>NZ_AP027043.1:0-2643415 GCF_027924665.1 Flavobacterium sp. GSB-24
ATGACTAAAACTGCTCAATCGGTATGGGAAAACTGTTTGTCCTTTATAAAGGATAATATTCAAGATCAAGCATACAAAACTTGGTTTGAACCAATCAAATCAGTTGAGCTAACCGATAACGCATTATACATTCAAGTTCCAAGTAAATTTTTCTACGAGTGGCTCGAAGAGCACTATGTAAAATTATTGAAAGTTGCGCTTACCAAAGAACTGGGAAAAAACGCAAAGTTACTCTATAAAATTAAAATGGAGAACACTTATGGTAACAAACAGCCGTTTACCGAGCAGCTGCCAAGTTCCAACAGAGTGCCGATGAAACCGCAAGAGGTTGATGCTCCGTTTAAAAACTTAAATCCTGAACTAAAAAATCCATTTGTAATTCCTGGAATTAGAAATTTAAAAATTGAGTCTCAGTTAAATCCGAACTACAGCTTTGATAATTTCTTAGAAGGAGATTCTAACCGTTTGGCTCGTTCTGCAGGTATGGCTGTTGCCAACAAACCTGGAGGAACTTCATTTAATCCGTTATTGATATTTGGAGGAGTTGGTTTAGGAAAAACACACTTAGCACATGCTATAGGTGTAGAAGTAAAAGATAAATATCCTGAAAAAACAGTTTTATATATTTCTGCTGAGATTTTTACACAGCAGTATATTGATTCGGTAAAAAAGAATAATCGTAATGATTTCATTCACTTTTACCAATTAATAGATGTTTTAATTATTGATGATGTTCAGTTCTTATCTGGAAAATCAGGTACGCAAGACGTGTTTTTCCATATTTTCAACTATTTACATCAAAATGGAAAACAAGTAATTTTAACTTCAGATAAAGCTCCTGTTGATATGCAGGATATTGAACAAAGATTATTGTCTCGTTTCAAATGGGGATTGTCTGCAGAATTGCATCAGCCTGATTACGAAACCCGTATCTCGATCTTAAAGAACATTTTATATCGTGATGGTGTTGAAATGCCAGAAGATATTTTAGAATATGTGGCTCGAAACATTAAAACAAATGTTCGAGAACTAGAAGGCGCCATTATTTCGTTAATTGCTCAATCTTCTTTCAACAAAAAAGAAGTTACAATCGAATTAGCGAAAAGCGTTGTAGAGAAATTTGTTAAAAACGTAAAAAGAGAAATCTCAATCGATTATATCCAAAAAATCGTTTCAGATTATTTCCAGTTAGATATTGAAACACTTCAATCGAAAACTCGAAAGAGGCATGTTGTGCAAGCAAGACAATTAGCAATGTTTTTTGCTAAAAAATTCACCAAAGCTTCTTTAGCCAATATCGGTTCACAAATTGGAGATCGTGATCACGCAACTGTTCTTCACGCTTGTAAAACAGTCGACAACTTAGTTTCTACAGACAAACAATTTAAAAAGTTTGTTGAAGACATCAATAAAAAACTAACGCTTTAAGTCGCATCATGCCTGTAAAAATCCTAATGGTTTGTTTGGGGAATATCTGTAGATCTCCCTTAGCAGAAGGAATTTTAGCTTCTAAATTACCTAAAGATAAATTCTTTGTTGATTCAGCCGGAACAGGTTCTTGGCACGTTGGCCATTGTCCTGACAAACGCTCGATCGAGGTTGCCAAAAAAAACGGTATCAATATCAGCGGACAAAAAGGCCGACAGTTTAAAACCAGTGATTTTGATGAATTTGATTACATATTTGTAATGGACAATTCAAATTTTAATGATGTAAATCATCTTGCTAAAAATCCTGAACACAAAAGCAAAGTTCATTTGATTCTAAATGAATTATTTCCCGACGAAAATGTAGACGTTCCAGATCCATACTTCGGTGCTACAAACGGATTTGAAAATGTTTATCAAATGCTGGACGAAGTAACGGACTTGATCGCCGAAAAACTAATCAAAAAACACGCTTAATTTAATTCAATTGTTTCAAAAATGAGATAATTGAATTTTTTAATTTTAAACATATACACATGAAACTTCTAGGAAAACTATATTTAATTCCAACTACAATGGGCGAAAGCGATCCGATGGATGTTTTACCTCAAACAGTTAAAAGAAGTATCGAACTTATAGACCACTATATCGTTGAAAACGATAAAACTGCCAGAAAATCAATTAAAGCGGTTTATCCCGAAAAAAAGCAATCCGAATTGGTGCTTTTTACTCTTAATAAACGTACTGAACCAAGTGAACATTTAGACTTTATCAAACCTTTATTAGAAGGGAAAAATATGGGTTTAATGAGCGAAGCAGGATGTCCAGGTGTCGCTGATCCTGGTGCTGTGATCGTAAAACTAGCACACGAAAAAGGAATTCAAGTTGTACCTTTGGTTGGACCATCTTCTATCCTACTGGCTATGATGGCTTCTGGAATGAATGGCCAGAGTTTTACTTTCAACGGATATTTGCCAATTGACAAAGACGAGAAAAAATCGGCATTGAGACATTTTGAGAAATTATCTTTTGATAAAAACCAATCACAGATTTTTATTGAGACTCCTTACAGAAACAACAAATTGGTTGAAGATATTTTGCAGATTGTAAGTCCGTCAACACATTTATGTATCGCCACAGATATTACACTGCCAACAGAATTCATTAAAACAATGAAAATTGCCGACTGGAAAAAACTGAAAGTTGATTTACATAATAGACCAACGATTTTTATTATTCATAAAATGTAAGTCAACATTTAAATCTCGTTATCATGAAAAAGTTTTTATTTCTGATTTTATTCTGTTTTGTCCAAAATATATTTTCTCAACACAAAGAATTTAAAAAGTCTCCAGATGATTTACGAGAAAATCTAAAAAATTACAAAGAAGAAGAAATAATTTTTGATGAAAATCATATCTATAATACTGCTGGATTAGAAATTCTTCCTACTTTTCCTGGAGGCAGAGTCAGATTTAATCAATTTATAGGTAAAAATTATAAAAAGTCCAGCAAACGACCAACTCTTCAAGGAAAAGTCTTTGCAACTTTTGTAATTGAGAAAAATGGCTCACTAAGCGATATAAAGATACTGAGAGATATTGGATCTTGGTCAGGAGATGAACTCATACGTGTTCTAAAATTATCTCCTAAATGGAAAGCTGGAAAACAAAATGGAAAAGAAGTCAGAACTTTATATTCAATTGTGGTACCCGTACAAATTTAAAGTGTGCAATTATTCATAAGTTTTTCTATAATCAAACTTCAAGCATGAGCAAACTCCCAAACGTAACCACAAGCATTTTCACGGTAATGTCAAAAATGGCAGCCGAATACAATGCGATAAATCTTTCGCAGGGATTTCCAAATTTTCCTGTAGATGAAAGATTAACAGATATAGTTGCAAGATTAGCGAATGAAAACGTTCACCAATATACTCCAATGGCAGGTTATCCTCCGTTGATGAATAAAATTGCCAAACTAATTCAAGATTCTTATAACAGAACAATTAATCCTGATTTAGAACTTTTAGTTACAGCGGGCGCTACGCAGGGTATTTTTACTTCAATTTTAGCTTTAGTAAAAGAAAATGATGAAGTAATTATTCTCGATCCAAGTTATGATTCTTATGAATCTCCTGTTTTACTTTGCAAAGCAAAACCAGTTCGAGTTGCCTTAAACGATGATTATACGCCGAATTGGGAAACGATAGAAAAAGCTTGTTCTGCAAAAAGCAGGATGATGATTATCAATAACCCGCATAATCCGACCGGAAAAATTTTAACTGAAAATGATTTTGTTCAGCTAAAAAACCTTCTCGAAAAATATCCAGACATTATCGTTTTATCTGATGAAGTTTACGAATATATTACTTTCGAAGAAAAACATATTTCTGCTCACACCAAAAATTTCCTTTTAGAACGTTGTGTAATGGTTTCCTCTTTCGGAAAATCATTTCATATAACAGGCTGGAAAATTGGTTATACCATTGCTCCAGAACATTTAATGAAAGAAATCAAAAAAGTGCATCAGTTTTTGGTTTTCAGCGTTAATAGTATTTCTCAATTTGCCATCAACGAATATTTAGACGTTGTCGATGTCAATCTTCTTGGAAAATTCTATCAAGAAAAAAGAGATTACTTTCAAAAATTACTTCAAAACAGCCGATTTGAATTAAAGCCCTGCGAAGGAACTTATTTTCAAGTCGCTTCATATGCCAATATTTCAAACGAAGACGATGTGAGCTTTTGCAAAAATCTAATCATTAACCATGGCGTTGCAGCAATTCCGATTTCGACTTTTTACTCTGACCATAAAGATCAAAAATTAATTCGGTTTTGTTTCGCCAAAGACGACTTTACGCTTGAATCTGCTGCAAAAAAATTATGCGAAATATAAAATTTTTCAAAATTTTATAACATTATTATGCGTGCATCCTATTTTATTTAACTAATATTGCAAAAAAAGAAAAAGTATGAGCTATACAGACAAAATGTTACGTGATGATGCTTTACAAGGCAAAGTCATTGTCGTTACAGGCGGCGGAAGTGGTTTAGGTAAAGCTATGACCAAATATTTTCTCGAATTAGGAGCTCAAGTAGCGATAACTTCTAGAGATCTAGAAAAGTTAAAAACTACAGCTGCCGAACTGGAAAGCCAAACTGGGGGCAAATGTCTTCCTTTGCAATGTGATGTTCGTCATTACGAAGAAGTAGAAAACATGCTTCAAGAAGTTTTAAAAGCTTTTGGAAAAGTGGATGTTCTTTTAAATAATGCAGCAGGAAATTTTATTTCGCCAACAGAAAGGTTGTCTGCTAATGCATTTGATACAGTTATAGATATTGTGTTGAAAGGTTCTAAAAACTGTACACTGGCGTTTGGAAAACACTGGATCGACACGAAACAAACTTCGGCAACGATTTTAAATATAGTAACTACTTATGCTTGGACAGGATCTGCTTACGTTGTTCCTAGCGCTACGGCAAAAGCAGGAGTTTTGGCAATGACAAGAAGTCTTGCTGTAGAATGGGCAAAATACGGAATCCGTTCTAATGCAATTGCTCCAGGGCCTTTCCCAACAAAAGGAGCTTGGGACAGATTACTGCCTGGAGATTTATCTGAAAAATTTGATATGGCTAAAAAAGTGCCATTGAAAAGAGTTGGTGATCATCAGGAATTAGCCAATTTAGCAGCTTATTTAGTATCTGATTTTTCAGCCTATATCAATGGAGATGTAATTACGATTGATGGAGGCGAGTGGTTGAAAGGCGCAGGCCAATTCAACTTATTAGAAGCAATTCCAGAAGAACTTTGGGATCAGCTTGAAATGATGATTAAAGCAAAAAAGAATAAATAATTACAAGTGCTTACTAAATTCAGAATATTTTTTTAAAACTATACTGATTGCACGAAATCCCGAAGGTTTACTTTCGGGATTTTTTTTAAAATAAAAACAAACATTTTAACCATATAAGTGATATAAGTTCAGTTAAGTACTGTTTTGCTTAAAAAATTTTCCGCTTAAATTTACTTATATTACTTATATGGTTTAAAACAGATAATATGTTTAGCGATTCAGTTAAATTATTATTTTTGCCAAACAAATATCAAACAAAAATTTTATGCTCATTATTGGAATTGCAGGAGGAACAGGAAGTGGAAAAACCACAGTAGTACACCAAATTATGAATGAATTGCCACACACCGAAGTTGGGGTGATTTCTCAAGATTCGTACTATAAAGAAACAACCAATTTGTCTTTTGACGAAAGAGCATTAATTAATTTTGACCACCCGCGCGCTATCGATTTTGAATTGTTAGAAAAACATTTAAAAGCTTTAAAAGCTGGAGAAACAATCGATCAGCCTGTTTATTCTTTTGTACAGCACAATAGAACAGATGACACGGTTTCAACTCATCCTCGAAAAGTGATGATTGTAGAAGGAATTCTTATTTTAACAAATCCAGAATTACGTGAAATGTTCGATATTAAAATCTTCGTTCACGCAGATTCTGATGAAAGATTAATTCGTCGTCTAAAAAGAGATATTTCAGAACGCGGACGTGATATTGACGAAGTTTTAAACCGTTACCAAACGACTTTAAAGCCTATGCACGAGCAATTTATCGAGCCGTCTAAAGCTTTTGCAGACATTATTATCCCTAATGACAAATACAATACAGTAGCAATTGATGTAGTTCGTGCAGTAATTAATCAGCGAATTTCATAATTTTTATCGTAAATTTAAACCATAATAATAAGGAGCTGTTTCCCGCTATTCGTTACAATCTTTTGTGTCTCGTTAAAGAAACGAGACACAAAAGGATTTTCACTGCTATCGGGGCTAAACAACACCAATCATATTCAAAACAATATTCGTTTAAAAATGAAATTAAAAAATCCATATAAAGACAAAAAATGGTTCAAATACCTTGGAAACAAATACGTTTGGGTTTTGCTGTTTTTTATTGTTTGGATGTTATTTTTAGACAATTACTCTTATTTTGATCATCGCTTTTTAGATCAGCAAATAAATGAACTTCAGGATAATAAAAAGTATTATCAGGAAGAAATCAAAAAAGATCAGGAACAGATCAAGCAATTAAAAAATCCAGAACAAATTGAGAAATACGCCCGTGAAAAGTATTTCATGAAAAAAGACAGCGAAGATATCTACATCATACAATTTGAAGGAGACACTATTCCAGAAAAAGAATAATCAAAAAAAATAAAATGGCCACTAACCTATTCGACGATTTTAATCCGATTTCATCCAAACAATGGAAACAAAAAATTCAGTTTGAATTAGATGGAGCCGATTATAATCAAACTGTTATTTGGAATTCGCCAGAAGATATTCAGGTAAAACCTTTCTATCACAACGATGAATTCACCAAAGCAGCTAATGTAAATACTCAGGCATCAGATTTTAAAATCTGCCAGAATATCTTTGTTTATGATGTCGATAAATCTATCGAACGAGCTTTAAACACATTACAAAGAGGTGCAGAGAGTCTTCGTTTTACTATAGAAAATGACAAAATTGATATTCAAAAATTACTAGAGGATCTTCCTTTAGAAAACAAAATCGTTTACTTTAATTTCAATTTTATCTCAATCGATTTCGTTAAAAAATTAGATACAATTTCAATCCAAAAAAAGGCTTATTTTTATTGCAATTTTGATCCTATTGGACAATTAGCACGCGACGGAAATTGGTTTACAACTTCAGAGAAAAATAATTTTGAAACTTTAGATTTACTATTTAAAAATACAACCAACTTAAATCTCTTAAGCGTAGATGTAGGTTTATATCAAAATTCGGGTGCAAATATTACCCAGCAGATTGCATACAGTCTAGCGCATGCTAACGAATACCTGAATCGTTTTTCTGAATTAACGAAACCAATTGTTTTTCAAATCTCTGTTGGAACCAATTATTTCTTCGAAATTGCAAAACTTCGCGCACTTAGAATGCTTTTCGATTTAATAGCTAAAGAATACAATTCTAAAATAAAATGCCATTTTTTGGTAACGCCGACAAAACGAAATAAAACGATTTACGATTATAATGTTAACATGCTTCGTACAACAACAGAATGCATGTCGGCAATTTTAGGAGGTGCAGATGCAATTGCTAATTTGCCATACGATGCCTTGTATCACAAAGACAATGAATTTGGAGACCGCATCGCCAGAAACCAGCTTTTGATTTTAAAACACGAAAGCTATTTTGACAAAGTAAATAATCCAGCTGATGGAAGTTATTATATCGAAAGTTTAACGATGCAGCTCGCCGAAAAAGCTTTAACCTTGTTTAAAGATGTTGAAGCTAATGGAGGTTTCTTGAAGCTTTTAAATGATGGAACAATCAAAAAGAAAATTCAGGAAAGCGCCAATAAAGAACAGGAATTATTTGATTCTAAAAAGGAAATTCTTTTAGGAACAAATAAATATCCGAACAAAGAAGACAGAATGAAGCATGATTTAGAACTGTTCCCTTTTGTCAAAATCAAACCAAGAAAAACATTAATTACGCCCATAATCGAAAAAAGACTTTCAGAAAAAATGGAACAGGAACGATTAGAACAAGAATAAGATGGGAATTTATTTTGTTATCTTTTGGATATTATCATTAGTGATGGTAGTCACTTGTCTAATTTTTTTCATAATCGGAATTACATATAAAAACTATAAACAGATTTTGATAGCACTCACAACAATGCTTTTAGCTATATTATTTTACTTCTTACCATATTATTTGATAATGAAAGACGTAATTAAAGCTCTCAAAAGACTTCATTAGTCATACAATACAAAATGAGAAAAGACCTTAAACATATAAAGTTGGAAGTTAAAAGTGAAGAGCTAAGCGAACCAACGCATAACCCAGAAGACTTAGAACAAAACTTCACTACTGCGGAAGGAATTGAGATTAAAAAAACTTATTCTGAAAAGGATATCGAAGATTTAGAATTTCTTGATTTCGGAGCTGGTTTTGCACCTAATTTACGCGGTCCATATGCAACAATGTATGTACGACGCCCGTGGACGATACGTCAATATGCTGGATTTTCTACTGCGGAAGAAAGTAACGCTTTTTACAGAAAGAATTTAGCAGCAGGTCAAAAAGGACTTTCAATAGCTTTTGATTTACCTACACACCGCGGGTACGATTCTGACCATGAAAGAGTTGTGGGTGACGTTGGAAAAGCCGGCGTTGCAATAGATTCTGTTGAAGATATGAAAGTGCTTTTTGACCAGATTCCACTTGATGAAATGTCGGTTTCAATGACGATGAATGGAGCCGTTTTACCCATTATGGCTTTTTATATTGTCGCTGCAGAAGAACAAGGGGTTGCTCCAGAAAAATTGGCAGGAACAATTCAAAATGATATTTTGAAAGAGTTCATGGTACGAAACACCTATATCTACCCTCCTGCTCCTTCGATGAAAATAATTGCTGATATTTTTGAATTTACTAGCAAAAAAATGCCAAAATTCAATTCTATCTCTATTTCTGGTTATCATATGCAGGAAGCTGGAGCCACTGCCGATATTGAATTGGCCTACACTTTAGCAGATGGTTTAGAATACATTCGAACAGGATTATCAACAGGAATGACAATTGATGAATTTGCTCCGAGGCTATCTTTCTTTTGGGCAATCGGGATGAACCATTTTATGGAAATTGCAAAAATGAGAGCCGGCCGAATGATCTGGGCAAAATTGTTACAGCAGTTTAATCCGAAAAGTGACAAATCTTTGGCTTTAAGAACACACTGTCAAACTAGCGGCTGGAGTTTAACCGAACAAGATCCGTTTAATAATGTTGCCCGAACTTGTATTGAAGCTGCTGCAGCCGTTTTTGGAGGCACACAATCGCTTCATACCAATGCCTTAGATGAGGCAATTGCGCTTCCAACAGATTTCTCCGCAAGAATTGCTCGTAATACTCAAATTTTTCTTCAGGAGGAAACTAAGATTACTAAAACAGTTGATCCGTGGGCTGGAAGTTATTATGTGGAAAGTTTAACTAATGACATCACAGAAAAAACTTGGAAATTAATTGAGGAAGTTGAGGAATTAGGCGGCATGACTAAGGCAATTGAAGCTGGAATTCCCAAACTTCGAATTGAAGAAGCCGCCGCAAGAAAACAAGCGCGTATCGACAGCGGACAGGATATTATTGTGGGTGTGAATCAATATCGATTGGAAAAAGAAGATCCGTTAGATATTTTGGATGTTGATAACCAATTGGTTCGAAAACAGCAGGTCGAACGATTAGAAGAAATAAAAAGAACAAGGAATACGGAAAAAGTAAATAATTCACTAGAAAAACTAATCCTTTGTGCACAAACAGGACAGGGAAACTTATTAGAAAATGCAATTGAAGCCGCTAGAAACAGAGCAACATTGGGCGAAATTAGTAATGCATTGGAAACTGTTTTTGGTCGGTTTAAAGCACAAATCAAATCTTTTAGCGGTGTGTATAGTGCAGCAATAAAAAATGACGAAAATTTTGAGCGGGCAAAACAACTAGCTGATGTTTTTGCTAAACAAGAAGGTAGACGACCTAGAATTATGATTGCAAAAATGGGTCAGGACGGCCACGACCGAGGTGCAAAAGTAGTCGCAACAGGTTATGCCGATGTTGGTTTTGACGTTGATATTGGTCCGTTATTTCAAACTCCAGCTGAAGCAGCGAAACAAGCTGTAGAAAATGATGTGCATATTTTAGGAGTTTCTTCACTTGCAGCCGGTCATAAAACATTGGTCCCGCAGGTTATAGAAGAATTAAAAAAACATGGCCGTGATGATATTATGGTAATTGTAGGCGGTGTTATTCCGTCTCAGGACTATCAATTTTTGTTTGATGCGGGAGCTGCTGCCGTGTTTGGTCCTGGAACTAAAATCAGTGAAGCTGCTATTAAAATCTTGGAGGCCTTGATTGAGTAAGTTTTTTAGTCTCAGTCTCGGTTTTCAGTTATTAGGGGATGTTGATGAAAAAATTCTTAAGGTTTTATAGTATTACTTAAGGCTGATTGAAGAGATAAAAATAGAAAAAGAGGTTGTTTCACAATTATGAAATAACCTCTTTTAATTTAGTCGTTAACTGTTGCGTTACTATCTGCTTCTATAAAAGAAAGATCGTAACCTGCAAAATCTCTCATATAACTTTTCAAAGAAGTTCCGAAAGCATCTCTAAAATGTCTGCTTCCTTTGTTTTTGAAAAAATTCTTTACAGAACCTGCACCGCCTAAATGGGCTGCAGCTAAAATTCCAGATTCGGTAATTTCAATACCGCTGATGATTTTGCCTTCATACTTTTCAATTTCATTGCGTAAAATCCATTTGTTTTTGGCCAATAAAGCCATGAAAGCTTTTTCTTGTAGGGCAGGATCTTTTAAAAAGGCTTTATTATCATTAATTCCGATTGCTCTTAAAGCTTTAGAACCAAATTGATATTTACCCATGTAACCAAGAGAATTTACTAATCTGTATTTCCCTTGAGATTCTTTAAAAGCAACTGCTTCTTTAAAACCTATTAGATGATTTCCTGTGTATGGGACGTTGGTGTTTGGATAATCATCCTTTTCTTTAGATGGAAAAATATATTCTGATCCATCTGTTTTTTCAATTGAAAACCAAGGTTTGGTTTCGTGGTTAGAGGGAATAAATCCCAAACTTAAAAATGTAATAATAACGACTAAACTCGCATAAAAATACCATTTCTTTATCATAAATTGTTTTTCTTCAAGACTCTGTCACCCTCTTGAAATTTCTACGGTGCAAAGATAAGGCATTTTAAAAATATGCTATAAATCAACGTTTTAACATTTTTATCAAAAAACTCAAAATTGCTTTCGTCCCAGTTATAATAATGGATTCCAAAAGTTTTATCGAGTGATTTTTTACCTTCATAAATTGAATTTTAAGCTCAAAAAAAATCAAATTTTATATTAATTTTAAGTAAAAAAGGCTAAAAAGAAAGAAATAGATTACAATTATTTACTAGTTCTTATCCAAATTTTGAAAACTACTTTTTGAATTTTATAAAATTTTACATTAAAAAATGTTTATTTCTTTACTAAACAGAACAAAAAAATGGTCAAAATAGTAATTTGATATTTCTAAGTTCGAAATCACTTTTTCAATCAAAAATTACAAACAAAAAAACCGAAGTAAATTTACTTCGGTTTTTGAATACTTTAAAAAATGTAAATTATCTTGTTACACCCTGACTAGCGATCCAGTCAGAATATTTCTTTGCATTTACATTATGTTCTGCCAATGTTGCCGCAAATTCATGATATCCGAAACGCTCTACACTTGCACAGAAATAAATATAATCGTTTTTCTCTGGATTTAAAACTGCTTCTAACGCTGTAATATCAGGCATAGCGATTGGTCCTGGAGGAAGTCCTTTATTTACATAAGTATTATACGGAGATCTCATTACCAAATCGTTATAAAAAACTCTTTTAATAACTTGATCAAAATTATTGTCTCTTAATTTCAATGCATAAATAACAGTTGGATCTGCCTGTAATGGCATTTCTAGACGAAGTCGGTTTAAGTAAACACCAGCAATACGCGGTCTTTCATCTTTTTTAACTGACTCTTTATGAACAATAGATGCCAAAATCGTAGCTTGAACAGGAGTTAATCCTTGCGCTTTTGCTTTAGCAATTCTATCAGCTGTCCAGAAATTATTGTATTCCTTAATCATTTTATCACGAAACTTCTCTGCCGAAGTATTCCAATAGATTTCATAAGTATTTGGAATAAACATGGCAAAAACATTATCTTCATTAAAACCATTTGCTGCTAAGAAAGTAGAATCTTTTATGGCTTTTAATAATGATAAACTGTCTGCTTCTATTTCTGAACCAATTCTTCCGGCAAAATTCTCTAAACGTTCTTGATTATTAAAAACCAATTTCACTGGAATATTAGAACGCATTGCTCGTACTAGATCAATATTGTTCATGTCTTTCTTTAAAAGAAAACGTCCAGATTTTACATTTTCTGGATAATCTCTCTTTTCGGCAACCATTTCAAAATTGTCGAAATTTTTGATGTAAGGCGATAATATCTTTTTTACATCAGCATAAGTTGCATCTGTAGGTACATATACATATAATTCTTTTTCTTCAAACTTAGTATTAGAACTAAAAATTTTACTGATTAAAATAAAACCATAAATCATTAAGACTGAAATTACGGCTACGGCACTTATTGTGATAATTTTTTTTAGAGTCAAAGCTTAAAATTTAAATTTGTTTATTAATTAATTGAAAAATTGCTTCATCTTGATAGTGGTTATGATACAAGATCCAATCTTTCTTTATTCCGATTTTCTTAAAACCAAATTTAGTAAAAAGTGCAAGACTAGCTACATTTTGTACACCAATATTTGCATACAATTGATGGAGATTTAAATTATAAAAGGAATACTTTATTAAAAGTTCTAGAGCCTCAGAACCAATATTTTTTCCTTGATTTTCTTCTTTCTGAATAACAATCCCAATTCCTGCCCTATTATTTCTAGGATCAAAATCAAATAAATCAATTAATCCAACAGCAGGAAAATCTTCATCCTGACAGATTGCCAAACGAAGTTGTTTTGCTTCATAAATATCTTGATGGGCATTTTCTAAATATTGTTTAATCAAAAAACGGCTGTAAGGCGTTTGCGTATTGCTAACTTCCCAGATATTCTCATCATTTTCTATCGAATAGATGAACTCTAAATCTTGAGGCTCAAGTGCACGCAGATAAATGGAATCTCCTTTTAATGTTATCATTTACAATTTTAGATTTTAGAATGTCGATTGGAATTTGGGATTTAAAAAATTGGTATTTATTATATTAAATCTCGATTGTTCCTTTAAAAACAAATTTTGCAGGTCCGGTTAAGAAAACATTTGTGTAACCATCATTTTCTTTATCAAAAGAAACGACAAGTTTTCCACCTTCAACATTTAAATTAATTGAGGTTTTATCTGTTTCGCCAATTGCATTCATCGCTATTGCAACTGCAGTTGCTCCCGTTCCACATGCCAATGTTTCGTCTTCAACACCTCTTTCATACGTTCTCAAAGAAAAAGTATCATTATCAACTTTTTTTACAAAATTGATGTTGCTGCCTTTTTCTCCGTATAATTCTCCATAACGAATTGCTGCGCCATTTTCTTTTACATTATAGTGTTCCAAATCGTCTACAATTTGAACATGATGTGGCGATCCAGTATTTAAGAACGTATAAGAATCTTTTTTCTGTATTTCGTTAACGTCAATCATCTGCAAGGAAACAATAGAATCATCATTAACAGAAGCATGGTGTAATCCGTCAGTGGCAATAAAAGTTGTTTTGTCATCAATTACTCCCAACTGATTGGCAAAAGCAACGAGACAACGCCCACCATTGCCGCACATGGAGCTTTGATTTCCATCGGAATTATAATAAACCATTCTAAAATCGGTTTCAGAGTCATTTTCAAGCAGAATCAATCCATCAGCTCCAACCCCTAAACGTCTGTCGCACAAGCGTTCAATAAGTTTAACATCTTCTTTTGGAAAGAAATTTGAACGATTATCAATCATTACAAAATCGTTCCCGGTTCCTTGATATTTATAAAATTCTATTTGCATTTTTTAGTCATTAGAAATACAAAAGTACAAACTATTAATTAATGAAATGTTAATCATTGTTAAAGAGAGTTAAACCGTTTTTACAAATAATTTTTTGAAGTAATTTTACGTTAAATAACATGAACATAAATTCTAATAACTTTAATTACAAATTCTAATATGAAAAGATTTTCAGCCTTATTTTTAGTGTCATTATTAAGTGGTGCTATTACTCTTGGTGCTTACAAGTTATTATTTGAAAGCAACAATTCTTTTTTTGGAAAAGGAAATTCTGTTGTTACTCTTGCCCCCAATTCATTTGGAAAAAATGTTGGTTTAGCAGGTGAAACAGTAGATTTTACCGAAGCCGCAGACAAAACTATCCATACCGTTGTTCACGTAAAAAATGTTTCTAGAAGAACCGTTAGTAATCCGATGCTTGAATTTTTCTATGGTTACGGAGGACAGCAGCAACAAGAACAAGTTGGTACTGGTTCTGGTGTAATTATTTCCGAAGATGGATACATTGTAACCAACAATCACGTTATTAAAGATGCTACGGAAATCGAAATTACTTTAAACAATAAAAAATCATATAAAGCGAAGTTAATCGGTACAGATTCAAAAATGGATATAGCACTTTTGAAAATCAATGCCGATGAAAAACTTCCTTACACCGCTTTCGCAAATTCAGACAGCGTAAAAGTTGGAGAATGGGTATTGGCAGTTGGAAATCCATATAACTTAACTTCTACAGTAACTGCTGGTATTGTTTCGGCGAAAGCCAGAAATTTAGATCAAAGCGGCATTCAATCATTTATCCAGACAGATGCGGCAGTTAATCCAGGAAATAGCGGTGGAGCGTTAGTTAATGCGAGAGGCGAACTAATTGGAATTAATACCATGATTTCCTCAATGACTGGTTCTTATGTAGGATATTCTTTTGCTGTACCTTCTAATATCGCTCGAAAAATAATCGAGGATATTATGGAATATGGAAATGTGCAAAGAGGAATTTTAGGAGTTGAAGGTGGTGAACTAAATAGTACCGCATCTAAAGAATTAGGTATTACAGAAACTCAAGGATTCTACATTAATAGAGTAACCAAAAATTCTGGCGCAGAAAAAGCAGGCTTAGGCAAAGGCGATATTATTGTAAAGCTAGATGATCAAAATATTTCTACATATGCAGATTTATCAGGTTACATTAATACCAAACGCCCAAATGATGTAGTAAAAGTAACGTATATTAAAGATGGAAAAACTAAAACTGTTCCAGTAACTTTAAGTAAAAATGAATTTTACAGCGCCGAGTTTAAAGGAATTGAATTAGAAAATATCGATGCTGCAGACAAGAAAAAATTCAGAATTGATTATGGTGTTAAGATTAAAAATATTACAAATGAGAATTTAATGCAGTATCAAAATGAACTACAAGGTAATATCATTTTAAGTATTGATAATGTTAAAGCAACAAATGTTGAAACAGTTTCGAAACTCTTAAGTAAAAAAGACGAAGGCCAAAGTGTTCGAATTGAAATGATCAACAGAAACGGAGAAATTTTTAGAATTATAATTTAAGTCACAGTACTCAGTCCCAGTTTACAGTTTTTACAACTGAACACTGTGACTGAGACTGAAAACTAAAAAAGCCATCTTAGTAAATTTAAGATGGCTTTTTTATTTTTTAAAATAAATGCTAAAATAGTTTACGAAATCGATTGAAATAGATACTTTTGCGCCAAATTATAAAATAAGTGAGCGTTTTATTATTTCAATTTAATCTATTATGAACAACAAATCTTTGTACCAAAAAGAGGTATCATTACAGGTCGACCGAAGAAGAGCTGGAGTCGAATTAATTAAAATCATAAGTGATTTATGGTATGACAAATCGGTAGAAATGGTTTTATTTAAAAACCAACTGCTAGACAAAAATGTCAGCGATATTATTAACCTTCATCAATATGCGGGTGAATTTGTTGGAAAACCAATCACCATATTTGATTCTGTAGAAATTGCAAAAGTCGTTTTATCTTTAGACCTGCCACCGGCAAAAATAGATCTTGGAAAACTAACCTACGAATATCGCTTAGAGGACGAAAAATATCCAGATGCAAGGTATTTTGTGATGGATAAATTGAAGAAAGCCAAATCATCAAAAGAAATTCAACCGAAAGATGTGGTTTTATATGGCTTCGGAAGGATAGGACGTTTATTAGCAAGAGAATTAATGTCTAAAACTGGGAAAGGAAATCAGCTGCGTCTGCGAGCAATTGTAACCCGTGATAAAAATGATGCCACAAGTTTAGAGAAACGTGCTTCTTTACTGCGTTATGATTCTATCCATGGCGATTTTCACGGATCTGTTATTGCCGATCCAAAAAATAACTCTCTAATTATCAACGGAACTACAGTTCATATCATAACGGCAAATTCTCCTGAAGAAATTGATTATACGCAATACGAAATTAATGATGCTTTACTAATTGACAATACTGGAGCCTTTACTACTGAAGAAACTTTAAAAAGACATTTAAAATCAAATGGGGTTGAAAAAGTTTTACTAACGGCACCAGGAAAAGGAGTTCCAAATATTGTTTACGGAGTAAATCAAAATGAATACAATCCTGATGAAGTGGATATTTTTTCTGCAGCATCTTGTACAACTAACGCCATTACTCCAGTTTTGAAAGTCATTGAAGATACTTTAGGAGTTACTAAAGGCCATTTAGAAACCATTCATGCTTATACAAATGATCAGAATCTAGTTGATAATATGCACAAAAAATACCGTCGCGGAAGAGCTGCTGCGTTAAATATGGTAATTACTGAAACTGGAGCTGGTAGTGCTGTTGCAAAAGCTTTGCCCTCCTTGGAAGGAAAATTAACTTCAAATGCGATTAGAGTTCCTGTTCCAAATGGATCTTTGGTTGTTTTAAATTTAGAAGTTAAAAAAGCGACATCAATTGCTGGCATTAATAAAATAATGAAGAAATATGCTCTTGAGGGAGAATTGGTAGAACAAATTAAATATTCTTTAAATAATGAATTAGTTTCATCTGACATTGTTGGAACTTCTGCTCCATCCATTTATGACAGCAATGCAACAATTGTATCAAAGGATGGAAAAAATATCGTGTTATATATTTGGTATGATAACGAATATGGATACAGCCATCAAGTAATTCGTTTAGCAAAATATATTGCCAAAGTAAGACGTTATACGTATTATTAATTCAACCAAACTAACTATTTTTTAAAGCCATCAAGATTTCTTGGTGGTTTTTTCTTTAATCAAATTGGCAAAACTGTTGTGCTTTTTACTTCAGAAATTACAAAAACAGTATTAATCAAAGAAACTTCAGGCAAAACAGATAATTTTTTTTGATGGAAATGGTGATAACTTTCCATATCTGGAATAATGATTTTAAGCATATAGTCGAAATTTCCAGAAACATAATTACACTCCACAACTTCGGGTAAATTTAAAATCGATTGATTAAACCCTTCAGATGTATCATAAGTCTGTTTAGTAAGTGTGACCTGGCAGTAAACCGTTAAGTTGTTTCCCAACTTTTTCTTGTCTAAAATAGTAACATATTTTTCTATAATACCATCTTTCTCAAGACGTTTCACTCTATCATGAACAGGAGTTAGCGACAAGTTTATTTTGTTTGCAATGTCTTTTAAAGTGTAATGTGCATCTTCTTGAAGAAGACGTAAGATTTTTTTGTCAATTTCATCTAAAGCCATAGCGAAAACGTTTTATTAGATTAATAGTTTTTAGTCTTTTTTTCTTTTTCAACAATAAAATTGAACTTAAAACAGAATATTTTTCTGTAAAAGTAAAAAATAAAATAATATTTTCTTATTTAACAATCATTAAACCATAATTTCTTCTCTCTCTGTAGATTTGTAAAACAATTTCAATAAAAACAAAAAAATATAACAAAATGATAATAGGTGTTCCAAAAGAAATAAAAAACAACGAAAACAGAGTTGCTTTAACTCCTGCTGGTGTATCAGAAATGAAAAAACACGGGCATACAGTTTATGTTCAAGCTACTGCTGGTTTAGGAAGTGGTTTTAGTGATGATGAATATGCTCAAGCTGGTGCTGTAGTTTTGCCAACTATTGAAGAAGTTTATGCAATTGCAGAAATGATTATCAAAGTTAAGGAACCAATTGCTTCTGAATATCCTTTGATTAAAAAAGATCAATTACTTTTCACTTACTTTCACTTTGCTTCATCAGAAGAACTAACTCATGCTATGCTTGAGAAAGGAGCTGTTTGTTTAGCTTACGAAACTGTAGAAAAAACAGATCGCAGCTTACCTCTTTTAGTTCCAATGTCAGAAGTTGCAGGTCGTATGGCAATTCAACAAGGAGCTAAATATCTTGAAAAACCATTAAAAGGAAGAGGAATTCTTTTAGGTGGTGTTCCAGGTGTACCTCCTGCAAAAGTTTTAGTTTTAGGCGGAGGAATTGTTGGAACTCAAGCTGCAAAAATGGCTGCAGGTTTAGGTGCTCAAGTTACTATCATGGATCTAAGTTTACCTCGTTTGCGTCAATTAGATGATATTATGCCTGCGAATGTAAATACAGAAATGTCTAACCATTATAATATCACTAGAGCAATTAAAGATGCTGACTTAGTTGTTGGAGCGGTTTTAATTCCAGGAGCAAAAGCACCTCACTTAATTACTCGTGATATGCTAAAATTAATGCGTCCAGGAGCCGTTGTTGTTGACGTAGCGGTTGATCAAGGTGGATGTATTGAAACTTGTACTCCTACAACACACGAAAATCCAACTTTTATTATAGATGATATTGTTCACTATTGTGTAGCTAATATGCCAGGTGCTGTACCTTACACATCAACTTTAGCTTTAACTAATGCAACTTTACCATATGCCGTACAACTAGCAAACAAAGGATGGGAGAAAGCTTGTAACGAAAATGAAGAATTGAAAAAAGGTTTAAATGTAGCTAATGGAAAAATCCTTTACAAAGGAGTTGCTGAAGCTTGGAACCTTCCTTTTAACGAAGAGATAGTATTAGCAAACGCATAGTGCTAATACTTAATAAGTGCTTACTAAGTCACTATTATAAAGGCTTTTCTTAATTGAAAAGCCTTTTTTTATGCATAAAAAAACCTGTCTTCATAAAAGACAGGTTTTCTATTTCTAATAATATTAAGATGTTATTTCTTTTCATCTAAAACTTCCTGCAATACTTTTGCTTCAGTTCCATTAGGAAAAGTAACTTTAATTTTTTGAGCAATTGTCGGAGCTATTTCAGTAATTGCTTTTTTATCATAAGATTCCCCTTTTTTGATATGCCACCCGTAAAAAATAGCTGGGACATGAGTATCATAACTGTAGATCGTTCCATGAGATGTACCTGTCGTGCTATATTCAATATCCCCTGGTTTATCAACTATAACTAAATCACCATTTTGTGTAACATCATATCCTTTAGCCACAAAATTAAGAGCGTAATCGTTTCCGCCATTAGCTAGAATTTCTTCTTCTGTATAAACCTTTTTAACTTGTGGTTGAGAAATCAAGAAATCTTTAAAAGCTTTTTTAACTTTAGATAATTCTAAACCTTTATCTTTAATTATCTTCTTATTCAAGAAAACATTAAAATTCGAATAGTTTAAAACCAGATCTACTCCAAAAGTTTTTACTGAGAAATCTTGCATGCTTTTCTTAACTTCTTTTGACGGATAGTTATCTACATTGTATTTACGGTCTTTTAAGTAAATTACATTCTCTGCTCCTGCGTGATCCGCAGTTAGGAACAACAAATAATTACCTTTACCAACAGTTTTATCCAAATAGGTTAAGAAATCAGCAATAGTTTGATCTAGCCTCAAGTAAGTATCCTGAAGTTCCATAGATCTTGGTCCAAGTAAATGACCTACGTAATCAGTTGAAGAAAAACTCACAGTTAGGAAGTCTGTAATATTATCTTTTCCTAATTCTTCTTTTTCAATTGCTCTTTTAGCAAAATCTGCCAAAAGATCGTTTCCATAAGGAGTAGCACGAATAATTCCAGCATCATTTTTCTCATACATAGATTTTAAGTCGTATGGAAAAACTGGAGCAGCACTTCCGTACAATTTCCCCTCATAAGGATTATTATCTGGGAGACTTTCATTGTAAACTGAAGCTGGTTTATACAAATCCCAACCTTTATCAATATATTTTAAGTAGTTTTTTTCATTATTGAATTCAGACACCCATTCTGGTAATTTTTCTCCATAAAAACTGCTAGAAATAAACGAACCTGTTTTACTGTACCAAAAAGCCCAATTTGCAAAATGACCAGCTGGTAAAATTGCTCCACGATCTTTAAGACTCATTCCAATAACTTTTCCAGCAAAATTAGTTGCCATTCGAACTTCGTCAGTTATTGTAGTACTTTGAAGATTTTTAGGAGACATTGCACCTTCTTCAGCAATTCCGTCTCCCACAGTTTTCACATCTGCGTCATCTGTGCAGTACATCTCTTTTCCAAGAGTTCTGCTAAACCATTCGTTGCCTATGATTCCGTGTGTAGCAGGAGTTGTACCAGTGTATATAGAAGCATGTCCCGGCGCAGTATAGGTTGGCATATAATTATAATGCATATTCTGAAAAACATATCCATTATTCATTAACTTTTTAAAACCATTCGCTGAAAAATCATCTGAAAAACGATATAAATATTCCATTTTCATTTGATCAACTACTATACCTACAACTAACTTAGGACGTTGTTGTGCACTTAGATTTGTAATTATAAAAAGTGCCAACAGTAAAATACTTTTTCTCATGTTTAAATAATAATTTGAGCACAAAAATACTCATTCAAATTTAAAACTTCTAAAGTATGAATATAGAAGAACAAACAATTGACTATAATTTAACAGTTTGAGCTTTTTAGTAAAAACTAAAATATACAAAACCAATAAAAACGAAAAAACCCTGTTTCGATTAGAAACAGGGTTTTTGAAAAAAAGGCGGCGACATACTCTCCCACAATACTGCAGTACCATCTGCGCAGGCGGGCTTAACTACTCTGTTCGGGATGGGAAGAGGTGAGCCCCGCCGCAATAACCACCTTAAGGTTTTTAGTTATGGATTTTGGATTTTGGTTTAGAGTTTATTGTTTTTCAACTCCTGACTTGTAACCCAAGACTCATAACTGCCCGCGACAGGCAAATATTTTAACATACTGAGATAAAGAAAAGTAAATATATTTTAGAAAGTTTCTTCTCCCGGCCGCAGCCGGGAGAAAAGGGTGTACATAAGCTTACGGATTATTAGTACTACTCGACTATGACATTACTGCCTTTACATCTATAGCCTATCAACGTGGTCATCTTCCACGATCCTTAAAAGAAATCTCATCTTGTGGTGGGTTTCGCGCTTATATGCTTTCAGCGCTTATCCCTTCCAAACGTAGCTACTCTGCGGTGCCCCTGGCGGGACAACAGATACACTAGAGGTTTGTCCAATTCGGTCCTCTCGTACTAGAATCAGATCCACTCAAATTTCTAACGCCCGCAGTAGATAGAGACCGAACTGTCTCACGACGTTCTGAACCCAGCTCGCGTGCCACTTTAATGGGCGAACAGCCCAACCCTTGGGACCTTCTCCAGCCCCAGGATGTGACGAGCCGACATCGAGGTGCCAAACCCCCCCGTCGATATGAGCTCTTGGGGGAGATCAGCCTGTTATCCCCGGCGTACCTTTTATCCTTTGAGCGATGGCCCTTCCATGCGGAACCACCGGATCACTATGCTCTACTTTCGTACCTGATCGACCTGTATGTCTCTCAGTCAAGCTCCCTTATGCCATTGCACTCTACGCACGGTTACCAAGCGTACTGAGGGAACCTTTAGAAGCCTCCGTTACTCTTTTGGAGGCGACCACCCCAGTCAAACTACCCACCAAGCAATGTCCCCCGCTTTTGCGGGGTTAGGCCTCAGATAAACAAAGGGTTGTATTTCAACAATGACTCCAAAGCGCCTGGCGACGCCCCTTCACAGTCTCCAACCTATCCTACACATCATTTATCCAAGGTCAATACTAAGCTATAGTAAAGGTGCACAGGGTCTTTTCGTCCCACTGCGGGTAAACGGCATCTTCACCGTTACTACAATTTCACCGAGCTCATGGCTGAGACAGTGTCCAGATCGTTACACCATTCGTGCAGGTCGGAACTTACCCGACAAGGAATTTCGCTACCTTAGGACCGTTATAGTTACGGCCGCCGTTTACTGGGGCTTCAATTCAATGCTTCTCCGAAGATAACATCTCCTCTTAACCTTCCAGCACCGGGCAGGTGTCAGGCCCTATACTTCATCTTACGATTTTGCAGAGCCCTGTGTTTTTGATAAACAGTCGCCTGGACCTCTTCACTGCGGCCCCGATTGCTCGGGGCGACCTTTCTCCCGAAGTTACAGGTCTATTTTGCCTAATTCCTTAGCCATGAATCTCTCGAGCACCTTAGGATTCTCTCCTCAACTACCTGTGTCGGTTTACGGTACTGGTGCTTATTACCTGAAGTTTAGAGGTTTTTCTTGGAAGCCCTTAGGCGCACTATCTCTTTGTCCGAAGACTCCGAGTACTATCGTATTTCACCATTCTCTGCGGATTTGCCTGCAGAGAATATAGCTAGGTACTTTAACGAACTATTCCGTCAGTCCGCGGCGCTTTCATCACTCCGTCACCCCATCACAGTAATAAGCAGTACGGGAATATTAACCCGTTGGCCATCGACTGTCCCTTTCGGGTTCGCCTTAGGACCAGACTAACCCACAGCTGATTAGCATAGCTGTGGAAACCTTAGTTTTTCGGTGTGCGGGTTTCTCGCCCGCATTATCGTTACTTATGCCTACATTTTCTTTTCTGACCGGTCCAGCATACCTTACGATACACCTTCTGCCCTGTCAGAATGCTCCCCTACCACTTACAGTAAACTGTAAATCCATAGCTTCGGTAATATGCTTATGCCCGATTATTATCCATGCTCGTCCGCTCGACTAGTGAGCTGTTACGCACTCTTTAAATGAATGGCTGCTTCCAAGCCAACATCCTAGCTGTCTGGGCAGACAAACCTCGTTCTTTCAACTTAGCATATATTTGGGGACCTTAGCTGATGGTCTGGGTTCTTTCCCTCTCGGACTTGGACCTTAGCACCCAAGCCCTCACTGTTATCAATCATTATACAGCATTCGGAGTTTGTCAGGAATTGGTAGGCGGTGAAGCCCCCGCATCCAATCAGTAGCTCTACCTCTGTATAACTAAAATAACGCTGCACCTAAATGCATTTCGGGGAGTACGAGCTATTTCCGAGTTTGATTGGCCTTTCACCCCTACCCACAGGTCATCCGAAGACTTTTCAACGTCAACCGGTTCGGTCCTCCACTGTGTGTTACCACAGCTTCAACCTGCCCATGGGTAGATCACACGGTTTCGCGTCTAACACTACTGACTAAAGCGCCCTATTCAGACTCGCTTTCGCTGCGGATCCATGTCTTAAACACTTATCCTTGCCAGCAACGTTAACTCGTAGGCTCATTATGCAAAAGGCACGCCGTCACCCCACGAAAGGGCTCCGACCGCTTGTAAGCGTATGGTTTCAGGATCTATTTCACTCCGTTATTCACGGTTCTTTTCACCTTTCCCTCACGGTACTGGTTCACTATCGGTCTCTCAGGAGTATTTAGCCTTAGCGGATGGTCCCGCCAAATTCAGACAGGGTTTCACGTGCCCCGCCCTACTCAGGATACCGCTATCTATTATACTTGTTACCCGTACGGGACTGTCACCCTCTATGGTGCTCCTTTCCAGAAGCTTCCGGTTCCTTGTACATAAAATACCGCGGTCCTACAACCCCGGCACTGCCGTAACAGCACCGGTTTGGGCTAATCCGCGTTCGCTCGCCACTACTTACGGAATCACTTTTGTTTTCTTCTCCTCCGCCTACTTAGATGTTTCAGTTCAGCGGGTTTGCCCACCTATCGGTGTGCTATGCCTTCAGCATAGCGGGTTGCCCCATTCAGGTATCTGCGGATCAATCGGTGTGTGCCCGTCCCCGCAGCTTTTCGCAGCTTATCACGCCTTTCATCGCCTCTGAGAGCCTAGGCATCCCCCATACGCCCTTATTTTGCTTATTGTACCAATCCTAAAATTAATCAGGACCGTTTTTTTTTGTTTTTTACAATAAAATTGTAAAAAACGCTTTCTACTTTCTTATTATTTTCTTATCTCAATATGTCAATGAACTTTTGTCCTTTCGGACCTGTGGAGAATAACGGAGTCGAACCGTTGACCTCCTGCGTGCAAGGCAGGCGCTCTAGCCAGCTGAGCTAATCCCCCATTTTCTTAGTGATGAGTTATTAGTTATGAGTTATGAATTAGTTCTCATAAGGCCTCAACCCCTAAAATTTCCTTTTAATCAAGCTTACAGTCTTTTTTTATTCTGTCTTTTGTAATTTATAATTTACAATTAACAATCTTAAAAAAGTAGTCCCGGGCAGACTCGAACTGCCGACCCCTACATTATCAGTGTAGTACTCTAACCAGCTGAGCTACGAGACTCTGTTTTACTTAATTTTCATTTCTTTTAAATTAACAGCAAGAGTAATACAATCTCCAATTCAGATACCTGAAGAAAACCATCTTTTTTCCCCATCGTGCCATTGTGTTAAATGTTATACGTTAAGGGTTAAGCGTCAAGACGCATCACTCATAACTTCTAACTCATAACCTTCGTGCTAACAATTGAGGCTCTAGAAAGGAGGTGTTCCAGCCGCACCTTCCGGTACGGCTACCTTGTTACGACTTAGCCCTAGTTACCAGTTTTACCCTAGGCAGCTCCTTGCGGTCACCGACTTCAGGCACCCCCAGCTTCCATGGCTTGACGGGCGGTGTGTACAAGGCCCGGGAACGTATTCACCGGATCATGGCTGATATCCGATTACTAGCGATTCCAGCTTCACGGAGTCGAGTTGCAGACTCCGATCCGAACTGTGACCGGCTTTATAGATTCGCTCCTGGTCGCCCAGTGGCTGCTCTCTGTACCGGCCATTGTAGCACGTGTGTAGCCCAAGGCGTAAGGGCCGTGATGATTTGACGTCATCCCCACCTTCCTCACAGTTTGCACTGGCAGTCTTGTTAGAGTTCCCGACACTACTCGCTGGCAACTAACAACAGGGGTTGCGCTCGTTATAGGACTTAACCTGACACCTCACGGCACGAGCTGACGACAACCATGCAGCACCTTGTAAATTGTCTTGCGAAAGTTCTGTTTCCAAAACGGTCAATCTACATTTAAGCCTTGGTAAGGTTCCTCGCGTATCATCGAATTAAACCACATGCTCCACCGCTTGTGCGGGCCCCCGTCAATTCCTTTGAGTTTCATTCTTGCGAACGTACTCCCCAGGTGGGATACTTATCACTTTCGCTTAGCCACTGAAATTGCTTCCAACAGCTAGTATCCATCGTTTACGGCGTGGACTACCAGGGTATCTAATCCTGTTCGCTACCCACGCTTTCGTCCATCAGCGTCAATCCATTAGTAGTAACCTGCCTTCGCAATTGGTATTCCATGTAATCTCTAAGCATTTCACCGCTACACTACATATTCTAGTTACTTCCTAATAATTCAAGTCCAGCAGTATCAATGGCCGTTCCACCGTTGAGCGATGGGCTTTCACCACTGACTTACAAGACCGCCTACGGACCCTTTAAACCCAATGATTCCGGATAACGCTTGGATCCTCCGTATTACCGCGGCTGCTGGCACGGAGTTAGCCGATCCTTATTCTTACGATACCGTCAGGCTGATTCACGAATCAGTGTTTCTTCTCGTACAAAAGCAGTTTACAATCCATAGGACCGTCATCCTGCACGCGGCATGGCTGGATCAGGCTTGCGCCCATTGTCCAATATTCCTCACTGCTGCCTCCCGTAGGAGTCTGGTCCGTGTCTCAGTACCAGTGTGGGGGATCTCCCTCTCAGGACCCCTACCCATCGTTGCCTTGGTAAGCCGTTACCTTACCAACCAGCTAATGGGACGCATGCTCATCTTTCACCGTTGTGACTTTAATTACATCCCGATGCCGGGTCGTAATACTATGAGGTATTAATCCAAATTTCTCTGGGCTATCCCTCTGTGAAAGGCAGATTGCATACGCGTTACGCACCCGTGCGCCGGTCTCTAAATCCGAAGACTTATACCCCTCGACTTGCATGTGTTAAGCCTGCCGCTAGCGTTCATCCTGAGCCAGGATCAAACTCTTCATCGTATATTGTAATATTATATCGCGATGATTTATCTATCGGTTCTTTTCGAATCTTACAATTCTATTACTCTTATTCTTTTGTTCTAACATCTCTGTTAAAACGGCTGTCAATTCAATATGTCTACGAACGTGTCTTCTTTATTATTCCGCCTGTGTTTCAAAGCGGGTGCAAAACTAAAAATTCTTTTTGTTTCCTGCAAGAAAAAATTAAAGTTTTTTTTTCCGAAATTTTTAAATCTCTTTTTCTCCAATTCTTCTCTCAGTATCTCAAGGAACTTCCCGTATTTGCGGGGTGCAAATGTAATATCCGTTTTCCATTCCCACAAGCTTTTTCTAATCTTTTTTGAAAATTTCTTTTCTCTTTTAATTAGTTTTTCCTGCCAGTCTGTCTGTGAACATTGCGTTGTTGCGGGTGCAAAAGTACCACCTTTATTTACATCTGCAAGACTTTTTTTTATATTTTTTCCATCTTTTTTGAAAGTTTTTCTTAACACACTGATAACTGCTAATTTACATTATCAGCTTTTTTGAACCATTGTCAGTTTTTTCTTTGCCAGGACAGCATTTCCTCAATTTAACTCCTATATTACATTCCATTTTTGCAGAGTTTTTAATTTTTACTGCCCTGTGCCGGCACTTTAAGAGATTTTATATTCCTTATTTATTCTAATGTTCTTTTAAAAATATATGCCCCAGCCCTGACAGTCCCGAGGATTCAGAGAAAATCCTTCTGCTTTTTCTTTAAAAAGAAGAAGACTGGAACGGACAGGGGGATTATGCTTCTTATTTAAAAGTAAATTCCAAATTTTAAATTCCAAATCATTGTGAGAGGCTTCGACTTCGCTCAGCCTGAGGATTTTTTTAGTCCTATATATATAACCATATAATTCAACTTATATATAATGATGCTTGCAATAGATATAAAAGTAAACTTATACATATATATTGTATGTGTTTTTGTAATCACCTATATTTGCATTCACAAAATTATAAACAATGATCAAGATTACTTTACCCGATGGGTCAATTAGAGAGTTCGCTTCAGGCGTTACTCCAATGGAGGTCGCTAAAAACATTAGCGAAGGTTTTGCAAGAAATGTGATTTCTGCATCTTTTAATGGTACAACTATTGAAACCGAAACTCCATTAACGACCGACGGTAATCTTATATTATATACTTGGAATGATGCTGAAGGTAAAAAAGCTTTCTGGCATTCGACTTCGCACGTAATGGCTCAAGCTCTTGAGGAATTATACCCAGGAATTAAATTAACCCTTGGACCTGCAATTGCTAATGGATTTTATTATGATGTAGATTTTGTAGATCAGAAGATATCCGAAGCAGATTTCAAAAAGATTGAAGACCGTGTTCTTGAGATTTCGAGAGAGAAACATGATTTTAAAATGCGTCCTGTAAGCAAAGCAGAAGCTTTAGAGATGTATAAAGATAATGTTTACAAAACGGAATTGATTTCTAATCTTGAAGACGGAACTATTACTTTTTGCGACCATTCTACTTTTACAGATTTATGCCGTGGAGGCCATATTCCGAATACTGGAATTATCAAAGCTGTAAAAATTATGAGTGTGGCTGGAGCTTACTGGAGAGGAGATGAAAAGAACAAACAGCTGACTCGTGTTTACGGAACTTCTTTTCCTAAACAAAAAGATCTAACTGAATACCTTGAACTTCTTGAAGAAGCTAAGCGTCGTGATCACCGTAAATTAGGAAAGGAACTTGAATTGTTTGCTTTCTCTCAAAAAGTTGGTCAAGGTTTACCTTTATGGCTGCCAAAAGGAGCTGCATTGAGAGATCGTTTGGAGCAATTTCTAAAAAGAGCACAAAAGAAAGCAGGTTACGAGCAGGTTGTAACTCCACATATTGGTCAGAAGGAACTTTATGTAACCTCTGGACATTATGCAAAATATGGAGCAGACAGCTTTCAGCCAATCCATACTCCTGCAGAAGGTGAAGAATTTTTATTGAAACCAATGAACTGTCCTCACCACTGTGAAATTTACAATGTAAGACCTTGGTCATATAAAGATTTACCAAAGCGTTACGCTGAATTTGGTACTGTATATAGATATGAGCAATCGGGAGAATTACATGGTTTGACTCGTGTAAGAGGATTTACTCAAGATGATGCGCATATTTTCTGTACTCCAGAACAATTGGACGAAGAATTCAAAAAAGTAATAGACCTTGTACTATATGTATTTGGTTCATTAGGTTTTGAAAACTTTACTGCTCAAATTTCGTTAAGAGACCAAGAAGACAGAGAAAAATACATTGGAACAGATGAGAACTGGGAAAAAGCTGAAAACGCTATTATTAACGCAGCAAGAGACAAAGGTCTAAATACTGTTGTAGAATATGGCGAAGCTGCTTTTTACGGTCCGAAACTTGATTTCATGGTTAAGGATGCTTTAGGAAGACAATGGCAATTAGGAACAATTCAGGTAGATTACAATTTACCAGAACGTTTTGAATTAACTTACAAAGGTGCTGATAATGAATTACATCGACCAGTTATGATTCACAGAGCTCCTTTTGGATCGATGGAACGTTTTATAGCAATTCTACTAGAACATACAGCAGGAAATTTCCCACTTTGGCTAATGCCAGAACAGGCTATAATCTTGTCTTTGAGCGAGAAATACGAAAATTATGCTAAAAAAGTTTTAGATTTGCTAGAAAATCACGAAATTCGCGCCCTAATTGACAATCGAAACGAGACAATTGGCAAGAAAATCAGAGATGCAGAAATGCAGAAAATCCCTTTTATGCTAATTGTAGGTGAAGAAGAAGAGAAAAATGGTACAATCTCTATTCGTCGTCACGGGCAAGAAGGAAAAGGTAACATTACCGTTTCTATTGAAGAATTTGCTTCGATTGTAAACGAAGAAATAAAAAAGACATTAAAAGTTTTTACAGTTTAACTTAAATTATAAAGTCATAGCAATAAGAAGCAACAGAGGTTTTCAACCTCGAGTAGAAAAAAAAGACGCACACAGAATAAACAATCTTATTCGTGTTCCAGAGGTACGTCTTGTAGGTGAAAATATTGAGCCTGGCGTTTTCAAAATCGCAGAAGCGTTACGTTTAGCTGACCAATTTGAATTGGATTTAGTTGAGATCTCGCCAAACGCAGAACCGCCGGTTTGTAAAATCATGGACTACAAGAAATTTGTTTACGAGCAAAAGAAGAGGGACAAAGCATTAAAGGCTAAATCTTCTCAAGTTGTTGTAAAAGAAATTAGATTCGGTCCTCAAACTGATGAGCATGATTATGAGTTCAAAAGAAAGAACGCTGAAAAATTCTTAAAAGAAGGAGCTAAATTAAAAGCTTTCGTTTTCTTTAAAGGACGTTCTATTATTTACAAAGATCAAGGTCAGATTCTATTATTACGTCTTGCTCAAGATTTAGAAGAACATGGTAAAGTTGAAGCTATGCCTGTTTTGGAAGGAAAGAGAATGATTATGTTCATTGCTCCGAAGAAAAAGAAGTAGTTCTCAGTTTATAGTCTCAGTGTTCAGTTCTGAACTTGAAACTACAAACTTGAAACAAAAAAATAAGTAAGTAAGAATAAATTAAAACACTAGGAAAAATGCCTAAAATGAAAACAAAATCTAGCGCTAAGAAACGTTTTAAAGTTACTGGCTCTGGAAAGATTAAAAGAAAGCATGCTTTTAAAAGTCATATCTTGACTAAAAAATCTAAAAAACGTAAATTAGCTTTGACACACTCAGCGCTAGTTCACTCTACAGATATGAAAAGCATCAAACAACAATTAAGAATTATCTAATAATTCTTTAGGTTAAAAAATTATTTATATAACCTTGGAGTATGGCTTTCAAGTTCCTTTGATTCAATTCAGGACGCCTGCTACAAAAACACATTTAAAATTATGCCAAGATCGGTAAATTCAGTTGCTAAAAGAGCAAGAAGAAAAAAAATAATGAAGCAAGCCAAAGGTTTCTTTGGTAGACGTAAAAACGTTTGGACAGTTGCTAAGAACGCGGTAGAGAAAGCAATGAGCTATGCTTACCGTGACAGAAAACAGAATAAAAGAAATTTCCGTTCATTATGGATTCAACGTATCAACGCTGGAGCTAGATTAGAAGGAATGTCTTATTCTCAATTCATGGGAAAAGTTAAAGCTAACGGAATCGAATTGAACCGTAAAGTTCTTGCAGATTTAGCTATGAACCACCCAGAAGCTTTCAAAGCAATACTTAATAAAGTAAAATAAACGTTTTATAAACTCAATTTAGATTACTTACTTATCATAAAAAAACCATCCTTTAAGCGGGATGGTTTTTTGTTTTTATACAGCTGCTATAATTTTATTAGTTTATGAATTAAAATATTAGATTAAATTTACTTAAAACTATAATCTCAAATGCACAATACAATTTTAGATCATATCCAGAAGTTTGTTCCACTCGAGCCATCCGAAATTGACATACTTGAATCATGCTTAACTATAACACAGATTAAGAAAAAGAATCTAGTTTTACAAGAAGGGCAAGTTTGCAATACTATGTATTTTATTGTAAAAGGATGCATGCGTCAGTATATTATCAATTCTAAAGGGACAGAACAAACGTTACAATTCGCCATTGAAAACTGGTGGATAACAGATTATTTAAGCTACCACAATCACATACCCTCTCATTTCTACATTCAAGCAGTTGAAACTACTGAAGTTATTGCAATTGAAAAATCAGTTTTAGAGTCACTGCTTGCGCAAATTCCGAACCTTGAAAGATACTTTCGAATTGTAGCTCAAAAAGCATTTGGCGCCGCGCAGATGAGAATTAAATTTCTATTTACAATGTCTGCAGAAGAACGATATAACCATTTTAATAATCTAAATCCAGATTTTGTACAAAGGGTTCCTCAATACATGCTTGCCTCCTATTTAGATTTTTCAGCTGAATTTATGAGTAAAATAAGAGCTGGAAAAGTGTGATCTTAATTTCTTGAAGTAGTTCAAGTTTTTAAAAGTATGCATTACTGACCTTTGTAATGAACTTTTAAAACATATAAAAATGAAACCAAGAATTGTTATCCCGAATGTTGCTCCAGACGCTTATCAAGCTTTAATGAATTTAGAGAAATATATTTCTACTACCTCACTAACTCCAGTACATAAAGAATTAATTAAGATTCGTGCATCGCAAATCAATGGCTGTGCATTTTGTATAAATATGCATACCGCTGACGCTAGAAAACATGGAATTTCTGAACAGAGAATCTACCTAATAAGTGCATGGCGTGAAGCTGATGTTTATACGGAAGAAGAAAAAGCAATTTTAGCTTTGACCGAACAGGTAACCCAAATTAGCAATCATGTTTCTGATGAAGTTTACCAAAACGCAGCACAATTTTTTGACGAAAAATATCTTGCTGAAATCATCCTTGCCATTATCACAATTAACTCTTGGAATAGACTTGCTATTACAACTGGGTTGAGAGCTGTATAATTTATAAGGATAAATTTACAAGCCTAAAACTCTGCAAAGCCCTTTGTTTAAAAGGGCTTTTTGTATTTATCTATAAATGAGAATTAAAAAAATCGTAATTTAAAAATAATTAAAAATACCGTATTTATACTCTTTTGAGATTTCTATAAATATTTATTTTTGGCACATGATTCCAAAAAGAGCGCAAATAATTACTTGTTTAATAACTGCTTTGTTAATGCTTACATCTTGTCGAAAGCAAAATGTCGATAGCTCAAAAAAAATAAACAGAGAAATCGAAATTAAGGAGATCATAAGTAAAGCAAATAAGTTTTACAATAATTATAATAATACTGACAGCGCTTTTTTCTACTACAACAAAGCAAGAGTTGCCTGCAATCTTAAAAAAGATCTTAAAAGTTATGTTTCTTGCATGTACTACATGGCCGAAATCCAACAAGACCATGAAGATTTTGTTGGAAGCATTAAAACAGCAATGGAAACAGTTCCGCTTTTAGATGAATTAAACAACTCTGATTATATATGGAATATCTATAGTGTTTTGGGAAGGAATTATTATTACACCTATGACTATCCAACTGCAATATATTATTACTCTAAAGCTTTTACGTTAAAAACTAATAAAATAAATAAACTCGAAGCAAAAAATAATATCGCTGTTATTTACATAAAACAACAAAAGTTCGACAAAGCACTTCCTATTTTTGTTTCAATCAGTAATGAAAAAATCGTACAACAAAATCCTGAAAACTATTCTAAAATATTAGATTATATAGGTTATTGTTATTATAAACTCAAGAATTCAAAAGCATTGATTTTTTTTGAAATGAGTTTAAAAATAAAGTCTAAAGCAAATTATATAGAGGGTTTAGGCAGGACCTACTATAATCTCGCCGAATACTATCAAAATGATAAAGCCGATTTAGCAATGAAATATGCAAAATTAAGTTATAAAAACTATACACTATCGGGCAATACTGACGACCGCTTACTTGCTTTAAAATTTATCATAGAAAATAGTTCTGATATTGATTCAAAAAAAAATGCTCTACTTTACACAAGAGTAATAGATAGTATTTTTGAAGTAAGACAAAGAGCTAAAAATCAATTTGCAAAAATTAAATATGACTCAAAAAAAGAAAAAGAAGAGAACTTAAAATTAAAAGCTCAAAAAATTAAAAATAAACTTCAAATAGTAAAACAGCAAAGCAAAAACATTGTATCATATATCATAATCGTATTAGCCTCATGCCTAATTGTTTTTCTTTATTTTTTTTTAACACTACGAAATAATCGTCAAAAAATTGAAGCAACTTATCAGAGCGAAATCAGAATTTCAAAAAAATTGCATGATGAATTAGCTAATGATATTTACCACACAATGGCATTTGTCGAAAACAGAAATCTTACTTCTCCAGAAAACAGAAATCATTTATTAAAAAAACTAGACAATATCTACTCCCGAACAAAAAATATTTCTAAAGACAATACTCCTGCCATTAGCGATCACAATTATGTAGCTTCGCTAAAAGATATGATATCAGGATTTGACACTCCAAATATTAATATTTTAATAAATGGTCTCAATACTATTAACTGGGATAAAATTAATGAAGATAAAAAAACATCCATTTACCGAACTATACAGGAATTGTTCGTAAATATGAAAAAGCATAGTGATGCAAGTTTAGCAGCAATAACATTTAAAGTACTGGAGAATATTATAATTATCACTTACACGGATAACGGAAAAGGAATCGATAAAAATAAAATGATATTAAGAAATGGTTTGAGCAATATTGAGAATCGAATTCATGCTGTTAGAGGTGATACTGAAATTCATTCCGGTTTAGGAAAAGGTTTTAAGGTTATAATTAAAGTTCCAGTATAATGATTAAGAACTTGTTTCTATTTCGCTTTTTTCAAAAAAAACACATTATATTTTGCTTGCTAATCTTCGGTATAATTTTGGCAACGATCTTTTATATACAGCTTTCTAAGGCAAAAAACGATAAAGTACTACACATCAACACCGATCGTTCAGTTGCAATTAAACAAATGATGGAAAAATCTAATGCTTTTTGGTATTCAGGAAAAAATGATAGTGCCCTTTTTTATTTCAATAGAACACAATTGTTATGTTACCCAAAAGCAGATTATGCAGATTATTATGTTGGTTCATTAAACAATATGGTCGAAATTCTCCAACAAAATGGTAATTATAACGAAGCAGAAACCACACTTATAAAAGCATTCCCTTACTTAGAAAAAACTACCAATGTAAAATATGCCGTTAACGCTTATACCTTCATGGCTTACAACTATTTGTATATGTACGATTATGAAAAAGCGTTGTATTATCATAGAAAAGCATTAAAAAAAGCAATCTCTACATTTAGGAAAGCGAGAATATTGTCTGAAATTGCATTTGCATATATGCACCAGAAAAAATATCAAGAGGCGGTAAATTTATTAGAACCTATATCTAAGTGCAAGATTGCAGATAAAATCACCCCTTCAAATACAAATGCTCAACGTGCAGCTATTCTATATAATCTAGGTCTTTCTTACTTAAGACTAGGAGACCACAAAGATGAGGCATTGAAATGCTTTAACGAAAGCCTAGAATTAACCCTAAAACTCAATGACGATTATGAATTAATCGGCAACTACTACGCTTTTTATTTGTTTTATTCAAAATACCACAATCCTGTATTAAAAAAAATTAACGCAGAAAAAGCTTACTATTGTGCAAAAAGCGCAAAATCTGTAACAAATGAAATCAACATGTTAGCTTCCCTAATCGAAGCGGATAATGCTGAAAATTCAAAAAAACACTGGAAAGTTTATAGTAAAAAAATTGACAGTCTTATTGTTAGCAGAAAAAAAGCAAAAAATCAATTTGCCAATATAATATACGATTCTAAAAAAGACAAAGAAGAAAATTTAGAGCTCAAAACTCAAAAATTAGAAAATGAATTAGAGCTGCAGAGACAAAAAAACAGAAGCTTTATTTCTTACATTATCATATCTTTCTCCATTTTCATATTGCTTTTTTTAATCTTTTATATAACCTCAAAAGGCAAAAGGGAAAAAAAAGATATCATATATAAAAGTGAAATGCGAATTTCAAATAAATTACATGATGAACTTGCCATAAATGTCCACCAAACTTTATTATTCGCAGAAGATAATGATCTGGAAAATGAAGAAAATAAAGAAAAATTACTTTATCACTTGAATAACATTTACTCAAAAACACGAAACATTTCAAAAGAAAATAGTCAAATTCCAACAGATGATCGATATGTAGCAATTTTAAAAGAAATGATTTCAGAGTATAGATCTAAAGATGTCAATATTATCCTAAATGGTTTTGATGTCGTTTTTTGGAATACAATCGAAAAAAATAGAAAAATAATACTCTATAGAATTTTACAGGAGCTTTTATTTAATATGAAAAAGCATAGCGATGCAACTTTGATAAGCATTATACTAAAAATAAATAACAAAAGCCTTACTGTAGTATGCACTGATAACAGTACTGAAATTACGACTAAAGATACAATTTTAGAAAAAAGACTACAAAATGTGGAAAACCGTATTAAAACAATAAAAGGAACTATTAATTTTGACAAAAATACAGAAAGAGGTTTTAAAATAAGTTTCACATTCCCTATATAAGATTTAAATATGTTTAAAAAAGTTTTAGTTGCCGAAGATTTAGACAGTATCAGCATCGCTGTAGTTCAAGTTCTGGAAGAATTAGAGGTTCCGGTAATTGACCATGTAAAATATTGTGATGAAGGTTTACTCAAAGTAAAAAAAGCTTTATTGGAAAAAGAGCCTTACGATCTCTTAATTACCGATTTGTCATTTAAATTAGATCATAGAAAAGCCGACTTAACAAGTGGAGACGAACTAATTGAGGCTGTAAATCATGTTCAGCCTGAATTAAAAAAAATTGTTTTTTCTATCGAAGATAAAAGCTATAGAATCAAAACTCTTTTTAATGAATTGGGTATTAATGCATACGTTTCTAAAGGACGAAACAGTATGACTGAGCTAAAGAATGCCGTTGAAAGCACATACAATAATGAGGAAAGAATACTTTCTTCTGATTTATCTTTTAGCTTTAATGATAAATCTTTGATTGAAATTGAATCATATGACATTTCGATCTTAAAACTTCTTTCACAAGGATATATTTTAGAAAGTATTTCTAAAGAATTTAAAGATTTATCTATTACTCCTAATGGAACGAGCAGTATTGAGAAGAGAATCAATAAATTAAAAATATATTTTAAAGCAAATAATAATGTGCATCTAATTGCAATAGCTAAAGATTTTGGCCTAGTATAAATTGATGAGCTTTACGGTTTTCCGTAAGGATTACAACTTTGATAGATATACATTTGTAAATAACCTACTAACCTTCTAATGAAACCAAAAAATAAAGCTATTATTTTATTTGCAAAAATTAACACAACTCAAAATAAAATTATTATGAAAACAATGCTTCTTTGCCTTTTTTTATCAATTAGTTTTGCTTTAGTTTCTGAAAAAACAGGCTGGCTGGAAATCGATTGGAAAATAATTTTTATTCCAGCTTTACTTGTTTTACAAATCATCATTATTGGTACTGCCTTAAAAAACAGATATAAAAAACACTAGGTAATTCTAAGAGAGGTATGATATTCATATTATAGGAAATATCTATATTTGATTTCATTTTTAATTGTACATGAAAAACGTTCTAAGCCTTCTCTTACTATTATTTACATTTTTATCATTTGCTCAAACCAAAGTTCTATCTTGGAATATCGAAAATTTTGGTAAGTCAAAATCCGATATTGAGCTAAATTATATTGCTAAACAAATTTCAACTTACGACATAATTGCAATTCAAGAGGTAGTCGCTGGAAATGGCGGTGCCCAAAGCGTCGCTAAACTTTCTGAACTACTAAATCAAAAAGGATTTAAATGGAATTATAGTATCAGTGATCCTACAGCGAGCAGTAGTTATAAAACTGAGCGATACGCTTATATTTGGAAAACAAACAAGGTCAAATTGAAAAATAAGCCTTGGCTCGAGAAAAAATACAACTTAGAAATTGACCGAGAACCTTATTTTGCTACTTTCGAGATTAATAAAAAAGCGATCACTCTGGTTAATTTTCATGCTATAACTAAAAAAAAACAGCCCGAAACTGAAATTAAATATTTTAAATTCTTACCAAATCAATATCCGAATTTAAACTTGGTTTTTTTAGGTGACTTCAATTGTCCCGAAAAACATACTGTTTTTAATCCGTTAAAAGGAATGGGGTATTTATCGGTATTCAAAAATCAAAAAACCACACTTAAGCAAAAATGTAAAAACAATGTCTGTCTAGCTTCTGAGTTTGACAACATATTTTACAAAGATTCCAATTTAAAGCTTATTAATTCAGGAGTTATTAAATTCTACGAAGATTATGATTCTCTACAAAATGCTAGAAGAGTTTCTGATCATATTCCGGTTTGGTTTGAATTCTCCTTAAACTAAAATTAGGTTTTAAGCTTCTTTTTTCTAGCAGCAGGAAATAATACATTATTCAAAATTAATCTGTATCCTGGAGAATTAGGATGCAAATCTAACACAGTCGGCGGATCTCCTACTTGATGTTGAAAATCTTCTGGATCATGGCCTCCAAAAAAAGTAAACATCCCTTTTCCTTTTTCACCATGAATATATCTAGATTCTCCATTTAATTCGCAAGTTCCCATTATGAGAACATTAGATTTTATTAATGAAGTATCAAAAGAAGTCGTTTGTCCCATAAAACCTTTTACTAATTGCGTATGATTTTGACACAACATACTAGGAATTGGATCCCATTTTGCAGAAAATTCCATTAAAGTAAAATAATCCTTATCCATCACGATACGCCTTTTGGTAGTCATATCGATATCTGAAAATTCATAAACTTCAGGTTTTCTTTCTAAAGTAAAGTTTTTAAAAGCAAAAGAATTATTATAATTTAGTTTTGACTGGTAATTTGATTCACTTGGATCACCATCAAACATTGTTTCGCAAATATCTACTCCGTCTGCTGCAAGTGCAATATCAAAACTATCCGTTGCAGAACACATTGCAAACATAAAACCACCACCAATAACAAAATCTCTAATTTTGTTGGCAACAGCACCTTTTTCTTGAGATACCTTATCATATCCTAATTTTGCTGCAAGTGCTTCAGCATCTTTTTTCTGATCGATATACCAAGGGGTATTTTTATATGCAGCGTAAAATTTTCCATACTGACCTGTAAAATCTTCATGATGTAAATGCAGCCAATCGTATAACAAAAGCTGGTCGCTTAATACTTCTTCGTCATAAATTGGTGTAAACGGAATTTCGGCATAAGTTAAAACCAGCGTTACAGCATCGTCCCACGGTTGTTTCCCTTTTGGTGTGTATACTGCAATCTTTGGAGCTTTTTCTAAAATTACCGACTCCATATTTTGAGAAGGACTCGAAATTTCATTTAAGATAGAAGTTTGTTCACTATCTGAAATTACTTCAAAGCTAACTCCCCTAATTTTACATTCTTTTCTAATCTCCTCAGCATCTGGCAACAAAAAAGAACCACCACGATAATTTAAAAGCCAGCTTGCTTTGTAATCTCTGCTTAAACACCAATATGTTATACCATAAGCCTTTAAGTGATTTTGCTGTGTAGTTTCGTCCATCGGAATTAAGATAAACGATGCTCGAGCACTAAATGTAATTAGTAGTATAAAAATGTAGAATAAACTCCTATTCATCCGAAAATTATTTTAGTAAAGATATAAAGGAAGAATCTAAAAAAAGAATCGTGAGATTTTTTTCTGGCATAATAGAATGTTAAATATAAAAACAGGGGTAAATACCTGATTTACAATATTAAAAAAAACAGGTAAAAACACCTATAGTGTGGCAAAATATTCTATATACATTTGCTATCCCAGGTCATAAAACTAATCAATGCAAAAAAAATCAACCACCATGAAGTTTAATGATAGTAATAACCAAGAAAAGGGTATGAATATAATTCAAAAAATAGGTCTATGTGTTCTTGTCATAACAATCATCTTATATTACGTATTGTCAATTCAATTTTTGACAGCGTAATATTTTAAATTGTTAGAACAGCTAAGTCATTTTGAATGGCGTATACTACTAAGCCTGCAATATTTCGTGATTCTGTTTTGAGCAGTAAATTATTTCTGTGTCCTTCTATAGTTCTTGGACTTAAAAAAAGATGATCTGCAATTTCTGCAGTTGTTTTCTGCTGACAGATCAATTGCAGGATTTCCACTTCACGAGGAGAAAGAAAATTAGTTTCTAAACCGCCTTTTGAATTCTTAGGAGAAACTATTGTTTCTTGAATTGTTTTTAAAACGCTTTCGTTATAATAAAATCCTTTTGCAGCTACTTCATTAATAGTGTGTATTAAATCTTTTGGGGTGGTATTTTTTATTAAATAAGCAACCGCACCTACCTGAATCATATTGGCAATAAATGATTTTGTATCATAACTTGTCAGAGCAATGATCTTAATGTCTGGAAACGATTTCCTTATAATTTTTGTAGCTTCGACACCATTTAAAACTGGCATCTTTAAATCCATTATAATAATGTCGGGCTTAATTTCATTTTTATTTAACTGAGAAATAAGTTCATCTCCGTTTGAAGCTTCAAAAAGAACATCAAAATTTTCTTCTCTCTGCAATAAAAAAGAAATTCCTTTTCGAAACAAAATTTCATCATCGACTAGGGCAATTTTAATAGCAGCATTCATTTAATTTGATTTTGGTCGTTTGTTTTGGTATGCCGAATTTACGAAATATCATTTATAAAAAGTCCATTTAGCTTGTTTTATTGAGTAAAAATCTTATTTTAATAGAAAAACTAGATTAAAAAGTAAAATTTACTGCGATTCCGTTATTAATTTCAGAAGTAATTTTTATAGTTCCTTCCAAAAACGATATACGGCTGTCAATATTTTTCATTCCAAGTCCTTTTTGATTTTCAGCATTTGCACTATCAAAACCAACTCCATTATCTTCATAATCACAAATATTTATTCCATCTCTATTAATAAATGAAATCCATATTTCTGTTGCTTTTCCATGTCGCATTGAATTATTCATCAACTCTTGTAAAATTCTAAAAACATGTAAATGTCGATCGATATCTTTATCATCAAAATCGATTTCATTTTTATAATGTGTTTTTACAGATTTACTAGTTTCAAATTCTTCACACAACTCTTCTATACCAGCATTTAAACCGAATTTTTCAAAAACCGGCGGTAATAAATTATGAGCTATTTTTCTAGAATTTTCTAATGCCTTCGTTGTTAAATTAATGATGTTCTCTGTAATTTCTGCCGTTTCTGTTTCCGTAAGATTAGGAGCAGTAAGTAAATGACTGTTGAGAGAAACAATATTTAATTTTGAACTAATATCATCATGAAGGTCTTGTGCAATTCTTTTACGTTCTTCTTCTTGAGTAATTATAATCGCATGGAGCTGTTCTTTTTGATATTGAAGGACTAAGTCTTTTTTCTCTAATTCTTTTTGAATGATTTTTTTTCGGGAATAGTAAAAGAATATAATTAATGCAACTGCAACAACTATAAAAAAAAGGGATATATATAATATAATTGCAACTAGCTCTTTATCAGGAATTGAATGGGTGTTCATATGTATTTATTTATGGTACACAATTACAGACTAACCTTGTAAAACTTTTTTTCTTGAAAAACTGACCTTCCATTCGTACATAATAAAAAGATAATAGACTATATTTAAAAATGCATTAAACATCCAGCTTAAATATTTTACATCGTTATTCAAGGTAGAAGTAAGATTACCTATAATAAACAATACTGTACTTGACAGTAAATAAATGATTATTCCCATACTTGCATAGTAATATGTTTTATTTTCGGTAAGCATATTATAGAAATGAAGTAATGCAAAAACAACAATCAACAATGATGTTAATGTAATTTCAAATAAATTAAATTTCAAAAATTCCTGTGGATCATTAACAAATTGTATTGTTAGTACAAGCAAAGCCACAATAAGACTAACTTTTACAAATTGTTTTTGGATTTTTATTTTTAAAATTGAATAATAAAACAAACCCAGAAATATCATTTGACCTATAAAAAAAGTATTTACGAGAAATAAATTATTCATTTTAAGGTGAAAGAGTGTCTCCATTGATATTTGCATAAGAAATGCAAAAGCTAGGTAACTAACAAAAAAAACATTAGCTTTTTCCTTTCGGAAAAAGCTATATGCATATAATATTAGATTAATTAATAAAATGGAATAACCTGAATATATTAAAAAATCAGCCATTATTTTTTACTTAAAATATTTAAAATTAAAATGGAGGGCTCGGACGTGAACCATCATAAACAACATCTCCTCCGTTTTCAACGCCGTCACCAGGTCCGTAAACATCAACGTACTTACCAGTTTTTTCGTCGTATTTAGCACCAACAAAAAGTAAAGTTTTTTCATTATCATCATTAATACCAATATATGCACGAACAGCTTCGGTATTAAGTTTTAAAACCAGTTCTAAACTTTCTCTTGGTATCAAATAAGATTTAACTTTTTTCGCACGATCTTCGACAGTAGTATCGTCGTCATACTTTTTCTCCCATTCTTTGGCAGTAGACAAGGGAACCCTGATAGGCCCTGGAAAAGCTTCTTCATTCATAATTTAAATTTGTTATTGGTTAATAATCTAAAAAAAATTAATAGTTTATAATTGGTTTGGCTAAACTACTGATTTTAATTAAAAAATTAACATTCAAACATAAAAAAAGCCTTAAAATTAAGGCTTTTATATTTTATTAGAATGGAACATCGCTGTCATCATCATCATCGTTCAAATTACTTCCAAAAGCTTCATTAGCCGAAGGTAAATTTTTGGTTATAAAAGGGTTATCATCATGATTCATTTTTGAAGGTAAATCATCATAACCTCCCGTAAAGTCTTCTAAATTATCGAACTTACCAAGATGTCCAAGGAATTTCAAACGAATATTCTCCAAACCACCATTACGGTGTTTGGCTATAATAAATTCTGCCTGACCAGCTGTAGATGATTGTTCGTCATCATCCCATTCTTCAATTTTATAATATTCAGGACGATAAATAAACGATACGATATCGGCATCCTGCTCAATCGCTCCAGATTCACGAAGATCCGAAAGTAAAGGTCTTTTACTAGATCCACGCGTTTCAACGGCACGCGACAACTGCGAAAGTGCAATAACCGGCACGTTTAGCTCTTTTGCCAAAGCCTTTAAGTTTCGGGAAATTGTAGAGATCTCCTGCTCACGGTTTCCTCCCCCTTTACCACTACCTCCAGCAGTCATTAACTGCAAGTAGTCAATAATAATTAATTTAATTCCGTGCTGTGAAGCCAAACGACGACATTTTGCACGTAAATCGAATATCGAAAGCGAAGGTGTATCATCAATAAACAACGGGGCTTTTTCTAAGTTTTTTACTTTAGTACTTAATTGTTCCCACTCATGTTTTTCTAACTTTCCTGTTCTTAATTTTTCTGAAGACAATCCTGTTTCAGAAGAAATAAGCCTCGTAATTAACTGTACTGACGCCATCTCCAGCGAGAAAATTGCTACTGCATGTCCGAACTGAATACTAACGTTTCTTGCCATCGAAAGTACGAAAGCCGTTTTACCCATACCAGGACGAGCCGCAATAATAATTAAATCGGAAGGCTGCCATCCAGAAGTTACTTCGTCTAATTTTTCAAAACCAGTTGCAACACCACTCAAACCTTCTTTTCCTGCAATTTCTTCAATACGTTTTTTCGCCTGAAGAACTAAACTCTGAGCAGTTTCAGAACTACGTTTGATATTTCCCTGAGTTACTTCATATAATTTAGATTCTGCTTTATCAAGCAAATCAAATACGTCTGTAGTTTCATCATAAGATTCTTCGATAATTTCAGAAGAAATTCTAATCAAACTTCTTTGAATAAATTTTTGAAGAATAATACGCGAGTGAAATTCGATATGCGCAGAAGAAGCAATTTTCTGCGTAAGCTGAATTAAATAAAAATCTCCTCCTGCTAAATCTAATTTTCCATTTTTCTTTAATTGAGTCGAAACCGTCAATATATCAATTGGCTGCGTTTCGGTAAAGAGCTGCAAAATTGCTTCAAAAATGTGTTTGTGTGCATCTTTGTAAAAAGCATCAGGCTGTAAAATATCAATTACATCATCTACCCCCTTTTTGTCAATCATCATAGCACCAAGCACAGCCTCTTCCAAATCAATTACTTGCGGAGGGAGCTTACCTTTTTCTAAGTTAATAATTGTGGTTTTATCTACCTTTACAGGGTTTAAGTTTTTGAAATTTTCCATATAGCGAAAGTAGCGAAATTTAAAAAAAATCTGCTATCGATTTATAACTAATAATTGTTTATAAATAATATTGATTTGTTGATAACCAAAAAAAAATCCGAAACGGTAAGGCTTCGGATTTTAAGTCTCTTTTTATGAATTTACTCTTTATACTCGCCCATATTACTGTATTTGTCCATTCTCTGGGCAATTAAGTCGGCTGTTGATAAGTCTTTTAATTCATTATATCCTTTAGTGATGTATTCTGCAACCGTTTTGAAAGTTGTTTCACGGTCATAGTGTGCTCCGCCTAGCGGTTCTGGAATAACATCATCAACTAATTTTTGTTTTTTCATGTCAGAAGAAGTTAACTTCAAAGCTTCAGCTGCACGCTCTTTGTACTCCCAGCTCTTCCATAAAATAGAAGAACAAGATTCTGGAGAAATTACAGAGTACCAAGTATTTTCTAACATATATACTTTATCTCCAACACCAATTCCTAAAGCTCCTCCAGAAGCACCTTCACCAACAATAATTGTGATAATTGGCACTTTAAGACGAACCATTTCGAAAATATTTCTAGCAATAGCCTCCCCTTGTCCTCGTTCCTCAGCTTCAAGTCCCGGATATGCACCCGGAGTATCTACTAAAGTTAAAACTGGAATTCCGAATTTCTCTGCCATTTTCATCAAACGCAAAGCTTTACGGTATCCTTCAGGATTAGCCATACCAAAATTACGATATTGACGTGTTTTAGTATTAAAACCTTTTTGCTGACCAATAATCATAAACGATTGTCCCTTTACTTTACCAAGACCACCAACCATTGCTTTATCATCTTTAAAACCTCTGTCTCCGTGAAGCTCTAAGAAAGTATCACCGCAGATAGCTTTGATATAATCTAAGGTGTAAGGTCTATTTGGATGTCTTGACAATTGTACACGCTGCCAAGCCGTAAGGTTTTTGTATATATCTTTCTTGGTTTGTTCTAATTTCTTGTTGATTTCCTTGCAAGTTGGCGTTACATCAACGTCAGATTCTTTTCCAATAATAACGCACTTTTCTAACTGTTCTTCAAGTTCTTTAATTGGAAGCTCAAAATCTAAATATTCCATGGATTTTTGAATTTTGTTTGTAAATCGAACCGCAAATATAAAAATATTATATCATTGGCGAAGTTAATTGTTATTTAAAGTATAAAAATGCAATTTAAAAATAAGTAAACTATTACAAGTTTTCTTTCTTATTCTTATAATGTTTAAAAACACCATTTAGAATAACTGTTATGATAATTATAACGGCTCCTATATAAAATTCGACACTCATTTTTTCTTTTCCGCCTAAAATAAAATACGCTAAAACGATACCATAAACAGGCTCTAAGTTAGTCGTTAACATTACTGTATAGGGAGTTAATCGCTGCATGACTTTTACAGAAGCAGTAAAAGCATAAGCCGTACATATGGATGATAAGATCAATAATAAAACCCAGTTATTTAAAGACATTGAAAAGAAATCTGCCGTAAATTTTCCTTGAAATAAAAAATAAATTGTAATAAAAAAAACTCCCGCACCAAACTCATAAAATGTAATTACAGAAGGTTCATGATCCGCAATTAATTTTCCATTCATTAAAGTAAATAAAACTCCTAATATTATCGAAGCCAAAGCAAAATAAACACCTTGCAGATATTTTATTTCTACTTGAAGAATCAATCCTAAACCTGCAATAATTATTAGTCCAAAGAAAACTTCATACCACAATACTTTTCTTCCGTAGAATAAAGGTTCTAATAAAGACGCAAAAAAAGCTCCTAAAGAGAAAATAGAAAGCGTAATAGAAACGTTAGATACGTGGATAGCCTTGAAAAAGAAAATCCAATGAAGTGCTATAAGCAATCCAACAAAGATTAACTTAAAAAATTCTTTTACTGGAACTTGAAAAGATTGTTTTTTAAAAGCAATAAAACCGCCAAGAAAAATCCCAGCCAGCAACATTCTAAACCAAACCAGATTTTCAGCATCAATAGTAATTAAAGCGCCCAAAATGGCTGTAAAACCCCAGATAAAAACAATTAAGTGAAGATTTAAATAACTTTTTAAATTATCGTTTCGCATTACGTAATAGGTAAACTGCCAGGATTCCGAAAACAATATTTGGGAACCAAACAGCTAATAAAGGTGAGAATGTAGATTTTTCGGCAAGTGTACCAAATATTTTATCAAAAAACACAAATGAGAAAGCAATTGCAATCCCGATTGCTAAATTCGTTCCCATTCCGCCTCGACGTTTCATAGACGAAACCGCAACAGCAATAATGGTTAAAATAAAAGCTGAAACTGGTACGCTGTATTTTTTGTAAAGAACTACTAAATAGGTATTGATATTTCCAGAACCTCTTTTTCTTTCTTTTTCAATAAAATCGTATAATTTGCCTAAAGTCAAAGTTTCTGCGATATAAACAACAGGCGTTAAATCTGCTAACTCGAACTTAAAAGCAACATTTTTTTCTGGAGTTTTTTCTATTACATCATTTAATTCTCCAATTGTTCTTTTGGTATAATCGTGTAAAATGTAAATCTTCTTTTTAGGATCCCATTTAATACGACTTGCAGTAATCTTATAAGTTAGTTTTTCTTTTTCGAAATGTTCCAAAGAAAAATTAAAAGCTGTTTTAGTTTCTTCGTTAAAGCTATTTACAAAGATAAAATCGTGATCGTTAATTTGTCTGTAAACATTTGTGTTTTCGCCCCGCATGAGCTCTTTTCCATTTCCTTTTAAATACGTATATCTAAAATTATTATAACCTTCACTTGCGGCAGGAACAATAAAAAACCCCATTAACAGCACAAAAAGCGATACTATTGTTGCTCCAATAATATAAGGACGTAAAAAACGCGTAAATGAAATACCAGAACTTAATATTGCAATAATCTCCGTATTATTCGCCAGTTTTGAAGTAAACCAAATTACCGATAAAAACAAAAATATCGGAAAAAGCGAATTGATAAAATAAATCGTGAAATTGTAATAATAGAATGCAATATCTCCAAATGGAATCTTGTTTTCTAACATTTTATTTACTTTTTCAGAAACGTCAATTACGATTCCGATTGGAGCGAATAAAAGAAGCATCACAGAGAAAGTCCCCAGATACCTTTTTAAAATGTATTTATCTATTATTGTTAACATATATATTTTGTTTGTTTCATTTCAGGTTTCAAGTTTCACGGCCTGCAGAGAACCTGAAACTTGAAACCTGAAACTTAAAACTTTTAAAGTCTTTGACTCATATTTTTAACCATCATTTCTTTCCATGGTCTAAAATCTCCCGCTAAGATATGTTTTCTAGCTTCACGAACCAACCACATATAGAAACCAAGATTATGAATTGTTGCAATTTGCTTTCCTAAATATTCATTTGCCGCAAACAAGTGACGTAAGTATGCTTTTGAATATTCGGTATCAACAAATGTATGCGCCATTTCATCAATCGGAGAAAAATCGGCTTCCCACTTTTTATTCTTGATATTGATAGTTCCGTTTGCTGTAAACAACATTCCGTTTCTTGCATTACGCGTTGGCATAACACAATCAAACATATCAATTCCTAACGCAATATTTTCTAAAATATTAATAGGAGTACCAACTCCCATTAAATAACGAGGTTTATCTTCTGGAAGAATTTCGCAGACAACTTCAGTCATTGCATACATTTCTTCAGCCGGCTCACCAACAGAAAGTCCGCCAATAGCATTTCCTTGCTGACCTGAATTTGCAATATATTCAGCAGACTGCTGGCGTAAATCTTTATAAGTACTTCCTTGAACAATTGGGAAAAATGTTTGCTCATAACCATATTTATAAGGAACTTTTTCCAAGTGATTAATACAACGGTCTAACCAGCGATGCGTCATATGCATAGATCGCTGCGCATATCTGTAATCACAAGGATACGGAGTACATTCATCAAAAGCCATAATAATATCGGCTCCAATGGTACGCTGAATTTCCATTACATTTTCTGGTGTAAAAAAATGGTAAGATCCATCAATGTGCGATTTAAACTTTACCCCTTCTTCTTTAATTTTTCTATTTGAAGAAAGAGAATACACTTGATATCCTCCAGAATCAGTCAAAATATTACGATCCCAGTTCATAAATTTATGCAATCCTCCTGCTTTTTCAAGAATCTCGGTTTGCGGACGCAAATACAAATGGTATGTATTTCCTAAAATAATATCTGGGTTAATTTCTTCCTTAAGCTCACGCTGATGCACTCCTTTTACAGATGCAACCGTTCCAACCGGCATAAAAATAGGAGTTTCTATAACTCCGTGATCAGTAGTAATACTTCCCGCTCTAGCTTTAGACTGCGGATCTTTTTGTAATAAATCAAACTTCATCTGTTTCTTTTTTCTCCCGACCTTTCGGGACGGCAAAGATAAGCTAATTTCAGAGAAATTTAATTACATAATTTACCAATTAGAAAATTAGATAATCATTGGAATCAACTTGAAACTTGAAACCTTAAACTTCCAGCATTTAATATCTAACTATTAAGTTATTTGGGCGTTTCCTACGGCCGGGCTATCCGCTATATCTTTTGTTCAAGAAGGCTTCATTTCCAGACAAGACCAGACATTTATCACAAAAGGATGCCGCTCCTATCCCTAACGCGAAGATCTCAGCGTGAAGCCAGAACCAATTTTTATCAAATGTAAAAACTACAACAATCACATTATTAATATGTAACATAACGACTGCATTATTTCTTAATTTTAATTAAATAGAAATTACTATCAATTTTAAATCATAGAAATCATGATAAATTCAGAAGAAAGAGATCCTGCAGATCGTTTGGACCAAATTAAGGATGAGCAAATCGAAAGAAATCTAGAAAATTTAGATTATCCAGCAAATGAAGACATTTACAATCAAGAAGATAAATTAGAGGATATTGATCCAGAAGGAATTTCTGGCGAACGCATTATCAATCAAGACAATAATCATGAATGGAAACAAAACAGTGATAAAATTGGTAATGACTTAGACGTTCCAGGATCTGAACTTGACGACGAGCAAGAAGATATTGGCTCAGAAGATGAAGAAAATAATTTTTACAGCGAAAGCGATACCAATTAAATTTAAAATACTATATCATTTAAAAATCATAACAAATAAGTCCTTCAACAAGGGCTTATTTTTTTTATATTTTAGAATCAAAAAACAATCACAATAGTAATTTGATTTCAACACCTCATCATCAAAAACGATCCTAAAAGAGTATATTTTTCTCATTTCAATAAAAAAGACTACAAAAATTTAACAATTGAAACAAACTAAAGCAGAAAATCATTTGTCTCCCCGCAAAATAACAATTACTTTTGCTACAGTTTAAAATTTTACATATAAAATGAAGCCTAACACACAACAATTAAGCGATTTAACGATCCAAGTAAGAAGAGACATTCTTAGAATGGTACATGCTGTAAACTCTGGACACCCAGGTGGTTCATTAGGTTGTACTGAATTTTTGGTAACACTATATCAAAATATTATGGACCGCAAAGAAGGTTTTGATATGGACGGAATTGGAGAAGATTTATTTTTCCTTTCAAACGGACACATCTCTCCTGTATTCTATAGCGTATTAGCTAGAAGCGGTTATTTTCCAATTTCAGAACTTGCTACTTTTAGATTATTAGATTCTCGTTTACAAGGACACCCAACAACTCACGAAGGTTTACCTGGAGTTCGAATTGCCTCTGGTTCATTAGGACAAGGTTTATCTGTAGCTCTTGGAGCAGCGCAAGCTAAAAAATTAAACAACGACAATCACTTAATCTATACTTTACACGGAGACGGAGAATTGCAGGAAGGTCAAAACTGGGAAGCAATTATGTATGCATCTGCTAAAAAAGTAGATAATATAATCGCAACAGTAGACCTTAACGGAAAACAAATTGACGGAACAACTGATGAAGTTCTGCCAATGGGAAGTCTTCGCGCTAAATTTGAAGCTTTTGACTGGGATGTTATAGAAATTGCAGAAGGAAACAATATCGATGCAATTCTTGCCGGATTGAATGACGCAAAATCAAGAACAGGAAAAGGAAAACCAGTTTGTATTTTATTACATACTGAAATGGGTAATGGAGTAGATTTTATGATGCACACACATGCTTGGCATGGTAAAGCTCCAAACGATGAGCAATTAGAGAAAGCTCTAGCTCAAAATTACTCTAAAGACCAAGTTGATTATTAAAAAAGCTATAAGCTTTAAGCAATAAGTTTTACACCTATTGCCTATAGCCTATTGCGTACAGCAAAAAGACAAAAATGAAAAAATACGAAAATACAGGAAGTAAAGATACTCGTTCAGGTTTTGGAGCGGGAATGACTGAACTAGGTCAAAAAAATGAAAATGTAGTTGCATTATGCGCCGACTTAATTGGATCATTAAAATTTGATGATTTCAAAAAAAATCACCCAGAGCGTTTTTTCCAAATCGGAATCGCAGAAGCTAATATGATCGGAATTGCTGCAGGTTTAACAATTGGTGGAAAAATTCCTTTTACTGGAACTTTCGCTAACTTCTCTACAGGAAGAGTTTACGATCAAATTCGTCAATCTGTTGCTTACTCAGACAAAAATGTAAAAATTTGTGCTTCTCACGCTGGTTTAACTTTAGGAGAAGATGGAGCAACACACCAAATCTTAGAAGATATTGGTTTAATGAAAATGTTACCAGGAATGACTGTAATCAACACTTGTGACTACAATCAGACTAAAGCCGCGACTATTGCATTGGCAGATCACCACGGTCCTGCTTATTTACGTTTCGGACGTCCAGTAGTACCTAACTTTACTCCTGCTGACGAACCATTCGTAATTGGAAAAGCAATTCTACTAAACGAAGGAACTGATGTAACTATTGTTGCTACAGGTCACTTAGTTTGGGAAGCTCTTATAGCTGCTGAAGCTCTTGAAGCAAAAGGAATTTCTGCTGAAGTAATCAACATTCATACAATTAAACCACTTGACGAAGAAGCAATTTTAAAATCAGTGGCAAAAACGAAATGTATTGTAACTGCAGAAGAGCACAATTACCTTGGAGGTCTTGGAGAAAGCGTTTCAGGAGTATTAGCTTTACACAATCCAACTCCACAAGAATTTGTAGCTGTACAAGATAGTTTTGGTGAGTCTGGAACTCCAGAGCAGTTAATGAACAAATACAAACTAAACAATCAAGCAATTGTTGAAGCTGTAGAAAGAGTTATCAAAAGAAAATAATTTTTAAATTTTCTTACTTATAAAAAAACCTCGAAATATAGATTTCGAGGTTTTTTGTTTTTATCAATACACCAACCTTCATAAAAGTAACAACATAATATTGACCATAAAAAAAGCCCTGAAATATAATTTCAGGGCTTTTTAATTTATCGAATTTAATTAATCTTTATTGGATAAGTATTATCTAAATGAATTCTTTTTCTTGGATTTTCCGTATAATCTGCCTCAATGTATTTTCTAACATTTGTAGCAGATTCTGGTAAACTAGGATTTGCAAGTTCTCCTGTTGGCCTTCTAGGAATTCCTCTCGGCTCTGTTTCATCTACATTCGGCGTTAACGGATTATCTACAACTGGATCCCATGGAAAGTAAAGTTTAATTCCATAGTTAAAACCATTTACTACACCAACTTCGCCTGCTGCTTTAGTAATTTCAAACCTTGTTGTAAAACCATCTCCATCATCATCAAAATCTAGAAAATCTGCAATTCCATCGCCATCAGTATCATCAATCAACTCTTTGGGCGGATTAGGATATTTAGTTGTATTTCTAAAATCATAAAGATATCCATCTCCGTTAACATCTTCTAAATAATCAGGAACACCATCACCAATAAATACTATTCCGCTACTTGATGAATTGTATTCATTATCCACTCTCTGCAAGTCAAATAATTTAAAAGTAAAATATATTGGTGTATATGCAGGAATAGCACTACTACTATTAGCATAATATGCAAGACCTGAAGGCAAAAACATAACTCCAGCTCCATAATCATTATACGTTATAGTACCATCATTTGAAACAGTAGACGAACTACTAGTTTTAAACTTTGGAAGAATTTCCGCCCATCCTTGTATTACCGTATTTGAATTAGCATATGGAAATAAATTAGCCGTAAACGGAAGACCATAAGAAGAATCAGCGAGAGTTCCATTTAATAAATAACAAGAGTATGCTGTTGAAACCTTATCTGTATTAGTTGGAGATTCGCCAGCACCTTTTCTCAAAGTTAAATAATATACTTTATAAGTAATACCATCACTATACACATCTCTGCTCTCTAATTTATATGTAGTTTGATCCCAAATAGAAACTTGAGTTGTTGCATCTGTAATTTTTGATATTTTAACATCAAAATCAGCTGTAACATTTTCGATATAATTACTTTTTAAAAATTTTTCAATAGAATCATTATCCGCTTTATACTGTACTGCATAATCTCTTACAGGAGTTACTACAACCTCATCATCATCCTTTTTGCTGCAAGAAACGATGGCAATACCAGCAAGTAATAAAACAAAATAATATTTAAATTTATTCATTATTATGATTTTTTTAGGTGCGCAAGATACAATATTGATTTATTTTTGTAAAGAATTTAACTTGGATTTTAGAAAAATTATGAGAATAGATAAATACTTATGGTGCGTTCGATATTACAAGACTAGAAACATGGTTACTGAGGCCTGTAAAAAGAATCACATCACTGTAAATGGGCAGGTTGCTAAACCATCAAAAGAAGTTTTCCCTACAGACAGAATTACTTTTAGAAAAGATCAAATTACCCAAATTATAACTGTTCTTGACATTCCTGAAAGTCGTGTTGGAGCAAAGTTGGTTGATATTTACCGTAAAAACGAAACACCTCCAGAAGCTTACGCGCATTTAGAGCTATTAAAACTTTCTAAAGAACATTACCGAAAAAGCGGAACAGGACGTCCAACTAAAAAAGACCGAAGAGATATCGATGAGTACGGAAATGAAATCTTTGACGAAGAAGAAGAAACGGAATAAATTTCAAAACTTTGAAAAACCCAAAAATTAAATACCCAATTCCAATTTAGAATTTCTTCTGAAAAAATTGAAATTTGGATTTTTTTATAATGGAATTTAAATTAATTATATTAGCAAAAAAATAAATTATGAGCAGCAACATCATCTTAACAAATCAAGAAGTCGAGCATAAAATAAAACGTATTGCCTATCAAATCTACGAAACATTTGTAAACGAGGAAGAAGTCGTTATTGCTGGAATTGCTTCAAATGGATATGTTTTTGCCGAAAAAATTGCCACAGCACTAAGCAGCATTTCAACCTTAAAGGTATCAATCTGCGAAGTAAAAGTAAACAAGCAAAATCCACAGGAGGCAATACAAACTTCATTAAGTCCCGAGGAGTATAAAAACAAAGGATTAGTTCTTGTTGATGATGTTCTAAATTCAGGAACAACATTAATCTATGCTGTTCGTCATTTCTTAGATGTACCTCTCAAAAAATTCAAAACAGCAGTGCTTGTTGACAGAAACCATAAAAAATACCCTGTAAAGGCAGACTTTAAGGGCATTTCACTTTCAACTTCATTATTAGAGCACGTCCAAGTTGTTTTCGACTCAGAAAACGGAGACTATGCTTCTTTAAGCTAGAATATCTAAAATATCCTTAACCGTTTCTTCGACAGACTTATCATCTACCGAGACTTTATGCTGCGCGTGATTGTAATAAAAGCTTCTGTCGAACAAATGTTTCGCAATAAACTCTTTCATCTCTTCCTCATTCATATTTGCAATTAAAGGACGCTTACTCTTATTGTATATTAATCTACTATATAAAGTATCAATTGATGCTTTTAAATATATAGAAACAACATCTTCTCCTTTTAACAATTCATGATTATTAGCATAACAGGGAGTTCCTCCTCCTAATCCGATAATATTATTTTCGGCAGATTGCAATAATTCAACAAAAATTTGGTGCTCTAATTTTCGAAAATAGATCTCTCCGTGCTTCTCAAAAATCTCATTTATTGACATTTTTGCTCTTTCCTCGATAATTTTATCCAAATCTAAGAACGGAATATTCGTGATTTTTGACAAATTTTGGGCGATTGTCGACTTTCCGCAACCCATATAACCTAACAATACAATTTTCTTCATACTAATAAAACCTTATAAACTAAGCAATTGGAAATTTTTCCAAAAAAAAGACAAATTTATAATAAATTTGCTTGGAAACTTCAAAATAAACTCCTTATATTTGCACCCGCATTCAAGAAATTAAATGACTCGATAGCTCAGTCGGTAGAGCACATCACTTTTAATGATGGGGTCCTGGGTTCGAGCCCCAGTCGGGTCACAGATTTTGTGATTAACAAATTAAATTTCTTGATAGCAATGACTCGATAGCTCAGTCGGTAGAGCACATCACTTTTAATGATGGGGTCCTGGGTTCGAGCCCCAGTCGGGTCACAAAAGGTCGAGTAATTCATTTTACTTGACCTTTTTTATTTTAGGCCACGTGGAGAAACGGTAGACTTGCCATCTTGAGGGGGTGGTGCTCGTAAGGGCGTGTGGGTTCAAATCCCACCGTGGTCACTAGAAAAAAATTAAAACTCTATTTAATTGTAGAATAGGCTTTTATAATTTATTCTTAAAATCATTCAAAAAAAAGACGCAAATAGCTAAATAAAGTACTTATATTTGCACCCTCATTGAAGAAAAACAATAGACTCGATAGCTCAGTCGGTAGAGCACATCACTTTTAATGATGGGGTCCTGGGTTCGAGCCCCAGTCGGGTCACAAAAGGTCAAGTATTAATTTACTTGACCTTTTTTTTATACCCTTTCAAATCGGAGAAATGTCTACACAAAAATTAAACCTTTCTTTTTTGTATTTTTGGAACTAAACAAACTTTAGCATGAGATTTTACATTAATACAGAACATTTAATAAATGAAATCGAATACCCAACTCGATATAAATCTCAAAATCTCATCAAAAGTTCAGTTATAGTATTTTTTATTATTCTAACATTTCTCTTACTATTCAAACCATTTGGAGTTTATGATCCTGAACTCAAAATGCACTATTTGTTTATTTGTTTCTTTCATGCTTTTGCACCGGCATTTATTTTATTTGCTTATTTTGAAGTTTTAAATCATTACAGAAAAACAAAATTCCAGACTAAATGGACTTTGCTCCAAGAATATAGTCACATTGGAATACTGTTAGTCCTTATTGGCACATCGAGTTTTCTAATGCGTGATTTGCTTTATAACAACCCAAACAACTGGTCTTGGAATTATTTTTTCGAAGAAATAAGAAACTGCCTCGTAGCAGGTATCTTTTTTTACTTTTTTATACGATTAGCTAGCTTCTATTTTGAATCTAAAAAAGGATCTCCATTTGTTCTTCAATTTACACCTTTGGCTGTTGAAGCCGAAAAAACAATTTCAAAATCTAATCTTTTCATCAGCACACAGGTAAAGCAAGATGATTTTAGCCTTGATATCGATCAATTACTTTTCGCAAAAGCGGATGGCAATTATATTGAGTTAACAAAATCGAACAACAACCAAATTACCACAGAAGTAAAGAGAATTTCTTTAGCCCAATTTGAAACTCAAATAGTAGATTATCCACACTTTTTTAGATGCCACAGAACCTATTTAGTAAATATGTTTAAGGTTCAAAAAATATCTGGAAACTCTCAAGGTTATTTACTATCATTTAATGAAACCAATGTTAAAATTCCAGTTTCAAGAAAACAGATAAACAATTTCAACAACTATCACCAAGAGCTTCGCCGCAAATACATTGCATAATCTTGTTGCTCGTCACAAAAGGTAGTTATTAGTAACAATGCCCGCTATTACTGCATTTTACTGTTGTACGTTTGCCATCAATAACACAAAACCAAAATTATTATGTCAACTGCAACTGCTGTCAAGAATCAGGATTCTAGCTCTTCAAACAAATTATTATACATCGATAATATCAAAGTTCTTCTAACCATATTAGTTGTACTTCACCACACCGTTATTGCTTACAGTTCTTCTGAAGGCTGGTACTACAATGAAGAAACTAGTTTTTTAGGAGCACGCATCCTTTCGACAGTATTCATCAGTATAAATCAGTCTTTCTTTATGGGATATTTCTTTCTGCTGGCTGCTTATTTTACCAACTCTTCCTATTCTAAAAAAGGAGTTTCTAAATTTATCAAGGACAGACTAATTCGATTAGGAATTCCTTTAATTTTCTACTCTTTTATTCTTACTCCATTTATTTGTTATCTAGTTTATTATTTCACAAAAGCACATATCAATTATTTCAATTACTTAAGCAGATATGATAGCTGGATCGACTTAGGAGTTACTTGGTTTGTAGCAGCACTATTGCTTTTTACATTAGTTTATGTGGCAGTAAAAAAAATATTCAACATTAACTTCAACAAACAATTGGCAGCGCCCAGCTCTGGTGCTATAATACTATTTGCGGCAGGATTAGGAGTTATTTCTTTCTTAGTTAGAATTATATTCCCTGTTGGATGGGTTCTTGAACCTGTCGGATTTCAGCTTGGGCATTTTCCACAATATATCGCACTATTTATAATTGGATTACTGGCATCAAAAAACAATTGGTTTGAACAGCTTTCAGGAAAAACAGGCAGACAACTTAAAAGGTCAGCACGTTTATGCTTGTTGCTTTTTCCAGTATTTTTTATCATCAGATACAAATTAAACACACCTCTTTCTTGGTTTTCTGGAGGTTTTCACTGGCAGGCATTATTATACGCAGTCTGGGAGCAATGGATTGGAATTTCGATATTAACCGCATTATTAATTAGAGGAAAAATAAATTGGAATGCTACTTCAATATTACTTACTAAAGCATCACGCAGTAGTTTTGCCGTTTACATTTTTCATCCATTAGTGACAGTTATATTTATGTTAGCACTAAAAAACTGGGCTATTGACCCCGCAATAAAGCTTTTAATTACCGCGCCGCTAATTATATTGGGCAGTTTTGTATTAGGATCTATTATTTTATTAATTCCAGGAGTTAAGAGAATTTTATAGCACACATTATCGATCTTTCAACAAAAGTCAAAATCCTAATTATAAACAAATAGCATTATATTAAAAAAGAAATTCCCTTACAGAATAAAAACTTTCTTAAATTCGTTGAGAAATAATTTAAATCACTAATCCCAAATTAGTTTTATGAAAAACCTACTATTAGCATCATTTATGATGATGACCTGCTCCATCTGGGCACAATCTGCAACTGGCTATTTTGACAAAGCCATAAAAAAAGCGGAAGCCGGAAACACAAAAGGCGCAATCGCCGACTACACCAAAGCCATCAGCATGAATTCAAAATTTGTCGAGGCATACCAGAATCGTGGTGTTGCAAAATTTAAACTAAACGATCTCAAAGGCGCGCAGGCAGATTTTAGCAAAACAATCGACTTAGACAGCATGAATGCAGATGCATTTACAGGCAGAGCCAATGTTAATTATAAATTACAAAACTATCAGGGAGCAATTGACGACTGCACATCTTCTTTAGGTTTAAATCCGAAAGATTACATTGCTTACAATTTAAGAGGTTTAGCTTATAATAAAATCGGCGATAGTAAAAATGCTTGTAAAGATTTTACAAAAGCAATTGAATTAGGAAGTCAAAGTGCTGCAAAAAACAGATCGACTTTCTGCAAATAAGAACTTAAAAACAAAAATAGTCTGCAATCTTACTGCAGACTATTTTTACTTTTTATTAAAGTAATATATTTCTTAGATAAAATATACCTGTTTTTAGGTAAAAAATATATTTACAGTACGTAAACCTCTAATCCTCTATCTTTTTAATGTGGTTTTAAGGCTGCATATAAGATTTTGTTTTACATTTGTCGACCTAATCGCGAGAAATGATAAACAATATTAAAACTGTTTTCAGTATTAAAGATCTTGAGAACTTATCTGGAATAAAAGCGCATACCATACGCATCTGGGAAAAGAGATACAACATCCTTGAACCAATGCGAACTGATACAAACATCAGATTTTATAATCTGCAAAATCTTCAGAAACTTTTAAACATCACGTTATTACACGAGTACGGTTATAAGATTTCTAAAATCGCAACTTATCCTGAAGAAAAGATTCCACAATTGGTGCGCGAAATAATTTCTAAGAAAAATTCACAAAATTACGCCATCACTTCTTTCAAAATGGCGATGATGAATTTTGACCAAGAGTTATTCTTTAATACTTTCGATTGGCTTATTTCTGAAAAGACTTTTAAAGAAGTTTTTAAAGAACATTTTTTACCTCTTTTAAAAGAGCTTGGATTATTATGGCAGTCTGAAACAATTACTCCTGCAAATGAACATTTCATGAGCCATTTGATCAAACAGAAAATATTAATTTACACAGAAAGTCTTCAAATAAGAAAACCAACCAAGACAGATAGAGTATTTGTTTTGTCGCTTCCGCTAAATGAAATTCACCAAATCGGATTACTATATCTGCAATATGAAATTCTCGACAAAGGCTACAAATCCATTTATTTAGGAGAAAGTATGCCGATTGAAAATCTACAGGATTTAACCAGACATTTTGAGAACATTACATTTGTTTCTTTCATGACCGTTCAGCCTGATAGAAATGTAATTAACCAGTATGTTAAATCTATGGGACAGAAATTGTTGCAAAAAAACAACGAAATCTGGCTTATGGGAAAAATGGTTGAACATATCGATCAGAAAGTTTTAACCGATAGAATTCGAGTTTTTGATTCAATGGAAGAAACTATTAATATGATCTAATTTTATTTTGTTTAAGTTTTTCTTATATTTGTTAAACAAATGAGAAAAACAATAACAATACTAGGATCGGGCTTTTCTTCTTTAGCCGCAGCTTGTTACCTTGCACAACAAGGAAACGATGTAACTATTTATGAAAAAAATGACACGATTGGCGGACGTGCCAGACAATTTAAAAAAGACGGTTTTACATTTGACATGGGACCAAGCTGGTATTGGATGCCCGATGTTTTTGAACGCTTTTTTCAAGACTTTAATAAAAAACCATCAGATTATTACGAACTCGTAAAGCTGAATCCAGCGTATCGCGTCTATTTTGGAATAAATGATTTTATAAGTATTTATGACAATTTAGAAGATATCAAATCGACATTTGAAGAAATTGAAAAAGGAAGCGCTCAAAAACTTCAAAACTTTATCAATCAAGCCAAAAGCAATTATGATATCGCTATAAAAGATTTAGTGTATCGCCCGGGAGTTTCACCGCTTGAATTAATTACAAAAGAAACCGCTTTAAAATTAAATCAGTTTTTTAGTAATGTAAGTGCCGATATCCGAAAGAAATTCAAAAACGAAAGATTGATCCAAATTCTTGAGTTTCCTGTATTATTTCTTGGTGCGAAACCAACCAAAACGCCATCATTTTACAATTTCATGAATTATGCCGATTTTGGATTAGGAACGTGGCACCCGAAAACTGGAATGTTTGATGTTATTCGCGGAATCGAAAAACTAGCCTTAGAACTTGGTGTTTCTATTAAAACTAATGCTCCAATTGAAAAAATAGTAGTTGAAAACAGCACAGCAACTGCGATTGTTATCAATGGCGAAGTTATAAAAGCAGATATCATTTTAAGCGGCGCCGATTATCAGCATACCGAAACTTTATTAGATAAAGAGCATCGCGCTTATTCTGAAAAATATTGGGAAACCCGCATTTTTGCACCTTCTTCTCTCCTATTTTTTATTGGTTTTAATAAAAAAATAGAAAACATTTCGCATCACGCATTATTTTTTGATACCGATTTTAACCAGCATGCTGTTGATATTTACGATAATCCAAAATGGCCTGAATCGCCTTTATTCTATGCCAATTTTCCATCCAAAACTGATTTAACAGCTGCACCAAATGGAATGGAAACTGGATTTTTCCTAATTCCGCTTGCGCCGGGAATTGAAGATAACGAGAAACTCCGAGAAGAGTATTTCGAAAAGATAATCATTCGTTTTGAGCAAGTTACGCAACAAGAAATCAGAAATAATATTATCTTTAAGAAGTCATTCTGCAAAAACGATTTTGTAACAGATTATAATGCTTATAAAGGAAATGCTTACGGAATGGCCAACACACTATTACAAACTGCATTTTTAAGGCCCAAATTAAAAAGCAAAAAAGTCAGGAATTTATACTTTACAGGACAATTAACTGTTCCTGGACCAGGTGTTCCTCCTGCCTTAATTTCAGGAAAACTAGCAGCTGAATTAATTCAAAAATCTCTAAGATCTTAAAAAAATGAAATCACTATTCGACGCCGTTTCTTTCAAATGCAGCAAGCTGGTTACCAAAAACTACAGCTCTTCATTTTCAATTGCCGTGAAAATGCTTTCACCAAGCATTCGCGATGCTATTTACAGCATTTATGGATTTGTTCGTTTTGCTGACGAAATTGTAGATTCATTTCATGATTATGAAAAAGAATATCTTATCGACGATTTTGAAAAAGAATATTATAAAGCAATGGAATTAGGAATCAGCCTAAATCCAATTCTAAATTCTTTTCAGCATACTGTAAAACAATATAATATTACAGACGATCTTATTCAGGCTTTTCTAAAAAGCATGAAACTAGATCTTATAAAATCAACCTATAACACACAGGCAGAGTACGCAGATTATATTTACGGCTCAGCTGATGTTGTGGGATTAATGTGTTTAAAGGTTTTTGTTTCTGGAAAAGAGCATAAATACGAACAATTAAAAGATGAAGCCATGCGCTTAGGATCTGCTTTTCAGAAAGTAAACTTTTTGAGGGATTTAAAAGATGACAATACGCTTTTAAACCGAACTTATTTCCCAGGTGTTAATCTTAATAATTTCAACGAAGATTCAAAAGAGCAGATTATACAAGAAATTGAAGAAGATTTCCGCATCGCTTACCAAGGAATTGTAAAACTTCCTATCGAAGCCAAATTCGGAGTTTATACCGCTTATGTTTATTACAGAAAATTGCTTAAAAAACTAAAAAATACGCCTTATTACGAAATTGGTAACGCAAGAATCCGTGTTTCTAATTACACAAAAGCAGGACTTTTGGCGCAGTCTTTTGTGACGTACAAGCTCAAACTGGTATAAATTCTTCCAGTTTATAATTTCCCGACAAAGATGGTTACCATAGTTTGCGGAGTTATTTGCGGAGATTTCTCCTTCGTCGAAATGACAAAAATGAGAGCAACAAAGCAAAAAAAAATATTCTTTAGAGTCAATCTTTTGTAATTTAAAGCTAAACTCAAAAGATTTTAAATTATAATTTTAATTACAACATTTTACAAATGATTTCTTTCTTAATCTTTTTGGGCGTTTTTCTGTTTATGGAATGTGTGACCTGGCTTACGCACAAATATGTTATGCACGGCTTTATGTGGTATTTTCACGAAGATCATCACCAGCCTAGATATGAACATACTTTTGAGCGCAACGATATTTTCTTTGTCATTTTTGCAATTCCAAGTATTCTCTTATTTTATTTTGGTGTTCAAGGCGGTTTTAACTATTTATTTTTTATTGCCTGCGGCGTGACACTTTACGGAATTTGTTATTTTTTAATTCATGATGTATTAATTCATCAGCGTTTTAAATGGTTCAAAAACACCAAAAACAAATATCTAATCGGACTCAGAAAAGCACATAAAATACACCATAAACACCTTAATAAAGAAAAAGGAGAATGTTTCGGAATGTTGTTTGTACCATTAAAATATTATAAAATGTAGCATTATTTGGGCGTTTCCCAAGGGCCGGGCTTTTCGTTCCCGCTTTTTTATGTCAGGCTAAAAAGCCAGCCATAAAAAGAGCTCCACTGCAATCCCTAACGCTCACGTAATACAAGAAACATTTGCAAACAATTGATTCATAAGAAATGAAATTATACAAAATAGCAACCGTACAATATGTAAATGCCAGCGTAGAAGACTGCTGGGATTTTTTCTCGAGCCCAAAAAATCTCCAGACCATCACTCTAGACAATATGAATTTTCAAATTAAGGACTTCGATGACAAACGCATGTATCACGGTCAAATTATCACTTACACTTTAAGACCGCTTTTAGGAATCAAAATTTCTTGGGTTACCGAAATTACTGCTTGTAAGGAAAACGAGTATTTTATCGATGTACAACGTTTTGGTCCGTACAAACTATGGCATCACAAACATTTTTTTGAGCGAACACCAGACGGTGGAACAAAAATGACAGACATTGTACACTATGCTTTACCACTCGGAATTTTTGGGCGGATTATGAATAGTTTAGTTGTAAAAAACAAACTAAAAACCATTTTCGATTTCCGCTATAAGAAAATCGAAGAATTATTTAATTCAAAACCACAGCCAAAGATTATACAAATACACGCAGAGCAAAAAAGTATTTAAAGATTTTATTTTTAAACATAGAAACATATTTTTTAAAGTTTAAATTATAAAACTATATATTTAAAAATAAACAATTTGCTTTTAACTCCTTGCGAGAATTTTAGAATACACCCACAGATTTAATCTTTTAATCTGTGGCAAAAAAACAAAACGGAACTCAACAAATGACAAAACAAAAAGTTTCCTTTTTCTGGTTCAGACGGGATTTACGTTTAGAGGACAACAATGGACTATTTCACGCTTTACAATCTGAATTCCCAATAATTCCTTTATTTATTTTTGATGAAGATATTTTGGATAATCTTCCAAAAAACGACGCGAGGGTGTCTTTCATTTATCATTCACTCCAAAAAATAAACTCAGAATTAAACACTTTTGAATCTTCAATTTTAATTAAAAAAGGAAAAACACAAGAAGTATGGAAATCGCTTTTAGAAGAATTCGACATTCAAAGCGTATTTTTCAATAAAGATTATGAACCTTTTGCTATTAAACGTGATAACGCAATTGCTACGGTATTAAAAGAAAATAAAATAGAATGCTTTTCATTTAAAGATCACGTTATTTTTGAAGAAAAAGAAATCACCAAAGCAGACGGACTTCCATATACCGTTTACACTCCATACAAAAATAAGTGGCTTGAAAAATATCATATTTTAGGATCGGCTCCAGAATATGATTCAAAACCATATCAATCCAATTTTGCAAAAAATCAATTTCCTTTTCCCGATTTATTAGTAATTGGTTTTGAAAGAAGCACCATAAAAGTACAGCCGCACAACTTAACACAAATTGGTAATTATAAAGAGACCAGAGATTTCCCAGCTTTAGACAGTACCTCCTATCTTTCTCCACACCTAAGATTTGGAACGGTAAGCATTCGGAAATTAGTAAACTGGGCAAATCGAAAAAATCAAACTTTTCTAAGCGAATTAATTTGGAGAGAATTCTTTATTCAAATTCTTTTCAGCTTTCCGAATTGTGTCAATCATAATTTCAAATCGGCCTACGATGGAATTCAATGGCGTAATAACGAAGATGATTTTAAAAGATGGTGTTCTGGAACTACAGGTTACCCAATGGTCGATGCAGGAATGCGCCAGCTTAACGAAACGGGTTACATGCACAATCGCGTTCGCATGGTTGTGGCGAGTTTTTTATGCAAGCATTTATTAATCAACTGGCAATGGGGAGAAGCTTATTTTGCCGAGAAACTTTTAGATTTCGAACTGGCTTCGAACGTTGGAAACTGGCAGTGGGCAGCAGGAACAGGTTGTGATGCTGCGCCTTATTTCAGGGTTTTTAATCCAGAAATCCAGCAAAAGAAATTTGACGAAAAAGGCGAATACATCCGCAAATGGATTCCTGAATTTGATTTTGGTTATAATGAACCAATGGTCGATCATGCTTTTGCGAGAGATCGTGCTATTGCGACTTATAAGGCTGGAATAATTAAATAAAATTCCAAATTTTTTAAATTCCAAATTCCAATTGTTCGTAATCTCGTGATCCTTCTTCCGTCAGGATGACAAACAATACAAAAAAAACCTTTGTCAAAGGTTTAAACTTTGACAAAGGTTTATGTAAAATTGGAATTTGGAATTTTAAAAATTTGGAATTTTCCAATCTAGTACTTCAAATAATTATCTACAACAATTTTTGCCTTCAAATCAAACATTAGATTATACAAACCAAAGAAAGTACGGTTCATGTAAATAAAATGCTTAGAACCGCGGTTTCCGTTCATTTTTTTAAGATTTGTATCTTCAGAGAAACGTTTTCCTAATTCGGCAATTGCATTGAAAAAAGTTTCGTCGGCAAAATCGAAGGTTTCATTTTGGAAAGGTTTCGTGAAAAGCGATAACAAATCATGAAACATTTCTGTGAAATATGCAACTTCTGCAGGCGAATCGTCTGGACGAAGAATTTCTAATTCGAATAGTTTTTCGTTAAAACGCTTTTCATCTGTAATTACATTTTTATTGATTAATTCAAAATAAGGCGTGTAGAAATCTTCTGGAATTTGTTTCATACAGCCAAAATCTAAAGCAATCAACTGGTTTTGATCATCAACCAAGAAATTACCTGGATGCGGATCGGCGTGAACTTTTCGTAAAACGTGAATTTGATACATATAAAAATCCCAAAGTGCCTGCCCTATTTTGTCCCCAACTTCCTGATCTTTATTTATAGCAGTAAACTCAGAAAGATGAATTCCTGTCATCCAATCCATGGTAATGATTTTCTCTGATGAAAACTCTGGATAGTAATTAGGAAAAATGATGTTTTCAATTTTATTACAGGCATCAACAACTTCCTTACTTTGTTCTAATTCTAATAAATAGTTTGTTTCTTCAATAAGTTTATCTTCAACTTCCTTGAAATATTTATCAGAATCTTTCCCTTGCAGATTAAACATTCTAATTGCAATAGGTTTTACCAAAGCTAAATCTGATGAAATACTGTTTGCAACACCTGGATATTGAATTTTAACAGCCAGTTTTTTATCATTTTTCTTTGCCAAATGAACCTGCCCAATACTTGCTGCGTTTACAGAATTTGGATTGAACTCGTCAAAGATTTCGTAAGGTGTTTTACCAAAATTATTTTTGAAAGTTTTTAAAACCAAAGGTGCAGAAAGCGGCGGAACTGAAAATTGAGACAATGAGAATTTCTCCACATAAGCTTGAGGCAGAAAATTCTTGTCCATACTTAACATTTGAGCGACTTTAAGCGCGCTTCCCTTTAGGCTTTTAAGTCCGTCGTAAATATCTTCGGCGTTATTTTCGTTTAGTTTATCTCGGGTTAAATCTGGGTTTACTATTTTCTCAGCATAGTGCTTCACATAGTTTACCCCAATTTTAGCTCCAGTTTGAACCAGTTTTCCTGCTCTTTCTATTTTTGAGGTAGGAATATAATCGATTGTTTTCATTATCTGCTGTGTATTTTTTCTTTAAATAGAAATTTTCCAAAATCTATTAAATGATTCATTGGTGCAACATTCATTAATTCAAATGATGCATTAACCGATTTTTCGATAAAAATGTCTGTTTTTTCAAAGGCAGCAGATTCATCTTCCATCCAGAATTTAATCGTCAGCATTAATTGCAGCCAAGCTGATTCCCGAATAGTTTTTTCTTGAAATTTTTGAAATCTTTCCTGCTCCAACCTGTAATCGTCAGTAAGGATTTCAGAAACATAATTTTTAAAACTTTCTCGAAGAGTAGTCAGCTGTACTAAATTTTTAAGCGGATTTCTATCGATTTTTAGCGTCTGTAAAACGTAACTTCTATTTGCAGTTAAAATTTCAAAAAACGTAAAATAGAAACTCAGCATTTTATTCTTCATGTCATACTGCTGGTATTCTTCATTTTCAAGAAGCAGATTAACTGTATTTTCAAAAAACATTCTGAAAATTTCTTTTTCTAAACTTTCTAATGTTCCAAAAAAGGAATAAAACTCAGCTTCGGTAAAATCATTTTCTTTCGCAAAATGATAAACCGATTTTGGTTTATGACCTTTTTCCAGAACCTCATCCATATATTTTGAAACGATAACATCTTTGGTAATAACCTGTTTTTTAGTCGCCATTTTATTAAAATTTAGAATTTGCCATAAAGGTAAACATTGTTTAATTATCTTTACTAATCCTTAAACAATATACACTGTTAAATATATTATAAACTATTATGGCTCAAAATGTTCTCTTAACTGGCGGAAGCGGATTCATTGGAAAACACTTAACAGATACACTTTTGGAAGCTGGATATTCTGTGTCAATTTTGAGTCGGTCTGAAAGAGAAAATTCTCCTTCAATTACATATTATAAATGGGATTTAAATAAAAATTACATTGACGAAAATGCCGTCCTAAATGCTGATTACATCATTCACCTTGCTGGTGAAGGAATTGTTGAAAAAAGATGGACAGACAAAAGAAAAAAAGAGCTTTTAGAAAGCCGTATTAAACCAATTGATTTAATCTTTTCGGTTTTAGAACAAAACAACAAAAAACTAAATGCTTTTATTTCTGCTTCGGCAGTTGGGATTTATGGTGCTGTCACCAGTCATAAAATCTGTACCGAAAACACACCGCCAGCCGATGATTTTTTGGGTTCGATCTGTCAAAAATGGGAAAGCACAGTAGACAAAATTGACTCTTTAGAGATTAGAACGGTCAAAATAAGAACGGGAATAGTTTTAGGGAAAAACGAAGGTTTTCTTAAAAAAATGATTCCGACTTTTAAATCTGGATTTGGCTCGGTCCTTGGCTCGGGTAAACAATATCTTCCATGGATCCATATTGATGATTTATGCAATATTTATTTAAAAAGCATCGAAGATGAAAAGCTGAAAGGCGCGTATAACGCATGTATAACAGACAATACCACAAATTCCAGCTTTTCTAAAACACTTGCCAATTTGTTTGGTTATTCTATTTGGCTTCCTAAAGTTCCGCCATTTATTCTAAAAATTTTCTTGGGAGAAATGAGCGAAGCTGTTTTAACTGGGCAACGAGTTTCTTCTGAAAAAATTCAGAAAACTGGATTTGAATTTCAGTTTACCGATTTAGAAAAGGCACTCATAAATTGTATCAAATAACACTTATTTCAAAGCTGCAAACATTATTTCGTCGCTATGAACAACACCTGTCAGTGCTGTATTGGCAGTTTTTGCAATTTTTGAAGCAACCGAACTTGGAATTTGGATATTGAAATCTGAAATTGAAATTGGGAAATCTGAAATTACCTGAATGCCGTCTGCAACTTTCTTGATTAGAGCATTTACAACAATCTCTTTCATTTTTCCTCGTAAATAAAGCTTACCTTTTATCTGATATTGCTTTTCGACTTCATTAATATCTTTCAAATCAAATTTTTCTATTTTGCCTTTAAATACAGCTTTAGGATAACGACGGCTTTCCATATAATTATCGTTAAAATGCTCTTGCATCATATCAAGTTTAAAACGAAAATCTTTGATCATTAAAGTACAAACAAAAGTGCTTGTTTTAGGTTCTAAAAGAATTGCAACTTGTCTGTTAACTGCTTTTATTTCTTCAAATAGAGGAACAGACGCCTCAAAGTTTACCGTGGCGGTATTGGTAAAAAATTTATCTTGAGCAATTACAGAAAAAGCAGTAAAAAATAAAAATAATAAGGTAGTTGTTTTCATAATCGTCTACATTTAAACAATTATGTCATTCAATAATTGCGGTTAATAGAAAGTGAAAAAAAAATCCGATTAACTATAAAAATTGAACGGCAGTTATTCAGTGAAAAAAAATTTCGTAACCAAATGATCACATTTAAAGTTACGAAATTTCGACAAGCAAAGTTCTAGAACTAATGCTAAATATTTGTGAATGTTTTTAAAAGTAAAATGTTTTTTGTAAGATGTGAAATGCTCCTTAACTACATTTTTACTTCTGTACAGATTTCGATTAAAAATCCATTTAAGTCTCGTGCATAAGCCACAACTTGTCCCCACGGTTTTTCTACAGGTTCTGCAACCATTATCGCACCAAAAGAAGTCGCTTTTTGCAAAACTTCGGGAACATTTTCGACAATAAAACCTATTTCTATGGCAAAAGGCTTATCTTCTAAACTGCTTTCTATAAAACCGTCTTTCAAATTTTGTGATGCGAGCTTTTTAGATGCAAACGAAAGTGTTGTTTCTCCCGTAATTAATTCGCCATAATCATTATCTGGGCTTATAAATTTCCTTGAGAATCCAAGTGCATTTTCATAAAATGCCAATGCCTCTTCGACATCTTCAACGTACAAAATGGTATATCCAAACTTTATCATGTTTTCTTTATTTAATGTGTATTATATAAATATAAGAAAAATTAGCTGATTTCTAGAAGGACATTATATTTTTCTAAACTGGCTAAATCCTCAATAGAGTTTATATTTGTAAGTTTTTCGTGCTCTTCGACTTCTCTTCTAACTTCGATATGTTTAATTGCTTTTCTAAAACGACGGACTTCCTGCAGGTTTGACAAAATTAATCCAGGAACCTGAACACTCTTTCCTTCTTTATCTTTGGCAACCATTGTAAAATAAGAGGAGTTACAATGTTTAACAACTCCAGTCTGAATATTTTCTGCTTCAACACGAATCCCGACAATCATTGAACTTCTGCCGACATAGTTTACAGAGGCTTTCATGGTTACCAATTCTCCAACTTCAATTGGTTTTAGAAAGTTTACGGTATCTACAGAAGCCGTTACGCAATAATTACCGCTAAATTTTGACGCCGAAGCAAAAGCAATTTGATCTAATAGTTGTAAAATATAACCTCCGTGGATTTTACCGCTGAAATTGGTATGCGAAGGCAGCATTAATTCTGATATGCTGATTTTTGATGAAGAAACGGGTTTAAAATCTGTAGTCATGTTTTTGTTTTTTGGAGTGTATGTTTTTATTTTTTAAACACATAGATTCAGAACAAAACCTATGTTTCTATGTGTTTTATTTTTTTTTAATTCAACAATTCATTTTCATCTGAATTTAAAGCAGCTCTTGTAATTATATTTTCAGGAAGTGATTTCTTGGCCTTTGCTCCCATTTTTTTCAATCTTTCTACGCTTGTAATCAAGTTTCCTTTTCCGTCAACCAATTTGTTCATTGCGCTTTCGTATTCTGTTTTGGTATCTTTTATTTTATTTCCAATTCGGACTAAATCAGAAACAAAACCTTCAAATTTATCGTATAATGCGCCGGCTTGTCTTGCGATCTCAAAAGCATTTTCCTGCTGTTTTTGATTGCTCCACATGCTGTCTATTGTTCTCAAAGTAGCCAGAAGTGTACTTGGCGTAACAATTACAATATTTCGGTCGAATGCTTTGGTGTATAAAGCTGGATCTTCATTTAAAGCTATCGCAAAAGCTGGCTCCATCGGAATAAATAACAGCACAAAGTCGGGGCTTTCTATCTGATATAAATCGTGATAATTTTTACTGCCAAGCTGTTCCACGTGTCTTCTAATAGAATTGACATGTTCTTTTAGATAATCTATTTTTAAAAGCTCTGATTCTTCGTTAATCCATTTTTCATAAGCCGCTAGCGAAACTTTAGAATCGACGATCATTTTTTTACCGTCAGGAAGATTGATTACAACATCTGGAAAAACACGATTTCCTTCGCTGTTCGTAAAACTCTGCTGTACTTCATATTCTCTTCCTTTCTCTAATCCAGATTTTTCCAGAACGCGCTCTAAAACCAATTCGCCCCAATTTCCCTGCATTTTACTGTCGCCTTTTAGCGCTTTGGTTAGATTTAAGGTTTCTTTACTCATTTGTGCATTCATTTCGCTTAAACCTAAAATCTGCTGGCGAAGTGCGGCGTGATAATCGATGCTTTCTTTATGGGTCTGATCTACTTTTTGTTCAAAAACATGAATTTTATCCTGAAGCGGCAATAGAATATTTTTCATATTCTCGCTGTTCTGTTCGGTAAACTTAGCCGATTTTTCTTCGAGGATTTTATTGGCTAAATTTTCAAATTCTTTGGTGAATTTTTCTTGAAGCTCGTTGATTTCATTTTTTTGTTCTTTATGTCGTTCCCACAAATTTTCAAAATCAACTTCCTTTTTAGAAAGCTGAATCGCCAGACTGTCTTTCTCTGTCCGAATGTTTTCTTTCTCAAAATTGAGCAGCTGCAATTGTTTTTGAAAGTAATTTTTTTCACTTTCAAATTGCTCTTTCTGCATTTGCAACTGGCTGTTTAATGCGTTTAATCGCTCTTCTGAAATTGCTTTTTCTGACTGAAATTTAGACCCGGAAAGCATTTTACCTAAGTATATTCCAACAAAAAGCGCCACTACAAAAGCCAATAAAAATGGTAGATAATCCGACATAACTAAGTTTATTTTACGTAAAAGTACGCAATAATACGTAGTACTTAGTTTTAAAAATTAAAATTTCACGAATTCGTATTTAATCCAAACTAAATCAACATTTTATTTTTTTTCCAAAAAAAAATAAAAGTTTTACGCAACCTTTTTTAAAAAGTTCAATCTACAAGATATAAACCTATTAAAATAAATTATGAAAAAATTAATGTTGAGCTTATTTATAGCTTTCGGATTTAGTGCATGTTCTCTAAATAATGATGATAATTATGTTGATTGCGGTGCTAATACAAATGTAGCTTTTACTGGATTTCCCTTCTATTGTAATTATAGCGTAAAATCGCAGCCTAACAATGCGGCTGTAGCAGTTGTTGCAACGCAAGAAAAAATGAATGAATTATTCCCAAAACATGATAACACATGTCCTGTTGCAAGCGATCCTAATATTGATTTTACCAAACAATATTTAGTGGGAATTTTTGCGGGAGCTAAACCTACAAGCGGATATGCAATTAAAATTACTTCTATTGTAGAAAACAATTGCGAAATTGTAGTTAATTACTACGAGAAATCACCAGCGCCAGGCGAAAATATAACTCAATCTCCTACTTATCCTTCAGACTTTGTTTTAATTCCAAAAACATCAAAAGGTTTTATTTTCATTAAAGCTAATGAAAGTCCAGACACAGCAATTATTGGTAGTTTCAATAATAATTGTACTGGTGCAGACTGTCAAAAATTCTTCCAAGTTAATGATTACAGTATTTTAAAATTCTTAAATGTTGGCGCTAATCAATACGATTTCAATCAATATAAATACACTCCAACTATAAAAAGAGGTGATTACACAATATTATTAAAAGCTGTTCCTGCTGAAATTTTAGCTTTAAAAGGACAAACTAAAATTTACGGCGCTCCAGATGCAGCAGATCAAGGTGGTGTTTATTTTGAATTACGCCAAGGTATAACAGTAACTAAGGTTTATATTGACAACAATGATACGCAAGATCAAAGTGCTGATATAAAAGCTTTCAAAAAACTTATTCAAGAAAAAATTACTAGTTTAAAATAATCCCCCGATCATGAAAAAACTCTTTATCTCTTTTATTGCATTTTTTCTTTTTGCCAGTTTTTATTCCATAGACAAGACTTTTAGTGCAGGATCTAGTTCGCTTGTAAATACTTGGATCTGGGAAAAATCTGTAGGCGGTGCTAATAATCCGTATGTCGCAACGCCAAAAACTATTGGTTTTACTAAGAAAATTATCTTTACTCCAGATGGGAGAGTGATTACATATAAAAATAATGTAGAGATTAGAAACAGTCCTTATCAGGTAGAAAAAGGGATAGGATATCTTGATCAGTCAGAACATGATCTAATTACGTTCGAAGGCAAAACTTATGTGATAGAAAACCTTGACAATCAAAACCTAACGATTTTGAGTAATAACCAAGACGCAGCTCGTACTATTTTTAAAAGATAGTTTTATAAGCTTTTTAGAACTATTTTTGCCAAACCAAACAATACCACATTTTTGAAAGACGAGTTAGAAAAATATATCAAACTGTGCATGAAAAATGACAGAGAGGGACAACTGAAAATTTATCAGTTGTTCTCTCCTGTTTTGTATGGTATATGTTTGAAATATATGAAAAACGAGGATGATGCAAAAGATGTCTTTCAGGAAGCCTTTGTGATTGTCTTTCAGAAAATAAACCAATACAAATTTGAAGGAAGTTTTGAAGGATGGCTCAAGCGGATTTTCATCAACAAACTCATCGAGACTTTAAATAAAAAAAAGAAAGAAAGTTTCTTTTTAGATGTTTTTGATCCAGATACTGACTTTGTTGAAGAGGAAGAATTAGAAATTATTCCGATGGAGCAGGAAAAACTTCTAGAATATATTCGGGATTTACCAGACCAATATCGAACGGTTTTTAACTTATATGTTTTTGAAAAAATGAAACACAAGGAAATTGCCGAGTTATTAAAAATCTCCGAAGGAACATCAAAATCAAATTTAAATCGCGCCAAACACATATTACAAAAGCGAATTTTGAGCATAAAAAATTTTAAGACAGCATGAAGAAGCAAAAAATAGAAGATATTTTTTCATCAATGGAAGACTTTTCGAGTGTTCCGCCTCCTGAATTATGGGGACAAATTGAAGAAAAATTAGACAAACCAAAAAAGAAGAAGAGAGCTATTCTTTGGTGGTCGGCTGCTGCATGCTTACTACTAGGGTTGCTTCTGCCCTCAATCTTACATTTTAGTTCTTCTCCTCAAAATAAAAACTTTGACAATGGGAAAGGTGGTTTCGAAAATAATCGCGTAGTTCTGGATAAAAAAATAAATGATAATGCCAAAAAAGGCAATATAAACAGTGATCACAATCATAATAAAACTCTTGATTCTGTAACTAATGTTTCTTCAACAAAAGATAAATTAAATAATTCAAAAGCAACGCAAGAGCAAGAAAGTGCTGTTGCACATGCCAATTCGAAAAACAAAACCAATAAAAAGGATTCTGAATCTCATATGCAGCTTCCGAACAATAATGTTCCGAATCAATCTCTTGCTGTTCAGAATTTTAATTCTTCAGAAGAAAAATCAGGTGCTCGATCTTCAAAAAAATCTATTTTAGAAAAAGACAAATTTTCTAATACTAAAGGAATCGCTGAAGAAAGAGTTGCTTTTGGAAAACAAAACAAATTTAATTCTACGGCTAAAAAACAGCTTTCGAATTCTATTTTTAATGATAAGTTAGTTCCTAAAAACAATAACAATTTTGCTTTCATTGCCGAAAGTTCTGTTGGGAATAATGCATCAAAACAAAATGCTCTTGTTAATAAGAATGAAAAAGTTTCCGAAAAAACTTTAGCCGCTAATATAAAAGAGAACTCAAAATTCAATACTGCTGCTTTAAGTAAAAAAGATTCTATGCAGCTGGCAGAACTTCAAAATTTAGAAAAAGGAATTTTAGCTCCAGAAACTAAAAAAGAAGAAAAGGATAAAAAAGACAAATTAATTAACAAAAAAGAAAAATGGGCTCTTTCTGTTTTTGCCGGTGTTGCGAGTTCTGAAAACACTAGAAATGAAAAGACTTTAGGCAATGTAAACGACTCCAAACAATCTAATTCTTTTGGGGTTAAAACGAAATACAGCATTAATAAAAAATGGGCTGTTGGTTCTGGTTTAAAAATCAATGAACTTGGTCAAAGTGTGGCGAATGTCTCTTATGTAAGTGCCAAAGGTAATGCCCTTTTTGCTCCTGGTGAATATGCTAGCAATAGTAATAGTCCCGTTTCGCAGGCAAGCAGTAATTCTGATTATATACTGATATCAAACAGCACCAAAGAAGCTTTAAAAGGTGATAATATCCAGAGTGGAAAATTGGATCAAAATCTACGATATATTGAAATGCCTTTGGAGGTTTCTTATTCTGTTTTTAATAAAAATAAAGCCAGCATTAATTTGAATACAGGTGGTTTTGTCGGGAAATTAATTTCAAACAATGTTGCTTTAGACGGCCATTCTATTGGAGAAAATGTAACTGCAAACGATTATGTTTACGGTTCTACTTTGAGCAGTACAATTCAATATCGAGTTTACAAAAAAACAAATGTTTTTGTAGAGCCTGCTATGAATTACTATATCAATCCGTTAAACAGCCAGTCTTTCAATCAGTTTCAATGGGGATTAAATTTCGGATTAAATGTTTCTTTCTAAATTATAATTGTAGTAATTTTCAGAAAATTAATTATTATTTCTTTTATGAGTTTTACCGCTTCTACGATTGATTCAATTCAAATTCCAACTGATTTATTATTAGCCAAAGAAATTGTTTTTGACCAAACAGACCTTCATTTAACAGCGCTGCAAAAAGAAGCCGAAAGTGATGAATACAGCGCTTATCGTTTTCTGTTGAATGATAAAAACATTTGTTACCGTGAAGCCAAAATCACTCCAACTAAAACTGGACAGTTTGTTACTTTATGGAAACGTAACAAAACTGGGACAATCGAACCTTTTGATTACTCTGATGCAATAGATTTTGTAATTGTTAGTGTTCGTAAGGATCAAAATTGGGGACAATTTATTTTTCCTAAAAAGATACTATTAGAAAAAGGTGTTTTTTCAACCCCAAATAAAGAGGGAATTAGAGCTACAAGAGTTTATCCGCCTTGGGATGAAACGACAAGTAAACAAGCTCAAAAAACACAAAAATGGCAGTTAGATTATTTTATTTCGCTTACTAATTCAAATAAAATTGATTTCGATCAATTGAGAAATTCTTTTATAGATTTTCAATAAAAAAGGCTTCCAGATTTGGAAGCCTTTTTTTGTTTTTATTTTTCTTATTTTTTAAGAATCTTATCTTTAAAGATCACTTTGTTGTTTTCGGTAACGGTATAGAAATAAACTCCCGAAACTAGATTTCCAACCGCAACAGCTGCTGTACTAACTTCAGATTCGTTTTTAACGCTGATTGGATTTCCAATTACACGTCCGTTGAAATCGTATAATCTAATTTTCAGATCTCTTCCTTGAGTTGTTTTTACATCAAAATTCAGAACATCTATAGCAGGATTTGGATACGCTTTTACATAATATTTGTTCTTTTCAAAATCTGGTGTTGAAAGCACATCTTGTTTTAACTGAAAACGCGCTATTACTGGTCCGTGATCTGAAGTTGTTGTGGTATAATTTGCAATATCACTACGCGGATCATAAACGGCTGTAGAGTTTGAAATATAATCATCTATTAGCTCATTAGAAATCGTAATATGATCTAAGAATCCGCCTGAGCTCAAAAAGCTGTATGCACCAGCCTGGCTTATTTCTAAAGTAAGTGCTTTATAATTATTGGTGTCTGTTACAAAAGCTTCATAAGAAGAAGGCTGTCCTTCAATTACAGATGCTTTTACATCATCATTGTAATCTCCCAAAAGAATAATATTTGAGTTTGCATAATGAGCATCTAAGCTGTCTTTCAAAACCTGAGTATCATACTTACGCATGTTGTAACGAGAAATATCGGTTCCGCTGTTAGCACGTGCATGAAGATCTATTAGGTTAATTTCATTTTTAACTCCATTAAGATTTGTTTCTATTGTTACCATATAAGGCAGACGCCCTGAAGAGAAAAAGTTGCTATTGCTATCTCCTGGATAATTGTTCAGTGTTTTAGTTCCATTACGCAATTCAGTATAGAATTTATCAAACATGACACGTGTTTTTTTCACTGTTACGGTTTGCGTATTATAAAGCACTACCAATTTCTGAGGTGGAAAATTTGGATCTGAAGGCGGATTTTGCCAAGAATATGACCATACATTAGAAATACTTTTTTCAAATGTTTTTCCGTTTACATTTATTTTCTGAATTAAAGCATCAATCTGAGCATCACTTGAAACCTCTTGTACTACGTAAACATCTGCATCTAATTTATTCATGACTTTGGCCACGTTTTCTAGTTGTAGAGGCTTATCTGAAGGACCATAAGCTGAAGTCGGAGCACCGAAAAACTCTAAATTGTATGTTACTACATCAAAAGTATCTGCTTTTGGCAAAGAAGAACCAGTCAATGAACCTATTTGCCTGTTTAATGAGGTTCCTGTTACAGTTAAAGCTCCTGATATTTTAAATTCTTTTACTGTTGGTGCAAATTTTGCATAAAGTGTTTTTCCTGCTAAAGCATCGGCAGCAGTAATTACTATACTGGATACAAACGAAACATTATCTGCTGAAATTTGATAAGAAGCAGGAGTTGTAATTGTAATATCTCCATATCCTTCTGCCTTAAAGTTAAACGATTGAGAGTCTGAAACTGTATTTGGAAGTACAACTCCAAAATCTAAAACAGGATTTGAATCTACATATCCAATCTCATTTGTTACAGCAAAATCATCAAAAGACCATTCTGATGCATTGGTATTACCTCCCGCAGTTGTTTCATAAACCCAAGCCAAATAGGTATTGCTTGTCTTATAATTATCTAGCTTAATATATTGAGATTGTGCATAAGTACCTGTTACAGTCGGAAATGCTCCATTTATTTCTGTCCATGTTGCTGTATTAGGATTACTCACTCCATCATAATTCGTTGAGACCATTAATTTTAAAGAGGGACCGGCATAAAATTTACGAGAATAAAAAGACAGCAATGGAAGTGCTCCAAAATTATCTAAACGTAATTTAGGTGAAATCAACCAATCTTTACTTGGTCCATTATCTGAAAAACCATTTATAAGAACGGCGCCAGTTCCTGAATTTACATTTCTAGCTACTGAAGTATAAGACCATTTGTTTACTGGTCCGGCTTCGTTATATTGTGTCCATCCGCTATTTGTTAAAACATTTGAATCGTTAAAATCTTGTTTATAAGGATTGATTCCTGTTCCTGTCAAAGTAACCGTTTTTGTTACAGCACCAGTCGATTCGTGAGTGATTTGTCCTGTAAAATTAGCAACCGCATTTGGAATAAATTTCACATATACTGTTGGGGTAGCATTTGATGCAAAATCAGCAGGAACAAAAGTCAGAGAAGAGGCAAATGTGCTGTTATCTTTAGAAATAGTAAAATTAGCTGTAGAAGTTAAAACAACATTTTGAGTTAAATCAATTGCTCCAACTTGGTAACTTAGAACCTTTGCTTCATAATTTGCTTCGGAAAAACCTAAATCTAAACTTGTCGTAGTAGTTGTTAAAACTGGAACTGCAGAACTGGCTGTAGTAACATCAACTTTATTTACTACTGCCTGAATATTACTAGAAGTATCTTCAGAAACAGAATAAACAGAATAACTCGTATTTAAAGTAAGTCCCGAAAAAGTTTTGGTATATTCCTGAGCAGGATCTACAATATCTATACTTCCTGCTTGTAAAGCTGCAGTACCATTTGAGTCTTGACCAGCTTTTACCTGCGCAACGGTTGGCGCAGCACTTCCGCCTGGAAGCAGTACAAAATAAGTTTTTCCAGCTTCATCTAATTTATAGATAAAATCAAAACTTTCGGCTAAAACATTATTTGCTTTAGGAAAACCAGAAATATCAACTGGTGCTGTAATATCTCTTCCAACTTTTATATTATCTATAGCAAAAGATGGGCGAGAACCTCCCCCGCTAAGTTGTCTTGAAATCCATCTAATCTGTACTACAGGCTGATTATCACACTCTGCTGGCAAAATGATATTTATAGTCTTAGGATTTTGAGGGGTTGTATTTCCCGTTCCAATTTGGGTCGTAGTATTATTTGAATATAACGTTCCAGTTACTGAAGTAAAACCCGCAGTTGTTCCTACTCTATATTGCAATATCATTTCATTGATACGATTATTGGTTCCATCGCCGTATGGATTACGAATCGTCATTGCATCATATTGAACAGGAATAGAGAATTGTCCAGTTGCATCAAACGCAAAACCAATAGTCAAGTCTAACGAACCTGTATTTAAAAATCCAATTTTTCCATTATAATTATGAAAATTACCGCTGTTAGTACTGGCAGAACTACTGGCTACTAAAGCTCTATCAGCACCAAAACTACCAGATGTAGCAAATTGACTTTCACCTGTTGGATTTGAAGTTCCTGCAGTCCATCCTTGATATCCTGCTGGATAAGATGTATCTGTTACTAAAAGTGTATTAAAATTCTGTGAGTGTGGCAATTTTTGCGGAGCTGGCATTGTCTGAGAAAAAAGATCTCCAGAAAAACAGCCCAAAAAACATAGTAAAAGCAAAAGCTGTCGCGAAAAGTAAAGTTTTTTCATACGTTAAAGAATAGAGTTTTTAGAAGTCAAATTTATAGCCTTTAAAGTTAAGCTAATATTATAAAACTATAAACTTAATGCTGAATTTTTTATCAAAATAATTCAATTTAAAACAACATAAGCCTTATTAAATTAAAATTACTACAACCAAAATCTCTTAATTCAAAATATAATTCAAAAATAAACAATCTTTAAAAACGCTAAAAAACTCCATGTTTCCTACAAACCAAAGGGTTTTTAAACAAAAAAGCAGCGAACTTTTGTTCGCTGCTTTTCCTAATTCAAAATAGTATTCTCTAAAATATTATACCGCGGTATAACCTCCATCGGCAATAATATAACTTCCTGTTGTAAATGATGATTTATCAGAATTCAAGAAAACCACCAATTCAGCAATTTCCTCTGCAGTCCCTAAACGATTCATTGCAGATTTTGCTGCAACAGCATCCATCATATCTTTATTCAAATTATCTTTCAAAAGTGCTGTTTCAATATACCCAGGTCCAACTGCATTACATCTAATATTTTTCTGTGCATATTCTACAGCAATGTTTTTTGTCAAACCGACAACTCCATGCTTAGAAGCTGTATATGCAGGGCTAAGCGGAGCTGCAACCTGCCCATGAATTGAGGCAATGTTTACAATACTTCCACCGCCGTTTTTTTCCATTTGTTCCAATTGATAACGGCAGGCATAAAAAACACCGCTTAAATTTAAAGCAATAACTTTATCCCAAGCTTCTGGCTCATATTCTCCTGTTGGTTTTGCAGGTCCACCCATTCCAGCATTGTTACAAGCAATATCAAGACGGCCGTATTTTGAAACGGTTACCTCAACCATGTGTTTATTATCAATTGCGCTCGACGAATCTCCTTTTACGAAAAAAGCTTCTCCGCCCTTTTCCTTTATAATTTTTACGGTTTCTTCACCATGATCAACATTAATATCAGATACTACTACTTTTGCTCCTTCTCGAGCATATGCTTCTGCAACTGCGCGTCCGATTCCTGAACCGCCGCCAGATACAAATGCTACTTTATTTTCTAAAAGTGACATATTCTTACGATTTAAATTTGTACCCCTAATTTACGAAGATCTACACCGATACTCAAGGTTTGAAAAGAGTTTACAATAACATTAACGCTTACCGCTAATGTTATGTTATTTGACATTAAAATGACCTTATTTTCTATAAAATTTTGTATTATTCATCTTCATCCAATTTCATATTACCACGGTCTTTATGACTTTCTGGATTTGAATTTGGATATCTGTTAGGTGTGATATCAGAATTCCGGTCTTTATTTTCAACCGTCTTTTTTGCTTCTTCTTCAGAAGATACTCCTCGATTTGAATTTGGATTATCTGAGGATACTTTTGGCGTTTTTAATTGAATATCTTCGTTCTCATTTCGAGCTCGGTCAACTATTTTTTTATCGCCATCTGCATCGGTTACGATTTCTTTTTTCAATTTAGCATCCTTTAAATCTTTATCGTGCGAAACGTTTTTTCCTTTAGATTCGTCAATATCTTTCTGCGTTCCGTTTATCTTTTTTGTTCCTAAATTATCCGTTCCCATAATCGTTTTATTTTTTGGTTTCTATTATAATATTACGAATTCTAAATCTTAAAATTAAATGGTTTAACATTGCTTTGGGTTTAAAAGGCAAGATCTTTCATAATTTATTATCTTTATTTACAACATTTTAAGATTATGATTCTTTCTCGATTCATGCTGTTCCCCGTTTTGAACTCATTTTTTGCAGACTATTAATATGCTTTACTTTCGCTTTAATTTTAAGAAAGAAACTATCTTTGCAAAAAATTAAAAATGCACAGACACTTCATTCTTTTTAAACCTTACGGCTACTTAAGCCAATTTATTTATGAATTAAAAAGAAAGAAAAAGCTTTTAGGCGAATTGTATGATTTTCCGGAGGGAATAATGGCAATTGGAAGATTAGATGAAGATTCTGAAGGTTTGCTTTTACTGACCACTGACGGAAAAGTAAGTGAACAAATTAGAAGCAAAAAAGTTGACAAAGAATATTACGTTCAAGTTGACGGCATTATTACTCAAGAAGCAATTGAAGAACTGCAAAAAGGTGTCGAAATTGGTTTTGAAGGCGGTAAATACAAAACAAAACCCTGTTCAGCTTTTATCGTAAATGAAATTCCTGATTTTGGACCAAGAGCCAAAAAAATCAGAGACGAACGCCATGGTCCTACTTCGTGGGCTTCTATTACTGTAAATGAAGGAAAGTTTCGTCAGGTTAGAAAAATGACTGCTGCTGTTGGTTTTCCCACTCTTCGCCTAGTTCGCGTTCGAATAGGAAATGTATATTTGCAAAACCTAAAAGCTGGAGAAGTTCTGGAGGTAAACGATTTTAAATTAGAAAATTTGTCAATTAGATAATTAGATAATTCTTGAACTAAACCCATAACCCATAACCCATAACCCAAAACTCATAACCCAAAACTCATAACCCATAACCCAAAACTCAAAACTCAAAAAAAATGCTAAACGTTGTTCTTGTAGAACCCGAGATACCAAATAACACTGGAAACATAGGAAGATTGTGCGTTGGCACAGAAAGTCGTCTTCATTTGATTCACCCGTTCGGATTTGTTATTAATGATAAAAACCTAAAACGTTCTGGATTGGATTACTGGGTTCATCTTGATGTAACCGAATATCAAAACGTAGAAGAATGGATGGCGCAAATTCCAGATCATTCTCGTGTATTTTTAATGAGTTCTCGTTCTGAAAAGTCTTATTTAGAAAATGAATTTAAAGATGGTGACTGGCTAGTTTTCGGAAAAGAAAGCGTTGGTTTGAGTAAGGAGTTTATGGAGAGATTTGAAAATCATTTAACGATTCCGATGTCACCGCTTATTCGTAGTTTTAATATCGCTAATTCTGTTGCTTTTGTGGTTGGAGAAGCTAAGAGACAAATTGGATTAAAGAAATAATACCTATGGTATCTCTCCTGCAAGGTTTTCAAAACCTTGCAGGAAGACGAAGAAAACTAAGTCACAATAAATTTCCCTTTTTCAGCATCAAAAACGATATGTTCATCTTTGAATAAATTGCTGAAACTTCCGTTTGAAATTAAATTGCAAGGCTGATCCTGAGTAATATTTTCCGGCGTCATGATAATCATTTCATCGCTTAATTGAATCGCCAGATCAATATCGTGTGTTGAAAACAAAATACATTTTTGAGTTTCATGAGTCAGTTTTTTTAATAATTTGAATAAAGAAACTTTGTGCAGTAAATCCAAATGAGTTGTGGGCTCATCTAAAATAATTAATGGTGTATCCTGTGCCAAAGCTCTGGCGATTAAAACCTTCTGCAATTGGCCATCGCTGATTTCGAAATGCTTCTTTGAAGCTAAATGTTCAATCTGTGTGAGCTTCATAGCCTCTTGAACTTTCAGAATATCTTCATTTGATAAAGTGTCAACCCAATTGGTATACGGCTGACGGCCAAGCGCAACTAATTCAAAAACAGAAAGATTGCTCGGAGGTAATTTTTCCGTTAAAACCAAACTCAAATTTTGCGCTAATTCTAAAGGTTTATAGTCGGAAATATTTTTTTCGTTTAAATAGACATTTCCAGATAAAGGCTGCTGAATTCCGGTAAGAGTTCGCAGTAAGGTTGATTTTCCAATGCCGTTTGCTCCTATTAAAGTAATGAGTTTCCCAGATGCTAAATTTAGATTTAGATTTTCAGCAATAAGCGTAAGACCTTTCTTGGATCTATATCCAATATTTAAATCTGATGTCTTTAATATACTTATCATTTTTTTTAAGATTCTAAGTTACTGAGATCCTAGGGCTCTAAGTTTTTTTTTGCCACAGATTAAGAGATTAAAATGATTAAAAAAATCTGTGCTAATCTGTTTAATCTGCGGCAAAAAAATTATTGAAAATTTCTTTTTCTTACCAAAAGCCATATTACAACTGGCGCACCAATTATAGACGTAATTGCATTTATGGGAAGCGTGACATCGAATCCTGGCATTTGTGAAACAATATCACAAAACAACATTATAATCGAACCAAAAAACAAAGTACTCCAAAATAGAATCGTATGATTACTAGTTTGAAAAGTCAGTTTTGCAATATGAGGAACCGCTAAGCCAACAAAAGCAATTGGACCTGCAAAAGCAGTTATACTTCCTGCCAAAATACTGGTAGCGAATATAATAATCAGTCTTGCTCGTTTAAAATTCAAGCCCATACTTTTTGCATAGTTTTCACCTAAAAGTAACGCGTTTAACGGTTTGATGCTATTGGCGCTTAAAAGCAAGCCGATTGCGACACAAAAAGTCAAAATTCCAATTGTTGACCATGAAAGATTTCCAAGACTCCCCATTGACCAGAAAGTGAATTTCTGCAATTGTTCTGCTGTGCTGAAATAGGTTAAGACACTGACAATTGCCGTTGTAAAACTTCCGAACATTAAACCCACAATTAAAATCGCCATGGTATCTCGTAATCTTTGTGAAACTACCAAAACTAAAAGCAAAACTAACGTACTTCCTAAAGTAGATGCCAAAACAATTCCATATGAGGACAAGGCAATTACACTTAAAAAAGACGGCAGAAATCCTGCGCCCAAAATCACAAATGCAACTCCTAAACTCGCGCCAGAACTTAATCCTAAAACATAAGGTCCAGCAAGCGGATTTCGAAATAAAGTCTGCATTAAGAGTCCGCTTATTGAAAGTCCGCTTCCAACTAAAACTGCTGTAATCGCTTTTGGCAGACGATAGTTGATAATAATATATTCCCAAGTTGATTTGGCAGCGTGACCTCCCGTTAAACTTGCAAAAACATCTTTTAAAGGAATCAGGACAGATCCTAAACTAATACTTGCAAAAAACATCAGTAAAAGACCCAAAGCCAAAGTGACAAATAAAATGGTATTTCTTTTCTTATTCGCCAATTTAATTCAGTTTTGATGCAAAAGTAAATTCGTAGCTAGCCAATAAATCGGGATGGAAAATTTTGATATAATCTTTTAAAACTAAATCAGGTCGGCTTGGTGCCAATTCGTAATAAACGGTGCCGCCAGTTGCTCCCAATTTTCCTTCAAAATTATAAACGCTTTTATTTTTAAAAGCGTCGAATTCTCCGTAATGTGGATTTGCTTTTTGCAGTTCATCTAAACTTTTAAATGAACCCGAAGCAATCCAAATGTTGGCCGTTTTGGCTTTGTCTAAAACTTTTTCAAAAGATAAACCTTCGCTTCCAGTTCCTTTTAAATCTGCCCACAAATAATTGGATTTCGCATCTTGCATAAATTGCGCAACCCAGCTGTTTCCTTTGGCAACATACCAAACATCTTCGTACATTGAACCGTACAAAACTTTTGAAGTAGCTGGCTTGTCTGCTACTAATTTTTTAGCCTGATTATAACTCTCTACAATTTTATCAAAAAGTTCCTTGGCTTGATCTTCTTTACCAAACAAAGCACCGTAAAGTTTGATCCATTCTGCTTTTCCAAGTGGGGATTGTTCCATCCAATCACCTTGAATTAAAACTTTTAAACCGCTTTTTTTCAGATTATCCAGCATCGGATTATTATTATCAACTCCAAAAGTTACAATCAAATCTGGAGATAATTCGATTAACTGCTCAATGTTCAGTTTTTCATTTTGTCCAACATTTTTTACGGAACCTTTGTCAATTAATGCTCTCGTTTTTTCTGATGAAATATAATCGGTATGCGGAAATCCGACCAATTTATTTTCCACTTCAAGCATTTCTAAAAACGGAATATTAGTTGTTGAAGTCACAACGACAGAGTTTAACGGAACTTGGACAGTAGTATAAGTTTGAAGGCTGTCTGGAACCTTTGCATCTTTTTCTTTTAAAATATATTTGAAATCTTTATTGGCATTCGGCCATGGATTTGAGACAGTTACAACCGAATAATCCTCATATTTTACGATAGAAAGTCCTGTTGCATATTCGATACTGTTTTTTGCATTTTCAGCTTTTACAATTTCAGCTTTCTCATTCTTCTTACATCCGATAAGAATAAAAAAAGAAGCCGCAAAAATCATTTTAGGTAATAAATGTCTCATGTTTTATGTTTTGGATGAAACAAAGGTAAAGTATTTTATATTTTTTTTGTTTACCTTTATTCTTACAAATTTAAACAATTGTATCTTTACAACATGAATACCACAAAAATGAAAATTTGCTCAAGCTGTGAATCTGAATTCAGCTGTGGAGATATATCTATAGAAAACAAATGCTGGTGTAATGATTACCCGCCAATCTTTAATCTCTCTGAAGGCGGAGATTGTCTTTGCCCTGTCTGCTTCAAAGAAGCCTGCGAAGACAAAATAGAGGCCTACATCGAAACTATTACTCCTCACAATGCTCCGAAAAATAAAGCCATATCTTTGCCCAAAACAGAAAAATTAATCGAAGGCATTGATTATTACATCGAAGATGGTAATATGGTTTTTAAAACTTGGTTTCATCTTAAACGAGGAACCTGCTGCGGAAATGACTGCAGACATTGCCCCTATTAATTGTTAATTATAAATTGTTAGTTGTTAATTATGAAAAACAACATCGTAAAAAATAAAAGTTTTGAATTTGCAATCAGAATTGTCAAACTATATCAGTATCTCAGCAATGATAAAAAAGAATTTATACTTTCCAAACAACTTCTTAGATCAGGAACAAGTATTGGCGCAATGATTCGAGAAGCAGAACATGCCGAAAGTAAAAGTGATTTTATTCATAAATTTGCTATTGCGCAAAAAGAAGCAAATGAGGTTATTTATTGGCTGGAATTATTAAAAGCAACTGATTATTTAAATCAAAAAGAATTTGAAAACATCAACAATGATGCTGTTTCAATTTTAAAATTAATAACCAGCATCATTAAAACATCAAAAAGCCAATTAAGTAAAAGTAGACTTCTTCCCAATTAACCATTAACAATCAACAATTAACAATCAACAATTAAGATGATTTACCTAATTACCGGCGGCGAGCGTTCGGGCAAAAGCAGTTATGCTCAGAAACTTGCTTTGGAACTTTCTAACTCTCCCATATATGTAGCAACTGCTCGAAAATGGGACGATGATTTTCAAAATCGCATAGACCGCCATCAGCAGGAAAGAGACGAGCGCTGGACCAATATTGAAAAAGAAAAATTTTTAAGCGAAATTGATTTTTCTGGTAAAACAGCTTTAATTGACTGCGTAACTCTTTGGCTGACTAACTTTTTTGTCGATCATAAAAATAATGTCGATCTAAGTCTCGAAGAAGCTAAAAAAGAATTCCTCTCAATTGCCAGTCAAAAAGATACTAATTTAATTATTGTAACTAACGAAATTGGAATGGGCGTTCATGCTAGTACAGAAATCGGACGAAAATTTACCGAATTGCAAGGCTGGATGAATCAGTTTCTAGCTTCAAATGCAGATGAAGTAGTTTTGATGGTTTCGGGAATTCCGGTTAAGATAAAAGGAGAAAATTCCAAAATTTAAAATGAGCAATCTAGAAGATATATTAAAATCACGCCGCGACACCCGACATTTTACAACTGATGAAGTTCCTGATGAAGTAATTCAAAAAGCTTTACAGGCTGGACATTGGGCGCCGTCTGTTGGTTTGACTGATGCTACGAGATATTATATTATTAAATCGGATGAAGTAAAGACTTCAATTAAAAAACTATTTTTAGATTACAACAAAAAAGCCGAGGAACTTACCGACAATCCCGAACAAAAAGAACTCTACCGATCGCTCAAATTAGAAGCAATTGAAGAAGCGCCAATCGGGCTTATTATTGCTTATGATCGTTCGGTTTTAAACCAATTTACTATTGGGACTATTGGCAGTAATGAAGCTGTGAAATTTAGTTCGGTTTGTGCGGCTCAGAATATTTGGCTCTCTCTAACTGAACAAGGTTACGGAATGGGCTGGGTTTCGATTCTGAATTATTATCAGTTTAAAAAAATCCTTGCTTTACCTGAGAATATAGAACCGCTTGGTTATTTCTGTATCGGAAAACCAGCAACAAATTATAATAATCAGCCAATGCTGCAGCAATTGCATTGGAAACAAAAATCAGAAGCTCCGATCTGCGCTGAAATCACAGAAATTCATCAAATAAACATTTCTGATTTAAAAGTAAATTCTATAAATGAAATCGAAACTAAACCCGATTTCAACAAACTGCTGCAGGAAAAAATAGATTCAAAAACAAAACCTGTTGGTTCTTTAGGAACATTAGAAACCTTGGCTTTTCAGATGGCAAGTGTTTTTGAAACTTTAAATCCCAAAATTGAAAAACCAAATATTGTTGTTTTTGCTGCAGATCACGGAATCGCTAATCATGGCGTAAGCGATTATCCGCAAGATGTTACGCGACAAATGGTAACTAATTTCCTTGAAGGAGGCGCCGCAATTAATGTTTTCTGCAAACAAAATAATATTGAATTATCAATTGTTGATGCTGGTGTAAATTATGATTTCCCAACAAATGCAAATTTAATTGATGCAAAAATTGCCAAAGGCACTCAATCATTTCTGCATATTCCTGCAATGAGCGAAACCGAAGTTCAATTGTGCTTTGATAAAGGAAAAGATATTATTGAAAGAATTGCTAAAACAGGTTCTAACTGCATTGGATTTGGAGAAATGGGAATAGGAAATACTTCTACAGCTTCTGTTTTAATTAGCCTTTTAACTGATTTTCCTATTGAAGAATGCGTTGGAAAAGGAACTGGAGTTGAAAATGAAAAATTAATTCTGAAACAAAATATTCTAAAAAAAGCACTCGAAAATTATTCCAGTCAAGCCGATTTAATTTCACAGCTTTCTTATTTTGGCGGTTTTGAAATCATACAAATGGCTGGCGGAATGCTGGCTGCCTTTGAAAATAAAATGCTGATTTTAGTTGATGGTTTTATTTGTACCACAGCTTTTTTAATCGCTTATAAAATCAATCCGAATATAAAGCAAAATGCAGTTTTCTGTCATTGCTCTGCAGAAAAAGCACATTCTAAATTGCTAGAATATTTAGATGTCAAGCCCATTTTAAATCTTGATTTACGTTTAGGTGAAGGAACGGGCTGTGCGATTGCTTTTCCACTTCTAAAATCGGCTGAGGCTTTTTTGAATGAAATGGCTAGTTTTGAAAGTGCCGGCATAAGTAGGAAATAGTAATTACTCGAATTCCTAAAAATAATTATGTTTCATTATGATTTATTCTCACTTTTGTCATTTCGACGAAGGAGAAATCTCCATTAGAAGGTCCACAAAGTTGAGCCTCTTTTAGAACGGAATTACTTGCGGAGATTTCTCCTTCGTCGAAATGACATACTAAATGAAAACCCAATCTAAATGAAAAAAGAACTACATATTTTCTTCACCTGTTTAATGTTTTACACCAGAATTCCTTGTCCAAAAAACATAACTCATCATCCTGATTATTTAAATAAAGCCACACGATATTTCCCTTTTATTGGCTGGATTGTTGGAACAATTTCATTTCTGGCTTTCTATCTTTTTTCGCTTTTTCTTTCTACAGAAACTGCTGTAATTTTTGCAATTATTGCTTCTGTTTTAACAACCGGCGCTTTTCACGAAGACGGATTTGCAGATGTCTGTGACGGATTTGGCGGCGGCTGGACCAAAGAAAAAATCCTAATGATTATGAAAGACAGTGCCATTGGCGCTTACGGAGCAATCGGATTGGTTTTACTTTTTTTATTAAAATTCAAACTGCTTGCAGAATCCATTTTACTTTCCACAAATAACATCTTACTAATTTTCCTTTTATTTATTTCTGCTCATTCGTTAAGTCGTTTAGCAGCTATAAGTATCATTTTTACACATGAATATGCTCGTGAAGATGCTTCGAGCAAAAGTAAACCAATTGCGAAGCAATATACTTGGAAAGAAGTTTTTGGCTCATGCTTTTTTGGTTTAATTCCGTTAATTATACTTTCTTATTTTGATTACAAATTAATTTTAGCCATAATTCCTGTATTTATTACAAGATATTTTTTGGCTCGTTATTTTCAAAAATGGATTGGCGGTTATACAGGTGATTGTTTAGGCGCAACACAGCAAGTCTGCGAGGTTATATTTTATCTAAGTATTTTATTTTTATGGAAATTTATCTAGTCCGTCACACCGAGACGATCTGCGAAAAAGGAATCTGTTACGGACAATCTGATTTAAATATTGCAGAACCCTTTGATGAAATATTTGGTAAAATTATTTCAGAATTACCTTCAAAAGCAATGATTTTTTCAAGTCCATTAAAACGTTGTTCAATTCTTGCTAAACATATTCAGGAGAATGTAAATACAATTTCATATCAGGAAGATGATCGTCTAAAGGAAATGAATTTTGGAGATTGGGAATTGAAAAGCTGGGATGAGATTCCGCCCGAACAACTCAATCCGTGGATGGAAGATTTTGTAAATATCAAAGTTTCAAATGGCGAATCGTTTGTAGAGTTACATGAAAGAGTTGGTGACTTTTTAAATGAAATTTCACTGCTAGAAAATCCTATAATTATTGTTTCTCATGCAGGAGTCATCAGAAGTATTTTATGTCATCAGACAGAAACTCCCTTGATAGAAGCTTTTAAAAATAAAGTAAATTTCGGACAAGTTATCAGAATAAAGCTCTAATTTTCTGTAATGTTTTACATTTTGCTTCGAAAAGCTAAACAAATTTTGAATATTCAATATTTTTAACTTTATCTTTGCAGCCAATTAAGGTTGTGTTTTTATAAAACACATTAAAAGGGAATCAAGTAATTTCTTGAGCTGTACCCGCAACTGTAAGCTGAGTTCTTAAACGAATGCTTGTTGTAAACTACAAAACCACTGCTCGCCCATGGCGAATGGGAAGGTAAACAACAAGACGCAAGCCAGGAGACCTGCCTTTGTAACAATATCGAGCTCTCGGGAAAAAGAGTGTAGAAATTATGACTATAAAACTAAGGTTAGCTTTTTGTTTATTATTGTTGTGCCAGATTACTTTGGCGCAGAGCGATTCTATTACCAGTTTGAAAGAAGTTTTTGTTTCAGACAAAAACTTAAAAAAATACTCAGCATCGCAATCTGTTTTAAAACTTAATGATTCCATTATTAATAAAAATGAGGCATTGTTAACTGATTTGCTGAATTTTAATTCTACTTTATATTTTAAAGAATATGGTCGCGGAATGCTTTCGACTGTTTCTTTTAGAGGAACGACTTCTTCCCAAACAGCAGTAATTTGGAACGGAATAAATATTAATTCTCAAATGAATGGAAGCACCGATTTTAATACTATTTCCAGTTCAGATTATAATTCAGTCAGTGTTAAGGCTGGCGGTGGAAGTGTAATTTATGGAAGTGGCGCAATTGGAGGAACCGTTCATTTAAATAATGACTTATCTTTTTTAAATCGTTTTGAAAATAACTTAAGATTAGATTACGGCAGTTTTAATACTATTGGTATTAATTACAAAACATCTATTTCTAACAAAAAATGGAGCACGCAAATTGGTTTTTCAAAAAACAGCTCCACAAACGATTATAAGTATTTGAATCGCTATACTTGGAGAGGCGAACAGCGCTGGAACCAAAACGGGCAGTATGATATTATTACTTTGAATGCAAATGTTGGGTACAAAATAAACGAAAACCATATTTTAAAGCTGTATAGTCAAACTTCAAATACAGACAGAAATACATCTTTAATTGTAGAAACAGAAACCAAAAGCAAGTACGTAAATGGTTTCAACAGAAACCTGCTTGAATACGATGGAAATTTTGGAAAGCTGAAAACCAATTTTAAGACAGCATATATTTTTGAAAATTATCAATACTTTGCTGATAATAGCACTAATAATTTTACGTACGGAAAAACCGAAAATTTGATTACAAAGTTAGATTTAGATTATACTTTATTTAAATCTACTCAGGTCAACGGAATTATAGATTACAGCAGAACAAATGGTTATGGAACTAGTTTTGGAAGTCATGTTCGCGAAATCAGTTCGGCTTCTTTGTTATTAAGGCAAGATATTGGTGATAACTGGAAAAATGAAATTGGTGTTAGAAAAGAATTTACCAATAATTACAAATCACCGCTTTTATTCAATTTAGGCTCTTCTTATAAATTCAATGATTGGTACAATTTAAAGTTGAATATTTCTAGAAATTTCAGAATTCCAACTTACAACGACTTGTATTGGGAAACTGGAGGAAATCCGAACTTGAAACCAGAAAACTCTTATCAGGGAGAAATTGGCAATGCGTTTACATTTAAAAATTTCACTTGGACGCAGAATTTTTATTATATAAAAATAAAAGACATGCTGCAATGGGTGCCTGGAACTGGTGGTATTTGGACACCGCAAAACCAAGATAAAGTCAACAGTTATGGAACTGAAACTTTATTAAGCTGGAGAAAAAATTATGGTAAAAACAATTTTGCAGCAAATGCAACGTATGCTTATACCATATCTCAAGATGAAAAAACCAAAAACCAAATCTTTTTTGTTCCTTTTAATAAAGCAACTGGAGCAGTTTCCTACTCAAGAAATAAAGTAAGCGCTTACTATCAAATTCTTTACAATGGTTTTGTTTATACAACCGCCGATAATAGTAAGGATGAAATTATAAACGATTATTTAATTTCAAATATCGGAATCGATTATGATCTTAAATTTTTAGATTCTTTTAAAATAGGTTTTCAGGTTTTAAATCTTTTAAATAAAGACTATGAAAGCCTAGAAAACAGACCAATGCCAGGTCGCAATTTCAATGTGTATTTAACCTTAAAATTTTAATATATGAAGTTCAGTAAATTACTTTTAATAGCGTTAAGCATTTCGTTATTCGTTTCTTGTTCAAGCGATGATGACGATACTCCAAAAGGCGCTTATGACAATGGTTTTTTTATTTTGAATGAAGGAAGTTCAAGTGTTGGTAGTGTTTCATTCTCTAGCAATGATTTTAGTTTGTTTACAAAAGATGCTTATAAAGCTGAAAATGGAAATGATTTGGTTGGAGGATATTTACAGAATATCTTTTTTGACGGAGATAAAGCTTATATCATTGCAGGTGGTTCCAATGTGATCAATGTTGTAAACAGATATACTTTTAAATTGATTGCAAAAATTGATTCAGGTCTTGCAACTCCAAGATATGGTGTTGTGAAAGATGGAAAAGCTTATGTTACCAACGCAAATACGTATTCGTACATTAATCCAGCAACAGGAGATACTGATGATTTTGTTGCTGTTATTAACTTAGCTACTAATAAAGTAGAGTCAAAAATTGAATTAAACGCAACTGCAAACAGATTAGTTCTAGAAGATGGTAAATTATACATCACTGAACCAAACAGCAGCAGTAAACTTTTAATTGTAAATATTGCTACAAAAGCAGTTGAAACTTTAGAAATTGGATATAGTGCAGATTGTATCGAAGAAGAAAATGGTAATTTATATATTCTTAGAGCGCCATTTTCTGGTAATGGCGAATTAGTAAAAGTTAAATTATCAGACAAATCCGTTTCTAAAATTGGATTCCCAGACAGTTTAGCTGGAGTTGGTCTTATGGATATTGAAGACAACAAAATTTACTATACAGCAGGAACTTCTGTTTATGCAATGGGCATTAACGCAACAGCGCCTTCTACAACAGCAATTGTTACGATAGCTGATAGTTATATATACGGATTTGCAGTAGAAAACAATCGTATTTATGTTGCAGATGCAAAATTCGATAAAGATAGTAAAGCATTCATTTACGACTTAGCTGGAAATCTTCAAAAAGAATTAGCAACCGGTGCAGGATCAAACGGTTTTTACTTTAACGATTAAACTATTTAGAATTAGTTTTTGTTTTTTTTACAAAAAAGGCTTTCATTTCTGAAAGCCTTTTTTATTATTTTGAATTTTACTTAATATAGTTTTGGTACAGTTTTAAGATACATACCATGTTTCAATCCGTTAATGATTTTTGAATCTGTTACGTAAGGAAACTTCGGTTCCAAATCATTAAAAGTTCTTTTAGCAGTTGCTCCCGTAATTTTCGAAATAGCTAAACTAAGTAACGGCTCAGATGTTTCTCCTAAAACGCCATAAGTGCTAACTTGTTCGTTCTGCTCGTATGTTGGCTGTAAACCTTGAGTATAATCTCCAAAATTTGCTGAATTTGTAATCTTTAAAACCAAAGGCTGCATTGCGTATTTATGATTCGGATTTACGTTCTTTTTAGTCAAAGTTTCTGAATCATAAACTGTAAATGAACCTACATTCTTTCCAGTTGTAATTTCTCCAATTTGAACAACATTGATATAAGGTTTTAACCCATTTATCACTAATTCACTTGCAGAAGCTGTACTTTCTGTTGTAATAATATAAACCGTGTTTAAATTTAAACTGTTTAATGATTTTCCATCAATATTATTAACGAATCTTTCATTCAGACTTTCTAAGTCATCACCGCTTAGACCTTCCATTTGTTTAGCATTAAACGTCATTTTTGAAAAAATCTGCCCTGGAAACTGTCCCGTAATCATACTTGCAAGTCTAGTTGAAGATGTAATAGCTCCTCCTCCATTATAACGAAGATCTAAAACTAAATCTGTTACTCCTTGTGCTTTTAATTCGCCAAAAGCTTGATTTAATTTATCATCGTATTCAGAATAAAAACCATTATACATCAAATAACCAATTTTATGACTTCCTGAAGTAATCACTTTATTGATGAAAATTGGATTTTCTTCTAAAACTGTTTTCGTTAAAGCAACCGATTTACCATTCAAAACAAAAGTACTTCCGTTATAATCTGCTAGATTTAAAGTATAGCTATCTTGATTCAATAACAATTGCTGGTAATTAGAAACAGTAAGTTTTGTTCCGTTCACGCTTGTAAACAAATCGCCTCTTTTAATTGCTTTTGTAGAAGCATCAGAATTTGGTATAATATAACGAACATATCCAACAACATCATTTGACCCAGAAGAAATAAGGCTTAGTCTAAAATCGACTCCGTTATTTTTGGTAATACCGCTTAATTCTTGTTCCAAAACAGTATAGTCATCAACAATCCAGCTGAAACGGTCAATAGCCCCTCCGTTCGGGTATTTACTTTCTGGTTTATTCAATAAATCTTCAAACAAATCTTCCGGCTTAGAATAACCTCTTAAAAAAGTATCGAAATCAGGTTGAAGATTACGTCCATCAGCTAAATTAGGCACATCTGCCTGCCATAAATAAACTTCATTTAATCCTCTCCATATAAAATTATTAACTTGTAAGTCTGCTGGAGCTGCAACGTCATCTTGATCTTCACAAGACTGCAAAGAAAAAGCTAGCAAAAAAAGAAAGAGAATACTCTTTAAAGGTGTTTTCATATCAATTGGGTTTCTTAGTGGTATAAACGTAAAAGTAGTATCTTTAGTTTTAGCTTCGTCAAAAAAGCAGTATTTTTTTTACGTAAAAAAAATATTTATTTTTTGTTGTAACAAATATAATTGTACCTCGTCTTGACTATATAAGCTAACGATTAACCATCAGTTTAATGAACCAAGTTGTATTTATAGAATTAATAAATCCTTTTAAAGACAAAGTTTTTCGTCTGGCAAAAAGATTGCTTACAAGTACTGAAGAGGCCGAAGACGCCACTCAGGAAGTAATGGTAAAATTATGGAATAAAAAAGAAAATCTGGAAAACTATAACAGCGTCGAAGCTTTAGCTATGACAATGACTAAAAATTATTGTCTCGACCAATTAAAATCTAAAAGAGCCAGTAATCTGCAGATTGTTCATAATAATTTTACCGACAGGGAACCGCAGTTAGACAAAAAGCTGGAAGATGAAAATAGTCTAGAATGGGTTGAAAAAATTATAAATCAGCTTCCAGAACAAATGCAGCTGCTGATTCAGCTTCGGGATGTTGAACAATATGAATTTGACGAAATAGCGAAAATTGTCAATATGAACGAAACTGCAATACGAGTGGCACTTTCGAGAGCGAGAAAAAAAATTAGAGAATCAATGACAAATACACACCTTTATGGAACTAAATAAAATAGAAAATCTATTAGAAAAATACTTTCAGGGAGAAACAACGATTGCCGAAGAAAAAGAATTAAGAGAATACTTTTCTTCACCAAATGTTGCGCAGCATTTGGAGCAGTACAAGTCTATGTTTGGCTATTTCTCTCTAGCAAAAGAACAGAAATCGACGTATGAAATTCCACTACAAACTAAAAAACGAAATGTGGCGTGGTTATCGATTGCGGCTTCAGCTGTGATTTTGCTGGGAATTGGAACCTATTATTTTGCAAGCGAACAAAGTACTACTACTACTGCCGTAGCTTCTAAAACAGAATTAGGAACCTACGATGATCCCGAAGAGGCGCTAAAAGCGACACAAAAAGCTTTGGCTTTATTATCAAACAATGTTAATGTAGGTATTGAAAGTGTACAGTACATTAAAGAATACGAACAATCAAAAAACAAAATTTTTAAACAGTAATTAAATTTAAATCAAATGAAAAATTTCATCATAACTCTAGTTTTCGCATTTGTTACAAACGTTTTTTATGCACAAGGTGCTTTTGACAAATTTGATGGTCAAGACGATGTAACCTCTGTAATTGTAAACAAAAAAATGTTCGATTTAATGAGCAAGGTAAAAGTTGATGCTTCTGATAAACAGACACAACAATACATTGCTTTAATTAAAAAATTAGATTATTTAAAAGTGTTTACCACTAAAAATCCAAAAATTGAAGCAGAAATGAAAGCTTCAGCAGACAAATACATTAAAACTGCAGGCCTTGAAGAATTGATGCGTGTAAATGACAGCGGTAAAAATGTTAGAATCATGGTAAAATCTGGCGCATCAGATACGCAGATAAGAGAATTGTTAATGTATGTTGACGGTGCTAAAAACGATGAGACTGTTTTATTATCTTTAACTGGTAATTTTGATCTAAACGAAATCTCAGTATTAACAGATAAAATGCAGCTTCCAGGAGGTTCTGATTTAAAGAAAGCTTCTAAAGGCAAAAAATAAAATGAAGACAACTATTTTCACCTTAGCACTTATAGCTTTGCTAACTTTAGGAAGCTGTAACTCTGAACCAACATTACAAAAGTATTTTGTTGAAAACACAGAAAACAAAGATTTTATAGCATTGGATATTTCACCTAATATTTTAAATCTTGAAAAAACGAAACTTTCAGCAGAACAAACTGAAGCGGTAAATTCTTTCGAAAAAATGAATATTCTGGCTTTTAAAGCAAATGATAAAAATCAGGCGCAGTTTGATACAGAGAGAACAAAAGTCAATGCCATATTAAAAAATCCAAAATATGAACAATTAATGAAGTTTGGATCTGGTAAAGACGGAGCTTCTATTAGTTATGTAGGATCAGAAGACAACATTAAAGAATTTGTTATATTCCTTAATCGAAAAGAAACTGGCTTTGCTGTAGTCCGTGTTTTAGGTGAAGATATGAATCCGAATAATATTATGACATTAATGTCTGTTTTACAAAAATCTAAAATAGATATGGATCAATTGAAACCATTAGAACAACTTATTAAAAAATAACATCTTACTTTTTAAACCAAAAAAGCTCCAATAAATTGGAGCTTTTTTTATAGCCCGTTAATAACAAGGCTTTTACAAAATCACAATATTAACAAATATTTTTCTACATTTACATCCAACATAACCTTTAAATACCACTAATGAAAACACCAAAAATTCTCTTTCTTTTTTTAGTTTTAGTTCTAAACAGCTGTTCAAGCGATAACAGTGAAAATCCAGAAGATCCAACCGTTCCAACATCAAAATTTGCAATGACTGCTAAAATTGATGGAACTTTGTGGGAAATGAACAATCCGTTCAATTCAAATTTTGCAACAAAACCATTATATACCTACTATCCTACATCTGAATATATTCAATTACAGGGGAGAAAAGGTGTAGATGAAATAATTTTATATATTAAAAGAAGCGATCTAAAAATTGGCACTTATCCTATCACGCCAGAAACTTATGATGCCTCAAAAACACAAATTCAATTTATCTTTAATACAAAACCAAAAAACCAATATGTCGCCAAAGGAACTTTGTCTATAACTTCAATTGATTTAAATACAAAAATCGTCGCAGGAACCTTTTCTTTTAATTGCGTTGAAGATTATTCAAAGCCAATTGGTGCAGATAATCCAGTTACAACACAAGTTACAGATGGTACTTTTAATTATAAATATGATGTTGCCTACTAAGGAACAAAAAACAAAAAAGCTCCAATTTTCATTGGAGCTTTTTTTATATCAGAATTTGAGATTATTTACTCAAATACATTTTTCTTCTAGAGTACAATTCGTAGAATTGATCGTCTTTTAAGTCATCAATAAACAAGATGCTTTCTCCTGTAGATTTCATTTCTGGTCCTAACGCCTTGTTTACGTTCGGAAACTTGCTGAAAGAGAAAACTGGCTGCTTAATTGCATATCCTTTTAATTGCGGATTAAAATCAAAGTCAGTTACTTTATTGTGGCCTAACATTACTTTTGTAGCGTAGTTTACATAAGGTTCTCCGTAAGCTTTTGCAATAAATGGAACCGTTCTAGAAGCTCTTGGATTTGCCTCGATAATGTAAACTGTATCGTCTTTTATCGCAAACTGAATATTAATTAGACCTACAGTTTTTAAAGCTCTCGCAATTTTATGTGTATGATCTTTAATTTGCTGCATTACAAATTCTCCTAAGTTAAAAGGAGGTAATGTCGCGTTACTATCTCCAGAGTGAACTCCACAAGGCTCAATGTGCTCCATAATACCAATGATGTAAACATTTCCATCAGCATCACAAATGGCATCAGCTTCAGCTTCAATCGCTCCAGCTAAATAGTGATCCAAAAGTAATTTGTTTCCTGGAATTGTTTTCAACAAATCGATAACGTGTTCTTCAAGTTCTTTTTTGTTGATTACAATTTTCATTCCCTGACCTCCTAATACATAAGAAGGACGAATTAAAAGTGGGAAATCTAAACTATCAGCTAAGTTCGAAGCTTCGTCTGCCGTTTCAGCGATTCCGAATCTTGGGAAAGGAATATTTAATTCAGTTAATAAGTCTGAGAAACGTCCTCTATCTTCAGCTAAATCAAGTGCATCAAAACTAGTTCCGATGATTTTTACACCATATTTAGATAATTTGTCTGCTAATTTAAGAGCTGTTTGTCCACCAAGCTGTACGATTACACCTTCTGGTTTTTCGTGCTGGATGATATCGTAAATATGTTCCCAGAAAACTGGCTCAAAGTATAATTTATCAGCAGTATCAAAATCTGTAGAAACCGTTTCAGGGTTACAGTTAATCATGATTGTTTCGTAACCGCATTCTTTTGCTGCTAAAACTCCATGCACACAAGAATAATCAAACTCAATTCCCTGACCAATTCTGTTTGGTCCAGAGCCTAGAACGATAACTTTCTTTTTATCTGTAACAATACTTTCGTTATCAACAAAACGTTCTCCATTTGCTTTTTCTATTTCAGCCTCAAAAGTTGAATAGTAGTAAGGAGTCAGTGCTTTAAACTCAGCTGCACAAGTATCAACCAGTTTAAACACACGGTTAATGTTTTGCTCCATACGTAAAGAATGTACTTCACTTTCCAGACAGTTCATCATGTGAGCAATTTGTCTGTCTGCAAAACCTTTTTGTTTTGCTTCAAGTAATAATTCTTTAGGAAGATTAGAAACTTTATAGTTTGAAATTTCTTTCTCTAAAACATAAAGTTCTTCGTATTGTTTTAAGAACCACATATCGATTCTTGTAATTTCATGAATTCTGCTCAACGGAATTCCCATTGCGATTGCATCATAAATTACAAATACTCTATCCCAGCTTGCGTATGTAAGCTTTTCGATAATCTGCTCGTAATCTTTATATCCTTTTCCGTCAGCCCCTAACCCATTTCTTTTAATTTCTAAAGATTGAGTTGCTTTGTGAAGCGCTTCCTGAAAAGAGCGCCCGATTCCCATAACTTCACCTACAGATTTCATCTGAAGACCTAAAGTTCTGTCTGATCCTTCAAACTTATCAAAGTTCCAACGTGGTATTTTTACGATTACATAATCTAAAGTTGGTTCAAAAAGAGCCGAAGTCGATTTTGTAATTTGATTTTGTAATTCATCTAAGTTGTATCCTAAAGCCAGTTTAGAAGCAATTTTAGCAATTGGGTAACCAGTTGCTTTTGATGCTAATGCAGAAGAACGAGAAACACGAGGGTTAATCTCGATTGCTACGATATCTTCTTTTTCGTCTGGCGAAACTGCGAATTGTACGTTACATCCTCCAGCAAAGTTTCCGATACTTCTCATCATCAAGATTGCGTAATCTCTCAGTTTTTGGAAAGTTGTATCAGATAAAGTCATTGCAGGCGCAACTGTAATCGAATCTCCAGTATGGATTCCCATTGGGTCCATATTTTCGATTGAACAGATAATTACAACATTATCGTTTTTATCTCTTAAAAGCTCTAATTCGTATTCTTTCCATCCCATCAAAGCTTTATCAATTAAAACTTCGTGAATTGGCGAAGCTTCAAGACCTCTTGTTAAAAGCTCATCAAAATCTTCTTTTTTGTAAACTACTGCAGCCCCTGTTCCTCCAAGTGTAAACGATGGACGAATTACAAGTGGAAAACCAAATTCCTGAGCAATTTCTTTTCCTTCTAAATATGAAGTAGCCGTTTTTGCAGGTGCAGTTGGTACATTGATTTTTTCTAAAAGCTGTTTAAACTGCTCTCTGTCTTCTGTAATATTAATTGCGTTTACATCAACTCCAATTAATCTTACTCCGAAATCCTGCCAGATTCCTTTTTCTTCCGCTTCCAAACACAAGTTCAAAGCTGTTTGTCCTCCCATTGTTGGTAAAACAGCATCAATTTGTGGATGTTCCTTAAGAATCTCAATAATCGATTTTGTCGTTAATGGTTTCAAATAAATATGATCGGCCATAGATGGGTCGGTCATAATCGTCGCTGGATTTGAGTTAATCAAGATAACTTCAATTCCTTCTTCACGAATAGAACGTGCAGATTGAGAACCTGCATAGTCGAATTCGCAAGCTTGACCAATAACAATAGGTCCCGAACCTATTATTAAAACGGATTTAATTGATGTGTCTTTAGGCATTTTGTATGTATTGTGTAGTTATATAAAGTACTTCTAAAAAACATTCGTAGTCTATTCTAAACTAGAATGTTGCAAAAATTTTTACCGACAAGGTATAAAAAAAGGCGATACTAAAAAAGTAATCGCCTTATGTATGTTTATACAAACATTATTTTTTGTGTCTAGGTTCGCTAGAAACAGTTAATTTATGTCTTCCTTTTGCTCTTCTACGCGCTAGAACTTTTCTTCCATTCGCAGAAGCCATTCTGTCCATAAATCCGTGCTTATTTCTTCTTTTTCTTTTCGATGGTTGAAATGTTCTTTTGCTCATTGTTTTGTATCTTTAAAATGGTATCTAATATCTCTTTTTCTAGTTTTCAATATCGTTGCTCAAAAACCGAGTGCAAATATACAAAGACTTTTTTTTCTGGCAAGTAGTTTTATAAAAATATTTTTAATTCCTTTTACTATCTTTGCAATCACAAATTTACATTAATTATGTTTCACAAAAATATTAAACTTATTTTGGCCGGACTTCTTGTTGTAGCTGGCATTTGGCAATTTACAGAAAGTAATATCGGAAATGGTATTTTCCTTATTTTACTAACTGCGATTCCAATTTTTCTTTATTTTAAAAACGAATTTATCCTTTTAGCTTTCCTAAAATTAAGAAAACAAGATTTTGAAGGTGCTAAAAAATGGCTATCATATATTAAAAATCCAGAAGGGGCATTAGTAAGAAAGCAGCAAGGTTACTTAAATTATTTACAAGGAATCATGCTTTCTCAAACAAATATCAACCAAGCTGAGAAACATTTCAAAAAAGCTATCGAACTTGGACTATCAATGGACATGGATTTAGCTGTAGCTAAATTGAACCTTGCAGGGGTTGCCATGTCACGCAGAAGAAAACTTGAAGCAACTAATTTATTAAACGAAGCTAAAAAATTAGACAAACAAGGAATGCTGAAAGAACAAATTTCTATGATGAAAGAACAAATGAAGAAAATCTAACGATTTTTAAATTTCAATATTTAAATCCCAAATTTCAATTTACTGGTGTTTGGGATTTTTCATTTTAAAGTATCAACAACAAACGTTGGTGGGACTTTCATTATAACCATTTTATTAATTTCTCTTAGATCAATCTTTTTATCTGTCTTAGTAAATTCATGATCAATCTTTATTCTATCTAATGATTTTCCAAAAAGCCTAAATAAAATTGACCCGTTGTGTCCATGAATTTTAAGCTTCTTTAATTGATTCTTATACTTTAATACAAATGCATTCGTTTCTCCATCTTCAACCAAACTTTCATAGCTGTCTTTCTTTGGAAAAGTTATAGTATCCAATATATTATAAATTCTTTCTTTTTCTTCGTCGTTCAAAATTGTAAAGTATGTTTCTTTCTTGAAACCATAAACATTAGTATAATAAAGTGTGTCTGAAGAATTGAATTTCAAATAATAAGATTCATGAATATTCCATTTGAAAAAAGTAAAATCATAATCTTTCTTTGGAGATTCACAGCCAACTAAAATTAGCCCCAAAACAATTATCAATGTTCTCATATTTTATTAATTCTCTTTGTGGAGCTACTTACAGAGATTTCTCTCCCGAAGCCTCGGGATCAAAATGACAAGATTGAAGATAATCTTCATGACAAAACCTCTATCAAAATTTTGACAAAGCCTGAAAACTTAAAACATTAAACTTGGAATTTAAATCTTTTAGTCTTCCAATATAATAGAAGGCAGATTCTCATTCAGCCATTTATATTTATTGAGAATCATAATATGGGTTCCGCCTTTTACGATAATACACTTATTGATATATTTTATTGGAAAAACCTCGTCTTGATCTCCGTGAATGTGAATTACATTTTCATCAATTTGATTTCTATCCCAGCGAATCACACTTTCTACAGCCCATTGCAGATAACCTAAATCACGGACTGATAAAAACTTCTCGTAAAGTTTAATTCTCTTATTGACTTTTTCGCCAAATGAAAATTTAGCCAATTTTTCAATATTTAAAATCAACTGCATCGGAATTAGCTTATATGCTTTTGTGCTCTTCCCTATTTTCATTCTTCTAGGAAACTCCGCATTGCTTCTTACACTGGATATAATAATAATTTTTCGAGTTTTTATATGTTTCGAAATTTCCTGAACTAAAATTCCGCCAAAGGAAACACCAATTAAAACAGGGTTTTCATGTTTTATCTTTTCACTAATTCGAAGCGCATAATCTGAAAGTGATTCTTTAGGCTTGGGAATCTCCCACTCCAAAAGAAACATTTCAAAAACATCTTCATCTAATTGTATTCTTTCAAAAATAGACGAACTTGCTGCCAGACCCGGCATAAAATAAACTGGAATTTTACTCATATTATTAAAATGAAATTACCTTATGACATTTATTTTAAAAAAATAAAGTTACTTTTTAATATCATCTTAATCAAATTTCGCTCCACATTATTAATTGAATCCAAAAAAATAAACTTAGAAACAATTGCTTAAAGTTTATCTCTTCAAAAAATAATTTAATATTGAAAATCAAATGATTACCTTTGTATTTGAAATATTTTTTGGCTTTAAAATCTTATAAAGAATTTTCTGTCAATACTATTTCAATTCCCAAATTCAATTTATAAACATAACCTTAAAAGAAATTACTATGGAAACTTTTGTAACTATGGAAATCAAAGACAACACTTTTGCACGCCAATTTGAAACTGTCGTACCTGAAGGAATGCTGGCAGTTGAATATTCATTTCAAGAAAAAAAAATCTTCTTAACTAAAATCAACACACCAGATTCGTATCAAAATGAAGAAGCTATTAACGCTTTACTTAAAAACATTTTAGAATTAAGCTCTGAAAAAAATTACAGAGTTGTTCCAATTCATCCAAAGATTGTTTCTTTTTTCAAAAAAAATCCTAGATATAAAGAACTGCTTCCTCCTGGAATTAGAATCTAAAAATATCCAATAATTCGGAGCCACAATCCTCCAATTACCATATAAATAAAGAGCATAACTAAACCAGTTATAAGTCCTTTGACCCACCAGCTCTTTAAATCGACGTAGCCGCTCCCAAAGAAAACGGGTGCCGGACCATGACCATAATGCGTTAATGTTCCGTATAGCGAACCTATAAAACCAAGCATAAAAGCAAGCAGCAGTCCTGGAATTCCAAGCGAAACTCCTACGCCAAGCAATGCGGCATACATTGCCGCTACGTGTGCTGTTGCACTTGCAAAAAGGTAATGACTAAAAAAGTATACAAGCACAATAATCGGGAAAGCCATTTGCCAGCTTAATCCACCAATTTCTGCTTTTACAAGATCACTAAACCACGCAATGAAGCCTAATTCATTGAGCGAACTGGCCATCATTACTAAAACAGAAAACCAAACAATTGTATCCCAAGCTCCTTTTTCGGCTTTTACATCATCCCAAGTTAAAACCGAAGTCAGCAATAAAATTACTAATCCTATAAATGCTGTTGTTGTCGCATCAATAGAAAATAAATCTCCAGTCATCCAAAGAAAAAGAAGTATAAAAAACGTCAGCAGCATCATCCATTCGTTTCTGGTTATTGCTCCCATTTCTTTTAATTTCTGAGATGCTATCTGCGGCGCATCGGCTGTTTTTTTCAATTCTGGAGGATAAATTTTATACAACACAAACGGAATGACAAAAAATGCACATAAACCTGGAACAATCGCCGCAGCTGCCCACGACATCCAAGCTATTTTTATTCCTAAATTAAGCGCAAATTTTTGACACATCGGATTACTTGCCGTACCTGTTAGAAACATTGAAGATGCTATCAAATTCATATTATAACTATTTAAAGTCAAATACGAACCCAGCTTTCTGTGTGTCTCGGGCTGATCAGGCATTGAGCCAAAACTCATAGACATGGATTTCATGATCGGATAAATAATCCCTCCCCCTCTTGCCGTGTTACTCGGAACAGCTGGCGCCAGCACTAAATCGGCCAATCCTAAACCATAAGCCAATCCTAAAGAACTTTTCCCGAATATTTTGATGAATAAAAAAGCAATTCTATTTCCTAAACCTGTTTTGATAAAACCTCTGGCTATAAAGAATGAAATTCCAATTAACCAAATTACTTTATCTCCAAAACCTCTCAAGGCCAAAGTAATCGATTTTCCTGGATCGCCTGGAGCCAAAACCTGTGACATTGCCGTTAATGCAATTGCAATCATACACATAGTCCCCATAGGAGCTGCTTTTAGAATAATTCCTAAAATTGTAGCTACGAAAATGGCAAATAAATGCCACGCTTCTATTACAACGCCATTTGGTGCAGGAATAAACCAAATTGCAATTCCAATTGCCAGCGTTATCAGGGTCTGAGGAATTTTTACTTCTTTCATAAAAAACAAAATTTAGGTGAATTAAAGTCGTAGTTGTAATTGAATTAAGAATAAATCATCATTATAGGTTGATGTATCTGGAACACTTTTATCAAATCGATCAATTTCAAATCCCAATTCTATTCGACCCGTATAGGCTTTTCCAAATTCTAAACTTACCATTGGCGTATAGGTCTGCCTTACATTTGAATTGACCTTATAACTAGGATCAAATGTTTCGTAACGACATGATAATTCTAAAGCAGTCAATTTTTTGTAGTTTACAACATATCTCAGATTTGGCAGAAAATAAATCCCTCGCATTTGATAATCAGCAACATTATCTGTTCTGCTTTCTACTGGCAGAGAAAAATATAAGTTATGATTTGTTCCTTGTTTGTATTCGATTTGAAGATCGAAAGTAAATCTGTCTGTAAGTTTAAAATCACTGGTTATATCTGCACCAATTGCAAAAACATCTTCTTTAAACACTTTTCCGAAACCTCCGTTCAAACCCAGATTAATTTTGTGTTCTTTTGATAATTCGAAAACCCATCTTGTAGAATATTGTTTTCCATTATCCTTATCCATTTCTACATTTTTTCCATTTCCATTTAATACAGAAACAGCGTAATTGACTGGAATTTTTCCGATATCGAAAGCTCCAGTTGCGGAAGCTCCTATCTGAAAGCTGGTCCATCCATTTTTTCCGAATTCGTAATATTGATTTGAAAAGTCAAAAGATTTTATAATATCCACCGGAACAAGCTCTTCTATACCAAATGCAGGACGGAATTGCCCTCCTGTTAGAGCAATGTATTTACTAAAAGTATATTTTCCATAGGCATTTTCCAAAACTTTACCTTTTGTATCGGATTTAAAATCAGCTAAATTGACTAGGATCACAACTTCTGTTGCTTCACTTAATTTGGTATTTAAACCAACACGCATTCTTTTAATATCAAAAGACTGCTGTGTAACATCACCAGTAGAGTGGTGAACCCCTAAAACATCAACATTATCGCCAAAACTTTCTAGATATCTTGCCTGCAAAAGACCTTTGATTTGGTATTGTGGATATTTTACCTCGTTTTCTGGCTTTTCAGTTTTTCCACTTTCATTTACATAGTCTTGGGCTTGCAGCAAAAGCGGAGTTAAAAAGAAGAAAAAAACAATTGGAAATAGTAGAATTTTATTCATAGACTTCAAATAGATAAAATATTAGTTTTTTATACAACTGAATTCAAATCAGAATTATGCTTTTTGAAAACCAAAAAGCTAACTACTTACAGCTAAAACGAAATGGGACTACTAAAATAGCAAAAAAATACATCTCTTGTAAAAAAAGTTGCATTAAAATAATGTTATTAAAAATAAAAAAAGCACAAGAATTAACTTGTGCTTTTAATTTGAATCTATTTTGATTTATTTTTCGATCTCTCTCATAGAGTCCATTTTCTTATGAGCAAGGAAACCTGCAACATCTTCAAAGTGTTCTTTTACTCTTTTATTTCCGAACTCAAAAACTTTAGTTGCTAAACCGTCAAGGAAATCACGGTCGTGAGAAACTAAGATTAAAGTTCCGTCAAAATCACGAAGCGCATCTTTGATAATATCTTTCGTTTTCATATCCAAATGATTCGAAGGCTCATCCAGAATCAATAAGTTTACAGGTTCCAACAATAATTTTATCATTGCCAAACGTGTTTTTTCTCCTCCTGAAAGCACTTTTACTTTTTTGGTAATATCATCACCTTGGAACATGAAAGCACCTAAAATATTTTTAATTTGTGTTCTAATATCTCCAACTGCAATACTGTCAATTGTTTCAAAGATCGTTGCGTTTTCATCTAGTAAAGCCGCTTGATTTTGAGCAAAATATCCAATTTGTGCATTGTGACCGATTTCAACACTTCCAGAATCAACACCAATTTCTTTCATAATCGCTTTGATCATGGTCGATTTTCCTTCACCATTTTTCCCAACAAATGCTACTTTTTGACCACGTTCGATTACAATATTTGCATCTTTAAACACAACATGATCTCCGTAAGATTTAGACATTTCTTTTACAATAACAGGATATTGTCCAGAACGCGCTGCAGGCGGGAATTTTAAACGCAATGCCGAAGTATCTACTTCATCAACCTGAACAATTTCAAGTTTCTCCAGCATTTTTACGCGAGACTGCACAGCATCTGTTTTAGAAAATGTTCCTTTAAAACGATCAATAAAAGCACGATTTTCTGCAATCATTTTTTGCTGTTCATCGTATGCTTTCTGCTGATGGATACGGCGGTCTTTTCTTAATTCTAAATAATGAGTATATTTTGCTTTGTAATCGTAAATTCTTCCCATTGTAACCTCAATAGTACGATTTGTAATATTATCTACAAACGCTCTATCGTGCGAGATTACTACAACAGCTTTGGCTTGGTTCAACAAGAAATCTTCTAACCATTGAATACTTTCAATATCCATGTGGTTCGTTGGCTCATCCAGTAAAATTAAATCTGGTTTTCTCAATAAAATTTTAGCCAGTTCGATACGCATTCTCCATCCTCCAGAAAATTCAGAAGTCTGACGTGTAAAATCTTCGCGCTCAAAACCTAAACCTACTAATATCTTTTCTACTTCAGCTTCGTAATTTACTTCTTCAATAGCATAAAATTTTTCGCTTAAGTCAGAAACTCTTTCGATCAATTTCATGTATTCGTCACTTTCATAATCTGTACGAACTGTTAACTGCTCATTGATTTCGTCTATTTCAGATTTCATTTTAAAAATCTCACTGAATGCTTTTGATGCTTCTTCCATAACAGTCGCCCCATCTTCAGTAAGTAAATGTTGTGGCAGATAAGCAATTACTGCTTCTCTTGGAGCAGAAATACTTCCAGTTGAAGGTTTGTTTACACCAGCAATTATTTTTAAAAGTGTCGATTTTCCCGCACCATTTTTACCCATAAGGGCGATTTTATCATTTTCATTGATAGCAAAAGAAACATCGCTAAAAAGTGTAGTTCCACCAAACTGAACCGAAATATCGTTAACTGTAATCATTTAGATTTTTAGATTTTAGACTGCTTAGATTTTTAGATTTCTAAGCAAGTATTTTTTTGAAAGCGCAAAGATAGATTTTAATTGGATAATGTACCAATTAGGGAATTAGAAAATGTGACAATTTGATAATTAGATCATTTGTTTAATTTGAAAATGTGTCGTTTTTAAAATTCACAACAAAACAAACCCGACAGGTTTCAAAAACCAGTCGGGTTTGCTAAAATTATCTCATTTTCAAATTGACTAATTCTCTAATTAAATCAGTCTTTTCTCCATTTTTTGGTTTCTTCAAAAATGTGTTCTAAAATTGCGGCTTCAGTTTCATCAAACTCAATGTTTCTGCGTCCCATAACCAGTTTGGCTGTTTCAAAAGCTTTTTTGGTTACATAAGTCGTAAAACCCGCTGCGCCTCCCCAAGAAAAACTTGGCACAAAATTACGAGGAAAACCAGATCCGAAGATATTGGCACTTACTCCAACAACAGTTCCGGTATTAAACATTGTATTGATACCACATTTACTGTGATCTCCCATCATTAAACCACAAAACTGAAGTCCTGTTTTTGCAAAACCTTCCGTTTCATAGCTCCACAATTTTACTTCTTCGTAGTTATTTTTCAGGTTTGAATTATTAGAATCGGCCCCTATATTACACCATTCGCCTAAAACAGAATCTCCTAAAAATCCTTCATGTCCTTTATTCGAATTTGCAAAAAGCACAGAGTTCTTAACCTCTCCTCCAATTCTAGATCCCGGCCCTACAGTTGTCGCTCCGTAAACTTTGGCAGACATTTTTACTATTGCATTTTCGCATAAAGCAAAAGGCCCTCGAATTACAGTTCCTTCCATGATCTCCGAATTCGCACCTATATATATAGGACCATTTGAAGCATTTAAAGTTACAAACTCCAATTTGGCTCCTTCTTCGATAAATATATTTTCGGGTGCAATTACATTAACACTTTTTGGAATTGGCTGCGATTTTCGATCTTCTGTCAAATAATTAAAATCTTGACGGATCGCTGCATCATTTTTAGAAAAAATATCCCAAGTATGTTCAATAGTTATACAGTCATCATTGTACTGAATAATTTCGTAAGAATCAAAATCGATTTCTTCTTGGTTTTCGGTTGCAAAAAATGCAATTACATCTTCTCCTTTAAAAATGGCCTGATTTTCGGTTAAGTCAGAAATCATCTCTACAAGTGTATCATTTGGCAAATACGCTGCATTGATCATTACATTTTCTTCCATTTCAACCATTGGAAATTTTTCTGATAAATATTCTTCGGTAATAGTGGTAATTGTTGAACCTAAACGTTTTTCCCATTTTTGACGGATGGTCATAATTCCGACCAAAATATCAGCCACAGGCCTCGTAAAGGTAAAGGGTAATAACGCATTCCGAACGGGCCCGTCGAAAAGAATGTAGTTCATAAATAATTGAGTGTTTGTTAAAATTTGATTTGGTTACCTGACCCCAAAGTTACAAATATTTTACGGGTTTACTAAAAAACCACTTTAACGAAAAGTAATATTTAACGCATAAAAAAAAGCCTTCCAGATCTGGAAGGCTTTTGTATAATGTAAAACAGCTATTATTTTTTAGCGTGTTTAGCGTATTTAGTTTTGAATTTATCAATACGTCCTGCAGTATCGATAAGTTTAGATTTACCAGTATAAAAAGGGTGAGATGTTCTAGAAATCTCCATTTTTACAACTGGATACTCAACTCCGTCAACTTCAATTGTTTCTTTTGTATCTGCAGTAGATTTAGTGATAAAAACGTCATCATTTGACATGTCTTTAAATGCAACTAATCTGTAATTTTCTGGGTGAATTCCTTTTTTCATCTTTATCTTTTATTTATTGTTTGGAGTATTTTTATTTTGAAGCTTTTTCATGGTTAGAAAAAGGTGTAAACAAATGATACTCTTTTTGTTTAAAAACTTTTAATTATTTTTGAGTGTGCAAATTTACAATTCTTTTTTAATAAACAAATACTTAGCCCACTTTTTTTTAGTTTATTTCGAAAAGCTTTTTTTATCTCCGATTATAGTGGGAATTACTATATTTGTGGATTAATTTTAAAACATATAGAAATATGATTAATGAAGTTATAAAAAAGAACGGTATTACTTATGGTGTAATGATTGGTATTGCATCTGCTTTGGTTACTGCAACGATATATGCTGTTGATTTAAACCTCTTTACAGCTTGGTGGATGGGTATAATTGGAATAGCAATAAGTCTTACAATAAGTATTATTTTGCTTTCTAAAACAAAGAAGGAATTAAATGGCGTTTTTACTTTCAAAGATGCTTTTACCACTTATTTTATAGCTGCAGTAATCGGTATTTTGATTTCTACAACTTTTAATATTATTCTATTTAACGTAATTGATCCAGGAGCTAAAGACACTTTAAGCGAAATTATGATCAAATACACTGTAAATATGATGCAGAAATTTGGTGCTCCAGCTTCAGGTATTAACGAAGCAGTTGCTAAAATGAAAGAAAGTAGTCCGTACTCTACTATAGAACTAGCAAAAGGATCTGTTTTTGCAATTGTTATCAGTGCCATTTTTGGATTGATTTTCGCTGCATTTTTTAAAAGCAAAACTACACAAGAATAAAAATATAAATGAATTTATCTATACTTATACCGCTTCTAAACGAGGAGGAATCACTTAAAGAACTTTATACTTGGATCATTAAAGTGATGCAATCTAACAATTACTCTTATGAAATCATTTTTGTAGATGATGGTAGTACAGATAATTCTTGGCAGATAATTGAAGGTTTTTCTAATGAAAATCCGAATGTAAAAGGCATTCGTTTCATGAAAAACTTTGGAAAATCGCAGGCTTTACATGCTGGTTTTGCCAAAGCAAAAGGTGACGTTATTATTACAATGGATGCCGACCTGCAAGACAGTCCAGATGAAATTCCTGAATTGTACGAAATGATTACAGCTCAGAAATACGATTTGGTTTCAGGCTGGAAAAAGAAACGTTACGATTCTGTTGTAGCAAAAAATCTTCCTTCAAAATTATTTAACTGGGCTGCCAGAAAAACTTCTGGTGTTGAGTTAAACGATTTTAACTGCGGATTAAAAGCATATAAAAATGTTGTTGTCAAAAACATTGAAGTTTCTGGCGAAATGCACCGTTATATTCCTGTATTGGCTAAAAATGCCGGTTTCGGAAAAATTGGCGAAAAAGTGGTAATTCACCAAGCTAGAAAATATGGGGAGACCAAATTTGGAATGGAACGTTTTATTAACGGATTTCTTGATTTGATTACGATTTGGTTTTTATCGCGTTTTGGAAAAAGACCAATGCACTTATTTGGCGCAATGGGATCAATAATGTTTATAATCGGATTTTTGTCTGCTGGATATATAGGCGTTTCAAAACTATACCATATGTATAACGGAATGAAATATACTTTGGTTACAAATAATCCGTGGTTCTACATTGCTTTGACTACAATGATTTTAGGAACTCAGCTTTTCTTAGCTGGATTTTTAGGTGAAATTATTTTAAGAACCAAAAACAACGAAGAAAGATATAAAGTAGCACGTGAAGTAAATTTTTGACACAAATCAGGAAAAAAAAATCTTTTTGAGTCAAATTAATTTTTGAAGAAAAACTACCTTTATTTAAAACATAAAAGAAAATTTACATGAATATAGCACCTAATATTTTAAATGCTGTAAATGAATGGCTGACACCAACATTCGATCAAGAAACACAAGCTGCTGTTAAAGAATTAATGACTACTTCACCAAAAGAACTTGAAGAAAGTTTTTATAAAAACTTAGAATTTGGAACTGGAGGTATGCGTGGCGTTATGGGCGTTGGAAACAACAGAATTAACAAATATACGCTTGGAAAAAATACTCAGGGTTTATCTGATTATTTACACGAAGTTTTTCCAAACGAACCTCTAAAAGTTGTTATTGCTTACGACTGCCGTCATAACAGTAATACTTTGGCAAAAGTGGTTGCAGATGTTTTCTCTGCAAACGGAATTCACGTTTATTTGTTTTCTGACTTAAGACCAACTCCAGAATTATCTTTTGCACTTAAATACCTAGGGTGTCAATGCGGAATCGTTCTTACAGCTTCTCACAATCCGCCAGAATATAACGGATATAAAGTGTATTGGCAGGATGGCGGACAAATTGTACCTCCACAAGATGCAGCAATTATTAATGTAATCGAAAATCTAGATTACGACAAAATTAAATTCAACGCAAACGAAAGCTTGATCCAGTATATTGATACTGATATTGATAAAGCATTTATTAAGTCATCTATCGAAAACGCAAGTTTTAATACTCCTGCAGAAGCTAAGGACAATCTTCATATTGTTTTTACTTCATTACACGGAACTTCAATAAAATCAATTCCAGATACTTTATCTCAGGCTGGCTACAAAAATGTTCATATTGTACCTGAACAGGCAGTTCCAGACGGAGATTTCCCAACTGTAAAATCACCAAACCCAGAAGAACCAGAAGCTTTAACAATGGCTTTGGCTTTGGCAGATAAAACAAATTCTGATATTGTTGTAGGAACAGATCCTGATTGTGACCGTCTGGGTGTTGCCGTTAGAAATAATGATGGTAAAATGATTTTGCTTAACGGAAACCAAACTATGGTTTTAATGACTTCTTTCCTTTTGAAACAATGGAAAAAAGCAGGCAAAATAAACGGAAAACAATTCGTTGGTTCAACAATCGTTTCCACTCCAATGATTATGGAATTGGCTACAAGTTATGGTGTTGAATGCAAAGTTGGTTTAACAGGATTTAAATGGATCGCAAAAATGATCAAAGATTTCCCTGAACTTGAATTTATCGGTGGTGGTGAAGAAAGTTTCGGATTTATGGTTGGCGATGCGGTTAGAGATAAAGATGCAGTTGCTGCAACGTTATTAATATGCGAAGTTGCCGCACAAGCAAAAGCTGCCGGAAGCTCTGTTTACAAAGAACTTTTACAACTTTATGTTGAAAATGGTTTTTACAAAGAATACTTAGTTTCATTGACTAAAAAGGGAATGGAAGGGTTACAAGAAATTAATCAGATGATGATTGATTTACGTAAAAATCCTTTGAAAGAAATCAATGGTCAGCGTGTGATTATGGTTGAAGATTATCAATCATCTACTGCATTGAATTTGTTGACTAATGAAGAATCTACGATGGATATGCCGAAATCGAATGTATTAATTTATTATACAGAAGACGGTTCTAAAATTTGTGCAAGACCAAGCGGAACAGAACCAAAAATTAAATTCTACATCAGCGTAAATGCCGAATTAGAATCTGTTCAAGATTTTGATGCTGCCGAAAGTTTCTTAGATCAAAAAATACAGAATATCATTGCAGATATGCAATTGAAATAATAAAAATACAAATACACTTTTCAAAAACCCGATAGCTTATTAAGCTATCGGGTTTTAATGGTAAAAAACACCAAAATGAGTAATTTCAAAAAAATAGTTCCTTTTATATATCCGTATAAAAAATACGCATTCTTAAATATCTTTTTTAATATTTTGTATGCGCTTTTTAGCACCCTTTCTTTTGTCGCTTTAATTCCGATGCTTCAGGTTTTATTCGACAAAACAAAACAAAATTATACAAAACCAGTCTATCAGGGAATCTTAAAAATTCAGGATTACGGTCAAGACTATTTAAGTTACTATATCACCACAACAAAAGGAACTCATGAAGCTGGATATATTTTATCCGTAATGGTGGCAATTATTATTTCTATCTTTTTACTTAAAAACTTAGCCGATTATTTAGCTATGTTTTTCATTAACTTTTTAAGAAATGGTGTTTTAAGAGACATGCGAAATGCTTTGTACAAAAAGACATTAGAACTGCCTTTGGCCTTTTATTCAGAAAAAAGAAAAGGAGATGTGATTTCAAGAATTTCTGCTGATGTAAACGAAGTACAAACTTCATTTTTGGCAATTCTAGAACTTATAGTAAAAGAACCTTTAACTATCATCTTCACTATAATTACAATGTTAATTATTAGTGCGAAACTTACTCTGTTTGTATTTATATTTATTCCAGTATCTGGTTATATTATTTCATTAATTGGAAAACAATTAAAGAAACAATCCGGTAAAGCACAACAAGAACAAGGTGCTTTTTTATCGACAATTGAAGAAACTATTGGCGGACTAAAAGTTGTAAAAGGATATAACTCTGAAGAATATTTCAATAACGTTTTTCAAAACTCAACAGAACGATTTTTTAAATTATCTAATAGTATTGGAAACCGTCAAAATTTAGCTTCTCCTGCAAGTGAATTTATGGGAATTACCGTAATTGCCATTTTACTTTGGTATGGAGGTCAAATGGTTTTAATAGACAAAACTCTTGACGGCCCTTCGTTTATTGCCTATATGGGATTAGCTTATAATATTCTAACTCCTGCAAAAGCAATTTCTAAAGCTTCTTATGGAGTAAAAAAAGGAAACGCAGCAGCAGAGCGTGTTTTAGAGATTTTAGATCAGGAAAATCCTATTACAAGCAAAACAGACGCAATCGAAAAAACAACTTTTGACGATACTATATCTGTTCAAAATATCAACTTTAAATATGAAGATGAAACCGTTTTAAAAGACTTTTCTCTTCAAATTAAAAAAGGACAAACTGTTGCTCTTGTTGGACAATCTGGAAGCGGAAAAAGTACTATCGCCAATTTGTTAACTCGTTTTTACGATGTTAATGACGGATCAATTTCTATTGACGGAATTAATATTAAAGATATGAACCTGAAGTCTCTTCGCGGTTTAATGGGCTTGGTAACTCAAGACAGCATTTTATTTAATGACACGATAAAAGCCAACATTGCATTAGGAAAATTAGATGCAACTGACGACGAAATCATTGAAGCTTTGAAAATCGCAAACGCATACGAATTTGTAAAAGATCTGCCAGCTGGCATTTACACCAATATTGGCGACAGCGGAAACAAGCTTTCTGGCGGCCAAAAACAGCGTTTATCTATTGCGAGAGCAGTATTGAAAAATCCACCAATTATGATTCTGGATGAAGCAACATCTGCATTGGACACAGAAAGCGAAAAATTTGTTCAAGTTGCACTCGAAAACATGATGCAGAATAGAACTTCTATTGTAATTGCCCACAGACTTTCGACAATTCAAAAAGCAGATATAATTGTGGTGATGCAAAAAGGAAGAATTGTAGAACAAGGAACTCACGAAGAACTAATTGCAAAAAATGGAACTTACAACAAATTGGTAACCATGCAATCTTTCGAATCTTAAGACACACATACAATTAAATAATCTACACAGATTAAGGAAATATTAAAACTCAGTTTAATTTCTTTAATCTGTGTTTATTTTTATAACTTTAGGTGAGTTAAAGAATAAATTTTAATCTCCATAAAATGTATCTTAACCATCCGAACATTACACTTCCTGAAGATCCTGACACTATAGTTTGGAAATATCTTGACTTATCTAAGTTCTTAGACTTATTACTTTCTAAGAAATTATTTATGTCTCGTTCAGACAAATTTGAAGATCAATACGAAGGCACTTTCAGCGAGCCTACTTACGAAGAGATTAAAAAGCTTGCAATAAACAATCCTGACTTTTTAAAATACTACAAAACACAACGAGAACAAGTTGCTATAAGCAGCTGGCATATTAATGAATATGAATCGTTTGCCATGTGGCAGATTTTTACACAAAACAGCGAAGGTTTAGCGATTCAGTCTACTATTGGAAGATTACAAAAAGCTTTAAAACCAGAGAACAACTTTGATCAATATATTGGCGAGGTAAATTATATCGATTATAAAAAAGAATATATTCCGTTTGATGATTTATTTTTTCCGTTTTTATTTAAACGAAAAAGTTTTCAATACGAACGCGAAGTCCGCATTATTACTGATACTTCAAAAAGCGACATAAAACTAAACGACGGATTAAAAATCAATGTTGACATCAATCAACTAATTGAGAAAATATACATTCATCCAAAATCTGAAAACTGGTATAAAAAACTAGTTATCGAATTGGTCGAACGTCTAGATTTTGGTTTTGAAATTGAAAAATCTGATTTGGAAAGTGATATATTGATATGAAGGTACTAAGATTCTGAGGCGCTAAGATTCTAAGTTTTTTTTCTTACTGAACAAAAAAGCCGTTTAAAAATTATTGAAATAATTTTTAAACGGCTTTTTATAAAACCTTAGAATCTTAGCGCCTCAGAACCTTAGCAACTTAGATCGGTTTATAACTTTTAACTTCCCATTTTTTAGAAGTCAAATCTATATAATTATAATGTAGTACATCATTTTTATCGAATTGTCCGTTTTGGTTGGTATCTTCAATAGTTCTGAAATACAAACGGTTTTTCGATTCAATTAAATTCCAATCTACCAACTCTTGAAGATCAGCAGAAACTTTTGTAAAGTTTTCTCCGCTGATATCACTTAAATATAAAGTTTTAATATCGCTGGTATCTATTTTTCCATCTTTGTTTGTATCTGAATCTGTCAGCGTGTAAACCATAACATTATTATGGGTTTTATCTGCAACAGTTTTTAAATAAGTGGCAGTTAAAATCAAAATTGGTTTATCTGATAAAGGACGAATAGAATCTGAATCTACTTTTTGAAATTTCAAATTTTGCAAATAACCCGTGATTTCATATTCACCTAAGTTCGAAATAGTAAAACTAACGTCGTTTACAGTTGAGGAACCAAATCTTGCTTTAGAACCTTTTTCATATACTCTTAAATCTCCAACTGGATGAATTAAATAATCCGTCCCCTGCATTTGAATAGGCAGATCTGCAACTTCTACCTGCGTAGAATCGGCTTTCGTGACACTTACCTTATTTGATACGTCGTAACTTACTTTTGGTTTTTTAACTTCTTCGCGGCAGCTTATAACTGTTCCAACGATTACCAAGGCTATATATTTAAAATACTTTTTCATCTAGGCGGATTATATTCGATTATCAAATATACTATTTTTGATTGTAATTTTGGTTTTTATTGAATTTTACTAAAAAATTAGAAAAGACTTTACAGTCTCGCATTAATCTTAACGTTAAAAACCCTAGAAGTCATATAATTTGGAATCGCATATTGATTTTTAGAATACACATCACGAACCCAAGTATTTGTAATTGCATTTTGATTATTAAAGAGATTGAAAATTTCTAATCCTACTGCTAATTCTTTGAAGTTTTTCAGCCAGCTTGTTTTAGTATTCTGCGTACTGCTGTCTACGAAAACTTTTGCAAAACCAATATCCGCTCTTCTATAATCGTTTAATCGGTTTTGGTACAAATAAGGATCCGTGTATGACGGCGCGCCGCCTGGCAGACCCGTATTGTAAACCAAATTCAGATATACTTTTACACTTGGAATATTCGGCATATAATCCTGAAACAACATTGCAAACTTTAAACGCTGGTCTGTCGGGCGGGCGATATAACCTTTGTTTTCGTAGTTTTCTTCAGTTTTCATGTATCCGAAACTTACCCAAGATTCTGTTCCCGGCACGAATTCTCCATTCAACCTAAAATCAAGACCTTGCGCGTATGCTTTCGCATTATTATTGGCCACATATCGAATTCTAACATTGTCAATCGAATACACATTGACATCAGAAAGCGATTTATAATAAACTTCTGTAACCCATTTAAAAGGTCGATTCCACATCTTAAAATTATAATCATTCCCCAAAACCACATGAACAGCTTCTTGAGCTTTCACATTCGGATTCACAACGCCGTCCAAATCGCGAAGTTCTCGATAAAATGGCGGCTGATGATACAATCCACCAGAAATTCTGAAAACCATATCCCGATCCCAATCTGGTTTTATGGCAAATTGCGCGCGCGGACTTATAACACTCTGGTTTTTCCCTTCTTCTACAGCTCCTGAAACATTCCAGCTTTGAAAACGCGCTCCTAAATGATACCAAATTCTACTGGAACCAATTTCAGATTGTTGATTCCATTGCGCATATCCAGAAAAGCGACTGATTGTATTAAAATTTGTCGCACGAATATCTTGATACGGCAAAAGAGGACCAGTATAAGGAGTGTATGGCTGATTGTTTTCTGGCAGAATTACCAAAGGCGGATTTATAGAAAACCCTGCTGAATCAATCATCTCCCACTCTCCCACTCTATCTCGTATAGATTCTCTGGTATATTTTAAACCAAATTCCAATTGACTATCTTTCCAGTCTTTCGAACCTTTCAACTCGATATTTGCAATTAACGCATCCAAATCGTTACGAGCATGATTTAACTGCGAACCAATTCCGCGTGTAAAATCAATAGCAGATGGATTTGCAGGATCTTCAGCATCTACATTTCCTAAACGGTATTGGGCCAGAATATCAAAATGTTCTTTTTCTGTTGTATGAAATAAAGATCCAATTAATTTTAAAGTCAGCGACGGAGAAACTTTATAAGTTGTTTTTAAAGCACCGAAATAAGTATCATATTGGTCTTTTTCCTGACCTTCATAATAAACAGCAAGCGCCATTGGCTGATCAACGGTACCAAATTTTGTTTCACGGGTTAATGGCTGATATAAATATTTATTCTGCGAAATATTCCCTAAAAAACTCATCTGCCATTTTTCAGAAATATCATAATTAATATTCGTCTGAACATCTGCAAAAGTTGGCGTATAATTCGTTTGTGTATCTTGACTATTTACGAGCAGACTATTGTTTCGGTAACGAACTCCAGTAACTGCAGACCATTTTTTGTTTTTAGACACCAAATCTACAGAAGCGCTTCCGCCAAGAAAACTCGCTTCAAAAGAAGCGCCAAACTGTGTTGGCTTTCTATAAGTAATATCTAAAACGGACGATAATTTATCTCCAAATTTGGCCTGAAATCCGCCTGCAGAAAAATCAACATTTTGAACCAGATCTGTATTCGTAAAACTTAAACCTTCCTGCTGACCCGAGCGAATTAAAAACGGACGATAGACTTCGACCTCGTTTACATAAACCAGATTTTCATCATAATTCCCGCCTCGAACCATGTACTGCGTGCTTAATTCGTTATTCGAATTGACACCTGGAAGCGTTTTTAAAATATTTTCAATTCCTGCATTTGCACCAGGAATTTTTTTTATGGTTTCGGTATCAATCGTTGCAATTCCCTGAACACGTTTTCTATTTCCCGAAGAAACAAAAACCTCTCCCATTTGTTCCTGCGAATTATTCATTATCGGATTAAAAATAAAAACTTCATTGGTTTTTAAACTAACCGTTAAACTCATCGCCTTTAAAGAAACGTGGGTAAATATCAAGGAAACTTTTTTGTTTGAAGGAATTGCGATTTCAAAAAAACCACTTGAATCTGATTGCACTGAATTTCCCTGCCAAGAAATATTTACGCTTGGAACAGGATGTTTTTCTGTATCTAAAATTACACCTTTAACAAAAGCATTTTGAGCTAATGAAATACAGCTGAAGAATAAAAAAAGAAAAGCGAATATAAACCTATAGTTATTCAAAGATTACGGTTTTATTTTTGACTTCTAAAAAAATGAGTTTCAAAGATAGTAGTATTTCCTACATTATCAACAACTTCTATTTTTAAAAAGTTCTCGCCTTCTGTCAAATATTGATCATCAAAAGTATGTGTAATTTTTCTGTTTTTATTTTCATATTCAAACAAAACCCAGCTTCCGTTTAAATAACCATTATAGGACTTAATTCCAGATAAAGAATCGCTAATTACAAACTCAATTTTTTTCTGATCACTAATCCATTTTCCTTCAACTGGTTTAGTGATTTTTACAACTGGAGCAATTGTGTCCAGAACTAAACCATACTGCCCCAATATTTTTGCTTTTGCTGTAAAAACATTTTCTTTTCTAATAGTTCCATTATAACTATTTCCTTTTCCTATGTAAAGTTTATCGCGTAAATTTTCAGGATAAGAATCATCTTTTATTGTAATCGTAAAGTTTGAATGAACAGGAACGGTATCGTCGTGAATATAGATCTTATTATTTCTAACATCGAAATTCATATTAAAATCCTCATAAAAAGTTCCCGCAGGAATAAACACAGACATATTATCTTTTTCGAAATTAGAATCTTTATTGTATCGCACAAAATACGGTCCTGTAACAGGTTCTGCCTGCACGAGCGGTGTTGCCGTGTCGTATTCAATTGGCACTGTTATCGAATTTAAATTTCCGAAATAATCTGAAACTTCAATTCTGTAATTCGAAGTCAAGTTTGGTTCTGGCGTGATAACTCCATACTGCGAATCTGTTTTAATTATGCTTAAAGCGAAAGGCGTTTTCATAAAGAGCTTCTGAACTCTCTGACTTGTTTTTTTATACCTCGCATAATCGATAAAAGCATTGATATAACGCATTTCATCAAACGAATACGTATTAAACTGATAATTGTAATTCGGATTTCCGTTTAAAAAAGTTGAAACATTAAAAACACCATTTTTATTAAATGAAACATCATCAGTATCTGTTGCATTGATTCCGAAACCAATTTTTCCGTTTGCTTTTACTTTTGAAGCCAGATAAGTCCCATCTTTTTGCAGCGCCATGCTAAGCAACAAAGGCTGTTTAGACTGATTAACAGTTGCATTATCCAGCGGATAAACATACAAACTTGACAAAGTAGGCTTTTTAGAATCTTTTATATTTTGGTCAAAGCCAAAGAAAATCGGATTGATTACGAATTCCGTTTTAGTATCGCGAATTTCAAAATGAAGATGTGGTCCTTCTGAAGAGCCAGTATTACCAGAAAGTCCAATTATTTCTCCTTTTGTAACAGGAAGTTCATCTGGCTTTGGAAACATTTCAATTTCATATGCTTTTTCTTTGTAATGTGTATTTTTTACATAATCCAAAATTGGACCTACAGGAGTTTGTAAATGACCATAAACAGAAGTATAACCGTTTGGATGTGTAATGTAAATGCATTTTCCGTTTCCAAAAGTCGAAATTTTAATTCTCGATACATAACCATCTGCAATTGCATGAACACTCAATCCTTCTCTTTGATTTGTTTTTAAATCAAAACCCGCATGAAAATGATTGGGTCTTAACTCCCCAAAATTCCCAGAAATCTGCATTGGAATATCGAGCGGGGCACGAAAATAATCTTTAGGATATTGTGTTTGAGCAAATAGAAAATGACAAGATAAAAGGGCAAGTATAGATAATTTCATATAAAAATATTTTTGCTAAAATAAAAAATTAACAGGTAAAAACCTAAAAAACAAACATTGTAACACAATATACTGAATTTCATTTATTTGTCTCTTTTTAATGTAAAAAATTCGATAAAAAATTGCATTAATAAAAAGGAATACTAACTTTGTAGGATTAAGTAATGAATAGGATGTATAATGAGTGTAATTGCAGAAATAATTGATACTCTTGAATATAAAGTCGAAAAGCTTTTTGAAAAATCAAAAGGTTTGGAGAAAAATAATCAAGCACTACGATTAGAACTAGCCAAAGCTGCGCAAATTATCCAGAAACAATCTGAAGAAATTGAAGCTTTGAAAAAGCAAAATGAAACACTTAAGATAGCCAATTCGTTGCTTGGCAGCGACAATAACAAGAGAGAGACAAAGCTTAAAATAAATTCATTAATTCGCGAAATCGATTACTGTATAGCGCAATTATCAGATTAGTAAATATGGACGGAAAGCTTAAAATAAAAATATCAATTGCCGACCGCGTTTACCCGTTAACGGTTGAACCAGCTCAGGAAGAAGGCCTTAGAAGCGCTTCTAAAAAAATTGATGCTATGATTAAGCAGTTCGAAGAAAATTACGCAGTTCGTGACAAACAAGATGTTCTAGCTATGTGCGCATTGCAATTTGCATCGCAAGTAGAACAAAAACAAATTGATAACGCAATCGATGGAGAAGAAACCATTGAGCGAATTAAAAAATTAAATCTGCTTTTAGATCAATATCTCGAAAATTAAACGTTCTTTACAAGAAACTAAGATACTGCCTACATTAGTTCACAATTGGTAAACTCAACACTAACAATTTAGAATGAGCAAATCGTCGCTACTATAGTATGCCCAGCTTTGACCGGGAAACTTGAACAGTGAGTTAGCTCAAAACTTGTCTTTACGAGTTTATTCAAGCAATTAATGTAGGCTTTTTTTATATATAAACCCTAATAAACATGGACATCATAACGATCATCATTGGTATTGTAGGTATTGCAGCAGGATTCGCAATAGCTAAAATTATCGAGAAAAGTAATATTTCAAACCTAATTAAAAACGCTAAAAAAGAAGCAGCTTCAATTTTAAAAGACGCTAATTTAGAAGCTGAAAATATTAAAAAAGATAAAATTCTTCAGGCAAAAGAACGCTTTATCGAATTAAAATCAGAACACGAACAAGTTATTTTAGCAAGAGATAAAAAAGTTGCTGAAGTAGAAAAACGCGTACGTGATAAAGAATCTCAAGTTTCAAATGAACTTTCTAAAGCTAAAAAAGTAAACGATGACTTTGAAGCTAAAACTGCTGAGTACAATAATAAAATTGAAATTTTAGACAAAAAACAAGCTGAAGTAGATAAACTTCACAAAAGCCAATTACAGCAGCTTGAAGTAATTTCTGGTCTTTCTGCTGAAGAAGCAAAAGAACAATTAGTTGAAGGTTTAAAAGCTGAAGCTAAAACTAAAGCAATGTCTCATATTCAAGAAACAATTGAAGAGGCTAAACTTACTGCACAACAAGAAGCTAAGAAAATTATCATCAATACTATCCAAAGAGTTGGAACTGAAGAAGCAGTTGAAAATTGCGTTTCTGTTTTCAATATCGAATCTGATGATGTAAAAGGTAGAATTATTGGTCGTGAAGGACGTAATATTAGAGCTCTTGAAGCTGCAACTGGAGTTGAAATCATTGTTGACGATACACCAGAAGCTATTATCCTTTCTTGTTTCGATCCTGTGCGTAGAGAAATTGCTCGTTTGTCATTGCATAAATTAGTAACTGACGGACGTATTCACCCAGCGAGAATCGAAGAAGTTGTTGCTAAAACTGCTAAACAAATCGACGACGAAATTATTGAGGTTGGAAAACGTACAGTAATCGACTTAGGAATTCACGGTTTACACCCAGAATTAATCAAAGTTGTAGGTAGAATGAAATACCGTTCTTCTTACGGACAAAACTTACTACAACACTCGAGAGAGGTTTCTAAACTTTGCGGTATCATGGCTGCAGAATTAGGATTGAATGTAAAACTAGCTAAAAGAGCAGGTTTACTACACGATATTGGAAAAGTGCCAGATACAGAAAGCGATTTACCACACGCACTTTTAGGTATGCAGTGGGCTGAAAAATATGGTGAAAAAGAAGAAGTATGTAATGCGATTGGAGCTCACCACGACGAGATCGAAATGAAATCTTTATTATCGCCGATTATCCAAGTTTGTGATGCTATTTCTGGAGCAAGACCAGGTGCAAGACGTCAGGTATTAGATTCTTACATCCAACGTTTGAAAGATCTTGAAGATGTAGCTTACGGATTCAGCGGTGTTAAAAACGCTTATGCAATTCAAGCAGGTAGAGAGCTTCGTGTAATTGTAGAAAGTGAAAAAGTTTCAGACGATAATGCGGCAAACTTATCTTTCGAGATTTCACAAAAAATCCAAACAGAAATGACTTATCCTGGCCAAGTAAAAGTTACAGTTATTAGAGAAACTAGGGCTGTAAATATTGCGAAATAACAGAAAAGAAAGATTATATATAAAAAAGAAAGGCTGTCGATTACGACAGCCTTTCTTTTTTATCATTTATTTCAATCTTAAACATCATTAAAAACAATTTTAAAGCTCGTTCCTACTCCCACTTCACTTTCTACTAAAACTGTTCCTTTCATCGCTTCTATTTGATTTCTTGTAATATAAAGTCCAATTCCACGTGCTTCGTCATGTTTGTGAAAAGTTTTATACATTCCAAACAATAAATCTCCGTATAACTTTAAATCAATTCCAAGTCCGTTATCTGTAATTTTAAGAGATTTAAACCCTTCTGGCTCTATAGCAAAATCAAAAGTTATTACTGGATCACGATCTGGATGCGCATATTTAATTGCATTTGTTGTAAAGTTCAATAAAACACTTTCCATGTAAGCCGGATTAAAATTAATCGTCAAATATTTCGGCACATTGTTAATAATTGTCACTTTACGCTGTTTATCATAACCTTTAATAGTCGAAATTGTTTTTTCGATATACTCACACAACATTAGCGGTACAACTGCAATATTGATGTTGCTCTGCGTTTTTACAATCTGTGTAAGATTTGAAATTGTTTCATTCAAATCATTAGAAACAGTACGCAAATGCTCCAGCATTTCTTCGACTGTTTGTTTATTTACATCGGCATCAATAAAATCCAGGATCGATTTTATATTTCCTGCCTGCGTATTTAAATTGTGAGAAACAATATGCGAAAAATTTAACAAACGACTATTTTGATCGCTGTATAGTTTCATCGTTTTTATGAGTTCTAGCTCTTTTTCTTTTTGAGCAGAAACATCCGTATGTGTTCCAATTACACGCAACGGTTTTCCATTTTCATCCCTTTTAATCACTTTACCGCGGTCTAAAATCCATTTGTAATTACCACTTGAAGTCATTACGCGATGGTAATTTTCATAATACGGAATCTTATTATCAAAATGTTCCTGAATATCCGAGTAATATTTCGGAAGGTCATCAGGGTGCACAATTTTATCCCAGCGTTCTGGATCATCAAAAATATCAGTAGATTCTAATTCTAAAATTTTCAGCGATAAAGAGGAATAAAAAACACTATTAGTCACCATATCCCAATCCCAAATGCCCGCAGTTGAAGCATCGAGAGCAAATTGAAAGCGTTCTTCAGATATGCGAAGTTTTTCTTCTTTATCTTTTAACTCTGTAATATCCGAAACATGACCATAAAAGATCACTTTACCATCTATAGTCGATTCTGTTTTCGAAGTTATTTTAAACCAGCGAATTCCTTTTTTAGGCAAAACTGCCCTAAATTCAATTTCCCATGGTTTTATTTCTCTCCTAGCTTTGACCAAAGACTGAAAAAAATAATCACGGTCTTGTGGTACAATTCGATCGTAAATTATAAATTTTATATCATTGGTAAAATCTAATGCAGAAAGTTCAAATATTTCATCAGCTGACTTACTTACAAGAGGAAATGAATAATTATTATCAGTATCAATAATAAACTGAAAAAGCAAGTCAGGCATTTCGGCCAACAATTTCTTATAAAAATTATTTACCTCTAAGCAATCGTCATTTCCATATAAATCAAAAACCATATACTTCTTTTTATGTAAATAAAATATTCATACTTTTTATTCTAAAAAAACAAATTAAAATCACAAAATGAGGCTAAATTGTTTTTATTAAAACAAAAATTTAACACAATATATTAATTTTTACGACAAAATAAACGCAATAATGATAAAATTATTTTCTAGGATGAAAACTATGCATCACTTCTTTTAAAAAGCTGCGATCTAAATGAACATAAATTTCTGTTGTTGTGATTGATTCGTGACCCAGCATTAATTGAATAGATCTTAAATCTGCTCCGTTTTCTAATAAGTGTGTTGCAAAGGAATGACGTAATGTATGCGGACTGATATTTTTCTTTAATCCCATTTTCTGAGCTAGATCTTTAATAATTGTAAAAACCATAGCTCTAGTCAATTGATTTCCTCTTCTATTCAAGAACAAAGTATCTTCTGCTCCTTTTTTAATATTTAAATTCGAACGAACAGCATTTTTATAAATATCAATATATTTTTGAGTCAATGGACCAATTGGAACAAATCTTTCTTTATTTCCTTTCCCGGTAATTTTTATAAAACCTTCATCAAAAAACAAATCAGAAATTTTAAGAGAGATCAACTCAGAAACCCTAAGTCCGCATCCGTAAAGAGTTTCAAGCATTGCTCTATTTCTTTCACCTTCATTGCTGCTCAAATCTATAGTTTCAATAAGCGCATCGATTTCTTGAAGTGATAAAGTATCAGGTAATTTACGACCAGTCTTTGGCGCTTCAATTAACTCTAACGGATTATCATTTCGATAATCCTCAAAAACAAGATAATTAAAGAAGCTTTTTAATCCCGAAATGATACGCGCCTGCGATCTCGGATTTACTTCCTTTGCTACAGAATATATAAACTGCTGTAATGTTTCGTCTGAAATTTTTATTGGAGAAACATCAATTTGATTGGTTTCTAAAAAAAGGCATAACCGCTCAATATCAAATCCGTAGTTTTCAATTGTATTTTTCGACAAACCTCTTTCTATCCTCAAATACGACTGATAATCTTTTATGTATCTGCTCCAATTCATATTTACAAAGTAAGTGATTTTTCTACATAAAAAAACCTTCCTGAATCAGGAAGGTTTTTGAAATATTTTTATTTTGAAATATTAAAATTTATAAGCTGCATAAATCGATAAATTACTGTTTTTTGAGCTATCAATATATTCTTCAAGATCATCATTATCATTATCGTAAACCCCTGAAAGACCAACTGTATATCTGATACCAGCAGAAAAATTATCAGTAAAATTATAACCAGCTCCAAAATTAAATCCAAAATCAGCAGATTTATAAAAATCTTTTGCATCTTCTCCATCAATTTTAGCAGACAATAAAAAACCGATCTGAGGACCAGCTTCAACTGTAAATTGCTTAGTAATATAGAACTTAGCAAGCACAGGAATATTCAAATAATTAAGTTTTGCATCATATTTTCCAAAAGCATCTTCAAATCTAGCACCTTGAGCAGAATATAAAAGCTCAGGTTGAATTGCTAGTCGTTCGATAACCTTAATTTCAGCAAAACCACCAACAGTAAAACCTACTAATGATTTAGTGTCATCTTCATATTCGCCTGTTAAAGTAGAAAGGTTAACACCTCCCTTTATCCCAAATCTTGTTTCTTGAGCATTCGTAAATCCAAATGCCATTACCGCTATAGCAGCTAAAATAATTTTCTTCATTTTAATTTGTTTTGGTTAAATTTTAATGATCAAATATAAAAATATTCTTCATAAAAACTAATTTGGAATTTAACAAATAAAATAGTATTATGTATATAAGTTGTTAAATTAACATCACTTAGAGTTTAATCTAAAATGTGATAAAAAAAAAAACCTTCCAAAAGGAAGGCTTAAAAAACTAACTTATTATTCTTTTTTAGAACTTGTATCCAACAGAAACAGAAAGAACGTCATCACGCATTCTTATTTGTTTTAAATCTCCAACACTAGAATAATATCTAACTTCATTCGACATCCCGAATTGATATCTTATTCCAGCTGAAAGATTTTTTGTTAAATCATAACCAGCTCCAATATTTAAACCAATATTTTGTGGTTGATATATATCTTTAACACTTCTGTATCCAGAAGAAAAAAAGTCTACCTCATTTTTTATTTCATACTTACCTTTAGCCGTTAATAAAAAACCGACTTGAGGTCCAGCCTCGACACTTAATTTTTCCATAACATAATACTTAAACATTACTGGCACATTAAGGTAACTTGACTTAATTTCTTGTTTATACAAATAATCAACACTAGATTGTTCATATTTCCCTCCTTGAGTAGAATACAAGAGTTCTGGTTGAATAAAAAATTTATTTCCAATCTTAAATTCAACAAAACCTCCTAAATTGAAACCAAACTTTGGAGTTTCATTTTCAATATTCCCTATTAAAGTTGATAAATTAGCTCCTCCTTTAACTCCAAATTTTTGCGCATTCACAAATCCAAATGCCATTATTGCAATAGCAGTTAAAATAATCTTTTTCATGTTTTTACATATTTTAATTACAAAAACCAAAAATAAGGTCAGCCTTACAAAAAGACAATCCTCAATAAGCTTAAAAAACAGTAGAATAAGACAGAAAAAGGATTTAATAAACTTATTAAACAATAAACTACTTCCTGAATTAATATGAAGCTTTATTAGATAAAAAAAGCCTCTCTCAAAATGAGAAAGGCTTTAAAAAAACTAACTTATTATTTTTTATTAGAATTTGTATGTCAAACCAAATGTAGCAGTACTGAAGAAGTTGTTAAAAACATTTAAATTTGCATTAAAATCAGAAACCGCTTTACCTCCTTTATACTTATTAGTACCATAATCCAAAATATCAGTTAATCCAAAATTAATCGCAAAACTGTTAGATACAAAATAATTGATTCCCAATCCTGCATTAATTCCAACTCCTGAATATTTAGCTTCACCCTCTTTTCCGGTATTTAATCCAACACCAGCTTCCGCATAAGTTTTAAATCTTTGACCAAGATCTAGGAAATAATAACGTCCAAAAACTCCAACATTGAAATTTGAGTTTTTATCAGCATCTGTTCCAGCTACTTTTTTCTTATCAGAACCAATCCCTAAATCAAGTCCAAGAGCAAATTTATCTGTTAAAAAATAACCAGCCTTTGGATTAAATTCAAAAGAATTAGTTTTAACATCTGTGTTTTTGTCATTGTTTGTTGAAAAACCTAAATTACCTTCTAAAAGAATGTTTCCTTTAGAAAATCCATATGACCCAGAATCTTGTGCATTAGCAGCGCTAAATCCCATTACTGCAATAGCAGCTAAAATTAATTTTTTCATGTTTTATATTTTTTAATTACAAAACACAAAACTAAGATTAGACTTACAAAATCTAATCCACAATAAGTTTAAAAAGTATCAGAATAAGACAGAAAAAAAGGACTAAATAGAAATCTGATAATCAAGTATCTAAAAGACTTTTCAATGTTTTTTTGTTAAGAAAAATGAGTTTCGGTGGGAATTTTATTAATTATTTAATCCAAAATATAAGGCAATAAAATGCTAAATATGTAGTTTTGAATTTTAAATAACGTTTAAAATACCAAACTTTAAAAACATTTTTTATGAAAAAAATACTTTTAGCGGCTGTTTTGTTCATTGCAACATCAGCTACAATCAACGCTCAATTTGTACAAATCGGGGTGAAAGCAGGGGTTAACTTTGCGAACCAAACTGGAGGTTCTGACTTTGATGGAATTTCTGTTGACAAAGAAGGTATTACAAGTTACCATGCAGGTCTTGTAGCAGAACTTAAATTATTAGAAAAATTCTCAATTCAGCCAGAGCTTTTGTACACTACACAAGGAGCAGAATACAAAAGTGCTGTACAGGATTTCAAAAACGAAATGGGATATATTGCTATTCCTGTAATGGCGAAAATCTACATGACTAAATCACTTAGTTTAGAACTTGGCCCACAAGCTTCATTCCTTGTATCTAATAAAAAGGAATTTGACGTTGCAGATCCAAAAACATTTGACTTTTCTCTTAACGCAGGTTTAGGATTAAAAGTTGTTGGAGGTCTTTTTGTTCAAGCTCGCTACGGAATAGGTTTGACTGAGATTTCAGAAGAAGCTGATTTTAAAAACTCTGTATTCCAACTTTCAGCTGGATACATGTTCTAAAATATATCACATACTTTTATAAAAACCGCTCTATTAATTGGAGCGGTTTTTTTATTTTTACAAAGTTCAATGGCAATGGCAAATCAATGGCAATGTCAACACATAATTACACAAAAAAATAAATATGAAAATCTGCATTATCAATGGACCCAATTTGAATCTTTTAGGAAAACGCGAACCAGAAGTTTACGGAAGCCAGACTTTTGAAGATTATTTTGAGACGCTGCAACAAAAGTTTCCAAATATTGAACTTTCATATTACCAAAGTAATATTGAAGGAGAATTGATTGGAAAAATTCAAGAATGCGGTTTTACATACGACGGAATTATTTTAAATGCGGGCGCTTACACTCATACCTCAATTGGTTTAGGCGATGCGATGAAAGCTGTGACAACTCCTGTAATCGAAGTTCATATTTCTAATACTTATGCTCGCGAAAGTTTCAGACATCAATCTTATTTATCTGGAAATGCTAAAGGTGTTATTTTAGGTTTTGGCTTGAAAAGTTATGAGTTGGCAATTCAGTCGTTTTTATAATTTTAAACTAAACATCACCACCACAGTATGGTATAGGAAAGTGGTTTCGACTCCGCTCAGCCTGACAGTGCAAACAAAATTGAATCTCTTTAATTTAACATATTATTAATAAGCTCATTTTCAAGTTATTTTATTTTTGTAAGAGAAACCACTTACATGAAAAACTTTACATTATTTGCCTTTTTAATTTTTTCAATTTCCAATTTTGCCCAAATCAAAGGAACTGTAACCGATGAAAAGGGAAATCCACTGCCGTTTGTTTCTATTTTTGAAGAAGGGACTTATCGAGGAACCACTTCGAATGAACAAGGCAAATATCAATTGCAGGTTAAAGAAATTGGTAAAAACCGAATTGTCTTTCAGTATTTAGGTTTTAAAACACAGAAAATCACAATTTCTCCAGATTCAAATACAACTTTAGATATAAAAATGGAGGAAGAAAGCTTCTCTCTAAATGAAGTTGTGATTGATCCTAAAAATAATCCTGCAAATGCCATTATAAAAAGTGCTATTGCCAATAAAAAAGAAAACTCCGACAAAACAGGAAGATATACAGCCGACTTTTATTCTAAAGGAATGTTTAAGGTTAAAGATCTTCCTAAAAAAATCTTAGGTCAAAAAGTTGATCTTGGTGAGGACATGGCTTCCAATTTAGATTCTACCGGAACAGGAATTTTATATTTATCTGAAACTGTTTCTAAAATTACTTTTGAAAAACCTGAGAAGTTAAAGGAGAGAATTATAGCTTCGAAAATTTCAGGAAACAATCGTGGATACAGCTACAATACTGCTGCTTTATCAACTTACGATTTTTATGATAATACACTCGACTTTGATGTTAAAATGATTTCTCCTATTGCAGACAATGCTTTTAATTACTACAAATACAAACTCGAAAGTAGCTTTTACGACGATAATAAACAGCAGATTTATAAAATTAAAGTGATTCCAAAACGCGACAAAGAACCTGTATTTGAAGGTTACATTTATATTGTTGATGACAGTTTTGCTATTTATGCTATAGACTTAGAAATTAAAGGCTATCGCATGAAAAATGAGTTTACCGAAGTAATGAATCTAAAACAGAGTTTCAGCTATAATGCAAAAAATAAAATCTGGTCTAAAAATGCACAGACACTTTCGTTTAATGCGGGTATTTTTGGAGTAAAATTTTCTGGGAACTTCAATTATGTTTATTCTAATTATGAATTTCCATCTTCTTTCGAGAAGAAAACTTTTGGAAATGAAATTGTTTCTTTTGAAGCAAATGCCAATAAAAAAGATGACGCATTCTGGAACGAAATCAGACCAATTCCGTTAACTATTGAAGAAAGCACTGATTATAGTAAAAAAGACAGCCTCTTAGTAATTCGAAAATCAAAAAGATATACGGATTCTACTGATGCTAAAAATAATAAGTTTAAAGTTTGGGATATTTTAATGGGCTATGACTATAAAAATACGTTCAAAAAATATTCTTTCAATTATCAAGGTTTACTGAATATTTCCTCTTTGAGTTTTAATACCGTTCAGGGATTTAATTTGGATTCTGGTTTTTCATTTAAAAAAGAAAATGAAGAAGAAGGAAAATCAACTTCGATTGGTACTACTTTCAATTATGGTTTTTCAGATCAGCGATTTAGAGTTGTTGGACAATTTAGTCATAAATTCAACAATATAAATTATGCAACATTGGGAGTTACGGGAGGAACAAAAGTTGCACAGTTTAATAGTGCGGAACCTATTACTAAATTGGTCAATTCTATAAGTTCTTTATTTTTTAAAGACAATTATATGAAGTTGTATAACTTAGAATATGCACAGGTAAATTATTCGCAAGGCGTTTTAAATGGCGTTAATCTGTTTGCAAAAGTGGCTTATGAACAGCGAAAACCTCTCTTCAATACAACTGATTATTCTTTCTTTAAAAGGGATGATCTATATTCTTCAAACAATCCTCTTGCACCAAATGATTTTACTACGGCGCCATTTGAACAGCATAATTTGTTTAAAGTTGGTCTCAATGCCAGAATTAACTTTGGAAATAAATATATTTCAAGACCTGACGGAAGATATAATTTTAAAGATGATAAATATCCGACTGTAGTTTTAGGTTTCGAAAAAGCTTTTGCTGCAAGCGAAAAGAAATACGAATTTGAAAGAATCGGTGCTTCTGTACAATATGATTTACGACTTGGAAATAAAGGTCTTTTAGGCACTAATTTTAGAGCCGGGAAATTCTTTAATGCTGAAAATATTTCTTTTATAGATTACAGACATTTCAACGGAAACCAAACTCATATCGGTACAAGCGGCCGCTATTTAAATGTTTTTAATTTAATGCCATACTACGCCAATAGCACAAATGACAGCTATTTTGAAATGCATCTAGAGCACAATGACACAGGGTTTATTATGAATAAGATTCCATTACTAAATCTGTTAAAATCTACGATGAATATTGGTTTTCACTCACTGGCGATTCCAGATCGAAAACCTTACACGGAATTCACTGTTGGTTTGGATAATTTAGGTTTCGGTAAATTTAAATTGTTTAGAGTGGATTACGTACATTCTTATCAAGGAGGCATTCAACAAAATGGTGTTGTGTTTGGATTGAAGATTTTGAATGTGTTGGACTAAGGTTCTGAGGTTCTAAGATGCTAAAATACTAAGTAAAATAATTGAATGTTCTCGACGTCGCTCAAACTGACAAACATCACAAAAAAAATCCGTTTATTCCCGAAGGAGAATAAACGGATTTAAATTTAATCTTTGTCAAAGTTTTAAACTTTGACAAAGGTATGTATATAAAAAACTTAGCATCTTAGAACCTTAGCACCTCAGAACCTCTAACAATGATAATCATCTGGCTCTATATGGATTAAAACATTTCCTAACTGCGGAATTTGTTCTTTTAATGTATCTTGCAATTGGTGTGATAAATCGTGTCCCTCTTTTACTGAAATTGCAGCTGAAACTATTGCGTGCAAATCTACGTGATAGCGCATTCCTGCTTTACGAATGAAACATTTTTCTGTTCCCAAGATTCCGGGAACTGTCAAAGATACTACACGAATCTCTTCTACTAAATCATCATTTAGGTTTTCATCCATGATTTCGCCAAGAGCAGGTCTGAAAATTTTATAACTGTTATACAGAATAAAAAACGCAGCAAAAAGTGCTGCCCAATCATCTGCAGATTCGTAGCCTTTTCCCATAATAAGCGCAATCGAAATTCCGATAAACGCTGCCACAGAAGTTATGGCATCACTTCTATGATGCCACGCATCAGCAGCCAATGCCGAACTATTTGTTTGTTTACTGCGTTTCATTACCAAACGAAAAGAATATTCTTTCCACACAATAATGGCTCCTAAAACATATAATGTCCAAGATTTAGGTAAATCGTGTGAAGTGCCAATATTGGCAATACTTTCATAACCAATAATTGTTGCCGAAGTAATTAAAAATCCGACCACCAAAAATGTAATTAAAGGTTCTGCACGACCGTGCCCGTATGGATGATTTTCATCTGCCGGTTTATTAGAATATTTAATTCCGAATAACACCAGACAAGAGGAAAATATATCCGTAGTCGATTCGATGGCATCTGCAATCAAGGCGTATGAATTGCCAAAAAAACCTGCGAGACCTTTTACTAGGGCCAGGCAGGTATTTCCAGCTATACTAAATAGAGTAGCTTTTATAGCTTTTTGTTCATTTGTCATTTAGACTATTTTTTTCGCCGCGAATTCACGAATATTTGATAATCTTTTGAAGATTTAAATTCGTGAATTTGCGGCTAACTTTCTTTAAGCTCTCACGATTTTTGCACCGATTGCTCTTAAACGCTCGTCGATACGTTCGTATCCACGGTCAATTTGTTCTATATTTTGAATTGTACTTGTTCCTTTTGCAGAAAGTGCCGCAATCAATAATGAAATTCCCGCACGAATATCAGGAGATGACATAGTTGTTGCTTTCAATTGAGATTCAAAATTATGCCCCATAACCACAGCTCTATGCGGGTCACATAACATGATTTTCGCTCCCATATCGATTAACTTATCCACAAAGAACAAACGGCTTTCGAACATTTTTTGATGAATTAAAACATCTCCTTTTGCCTGAGTTGCCACAACCAAAACGATACTCAATAAGTCAGGTGTAAATCCTGGCCAAGGTGCATCTGCAATTGTTAAAATAGAACCGTCGATATCGGTTTTTACTTCGTATCCGTCTTTGTGAGCTGGAATGTAAATATCGTCGTTACGTTTTTCAATTGTAATTCCTAATTTTCTAAATGTATTCGGAATCAAACCTAAATTTTCCCAGCTTACATTTTTGATCGTGATTTCACTTTTTGTCATAGCCGCAAGACCAATCCAAGAACCAATTTCGATCATATCCGGAAGAATAGTGTGTTCGCATCCTCCAAGACTTTCAACACCTTCAATAGTCAATAAGTTCGAACCAACTCCAGTGATTTTAGCACCCATAGAGTTTAGCATTTTACACAATTGTTGTAAATATGGTTCGCACGCAGCATTGTAAACTGTAGTTTGTCCTTTTGCTAAAACAGCAGCCATTACAATGTTTGCCGTTCCGGTTACAGAAGCCTCGTCTAAAAGCATATCTGTTCCCTGAAGTCCTCCTTCTGGAGTTTCTACTCCGTAAAAATGATCTTCTCTATTATATCTGAATTTTGCTCCAAGGTTAATAAAACCTTCAAAGTGTGTATCTAATCTACGACGGCCAATTTTATCTCCTCCTGGTTTTGGAATATAACCTTTTCCGAAACGAGCCAAAAGCGGTCCAACAATCATAATAGAACCACGAAGTGCTCCTCCTTCTTTTTTGAAAGCTTCGGTTTCTAAATATCCAACATTAACTTCATCGGCTTGAAAAGTGATAGAACCTGGTTCGTTACGTTGAATTTTAACCCCTAAATTACCCAATAGAGTGATTAATTTATTGATGTCAATAATATCGGGAATATTATTAATTTTTACTTTATCCCCCGTTAGAAGCACGGCACATAAAATTTGTAATGCCTCGTTTTTTGCTCCTTGCGGAGTGATTTCTCCTTTTAAAGGAGTTCCTCCTTCGATTTTAAAAATTCCCATAGATTTTTTTTAAGGTTCTAAGGTTCTGAGATTCTGAGGTTCTAAGGTTTAGCTAAAATCTTAGCAACTTAGACGCTTAGTATCTTAGCAACTTCTTCTATTTTTGATTATTGTTTTTTTGAAATGTTTTTTTTTGGCCTCCTTTATTGTTTTTGTTGTTTTGAATTTTTGGCTGTCCAACAGATGCTGTTTTATTAGACATGCGTTTGTTGGTACGCATTAAATCTGTTGTATTCAACAATTCTTCTGTGCTGTGAAGCAAGTTTATTTTTCCACCAGACAATTCATATAAATGCTCAAAAATCACATCATCTTTCACTGTGTCTTTGTTCCAGCTTAAGAAAGATTTTTTCATGTGGTTGGCAATTACCATAACCAATGCATTTTTCATTTCTCCATCTTCCCACTTATTAGCAACATCGATCATGTATTTGATATTGTTACCATAAAATCTGTATTTTGGAAAGTTCTGCGGATATTGCAACACATCTGGTTTTAGCTCCAAAACTTCTCTTGACGGAATTGGATATGGCGATTCTACGTTCAGTTTAAAATCAGACATTATAAAAAGCTGATCCCAAAGTTTATGCTGAAAATCTGGTACATCGCGCAAATGCGGATTCAAACTTCCCATAACCTGAATGATATATTTCGCGACTTTATTGCGTGTTTCATCATCTTCTATTGCGGTAGCCTGATCGATCAATTTTTGTAAATGACGACCATATTCCGGAATAATCAAACGCTGTCTTTCAGAATTATATTCTAAGTTAAAAACAACGTCATTTGCGACTTCTTTTTTATATTTTTCGACCATAAGTTATAATGAAACTATACCTTCTATTGTAGAAACTTCTTTGTATTTACTAATCACATCATCTGAACTGTTCATAGTAACATCTACAGAAACGCTGGTAAATTTACCCGTTTTAGATTTTGTTGTTTTAATAACCGCTCCCATTCTATCAAAAGCTTTTTCAACTCGCTCCACATTATCCGCAACAGATGGCACAATAAATTTATACAAATATTCTGCTGGCCAAGTGTTTGCGTTATCTAGCTCTAATTTTAATCTTTCGTAAAATTCGGCGGTATTTTTTTCTTTATCGTTCTCCATTCGTAATTAAAAATAAACGCAAATATACGTTTTTGATTTCAGATATTAGATTTTAGATTTTAGATTTTTTCTATTGAAAAGACAGCTGTTTTTTGGCCACGAATTTCACTAATTTACACTAATTATATTATTGCAAATCTCTTCATTAAATTGCACTAGTTTTTGACTGGTTTCAAAATTTAAATTCGCAAAAATTCGGGAAATTCTTGACAAACCTTTATATTTGAAATATTTCGCAACTCTTCGACTTTGCAAAATTAAAATACCTTACAATGAAAAAAATTATCTTCTTCCTTTTTACAATCTGTACTTTTTACAATAGCCAAGCGCAAGAAGTCAAAACGCTGACTTATTTCCAGAACGATACTTTAAAACTAGACTTAGATTTATATCTGCCGAAGAAAAAATCTACTGAAAAAATTCCGTTGATCCTATTCGCTTTTGGCGGCGGATTTTCTGGCGGAGAGCGTACAAGCGAAAAAGAGTTCGGAAAATTTATGGCTCAAAATGGCTATGCCGTTGCCAGTATTTCGTACAGTCTATATATGAAAGGAAAAGATTTTGGATGCAAAGGAACTTTAACCGAAAAAATAAAAGCAATCCAGATTGGCGTGAGTGATATGTGGCAGGCAACTTCATATCTAATCAAAAATGCAGACAAATACAATCTGGATAATTCTAAAATATTTATTTCTGGAATCAGCGCTGGGGCAGAAATTGGTTTTCATGCTTCGTTCTGGGATTATAAATTAATGAATTTGTATAAAAACAATCTGCCTGAAAATTTTAAATATAAAGGTTTTATTGGAGGTTCGGGAGCGATTCAGGACATCAATTTGATTACAAAAGAAAAAGCAATTCCGATGTTATTAGCGCATGGAAGTAATGACGATACAGTTCCGTATAATGCTGGTTCGCATCGCTCTTGCCCGACAAATGCTTCGGGCTGGCTGATTCTTTTTGGTTCTTATGCCGTTTACAATCATATGCAGGATTTACATAAAGATGTTGAACTAATTACTTTTTGTGAGGGCGGACACGAATTCTCCAGCTATCTTTTCCATGAAGGACAGCAGTATGTTCTTGATTTTGTGAATGATGTTTTAAACGGTAAAAAGTTTCAATCGCATTTGATTGTTCCTTCTAAAAAAGGAAAAGGTTCTGGGAAATATTTGTTTTGTGAGTAATTAATTTTAAACCAAAATATGAAAATTGATTATAATAATTTTGAAATAGAAGTTTTTGACGACCAAAATTACACTTTGAATTCACCAGAAAATTCATTTCATTATCAAAAAGTTTATTTCGAAGGAAAATATCAAGAGAAAAATTTTTACTCAACCAGCAAGCATGCAATTGTTATTAAAAAAAATGAAGCAGAAATTTCAAGCGCAATAATATGCGCAACTGGAGGAGCAACCGGAATTTATGAGAATTCATTTATTATTGAAGATAAAAAAATATGGATTCGCGTTTGTAATACATTATATTGTTTACAAATTCCTTCACTTGAAATTGTCTGGTATAAAGAATTTGATTTTGCCACAAACTTTGGTATTTACAAATTAGAAAAGGATTTTATTATTTATGGCGAGGTAGAAATATTTAGAATTACAAAAGAAGGAGAAATAGTTTGGCGCTTCGGAGGAAGAGATATCTGGGTAAATCTTGAAGGCAAAAACCCTTTTAATATTGAAAGTGATAAAATACGTCTAATTGATTTTGAATCGAACGAATATGTTCTCGATTTTAATGGAAAACAAATTGAAGACAACCAAAGAGTCGTTCTTCCTAAAGTCAAAAGAAAATGGTGGCAAATATTTGGCTAAAGCCAAAATATAAAAAGCCTTTAAATTCGTTGGTTAAAACCAACGGCAATTTATAAATCAATTTAATTTATTCCAAAATTGCTCCAGCGGAACAAAATATGTATAGCAAATTCAATTTTCACACCAATCAAAAGCTCCAGCGGAGCGACATCTAAACTATTAAAATTATGTCGCTCCGCTGGAGCTTTATATTTATCGTGTATATTTTTTCTATAAATATATCGTCCCTATCGGGACTTTAAAATAAGAACTTTTGTTTATCAAAATATCAAATCTTTCGTTTCGGATAAATATTCTTTTTAATTACGAATAAGTTTAGGTAAATTTGCGCTTTATTTTTAGAATAGTGCAAAAAGAAATCATAGTCTTACTTGGCGGTCCTGGTACTGGAAAATCAACACTTATTAACGAATTGGTAGCTCGTGGCTTTTGCTGCTATCCTGAAATCTCAAGACAGGTAACCATGAAAGCGCAGCAGGAAGGTATCGAACAACTGTTTTTAGAACAACCGCTTTTGTTTAGCGAAATGCTTCTGGAAGGCCGCATCGAACAATACCAAAATGCTCTTGAAGAACCTGATAATGTAGTTTTTATAGACAGAGGAATTCCCGATGTTGTAGCCTACATGGATTATATTGGAGATGAATATCCAGAGCGTTTTACAAAGGCTTGTGAGGATTATAAATATTCTAAAACTTTTATTCTGCCGCCTTGGGAAGAAATTTACCAAAGCGATACAGAGCGTTACGAAAATTTTGAACAAGCGGTTAAAATTCAGGAACATCTTATTGAAACCTATAAAAAATATGGTTACGAATTGATTGAAGTTCCAAAAGATACGGTTGAAAACAGAATTCTTTATATCTTAGATAAAATTTAGCGACGCGTTTTTAGCTGTAAAACTAGAACCTGTTTTCTGAATTTTTAACTTTAAAACTAAAGCAATGCTCGGAGCACAGGATATTCTTCTAAAATACTGGAAACACGACAGTTTTAGACCGTTGCAAAAAGAAATTATCGATTCTGTTCTTGAAGGACAGGATACTTTTGCTGTGCTTCCGACCGGGGGCGGAAAATCGATTTGTTTTCAGGTGCCCGCGATGATGCAGGAAGGAATCTGCTTGGTAATTTCTCCTCTTATTGCCTTGATGAAAGATCAGGTAATGAATTTGCATAAGCGAGAAATTAAAGCAATTGCTCTTACAGGAGGTATTCATACTGAAGAAATCATAGATCTTTTGGACAACTGCCAGTTTGGTAATTATAAATTCCTTTATCTTTCGCCAGAGCGTTTACAATCGGATTGGATTTTGGAGCGAATTAAAAATCTTCCTATAAATTTAATCGCTATTGACGAGGCACATTGTGTTTCGCAATGGGGACATGATTTTAGACCCGCCTATCTTAAAATCTCGGAATTGAAGAAATTCTTTCCGAAGATTCCTTTTTTAGCTTTAACGGCGACAGCAACTCCTAGGGTTATTGAAGACATTAGAACGCAGTTAGAATTAAAAAATCCGAGACATTTTCAACAATCTTTTGAGCGAAAAAACATTGCTTACATGGTTTTTGAAGTCGAAGATAAATTATACCGCACGGAACAAATTCTTAAAAAAAATCCGCAGCCTTCTATAATATATGTCCGAAACCGCAAGTCTTGTTTGAACATTTCTTCGCAATTGCAATCTTTAGGATTTACGGCGACGTATTATCACGGCGGACTTTCGTCTAAAGAAAAAGACAAAAACATGCAGTTGTGGATGTCTGAGCAAGCACAGGTTATCGTGGCTACAAATGCTTTTGGAATGGGAATTGACAAAGACAATGTTAAAACCGTTATACATACCCAGCTTCCAGAAAATTTAGAAAATTATTACCAAGAATCTGGAAGAGCGGGACGAAATGGCGAAAAAGCTTTTTCGGTTTTACTCCACAATAATTCTGATGCAACACAAACGGAGCAGCAGTTTTTAAGTATCCTTCCCGACAAGAAGTTTCTGAAAACAATGTATGTCAAACTTTGCAACTATTTTCAAATTGCTTACGGAGAAGGTTTAGATGATTCTTTTTCGTTTAAACTGAATCATTTTTGCAACAAGTACGACTTCCCTACCCTTAAAACATACAATGCATTACAATTTTTGAATCAGCAGGGAATTATTACCATGTCTCAGGAATTCTCGGAAAAAATCAACATTCAGTTTTTGATTGAATCCAAAGAAGTTATTCGATACATGAGTTTGAATCCTAATGACGAGGAAATTATATTGGCAATTTTGCGAACTTATCCAGGAGTATATGAGGTAAAATCAAATCTGAATCTGGGATTGATTGCTAAAAAATCGAATCGTTCTGAAGAGCAGGTTACAGCACTTTTAGAAAAATTAAAAGAAAAAGAAATTATAGAATACAAGTCTAAAAACAACGACGCTACTATATTATTTAATGAAGTCCGCGAAGACGATCATACTATAAATAGAGTTTCGAAATATTTAGAAAAACAAAATCAAGTTAAAAAAGAACAGCTTTTGTCTGTTTTGCATTATATAAAAGACACTAAAACCTGTAAAAACAGATTGGTTTTGGATTATTTTGGTGAAGAAACGAATGAAAACTGCGGTATTTGTTCGTACTGCATTACCCAAAAAGGAAAAATAACAGAAGCCGATTCGATTGCTGATAAGATTCTATCTTTACTAAAAACTGCTTCTTTGACTTCGAGAGAAATTGAAAACCAAATAAAAATGGACACCAAAGACATTATTTCGGCTCTTCAGGAATTACTCGAAAACAATCATATTATCATACAAGCGAATAATAAATACACTTTAAAATCATAATGGAGAAATTGAGAATTATATTTATGGGAACTCCAGAATTTGCTGTAGGCATTTTGGATACCATTATAAAAAACAACTATGATGTTGTCGGCGTAATAACAGCTGCAGATAAACCAGCAGGACGCGGACAAAAAATAAAATATTCGGCTGTAAAAGAATATGCGCTTGCCAACAATTTGAACTTATTACAGCCAACTAATTTAAAAGACGAAAATTTCTTAGCAGAATTGAAAGCTTTAAATGCCAATTTACAAATTGTAGTTGCGTTTAGAATGCTGCCAAAAGTAGTTTGGGAAATGCCAAGCTTAGGAACATTTAATCTTCACGCTTCCTTACTTCCAAATTATCGTGGTGCTGCTCCTATTAACTGGGCGATTATTAATGGAGAAACTAAAACTGGTGTTACAACTTTCTTTATTGATGACAAAATTGATACTGGCGCCATGATTTTAAATTCTGAAATCGCAATTGAACCAGAAGAAAATGCAGGACAATTACACGATAGATTAATGCATTTAGGAAGTTCTACCGTAATTGATACTTTGAAAGTTATTGAAAACGGAAATGTAACTACTACTATTCAAGAAGATAATGCAGAAATCAAAACTGCTTATAAATTGAATAAAGAAAACTGCAAAATAGATTGGACAAAATCTGGAGCAGAAATCAATAATCTAATTCGAGGCTTGAGCCCGTATCCTGCTTCTTGGTGTTTTTTAAAAGACCAAAATGAAGAACTGAACATTAAAATATATGAGGCAAAATTGATTTCGGAAGCCCATTCTTACGAGGTTGGAAAATTAATTAGTACTAAAAAAGAAATCAAGATTGCAATAAAAGATGGCTTTATTCAGTTATTAAGTCTACAATTTCCAGGAAAAAAGAGAATGCTTGCTTCAGAAATATTAAATGGAGTCAGTTTTTCAGATGTTGCAAAAGTGTATTAAGGTCAGTAAAACAGGGGTTTGCACCTGTTTTTGATCGATAAACAACACTCTTTATGAACAAAAAAAGCAAGTTATCAACAATTTTTGCTAAAATTAAAGAAAACACTTGCACGCAACGGATTTCCTACTAAATTTGTGTATTAACAATTTTTTTTAACCAACAATTAATAACTAATTATTATGAACAAATCAGAATTAATCGATGCTATCGCTGCTGATGCAGGAATCACAAAAGCTGCGGCGAAATTAGCTTTAGAGTCTTTTTTAGGTAATGTAGGAACTACTTTGAAAAAAGGTGGAAGAGTTTCATTAGTAGGTTTTGGATCATGGTCAGTATCTTCAAGAGCTGCTAGAGACGGTAGAAACCCTCAAACAGGAAAAACTATCAAGATCGCAGCTAAAAATGTTGTAAAATTCAAAGCTGGTGCTGAATTAGAAGGTGCAGTGAACTAAGTAAGAAAGTTCTCTAAACTTATAATATAATTAAAACCTTCCTTGTGGAAGGTTTTTTTATGCGGTTTAACGATTTTTTTTGTGATTTTAATTTTTTTATGATTAAATTTAATAAAAATTGTAACCGTATGATTTCAGAAAAATTAAAAAAAGGACACCTGCTTATTGCCGAGCCTTCAATAATTGGAGATTTATCATTTAACAGATCGGTAATTTTATTAGCAGACCATAACAAAGAAGGATCAATAGGTTTTATCATTAATAAACCATTAAAATATACTATTAATGATTTAATACCTGAAATTGAAGCCAACTTCAAGATATATAACGGAGGCCCTGTAGAGCAAGACAACCTTTATTTCATTCATAATATTCCAGAATTAATCCCAAACAGTGTTGAGATTTCTAATGGAATTTATTGGGGAGGTGATTTTGAGTCAACCAAAGACTTAATAAATGACGGATCTATTAGTAAAAATAATATTCGTTTTTTCTTAGGCTATACCGGCTGGGACGAAAATCAGCTCGAAAATGAGATGCAGGGAAACTCTTGGATTATTGCTGATAATAATTACAAGAATAAAATTATCGGTAAATCTACTACTCATTTTTGGAAAGAGCAGATTATTGAACTTGGAGGCGACTACCTTATTTGGTCTAATGCACCGGAAAATCCATATCTGAATTAATTTTCAGAAATGGATTCATTTAATTTCTGCACTAATAAATGAGCCAGATTAGTTTTAAACTCCTTTTTTCGATATTTGGTTATCGGCTGTATTCCCATGATTACATTTGTCAGGAATAATTCATCTGCTTTTTGAAGATCAAACGGTGAAATTATTTCCTCAGAAACTTCTATGCCTTCTACTTTCTTGGCTAATGCCAAAATTTGTTTACGCATTATTCCGTTTAAAGCACCTTCTGAAACTGGAGGCGTTATTAGTTTTTTTCCTGTTACCATAAAAATATTCCCTTGAAGTGCTTCTACCACATTTTTACTGTCATTTAGCAAAAGGCAATTAGCAAGATCATTTTCGTGGGCATAAATACTTCCTGTAATATGAATCATCTTATTAGTCGTTTTAAGAGACGATAATAATTGTTTCGTTAAATAGAAATCTTTATATAAATCTACTTCATATTCGTTTGTATTAACTGCGTAGGAAGTGTTTTCAAGTGGCGCTGCTTTGATTAAAAAAGAAATTTCATTGGTTTTAGGAAGATATAAACCTCCGTCATTTCTAAAAACAGTTATTCTTGCTCTAGCCGAAGAGGAAATACCTTGCTCTTTTACTAAATTAAGGATTTGCTCTTCGAAATATTCCATTGTAAAATTCATTGGAATCATCATTCTAACCACGCGCATAGAAGCCATTAATCTAAAATAATGATCTTCAAGAAACAAGATTTTTCCATTGATTATTTTTACTGTTTCAAAAATGCCGTCACCGTATAGAAAAGCGCGGTTTTGAGTTAATATGTTACTATCTTCCTGCGCTATATTTCCGTTAAAATTAATCATAAAAAAACCCTGAATTTTGTTCAGGGCAAATATAAGGTATAAAATAGACTTTTACTAAACAGATCCTATAAGATGTTTTAGATCTGAGATTTGATTCTCCCACAATTGTTTAGCTTCGCCGATTTCTTCTCTATCAGCAAAATCGACCACCATAAGCGATACATCTTTAGTCAATTCATCGACTAAAATATGAAGTTCAAAAAAGTATTCAGTATCCTTACTGCTCTCATCTACCCATTTAAACTTAACTTTTTCTCCTGTTTTTTTTGAAGCCAAGCGTGCTTTTTCCTGCGAATCATTCCAGATGAAAGTAAAAAATTCACCTCTTGAATTAACATTGTCAGCAAACCATTCTGATAAACCTGACGGAGTTGATATATATTGATACAATAATTGCGGCGAAGAATTGATCGGAAACTCGATTTCGTAACGTATTTTTGAATCCATGTGCTACTTTTAATTTTTTCGAAATATAAGAATATATGTCCAAAAACAATGCGTTTTTAAAAATATTTTTTTTTCTTCAAAATATTCTTGTACGCTTTAATATTATTTCTATCTTTGCACCCGCAATCAGGAATTCATGATAGCAGTCCAGGCGAGGTAGCTCAGTTGGTTAGAGCGCAGGATTCATAACCCTGAGGTCACGGGTTCAACTCCCGTCCTCGCTACAAAAAAGGTAAAACCCTTAAACAGAAATGTTTAAGGGTTTTTTATTATTTTATAAAAAAAAGAGTCTTAATTTTATGGAAGGCGAAATAAATTTAAACACTATTCTAGAGAATCTTAATCCTGTTCTTAATGCAGGAGAATATGTTTTTACAAAAGTAGATTCTATAGACCATATCGCCTTTTCAAAAATTTTGTTTCTATTTAAAGAGAAAGAAGGAATTACTGTTGTCCTAGAAAAGCGTTTTGCAGAAGAGCTTAATCTTACTTTCTCCTACATCGCTTCTTGGATTACTTTAGAAGTTCATTCTTCTTTAGCTGCTGTAGGTTTGACCGCTGCATTTTCTCAGGCACTAGGAAATGCCAATATTAGCTGCAATGTAGTTGCTGCCTATTTACACGACCATATATTTATTGATAAAAATGACGCTCTAAAAGCAATGGAAGTATTGCTAAAATTAAAACAAGAAAATAAAAATTCTTTGTAATTAAAAAATCAAAAAAATAACCATAAAAACTGCCATTAAAATAGTTATTTTGCAGAGGTAATTTTATAACATATGGACATAGTAAAATTTAAGATCACATCTAAAACAATCAAAGTAGAAGTACGCAATTCGAATAATTATGTTTTTAATTTTAATACTGCCTTAGATATTGCAAAAGAAGACAAAGATGTTTTATTAAAACTTTACAATGCATTGGATCTTCTGTTTAAGAAAGAAACTCCCGCTGAAGTAAAAAACTACATTTCGCCTAACCAGACCAATATACTGGACCAAATTTCTGCTGTCGAAGATATTGATGGTGAGAAATAAGCAATCAATAACTTGCTGCCAATACTTTTTATTAGAAATAAAAAAGAACTCGATTTACTGTAACATTTTCCAATAACAGCGTCAAAATATAAAATTAAATTACGGTTCTTTGTAACTTATTACATTCTTGATATCAAATTCGTGTTTTTTGAATGCAATAATAGTAAGACCAATGAGTTGTTATTAGTTAAACAAGTCGCGATATTTTCGTTATGGACAATAAAAAGTTTATTCTTAGTTTGAAAAAAGGGAATGAAGCCGCTTTTAAAGAGGTTTACTTCACTTACTACGATAAACTGATAAATATTGCCAAGCGTTTTAATCTGACAGTCCTTACGCCCGAGGACTTTGTTCAAGAAAGTTTTTTACGACTCTACAATAAAAGAGAATTACTTAACGAAGATGTTCTATTGGACAAGCAATTGTACACTATCTGCAAAAACATTATTCTCAATCACATTAACAGAGAAAATAAAATAGTTCAGCTTGACACTTTTCAAGCTGATATCTTGGAAGAACAAGATTCTGATTTAGGAATTTTCGAAGAAAGACAAGAAAAACTACAAAGCTTCATTAATCAGCTTCCAGAACAGCAACAAAAAATATTTACTTTACACAAACTGGAAAACCTTAGCTATAAGGAGATTGCAGCAATCACGGATCTTTCTGAAAAGACCATTGCCAATCATATTTATCTCGCCAGTAAATTTATTCGAAAAAAAATCGAAAACCATTAGGAACTTTTCTGTTCTCGTTTGTTATATATAAAAACAAGAACAAAAAATGCACATTGAAGCGTATAAAACAAATGTTAGAACTAAAAAAGATGCCAGTTTAATTGTGGTGCTTTTGCAGTTCATTATTTCCGATTGTATTATATATTTTGATTTCAAAAATCGCGAGAGAATTCTAAGAATCGAAACCAACAGAGACATTAAGGAAATGGTTTATGGTGTTTTTAATAAACAAGGATTTTATTGCCAGAAACTCTAACACCGAAAAAAATGGAAAAGGAAAATTTAGACGAAGAGTTTAAAAAGTTATGGAATGAAACTCCAGCTTCTCATTCAGAAAGCACAAAAGAAGCTTCTTGGGAAGAATTCCAAGCAAAAGCTTTTCCTAAAAAACGAAAAATTAAACTTTGGCGCTATTATGCAGCGGCATCTGTTTTACTTTTTGTTCTTATCGGAACTGGAATTTATTTTAACAATAATTCTGTAACAGAAACAGCTGTTCTGGCAGGAAATGTAATTGAGAATACTACTCAGAAAATAAAATATGTAGTCCTGCCGGATAATTCAAAAGTAGAATTAAGTCCAAATTCTAAAATTTCTTATGGAGACAATTTTGCTTTAAACAGAAAAATTGAAATTGATGGTGAAGCTTATTTTAAAGTTAAAAAAGACAAACAGCATCCTTTTCAGGTTTTTTGTAATGAGACTACAACAACGGTTTTAGGAACTTCTTTTATAGTGAAAGAATCGAATCAAAAAGAAGTAACGGTTGAATTGTATGAAGGAAGTGTCCAGATGAACGTAAACGGTCAAGAACAAAAATGGATATTAAAACCTGGCGAGAAATTTATTTACGGAAATCAAACTGCGGCAGTTACCGTCTTCAGCCGTTTTATAGATTTTGACAATGCTAAATTAAGCGCTTTAGGAACTTATGTCGAAGAAAATTATGGTTACAAAGTAAATATCCCTCAAGAATATTCTACTCAAAAAATTACCATTCGAATCAACAAAAAAGAAGATTTAAATACAATTGTACAATTAATAGCAGAAATGTATAACCTAAATTTTGAAATAAATGAAGATCTAAAACAGATTACTTTTCAATAATAAACAAAAAAGGATGTAAGCCGCGAAACTACACATCCTCCTCTTAATCAGGATAACACGAAGTTAATCCATTTAATAATATTCAAAAATACAAAATTTCATGAAGCATATAATTTCAGCATGCTTTTTTTTATTCAGCTTATGTATGTCCGCTCAAAGCGTTACGATAACTGTAGATCAAAATGTCACTTTAAAAGAATTCTTCAAGCAAATTGAAAATCAAACCGATTATAAATTTGCTTTTACAGATCAAATCGATACTGGGAAAAAATATTTTACTCAAAAAAATACTTTTAAGCAGACTACTATTGAAAAACTTATTTCAGAATTAAATAAAACTGCCTCTTTACAATTTTCTATAGCAGGCAATAATATTTTTGTGAAACAGAAAGCTCAAAGTCCTAAAACGACGACCAAAAAAAAAAGCAGGCTAAAAGGTCAGATTCTTGATGATGAAAAACAACCTGTTATTGGCGCCAACGTTTATATCACAGAATTACAGACCGGCACTGTAACGGATATCAATGGAAAATACAGCATCGAAGTTCCGAATGGAGCTTACACCGTTTCGATTAGTTATGTTGGTTTTCAGAATAAGGAAAGACAGATAAATATTAATGATGATACTACCCTAAATTTCAATATAGAATCAGACAGTCAGCAATTAGGTGAAGTAATTGTAATGAATAATAAAGCTGTTGATGTTAAAACCACTCAAATGAGTGTGAACAGACTTTCGATGCAGGAAATTAAAAAAATTCCTGTGGCAATGGGCGAACCAGACCCTTTAAAATCGATCTTAACTTTACCTGGAGTTACGAATGCCGGAGAAGCTTCTTCTGGTTTTAATGTCCGCGGTGGTGCAGCCGATCAGAATTTGATTCTTTTAGACGGTGCTCCTGTTTATGCTGATTCGCATATGTTTGGATTCTTCTCGATTTTTAATGCTGACATTGTTAATGGTTTAGATTTATATAAAGGCGGAATTCCATCAAAATTTGGAGGACGTGTTTCTTCTGTTTTAGACGTTACACAGCAAACCGGCGATTTTGAAAATTATAAAGTTAACGGAGGAATCGGAATTATTTCCAGCCGACTTTTGGTTCAAGGGCCAATACAAAAAGAGAAAAGTTCGTTCATCCTTTCCGGGCGTGCTTCGTATGCGCATTTGTTCATGAAACTGGCAGATAATAAAAACTCTGCCATGTTTTATGATTTGAATGCTAAATTCAATTACCGTTTTAATCCTAATAATACGCTTTCTTTTTCTAGTTATTTAGGAAATGATTTATTCGATATCAACGAACGTTTTTCGAGTACTTACGGAAGTACAATGGGTATTTTAAGCTGGAAACATAAATTTTCTGATCGTTTAAACAGTAATCTTTCTGGTTTTTATAGTGACTATAAATTCAACTTAGGACTTTCTACAGAAAATTTCGAATGGGAAAGCAGCATCAGCAGTTACGGACTAAAATATGCTTGGAATTACCAAACATCAGAAAAATTCAAAATCAATTACGGAATTGATGGTTTGTACTATAACTTCAATCCGGGAGTTGTACAGCCAACAAGTTCAGATTCTCAGTTCAATTACAAACAGCTGGATAAAAAATATGCATTAGAAACTTCTGCTTATATCGATTTTGAAAATCAAATTACAGAAAAACTGAATTTCCGTTACGGACTTCGTTACAGTTCATTTTATCGTTTAGGCGGCGAAGAAATCAGTACTTATGAAAATGGTCAGGCTGTAGTATTTAATCCGCTTTATAAAATTTATGAGGAAGGAACTCCAACGGGAACAATAAATTACAAAAAAGGACAAGCCATAAGCACCTTTAATAATTTTGAACCAAGAGCTGCTTTGTCTTATGCTTTTAATGATGAAACTTCTGTAAAGGCAAGTTATAATAGAATGGCGCAGTACATTCATATTTTATCAAACACACAGTCTCCCCTGCCTATGAGCATCTGGACTCCAAGCGGCCCTTTTACTAAACCTCAGCTTTTGGACCAATACGCCATGGGTTATTTCCAAAATTTTAAAGACGGTGATTATTCTTTTGAAGGAGAATTATTCTATAAAAAAGTTCAAAACCGTATCGATTATATTGATGGAGCCGATGTTTTGGCCAACAATAATATTGAACAAGTAATCCTGAACGGTAAAGCCAGATCTTACGGACTGGAATTGTTATTTAGAAAAAACGCTGGTAATTTCACAGGATGGGTTTCTTATACTTTATCTAGAGCAGAACAAAAAACCGTTGGAAGAACGCCTGAAGAACCAGGAATTGCAAATGGCGATTGGTATTTATCTGGATATGACAAACTTCATAATTTAAGTGTTGTAGGAAGTTACGAACTGAATCCGAAATGGTCTTTTAATGGAAATTTCACTTTACAGTCGGGTCAGCCGGTTACGTATGCCAATGGATATTATGAATTTGGCGGCATCAATGTTCCTAATTATTCTTTAAGAAACGAAAACAGATTACCTCTTTTCCACCACTTGGATGTTGCCGCAACTTACACTCCAAAACCAGACAAAAAGAAAGGATGGCAAAGCTATTGGGTATTCAGCCTTTATAATATTTACAACAGAAAAAATGCTGCTTCTATGAGTTTTACAACTAATGACGATACAGGAGCAAATGAAACCAGAAGACTTTCGATCTTCGGAATTGTACCTGGAATTTCTTATAATTTTAAATTTTAATGCGATGAACAGATTAAAAAAATATAGTACAATGAACAAAGCGCTGGCATTACTAACACTTTTCCTGGCTTTGTCTTTTACTTCTTGTGAAGATGTTGTAAACCTTGATTTGGAAACTGGCGAAACAAGATTGGTAATTGATGCTGAAATTATCTGGAAAAAAGGAACTGCCGGAAACGAGCAAACTATAAAAATCAGTAAAACGGCTCCTTATTACAACGATACAACACCAAAAGTTTCGGGAGCTCAAGTGCGTGTTGAAAATAGTAATGGTGACGTTTTTACTTTTACTGAATCTGAAGCGGGGGTTTATAAATGCAATAATTTTGTTCCAGTAATCGATATGGATTATAAATTATTTGTTGAAGCCGAAGGACAAAGTTTTACAGCAACTGAAAAACTAACTTCTGTAACGCCAATTACTAAAGTAGAACAAGCCATTGTTCCAGATTTTGGCGGAGAAGATGTGATCGAACTAACTTTTTATTATACTGATCCAGCAGATCAAGTGAATTTTTATTTAACCGATTATCAAAGTGAGTTTTTAATTTTTCCAGAATACGAAATCACAAACGATGAATTTTATAATGGAAATGAAATCAGTACAAGGTTTTCCGATGAAGATATGAAGTCAGGAAATACGGTAAAAATTACACACAGGGGTGTTTCTAAAAACTTTTTCAATTACATGAAATTAATTTTAGAAGCTTCAAATTCAAATCCGTTTTCTGTTCCTCCTGGAAACATTCGCGGGAATATAATCAATACCAACAATGCCAATAATTATGCAATGGGTTATTTTAGACTTTGCGAAGCTGATCAAGTTGATTATTTGGTGAAGTAAAATGGTTATCCATAAAAATACAAAAGCCTTAAACGAGAATGTTTAGGGCTTTTGTGTTTTCCAATCTTTTATATCAAACTGATACACAAAGTTCAATTTTAGTTTTTCGCCAAAATAAGCAACTTTTGGTGTTTTAATGGAGAAGCCTAAGATTAGGAAATGAGGTAAAAAAACTCCAAAAAAAAATTGAAGTTTTTTTAATTATCCACTTAAATATTATGTTCTACAAATTATACGGATTATTTGTCAAGATATGTTGATGCATAAGAAATAAATTATACTTATAAAGATTATCAGCGTGTAAAAATTCATTTTTACGAGTAATTTTAGCTAAAGGCGATTCTAAAAAGAAACTGGCAAAAGGCCTAACATTATCTGTAAAATAGTCTCTTTCCCAGTAAATATCTCTACATGAAGTTATAACAACATCTGTATCGGGATTTTCTTTTATTTTTTTTATCAGCTTGTCCATCCACGGTTTATTATCTGTTGCGGAATGAATAATTATTTTTTTACCATGTCGATTAATGACAATAGAAAAATCTTCATATTTACCTTTTGGATTAGGAAGAAAAGACGGAAATTTAATTCCATCAATATCTGTTGTAAGACCAATGGTTAGCCATTCTGCAATTTTATTGATTGCTGTGGTTTTTCCTGTCTGCGGTGCACCCGAAATAACTAAAAACTTCATATTTTATTTATTTTACTAATTTAATTTAAGCAGTCATCCCCTTAACAAAAACTTCAACAAACTCCTTCATTTTAGAAATAATTCGATCGCCAATTGCACGTGCTTGCAAAATACTTGGCCTATTATCCAAACATTGAAAAACTTCATCTTTTATGGGTTCTCTTCCACTGTAAACATAAGCATCAATTAAAGCTTTGAATTGTAATTTATCTAAATGCTCTTCCTCACATAATTTTGCTAAAGCTAAAACTTTTTGATCCTGCCAGAATTTTTCAAACTCGTCTTCGATAGAATCGTCGTCTTTGATATGAGGCATATTCTCATCTATAAATTTTTCGAAGGAAATCTTTTTAAAAATATTGAAGATATAATTCTATTTTTTGATGTCAATCTCGCTTCTGCGAGTAAATTTAATGAAAATCGCTGGCATCGTGAAGATTCTGCTTTCCCTAAATCAGCATTAAGAGAAGGCCTTATGAATGCATTTATTCACAGGGATTATTCCGATGTTTCAGGAACCGTTACCATATCATTCTATCCTAACAGACTTGAAATTTGATAATTTCTATTCTTATTTTTTTTGACTATTTTAAGAATGGAATAACACCAAACTAAAAGTAATTCTGCTTATAGAAACTCAATTACAGTAATTCTACTTAAACCCAAATGCATATTCTTTTGGAATTTCGACTGGACAATGTAAATCTTTTGCTACGTTAAGAGCAAAGTAAGAATTCCTAAGCAATTCTCTTCCAACGAATATAAAATCTGCATCGCCGCTTCTTAATATGGTCTCAGCTTGTTTTGAGGAATTATCATTACTGGTTCACATAATTTTACAAAAGGCGCAAGCCAAGAAAATGATGAAAATTTTATTGTAGTAAAAGGAAATAAAAAACTTGCCAAACAATATGCGGTTGCCTGCATGTCAATTTATGCGCATTACCGCTTTCGTGGCTAATTAGCGTCTAAAATAGATGAAGGCATTTCCCCATGGAGCCATTTTGAAAGTAATGCCTCCTGGCAGATTAGTCATCTTTCATCAGCGAGAAACCTAAAGCATCTTGATTTCTGGTGCAATTGAAAACTTTCATCCCGCTCTTGAGAAAAAAAAGGAGGGAATTTAACTAAAAATTTCAAAACTTATTATTTTATTGTTGGAATATTTTGCAATCAATTTTGCTAAATTGCAATATTAGAATCTGGCGGCTAAAGCGTATCATTTCTAAAAATTCAGGTATTTATACTTGGGCAATAAGAAATTTAATTTTAGAATTTTACTAAAAAGCACAAAATAATCAATCACTGTAAAAAAAAATAAAATTTGATAGAAGATTTACTTAAAAAAATATCCTTAAAACAGTTAGGTGAACACCTTTCGAATTATGCTAATCTTTACGTAAACCAGTAAATGCTTGGAGAAAAGCTGTGGATACAAGTAACGAAAGTTATGATTTCATTATTCTACATTTGGTATATTTTACCCTGCTAATACTATTGTATGAACAAAATACTTACACCTCTGTACAAATAGCATTAATTGAAGTTATCCTGACTGTGTTTCCATTTTTAATTTTCATCGGTCCGTACAGAATTGCATCTTTGCTCCTTAATTTCCGTTTTCAATGGCTTAGCTTATTTAAGATTTTATTAATTTTAAAATTTCAATTTGTCCCTATATTTCTTTTACTTCTAAAATTTGCAAGATACAGTGATTCCGAGTTTATTTATTTACTTTTTGACAACTCTATTCTTTTTGTTTGGATTTCATTTATGATTGTTTTTCCTTTAATATTAAATGTAAATTTCTGGAAGAAAGTAATTTTAATTGTTTTAAACTACATTTCATTCTTCCTATTTATGTTTGGTATCGTTTGGTTTTTTTCTGAATCTGATTTTGATGGTAAATTCGCGCTGGACCTTGCTCAACTTACGCCATCCCGTGAATATACTTACAACAATTCAAAACTGTCTCAATCCAGAATATATGCGGACGAAAAATATTTTATGCTGATAGGAATAGAAAAAAAACAAGGTTTAATTAATTATTTTAATGCACAGTTTGTTGATGTCAGACTTCATAATCTCTGCATTAAGAAAAAAGTTAATGATAATCTGCGCAACAGTATTATATTGGACTCGCTATTATGTCTGCAAGATAAATCCAAAGTCAGCAAAAAAGATTCTCTAAAAAGTAAATTGTACAAAGAAGAAATAAATATTAAGCTTCTAGATTCATTCAAAAATTTAAATTTGACTGACTATAAAAAGGACGTAAAAGTATGCGATTCGCTGGCGACACATTCAAAATTTAAATCAAATCAAGAATATTATAAAAAATTCAAACTGCATTTAATACAGTATGGAGAATCTTACACTGACAATAATAAGATTAATAAAATATATCTAGAGGCAAAAAGTAAAATGATACTCAATGTGAAAGATGACTTATATGTTACAGTACTTACAATAGATACGACAAAATATGACAAGACAAACATAGAATATTACGATATAAAGAAAAAAATGGATAAACGAGATAGGAATGCAAATTTGGTTGCGGCTTTTCTTTTTGATCCCTTCGATAAAATACTTGATTTCTATGGATATTATGATTAGTGCTAAACTTGCTACTTTTATTGCGAGGAGAAGAGAAGACGATTTAGTGTAACTCTTCTCAGTTTAAAATTCCAGTCCAAAAATAAAATTTCAAATACTCATATTATATTTTTGAATATTTTTTTTAATTATCCTTCTAAACAAGAGAAAATGCTTAATAAACTAGCAACAATACGTAACTTATAAAATATTTTTAATTCTATATTTTTCAAAAATACATATTTTAGTACAGTCAAACAGTTCAAAATTACAAACCAGTTCTTTCATTTATTAATTATATTAGCGAACTACAATGATTACTATTTAGCCTTTATGGAAATTTCAAATAGAAATAAAAAAGAAATATTAGATATTCTTATAAAAAGTCAAACCGATTTTTTGGGTGATCAACATAATACTTGGACAAATAATAATTTTGACTTCCTAAAAAGTATTTGGGATATTTCAACAATGCCATCTGAAGATTCCAGATACCCAAATGCTGCTGGGGATATTTATCAGCATATGATCAATAATAACGATTGGGATTTAGAGTATTTATTTGAGATTAGACTGAAAATATATGAAGACAATGATGTGTTTATAAAGTTTATTGAGGCTGTTGTATCTCCAGTTTACAGAAAAGATGAGGATGATATTCTATTGTATGTTATACAGGTTAACAGTATTCTTAGCAGAGACAAATTACAATTGGCCCTTTTTGACTATAATGAAACAGGAAAACCAGTTTACAGAGTTTACCCTCAAGAAGAGGTTGAAGACATTCCACTTGACATAAAAAGAAATGATATTGTATTCCTTGTTGCTAACGGCAGATTTGGGGAAAAGAGGCTATTTGATAATTCCAAAAATGAATACCTCATTTTGAAATATTTTAATTGGGACGATTTTTATAATAAAACATCATTTACTCTATATTACAGAAAAAATGATGTTGAAACAAAAATTGGCAACGTTAAAATAATGTGTAATGAAGAACAAGAAACAATAAAAGTTATTCCTTCAAATTTTTTAATGCTATCATCAAACTACTGTTCTTTAGGACAGGATATGGAATTTTATACTAATTTAAAGTCTTTTTTTCCGTATAGTTTTGAAGATATACTTTATGCAATTGGAGATTGTGCTTTTTTTTCTGAAAAACTCGAAAAATTTGACCATCTCCATGGTTTTAAAAAATCTTTAATTAGAGAAGATGATGCCGAAAGAACATTAAGACTAGCTAAATATGTCATTAATAATTATGATTTAAAAAATCTATTTTCATTTGATTATAAGTTTACACCAAAATATTCAAAAGAGTCAATTAATGTTAAATTTGATTTTAGTGATAGCGATATTCTTTCTAATAGGATTTATGCTATAATAGGTAAAAACGGCACAGGGAAGACACAACTTTTAACTTCTTTACCTCTTAATATTTCAAAAAGTGAAGAGGAATATTTTTATCCAAGAGTTCCTATATTCAGCAAAATGATTTCTGTTTCATATAGCATTTTTGATCGATTTAAAATCCCAGAAAAAACGTCTAAATTTAATTATTTGTATTGTGGCTTGAAAAATGAGAAAGGTGAATTTATTACTGAAAGAGGTTTAGTTTTAAGGTTTCATAATACGTGGAAGAAGATAGAGGAAAGCGAAAGAATTGACAAATGGAGAACAATTTTATCTAATTTCATTGAACCAGAAATTTTGAATGAATTTTTAATCAAACGTGAATCCATCACATCATTTTATAATACTTTTAAGGTTGACATAGAAGGTTTTAATCGAATTAAAGATAGATTAAGCTCTGGTCAAAATATTTTATTGTATATCATAACAGAAATAACAGCACATATTAGATTGGATTCTTTAATCCTTTACGATGAACCCGAAACTCATTTACATCCAAACGCTATTTCTCAACTAATTAATACTATTTATGAGCTAGTAAATGAATTTCAATCGTATTGTATAATTGGAACTCACTCACCATTAATAATTCAAGAATTATTATCTAAAAATGTTTATATAATTGAGCGCAATGGAAACATTCCAGATATTAGAAGAATTGGGATAGAGTCGTTTGGAGAAAATTTAACAACTTTAACGGATGATGTTTTTGGTAACCGAGAAATTCCAAAACAGTATAAAAAAATAATTGATGAAAAAGCTTTCATAGGAATGTCGTTTGAAGAAATTATTTCTTTACTTCAATTTGATGAAATGCCTCTAAGTTTGAATACAAGATTGTATATTAAAAGCAAGACACAACAATAAATGAGAAATTTAGATACCACAACGAGAAACTCATTTGATTTCCATAAACTTATTGTAGAAAACAAAAAAACAACTAGAATCGATCCCGATTACAAAACTCGTTTACTTGCTTTAGAAGATGAAGTTGAAGTTTTATACAGTACTTATCAAATAAATTTTGATAGAAATATTCTTGAAACTAGTATTCCAAATACATATCCTCATAATAATAAAAGCGATTTACTAAAATTATATAACTATAAAAGTAAATTGATTCAAAATCTCAGAACTGAAATCACCACAACAAATACAGGGCGTATAATGAATACGTGTCAAAATTGCACTTTAAGTGAGATCAATTCATTTGATCATATTTTACCTAAAGAAGAGTTTTGCGAATTTGTTGTAAACCCTCTTAATCTTTTTCCTAGCTGTACAATCTGCAATAGCTATAAAAGTCAATTTTGGAGAGAAAATGGTAGACGATTATATTTAAATCTTTATTTAGATAGACTTCCAGATTCGCAATATTTGTTTGTAGATATTGAATACAATAATGATACATTTGGACTAAGATTTTATTTGGAAAATAGATTTGGGATTGATGAAAATCTATTTAATCTTATTGAAAGTCATTACAATAGACTTCATTTACTAGAAAGATTTTCTAGAAATAGTGATAAAGTAATAACTCCACTTCAAAATAAAATCAAGCCTTACATAGATCATCTCTCAATGGAAGAAATAATAGCAATGACAACACAAACAGCAAATCTAAATCGGAATGTATTTGGAATGAATTATTGGGAATCAATTCTTGAGTTAGCTTTAATTAGCAATGAGAATTTTATTCGATCACTTATGACTTAATTAATACTATATATATATGCAAACAAAAACTGGAGAAAAAGTTAAGCTACATTTTTGTAATTAGTTAGTTTATTAAATTCTTCAATGGTTTTATAGTTCAAAGCCGAATGCCTACTTTTTTTATTGTACCAAATTTCGATGTATTCAAAAATTTCAAGTTCCATCACTTCTCTAGAAATTAGTTTACTTCGATAAACCAATTCCGTTTTTAAAGATTTGAAAAAACTTTTAGCAACTGCATTATCCCTGCAGTCTCCTTTGCGGCTCATACTTCTTGCGATATTTTTATAAGAGTCAAAAAGATACCCAAATTTTTAATTGGTATATTGAATTCCCCAGTCAGAATGAAATATTAATTCATCTGCAATTTTTATTCTTGACTATCATTTTCCAAGCCTTCATTGTAGTGAATATACAAACAGTTACTGGAAAATCAGAAAAGAATATTATAATAAATTGAAATCTAGTTTTTATTCGTTTACCAAAACATTTTGCATTCACAAAGAATCAGATGAATCATAAAATAAAAATTTTGAAATAGATTGAAATCATCACAACTCTAATTATTCAAAAACTCCTATAATAATGCTTTAAAAATACCTTCAAAATACATCAATTGGCAAAGAAATATCAATTTTAAATTTTGAAAGTTCTGGAAATTCCATATATTTCTTGTATATTAATGCTGTTTTTAACCTATCCTTATACAAAGAAATTCGTTCAATTGAGGTACACTTTTTTTTTCAGTGCCTAGTTTTAAACACAATAAAAGGACTAATATTTACTCGGATTCTAACTAATTTAAAGCGGAACCTCTTCATCCGCCAAAAGAACCTCAACAGCGATGCTTATTATTACTAAGTATCTCTCTTTAAAATCATTAAACCCTAGAGTAAAAAACAATCATATCGAAGCATTATTTTTTAATATCTAACCCAACTCTAAAAACCTCATCCAACAACTCCATTTCATCATTCGGAAGTAACTGCAGCGCTAGTTCAACCAAAATCATAGCATCAGAGAAAGGCTTTGTAGAATTTTCGCTTTGGAGCATTGTTATACTTGCTTTTAATAAAGCGGTAACCATTATATTTAATTCACTGTAACAAGACACATTCAGCGTTGCGGAAAAAGAATCATTATTAGGTTTGAGTTTAATAAAATAGTTTCCTTTATTCATTACTTCTAATAATTCTGTTACGGCTTTTTGTTGTGTTTCCATGAGTTCAATTTTAATCATTTTTATTAGTTATCATATACGATAACCTATAATTGCAAATATATAACAAATTTTGAATTATCATAAAAGATAATTCGAAATGAGCGAAACCATACAACAGAAAGTAGGAAAGAGAATTGTAGAAATTAGAACACAAAAAAATATTTCCCAACAAGAATTGGCATCCAAATGCAATTTTGAAAAAAGTAATATGTCTAGATTGGAGAAAGGAAATGCAAATGCGACGCTTTCTACTCTCGAGAAAGTATGCGATGCATTACAAATAGAATACATTGAATTGTTTAAATTTTAGGAATGATATTTAAAACATCTTTCAAAAAACCAAAAAACCTCCAAAATCAAAACTGACTTCGAAGGTTTTTCACTTTATCTAAAACTCTTATTTATATTCGGCTTCTTTCTGAGTGTACCAATCTTTCATTACATAAAAAGCTTTCTTTTTAATTCCTTGATCGGAGATTAAACCTTTACGGTTGAAGAAATCCTGAATGTTTGGCAATTGTCTTCTTGGTGATCTGAAATCGACTAAAATCCAGGGAGAAACTCCTGCTAAACCTTCGATACGATTGAACATCTGTGTGTTTTGAATATATAATTCTTCTTGATATTCTTCGTTCCAGCGTTCCTTTTTATCGCCGTGACGACCTTGCAAAGCTTCGCCTCCAAATTCGCTGATGATAACCGGCTTGTTATACGGAATTACCCATTGCATGTCTTTGCACGATTCGTTGGTTCCTCTGTACCAGCCTAAATATTGGTTGAAACTCACAATGTCTACATATTCGTTCATATTATCGTGAAGTGTATTAACATTGTTCGGACTTTTGGTTACTTCCATCGCCATACTGATTAAACGAGAATTATCTTGTGTACGAGCATATTTGGCCAACTTACTTAAGAAAATATCTCTGTCATCTCCATGCGGCGTTTCATTTGCAATTGACCAGATTACAATGCCGCAGCGATTTTTATCTCTGTAAATCATATCGTGCAATTGACGTTCTGCATTCGCGTAAGTGTCTGGATTCGTCCATGAAATGGTCCAATAAACTGGAACTTCAGACCAGATCATCAATCCCATTTTTTCAGCCTCTTTTACCATTTTTTCGTTATGCGGATAGTGCGCCAGACGAACATAGTTACAGCCTAATTCTTTTGCCCAAGTCAATAAAGTAACAGCATCTTCTTCTGACCAAGCTCTTCCAGATCTGAAAGGCGCTTCTTCGTGAATACTAATACCGCGTAAAAAGACCTTTTTTCCGTTTAACAGAATCTCTTTTCCTTTGGTTTCTATAGTTCTAAAACCAATTTGATCTGCGATATTTTCATCGGCTTTGCTAATCTTTACTTCATATAATTTTGGTTTTTCTGGCGTCCATAAAATAGGATTGGCTTTAATTTCAAAATACGCCATTCCTTTGGCATCAGTAGTAACGTTCTTTTTGATTTTTAATTCAGGAATCGAAACCGAAACAGATTGGTTCGCTGTTTCACTATTCAACTTTATCCAGCCGGAAATTTTTCCTTTTTCTTTTTTGTCCAATTGTACCAAATAATCTTCTATATAAGTATTCGGGACTTGCGCTAAAGTCACGTCTCTTGTAATACCGCCGTAATTCCACCAATCCATATTTACGGTCGGGACATTATCTTTATGGCGTTTGTTGTCGACTTTTACTACCACAAAATTATTGCCGTCCACCAATAAATCGGTTACATCAAAATTGAATGGTGTATAACCGCCAACGTGAGTTCCTGCCAGTTTTCCGTTTACATAAACCTTAGCGTCGTAATTGACTGCTCCAAAATGAAGAATACCTTTGCTTTGAGAATTCTTTTGGTAATTGAAGTCTTTCTGAAACCAAACTGTTCCTTCGTAAAAAAACAATCTTTCGTCTTTACTATTCCAGTCAGACGGGATATCCATCGTGGCAGAAGTCGCAAAATTATATTCGGTTAAATCTGTGGTATTCCATTTCTTATTTTCGAAGAATCCGTTGTTTTTAAACGGCATTAAACGGTAATCGTAATATCCGTTTTCGAGCGGGTCTACGATATAACTCCATTTTCCGTTTAAGGTAATATTGTTCCTCGATGAAATGTTGGAAACTAACGGAATTTCCTGCGCCATTGCTTTCCCCATCAGCAGAAAAGTACAGCACAGCATTACAATTTTTTTCATAGTTTTTATTTTTAATTATATAGGTCTAATTAATTTAAACACATCACTAGATTAAATCTGTTCTTCGCGAAGAAAACCACAATCTTGTCATTTCTATCCCGAGGCTTCGGGAGAGAAATCTTCATTGCTGCATCGACAAAGAGTAGAAATCCTTTTGAGGAGCTACTTGCGAAGATTTCTCTCCCGAAGCCTCGGGATAGAAATGACAATATTGCGAATAATATTTTGCGATTGTATTGATTACGATTTCGCTAAAAAATTATCTTTTATCAAAATAACGAGTCAGCTCATAAGCATTATCATTAATCACTTTCATTTCTTTTAACAAAGGCTGATACGGTTCGAATTTGCTGTTGACAATTCCTTTGTTGGAATCTCGGTTGGAATAATCGGTAGTTAAATCTTCTGGATCGTTATCCATATATTTGAACCAATGCCAGCCGACAGAATTTTTATTTTTAAGTAATTCCAAAGTGAAATTCTGATAAAAAAGTCCTCTTTCTTTCTGTGTTCGAACCAGCCAGCCCGCGCCGGTATTATTGGGCAGCCCAGAATCTTCTCCTTTGGTGTACCATTCTGTAATTAAAAAAGGCTTTCCAGACCATTCTCCCCAATTGTTCATTAATTCCTGACTTGGCTCCCATTTTCTATAATGATTTATTGAAATGATATCCATGTATTTTCCAGCCACTTTAAAAATCTCAGGATTTGTCAATTCCTGTTCCTTATCCTGATTGAAACGACATCCCAAATAAAGATGGTTCGGATCTGCTTTTCGGAGTGCTTCTGTGACTTTCTTCATATAAGTTTCAAAATAAAAAGCGGTAAACGCCATTCTATCTTCCTGATTTACATCTGAAATGGAAGCATTAAAACCTTTTCTTTTGTCCAGCCAATCTTTTGCTGCAATATATCCTTGTTCATCTTTGGCCAATAAAGTTAAATGTTTATCTAATGCGTCGTTATACCAAGGCAGTTCATTATCAGTAAAATAACCCATCAAATACTTATCATTTTTATATTGAGAAACGTCTTTTACGGATTTTTCTACGTAGGCATCAAATTCTTTATCGAAAACCATTACGAGATCAAAACGGTAATTTTGCCAGCTGGCTTCTTTGTATTTTCCGCCGTATTTTTTAATATGATCGGAATGATACATACCCATTGGCGAAATAATTATGGTATAAACCAACGGATTTTCAGCTTTTCGAACCAAATCTATATTCGACCACGCGCCTACTCCATTAAAACCATTATCACGGAGTAATTTTGTTTCTTGCTTTAACCAATTTTCTGGACTTCCGTATTTTTTATCGAATGCTTTCTGCTGATTTACAGAGCGTCCTGCGTTAAAAACTGCAACACCTTTGTAAATAAACGGATAGCCTTCTGGATCAATAATCCACCATCTGTTGTTTACCTTTTCTGTTCTAAAAAATCCCGTCGCTTCTCTCTGCCAGACTTTAGATCCGCCGTAAATAGAAATCGGTTCTTGCTTTTTAATTTTAAATCCAGGCAGCTTGTCAATTGTTTTGGCATCATACGCAACCCATTTTGGATCTAATGCATTTTGTCTGGCTTCTACTTTTTGGTACGTAATGTTATTCTGTGCATTTGCAGTAATGAGGCTTATAAAACAGAACAATACATAAATGGAATGCTTCATTAAATTTGTTTTTTAATATGTTAACACATAGAAACATAGATTCTCTTTGAATTGACAAAGGCGCTCACATAAACATAGATTTTCTATGTGTGAGAAACTAGTTTCTTTTAAACTCTCTCAAGTCTAAAAAACCTATGTCTCTATGTGTTTAAAAAATTTATTTAGATAAATAGATATGATCAATATCAAAAATGTAGTTATTTAAAGCTCTTACATCTTCTGGATCAACACTTCTTAAAACCAAAATATCTTTGATTTTTGTCAAGTCTAATGACGGATTTTGTTTTTTGTAATCAGCGATTGGAATTTTAACCATGTTCCAGCTGCCGTCTCTTTTTAGTCCGTATAAATTACTTGTGGCATCAAATTCAACATATCCAGTGTTGGAAGCATCTTTCATTCTAAATCTGATTTTTCCAGTGCTGGTAGTTCTTACCGCCATATTGATATGCGTGTAAGAAGAAATATCCGTGAAATTTACAAACGATAGAATTGCCATCGCCCATTTAGCTTCTGCTGCAGGCGGTGCTGCTGGAAGAGAAAAATTTCTAAAAGCTCCTTCATAACCATCAGCTGCAACTTCTTTAATTACAAATTGATTGCTTGAAACCCAGTTTAGGACAGGAGCTGTTTTTGTGAAATCAGGATTTTCAGAATAAATTTTAAGGGCATCAGCCGGAATAACAATTGGCGGAGTCGCAGGCGCTTCAACCTCAACATTAAAAGTTTTCTTTTGAGTGGTATTGTCTACAAATGTAATTTCTAAAGTGGTTGTAAAAGTACCGCCTTTTGCATATTTTACCTCAACATTCGGCTCGATAGAAGAACCTGGAGAGCCGCCTTGAAAAGTCCATTTTACAGCACGTACTTTTGTCGACGAATCGGTATACGTAATGGTTTGTCCTGCTTTAACAGAGGTATTGGTGGATTCTGCTTTTAATTCTCCTTTTTTATAAAGATATACTTCGCGTACATCATCTTCACAGGAAAACAAACTTGCAAAAAGTACTAAAAGGAAATATTTCAATTTAGCGATATGATTTAGTTTTATAGTCATGGTTTTGTGTTTTTTGGTTAATTTTTTTTGAGAGGTGGTAGAGGTAAGAGGCAAGAAGCAAGACTTTTCAGCAAAATCTGCTTCTTTTCAGAATATAGATTATAGAACATAGAGAAAAGATTTTTCTAAATCTCAGATCTTGCTTCTTGCCTCTATTCTCTATTCTCTATTTTCTATTCTCTATATTCTACACTCTTAAAAACTCTATTTCAATCCATCTAAAAATCCTTGATAAGCTGGTTTCTTATTATAGTCGGCATCTAGGAGTAACGGGTACTCTTTTGAGTGCCAAAAACCGGTTAACCAAGTATATTTGTCGGTTACGCCCCAAGTTGAGATGGCGAATTTTTGGGTTTGAGGCAATTCTTCGTACATCGTTGTGATGTATTTATAGGTTTCAGCTTGTTTTTGTGCTTCGGCATCTGTAAAAACATACGAGTCCGATTTAGCTGTGTTTACTTTGATGTCTAATTCTGAAATATGAATTAACAATCCTGTGGAAGCCATATCAGTAAACCCAGTTTTCATGGTTTGTCTGTTTGTATCTGTTGAATAGTGAAATTGATCTCCTACACCATCGATTGGAATTCCGTTTGCTTTGAATCTGGTTACCATTTTTTTAATGGCAGCTCTTTTTCCACCATCCAGAACTACACTGTAATCGTTGTAAAATAATTTAGCATCTGGATCTGCAGCTTTTGCATATTTAAAACATCTGCCGTAAAAACCTATTGGGTCATTAAAAATTGGTTTTATTACGGTTTCATTTCTTAAAGCTCCGCCGTCGGCAAAAACTTCATTTACAACATCCCAGCTTTTTACTCTGCCTTTGTAACGACCGACAACATCTGTAATGTAAATTTTGACTTTTGACTCAAATGCAATGGAATCGTATTTTGCATTTTTAAACCATTCTGGAAAGGAATCGTACCAGACTAAAGTATGTCCGTGCACTTCCATATTATTGTCTTTTGCAAAACCAACTAAATAATCGGCGGCTGTAAAATTATAGGCTGTTGAAGATGACCAGATACTAGCCATTTTCATTTCGAACTCAGCCGTAATCTGGCTGTAATGTTTTAAAACTGCATTTTTATAATTGGCTTCTCCTTGTAAATCTTTCATTTTAACCGCTGCACCAACCTTAAACTTTGCTTTTTCTTTTAAGGTTTGAGTAATTGGATTTGGATTGCCTGTACCGCCGTCTTCATCTGCATTTATAAAAACTACTTTTTCGTCGTTGCTGCAAGAAGCAAATAGCAAAACAGTTAATAGACCTAAAATATATTGTTTATTTATCATCGTGTTTTTTTTAGTTTGATCCGGAAATCAAATTTTACTTTGTTTCCCGGATCGGGATTACTAACTTTAACCTTAACTCTTTGGAAAACATATAAAACATCGTTTTTTCAAACTTGAAAAAGGCGTTCAATCTATGTTTTTATGTGCTAAATATTAATTGTATCCTACATTAAATCCTTCTGGTTTTCCCATCAAATCGATTTGACTTTGTGGAATCGGCATATTGATCATTGCAGGAGTCATTTTTAAGGGCACTTCTCCGGTAATAGTTCCAGACGGACTTGAACGGAAATATAAATTCTGTCTTTCTACCAAAAGTCCAAGTCTTTTTAAGAGAAACCATCTGTTGTTTTCAAATGCTAATTCTCTAGCCGATTCGTCTAAATAATTATTTAAAGTCCAAGCTGTTAAATCAAAAGTGGTTACGGTACTTTCAGGATTTCCGGTATAACCTCTTCTTCTCACTTTATTTAAATACGCAAGGGCTTTGGTATCGTTTCCTAAATTGTGATAAGCTTCAGAAGCCAACAAATACGTTTCTGCCAATCTGTAATACATATAATCTTTGTAACTGTTTGAAGTCATTGGCAGTTTTTCCGTATCGTGGTATTTTTTCAAACTCCAATGCCAAGCTCTGTAATTTCCATTTGGAGCCGCGATTGCCGGATTTGTAATTGGCTGTCCGAATTTTGGATTTCCTGGAACATTGATTTTGTAATCCTGATAATTATCGGAATAATAATAGGTTTTAAACCTCAAGTCGTTTGTTTGATCATAAAGTGATTTCAAATAATTATTTGGGTAAAACCAGCCTAAAGCCTGACCTCCGTACGCCACATCCTGAACCAATTCGCTGGTATTCAATTCATAAGTTCTATGAGTAAAAACACTGCTCAGCCAAGAACCGCCGCCCCCGGCTAAATTATCATCAGGACCTAATAAAAAGTCTTTTTGATAGGTAAAAAGAGATTCTTTATGATTTCCGTTTTGTCCCCAAACATCTGCAAGTGCAACTAAACCGTGAGTTCCGTCATTGATAATAGCATCAAACTGCGCCGCCGCACCTGCCCAGTCTTGCTGCCATAAAGCACTTTTACCACGAATATGTCGTGCAACACCCTGCCCGTAACGTCCTGGATCTACTTTAAAAGGAAGATTGGCAATTGCATAATCCAAATCAGCATCGATTAATCTGTAAACATCTGCGTCGCTTGCTACTTTGTATTCTACTGGATCGTTAATATTTTGAGGTGTTGTTGGAATTGTATCGATTAAAATACCGCCATACATTTGTTTTAAATCCAAATACAATTCACCTCTAATAACTCTTGCCTGCGCTACTAATCTTTTCTTAGTCGCTTCATCCATTTGAATTGATCTTGCCGCAGTGATAATTGCCGAACATCTGTCGATAATCTTATAGCCCTGAATCCATTTCGAACCTGTGAACGACTGCGGATTATGACCTGTACCGTATGGTGTATTCCACGTTCTGTGCAACCCTAAATCTGTGGCTACCATAAAGAATACATTGGCCCACAAATCACTGTTGTCTCCAGAAGGCAGATTATAGAAACGCATCTGGTTGTATAGTGCATTAACTCCAACTTCTAATCCTGCTGGAGAACTGTAGACATAATCTACAGAAACTTGATCTTTTACCGTTTCCTCTAGAAAATCTTCGCACGAAGTAAGTCCTAAAGAAAGCCCGAATATCAAAACAAATAGAAAATTTATATTTTTCATGATCTTGTTATTTTTTATTTTATGAATGTCTTAAGCTGCGTTAAAAACCTACTTGTAAGCCAATAACACAAGTAACAGGTTCAGGATAATCGTATATTTCTTTTTCTGGACTATAAGACTGGTAATCTGTAATGGTAACCAAGTTGCTTCCTGTTACATAAAGTCTCATATTGCTTAATCCTAAAGATTTAATTGTACTTTCTGGAAATTTAAATCCAACCGAAACGTTTTGAAGACGAATGTATGAAGCGTCTTGTAATCCTAAAGTATTGATGTAAGGCGGATCATTTCCATCTCTTGGTCTTGGCCAGTTTCCTCCCGGATTTTCTGGTGTCCAATAGTCTTGTTTGATACCGTTTTTCACACCTCTTAAAGATCCTCCTCTTACATAATCATATAAAAATGGATTGTCTCTTGTAATGCCTTGAACTGTATAAATATCTGCTGAGAAATCGAATTGTTTGTATTCTAAAGCCACAGAGAAAGTACCAAACCAATCCGGCATTTTGGAAGTGATCACTCTGTCCTGATCCGGATTTGGATTGGCACCATTTGACGGATCTGCGTCATATAATTTGATATCTCCAGGATACAAAGTTGTTCCTGTAACGAGCGGAATATTTTCGCCTTCCTGATAAATTCCAACTGCTTTGTATCGGTAATAAACATCAATTGGTTTTCCAATAAACCATAAGTTTCCAACGGCATCATCTTCTCTTCCGTCGCCATCTGCATCTTTTCCGTAGATACTTACTATGCTGTTTTTATTCTTAGTGAAAGTTGCTCCAACATTTAATCTGAAATCTTTCTTTTTAATTAAGTCTCCGTTCAAAGTAACCTCCAGACCTTTATTGTTTACTTTTCCAATATTTGAAAGTTTCAAAGTATATCCCGTGTTGGCATTTAATGTTTCATAAATCAGCAAATCTGAAGTGTCAGTATTATAAACCTCAACTGTACCTGTTAATCTGTTTTTGAATAGACCAAAATCGGCTGCAAGGTTGAGTTGTGTTGAGGTTTCCCATCTTAAATCGGGATTCGATAATTGCGTGCCTGGCACATATCCTGAAACTTTTACACCATTAATAATATAATCTCTCTGCACAGCAGTTGCCATACTTTGGTAAGGATCTTTTGGCTGGTTACCTACTTTACCATAACTTGCTCTTAATTTTAAATTACTGATAACCGGAACGTGTTCTTTCATGAACTCTTCATTAGAAACATTCCATGCTGCATTTACCGCTGGAAAAAATCCCCATTTATTATTCGCTCCAAATACTGAAGATCCATCGGCTCTTCCTGAAACTGTGAAATAATATTTACTGTCAAAATCATATTCTAATTTTCCTGCAAACGAAATAAGAGATCTTTCGTTTCCTCCAATTAAAGGTGTATTTAAGAAAGCACTTTCTAAACCATAAATTCCTAAAATATCACTTGGAATTCTGCTCGCTGAATTACTAAAATCACTGTACTCCGATGAGGTAATTTCATAAACCCCAGTTGCATTAAAATGATTTTTTTCGGCTAAGTTGAAGTTGTAATGCAAAATATTACTTAACTGATATTCTACATTGTCTTTATAGGTAATGCTGCCGCTTCCCTGTCCTGAGTTAGCAATTCCAGAAAGCGATTTTGAGGTATTAAATGACAAAGCTTTATAATTCCACGATCTTCGGCTGGCATTCAATTTATAGGTAAAACCTTTTGCCAGATTAATATCCAGAAAGACATTCATGATATCATTTCTATTCAATTCATTTGTGTTGGTTTCATAAACATCAATAAGCGGGTTTGGTGTTTCCTGAATTCCTCCCGGAAGATAACGGAAAGAGCCGTCTGGATTATAAACCTGCCCTAACGGCGATGTATTTATAGCATTATTTAAAATGTTACCCACATTCGGACGATTTGATTCTGAGAATTGAAGCGAAACATTCATTCCTACTTTTAACCAATCTCTAACTCTTTGATCAACATTTACCCTCATTGCTACTTTATCATAGTCTGAATTTGGAACTACTCCTGAAGTATTAATGTAGTTGATGCTTGAAAATATACTTGTTTTATCTGTTCCAGATGAAATACTCAAACTATGGTTATTGGTTACGCCTGTTCTCAAAACCAATTTTTCCCAATCAATATATTTTCCAGATTGAACAGATTCTAATTCTAATGGAGTGAAAACCTGATTATCTGGTCTGTAAACGCCATTATTACTAGTTCTGTATGCTTCTCTTTTTAGTTGCGCAAATTCTTCTCCACTGTAAACATCAAAGTTTCTATTGACAGTTTGAACACCAGAAAAACCATTATAAGAGATTTTTGCTTTTCCTGTTTTTCCTCTTTTGGTAGTAATCAAAATAACTCCGTTGGATGCTCTTGCTCCATAAATAGATTGTGCAGCCGCATCTTTTAAGATTTCTAAAGAAGCAATATCATTCGCATTAATATCATTAATATTTCCGATTACAATTCCATCGGCGATTACAATTGGTTCGTTGCTTCCGTTAATAGATTTTTTTCCTCTAATTTGGATTGAAGAAGAACTTCCCGGTCCGCCATCGGCCAAACTTACCTGAACTCCTGCTGCTTTACCTCTAAGCATTTCACCAACATCAGAAGTTGCTACTTTGGTCATGTCTCCTGGTTTTACCGATGCAACAGAACTAATTACGTCACTTTTCTTTTTCGTGCCGTAACCTACAACGATAATTTCGTCAAGAGCTTGAGAACTTTCTTTTAATACTACTTTTAAATTTTTCTTGTTTTCGGTATCAACAGAAACTTCATCCATTCCGATAAAAGAAAAAACTAACGTACTTTTTGCCGGGACACTGATTGTAAAATTCCCATCGAAATCAGTTTGTGTACTTTTTGACGTTCCTTTGGCATGTACATTTACACCCGGAAGCGGGAGTCCGGCCTTATCGACTACTTTTCCTGTAATCGAACTTTCTTGTGCACTCACTGTGGTTGAGAGAATACACATAAAAAGCAATAAAACTAGTTTTAGATAATTTCCTCCAAGAAAAAACATCTTTACATGTTTGTTTTTTTTCATAAGTTATTTTTTTGGTTAGTTAGATAGAAATCAGTCATGATTTATGTTGCAAATGTGACTAATAAATGAAGTTTACAGGGGAGAAAAACATTCGCATTTGGGGGCGTCAATGTGTTTATTTGCGAATTTAACACGTGAAAAAGCCTTAAAAAACGGTATTCGTAATAAAAACCTTAAAAAATTATTGGGTACTTAATTTCAATTTTTTATAATTAAAATTTTAACCGCAAAGTCCGTAAAGCTCTTTTTAAATTTTACGTACATTGTCACACTATTTGTATGAGAAATAAAACATGAAAGATTTTCAAGAAGAACTTAATGAATTAAGAAAAAATTATTGGAGGAAAGAGGGCTACTATAGATACCTCTGGAGTATTACTTTTCAAAGATTTTCTATCGAGAATGGAAGAATGGAATAAAGCAATAGGTTTTAATGAAAACTGGATCAACCTAATATGTTATAAGCACGATTTATTAAATATTGTTGGCATAATAGAACCTGATCTTTTAAAAAATGTAATTTCTTTAAATGATTTTAGAACAATCGATTTTCAAAAAGACGATACTTTCAATTTATATGGTGCCAGAAGTCTTGATCCTGGCCTTATTCATGCTGTATTTTGTTGGGATTTATTTAAAGATAATTCCGTATTTGATGAATTTAGAAAATTACCCAACCCATATGACCCCATAAAGCTACTCTACTTTAGAGGTCATTGTGTTGGTAAATCCGACGTTAGAACAATTACAATTGATTCAATTCTTTCAGTTAAAAAACAGACAGATTTTAGATTACCATCTTTAGATCCTAAGTTTTTAAATTATCTAGATAAAAATTGCAAAAGAAGTGGCAGTGACGGAATTCCTAATCAAGAAAAAACAAATGAATTGTGGGAAATTTTTAAAAGCAATAACTCAATGGTTTAATTAGGCAGTATTATCCATAAAGCTCATTTATATGATTAGCCACAGATTTTCAGGATTAAAATGATTTTAAAAATCTGCGCTAATCCAAAAAATCTGTGGCTAAAAAACTTTACGATTGGATACGTCCCTGCGAACTTTTATATTCAGTAGGAGATAAATTATAAAACTTTTTAAATTCTTTACTAAAGTGTTTTCGATCATTAAAACCAACCATATACGTTACTTCGGAAACGGAATAACTGGTATTGGCTAAAAGACTTGCCGCTTTCTTTAAACGCATGTTTTTGATAAATCCTGCTACTGAATGATTGGTCAGCATTTGTACTTTTTTATAAAGAACAGTTCTGCTCATTCCTATTTCATTTACTAAATCATTTACATCAAAATCTGTATTATCGAGATTGGCTTCTATGATCTGAGTTAGTTTTTTTACAAATTGGCCTTCGGGTGTGTTTACATTTTCCTGCTCAGCATCTGCAATAAAACCTTCGCCGTATTTTTGACGCATTATTTCTTTGGCAGATAATAAATTGGCAATGGTTAATTTTAATTCTTCAATACTAAAAGGTTTCGAAATATAAGCATCTGCACCTGTCGAAAGTCCTTCAATTCTATTTAAAGTAGAAGATTTTGCCGTTAAAAGTATCACTGGAATATGATTGGTATTTTGACTCGTTTTTAAAATTTTACACAATTCAAAACCATCCATTTCGGGCATCATAACATCTGTCAGGATAAGATCTGGAATTTCTTTCTCCATATATTCCAAAGCTTTTATGGCATCTGTAAATCGCAGCACTTTATAATCGGTGTATAAAATATCGTTTATAAACGAAAGTACTTCTTCGTTGTCCTCAATTACGAGAACTGTCTTTTTTGTACTGTTATCAGATTCGTCCAGATATTCCGGTTCATAAATATCAATTTCGGTTTTAATATCAGAAATCGGATTGGCGTTTTCATCTATTTTAATTGTGTTTTCAACAATCTGCGATTTTTTAAAATGCTCTTTACCCTTCTTTAATGTAATAGTAAAGATCGTATTGAAATTGGCATCGGCTTCTGTTTGTACGTTTATTTCTCCGTGATGCAGTTCTACAATACTTTTACTCAAAGCCAGACCAATACCGCTGCCTAAATTGGCGCTGCCGCGTTCGTCTAACTGAAAAAAGTTTTTGAAGATTTTCTTTTTTCTATTTTCTGGAATACCAATTCCATTGTCTTTTACTTTTATTTCGATAGAATCAGAATCTTCCTTTTGCTCTACAGCCAAAGTGATTTTTCCATTTTTACTAGTGAATTTAAATGCATTCGAAAGGAGATTATAAATCACTTTTTCCATCTGGTTTTTATCGAAATAAAGCAGCGCGGTATTAATATTAAGTACAAATTTGTAATCAATCTTTTTCTCAACGGCAATTCCGCGGAACGATTCGTAAATATCAAAACAGAACGAAACAATATCCTGCTGTTCGCAATAGATTTTCATACTGCCTTTTTCGGCTTTTCTAAAATCCATTAGTTCATTGACCAATTTTAATAAACGGTCAGAATTACTTTTAATGGTTTTTAATTTATGTTCCAGATTCGAATTCTTTTCGGCACCGCTCAAAAGTTCTTCAACGGGTCCGCTTATAAGCGTAAGAGGCGTTCTAATTTCGTGCGAAACATTCGTAAAGAAATCGAGTTTCATTTTATACAATTCTTCTTGTCTTTCTTTCTCCACCTGATCCAAATAATAGGTTTGTTTTAATAATTCTCGGTTTCGTAAAAAACGGAATAATAAAACTGCGGCGCCGGCCAATAATCCTAGATATAGAATATAAGCCCACCACGTTTTCCACCACGGCGGCAGCATAATAATTTTTAGGGTTTTAATTGTCGGGTTCCATTCTCCGCCGCCATTTGAAGTTTTTATTTTAAGCAGATACGTTCCAGAATTCAAATTCGTTAAATTGATATAATGCTGCGAACCGATAATATGCCAATCGTCTTTATTAAACGAACTTTCTAATTTATAAGCATATTCGCTTTTTTCTGGCGAAATAAAATTCATCGCACTAAATTCTATTCCGATATATCCTTGATCGTGTTTTAAAGTGATTTCTGAAGTTTCGCTAATTCGTTTTTCCAGTGTAACTTCTTTATTTCCTGGTTTAATTTCTTCGTTATTAACGATAAGCTTCGTCAGGACAATTGGCGCTTTATCTTCTGTTTTAATTAATTTCGAAGGATTAAAAAGCACCAAACCATTCGAACATCCAAAAACCAATTCTTTTGCATTGAGCTTTAAACTGCAGTTGTTTGAAAACTGTTTGACTTTTAAGCCATCTTTGGAAGAATACGACGTAATCTCAAAATCAGAAATTCTAAAAGCTGGACTTAGCTTTTTGGTTTTTATTTTATAAAGCAGGTTATTGTCGCTAATCCAGATATTTCCCTCAGAATCTTCTGAAATGCTTTTTATGGTCTCATCCGTAAAACCCATTGATCGGTTGATCTCGAAAAAACGGCCTTTTCGTTCGTCAAATAAATTCACGCCTCCGCTTTCGGCACCAATCCAAAATCTATTTTTAGAATCGGTAAACATGACGGTTAAACTGTTGTTCGACAATCCATTTTTAGAACCTGTTTTAAATACTTTGGTAACTTGTTTTAATTTTTTATCAAAATAGTTTAAGCCATATTGCGTGGCAATCCAAAGTCCGTCTTTCCTGTTGACAATATCTGTAATGAAATTATCGCTCAGTGAATTGGAAGTTCCATCTGCCATGTAAATTTCAACCGTTCCATCTGGCATTACTTTTTTTAATCCGTTGCCATTTGTACCGACCCACAAATCGCCGTTATCCATCAAAAGAGACGTAATTGGACGTTCTCGTTCCTTAGAATCTTTTCGCGAAAGCGATATAAATTGAAAAGTTTTACTGTTTTTATTGAACTTAAATAATCCGTTGAAAGTTCCGCAAAACAAATACTGCTCGTTTTGATTGACCAAAGCAGTTATCATATTTACGCTTTTGTCAAAATCATAACTTTCAATAGCATACGAAGTACTTTTATTGTTTTTAAAATCAAGATAATTCAAACCGCCGCCGTTGGTTCCCACCCAAACCGATCCGTCATTTTCTCGTGCCACTGCATTTACAAAAGCAGTATTTAATCCGAAATTGGGTTTTATAACTTCTCTTACATTGGTAAAATTGGTGTTGGTTTTTTGAAAAAAGTTGACACCGCCGCCGTTGGTTCCAATCCAAATATCATTATGTCGATCTTTAAGAAAACATTTCACATCATCGTCTGAAAGACTGTAACTCTCCAGCGCATTATGACCGTATTTCGTAAATTCATTTCTGTCTTTCTTGTAAACACATAGTCCGTTTTTTGTAGCAAACCAGATTGTATTGGCATCAACCTCAACAATATCATTTACCCAATTTGACGATAAACTTTTTCTGTTACTCGTATTTAGCAGAAAATTGGTTATTGAATTCTGACTTGCATCAAAATGGAACACGCCATTGGCTTCGGTTGCAAACCATACATCGCCATTTTTTTCTTTTAGAATCTTCCAGATTTTAGATTTTAACAAAGCTCCATTATCACTCCAAATTTTTGGCAAAGCTTTCTTAGAACCATTTTTAGGATCAAAACATTCTAAACCTTTAGAAGTACCGACTAAAACGCCGTAATTACGATCGTAAAACAAAGACAAAACCCTGCTTTTCCTAAATGGAGAATTATGATCGTTTGAGATTTCTTCCAGCAAATATTTTTGTCTGTCCAGACGTTTGATACCGCCAAAAGTCCCAATCCAGATCCTGTCTTGATCGTCTTGAATTATAGATGAAATATAGTTTCGTCCGCCTTTGATTTTCTGAACATCAACTCTTAGAAAACTCTTTTCGTTTTTATTAAAAAGGTTTAAGCCGTTATTGGTTCCTATCCAAATTTCTCTTTTATTATCTTCTAAAATTACATTAACATGATTGTTGCTGATGCTGTTGAGAATATCTTTATTATACACATATCGCAGAAAATCATAGCCATCATAACTAATCAAACCATTCGCTGTTCCGATCCAGATAAATCCTTTTTTGGTTTGATGAATACTCGAAATCATACTTTGGGAAAAACGGGTATCATAATTAATATGATCAAAATACAAATCTGAACTTTGAGCATACGAACTCACAGCAATTGCAAAAAAAAGAATAAAACTTAAGATGCCGTTTTTAATGTTTTTCATAAACGAAATTTAATAAAAGCTCGAGTAATTTAATTGCAATAAACCTATGAAAAAAATCAATCGAATGCTTTGCAAAATAGAGCTTATGCAAAAAAAAGAGGTGGCAGTTTTTTCTTTTTAAGGGGTGTAGATGTACTTTTGCGCAGGTTTGAAGTCGTTTTTTATAATTTGAAGCTAATTCCAGCTATCTGCTATATCTTTTATGGCGAACCCCGCCATAAAAGGATGCCGCGCCTATCTGGGCTAGGGCAATCATTTTCAAAAGTCTATTTTTTAATGAATCAAAATCGAAATACTTACATGTTGATTTTTAATTTATATTTAATCAAAAAAAAACTGCTTTTCAAAACTAAAAATGGACCAATTAGAAAATATAATAAAATACGTTTCAACTAAAAATAAAAGAAATCTTTTTACCTTTTTGACAGGAGCTGGACTTTCTTCAGAAAGCGGCATCCCAACTTATAGAGGTGTTGATGGCATTTGGGTTAAAGGCACTCAATTTCATAAACCAGAGGAGTTTGGTACTTTTAAATATTTTAAAGAGCATCCAGAAGAAGTCTGGCAATATTCTTTATTCAGAAAGAAAATGTTTCAAAATGCTAAACCTAATGAAAGTCATTATGAATTGGTGGAAATTGAAAGTATCTTAAAAGACCGATTTCATCTTATTACTCAAAACATTGATAACTTACACAGACAAAGCGGAACCGAAAGAATTTTCGAAATTCATGGTAACAATAGAGAAATAAAATGTTCTAATGGTTGTAAAGGAATCGTAAATCTGCCAGAAGAAATAAAAGGAAAAGAAATAGATGAAGACCTAACTGAAAGAGAAATTGAGCTTTTAAAATGTAAAAATTGCGGAAGCTGGATGAGACCGAATATTTTATGGTTTGATGAATATTATGATGAGCAAACAAATAAAAAATTCAGTTCTTTAAAAATTGCTAAAAATTCAGGAATATTATTTATTCTAGGGACTTCGGGTGCAACAAATCTTCCCATTGCAATTGCAGAAACCACCTTAAAATATGGTGGAACTATTGTCGATATTAATATAGAAGATAATCAATTTACAGCTTTGATAAAGGACAAAAAGAATAAAATTATCATTCGTAAAACATCTACTGAAGCTTTAAAAATGATAAAGGAAATCATTAAAAATACTCATCTTGTCTCATCTTGAAAAAGTTTATTTATTTAATTTATAATGGCCTGAGAAATTCATATTAATCAACCTCACTGTGTGTGAACGCGTGAGACGCTTGTGCCAACGGGGATATTATATTGGTAAATAGTTAAAATAAATTGATAATCAAAAAATGAAAAATACTTTTAAATACTTATTTATAATAATTGTTAGTGTAGTAATAATTATTTTTCTATCAGTTCATTTTTATAAAAATGCAGTAGTTGAAAATTTAACTGATAAAAATAAATTCGCAACTGAAAAATGGTCAGAGCTATACAATTATAGTAATGAGCGACAAAAATTGCTAGAAACCTTATTATACTCTACTAATAAAGACTTAAATGATACTTTAGAAGATGCGTTACATACAAACAAAGAAAAACATAAGTTATATAAAGAGAATTGCTCAATACAATTCGTTAAATTACAGTACGATATAAATAAGGAATACTTGAAAATTTTGAGAAGATATTCGGTTGATAGTATTTCGAATCAAACTAGTGATTATAAAATTTTACAAGAATTACAAGAATTAGATATTAAATATAATAATGTGATAGCAAAATATAACGAAGCTACATTAAATTATAATAAATATATATCAATTTTTCCTAATTTTTATTTTGCGAAGAGTCACGGATTTTTTAAAAAGAAGTATTTTACGATAAAATATGGAGTGAAAAATAATGATCCAATAGTTAAGAGTAAAGAGTTGCCTGCTTGGGCTAAGGATCAAGATACTTTATAGTATGTAATTTTTTAAATACTTCGTCGAATTGTCTTTTTCTTATTTTGTTTAAACGTAATAATTTATTTTCTCCCTTGAATCAGAATGTCTGCAAGATTTTTTTTTCACATACTCTTTGATTCAAGATTTTGAAAATTCTCTGAATAGAGTTCTTGCATTTCTTCCAAGTGCAATAATGTTCAAGCCTCCACTATCAGAAAAGTTCATGAAATGCATCAGGAAATCAGCCTTGCTATTAGAAATCTACTCATGAAAGCTGTTCGAAGTCTTCTGACTTCGCATGTACAACGAGAATCAACAAAGTTGTACCACTAGTTTTAAAGGTTTGCAATTAAAATGCTGCAAAAATATATCTGAATTGTCACAAAAAGGTTATATTCTTTTGGGGCATTTTAACTACAAAACAACTTCTGTCTCTTCAATCAATCCCAAAATTTTACCATAAGCAATAGCCGCTTTATGCACCTGAACCGTCCAGTCCTCTGCAGCATTATCATCGGCTCCATCAGAAATATATTTGAGGCATAAAAACGGAATGTTTTCTTTCATGGCGATCATGGCTAAAGCATAAGCTTCCATATCGACCACTTGGTAAGCATCTGAACAATGACCCATTTCGAAATTATCGCCGGTTCCGCAGATTCCTTCATTTAAATTATCCATTAACAAACCATATTCTAGAACTGGAGGCAAACCAGATAATGGCGTTTCGTATAATGCAAAACCTAATCCGCGAACATCCATATCACGCTGCACAAATCTGGTACAACAGATAACTTCGCCTTTTTGAAAACAGCTGCTTCCCGCCGATCCAAGATTTATAATTATCGAAGGCTTTTTCTTTTGAATTGCTTTTGTCAATTCGTAAGCCGCATTTACTTTTCCGATTCCAGTAATTAAAGTATTATGGCCTTTAAAAACTTCGGCTGCTTCAGATTCTAGGGCAAATGAGAATAATATGTCTTCAATGGCAAAAGATGCCGTTTGATTAATTTGTATCATGCTTAATGGTAATTTTCAGTTCACAAAAATACGGTTAAAAGATTACGTAATAAAGCTTCTGGTGAATTTCTAAAAAACACGTTAAATTCTGTTTTCTATGGTAGATTTTAAGTTAGAAAAAATACTTTTGTTAAAATCAAAAAACAAAGAATTTCAATCCTTAAAAAATCAGAAAGCGCAACTGTATGGATAATGAAAAATTTATTTTCTGCCTTGAAGGTGTTAAAGATATAGACGACATCAGCCCGACACATGTGGTAAAATGTCTGGAAGAACTGGCAATCGATCAAGGCATTTCGAGCATTCATAAAACTTGCGACACGATTGAAGGTTTAGAAGAAAGTTTGAATATTTTACTTTATGAAGATCATAATTTCAAGGATTATGAAATCATCTATCTGGCAATGCCGGGACAAGAAAATAACATTTGCCTTCATGACTATTATTACAGTTTAGAAGAAATTGCCGAACTTTTTGAAGGAAAAATGAAAGGTAAAATTATTCATTTTGCAAATCTTAAAGTTTTAGATTTAAATGAAGATGAAGCTCAATATTTTCTAGATATTACGGGCGCAAGAGCTATTTCTGGTTACGGATCTACTTATAATAAAATTGCGAGCTGCAGTACGATTGATAAAGCATTCTTCAGTTTGTATCAAGAGAACGATAATCTTTTTGAGGTTGTCGAAGATCTTTATATGAAACACTATAATTTGTGCAAACTGCTTGATTTTAGATTATACTATTAAGCATGAAAACAAAGGGAGTCGAAAAAATAAAGACCTACGAAGCAAAAGGATTTCGGGAGAAATTTTTAGGAGAAGACAATCCGATACATTTGCTTTTCAAATCAAATTCTGATCATTTCTTTTGTCTTGAGATTGAAGAAGTAATGCAGATGCAGCATCCTGTTCCGCCTTCTAAACATTCTTGTCATACCTTAATTTTCATTTCATCAGGAAGACATGTCATGAAACTGGGTTATCAGGAATATACAACGACCGATAATGAAATGATTATGATACCTGCGGGTCAGATTTTTTCGCTTGACAATGTTAACAATATACACAAAGGCTATGTCTGTCAATTCCATCCCGATATTTTAATTCGAAAATACGGCAGCCGTGAATTGCTGAATGATTTTGATTTTTTAAAAATATCTGGGAATCCTAAAATTACACTTACTCCTCCAGAAATAAATCCTATTACCAATATTTTGGATCGATTGAAAAAAGAATATTCAGAGACTGCATTTACAGATTTGAATATCGTTCAGTCGTATTTGATTACTTTGTTTTATGAAATGAATAAAAATGCTGTTAAAACTTCTAAAGGGATTTCGGCCGCTGAGGTAATAACAGGAAAATTTAAGGAACTTATTCATGATCAAATAAAAACACAGCATCAGGTTAATTATTACGCGTCATTGCTAAACGTAACACCTAACCATTTGAATAAATGTGTCAAAACAGTAACTGGAAAATCGGCAGTAAAATGGATTGACGACAACATATTATTAGAAGCCAAATATTTACTGTTTCAAACGTCACTTTCTATAGGTGAAATCGCAGTGCAAGTGGGATTTGAAGACCAGTCTTACTTTAGCCGTTTTTTCAAAAAAGCAGAAGGAATTTCACCCATTCGCTATCGAAAAATGATTGATAAGTCCTAATTATTGATTAAAGAATCCTAACAAACAGCTTTACTTTTTTCAGAAATTTGCCAGTTCAAAAAAGCAAATTATGATTTATGTATTTAAAACTTCTGTTGACAGTCCATCAAAATTTGAGTCGGCTTCTGTTCTGCTTCATGAATTATTGCCAAATACTTTATGGAATTTTGATCTTGAAGACTGCGATAATATTTTAAGGGTTGACAGTGAACTTGATATTCCACATTTAATTCTGAACAATGGCATTTTTGAATGCATCGAATTAGAATAAAAATCAAAACGCCTTCAACACCTTTTACCAGATAATATGGAAACTAAATTTTATTGCAAAAATTTGATTTTGCTATTGAATAATTTTTTTAGTATTCAGTGACAATTTTCAGTTACAGCAAAATCTGGAAAATCAGAATAATAACGAAAAAGCGATATACAATTTTACTTGTATACCGCTTTTCCTATTTATTAACCATGAATTCTAGTTATCTACCACCATACCAATATGGATCTCCAACTTTTCTATCAATTAAAGCTTGATTTTTAAGTGTAAAATCTCCACTTGCGGCATTGACAAATTGAGGATCTAATGCTGTTGCAGAAGCAGACAAATCTGGTCTGTTATTTGCAAGTGCATTAACCGTACTATTTAAGTTTGGTGAATTGAAATAGTTGTTATTTGTAAATGTCGGATTTGGTGTTGCTGCCTCTCTTGTGTAAGGTGCCGGCGTAGCTGCAAACAATGTATTGCGTACAATTATTCCCGCAGTTGTAACAAATCTTGTGTATAAAATTGCGTTACCATTAGTAGCAAGCATATTTGGATTAGAAATAGTACAAGCATCAATTAACACATTTGATGTTAAACCAGTAAGTCCTGCATCCATACGAATAAAATACCTCGCTGTTGCGCAATTATTAAACGTACTGTTTTTAAGAGTAAGCTGAGCTACTTGCGAGCCTCTAACATCTATAAATTCTCCTCCAGTTGTAAGAACATTTGTTACAAAAGTATTCTCTACTATAACAGAAGCAATTTTAGAAGCGGCTAAGTTTGCACTAATCAATGATACTCCATAGTCATGAACATTACAGCCGCTTATTAAAAGCGCACCATATGTAACATTGTTATCATTGTATTTAACAACTGAAACAGCAGCACCGGCAGCTCCTTTGTCACCTTTTAAATCTAAATCTATTAAACTTAGATTAGCTGAACCATTTGTTAATACGAAATTCACATGAAGTTTTGGTTTGTCATAAGAGCGTAATCCTCTTAAAGTAATTGATTTATTTAACGTAATTGCTCCCGTTTGATTATCGGCTGTGTAAACTCCTGGCTCTAAAACTAGAACTGCTCCAGAAGCTGCGTCTGCAATTTTTTGCATTAAATCATCTGTTTTCTTAACTAAAATACCAGTTCCGATATCAATTGCAGTTGTAAAAGCTTTATTTCCTCTTTTCTTAGTACCATTAAACAAATCTGCTGTATAAGAAGTCTCTCCTGTCAATCCTGTTACTACAGCTACACCGCTAGTTTTTTCGGCTGGTGTAATAACATGTGTTATTGCTCCAGGGTTAACAACAATTTGTGTAACGTTGCTGTTTGGCGTCCATCTTAAAGTAACTTGTTTTGCTTCAATATCACCATCAATCGAAGCTAAGAAAAGCTGTTCAGACAAAGTCGTCGCTGAAGTAATAGACCATTTAGAATCTTCTAAACCTGCTGCACTTACTGCTTTCACTCTAATAGAATAAACTGTTTCTCCTTCTAGCGCTACTTGAACAGGTAGTTCTGTTGGAGCAACATTTACTGTTTTAAAAATCGTTTTAAAATCTGGATCATCTGCGCTAAATTCTACTACATAATGATCTGCATCTTCTTTAACAGTCCAATTTAATTCTACTGTAGTTTGATTTCTAACTGTAGCCTTCAGTCCAATTGGTGAAAATTCTCTGCTTACATCCAATTCATTTATTAAAGCTTCGTTATAACTTTCACAGCTTGAAAAAGACAGTGCCAGCAATAGCATAACTATTAATCCTTTAAATATATATTTTGTTTTCATAAACATAATGTCTTAATAAATTAATGATACTCTTTCTTGAGATTTACTTAGTATAATTGTAATCGTTAACTAATTTTCCATTACTAGATTCAATAAAAACCTGCCAGATTGGCCAGAATTGTCTATCATTTGGATTCATACCTGGTTTATACAAAGTATTTATCTTAGTATCTGCAGTTGCGCCCGTCCAAGTCCACGGAATAGATGAATAACCTGTACCAGGGTTAGTACTTTCACCACGATTAAGACCATAAATCTCCAAGCTTACATTATCTGCTTTATATCTATAATAAAGAGTGGCAGGGACATCAGCATATCGTCCAGTACGATCAGCTAAATTTTTCATATTTACTTTAGCTTCGTCTAATTTTACTTTTAACAAATTCCAACGAATAAGCGCTTGCTTACGCTCCATTTCACCTGTAAATTCAAATTTATTTTCTTCAACCAACGCATTAAACATTGCTTCTTTGCTGGTCAATTGATCTACATAATTATCAACTTTTACTGATTGAACTGCAGCAGGAAAAGCTCTTCTTCTTATTTCCTTTAAGTATGGAGCTGCTGCACCTGGACCTTCTAATTCGTTTGCTGCTTCAGCGGCAATCAAAAGAACTTCTGCATAACGCATGTAAATTTTATTCACTCCATCATCGTTTGTTGAAGTAACAAAACGAGTCATCCACTCGTAACGATATTTTCCAAAATACCAAGTGTTTAGCGCTCCTAATTCTTGCTTAGCAATGTTGTTTACAGCTGTTCCATATTTGTACGGAACACAAGTTACGTCTCTTCTTGTATCTGCTTGATCGTAATCATAAAATACAGTAGGAAGCGGTCCTGCAGTTCCTCCACGATTAGCTCCATTAGCATGGAATTGATCGTTTGTGGTGTGACGAACAGCAAAAGTAAATAACATACGGCCTCTACCATCTGAAAAAGGAAGTTCCCATAAAGATTCTCCTCCCGCTACTAAATATTCTTGATTGTATTTTTTCCAAAATGTTTCAAATGAAGATTCTAAATGAGCCTTTCCACTTGAAATAACAGAACGAGCTTCTGATAAAGCCAATGCATACATATTTGCAACAGATAATTCTGGATCTGTACTTCTTCTTATACCGTCTGGATATTGCTGATAACCACTAGCGGCTAGTGCTAAACGTGCACGAAAACCTTTTACAAATGCCTTATTAATTCTTTCTACACTACTTGTAGCTGGAGTTTCTCCAGGCCAAGGAACTAAAGTTGATGCTTCTCCTAAATCGGCAATAATTTGTTTATAAACAACATCACGACTAGATTTAGGAATATAAATTGTTGCTGATTCAATAGGCTCAAAACGAGCAGGAACATCTCCCCAAGCTTTTACTAAATCTGCGTAATAGATCGCTCTTAACGTTAATGCTTCTCCCAGCAAATACCCTAACTCAGTACCTGGACGAGGATCACCATATGCACGCAAACCACGAATACAAACATTAGCACGCTCAATTCCCGAGTACATCATTGCCCAGGCATTATTTGTGGTATTCATTTGAGAATTCTCTGGTTTTGGATCATAAGTACATAAATCTGATGCATCACTAACAGTCTGAGAAGAGTTATACCATTCAACATCTGTATTTAAACCATAAAAAGGAAGAAAACGACCTCTGTAAGAGTTAGTTTCTGCAAATGGAATTTTAATTCCATCTATTGCACCTTCAGCTAATCCAGGGGTAGAAAAAATTAAAGCTTCATTTAATGTTGATTTTGCCTCTCCATCTAAATAATCGTCTGAACAGGAAGTAAAAATACTTGCTAAAATTAATCCTGCTATAAATATTTTATGTTTCATCTTGTGAAATTTTGTTTAATTAAAAATTAAGGTTTAAACCAAAAATCAATTGTCTGCTTCTCGGGTATGCAGAGTAATCTACACCCGGTGTAAGAGCCGAACTTCTTCTTGTAGAAGCTTCTGGATCTGGTCCAGAATAACCCGTAATAGTGAAAACATTACTTGCAGTAAAATAAAATCTCAATTTAGATATTCCTAATGCAGAAGTTAAGGAACTTGGAGAGGTATATCCTAAAGTCAATGTATTTAATCTTAAGAATGAACCATCTTCTACTGCCCAGTCACTAAAAACATATCTAGCCATATATGGAGACCACATGGTTGTATTAGCATTAAGCGCAGTTAATGCTGCTGGATCTGTTACTAATTGTCCTGTTGCAGGATCTAAATTTGTCCATCTTTGTCCATCTGCCATTTCTGAAGTTAAATTTCTATATTGTCCATTCGGGTTTGAAGTAGTAAATTCAACTTTATTAGCGTTGTAAACGTCATTCCCAATACTCCAATTGAATGCTGCCGAAAGATCAAATCCATAAGCATTTGCATTTAAAACTATACCTCCGGTACTTTTTGGATTTGCATTTCCAATAATTGTGCGGTCATTTACATCAACGACACCATCATTATTAACATCTTGTAATTTCATAGAACCTGGTGCTATTGTCCCTACAACTGTTGATGCGCTTGCAACTCCTTCTGGATTTCTTGTAACACCATCTGGCAAGAAATACGGTTTTAAAGTGTATTTTGTTCCATCATATGTAAAATCAGATACTTCATAACGTCCTGCACTTTTATATCCGTACATAATACCGACAGGTTGTCCAACATTCACTAAATAATCATTTCCAATTGCAGTAGAGGCCCAACCTGAAGGAAATCCATAATTATCCATTACACCAATAGAATTGATGCGGTTTTTATTAAATCCAGCATTAAAAGATAGACTTAATCCATACTTTGGTTTTTCTATAAGATTTAAGTTTAAAGTCGCCTCTACACCAGAATTTTGAATTTCTCCCATGTTTCTGTATTGAAAATCATAACCGCTTCCTGGAGTTGGAAAATTCATTAATAAATCTTTTGTGATATTTTTATAGATCTCAACAGATCCGGTTACCTTATTTTTAAACAAGTCAAAATCTAATCCTAAATTCTGCGTTACGGTTGTCTCCCATTTCAAATCAGGATTTGCCATTGTTTTAGAAGCAGCCCAATAATTATCAACTCCATTAATCCAAGTTGAGGTAGATGAAAAGAAACTCTGCACCATTTGTCCAGTTGGAATATTATTGTTACCTGCTTCACCATAACTTACTCTCAATTTAAGTAAATTAACCCACGAAGCATTTTTCATAAATTCTTCCCCAGAAATTTTCCAAGCTGCTGCTGCTGCAGGAAAGAATCCCCATTTATTGTCACCTAAGAATTTACTAGAACCATCTGCACGATAAGTTGCTGTAAAAAGGTAACGATCTTTAATGTCATAATTTACACGACCAAAGAAAGAAAGTAATTTATCATCTGGTGCATAGTAATTATCAACAGATATTGGAGTTCCTTGAGTTGTTAACTTTTGAGCTTGATCAAAGTTAAAGAACAATGGAAAGCCTTGTATAACACTACTAACATCATTTCTTTCGTAATTAATAGACTCTTCTCCTAATAGAATTCTCAAGCTATGATCTTCACCGAGGGATTTTTTGAAGTCGTAATTTAATGTATTAGCATTTCTGAAACGAGTATCTTTTCTATCTCCCATCATTAAGGCTGGCATACCTTGTCTTTCGGCTGCAGGATTATTATTAACATAATAAGTAGAGCGTCCGAAAAAACGATAATCTTGATAATTATAATTATCTAAACCAAGTTCACTTTTAAATACCAGTTTATCAGTTAACTTCCATGAAAAACTACCTAGAGTATTAAAGTTCTTTCTAAATTGCTGACGATCTGTATCTGCAATAGCTACAAATGGATTGACTAAATAACCAGAAACTGCTTCATCAGTATCATCTGTAGTTAAACCAGGAAGTGGAATTGGCGCATAACCCACGCTATGTTTTAAACGTGAATCTGCAGAAGAAACTTCATTTTGTTCGTTTAAACCTCCACCATCAATCTCGGTATCTGAATAACGTACCGTGAAAGAAAGATCAATTTTATCAGAAGCTTTAGAATTTAACGAAAGAGACAAATTGTTTCTTTTATATCCTGAACCAATCATTATAGCATCTTCGTCATAATGAGCATAATTAAAATTGAAGTTCATTTTTTCTGTACCCCCTCTTATAGACAAATCACGGCTTTGAACCTCTCCAGTACGTCCAAAAGTTTGTTTCTGCCAATTGTTTCCTTTCATCCCTTTATACATATCGTAATCCTGCCAATTACCAAAGTATTTTTCATAAGAACTTAAATCAGTATTATCTTTAAGCAAAGCATATTCGTAATTCCATTTAACATAATCTTCCGGAGATAAAACATCAAAAGTATTTGCGATTTTTTTCATGCCATAAAACATATTATAGTTCACAGCAATCTTTCCGTCTTTACCTTTTTTAGTTGTAATAATAATTACCCCATAAGCACCTCTTGAACCATAAATCGCTGTAGATGAAGCATCTTTTAATATTGTCATATTCTCAATATCAGAAGAAGAAATATCATTTATACTATTTACTGGAAAACCATCTACTATATACAAAGGAGATGCATCCTGTGTAAGAGAACCGTTTCCTCTAATTCTAATTCTAACTTCAGAATCAGGCGATCCTTCAGAAGAAGTTACTTGAACCCCAGCTATACGGCCTGTTAGAGCCTCTGCCACGTTTGGAACTGGAATCTTTCTAACTTCACTTCCTGAAAAAGTAGCAACAGCTCCAGTTAAATCAGATTTTTTAGATGTTCCGTATCCAATTACAACAACCTCATTTAAGTTATTAGAATCTTCAGTCAAAGTAGCATTTACCTTAGATTTTCCTTCTGTCGAAACGTCAACACTTTTAAATCCTATAAAAGAAAAACTTAAGACAGCTTTCGGGTTGGTTAATTTTATTTTATAGTGACCGTCAAAGTCAGTAGAAGTCCCGTTCTTAGTTCCTTTCTCCAAGACATTTACGCCTGGTAAAGAAAGTCCTGCAGCATCTTTCACGGTTCCCTCTATCGTTGTACCCTGCGCATGTAGTTGACTGCCGATCAATAAGCACAGTAAGAAAACAAGTTTAAAGCAAAAATCTGCTCCTTTGTTTAATAGATCTTTAAAGTTCATGGTTGATTGTTTAAGTTAATTAATTTTTTTTCGTTTTTAGTTTAAGTGGTTTTTTGTGGTTACGTTCAATTTATTCTCTTTAATTATTACAGATTTTTATTTGCGGTGAATTTTCCAGTATTCAGTAATGGTGTACTGTTTATCTTTTATCAGCCTTTAGTACTTAATCGATTTCGTATCTTAAAAAAAATTGTTGTAATCGATTACACAAACATAGATATTTTTTTTAAACGAAAAATAAAAATTCATAAAAAATTCATAAAAAAAATTATATATCCGAAATTTTAATGTTTTTTTATATGACATGTATAATTTTAGTCAAGATAAAATATTAAATATATTATTATTAATTGTTCATTTGATTCGATTTTTATAAAAAAAACAATCGATTACATGAATATTAATTATGAAATTATTAGGTGTTATTTTTACACTTAAAATTGAGCCTAAGGCGAAAAAAAAATTAATTTTTAATCGAAAACCCGTTAGAATTTAAAATGTATTTTCTGACTTAAACGCATTATAAAAGGGTTAGAAATAAAATTCTCATTTAAGACCACTGCGTTTAAAGCACAAAAAAAGCCCTTAAACAAAAGTTAAGGGCTTTAAAAAATTATAAAGATTTATTAAATGTGCTGTACAGCTAATTGCTTGCGATGTAGCTTCATCAAAATGAACGTTATAATCATTCCGATAATTGACATTCCTACTCCAATTAAATTGGGAGAAGAATAACTTAGTCCTGCAGCCAAAGGCAGTCCGCCTAAAAAAGCTCCTAATGCATTTCCAATATTAAAACTTCCTTGAAGCGATGCCGAAGCAATCATCTCTGCGCCTTTTGCAGTACGAATCATCAGCATTTGAATTGGCGCAATAACCGAAAATGATATCGCTCCTGTTAGGAAAGTTAGAAATAATGAAAAATATTGATTAAAGGAGAAAAAGTAAACCAAAATCAAGTCAACTGACATAACCAGAAGCAATGCTAGCGTTGTTGGCGCTGGAGAAAATCTATCTGCTAGTTTACCACCTGCAAAATTTCCAACTACCATTCCTAATCCGGCTAAAATCAGAATATAAGAAACATCTTCTGGCGAAAATTTTGACACATTAATTAATAGCGGGGCAATGTAGCTGATCCAAGCAAATAAACCGCCAAAACCAATCGCTGTAATTCCGATAATTAACCATGCTTCTGTTTTCTTAAAAAATTGGAGTTGTGTTTTCATATTCACACTTTCACCCTTTTCCAGATTCGGCATCCATAAATAAATAGCTAAAAAGGTCAGCAAACCAACAAAAGCAATTAATACAAAGGTATAACGCCAAATAAAGTGGTGTCCAATATAAGTTCCGATTGGGACACCTATTAAATTCGCAATAGTCAATCCGGCAAACATGATAGAAATTGCCTGCGCTTCTTTTCCTTTATCTGCCAAACGGCTTGCGACTACCGCTCCTACTCCAAAAAATGCTCCGTGCGGCAGACCAGAAAGAAATCGAGAGGCAAATAGAAAATTATAATCTGGAGCAATAATAGACAAAGCATTAAAAACAGCCAGCATTAAAGCTAATATTAAAAGCATTTTTTTAGGCGCATAATTTCTTCCGGCGATTACTAATAAGGGAGCACCAATAACAACTCCAAGAGCGTAAGAGGAAATTAGATATCCTGCCACCGGAATTGAAACCTTCATATCCGAAGCAATATCAGGCAGCAAGCCCATCATTACAAATTCTGTGATTCCAATAGTTAACCCTCCTAAAGAGAGTGCAATAAGACTTTTCTTCATTTCATTAAAAGTAGAAAGGAATAAATTTCTACGTTGCAAAATTAACATCATTAGCAGTGATAGAAATTGTATATTTGTGATATAAAATTGTATATTTAAGTTATGCCAAAATTAAATCAATTTAAAACCCTTGTTCTGGATGAATTTGAGGAAGAAAAGTTTCATCTGCCTCCGCATACTCATACCTATTATGAGATTATTTACATCAAAAAAGGAAGCGGAATTCATCACCTAAATAACAACCTACTACCCTATAAAGCGGGAGATCTATTTGTAATTTCGCCAGACGACAAACACTATTTTGATATTAAAAAGAGCACCAAATTTACTTTTATCAAATTCACAGATAATTATTTCAACTCCAAACAAAATCTAACCTGCGATGAATTCCTCGTGAATACACCAGAAAGTTTTATGCGGGATAAAATTCTCAAAGAAACGGTTTTGAAGTTTGACGAACCCTGTAAAACTATCCTGAAAAATACTGTTGAAAACATCGTTACCTATGGTAAATATATAGATGTCACCTCTTCGCCGATTGTTTTTTACCAGATCCTTTCCATTTTTGGTTTGATTAAAGAAACGATTCGCGGTATGAATCTGCAGATGAAATCGACGCATTTAGACAATGAACAGATTGCCAATTATATTCATCAAAATATTTACCAGCCCAAATTGGTGCAGATAAAAGTTATTGCAGATCATTTTAATATTGCCCAGACTTATTTCAGTGCTTATTTTAAAAGGACTTTCAGTATCAGTTATCGCGAGTACATTCATAATCTGAGAACAACTTTAATCGAGAAAAGGTTCCATAACAATCAATTACCGATCAAACAAATTGCATATGAATTTGGTTTTACCGATGAAAGTCATCTAACTAATTATTTTAAAAAACGCAAAAACATGAAACCAACTGATTTTAAAAAACTCTAGTTATCAAAATCTTAAAAAATGATTTACTCGAGTATTTTTAGTTAAATTTGTATTTCAAAAAATAATTTCCTTGCCTAGAAAAATCCACATATTCATGTTTTTAATGACACTCAGTTTCCTTTTAACTCCGAGTTTTAATTATGCATGCAATAGTGGTCACAACATGGAAATGACTTCTAAAAAGGAAAACATCTGTTCTAAAAAATGCTGTGAAAACAAAAACACCAAAAAAGAAAAACACAATTGCAACGGAAAATGCACTCACACAGGCTGCAATACCTCAGCATTACAATACATTATTTTAAATTCAAATGATTTTAATTTACCTAACGATGTATTTAATTTTTCTCTAAAAAATACTTTTTCATTTTATCCTGAAGTAACTATTTCTTCTGGCTTTACTTCTATTTGGCTGAAGCCGAAAATATAACTATTCTATTTTTGACAGCCCATATTGGGTCTTTTTTAAAACGAATTTTTAACAAATGGACATTCTTAATCCTTTTTAAAACATAACAACAATGAAAAAATCTATCATAGCTATCACAGCAGCAGTCACTCTATTATTTTCTGCAAATAACATTCAAGCTAACACAGCTAAATCTGAAATAACAGCAATTGAAGCTGTAGATTCTCAATTGCAAAATGTGTATGACGCTTATTTTACCGTAAAGGATGCACTTATAAAAAGTGACAGCAAATTAACTTCGGCGAAAGCCAAAGATTTACTAAATGCCATTACTGCGGTAAAAATGGATAAATTAAAAAGTAATGAGCACACGGTTTGGATGAAAGTTGTAAAAAAACTTACTGCTGATGCCAAAAATATTTCGGCAACAACAGATCTTAAAAAACAACGTGAGACTTTTAAATCTTTATCTAAAAACACATATGACCTTATAAAAGTTTCTAGTCCAGAACAGCCAATTTACAAACAATACTGCCCAATGGCAGATGCTGATTGGTTGAGCAAAGAAAAAGCAGTTAAAAACCCATATTATGGTTCTTCTATGCTGACTTGCGGAAATGTGGTAGAAACGATTAAATAATATGAAGCTTTACATCAAAAATATGGTGTGCAGCCGATGCAAAATGGTTGTGAAGTCTGAGTTCGAAAAACTCGGACTTCAAACTATTGCTGTTGAATTGGGTGAAGTCGAACTGGAAAAAGAAATCAGCGACGAGCAAAAAGAAGTTCTATTAGAAAACCTTCAAGTTTTAGGTTTTGATTTAATTGACGATAAAAAAACAAAAACCGTCGAAAGAATAAAAAATCTAATCATCGATTTGGTTCATCATAAAAACAATGATTTAAAAATCAACTTGTCCGATTATTTAGCCGAAAATCTAAATCAGGATTATAATTCGCTGAGCAACTTATTTTCGGAAATTGAAAATACGACGATTGAAAAGTATTTCATTAGTCAGAAAATCGAAAAAGTGAAAGAATTGTTGATTTACAATGAGCTTTCTCTCAGTGAAATTGCTGATATTTTAAATTACAGTAATGTGGCACATTTGAGCAATCAATTCAAAAAAATTACGGGCTTTACTCCTACTTCGTTCAAACAATTGAAAGATAAAAAGCGTATCCAGATCGAGAACTTGTAGTTATTTAACCGCAAAGAGCGCAAAGGTTTACACAAAGTTTATTAGCCACAGATTAAAAAGATTAAAAGGATTTTCAAATCTGTGTTAATCTTTTTAATCTGTGGCTAACTTTTATGCGCAAAGTTCATAAAGCTAAAGCTTTGAGAACTTTTAAATCTTAAAAAAATAACCCTTCGCGTGCTTTGCGTAAACCTTTGCGCTCTTTGCGTTAAAAAAACAGCATTTAGTAAATATTACAAATCATTCTCAAAATTTTACAAACCGAACTCGTCAATAGTTTGGAAATTTGCATTGTAATACTTAAAAACCAATACAATGACTCATCAATATATAATTTCAGGAATGTCTTGCAATGGATGCCGAACCAAAGTCGAAAAAACTTTAAATGAAGTTGAAGGCGTTAAGGCAGAAGTAACTCTGAATCCACCAACTGCAACCATAACAATGGACAAACATGTTCCAACCGAAAAATTCCAAAAAGTTTTAACTGCGGCGGGAAATTATACTATTGAAATGGATTCTCCTAAAAATCATGGCGAAGCTGCTAAATCTTGCTGTTCTGGTCACAAAAAAGAGAATCACAATCATCATAAAACAGAAACTAAAAAAGTACATCAGCACAGCGCAAATGGTATTTATTACTGTCCCATGCATTGCGAAGGCGACAAAACATACAACAAACCCGGAGATTGTCCAGTCTGCGGAATGGATTTAGTACCACAAGTTGCTGTAACTGCAACACAATTTACTTGTCCAATGCATCCAGAAATTGTTTCGAGCGAGCCAGGTGACTGTCCGATCTGCGGAATGGATTTAGTTCCGATGCAGGCTTCTGAAAGTGAAGAAAACAAAACTTATTCTGATTTATTGAAAAAAATGAAAATTGCGATTTTGTTTACGCTTCCAATTTTCATTATCTCTATGTCAGAAATGATTCCCAATAATCCACTTTACAATATAATGTCTATCGAAAAGTGGAATTGGGTTCAGCTTTTATTTTCGATTCCTGTTTTGTTTTATGCAGGATGGATGTTTTTCGTTCGCGCTTACAAATCTATTGTGACTTGGAACTTAAATATGTTTACTTTAATTGGAATAGGAACCAGCGTTGCTTTTCTCTTTAGTATTGTTGGAATGCTTTTCCCAGATATTTTTCCAGCAGAGTTCAAATCGCATCACGGAACGATTCATTTGTATTTTGAAGCTGCGACCGTAATTATCACTTTAGTTTTATTAGGACAATTATTAGAAGCCAAAGCACACGGACAAACTAATGGAGCCATAAAAGAATTATTGAAATTAGCGCCGACAGAAGCGACTTTGGTCGAAAATGGAAATGATAAAGTAATTTCTATTCACAATATTAAAAAAGGCGATTTACTGCGTGTAAAACCTGGAGAGAAAATTCCAGTCGACGGAAAAATTACTTCTGGAGAAAGCAGTATAGACGAATCGATGATTACTGGAGAACCAATTCCTGTAGATAAAAAAACAGGCGATGCGGTGATTTCTGGAACTATAAACGGTACAAAATCGTTTGTAATGCTTGCAGAAAAAGTTGGTTCAGAAACGATGTTGTCACAAATCATTCAAATGGTAAATGATGCCAGCAGATCTCGCGCTCCCATTCAGAAATTAGCCGATCGCGTTTCTAAATATTTTGTTCCTACAGTTGTTATTATTTCGATTGTAACCTTTTTTGCATGGGCAAAATTTGGTCCAGAACCCGCTTACGTTTACGGTTTAATCAATGCTATTGCTGTTTTAATTATTGCCTGTCCTTGCGCACTTGGGTTAGCAACTCCAATGTCGGTAATGGTCGGTGTCGGGAAAGGTGCTCAAAACGGAATTTTAATCAAAAATGCCGAAGCCTTAGAAAACATGAACAAAATTGATGTTTTAATTACCGATAAAACAGGAACAATTACTGAAGGAAAACCATCTGTAGAAAAAATATTTGCAATTCATAATGACGAAGATTTTCTGCTTGAAAATATAGCCTCTTTAAATCAACATAGCGAACATCCTTTGGCGCAGGCCGTAGTCTCTTTCGCGAAAGCAAAAAATAGTTCTCTGAAAGAAGTTCAGGGTTTTGAAACCATAGCGGGAAAAGGTGTTGTAGGAACGATAGAAAACAAAAAAGTCGCTTTAGGAAATAGAAAATTAATGGAAGAAATTGGAGTTTCTGTTGTTGATGATTTAGAACAAAAAGTTATTTCCGAACAGAATTTAGGAAAAACCATTTCATATATTGCTATTGAAAAAGAAGTTTTAGGTTTTGTTGCAATTACCGATGCCATCAAAGAAAACAGTGCAAAAGCAATTAAAGAATTAATCGCTCAAGGTGTTGAAGTTATCATGATGACGGGCGATAATCACAATACAGCAAAAGCCGTTGCTGAACATTTGCATCTAAGTTCCTTCAAAGCCGATTGCCTTCCGGAAGATAAATTAAAAGAAATCGAACGCCTTCAAGCACAAGGAAAAATTGTGGCAATGGCAGGTGACGGAATCAATGATGCTCCTGCTTTGGCGCAATCCAATATCGGAATTGCAATGGGAACTGGAACTGATGTTGCGATTGAAAGTGCAAAAATCACGTTGGTAAAAGGCGATTTAAACGGAATTGTAAAAGCAAAAAACCTCAGCCATGCTGTAATGTCAAACATCAAACAGAATTTATTTTTTGCTTTTATTTACAATACTTTAGGCGTACCAATTGCTGCTGGAATTTTATATCCGTTTTTAGGGATTTTGCTTTCGCCGATGTTGGCCGCAGTTGCAATGAGTTTGAGTTCAGTATCGGTAATTGTAAATGCTTTGCGATTAAGAAATTTAAAATTATAATTTATGAGTAAGATCAAATATATACTTGTACTTTTTTTAATTGCTTTCCAGCTAAAGGCACAAAAAGTGGTGCGATACGATTTATACGTTCGCGATACAATTGTCAATTTTTCGGGTAAAGAAAAACGAGCGATTGCTGTTAACGGACAAATTCCGATGCCGACTTTGACTTTTACTGAAGGTGATATTGCCGAAATTTATGTTCATAACGAACTTAAGAAAGAAAGCACTTCGATGCACTGGCATGGATTATTTCTTCCCAATAAAGAAGATGGCGTTCCGTATTTAACTCAAATGCCGATTGAGCCTGGAACAACTCATAAATATTCTTTTCCGATTATTCAGAATGGAACCTATTGGTATCACAGTCATTCGGGATTACAGGAACAAATTGGTTTATACGGACTTTTTATCATCAATAAGAAAAAAGACGATTCAACAATCAGAAAGGGAATCGACGATTTACCGACAATTCCAGTTATTTTAAGCGAGTGGTCGGATTTGAAACCTGAGAATATTCAGCGAATGCTGCACAATGCCAACGATTGGTTTGCTATCAAAAAAGGAACAACGCAAAGTTACGCCGAAGCGGTAAAACAAGGACATTTTTCAACCAAGGTTACCAACGAATGGAAGCGAATGAATGCCATGGATGTAAGTGATGTTTATTATGAAAAGTTTCTTCTAAATGGTAAAAACGAGCAACAACTTTCTAATTTTAAACCCGGCTCAAAAGTACGTTTACGAATTGCCAATGGCGGCGCTTCCAGTTATTTCTGGCTGACTTATGGTGGAGGAAAAATTACCGTTGTAGCTAGTGATGGAAATGATGTTGAACCTGTAGAAGTCGATCGTTTAATTATTGCCGTTTCTGAAACCTACGATGTTGTGGTTACAATTCCAGAAGATCATAAATCTTTTGCTTTTTTGGCTACAGCCGAAGATCGAACAGGATCTGCTTCTTTATTTTTAGGAAATGGAGAAAAACAGCCCATTCATCATCTTTCGAAACTTAAATATTTTGAAGGCATGAAAATGATGAACGACATGATGAAAATGAACGGCGAAATGAATGATATGGGTATGAATATGTCATTGAATAAAATGGACATGAATGCCGTAATGTATCCCGAAATTTCGGGCGAAGACGAAAATTCTAAACCCATGAATCATTCTGGTCATAATATGGAAGGGATGGAAATGAAAAGTGACAGCACTGAAACCTCCGAAATTGTGACTTTGAATTACGGAATGCTGAAATCGCCTTTTAAAACCAATCTTCCAAAAGATGCACCTGTAAAAGAATTGCGCTTTACGCTCTCTGGAAATATGAATCGTTATGTGTGGAGTTTGGATAATAAAGTAGTTTCTGAAACCGATAAGATTTTAATTAAAAAAGGAGAGAACGTTCGTATTGTTTTATACAATGGTTCGATGATGCGCCACCCGATGCATTTACACGGACATGATTTTAGAATATTAAACGAACATGGCGATTATTCACCGCTAAAAAATGTCATCGATATTATGCCGATGGAAACCGACACAATCGAGTTTCAGGCAAATGCTAATGGTGACTGGTTTTTCCACTGTCATATTTTATATCATATGATGGCTGGAATGGGTAGAATTTTCAGTTACGAAAATTCAGCACCAAATCCGTTGATTCATCATCCTGAAATGGCTTTCAAAATGTTGAAAATGGACGATCGTATGTTTCATTTTATGGCAGAAAATGATTTTGCCAGTAACGGAAATGATGGTGAAGCGATGTTCAGTAACACACGTTGGAGCATCGGAACGGAATGGAGATTGGGTTACAACGACAAACACGGTTATGAAACCGAAACACATATTGGACGTTACATTGGAAAGAATCAATGGTTAATGCCTTTTATAGGTTTTGACTGGCGATACCGAAAAATGGGAATGGATGAACAGGAACAGAATATTTTTGGTCAAAAAAACACCAAAGACAATCGTTCGGTTTTTAGCGCCGGTCTTGAATATACACTGCCAATGCTTATAAAAGCACAAGTTGAAGTTTATACCGATGGAAATGTTCGTTTGCAATTTGAACGAAAAGATATTCCACTTTCGCAAAGACTGCGAATGAATTTAATGTGGAATACGGATAAAGAATATATGGCTGGGTTAAAATATATAGTTGCCCGAAATTTCGGAATTACAACACATTATGACAGCGACATGGGAATTGGATTTGGGGTGAATTTGAATTATTAAATTTCACTTCGAAAGTGATTGAAAATTGTATATTTGAAACTAAAATTTAACCTCCTAATTAATAAAACTATGACTTTAGAAGATTTCAAAAAGAATTTTAACAACCAAATTACAAACGAATTAGAACTGTTTTTCGAAATAAACGACGAACTAGGATATGAAAATTATTCTCAAGGTTTCGGTCTTTATAAAGATGATAAATCTGGAATTTCAAGCTGGTCTGAAGATGAAGCTTTTTTAGATAAACTTATGCCTTTTGCACAAGCAAACGGATCGGGTTCTATGTACGTTTTATGGAATAATGACTCGAACAAATCTTTAAACGAATTACCTGTAGTGGTTTTTGGTGACGAAGGCGGTTATCATATTGTTGCAAAAAACATTTTTGATTTTATGCAACTACTAACTTTTGATACTGAAATCAGCGTTGATCACGAAGAAGCTTACTTTTATAAAGATGAAGATTATGAAGAAAGCGAAAATCTACAAGAGTATATTAGCTGGTTAAAAGAAAACTTTAATCTAGATCCAATAGACGAAACAGAACCAATTCTGGAAAGCGCGCAAGAAAAATACAAAGCGGATTTTGATAATTGGGTTTCTCAGTTTTATTCTGAAGATTAGTATTCATTTTACAAAAACATTAACATTAAAACTATTCTTACAGGAAGAAAATCAATTTATATTTGACTTACCAATTATAATCTTTCTAACATAAACATTTTAAACAAAATGACAAAAGTAATTACAATTTTGACTGTTGCTTTATTTTCAATTGGAGTAACCGCTCAAGAAACAAAACCAGCAGCAAAAGAAAAAGCTAAAAAAGAATCGTGCTGTAAAAAAACAACAGATAAAAAAGATAAAAAATCTTGTTGTGCGAAAAAATAAGTGAAACTCGATTTCAAAGAAAAAGGCCTCAAATGTTTGAGGCCTTTTTTTATGGTCTTCTTTCGCCACGAATTTCACTAATTTATACTAATTAGAAATTCTTAATGCATTTGTATAAGATAATTCGTGGAATTCGTGGCAAAATCTTAAAAAACTATTTCAATCTTACACTCCACTCAAAATCCATCTCAGAAACTTGAACTCCTTCTTCATTAGTTCCAATAGATTTCATCCAGAAAGTCTGCCCTTCTCCTGTTTCAATTGTTTTTTTAATGGCATCCGCAATTAAATGTCCGTCATTGCAGACAAATGTAATTCTGCCCGTTGCTTTTTTAGTAAAGTTTCCTTTGTTATTGGCTACTAACATTGAAATCTTTCTACCGCTTTCTTGAATTTGTGATATCACCAAAGCTCCAGTTGTCAATTCTGCCGCCATTGCCTGAACAGCAAAGTACATAGAATTAAACGGATTCTGATTGATCCATCTGTGCTTAACACTAACCACACATTGGTCTTTGTCGATTGCTTTTACACGTACACCGCAAATGTATGCAGATGGTAATTTGAATAATACAAATTTGTTGAGTTTGGAAACTGAAACTGCCATGTGATATATTTTTTATGTAAAAATACAAAAAAACTATGCACGCACAATATATTCTTTAAATATGGAAAAAACCTCAATAAAATCAATACTTAGAAATGATTTTCAACAATTTAAACCGCATTTTAAAAGTTTATAATTGTTAATATTTTGTTAATATTTGGTACTATGTAAAACAAGATACTGTCTTTTAGACATATATTTGCATAAGAAATTACTATATACTTTTAATCATGGAAACAACAACACCACTCATCATGGAAAAAACATCAGAAAAGAACACAGCAACATTTACTCATTTGAGTACTTTAAGTCAATATATAATTCCGTTTGGGAACTATATTTTTCCGCTATTAATTTGGACAAACTATAAAGATAAATCTGAATTTGTAGATCATCACGGAAAACAGACTTTGAACTTTCAGTTAAGCTTATTGCTTTATACTTTGATTTTAGCACTTATTGCTATACCAATTTTCTTAACTGTTTTCTTGCAGAATATTCCAGTGGAAGCTGTTTTCAATGACCACAATATTCACATCAGAAACTTTAATTTCCAAGCCCATATTGGAATGCTAAGTGTAGGAATTACAGCTGTAGTGCTTTTTGGATTACTAAAATTTGTTGAATTCTTTTTAGTGATTTATGCTTCTATAAAAGCTTCAAACGGAGAATTATACAAATATCCGCTCACGATTCCTTTTATAAAGTGACATTAAAAAATTAAAAGTTATAGTCGAAACATCAATCAAATCATATAAGTTTCGAAATCAATCATCAATCAATCATCATCAATCAAAAAACGAATTGTTCAATCAAAAAAAAACAAAATGAAATTATGAACATTGAAAACACAAAAGCACAGATGCGCAAAGGTGTTCTTGAGTTTTGCATCTTATCTGTATTAAAAGAAAAAGACGCATATACATCTGAAATATTAGACACTTTAAAAAACGCAAAATTACTAGTTGTAGAAGGAACCGTTTATCCGTTGTTAACTAGATTAAAAAATGACGGTTTACTAAATTATCGCTGGGAAGAATCGACCTCTGGGCCACCACGAAAATATTATGGATTAACCGAAATAGGACAAACATTTTTAAACGAACTTAGCGGTACTTGGACAGAATTATCCGACGCTGTAAACTTAATCACCAATCAAAATCAATAAGTCATGAACAAAACAGTAAATATTAACTTAGGCGGGATGTTTTTTCATATCGATGAAGACGCATACTTAAAATTAACACGCTATTTTGACGCAATAAAACGATCACTTAACAACTCTTCTGGACAAGATGAAATTATTAAAGATATCGAAATGCGTGTTTCTGAATTATTATCAGAAAAACAAAAAAGCGAGAAACATGTTGTTGGACTGAAAGATGTTGACGAAGTGATTACGGTGATGGGACAACCTGAAGATTATAGAATTGAGGACGAAGAAAGCACCAATCAATCTTACAATGATTTTGGGCAAAGAAAACACAAAAAATTATACCGCGATAAAGAAAAAGGTTTAATTGGAGGTGTCGCTACAGGGCTAGGACATTATTTTGGAATTGATGCTGTTTGGATTAAAATTATATTCTTAATCTTCGTTTTTGCAGGTTTTGGAACTGGAATTTTAGCTTATTTTGTTCTTTGGATTGTAACGCCTGAAGCAGTTACAACTTCAGAAAAATTAGAAATGACTGGAGAGCCAGTAACTATTTCGAACATCGAAAAAAAAGTGCGTGAAGAAATTGATTCATTATCTGAAAAATTCAAAAATGCAGATTATGACAAAATGGGAAACCAAGTAAAGTCGGGAGCTGGGAGAATAAGTAGTTCATTTGGAGACTTTATCATGACGGTTTTTAAAATTTTTGCTAAGTTTTTAGGAGTTGTCCTAATCATAGCTGGAATTTCAACTTTAATCATGTTATTGATTGGTGTTTTTACTTTAGGAACAAACATTTTTATTGATTTCCCTTGGCAAAACTTTGTAGAAGCTGGAAACTTTACAGAATATCCAATCTGGTCATTTGGTTTATTGATGCTTTTTGCTGTCGGAATTCCGTTTTTCTTCTTAACACTTTTAGGTTTCAAATTGTTATCTCCGAATTTAAAATCAATTGGAAATATTACAAAGTATACTCTTTTAGCTGTTTGGATTATTGCAATTGCAATTGTAATTAGTATCGGAATTAAACAAGCAACTGAAATTTCTTATGATAACAAAGTCGTAGAGAAAAAGCTTTTTGGAATCAAAGCCGCTGACACATTATATATTAAGTTTAAATACAGTGACTATTACACAAAAAGTCTAAATAATTACAGAGATTTTGAATTTGTACAAGACTCGGCAAACAATGAATTAATTTATTCAAATGATGTTCGCTTACATATCTTACATACAGATGAAACTACTCCTTTTATTCAAATAGAAAAAAGTGCAAGAGGAAATTCTTTTACAAACGCTAAAAAAAGAGCAGAAAAAATTAATTATAAGTTTCAAATTAGCGGAAATCAATTAATTTTGGATAATTATTTTCTGACAGATGTTAAAAACAAATTTAGAGGACAAGAAGTAGATGTTTATTTGTACGTTCCAGACGGACAATTAATTAAACCAGATTCTTCAATAAGAGATTACTATAATTCTGACGATGATTTCTTCAATCTAAATTATGATGGAGATTACAATTATAAAGTTGAAGGATCAAAAGTGAGATGTTTAAATTGTCCTGCAGACGATAATGATGACAATGATTCTGACGAAGTAAATACTATTGAAAACGACACAATAAATGAAGTTTCGGTTAAAATTAATGGAAAAGAAGTTTTAAACGGAAAAAAAACTAAAGGAAAGCTAACCACTGACAAAAACGGAGTTATAATCAAAATAAACTAAAGCCATGATAAAAATAATCATTCATATTACGAAATTTATAATTGCTGCTGTTACTGCCTTATTATTTGCTTCTTGCAATTTTAATATGAACACAATCGAAGGAAGCGGGAATGTTACAACCGAAAAAAGAACTGTTCAAGGTGATTTTAAGAATATAAGAGTCAGTAATGCTATTGACGTAGTAATCGAACAATCTGATTCTAGAGAAATTACGGTTGAAGCCGATGATAATCTTCAAAAAGAAATTGAAACTAAAGTAGAAAACGGAACATTGGTAATTAGTTGCAAATACAATTCTTTCCGCAACATTACAATGAAAAAAGTAACCGTAAAAATGCCGGTTGTTGACAAAATAGAGGCTTCAAGTGCATCATCTGTTCAAAGTAAAAATGTTATTGAAGGGCAAGATATAATTTTAGAAGCTTCAAGCGCAGCATCGATGCAAGTAAACATTGAATCAGATAAGATCTCTGTAGATTCTGGAAGCGGAAGTTCTGTAACTATTGAAGGCAAAGCTTTAAATCTTAACACTTCGGTTTCAAGCGGCGGAAGTATTGATGCGGCTAAATTAATGGCAAACGATATTCATGCAGAGGCTTCAAGCGGCGGTACTGTTTCTATACATCCGATAGTAAGTTTAAAAGCAGAAGCTTCAAGCGGAGGAAACATCGATTATAGCGGTTCTCCAAAAACAGTTGAAAAATCAGCAAGCTCTGGAGGAAACATTAACAAAAGCTAAAAAGTAGTAACTGTTAAATATAAAAGAAATCATTCATCAAAAGTGGATGATTTTTTTATATTTGTCAAAATCAAATCTAGAATTAATGAAAAAAAGTACAGCGCTGCTCCTATTATTATTGGTTACAACATTAACTTTTGCACAAAAAAGAGAAAAAATTAAAGGTTCTAAAGTTGTAACGACTTCGATAAAAGAAGTTGGTAGTTTTGACGCCATTGAAGTCGATGATAATTTGGAAGTTTATTTGGAACGCGGAGAGAAAAATGAAATTAAAATTGAAGCCGATGATAATCTACATGATATTGTTGGAATGGATTTAAGAGAAAAAACGCTTCGACTATACACTAACAAAGAATCGTCTATTTTTAAAAAATTATCTGTTCGAGTTACTTATACTAGTTCATTGAATAAAGTTATTACTAAAAATGAAGCTATCGTTTATGCTATTCAAGAATTACAATTAGACGACATCACGATGAATTGTCTTGACTTTTCTAAATTGTTTTTGAATGTTAATGCTAAGAAATTCGCTTTAATTGCAGATGACAAATCTAAAACAGAATTAAATTTAAAAGCAGATGATGGAAGTTTACAACTAAGTAAAAATGCATCTGTTAAAACTTTGGTTTCGGCTATAAAATTCAAATGTGATTTGTACCAAAAAGCAAATGCTGCGATTGAAGGTATTGCTGAAAAAGCTACAATTAGATTAGACAATAATTCTGTATTTACAGGAACAAAATTCACACTGAAAGATGCAAATGTTACTGCAGAAAATTATGCTGTAGGAACTATTTTTGCCGAAACAACACTTTCATTGGCTATCGGAGATAAGGCAGAACTTTCTCTTTTTGGAAATCCAAAAATCGAATTGACTCGTTTTTCTGAAGAAGCGAAATTGTTCAAAAAGGTTAAATAAACTTATTGTTTCAAGTCTTTCTTGTTTCAAGTTTCAAGTTGAAATTAAGACATTAATATAAAGAAGAAAATCCCAGTCTAAATTAGGCTGGGATTTTTTTTATTGTAAAGATTTCAGCGCTCCAATAACCTGAAACAAAAGAAAACTTGAAACTTGAAACTAAAAAATTTATTCTTTAGAAGCCAAATATCTCTCAGCGTCCAAAGCTGCCATACATCCTGTTCCTGCAGCAGTAATAGCTTGACGGTATACTTGATCTGCAGCATCACCAGCTACAAAAACACCTGAAACATTTGTTCTTGATGTTCCTGGAGTATTTACGATATATCCAGTTTCGTCTAGTGTAATGTAATCTTTAAAAATGTCTGTATTTGGTTTGTGTCCAATTGCTACGAAGAAACCAGTTGCTGGAATTTCGATCGTTTCACCAGTTGTTTTGTTTAATGCTTTAATAGCGTGTACTACATTATTATCACCAAGAACTTCAACAGTATCATGATTCATTAAAATCTCAATGTTTTCTGTTTTACGTACTCTTTCTTCCATGATTTTAGAAGCTCTGAATTTTTCACTTCTAACCAGCATTGTTACTTTTTTACAAAGTTTAGATAAGTAATGGGCTTCCTCACAAGCTGAGTCACCTGCTCCAACAATTACTACTTCTTGATTTCTGTAGAAGAAACCATCACACACAGCACAAGCAGAAACTCCGCCGCCCATATTTAAATAGTGTTGTTCTGATGGTAATCCTAAATATTTAGCTGAAGCACCCGTAGAAATAATAACAGTTTCACAGTGTAATTCGATTGAATCATTAATCCAAACTTTATGAATATCGCCAGAAAAATCAACTTTTGTTGCCCAGCCGTCACGGATATCTGCGCCAAAACGTTTTGCTTGTTCTTGTAACTGAACCATCATTTCTGGTCCTGTAACTCCATCAACATACCCTGGAAAATTTTCTACTTCATTAGTTGTAGTCAACTGACCTCCAGGCTGCATTCCTTGATATAAAACCGGATTCATGTTTGCTCTGGCTGCATAAATAGCTGCAGTATAACCTGCAGGGCCAGAACCTATAATAAGGCATTTAATTTTTTCTATTGTATCTGACATAACGTGTATAGTTTTTTTGTGATGCAAATGTAAACTTTATTATAAAAAATTAAGGCTAAAATAAATCCTAAATAACTATGTTCAAATAAGTTTTATTTATTTTCATTTTTTCCTTTTGTAAACAAAAATTATTTATATCTTTGCATCCGCTTTCGGGCAGTACCACAATACATCATCGGGGTGTAGCGTAGCCCGGTTATCGCGCCTGCTTTGGGAGCAGGAGGCCGCAGGTTCGAATCCTGCCACCCCGACAAAAGTCTTTTCATTTATTTGGAAAGACTTTTTTTTTTGCATCAATTTCAAATATAAATAACACGCAACGGTTATCGCGTCCCGATTGAAAATCGGGAAGACCGCAGGTTAGAATCCTGCCACCTCGATGAAAATCTTTTCATTTATTTGGAAAGACTTTTTTTTTTGCTTCCATCTCAATTATAAATACGCTAAAAGGTTATCGCGTCCCGATTGAAAATCGGGAAGACCGCAGGTTCGAATCCTGCCACCCCGACAAAAGTCTTTTCATTTATTTGGAAAGACTTTTTTTTTGCATCAATCTCAAATATAAATAACACGCAACGGTTATTGCGTCCCGATTGAAAATCAGGAAGACCGCAGGTTCGAATCCTGCCAACCCTGACGAAAAAAAGCTCTAACTTCTGTTAGAGCTTTTTTTTATTTAAGAATATTTTTTCTTTTACTTCTCCATCACAATATAAGCAGGATAAGATTCCTCATTAGGCAAATTAAATTCTTCATCAAAAGGCTGTGTTCCTTCTCCATTATTATATAATGCTACGCGTTTTGCACCAGTTGCGGTGCTGCCGCCAATTCCATTAATAACATTTTGAATATTACCCGGACCGGCAAAACGAGTGGTACACATTTTTTCGAGTTTCACATTTGGACTATTAGGCACTTCAAAACCATTTTTCTTATTCACATTACCATCTGTTCCCGTAAAAACAGCATAAGATCCCATTCCAATACTTTGATGTTCTTTTACCGTATTAGATACTTTAAACGCTGCGTAACCAGCAACCCTTCCTCCTTGACTGCTCCAGGTTGCTTGATTCGGCGCATCATAAGGCGGTTCGTTTTGAAAGAAAAAAGTTCTGCCGCGTTCTCCCAACCATAATACCTCATATTCTTGATAGTGTTCTGTAAACAAACCATAAAGTGTAACATCATCTCCAGTAACAATAAGTCCGTTCTTGCATCGATCTCTTAACCAGCGTGCATCACCACCTTTCTGCGAACCATGATCGGCACGCCACAGCCAGAAATGATCACCCACCACATTATTACTGTTAATTTGCATAGAAGCATGTATCTGAATATTCTTTGATTGAACACCACCTACTCTGCAAGTAATATCTGTAAGCAGGATTGGATCTGCAGAATGGTCTGCATTTGCTCCTTCGTTTCCAATTCGAATTTGATAAGTTGTACTATTAAAGGAATCCATAAGAAGTCCTGCAATGATAATTCCATTTTTGTCATCAGCATAAATACATCCCCAAATATTTTTCTCAGTCGGTTCAAGTGTTACAGAAGCTATACCGGCACCTAAAAGTATAGCGTCTTTTCTGTTGACTTGGATAGGAGCATTCAGTGAGTAATGTCCTGGAGTGAAAAATATATTTTTACCAGCTTTTAGCGCATTATTAATTTCCAGATCAGTATCACCTTCTTTGGCAACATACCAATTAGTAAGTAAATCTTGAATTTCGCCTTTACCCATATCTGCTGTAGACCAAGAAATTCCTACTCTATCTTTTTGCCATGCAGGAACAAATACTTTGTACTCGCCGTCCTTATCTATAAATAGAAAAGGTTTTTCTCTAATAATAGGTGTAGCAGGAATTGGAGAATTAGCCTCATCTGCCTTTGGAGCATTAACACAGCCTTGCCAAACCATATTATACGAACCGCCCATAGCTCCCGAGCCAGAAGGAAAAATGGCATTTCTGGTATACCACTGTTGCTGTCCACCCCAATTTGGCCTGGATGATGTATAATGAGTATCGGCAATAAAACCGCCGCTGCCCCAAAAATTCGTGTCGCCAATATCTGAAATATATTTTGAAGTACTTTCAATCAGCATTCTTCGTGCACTGGTTGATTGAGAGACTGTCCAAGCAAAATCTCGCATTACTTCAACATTTTCTACAGAACGCCAAAAAGTACAAGTAGCATTTGCTCCACCCGAAAGATGAGGTTTCGTAAAGATAGACCCTAGTTTAACATCTGACGGAACTTTTCCTAAACCTCCAATGTGAGAGTAAAACCCTAATTCTATCGAGTTAGCTTCTGCCGATGACGCAGAACCCGATCCGCCAGAATCGTAAGTTTGTCCATTGACATTTGTTTTGAAATAATATGCCTGACGTTTTGTTGTCCATTCGCCATTTGATCCGCCTAGACCAATAGATCCAAAATGTGAATTAATATCTTTTCGTGCTGTTTCTGCCTTTTCGTATTTTCTATCATAGAAATACATATTATCACCAAACATTTGATTTTCTAATGAAATTATGACTGTTATCGAATTACGAGTAACCTTATAATAGTTCTCGTATTTATCAGTATTGGGTTTATTGTCTATAAATGTCAGTTTAGAAGTTGAACCCACAGTCACAAAATCAGATGCTAAACGACTTCCTCCTCTTGTAATGATATAATTTCCAGAAGAACCAAAAGCCGACCATGATAAACTTATATTATGTTTCTTTTTGTTGTAAACAATTTTACGTTCGATTTTTTTATTCCCTTCTATTTTGTAATTATCTGAATAAGATGAAAAACTGCATAACAGCAGCATAAATGTAAATAGTGTAAATAATGAGATTACTTTTTTACTCATAAGAATATTCATTTTTGTGGTTTGATAGATTGTAATAGTGATAGTTTTTATAAAGCCCAAAATAGCAATAATCCTAAAGCTTTCTGTTCATTCCTATTCTAAATTTTCTCATCAAAAACACTACAAAATCTAAAAAATTTGTCTTTTTCTGACATAAATAAACCTTCTAGAACATATCTGTTTTTCTTTAATAGCTTTTTTTTGCCGGCAATGAAAAAGAAAATGAAATGAAAAAGATTATATTATGTATTGCCTTAATTTTTTCTATAGTTGGAATCGCACAGCAAAAAAACATCATTCCAATTGATTCCTGCTTATTATCAACAAAAAGCGTATTATATAAGACAAATGCTCACGCTTCTTACTATCATGATAAATTTAATGGGCGAAAAACAGCGAGCGGTAGAAAATTCAACAATAATGATTTTACCGCAGCGCACAAAACATTTCCTTTTGGAACAAAACTAAAAATCACAAACGAAAAAAATAAAAAGTTTGTCTTAGTTGAAGTTATAGATCGGGGACCTTTTGTGAAAGGAAGAGAAATTGACCTCAGTAAAAGAGCTTTTATGGATATTGCTTCCAATAAAAAGAGCGGTGTAGTTTATGTAACAATCGAGATTTTAAAAAATTAGCCGACTCATTATTTCAAAACTATATTTAAAACCAAAATCTTAAATATAAAAAGATATAGGTTTTGTTTAGAATTAAATGATTTCAAAGCTTTAATCACAAAAAAGAGAATTAAATAAATAAGAAACATCTTTAATAACTCTTTTGAAAACTAAAATTAATTTCTGCAAACACCCACCAAACAACGGTTAAACAAACTTTCATAAATGTTAACAAAATAGATTTTCAAAAACCATAAATAATTGTATTTTTACGGTTCAAAATTCAGAAAATAAATGGGCAAAATCATTGCTATTGCTAATCAAAAAGGAGGCGTTGGAAAGACTACTACATCAGTAAATCTTGCTGCCTCATTAGGTGTTTTAGAAAAAAAAGTATTGTTGATCGATGCTGATCCTCAAGCCAATGCTACATCTGGTCTCGGAATTGACGTAGAAACAGTTGAAGCTGGAACTTATCAAATTCTGGAACACAGTATAACACCGAAAGAAGCCGTTTTAAAATGTACAGCCCCAAACGTAGATGTGATCCCTGCTCATATTGACCTTGTGGCTATCGAAATTGAATTGGTTGACAAAGAAAACCGTGAATATATGCTTAAAAAAGCATTAGAAAGCGTGAAAGATGAATATGATTATATCATTATCGACTGTGCGCCTTCTTTAGGTTTGTTAACCTTGAATGCTTTAACAGCTGCAGATTCTGTAGTTATTCCTATTCAATGTGAGTATTTTGCTCTTGAGGGATTAGGAAAATTATTGAACACTATTAAAAGTATTCAAAAAATACACAATCCTGATCTTGACATCGAAGGTTTATTGCTAACTATGTACGATTCAAGACTACGTTTATCTAATCAGGTTGTAGAAGAGGTTCAAAAACACTTTAACGATATGGTTTTTGATACCGTAATTCAGCGAAATGTAAAATTAAGTGAAGCGCCTAGTTTTGGTGAAAGCATCATTAATTATGACGCTACCAGTAAAGGTGCCGTAAACTACATTCATTTAGCTCAAGAAATTATAAAGAAAAACAGCAAATAGTTTTTATGACAAAAGCAATTAAAAAACAAGCCTTAGGAAGAGGATTATCAGCATTATTAAAAGATCCGGAAAACGACATTACATCAGTAGAAGACAAAAATGCTGACAAAGTTGTTGGAAATATTATTGAGCTTGAAATAAGTGCTATCGAAATAAATCCGTTTCAGCCTAGAAGCAATTTTAATGAAGAATCTTTACGCGAATTAGCCACTTCTATTAAAGAACTTGGTGTAATTCAACCTATTACTGTTCGTAAATTAGATTTCAATAAATATCAGTTAATCTCAGGAGAACGCCGTCTTCGTGCTTCTACCTTAATAGGATTAACTCATGTTCCAGCATATATTCGTATTGCAAACGACAACGAATCGTTGGTTATGGCTTTGGTTGAAAATATTCAGCGTCATGACTTAGATCCAATTGAGATTGCATTATCATACCAGCGTTTGATCGATGAAATTCAATTAACTCAAGAACAAATGAGTGAAAGAGTTGGAAAAAAACGTTCGACAATTGCCAACTATTTACGTCTTTTAAAATTAGATCCGATTATCCAAACTGGTATTCGTGACGGTTTTATAAGCATGGGACACGGTAGAGCAATTATCAACATTGAAGACCTTGATGTTCAAACAGATATCTACCAAAAAATTGTAAGCCAGAATTTATCTGTTCGTGAAACAGAAGCTCTGGTAAAAAATTATCACGAGGGGCAGCAGCCAAAAGCAGAAGGAAAACCTAAAACAGATTCTGCGTTTGTGGTAAGAGAAACTCAAAAAAATACTTTTAACGATTATTTTGGTTCGAAAGTTGATATTAAAGTCGCTGGCAACGGAAAAGGAAAAATCACAATTCCATTCAATTCTGAAGCAGACTTTAACAGAATTATAAAATTAATAAACGGATAGTGAATAAAATTGTCCCCATCGGTCTATTGTTCTTTCTAACAGGAACCGTTTCTCTTTTTGCCCAGGTAAAAAAAGACACGGTTTTGGTCGTAAAAGACACTACTGCATTAGAAGAAATAGATCCGCTAACACCCGCAAAAGCAGCCTTTTATTCTGCAATTTTACCAGGCTTAGGGCAGGCTTACAATAAAAAATACTGGAAAATTCCATTGGTTTACGGAGCAATCGGAACAAGTTTGTACTTTTACATAGACAACAATAAAAAATACCACGATTATCGTGACGCCTACAAACGAAGATTAGAAGGCTATAACGATGATAATTATCAATTTTTGGACGACAACCGACTAATTGCCGGGCAAAAGTTTTATCAAAGAAACAGAGACTTATCTGCCTTATTTGTTGTTGGTTTTTATGTACTAAACATAATTGATGCCAATGTCGATGCCGCTTTGATTCAGTTTAACGTAAACGAAAGACTATCAATGCGTCCAGAAATTTATCCCGACGATGTAACATTTAAACCAAACGTTGGACTAACCTTTAACTACAAGTTTTAATAGAGTAACGTCTATTTAAAAATCAATAAAAAAATAATTATAATGAAAATTGCGCTTTTAGGATACGGAAAAATGGGGAAAGTAATCGAAAGAATTGCTTTAGAAAGAGGTCATGAAATAGTTTTAAAGAAAGATGAATTTAATAGCTATGACGGACTTTCAACAGCGGATGTTGCCATAGATTTTAGTGTTCCATCAGCAGCAGTTAATAATATCTCAGCATCTTTTAATGCTAATGTTCCTGTAGTTTCTGGAACAACTGGATGGCTGGAACATTACGACGAAATGATTGCTCTTTGCAATGAGAAAAAAGGCGGTTTTATTTCGAGTTCAAACTTTAGTTTAGGTGTAAATATTTTCTTTGGATTAAATGAATATTTAGCCAAAATCATGAATCAGTTTGATTCTTATAAAGTTTCAATGGAAGAAATTCACCACATCCACAAACTTGATGCTCCGAGCGGTACTGCAATTTCTCTAGCAAAAGGCGTAATTGAAAACAGTAATTATGCTAATTGGACTTTAGAAGAAGCTCAATCAAATGAAATTCATATAGAAGCAAAAAGAATTGGAGAAGTTCCTGGCACACACACCGTAAACTACGATTCTGTTATTGATAGTATCGAAATAAAACATACTGCTCACAATCGTGAAGGTTTTGCTCTTGGCGCTGTTATTGCAGCAGAATGGCTTGCAGGCAAACAAGGAATTTTCACTATGAAAGATGTACTAAACTTACAATAAATCGAATAAAGTTTTGGATTAATTAAAAACATTCAATCCTGAATTTGAAACTTAAAAATACAATATTATGACACTTTACTCTTGGTTCGTATTTTTCTTAGCTGTTCAAATAATTCATTTTCTTGGTACATGGAAACTGTATCAGGCAGCAGGAAGAAAAAGCTGGGAAGCAGCAATTCCGGTATACAATTCTATCGTTTTAATGAAAATTATCGGACGCCCGACTTGGTGGACACTATTACTTTTTATCCCAATCATCAACTTAATTATGTTTCCTGTTGTATGGGTAGAAACTTTAAGAACATTTGGTAAAAGATCTACTTTGGATACTTTTCTAGGCCTTTTCACTCTAGGTTTTTATATTTATTATGTAAATTATACTCAAAAATTAGAGTATCGTGCAGATCGTAAATTAACTCCTGAAAACAAAACTGGAGACACAATTAGTTCTTTACTTTTTGCAATTATCGTAGCAACTTTAGTACATACCTATGTTGTACAACCTTATACAATTCCGACATCATCTTTAGAGAAATCTTTATTAATTGGTGATTTCTTATTTGTGAGTAAATTAAATTACGGGCCAAGAGTACCAATGACTACGGTAGCATTACCAATGGTTCATGACTCTATTCCTTTAACTAAAAGTAAATCGTATTTAAGCTGGCCGCAATTACCATATTTCAGACTTCCAGCTATCCAAAAAATAAAACGATGCGATATAGTTGTCTTTAACTGGCCGGTAGATACCGTTCATTATTTCTTTGAACCAAAAGGAAGACCAGGGGTTATCAAACCCATTGACAAGAAATCAAATTACGTGAAAAGATGTGTTGGTATTCCTGGAGACAGTTTATCAATAAAAGATGGTTTTGTTTTTATTAATGGAAAAAAATTGGTTTTACCAGAAAGAGCTAAACCACAATATTCTTATTCTGTAGCCTTAGATGGAAAAACTCCAATTGATTTCGAATCATTATTTAAAGAATTAGACATCACTGATCCTGCTGGTTTTACAACAGAAAAAAGAGATACGCTTTACTTAGGATCATTAACAGAAGCTGGAGCTGAGCGATTCAAAAATACTCCTGGCGTTACTGCGGTGATACGTAAAATTGACAAAACAGACGATAACAGAATTTTTCCTCATATTAATAAGTGGAGTCAAGATAACATGGGACCAATTTACATTCCTGAAGCAGGAAAAACGGTTGCGTTAAACAATGAATCACTTCCTTTTTACAAAGAAATTATCACGAATTACGAAGGAAATAAATTAGAATTACAAGGTTCTAAATTTTTAATTAACGGAAAACCAGCAACGACATATACCTTCAAACAGAATTATTACTGGATGATGGGAGACAATCGTCATAATTCTGAAGACAGCCGTTATTGGGGCTACGTTCCAGAAAATCACATCGTAGGAAAACCAGTATTCATCTGGATGAGCTGGGATACGAACGGAAAAGGCATCAATAAAATTAGATGGAATAGAGTTTTCACTACCGTTGATGGTGAAGGACAGCCACAATCTTACTTCAAATATTTCTTAATAGCTCTTGCATTATACTTCGTTGGAGATTTTGTATGGAGAAAAAGAAGAGAGAATAAAGCATAATTAAAAAAAAGTTGTTTTTGTTTCAGGTTTCAAGTTTCAAGTTCGACAACACTTGAAACTTGAAACCTGAAACATTTAAAAAAATAAAAACATTAAATCGTTAAACTGGTAAATCGTTTAATCGTTTCTCAAAAAAGTACGATTAAGCGATTTACCGATTAAACTAAAATCACAATGAATTCCTTAATACTTCCGACTTATTTTCCATCTATTAGTCATTTTGCAGTAATAGCGCAATCTGAAAAAATCACATTTGAAATGGAGGATAATTTTCAGAAACAAACTAATAGAAATAGAACTTACATCTATAGTCCAAACGGAATTCAATTATTAAATATTCCTGTTAAACATTCCAAAGAAGCACATCAAAAGACAAAAGACATTTTGATTGAAAATGAATTTGACTGGCAGAAACAGCATTTTAAATCGCTGGAAGCAGCTTATAGAAGCTCGCCCTTCTTCGAATACTTCGAGGATGACATCGTGCCTATATTCGAAAAAAAACATACTTTTTTAATGGATCTGAATTTTGAAGTTTTGGACATTGTAACAAAATGTCTTCGAATGAAATTTGAATTTGGGAAAACAACAGAATATTTTCATGAAACACCAGATTTCGCTGATTTTAGATATTTAGCGAACGGAAAAAAAGACACAAACTCTTTCGAAAAATACAGTCAGGTATTTGACGACAAACATGGTTTCATAAACAACTTAAGTGTTTTAGACTTACTTTTTAATGAAGGTAAATTTGCAATGGATTATTTGAAAACTCAGAAACTAGATATCAAATAGAAAATCCAATTTTCATCTTTGAAATTTGGGTTTTAAAAAATTGGAAATTCATCTATTTTATTCCATCGAAAGCCTCGTCATAATAGGATAATGATCTGAGTTTTCAAAATCTGAGAAGCTTTCAAATTGTTTTACTTTCATTTTACTGTCTGTAAAAATGTAGTCAATCCTAGCAGGGTAATAACGGAATTTATAGGTAGCTCCAAAACCTTTTCCTGCTTCTTCGAAGGCGTCTTTTTGCTTTCCCTTAATACTTCGATATACATAAGAAAAAGGACTGTTATTCATATCGCCGCAGATAATAAACGGAGTTTTGCACTGCTTAATATTCTCTTTAAAAATCTCTGCCTGTTCCTGCTGCTGCGTAAAACCTTTACTTATTCTGGCATAAATACGTTGTGATTTCTTCTGATTTACATTATCAATATCATCTGAAATTTCACTTACATCTGGAGAAATTTTAATAGATTGTAAGTGCATATTATAAACACGAATCACATCTTTTCCGCGCTTAATATCAGCATAAACCACATTATTATCTGATTTAGGAAAGATAATATTTCCTTCGTTTATAATAGGAAATTTTGAAAAGATAGCCTGACCTGTTTTAATCTGTTTTCCATCTATAAAAATATAACGATGCGGATACACCTTTAAATCAATATGCGCCGAGTTTGAGTACTCTTGAATACAAAGAATATCTGGATCTTTTTCATCTATAAAAGCTTTAATATTTGATGGAATATCATCTCGATCCAGCCATTTAAAAACATTAAAAAGGCGGACATTATAGCTCATCACAGAAAAGTCTTTTTCGTCTTGAACATATTCTTTTGCAGAAAATTTATAAAATTTATTAATGAAGGTAATTCCAGTCAGCAATACCAAACCAGACAAAATAAGACGCTTTTTAAATTGAATTGCCCAATAAACGAAGAATAACCCATTTGCAACAAAAAAGGCCGGCATAAACAAAGTAAGCACCGATAAAAGCGGAAAGCTCTTAGGTGCTAAAAAAGGTAAAATATAGACACTAAACGTAAGCACAGTCAGGACTATATTCAAAAAGAACATTATCTTATTAAACCAAGAAAGGTTTTTCATATTTTTTCTTCCTACAAGTTATTTTCCAGCTTTAAATAAAAACTCTTTTTCTTCTTTTGTCAGGCAGTCATAACCAGATTGGCTGATCTTGTCTAAAATCTCATCAATTTGTTGCTGCGTCTTATCTTTCGTAACAATTCTTGATGTTGATCTTTCTGTAGGTTTTTTGTAATTTTTATGAACTTTTGTAAATGGGGTCGAAGGAGATTTTCTAAAAAGATTTGCAAAGAAATCTAATGTTTTAGAAACAATGATACTTAAATCTGTACCATTTTGGAGTAATTTAATATAGATAAATCCAAAAAAAGCACCTGCAAGATGCGATATATGCCCACCCATATTCCCTAAACGAAACTGCATTAAATCTAAAACTAAAATTACAGCCGTAATATGCCATAACTTAACGTTTCCGAACAAAAACAAACGGACATTCATTAGCGGAGAATAAGTTGTTGCCGCAACTAAAATTGCCATTATGGCTGCAGATGCACCAACAATAGAACCGCTGATATTTGACAAATAAAAACTTAATGCAAAAGCAACTCCCGCAAAAAGAGCACTCAGAATATACAATCCTAAATATTGTTTTTGAGTAAAATAAGTTAAGAACAATGAACTTGCAAAGTTCAAAACCATCATATTAAACAACAAATGGAAAAACCCATCGTGAAAAAATGCATAGGTTAAAAAAGTCCAAGGTTTGAACATGAAAACCTGAGGATCTGACGATAACGCAATCCAGCTTGGAAAATCAAATTGACCAATTGAAAATTGATAGAAAAATATTAATGAGATTATAAAACATGCGATATTCCAATAAATAACGCGCATGGCTATGCCTCCCAATCTATATTGTAATTTCAAATCGTCTAGAATATTCATAAAAACTTCTTTTGGTTTAGAATTTAAACTTAAAGTTAAAAATTAATTCCAACGATTACTGTTAAACTGATTTTTTTTCCAGTACCACATCATTAAAAAACCAGTAATAGCACCACCAACGTGTGCAAAGTGCGCTATTCCAGTACCTCCACCGCCAAACAAGGAAGTCCCCTTAACGCCTAAAAACAAGTCAATCAACAAAAGCCCCGGAACAAAGTATTTTGCTTTAATTGGAATAGGGATAAACATTAGTGCTAGTTCAGCATTAGGAAACATAAATGCAAAAGCCGTTAGTAAACCGTAAATAGCGCCTGATGCTCCCACAACTGTTCCTATATAAGCACTCGTAAATCCTTCAAATTGAGCCACACTTACCAAACTCTGCCATCTAGTATCAATTTTTCCTTCACTTAAAAGTTGTAAAATCTGCGTTTTATTAAAACCATTTGCTGTCAAAGTACTCATTGTATCCTGAAAAAAATAATAGTTCACAAGAGTATGAAGTAAAGCTGAGCCTAAACCACAAGAAATATAAAAGAAGATGAATTTTTTTCCTCCCCAAAAATGCTCCAAAGCAGATCCAAAAGAAACCAATGCAAACATATTAAATGCAATATGCATAATACCACCATGCATAAACATATGTGTTATTGGCTGCCAAACTTTAAAATTAGGATTTTCAGGAAAAAACATTGCCAGATACTCATAAGAAACCGGCACTAACTGAGAACCAATAAAAAATATAATATTAATAATTAGCAGTTGTTTAACCACTGGAGTCATGTTCATCATAAGGCAAACTTTTTATCTATATCTTCAACACGCATGGTGATAAAGGTCGGTTTTTGAAAAGGTGAAATATTTGGATCTTTACAAGCAAACAAACCGTTTACTAAATTATCTTGTTCTTTTTCGGTTAAATAAGATCCAGTTTTAACCGCTAAACTTTTTGCCATTGATTTGGCAATTGTATCATTTTGACTGTAACTATTTGCTGGGATTCCGTCCTGTAAATCGCTCAATAACTGCTCGATTACAAGAGAAACTTCGCTTTCGGTAATATTTACTGGAATTCCAGAAATTACAATATGATCTGATTTTGTCTGATCGAAAACAAATCCTGTTGTTTCTAATGAAGGTTTTAATTCTTCAATTAATTCCATTTCAGAAGCTGAATAAAACAAATCAAGCGGAAAAAGCAATTGCTGACTTGATGCTTGATTTACAGTCATATTCAACAAAAATTGTTCATACAAAATACGTTGATGCGCTCGCTGTTGATCAACAATAACCATTCCTGATTTTATTGGCGAAACAATGTATTTTTTATGAATTTGATATGTTTTGTGTGTTGCCTGCTCTACCTCATCATCATTAAATAAAGAAGAAGTTACTTCTTCGTTCTCAAATGTAAAAGGCGAACTCTCTATCGTTTCAGGATTTTCTGTATCTAAACCCACATATAAACTTTCCCAGCTTGCCGTTGGCTCTACTCTTTTTGAATAACCCGAGTAGGAAGAGCCTGAATAGGAAGAACCAGAAGACGATGACGAAGAAGAACCTGAACTATAATTAGATCCAGAACTAGCTTTACTATAATGCTGATTGGTTTTATCATCTGTAAACGGATTAAAAGTTCCGTCAACCTGAATAGTAGGCACTTCTGCTTCAACATCTTTGTAATGATATGGCGTATCTAAATTAGAATCTCTGTCAAAATCTAAAACTGGAGCCACATTAAACTGTCCTAAACTATGTTTGATCGAAGCTCTTAAAATAGCATACAAAGCCTGCTCATCATCAAATTTAATTTCAGTTTTAGTGGGATGTATATTGATATCAATTGTATTTGGCGGTACTTGCAGGTACAAAAAGTAACTAGGCTGCGCACCATCTTTCAATAATCCGTCATAAGCAGACATTACTGCGTGATGCAGATAACCACTTTTTATAAAACGATCGTTTACAAAAAAGAACTGCTCTCCCCTATTTTTCTTAGCAAATTCAGGTTTACAAACAAAACCCTGCACATTTATAATTTCGGTATCTTCATTTACTGGAACCAATTTTTCGTTGGTTTTACCAGACATTATACCTACAATTCGCTGGCGATATCCCGCAGCAGGAAGATTGTACATCTCACTTCCATTGTGGTAAAAACTAAAATGAATATTTGGATGCGCTAAAGCCACACGCTGAAATTCGTCCATTACATGGCGAAACTCAACTGTATCTGATTTTAAGAAATTACGACGAGCCGGAATATTAAAAAACAGGTTTTTAACTGCAAATGAAGTTCCTTTTGGAAGAACTGCCACTTCTTGCGAGACAAATTTACTTCCTTCGATTACAATATGAGTTCCAAGTTCATCTTGATCTTGTTTGGTTTTCATTTCCATGTGCGCAATCGCAGCGATAGAAGCCAAAGCTTCTCCACGAAAACCTTTGGTGCCAAGCGAAAATAAATCTTCGGCCTGGCGTATTTTGGAAGTTGCATGGCGCGCAAAACACAAACGCGCATCTGTAACCGTCATTCCAATACCATTATCGATAACTTGTACTAGTGATTTACCAGCATCTTTTATTATCAATTTAATATCAGTTGCTTTGGCATCAACAGCATTTTCTAACAATTCTTTTACAACTGAAGCGGGTCTTTGAACCACTTCTCCAGCAGCAATTTGGTTAGCAACGTGATCAGGAAGCAATTGAATAATACTCGACATTAAGCAAAAATAATTTTAAAGTTTAGATTAGTTTCTATAAACCAAGAAGTACAAATTTAGTGAATTTTGATTGGGTTTTAGAATAAGAATAATCATAAAAAAAACAAAAACTACAACAGTCTATAAAACAGAATGATTGCGCGTTAGACACAAAAGAACTAGTTCATTTTCTTTATTTCATCCAAGGTATAAACCTTGTATTCCATTCCCATTTCTTTTGCATTTTCCTCAACTGTAGTTGTAAAACCCGCTTTCCTTCTTCGATCGTTAACTCTAGTAGGGTTTTCAATTGGCGAGACGTAATTAAAAAACTCTTTTTTTCCTGTTTCTTTATTCGTTATTTGTTTCATCTGACCTTGCGTTCCATAAATCTGTTCTTTTCCTTGTTGCGTTAAAAAACGATCTTGCATTTTAGCAAAGTAGGTAAAAGGTATCTCTTTCTTTTTCGCTTCTTTCTCAATCATTGACAAATATTCTCCAATTTTAGAACTGTGTTGAATAACATACCACGCAGCAATATTGGTTGGTTCGCCAACTAAGCTTTTTCCTGGATAACCATATAGTTTTATAAGTTCTTCAACCTTAATCAAATTAAGAGAATCTCGTTTTTTCATCTCTAGCCAAATGCCCTTTCTAAAATTCGGATCATTTTCACGACTAAGGTCTTTTACGATTTCTTTTTTTCGATCCTCAGAAGTATCAAAATTGATATATTCCCTAAGAATTTGATCTGATTTCATAATTGAATCAAGTTCTCTTTTCAAATTTTCATTGATTTTATTTTGAGCATAACTTAGACTGAAGCATAAAATAAAAACGTAAAGTAGATATTTTTTCATAGAAAATAAATTAAAAATCAACTCAAATGTAATATAATTCCGAATTCGATGCGACTTAACACAATCACAAAAAAAGCATAAAAAAACCTACACTTTTAGCAGTATAGGTTTTTTTATGCTTTTTTAAAACAAATGTGTTTTATTCCTTCTCTATTTTTCTTGGCGTATCTTCGATTTGAATTGCACCAGAAGACAGCAAAGGCTGGTTATAAGCATGAGCTATTGACGCCTGCTGACGAATATACGCCATTTTTATTGCGGCAATTGCAGCTTCTGTTCCTTTATTTCCGTGAGCTCCTCCGCTTCTGTCAATTGACTGCTGCATATTATTATCTGTTAAAACACAGAAAATAACCGGAATATCAGTTTGAACATTCAAATCTTTAATTCCTTGAGTAACTCCTTCGCAAACGAAATCAAAATGCTTGGTTTCTCCTTGAATTACACATCCAATTACGATAACGGCATCAACATTTTGTGTTTGAAGCATTTTTTTTGCTCCGTAAATTAATTCAAAACTTCCTGGAACATTCCAGCGGATAATTTGCTGGGCAGGAACATCACAATCAATTAACGCATCAAAAGCACCATTATAAAGTCCTTCTGTTATAGTATCATTCCATTCAGAAACAACAATCCCAAACCGAAAGTCTTTCGCGTTTGGGATTGTGTTTTTATCGTATTCTGATAGATTTTTATTTTCAGTAGCCATCTGTTATATTTTAGATTTTTTAATTTAGTCCCGAAGCCTCGGGATAGATTTGTAACTACAAATCTACAATCTAAAATCTAAAGTCTAAAATTTTTATTGCGCTAATCCAATTAAGGCATCAACAGATGCTGCTTCTGGAGCACTGTCGTAATTATCTTTAATATCATTAAAATACTTCAATGCATCTTCTTTTTGACCTAAAGCTAGAGCAGTTTTTCCAGCTTTTAATAAGAAACGAGGCGTTGTAAAATCATTTTTGTTAGACTCAGCAGCTTTTACATAAAAATCAAGCGCTTCTTTTTGCTGATTTTTTTGAGAATAAGCATCTCCAGTTGCACCTTTAGCCAAAGCATTTAAGATTACATCTTCAGATTTAAATTCACCTAAATATTTAATTGCCTCATCAAATTTACCAGTATTTAAGTAAGCCATACCAGCATAGTAGTTTGCTAAATTTCCAGCATCAGTTCCAGAATATTCGTCAGCGATTTTAATAAATCCGAATTTACCTTCTGAACCGTTTAATGATAATTTGTATAATGAATCGCTAGAAACACCATTTACTGCTTTTTCAAAATTTTGCTGTGCAACAAACATTTCACTAGCCGCTTCTTCTTGTTTAGGAGTAGCAATAAATTTTTGGTAAGCCAAGTATCCAATTGTAGCAACAGCAATACCTGCAACTAAACCAATAATGATTTTTTGATTTTTAGCCACCCAATCCTCAGTTTTTGAAGCTGTCTCATCTAATTTTGAGAAAACGCCAGCTGTAGTGCTGTCTTTTTCGTCAATAACTACCTGTGCTTCTTCATTAACTTCTTTAACTTCCTTCTCTTTTGGTGTCTTATATCCTCTTTTATTGTAAGTTGCCATTTAAAAATTATTTAGTGAACGGCAAAAATAAAATTTTTATTGAAACCGACGTAAAAAATTTCAATTTTATCACTATTTTAAAAAAAATATTTTTGTTATGAACTTGCCCTTTCGCGGAAGCAATAAAATAAATCCGTTTGAAACAGCGCTAAAGTCTATTATATTGATATTTTTCGGTAATTTGCACCCTCAAATTTTTACTGCTCAAAAACAGTAATATTTATCGACTGAGTCCCTAAAAAATGCATTTAAACAAAATCTCTTTATTTAATTATAAAAACTTTTCTGAAGCCAGTTTTGATTTCGATATCAAGATCAATTGTTTCGTGGGAAAAAATGGTATTGGAAAAACCAATGTACTCGACGCTATTTATCATTTAGCATACGGAAAAAGTTACTTTAATCCGTTGGCTGTTCAAAATATCAAGCATGGCGAGGAGTTTTTTGTGATTGATGCCGAACTGGAAAAGAACGAAAGAACAGAACAGATTGTCTGCAGTTTAAAAAAGGGACAGAAAAAAGTTTTAAAGCGAAATGGAAAAGCCTATGATAAATTTTCAGATCATATTGGTTTTATTCCGTTAGTAATTATTTCGCCCGCCGACCGAGATTTGATTATTGAAGGAAGCGAAACGCGCCGTAAATTTATGGACAGCGTTATTTCGCAGTTAGATTCAACATACCTTCATCAGCTTATTCAGTATCAAAAAGTAATTGTACAGCGAAATGCGCTTTTAAAGTATTTTGCCCTTAATCACACTTTTGATAATGATACTTTATCTATATATAATGAACAGCTTAATGAATATGGAAAATCGATCTTTGAGAAACGAAAAGATTTCTTAGAACAATTTATACCTATATTTAATATACATCATCAAGCCATAACTGGATCTGAAGAAAGTGTACAATTGGTTTATGAAAGTCATTTGTTCGAAAAAGATTTATTAACGCTTTTACAGGAAAATATCAATAAAGATCGTGCGCTTCATTATACGACTGTTGGAATTCACAAAGACGATTTATCTTTTGAAATTGATTCACATCCGATAAAAAAATTTGGTTCGCAGGGACAGCAGAAATCTTTTTTGATTGCTTTGAAACTGGCTCAATTTGAATTTCTAAAAAAGCAAAGCGGTGTAAAACCCATTCTTCTGTTTGATGATATTTTTGACAAACTAGACGAAACTCGTGTGGCTAAAATTGTAGAAATGGTAAACAGCGAAACATTTGGCCAGCTTTTTATTTCTGATACACACCCAGAACGAACAGAAGCTATTGTAAAATCTACGCATCAAACTTATAAGATATTTAATTTGTAATTTTTTTGGTTTGCCACGAATTACACGAATTTTCACGAATTAAGTTTTGAAAAGGTTTTGCACTTTGTCAAAGCTGAGTCATAAATAATTAAAAATTAGCGTAAATTCGTGTAATTCGCGGCGAACTAAAATCAGTAAATTAGCCACAACATCAACTGCAATAAAAACATCAAATATGCTTACAAAAGAATCATTGCAATTTTTAGACGATTTAAAAAGAAACAATAACAGAGAATGGTTTCAGGAAAATAAAAAACGATATGAAGTTTTCAAGAAAGATTATCATCAATTGGTAAGTGATTTTCTTGATGTTATGAAACCACTTGATCCTTCATTAAAATTTTTAGAAGTTAAAAATTGTACTTTTAGAATCAACCGCGATATTCGTTTTTCTAAAGACAAATCTCCTTATAAATCACATTTAGGCGTTTGGATGTCTGCTGGAGCAAAAGGCGCAAACCGTTCTGGATATTATGTCCACATCGAAAAAGGTGCAAGTTTTATTGCAGGCGGATTTTATTCTCCAGACGCAGAAGATTTGAAGAAAGTCCGAAAAGAAATTGCTTTTTTCTATGATGATTTACACGAAATTTTAAACAATAAAGATTTCAAAAAAGAATTCGGAAGTTTGGATATAAATGAAAATAATTCGCTTAAAAGTATGCCTCGCGGTTACGAAAAAGATCATCCTGCAATAGAATTTTTAAAATTGAAAAGTTTTACAGCAACTCAAGTTTATGATATTTCTGAAGTAACTCAAAAAGATTTTGTTTCTAAAATGAGCAAAAAACTAATTGCTTTAAAACCTTTAAACGAATTTATCAATCGCGCCTTAGAGACTGAAGAATAAAACAGATAAATCGCCACGAATTTCACGAATTGACACGAATTAATTTGTGAAAATTTGTGAAATTCGTGGCGAAAAAAATTCATTTACCGAATGAAAAGAAAAATACTTTTTCTTGGAGAATCTTACCGCGCCGATGCTATAACCTGGATGAAAGGTTTGAAACAATTTGGCGATTTTGAAATTATAACTTGGGAACTTCAAACACCAAATAATTCCAAAGTCAACAGATTCAAACGTATCTTAGAATATTTCTTCTCTCCTATTTCAATTCGGAAAATCATCAAAAAAGAAAAACCAGACATGGTTATTGCCGAGAGAACCACCAGTTATGGATTTCTTGCAGCAATTTCAGGATCTAAAACTATCGCCATCGCGCAGCAAGGCCGAACTGATTTATGGCCGGAAGAATCTGTTTTGTATCCATTAAAAAAATTCATTCAGAAATATGCTTTTAAGAAAGCGCATTTAATTCACGCGTGGGGACCTGTCATGGCAATTCACATGAAAGCATCTGGAGTTGACATGAATAAAGTTTTAGTTCTCCCAAAAGGAATTGATTTGTCGATTTTCACTCCTTCCATCAATAATTCAAACAAAATTGAAGCGATCGTAACACGCTCTTTAATGCCAGAATATCGACACGATTCTATTTTAAAAGCATTTGGAATTTTGAATCAAAAAGGAATTGATTTTTCGCTTACTATTGTTGGCGACGGAACAAGATTGCAATTTTTAAAAGATTTAGCGAAAGAATTACAAATCAAAAATAAAGTAATTTTTACAGGAAGAATTCCGAATACTGAACTCCCACAATTATTACAGCGATCTAATATTTATATCAGTATGCCCATTACTGAAGGCGTTTCGGCCTCTTTATTTGAAGCAATGGCTTGTAATTGTTATCCCGTAGTTTCTGATATTCCCGGAAATCAAAGCTGGATTACGCATCGAGAAAATGGACAATTAGTTGAAATTGATAACATCGAAATGCTAGCCGAAGAATTAATTTGGTCTTTTGAAAATCCTGAATCTCGAAATGAAGCTGTTATTCGAAATAGAAAATTTGTAGAAGAAAATGCGAATTATGATATTAACATGAAGATTATTTCTGAGAAATATCATGAGCTGCTGTATGCTAGATTCAAATAATCACATCTAACATCATATTAAAAACCACACGTCTTTTAATTTTAATTTAACAAGAAATAATTTATATTTTATTTAAATTTGCCATTTTTATTACCGTAATGGAAGAATTAATAAATGGATCATACGAATTTGAAGAAGTTGATGCTAACCCTATGCACACAAAATATGATTTCGTAAGCATGGGTTTGAGGCAAATCCCGAAAAGAATTGCGATCCTAAAATATCCACAGCCCGGATTAGAAAAATATTATAATTTAGGCTTTGGAAATATCATAATTGATAAAAATGGGATCGAATCAATTTCTGACATGTCCAGAAATAACAACAAAAATGATAAAGACAAAGTACTAAAAACGGTTTTTACATGCGCTTTAGATTTCTTATCAACCCATCCTAATTCAATTTTGACCTTTTTTGGAAATACTTCTGCAAAACACAGATTATACAAAATAGGCGTAAGTAATAATTTAGACGCAATTGAAAGCTGCTTCATTATAAAAGGAGGAATAATTCGTGACCTACGAATTAAAGAAAATAGTAAGAGTGGGAAACGACCGGATTCAATAATCAATATTGAGAAGATTGAATATGAAATTTATAATCCTGCTAAAAGTAATTTATATAATTTTATAACATTTGAATTAAGAAGCCACCTAAAATAAATTTTTATACTTTTGTAACATTAAAATGTATTGCTATGAAAAATACAATTAAAACTATTTTAGACAAATCTAAAAAAAAGACTACTGTTACTTATATAGACAAGGAAAACAGAACCTCATTTGACGAAACTTTTGGAAAACAGAAAATGGAAATAGCTTCTAAATTGATTGGTGACAATTCCATCACTATTTCTGAAAAGTTATCTACAAAATAAAACTTAAAAAGAACTTAGAATATTTATAGCCTTCAAATCTGGAGGCTTTTTTATTTAACAAAAAAACACTTTTAAAGTATCTGATTTTAATACAAAAAACAATTCAAACAAATTATAATCCTTACTTTTGAACTCAGTAAAAAAAGCCTTTTATTTATGGAAATCCAATCCAATTTTTCTTTAAAAAACTACAATACTTTTGGCATTGAAGCCAGTGCTAAAAAATTCGTTGCTGTTCATTCTATTGCTGAGTTAAAAACAGTTTTACAGGAAAACAAAAACGAAAAAAAATTCATTTTAGGTGGTGGCAGTAATATGCTTTTGACTAAGGATATTGATGCTCTTGTGATTCACATCGACTTAAAAGGCAAAAAAACAATTAAAGAAGATGAAGATTTTGTCTGGGTCGAAAGTCAGGCTGGTGAAACCTGGCATGATTTCGTTATTTATACTATCGATAATAATTTTGGAGGATTAGAAAACATGTCTCTAATTCCAGGAAATGTAGGCACGACTCCAGTACAAAATATTGGCGCTTATGGAACTGAGATTAAAGACACTTTTGTCTCTTGCGAAGCGATGAATATGGAAACTCAGGAAATGAAAACATTCACTAATGATGAATGTAATTTCGGCTACCGTGAAAGTATTTTTAAACACGAAGTAAAAGACCAGTTCATTATTACTTCTGTTGTCTTTAAATTGACTAAACGCAATCATAAAATCAATACTTCTTACGGAGATATTTTGGCAGAATTGTCAAAAAACAATATTACTGAGCCAACTTTAAAAGATGTCAGTAATGCTGTAATTGCTATTAGACAAAGCAAGTTACCAGACCCAAAAGAACTTGGAAACAGCGGCAGTTTCTTTAAAAATCCGATTTTATTGAAATCTGATTTCGAGAAAATCCATCAGAAATTTCCTGAAATGAAGTTTTATGAAGTCTCCGAAAATGAAGTAAAAGTTCCTGCAGGCTGGCTTATAGAACAGGCTGGTTTTAAAGGAAAACGTTTTGGCGATGCTGGGGTCCATAAAAATCAGGCATTGGTTTTAGTAAATTATGGCAATGCAACTGGACAAGAAATTTTAGCGGTTTCTAAAGAGGTACAAAAGACAGTTTTTGACACTTTTGGAATTCATATTGAAGCTGAAGTGAATGTGATATAAAACACAAATTTCACAAATTTGCACTAATTATTATTTCTGTCAGACTGAGCGAAGTCGTAGTCCTTTTACTGATAAAATCTCGACTCCGCTCGATGTGACAAAAAATGGATCGCACTTATAAATAAAAATGAACGAAAATATTCTGATTAAAACAGCTGATCCAAACGACGAGAAAGTTCAAAAGATTATTGATGAATTGTCTGCTAATCTATTTGTACGTTTTGGAAGTGATGGGAAGAATTCTTTTACAGACTGGCAGATTGACAATCCAAAATTTGTATTTGTTGTTGCGGAAATAGATAATGAAATTGTTGGGTGCGGCGCCATTAGACCTATTGAAGAAAACATAGGCGAAGTTAAACGAATGTATTCTAAATTTAGCGGAAAGAAAATTGGCCAGAATATTTTAGAATTTTTAGAAGAAAAAGCTAAAACGATTGGTTTTAAAGAGTTAGTTTTAGAAACACGAGTAAAAAACAACCAAGCAACTCAATTTTATCAAAAACAAGGATATAAAGTAACTCCGAATTACGGAAAATATATTGATCGACCAGAGGCAATTTGTTTTAGAAAGTCTTTGATATAAAATCACATAAAATGTATACACCCGATTTATACAAAAATGAGAATCCAGAAGAAATCAGAACTTTTCTGAAAGACAATAGTTTTGGCATTCTTATTAATCAGACTCACGGAAAATTATGCGCAACGCATATTCCGATAGAACTTGAAATCAATGCCGATGGAAAAGAAATTTTACAGGGTCATATTTCAAAACTGAATCCACAGTCCGAAGGTTTTGCAGAAAACGATCAGGTTTTAGCAGTTTTTACAGGTCCGCACAGTTACATTTCATCTTCCTGGTACGATCACGAAAATGTTCCAACTTGGAATTACATAGCCGTACATGTTTACGGAAAAATCAAAATTGTAGATTACGAAACTTCTGTAGAGCAGCTTAAAAAACTAGTTGATAAATACGAAGCAAACTCAGAAAATCCTGTTCGCGTTGAAGATTTATCTGCAAAAACAATGCGCGAAGCACGAGGAATTTTTGGTTTTGAAATAGAAATTGAGGAAATTCAAGCCACAAAAAAACTTTCTCAAAATCGCGACGATCATAATTATAAAAATATTATTACTGAATTAGAAAAAACTGAAAACCCTCAGTCTATTGCTGTTGCAAAAGAAATGTCAAAATGCCGAAAGTAAATTGGCTTTAATCATTGAAAATTACTAATTCATAACTACCTTTGTTCTCGCAAATTTCAGCTATTAACAGACATTAAAACTATATGCTTATAACTTTATTTTACTTTTTTATTGCTATTGTTTTTATTCAACTTTTCTACTATTTAGGAATTTTTGGAAAATTTGCTTTTGCTAAACCCCAGCAGATTACACCAAAAAAACTTCCCGTTTCTGTAGTTGTCTGCGCTAAAAATGAAGAAGAGAATGTAAAAAAATATATTCCGCTTTTAGCACAGCAAGATTATCCTGATTTTGAAATTGTTTTAATTGACGACGCATCAAGCGATGAAACTTTAGAAGTATTTGAAGAATTTGAAAAGGAATTCCCCAATATTCGTTTAGTAAAAGTAGAAAACAATGAAGCTTTTTGGGGAAATAAAAAATATGCTTTAACACTTGGAATTAAAGCCACAAAAAAAGATTATTTACTGTTTACTGATGCTGATTGTTTCCCAACTTCTAAAGATTGGATTACATCTATGACTTCGCATTTTACCCTGAACAAAACGATTGTTTTGGGTTATGGGGGTTACGAAAAAGTAGAGCGTTCGTTTTTAAACAAAGTTATTCGTTTTGAAACTATCCTCACAGCTGTTCAATATTTTTCATGGGCAAAATTAGGACTTCCGTACATGGGTGTGGGACGAAATTTAGCTTACAAAAAAGAAGAGTTTTTTAATGTAAATGGTTTTATCGATCACATTCAGATTCGTTCTGGTGATGATGATTTATTTATTAATCAAGCCGCAAACAAAACCAACACAACTATTTCTTATACACCTGAAAGTTTTACATATTCAAAACCTAAAAAAACGTACAAAGAATGGTTTACTCAGAAAAGAAGACATATTTCTACAGCAGAGCATTATAAGTTTTTTGACAAAATGCAGCTGGGATTATTCTTCATCTCACAATTATTCTTCTTTTTATTAGTTGTAATTCTGCTGGCTTTTCAATTTCAATGGATTGCCGTATTAGCAATTTTAGCAACACGCTACACCGTTGTTTGGACAGTAATTGGGTGTTCGGCAGGAAAACTCAAAGAAAATGATCTTAAAATTTGGTTTCCAGTTGTTGAGATAGCGCTTATATTAACGCAAATTAATATCTTTATAACTAATATCTTTTCAAAACCGGTATATTGGAAATAAATTCTAAAATAGAAAAAGCAAAAAAAGGCGATCAAATCGCCTTTACTTTTTTATTAGATCATTATTGGAATGAGGTGTATGCTTTTATGCTTAAGCGAACAGAAAACGAAACCACGGCAGAAGATATTACTATAGAAACTTTTTCTAAAGCTTTTGATAAAATTGCTTCTTATAATTCTGAATTTCAATTCAACACCTGGCTCATTGCCATTGCTAAAAATGTTTATATTGATTTGTTACGAAAAAAGAAAACTAATCTTTTTATCGAAATAACAGACAACGAAGATCAGCAGGCTTATAATATAGCCGACCCTACTCCCTCTGCCGAAGATGCTTTAATTAAAGAACAGAATCTTTCTCGTCTGCTCTTATGCATTAAAGAACTCAAACCTCACTACCAAGAAGTAATTCAGCTTCGTTATTTTCAAGAAATGTCTTATCAGGAAATTGCTGTTAAGATAGACGAACCTTTAAGCAGTGTAAAAGTTAAACTTTTACGTGCTAAAAAATTATTGGCAGAAATTATCGAACGTAATAGATAATTTATTATCTTTAGGTAAATATAAATATACTATTCGTATATTTATTCTTAAAAAAATAATTTTACCACACATTAAAACTACAACTTTTGCGTTGTTAGCTCAAACCTAAACCTTTTCTGCGTATGATTTAAAGTTACTTAACCTTAAAACCCAAAAATTATGTCTAAATTAAGTATCTATGAAAACAAGTGGACAGATCTTGTTTTCGAAAACAAAAACAAAGAGTACGGCGCATATCAATTACGTCAGGAGAATTCTAAAAATTCTGTTACAGCTCTATTTATGGGTTTACTGTTATTAACGGCTTTAGGAAGTGCATCTGTAGTCATTAACAAATTTAGGACACCAGCAGACCATAATTCGGCTCAAACAGATCCTATTTACAAAGATCCATTGGTTGTTGTAAAAATTGACCCAATAATTGCACCTCCACCACCAGCACCACCAGCACCGGTAGTAGAGCAAACTGCAGCGAGCAAAACAGACGCATCGCAATTAATCAATCCAGTGGTAACTAAAACACAAGATGCGGTCGAAAAAATTGCACCAAACACTGAGAATGTTCCAGTTGTAGAAAACCTTAACGGAAGTGGTACTTCTGTTAACCCAATTCCAGTTAGTGGAGGCGGTGGCGGGAATGGTGATGCTGCTTCTGTAACACCTAAAAGCGATGGGCCAGTTTCAACTGCTATTCTGGACAAACAACCTGAATTTCCAGGTGGAATCGCCCAGTTCTACAAATATGTAGGAAACAATTTCCGCAGACCAGAATTGGATATGGAAAAAACATTAAAAGTATATGTTTCTTTCGTAGTGGAAAAAGACGGATCTCTTACTGATATTATTGTGAGAAATGATCCTGGGTACGGAGTAGGTAAAGAAGCTATTAGAGTTTTAAAATCATTAAAAACAAAATGGAAACCAGGTATTCTAGATGGAGAACCTGTGAGAACAGCATACAATCTTCCAATTACGGTACAAACGGTAGTGGAATAACAAACAGAAAAAAGCAGAACTTAGGTTCTGCTTTTTTATTTATCTTTAATTTCGAATTATCAGAAGAAAGTTTACAGGTCTTTTTGAATAATTTCTAAATTAAAAATTTGATTTAATGCCTTTTACCTTTTCTCATCCCGCAATTATTCTTCCTTTAAGGTATTTACCAAAAACATGGTTTCTCTAACCGCTTTAATTATTGGAAGTTTAACTCCAGATTTTGAATATTTTTTACGAATGAAAGTCAGAAGCCTGTACAGTCATACTCTAGCAGGTATTTTTTGGTTTGATTTACCACTTGCCATATTACTTGCTTTTATCTTTCATAATCTTACGAGAAATCTCTTATTTCAAAATCTTCCATCGTTTATCAAAAGCAGAATATTAATTTATACCGATTTTAATTGGAATATCTACTTTAAAAAAAATTGGCATGTCGTTTTAATTTCTTCATTGATTGGTATAATCTCTCATATTTTTTGGGATGCTTTTACACACAATCACGGTTATTTTGTAAATCAAATTGATACTCTCAGAAATACAATCTCGTTTTTTGGAACAGAAATTCCTTTTTGGAAACTAGCACAACATGCTAGCACTTTTATCGGATGTATAATAATTATTGCCGCCTTGTTTAATCTTCCACAAAATGATAACCTAAAAAGCTGTACTAACAAATTATATTGGATTACTGTAATTTTATTTACTGCATCAATCTTATTCATTAGATTTATCATAAATCTAAAGGCTTTAAATATTGGGAATTTTGTCGTGTCTTTTATTGCTTCATTTCTAATTGCAATTATATTAACGCCACTGATAATTAAATTTAAATCAAACATAAAAAATTAGCAAAATCAATTACTTTTACTACTTCTAAAGACAATTGATTTAACTAATAAAAGAACAAATAATGGGAATATTTTCTGCTATTCTTGGAAATGCAGGTGCTGTAAGCCAAGAAGATTTAATTAAAAAATACGGACAGCTTTTAACTACTAATGAAGAAATCGAAATGGGTTTTAAACTTATTCGTGATACTTTCATCTTTACCAACAAAAGACTGATTTTAGTTGATGTGCAAGGAATTACTGGAAGCAAAACCGAATATAAATCTATTGCCTACAAAAACATCACAAGATTTAGCGTAGAAACTGCAGGAACTTTTGACCTTGATGCCGAATTAAAAATTTGGATTTCAAGCGAACAACAGCCAAGTATAGTAAAACAATTTAACAAATCGGTTAATGTTTACGAAGTACAAAAAATCCTTGCTTTTCACGTATTGGGATAAAACAAAACCCGGCAAATTTAAAATCTGCCGGGTTTATTATTTTTTAAGAAGAAATATTATTTCTTTTTAGTTGTTGTCTTCTTTGTTGTAGCTGCCTTTTTAGTTGCGACTGGAACTGTATTTACAATTTTCTGCTGCACATAAGGCTTGTATAAACCATCTTTTTCTGCTCTCTTCTTTGCATCTTCTGCTCTTTGTTTAGCATCAGGGTGCGAGCTCATCATTCGGTCGATAAAAGAAGCCTCAGATCCTTCGCTCATTTTGGCTAAAATTCTGAATGCAGATTCTTCAGCATTTACATTGTAACCGTTTTTCTTTAAGAAGTTATATGCAAACAAATCTGCCTCAGATTCTTGTTTTCTACTGTGTTTGCTATCAATTAAAGCACTTCCAATTTTCCCTAACTGACTATCTGTTATTGCTGTAATTTTTGCAGATTGAGAAGAAACACCATCAATTAATGCTTCTTTTTGATATGCTGCTCGCATTGCATCTCTTGAATCATTATTGGCTACGTGGCCAATTTCGTGACCAATAACTGCCAATAATTCATTATCATCCATAATATCCATTAATCCAGAAAATACACGTACACTTCCGTCGGCAGTAGCAAAAGCATTCACGTCTTTAACTTTATATACTTTATAGTTTAATGTATACCCATCACCAGCTGCGTGTTTTCCAAAAATCCTGTTTAATCTTAAAGTGTAACCATCGTTTGGACCCGCAACTTCATTTTCAGTATCCATTTTTGCAACTGCTTCTTTAGATAAAGCCGCAGCATCTGCATTTGTTAAGGTAAAAGCGGTTACTCCTTTTTGAACTGCTCCTATTGCTTTATCTCCAAAATTAATTTGTGCTGTCGTTTTTGTTAAACCACATACAGCAAATAAAAGTCCTGCTATTATAGATTTTTTTTTCATGTTTTTAAAAATTACAATTTAACAACAAATGTAAATAACAAAATGCTATTTCATTTCACACAAAAATTTGTTTTTTCAATAAATAAATATATGAATTTTTAATGAGTTTAAAATGTCATAAATCCATTTATTCTTAACGCTATAAACAAAAACCGGCAAATTCTATAGAATCTGCCGGTTTGTAAATTAATTATATTAAAATTACTTCTTTTTTGTTGTTGTCTTCTTTGCAGTTGTTTTTGTTGTTGCTTTTGTAGCTGTTACAGGTGCAGTATTTACAATTTTCTGCTGTACATAAGGTTGATATAAACCATCTTTTACTGCTCTTTTTTTAGCATCATCTGCCCTTTTGCCAGCGTCTGGATGAGAGCTAACCATCTTGGTAAGAAAAGATGCCTCTGATCCTTCACTTAAATTTTGGAGAATTCTAAATGCTGATTCCACCGCATTAACATCGTAACCATGTTTTTTCATGAAATCATATGAGAATGTATCTGCTTCAGATTCTTGTTTTCTACTATGCTTGCTATCAATCATTGCGCTTCCTAATTTTCCTAATTGAGATGCCGTAATAGTCTCAATTTTTCCTGACTGGGATGAAGCTGCATCTAATAAAGCCTCTTTTTTATATGCTGCTTTAATTGCATCTCTAGTATCATGATTCACAACATGCCCAATCTCATGGCCGATAACAGCTAGTAATTCGTTATCATCCATAATATTCATTAAACCTGCAAATACACGAACGCTTCCATCTGCACAAGCAAAAGCATTAATATCTTTTACTAAATAAACTTTATAATTTAAATTAACACCTTCACTGGAAGTATGTTTTCCAAATAAACGGTTTAATCGAAGTGTATAACCATCTGTTGGTCCTGCAACAGGGTTATTTGCATCCATTTCAGCAATAGATCTTGCGGCTAAAGCTGCCGCGTCAGCATCACTAAAAGTAAAGCCTGAAACACCTTTGCCTAAAGCTCCCATAGCCTTATCTGAAAGAATTTGGGCATCCATTTTAGCAAAGCCAAACACTGTCAATAAAATTCCTAATACAATAAATCCCTTTTTCATATTTTTAAAACTATTAAATTAACAACAAAAATAGTACAGCATAAATCCTGAGTTATCCCAAGAAGCCAAATTTGTAATAGATTAAGGTGGAATTTTAAAATTCATAAAGTTTAGCCAAACATCAAAATCTTGAGCAGGATTAAAAATATAAACCTAAAAATCTATTTTAAAAACAGACTTTTTACATTTAAACTTCATATTATGAAATACTAGCAGAAGACACGAAAAGTAAACGAAAACAAAATTAGCATCATCAAATAAACTACATTCCGTATCTTTGTGCTTTGAAAATTGATATATGGAAACAGTCTCTGCAAATATACCTACGGCAAAACCTAAGTGGTTAAAAGTAAAACTGCCAATTGGACAAAAATATACTGAACTTAGAGGTTTGGTCGATAAATATAGCTTAAACACAATTTGTACCTCGGGAAGCTGCCCAAATATGGGCGAATGCTGGGGTGAGGGAACTGCAACTTTCATGATTTTAGGAAATGTTTGTACTCGTTCTTGTGGATTTTGCGGCGTAAAAACCGGTAGACCAGAAACGGTAGACTGGGATGAACCTGAAAAAGTAGCTCGATCTATTAAAATCATGAATATCAAACACGCTGTAATTACAAGTGTGGATAGAGATGATTTAAAAGATGGAGGTTCTATCATTTGGATGGAAACCGTTAGAGCCATTCGAAGAATGAATCCAAACACAACTCTTGAAACTTTAATCCCAGATTTTCAAGGAATTGAAAGAAACATCGATCGTATCGTTGAGGCAAATCCTGAGGTAGTTTCTCATAATATGGAAACAGTAAGACGTTTGACCCGTGAAGTTCGTATCCAAGCAAAATATGATAGAAGTTTAGAAGTGCTTCGTTATTTAAAAGAAAAAGGCATTAACAGAACTAAATCTGGAATTATGCTTGGTCTTGGAGAAACTGAAGAAGAAGTTTTTCAAACGATGACTGACTTACGAAATGCAAATGTTGATGTGGTAACTATTGGACAATATTTACAACCAAGTAAAAAACATCTTCCGGTAAAAGAATTTATTACACCTGAGCAATTTGAACGATATGAAAAATTCGGTCTTGCGTTAGGTTTCAGACATGTAGAAAGCGGACCACTGGTACGTTCTTCTTACAAAGCACAAAAACATATTTTATAAAAAGTTTAATTGTTTAATCGTTTAATTGTAAAACCGATTAAACGATTAATCAATGAAACGAATAAACAAAAAATTGAAAACAAGAATTGCCATTAATGGATTTGGAAGAATCGGCAGAAATTTATTTCGCCTGCTTTTAAATCATCCTGAAATTGAAGTCGTTGCCATAAATGATATTGCAGATAACAAAACCATGTCACATTTAATTAAATATGACAGTATTCATGGTGTTCTGCCTTTTGATGTAAGTCATGATGAAAATAGTATTATTGTAGATGGCAGACATTTTTTCTTTTTTCACGAAAAGAAAATTTCAAATTTAGATTGGAAATCGCATTCAATTGATATTGTAATTGAATCAACAGGAAAATATAAAACGCACGAAGAATTAAATGCGCATTTAGAAGCAGGTGCCAAAAAAGTAATTCTTTCTGCGCCATCTGAAGTAGACACTATAAAAACTGTAGTTCTTGGTGTAAATGAATCTATTTTGGATGGAGACGAAGACATAGTTTCTAATGCAAGCTGTACCACGAATAATGCCGCTCCAATGATTAAAATTATTGAAGAATTATGCGGAATCGAGCAGGCTTACATTACAACTATACATTCTTACACTACAGATCAAAGTCTTCATGACCAGCCCCATAAGGATTTACGACGTGCAAGAGGTGCTAGTCAGTCGATTGTTCCAACAACTACTGGCGCAGCTAAGGCATTAACAAAAATTTTTCCTAAATTGCACAACAAAATGGGAGGATGCGGTATTCGAGTACCAGTTCCCGACGGTTCATTAACAGATATAACCTTCAATGTAAAACGTGCCGTAAGCATTGAAGAAATAAATAAAGCATTTAAAGAAGCCTCAAAAACAAATTTAAAAGGAATATTAGATTACACCGAGGATCCTATTGTCTCGGTCGATGTAATTGGCAACACACATTCTTGTTTATTTGATGCACAGTTGACTTCGGTTATCGATAAAATGGTAAAAGTAGTAGGCTGGTATGATAACGAGATTGGCTATTCATCAAGATTGATAGATTTAATTTTACTAATAAGAAAAAAATAAGGTTCATTGTAAAAGCATTGCCATACATGAAATACTGTCTTTTTATTGTTGTTTGTTTTCTTAATTCGTTTTTGTATTCTCAAGCCAAAAAGAATACGGATAGCGTTACCTATTACAACAAGCTTGCTAACAGTAATCTTAACAATAAAAAGTACAATCAGGCTGTTATTTACACTCAAAAATCTATTAATTATTGTGAAGTAAATGGCAAAAAAGAAAATCTAGCCAATCAGACTTTTAAGCTTGGTAAAATCTTTTACAATAAAGGTAAATTTGAAGATGCTTTAAAGAATTTTCACAAGACTGTTTCTTTATTCGACACCCTAAAACCGAGCTGCCTAAAAGTTTTAGCATTAAATTATATTGGAGCAGCTAATAGCGCAAAAGGCGATTACAAAACCGCAGCTGTTTATTACGCAAAAGCCGAAGATTTATTAAAAAAACTTAATATTGCAGATCATGCGCATGCTTTAGACTATCAAAGAGCGCTGGCTTTAAAGACCAACAAAGATTTTGTTACGGCAGCAAATAATTTTAAAAGAATCACAAAACAGCCGGATAATCCTTCAATTATTAAAACCAAGGTAGATTCTTATTATCAGCTTGGTTTGATAGAAACACAGCTGCAAAGGAATGATTCTGCGATAATATATTTTGACAAAGCTTTAGACTACAATGCTAAAATCAATGATTTTCAAAAAAAATCTAAAATTGTTTTAGCAATTAGTCAATACTACAAGCAAAAGAAAAATTATGATTTGGCGTATTCGTATTTAGACGAGCACTATCAGCTGGAAAATTATATCTTAAAATTAAAAAATGCGAAAGTTGATTTAAATGAATTTGAAAAATTTAAAAAAAATCAATCTTTAAATAATACCATAAAAAGAGAGAGCGAAGAAAAAATTCAGATGAAAACCTATCGGTATTCTAAGTTAGTCAGCATTTTGGCAATAGCACTGATTTCGATTTTGTCACTTTTGAGTTTGGCTTTATACAAAAATAATATCATTAGAAATCAGAATAATTTACTGCTTCGCGAAAAAAACAAAGAATTGATTTTAGCTAAAAACAAAGCTGAAAAAGCTTCGAAAGCACGATCTGAATTTTTGTCGACAGTAAGCCACGAATTAAGAACTCCACTGAACGCTATTAACGGAATTACACATCTATTGCTAGAAGATAATCCCAAGAAAAACCAGTTGAAATATTTAGAATCTTTGAAATTTTCAGGTAATTATTTAACCACTTTTATCAATGAAATTTTAGAGGTAAATAAAATTGATTCGACTAAAGTTGAAATTGAAAATATCAGTTTCAATCTAAAAGAGCTTCTTTTTAATATTCAAAGTTCATTAAAAGAGTTAGCTACTGCCAACAAAAATTATTTCAATTTAGAAATAGACAAATCGATTCCTGATAATTTAATGGGAGATCCTACCAAATTATCTCAAATCATATTAAACTTAATCAATAATGCTTTAAAATTTACCCAAAATGGACATGTAAATGTTATTGCAAAATTATATTCCCAAGAAGAAGAAAATGCAACTGTCTACTTTGAAATTGTTGACACTGGAATTGGAATTCCTGAAGACAAACTTCAAAGTGTTTTCGAAAGTTTCTCTCAAGGATCTATCGAGGTTAACAGGAAATACGGAGGAACTGGTCTTGGTCTTACAATCGTAAAAAAACTGATTGAACTACTCGGAGGAGAAATAAAATTAAAAAGCGAAGTGGGTAAAGGTTCTACTTTTACTTTCAAATTAAATTTTAAAATTAACAACGAACCATTGGAAGTAATTGAAGAAGCGAAACCTTATAGCGATAAACAATTGAAACACAAATCTATTTTATTGATTGAAGACAACAAAATCAATCAGATGATTACCAGAAAAATGCTTGAAAACAAAAACATTAGCTGCGAAATTGTAGATAATGGCGAAGAGGCTGTTGAACTTCTAAAAATCAAACGTTTTGACATGGTTTTAATGGATGTACATCTTCCTGGAATTAATGGCACAACGGCAACCAAATTGATTCGTGAATTTGACAAAACAACTCCAATTATTGCATTGACGGCAATTTCGCTTGACGAAAATCGTGACATGCTTCTTTCTTTTGGGATGAATGACGTAATTACTAAACCTTTTGTTCCAGACGAATTTTATACCACTATTGCTAAGTTTTTTGATTAGCTAAAATAGTGAGGTGTTAAGATTCTAAGTTTTCTTTCACATAGTCTAAAATGGCAGCATCAAAATTTTGCTGGTGATTTATGAAAGTACTTTTTATGGGCAGATAATACAATTGAGAAACTATTTTAGAATCTTTTAAACGAACGTAATCTTTCTCGGTTGTAATTATTTTTCTTCCATTTGCTTTAGACTGAATCGACTCTAAATCGGCATCAGCAAAATGATGATGGTCTGGAAAAGTTAGGCATTCATCATTTTCATTCTTTAAAAAGTCAAAAAATGGTTTTGGTTTTGCAATTCCAGCCAAAAGCAATTTAGATTCAGCTTTGACTTCACTAACTGCAATTCTTTCATTTTTACTATAAATCTCTTCATCATAATCTATAAAAGTAAAAAAGACTTGCTGTGAAGAGCTTAATTTTAGTTTTAACCTAATCGCATTTTGTTCTTCTTCAGATAAATTTTTAGGGCATTTTGTAACCACAACAATGCTGGCTCTTTCTGATCTGCTCCTGCTTTCTCGAAGATTTCCTGTTGGCAGCATAAAATCATCTGCATATAAATCTCCATAAGCAGTTAGCAGAATATAAAAACCTGCTTTTACTTTTCGGTGTTGATAAGCATCGTCAAGCAAAATAATTTCTGGTTTTTCCTTTTGTGAGAGTAATTGCTGAATTCCGTTTGTACGATTGGCATCGACAGCAACCTGAACATTTGGAAATTTTTGATAAAACTGAAAAGGTTCGTCGCCCAATATTTCAGCATTTGAATTTTCATCAGCCAAAACAAAACCTTCCGACTTTCTTTTATAACCACGGCTTAAAGTCGCAACTTTATATTTATCTGATAACAAACGAATCAAATACTCAATTTGCGGCGTTTTACCAGTTCCGCCCACACTTAAATTTCCAACTGCAATTACAGGAAGATCAAAGAAAGTTGCTTTTAGAATTCCTTTATCAAATAGAAAATTACGAATGCTGGTAATAAAACCATACAAAATAGCGAAAGGGAAAAGTATTTTTCGAAGTAAGTTCATAGAATTATTTATCTGAGTAATGACCCATTGCAGAAACTATAATAACGGTGACAATCTCTTCTTCTACACGATAAATCATTCTATCTTTTTGATTAATTCTTCTAGACCAATATCCATTAAGGTTATACTTCAACTCCTCTGGTTGTCCTTCTCCCAAAAAAGGGGTTTCAGTTAGTTCTAAAAGTATTTTTTCAATCTTTTTTATGGTAGCTTTATTTCCTGATTTATAGTGATTTTTCAAATCTTTACGAGCAATATCGTCAAATTCTACAAAATACTTCCCCATATATCATCTGGATTTAATCTTGTCGTTTTTCCTTGTTTAATATTCTCTTCTGCTTTTTTAACTTTTTCAATAAATTCGGCACTATAAATACTTTCCTCCTCTTTAACTTGTCCATAATTATCTGTTTCAACAACTTCAATGCCCTCAACGCCTTTAAAAAAAGCTTCGAACATTGCCATAAATGCTTTTCCTGTCTTTGTATGTTCGTTAATTTTTATTGTTGTCATGACTTACAAATTTTATATTACAAATGTAGTAATTTTGTACAAGTATAAATTTATTGCCTCATACTATAATTGTTTATAGTTAAATCAAAATTTGAAATCACAAAATGAAAATATCAAACATAATATCAGTTCTAGAAGAAATGGCGCCTCTCGCCTATGCAGAAGATTTTGACAACGTTGGACTTTTAGTCGGAAATTCAGAAACTGAATGCACAGGGGTTTTAGTTTGTCACGACGCTTTAGAAAATGTCATTGAAGAAGCTGTTACTAAAAATTGTAATCTTGTAGTTTGTTTTCATCCGATTTTATTTTCTGGAATTAAAAAAATTACTGGTAAAAATTATGTTGAGCGCGCAATCTTAAAAGCTATAAAAAATGATATTGCCATTTATGCAATTCACACTGCACTAGATAATCACTCTCAAGGTGTAAATAAAATTTTCTGCGACGCATTAGGATTAGCAAACACAAAAATATTAGTTCCAAAAAACAATTTCATTCAAAAATTAGTCACTTTTACTGTTCCGGATAATGCTGACAAAGTTCGAAATGCATTATTTGAAGCTGGAGCGGGCAATATCGGAAATTATGACAATTGCAGTTTTAATACTCAAGGTTTTTTTACTTTTCAAGGAAATGAGCAAAGCAATCCTGTAATTGGAGAAAAAGGAAAACTGCATACGGGAGAAGAAATTAAAATCGAAGTCGTTTTTGAAAAACATCTTCAATCTAGAATTTTAAAAGCACTTTTTGCCAATCATATTTATGAAGAAGTCGCTTATGAAATTTATGATCTGCAAAATTCACATCAAAATATAGGTTTAGGAATGGTTGGTGAATTTGAAAATGAACTGGACGAAAAAGATTTTCTTCTTTTAGTAAAAGAAAAAATGATTGCCGACGGAATTCGTCATTCTGCTTTTTTAGGAAAAAAAATTAAAAAAGTTGCCGTGCTGGGAGGTTCTGGAAGTTTTGCCATAAAAAATGCAATTCAGGCTGGAGCTGATGCTTTTTTGACCGCCGATTTAAAATACCATCAATTTTATGAGGCCGAAAACAAGTTACTTTTAGCCGATATTGGTCATTTTGAGAGCGAACGCTATACAAAAAATTATATTGTTGATTATCTTCGAAAAAAAATTCTTAATTTTGCGATCATTTTATCGGAAGAAAATACAAATCCAGTTAAGTACTTATAGAATATGACGAATACGAAAGAATTAAGTGTTGAGGACAAGTTAAGAGCAATATATGATTTACAGCTTATTGACTCTAGAATTGACGAAATCAGAAACGTTAGAGGAGAACTTCCTTTAGAGGTTGAAGATTTGGAAGATGAAGTTGCGGGCTTAAGCACACGTTCAGAGAAACTGAAAGGTGAACTTGAAGTAATTGAAGAGCAAATCAAAGCAAAGAAAATTGCTATTGAAGAGCATAAAGAGGTTATCAAAAAATACACTAAACAACAAGAAACTGTTCGTAACAACAGAGAGTTTAATTCTTTGACAAAAGAGGTTGAATTTCAAGAATTAGAAATTCAATTGGCTGAAAAGCAAATAAAAGAAATGAAAGCTTCTATTGAGCACAAAAAAGAGGTTATTTCTAATTTAAAAGAAAAACTTGATGCTAAAAGCTCTCATTTAAAACATAAAAAATCTGAATTGGACGCAATTATGGCTGAGACTCAAAAAGAAGAAATTTTCTTGACTGAGAAATCTGCTGAATTTGCTGGACAAATTGAAGATAGATTATTAGCTGCTTACAACAGAATCAGAAGCAGTGTACGTAATGGTTTAGCTGTAGTTTCTATCGAAAGAGGAGCTTCTGCTGGATCTTTCTTTACAATTCCACCTCAAACACAGGTAGAAATTGCTTCAAGAAAGAAAATCATCACAGATGAGCACTCTGGAAGAATTTTAGTTGACAGCGCTTTAGCTGAAGAAGAAAAAGAAAAAATGGAACAATTGTTCTCAAAATTCTAAATAAACGGTCCCGATTCAATCGGGACTTTTTTTTATATTTATTTGCCACAGATTAAAATGATTTACACAGATTTAAAATATCTCGATATTTTGAGATTAAATCTTTAAAATCATTTTAATCTGTGGCAAAACTTTTTTTAGCAGGCGTACAGTCATATTTTTTTACCTTTACTAAAAATTTAAGTTTTGAAAATTAAAAAAGGAATTCGTTTTATTACATTAAAATCTGTTGGATCATACATTAACTTTTTGAGTTATGTGCGTCCGCAAAGAGCCACCGAACTTTCTTATGCACTTTTTAGCCAGCCGAGAGTTGGCAGACTACAAAAAGAAACACTTCCGAAAATTCTACGAAATACCGAAACAGAAATTTTTCATCATAACGAACATCATTTTCAAACCTATATCTGGAAAGGAAATGAAACCAAAATTTTATTAGTTCACGGCTGGGAAAGTAATGCTTCGCGCTGGAAAAAAACTTTACCGCATCTCCAAAAATCTGGAAGCACTATTATTGCAATTGATGCACCAGCACACGGACAAAGCAGTGGAAAAGAATTTAATGTGCCGCTTTATGCGGAGTTTATTAATAAAGCGGTTGAAAAATACCAGCCCACAATTATTATCGGGCATTCTATCGGCGGCGCAGCTTGCATATATCATCAGTATTTATTTCCGAATACGAGTATTAATAAAATGGTAATTCTTGGTGCCCCGTCAGATCTCAAAACTTTGATTGATAATTATATTTCAATGCTGAGTCTGAACTCTAAAATGCTGTCTCTTTTAGAAGGCAAATTCATAAATCGATTCAACTTTAAATTTGAAGATTTTTCCGGACAAAAATTTGCATCCCAATTTACTATTCCAGGTTTTATTGCTCATGATACTTCAGATAAAATTGTTGCTTTTGAAGAAGGAAAAAAAATAGCCAGTAATTGGAAAAACAGTCAGTTCATCGAAACAAGCGGTTTAGGCCACGGAATGCATGATGATGAATTGTATGAGAAAGTTATTGAGTTTTTGTTTTCTTCTGAAGGGTCAAAGTAACAAAGACACAAAGTAGCAAAGGTTTTCTTCACATTTCACATATAACGCATAACCAATAACTTACAACCAATAACTTATAACTCCAAAAAAATGATCGCCGTAATTTTTGAAGTCATTCCCAACGAAGGAAAAAAAGAAGAATATCTAGATATTGCTGCGAGTCTGCGTCCTGAATTGAATACTATTGATGGCTTTATTTCTATAGAAAGATTTCAAAGCTTGAATGATCCTGGAAAAATTTTGTCTTTATCTTTTTGGAGAGATGAAGAAAGTATTCAGCAATGGCGAAATCTCGAAATGCATCGTCTAGCGCAATCAAAAGGAAGAAATGGAATTTTTAAAGATTATCATTTACGAATTGCAGCTGTAGTTCGCGATTATGGAATGTTTGAAAGAAAAGAAACTCCTGACGATAGTTCCATTTTTCATGACTGAGAAAATGCACAAAGATGCAAAGGTTCATAGGAACAAAGTTTTTTTAGATTCTGAGTTGCTAGGATTCTAAGTTTTGCTTAACAAAATCTAAAATTCTAAGAAGTCTAACAATCTAAGAAGTCCTAAATTTTAGCTACTTTTGCATTATGGAAGAAAATCTAAAACGTCTTAATAAATTTATTGGCGAAACGGGCTATTGTTCTCGTCGTGAAGCCGATAAATTAATCGAAGAAGGACGCGTAACAATAAATGGCGCTGTGCCAGAAATGGGGACTAAAGTTTCTCCAAATGACGAAGTACGTATTGACGGCAAACTAATTGTCGAAAAACATGAAAAATTGGTTTATCTGGCATTTAATAAACCTGTTGGAATTGAGTGTACAACCAATCTTGAAGTTAAAAATAATATCGTAGACTATATTAATTACCCGAAACGTATTTTTCCAATCGGGAGATTGGATAAAGCCAGTGAGGGATTAATTTTTATGACCAATGATGGTGATATCGTCAACAAAATTCTACGCGCCAGAAACAATCACGAAAAGGAATATACCGTTACTGTCGACAGACCTATTACAGATCGTTTTATTCAGCGTATGGGAAATGGTGTTCCGATTCTAGATACGGTTACCAAAAAATGTAAAGTAGAACAGATTAGCAAGTATACCTTTAAAATCATTTTAACGCAGGGATTAAACCGTCAAATTAGAAGAATGGCAGAATATCTCGGTTACGAAGTAACGGCGCTTAAACGTATCCGAATTATCAATATTTCTTTAGATGTTCCTGTCGGGCGTTACCGCGATTTAACTGATGAGGAAATAAAAGAATTAAATCAGTTAATCGAGCCTTCCAGTAAAACTGAAGAAGCAAGTTTTCCTAAAGTGGAAAACCTGAATAAAAATTTAAATCAAAGTTCAAATCAAAATTCAAGTCGAAGAACAACGTTTATTTCTAAGCATGATCCTCGATTTAAAAAAAGAGGAGATAATTAAATATCAAAAGTCCCATTCTTTGCTAGAATGGGACTTTTGGGCTTATTGGCTTATAATTTTATCAATCTTATCATGAATATTTTTCTTTATCCAAATATTCATTTCTGCTTTATTCTTAGAATCACTTGCGTGCATAGGAGATTCTTCATTAATTAAAACCTTATCATGATCTAGATCAATCAAAGAATGATAAAGCCCTCCTCTTTGCATTATTAGATAATGATTTTTTATAAAAATCTTAACTCCATCTACATTTTTTGGACCTTCATCATAATTGAAACACACAAAATTAAAATTAGCATTTTCACCTCTTTTATTTCTAGCATTTTCCACTACCTGCTTGTCAATTTTTTCTAAATTTTTCCATTTTCCTCTTTGCCATTTTAGAATACACCATTCCGTATCATCGAAACCAGCCATAGAAAAATATAAAACATATGTTTCATTTTTATAATTTACATCTTGCTGATACAAATAATCTTTAAAATATGACTTTAAAAGATTCACTTTAATATCTAAATATAAATTTTGCCCAGCTTCGTTTAATTTGTTTTCTCCATTCTTTTTATATTTTTTACTAAGTTTTAAATTCTGGTCTAAAAGCCCTTTTTCTTGACTTTTTTTAATTTCAGCTTTTTCAAAAAGAGAAAAGTAATAATCAACACTTCGATATCTTAAATTCTGAGAATTTGTAACAAATGAAACAATAAACAATATTGAAAAAATAGAAACCCTCCTCATTTACTTATTCTTTTCATTCAAAAACTCATAATACAAAGCTTTAGATAAAAAGTTTGCATTTTGATAATTTGAAATCAATTCTTCTCTTACTGCTTCTGCATATTTTCCATCTAAATTATTTTTTCTAAGATATTCGCGTCGCGCATCGTCATTAAAATTTAATCCGCTTAAAAAAACGGGCTCTACTCCTTTGTTTACAGAAATATTATAGTTTGTAATGAGACTTCCCCAATTTACATAACTGCATAACAGAATTGTTCCATAGAAATACCAAATCATTTGATTGAAAAGGTAAGCATTCGTTTTCTGATTGCGAATTTTTTGAAGTGAAACAACTAATCCAATAATTGCCAAAATTAGAAAAGCATAAACTCCCAGTCTCTTATAAGTTAGGCCATAGAAAGAAACGTATTCTGAGTTTTTGATAATGGCACTTATAATTAAAATCACATTTAAGGTAATCCAAAATTTTGCTAATTTTTTCAGAGAAGAGGCTTTCTCATCAAAGTTAAAACCACCCTTAAAGTAAAACAAAATTACGCCAACAGCCATAAGAATTGAAAAGATCACTGCATTTACACGCTCATGTATATCTGAACTTAAATTTGTCTTTTCCACCACTTCAAAAAATTGCTCATAATTGTAAGTTCCAATAAAAACCAAAAGCATGATATTCAATAAAACCAATGTGATTTCACCGCTTTTTCTCTCAAAATCAAGATCTAGAAACGAAAATGTGCTTTGATTTTTTACTTCAGAAATATTGGTAAAATCATTATTTAATTTTGGATTGTACTCGTAACAAACATCGGGCACCCAATAATTCCAAAAACTGAACGAGATATAAAATCCCAAAATGCACATTGCAATTAATTGTGGTAAATTAATGTCTAATTCATAATCTGTAAATAATGAAGAGAAATGATCACTTCCAAAAGAATAAACAATAAAAAACAATCCTAAGAAGATCACTGGAATAAGAACAAAGGCAACTAGTTTTTTAGCAAAATCATTATGGATTTTTCTTTCTGGAAGCCATTGCTTAAAGATAAAAATTCGGCCAATAGAAGTAAATCCGTTTAAGACTATTAGAGGGAAAACCTGAATCATTTTAAGTTCTCCATCTTGGGTTTTGAATTGTAAAAAGAGGATTGATAAAGCTAAAGCAAAAAATGACGCTACATCCCCGTACCATGCAAAGGCGAAACAAGACAAGATAGACGTCATTACAAGAACTAAATGTGATCTGTCGACAAACTTTTCCTGAAAGAAATAACTAATCAAGAGCGTAAGAACTACACCGAAAATAGAAATATTGATTCCAACAGATTCGTTGTAAAAAAGCAGTATAAAAACTGCTGTACAAGCTAAGATAATTTGATGTTTTTTCATGATTGATAAATTTAAAAGTACTTTGTAATTCAAAGTTTTTAGATAAAAAAATAGAGTTATTATGATTTCATTAATTTTTCAAGGTAAGATAAATGCTCTTTAAAGGCAGCGCGCCCTAAATCTGTCACTTGATAGGATGTTTTGGGCTTTTTGCCAACAAATTCTTTTTTTACTTCTATATAACCCGCTTTTTCAAGAGCAGAGGAATGACTCGCTAAATTACCATCAGTGATATTTAAAAGTGTCTTCATCTCGGTAAAATCTACCCAGTCGTTAACCATCAAAACGGACATAATACCCAGTCTGACACGGCTTTCAAAATCTTTATTTAGTTTATCAATAATTCCCATTGGGTTATTTGTATTTTTTGAACATCACTAATCCGTATACAATATGCAGGATTCCGAATCCTAAAATCCAGAAAATCAAACCATATCCTATATAAAAAAGTGAAATACATCCTAAAATCAGTTCCGAAAAACCTAGATATTTAATATCTGAAAATGTATATTTTTCTGCGTTTATAACGGCTAATCCGTAAAATATTAATGTCGATGGTGCCACTAAACCAAAGTAACCGTGGTACATCATTGCCAAGCAAAACACTCCCCCAGCTAAAAGCGGAACAGCTAGATTGAACAACATCTTTTTTGTTGCTGAAGTCCAGATTGGCAAATTGTATTTTCGGCTTTTTCGAATGGTGAAAAAGATTCCAAATGCAAATGCAAATACTAAAATTGTAATTCCGATCCAGAACAACTCTGAAACAAGATTAGCTGAATATAATCTATGTTCATCATTTAGATAATCCATTCCATTTGATTTGAACAACTGGTAAACATAGATTCCGCCAATTAAAGCCGAGAGACCAGCGAAAACTCCTGAAAGTCCGCTTAATGATATAAATCTTGAAGAGCGCTCCATCATGGAACGAATATGTGCTAAATCTTCTTGGTGCTTTTGATTCATAATTAAAGTACTTTGCGATACAAAGTTATTATTTATTTTGAATTGACAAATGAAAAAATGATTTTTTTTATTTCAACAAGACTTAACAGGGTTTAAAACTTGTTAGGTCTATTATTCGCAAAGCTGCGTGAGGGATAGGAGCAAGCTACCAAAGTAGCGCGGATAGCCCGACCGGGTTTGCAGAAAGGCGCACATACGCACAAAGATTGGTGCGCCTTTTTGCAAACGTGGTCACGCCCAAATTATAAAAACGAAAAAGCCCATTCTTAACGAACAGACTTTTACTATTTTGAATTTTAAATTAAAACCATCTTCTTCTTTTGAATAAAAACACTCCGAAAGAAGATAAAATAATGGAAACTAAAAGCAGAATCCAGATTCCGTATTTGCTTTCTTCTAATCCGTTTGGCACGTTCATTCCGTACAAACTGGCGATTAGGGTTGGAATCATTAATATGATCGAAATGGAGGTCATCTGCTTCATGATATTGTTCATGTTATTTGAAATAACCGAAGCATAAGCGTCCATCATTCCAGTTAGGATGTTGTTGTAAATATTGGCCGTATCCTGCGCCTGATTTAATTCGATTTCGACATCTTCTAGTAATTCAGGATCGTAATTGGCTTTGTGGGCTTTTAGATTTTTAATTCTTTGAAATAAAACGTCATTTGCTTTTAAAGAGGTTATAAAGAATACAAAACATTTTTCGATTTGAAGCAGGGCCTGTAATTCTTCGTTTTTAATAGATTTCTCTAAATTATCTTCTGCCAATTTTATTTTTTGATTGATTTGTTTCAGATATTTTAAGTACCAAACGCTTGATGATAAAAGTAATCTTAGCACCAAATTGAAATTATCTTCGATTTCGATGTTTTTACGTTGCGAATAAGCAACGAAATCTTTTATTATTTCTGTTTTATAAAAGCTGATTGTGACACAGATATCGTCTTTAAAAATTATTCCGAGAGGCACTGTATGAAAAGGTATTTTGATATCACCACTTTTAATGGGGATTCGCATGATTATCAATGTCCAGCCATCTTCGACTTCTATACGAGGTCTTTCGTCGATATCTTCAATATCATTATAAAATGCTTCGGGAATTTGAAGTTCTTCTAGTAAGTAGTTTTTTTCTGTTTCTGTTGGAGATTCGATATGAATCCAGCAATTAGAAGTCCATTTTGGGATTTCGATCAATCCGTTGTTGTTTGTGTAAAAGGCTTTCATTTCAAAATACAGGATTTTATCGCAACATTTTGAAATTTTCAAAAGCTGCTTAATTTAATACTAACGAATAATAATAATCGTCCATTTGGAGAAGTGTTTTTTAAGTGGTGCAAAAGTATCCTTTATTTTTAAGAACCGAAACTTTAAAGTATTAATAATATATTAAAATGGTGCTTTTAAGTGGTTTTTAAACACATAGAATCATAGATATGCTAGTTTTGAAAAGGCATTTCATTTGTATCAATTCACATAACTATGGTGTTAGAAAGCTTATCACAAAAAAAGCCTGTTCAATTGAACAGGCTCTTTATTATTTTGAAACAAAATTACTTATTTTTTGCGCTTCTCATTTTTCTTGCTAATAGTGTATTTTTAAGTAACATAGCAATTGTCATTGGTCCTACTCCACCTGGAACTGGCGTAATAAACGACGCTTTTTTGCTTACGCCGTCAAAATCAACATCGCCTTTGATAACGTATCCTTTTGCGTTTGAAGCATCTTCTACGCGTGTAATTCCAACATCAATAACTGTTACTCCTTCTTTTACCATATCGGCTTTTAAAAATTCTGGAACACCTAAAGCTGTAATAATGATATCGGCGTTTTTAGTGAATTCGGCTAAGTCTTTTGTACGGCTGTGAGTTAACGTAACTGTAGAATCACCTGGATTTCCTTTGCGGCTCATTAAAATACTCATAGGACGTCCTACGATATGACTTCTTCCAATTACAACGGTATGTTTTCCTGCAGTTTCTACTTTGTAACGCTCTAGCAATTCCATAATGCCGAATGGTGTTGCTGGAATAAAACTTTCCATTTCAAGTGCCATTCTTCCAAAATTCGTTGGGTGAAATCCGTCAACGTCTTTATCTGGATCGATTGCTAATAAGATTTTTTGCTCATCAATATGTTTTGGCAACGGTAGCTGAACGATATATCCGTCTAGATTATCATCTTCGTTTAACTCTTTTATTTTTTCCAGCAGTTCTTCTTCGGTAATGGTTTCTGGCAGACTTACTAAAGTTGAATCAAATCCGATTTCCTGACATGATTTTACTTTACTTCCTACGTAAGTTAAACTTGCGCCATTATTTCCAACTAAAACTGCCGCTAAATGAGGCACTTTTCCTCCAGCTGCTTTTATAGATTGAACTTCGGCTGCAATTTCGTTTTTAATGTCGTTAGATGTTTTTTTACCGTCTAGTAGCTGCATTGTTTTCTAAAAGTTAAATGTTCTAAGTTAAAAGTGAGAAGTTAATCTCTTATATTAATTCAATTATAAAATTTAAGGTCTAAAATTCCAGCGTATAACTTGAAACTTTAAACCTTAAACTTTTATTTTATCTCGGCATACCACCAGGCATTCCTTTCATGCCTCCCATCATTTTCATCAGATTTTTTCCGCCTGGCCCCTGCATCATCTTCATCATCTTGCTCATTTGGTCAAACTGCTTCATTAACTGATTTACTTGCTCGACTTTAGTCCCCGAACCTTTTGCGATTCTGGCTTTTCTTTTTACGTCGATTAAAGCTGGTCTGCTTCTTTCGGCTGGCGTCATCGAGTAGATAATTGCTTCAATATGTTTGAAAGCATCATCTTCGATCTCAACATCTTTCATGGCTTTTGAAGCACCTGGTATCATTCCTACCAAGTCTTTCATGTTACCCATTTTTTTAACTTGCTGGATCTGCGTTAAGAAGTCGTCAAAACCGAATTCGTTTTTAGCGATTTTCTTTTGAAGTTTTCTAGCTTCTTCTTCATCAAATTGTTCCTGAGCTCTTTCTACAAGAGACACAACATCTCCCATACCAAGGATACGCTCAGCCATACGATCTGGGTAGAAAATGTCAATTGCTTCCATTTTCTCGCCGGTACCTACGAATTTGATTGGTTTATTTACAACAGATTTAATAGAAAGTGCTGCTCCACCTCGAGTATCTCCATCTAATTTCGTTAAAATAACTCCATCAAAATTCAAGATATCGTTGAATGCTTTCGCTGTATTTACAGCATCTTGTCCTGTCATAGAATCGACAACGAACAATGTTTCTTGCGGCTGAATTGCTTTGTGAACACGTGCAATTTCATCCATCATTTCCTGATCTACTGCCAAACGTCCTGCTGTATCGACAATAACAACATTGAATCCGTTTGCTTTGGCATGCTTAATTGCGTTTTGAGCAATTTCTACAGGATTTTTATTTTCTGGTTCTGAGTAAACCTCAACACCTATTTGATCTCCAACAACATGCAACTGATTAATCGCCGCCGGACGGTAGATATCACACGCTACAAGAAGTGGTTTTTTATTTTTCTTTGTTTTTAAGAAGTTGGCTAATTTTCCTGAGAAAGTCGTTTTACCAGAACCTTGAAGTCCTGACATTAAAATAACAGTTGGAGTTCCAGATAAGTTAATACCAGCAACATCTCCACCCATTAATTCTGTCAACTCGTCTTTTACCAGTTTAACTAATAATTGTCCTGGCTGTAAGGTTGTAAGTACGTCCTGACCAATTGCTTTTTCTTTTACTTTAGCCGTAAAATCTTTAGCGATTTTAAAGTTAACATCGGCATCAAGTAAAGCACGACGAACTTCTTTTAAGGTATCGGCAACGTTTACTTCTGTAATTTTACCGTGTCCTTTTAATATATGGAACGCTTTATCTAACTTATCACTTAAATTATCAAACATATCATTTTCTTTATTTGAAGTGCAAAGATAATCTAATTAGATATTTCAGGCAATTTATTTTTAAGGTTCATAGCCACAAAGACACAAAGGCGCAAAGTTTTTCTTTTAAAGATTTAATTAAGATAAAAATCTTGCAGATACCTAAGGCGGAAAGTTATTTTCGCCACGAATTGCACTACTTTCCCGAATTATTTTTCTCTCTCGCAGATTTAGCAGATTGTAATGATTTCTATTTAACAAAAACTGCCAAAATCTGCTAAATCTGCGTGAAAAAAAACTTCGTGCTTCAGCATCTTCGTGGCAAACAAAAAAAGCGCAAAGATTAAAACCTCTGCGCCTTTGTAACTATGTCCCTTTGAACCTTTAAAATTAAAATTGAAAGTAAATAAACGGCTGTGATCCTGCTACCGCTGTTGCGTAAACAATCCAGTAAACAAATCCCAGAATTATTGCTTTTACTAACAATGGAGTTTTATCAAAAATAGATTTCATTCCGTTAGTAAAAGATTCTGGCAAGAAGTGCCATACGTAACCAAACAGCATTAATCCGAATACATTTTTATAACCTAAAATAATTGTTTTCCAAAGTTCTGGTTCAAATGTTAATTGGCCAATATTATTAATCACCTGTAAAGCTGTTTCGAAATCTCTGGCGCGGAAAAAGATCCAGCAGAAAACCACAAAATGAAAGGTGATTAGAATAGAGAAAAATCTCCACAAGAAATTTGGGCTTTTGTCTTTTTTCGAAGGAAAGAATTCCATGAAAATTTTATGAACTGCCAAAGCTAATCCGTGAAGTGCTCCCCAAACTATAAACTGCGCTCCTGCTCCATGCCACAAACCTCCCAAAAGCATTGTAGTAAACAAATTAAAATTGGTTACTAAGGTTTGTTTTATTTTGCTTGAAAGTAAAAATGATAAACAGAAAATCAAAATACTGCTTCCTGCAATTATCAGCGGAATTATACTTTCATTATAATTTGAAATTCCCCAAAGCAACAATCCAAAGAAAAATAAACTTGGGAATAAATATCCTGCGAAAGAACCTTGTCTGTTTCCTCCAATAGAAATGTATAAAAAGTCTTTTAACCAAGTCGAAAGTGAGATATGCCATCTTCTCCAGAAATCGGTAATCGAAGTTGACTTATACGGCGTTCTAAAGTTGACTGGTAATTTAAATCCAAGTAATAGCGCAATACCAATTGCCATATCTGAATATCCAGAGAAATCACAATAAATCTGAATGGCGTATCCATAAGAAGCCATTAAATTTTCAAATGATGTATAAGTCATCGGCGTATCAAAAACACGATCGACAAAGTTTACCGAAATATAATTTGATATTACTGTTTTCTTAATTAAACCTCCAATAATCAAAAACAAAGCATTGTTTACATCTTGTTTTGTTAGGTTTAATTTTTGGTAAATCTGAGGTAAAAAATCTTTTGCACGCACAATAGGTCCAGCAACTAACTGCGGGAAAAACGACACGAAGAATAAATATTCGATATAATTTTTTGTAGGCTTGATTTCTTCTCTATAAATCTCGATTATATAACTCATCGATTGAAAAGTGTAGAACGAAATTCCGACAGGAAGAAAAACATTATGAAGTGCAAAATTACCATGAAACATATCATTGTATGTCACAATTAAAAAGTTCATGTATTTGAAATAGCCTAAAAGTGCTAAATTTAAAATCACACTAATAACCAAATAAAGTTTCTTTACGCCATCTCTGCTTTCCTTGTAAATTATCTGGCTCAAACCATAATCTACAACAGATGAAAGCAATAATAGCAGAAAATAAATACCGCTTGATTTGTAATAAAAGAATAATGAGAAGAGAATAACATAAGTTAATCTCAAATAAAATGTTTTGCGTAAAAAACCATACACAAAATAGAAAACTAAAAATAGGCCTAGGAATAAACCGGTATTAAATAAAAGTTTTTCGTCTGGATTGTAAACAAACCAGCTTTTAACTTGTTCTGTTGTAATTGCACCAAAATTTTGAATGAACCAATTATTAATGCTATCTATTGTTGTCAACTTAATTCTTTAATTTAAAATTATCGTATGTTTTTAAAAACGCCTGCGTAAACAAATTCCCTTGTTTCTCATATCCTTTTTTGGAATAATGAACCCAATCCGGTCCAATTAACCCTTGCACTTTTAGCTGTTTGATGCCACTCATTCCACCAAATTCATCGTACAAATCCCAAACTGCAAAACCATCTTTTTGAGCTATCTCAATAATTTGTCTGGTGTAATCATCAATATAGGTATTAGGCTTTCTTCTTAGCAAAGATGGCGGCGGTGTCATAATTATTATCGGTGCATCTATTTTCTGCGCTTTGATATTATTTATAAACTCTCGCAATTCTTTAATGTAATTTCCTGAATCTAAATGTTCATAACTTTCATTTGTTCCTAATGAAAAAACAAGCAAATCTGGATGCAATGCTTTTAGTTGTTCAAAAAATAACGGATATTTATTATAATCTGAAAACTTGGCTCCATTTACTCCGATACCACTGTATAGAATCCCAGGGGAATCTTTTTCTAAAACAAGTCCGTTTAACTCATAATTTGAAGCTTCTTTATTCGGAATCAAAAAAATTCGGCTTAAAGCATTGTCGGAATTGTAATAATGTGAATACGAATCTGATTCTAGCGGTAAAGGAACAAACTCAGACATAGAAATTGTTTTTGCCCTTGTTTCATTAGTCGAAACTTTTAAAGTTCTCCCCGCACGAATATTATTTGACTTTAAACGATTGTCTCTTTTTATTTCAGCGACCGAAACATTATATTTATCTGCAATGGTTCCAAGTACTTCGCCTTTTTTAATTTTATGCGTTATAACTTTTCGTTCAGTGGTTTGAATTGAATTAACCTTAGAGGAAACCGCCAAATCAAACATATTCTGATTTTTTGGAGTTATAATTTTTATGGTATTAAATTTATAAGCAGGATCTTTTATATTCATTTCCATTACAAATCCGCCAGAATCTCTCCAAAGTCCAATCCCGCTTAATCCAACTGGATTATTTTTAAAGGGATAAATATTTCTGTAGCTTTCCCAAACTCGATTCGATTTGAAACGCTCATTATAAGATCCGTCTGTTTTAGCTAATTGATATGGAAATACTAAACCACGTCCTGCATTGCCAAATTTTTGTTGCAAGTTCTTTCTGATCTCATTCGTCATCAAATCACCTTGAATGTGCGAATCTCCAATATGTACAATATTGATTTTCTGATTTTTCTGATCTTCATTTTTTTCTAATTTCTGAAAAAAACTTTTTAATACTTTCGCATTATAAAATTGCCCTTCTAAAGGTGCGTCGGCCGCTGCAGTATCAATTTTCTGAATCATGCTTTTATGTATTGGATGTACATCTGTTTTTGAAGTCTTTTCATTATTCAAGAAAAAAAGACAACAAAAGAAAACAATAAGTTTATTTATCATACACTGTCTTTTGTTACGGAAACGGAATCGGCCTTAGCTTTCCTTACGGTTCTCTGCTTATTCGTATTAGAATCTCTCTTTTCTCTGAGTACTTTATATTCTTCGTATCCTTTGTTTAATTGTCCGTACAACAAATTACCAATTGCTTTTGCGCCGCGCTGGTTAAAGTGCGTGTAATCTTTATTGGCTCTTGCCGGAGTTTCATCCACCCATTTTATCATCGATCCGTCTCCGCCCATTAAAGTATATAAATTTACAAATCCAGATTCGGTTTCAAGTGCATAATGTTTTTGAGCTTTCATTAATGGAACTACTGCAGAATCGGTTTTCATTTCCAATTCATATTTAGTCGATTTATCGGCTGTGGAAACAATCAGGATGGAAACACCTGGAAAAGATTCTTTTATTTTATTTACCGTTTTAGTCATTCCTTTTTCGTACCAAGAATAATTTTTGGTTCCGTAATTCAAAACATTTGTTCCGTAATGCAGAATAATTAAATCATAATTCAGATTATTATTAAAAGCTCTCATGACATCTGCATTGAACATTGATATTGGAAGTCCCGAATTTCCTCTTTGAGAGAAATTATCAACATGAACTCCAATTCCGTTATCAAAATTAAATCCGTAAATCGGAATAGAATCTGCATGTACAAAATTCGCTTTAAAAGCTTTTAAGCTTCCAGAAGAAACCTTTAATGTATTTACTAAATTATTCGGCGAAAGATTCTTTTTAATAGTGTCTTTACCTATAATAAAATTAACTTTTCCTGTTTTAGAGGAACGACCGTAAAATAAGGTTGCATTATCTAATGAAGTAGAATATTTTTTAAGTCCTGCTTCGTATTGAACCCAAGTTGGATTTGATAGATCGTTTGCAAAAAACACATGTCCGTTAATTCCAAAAGGGCTCGTTGGTTTTTTGACATTTAAATATGATTGTGTTTTCCAGTTTTTAGAATAAGTAGATTTTACAGAACCTCTAGATGCCGCAGATTCTGAAGTGATAGGAACAAATCCAACTCCATTTCCTCCAAAACGTTCTTGATAATTGGCACGAACGTCTTGAACGATTAAATCTCCATCTGTCATAGAATCTCCATAGTAAGCAATTCTAACTTTGTTCTGCGGATTTTTCTCTAACTGATATAATTTTTCGTAAAAAGGAATCAGATATTGAAAACCTTTATAATTCTCAAAAGTTTCTGCAGGAAATTCGATTCCCTCAGTTTCATCATAAACAATTTTTTGGTTGTTTAGCTTTTTTTCGCTTTCAGCAATACTATCATCATCCAAAGAAAGAGAATCTTTGGCCACAGATTCTAAAAGCAGACTATCGATTAATATGTTTTTAGAATCTAGTTTACTTTCTGAAAATATTTTATCTGGAAGGATTTGTTTGAATCCAATAAAGGCAACCAGCGCTAACGCTACAATCGCAAAAGACTGAAAAAAATAAGATTTTGTATTCACTTTATAATTATAAAATATGAAGAACTGCTGTACAAAAATTAAACCAATTAAGTTATCGTTAATTTATTGCAGGAAAAATTTGTGCAAAGATAGAATAACATTTTGTTTCTAATTCATTTTAGTAAGAAACTAGATCAAAAAAAAGAGGCTAGATAAATCTAACCTCTTTATCAAAAAAAAATAAAAAAAACAAAGCTAATGATTAACTAAATTTAATGCGATACATTATAATTTTAGAATGAAATAATCTTTATATTTTTAGATTTCCCATTTAAAACTATTTCAAAATAGCATACTCTAAAGTAGCATGCCCTCTTTCCCCTGCATCATTTGTCATTGCAAGAAATTTTACTTTGTAGTAATTACCAGCAATATCTTTAATTACATAAAAACGATCTGTTCTGATGCTTGGTAAAGTAGTTGGTCCTCCACCACTTCTCCAGTTTGCCCCAATAATTCTTTGATCTGTAGCAGAAACAGTAAAGTTTCCTTCTACAACATCTGTCTTTGTAAAAGCTTCGTAAGTTTTATCTGCAGTCAATACTTGATAAGCTTGAGTTCCACCTTTCATGTTAGTCACAATGAAATCAGAATATCCATAAGTTACTTCCGTTCCTGCATTTAAATAATTTGTAAATGTGGTAAAGTTAAGATCCCATTTTGTTTTTTGAGGTTCAACAGAAACAGTATTTCCTGTTGTTAATGAGAAAAAAGCAAAATTAAAATCAGCTTCTTTAGCAATTGTTTTTTCAGTAAAAGTAGTAGAAGCTAAGTCAGCATACTGAATTTTGTAGCCATTACCATTTCTTAAAATTCTAACCTTTTTCCATCCTCTAGCATCTCCATCAACACTAACAGAACCTGCCGCCGGCTTTGCAGTTGAGACAGCATATCCTAAGTTTACTAAATAAACTTTGTTATCAGCATCTGTTGCAGAAATTTCAGCAATTGCCGTTCCAATTCCTGCTCCAGCTCCAGCTAAAACTCCCGTAGGATTATCTACATAACCATTTGAAGAAGCAGTTGTTCCTGCACCTACAGTCACATTCGCATCAATTTCTTGAGCTAAAGTTATATCAGAAGTCGATAATTTTTTCACAGCCATTTTTAGAGATCCGTTAATTACTACTCTAAAATCCGAACCACTTGAAAATCCGAAATCCCAACTTTGTCTGTTTATAGATTTAGATTCTCCTGTACTTAAATCTAAATACAATTGATTAGGCTGATTTGCACCTCCTACAGAAGCAGGAATAGTAGCACCTACAGAAGGAACTTCTGGAGTAGTATCGTCATCACTTGAACAAGCTCCAAGTGTCAGTAAAGCGAATGATAAAAGTAAAAATGTTTTTTTCATGGTATTAAAAGTTATTTATTAAAGATTTAGATTATAAGTCAATTTGATAAAGTATGACCGTCCGTATGCCAGCATTAATTCAGATGAACCAGCGTGGCCAGCACTTTGATTGGTATTGGTCTGTCTAACATTAGTTATATTGCAAATATTTCTTGCTCCGATTGTAGCTTCCAGTTGATTTTTGAAAAATCCTTGACGAATAGAAGCATCCAGCCAGTGACTTGGATCAATATCTGACAAAATGTAAGAAGAAGTTCCTTCTATAAATTGTTGAGTTTTTCCATTGAATTTGTAGTAGGCAGAAATTATAGTATTCCATTTTGGCAGCTGATAAGAAACACTACTATTAATATTGAAAGAATATAAAAATCTATCATCTGAAGCGAAAACTTCATTTTCAATTTTTCTTGAAACCCCAATAACAGCTGCCCCTATGTTAAAATTAAAATTATCAATTGTGAATTGATTCATGGCAGAAAAATTCCACATCTTATATTTACTTATATTAATATATTGATATTCTGGATTTCCTGTATCTGGATTAAATCGTACTAAGGCCATGTCAATTCTATCATTTACATCCAGAAAACTTCCTGCAAATGTGCCGGCATATCTCAAACCAGAATTAAAAGATCCTGATTTTTTTAAACTTGCTTCGTACGAAGTACTAGTTTCTGGAATAAGATTTTCATTTCCTGTAAAAAAGTGACCATCAAAAATTTGTTTGGTGTAAAGCTCATCAAAAGTTGGTGTTCTAAATGAAGTGCCGTAAGAACCACGAAGTTCAAGTCCGTTATCAAACAAATATCTTATTCCAAGCGAAGACGCATATTGATCTTGAAACTGAGACTGAGCAGAAAAACGCAGACCTGGACGAACAGAAAATCTTGATGTTGCCATGATTTCAGATGATACAAAAAAATCGTAGTTTTCCAGTGTTTTACGAACGGGAGAATAAATATTATTTCCTTCTTGGACTAAAGCAAAGCCTTGATTATTTACAAACTCATAACCAATCTGTAAATCTATTTTTTTATTCGTGAAAAAATTATTTACTGTTCCTGTAGAGTAAAGAACTTCCATCGATTGGTCTTTAGCTGTTACTCTATTTGCTTCACTTTTAGTATATAAATAGTACCAAAAATCTTCTACATTTCTTTCTTGCTTTTGATGAGAAAGAGAGACATTATAATTTAATCTGGTAAACATTTTTCCAGAAGCATTTAAGTTATGGAAGTACCTATTACTTAAATATCGTTTATCATTAGCATAGCGATAAGAACCTAATTGTGAGTTGTAGCCTGACTGTACTGTTGAATTATAATAATCAACGTCTTCATCTAAATATTCAAATTTGTAAAATATTTTAAAATTATTTTTCGAATAAGAGATTAGTGCATTTCCATTCAACTGATCTTTCGGAAGCCATCTGTAACCTCTAGTCTGATCATTCTCAAAATAGTCTTTTCCATTTTTATCATCTAGAAAACCTTGAAAATTATTGCGATTTGCACCAATACTTACAAACCAATTTTCATTGAAAGTATGCGCTGCTCGAATAGATTGTATATGACGTCCTTTATCAAAAAGAGCATATTCATCTTTTACTGTTTCTTCTTGAACCGACGCCGTTATATTCCATTTATATTCAGAAGATTTTTTAGTAATAATATTCAAAACACCACTTACAGCATTAGCCCCATAAATTACTCCCATCGAACCTTCAACTATTTCTATTCGTTCAACGTCGTTTAAATTAATCTGTGATAAATCTGTATTATTCCCTAAACCAGCTTCATTTACTAACGGAACATTATCTACTAGAATTTTAAAGTATTGAGCATCTAAACCAAATAAAGAAACTGTAGAACGACCACTTGTGCCACTTGGTCTAACCGTAATATTTAAATATTGATTTAAAACATCAGCCAAGTTATTTGCTGCTAAATTTTTAATATCCTTACTTGAAATCACTCGAACATTAAACACAGATTTTTTTATAGATTGTGGCTCAAATTGTCCTGTAACAACAACTTCTGATAATTTTTCCTGTGAGTTAATAGTGTCTTTTTGCTGAGCAAAAGAACAAGTACAAAAAAGAAGTCCAGCAAAAAGGGTAAAATTTATTTTCATTATTTTTATTCAGTCTTAATAATAGATGCAAATATATAACTATTTTTAATTGTTCTAAATAAAATTTATATATTTGCCAAAATTTAAAACAAAACAATAAGTTATGATTTCAAAAAGCCTTTTTTTGTCAGCCGCTATGGCTTTAACATGTGGTCTTGGTTTTAGTCAGGACAAAAAACAACAAGACATAAAATCGATTAAATCTATGTGCGGTTGTTATGAAGTGAAATTTAATTTTACAGAAACCTTCTCATATCCAAAAGATTCTCTTACTTATAAACCATCTGAAACAAAACACGAATCTGCTTTAGAATGGGTGGAATTATTAGAAGATACTCCTAACAAAATTGTTATGCAGCATTTACTAATTGTAAGTGACGATATGATTATAAAACACTGGAGGCAAGACTGGCTATACGAAAACACAGACTTGTATTCTTTTGACAAAGGAACTTCTTGGAAATACAAAAAGCTAGACAAAAAAGCGGTTAAGGGGCAATGGACTCAAAAAGTATATCAAGTAGATGACAGTCCGAGATATGAAGGATCTTCAACTTGGGTACATGTTGATGGACAAGATTACTGGGCAAACGTTGCAGATGCTCCGCTTCCTAGAAGAGAGCAGACAAAACGTAACGATTACAATGTTTTAAAAAGAAGAAATATTCACGAAATCACTGCTACAGGATGGAACCATGAGCAAGACAACGATAAATTGGTTCGTGACGATGCAGGAAAAGATGTTTTGTTAGCGCAAGAAAAAGGATTTGATGTTTACACTAAAGTTCCAGATGTGAAATGTATTGCTGCTCAAAAATGGTGGAAAGAAAACAATGCACTTTGGAAAAATGTTCGCGACAAATGGCAGACTCTTTTTGACAGAAATAAAGATTTGAACTTAGAAGCTAAAGTTGACAGAAAAGCACTTTACTCTCTATTATTTGATTTAAAACCAGATACTGCTAAAGCAGAAACAGATAAAATCATTGACAAATTTGTTAAGTAATTAGAATTAGTTGTTATTAAAAAAGCCGGAAGTCTCAAAACTTCCGGCTTTTTTTATGCTCTACAAAATTGTTTAATTTTTATCCCACCACACATTGGTTGTAACATTACTAACTACTGTATTGTCTGTAAAAATTGAAAGCAGTTGAGTGAAAGCTTCAAAAATTATCTTTTTTTCGAGCGCAAAATTAACACGAAAAATCATTAATTCATATACCTAATCTTTATTGAGATAGAAAAATGTCTTATTCTGATACTTTTGATTTTTTAGGGGTTGTTTTAAAAACAAAAAGCCGATAGTTTTAACTATCGGCTTTTTTTGAATTTTAAATTTAAAGATGAATCTTTCAAACAATATTATTTTGCTTCTGCACACTCAGAATATGAGATGGCATGCTTTGTCAAGTCTGTCCATTTTGGCTCAGGATTTGCAGCAATTACTTTCTCACAACCTCCCCATAATGGCACAAATTCTTTTTTATATTCTTTTTTCTTAAGCAAAAATGCCGGTGAATCTTTTTTGGCAACATAATAAGATTTAGCATCTCCTCCAATAAACTTTACACCGCCAACTCCTAAAGAAGCAGTCTCTTTTGCGTGCGGATCACAGTAGATTTTAAATTCTTTACTAAATCCAGGGTTTAAAAGCTGCATTAATAATTTTGAATTTTTCTTTTTGATTTTTACATCAGCAGTTTCAAAATATGCGTAACCTTCTTTTATATATTCTTGGTTCAATTTATCATCGCTCCACTTTTGATAATCTGAAATAAAGTCTAGTTTTTTAGTCAAGTTATCCAATCCGCTTGGCGGCAAATACATAAACTTAATATCTTCTGGTTTTAGTTTGTGTTTTTTTCCTGCTGCGTCTTGCAATTTAATGTATTCAATCAATCCCTTGTCTCTGTCGATATCACGAATAGTTCCGCTAATTTCAGTTCCGTCAGCCAAAGTGATGTAAGCTGTTTTGTTGTGTGAAAATCCATAAGATGGAGCAATTAAATCTTGTGCGTTCATTGCTGTAAAAACAAAAAAGAGCATCATTAATAGTAAAGGTTTTTTAATCATGTTTTTGGGTTTAAAATTTTGCCTACTCTTACGATTTTCAGCTTCCTCGATTATTTTTTTAACAGTAAAAATGGAAAAAAGCTTATATTCGTTAGCTTTATCAACTACAATTATCAATAAATTTCTTACTGTAAACATAATTATAAAAACCATATATCCAAATGATATTTTCTATTTTTTACACGAAAATTCATTCACCAAAATTCTTAACCTTTTGGTAATAATAACTTTGATTTTCTCTAAACTTTACCGCAAAAAAAAAGAGCCGATAACTGAATAGTTATCGGCTCTTTTAAATATTTATAAATAATTACATTCTCTCCGGCACTTCGATTCCTAATAAATGGAATGCAGATTTTATTACCTCAGCTACCTTTTGAGAAAGCTGAACTCTGAATATTTTTTTAGTTAAATCTACTTCTCCTAAAATATGAACAGATTGATAGAACGAATTATATTCTTTTACTAAATCGTAAGTATAATTAGCAATCAAAGCTGGACTATGATTTTGAGCCGCATTTTGAATTACTTCTGGGAAAAGTTCGATTTGTTTTACCAATTCTTTTTCTTTTTCATGAAGTTCTTCGATTTCAGTTTTAGCTGTAAAATCAAAATCTGCTTTACGAATTATTGACTGAATTCTCGCGTATGTATATTGAATAAACGGCCCTGTATTTCCAGCAAAATCAACAGACTCTTCTGGATTAAACAAAATACGTTTTTTAGGATCTACTTTTAAAATGTAATATTTCAAAGCTCCTAAACCAATTGTTTTGTACAATTTCGCTTTTTCTTCGTCAGAATAGCTGTCTAGTTTTCCTAAATCTTCAGAGATTTGTTTTGCTGTATCGGTCATATCCTGCATTAAATCATCTGCATCTACAACAGTTCCTTCACGGCTTTTCATTTTTCCAGAAGGTAAATCAACCATTCCGTATGATAAATGATATAAGCTTGAAGCCCAGTCAAAACCTAGTTTTTTCAAGATTAAGAACAATACTTTAAAATGATAATCTTGTTCATTCCCAACGGTATAAACCATTCCGCCAACATCTGGCATATCTTTTACACGCTGAATTGCAGTTCCAATATCCTGTGTCATATAAACAGCAGTTCCGTCAGAACGTAATACAATTTTACGGTCAAGACCTTCATCTGTCAAATCAATCCAAACTGAACCGTCTGGATCTTTTTCGAAAACACCTTTATCTAAACCAACTTGAACAACATCTTTTCCTAATAAGTAAGTGTTGCTTTCGTAGTAATATTTATCAAAATTAACTCCAAGATTGGTATAAGTAGTTGCAAAACCTTCATAAACCCATTCGTTCATTTTTTTCCAAAGCGCAATAACTTCTTCATCTCCAGCTTCCCATTTCTTAAGCATATCTTGCGCTTCTATAATAATCGGCGCTTGTTTTTTAGCTTCTTCTTCTGTTTTACCAGTTTCAATTAAACCGTTAATTTCAGATTTATATGCTTTGTCAAATTCTACGTAATATTTACCAACCAATTTATCTCCTTTTAAACCAGAAGATTCTGGAGTTTCTCCGTTTCCGAATTTTTCCCAAGCCAGCATTGACTTACAAATATGAATTCCCCTATCGTTGATAATTTGAGTTTTGTATACTTTTTTGCCAGATGCTTTTAAAATTTTGGCAACAGAATATCCTAACAAGTTGTTACGAACATGACCTAAGTGCAGTGGTTTATTGGTGTTTGGTGAAGAATATTCTACCATCACGGCTTTCTCTGCAGGGTTTGGAGTTACATACCCAAATTGCTTGTTATCTTTTATTCCGTTAAAGAAATTTAAATAATAACTATCTGAAATTACGATATTCAAAAAACCTGAAACTACGTTAAAGCGCGCCACTTCAGAAACATTTTCAACTAAATAATTTCCAATTTTATTTCCTAATTCGGCTGGATTACTTTTAATCACTTTTAGCAGCGGAAAAATCACCATTGTAATATCGCCTTCAAACTCTTTTCTAGTAGTTTGAAACTCAATTTTATCAATCGTAACATCAAATAATGCTTGTATTGCTTTTTGTATAGAAGGTGTAAGAATTTGTGGTAATGACATGTAAACTTATTTTAAAGTGAGCAAAGATACTGCTTATTCATCAATTAGAGAAAATCAAAAACATATAAAATTCAGGAAAAGAGTTTGAATTTGATAAAAAACCTGCATTTTCAATTGTTAAAATTATCAAAAAATCAAAAGCATAATCTCCTACAAAACAGGGCACGAGATTTTTTTTGTGTTTTTTTTCACAATTTCTTGTAACATATCCAACACAAAAGAGTCTTAATAGAGACTTCAAATTTATTTTGAAGCATCAAAAAAAAACAAAGAAAAAAACTAACAAACAAAATCATCATCAATCAAATCAAAATAATCAACAAGAAAATCATGAAATTAAAATTCTTTCTGTTCGCGTTATTGGGGGTAATCGCAACAGCACAAGCTCAGAATACAGGAAGTATTTCTGGAAAAATTACCGAAAAGTCAAACAGTGCACCAATTTCTTATGCAACTGTTTCAATTAAAGAAAATGGAAAAATTGTTTCTGGTGTGAATACAGATGACAATGGGGACTTTTCATTTAAAAACATTGCTTTGAAAAGCTATACAATCGAAATTCAATACATCGGATTTAGAAAATATATTGGATCTGTTATTTTAAGCGAAAACAAAAAAGCTGCGACTGTAAATATTTCTCTTGAAGAAGAGGCAACACAGCTTAAAGGCGTAAATATTGTTGCTGAACGTTCTACAATCGAACAAAAAATCGATAGAAAAGTGGTTAATGTTGGTAAAGATTTAACTACGGCTGGTGCTTCTGCTTCTGACATTATGAATAATATTCCTTCTGTGAATGTGGATCAGGATGGAAAACTTTCGCTTCGCGGAAATGATAATGTTCGTGTATTAATTGACGGACGTCCTTCTAATATTGACCCTGCTCAGTTATTAAAGCAAATTCCGTCAACTTCTATCAAAAAAATTGAGTTAATTACCAATCCAAGTGCAAAATACAATCCAGAGGGAATGTCTGGAATTATCAATATTATTTTGCACAAAAATGCCAATACTGGTTTTAACGGAAGTTACAGCGGCGGTATCACTTTTGGACAAACTGCAAAATACAATCAGTCTTTAGATTTGAACTACAAAACAGGAAAGGTAAATTTCTTTGGTAATGTGGGACAAAATTTTGGAACGTATTATAATGATGGATTAATTAGAAGATTTGATCAAGATATTGTTCAAAAAATTGACGTGATCAATGATAATGATTCTTATTTATACAAAATAGGAATGGATTATTTAATTGATGATCATAACACATTGTCTATTTACACTAACCAAAATAAAAATACAGGAAAAGGTTTTGTAGATACTGACATCGACTATAACAATGTAACGAATTCAGACATTTCGAATATTTTTCAAAAATCAAGATATTGGGGACCAGACCAAGTTGGAACTTACAATTTAGCATACAAACATATCTTTAAAAAAGAAGGTCATACTTTAGATTTTGAAGCAAATTACAGCGATAATAAAGAAACTCAAAACGCTTCTTTTGATACTCAAACAACTAATACTGATAATACAAGTTCAAATGTTGTGTACAATGATTTCTTGAAAGGAACTCGTAAACTAAGCACTGTAAATATTGACTATGTTAATCCGTTAAACGAAAAAACAACTCTTGAAGCTGGAGCAGAAGCAAGAATTACAAGAACTGGGAATGATTATATTACGGGGAATCCTCTACTTCCTGTAGAAGCTCAGACTTCGAATTACACTTATGATACTGATATTTATTCTGCTTATGTAACGTTTGGTCAGAAATTTAAAAAATTAAGCTATCAGGTAGGTGCTCGTTTTGAGAGTTATAAAGTTGAAACTAACTTAAATCATGGCAAGGATAAATTTGATGACGATTACATTACATTGTATCCTTCTGCATATTTAACTTATAATTTAAACGAAAAGAATACTTTACAATTCAGCTACAGCCGTCGTGTTGACCGTCCAAGTTTAGAACAGACAAAACCAATTCGAGAGTTTGCTACTCCATTAGTTACTTCATTAGGAAAGCCTGAATTAAGACCTCAGTTTACAAATTCTGTAGAAGTAAATTATACTAAAACATTCGAAAAAGGAAGTTTTACTGCTGGTGTTTTTGTGAGAAGCATTAATGACCAGATCAGCAGAATTTTATATCCAGATCCTGCAGACGCAAGTAAAGAAAAGCAAATTATGTCTTATACAAACTTTGATCATAATACGTCTTATGGATTTGAAGCTTCTTTCAATTATAAAATTACAAAATGGTGGGACATTCAACCATCGATTGATTTTTCTAGCATTAATCAAGAAGGAATTGTTTATAAATACGTAGCAGGCGGTCAAAGTGAGCCAGAGCAGAAAACGGTTACTGTTGCCGCTTTTAATGGGCGTATGAATTCAAATTTTAAAGTAAACAAACGTTTAAGCTTTTTACTATTTGGTTTTTACAGAGGTGCCGTTGATGGATTGCAAAACAACAGCCACGAAATGTATAAAATGGATATTGGATCACGTTACACTTTGTTAGACAACAAAATGAATATTAGTGTACGTTTTAATGACGTTTTCAACACCATGAAATATGCTTTTGATACTATGTCTCCTTATCCGCAGGCAGGTCAGTTTAAATGGGAAAGCCAAACTGTTTATGTAGGTTTGACATACAACTTTGGAGGTGCTAAAATCAAAAACCTTCAACGTAAACAAAGAGAAGACAATACTAATAAAGATGGAGGCGGAATGTTCTAACAGCCCTTCCAAAAAAGATTTTTTAAATAATTTTTGAATAATTTTTTGTAGAGAAAAAGTCTGGAGATGCCACTCCAGACTTTTTTTGTTTATTAAAATACTATAAAAAGTTACGAAGTTCCTTTATCTCTTCAGGGTTTGCGATCTCAGAATCATCTGTTATTGCTGATGAATGATAAAAAGTGATGTCTAGTTTTTCTTGTAATAATTTTATATTTGAAGATCTTAAGCCGCCGCCAGGCATGATTTCTATTCTATCTCCAGCAAGTTTTTGAAGTTTCTCTAAAGTCCAGATTCCTTCTGTAACATTTATGCCCTGACCAGAAGTTAAGATCGTTTTGAAACCGCAGTCGATCACATCTTCAAGTGATTTCTCTACATCTTTTACAACATCAAAAGCACGGTGAAATGTACAAGAAAGCGGATGTGCCAAATGCACTAATTCTTTATTTTGTTTTTTATTTACTTTTCCGTTTTCTTTCAAAATTCCGAAAACAAAACCATCGACTCCCAATTTTTTAAATTGTTTTATATCTTGTTTCATTTCTATAAGTTCATCATCAGAATAAACAAAATTGCCGCCTCGAGGTCTAATAATTACATGCATTTTAATATTTAAGCTCTCACGGACTTTTACCACCAATATAGAATTTGGCGTTGTTCCTCCAAGTTTCATGTTTTCACACAGTTCAATTCTGTCCGCGCCATTTTCTTGTGCAATTAGTGCAGATTCGTAATTAAAACAAGCTATTTCGAGTTGATTTTTTTTCATTGGATTTGATTATTAAAAGGACTTCAATTCAGTTGGCTCAGCAAAAATATTTTTACAACTTGTAACCCGACTGTCATCCTGAGCGAAGTCGAAGGCTAATTTACTACTAAACGTCCTTTTTATAAAAATTTTTATGACTTGTTTTATTTAAACATTGTGAAAATTTTTTCAAATCTTCCCACTTATCATTTATGATTGCTTCTTTCTTTTTTCTGCTCCAGCCTTTTACTTGTTTCTCAAATGCAATGGCTTGATTTACATCATTAAACTCTGTACAAAAAACCAACTCCAAAGGTCTTTTATTGAAAGTGTAACATTCTTTATTCAATCCGTAATTATGTTCATCAAATCTTCGTTCAATACTATTTGTAAATCCCGTATAATAACTATTATCAGAACATTTTAATATGTAGACGTAATATCTTTTCATTTTATTTAAGTTATATCAATTAACCAAACTTCAAAAGTAGGAAAATATTTCTTTTTTTTTAATGTTAGCCGCCAATTGTGAGGCTGAGCGGAGTCGAAGCCCACTCCTATTAGTGCACCTTGTACTCAAGCAACAATATTTAGGAAGAAGTTAAAAGTTGCCAATAAAAACTGGGTTTCGACTCCGCTCAGCCTGACAAACTGTTCAAACTTTTCTTTTGTAATGCTATTCGAATGTCACCTTGAGCGAAGTCGAAGGGCGTTTCTATTGGGATGAAGCTTCGACTTCGCTCAGCCTGACAAACTGTTCGAACTTTTCTTTTGTAATGCTATTCGAATGTCACCTTGAGCGAAGTCGAAGGGCTTTTCTATTGGGATGAGGCTTCGACTTCGCTCAGCCTGACAAGTGGGTATAAAAAAACCTGCTCCAAAAAGAGCAGGTTTTAAATATAATGTAAGATGAATTAAATTACCACTTAATAATAGCACTTGCCCAAGTAAATCCACTTCCGAAAGCCGCTAAAACTACAGTATCTCCAGATTTGATTTTACCTTCTTCCCAAGCTTCTGTCAAAGCAATAGGAATAGACGCCGCCGTTGTATTTCCGTATTTTTGAATGTTATTATGAACTTGATCATCTGTCAATTTGAATTTGTTTTGAATGAATTGTGAAATTCTCAAATTCGCCTGATGTGGAATCAACATATCAATATCTGAAACCTGAAGACCATTTGCTTCTAATCCTTCATTGATTACTTCTGCGAAACGAACTACAGCATTTTTAAACACAAATTGTCCATTCATGTACGGATAATAACTTTCGTCGTTTGGATCATTATCAGCCAAAATATCCGTTACCCAGCGTGCGCCCATTCCGGGAGCCTGCAAAGCCAATTCTTCGGCATGCTGTCCTTCAGAATGCAAATGAGTAGAAAGAATTCCTTTTGTTAAATCTTCTTCACGGCTTAAAACTGCTGCTCCTGCCCCATCTCCAAAAATCACCGAAACACCACGTCCGCGAGTTGTCATATCTAATCCTGTTGAATGAACCTCTGAACCAATAACTAAAATGTTTTTATACATTCCAGTTTTAATATATTGATCTGCAACAGAAATTGCATAAACAAAACCAGAACATTGATTTCTAACATCTAAAGCACCAACAGTTCTTAAACCTAAATCTCTTTGCACCAAAACTCCTGGTCCTGGAAAATAATAATCTGGACTTAGTGTAGCAAAAACTACAAAATCAATATCTTCTTTGGCAACGCCAGAACGCTCGATTGCAATTTTAGCTGCTTTAACTCCCATCGAAGTTGTGGTGTCTTCTCCACGAATAATGTGCCTTCTTTCCTGAATTCCTGTTCTTTCCTGAATCCATTCATCATTGGTATCCATTATCTTAGACAAATCATCGTTAGTCACCACATTTGAAGGAACATAGTATCCTAAGCCTGCTATTTTTGAATGATACATATTGTATTGTTATTTGTTTGAAAATTTAGAATGCAAATTTACGTATACTTTAAAATATAAGAGTACAAATTACTCTTTTTTTCGTTATTAGCAATTTTATATACTTTAATTATAAGACTGCTTAAATACAATTACTTCTCAAAAAGATAAGCTTTAGACTGAATTTTTGAATAAAATGAAAAATACTATCCAAAATGTAACAGGATATAAATATCTTAGACAAACATTTTGAATACTATTTTTAAACCCATAAAATTCAAATTATGAAATTAAAGGTTACTTTGTTCTTACTTTTCAGCTTTGGTTTTTCCTCTTTTGCCCAAGAGAATTTAACCTACCAAAAGCCTTCTAAATCTATTTTAGATCTAGCCGATTATCAAAGAGCTCCAACAGTATCTATGGATACCAAAAAAGAAAACATGCTCTTGATGTATCGAAACACTTATAAAACACTTGATGATTTAAATCAGGAAGAGGTTCGTTTAGCCGGTTTAAGAATTAATCCTATTACTAATATTTCGAGTACTGTAACTTATCTCAATAATCTTAAGCTGCGAAAAGTAAGCAGTAAAGACGAAATTCAGGTTGCAGGTCTGCCAGAAAATCCGAAAATCACAAATATACTTTGGTCGCCAAATGATAAAAAGATTTTATTCTCTCACACCACAAATTCTGGTGTAGAGCTTTGGGTTTTAGATGTTGCTTCGGCGCAAGCTAAAAAACTTACAGGAGCAACTGTAAATGCAAATCTTGGAAATCCTTTCAGCTGGTTTTCAGACAATGAAACGATTTTGGTAAAAATGCTTCCTAAAAACCGACCAGCTCTTTTAGATTCTAAAAAAGATTTACCAACAGGACCAATAGTTTCTAATACTTCTGGAGAAAAATCTCAAAACAGAACGTATCCTGACATGTTGAAAAACAAAAACGATGAGATTAATTTTGAAAACAGCATTACATCTGAATTGTATAAAGTGAAATTAAACGGAGAGGCTGTTTTGTTTAAAGAAGCTGCCATGTTTGCGGGAGAGAGAATTTCGCCAGATGGTAACTACATTATGTTAACAACCATTCAGAAACCCTTTTCGTATGTTGTGCCTTTAAACAGATTTCCTTCCACAACTACTGTTTATGATATAAATGGAAAAGAGATTAAAGTCGTAAACGAAGTTCCTTTAAACGAAATTATGCCAAAAGGTTTTATGGCAGTTAGAAAAGGTAAGAGAGAAATGGCTTGGAGAAATGACAAACCATCGACTTTAATGTATGTAACTGCATTAGACCAAGGAGATCCTGCCAATAAAGTTGACTTTAGAGATGAAGTTTTTCTTTGGGATGCGCCTTTCGAAAAACAACCTTCTTCATTAGTAAAAACACCACAGCGTTTTAACGACATTATTTGGGGGAATGATAATCTTGCTGTTGTTTCTGATGAATGGTATGATACTAGAAACACGAAAACTTATTTAATAAATCCATCAAATCCAAGTCAGCAGCCAAAAGTAATTACAGATCGAAATTCACAAGATGTATATTCAGATCCCGGTGTTTTTGAAACCAGAAAAAACGAATATAATAAATATGTTCTGGCGCTTGAAAAAGATAACCTTTACAGAATTGGCGATGGTTATACTAAAGAAGGACAATTCCCTTTTATTGATGAATTTAATGCGAAGACTTTACAAACAAAGCGCATCTACACGTCGACTTACAAAGATAAAAAAGAGGAGATTTTAGAAATTGAAGATTATAAAACTGGAAAAGTTTTAGTTCAAATTCAATCAAAAACTGAATATCCAAATTACTATTTTAGAAACATCAAAAAACAGAATAGTTTAACGCCAATTACTGCTTTCAAAAACCCGTTTGAAAGCATTAAAAATGTTAGTAAAGAAGTAATAAAATACAAACGTAAAGACGGGTTGGAACTTTCTGGAACTTTATATCTTCCTGCTGGTTATGATAAAACCAAAAAAGAAAAACTTCCATTATTAATTTGGGCTTATCCAGCTGAATACAAAGATAGAAACAGTGCTTCGCAGTCTACTCAAAATTCAAATGAATTTACATTCCCGTATTATGGATCGTTTGTTTATTGGGTAACTAAAGGATATGTTGTTTTAGATGATGCGGCTTTTCCTATCATTGGAGAAGGAAATACAGAACCAAATGATAATTTTATTTCGCAATTAGTAGATAATGCCGCGGCCGCAATTGATGCAGTTGATGCTTTAGGTTATATAAATCGTAAAAAAGTTGCTTTGGGCGGACATTCGTATGGTGCATTTATGACAGCAAATTTATTGACACATTCTAATTTATTTGCCTGCGGAATTGCAAGAAGCGGTGCTTACAACAGAACTCTGACTCCGTTTGGTTTTCAAAGTGAACAGCGTAATTATTGGGAAGTACCTGAAGTTTACAATACAATGTCTCCTTTTATGAATGCAGAAAAAATGAAAACTCCAATTTTATTGGTTCATGGTGAAGCCGACAATAATCCAGGAACATTTACATTGCAGACGGAACGTTATTTTCAAGCTTTAAAAGGCTTGGGAGCGCCAGCAAGAATGGTTATTCTGCCAAAAGAATCACATAGTTATGTTGCAAAAGAAAATATTTTGCACCTGCTTTGGGAACAAGATCAGTTTTTAGAGAAATATTTAAAGAATTAATGCCTTCTTAATTCCAAAAAATAAGCCCGACAGGTTTTAAAAAAACTGTCGGGTTTAATCTAAATTATTTTCTATTAAAAACATTCCGTGAGAATGTCTGATTGGTAGAACCCGATTATGAATCGAAAAATATTACGTTCCGCAGGAACGTTTGATTAATTAGACAAACACATTTATTCCGACAAAAACAGTTGTCCCTACAGGACACAATATATAATAACCTTTTTTTTACGGAATATTAAATATTCTTATTGATCTGGGAAACAATGAAAATAAAATTCTATCGGGTTATTTTATAAATAATTTAAAGCTAAATACACTTCCTGTTCAAGGGGTAAATCTATTTCACTTTCAAAGAAAATTAATTGTCTCTTATAAACAGTTTCAATTAAATAATGACTTCCTCTAAAATAAGTTCTTCTGATTTTTACCATCAACTTAGATTCTGAAACCATTTTAAATTGGTGCGGGTAGACAAGAGTTTTATGTGTCTCGTCTTCATATGATAACAACAAATGAGTAGGAATCTCGTTCACTTCTCCAAAAAGAGAAGCTACATATTTTATTTTTGGGTCTTCGTAAATTTTTGCTGGATCATCTTTTACAATTACTTCTCCGTTTCGCATTACAATTGCCTGATCTGCAAATGACAAAGCATCTGTACTATCGTGTGTTGCAATGATACACGTAATTCCTTTTTGTTTCAAATATCGAAACAAATTACGGCGAAGTGCATTTTTCCTAAAAGCATCAATCTGACTGAACGGTTCGTCTAATAAAATTACTTCTGGCTCTAAAGCCAAAACTCTAACTAAAGCTACTCTCTGCTGTTGTCCTCCACTCAGAAATTTTGTTTTTACATTAGAAAATTGTTCCATTTCTACCATCTCCAATAATTCCTGAACACGAAGTTTTTTCATATTGGCAAATCCATTAGAAAGAAATTTTCCAACATTTTCGGCCACTGTTTCATATGGAGACAAATCGAAATCCTGCGCCAAATATTTCATATAAGGCATTCCAGGAATCAAATTAAATTTTGGCCCTAAAACAGGTTTATCACCATAAAAAATCTTTCCCTCATCTAAATCGTATAAACCATAAATCAGTTTAAGAAGCGTACTTTTTCCGCAGCCGCTTTCGCCGATAATAGAAATATTCTGCCCTTTCTCAATAGTAAATGAAATGTCTTTTATAACGGGTTTATCTGTATACGAAAAAGATATATTTTGAATGTCAAGCATGAGTTGTAATATGAGATGTCAAATTTACAATGTTTAATTTCTAAAGTCAAAAAAAAGCTGCTTCAATTATGAAACAGCTTTTTTTATATTTTATTTTGTTTTGAAATTATTTTCCAGCTTCCGCTTTAGCGTCATTTACCATTTTGTCATTTGCTGTGATAGAGAATTCAACACGACGGTTTTGAGCTCTACCTTCTGGAGTATCATTTGTTGCAATTGGATCTGCAATTCCTAAACCTGAAGTTTTGAAACGGCTAGATTTTAATCCTTTAGCAACTAAATAAGCCTGCACAGAAGCCGCTCTTTGTCCTGAAAGTGTTAAGTTATATTCTGGTTTACCTGTATTATCAGTATATCCAAAAATCTGAATATCTGTATCTCCATATTCATTGAATACTGGAACTAATTTATCTAAGTTAGCTTTTGCCTGAGATGTTAGAGTTGATTTATTTGTATCAAAACGAACAGAATTTTCATTCAAAGTTAAGTGAATTCCTTCTCCAACTCTTTCTACAGAAGCTCCTGGTAAAGCTTGATCGATTTCACGAGCTTGTTTATCCATTTTGTTTCCAATAAGTGCACCAGTTCCACCACCAACAGCAGCTCCAATTGCAGCACCTAAAGCAGCGTTTCCGCCTTTTCCTAAATTGTTACCTAAAACAGCACCGATTACACCTCCGGCAACAGCACCAATTCCAGCACCTTTTTGTGTATTATTTGCATTTTTTACTGAATCGCAACTAGTAAAAAAACTAGTTAGAACAAGTAAACTACATAAACTTAAAACAGTTATCTTTCTCATATTTTTATATCTTTAAATATTAATTGGCTCTTTGAAATTGGTAAGTCACATCTTTAACCTGACCTCCAACATTGATGTTATCGATTAATTGAAATGAAGTTTCGGTAACACCTCCTACTTTAAGTAAATAACCATCTCTTACTTTTTTAGCTTTTTCGCCAGCATCAAGAATTTTAAGTACAAACATACCTTGATTGTTGATACTCCATACAATTGGAGAAGAAAACCCAGTACAACTTGGCGATGTTAAAGCCATTGTTCCTTTATTATTATTAGAAATAAAACTCCAAGTACTACCAATAAAACATTTTGAATCTGCAAGATCAAATGAATTTACTTTAATATAATCTGAACCTGGATAAGACACATTGGTAAGAACCCAATTCCCTTTTAAAGCTACTTGCGTTTTCTTGTCAAGTTTAGTTGAAAGCGTTGTTGATTCAGACGAAGCTGTTGTTGACGAAGCTGATTTACACGCAAAAAACATCGTGGCAATCAAGCAAATGAATATTACTTTCTTCATTTTATACATTTTGTTTAAGTTAATACTTACAAGTTTAACAATTATTATACCACAAATATACGATTCGTAGAGATATTTAATGTTCTAAAATCTAATTATTTTCTTTCAAAATTAACATTTCCGACATTTTGTCACCCAAAAAACAATTGGTATTCTATTTGAATAAGTGAAAATCATCACATTAAAATAAAAATTAAAAAATATGGCAACAGGTAAAATTAATGTTTCAGTAGAAAACATTTTTCCATTAATTAAAAAGTTCTTATACAGCGACCATGAAATCTTCTTACGTGAGCTTGTTTCTAACGGTACCGATGCTACGTTAAAATTAAAACATCTTATCAGCATTGGCGAAGCTAAAGTAGAATACGGCAATCCGATCATTGAAGTTAAAGTGGACAAAGAAGGTAAAAAAATCCACATTATCGATCAAGGTCTGGGTATGACAGCTGATGAAGTTGAAAAATACATCAATCAAGTTGCTTTTTCAGGAGCTGAAGAGTTCTTAGACAAATACAAAGATTCTGCTAAAGATTCTGGAATTATCGGACATTTTGGTCTTGGTTTCTACTCTGCATTTATGGTGGCTGAAAAAGTTGAGATTTTTACAAAATCATACAAAGACGAACCAGCTGCACATTGGACATGTGACGGAAGCCCTGAATTTACTTTGGAACCAGCTGACAAAACTTCACGCGGAACTGAAATCATTCTTCACATCGCAGAAGATTCTCTTGAATTTTTAGACGATTCAAAAATCAGTGGTTTATTGAATAAGTATAACAAGTTTATGCCTATTCCAATTAAATTCGGAACTAGAACAGAAACGCTTCCAAAACCAGAAGATGCTCCAGAAGATTATGTTAATGAAACTATCGAAGTTGATAATATCATTAATAACCCTAATCCAGCTTGGACAAAACAGCCTTCTGAATTATCTGATGAAGATTACAAAAACTTCTACAGAGAATTATACCCAATGCAGTTCGAAGAACCATTGTTCAACATTCACTTAAATGTAGATTATCCGTTTAACTTAACTGGTATTTTGTATTTCCCGAAATTAGGAAATGATATGCAAATCCAGAAAGATAAAATTCAATTGTACCAAAACCAAGTTTACGTTACCGATAACGTAGAAGGAATTGTACCTGAATTCTTGACAATGTTAAAAGGTGTAATCGATTCTCCAGATATCCCATTAAACGTTTCTCGTTCTGGCTTACAAGCAGATGGAGCTGTTAAGAAAATTTCAAACTACATTACTCGTAAAGTAGCTGATAAATTGAAAGCTTTATTTAATGAAAACCGTGCTGATTTTGAAGCTAAATGGAACGATATTAAAATCGTTTTAGAATACGGAATGCTTTCTGAAGATAAATTCTACGAAAAAGCGGGTGCATTTGTTTTATACCCAACTGTAGATGATACTTACTTTACTTTAGATGAATTAAAAGAAAAACTGAAAGAAAACCAAACTGATAAAGATGGTAAACTAGTAATTCTTTATGCAGGAAATAAAGATGCTCAGCACTCTTACATTCAAGCAGCAAAAGATAAAGGTTACGAAGTATTGCTTTTAGATTCTCCAATTATTTCGCATTTAATTCAAAAAATTGAAGGCGATAACAGCGGATTAACTTTTGTTCGTGTTGACTCTGACCATATTGATAATTTAATCAAGAAAGACGAAAACACAATTTCAAAATTATCTGATGAAGAAAAAGAAACTTTAAAAACTTCATTAGAAGCTTATATTCCAAAAGCTTACAGCGTACAATTGGAAGCTATGGACAGCCAGGCGGCTCCATTTATCATCACGCAGCCAGAATTTATGCGTAGAATGAAAGAAATGAGCCAGACAGGCGGAGGCGGAATGTTCGGAATGGGTAATATGCCAGAAATGTATAATTTGGTTGTAAACACTAATTCTGATTTGGCTTCAAGCATTTTAAATACTGAAGATAAAACACATCAAGAGCACTTGGTAAAACAAGCTTTAGATTTGGCTAAATTATCGCAAAACCTATTAAAAGGAGAAGCTCTTACAGCTTTCGTAAAAAGAAGTTTTGAGATGATTAAATAATCATTCGAAAAGAATATTTTTGAAAATCCTGCAAATTAATTTTTGCGGGATTTTTTTTGCTCCAAAATCACTTTTAAAAAAGGGTGATTCTCCCCTTTTCGAACAGAGTCCGTTTATATAAATTTGAAAATCAATGGATTAATTATAATTTATAAATTCTAGAAATCATGGATAAAAGAAAATTTACGGAGAATGGAGCAATTCTAGCAATTATTAAAGATTTAAAAGAACAAATTAAAGGCAAAAACTTCTCGGATATTACAGACAATAATAATTACCAATATGTTGATCTTGTACAGGAAGGCGGCGGCGTACTTGGAATTGCTTTAATTGGTTATGTATATGTTCTGGAAAAAATGGGAATACGCTTCCTTAGTTTAGCAGGAACTTCTGCAGGAAGCATTAACACTATGCTGATGGCGGCCGCAGGAACTTCTGACTTAGAAAAATCGGAATGGATTTTAGAATGTTTGTGCAATAAAAATTTATATGATTTTGTAGATGGAGATCATGATGCTCGCGAGTTTATCGACGCTTTATTGAGCGATGCAGGAAACTTAAAACTTATCTTAAAAGGTTATCAAGTGGTTGACAATTTTAAAGATGATTTAGGATTGAATCCAGGAAACAATTTTCACCAATGGATGACCAATTTACTGTCGCAAAAAGGCATAAAAAATTATGGTGATTTAAAAACTCTAAGAGAAAAAGGAGTTTCAGACGAAAACAAGTTATTTCGATTAGGTCATAATGGAACCAAAGAAGAATACAAACGTGTAGATCATTGGAGTGAAATGGCAATAATAGCTGCTGATATTACCACAGAAAGCAAAATAATCTTCCCAAAAATGATCGATTTATTTTATTCGAATCCAGAAGTTCAAAATCCCGCAGACTTTGTTCGGGCATCAATGTCGATTCCGTTATTTTTTACTCCTTTTAAAATTAAAAATATTCCAACCGGAGTTGATGCTTGGAACAAATGGAACGAAGCGACCTGCCTTCGCACTTCTGTTCCTTCTGAAGTGATGTTTATGGATGGAGGAATTATATCCAATTTTCCCATTGATATTTTCCACGAAAATTTAAACGTCCCCGCTTCGCCTACTTTTGGCATTAAACTGGGTTATGACAAAAATGAAATTAATAAAAATGAAAAATTCCCAAATCTTATAAGTTCAATGTTTGACACAGCACGATACGGTTACGATGCTGAGTTTTTAAGAAAAAATCCAGATTTCAAAAACCTCATTGGCTACATTGACACTGGAACCCATAACTGGTTAAATTTTAACCTGACAGATGATGCCAAAATTGATCTTTTCATTCGCGGGGCGCAGCATGCCGCTGATTTTTTAAACCGCTTTAATTGGGAGGAATATAAGAAAATCAGAAAAGCAAAAAGTGATTATTATAAATCAGTTTGAAACAATTCGTTCACTCTTAATTTGTTAATTATAATTTTTCTTTTACAAAATCGTTATAATATCCTGTAATTCTCTTTACAGGATTTTTTATTGCAATTCATTTTTTATTACATTTGACTGCCTTTTATCTAACACAAAAACAAAAAAACTATTATGAAAAAAACAGCTATCCTACTAACAACAATTTGTGCATCAGCACTTTTATATGTTTCTTGCTCAAGCAATGATACAGATAATACACCGCCCTCGACAGATTTATCCAATGTCGGAGCATCAATTGCAGTTGACACTTCTAACGAAATGGACCTTAATACAGGACTTTTAGTTACTTCATCATCTACTACAGGAAAAACAACTGAAACTCCTGCAGGCATTTGCGCCGCAATTTCTGTAACTACACCAAACGGAGGAGAATATCCTAAAGTTTTTACAGTAGATTTCGGAACTACTGGATGTAAAGACGAGAATAACTTAACAAGAAAAGGAAAACTTAAAATAACACTTTCTGGATCTGTAATTACAACTGGAAGCAAAATGACAATTGAAAGAATAGATTATTCTATCAATAACATCAAATTAGAAGGAACAATCGAATACACCAATACAACAACTGTTGCTACTATACCACAATGGACTAGAAAAGTAACTAATGGTAAACTTACAGATCTAAAAGGAGGAGTTTATACAAATTCAGGAACTTATACTACTAGACAAATTGCTGGTGTTGACACTCCTTTTGTTTTATCTGACAATGTTTATGAAATAACAGACGGAAGTCACACAGTAACTGCTTCAAACGGAACAACACTAACCTTGACGGTAAAAGAAACATTAGTTAAAAAATACTCTTGTCTTTTTATTTCTAAAGGACAATTAAAAATTCAAGGCGGTATCTTAAACGGCGTAATAGATTATGGAAATAATGACTGTGATGCCCTTTACACTTATACACACGAAAACGGCACTTCATATAGTTTATCGATGTAAAACCTTTTCACACTATACTGTAAATCCCAATTTAGAAATAGATTGGGATTTATTTTTTTTCTAAAAAATAAAACAGCACTCTCTTTACATTTAAACTATTTTCTTTATTTTGCACCCAAATCTAATAAACCACCAATGAAAAAAACATTAATTGCTTTTGTTACTCTTGCCCTACTTGCAGCTTGCAGCAAAAAAGAATCTACTGGTAACGTACATATTACCGGAAACATAAAAGGATTAAAAAACGGAACTTTATATATCCAAAGAATCGTTGACACTTCTCTTGTTGCTATTGACAGTATTAAAATAGACGGGAATTCTGCTTTTGAAAGCAATATCACATTAGATTCACCAGAAATGTTATACCTGTTTTTAGATCGTGGTGTAACTAATTCTTTAGATAACAATATTTTATTTTTTGCTGAGCCTGGAAATATCAATATTGAAACTAACTTAGACAACTATATCTCTGGTGCTAAAATCACAGGATCTAAAAATCAAGAGTTATACGAGCAGTATTCTAAAATAAACAGCCGTTTTATAGATGAGAATCTTTCTTTGGTAGAACCACGTTTTAAAGCAATTAAAAGACAAGATTTAAAAGCAGTGGATAGTATAACTAAATTACAAGAAAACAATATTAAAAGAAAATACTTGTATGCTACAAACTTTGCTTTAAACAATAAAGATCATGAAGTTTCTCCATATATTGCTTTAGCAGAGATTTATGATATTAATTTAAGATTTTTAGATACAATTCAAAAATCAATGACACCAAAAGTAGCAAAATCACTTTACGGAAAGAAGTTAACAAAGTATGTTGGAGATTTAAAAAAACAACAGCAAGCTGAAACACCAAAATAATTTCTGATTACAATATTCATAGAAAAGCCCTGAAAATATTCAGGGCTTTTTTTATGACTTCAAAATAAGCTTTATTTAGCACTATCTCCCCATTATGCCTCCAAGGATAGCAAAAACAAAGAAAAGCGCATATATCGCCAAAAGGATGATCATTAAAATACCGAAAAACTTATAATGCGATTTTAGATAACCAAATGATTCTGTCAATGCTACTGAATCATTATCTCTAAAAGCCTTTTTAGCATTTGAGCTAAATTTAAAAAGATAATATACCGGAAAGAAATAAAGAGCTGCCATTACAAAATAAACAGCGCCTATTGCTGCTCCAAAAGAACTGCCGTAAGCTCCCATTCCTGGCATCGAACTTCCCATAGTAGAAAATATAGTTCCAGCAAAAATGGCAAATAAAAGTAAAAATCCAATTCCGATAAAACCGATAATTGATAAGAAATAAGCCCATTTGGCTGTTTCCTTTAAAAAGTCTTTTGCAGTAGAGTCTAACTGCAATTCAAATTTTTCAAATGCTGAAATTTCTTCCATTAGGTAAATGTTTTTAGGTTATCTAACAAACATAGGAAAAATATTCTTAAATAGAAATTCCAAAAATAGAAATTCCAAATTCCAACCTGAAACCTGAAACTTGGAATTTGGAATTTCCGTAAATAAAAAAACCATTCACAAAGTGAATGGTTTTTTGAGCCGATAGAGGGACTCGAACCCACGACCTGCTGATTACAAATCAGCTGCTCTAGCCAGCTGAGCTACATCGGCCTATTTTCCGGGTGCAAAGATAAAATTGTTTTTTAATATTCCAAAAAAAATTTCACACCTCTCTCTATAATTAAAAAAACCATCACATTTCTGTGATGGTTTCCGTTGAGCCGATAGAGGGACTCGAACCCACGACCTGCTGATTACAAATCAGCTGCTCTAGCCAGCTGAGCTACATCGGCCTCATTACGGGTGCAAATATAAAGCGGTTTTTCGTTTTCCCAAAATAAATTTGCACTTTTTTACACTTTTTTTTGCTTATAAAGCGTTGATTTTTTCAATCAATTGATTAGCAGTTTGTTCTAATTCAACATTGATTTGTTTGAAGTGTGCTTTTTTATTTTCAACGTTCTTTGCGTTCACTTTTGTAATCAAAGTATCGAATGCAGCAATAGCCTCATCGATCAAAGCATTCGTTTCTGGAGTTGGATTTCCTGTTGTTGACATCTCAAACAAGTAAACTGCCTCAATAATATCTCCTAATACGAAGTTGATGTCTTTCTTTAAATTCTTAACGTTTGCCATTTTTAATATAATTTTAATTTGCGTCTGCAAAAGTACACATAATCCTGAAATTACGTGCTATGAAATGTAAATTTCTAAAATTGAAGCTTTTCCGCTTAAATTAAATGCATTTATCGCAGCTGGAACCAACACAGTATCTCCTTTAATGTAAGTATGTTTAAATCCGTCATATTCGATTTCGAAGCTTCCTTCAATACACATATATACTGTAAATGTTTCTCCATTTTTAGACACATTTACTTTATCTTCTAACGGAATAAAATTGGTTGTAAAGTACGGGCAGTCAACAACTGTATTAGATGTATTTGCTTTAGAATCGTATTTCTTTTGAGTATCTACTTTATTATAGTTGATTGCATCTAGTGCTAAATCTACGTGAAGTTCTCTTTTATTTCCGTTGGCATCTAACCTGTCAAAGTCGTATAAACGATAAGTGATATCAGAAGTCTGCTGAATTTCGGCAACAACCAAACCTGCTCCAATTGCGTGAACAGTTCCTGTTTCTAAAAAGAAAACATCACCAGATTTTGCTTTCACATCGTCTAAGATCGAAACCAAAGTATTGTCATGCAAATGTTTTAAGTATTCTTCTTTACTTGAATTTTCTTTAAAACCAACAATAATTCTTGCATCTGCATCTGCCTGCATTACGTACCACATTTCTGTTTTTCCAAATGAATTGTGACGTTCCTTCGCTAATTTATCGTTTGGATGCACTTGAATAGAAAGATCTTCTCTTGCATCAAGATATTTAAAAAGCAACGGAAATTGTTTTCCAAAACGCTCGTAAACTTTAGTTCCTAAAATTGCATCTGGAGTTTCGTCAATAAGGTCCATCAAAGATTTTCCTTTTAGATTTCCGTTTGCAACCACACTTACATCTCCTTCTACAGTAGATAATTCCCAGCTTTCGCCAGTAATTGTAGAAACGATTGGTTTATTCAGAATTGTTTTTAGTTTTTCTCCTCCCCAGATTCTTTCTTTCAAAATCGGTTCAAATTGTAAAGGGTATAAATTTTGGCTCATTTTTTTTTAAGGTTTTAGGCTAATATCTAAGTTTAATTAATTCTATTTTTCTAATTTATGATACTAATTCTTTAACGGTTTCTAAGGCTCTCGGTATATGTTTCGCAGCATTAACGCTGTCAAATATCGAAATTACCAAACCATTTCTATCAATAATATATGTGACACGTCCCGGCAGCAGTCCGAACAAATTGTTTCGAACACCAAAAAGCTTTCTTAATCTTTTATCTTGATCTGACAGTAAAATAAAAGGCAATTGATGCTTAGCAGCAAATTTGTGATGTGATTTTACACTATCACTGCTAATCCCGATTACCTCAGCACCCAAATCTTTGAAGTCTTCATATTGATCCCGAAAACTACAGGCTTCTGTTGTACAGCCAGGCGTATTATCTTTTGGATAAAAATAAATCACCAGTGGTTTTCTTCCTAAAACACTCTGGCTTTCGAAAATTTCTCCATGATTGTCTTTCGCAGTAAAATTCGGAACTATATCTCCTATTTTTAATGACATTTTTTATTCTCCTTTATAAGTTACAAAATTGCGGTCGGTTTCATTCAGCACGATTTCTAAATCAAATTCTGGCTGAATTCTTTTTCTAATTTTATTCCATATCACAACTGCTATATTTTCTGCAGTTGGATTTAAATCTAAAAATTCTGGGACGTCCAGATTTAGATTTTTGTGATCAAACGGAATTTCTACTTCTTCGCGTATAATATCCGCTAATACTTTCACATCTAAAACAAAACCAGTTTCCGGGTCAATTTTTCCTGTAACACTTACTGTTAAACCATAATTGTGACCATGAAAATTAGCATTGTTGCATTTTCCAAAAACAGCATCGTTTTTTTCAAATGACCAATCTTTTCGATGTAGTCGATGTGCAGCATTAAAATGTGCTTTTCTTGATATGGTTACTCTCATTCTAGGTTTTTGGTTAGTTTGGATTAAAGTTTATGAGCTTCTAAAAAATGATAAAATTCATCAAAAATTATTTTAAACCAAACGGTATATATTTCGGGCTGTTTCTGAATATCGGTTTTTACATCTTCAATTTTCATCCATTTCCAATCTTCTACTTCTTCTGTATTGATATTCGGATCTTCATTGTAATATCCAATCATTACGTGATCCAGCTCATGTTCTGTCAATCCATTGTCAAAAGGCGCTTTGTAAATAAAATGAAACAGCTCTTTCAAATCTGTTTTAAATCCCATTTCTTCAAACAGCCTTCTGCTTCCTGCTTCAATATTAGTTTCGCCTTCACGCTGATGGCTGCAGCAAGTGTTAGTCCACAGCAAAGGAGAATGATATTTTTGATTCGCACGCTGCTGCAACATTATTTCATTTTGCTCATTTAAAACAAAAACTGAAAATGCACGGTGCAAAAGCGCCTTTTCGTGTGCTTCTAATTTTGGCATTAAACCAATCTGCTCATCATTTTGATTGACTAGTATTACGTTTTCTTCTGTCATAGTGCTTCTTAATCAAACAAAAATACGAAAAAAGAAATGGCTTAAAAATCCTAATTAAGATTGTAAAAAATCTAAATTCAGAATACATTTCTATTTTTCTGATTTACAACCTAATAAATTGTATTCAAAAATTAAAAGCTGTTAAAATTAAGACATAAAAACTAGATAGTATTATTTTACGTAACTAATAAAAAGTTAAAACACACTTAAAAAAATCTGAATTATTTCAAAGTCAGCTTTTTGAGGCAAATCTCATCGTATCTTTGAGATAGAAATTTTAAAGCCTCACAAAAAACCTGATTGAATACCTTAAACTTTATTAATTTGTTTATGAAATCAAAAACTCAATTTATCAGCCTTTGCTTTTTATTACCGCTTTTTATTTTGCAGGCGTGCGGACAAAATACTAAAAAGCAGACAAAATCTACTTCTATGGAAAATGTAATTAATAAATCTGGAAATCCTTATTACTCTAATACCGACACTACTAAATTGAATGTTAGTGATGCGGAATGGAAAAAAGTTTTACCAGCAGATGTTTATGCGGTAATGCGTGAAGCAGATACCGAAAGACCTTTTACAGGAAAATATTGGAACACAGACGAAAAAGGAACGTACTACTGCGCTTCTTGCGGTAATAAACTTTTTAGATCTACGGCGAAATTCTCCAGCAGCTGCGGATGGCCGAGCTTCTTTGAACAAGACGATAAAAAGAGTATTGTTTTTAAAGAAGATAACTCTATTGGAATGGAAAGAATTGAAGCGCTTTGCGGTCGCTGCGGCGGACATTTAGGACATTTGTTTGATGATGGCCCCGCTCCTACAGGAAAACGCTACTGTATGAATTCGATCGCTCTTGATTTTGTTCCAGACCCTAAATAATTGATCTATGAAAAATATACTTTTAATATGTTTTTTGGCGCTTTCACTGAATGGCTTTTCGCAAAATAAAAAAGCTTCTAATCTCGAAACGATTACACTTGGCGGAGGCTGCTATTGGTGTGTCGAAGCAGTTTATGAAGATTTAAACGGAGTAAAATCTGTTGTCTCTGGATTTTCTGGCGGAAATGTTGCCAACCCGACTTATGAGGAAGTTTGCACGGGACAAACAGGTCATGCAGAAGTAGTTCAGATTACTTACGATAAAAACGTGACTGATATTAATGAAATTTTCAAAGTCTTTTTTACCGTTCACGATCCAACGACTTTAAATCGCCAAGGTGCAGATGTTGGAACTCAATATCGTTCTGTAATTTTTTATAAAAATGCCGAACAGAAAAAAGCTGCCGAAAGCATTATTGCAGAATTGAATAAAGCAAAAGTGTACAAAAACCCGATTGTGACTAAAGTAGAACCTTTTAAAGCTTTCTACAAAGCCGAAGATTATCACCAAAATTACTATGCAAACAACAAAAACCAGCCGTATTGCAAAATGGTGATTCAGCCAAAATTAGAAAAATTTGAAAAGGTCTTTAAAGACAAACTCAAAAAGAAATAAAAATCCATAAAGAAAAGGGAAATGAATTAACTCATTTCCCTTTTCTTTTAGATTTATTTTAAAACTATTTTTTAGCTACTTTTTTAAATCGCATCATCGGCACGTCGCCCTGAATTAAATTTAGTTTTCCATCTTCAATAGAATAACTAGTAATTTTTTTCATTTGCTGTAAAAACTGCTGTTCTCCGCCGCCTTCACAAAACATCATAGTAGTTGGTCCAGGCTCTCCAAAAGTTAATGATTTTCCGTTTAATGTATAAGGTGCGCTATATCCGTTGCATCCATTATTACCATACACTTTTGTTTCTTTTTGGTCAAAAGTAATCTGCGGTTTTTTATTTGGATACAATCCTTCAAAAGCAATTCTTGGTCCCGAAATATATTCTAATTCCCAAGTTGTATCATATAAATTTGCTGCGCCTTTAGTGTCTTTTGATGCCATACAAGAAGTCAATAATAAGGTTAAAACAGAAACGACTGCGAGTGTGTATTTTTTCATAAATGTGTTTTTAAAGATTATTGTAATTTGTTTTTTAAAGATTAAAATTATTCTCTACATATTCTTTTCTCAATATTCGTGCCCAGTTGTCAGATTTATTAGGTTTAAATTGGACTATAAAATGTAATTTTCTAACTCTAAGTTACATTATTTTATTTAAAATTCTCTTAGCCAAATATTTAAATTCCAATTTAGGATTGCATTTTTTTTGTAATTTGCAGGAATCAAAAAACCAAAAACATCAATCAAAAACCAAAAACATGAAACAATTTCTCGTATTGTTTACCTTATTATTCAGTTTGTCTCAAGTACAATCACAGGAAAATCTTCCAACAGATTATCTCTCGAAAGAATTTCACAAAGAACGCCGCGATGCTTTTAGGGCTTTAATGCCGGCCAATTCTGCTGCAATAATTTTTTCGTATCCCGAAAGAGTTTTTTCAAGAGACATCAATTACAATTTTCATCAAAATCCTGATATGTATTATTTAACAGGATATAAAGAACCAGATGCTGTTTTATTACTTTTTAAAGAACCGCAAGGAACTGAAAAATATAGCGAAGTTCTTTTTGTGAGAGAAAGAAATGCGCAAAAGGAAACATGGACAGGAAGACGCTTAGGAGTTGAAGGTGCAAAATCTAAATTAGGATTTGAAAAAGTTTACAACGGAAAAGATTTAAAAGACTTTGAACTTGATTTCAAGAAATTTGATAAAATTATTTATGACGAATCTTCTACTGGAATTCATGATAACACGTACGATCCAGCAGATTTATTTAACTTAATTCAAGTTTTTAAAACAAAAGCAGGCATTGTAAATGATGATAAAACTTCAACAGAAACTTATGCTAACATCACTAATTCTTTAAGAGAAATAAAAACTCGAGAAGAAATAGAATTAATGCGAAAATCGGTTAAACTTTCCTGCATTGCCCACAATGAAGTTATGAAAGCAGTTGGTCCAGATATGAGTGAAAATGAAGCTGACGGAATTCATGCTTATATTCACAGACACTATGGCGCCGAAGGCGAAGGCTATCCTCCAATTGTAGGCGCTGGAGCAAATGGCTGTATTTTGCATTATGGAGAAAACAACGCTGTAAAAATTGACAATCAATTGTTATTAATGGATGTTGGTTCTGAATATCACGGTTATTCTGCCGATGTTACGAGAACAGTTCCGGCAAACGGAAAATTCACTCCAGAACAAAAAGCAATTTATGATTTGGTTTATGAAGCGCAGGAAGCCGTTTTTAAAATTTGCAAGCCAGGAACTCCTTTTCAGGATTTAAACAAAATATCCAGAGAAGTTATTGCAAACGGTCTTATCAAATTGGGTATTATTACAGATCCAAAAGATGCGAGAATTTATTATCCGCACAGCTGTTCGCACTTTCTTGGCTTAGATGTTCATGACAAAGGAAATTATATGAGCGCTCTGAAAGAAAATATGATTTTTACTGTTGAACCTGGAATTTATATTCCTGCAAATAGTAAATGTGATAAGAAATGGTGGAACATCGGCGTTCGTATCGAAGATGATATTTTGATCACAAAAGATTCATACGAAAATCTTTCTGCCGAATCTCCAAGAAAATGGCAGGATGTTGAAGCTTTAGCCAAACAGAAAAGCAATTTTAATGATATGAAGTTTCCTAAGATTTAGGTTTTTCTTTTGCAACGAATTAACCAATGAAGCAAAACTCAATGATAAATTAATTAAACCATTTTAAACAAAAAGTAGTATTTTAGCTTCAAATAAAAGTTTTGCACATGAGATTATTTGAAATTGGAGATGGGCTAATATCAATAAAAGTATCAAACAATTATAATTCCGAGTTAGAAAATGATGATACAATAATTCTGTACGACCTTGAAAAGGATTTTGCTACAATCAGAATTAGTATCATTACTGTTGAATCTAAAAACGGTTCTGATAAACAACCAATGTTTAACAGAACAATTGAAGAGGCAAATAAAAAAGGAATTAAAGTTAATATTGAAGATCAAAAAAGTTTCTACGGATACATAACAGAAGATAAAAAAGAAGATTTATCTATATACTATTTTGAAGTCGGGTATCTAAATCATCTTATAATTATTAGCGTTACTACAACAGCAGAATATAGCCAGAATAATGAAGAAAGTCTCGAAGATCTATTACAAGAAATCACTGGTTTCATTCCTTCGATAACAGAAATTAATCTTGAAACTCAAAATATATTTGAACCGAGATATGAAAATTTCATACATATAAATGAACGAATTGCTACTATTCTAAATATTAAGACTGAGGAAATAGACAATTATCACAACACAGAAAAAACAATTCATTTATTACAAGAAATTATTGACAAGGAAATATTTCAAGCAGACCAAAGCTACGAACTTGAATCTCTAGGAATTGCTTTAGGCGACTACATTCAATACAAACACAATGATTTTCATTGGGCAATAATACGAGATGAATATGGTAGAGATTATTGCTTACAATATAAAACATTCGCTATAAACGTTTTCCCGTCAACGATGATTTTAAAGAGAATAGAAAATGGAGAGTATATAAATATTTCTGAGTTGGTTTCAGATTTAATTTACAAGGTTAATGAATTAACAGAAAGTGAAGAATTTGATTTATTAGATCACAATGATTAAAGGATTTCTGTAGAACAAAAAATCAAAAAAAAGCCTCATTATTTTGAGGCTTTTTTTATTTGATTTTTTCCCGAACTTTACATTCTTAAACAAATAAAAGATGAAAGCACTTACTTTTTCCAAATTTGGAAATTCTGATGTTTTAGAATATATAGAAATATCAAATCCATTTTTAAAAACTGATGAGATTTTAGTCGAAATGAAAGCGATTGGATTAAATTTTGCTGATGTTTACAGACGAAAAGGAAATTATCATTTAAAAGGAAATCCGCCATTTATTGCGGGTTATGAAGGCGCCGGAATTGTTGTTGATACCAATAATCATCCCGAATATAAAATCGGTGATCGTGTGGCTTTCGCCGATGTTCCTTTTGCTAATGCAGAGTTGGTTGCAGTCAGTATCAATCATGTACTTCCTCTTCCAGAAGCTATTTCTTTTGAAACCGCAGCTTCTGTTTTATTACAAGGCTTAACGGCACATTATTTAGCTACTGACAGTCACAAAACTAAAGAAGGCGAAACAGTATTAATTCATGCAGTTGCCGGCGGTGTTGGCCAAATTCTAACACAAATCAGCAAATTTCTAGGAGCCAATGTTATCGGGTTAACCTCATCTTCAGACAAAGCAAAAATTGCTCTTGAACAAGGTGCAGATCACGTTTTTCTTTACGGTGAAGATTGGAAATCGGAGATTTTTAAAGTAATCCCAAAAGGCGTTGATGCGGTTTATGACAGCATCGGAAGCACTTTAACTTACAGCTTTGAAGTAACGAAAGAATGCGGTCAAGTTGTTTTCTTCGGAATGGCGGGCGGCGATCCAGAACCTGTAAACCCGAGAATGTTAATGGATACTTCGAAAACTTTAACTGGCGGCGATTTATGGAGTTATTTAAATTCTAAAGAAGAAAGAATCAAAAGATCCAATCAATTATTCAATTGGATTATTGATGGAAAAATCAAACTTTCTCAACCCACCTCTTTTAAATTATCAGAGGGAAAATTGGCGCACGATTATTTAGAAAGCAGAAAAAGTACAGGAAAGATTATTTTGATTCCTTGATATTTAGTTTTCAGTTTTCGGTCTCAGTTTTCAGTACAATCTTGTTATCCTGACGAAGGAAGGATCACACTAGGAGCTCCTGCAATTAATGTCTTCAATCTTTCTCGAATTTCTTGTGTGATCCTTCGTCAGAATGACAAATATTAACTACAATTGATTAACTTCAATCTTCGTCAATTCAGATAACTCTAAAATTCTTTCGACTTCATCTTTATTGGCAACAAAAAACAAATAATTATCGCCAAAAGTTTCATACGTCAATAATTCGAGATTTGATTTTTCTAATTCGGATTGAATGTAGGGAAACAAATCATGACTATAGGTTTCTTCTGGATATTCGAAAGTAAAATCTTCACCAATTAAATTAGAAATAAAATATTCTGCATCTTCGGGATCAAATTTCCAGTCGCTGTTCCAGGCATCAATACTTTCAAAAAAGGCAAAATGATCTTCTACCATACTGTGATATTCTTTTGCTTCTTTTTTATAATTTTTGAAAAGCTTTTTAGATTGCTTTTTTAGTTCTTTTTCTTCGATATTTCCTCTTGAAACCAATTGTATAAACTCTTCAAAATCTGATTCTGTTGCGGGTTCATTTGCTAACAGATTTTCAGAGGAAGGAAGTTCTATAGTTTCTGGAATTTCAAGATTTAAATATTGGCAGATTCCCTGCAGCACTTTTTTAAAATCCCTAATTCCTATTTCCTGTGTTTCATTTTTAGGATTATCAATATCCAGTTTTTCCGTATCTAACAATCCTTTCGTATAATCTAAAAAGTGCGTACTGGAATATAAAATTTTGAAATCGTTTGTTTCCAAACTATTAGTACAACAGAAGAAAATAATAAAATTATTAATAACACGTTTCAAATATTTTTTCACTTCTGGACCTGGTTCAGAATAAAATTGAATATGAATAAAATCGTATTCTAATCCTTGCTGCATTGTTTCTTCTGAAAGCGCTCCAATGTCAATCTTTTTGTAAAGTTCATTTAAAACTTCATAAGCATTATTGAAACCAGCTTTTTGAATTTCTGCCTTGGCTTCTTCATGATCTAATGAATACGGAAATGAATAAAGATTTACATAAACAGGATCGTAAATTCCTTTCATTTTGAATTCAACACTATTTGATTCGTGATACAAATAACCGTAAATAGAATTAATAACATCAAAAGAAATTATAGATTTCGGATCGTTATTTCTATTAAATAAATTGGAAAAGATATTTATCATGGAAGGCGCTTATAAATTTATAGGTAAATCTTAGTCATTTGAGTATTTAAAACTTTGATTCATTTTATCAAAAGGAATAACATCATTCACAATTGATTCTAATTCTACATCCGTTAACAATCCTCTTGCTGATTCTTTTATTTTTGGAGAGACATTTATTTCGTAATCTATAATTTCACGCTTTAAAATATCTTCTAAAATAAATCTTTGACGAGTACTTAAATATCTTTTATGCGATTTAAAAACAGATTCCAGATCACTTCTAAATTCTTCATCGCTGAGTTCGTTGTAAACATCCTGCTGCGACATGTCTATCAATAAAACTTTAAAGATAAAATCCTGTAGATTTTTTGCCAGATAATTAACTTCGTTCATGTCATGCCAGACAAAAACAATTGGCACTTCTCCGTTGTCTTCTTCATTTAGAAAAAAACAATAATGATCTCCACCTCCGCTTTTTGCAAAAGGAATAAATTTAAATTCAGAATTTATATTTCGATAATTATCCGGATCTCTAAGTTCTTCGATTTCTTCGGCAACAGATTTCAAATTCAGAGATTCGAAATCGTAAGAATGCAAAAGTAATGGCGGATTATCTTTTAAAGTAGGATAAACTTCCGCATACCAATTTGGCCCATATTCTCCAATATTGAGCATGCCGTCGGCTTCTAATTGTTTGTATAAAAGCGGGAATTCAAATCCGTGTTTTGTTTCAATTTCTTGTATGGTCATCTTTGGGGGCTATTCGATTAAAATCAAATCACTAAGATAACAATCTTTTTACTACACAAGAAATCTCGAGGTCAATTATTTCAAGGATTCTAGATGATTAAAGTATTTTTTACTCTGTAGAATATTCAAAACTAGTAGCCATTTTGTCAAATGATATAACCTCTACAAGTATTTTATCTTTTTCTTCATAAGTTAATAGTCCTCTAGCATTTTCTTTACTATATGGATATATAATCTCGTAATCTTTAATCTCAAGATTTAAGAAATTCAATAAAAGTTCCTTCTGCTGTTCCGTTAGATATTTTTCATGAGACTTGAATGTCATTTCAAGATTATACTTAAATTCTTTATCTGATATATCTTCATCTATATATGCCATATCAGTTAATAATGCTCGAAATATAAAGTCTTGTAAATTTTTTGCTAAGTATTCCACTTCGTTTAAATCATGCCAAACAAAAACTATTGGAATATTTCCATTATTTTCATCGTTAAGAAAGAAACAATAATGATCTCCACCATAACTCCTACCAAATGGAATAAATCTAAATTCTTTGTTGATTTTTCGATAATTTTCGGGATCACTTAATTCATTTATTTCATCTTCAACATTTTTCAAATTCATTAATTTAAAATCATAAGTATGCAACAATAATGGAGGATTATCTTTTAATTTTGGATAAACTTCGGAATACCAATTAGGCCCGGATTCAGACATATCAAGCATTCTGTCTATATATAATTGCTTATATAATTCTGGATATTCAAATCCATATTTCTTCTCAATATCTTGTGGTGTCATTCTATTATATTTTAAAAGTTTAAAAACCTTATAAATATATAATAATTTTACTACAAAATAATAAGAATACTTATTTCAAGGATTCAGCAATCATTAACGCACATTTTTCACCGTCAATTGCTGCAGAAATGATTCCACCGGCGTAACCCGCTCCTTCACCACACGGATATAATCCTTTGATTTGCAAATGCTCTAAGGTTAAAGGATCCCTCGGAATTCTTACCGGCGATGAAGTTCTGCTTTCTGGCGCGTGTAAAATTGCTTCGTTGGTTAAATAACCGCGCATTGATTTTCCAAAATCCTGAAAACCCTGACGCATAATTTGCGTTAAAAATCCCGGAAAAACCTGCCCCATTTCTACCGAAGTAGTTCCCGGAACATAAGATGTTTTCGGAATATCTGATGAAACTTTACTTTGCGTAAAATCAATCATTCGTTGTGCTGGAACTTTTTGAGTTTGTCCCGCTAAATGCCATGCTTTTTGTTCGATACTTTTTTGAAATTCCATTCCAGCCAAAGCGCCGAATTTTGCAAAAGGTTTAAAATCTTCTAATTTCAATTCGACAACAATTCCAGAATTTGCAGTTGACTGATCACGCTTAGATGGCGACCAGCCGTTTGTAACCACTTCACCCGGACTTGTTGCACAAGGAGCGATTACACCTCCTGGACACATACAGAAAGAATACATGCCGCGACCGTTTACTTGTTTTACGATAGAATATGGCGCTGGTGGCAAATGTTCACCGCGATAATCACAGCTGTACTGAATACTGTCTATTAATTCTTGTGAATGTTCTGCACGAACTCCTAAAGCAAAAGGTTTGGCTTCTATTAAAATTTTCTTTTTATCTAATAATTCAAAAATATCTCGTGCCGAATGTCCTGTTGCCAAGATCAATTTATTGGCGTGAATTTTATCTCCATTTTGAGTTACAATTCCTTCAACTTCGTTGTTTTTTACCAGAATATCACTTACTCGGGTTTCAAACAAAACCTGACCGCCAAACTCGATAATTTTTTCACGAATATCTTCAATAATTTTAGGAAGTTTATTGGTTCCAATATGTGGATGCGCTTCTACCAAAATATCTTCTGAAGCTCCAAAAGCTACTAAAAGCTCCAGAATTCTAGTTACATCGCCGCGCTTTTTAGATCGAGTATATAATTTTCCATCAGAATATGTTCCTGCTCCTCCTTCACCAAAACAATAATTAGAATCTTCGTTTACAATATGTTCTCGGTTTATTGCTTTTAAATCACGTCGACGTCCGCGAACATCTTTTCCACGTTCGAGTACAATTGGCTTTAAACCTAACTCAATTAATTGCAATGCTGCAAAAAGTCCAGCCGGACCAGCGCCGACAACAATAACTTCTTGAGCATTGGAAACGTCTTTATATCTTGGAAGTTCGATTTTGGTTTCCTGAAAAGGTTCGCCTTTTAAATAAATAAGAACTTTTAAGTTGATTTTAATTGCCTTTTGACGTGCATCAATCGAGCGTTTCAAAATAGAAACATGCTGAATTTCTGTTGTAGAAACCTTAATTTGTCTAGACAAATGGTCTTTCAGCAATGATTCGTTTGCAGCAATTTCTGGTGTAACTTGAAGTAAAAGTTCTTTAGGCATTTTTTCTTTTTTATTCTATTAGCTTTTCTTTCTATGAAAAGAACATGCAAAAGTAGTATTTTGAAATGACTTTATGTAATGAACCGCAAAGTGCGCTAAGTTTTTTTAGGTATGGTTTTACAAAAACAAAGTTCGCAAAGCTTTGTGTTGATGCAGCTTTGCGAACTTTGTGTTTTTTCTATAAGTAAGAAAATTAAATCTTAGCGTACTTTGCGGTTAATTACTGAGTCTCAGATTACTTTAAAGAACACTGCAACGCGTCTCTACAGAAATAACTCAGAATTTGAGCATCTCAGAACCTCAGAACTTTCTTTTCCAAATAGACTTTGTACCTTTGCAACTTAGAACCTTAGTACCTTAAGAAAAAAAATGTCTAGAAAAATAAAACTGATTTGGGATTTTCGTGGTCCGGCTTCTGCGAAAACTGCAGAACATCACGAAGTTCATTTAAAAGAATATATTATTATCGAAAAACTACCTTTAAATATCACTGGTTTTAACATCATAAACGACATGCATGCAACAGCATTTATGGTTGTTGAAGAACCAAATATGATTCAGGTGAGAGATGCTTTGAAACCGCATCGAGGGGAAGTTTTTGAAGGTTAAAATTCCAATAAAAAAATTCCAAATTCCAGTTGTTTCGAAAACTTGGAATTTGGAATTTATATTTTACTATTTGTTTTTTTTGGAATTTGGAATTTACAAAATTGAAAATTATTATTTTTTAATTCGCTACTTCACTAATAAATTTAATACGCATTAAACGCAATTCATCAATGTCATAATCGCCATCAAATTCTTTTAGCGCGTCTTCGATTTTATCCGATTCTGATTCCATGAAATAATCGTGAATTTCTTCCTGCTGATCATCATCAAGCATATCATCAATCCAATATTTGATATTCAGTTTTGTTCCCGAATAAACAATCTGCTCCATTTCTTTAATTAAAGCATCCATCGACAAACCTTTTGCAGAAGCGATATCGCTTAGCGGTAATTTTCGATCGATATTTTGAATGATATATAATTTATTGGCAGAATTTACTCCTGTAGATTTTACAACTAAATCGTCTGGACGAATAATATCGTTGTCATCAACATAGCGGCTGATTAAAGCAACAAACTCGCTTCCGTATTTTTTTGCTTTTCCTTCTCCAACACCATGAATATTGTATAATTCAGTTAATGAAATTGGATATTTTAAAGCCATGTCTTCAAGTGAAGGATCTTGAAAAACAACAAAAGGAGGAACACCTAATTTTTTAGCTACTTTTTTACGAAGTTCGCGCAGCATTCCCATTAAAACTTCATCGGCTGTACCAGTTGATTTTGATGACGCAACAATTGCTTCGTCATCAGCTTCACTGTATTCGTGGTCTTCCGACATCATAAACGAAACTGGACTTTGGATAAAATCCAAACCTTCCTGCGTAATTTTAATTACACCGTAAGTTTCAATATCTTTAGACAAATAACCTGAAACCAGAACTTGTCTTAATAATGCCATCCAATATTTTTCGTCGTGGTCTGAACCAGAACCAAAATACGGCTGTGTATCTGTTTTGTGCGCTTTAATAACGGCGTTGATGCGTCCTATTAAAGTAAACACAATTTCTTTTGATTTGTAAATATGTTTGGTGTCGCGAACAATCTCCAGCAATTTAACCACTTGTTCCTTGGCTTCAATTTTGTTTTTAGGATTACGAACGTTATCATCCATATCTGCGCCTTCTCCTGTTTCGCTGTCGAATTCTTCACCAAAATAATGGAGCAGGAATTTTCTACGTGACATTGAGGTTTCGGCGTAAGCCACAACTTCCTGTAAAAGTGCAAAACCAATTTCTTGTTCGGCAACTGGTTTTCCAGACATAAATTTCTCTAACTTTTCTACATCTTTATAGGAGTAGTAAGCCAAACAATGTCCTTCTCCGCCATCACGTCCTGCACGACCTGTTTCTTGATAATAGCTTTCTAATGATTTTGGAATATCGTGGTGAATTACAAAACGAACGTCTGGTTTGTCGATTCCCATTCCGAAAGCAATCGTTGCAACTACCACGTCTACGTCTTCCATCAAAAACATATCTTGATGTTTGGCGCGGGTTTTTGCATCTAAACCTGCATGATAAGGAACAGCACTAATTCCGTTCACTTGTAAAACTTCGGCAATAGATTCTACTTTTTTACGGCTTAAGCAGTAAATAATTCCAGATTTGCCTTTATGTTGTTTGATAAATCGAATAATATCCGACTCAATGTTTTTAGTTTTTGTTCGAACTTCATAATATAAGTTCGGTCTATTGAATGATGCTTTAAAAGTATTAGCATCAGACATGTCCAAATTTTTAAGAATATCTTCTTGAACTTTTGGAGTTGCAGTAGCAGTAAGTCCAATAATTGGCACTTTACCTAATTGCTTAATAATATGTCGCAGATTTCTATATTCTGGCCTAAAATCATGTCCCCATTCTGATATACAATGCGCTTCATCAATGGCAACAAAAGAAATTGGCACGCTTTGTAAAAAAGACACATATTCTTCTTTTGTTAAAGATTCTGGGGCTACATATAAAAGTTTGGTTAATCCCGAAGTAATATCTTTTTTAACCTGAGCTATTTCTGTTTTGGTAAGAGAGGAATTTAATACGTGCGCTATTCCATTTTCTGACGAAAGACTTCGAATAGCATCGACCTGATTTTTCATCAAAGCAATCAGTGGAGAAACAACGATTGCTGTTCCTTCCTGAATTAAAGCGGGTAATTGATAACAAAGAGACTTTCCACCGCCTGTCGGCATAATTACGAAAGTATTATTCTTACCTAAAATACTCGTAATGACTTGCTCCTGCAAGCCTTTAAATTGGCTAAAGCCGAAATACTTCTTTAATTCTTTATGTATTTCAATTTCGTTTGAATTCATTCTCTATATTAACTGTATTTTGTATAAATTTGCAACACATAAAGATACAACTTTCTTTTATACATACAAATTTTAAATATTCTGATTTGATCACAAAAGAAAATATATTGGCGATAGCCAAAAAAACAATACTCTCTGAAAGTGAAGCAATTACAAAACTAATTGATTTTCTAGACGAAAATTTCTACGAAGCAGTACAGCGCATCTACGAAACTAAAGGTCGTCTAATCGTTACAGGAATCGGAAAAAGCGCGATCATTGCTCAAAAAATGGTTGCAACTTTTAACTCTACAGGAACTCCTTCTATGTTTTTGCACGCTGCCGAAGCGATTCACGGTGATCTAGGAATGATACAAAATGAAGATGTTATTATTTGCATTTCTAAAAGCGGTAACAGTCCAGAAATCAAAGTCTTGGTTCCATTATTAAAAAGATTTGGAAATACCTTGATTGCGATTACAGGAAATATAACTTCATTCTTAGCAAAAGGTTCCGATTATATTTTAAATACTACAGTTAACACAGAAGCCTGCCCTATTAATTTAGCTCCAACAAACAGTACTACAGCACAACTCGTAATGGGCGATGCCTTAGCGGTTTGTTTAATGGAAATGCGAGATTTTAAACCTGAGGATTTTGCAGTTTATCACCCAGGCGGTGCTTTAGGGAAAAAACTTTTGCTTCGTGTAAAAGACATGATAGAACATTCGTTAAAACCAGCAGTTACACCAGATACTTCGATCAAAAAAGCTATTTTCGAAATTTCAGAAAAGAGATTAGGTGTAACGGCAGTAATTGAAGACAATAAAATTATTGGAATTATTACTGATGGAGACATCCGACGAATGCTAAATGACGTAGATACTATTGCGGACTTAACTGCAAGGGATATTATGTCTAAAAACCCTAAAGTAGTTTCTTCAGAGACTATGGCAGTTGATGCATTAAATATTTTAGAAGATTTCTCTATAACACAACTGATTGTTGCTGATAATGGAGAATACAAAGGAGTTTTACATTTACATGACATTTTAAAAGAAGGAATCGTATAATGGCAAAGAAAAATCTTGGCGAGATGTCATTTTTGGATCATCTTGAAGAACTTAGATGGTTATTAGTTAGAAGTACAATTGCAATATGCATTATGGCATTTGTTACTTATTTTATAAGTGATTATTTATTTGATCAAATTATTTTAGGTCCAATTCGACCTACATTTTTTACTTACGTATGGTTCTGCGATTTATCGCATCAATTGAATTTCGCAGAAAGTATTTGTATTACAGAGCTGAATTTTATTATTCAGAATACCGAAATGGAAGGTCAGGTCAATATTTTTGTATGGATGTGTCTTTTGGCAGGTTTTATCTTGAGTTTTCCTTACATATTGTGGGAAATTTGGAAATTTATCAGCCCTGCCCTGTATGAGAAAGAAAGAAAAAATGCAAAAGTATTCATCTTTGTTTCTTCTTTACTTTTCTTTTTAGGAGTATTGTTTGGATACTTTGTCGTAATTCCTATGTCGGTAAATTTCGTTGCCACTTTCTCTGTAAGTGATGTTGTAAAAAACCAATTTACACTTGAATCTTATATGGGAATGGTAAAAACAAGTATTCTTGGAAGTGCCATATTTTTTGAATTACCAATCGCCATTTATTTCTTAACTAAATTAGGCTTGGTAACTCCTGAATTTTTAAGAAAGTACTGGAAATACGCCGTAATACTTATTTTAATTATTGCTGCTATTGTTACACCGCCAGACGTTGTAAGCCAAACAATTGTGGCAATTCCAATGTTAATTATTTACGAGGTTAGTATCCTAATTTCGAAGGTTGTATATAGAAATAAATTAAAAGAAAACAATGTCTGATATCATTCAAGAATTTAACGACTATCGTTCTAAAATGAACGAAAAACTGCTTGCTGACAATAACAAAATTGTAAAGCGAATTTTTAATCTTGATACCAATGCTTATGCGCCAGGAGCTCTAGATGTAAAAACAAAAGAACTTTTAGGTTTAGTTGCATCTGCCGTTTTAAGATGTGATGACTGTGTAAAATATCACTTAGAAACAAGTTATAAAGAAGGTGTTTCTAAAGAAGAAATGATGGAAGCGATGGGAATTGCAACTCTTGTGGGAGGAACTATCGTTATTCCTCACTTAAGAAGAGCTTACGAATTTTGGGAAGCTTTAGAAGAAGCAGGGAAATAATTAGAAAATGTGCCAATTTGATAATTAGATAATTTCTCCTGAAATACGTTAATTATTTAATTTTGAAGCACAAATTCTAAATTTGAAAAACGCAATAATTTGTTAATTGATTTATCAAATCGATTATTTTAAATTTATTTTGTCTTTCAAATCAAATTATAAAATTGAATTTGAGATCGTTTTTTCATTATCTCATTATCTAATTCAAATTATCTAATTAAAAAAAATGAAGCTAAGAGCCGATAATTTAATCAAAACCTATAAAGGAAGAAGTGTTGTAAAAGGAATTTCTGTTGAAGTAAATCAAGGGGAAATTGTGGGGCTTTTGGGTCCAAATGGTGCGGGAAAAACAACGTCTTTTTACATGATTGTTGGATTAGTAAAACCAAATCAGGGAAACATTTACCTTGATGATTTGAATATTACCGATTATCCGATGTACAAACGTGCGCAGCAAGGAATTGGTTATTTGGCACAAGAAGCTTCTGTTTTTAGAAAATTAAGTATTGAAGATAACATCTTGAGTGTTTTACAATTGACAAAACTTTCTAAAGAAGAGCAGATTGCTAAAATGGAAAGTTTAATTGAAGAATTTAGTTTAGAACACATTCGTACCAACCGAGGAGATTTACTTTCTGGAGGTGAACGTCGTCGTACTGAAATCGCACGCGCATTGGCGACCGATCCAAAATTTATTTTATTGGATGAACCTTTTGCAGGTGTTGACCCAGTTGCGGTTGAAGATATTCAGAGAATTGTAGCACAGTTAAAAAACAAAAATATCGGAATCTTAATTACCGATCACAACGTTCAGGAAACTTTAGCTATTACGGATAAAACATATTTAATGTTCGAAGGAGGAATTCTAAAAGCAGGAGTTCCAGAAGAATTGGTAGAAGACGAAATGGTTCGCCGGGTTTATCTAGGACAAAACTTTGAGCTTCGTAAGAAAAAATTAGAGTTTTAAGAACATTATATGTGAAAGGTGAAAGGTAAAAAGTGAAATGTAAATTACTTTTTACCTTTCACTTTTCATCTTTTACTCGACAGTAATAAACTGCAATTGCTCTAAATCGCCGTTGTAAATATTAACATCCACTCTGTGTTTTATTCCCGGTAAAGACGCTTTTTCTGTAAACTGCCAAAAAAGCCAGTCATCTTCAATCTTTTCTCTGTAGAAATTATAATTGGCAATCCAGAAAAGATATTCACTGAATTCTTCTTTTAGAAAATCAGAATAATAGCGTTCTCCAGAATAAATTATTGGGCGAACCTGATAGTGTTTTTCAACCTTAGTCAGCCAGCGTTTTAATCCCACTTTTAAACTGTCCAAAGACTGATTTTTAGGTAATTTTTCAATATCCAAAACTGGCGGAAGATCTCCTTTTTGAAGCTTAACAGTTTTTATAAAAAGATCGGCCTGCTCGATAGAATTTTCGTTTGGGCGGTAATAATGATAGGCACCGCGCATAATTTTGTTTTCTTTTGCGCCTTCCCAATTCTTTTTGAATTGTCTGTCTACACGATCATTTCCTGCTGTTGCACGAATAAAAACAAATTGAACTGGATATTTTTCGTCTAAAATTTCAACTTCTTCCCAATCTACTTTTCCTTGAAATTCAGAAACATCAATTCCAATAACTTTTCCTTTATGATTTTCAAGAACCCGAATATTTCGCACATCAGAAAGATGTTTGTCAACCGCGTCTTCATCTAAAACTTTTTCAGATTTAAACCCTAAATAATAGGCCAATCCGTTACGATAATGATAAATGATTCCAATGAATAAAAGCGCGGAGAAAATTAATAAAAGTCCTCTAAAAAGCCTGCTTAAAAATGATCTTCCAGCTGGTTTCCTTGAATATGTTTTACGATAAGTCGTTTTTCTGGCCATGAAAATTGAACTACTTCTTCAAAAACAGATTGTTAATAATTGACAATACAACGTAGAAAACAATAATCAACGGAATTGCAATGTAATGCAGCAAAACAACTAATAACACTGAAATTGTCAAAAACACAATTTGAAGTGCGTTTTCTTTTAAGCTGAATTTTTTAATTTTTAAAGAGAACAACGGAATCTCAGCATTTAAAATATAAGCACTGCATAATGTTATAAGCAATAAAACCCATTGATTAGTTAAAATTTCTAATATCATCAGAGAATCTGAAAATGATATTACCAAAGGAAGACTTAAAATAAACAATGCATTTGCCGGCGTTGGCAGTCCAATAAAGGAATCCGTCTGGCGTGTATCGATATTAAAATTTGCCAGACGATAGCAAGATCCCAAAGTCACGATAAATCCTAAAAAAGGAATCGCTGGGCTTGTTCCTAATTCATGTCCACTATTAGCAAACATGCTGTACATTACATATCCTGGAGTTACACCGCTTGTAACCATATCTGCCAAAGAATCCAACTGTAATCCAAGCGGGCTCGAAACTTTGAATAATCTAGCAAAAAAACCATCAAAGAAATCAAAAAAGATTCCTAAACAAACCATGTAAAAAGCCATTAAATAATCTCCTTGAGAGACAAAAACAATTGCGACACAACCGCAGAAAAGATTAATTAATGTGATTAGATTTGGAATGTGCTTTTTGATATTCATAGTTTGAAATTTTGATAATGGCAGAGAACAAATTTAGCATAATAACTGGATGCAAAACGAGTTTTTCTCATAGTTTTTTATTTCTCAGCTCGACTTTTAGAATATTTAAGAGAACGAACTTAATAGATGAGTAAAATATTATATTTTTGATAAAAATTAAAACAGGCCTAAGTCTGCAAAAAAAGAACTTTTGAAAAAACTTTTAGCATTTATATTCTTTTGGAGTTTTACTTCACCATATGCTCAAACTATTCGAAAATATTCGAATGAGTTTATGAATATTGGAGTAGACGCAGCAGCTCTTGGAATGTCAAGCACGGTAACGGCTTCTACAAATGATGTTAATGCAGTTTACTGGAATCCAGCAGGTTTAACTCATCTTGAAGATCATCAAGTTGCATTGATGCATGCGAGTTATTTTGCCAATATTGCGCAATATGATTATATCGGTTATGCAAGTCCCATTGATGAACGAAGTGCTTGGGGAATTTCGATGATTCGTTTTGGAGTTGATGATATTATGGATACCACACAATTAATCGACAATCAAGGAAATATCGATTATAACAGAATCAGCTTATTTTCTACTGCAGATTACGGCTTTACTTTTTCTTATGCGAGAAAACTTCCTGTGGAGGGATTTCAATATGGGGTTAACGCAAAAGTTATTCGAAGAATAATTGGGAAATTTGCCAATTCGTGGGGATTTGGATTTGATATTGGACTTCAATTTGAAAGAAATGACTGGAAATTTGGTTTAATGCTTCGCGACATTACCACAACTTATAATGTTTGGAATATTGACGAAGAAGAATATGCAAAAATCGCAAATGCTATTCCAGGAGAAAACAACACATTACCAGAAAGCACAGAGATTACGTTGCCAAAAGCACAATTAGGAGTTTCAAAAAGATTTGATTTTCATAATGAATGCAGTTTGGTTACTTCTGCAAATTTAAATATGAGATTTGAACAAACGAATGATATCATTTCATCAAAAGTTGTAAGTATAGATCCCGCAATTGGATTTGAATTTGGCTACACCGATTTGGTCTTCGTAAGAGCCGGCGCTGGAAATTTTCAAAATGTAACGCAGTTGGACAATACTGAAAAAGTAAATTTTCAACCTAATATTGGTCTTGGTTTTAGATACAAAGGCATTCAGATAGATTATGCCTTAACAGATTTAGGAAACCAAAGTACCGCATTGTATTCTAATATTTTTTCGTTGAAAGTAGATTTAGGAATCTTTAGATAGTTATAAAACCATAAAATCTTTTAAAAAAATTAAATCATGAAAACTGTCATTTTCAAAAAAACACTTTTTATTTTATTCTTCTTATCAAGTTTTATTGGTTTTAGCCAGAGTTTACCTTTATCTCCAGATGCTAAAATAAGTATTCTTACTTGCGGTCTTGGAAACGAAACTTACTCTTATTTTGGTCATACAGCTATTCGTGTTGCTGATCCTGCAAATAATATTGATATTGTTTACAATTATGGTGCTTTTGATTTTAGAACACCAAATTTTGTTGCCAAGTTTGCTAAAGGTGATTTGCAATATTTTATTATCACACACCCTTATGCTGATTTTATAAACGAATACAGTTCTGATAAAAGAAGTGTTTACGAACAAGATCTTCAAATTTCACTGCCTTTAAAACAAAAATTATTTGACAATTTAAATAAGGCTTTATTCTCTGAAGAAAGATATTACACTTATAAATTTATTGATAAAAATTGCACTTCGATGGTTGTTGATGTAATCAATAAATCATTAAACCAAAATGTAATTACCAAAAAAGAAGATACAGATAAAACATATCGTTCTATTCTTTTCCCTTATTTTGACGGACATTTTTACGATCAATTGGGAACAAGTATAATTTTTGGAACGAAGGTTGACCAAATGGGAACGAGAATTTTTCTTCCTTTTGAATTGAAAAACAGCTTAGAAAAAACTACATTTCAAAATCAGCCATTAGTTAGTAAAAGCAAAACATTATTGGAATTTACAAAAGAGACTCCAAAATCATGGTGGAATAACATTTATACTTATTTATTTATTTTGCTTTTTGTGATTTTGGCAAGAAATAAAACAGTAGACAAAATCTATTTTCTGATTTTATCTTTAATGGGAATTTTCTTTGTTGTGATGGGATTTTATTCTTTTCACCAAGAACTGGCGATGAATTATAACGTTTTACTTTTTAGTCCGCTTTTATTGGTTTTAGTTCTGTTTTCTATTTTCAAAAACAAAAAATGGACATATAGATCTTCACTTATAAATTTCGTTCTTTTAGTAGTCTACTTTTTGTTTTTGATTAATAAGGCTCATTTCTTTATTACTCTGCCATTGATTATTACCAGCGCTGTAGTTTTAGTAAGAACTGCAATCAGAAACAAAAAGCCAATTCCAATTATAATTTAAAATTATTGGCCTCGGTAAAACAAAACTGTTGTAATGGTTTTGAAAGTGATGCTTAAATCGAGAAAAACGCTCCTGTGTTTGATATAATATAAATCGTATTGAAGTTTAATTAAACTTTCGTCGATAGATTCTCCATAAGAATAATTTACCTGCGCCCAGCCTGTAAGTCCTGGTTTAATAACATGTCGTGTCTCATAAAAAGGCATAACGCTGGCAATTTCTTCGACAAAGAACGGACGCTCGGGTCTTGGCCCAATGACTGCCATATCGCCTTTTAAAACATTTATAAACTGCGGCAGTTCATCTATCCTTGACTTTCGCATAAATTTACCAAAAGGAGTAACTCTTTTATCATTATGGGCTGCAAAAACTGCTCCACCTACTTCAGAATTCTCGGTCATTGTCCTAAACTTGTAAATCTTAAAAACAACACCGTTTTTACCGACTCTTTCCTGCGTATAAAAAAGACTTCCTTTGTTTCCTAAAAGATTGCAAAACCAAATAATCGGAATAAAAACCACACAAAATAAAAGTCCTATAAAAGAGAAAAAGAATTCCATAATACGAATCAACAACAGATATAGTCTATTATTATTACTTCGGCTGAATGGAAAAAAACGGTAGAAATCACGCCCAATATAATGCACTGGGATTCTCTGCGTTTTGCTTTCATATACTTGAGTATATTCACGAATAACATTGCCGTTTTCTAACAAATGAAGCAGCTGCTGGTATAAATCGGCTGTGATACCATCGGTTTTTTGTGATGCAATTATAATTTCAGAAACATCATGCTGCGTTACAAATGCTTCTAAATCTTCTTTTTTTATTTCTTTTACATAATGAAAATCTGATACTTCATTTAAACTAGAATCTGAATTTACAAAACCAATAATTTTATAATGTGGATCGACATTTTCAAGTCCAAGAACTAATTCGTCGACTTCATTTTGATCGCAAATTAAAACTACATTTTGTCCAAACCGATGTGATGCCAGGAAATACACATAGAAAAATCGCCATAAAAGTAATGAGCTTAGAACAGCAAAATAAAAGATTACGATCACTACTCGCTGCTTTGGAAGTTCTGGCGATAAAACCGGTGTAAGTAAATATACAGTAACAGCGGTAAGAGAAGTTAAAATTACACTTCGCAAAATCTGAAATTGATTACTTGCCGTCTGGAGATTATACATTTCAAAAATAGCTCCAAAAACATACACGTAACCAATAAGTAAAAAAGATTTATAAAATCTTTTTTCATTTAAAGTGTAATACTGATAATCGAAAAGCACACTAAGTAAAAAGAGTGCTGTAAATATAAACGCTGCATCAAAAAGACAAAGTAGAACCTTTCTTTCTGAAATTTCAAAATGCATTTTTCTTTTTGAAAACATTTTTTTAAAGTTTGTTAGGGGCTTAAACTTGAGGCAAATGTATTGTAAAAAATTTTAAATTAATCTACTAAATTTTCTGCTTTTTCGGGAATTTTAATCTTTACCGATAGAAGACTCAGCGCATATATAAATGCTGGCGCAGCAATTCTCATTGCAGCATGATTGATAGTTAACAGCCAAAAAACAACACAGGATAAAAAATAGAGGTGCTGTCGATTATTTATGTAAAGTACAAAAGGAGTTATAAATAGTATTAGTAAACCAAAAATTCCAAATATACCATGTTCAGAAAGCATTCTTGTAATTTCATTATGAGACGCAGCTTCTTCTTTTAAATACTCTAACCTTCTGGACTTACTTAATCCAGCCCCAACACCTAGAATTGGATCATCTAGAAACAGCTTTATTTCTGCATCCATAATTTCTTCTCGCCCGCCTAACCTGTCCTTTTTTTCTCTTCCTCGAGCATCTTTGTTAGCATATCGTTTTTCAATCAATCCAGAAGTTTGAATAGAAGAATATGTCCAAATACCTAATCCCATTAAAGCGGTTACGACAAAAATCAAAATAAATTTACCTCTGCCTCTTGCATTTGAGTTTCTGTATAGTAAAAATAACAAGCAAACAATCATACCTACAGCAGTAATAATACCGCCTCTTGAAAATGTAACTATTCCTCTATAAGTTATGAAAACCAATAAAAATCCATTTAATAGTATTGCTCTTTTTGATTTCGAAAACAATATGAATTGGGTAAAAAAGACAAACATTCCTAATCCTAAAATGGTTGAAACTTGGTTCGGACCAAATCCTCCTGAAGTTTCAAAATTTGACTGTGTTCCTGTTATCACATCTTTAACACTTGGATTGTATAAAAACAAATAGACGGTTGTGGTTACAACTGGCAATCCCAGTGCAACCATGATATTTTGCAAATCAGAAAAAAGCATCCCTCTTTTCATTGTATATATTGCAGATATTGCCAGACATACAGGACCTGATAAATTAAAAAACAAAGCTTTTTTAATATCTATCGAAGGATCTGAGGCTGCAACAGTAAATAAAATACCTGGTATTAATAGAATTAGGAAAAAACAATAGATAAATCCATTCCGAGAAAAATTACTGTAAAACATTCCCATCAACATGAAGAAAATCACACTAAACTTTACATACTCATTGTTAAAGTTTCCACCTGTCATTCTTAAAAAAACCTCAGCACCAACTAAATAAGCTGTAACTAATAAAACTTCATTATTCTTGTTTCTTGTTTTATAAACTATATAAAATCCAACAATAGGAATTATTACACTGTATATTTTGGATAAAAAAGGCACAGCAAAAACAACTATCGCAATTGCTGCATGAATTATTAGAAGAAATTCATAAGACCATTTTTTGTTTTTCATTTATTCCCTGGATTATTTTAAACAGCTAAAATAGTTAAAGATTTCAACCATAAAAGATACTCTGCAATGATATTTTTTTCACTAAAATTCAATTGGACTTTATGATTTAAGGTTTCTCCTAGTTGTTTTCTTAAATTTTCATTAAGAATAAGTTTTTCAACTGCTTCTACAAATTGAATCACGTCATTTGATTCTACTATTAAACCTTCTTTCTGTGACATTATTACTTTTGAGATCTCTCCAACATTCGTTGCTATTACAGGAAGAGCATGACGTCCATATTCTAAAATAGCCAAAGGAAGTCCTTCAGATAGAGAAGGCAAAACTCCAATTTGACATTGCTGAATTGCTGAATCAACATTATCTGTTGAACTATATAAAAAAACAACTTCATCAAGTTTTAACAAGTTGATCTTTTTTTTGAGTTCTTCTGAATATGTATCGTGAAAATCCTTTCCAAATAAATGAAAGGTCCAATCGGGAAATTTATTTCTAATTATATTGGCAGCGTTAACAAGTAAGTGGTGATTTTTTTGCGGTCGTAGATTCGCCACACAAATAATTCTTTTTTCATCCTTACCTTTTAACAAAACTCGCTCTTTAGTCGCAAAAGAATCAATAATAAAATTAGGTAAATAAATAAAATTTGAACACCATAAATAAGATTGCGCCCAATCTCTCAAATCTGAATTTACTGAAATAACACCTCTAAAAAATATAGAACCAATTTTTAAACTTAAATTTTTCCTTGAAGACAAATCCTGCGAAATTCCGTAATGATCATGCCATATAATTTTGATTCTTGGCAAAGTTAATTTTACTAAAACTGCAATAAAAAAAGAAGAACTATGCGCATGAATGAATGTAACTTTATTACTTTTTAAATAATTACGAAGTCTAAAAACTGCCTTGTAATCAATCTTTTTCCTTTTCTTTAAAAAGAGATATGAAACTTTTTCATTTATTTCACTTTTAAGTAAACCTTCTTTTCTAGATACGATTAGTCCGGAGAATTCTATTTCTTTAGCTAATCCGTTTGCATAATTGACCGCCATTCTTTCAGCTCCTCCTGCTTCCAAAGAATCAATAATTTGAACAATTCTCATTTAAACAAAAGTTTTTTAATTTCGGATTCGAAAAGTTCTAAAGTATAATACTGTGACCAATCCTGCGACAATGTACTTTTTAACTTATAATTATTTTCGACAGCGATTAAATTCTCAATCTGCTTTACATCTTGATTTAAATCCATTTCTAGCAAAATACCTCTATTTCCAAAATCAAGCATAGAAGGAACGCATGAAACTTTACTTGCCACTGGAATACATCCCCAAAACATGGCTTCTGCAATAGCTTTTGGCCAGCCTTCACTTTTTGATGGCAATATTACAAAATGACTTTTCTGGTATGCTTCTTTGATAGTTTCTTTACTTTCATTTCCATGAAAAACAATAAAATCTTGAAGATGATTTTGTTGAACATAGTTTTGTAAATTTTCTTTTTCTGAACCTTCACCGTAAATATTCAAAACAACCTTTCTTTCTTTTTCAAGTAGCTTTTCAATTAGTTTTATTGCATACAATGGATTTTTTCCTGAAACTAAACTTCCAACAAACATAAAATCTATTGATGATTTTAAACCTGTTTTGGTAATAATTTCTTTTTCCGACTCTGAGTAAGTTGCTGTAAAAAATGATTTTATATTTTTAGACTGCTTTTCCCAATCGCCATAAACCAATACCTGCATGTTTCGGGTTAAAAATGTATTATTAAGAATCCATTTCTGAAGACGATATGAAAATGGCTGTTTACTTCTAGGATCCCAGTTACCAGCATATTTGGCTGTTTTTATTTTTTTTGGAAAAAATATTTGAGCCAGACAACCTATAAGCCCGACATTTCCCGGACAACGTAAATGAATATGATCTGATTCTTTCATTGCCCAAAAAATTTTCCAAAAAATAATCGGCAGTTTAAGTAAAGAAATCAAAGCATCAGATAACTTCTTAAAATTAAAGCTGGGAATCTCCCTAAAATCAATATTTTGAAAATTATAAAAAGTATCAACTTCCGTTAAGTTTCTCTTCGAGCTTAAAGGAGCGACAATAATTAATTCATCAATATATTTAAGCCAAATATTCATTTCACGAACATAAGGAGCATAGCCATATAGATTATTGGCTTTCTCAATATGATCAACGTGAGTTATTATTAAAAACTTCATTTATAAATCTTAAACGTTGGGTTTATTAAACAATAAACCTATTAGTCCAATAGTTCTTCCAAAAGATTCAGTAAATGCACTTTTTTTATTCTTTTCTGTTAGAGTGTTACTGAGACGAATTATTGTGAGTAAAATGGTAATGGCATTCCATTTATATCGTGCCAGTAAATTTGGTTTCGGATTCTTAATTCTCCAAACATACCATCCGTTTCTAACTACCATTTTCCCATATTTAAATAGATTTGGCCTACCTTCTGGAGCATGAAAATGACTTAATTTTACATTGGTATTAATTACATTTTTACCAAACTGTAAAGCTCTTAAACTAAAATCTGCATCTTCGTATAAACCATATCCTTCAAAGAATTTTGAAAATTTAATTTTTTCAAAGACACTTTTTTTAAAAGCCATAGACATTCCAATTAGCAAGTCAACCTCATATGTTTTTCCTGTTAAAGGGAATCCACAAGTTCTTCCATGAGAGTATAAAGGCATTTTACCTGGTCCAAGGTTAGAAGCAAGACCAAGATAATTTCTAACAACATTTCTTAAGCCTTCCTTATAAAAATATCCTTCAAACAAATAAAACTTTTTACGGCTATAAGAATGATTTCTCTCTTGAATCTTCCATTTATTTTCATTAACTGCAACTCCTCCTACTCCAACAATTTCGTCATCACTTTGAAATGTTTTAATAATTTCTTCAAAATACTTAGGCTCTAAAATCGTATCATCATCTAAAAAACAAACAATTTCAGATTGTGGATCAACTTTTGAAATTCCAAAATTACGTTGTTTAGTTAACCCTCTATCTTCATCTTTTACTCTAAAATATTTCAGGTTTTTAAAGTCATGTCCCTTCAGAATAAATTCTGTTTTATCATTTAATGATCCGTCAATTACTAAAATTTCATCTGGATATTTATCTTGAATACTTACCGATTCGAGTAATTTAAATAAGGATTCAGCTCGCATGTAAGTACAGACAATTAACGAAACTTTCATTTTTGACTATTTAGTTTGTTGGCCCAATATAAACTTTTATTCCATTGCCTTTGATAATTAGCATAATATCTAAATGGGTTTTTAATTTTTTGAACACTGTAAAATTTAAAAAACAAAGTCGTTTTATAGCTGTTTAACTGCTCCTTTGTTAAATTTAAAAGATTATATAACATTACAGTCGGAGAAGGTTTTGGCTGTATTTTATCTTCTTGCCAAGGAAGAGTAAGTTTTCCTCTAAAACCGCCAATCGGTGCTTTAAGATGAATTATTTCTGGCTTAGGCAAATAGGTAATGTCAAATCCTAAATTTCTGAGCTGCATTCCATAATCACTATCTTCACCATAACCAAATTCAAAATTAGTATTATAAAAGATGTTTTCAATATTTTTCGTTTTTAAAATACTACATCCTGAGCCAAAGCTAGTGAACTGAGATTTTTGTTTGTTTTTTTTACCTTGCGGGTAGTCAGACGCATAACATCCAAAAGTTACCTGTTCAAGACCTTCTTTTTTGATTAGTTCAAAAGCTTGCTTTAAAAAACCATAATCAATTCTAATGTCATCATCAGCCATAAAAACCCATTCGCTAGTTACGTTTTTGAGAGCTAGATTTCGTGCATTACATGCACCTGTTTTGTGAGTAAAAATATGCTTGATAAAAAAAGGCCAACTTTCTTTTTCTATATAAGATAGATCCGAAACAGATTCATTAACAGGATTTTGTTCTACGATGATTACATTTTGTGGCAAAAAACTTTGTAATGATAAATCTTTTAAAAAATCATACAAATATTTTTTACGTCCGATTGTTGGAATTATAATATCTAAAGTTCCTTTTTCTACTACTTTTTTGCTTGATTGTATTTCAATTTGTTCTAATATACTGCTATCTAGATTTCTTTTTTTATAGAACAAACTAAATAAGAGAGGGAAAACTGTAAATTTTCGCTCATAAAGAAATAAATTCAAAAACAATAAAAAAACCCAGCTTGTTTTATAATGCTGTTTGACAAATCGAAATAAAAGAAATTTACTTTCACTTTGTTTTGATAATGACTCTGAAAACTCTTTTATTAACATTGGCTCTGAATAACAAAACAGCCCCAGAGGCATTGCTAATTTTGCAATTGAGTTTAAAAAATAATCAAAGTTTTTATCTTTTTGCACTTCATTTTTTAGCATCAATAAAATAGAAGCATGAACTCCCCCAACATGACTGCTCATTTGCCAAGTTGGATAATTAACCTTTTTATTGATGTTTAAAAAAGGTGATGTTTCAACATATCCAATCTCCTTTGATATAAAATAATTTGAAGACAAATTATACGATGCCATTATTTTTTCATGATGAAAAATATTCTTAAATTCAAGAATATTAAGATTTGATCTGAATGAAATATGGCACCAAATAATCAAAGTTTGCGGAAATTTTTCTGCAAGCTCAATTAGGTTTTCAGTAATACTATTCTTCTCAAAAGGTACTTTGGCGTCTTTTGTTTCAACCTCAACAACCTTATTTTTTTGATGATAAACAATTATCACTTTTTTATTTTTTTAGGTTTAATCTTTTTTGATAAAAGTTGATATTTTCAATCACAATATTATTTATATCAAATTTTTCTTCAACGTTTAATCTTGCTGACTTACCAAGTTGTTGAGCAAAGAGATTATCACTCAAAACTTTCTTTATTTTTTCTGCGTATAAATCATGATTAGAAGGATGAACTAAAAAACCGCTTTCTTCGTCTACAATAAGTTCTTGCGACCATCCAATATCACTATTGACAACTGCTTTTTGCATTGCCATAGATTCGATAGTTACCATTCCTAAAGTTTCAGCAAAGGTTGGAAACACACATACATTTGCTTTCTTAATATAATTTTGAATTTCACTGTATGGAATTTTACCTAAATAGGTTACATTTTTCAGATCCTCTTCAGTAAATAAGCTTTTCATCAAATCCCAAGTTGATTTTGAATTTGTTTTTAAGTCGAAAGAATCTCCGCCAATTAAAACTAATTTGGCATTTGGAAAATCTTCACGCACTTTATTAAAAATATGTGGAAGTTCTAGAACTCCTTTTTTCCTAATTAGAGTACCAGCATATAAAATCAAATCTTTTTCAAACTCTTCTGGTGTTTCATTTTCAAAATTTTGAAGATCCAAACCATAGTGAATCATCTTAATTTCTTTTCCTTTTATATGAAAAAGATCTTTCGAAACTTCTCCTGCAAATTTAGTTGGAGCAATAAATGCTTCTGCCCTATTTATCGCCAGTTTTTCAAACCAGAAATTCTTGCGTTTTTGTTTTCTGTTTTCTAAATGACAGAAATAGGCATCACTTCCATGAAACCGAATTATCAAAGGAATTTTAAAATTCATAAAAGCTGTAATTCCTGTCCAATCAGGAGCTTCAATTATATTTATATTCTTTTCTTCAATAATTTTATTAATAAAATTTTCTATCTTTTTTCTATTGAAATAAAAATTAAAAAACCTGCCTTTTTTATTATCTAAACTGTAAATGGTAACATTTTCTTCTTCTATAATAAATTTTTCTTTTTGCCCATATACAAAAACAGAAACTTGCACATTGGATTTTCTCAGTTTTTCAACTAAAGTATAAACGCTTGTACCTATTCCGCCATCATGTCCGAAAGCTTTATGAGGATAGTGAGATACAATATAGGCAACATGTAAATTTGATTTCATTTTTTTATATTCAATATTTTCTTTACGCTTCGTTTCAACTGATTTTCTTTTCTTTTTAGAAACCTTTTAAAACTAAATTCGTAGCCTCCTATGTTAAGAAATCTAACCGCGGAGCAATATAGTAAAAGTTCATTTTTAACTAAACTTTCATTTGAATCTATAAGTTTAGTTTGTTTTAAATAAATCCCGCTATTATAATTTTCCTTTTCTTTATTATATTGAGGAAATGAAAAAATTCTTGAGAAAAAACCAAAATCTTTCTGTACTGAATATTCACTATAATTTAAAGCTTTCGAAACTTTAAAAGTTTTGATTATGTTAATAGTCACCAAAGTGATATTTGATTTTTTAATTTTTAGCCACGAAAAGTAAATTAAAACAGGAGATATAAAATAATCCTTATTTATTGCAAAAGTAATTTTTGGAGATTGAATATTATCATCCGAGACAAACTCTGCGTCAAAATAATTGGATAAATATATTTTCAGCTCTTCCTTATTCCCAGCAACATTAATAATGAATGCTAAATCTTTCAATTGAATTTTTTGATCCAAATGATTGTATTTTATCCATCTTTCAGGATAATAGTCTTTGTCGTTTAGTTTTAGGCGTTTCTGTCCGTCAAAATTTTTTAAAGGTCGAATAATTTTTGAATCACTTTTCTCTCCCAGCCAGGCAGTCCACCACGAAAAAGTAGAATTACTAATTATAAAATCATTACACATAGTACCTAAACAAAGTTGTTCTACTTCATTTAATCCATCTCCAAAAAAAGCATTCTCCAAAAATGAAAAATGATATTTGCAATAATTTATGTCATCACTCAAAATAATAAGATTGTAAGAATCCCATTCTGGAAAAAATTCAACTAAGCTATTTAGGTAATATTTTATTGGAGTTTGAAAATAATCTTTATGATCGACAAAGTCTCCTCTGCGTATAGATATCAAGATTGTACGTTTTTCAAAAGCTTTATGATATAGTGAACTTATTTTTTCTACCAAAGAATCTGAAAACTCAAAATAATGTTTGGTTAGTTCTCTATCAAAATATTTTTCGGTTTGAAGCCATCCACTTAAATCATAGTTCTTAGCTTCAAAATTCCACTCATAATGATTGTATTCTTCTTCTTCAAAATTTACAAAATCTGTCAGATCAGATGCTAAAACAGGTAATTTATTTTTAAATGAGCTTTGATATTTCCAAAGTAAAAAAGAGAATTCGCGATTGTTTTTATTCGCTAATCCAATTGTGGATGCAATTTGAAAAAGCTGATTCCCTAAATTTCCTTTCTTCCCTATTTTACTAAATGTTATCATTTACAGTAGTTTTCTAAAAAAGGAATTTTACTTCTTGAAAAAATCGTTAATTATTCTACCAGTAAATAATCTAGCGCCTTCACTTGTCATATGTCCACATGAAGAAAAGTATTTATTTTCGACCACTACATTTTCATAATTGTGAATTTCAGGATAAGCTTTTTTTACTTTATCAAAATAATTCATTCCAACCACGTTTTCGCACATTGGTGTCATAACTGCGATAAAATTGATGTTGTTTTTTTTACAAATATGCTTAATCTCCTCATAGTATTTATTATGAGGCAACGGATTTAGATTGACGATATTGTTCTTCATATTTCCGTTTTTGTGCTTCTCTAACGGATAAAATCCTAAATTATCTAAAGCATTTGTTTTTTCATTTTCAGCGATTTTATAAACTTCACGGAAACCAATTTTAGAATCGAATTTTATATATCTGTAAAAAGGGATATAGTATAACTCATTAAAATTTTCTTCTGTCAAAAAATGTTCTTTTATCGCATTTGAACAATGAATATACGGTAAAAATTTTGCTGCAACTCCTTCAGATTCTTGATCATTTGAAAGATTAAGATCTGCCTCTAGAATTACATTTTTGATTTCGTATTTTCTTTCAATCATTAATTTTAACATCAATGAAGCTTCAAACAAATGTCCACCACTCATTCCATAATTAAAGGTCTTTAATCCTTTTTCTTCAAACATTTGTGATACGAAATGATTATTAGCCCTTGAAGAGCCTAAAATAACGACATCATATTTTTCTTTTTTCGAATTTACTACGGCTTCGATTTTTCCTCTATTTTTTGACTGCATAAATACATAAGTATATAATCCGTCTAAAAGAACAGCAACCAAAATCGTTACAATTAAAATTTTGAATATATAGAGTAAAAACTTCTTCATTAGAATTGAAAATAAATAAATTCTTTATAATCAGAATAGGTTCCAAAAGCGATAATAGCTAAAATTGCTAATGCCATTTTTAATAAGCTTCTTTTTCCTGAAATGGGTTCCACTTTCATTCTGTTATTCCATTCAACCAAAACAAATACACCAATCATTAATAATAATTCATAATTATAGCGCTCATTATCTAAATACTGAAAAGCAAAATCTCGAGTGGTGAATATTCGTTTTAAATATAAAACAGCATCCGTAATCGTTTTTGCTCTAAAAAAGACCCAAGCAACGCAAGTCAATAAAAAAGTAGTAAGTATGCTGAATAATACTCTTATAGAATCTAAATTCCATTTTAAAACAACTGAATCTATATTGTTTCTATTGGTATTAGATAATAATAATGGAAGGAAATAAACAGCATTAATAAATCCCCACACGATATAAGTCCAATTGGCTCCATGCCAAAAACCGCTGACAATAAAAATAATGAAAGTATTTCTTATTTTCATCCAAAGTCCGCCTTTACTTCCGCCCAGAGGAATGTATAAATAATCTCTAAACCAAGATGAAAGCGAAATATGCCAGCGACGCCAAAACTCTGCAATATCTCTTGAAAAATAAGGATAATTGAAGTTTCGCAATAAATCTAAACCAAATAATTTAGAAACTCCGAGTGCTATATCTGAATATCCTGAAAAGTCTCCGTAAATCTGAAAAGCAAAATAAATGGCTCCTAGAATTAGAGAAAATGAATTCATTGAAGGATAGTTGTCAAAAATAGCATTTGCATAAACTGCGCAAGTATCTGCTATAACCACTTTTTTAACTAAACCCCAAATAATTTGATAAATTCCTTCTTTGGCTGTTTCATAGTTAAACTCTCTTTTAACTTTTACCTGAGGCAGTAAGTGAGTAGCTCTTTCTATTGGTCCGGCCACTAAAAGCGGAAAATAACTCACAAATAAGGAATAATCAATAAAGTTATATTCTGCTTTTATTCTTTTGTAATAAATATCTATAACATAAGATAATCCGTGGAAAGTATAAAATGAAATTCCGACAGGCAAAATTACATTTAATAAAATTGGACTTGCTTTGAAACCAAAAGCGGTAAATATTTCTGCAAAAGAATTTGCAAAGAAATTATAGTATTTAAAAATTCCTAAGAAACCTAAATTCACTAAAATACTAAGCCAAAACCAAAATTTCCGGCTTTTTTCTGAATTACTTTTTTCAATCTGAATTCCAGTGAAATAATCTAAAAAAGTAGAAAATACTAATAAGAAAAGAAATCTCCAGTCCCAGCAAGAATAGAAGTAATAACTCGCAACAATTAATAAAGCATTTTGTGTGCTTTTGTTTTTATTGAATACAAACCAATAAAGAAAAAAAACTATTGGTAAAAATATGGCAAATGCCAAAGAATTAAAAAACATAAAATATTACTTTGTTAAAATGGCATTTAAGCTTTCCCAAATGTTTTGTGAAGCCTGCGTAGGATTTGGTCCAACAATAATTTCAAACCATTTTTTACTTTCTTTTACACTAGAAATATTTCCATCAATTATATCTTTAACAATTGAGGTTAGATCTTTTTTATCTCTCACCCACAAAGCCGCATCTTCTGATGGTTTTGATCTAAAATGAATATACTTGTAATTTTGTCCGATATCTCGAATTCCTTTTTTTAATTGAGGTTGCTCGTAATCAAAAAACAGACATGATTTATCATGAGCAGAAAAATCAAAGACCATTGAAGACGCAATGTTGCCAACGAATTCAGTATATTCACAAATATTAGCCTGCAGTGCAAAATCTTCTTTAGTAGGCATAATTTCATCCCAGCTTTGTCCAACTGGGCTCCATAAAGGATCTATACTCGTAATTACATCTTTATATTTTTTTAAAACCTCATCATAGCGATTTGTAAAATCTACAGGACATTTTCTATAAATAATTCCTAAAGAATATCCGTCCTTATTTAACTCTTTAACAGACAATGCCAAATCTTCAAGATAATATTGATCTAAAGGAGATGTAACAATATCATCGCCAGAATAGCAGATGTATTTTTTATTAGGATCTAGGTTATGAGATTTATAAAAATCTTCTTTTGACTGCAAAAGGCTTTTGTCAAAATGACTTTCAAATTGTGGAGTTCCCGTTACAAAAATTTGATTTTCATTTACATATGGGCAATACATTAAAACCTCTTTTTTCATGTATTCACTCCACACAAAATAGTAATCTGTTTCTACAAGAGTTGTTGCTTTTGGAAGATTGTCCCAAGAAAAAATAAACGTTCCCGTTGGGATTCCTAAATCTTGAGCTGCCAAAATTGATGAAATTGCTTGTGTTGGACGCTGATTGGTACAAAAGACAAAATCTGGCTTATGAGCTTCTAGCTGTTTTTTACTTTCTCTATATTTATTTGTAGTGCGTTCTGCTTTTTTTATTTGATTTCGAACAAAATTTATTCCTTTTTTATTAGATCCAAAAGCTGTTAATGCATCTACCATTAAACTTTTAACTAAATTATTTAGGCCTTTGTAAGATTGAGGAAAATTATATGTATTGTAAACAACTTCATTAAACTTTTTATCAAAAAAATTCAACTCCATTCTTTTACGAGAACGACTGTAAACCAAAGTTAAAGGATGTAGGGATTTCTCTTTAATCTGCAACTCTTTGAAACCTAACTTTTCGGTAATAGAAAATGGAGTATTATTCCAATAAGTAATATCAAACCCACTTTTCTCTCCTATTTCTTTAAAAGAAGTTAAGGCAAAATTTCTAAGTCCAACGCCGTCTGGCAAAAAGATAAATATGTTTTTTTTCATTTAAAATAAGAGGCTAAAAAAATCTGCAGTTTAATAAAGTATTATTTTTTAAAAGGACAAACATTCAAAAGTCCATCGCATAATTGATCTATAATTTCTCGTTTAGGAAGATTCGGAAGTTCTTTAAAAAGATTTTCTAATTCTGAATTAGAAAATTTTTCAAGTCTAATTTCAGGTTTAACAAAAGGCAGCTGGACAGATTCAAAATAATCTTGATATTTAATATCATCTCCGAATACTTTTTCTGAAAACTTCTGCCAAACAGCGGGAATATTATATGCATGAGCTACTATAACTCCATGAAGGGAAGATGATACAATTTTTTCACATTGGAGAAATTCTATTGTTTTTGCTTCAATATCATTTGTCATTAAATCTATAAGCAGTACTTCTGGATTATCTGTAAACCAATTTTGAACTAGTCTATAATCATTATAGTGAGGTATAAAACCGTATTTATATTTTTTTTCTATTGTTGGATTAAAATATCTCGGCAATAATAATGCTGGATCTCCATAAACTTCAGGAACATCATAAGAAAGATCTAAAAGAAATTTTCTTGTTTGCGGACCTCGTACAGCTAAAAAAACTGCCTTTTTTATTTTTATATTTTGATCTATAATTCCACTTCCCCAAACAATACATTTATGATTTGCATTTGCCAAAACACTTCCGACAGTTACATAAATTGGAATTATGTAATCTAGCAATGAGAACTTTTTTGGCCACGCAAAAACAACTTTTTTTGAAGAGATTTTTTCTACTAGATATTTTCCAACAAGATCTCCATAATTTTCTCTTTTTTTACCTTGAATGATTTTTTCATTCCACCAAAAAAGCCTAATTGTATTTGAGAAAAACATATTATTAAACCTTTTTGTTTTTTAGTTTATCTCTTTGAATTTGTTCAATTGGTAAAATATCAGAGGACTTAAAAGCTAATGCTTGATAAACTGCATTTAAATCACGAGTAAGTTTACGCAATCCCATTGGTTCCAAAGAAGCCGCATGATCTGTACCCTTCCAAGTTCTGTCTAAAGTATAATGTCTTTCTATAATATTGGCTCCTAAAGTATAAGCTGCAATATCAACGGCAATACCCAAATGATGTCCTGAAAAGCCAATATGTTTGACTTTATGTTCGTATTTTTGTTTTAAAATATTAATATCCAAAAGACATACATCTTCAAAAGGAACGGGATATCCTGATGTACAATTGTATAAAACTAAATCTTTGTTTCGTTGTTTTTGTGTAAAGAATTCAACTAAAGTATCTGTTTCTTCTTTAGTAGTCATTCCAGTAGAAATATGAATCTCACCTGAATAATTGTCACTTAGCCAGCCCAGCATTTCAAAATTATTATTGCAGGCAGAAGGAATTTTAATAAAATCTGGATTTAACGAAGCAATTTCTTTTGCAGATGTTGTATCCCAAACTGATGTGGAATATGTAATTCCGATTTCATCACAATACGTTTTTAATTCTCTGTGCTGCTCAAGATCAAATTCTAAAAATTCTCTGTGTTCTCCATAAGTTTCACCATATGAATTAGAGAAATTTGGATGTGGCGCATTATATTGTTCTTCTGTTAGAAGCTCTTTATTATTACGCTTTTGGAATTTAACTGCATCTGCGTTTCCGAAGATTTTGGCTATTTTAATTAACTCTTTGGCTATTTCCATTTCACCTTTATGATTACATCCAATTTCTGCAATCACATAAGGTTTCTTAAATTCCTTCATAACGTTTGTTGTACTTTATTAAAATTTCACAAGTTTCTCTTATTGCACCAGCGCCAGATTGATGTGTCAAAATATAATCTGCATTTGCTTTAACAATTTCTATTGCATCTGCAGGTGTAAACGACCATCCGACACTGCAAATATTGGCCAAATCATTTACATCATCTCCCACATATGAAACGGCGCCAAAACTACTATTTCTCTCGGAAAGAAAATGTGTTAAAAACGAAAACTTATCTTTTATTCCTAAAAAAGTATGTTTAATCTGCAATTTCTTCATTCTCTGCGCAACTAACTCAGAATTTTCTGAGGTCATTACCACAACTTCAATATTATTTTGTCTTAATATTTCTAATCCCATTCCGTCGCGCATGTCGAATTTTTTTGCCATTTCGCCATTTGCGTCATAATAAACACATCCATCAGTAAAAACGCCATCAACATCTAAAACCAAATAGTCAATACGTTGGTGTACTTTCTTTTTCTTCTGACGATCTGCCAAGAGTTTTTCAATAATATCCCAATCTGACAAACTATCAATCTCTACAAGAGACTCTTCGGCCATTTTTACTAGACCAATTGAACCGCTAACTCTATTTTTTGAATTTAAAAAAGCTTCTTTATTTGTTGCATATACGGCTCCGTTTTCAATCAACAATCCATCAAAATCTTGGCGCCTTGGTCTTTTAAAAACATCATAATTTTGAGGAGTTCCATCTGAATTCCATGTGAATCGATGTGTATTTACGACTGTCAAAGCCGATTCTTTTTTATTAACAAGAATTTCGTTTAACGTTGCATTAATATCTTGAGCTTTTGTAATTGGTGAGGTTGCCTGTAATAAACATAAAATATCAAAATCATTATTTATCAATTCTGCGAATTCGAGCATAGCACTTTCTGTAGATGCTGTATCAGAAGCATTTTCATCATTTCGTAAAAGAGTTTTTACTTTTGGGGTCCAAAAATATTCTCTTTTAATATAATCTATAATTTCTTGATCATCTGTAAAAATGTAAACTTCATCTAATTCTGAGAAAATAGCTTCTGTTAGAACCCATGAAAAAAGTGGTCTTCCAAGCATCTTCTTTTTATTTTTTCCTGGGATCCCTTTTGAATTTTTACGAAGTGGAATTATGGCTGTTTTTTTCATAACTTTATTATTTAAAAAAATTAGTCTGTTTCAGACTAATACTTAGTTTTGTGATCCCGAAGTATTTGATTTCTTTATCAGATTAAAAATTGACTGCTTTCTCCATTCCGCATAATTTATAATTTCAAAATTATATTTTTTAAAAATTTCTTCTAAATCACTTTTAGTATAATCACTCAGCCAACCATTTTTATCCCTAGACAATTTTACAATATCTGTGCAGCAATAAGACAAAACAATTTGTTTTATTGTTGGTCCTAATTCTTCAAAAACCTTGTTAATATCATAAACATATTCTAGAACTCCGCTAAAGACAGCAGTGTCACATTTTTTTACTGCTGAAATAACTCCTTGATTTAAATCACACACAACAGTTTCATTGAATCTAGCAACAATATCAGTAGGGATGTAAATTTTATAATTGTCCAAATAATTTTTAAGAATCATATTTCCGGCTCCAAATTCTATTATACTAGCTCTTGGCTTAATATAAGATGCAAGTAAAATGGTTCTTTCGTCCCAGTCCCTATAAAGTTGATCATCATTTTGCCATCTTTGTAAATCGGTTTTTTTCTCTGATCTGAGCTTGATATTTTCTATTTGACGTTCATCTAATTTTTGATCAATATTTTTGACTGTACTAAACAACTTAATTAGACTCCTCATAAACTTTTTCATATAGCTTAATTATCTGTTTTTTAAGATGATCTCTATTAAAATTCTGATATACAAAATTAACGTTATACAACTTTGCATTTTCTCTTAATTCTTTATTTTTTAAAGCATTTTGGATATGCTCAGCAATTTCCTCAGTATCAAATGGATTTGTTATTAGATATCCACTTTTCCCATGTATAATAAATTCTTCTGAAACATTTCCTGGATTAGATTGTATTGGAAAAGCCCCCATTCCCATAGCTTCTACTCCACTTGTAGGTAATCCATCAGATATACTATTGGCAACATGTAAAATACTTCTTCCCATTATTTCGAGTAAAAGATCATTAGAAATGAATTCTCCTCTTAAGTAAATTTTAATATCTAAACATTTAAAATAATTAGATTTTTCTACTTTTTCTTTTACGGAAACATCTGTGCTATAAATCACTATTTTAAAGTTTTCAAACAATTTTATTGGCAGCAACTCTATTGCTTCTATTATTTGCAAAGCTTTACCAATTCCATCTTCGTAACCTTTTATTAGCACTATATTTCTTTGATTTGAATTTAATATGAAATTTTCATTGATTCTAATTCCACCATTACCCATAAAAACACCTAAAAATTTATTGATGAAACCATTTTGTAATGTTATTTGGTGATCTCTTTCGCAGTCTGTTATTAAATAATCTACTCTTTTTAGAACTTCTGCAAATTTTTCTTTCGTAATACCTAATTTCTCATGCAGGAAAATATCACTTCCCCAAGATGAATAAAGCCATTTTGTTTTAGGATATTCATTCATTACATCCAAGATTGGAAGACATGAAAGTTGCATTGCAAAACTATGCACAATATCAGGTTTAATCTGATTTAAAATACCTCTAAAATAATCTGACGTCTTTACTTCATCAAATTTTTGAATTATTTTATAAACTTTAGGAAATCGTATTTTAATGGTTTTTCTTCCCGGAAAATCCCATCTTATTTTCCAATTATTAATTTGATTCAGCCATTTAGTTCTTTGAGCTTTATCAGTACTACTTGAAATATCAAACCAGTATACCTCATGTCCGCTCTCCTGCAATTGATCAACCCATTGAAAAAAATGGTGGTTAGGTATTGAAACCATTAAAATTTTCATCGCTAAAATTTAATTTTTAGTTGAATTAAACTATTTTTTCTCTGAAAAGAATATGAATAAGGTTTATTTCTATATAGTAAAACAATCTCTTCTAAAATTCGATCATTTACTGTTTGTAAATCTAGATAAGTTTTACTTTTTTTTCCTAAGAACTTCTTTATACTTTGCTTAAGTCTTTCTTTTATAGTTACACTTCTTATTATTATCTCTACCGTTTCGTTTGTGAAATTTTGCAATTGCTTTAAGACTGCAGAAAGCTTAATATCTTCACTATCTAAAACAAATTTATGATCAGTTACTTCATTTAATATTTTTTGCCGATCTGATTCTAGTGGCAATATTCCCCATTCGCTATGAATATTAACTTTCGATCGTCGAGATTGGTTGCTAAAATGCATGTACGATTGATTGATTCTCTCTAGAGACGAATGAAATGGATTGCTACTATTTTTGCTTCGATATATTTTTGGATGCCACTGATGTTTCAAAAGAATTTTTGCATCATTGAAAATTATTGAAAATCCTAAATGCTGCAGCCTTAAATGAATATCAGTATCTTCTGCTCCCCAACCATGATAGAACTCATCATATCCATTTACTGATTTTAACAATTCTGTTGGAAAAAGAGTTGTTCCAGTAACTTCATTACTTCCTTTAAAATCAACTTCAAAAGCATCAAATTCTTTTTCTTTTAAAGATTCTTTAAGAGATAGAAAACCATATTGAAAATAATGAACTTCATTTGGATTTGCTAATTCTTTAGCAATTTGAATGAAATCAGGGTGAAACATTAAGTCAATATCACCAACTAAAAAATAAGGAGAAATTGTTTTTCTTAATATAATATTGATCGCTCGAGATTTATTCCATAATTGTCCTTTAACTGGACAGATTATTAATTCTACAAAAGTAAATTCTTGAATTAACTCTTTTAATTTCGCTATATAATCTTTTTCACTGCCATAGTCGATCAAAAAGACCTTAAATTCTTTATTCGATTGTAAACTTAAAGATTTTAAACATTTTTGTACAATTCGTAAATCCCGATCTCTGTTTGTAAGAACTAAGGTTATCATATTAAACTTTTATAAATAGAATAAAAATACATTTTAAAATCAGAGAAATTACTTCCCATGTGTTTTGTGTTTTTTAAAAATTGAATAAATCCCATGTAATATTTACGTTCTCTATTGTATCTTGAAACTAGACCTTTATTTAAGTTTTTTATGGCTTGAGTAACAACTTCTTTTTTTGAAACAAATTCATTATCATTTAGAATATCTTGCAGAATATTAATATTGATTTTTACAATATTAGAATTTATTCTTCTCATCTCGGATGAGATTCCTGCATCGATTCGATATACAGCAGTTACTTCATCTAAGAAATGAATCTGACCTCCATTTTTAATAGTCCATAAATATGTTGGCCAATCACCAAAAGGATATTTTAAAATCCAAGACGGAAATTTATTATTATAATTCTGAATATTTCTAAACATTGAAGAAACTGATGGAATATGATTACCAAAGACTAAATCTTCGAATTGCGTATCTGCTTTGTTTATGATTGGAAACCACTTTTTTTTACTTCCGTCTTTAAACAGGAGTTCAATACTCGTATAAATAATAGAAAACTGCGGATTGTTTTCTAAAAAATCAACTTGTTTTTGGAGTTTTTTCTCGTCAATCCAATAATCATCTCCATCACAAATTGCTATATATTTTCCGTCACACTCTCTAATGGTACGTATATAATTTTTGATCAAACCAATGTTATTATCAAGTAATGGTAATAATTTAATTTTTTCTGGATTATTTAACGCGAATTTTTCACAAATAAGTCTTGTCGAATCTGTACTACAATCTTCTCCAATTACTAACTGAAAATCAAAATCAGTTTTTTGAGTCAGGATACTTTTTAAAGTTTGACTTATATATTTCTCTTGATTGTAGGTGAGTATAAATATACTTACTTTAAATTTTTGCATCATTATTTACCTTTGAAAGACTTTTTATTTAATTATAAAATAATACAAATCGATCCGTCAAAAAATTAAGTTGTTTTTTAGCTAATGGATTGATCTTACTTAAACTAAAATTTATCAAACCTTTTTTGAAAAATATATTCTTTTAACTAGCTTTTATTTTTCAGTTTTGTATGTATAAATTTTTCTGAATATCCTCTTAATTTTTAGTTCAAAATTATAAAATTTGGATTTTTCTATTTTTAATATAATTTTTTTATATCGTGCAGAATCCCAGGCTACTTTTATCGGATTTTCAAAATAGTCATTATAAATTTCTCTATTGTTATCAAAAATCATATTCATGGTTTGATTATGTTTTTCAATGTCAGAAAATTTATCACTCATAGATGTTCCATAGTGTTTTCTATAGAAAAACAAAATTTCTGGAATTTTAAACACTTTAGCATCTGAATTTAAAAGTCTAATCCATAAATCCCAGTCTTCCAAACCAAACTTTAATTTTTCTGAATAACCTTTTGCTTTTATAAAATCTTCTCTTTTAAAAACCGCACTGCAAAAAATCATATTATTTATAAGAAGTTCAGGAAATGAATAAGAATCTAAAACCCATTCTCTTTTTCAAAATATTTTATATTTGAATTCTCAAGATATTTTTTGATAATCGAAAATAATTGATCTTCAGAACCATCATCTACTATTATTATTTCAAAATTTTGATATGTTTGAGAAAGTACCGATTCTATAGTTTCTTTTACAAATTGTGAAGAATTGAAACAAGGAATAATTACTGAAACTAATGGAAAATTCATATTTATTTTTTTTGTAATATGTTTCGAATTTCAACTTTAATAAAAAGTAATTTAATTTCTTTAATTACATTTTTAGCACAATTTTTAGGAATATCCAAAGCAATTTTTTTAAAGAAAACGGCAATAATTTTTAAAAGTGATGAATACTCAAGCTGATGCAATTGATAATGGGCAATTGTTTCATTTTTCCAACGATTTAAATTATTCTTCTCATTTCGTTTGATAGAATAGAAAAAAGTTTCATTAAAATCTTTAATCTGATATCCATCATTCAAGACTCTTACTGACCATTCTTTGTCCTCACTAAAAACAAGTTTTTCATCGAATTTATAATCTCTCCATACTTTCTTATTTATCATAGCACAAGCTGCCATCAATCCGAAGTTTAAACCATCTTCTATAAAAAAATCATTTTTGCTTGCTCTTATATAATTAGAATACGAATTAATATAGCGCATTCCAGCTAATTTTGAATTAGAAGTAAACTCTTTGACTGAATTTATAAAAAAAGAGTTCCCTACAGGTACTGCATGTGAGCTTAATAGTAAAACTAAATTATTTTTTGTATTTTCAATTCCCAGATTAATTGCTTTACCGTAAGTAAAATCCTCAATAGTTATAATTTTACAATTATAACTCTTTGCAACATCAACACTTTGATCTGTTGATTTATTATCTACAACTATTATCTCATCGATATCTTGAGCATAAACTTCTCGCAAAATTTTAAGCGTTGATTCTAATAAATGAGCTTCATTTTTATTTCTAATTACTATTGATACCATCTAATTCTTAAATGAATAAATTAAAGCTTTGATAGACTTTATTAAAAATTTATAAGTTAACTTTTTTTTAAAATCGATTTTATGCATAGCAACACTATAATCTCCTCTTCTAATTAACTGAAAAAAATCATAATCTATCCAAGATCCTTCCCATAAATGAATTGCGATCGATCTAGGTGTTGCATATTTCAAAAAATCTTTTTGAAAAGGTTTATTTACATCAAAAGGTAACGGATAAAAAAATTCAGGAGTGTAAACTACCAATTCTTTTTCTGTTACTATTTTATCAAAAACATTAAATTGTTTATTTATATAAGACTCAAATCCTCTCGTTAAAATTCTTGGAATGGCTAACTTTAATTGCCATTCTTGAGGATTAGGATCTTCATAATATTTAAAACATTCTTTTATATAATCGTGACCTTTTTCACTTCCAAAAATGCCTGCACTAATTAAATCTTTATTTTCCGCTCCTATAAAAAATGAATGATTTAATAAATCATCAAAGTTCTTAAGAACGAACATGTCTGTATCTAGATAAATCCCTCCATGATCATATACAGCCTTTAATCTCACATAATCCGAAACAAATGCGTATTTTTTATTTTCGTATGCTAATTTGACAAATGGTTGCTGCATATCCGAATTGCTCTCATTCCATAACATAAATTGATAATCTGGTAAATATTTTTTCCACGATGCAAAGCACATTTTCTGAATCTCAGAATATTCTCCATTTCCATACCAGCAATAGTGTATAATTTTAGGTATCATTCTGTAATTATTTAAAGAAAAAGTAGCCTTTTTTAAAAATTAAAAAAGATAAATACCCTAATATTATTTTATAGAAAAAAAGATTTTTTAATTTAAGATCTTTTTTTAGTATTGTAAATAGTAATCTTCTTTTATCATTGTGCCTTCTACCAGAAACCAAAATATCGCGCAAAATTATTTTATACCGTTCTCTTACATATTTCAAGCAAATTGAATAATCTATTAATTTATTCTCTTGGATTATTTGTAATTGCTTTTCACGAGCATAAATTTCCGAATTAATCTCTGTTGAATCTAATTTGTAAATCTCATTTGACAATGAAGCTGGATCAATATTATACTCGAATAATATCCTGTCAATAAATTTAATTTTAGGGGTTTGATAAAGCATTCTCAGATTAAAGTCCCAATCATCTAAATATCGAATATTCTCATCAAATAATTGTTCTTGTTTATTTAAAAACTCTTTATTCCACAATGGTCCACAAACATAAAAACTAACAAATCCTGTGAAGTAATTTTCTAGCAAATTTTCAGAAAAGATTCTATTATGACCTACTACTTCTTTTGTAACAGAATCTAATTTAACCAACTTACCAACAACCACATCTACATCTGATTCTACATTTTTAATAAATTCTTCTAAAGCTGTATCCAAATAAATATCATCGCTGTCAAACCAATTTATCCATTTTCCACTACAATATTGAAAGCCAACATTTCTGCAAGAATTTGGACCTTTTAGCATATTATCTGGTCGCTGATAAAACTTAAACCTAGAATCTTTATTAAGATATTTTGCTATAACTTCTTTAGTATTATCTGTTGAACGATCATCTACAATAATACATTCCCAATTTTGATAAGTTTGTCTTAAAATGCTGTCAAGCGTTTGACTTATAACATGACTTCTATTAAAGATCGGGATTATTATAGATATCAATTCACTCATTTTAATTAAATATTTTTAGAAGAAATTTGAATAAAATGACTTTTTATAAATCTTCTGACTAATTTAAAAAATTGAAAAAATAATAGATTAGAAATATAAAGTATTGATAACTTACTCCATTCGACCGAAGTTATTTTACGATACTTCTTTAATGATATTTCTGTCTGAAGCAATAGGTTAGCGCGTTGCTTTCTTTTAAATAGTTTTAATTTGTTGGTTACTAAATCTATATAAAACTGAATTTCTGCATTATTTTTTATAATCAAATTATTAGTCATTCCTGTCAAACTCTCATCAGATACTGTTATAGAAATTACACTTTCATTAATTGAATAAATCGGAAAATCTTCTGCAAATTCTATCCACGCATAATCATCACTATGCCATGCAAGAGGGTAATTTTTAAATTTGTATTTTAAATAAACGTCTTTTTTAAAAATGTATTCTGACAGAGAACTTCTTGATAAACCTAAATATTTACGATAATAAGATTCAGATGCTTTTTCTAGTCTTGGATTTGTAAAGATTTTAGAAACTCTATTTTGAGTATTATCAAATGTTTGCGTTGCAAATCTTACGATATTGCTTTTTGATTTTTCAATTTCTTTTAAGTTATCAAAAAAAGACTCTACCACATTCTCTTGCAATATATCATCATCCCCCAAAATCATAATCCAAGTTTCATCATTAGTTAGTTCAATACAACGTTCCCATTGTTTTGTTAAGTCTTCCCTTCCTAAATTATTATCAAAACGGACATATTTAATATCAAGATGATTTTGATATTTTTCAAGTATTTTTTCGGGACTTTGTGGACTCGAATCATTACCAATATAAGCTTTAAATCTCTTATCAGTTTGATTTGCTAGAGATTCTAAAGTCGCTTCAAAAAAAGAAATTTTATAGTAGGGAACAATAATAGCTAGCATAGCATCGCTCTTAATTTTAAACTATCCTTATATTTTAAAAAAAACTTCTCAATCATATGCCAAGAAATATATCCGCAAAATATTGATATAATAACAGAAGTAATTATTAACCACAATGTATTCATCCTGAAGTAATAAATTAATGTTTGTTGAATAGGAAATCCGTAAATATAAATTCCATATGACGGATCTCCAATTTTTCCAAAAGAACTAATTATTAGTAAAGGTTCTAAAGCTATTATTAAAATTAAGATGGGCAAAACAATATGCTTTACTTGATTATAAAATTGAAAATATATAGAGAGAATAAGGATTAAGCATGCAATTAAAAACAAATATTTTTTATTCTTGAAATGTTCTATTTTTAGGGATGCTAATAAGCTACCACAAACAAAAAAAGTTCCTAGATTTAATAAATGTGAACCTTGAAGATCAAATAAGCTATAACTCTTTATTTTATCACTTAAAAAAACATAAATTATAAACATTAGGCCAAAACATATAAATATTAAAATTTGTACAAGTTTTGTGTTCTTCCTAAACCAAAATAATCCTGAAATAAAAATATACATTGTTACTTCGTAAGCGATAGTCCATAAAGAACCATTTATTGCAGAAGGATAAGGATTATGTTCAAAAATACCTTTTATACCATATTGCAAATTGAAAATTGAAATATTTCTAAGAAAATATGTATAAATATCCCTATTATAAAAGTATAGTGATGGACCATCATAAACAAAGTACCCTAAAAAAGTAGTTAGAAAAAGAATCGCAACTAAAGCTGGAAATAAGCGTAAAATTCTTTTAAAGTAAAATTCTATCAAATTTTCGCTATGAACTAAACTTTGAAAAATTAAATATCCACTTATAATAAAAAAACCATTTAACCCAATATTCGATAATTCAATTTGTTTATTTGTAATTTCAAAAATCCACTGAGAACTCACATCATTTCCTGATAATGGATAGCAATGTGCAATGACAACTAATAATGCAAACAAAGATCTTAAAAAATCAAAATTATTGACTCTCATCTTTTGAGCAAATTATTCAAAATTGTTCTTGCTATTTTTTTTGGTGATTTATAATCTGATCTAATAATTTTTAAAAATCTAAAAAAAGAATGATTCGACACAAAGCTATTTGAATAATTATTATGAATTGATTCTTCTAGATATGAAAGTATTTTAAAATGACGTTTAAGTATAATTTTCTTGGTCTCTTCATTATTTAAATAAGATAATAAACAAGTAAATAATTTTAAATTATTTTTAGTAATTGCTATTTCTGATGTGCTTGAAAAAACACCAACTCCATGTCTATAAACAGCCATTTTTTCTTGTAAAAACTTTAGTTTTCCATGTTCTGCAAGCATTAGATATAAAAAATAATCACCAATAGGAGACAATTCAAATTCAAATGGAAATTTTCTTATTATATTTCTAAACACAACCGAAGGAGTGTGAATATAATTACCTAAGCTAGCTAATGTTTCAATAGTTTCATAATCTTCAGGAACTTTAGTGATAAAATCATCGACAATATCACCATTTAAATTAAGAAGATCTACCTGATGAAAACAAAGAACATATTCAGGATTAGCGTCTAAAAAACTTACTTGTTTTTGTAATTTTAATGGATCTGTCCAATAATCGTCACCTTCGCACATTGCTATATAAGAACCACTACATTGTTTTAAAGCAAAAATAAAATTGCTCATCATTCCTAAGTTATGTTCGTGTCTAAAATATTTTATCCAAGAACCATTCGGATGATTTTTAATTATATCTTCAATCACATGGTGTGTTCCATCAGGAGAACAATCATTTGCTAAAACAAATTCTACTGCAAAATCACACTTCTGCATTAAAATACTTTCTACTGCCTTACGAATATAGTTTTCTTGTCCGTAAGTAATCATAACTACACTTACAAGTGGCGGCATCTTCATTTTAATAACGGTAAAAATTGCAGCATATTTTTTCTTCTTTTCTTAATATACTTTATTGGAGTTCCAACATAAATACACCAAGAATCTAAATTTTTTGCAACTAATGAAATTGCTCCGACAGCAACACCTTCTCCAATAGTAACTCCTGGTAAAACAACACACCCAGAGCCAATTATACTATAACTTTCAAAAATCACTGGGCGATTATCTACATTTTTAAACTCATCTTCAATAGTTGGACCTGTTAAATAGTCCCCTGAATAATCATCACTACTAGAATATACCGAAGTTTTAGAACTTATACCTACAAAATCATTGATCTTAATTAATTCATTTCCTATTAAAGAAACATAACATGCTATATGGACGTGGTTACCTATTTCGATACCCTTTTCTCCTGCAGATATAATGCAAAAATCATCAATTCTTACATTTTCTCCTATTGATATATTTTGAGGTCTATAAATCGATGCTTTATCTGATATTAAAACATTTTTTCCTAAATTTTTGAATCCTATTTTTTCTAAATCTTCTCTACTTAAAAAAGCCATCTTAATATATTTTTAATCTTGCTATTCCATCCAAAATAATTTTACCCAATTGATTAAAACAAGTTGTTTTGATAAAAATATGATTCTTATTGTTAATTTCAATAACTTCTAATCTAGCTGTGATTTCATCATTGTAATAAACTGGAGAAAAATATTTAACATCATGACTTAAATAAACACTGCCTGGTCCAGGTAATTCATTAGCAAACATAGTTGTTACCATTGTGAGAATAAGAGGTCCATGCACAATTGGTTTTTTAAAAATTGTTTTTGACGCATATATATCATCAAAATGAACTGGATTGTAATCTCCTGTTAATCTTGCATAGTCCACTACTGACTGCATATCAAATACTTTCTTTTTCTCAACAATCTGACCAATTGTTATTTTCATTTTATTTTAAAATATTTCTATTTATTAGATTTGTTATTATTTCTAAAGTAGTTATTTCTAATCCAAAAAATAACGGTAAACATAAAACTCGATTTGCTATACTCTCTGAAATTGGCATTGGAGTGCCTTTTAAATACTCAATAGTATTTAATGAGGGATAAAAATATCGTCTTGGGAAAATTTGGTTTTCATTTAATCTCTTTTCTACCCTTAACAACACCTCTTCGCTTTTAAAAATAACAGGATAATAACTATAGTTCCATTGCGTATTTTGCCTTATTTTCAAAATTTGAATCTGGGATAAATCTAAATTTGAATTATAAAAATCAACAACTTTTTTTCTTTCAGAAATTATGTTTTCAATATAAGGTAAAATAGACAGTCCCATAGCGGCTTGCAATTCTGACATTTTTCCATTTATACCTAATCCATAAAATGACAAAGGACCATTATGCCCAAAATTATGACTGTTAAACAACTTGTCATATAAATTAATATCATTTGTAAACATTGCACCTCCTTCACCTGTATGAAATAATTTTGTTGCATGAAAACTGCAAGTACTTACATCACCATACTCAAATAACGATTTTCCTAAATAAGATACTCCAAAAGCGTGCGCTGCATCATAAATAACTTTAAGGTTATATTTTTTTGCTATATTTTCTATAATTTGAACATTACAAGGATTACCAAAAACATGAGTAGCTAGAATAGCTGTTGTTTTACTTGTTATAGCTTCTTCTATTTTAGTTTCATCAATACTTAAATATTCAGGATGAATATCAACAAAAACAGGAGTGCAATTTTCCCACACAATAGCGGCAGATGTAGCAACATAACTAAATGGTGTAGTAATTATTTCACCATAGTTTCCTAATAACTTTAACGCTATTTGCAATGGTACAGTACCGTTATTAGCTGCGATAATATTAGAAATATTTAAATATTCCTTTAGTTTTTGCTCTAGCTCTAATACAAGTTCTCCGCGGTTTGTAAGCCATTGTTTTTCCCAAGCTCGTTTTAATTGCTTGTTATATTCTTCTAAAGGCGGTAAAAAAGTTTTTGTTACGTTGATCATTATATGATTCTTTGTGAGTCAATAATTCCATCTTTTTTTACAAAAACAAGTTCAACAAGCCATAATACTTTTATAGAAAATGGTCGATTGAGATCTGTTAACTCAAATAATCTATAACCATTTTCATCCATAAAATTTATTAATTTGAGAAAACTGTTATCAAACTTTTTATTAACAACACCAGCTTCTACCATAAATATTTCAGTTTTTCCAAAATAATTGCTCGCTCCTTTTAAAACTTCAATATCTAATCCCTCTGCATCTATTTTTATAATGTCTGGAACAGGAATCTCTCTTTGTGAAAGTAATTCATTTAATGTTAATACTGGAATTTCAATTTGTTTAAATCCAGATTCAATCGCTTCTTCTTTAGTGTATCTAAAAGAACAACTATCATCCCTATCCACAATTGTAAAAAGAAAAGACCCATTTTTCTCACCAGCTCCAACAGGATAAAACTGTACTTTAGGATTATCATCTAAAATATCTTGAAATGACTTTTTTAACCATTCTTGGGGTTCAAGCAAAGTATAATATGAATTTGGAAAATGCATTAGTGCTTCTCTAGTCCATGTACCATGATTTGCACCGACATCAACAATATGTTTGGGTTGAAAATTAAATGCTTTTAAAGTATTATAAAAATTGAATAATAAATAATCTTTTTCATTTGTATTATTCAAATCAATAGTATTTGAAGGATTTATTTTAGATAGATTATAGCCCAATTTTTTTAAAATTAATTTTGCTGACTTTTTAATTTTGTTTTCCATGTTAATTAATTGACTTCAATTGACCAATCAAATTTTGGTTTAATAAACCCCGGCTCTCTTCCCATCCAAGAACCTAAAGGTCTTTCGCCTTCTTGAATAATAAATGAAATAATATCTTTTTCAACAAATATTGTCGCTTTTGAATCTTCAATTACGTATAAAGAAAGATAATATGTCCCTATGTTTAAAAAGCCTTCCGGCAGGCTGCATTTAATTTTATTTAATCCTTTATTTAATTTCAAATCTCCATTTACATGTGAAAATGTAAATAGAGCCTCTCCAAAATCGTTATTTAAAACAAAAGTTAAATGTAATTTTCTTGAATCATCTTTTAAAGTAAATAATGTATTGATATCAATTTTTTGATACTCATCCAATGGATCTTCGGATAATTTTCCTACAGCATTTAAACTGATTTCATGAATCGTAAATTCTTTTTTATCATATTCAGATGAAAAAACTTTCTTATTCATTGATTCTGATCCATGACTTAAATAATAACTAACAGCATTTTCTACGCTTCCAGTCATTGCAACTTTACCATTAATTAAAACCATACCCTTAGTGCACAAACTTCTTACTGCTGCCATATTATGACTCACAAACAAAACAGTTCTTCCTTCTCCTCTGGAAATATCTTGCATTTTGCCAATAGCTTTTTTCTGAAATTCAGCATCACCAACTGCCAAAACCTCATCAACAACCAATACTTCAGGTTCTAAAAAAGCTGCAACAGCAAATGCTAAACGAACTGTCATCCCAGAGCTATATCTTTTTACTGGCGTATCTATATAACGCTCACATCCTGAGAACTCGATAATTTCATCAAGTTTTGAAGTAATTTCTTTTTTGGTCATTCCTAAAATGGCACCGTTAAGAAATATATTCTCTCGTCCTGTCATTTCTCCATTAAATCCTGTCCCAACTTCTAATAAAGAAGCAATACGTCCTCTAGATTTGATACTTCCTGTTGTTGGCGCTGTAACCTTTGACAGAATTTTTAAAAGTGTAGACTTTCCAGCCCCATTCTTTCCAATAATCCCTAAAACTTCTCCTCGTTCAACTTCAAAATTAATGTCTTGCAAAGCCCAAACATAATCTGAAGTTCCTTTTGTACTACGATCATTTGTGTCTCCTACTTTTAAATACGGATCTTCTTTTCCTCGAATTTTATGCCACCATCGGTTAAAATCATGACTCAGAGTACCTGTTCCTACCTGTCCTAAACGATATTGTTTAGAAATATTTTCGGCTTTTAATATTATATCTTTCATTATACGGTATCTATAAAGCTTTTTTCTGTTCTATTAAAAACCAACAATCCAGAAAAAAAAACAACTACTGTAACTGCCATTGTATATACTAACCCTAAAATTGATACGTTACCAATATTTAAAAGCATATATCGAGAAGTTTCTATCACATACGCTAAAGGATTGTATTCAACAATCCAACCAAATTTTGGAAGTTTTTCTTTTATCAATTCCATTGGATACATTACGGCAGATACATACATTAAAAGCTGTACTCCAAAACCAACTAAATTATTTAAATCTCTATATTTTGTAACCATCGAAGAAATCATCATCCCCAAACCTAACCCTAAAATTCCCATAAATGAAATTAAAATTGGGAAAAATAATATAGATATATTTAACTGTAAATGGGCTCCTTGAAAATAAAAGAAAATGTAAAAGAAAATAAATATTCCAAATTGAATTCCAAACTTAATTAAATTTGAAATTACTATAGATAAAGGAGTTATAATTCTTGGAAAATAAACTTTCCCAAATATTCCCGCATTAGACTTAAAAGTATCTGATGTTCCTGTCAAGCAAGCTGTAAAATAATTCCAAACCATAATACCTGCAAGATTAAACAAAAACGGAGGAATACTTCCCGTCTTAATACCTGCAACATTATTAAATATTATAGTAAATGTAATGGAGGTGAACAAAGGCTGAATTAAGTACCAAAGCGGTCCCAAAACTGTTTGTTTATATACTGTAATTATATCTCTTTTTACAAAAAGCAATAGAAGGTCACGGTATTGCCAGATTTCTTTAAAATTAAGAGAGAAAAATTTATTTTTTGGTGTTATTTCAAACAACCATTCATTTTCAATATTAGACTTATCCATTAGATAGAACTATTAGAAGAAATCTTACTTACCTCTAAAATTAACAAGATTTTTAACATTTTAGCAATTATTTAAAAATACCAAAAGGTGTTTAAAAAACACCTTTTGCTCTATTTTAATTTATATTATTAATGATAATTATTTATCTAAAACCTCAAAAGTAGAATTCATACTCTTAAACTCTGGAACAATTTTTTTCATTTTAGATACTATGTCGTCATTTTCATAAAAATCTGCAATTCCAATAAGTTCATCAACATCATTATGTAAATTTTCATACTCATCTTGTATTTCCTGAGCAATCATGATTTTATTATGATATGTTGGAAGAGTCTTAGAAGTATCATTTAATAATTCTTCGTATAACTTTTCACCAGGTCTTAAACCTACAATTTTTATTTTTATTTCTTTATCTGGTATAAAACCAGCCAATTTTATCATTTTCTTAGCCAAATCAATTATACGGACAGGTTTACCCATATCAAATATATAAATTTCGCCACCGTTCCCCATCGCTCCCGCTTCCAATACAAGTTGACAAGCTTCAGGAATTGTTATGAAATAGCGAATAATATCTTGATGAGTAATAGTAACTGGTCCACCTTCGGCAATTTGCTTTGTAAATAAAGGAACGACAGAACCATTTGACCCTAAAACATTTCCAAAACGAGTTGTTATAAATTTTGTACCACCCTCAACGTTTTCTTTTTGGTTTTTTAAGAATAAAGACTGCACATATTTTTCAGCAATACGTTTACTTGCCCCCATTACATTACTTGGGTTAACAGCTTTATCGGTAGAAACCATAACAAATTTTTTAACATTGTACTTACATGATAAGTCTGCTAAATTTTTAGTTCCTTTAATATTGGTTTGAATAGCCTGAGAAGGATTTTCTTCCATTAAAGGCACATGTTTATATGCCGCCGCGTGGAAAACAACATGTGGGTTATAACTTTTAAATACTTTTTCTAAGGCTTTTTTGCTTCTAACATCAGCAATTACTGCTACAATCTTTGCACTCAAATTCATAGCTTGAGTCTCTAAACACAAATTATGTAACGGTGTTTCTGCATGATCCAGAATAATGACATTCTTTGGATTAAAGTTTAGAACCTGTCTTACAATTTCACTTCCGATCGAACCAGCCGCTCCAGTAATCAAAATTGTTTTATCTTTTAATTGTTTAGAAATTGATTTACTATCTAGAACAATCGGTTTTCGTTCTAATAAATCTTCAATCTGAATATTCTTAACTTTTTGAGAAATTTCCTTTTGATTTTCCCAATCCGAAATTAATGGAACAGTGTAAACTCTGTAATTAAATTCTAAACATTGATCAACTATAATTAATTGCTCCTCCTTGCTCAAACTTTTATCTGCGATGATTACACCTTCCGCAGCAACAGATCTCATTAATGCAGGAAGTTTTTTCCTTAAAATTAGAATAGGAAGATCCAGCATACGTTTAGATGCATTCTGATTGTTCTTATCTACGAATCCCACGATTTTAAATCGAGAGGGAGTTTCAAATTTTAATGCATTTGCTACTGATATTGCATTGGCATCTGTACCATAAATTACAGTTCTAACAAGTTTAGTTGTAGCTTTTTCAGAGAAATACATTTCAAATGTCTGTTTAACTACAACACGATATAAAAACAGTCCACAAAAAGACAAAACTAAATTAATAAAAAGAGCAGTATTTAAAAAAGCTTTATGTCCCGTATACAATTCAAAGACTAAATTTATAAATAAGAAGAAAACTAGAACTGACATTTGAGAAAAAAGCAGTTTTATTGCATCAATATAAGAGGAATGCCTAATAATTCCCGAATAGGTTCTAAAAAGCCAGAAGAAAAATATATTTACTAGGATTAAACTTGCGACAAAATAAAAATCATGTGAAGTAATAATATAACCTATGGCAGTACCTTCAAATAGTAAATAAGTAAATGAAAATGAAAAAAACAAAACCATTACATCAATAGCAATGATAATCCACCTAGGTAGATAGCTCAGATTATTGATGTTTGCCCTAAGATTTCTTGGCGAAAAAGTTTTATACAACAAAGAAGTTATATTATTTGGTTTATCTGTATTCAATTGAGCTTTATTTAAATCTTGTAATATTTGTACATATACAAAAATACAAATTAAAGGTTTTAAATAATTATTTATAGATGTAAATTAAATTTTAACACCTTTTTTCTTTTGTTTTAAAAAATCTATGAGATACTTACCATAACCTGATTTAACCAATGGTAAAGCTAACCCTTCAAGCTGTTCATCATTAATAAAGCCTTGCCTCCAAGCGATTTCTTCAATACATCCAACCTTTAGGCCTTGCCTTTCTTCTAAAACCTGAACAAATTGACCTGCCTGCATTAAACTATTAAAAGTTCCTGTATCAAGCCATGCTGTTCCTCTGCTTAATATTCCCACTTTTAACTGACCTTTTTCAAGATAAACTTTATTTACATCTGTAATCTCATATTCACCTCGCGCACTTGGCTTAATATTTTTAGCGATTTCTACAACAGAGTTATCATAGAAATATAATCCTGGTACAGCATAATTAGATTTAGGTTCTAAAGGTTTTTCTTCAATAGAAATAGCATTTTTATTCTCGTCAAATTCTACCACCCCATATCTTTCAGGGTCGGAAACGTGGTAAGCGAAAACAACTCCGCCATCTGGATTAGCATTATCCTTTAATAATTGCTGCATATTAGTTCCAAAGAAAATATTGTCTCCTAAAACTAGAGCTACTTTATCTTTACCGATAAATTCTTCACCAATTACAAAAGCTTGTGCAAGTCCGTTTGGATTTGGCTGTTCGGCATAACTAAATTTACACCCAATTGTGCTTCCATCTCCCAAAAGTTTTTTAAAATGTGGCAAATCATGAGGAGTAGAAATAATTAAAATCTCATTTATTCCTGCCATCATTAAAGTTGACAACGGATAGTAGATCATAGGTTTATCATAAACCGGCATTAATTGTTTACTTACTGCTAATGTTAATGGGTGCAATCTTGTGCCAGAACCTCCAGCTAATATTATTCCTTTCATAAACTTAATTTTAGATTGTAGATTGTAGATTTTTAGATGTTTAATTTTTCAAACCTCTAGAATTCTAATCTAAGATTTTAAACAAACATTTTTTTTAAGCTTTCCTTATAATTTGGAATATTTAAATTATAAATTGCTTTTATTTTTTCTTTATTTAACAATGAAAAGCTTGGCCTTTTTGCTGGAGTTGGATAAGATGAGGATGGAATCCCTCCTACTTTGCAATTATAACTTCCAAGTTCTTTTATACTTAGTGCAAATTCGTACCAGCTAATTTCACCTTCGTTTGAATAATTATAAATTCCAGGAATCCATTTTGGTGATTCAATAATGTTAATCATTGCTTGAGCTAAATCGGCAGCATATGTTGGTGAGCCAATCTGATCATTTACAACTTTAATTTCTTCTCTCTCTTGCATTAATCGCTGCATCGTTTTTACAAAATTGTTTCCAAATTTGCTGTAAACCCAAGATGTTCTAATAATAATTGAATCTGGATTTTCTTTTAAACAAGCGATTTCACCAGCCAATTTACTTTCTCCATAAATATTTATAGGATTAGTTTCAGCTTCTTCATTTAAAGCGATGGACGAAGTACCGTCAAAAACATAATCTGTAGAAACATGAATTAATTTGACGTTATTTTCTTTAGCATATTTTGCCATTAACTCTACTGCCAAATGATTTACTTTAAAGGCTAAATCTTTTTCTGATTCAGCTCTATCAACAGCAGTATAAGCTCCAGAATTAAGAATAACATTTGGCTTAATTTCCTCTAATTGATTTTGAAGTAAATCTAAATCATCTAAAGTTATATTGGTTCTATCAGCGAATACCCATTCGTAGTTTGAATGTTTTTTAGCAATTACGTTTAATTCCGATCCTAATTGCCCATTTGCTCCTGTTACAAGAATTCTTTCCATGAAAACAGGCTATTACAGTTATCAATAAAAGGTAGAATTTGATCTTTCTCTGAAACAATAGCCTCATCTAAGTTCATTCCCCAATCAATATTAAGTGATGGATCATCATATTTTATTCCTCCTTCAGAAGCTTTATTATAAAACTGATCACATTTATACATCACTGATGCAGTCTCACTTATAACTGAGAAACCATGTGCAAAACCTTGTGGTACCAAAAGTTGTTTTTTATTATCTGCAGATAATAGAATACTAAAAGATTTTCCATAAGTAGGGGAATCCTTTCTCAAATCTACTGCGACATCAATAATTTCACCTTCTAAAACACGAACCAATTTAGTTTGTGCAAATGGCGGATTTTGATAATGTAGTCCTCTTAAGGTTCCTTTTTTTGAAAAGGATTGATTATCTTGAACAAATTCTATATTAATACCTAAATCTTCAAATTTAGTTTTACTGTAAGATTCAAAAAAATAGCCTCTCTCATCTCCAAACACAGTTGGTTCTACAATTACTAAGTCTTTAATAAATGTTTTCTCGATTTTCATTTTAAATATTCAAATTATTTAAAAAAGTTAAATATAACTTTCTTAATTCTAGTTTTATCTTCATTTGTTAAATTTGATCCAGATGGCAGACATAATCCCTTTTCAAATAATGTTTCGGCCACATTACTTCCATAATAAGGATATTTTTCAAAAATAGGTTGTAAATGCATTGGTTTCCATAATGGACGACATTCTATATTTGATTCATCAAAAGCAAGTCTTAAAATTTCCCTGTCTTCTTTTGTTTCTAACAAAATTGTATTTAACCAGTAATTGGAAAAAAAATCGTCATTAAAATTATCAAAAAGTGCTGCTTTTTTAATTTCTTTAAAAATTTCTCTGTAAAAAAAATGGTTTTCTCTTCTTGATTTAATATTATCCTCTAATACTTTTATTTGTCCAAGACCTATACCAGCACAAATATTACTCATTCTATAATTATAGCCTATTTCGCTATGCTGATAGTGTGTAACTGGATCTTTTGATTGTGTTGCAAAAAAAATTGCTTTTTCTTTTATTTCTTTAGAGTTAGAAATAATCACACCTCCACTTGATGTTGTAATAATCTTATTGCCATTAAATGATAGAATTCCTAAAGAACCAAAAGTGCCACATTTTTTTTGTTTGTAGCTACTACCTAAAGCTTCAGCACTATCTTCAATGATTGGAATACCATAACGATCTGCAACACTATGAATTTCATCAACTTTATAAGGCATCCCATATAAATGAACAGCAATTATAGCTTTTGGCTTCTTACCTTTTTGTATTCGATCTTTTATAGCATCCTCTAGATTCTGTGGACAAATATTCCAGGTTTCAGGTTCACTATCAACAAATACTGGAATTGCATTCTGATACAGAATTGGATTTGCAGAAGCAGAAAACGTCATACTCTGACAGATTACTTCATCTCCACTCTCAACTCCTAATAATACTAATGCCAAATGTATGGCAGATGTTCCAGAATTTAATGCAGCTACATATGATCCATTGTCAAAATAATCCTGAAGTTTATTTTCAAATTGATCAACATATGGTCCTCCAGAAGTAATCCAATTTGACATTAAGGCATTTTGAATATATTCTTGCTCAAAACCACTCCCCTCAGACAACGACAAATAAATTCTTTTATTACTCATTTTAAATTGGCCAATAATCTGACGGGTAACGCACATCATCCTCACTTACATTTGCCAGTGGCAATGTAGAAAATGACATTAATTTTGAATTTTCTTGTAAAGACTCGACAGCATTTACATAACCTGCAGGAATATGAACTATTTTACTATCCGATTCCGAAACATGAACGGTCTCAATAAATAAATCTTTAGAAGGACTATCCCAATTATCAATTTTGATAAAATGAATTTTAAAGGATCCTGAAAGACAATAAAAATTTTTCGCATCTAATTTATGTCCTTGCCAAGCACGGATTGGATTCTCCTTCGAGTTACTTATAATATAAAACCTTTCGATTTCCGAAAAACTGAAATCATTCACAAAAGAAATACTACCTCTCTGATCTTCAAACTTTCCTCCCTGAATTACTTTTGGTTTCATGCTTTTAATCTCAAATTACTTTTATTTAACAAATAAAACTTAAACGAATAAATAATAAGTAAAGGCAGAATTACTATTATAAAAATAATTAAATCATTATTTTTTTGATAAAGGCTTACAACTAATAATGAGATTGCAGCTTGAATTAATCCATATAACAGCGCTACCAATCTGTGCTGTATTTTATATTCATTGCTTAGAATTTGATAAAAGTGTAAACGATGTGCTTCAAATATATTTTGTTTCAAATACAAACGATGCATAATAGTACAAATAGCATCAACTCCATATACTGCTAGAAATAAGAGCCAAATCAATGAATTTGTTGCGAGAATTAGTTTTAAAACGAGATAAATTACCCAAAATGCTATGGCAATACTCCCAACATCTCCTGCAAAACATTTTGCTTTTTTTCTATAATTAAAAAACAAAAAGACCAAACTTGCAATCATTGCATATTTTATAAAACTTCCGTCTGAAAATAGCTGAATATTTGAATTTACATACAGCAGAGATCCCATCACAGTTAAAGTATAGATACCAGTAATACCATTAATTCCGTCCATGAAATTATAAGCATTTATTAAACCGATAGTTAAAATGTATACAATAAATGTCCCCCAAATTGGAAAAAAATCAAACAAACCTAAATCAATAAAAATCAAAGTGATAGAAAGAAAATGAATTGAAATTCTAATCTTATTTGGTAAACTTTGAATATCATCCCAAAAACTAACTAAACTCACAAGTGTTATTCCTGTAAAGAAGAAATAATTTGTTTGAATATGCTGAACAAAATAGATTAGCGCTGAAAACCAAAAAATAATCCCTCCTCCTCTTAAAGTTATTTCTGTATGAGAACTTCTTTGATTAGGTTTATCTATTATATTAAAACGATCTGCCACTTTAAAATAAAGCAGCATTATGATCATTAAAATAATTCCTAAAATTGTATATTCCATTTTATGAAATTATTCCCAATTAATATCTTTAATTTCATCGTAAACTTTCTGAATTCCTTCTTCTAAACTTGTTTTTGCTTTCCAGCCAAAACCATTTAATTTAGAGACATCCATTAATTTACGAGGCGTACCATCTGGTTTAGAAGTATCTGTTAAAATTTCACCTTCAAAACCAACTACTTTTTTAACCAAAATAGCTAGATCTAAAATTGAGATATCTTCTCCTACTCCGATATTTACTAATCCTTGTTCATTGTAATTTTCCATTAAATACAAACAAGCTTCGGCGAGATCATCTGCATGCAGAAATTCTCTTTTTGGACTTCCAGTTCCCCAAATTGTTACGGAAGTATCATTATTGCGTTTTGCAGTAATAAATTTTCTTAACATTGCCGGAAGAACATGAGAATTCTTTAAATCGTAATTATCATTAGGTCCATACAGATTTGTTGGCATAACAGAAATAAAATTACATCCAAATTGATCCCTGTATGCATCACACATTTTTATTCCTGCAATTTTTGCAATAGCATAAGGTTCGTTTGTAGGCTCTAGTTCTCCTGTAAGCATGTATTCTTCCTTTAATGGCTGAGGAGCCATTTTAGGATAAATACATGAAGAACCTAAAAACATCAACTTCTTTACATTGTTTAAGTAAGATTGATGAATTATATTATTTTGTATCATCAGATTTTCGTAAATGAAATCTCCTTTGTAAGTATTATTTGCTATAATTCCTCCAACTTTAGCAGCGGCTAAAAAAACATAATCAGGTTTTTCTTCAGCAAAGAAATCTGCAACATCTTGCTGCTTTCTTAAATCTAACTCTGAAGAAGTCTTCAAAACAAAATTGGTATATCCTTTTGTTTTCAGTTGACGCAAAATAGCCGAGCCCACCATTCCACGGTGTCCAGCTATATATATTTTATCTTTTAAATTCATAATTACAATTGTAAATCAAGAATATAAATTTTTCTGATTTTATTTAAATTAGTACCTAATTGCAGATCTTACTTCATTTAACATCTTTTCTCTTTTAACATATTCAAGATCGGATATCATCATTTCTCTCACTAACCCAGCCAAATCATATTTAGGAACCCATCCTAATTTTGTTTTTGATTTAGTAGGATCACCAATAAGTAAATCAACTTCTGTTGGACGGAAATATTGTGGATCAACAGAAATTACTTGTTTACCTATCTGAATTTGATAGTCAGGATTATTGCATGATGCAACATATCCTTTCTCATCTACTCCTTCTCCTTTAAATTCTATCTCAATTCCAACTTCTGCAAATGACATTTTAACAAAATCACGTACATAGGTAGTTTCTCCCATAGCAATTACATAATCTTCTGCAACATCTTGTTGCAAAATACGCCACATAGCTTCTACGTAATCTTTCGCATGTCCCCAATCACGTTGAGCATCTAAATTTCCTAAGTATAAACAATCTTGTTCTCCCAAAGCAATAGCAGCTGTGGCCATTGTTATTTTACGAGTTACAAAAGTTTCTCCCCTTCTTGGTGACTCATGATTAAATAAAATACCGTTACAAGCAAAAATATTATATGCTTCTCTATAATTTTTTGTAATCCAAAAACCGTAAATTTTTGCAACCCCATAAGGTGAACGTGGATAGAAAGGTGACTGTTCATCATAAAGTCCTTTTTCATTTTTATTTTCAGCTAAACCACCATACAATTCAGATGTTGAAGCTTGATAAATACGAGTTTTCTTGTCTAAACCTAAAATACGAACCGCTTCCAAAATTCTTAGCGTACCAATTCCATCGACATTAGCAACATATTCAGGAGAATCAAAAGACACTTTTACGTGACTCATAGCCCCTAAATTATAGATTTCATCAGGTTGTACTTCTTGAATAATTCTAATGACATTAGTAGAATCAGTCAAATCTCCATAGTGCAACTTAAAATTTACGTGAGCTTCATGTTGATCTTGATATATATGATCTATTCGTTGTGTATTGAAAGAAGAAGCTCTTCTCTTAACACCATGAACCATGTATCCTTTCTCTAATAATAGTTCTGCTAAATATGAACCATCTTGTCCTGTAATTCCCGTTATAAGTGCAACTTTCATTTTTTTATTTTTTTTATTTTTTTAAATGACTCAAAAGTCTTCAACAACCCCTCTTTTGACTTTACGGGAAAAGATTTCCCTAATTCTTTTACAATCTTTTCGTTACTAACAATGTAATTTTCTGTTAGCTTCTGTAAACGTTCTCTATTTAATGGCAAGCGCAAGACGTCTCCTAATTTAGCAATCGAATTAATAACTTTTCGTGGTAAATTTAATATTCTCTTTTTTTTTCCTAAACTTACCCCTAACAATTCCAATAATTCATTGGTAGACAATGGATCATCATCTGCTACATTAAAAATCCCCGAAGGTATTCTCTCGTTTTCCATCAACTCTCTAATAGCAAAACAAAGATTTTCTATACTCAAAAAAGATCTTTTATTTTCAAATGCGCCTAGTGGCCATGGTAAACCTCTTGAAACTAATTGATACAATAAATTCAGATTGCCTTTATTACCAGGACCGTGAATCATACAAGGTCTAAGTATGAAAACCCTTTTACCATCTGGCAATTTCTTATTCAATATATAATTTTCTGCCTGGTGCTTTGCTATACCGTAATGTGTTTTTGGATTTGGAATTTCATCTTCTTTCAAAACGCCTTTTACTTCATCTGCAACTGCTTTTACTGTACTCATAAAAATAAAAACACTTGAACCTGAAATTAAAAAAGCATCAAATAACTGTTTAGTCAATTCAAAATTACTATCGTAATAATCTTGAGGTACAGAAACTTTTTTTAAATCGTGTGCCTTACCAGCAAGATGAATGATCACATCTGTATTAATTTCAAATTGTTGATTAGGCAAATAACGTGTACTTAATGGTACAATTTTATATGAGTCTTTTAAATAGAGTTTAAGATTTGAGCCTACAAATCCAGATAAACCGGTAATAATCACACTTTTATTTTGTATATTATTTATCACTATCTTGCAATTTTGTAGTAAATAAATTTAAACATAAAAAAAGGCATTACTCTAATTGGAATCTTAAAGAAAACCACCTTAAAAAAATCGGAATAATTAAAAAAACTAATTCGCAAGAATTTTCTATAAAGATTAAATTCATTTTTTGCATACTTAACTCCCCATCTTCTTTTTATTGCTTCAGATCTATTTTCTCCTATTCTAAACCATAAAACTTCATCTGGAATATTTCCAAGTTTAAATTTTCCCAAATAAGCTCTTACAAAAAAATCGTAATCTTCGGGAAAAATTGATGAATCATATCCTTTTAAAACATTAAAAACTTCTTTCTTAAACAAAACAGTTGGGTGCGAAAATGGAGATCTAAATTTAAGTAATTTTACTATATCAGAATGTTCACAAGGTACTATCCTATGTGATATTACATCATTAATATCTCTACCAAATTCTATTATTTGTCCACCAACTATATCTAAATTGAATTCATTTAAAGCATTTATCTGTTTCTCAAACCTATCATTAAAGCAAATATCATCAGAATCCATTCTTGCTATTAATGAATATTTTGCATTATTTATTCCAACATTAAGTGCATTTGCAAGGCCTTTGTTCTCAGGCAAGGCTATTACTTTAAAAACTTTCGAATAATTTCGTTCATATTCTTCAATTACAGAATCTAATTCTGACGTTAATGCTCCATCCTTTACTAAAACGATTTCTTTTGGTTTTAATGTTTGATTAATAACCGATTCCAAGGATTGCCTCAAATAAGTAGGGTTTTCTTTAAAATAAACAGATAGAACAACGGAAAGATCTCTATTTAACATAAATCGCATTGATAAATATTTCTAATTGTTTAGAAGGGTCAAAAAACTCTAATTGCGATGGAATATTTTTTATTAAACTGCTCCTTTGAAGAAGCATTTCTTTCATAGCTGAACAAATTTCTACAGAATTATTAGGATTACATAATAGACCTGTCAAACCAACGACTTCTGGTAATGAAGAATTGTTTGAAACAATAGATGGCTTAGAATAGTACATTGCTTCAAGCGGTGGAATCCCAAATCCTTCATAAAAACTAACATAAATCATTGCGTAGCTTCCTTTTATAAGATCATTTTTTTTATCTTCTTCTAAATATCCAGTAAAGACAATCTTGTCTTGCAGACCTAGTTCATCAACAAGACTATATATATTCTTACTATCCCATCCATCTTTACCACAAATGTAAAAAAGAAAATCTTTGCCCTTATCTGAGCGTTGAAATTCATAGAAAGCCTTAATAATATTAATCAAATTTTTGCCTGGCTCAATTGTAGATACCGTAACAAAATATTTATTAATAATAGATTCTTCTTCCTTAATCAATTCAGGAATAAAATTATAAACAATAACTATTTTATCGTGGCTAATGTCAAAATGTGAGATTAAATCCTTTTTAGTAGATTTCGAAACTGTAATAATTGTATCAGCAAACTTAGCTCCTAATTTTGTGATCAATTTCACATATAATCTTCTAAAAAAAGGATATTTTTTAGGAAAATAAAAGGGTATTAAATCATGAATAGTAACAATACTCTTAATATTAGGCAAAAATACTTTTAATAAAATCGGTAATGCAGGCGTTGGACTATAGTAATAATCCAATTTCCTTAAGTAAGAAATAAATAATGTCTGCTCAAAAATTATTCTTTTAATAAACGAATTAATTCCTGCGATTTTAACAATTTCAAAATCTAATTTATTACAATCTAGATCAAAAACCTTTGATACGTCTAAGTTATTAGGAACGAAAATTACAATTCTTTTGTTGAAGTTTTCAAGTTGTAACTGATAAAATATTCGCTTAATAAAATATCCTGCGCCGGCTAATTTATCAGAGTTGAAATTTAATAAATTAATCCCAAGTACCCCTTTATAATTTTTCATACAATTGCTTAATTGAATAGATATATTTAATATCTCTTTGTGTTATACTATACCTGAGAAATGACAAAAATGAAACCGCCTTTATCAGACCAGGAAATTTCATTCCAGTTTTCTTAAAATATAGATATCTACTCCTTTCAAAATAAATATGTTTTTTTAAATTAGACGACATGGATTTACTTAAATGATGTATAATTTTTAGATCAGGAAACAAACAAATTTTAAAATTGTTTTTTATTATCCTGTAACATAATTCAGTTTCTTCAAAATATAAAAAGAAATCTTCATCAAATAAACCAACTTGATTAATTAATTTTTCTTTATTAATAAACATTGCCACACCAACAATGTGATCAACTTCCTTAACATTATTGAAATCACAAATTTTACCAGTTGCTAAATAACGATCATAATATTTACGAAAAAAAACCTTTAATCCAGACATTCCAAGAAAAATCCCTTTTAAAGAGGGGTAATTACCGTACGACTCTTGTGGTTCAAAATCCGGATAAATGATATTAACACCTGAACACAAGATATGCTGACATTCTTTGGATTCCATTCGGTTGAATAATTCCATTATGGAATTACTTATTAACTCAGTATCAGTGTTTAATAAAAAAACATATTTTTTAGTAGCATAATTAATACCTATGTTATTAGCCGCACCGAATCCTTTATTTTCAGTATTTTTTATTACAATAACGTCTTTGAATTGATCTTGAATTGCTTCTACGGATTGATCAGTAGAATTATTGTCAACAACAATGATTTCGAAATCAACCTCTCTCGTATGATTATATATTGAATTTATACATTGTAGAGTAAAATCTTTTGTATTATAATTTACTAGAATAATTGATACTGACATTAAAAATAAGGTTTAAGCAATTGTAGATAATATAAATTGAACAACAAAGTTAGTAATGCTAAGAAGATAACAACAAATATCCCAATATATTTTTCCTTAACGATATAAAAAATAAATGGATAAAGAACAATCTGAACTACGCCAAATAATTCCTGAAAACGAAAAGCAAAAACTGGCAGACTTGCAAATAGAATAAAGAAAGTAAGCGACAGCACTGAAAGTTTTAACAATAAGACTGCATATTTGTTTTTACTCTGAAGAAAATCCGCATAGTAAAGAAATAAACTTGTTAAAAATATCTGTAATAGTATCCGAACATTTAAAATATTTACTTTATCAGAAAATTGACCCAATTCAAACATGCTTTGATATACAGTTAGTTTTTCAGCAAAAATACCAAAACTTAAAATTGAAATTAACTGAATAAAATCTATTTTTAATACATATAGTATAAAGGGAACCGTCAAAATTCCCGTCCATAATTTCTTATTTATCTTTTCAGAATCAAGAAAATAAATTGGCAAAAACAAAAGTGACGTATAATGAAAGCAAGTCGCAAATAAAATTGTCATTACAAATAAAAATATTTTTCTTTCCTTAATCATTGATATAGAAATTAACATTATACCAGAAGCTATTCCGATTCTGATTTGAGTCATTTCATGTAAAAGAAAAAAGAAAGAAAAATAAGTAATGACCGCAAGGCCAATGTTATCACTCAACTTCCATATTGATAATAATTTAAATCCTACCCCTAAAAATGCAAAAAAAACAAAAAGCAGAACATAGGAGTCGAATGGTAAAAGCTTATAGACAGCTGGAATAAGATAGTAAAAAGGTTCTAAATAAGAAAATGTCGAATAATCTGTAAAATATTCAGATGGTTTTTTTATCATTTCGAACATAGCTAAATAGCTATTGTAATCATTATCAATCTGACCTCGAAATCCAGCAAATAAAGCTAAAACAATGATTACACCGAACAAGAAAAGACCACTATAAATGCTTTTCTTGAAAAAAAAACACCCAGGTATTAACAAGCAAAATAATATTATGAATATTAACATATTTTAAATATTATTTCTGTAATGACTCTAAATATAGATGTAAATTATTTTCCACAATATATTCCCAAGTAAATTTACTTGCTTTTTGTTTAATTAAGTTACTATTAAAAGTCTTTCTTAATCTATAAAGTTCTACTAAACCTTCTGAAAATTCTTGTGTGGAATCTCCAATTAAAACGCCATTCGATCTATTGATAACCAACGCATTTTCACTTGTCTTCGTAGCTAATACTGCCATACCGTTTAAAAGATATTCAAAAGTTTTTGTAGGTGGTTGACAGTCATAATATGAAGTAAGCGGGATAAAGGAAATGCCAACATTACTTTCTAAAAAATAACTAGTTAAAGCCGGATAACGTATTTCTCCCTTGAAATCTATATATTCTTCTAGATTATTATCCTTTATAGCATTATTTATTTTTATTTTTTCCTCTTCACTACCAAATCCTATTATCGTATATTTAACATCTTTGGGAAAACCAGAACCGATTAAAAATCGATGAAATCCAAATACTGTTTGTTCAATATTTCTATCATAAAATGTTCCCACATACATTAATTTTAACGAACTGAATTCTTTTTCATTAGTAATGAAATCGGGTGCTCCTAATGGCAGAACATGCGCCTCTTTAGTAATTCTCAAATATTTTTGCAAACTTTTTGAAATAATTGTAACATGTTTAAAAAGACTAGTTTCCAAGCACATTAGTCGATTATACGCATATCTTTTTAATTTACTATTAAAAACAAAACTTGTTCTAATATCCATAATCTGGATAGAATCTCCTAAACAAAACTTAAACAAACTAGAAAATGTAAAATAAAAAATCATTGTATGTGTAAAAGTTTCTTTTTTATGTAAAGTTGATGCCAGCTTCATCATTGCAATTCTGCTTTTAATTTTACCTAATTTAAAAGGTACATGAAAAACATGAACATTTTTAGTCTCAAAATATTCACCTCCATGATCGTAGCCCAAATAAAACACGTTATAGTATTTTGATAATAAATCTGCGTAAAAATAACTATCAGTATGGTAACCATATTGAGCAGAAGTGATTAATAAAATATTTTTTTTATTTACCATTTAACCAATAATTTTAAAAACCCTCTATAAAAATAGGGAGCATACCAAAATGGAATCACTTCTTTTATAAATTTAAATGCGTTAATTTTATCTTTTCCGGCTAATTCATTAAAGGATCTTAATATTTGACGCTTATAAACTATCGGATAGTTATCTAAATTTCTCCATTTTTTTATAGTTTGAATTTTGCATCTTTCCATTAGATTAATCTTACTAGAAATATTTGTTTCATGTTTTCTATAATAGGCCACAAATTCGTTTAAAAAGCCTATTTTATATTTGTTTGAAACCCTAAGCCACATATCCCAATCTTCCATATATAAACCCTCATCAAAACCTCCAACCTCATCAAACACATTACTTTTTAGTAATGCCGTTAATATAGCTATCTTATTTCCGTCTAAAAGATTTTGAAACGATAATTCGTTTTCATCAACTACAGCTCCAACTGTACCCAAATTTTTACCTGCGTCATCAACTTCATATGCTTTTGCACAGCACATACCATATTGAGGATTATATTCTAAAAAAGCTACTTGCTTTTCAAGCTTATCATTAATCAAATAATCATCTGATGCTAATATGGAAATGTACTTTCCTTTTGTTAAAGAAAGACCAAGATTAAGTGTTTTGCATAAGCCTTTATTTTCTTGGTTAATTATTTTTACCTGCTCAAAGTTTTTGTAAGAAGAAAGCTTACTTAATGTTCTATCAGTAGATCCGTCATTTATAATGATAACTTCAATGTTCTTGTAACTTTGATTAATAATACTATCAATACAGTTTTCAATATACTTCTCATGATTATAAGCCGGTACAATAATCGATACAAGTGGCAATTCGTTATTTCTTTCTAACATCTCTTAAAAAAATATAATATAATTTTTCATATAAGTAAAAGCTTGCAACAGCATGATTTATATTTAGTATATGCTATTAGAATTTAATTGTTTGGTTTTATCTAATGATAGTAAAAAATTAAATTTTTCTTGAAATTTGTATTCTCCTAAATAAATATTTTTGTTATAAATTGATATACAACCATAACCTAAGTTACTTTAATGTCTTTATATATTAGACTGACATATTTTCGATGTATGTCTAATTTATCTTTTTTTTAATTTAGATCTTACAAATTCTAAAATGTTCAATTTTTTGTTCAATTGTTTATAAGAGTATGCAATATTAGCGAATAGTATAACGGTACCTAATAAATAAGATATAACGTTATTCCAAATTAAGAAAAGCAAGAACGTAGATAAGATAAATGCAAAATTAACAGTAAAAAACTTTAATGTTTCTTTAAACACACGAAATTGATACAATTTAAATGTAATCACAGAAATCACTAAAGTGTAAATTACATAAATAATCACAAAACCATAGCCAAATCCATCTATACCCCATATATAGTAACATACAAGAGTCGCTACCAAATGTAATGAAGCTCCAAAACCCGCTTCTAAAAACAAATAAGTACGTTTATCATTCTTTGCGAATGATATGTATCCTAAGCAATAAGAAAATAATTGAAAAAATGAACCTAAAGCTATAAACCGAATAAAAGATACTATAGGCATGAACTCTTTAGTTAATATGACTCTTATCATTAGTGGTGCGGTAATAATCATAATAATAAGAATAGGTGTAGCCAACAATAAAACTACTTCAGCCTGATCATTTACAACTTTATTCAGTTTATTTACATTAGTGTGAGCTGCTGCTAATCTTGGAAAATAATCGGCACCTAGTGCTGCTAATATAAATCCTATATATTGCCCAGAAATAGAAGTAGCGGCCGTATATAGTCCAACATCTTTGAAATTTCCAATTCTGCCTATACCAATACTAATTAGATACTTAACAGTCATTCCAATAAAAATAGAAATCATAAGCATTATTCCGAGCTTAACCATGCTCTTACTTTCCGCTATAACTTCTGAGTTTTTGACTTTTATATTTTGTAGATTTACTTTCTTAAAAAAATACAAAGATGTAATATAAATTACAAAAGATGTCAATATTAATGTAGGCACTATACCTTTTTCACCATAAAAATAAAATAACGGAATAGAGATTACTAATCCCGCAATAGATCCGATAAGACCTGATTTTAAAATATAATCAATTTTTCTAATTCCTCGTAATATAGTTTGTTGACTTTTCGTAATAGTTGTAAATAATACATATAACGATAAAAAAACAAATGACCATGTATAATCATAAGTGCCAAAAGTCCAAAAACTTAGAAAACTAGAAAATAAGATCGTAAACAATGCACCCAAAATTCCGGTCCATAAAAAAAGTTTTCGAACAATTGTAACTGTTCGAATTACTTTATTCTCATTATCTAAATTTTCCGAAATACTTCTTACCGCGCTTAGATCCAATCCTAAATCATTTGCCGTAGTAATCATATTTAAACTATTAAGCAAAACATTATTGATACCTAATCCTATGGGACCTAAAAAAACTGCTAAAAATTTTCCCTTTACTATAGAAATCAAGATATTTATGAACTGCAAGCCCCCAAAAGCAACTGTATTTTTTAAAGTGCTTTTATAATCAACATTATCTTCTTCAGTCATTAAAAATTATTTAAAAAAATTGATGTAAATTAGCTTTATCATGAAATAACTTAAAGTTTTCTCTTAGCCAATGCTCAGGTTTATCCCACCATTTCAATTTCAGTAATTTGTTTATTTCAACGTCATCAAACCTCTTACGTATTAGTTTTGCTGGTGTACCACCTACAATGGAATAAGGTTCAACATCTTTATTTACAAAAGAACCTGAAGCAATAATAGCACCATCTCCAATCTTTACCCCACTCATTACAATAGAGTAAGCCCCTATCCATACATCATTTCCTATAGTAGTTTTTTTCATTTCATCAAAATATGTATCATCAGAAAATGTAATACCACATTGTGCATGAGGAGAATAAAAAATTGGACTAGTTGAAATAAAATCTACTGGATGATTCCCTGCGCCAATTATACTGAAATCTCCAATAGAACAAAACTTTCCAACAGAGGCATTCATCACACTATTAAATCCCGCAAAATAGGTGTAAGACTGAATACTTGAATTGTAGAAATAAGAATGTTGAGATATCTTTACAAAATCATTAATTTCACAATTATCAATTGTAGCACTACCACTAATTTTTTTCTTAGGTGCTGGAATAAAAGTTCTGTAGATTTTTCTTAAAAGACTTTTCATGTTCATATTCATTAATTTCTTCACTGCTATTACAATTATTCCGCTCTATTAATAAAATTATACTTCTTAACTTCAGCTTCCGAAACTTTTAGTCCTATAAACTCACTATGATTAATTCTTTTATTTGTATTCCATAAATCCAATAGCTCTTCTAGTGAATAATGTCCCAAAATATTATTATAACCTTCTGTTTGTGTTAAATTAGTATGTACACAAGGAGTTGCAACATTTTCGAGAGAAACGCCTCCACGTTTAGTAAAATAAGGTAAAAACGCTTGTAAATTATGCTCTAGAGAATTAGGAGCTTTAAAATTGGTAGATTTTATCATTTCCAAAATTTCTAAACGAGAAAACATATATCCCGATACCCCAATTGGATATGTCCAGTCTGAAAATTCTTTAATCTCATCCCATTTAAATTTATATAAATTTTCTGAAATTTTGCTAAAGGAAGGAACCTCAATTTTCTTAGCTAAAACCGTACTGTAATTAAGATCTTTACCTCTAGAAAGGCACACAATATCAATTAAAGGATCTACAGTTTTTATCCAATCATAGTCAATCTCTTGAGAAAAAAGCATATCATCTACATAAAAAATGAGGCGATCTTCCGAAGATTTTTCTATTGTATCAATTAGATTATTCCTGAAGTTTGTTTCCTGAATAAATTCTACTGGAAAATCAGTATAAATTTTTTGTAAATCAGAATAAGATTTTTTATGTGCTTCGTTGCTTACATGGAATAAAACTTTTATCTCGGAGTAATTTTTAACATTCTCAAAATAACTAGCCAAAAAACCATCAAGTTGCATAGCTCTATCTTTCGAAAAAATTATAGAAATAATTTTATCATTTTGAGGAGTAAAAACACTTTTCATTTGATCGTACAGAACCACTTGTGGTTCTTCCCAAACAGGTTTTCTCTGAAATCCTTTTTTATCTAAAAAAGATAAAATTTTCTTCTTGATATACTTTTTCATTTAAAATTATTAACTATATATTATTTAGTTCTGCAATCACATATTCTACCTCTTCATCACTCATTACAGGACTTATAGGTAAGCTTAAAACTTCATCGTGAATTTGCTCAGTAATTGGATAACTTAGATGATTTAATTCGCTATATGCTTCCTGTTTATGCGGAGGAATAGGATAATGAACCAAAGTTTGGATATTTTTATCATTAAGGTAATCCGTAATTTTTTCTCTTTCATTTGTACGTATAACAAACAGATGCCAAACATGCTCTTCTGCAGTATCTGGTAGTGATGGAAGCTTAATATTTGCTGCTTTTATACCTGAAATATATTTATTAGCTATTTCCCTTCTTCTAGAATTATCTGCATCAATATATTTTAGCTTTACATCTAAAACAGTAGCTTGAATTTCATCTAATCTCGAATTTAAACCTTGATAGATATTGATATATTTCTGATTAGATCCGTAATTAGCCAATGCACGAATTGTCTTTGCTAGCAATTCATCATTTGTCGTTACTGCACCTGCATCTCCAAGTGCTCCTAAATTTTTACCTGGGTAGAAACTAAAACCCGCAGCATCTCCTAAACTACCTGTTCTCTTTCCTTTCCATTTTGATCCTATAGACTGCGCGTTATCTTCGATAATTTTCAAATTATGTTTTTTCGCAAGATCTTGCAATTGCTCAGAAAAAATCACACGACCATACAAGTGTACAATAAGAATTCCTTTAGTATTCTTATTTAATTTTTCTTCTATTTTTGCAACATCAATATTATAAGTATCAATATCTGGCTCGACAAAAACAGGTACAAGACCATTTTCTGAAATTGCCAATACTGAGGCAATATAGGTATTTGCAGGAACTATAATTTCATCCCCTTTTTTCATAACTCCAAGTTCAATGTATGCTCTTAGAATCAATCTTAAAGCGTCTAAGCCATTTGCCACACCTATCGCGTGATTAACGCCGATAAATGTTGCCAAATTGTCTTCAAAAGCTTTTACTTCATTTCCCAACAAATACCATCCTGAACGAAAAGTATTCAATAATCTTTCTTCTATTTCTTTTTGGTGGGCAAGATTTATTTTTTGTAAATCAAGAAATTTAATCATATAAAATAGTTCTTTATTTTTTTATTAAGTGTTTTTTCAACGAATTCAAACGCAAGAGTACTTACTATTAATGTTGTGATTATAATAAATGATATTTTTAAAGTATCATAAGCGAGAGGGGAAATATCATTTAAATAAATTTATATATATATTAGAAAGTGTGCAATTTTAATTCATTTCTTAAAGTAGGTAATATTTCCCTTACTATCTATCATTCCTTTTTGTTGTGCTGGATTTCCGAACCATACTGTATATGGAGGCACATTTTTTGTAACCACACTACCTGCGCCAATTAAAGCATATTCTCCTATGATATTTCCAGCCACTATTGTGGCATTGGCTCCAATAGAAGCTCCCTTTTCTACTATAGTTCTTTCGAAGGCTTCGGGGTATTGTTTTGACCGAGGTATCAAATCATTTGTAAAAGTAACATTTGGGCCTATAAAAACATGATCTTCTAAAGTAACACCATCCCAAATTTGCACACCTGGTTTAATCGTTACATAGTTTCCAATTTTGACATCATTTTCAATAAATACCTGACAGTTAATATTGCAATGATCTCCAATAATTGCATCCTTAAGTATCACACAATATTGCCAAATCATAGTATTTTCGCCTATGTATTGTGATTGAACGTCTGATAAAGGATGAATTTTAGTCATTTTCTCTTATGTAATTTAAGAAATCTTGATAATCTCTAATATAATCTTTTTCATAGTATGTGTGTGAAGCTAAAACCAAACATATTGATCCAGAAGAAAAATTAATTTCGGAAGCCCAAATACCAGGAGGAATATGTAATCCTAAATCAGATCTATTTAAAAGTACCTGCCTCTTCGTTACCCCATCATCTAACAAGACTTCAAAACTACCACTAGCTGCAACCAAAAATTGATGACATTCCTTGTGTGCATGAGCTCCACGAGATTCTCCACCAGGAATATCGTATAAGTAAAAAATCCTTTTTATATCAAAAGGAATTTCAATACTATTATTAATAGCTGTTATATGTCCATTTCTATCTCCTTTCTGCTCCAGGTACAATAGATTGCAATCGAAAACAGTTTTTCTATTACTCATTTTCTAACTCTCGTTTAAATTCCTCAAAATCTCTAATATAATCATTATGGGAAAAGGCTTCGCTTGAGACGTGTAATGCCAAAGAATTGGTTGAAAAATTTTCCATATGTCTCCAAGTTTTTGCAGGAAGATATAATCCGTAATAACTTCTATTCAATGAAATTTTCTCAGTTGAGCCATCGGGATTAGTAATTATTACGTCAAAACTTCCGCTTAGAGCAACAATAATTTCTTTTTGATTTTTATATGCATGCCCACCCCTAATTTCACCTCCAGGCACATCATAAGTCCAAAATGATCTTTTTATCTCAAATGGAATTTGATCTGGGTATTGTAAAAATGTAAGATTCCCTCTTGGATCATAAATCTTAGGGAAATTTATTATTTTTTGCTTCATATGTTCATTATCAAAATTAATTTAATAGGTGGCCAATCACTTTCCTACAAATTAAAACCACCGATACTAAAAACCCAGCCAAAATCCCTCCTAAGATTAATCCCTTTAGCTTCCCAAATTTCTCTTTAGGCAATGGTAAAATAGGCTTATCAATAACTTGAATTAAAGGTGTTTCTTTACGCAAAGTAACTTTCGCTAATTCAGATTGTTTAACTAATTCTGTCAATATTGCTGTGTTAGCTTGAACATCAACCTGTCTTCTCGCCGATGGTGCTCTTCGAACATTCAATGCAGGATTTAAATTAAAAGTATTGTCATTTGCAACTGCTACTCCAGTAATTGCACCATTCAATTCTCTGCGAATAGAATCAACTTGACGTTCTAAAATAGCCATGTTCATTCTGGCTTTTTTACTTTTAGTTTCTATATAAAATGTTCCTACCTGTTTAGCCAAAGCTTCACAAAAATATTTTGAGAATAACTCGTTGGTTGAAGACACATCTATATTTATAATTGATATTTTTTTGTCCTTTTGACCAACTGATAAACCAGTTTTAGATAAATTATCATACATTATACCCAAAATACTATCTTGAACTCTTGTAAATTTCTGGCGATCATCATTAGGTAAAAATTGAATATTATTTAAAAAAGGCTTTTCTGTCCAAGCCTTACGCCATTCATTATTCTGAATATACATTTCAGCTAGAGAAATCTCCTTTCCATTCAACTTAACTGGAGACAAAAGCGTTTTCTCAACCATTGTTCTTGACTTAAAGAGCTCTGTTAAATTTGAACCGGTAAATATTCCACCACCACTTCCTCCCAAATCTAAACCGAAAGAACTAGCTAGACCTAAAGCGCCTCCTAATCCACCACTTCCTTTTTCATCTTCTAAAGCAAAGGATAATGTAGCAGTATAAACAGGCTTTTTAATATAAGAATATGCCAATCCTAAACCTGCTCCAACAATAACTGCTAAAACAATGGGTATCCATTTTGAACTCAAATAGACAGCTAAATACCTTATTCTTCCTATCAATTCTTTTAAAGAAATTTCTTCGTTTTCACTTCTTTTGTCTTCCATAAAATTATTTAAATGCTGTCACGATTAACAATGCCAAACTAGCAAACGCAGTTCCAAGACCAGCCCACTCTCCAGCACTCATTTTTTTTCTCTCAGGCTTCTCTGGAACAACAATTTGTGAATCTGGCTCAACCTTAGGATATGATCTGAAAAATAAAAATGAAGTTGTTACATCAGCTTTTCCATTTGGATAAATTATATATGCTTTTCTCTTCCATCCCTTACTATCTACACCACCAACAGAATTGATATAATATTTAAAACCTTTTCCACTTCTATATGGTATTTCGGAAGTCAACAATACATTTCCTGTCACTTTTACACCCTCATTATATACCGCTACATCTATCTCATCTCCAGGAAATAATGTAACATTCGAATAATGATTTTTATCCTTTACAATTTTTTCCCAATTCACAGGAATTGTTACGTATTTTAAATCTTCACTTAATTTTTTGCTTAATTTTTCTTTGATTGTATCACTTTTTGATAAATTTAGATCAACTCGTTCTAATTGTTCAATTTGTTCTTTTTTAATTGGTCGTTTGATTTTCATACCATCTAGATTAGCAATAGAAGTTAGTCCACCAGCTCTCATTACCACATTATAAACTGTTTCTTTCTTATTCGCTAAAACGTACTTACCTGGGTAACTTACTGCGCCAGTAATAGAAACCATTTCAGGTTTTTCATAAACCGCCATTCTTCTTATATTAATAACATCGAATGGTTTTAAAACAAAGTTTTTTATTTGCTCATTATTATCTGCTGTAATTTCCAGTTCAACCAATTCAATGCGTTTAGGATCTGCGTCATCAATTTCATCAGATTTTACCATTCTGGCAATTTCAACTCTTTTAGAAGCTGAACCAGTTAAACCTCCTACCTGAACTACTAAGTCGTTAAGTGTTAAATTATCAAAGTATTCATATTCTCCTGGATTTTTTACTTCTCCATCTATGGTTACTTTATATTCTTCTCTAAAATCTAATATTGAGTAAACCGTTACAATATCTTCTCTTTTCAATTCAAGATCGGCACTTAAATCCCCAGAAAGCGCTGCACTTAAATCTACATTTACAATTTCTGTTGTTAAATCTGTTTTTAAACGAATAATTCTTGCTCTTTTGGTATAAGCATCCTCTTTCAAGCCTTCTGCTCTTGTAATAAGATCAGAAATTCTCATTCCTTCAGTGTACGAATAATAATCTGGCCTAAAAACTGCACCTTCAATTTTGATACGATTTTCAAAACGGTTTAGAATTTTAGTAACTCGAAATACATCTCCGGATTGTGGTTGATAAGTACTATATTCACTCTCGTTTATATCATGAACCTTAAATTCTTTACCCGTTTTTTGCAAGACATTTACAGATGCAGTGTATGCAAATTCGTTAAATCCGGATGAAAAATTCAATAGATCAGAGAATTTTTCTCCTTTTTTCATTTCAAAAATCCCTGGACGCTTAACTTCCCCTTCAACTGTAACTCTTTGACTGTAAGCAGGAATTCTAATTACATCATTATCTTTTAAACTAACGTTGTCAGATTGATCTCCCTTTACTAAAAAGCGGTAGATATCAATATTTCTATAAACTTTATTATACCTAATTAATTCAATGTTTCTGTAACTTCCATTTTTCCCAGGTCCTCCAGCCAAATGCAATGCATTATAAACTGTTGCTAAAGAAGAGATAGAGTAGTTACCTGGCTGTTTACCTCCAACAACGGTAACTTTAATAGTACGAATACGTCCTAAACTTACACTTACTTGAGATTGTCCAGACGAAACTGTACTATATACTCTTGCTATAGCTGCCTTAATTTTTTGAGTAGCCGCTTCAATTGACATCCCTGACACAGAAATTTGTCCGACATAATCAATTGTAATTTTACCTTCAACACTAACAGGTATGCTTGCATTATATTCCTGAACTCCATATACACTCACTTGCAATTCATCTCCAGGCCCTAAAACATAGTTCATTGGTGTTGCTAATTTCAAATCTGGTTCAAAATTTAGCGTAGGATTGTCAAACAATTCTGAGCCAAAAATTAAGGCATTAGCTGAATCTTTAACTTTTTCATTTTTAATTTCTTCCTGCTTTCTTCCTGAATCCTTGGTTCCTATTTTGGATTTATTATCTTTATCCTTTGCGTTCCCTTTAGAATTTTTCTTCTCAAATTCACTAAGTTTAATTCTCAGCTTATTAAATTCTGTTTGACTCATTCCTTTAGAAAGTGCCATAGATTCTACTTGATCAATAGTAGCATTATTACTTTTCAGCTGCGCACTTATTTTAGCCAAGTCATCATCCGATAAATAGTCAACTTTTATTGTACTTAAATCTTTCGATTTAAGAATATCTTGTGCACTTGCATTAAAAGAGAACAAAAAAGTAAGAAACAGAATAAGAACGTATATTATTTTTTTCATGTGATTTAAGTTAATCTTAAAAAAATAAGCATTTAAAATAGTTGTTATGAATATTGTTTTTCATAGTATTCCTTATAAGAGCCAGATGTTACATTCTGCAGCCACTCTTCATTATTAAGATACCAATTTATAGTTTTTTCCAAACCTTGTTCAAAAGTTACAGATGGCTTCCATCCTAGCTCTTTATTTATTTTTGAAGCATCGATAGCATATCTTAAATCGTGACCAGGTCTGTCTTTCACGTATGTAATTAAATTTTGGGATGTTCCAGGTTCTCTTTCTAATTTTTGATCCATAATCTGGCATAATAATTTAACCAAATCAATATTTTTCCATTCGTTAAATCCCCCAATATTATAAGTTTCGTGATTTTTCCCTTGGTGAAAAACTAAATCTATAGCAATTGCATGATCTTCTACAAACAACCAATCACGAGTGTAATTTCCGTCTCCGTAAACTGGCAAAGGTTTATTATTAATAATATTATTTATAAAAAGCGGTATTAGTTTTTCAGGAAAATGATATGAACCATAATTGTTTGAGCAATTTGTCAAGACATATGGTAAGCCATAAGTTTCTCCATAAGCGCGCACAAAATGATCCGAGCTAGCTTTTGATGCTGAATACGGTGAATTTGGATCGTAAGGAGTTGTTTCTGTAAAAAGTCCGTCGGCTCCTAATGAACCATATACTTCATCTGTACTAATGTGATAAAATCTTTTTCCTTCAAAATTATCTTTCCATTGATTTTTAGCTGCATTTAATAAATTCATGGTTCCAATAACATTAGTTTTCACAAAAGCTAATGGATCTTCTATAGAGCGGTCAACATGAGATTCTGCGGCCAAGTGCAGAACACCATCAAAATTATGTGTTGTAAAAAGATTGTTTATAAAATTTTCGTCTACAATATCTCCTTTTACGAAAGTATAATTTGATTTATCTTCAATATCCTTTATATTCTCCAGATTCCCAGCATAAGTCAAGGCATCCAAATTAAAGATTTGATAATCTGGATATTTATTAACAAAACGTCTTACTACATGAGAACCAATAAAACCAGCGCCGCCAGTTATAAGAATTTTTTTCATTTTAATTTTATTAATTTAATAAATCTGAATTTATTTTTTCTAATTCACTATAGATATCTTTTACATCTTGTGAGTTTTCTTTTTGCAAAATTAAATTAGCGGTATCTGTATAAACAAAAATAGTATTTTTTAGTCCCAGAAAAGTTGTGTGCTTCCCAGAACCAATAACCATATTACCGTTCTTATCAACTGGATGCCCTTTCAGAATTAAATAATCATAAACCGATTCAAAAGAACCTAAATCTGACCATGAAAAAGAAGCAGGAACGACTTTAATTTTTTTACTGCGTTCCATCACAGCATAATCGATACTAATGGACGGAATTTGCATTGATAGTTCCAAATCTAAAAATCCTTCTTTCGATGCTTCCCAAACTGCTTTGGATTTTTCATAAACATCTGGCTGAAATTGCTTTAACTCATCTAACAGTACTCCTGCCTTAAAACAAAACATGCCGCTATTCCATAAAAAATTACCTTTTGCAATAAATTCTTTTGCAGTTGTTTCATTAGGTTTTTCACGAAATGATACGACTTTATCACCTTTCGATTCAATATAACCATAACCTGTTTCTGGCTTTGTAGGTATAATTCCAAATGTTACTATGAAACCTTCTTTAGCTTTTGAAACTGCTTCTTGGATAGCATTGTTATAATCATCCATTTTATCAATAATATGATCAGAAGGAGTTATAATTAAAACATCATCAGGATCTGATGCAAAAGCCGCAAATGCTATGGCAGCTGCTGTATTTCTTGGAGTAGCCTCAACAATATTCAAATAAGTTGTATTGGTTTTATCCATTACTTTACCACTCAAATGATGATTGTCGACATTACCTACGACCATTACTTTATTTGCTAAATGACTATTACGTTCAACAGTCATTTCAAATAAAGATTTATTTTCAAATATTTCTAAATATTGTTTTGGCTGGCTCTTACGAGAAAGTGGCCATAATCTGCTTCCTACACCACCTGTTAAAACTACATGTATAATTGAATTATTATTTTCCATTTTTCTTTTTTAAATTAAAAAAGCTTCAAATATTATAACCTGTTATCGGCTATATTACCTAAAACTCCTTTTACATCATACAATAAACTATTTGATTTTTGCAATTCAGCAAAATCTAACTCTAAAAATTCCGAATGAGAAACACCTAGAACTATCGCATCAAATTTATTGTTGGGAAGAGAGCCTAATGTTATTAAATTATATTCTTTTATTACATCATTTGCATTTGCAAGTGGATCATATATTGTTACTAAAATTCCATATTCTTTTAATGCTTTTACAACATCAACAATTTTAGTATTTCTAACATCTGGGCAATTTTCTTTGAAAGTAATACCAAGCATTAGCAATTCAGCTCCATTAACAGAAATGCCTTTTTTTATCATTAGCTTAACTATTTGTGAAGCCACATATTCTCCCATGCTGTCATTTAAACGTCTTCCTGCTAAAATTATTTCGGGATGATAACCAAATTCTTGTGCTCTTTGTGCTAAATAATAAGGATCTACTCCTATACAATGTCCGCCAACAAGGCCTGGTTTAAAGGGTAAAAAATTCCATTTTGTTGAAGCTGCTGCTAATACTTCTTGAGTATCAATATTCATTAAATTGAATATTTTAGCTAGTTCGTTTACAAAAGCAATATTGATATCACGTTGTGAATTTTCAATAACTTTTGCGGCCTCTGCAACTTTAATTGATGGAGCTAGATGAGTTCCTGCAGTGATTACTGATTTATACAAAGCATCAACTTTTAAACCTATTTCTGGAGTTGAACCTGAAGTCACTTTTAAAATTTTTTCAACGGTATGTTCCTTATCTCCTGGGTTTATTCTTTCTGGAGAGTATCCTGCGTAAAAATCTTCATTGAATACTAAACCTGAAGCTTGTTCTAAAACTGGCACACATTGTTCTTCTGTAACACCTGGATAGACTGTAGATTCATAAATGACAACATCTCCTTTTTTTAAAACCTTTCCAACCGTCTCGCTAGATTTATACAATGGTGTTAAATCTGGTCGATTATTTTTATCGACAGGTGTAGGAACCGTAACTATATAATAATTACAATTTGCAATATCATGTAATGAAGTTGTACAATATAAACCTATTTCTTGATCTGGTGAATCAACTAGGACATTTTGTAAAACATCATCTTCAACCTCTAAGGTTGTATCTGTTCCGGATTTTAAAGAATTAACTCTTGATTCATTTATATCAAACCCAACAACTGAATATTTTGTAGCAAATAATCGAGCTAAAGGCAATCCAACATATCCTAAACCAATAACCGCAATTTTTACTTTATTTTTTAATTCCATTTTTTTTAATTTATTTAGGTCACTAAAACTCACGGCTTCGCCGTTCTGAGTCACAAATCTTTGACCCAGATACCTAAATTAATCATTTTCGGCAAATATAGTACAATAACTCTACTTTTTCAATACGGTTTCCCGTATTACTTAAAAAGTAATTGTTAATAAAAAAGCACTTAATTCCAATGCGTTATTAATCAGGGTGTAAATAATTACTTTATAAAAAAACAGAAGAAAAAAATCTAAAAAAGATTCTCTCTTCTGTTAATTTACTTTGATAACGCTGTTATTTATATTTTATTTTCAAAACACATCCTAATGTTTCCAATACAAGAGTATAATAACTATTAGATATTTCTTGTACAATTGCATTTTGATTACTAAATGCCCCTGATTCTAATTTGATTTTATCTCCCACTTGAATTGCCGAAACAGTTACATCACTAATATTAGGAGCTTTAAGGCTCTTTTTTATAATTTCTATTTCTTGATCTTTTACAATAGCTGGTTTGCCTAACCAAAATAGATATCTCACGACACCTGCTACCTGAAAAACCGAATTCCTTTCAGAATCTGATAACTGAACAAAAACATACGAATTAAAAAGTGGAACTTCAATCTTTTTCTTTCGATCTGACCATTGTTTAACTTGAGTAATTAGAGGGCAATAGGTTTCTATACCCAATTGACTCAGCTTATCTGCAACTTTTTTTTCCCATTTAGGTTTTGTATAGACTACGTACCAATTCATTTTTTTATTTATAACGAAGTAAAACTCACTACTACTTCACATTTTCCACTTTCACTTCACTACAAAATCAATTTAAGAACCTATTCCATTATAAACAAAGCCAATTGATTCTAATTCTTTACCATTTAAAATATTTCTTCCGTCAAAAACAAATGCGGGCTTATGCATAGAGTCATAAATTTTTTTCCAATCGTACGTTGTAAACTCATCCCATTCTGTTAAGACTGCAATAGCATGAGAATTTTTACAGGCTTCATAGGCATTATCGAAAACATTTAAAGCATTTGCATTTTCATCTGCTATTCTTGTTTCTAAATAATTTAAATCGGAAAGCATTTTATTTCTTGAAACTTTTGGATCGTAAACTGAAATTTTAGCTTGTTCATTGATTAAGTCATCCGCAACATAAATCGCAGCAGATTCTCTAGTATCATTTGTATCTTTTTTGAAAGCCCAGCCTAAAAATGTAATTTTCTTATCGGCTACTGTATTATATAATGTTTGAACAATTTTATTCGAAAATCTTCTTTTTTGATGATCATTCATAATAATTACCTGCTCCCAATAATCTGCAACTTCATTTAATCCATATGATTTTGCGATGTAAACCAAATTCAGAATATCTTTCTGAAAACAAGAGCCACCAAAACCTACCGAAGCTTTTAGAAATTTTGGACCAATTCTGCTGTCCATCCCAATTGCTCTCGCAACTTCATTTACATCTGCACCTGTTTTTTCGCATAATTCCGACATTGCATTGATGGACGAAATTCGTTGTGCCAAAAATGCATTTGCAGTAAGTTTAGACAATTCTGAAGACCAAACATTTGTTGTCAAAATCTTGTCTATATTTACCCAATTTGCATAAACATCAACTAGTGCTTGAATTGCTTCTTGACCTTCTGGAGTTGTATCTCCACCAATAAGAATTCTGTCAGGATTTAATAAATCTGTAACTGCTGTTCCTTCTGCCAAAAATTCAGGATTAGATAAAATCTGGAATTGAACTCCATTTCCTGTATTATCTAAAATACTTTTAATTGCTTCAGCCGTTCTAACTGGTAAAGTCGATTTTTCAACAACTATTTTATTTTGCTTTGCAACTCTCGCGATTTGTCTTGCACATAATTCGATATATTTTAAATCTGCTGCCATACCTTTTCCTTTTCCATAAGTTTTGGTTGGCGTATTTACCGAAATAAATATCATTTGAGCTTCGTCTATTGCTTTATCAACATCAGTAGAAAAAAACAAATTTCTTCCTCTTGCTTCCGAAACAATTTCAGAAAGTCCCGGCTCATATATTGGAATATTTTCAGGATTTGGATCATTCCAGTCTGCAATTCTTTGTTCATTTAAATCGACAACTGTAACTTGAATATGTGGACATTTTTGAGCAATTACTGCCATTGTAGGCCCACCAACATATCCTGCACCAATGCAGCAAATTTTTGTAATTTTCATTTGATCTATTATTATCTTGATCTAGTTTATTTTAAATTATTCCAATACCACTCAACAGCTTCTTTTAATCCATCTTGTAAAGAATATTTTGGATTGTAGCCTAGTACTTTTTTTGCTTTTTCAATACTTGCCAGCGAATGTGGAATGTCGCCAGCTCTATTTTCTCCATAAACAACTTGAACGTCATTTATCTTTGGATCGAATTCAGATAAATATTCTTTTAAATATTTAACTAAATCATTTAATGTGTTTCTATCTCCGAACGCTGTATTATAAACAGAATTAACTGCTTCTGGATTTTGACTCGTCATTGCCAGCTCATTCATCTGAATCACATTATCTATATATGTAAAATCACGAGAATAATTTCCGTCACCATTAATTATCGGACTTTCGTAATTCATGAATTGCATGACGAATTTCGGTATTACAGCTGCATAAGCTCCATTGGGATCTTGCTTTCTTCCGAAAACATTAAAGTAACGCAATCCAATTGTTTCTAATCCATATGTTTTACTGAAGATTTCAGCATATAATTCATTCACATATTTAGTAATAGCATAAGGAGATAATGGTTTTCCAATTACCTCTTCTACTTTTGGCAATCCTTCAGAGTCTCCGTAAGTTGAAGAACTAGCAGCATATACAAAACGTTTTACTTTTGCATCACGAGCCGCAGTAAGCATATTTAAAAAACCAGAAACATTTACATCGTTTGTAGTGATAGGATCTTTTATTGATCGAGGAACAGATCCTAAAGCTGCTTGATGCAGAACGTAATCTACTCCTTCAACAGCCACATTACAATCTTCAAGATTTCGAATATCTCCTTCAATTAATTTAAAATCAGGATTATCTAAAAAATCTTTTAAATTATGGCGATGCCCAGTCGAAAAATTATCTAAACAAATTACTTTATGACCACATTTTAAAAAATACTCCGTCAAATTTGAACCGATAAATCCAGCTCCACCTGTAATTAAAATTATATTTTTTGCTGTGTTTTCCATTAACCAAAAGATTAGCTTTTTCTAAATCTATTTAAAAGTGTTTGCCAAAAACCAATTTTCACTTCCTCTTCATGATAACCGTTTGAATAAGCACCATAGCCATATCCATACCCGTAAGCTGTACCGTATTTAGCTTTATTTTCATAGCCATTTAATACAATACTAACATTATTTAATTCTCCACGCTTGATTCTCGTATTTAGCAACGTAATCATTTCCTTTTTGGTATAATTCTGTCTAACAATATACAATGTTACATCTGCAAACTGAACTAATTCTAATGAATCGGCAACTAAACCGACTGGAGGTGTATCCAAAATTACATAATCATACTTCTGCTTTAATTCATCAATTAATTCCTTCATAGCATCACTTAATATAAGCTCAGAAGGATTTGGCGGAATTGGACCAGAAAGGATCACATCTAAATTTGGAATTTGAGTTGAATTGGTAATTTCCTCTAAACTATTTTGCTTAATTAAATAATTAACAACTCCTAAAGGTGTTGTCAATTCAAACTCATCTGCTAATCTAGGTTTTCTTAAATCTAAACCAACAATTACAGTTTTCTTTTCACTTAACGCAAAAACTGTTGCAATATTTATAGAACAAAATGTTTTTCCTTCACCACTAATTGAAGAAGTAATCATTAAAGTTTTTGATCCGCTTACTTGTTGTTTTTTATATAAAAACTGAAGAGAAGATCGTATTCCTCTAAAAGCCTCAGAAAGAGCAGACTTAGGTTTATCGAATACCGCTAAACTTTTTGAGTCTTTATTTATACCAATTACTCCAAGCAATGGTATTTGAGTTAATTTACTAATATCTTCTGTATTCTGAATAGAATTATTAATGAAGAATATTGCAAAAACAAACAATAAAGGAATTAAAGTCCCTAAAAATAGAGCCATTACATAATTCACAGAAGTTTTAGGCCCAATTAAGCCTCCTCCAATATCTTTTGCCGGATCAATAAAATGGATATCTGATAAATTAGAAGCTTTTACAATTTCTGCTTCATTTCTCTTTTGAAGAAATTCAGTATAGATATTATCATTTAAATCATATTTCCTTTTGATTTTAAGCAGTTCTTGCTGTTCAGCAGGAAGTTTTCGAACAGTGCTTTCTGCTTGGCCAATTTTCGCATTTACTAATGACAAATCATAAAGTAATGACGTTTTTGCTGTCGCAATATTCTCTTGAAGCACATTTTTTACAGCTTCCATTTGATTGTCAAAATCTTTAAAGATTTTTTCACTTTTTACAGCATAAGCCATTTCTGATCTTTGAGTGGAAAGCGCAATTAACTTTGAAACACTCGCGACAATATTTGGATCTTCAATTCCTGCTACTGAAGGCGCTGGTAATCTAGAATAATCATTACTGCTGTTTAAATATGATTTTAACGAATTGTAATATGCTATTTTTCGAGTTACTTCATCTTTCTCAACATCAAAATTCATTATTTTGTCTGAAACTTTAGAACCGCCATCTTCTATTTGAAAAATGTTTTTATCTTTTTGAAAAGATTTCAGTTCATTACCAGTTTGTTTCAACTGGGATTCCATCGCAACTAGAGTGCTATCAATGAATCGAATAGTATTTGTTGCAAATTGATTTTTACCATCTAACTGAATTTTGATAAGCATTTTCACAGTCGAATTTAAATAATCAACCATTCTAGCTTTATTTGTTCCCTGCATCGACAATGTCAGCAATGAACCACTTCCTTTATCACCTTCAACATTTATTCCTCTATATGCGGCCACAGTTCCGTCAAAATCATTGAATTTGACAAAATATTCTTTCCCTTTATAGAAACCTGGATTATCGTTTATTTGAAGTTTCCAGTTTAAGAAAGGAAGATTAACATGTTCTCCTACTTTATATCTTTTTGAAAAATTTCCCGGTTGTACAGAAGTATTGCTATAAGTATTTGTACTATATGTAATTAAGGAAACAGAATTACCTTCAAACGGAATTTGAATTTGATATTCATTTTCACTCAAGAACTTAATGCTTATTAATGTATTGGCTAACTGTCCTTTTGATTTATCAATATCTATATAAAAAGGAACAGCTCCATAAGAATCAATAAAATTATATTTTCCCTGCTCTAAATAATCGATATAAAATTGCAGTTTGTCAACTACCAATTCATTATGAGATCTCGATTTTAGAATAGTAGAAATTCCATTTACCTGATCTGAGATTCCCCCCCAGTTAAAAACTAAACTTGTATTTGAAGTAAAAAACGGATTACTTTCTTCTTTAATAGAAATCATAGTCTGCATTCCGTAAATTTTCTCTTTACGAATGTTTACTTGATAAGCTATTGTAAATGCAATAATTAAACTAATTAAAAACCATTTCCAATAACTGGCAATTTTTAACAAAAATCCCTTAAAATCAAAATTGGAATGATTCTCAAAAATGGAAAAATCTTTAATATCTAACATTTTCTAAATCTTTTAATTTTTGATAATAAGATAAACTGTTGTTGCTAAAGATAACAATGTAATGATGGTTCCAATTGACTGTATACCTGTTTGACCAGTTCCCCATGTTTTTTGCCTTAACGGTTTTACATAGATATAATCGTTTGGCTGTAAATAATAATAGGGTGATTTCATCACATTTATATCTGTTAGATCAATATCGTTCATTTGCACACCTGTGGGCGTTTGACGAATTACAGTTACTGACTTTCTATTACCTACAGTAGTAATATCTCCAGCATTGGCAATAGCTTCTAGAATAGTTACATTATCTTTAAATAATGTTTTTGTGCCTGTACTTCCAACTTCTCCGTTAATTGTATATCGAAATCCTGCTAATTTTACGGTAACAAAAATATTAGCTTCGCTTTTGAAATATTCTTCAAGTAATTTCTTTTCAATTTTTACACGAACTTCATCAAGAGTATAACCAATTACATTTATTTCCCCTAAAATTGGCATTCTTATATTTCCGTGATCATCAACTGTAAATCCGTCAAAATATAGACCAGATTCCGATTTTGAGGTTTGGGCACCATCGACCGTATTGGTTGTATTAAAAATAGAAACCAACTTGGGATCAATTGCTTTTATAGTAACACTTAAAACATCATTAACCTGTAATCTGTATGGTTTTGATTCTACTGCAGCAATAGAACTCTGCTCACTTGAAGTACTTTTATCCTGAAGATAAACTAAATCTTTAATCGGAATGCAAGACGTAAATAATACCGAGATTAATAAGAATAGATAAAAGCTGTTTTTTGTCATTAGTCTAATTTTAGCACAAATATAGTTTTTCCTTTAATCTATAGAAAAAACGTAATTATTATTTGGGGGTTAATTATTTTTAAAAGTTTTTTCGAAAGGAACTCTGTGTAAAATACTTCTTCCTAGTGTTACTTCATCAGCATATTCTAACTCGTCTCCAACAGATATTCCTCTTGCAATTGTTGAGATTACAATATCCGAATTTCCAATTTGTTTATAAATATAAAAATTCGTTGTATCTCCTTCCATTGTTGAACTTAGAGCAAAAATAATTTCAACCACTTTCCCAGATTTCACCTTTTCAACCAAACTCGAAATATTTAGCTGATTTGGCCCAACTCCTTCAATAGGTGAAATTTTCCCTCCAAGGACATGATAAATTCCTTTAAACTGGCCAGTATTTTCTATCGCCATTACATCTCGAATATCTTCAACAACACATATTGTCTCATGATTTCTAAGATGATTGGCACATATTTCGCAAATTTTAGTATCAGAAATATTATGACAGCTTTCGCAAAACTTAATATCCTCACGCATATTTAATAATGCTTGAGACAAAAAAGAGGTTTGTTCCTTGGGCTGTTTAAGCAGATGAAGAACTAATCGAAGTGCTGTACGTTTACCAATTCCTGGTAATTGCGACATTTCGTTAACCGCTTTTTCAATTAATTTTGATGAAAATTCCATGACGACAAAAGTAATACTTTTAATGGTTTAGCTGGCATTGGTACAATTAAATTGAATACCAATAAATACTGCAAATTAATTATAAAACAATATCTATTTGATCAAAGTGAATCTCGTTGCAAAGTAAACCGCTAAGTATTTTAATATTGATTTGTTGCTAATAAAACCAGTGTACAAGCTACTTCTACTTGAATATCATTCAATTCTAATAACTGATATAATTCTGGATTTTCAGTTCCTGGATTAAAGACAACTCTTTTTGGTTTTGCTTCAATTATATAATTATAATAATCTCTCTGACGACCTGGATTCAGATATAAAGTAATTGTATCAATGTTTTTTACTGGTATTGCTTTAGTCTGAATTTTTACTCCGGCTACCTCTCCTGCTTTTTGACCAATCGCTAAAACAGAATGTCCTTTTCCTACGAGCATATTTACAGCTCTGTATGAATAACGCTCTGGATTTGTCGATGCTCCTATAACTAATGTTTTTTTACTTTTCATTGTTTTCATTTAGATTGCAAAAGTAATCAAAAAGAACCATTTAATCTTTATGTCTTTGACTCAGAATCAACAACAATTAAAAACATTATCCTAACATTATTTCTTATAAAAACATCAAAAAATAACTACTTTTACTTTATTAACCCAAACCAATATGGAATTATTTATTTACTTATTTGCTGCTTTGTTCTCTGTACTAAACCCAATTGGAACCGTACCTATTTTTGTCGGACTAACCCAACACGATTCACAAAAAGAAAGATCCCGAATCTCACTTTGGACTGCTATTAATGTTTTCATAATATTATTGGTTTCCTATTTCATAGGACAATATGTATTGACTTTTTTTGGAATCAGCATTGATGCTTTAAGAATTGCCGGCGGAATTGTTATTGTGAATTCTGGCTTTTCTCTGCTCTCAGGAAAATTCAATAAAAAACGAGGAATCAATAAAAAAATTGAAAATGAAGCACAACAAAGAAATGACATTGCTCTAACGCCTTTAGCAATTCCGATGCTTGCTGGTCCTGGTTCAATGTCACTTTTAATTGCTTTTTATCAAGAACACCATGAAATCCATGAAATAATAATTTCATCATTGGCTATATTAGCAATTGCAGTAGCAATTTTTGTAATACTAAAAAGCGCTCATTATTTAGCTAGAATTCTAGGAGCTTCTGGTATAGTTGCTATTTCTAGAATTGTTGGTTTTATAGTAATTTCAATTGGAATTCAGTATATCGTAAGTTCAATAGTAAATATTATCAAAGGAAATTTGATGTAAAAAAAATATAATTGAAATAAAAAAGGGATAAAATCATATTTTTGATTTTATCCCTTTTTTAATCTTTTATGTTTCTAACTTCTAGGCAAGAAAACTTCAGCCATCATACATCTGGCACTTCCGCCGCCGCAAGCCTCGATTGTATCTAAACTTGAACTTAAAATTTCAGCATGATTTTCTAATTGAGCAATTTGCTTAGAAGTTAAACTTTGATGCGCCGACGCACTCATGACAATATAGCGCTTATCATCGTTTCCTCTGACTTCTAACATATTTCCAGCAAAATTATTTACCTGGGCTTCGGTTATTAAAATGATTTCTTTCTGATCCTGTTTAAGATTATCCAGAACCATTTTACGTTCTTTTTTATCGTCAATACAATCTGCGCAGATAACAGCAAAAGTCTCGCCCAGACACATCATTACATTTGTATGGTAAATTAGTTTACGCTCGCCGTCAACAGTCTGAAAAGCTTCAAAAATTACAGGGGCATAATCAAAATCTTCACAGAATTCTATAAACAATTCTTCATCTGCTCTTGGCGATAAGGCGCAATATGCTTTTCCATTGGCTCTGTCTAATAATAAACTTCCTGTTCCTTCTAAGAAAATACCATCTTCTTCTGCAGAAGTATAATCCATTATATTGGTGATCTCGAATCCTTTTTCTTCTAGAGTATCTAAAATATCTTCGCGGCGTTCCTGGCGGCGGTTCTCAGCAAACATTGGGTAAAGCGCAACATCGCCATTTTCATGAAATGAAACCCAGTTGTTTGGAAAAATACTATCCGGGGTATCTGTTTCTAAAGTATCTTCAATAACCGTTACATCAACGCCAACAGCTCTCAGTTTCTCAACAAAAGCATCAAATTCCTGCTGGGCTTTAGCGTTAACGGTGCTTGGCAATAATCCGTCTAATACTTTTTGGTAATAATTATTTACAGCCGTCTGCTCATTCATTCTAAAAGCAACTGGACGAATCATTACGATTGCATTTGTTGTTTGTCTCATTTTATTTATCTTTTTTGTTTCAGGTTTCAGGTTTCAAGTTTTAATCGTGAAACCTGAAACTTGAAACTTATTTTTCTAGTCTCTAATTAATGGAAGTGTTGAACATCTCAATAAACCCTCCTGCTTTGCAATTTCAGCATACGGAATTTCTTCCACAGTAAATCCGTTTGAACGAAGCCAGTTATTTAATCGGGTAAAATTTTTCTCAGAAACCACAATATCTTTATCAATCGAAAATACATTGGAAAACATATTGTACATTTCTTCTCTTTCGATATGAAATAAATTTTCTTTCCCGAATAAATTTACCAAATACAGATAATCTGCTTCTTCACGAAAACCTCTTTTATAAATTATTCCTTTGTCTTTTCCAACCGGCTGAAAACAACAGTCTAAGTGTAATGCATTGTCGCGGGCTTCTAATTTGGATTTAACCAGATCAAATTCTTTTACAATTTTACTTGGAAATAATTCTTTTATAAAATTGACGCCATGCATATTTGTTCTTGCAGTTATATAATCTTTATAATCGCTTCCTTTATAAGTACCTATAAAAATATGATCATTCCAGAGCATGACATCTCCGCCTTCGATATGAACTTCTTCCGGCGGACGCACGACTTTTAAAGGATCTATTTGATCAATTACATATTGAATGGCATCCAGTTCACGCTCGCGGTCTGGTAAAATATTAGATTTTATAAAAACATCATCAATTACAAATCCAATATCTCTTGCAAAAATCTGATTGTAATTTTCTATCAATTCGGGGCGGTAAACAGTTACATCATACTTTTGAAACACAGCATTAAAAGCATCCATTTCAGCAGTCATATCTTTTTCGATAGGATATGTTCCTGCTTTAATATGTTCCAATGATTTAGGATCATAGGCTTCTTCTATAGATGGAGTCGGCCCATTATGAACGGCAGAACCCAAAACTACGGCACGCAGTCTTGACGTTTCGTTCTTTACATTTAATTGCAACATAACTTTATTATATTTTGGACAAAGATAAAAAAAGCTTCACAGTTAAGTGAAGCTTTAGTTTTTTATTTATTCGACTTAAAGTCTCTTAAAGGGTGTCCTGTGTAAATTTGTCTAGGTCTTCCAATTGGCTCCTTGTTTTCACGCATTTCTTTCCATTGAGCGATCCAACCTGGTAATCTTCCAATTGCAAACATAACAGTAAACATGTCAGTTGGAATCCCTAAAGCTCTGTAGATAATTCCAGAGTAAAAATCAACATTTGGATATAAGTTTCTTGATTTGAAGTAATCATCTTCAAGAGCTGCTGCTTCTAATTTTTTAGCAATTTCCAAAATCGGATCTTCAACACCCAAAGTTTCTAATACTTCTTTAGCTGCTTTTTTGATGATTTTTGCTCTTGGATCAAAGTTTTTGTAAACTCTGTGACCGAATCCCATTAAACGGAATGGGTCATTTTTGTCTTTTGCTTTCGCCAAAAATTTATCAGTATCACCTCCGTCTTTGTTGATTTCTTCCAACATTTCAAGAACTGCCTGATTTGCTCCACCGTGAAGAGGCCCCCAAAGTGCAGAAACCCCAGCAGAAATTGAAGCAAATAATCCAGCGTGAGAAGAACCTACCATTCTTACTGTAGATGTAGAACAGTTTTGTTCGTGATCTGCATGAAGAATAAATAATTTATCTAAAGCATCCACAACTACTGGATTTGCTGAGTAAGGTCCTGTAGGTAATTTAAACATTAATTGCATAAAATTATCAACATAACCAGTTGTGTTATCGTAATAATTTAATGGATATCCCATAGATTTTCTGTATGTCCATGTAGCAATTACAAGAAATTTACCCATTGTTTTACAAATGGCTTCATACATTTCTTTTTCGTTATCAACATTTACAGCTTTAGGATTAAATGCTGTTAAAGCACTTGTTAAAGCAGATAAAACGCCCATTGGGTGAGCTGTTTTTGGAAAACCATCTATGATATTTTTCATCTCTTCGTTTACCAAAGTATGTTTTTTAATACCATTTTCAAACTGCTCTAATTCTTGAGCTGTTGGTAATTCTCCAAAAATCAAAAGATAAGACACTTCTAAAAAACTAGCTTTCTCTGCCAAATCTTCGATTGAATATCCTCTGTAACGTAAAATTCCTAATTCTCCATCTAGGAAAGTGATTTCGCTTTTACAAGATCCAGAATTTTTATAACCTGGGTCAATTGTAATAAAACCAGTTAAATCACGTAATTTGTTAATATCGATAGCTGATTCGTTTTCACTTCCTGTGATTACCGGAAGTTCAATCTTTTTACCATCTATTTCTAATGTAGCTATTTTTGACATAATATCTTGGAAATAATTCTTTAAATAATAATTTACCAAATCTAATGAATTTAAGACTAATTAAAAAAAGAATACTGCTATGAATTTGTTAAAAGTCCAAAAAAAACCATCTGCAAAAACAGATGGTTTCATTTCAATATATAACTTTTATAATTATTTGATTTTAAAAGCATTTAAACCAGGAAAATATGCTGTACTTCCTAATTCTTCTTCGATTCTCAATAATTGGTTGTATTTCGCCATACGGTCTGAACGAGACGCTGAACCAGTTTTAATTTGACCACAGTTTAAAGCCACAGCTAAATCTGCAATTGTATTGTCTTCAGTTTCTCCTGAACGGTGAGACATTACAGATGTGTAACCAGCATTTTTCGCCATGTTTACAGCTGCAATTGTTTCTGTTAAAGTACCAATTTGGTTAACTTTTACAAGGATTGAATTAGCAATTCCTTTTTCAATACCAGTTGACAAACGAGCAACATTTGTAACAAATAAATCGTCACCTACTAATTGTACTTTGTTTCCAATTTTTTCAGTTAAATATTTCCATCCATCCCAGTCATCTTCATACATACCGTCTTCGATAGAAATAATTGGATATTTAGAAGCAAGGTCAGCTAAATAATCAGCTTGCTCTTCAGAAGTTCTGATTTTTCCAGTTTCTCCCTCAAATTTTGTATAATCGTATTTACCGTTTACATAAAATTCTGAAGCAGCACAGTCAAGAGCAATCATAATTTCGTCACCGAAAGTATATCCAGCTTTTTCAACAGCAAGTTTGATTGTATCTAAAGCATCTTCGGTACCACCAGCTAAGTTTGGAGCAAAACCTCCTTCATCACCAACAGCTGTACTTAAACCTCTATCATGTAATACTTTTTTCAAACTATGGAAAATTTCAGTTCCCATTTGCATAGCATGTGTAAAAGAAGTTGCTTTTACTGGGAAAATCATAAACTCTTGAAATGCAATAGGAGCATCAGAGTGAGAACCACCATTAATGATGTTCATCATTGGAACTGGCAATGTGTTAGCAGAAACACCACCTACATATCTGTATAATGGCAGACCTAGCTCGTTAGCAGCAGCTTTTGCAGCAGCTAAAGAAACTCCTAAAATTGCATTAGCTCCTAATTTAGATTTGTTTGGAGTTCCGTCCAAATCAATCATTAATTGATCGATTGTGTTTTGTTCGAAAACAGAAGTTCCAACTAATTCTTCAGCAATAACAGTATTTACATTATTCACTGCGTTCAAAACACCTTTACCTAGATAAGCTTTACCTCCATCACGTAATTCAACAGCTTCGTGCTCTCCAGTTGATGCTCCAGATGGAACAGCAGCTCTACCTAAAACTCCATTTTCAGTTACTACATCAACTTCAATAGTAGGATTCCCTCTAGAATCAAGAATTTGTCTTGCGTGAACTTTAATTATAATACTCATTATTTTTGTTTTTTATTAATAAATTATATTTTTTTTCCGAAATTATAAAAATATTTAATACTATAAACGCATTTTAGTTATTAAACACCTTTATTTATTAACTACATCGTTTTAGACCCAGCAAGTTTAATATTCTCTACAAATTGATCAAACAAGTATGAAGAATCATGTGGTCCTGGACTAGCTTCTGGATGGTATTGTACTGAGAAACAATTCTTATTCTTCATTCTCATTCCTGCAACTGTATCATCATTTAAGTGTATATGAGTAAGCTCTAATTCAGGGTGACCTTCTAAAGCTTCTCTTTTTACAGCAAAACCATGATTTTGAGAAGTAATTTCACCTTTCCCTGTAATAAGATTTTTTACTGGATGATTTATACCTCTGTGCCCGCCAAACATTTTATAAGTTTTCACTCCATTAGCAAGTGCAATTACCTGATGCCCTAAACAAATACCAAATAAAGGTTTATCATCAGCAATAATTCTTTTTGCTACCTCGATCGCACCAAAAAGCGGATCCGGATCACCAGGTCCGTTTGATAAGAAATAACCATCAGGATTAAACCCTGTTAAATCTTCGTATGTTGAGTCGTATGGGAAAACTTTAATATAACAATCTCTTTTCGCAAGATTTCTTAGAATATTCTTTTTAATTCCAAGATCAAGTGCTGAAATTTTATATGTAGCATTATCATCTCCTACAAAGTATGGTTCTTTTGTAGACACTTTAGAAGCCAATTCCAGTCCTTCCATATCAGGAACATTTGCTAATTCTTTCTTCAAGTCTTCAACAGAAGTTCCATCTGTACAGATAACTGCATTCATAGCTCCATTATCACGAATATAACTAACAAGAGCTCTGGTATCAACATCAGAAATACAAATAAGATTTTGTTTTGTAAAGTAATCTTCTAAGCTTCCAGAAGCACCTTCTCTAGAATAGTTAAAGCTAAAGTTTTTACAAACTAAACCAGCAATTTTAACGCTCTCTGACTCTACTTCTAAATCATTGATTCCGTAATTACCGATATGCGGATTAGTCGTAACCATTATTTGTCCGAAATAAGAAGGATCAGTAAAAATTTCCTGATATCCCGTCATTCCAGTATTAAAACAAACTTCACCAAAAGTTTTACCGCTAATTCCGATAGATTTTCCGTGAAAAATTGTTCCATCACTAAGTAATAAAATGGCGCTTTTTCGTGTTGTGTATTTCATTATTTAATTTGTATTGTTTTTTATCAAGTTATAAAACCAAAATCATGGTTTTAAATGTAATTAGAAATTTTGCAAATTTACTTCTTTAAAGAAGCCCTTCCAAGATTTTTTAAAACTTTCACTCATAAAAATAAAACCTATTATTTTAAATATGTTACACTTTTGAGGTTTCAAAAAATCAAAAAAAAAGGATAAACTAAAAATTAGTTTATCCTTTAATATTATAGAATGATTACTTTCATAATTATTCAGAAGCTTCAGTAGTCGTTTCTGATTCAGCAGCAGGAGCTTCTGGAGTAGCAGCTTCTGCTTTTTTAGCTTTACCACCACGACGGCTTTTTGCTTTTTTAACTTCTTTTTTACCTCCGTTGTAAAGTTCATTGAAGTCAACAAGTTCGATCATTGCCATATCAGCATTATCTCCCAAACGATTTCCAACTTTAATGATACGAGTGTATCCACCTGGACGGTCTCCAACTTTAGCAGCCACATCTCTGAACAAGTCAGTTACAGCATATTTGCTACGTAGGTATGCAAAAACAATACGACGATTGTGAGTCGTATCTTCTTTTGATTTTGTGATTAAAGGCTCAACGAATTGTTTAAGCGCTTTAGCTTTAGCAACAGTAGTGTTAATACGTTTGTGCTCAATAAGAGAACAAGCCATATTAGCCAACATAGCTTTTCTATGTCCAGTCTGTCTGCTTAAGTGGTTGAATTTTTTTCCGTGTCTCATGACGTGTTTTTTTTATCTTCATCTTGCTACAATCCACTATGGAGAGCAAAATATGAAGTAAATTATTCTTTATCTAATTTGTATTTAGCTAAATCCATTCCGAAAGTTAAATTCTTCACTGCAACAAGTTCATCAAGTTCAGTTAAAGATTTTTTACCAAAATTACGGAATTTCATTAGGTCATTTTTATTGAACGATACTAAATCACCAAGTGTATCAACTTCAGCCGCTTTCAAGCAATTTAATGCTCTCACAGATAAATCCATATCAACAAGCTTAGTTTTAAGCAATTGTCTCATATGCAATGACTCTTCATCATACGATTCTGTTTGTGCAATTTCGTCAGCCTCAAGTGTAATTCTTTCATCAGAAAACAACATGAAATGGTGAATTAAAACTTTAGCAGCTTCAGTAAGAGCATCTTTTGGATTAATAGATCCATCAGTTTTAATTTCAAAAACCAATTTTTCGTAATCTGTTTTTTGCTCTACACGGAAATTTTCGATTGCATATTTTACATTTTTTACCGGAGTAAAAATAGAATCTGTAAAAATCGTTCCAATTGCAGCATTTTGTTTTTTGTTCTCCTCAGCAGGAACGTATCCTCTACCTTTTTCGATTGTTAAATCGAAGTTCAATTTGATTTTAGAATCTAAATTACAGATAACAAGGTCTGGATTCAAAACTTGAAAACCTGAGATAAATTTTTGAAAATCACCTGCTGTTAATTGATCTTTACCAGAAACAGAAATAGTAACTGATTCATTATCGATATCTTCAATTTGACGTTTGAAACGTACTTGTTTCAGATTAAGGATAATTTCGGTAACATCTTCAACAACACCTGAAATAGTAGAAAACTCATGATCTACACCTTCGATACGAACAGATGTAATTGCATAACCTTCTAATGCTGAAAGCAAAACTCTTCTAAGTGCATTACCAACTGTCAATCCGTAACCAGGTTCCAAAGGTCTAAATTCGAATTTACCTTCAAAATCGGTTGAATCGATCATGATAACTTTATCGGGCTTTTGAAAATTAAATATTGCCATAAATTTCGACTAAGTCAATTATTATTTGTTGTACAACTCTACGATTAATTGTTCTTTAATGTTTTCTGGAATTTGAAGTCTCGCAGGTACAGAAACAAAAGTTCCTTCTTTAAGATCATTGTTCCAAGTAATCCATTCATAAACATGACTTGAATTTGATAAAGAACGTTCGATAGCTTCTAAAGATTTAGATTTTTCACGAACTGCAACTTTATCACCAGGCTTAAGGTGGTAAGAAGGAATATTAACAACCTCTCCATTTACAGTAATGTGTCTGTGAGAAACGATTTGACGCGCACCTCTTCTAGATGGAGCAATTCCCATTCTAAAAACAACATTATCTAATCTTGCTTCGCATAATTGTAATAAAACTTCACCAGTTACTCCTTTAGTCGCTGATGCTTTTTCGAATAAATTTCTGAATTGTTTTTCTAAAATTCCATAAGAATATTTAGCTTTTTGCTTTTCCATTAACTGAACAGCGTACTCAGATTTTTTTCCTCTTTTTTTAGCCATCCCGTGTTGTCCAGGTGGGTAATTTCTTTTTTCGAAAGATTTATCATCTCCGAAGATTGCCTCGCCAAATTTACGAGCGATTTTGGTTTTAGGACCAGTATATCTTGCCATTTTAAAAAAAATTTTAAGGTAGAAATTATGAATTCAGGTCTAATCCTTCGATAATTTATGTTCTACCTTGTTTATACTATAAAAATAAAAAATTAAACTCTACGTCTTTTTGGAGGACGACATCCGTTGTGAGGCATTGGAGTAACATCGATAATCTCTGTAACTTCAATTCCACCGTTATGAATAGAACGGATAGCAGACTCACGTCCGTTACCTGGTCCTTTTACATAAACTTTCACTTTTTTAAGTCCTGCCTCAAGTGCTACTTTAGCGCAATCTTCTGCTGCCATTTGAGCTGCATAAGGAGTGTTCTTTTTAGAACCTCTGAAACCCATTTTACCAGCTGAAGACCAAGAGATAACTTCACCTTTCTTATTAGTCAAAGAAATAATAATGTTATTAAAAGTGGCAGAAATATGAGCCTCACCCGTTGATTCAACGATAACTTTACGTTTTTTTGCAGTTGCTTTAGCCATATTACTTATTATTTAGTTGCTTTTTTCTTGTTAGCAACAGTTTTTCTTTTACCTTTTCTTGTTCTTGAGTTGTTTTTAGTTCTTTGCCCTCTTAATGGAAGACCAGATCTATGACGAATACCTCTGTAACATCCAATATCCATTAAACGTTTAATGTTTAATGAAATTTCAGAACGTAATTCTCCTTCGATTTTGTAAAATGAAACAGCTTCACGAATTGCTCCGATCTCATCATCATTCCAATCTTGAACTTTTTTATCTTGGCTAACTTGAGCTTTTTCCAAAATCTCAATAGCTCTACTTTTCCCTAATCCGAAGATGTAGGTAAGTGCAATAACACCTCTTTTGTTTTTTGGGATATCTACCCCTGCTATTCTTGCCATAATTATCCTTGTCTTTGTTTAAATCTAGGATTCTTTTTGTTTATTACGTACAGTCTCCCTTTTCTACGCACGATAATGCACTCGGCACTTCTCTTTTTTACTGATGCTCTAACTTTCATAGTGAATATCCTTTAATATCGATAAGTAATTCTTGCTTTTGACAAATCATAAGGACTCATTTCTAGTTTCACTTTATCACCAGGTAATAATTTGATGTAATGCATACGCATTTTTCCAGAAATATGAGCAATTACGATATGTCCATTTTCTAACTCTACACGGAACATCGCATTTGATAATGCTTCAATAATTGATCCGTCTTGTTCTATTGCTGATTGTTTTGCCATAAATATATTAAGCTACCGCTTTTCTATTTTTACCAGTCTTCATTAAACCATCATAATGTTTGTTTAACAAGTATGAATTGATCTGTTGAATAGTATCTATTGCAACACCAACCATAATTATTAATGAGGTACCCCCAAAAAACATCGCCCAAGATTGTTGTACATCCATAATACTTACAACAATAGCTGGGAACACAGCAATCAAAGCAAGGAATAAAGATCCTGGGAAAGTTATTAAAGACATCACTTTATCAAGGAAATCAGAAGTTTCAGCTCCTGGACGAACGCCCGGGATAAAACCACCGCTTCTCTTTAAATCATCAGCCATTTTGTTAGTAGGTACAGTGATTGCAGTATAAAAGAATGTAAATACAATAATTAAAGTTGCAAAAACAAAATTATACCAAAAACCAAACATATTACTAAATGCACCAACAATAGATTGTGATGTATCTGATTTAGACAATCCAGCTACAGCTGCAGGAATAAACATAATTGCCTGAGCAAAAATAATTGGCATAACCCCAGAAGCATTAAGCTTAAGAGGAATCCATTGTCTATTACCTCCTGCCAAATCTTGTTCGTAATCCCCAGTAGTTGTACGACGAGCATACTGTACAGGAATCCTACGTACTGCCATTGTAAGCAATACACAAGAAATGATAACTAACAGCCACACAATAATTTCAATAACTAATAACATTGGACCTCCATTGTTATTGGTAACACGAGTTGTAAACTCTTGAATAAAAGCTTGCGGTAAACGAGCTAAAATACCAACCATAATTAACAATGAAATACCATTTCCAATACCTTTATCTGTAATTTTCTCTCCAAGCCACATAGCAAAAATTGTACCAGTAACTAAGATTATAACAGAAGAGAACAAAAATTCAGGAGAATTAAAGCCTAGCAAAAATGCATTACTAGGCAATGTTCTGTATAAATTATAGATATAAGTTGGACCTTGAACCAATGTGATAGCGATTGTCAACCAACGAGTGATTTGATTAATCTTTTTTCTACCACTTTCCCCATCATTTTGAAGTTTTTGTAAATATGGAATCGCAATCCCCATCAACTGAACAACAATAGACGCAGAAATATAAGGCATGATACCTAAAGCAAAAACTGAAGCCTTAGAGAAAGCACCCCCGGTGAACATGTCTAGAATAGATCCTAGACCATTTTTAGTTTGTCCCGCTAAACCAGTCAATTGCGTTGCGTCAATTCCAGGAAGCGTAACGTGTGCTCCAAAACGATATACTAAAAGTAATCCTAACGTAATTAAGATTCTATTCTTTAGTTCTTCGATTTTCCAAACATTACTTATTGATTCAATAAATTTCTTCATCTTAATAGATAAGTTATATAGTTACAGCTTCTCCACCAGCAGCTTCAATAGCCGCTTTTGCAGTTGCAGTAAATTTGTGGGCAGTTACTTTTAATTTTGCTTTCAACTCTCCTCTACCTAAAATCTTAACGATTTCATTTTTAGTAGCTAGACGATTTGCCACGAAATCTGCCATTGAGACAGAATCAGTAATTGCACCTTTATCTACCAATAATTGAAGAGTATCTAAATTAACACCTTCGTATTCTTTACGATTGATGTTTGTGAAACCAAACTTAGGCACACGTCTTTGAAGTGGCATCTGCCCTCCTTCAAAACCAATCTTTTTAGAATAACCAGAACGAGATTTAGCCCCTTTGTGTCCTCTTGCAGCGGTACCACCTTTTCCAGAACCTTCTCCTCTACCTAATCTTTTATTTTGATTGTGTGTAGATCCTTCAGCAGGTTGTAAGTTACTTAAATTCATAACAGTATTTGTTATTTAGCTTCTTCAACAGAAACTAAGTGTTTAACTTTGTTTATCATCCCAAGGATAGCAGGATTTGACTCGTGCTCCACAACTTGTCCAATTTTACGTAGACCTAAAGCTTCCAAACCTCTCTTTTGAGAAAGAGGACAGTTGATTTTGCTTCTTACTTGTTTTACTAATAATTTAGCCATAATTTCCTTGAATTAACCTTTAAAAACTTTTTCTAAAGAAACACCTCTTTGTTTTGCAACAGTATGAGCACTTCTCATTTGCAATAAAGCATCAAAAGTTGCTTTTACTACGTTGTGTGGATTTGATGATCCTTGAGATTTCGACAATACATCGTGAATTCCTACTGATTCAAGAACTGAACGAACAGCTCCACCAGCGATAACTCCAGTACCATGAGATGCTGGGATTAAAAATACGCGTGCACCACCAAATTTTCCTTTTTGTTCGTGAGGAACAGATTGACCATTCAAAGGAATTCTAACTAAATTTTTCTTAGCATCTTCTACTGCTTTCGCAATTGCTTCAGAAACATCTTTAGATTTTCCTAATCCATGACCTACCACTCCATTTTCATCACCTACAACTACAATAGCAGAAAAACCGAAAGCTCTACCACCTTTTGTAACTTTAGTAACACGATTAACACTTACCAGACGATCTTTAAGTTCAAGACCACTAGGTTTTACCAATTCTACATTTTTGTATTTAGACATAATATATTAGAATTTAAGTCCAGCGGCTCTTGCGCCTTCTGCTAATGATTTAATACGACCGTGATATAAATAACCACCTCTATCAAAAGTGATTGTATCAATCCCAGCTTTTAACGCTTTCTCTGCAACTAATTTTCCAACAGCAGCAGCGATTTCAACGTTAGTACCTTTTCCTATTTCTTTTTCTCTTGAAGATGCAGCTAATATAGTAACTCCATTTACATCATCAATAATTTGAGCGTAAATTTCTTTATTACTTCTAAAAACAGAAAGTCTAGGTCTTGCAGCAGAACCACTAACCGATTTTCTAATTCTGAATTTAATTCTCTGTCTTCTATCAGATTTTGTTAATGACATAATCTTATTTTTTAAGCTGATTTACCTGCTTTTCTTCTTAATACTTCACCCACAAATTTAACACCTTTTCCTTTGTATGGCTCTGGCTTACGGAAACCTCTGATTTTCGCAGCAACTTGACCTAAAAGTTGTTTATCAAATGATGTTAATTTTACGATAGGGTTCTTACCTTTTTCAGATATTGTTTCTAAAGATACTTCTGGAGCAATTTCCAAAACAATATTGTGAGAATATCCAAGAGCTAAATCTAATTTTTGACCTTGGTTTGAAGCTCTATAACCAACTCCAACTAATTCTAGTTCTTTTGTAAAACCTTCAGAAACACCGATAATCATATTATTGATCAAAGATCTATATAATCCGTGTTTTGCTCTGTGGTCTTTATGATCAGACGATCTTTCTACTAAAACTTGATCGCCTTCAACAGTTACATTTACGTCCGAAAACTCCTGAACTAATTGACCTTTTTTTCCTTTTACTGTAATAATACCGTCTTTAACTTCTACAGTTACACCAGCAGTGATTACAATTGGGCTTTTACCTATTCTTGACATCTTATTTAGTCTTTAAAATTAGTATACGTAACAAATTACTTCACCACCTACATTTAATTGTTTCGCTTGTTTTCCAGTCATAAGACCTTTTGAAGTTGAAACAATTGCAATTCCTAATCCATTAAGGATTCTTGGTAATTTGGCAGCACCTGCATATTTACGTAAACCAGGTTTACTAATTCTTTGGATATCTTTAATTACTGGCTCCTTAGTATCTTTATCATACTTTAAAGCAATTTTGATAGAACCTTGTACTGTGTTCTGCTCAAATTTGTAACTTAAGATATAACCTTGATCAAATAAGATCTTAGTTATTTCTTTTTTAAGATTAGATGCTGGAATCTCAACAACTTTGTGGTTTGCAGCCACAGCATTACGAACTCTAGTCAAATAATCTGCAATAGGATCTGTATACATATGTATTTGATTGCGATTATGGTTTTCAGGAAGCACTCTGCCTCCTGAACCTTTAATCAATTTATAAACTTTTTTTAAATTACCAGCTGGCTTTTTTTACACCTGGAATTAATCCATTGTTAGCCATTTCACGGAAAGTTACACGTGAAATACCGAATTGACGGATATAACCTCTTGGTCTACCTGTTAATTTACAACGATTGTGCAAACGAACTGGTGAAGCATTTTTAGGTAATTTTTGTAGGCCTTCATAGTCTCCAGCTTCTAATAAAGCTTTTCTTTTTTCAGCGTACTTAGCTACCGTTTTCTCTCTTTTAACCTCGCGGGCTTTCATTGATTCTTTAGCCATGTCTTAATTCTTTTTAAAAGGTAATCCTAATTCAGCCAATAATGACTTTGCTTCCTTATCTGTTTTTGCAGTAGTAACAAAAGTAATATCCATTCCTGAGATTTTGTTTACTTTATCAATATCAATTTCTGGGAAAATGATTTGCTCCAAAACTCCAAGATTGTAGTTACCTCTTCCATCGAAACCAGTAGCTTTAATACCACCGAAATCTCTAACACGTGGTAAAGCAGAAGTAATAAGTCTATCTAAAAACTCATACATTCTTTCACCACGTAAAGTAACTTTTGCTCCAATAGGCATCCCTTTTCTCAATTTGAATGACGCAACGTCTTTCTTTGAGATTGTAGATACTGCTTTTTGTCCAGTGATCTTTGTTAACTCATCAACAGCATAGTCAATAAGTTTTTTATCAGATACAGCTGCACCAACTCCACGGCTCAAAACGATTTTTTCAAGTTTTGGAACTTGCATAACGTTTGTATATCCGAACTCTTCTTTAAGAGCAGAGATTACTCTACTCTTATATTCTTCTTTTAGTCTAGGTGTATATGCCATTACTATAGTACTTGATTAGATTTTTTTGAAAATCTTACTTTCTTATCTCCTTCTACTCTAATACCTACTCTAGTTGTTTCCTTAGTTTTAGGATCAATTAGTGAAATGTTAGAAATTTGAATAGAAGCTTCTTTTTTAACGATACCACCTTGAGGGTTTTTAGCACTTGGTTTTGTATGTTTCGAAACCATGTTTACACCTTCAACTATCGCTTTATTTTTCTCACGGTAAACACGTAGAACTTTACCTTCAGCACCTTTATGGTCTCCAGCAATAACTCTTACGATATCTCCTGATTTAATTTTTAGCTTTATCATCTTAAAACGAATTAAAGCACTTCTGGTGCTAATGATACAATTTTCATGAATTGTTTTTCACGAAGTTCTCTTGCTACCGGACCAAAAACACGAGTTCCTCTCATTTCCCCCGCAGCGTTCAAAAGAACACATGCATTGTCATCGAAACGGATATAAGAACCATCAGCTCTTCTCACTTCTTTTTTGGTACGCACAACAACTGCAGTTGAAACAGCTCCTTTTTTAACGTTACCGTTAGGAGTTGCATCTTTAATAGATACTACAATCTTGTCACCAACAGAGGCATACCTTCTTTTGGTACCTCCTAAAACACGGATAGTTAAAACTTCTTTTGCTCCCGTGTTATCTGCTACTTTTAGTCTTGATTCCTGTTGTACCATAATTATTTAGCTCTTTCTAAGATTTCAACTAATCTCCAACATTTTGTTTTACTTAAAGGACGCGTTTCGCTAATTCTTACAGTATCTCCAATGTTACAGTCGTTTGTTTCGTCGTGTGCAACATATTTCTTAGTTTTCAACACGAACTTACCGTATAATGGGTGTTTTACTTTTCTTACTTCAGCAATAACAATAGATTTATCCATTTTATTTGAAGTAACAACACCTATTCTTTCTTTTCTTAAATTTCTTTTTTCTTCCATCTTTCAGCAGAATACAATTATTGTAACTCTCTTTTAGTTAACTCTGTAGCCAATCTTGCAACTGTTCTTCTAACGCTTCTAATTTGAAGTGGGTTAGCAATTGGAGAAATAGCGTGAGCCATTTTTAGGTCAGCATATACTTTCTTAGTTTGACTAAGTTTTTCTTGCAACTCCGCTGCAGAAAGATCTTTTATTTCTGATTGTTTCATAATAAATATAAATTATGCTTCGAAATCTCTAGCAACGACGAACTTAGTTTTTACTGGAAGTTTCTGAGCTGCAAGACGTAAAGCCTCTTTTGCAACTGATAACGGAACTCCTCCAACTTCAAACATAATTCTTCCTGGTTTAACAACAGCAGCCCAATACTCAACTGCTCCTTTACCTTTACCCATACGTACTTCAAGAGGTTTCTTAGTAATAGGTTTGTCTGGAAATATTTTAATCCATAATTGTCCTTCTCTCTTCATGTAACGAGTTGCAGCGATACGTGCAGCTTCAATTTGACGAGAAGTTAAGAACATACCATCTTCATGTACAGATTTAATACCAAACATTCCATTTGAAAGTTCATGCCCTCTTTGAGAGTTACCTTTCATTTTACCTTTTTGTACCTTACGGTATTTTGTTCTTTTAGGCTGTAACATTTTTCTTTAGTTTAAAAATTTACTTTCTTTTACGAGCGTCTGGTTTTCCGCCTTTGTTAAAGTTAGATTTGCCTCTAGGAGCATCTCCACCTTTTCCACCACCTGTACCAGATTGTTTTTTGTCCATTCCAGCAAGCGGAGAAAGTTCTCTCTTACCGTAAACTTCACCTTTCATGATCCATACTTTGATACCCATTCTACCATAAGTAGTGTGAGCTTCAGCCAAAGCATAATCAATATCAGCTCTGAAAGTTGATAGAGGAATTCTACCTTCTTTGAAACCCTCTGAACGAGCCATCTCAGCACCATTCAAACGTCCAGAAATCAAAACTTTGATACCCTCAGCGTTCATACGCATAGAAGCAGCAATAGCCATTTTGATTGCACGTCTGTAAGAAATACGGCTTTCGATTTGACGAGCGATGCTTGTCGCCACAAGATAAGCATCTAATTCAGGTCTTTTAATTTCAAAAATGTTAATTTGAACCTCTTTGTCAGTAACTTTCTTAAGTTCTTCTTTTAACTTGTCTACCTCTTGTCCACCTTTTCCGATAATGATACCAGGTCTAGCAGTAGTGATAGTAACGGTTACAAGTTTCAAAGTTCTCTCGATGATTACTTTTGATACACTAGCTTTTGATAAACGAGCATGGATATACTTTCTGATTTTGTGATCTTCGGCAAGTTTATCACCGTAATCATTTCCACCATACCAGTTTGAGTCCCATCCTCTGATGATACCAAGTCTATTTCCAATTGGATTTGTCTTTTGTCCCATGCTGCTTAAGAATTGCTTTGTGTGTTATTGATAGCTCCAAGCACGATTGTAACGTGATTAGAACGTTTTCTTATTCTGTGTGCACGACCTTGTGGAGCTGGACGAAGTCTTTTTAACATCATTCCACCATCTACTCTGATCTCTTTAACAAATAATCCAGCCTCTTCTAAATTACCTTCACTATTTTTTTGCTCCCAGTTATTGATTGCAGATAATAATAGTTTTTCTAATTTTCTTGAAGCTTCTTTAGAACTGAATCTTAAAATGTTAAGTGCTCTTTCTACCTTCTGACCTCTTACCAAGTCCGCTACTAAGCGCATTTTTCTAGGTGAAGTAGGGCAGTTATTCAATTTTGCGAAAGCAATAGACTTATTAGCCTCTTTTCTCGCATCTGCTGTTTCTCTTTTACGAACTCCCATTGCTTCTTATTTTTTACCTTTATTTTTTGCTCCAGCATGACCTCTAAAAGATCTAGTTGGTGAAAACTCTCCTAATTTGTGACCTACCATGTTTTCTGTTACGTAAACTGGTACAAATTGACGACCGTTATGAACTGCGATAGTTTGTCCAACAAAGTCAGGAGTAATCATAGAAGCTCTAGACCAAGTCTTTACCACTCCTTTGTTTCCGTTTTCAATGTTTTCTTGAACTTTCTTGTCTAATTTATAATGAACGAAAGGTCCTTTTTTTAATGAACGTGCCATATCTTATTATTTCTTTCTACGTTCTACGATATACTTGTTACTCGGGTTTTTCTTAGAACGAGTTCTGTAACCTTTAGCTGGCAATCCGTTTCTTGAACGTGGGTGCCCTCCAGAAGAACGTCCTTCACCACCTCCCATAGGGTGATCAACTGGGTTCATCGCTACTGGTCTAGTTCTAGGTCTTCTTCCTAACCATCTTGTTCTACCTGCTTTTCCAGATACAACTAATTGGTGGTCAGAATTAGAAACAGCTCCAATTGTAGCCGAACAAGTTAACAAGATCAATCTTGTTTCTCCAGATGGCATTTTAATTGTTGCATATTTCCCGTCTCTTGCCATTAACTGAGCAAAAGTTCCAGCTGAACGAGCAATAACAGCTCCTTGTCCTGGACGTAACTCAATACAAGATATAACAGTTCCAAGAGGAATTCTGCTTAAAGGTAATGTATTACCAATTTCAGGTTGAGATTCTGGACCAGAAACTAATTTCTGACCAACTTTCAATCCGTTTTGAGCAATTACATAAGTTTTCTCTCCATCAGCATAAGCTAATAGAGCGATAAATGCAGTACGATTTGGATCGTACTCGATTGATTTCACTGTAGCTGGAATTCCATCTTTAGTTCTTTTGAAATCAATAATACGATATCTCTGCTTGTGACCACCACCCGTATAACGCATGGTCATCTTTCCTTGACTATTTCTACCTCCAGAGTTTTTTATCGGCGCTATCAAAGAGCGTTCCGGCTTATCAGTTGTAATGGCGTCATAACCATTCACAACTCTAAATCGCTGACCTGGGGTAATAGGTTTTAATTTTCTTACTGACATTTTTCTATCTTAGATATTGTTGTAAAAATCAATTGTTTCTCCTTCTTGTACTTGAACAATTGCTTTTTTAATTGCATTTGTCTTTCCACTGATTAAACCACTTTTAGTGTATTTAGTAGATCTATCTGGTCTCACATTCATTGTGTTAACAGAAACGATAGTTACTCCATAAGCAGCCTCAACAGCTTTCTTAATTTGAACTTTGTTTGCTTTTTTGTCAACAACGAATCCGAAGCGGTTTAGAACTTCACTTTCTTTGGTTACTTTTTCCGTTACTATAGGTCTAATTATGATACTCATATTCCTATTATTTACTTAAATTTTCTTCAATTAACTCTAAAGAACCTTCCAAAAGCACTAAATTATTAGCGTTTAATATTGCGTAAGTGCTTAATTCTGAGCTAGTTACGACACTTGAAGCCTTTAAATTGCGTGACGACAAATATACATTTTTATTTGACTCACCCAACACAAATAGAGATTTTTTATTTTCTAACCCTAAAGCTTTCAAAACGTTAATGAAATTTTTAGTGTTTGGCGCTTCAAAATTAAAGTCTTCAAGAACAACAATGTTTGATTCTTTTGCTTTGATTGAGAAAGCTGATTTTCTAGCCAATCTTTTTAAGCCTTTATTCAATTTAAATGAATAACTTCTTGGTCTTGGTCCGAAAACTGTTCCACCACCTTTAAACAAAGGATTCTTAACACTTCCTGCACGAGCAGTACCAGTTCCTTTTTGTTTTTTAATTTTACGTGTACTTCCAGTTACTTCAGCTCTTTCCTTAGCCTTGTGAGTACCTTGTCTTTGATTAGCAAGATATTGCTTAACATCAAGATATACAGCGTGATTGTTTGGTTCAATTGCGAATACTGAATCAGAAAGTTGAACTTTTCTACCAGTATCTTTTCCGTTGAAATCTAATACTTTTACTTCCATTACTTCTGAATGATTACATAAGAGTTTTTATGTCCAGGAACACATCCTTTAATAACAAGTAAGTTCTTTTCAGCAACCACTTTTAAAACTCTAAGGTTTTGAACTTTTACATTTTCTCCTCCCATTCTTCCAGCCATACGCATTCCTTTGAATACTCTAGATGGATAAGAAGAAGCTCCTACAGAACCTGGCGCTCTTAAACGGTTGTGTTGACCGTGAGTAGCTTGTCCAACACCACCAAAACCGTGACGTTTAACAACACCTTGGAAACCTTTACCTTTAGACACACCTTGTACATCTACAAATTCTCCTTCTTCAAAAATAGAAACATCAATAAGATCTCCCAATTTTTGTTCGGTTGCGAAATCTTGGAATTCAACGACTTTTTTCTTAGCAACAGTTCCAGCTTTTTTAAAGTGACCTAAAGCCGCTTTAGTAGAATGTTTCTCGTTTTTGTCATCGAAACCTAGTTGCAACGCTTCGTACCCGTCAACACCTTTGGTTCTGACTTGGGTAACAACACATGGACCAGCTTCGATTACTGTACAAGGAATGTTTTTCCCGTTTTCGTCAAAAATACTAGTCATGCCGATTTTCTTACCAATTAACCCAGACATAAATATTAATTATTAATTACTAAAATTCCCTTCAATTTGAAAATAACAGAAATTTCCAAACAGGGAGTGCAAAAGTAGACATTAAAATTGAATATACCAAACGGTTACAAAAATTAAATCGCTCATAATCAAAATCCAAGCATCAAATGAATCATATAAGAGATTTTTTCTTGCCCAAAATTCCAAGCCTTTATTTTAATAATAATCAAAACAGCACTTAACAATTAATTAATAAAAGAAAAATACAAAACAACGCCAGCACCCTAAAACAAAGAGAATTACGCAAAGCAATAAATCGAAAAGCCAACAAAAAAGAAAGCATCCAAATTTCAAAACCTAAAAAGTAAAACAAAAAAAGCGAGACAGAAATGCCTCGCTTTTTATATATAAAATATAATAAAAAAATTATACTTTTATCTCTACTTCAACCCCACTTGGCAATTCAAGTTTCATTAAAGCATCAATAGTTTTAGATGAAGATGAATAAATATCAATCAATCTCTTGTATGACATTACTTCAAATTGCTCTCTCGCTTTTTTGTTAACGTGCGGAGAACGTAATACAGTGAAAAGTTTTTTGTGAGTTGGCAACGGAATTGGACCTGTTACAACTGCTCCAGTAGTTTTTACTGTTTTTACGATCTTTTCAGCAGATTTATCTACCAACATGTGATCGTAAGATTTTAGTTTTATTCTGATTTTTTGACTCATTTTCTTAAAATTAAGCGTTACCTTTTGCTTTTTTGATTACCTCTTCTGAAATATTAGAAGGTGTTTCTGCATAGTGAGAAAACTCCATTGTTGAAGTAGCTCTACCAGAAGATAATGTTCTTAATGTAGTTACATATCCAAACATTTCTGACAAAGGAACATCAGCTTTAATAGTTTTAGCACCATTTCTATCACCCATATCATTAACTTGACCTCTACGACGGTTCAAGTCACCAACGATATCACCCATATTTTCTTCTGGAGTAATAACTTCAATTTTCATGATTGGCTCAAGAATAACAGCTCCAGCAGCACGTCCTGACTCTTTATAACCCATTCTTGCCGCTAATTCAAAAGAAAGAGCATCAGAATCCACGGGGTGGAAAGATCCATCTAACAAAGTTACTTTCAAACTATCAACAGCATATCCAGCTAATGGACCTGTTTTCATAGCCTCACGGAAACCTTTCTCAACAGCAGGAATATACTCCTTAGGAACGTTACCACCTTTTACTTCATTAACAAACTGTAATCCTACAGGAACTTTACCATCAACTTCATCAGCAGGCTCGATTCTAAATACGATATCACCGAATTTACCACGACCTCCAGATTGTTTCTTGTAAGTTTCTCTATGTTGAGCAGATCTTGTAAACGCTTCTTTATATTCAACTTGAGGCTCACCTTGGTTCACTTCAACTTTAAACTCACGTTTCATACGATCAACTAAGATATCTAAGTGAAGCTCACCCATACCAGAAATAATAGTTTGACCTGAAGCTTCATCTGTTCTAACTGTAAATGTCGGATCCTCTTCAGCTAATTTCGCCAAAGCCATACCCATTTTATCAACGTCAGCTTTAGTTTTAGGCTCAATAGCGATACCAATTACTGGCTCTGGGAATTTCATAGATTCCAAAATAATTGGATTCTTTTCATCACACAAAGTATCTCCAGTTTTTATATCTTTAAATCCTACAGCCGCACCAATATCTCCAGCCTCAATATATTCGATTGGATTTTGCTTATTAGCGTGCATTTGGTAAATACGAGAGATTCTCTCTTTATTACCTGAACGAGTATTTAAAACATAAGAACCAGCATCTAAACGACCAGAGTAAGCACGGAAGAAAGCTAAACGACCTACGAATGGGTCAGTAGCAATTTTAAACGCTAAAGCAGCAAACGGCTCTTTTACATCTGGCTTACGCAAGATTTTAGTTTGATCTTCTTCTAATAATTCAGCATCATCAGGGTGAATACCTTCGATACCTTCTTTATCTAATGGAGATGGTAAATACTTACAAACAGCATCTAACATAAATTGAACTCCTTTATTTTTAAAAGAAGAACCTGCAAGCATTGGAATGATCGCCATATCAATTGTAGCAGCTCTTAATGCATTGTTGATTTCTTCCTCTGTAATAGAGTTTTCATCTTCCATGTATTTATCCAAAAGATTCTCATCATAAGTAGCAATCTCTTCGATAAGGATAGAACGGTAGTGTTTTACATCGTCAACCATATCAGCAGGGATGTCAACGATATCAAAAGTAGCTCCTTGAGTCTCATCATGCCATACGATAGCTTGATTTTTCACTAAGTCAACAATACCTTTAAAATCTGCTTCATCACCAATAGGCAAAGTAATTGCAACCGCATTCGATTTCAACATATCTTTAACCTGTCCGCATACAGCTAAAAAGTTAGCACCTTGACGGTCCATTTTATTTACGAATCCCATACGAGGAACTCTATATTGATCAGCAAGTCTCCAGTTAGTTTCTGATTGAGGCTCAACACCATCAACAGCACTAAATAGGAAAACTAATCCATCAAGTACACGTAGAGAACGGTTTACCTCTACAGTAAAGTCAACGTGCCCAGGAGTATCAATAATATTAAAGTGATAAGGCAATGATTCTGGAAGAGCCTTACCTTGCTCAGTTGGAAAATTCCAAGTACAAGTTGTAGCTGCAGAAGTAATTGTAATACCTCTTTCTTGCTCTTGCGCCATCCAGTCCATTGTTGCAGCACCATCGTGCACCTCACCAATTTTATGCGACTTTCCAGTGTAAAAAAGAATACGCTCAGTAGTTGTTGTTTTACCAGCATCAATGTGAGCAGCAATCCCGATATTTCTTGTATATTTTAAATCTCTAGCCATTTCTTACGAATTAAAATCTAAAGTGAGAGAATGCTTTATTAGCTTCTGCCATTTTGTGAGTATCCATTCTTTTCTTAACTGCAGCACCTTCTTCTTTAGCAGCAGCTAAACATTCTGAAGCTAAACGTTGTGCCATAGATTTTTCATTTCTTCTTCTTGAATAAAGTATTAACCACTTCATTGCCATAGAAATTTTTCTGTCTGGACGAATTTGCATTGGGATTTGAAATGTAGCTCCACCAACTCTACGGCTACGTACTTCTACGTGAGGCATAACGTTTGTTAAAGCATCTTTCCAGATCTCTAATGAAGTCTTCTCATCATTTTGCTTTTTAGATTCAATGATATCAATAGCATCATAAAATACTTTAAAAGCTGTAGATTTCTTACCATCCCACATTAAGTTATTCACAAAACGCGTTACTAATTGGTCGTTAAACCTTGGATCTGGTAAAAGTGGTCTTTTCTTTGCCGCTCTTTTTCTCATGTCTTTTTCTTAAAAGTTTTTAAATTACTTTTTTGCTTCTTTTGGGCGTTTAGCACCGTACTTAGATCTTCTTTGCGTTCTTCCCGCAACACCTGACGTATCAAGCGCTCCACGAACGATATGATATCTAACACCTGGTAAATCTTTTACCCTTCCGCCTCTAACTAATACTATCGAGTGCTCTTGTAGATTGTGTCCTTCTCCAGGAATGTAAGCATTCACCTCATTACCATTTGTCAAACGTACACGCGCAACTTTACGCATTGCAGAGTTTGGTTTTTTTGGTGTAGTAGTGTAAACACGCGTACAAACCCCTCTTCTTTGAGGACAAGAATCTAAAGCAACCGATTTACTCTTCTTAGTTATCTGAGTTCTTCCTGTTCTTACTAATTGTTGAATTGTTGGCATAATTAATACTAAAAATTATTATGTTTATTAAATTCCCGCTTTTTACGGGGTTGCAAATGTATAAAATATTTTTCACTATACAAACGTTAAATCATTAATTTTCAACAACATTATTTATATCTATGATTTCACAAAGAAACATTAGATATTTGCTTTACATTTAATCAACAAAACAATTGCATTTGAAACAATTAACACACATACTTCTTTTTCTTTTTACTTCAAGTTGTTTCGCACAATCTTTTTATTTGAATATAAATGGAATTGATAAGAAACAAAATCAAACAATTGACTCCATTCCATACGCAAAAAAGCACTCTAATTTAAAATCTCTTTATAACGAAATCGAATTGGTTTCAAAAGAACTAACAAAACAGGGATATACCGATTCTAAAAAACTAGAAACCTACAAAATAAATGACAGCACTTTTACCTCTACAATCGATCTAAAAAACAAGATAAAAGAAGTACATATATATATAGGTATAAACTCTTTTTTTTCCGAGTCAAAAAAAACAGCAAAAGACAGCATGTTTATCCCTTATTCAGAACTAGAAAATTTTTTAAATCAAGAAATCTTAAACAATGAAAAAGCAGGTTTTGCTTTTACAAAGATAAAACTGGAAAACATTAAGAAAAAGAATTCCATAATTTATGCTGACCTAAATTTCGATTCTGAAAAAAAAAGAACCTTAAATTCAATTATCCTAAATTACACAAATCTCAATTCTAAAGATTATTTCCCAAAAGGAGCATTAAAACAATTAAACAAGAAATATATCAACAGAACTTTCAACCAAGAAATAATAAAAAAAATCCATGCCGATATCAACAGCTTTGAATTTATTTCTCAAACAAAATATCCAGAAATACTTTTCACAAAAGACTCAACTAAAGTCTACGCATACATTGAAAAACGAAAAGCAAATACTTTCGATGGATACATCGGCTTTTCAAATGACGAAAACAAAAAATTAGTTCTAAATGGATATTTAGACATATCATTAATTAACACACTTCGGGCTGGGGAAAAATTTTCACTTTATTGGAAGAGTGACGGTAATCAACAAAAAACCTTTAACACCAAACTCGAAATCCCATATTTATTTAAATCTCCAATAGGCATAAAAGCTCAACTGAACATATTCAAACAAGACAGCACTTTTCAAAATACCAAAACAGATATCAATCTTGGATATTATTTGAATTACAATTCAAAATTATACATTGGATATCAATCCACAGAATCTAGTGATATTCAAAACACCAACAACTCAACAATAAGCGATTTTAACAACTCGTTTACCACAGTTACATTTGACTTTCAAAAGGCAGACTTTCGAAATCCTATATTCATAAATAAAACATTTATCAACACCGCACTTGGGTTTGGAAAACGAACAACCAACAACAATCCTCAAACAGCAGGCATAAGCAACCAGCTCTTTGCAAACATAAACTTTAAGTACAATTTTGAACTCAATCCTAAAAATTTCATTAACATAAATTCACAAAATTATATCTTAAAGAGTCAAAACTATATTTCAAATGAATTATTTCGATTTGGAGGAATGAATTCTATTCGAGGTTTTTTAGAAAATAGCCTTCAAGCTAACTACACTTCAATGATTCTTACAGAATATAGATATTTATTATCACAAAGCTTCTACATAAACTCAATCATCGATTATGCCTTATACCAAGACTTAACGAGCAATTCGAATAAAAATCAATTAAAAAAATTAATAGGAATTGGCATTGGCGTTAGTATACAAACAACAAGTGGGATATTAAAAATAAACCTTACGAATGGAGCAGAAAAAACTTCGGATTTGCAATTATATAACACTATCATAAACATATGTTATAATGTTAAATTTTGATGTTTAACGAAAAAAATATTTTTTTTATTAGGAAAGTTAACAAATTATTAAGAGTTTTGCGATACTAATTCAAAATATTTAAAAATGAAACTAAAGTTCAATGGATTCTTAGTACTTTTACTAGTACTAGTTGCGCAATTATCATTTGCGCAAGAAAGAGCTGTTTCTGGGACAGTTTCTGACAATGCAGGAATGCCTTTACCGGGTGTTAGTGTATTAGTTAAAGGAACTAAAACGGGAACACAAACTGACTTTGATGGTAAATTTTCGATCAAAGTATCACCAAGCCAAATTTTGGTATTTAGCTACATTGGGATGAAAACTCAAGAAGTAGCAGCAAGTTCTTCTACTGTAAATGTAAAACTAGCAGATGCAGGAGCTCAAGAACTTGAAGGCGTAGTTGTAACAGCTTTCGGTATCAAAAGAGAGAAAAAATCTCTTGGTTACGCAACTACAACTTTAAAAGCAGACGCGCTTACTCAAGTAGTTAACACAAACCCATTCGAGACACTTTCTGGTAAAATTGCAGGGGTTGATATTACTGCTCCATCTCAACCAGGAGCTTCTACAAAAGTAGTTATTCGTGGTTTGAACACGATTACAGGAAACAATGGTCCTCTTTATGTAGTTGATGGAACACCTATCAACAACAGCGCTACTGGAACTACTACTACGACAAGATCTTATGATGCTGGAAATGGTATTAGTGACATTGACCCGAACAATATCGAGAGTATGACAGTTCTTAAAGGAGCAGCAGCATCTGCTTTATACGGTTCAAGAGCTGGTGGTGGTGTAATTATCATTACAACTAAAAAAGGAAAAGCAAACTCTGGAATTAAAGTTGACTTATTAGCTTCAACAGAATTTAGTGAAGTAGCTAGAGTTCCTCATTTGCAAAACCAATTTGGACAAGGATGGAGCGGAGAAGGTTATTCAGGAGCTAACACTTACAGTAATGAGAATGGTTCTTGGGGACCTGCATTTAATGGAGAAGTTAGACCATGGGGAACTATATATGAAAATACTCAACAACTTAAGCCTTATGTTGCTTTAAAGGATAACGTAAGAGACTTCTACAACACTGGTGTATTGTCTACACAATCTGCAACTCTTAGTGGAGGCGGTGATACTTCAGATTTCTCTTTAGTATTCTCAAATGTAAACAGTGATGGAGTTGTTCCAACTGATGCTGACTTATACCAAAAACAATCATTAGGATTTAATGGAGGATTAAAAGGAAAAAAATTCACTTTAAGAACTTCTATTAATTATGTATACAAAAACCAAAGCGCTATTAATACAGGACAAGGTGATGATGCTGGTCAAGGTTCAACTTTACAACAAGATTTATTACAAATCCCACGTGATATAAGTATTGTAGATTTAAAAGATTACAAAAATAATCCTTTTAATACTCCAGATTATTATTTCACTCCTTATGCTGCAAACCCATATTTCTCAATTAACGAGAACAGCACAAAAATATTTGGAAACAACCTTTTTGGTAACATTAACTTAAGTTATAAATTAACTGATAAGATTACAGCTACATGGCAAATTGGTGGTAACTATAGAACTGAAAGACTTAAAAGCTACGGAGCGATCGTAGATTACCTTCCAGGTACTCCTCAGGCTGTAGCTGGTGCTAACCCAGTAGTTGGAGGAGTTACAGAAGGAAGATCAGAATTCAGCGAATTCGATACTTTCTTCAACATAAACTATAACACAAACTTAGGCGAAGACTGGACATTAAATCTTTTGGGAGGTTTGAACTACAACAAAAGAGAATCTGACCAATTATTCAATACTGTTACTAACTTAGGAATTCCAGGTTTCTACGAGCTTTCGAACTCAGCTCTTAGACCAGTAATTACACAATCAAACTCATTAAGAAGAACTGGTGCAGTTTATGCTTCTGCTGAATTTGCTTTCAAGAACAGATATTTTGCTACTATTACAGGAAGAGAAGATAAAACTTCTACTTTACCAACTAGTAATAACGCATATTTCTACCCATCTTTATCACTTGGTGCAATTGTAATTGACAACGGAAGTACTTTCTTAAAATTAAGAGGTGCTGCATCTAAAATTGCAAATGACACTTCACCATATGTAACTGAAGATTCTTATATTTCAGGTTCTGCAGCTGCAAACTTTGGTATACTAGCATCTCCACTTGGAGGAGTAAGTTTCTTCGAAGCTTCTGGAAGACTTGGAAATCCTGATTTAAAACCAGAAAGTACTGTAGAGTATGAAGTTGGAGCTGAGGGATCTTTCTTCAAAAACAGAATTAGTTATGATATCGCATTATATCACAAAACAACTTCTGATGTAATTGTAAACTTACCTTTAGATCCTTCTACAGGTTACACAATTAAAGCTATTAATGCTGGAGACGTGGTAAACAAAGGTATTGAGCTTTCTGTAACTGGTAGCCCAATTAAAAACAAGGATTTCTCTTGGAACCTAACTTATACATTCACTAAAAACCTTAATGAGGTTACTGAATTAACTGGAGGAAATTCTTATGTTGATTTAACAAGTGCTTATGGTGTAACTTTTAGAGCAACTAAAGGAGAGCCAATCGGTACTTTCTATTCTCAAGTTCCAAAAACAAATGCAGCTGGACAATATATTGTAAATGCATCAACTGGTATGTACGAAGTAAGTGACGATATTGAAAAAATTGGAAATTCACAACGTGATTTCGTAATGGGATTACAAAATACTTTCAAGTACAAAAACTTTAACTTAGCTTTCTCATTAGACTGGAAACAAGGTGGAGAATTCTATTCCTATACTAAAAGACTTTCTCATTTCGTAGGAAATGGTATCGAAACTACTTATAATGATAGAAACCCATTTATCGTTCCTAACTCAGTTAACGAAAATGTAGATGCAGCAGGAAATGTTACTTATACTGAAAACACAACTCCGCTTACATTCGAAACTGTTACTAATTTCTACAATACTACAAACAACCCTGGTATTGAAAAAACTCACGTAATTGACAAAACTTTTGTTAGATTAAGAGAGATTAATTTTAATTATGACTTCCCTTCTTCAGTTACTAAAAATATGGGATTAAACAAAATTTCACTTGGAGTTTACGCAAGAAACCTTTTCATGTGGACTCCAGGAGCAAACCCATATACAGATCCTGAAACTGGAACTTACGGTACAGGCGTAATCTCTGATTTTGGAGAATTTGCATCTAACCCATCACAAAGATCAGTAGGTGGAGTTTTAAAATTATCATTCTAAAATAATATATAGAAAAATGAAAAAAATAACAACAATAATAGCAGCACTTTTCTTATTAGTGTCATGTGATGAAACATTTGACATTAATAGAGATCCAGATTCTTTACCTCCTGGACAAGCTAATAGCACTATTTTACCTGCAGGTATTGCAGGTCTAGCAGGTGCGCAAGGATCATACTACGCACTTATTGGCGGATTCTGGTCTCAATTTTGGACACAAAACACTACTTCGAATCAATACAAAGACATTGATCAATATAGTATTGGAACCAATGATTACCAAACAGGCTACACTGCAATGTTTGATGCTTTAAATGACATTAGAGTTGTAAAAGCACAAGCTGAAAAAGAAGGAAATTGGAATTATTACTTAATTGCAACTGTACTTGAAGTAGAAGCTTCTCAAGTAATGACTGACTTATATGATGCTATTCCTTATGCTGAAGCAAATAATGCAAGTATTTTGCAACCTAAATTCAATACTGGAAAAGAAGTTTATACTTTGATGATAGACGATTTAAAATTAGCATTATCAAAGAATCTAAGCTCTTCAGTAGGTACGGCACCAGCAAAAGACGATTTCATTTTCAATGGTAACATGGAAAACTGGACGAAATTTGGTAATACTTTATTATTAAAATTACATTTGAGATTAACGCAAGTTGATCCTGCTTTAGCTCAATCAGGAATTACTACCTTAATTAATTCTGGTGCTCAATTCTTGGATGTTGATGCCGCAATGACTCAATTTGAAGATGCTGCAGACAGAAGTAACCCATTATATGAAACTGACAGAAGACAGTTGAACACAACTCTAAACCTTAGAGCTAGTAAAACTTTATATACTTATTTACAGTCAAATTTAGACCCTCGTTTAAATAAATATTATGGGCCAGGAAATCCAAATAACCAAGGTGATTTTGAAAATGCTGCGACTGGACTTTCATTAGTAACTCTTTATCCAAAAACTCCAGTTTACTTCTTAAGCGCAGAAGAAAGCTATTTTTTACAAGCTGAAGCACTTACAAGATATTATGGTGGTGCTGGAGCAAAAGCAAAATATGATTTAGGAGTTGAAGCAAATTTCGCTAAATACAATAGCCCATCTCTACTTGGCACAACTACTATTCCAGCGGTTGGAAGCCCAGCAGCTTTCTTAGCTCCTGGAGGAAAATATGCTTTTCCAGCAACAGGAACAGCTGCTCAAATCGAGGCTATTATCACTCAAAAATGGATTGCTAGTTTCCCTGGAAATGGTTACGAATCTTTCTTAGAGCAAAACAGAACAGGCTTCCCTAAAGAATCTGCTGTTCCTCAAGATGATGAAGACTACATCCCTGGACAATTTAGAGTATCTGTTGAAAATGTAACAGGTGGATTATTCCCTAGAAGAATTGTTTTACCAAATACTGTAAAAACAAGAAATCCAAACGCTCCAGCTTTAGCAAAAATAACTGCTCCAGTATGGTGGGATGTTAACTAAAAAAATTAAAACAATGAAAAAAATATTTATATCCTTAATGGTAGTTTCAGGACTATTATTAACTTCATGTGAAGAATCTACCGATGGAGTTTCAAAAGTAACTGCATACGCTAACTTGACAATGAATGGTGATGCACTAGTTGTTCTTACGCAAGGAGAAACATATACAGAAGCTGGCGTAGAAGCTGAAGCTAACGGACAAGTTCTTCCAGTAACGATTGACGGTACAGTTGATACTAGCAAACCTACAGTTTACAAACTTAGATATTCTGCAGTAAATAGCGATGGCTTTCCTGCTTCACTTACACGTACTGTAATTGTATTGAGCAACAAACCAAGCACAATTGATTTAACAGGTACTTTTTTTAGAAGCGGTAACGCTAATAATGTAACTAGAGTAGGAAGTGGAGACAGACACTATTTTACAGACAACGCAACTGGATATACTGTAGGTGACCCAAACGTATTAAAGATGGAATTCTATAATATAGATGACAAACAAGTTTACGCACCTTTCAAGGCAGACGCTTCAGATACAGGTATTGATGCAGAAAGTAACATTGGAACAATTACAGACAAGAACAACTGGAAATGGTCAATTACTGCTACTGCATTCTTCGGTACTGCTGATAGAATATTCAAACGTTAATCTAAAAATATTAAAATGAAAAAATTAAAACAAAATATAACACGTATTCTAGCAGCTGTACTTGTGCTTACGTCGTTTGCAGCTTGTGATGAAGTTGGCGATACTAATCCAGGAGGAACATCTACAAAGGATATGTCTGGAGACTGGTACGTTCAAACATTAGTTAATGGAACTGTAGTAGCAGACTATGCACTTATTTCTACTTACAATACATCAGCAAATGATGGAAAAGAGATGTGGATTGATGATCATGGTCACGTATGGGACTTTAAAGTTAAGTCACCTGTAACTCTTAGCGCATTATCATTTGCAGGAAGTAATTTAGCAAGTAGCGTTGATGGATACGATATCAATGTGAATATAACAGAAGGTAAAATCACTAAGAATGGTGCTACATCGACTGGAGGTCATACAGTTGACGGAATCTCTTTTAAAGCTGAATTCTCAGATGATCCAGGAACTATTTATGAGATCAAAGGTTATAAGAGAACTGGTTTCTATGAAGACGAACACTAATACTTAATATTTAAGTATGCCAATATTAAACCGCTCTGTTAATTCAGAGCGGTTTTTTTATATAAACATTATACCTATATTTGCCTAATGGAAAAAGAACATCAAATATTTGGCATTAGAGCCATCATAGAAGCAATTCAGGCAGGAAAAGAAGTAGACAAAGTCTTCATTCAGAAAGAGATTTCTGGTGAGTTGATGAAAGATTTAATGAAGGTAATGAAACGTGCTAACATTAACTTCTCTTACGTACCTGTAGAAAAACTAAATCGTCTTACTCCAAATAATCATCAAGGTGCAGTTGCCACCATCTCTCCTATCGGTTTTATCGATTTGGAACATCTTGTGGAATCAACTATTGAATCTGGAAAAAAACCATTATTTTTAATATTAGATCAAATTTCTGATGCTCGAAATTTTGGAGCTATCATTAGAACAGCAGAATGTACAGGTGTAAACGGTATCATTGTACAAAAAGCAGGTTCTGCACCTGTAAATGGTGATACTGTTAAAACTTCGGCTGGTGCTGTTTTTAATGTGCCGATTTGTAAAGTAGAACATATAAAAGATGCAATATTCTATTTGCAGGGCTCTGGCATTAAAACAGTAGCTGCAACTGAAAAAACCGATCAAAATATTTATGATATAGCACTAGATTCTCCATTAGCAATAATCATGGGGTCTGAAGATCGAGGAATAAATCCTTCTGTTTTAAAAATAGTAGATGAGAAAGCAAAACTACCAATGTTTGGTTCAATAGGATCTTTAAATGTTTCGGTTGCTTGTGGCGCATTTTTATACGAAGCTGTTCGTCAAAGAAGCTAAATCAAAATTGAGAATAAGATTAGAATGAATAATTAAAAATTTAATTAATGCTTTCAAAATCTAATCCAAAATTAATAATTGCTATACTCCGATGCTTGTTTGTAGTCTTGATGATTACAAACAGCTACGGACAAAACACTACATACAATCAGTTTTGGAATGAGATTCAATTTAATCAGACTCTCAGCAAAAAATGGTCTACGGAAATAGACTTAAGTGCTGCATACAGCAGTACTGAATCTTCTTCAAATTTATTCGAAAATACAATTCAAAGATCTATACGAGGCTGGGCTCATTACTACTTTTCGCCTAGATGGAAATTTTCAACTTTTATAGCTCATTACAATAACAAAGACGTGCCTGAAATTGGACAATTTGAATCTCCAGAATGGCGTTTTGCTCTTCAGGGAATTTATTACTTTCATAAAACCGGCTACACTTTGAGTACTAGAATGCGAACGGAATTTCGTCACATGAAAAATCAAGATGATGACTACGAAAATGTATTTCGATACCGTCAACAAATAAAATACATACAACCAATAAACAGCAAAGTTTTAAGAGAAGGAGTAATATATGCAGTTGCTTCTGATGAAATTTATATAAAATCTGGAACAAAAGTTACAGGAGAAAGTTTTTTTGATCGCAATAGACTAAATGTTGGGGCAGGATATTTATTTTCAGACGACATTCAGATTGAGCTCACCTACTGCAATGAGTTTTTACCTAGAAATAGTGGGAACCAAATCACTAATGCGGCATCAGTAACAATAAGCTTTAATAACCTTCTCAGAAATCTTCAAAAGAGAATTGTTAATAATCATAATCCGAAGGATGAAGAAGAATAACTAATTTTCTTCTTTTTTCAAAAAGCATTTAAGCTGCTCAATAATTGCATCTTTATGTAGTTTGAAATGGTAACTTCTCACAAATTCGGTTCCCTGCATATTAATCTCTGCAATGACAGCTTCATAATTCGAGAATGCCTCAATATCTTTTTCATCAATTAAATAAAGGACCTGCATAATCGAATCATTTCTCTGGTATTGGGTATCATAATGAACGAGCTTATAAATATTATTGTCTGCTAGATGAATTATTAAATCGTCTTTAATCTTTTTTCCAATTTTCTTGTCTGGAAAAGGAGTTGGCTGTAACGCTACAAAGTAATGTTCCTTATCTGTTACGATATTAATTTTCAATGACTTTGATTTTGTCGTATAAAAGACAGCAGGATCAAAATAATATTGCATACTACCATCTGGCTGTATCCTATTTTTAATCTCACATTGAGCATTAGATTTGCTATTACAAACAAAACAGAACAATAAAATTAAAAATATTATTTTCTTCATGTTGCTTGAAATTAAACTGTTACACTAACAAATTTAATCTTTTTTAGCTAAGAAAACTATCAAATTAAATTTCGTCATCCAATTCAGTTTTTTTTGTAACAATGTAATTGACTGGAAAACTAGACGAAAAATATTCTATATGGCTTTCTTCTTCATCATTCGAAATGTTCACAAAATTACCATCTTCATCAAAATGCTTCATAAACGGATCTTGATTTGGATCAAAATCTGGACGCTGCCAGTCGTAAACAATTGGTTTTGCATATTCTGGTGTCCTGTAAAACAATGTTAGAGCAAAACCTGTAATAAGCCCCGCCAAATGTCCTTCCCAAGAAATAGATTGATCAACATCAGGAAAAACATACCATATCATTCCACCATAAAGCAAAATAACAGTTAGTGACAAAGCGACTAATCTATAATATCTGGTTTGAATTCCTTTGAAGAAAATAAAACTTACCAAAACATAAATTAATCCGCTTGCACCAATATGAAAATTTTCTCTTCCAACAACCCAGGTAATTAATCCAGAAAACAATATTCCGTAAGCAATCACTCCAAATGTCTGTTTCGGGTAAAAAAACTGTATCGCTGCTAATAATATTAAAAGCGGAATACTATTATTATATAAGTGGTCTAAATTTTCGTGAATAAAAGGACTAAACAAAACTCCTCGCAAACCCAAAAAGTCTCTTGGATAAATTCCGTATCGATAAAAATCAAAATCAAAGCGAATCTGCATCCAGTATATAATCCACAAAAAAAGGACAAAAAATAAAGGAAGTCCAATAACAGAATTTGAAAATTTAAAATTAGTGTCGCTCATATTTTTATCAATAACAATTGTTAGAGCTCAAAAAACTATCCAAAAATATTTTACTGATATTTTGTCATATAAGAAAAACCCAAAAATGTCTCAGATTGTAACAATCCTTCTTAGTATCAATTGTTTTAACTTTCAATAAATAAAATCTAAATCTAAAAATAGTAATTTTGTAGAATGGAAGCACCATTAGCAGAACGCATTCGCCCGCAAAAATTAGAAGACTATATTAGCCAGCACCATTTGGTTGGTCCGACTGGTTCTTTAACACAACAAATTTCAAAAGGAATAATCCCCTCTTTGATTTTTTGGGGACCTCCGGGCACAGGAAAAACAACTCTTGCCCAAATTATTGCACAAGAATCAAAAAGACCTTTTTATATTTTGAGTGCAATAAATTCTGGAGTAAAGGATATTCGCGATGTTATCGAAAAGGCAAAGCAAAGTGGCGGCTTGTTTACTGCTAAAAATCCTATTCTTTTTATAGATGAGATTCACAGATTTAGCAAATCACAACAAGATTCCCTTTTGGCTGCGGTCGAAAAAGGCTGGATAACTTTGATTGGTGCTACGACAGAGAATCCAAGTTTTGAGGTGATTCCTGCATTATTGTCACGTTGTCAAGTTTATATACTAAATGCTTTTACAAAAGCCGATTTAGAAGCGCTATTAAAACGCGCAATGAAAACTGATACATATTTATTGACAAAAAACATAAATCTTAAAGAAATAGAGGCTTTATTACGCCTATCAGGTGGTGACGGCCGAAAATTGCTCAATATTTTTGAACTGGTCATTAATGCATCTGCTGGTGACGAAATAACAATTACCAACGATCGTGTTTTAGAATTAGTACAGCAGAATACTGTTTTATATGACAAAACTGGTGAACAGCATTATGATATTATTTCAGCTTTTATAAAATCAATTCGCGGAAGTGATCCCAATGGTGCCGTCTATTGGCTCGCTAGAATGATTGAAGGCGGTGAAGATGTGAAGTTTATTGCTCGAAGAATGCTAATTCTTTCTAGCGAAGATATTGGCAATGCAAATCCGACAGCTTTTATCATGGCCAATAACACTTTTCAGGCAGTTACAACTATTGGATATCCTGAAAGCCGAATTATTTTAAGCCAATGCGCTATTTATCTTGCAACTTCTCCAAAGAGTAATGCTTCGTATATGGCAATTGGAAATGCACAGCAATTGGTAAAACAAACTGGAGATCTACCAGTACCAATTCATTTGCGAAATGCGCCAACTAAATTAATGAAAGAATTAGGATATGGCGATGAATATAAATATTCGCATGATTATGCTAATAATTTTGCGGAACAAGAATTCCTGCCAGATGCTATAAAAGAAACGGTTCTTTACAATCCTGGAAACAATTCTAGAGAGAACAGCAACCGAGAATTTTTAAAGAACCGTTGGAAAAATAAATATGGCTATTAAACCGTATTTTATATTTTAAAATTTAACTACAATTTTTTCTGAAACCAATTTATCATTTTGGTACGATTCAAAGTACCATTGTCCATCTTCTTTTAAGATTAAAGAACCTTGAACATTATCTTTTATGGCGATGAAAACATTACTTTGAGAAGTTTTAAGAAGCTTCATTACTACTTTCGGTGTTTTATCTATTAACTGATAACCAGATTCTGTTGGTTGCGCATATAATAAATTTGGATCTTTTAAATCTGGAGATGGAGTTGCAGCAACAACTTGAGCTGCGGCAACTGTTGTAACTGCTGCAGTTGCAGCATTCGTTCTTACAGGGGCAGATGATGTTTTAGAAGTTGTAACGGGAGTACCGCTATATTTATAATGCAATGCATAAACAGATTTAAAAGCATTCTCTAGTGCTTCTCTGTATGCTAAGTCATAATCTTTTTCTTTACTTCTTCCAACTTCAGAGGTAAAAACAACTTGACCAAAACAATCTTTGAATTGAACAATAAGTTTAGTTACCAAAAAAGCACTATCTTTTGTTACATCAATGTATAAAACCTGACAGCGATCTGTATATCCTTCTGGCAGTTGTTCATTTGTATAAAAAGCTTCGAAACCTGCTTTAAGTAAGTTCTGTTTACTCAAAGTTGCCAAACGATATTGGTTATCTGTTTTTATAAAATCGTATTTTAGAGGGACAATTACAGCTTTGTAATCATTAACAGACTGCGCGAATCCAACAACTGAACATAAAATTGCAGTAATTAAAAGTTTAATCTTCATCATTATAAATATTTTTTTAGTTCTAATAAATGGTTAATTTGTTTATAATCTCCGGAAACATCCAATTTTTTTTCATTAAAGAAAATAGCGTCCAAGCCTGCATTTAAAGCGCCATTTACATCGGCTTCAAAATCGTCTCCAATCATAATACTGTTTTCTTTTGAAGTATTGGCCAATTGTAATGCATAATCAAATATAATACTATTTGGCTTTTTAACTCCTGCTAATTCCGAATTTGTAATAGTAGCAAAATAACCTCCAAGCGAAGCATTATTTATTTTTTTTTCCTGCACATTAGCAAATCCGTTGGTAATAATATGAAGTTTGTATTTTGGTTTTAGATATTCCAAAACTTCTATTGCGCCATCAAAAAGATAATTGTTATCTGTTAGAAACTCAATGTAATCATTAGCAATTTCAAAGATATTTTCTTCTGATATTACATAATTTAAAGCATCAAAGGAAAACTTTAAACGATTGTAACGTAATTCCTGATGTGTAATTTTATCATTTTGATATAACCTCCAGCATTCCTGATTTATAGGAATATATTGTTTAATAAAATCTGCGGTAGGGATTTCCGCGTATTTCTCTTTAAAAATACGATCAAAAGCCATTTCTGAGTTTTTATCAAAATCCCAAAGTGTGTGATCTAAATCAAAAAAGATGTCTGTAATCTTGGTATTCATGTATTAAAAAATTCCTTCATCTACAAAACTATAATATTTTGATTCAGTTATAATCAAATGATCTAAAACTTTAACATCTAGACTTTCTCCCGCAAGTTTTATTTTTTTGGTAATTTGCTTGTCTGCATCACTAGGATTTAAGTTTCCAGAGGGGTGATTATGGCACAAAATCAAACCAGTAGCCCCATTTTCCATGGCTAATTTAAAAACTAATCTAACGTCTACGACAGTTCCCGTAATACCTCCTTTACTCAATTGAGACTTTGAAATAACGCTATTAGAATTATTAAGAAAAAGCACCCAAAATTCTTCATGAGGAAGTTCTCCAATAATTGGCTGCATTATCTCGAAAACAGCTTTACTAGAAGATATTTTTTTGAATATTAACGCATCTTCACTTCTTTGCCTTCTTCCTAATTCTAATGCCGCGACAATAGAAATTGCTTTTGCCTCACCTACTCCTTTAAATTGCATTAAACTTGAAATAGACAATTTCCCTAAAGCATTCAGATTTCCTGCACTTGATAAGATTCTCTTACTTAAAGAAACCGCAGATTCATTTCGACTTCCAGAACCAATTAAAATTGCAATTAATTCGGCATCACTTAATACTTCCTTTCCTTTCAACATTAATTTCTCCCGAGGCTTGTCATCTTCGGACCAATCTGTGATCGGAAAATTAGATTTTTCCATAAATTAGAATAATTTTATTAGGGACGAAGATATTAAAAAGAAGAAAAATCTTTCAATAAATATTAATTATTTAAAAATAAAAACACTAATACTAGTTTAATCTACTTTCGATATGGTTAAAATTGCAAATAACTTCAAATATGAAAATTTAAATTAAGCACAAAAAAATGCCAACTGCATAAAGCAATCGGCATCTTCCATAATTTTCAAATTGACTAATTATCTAATTAATCAACCCCTTTACATCATCAAAGTTTAAGCCTCCGTAATTACCAGAACTCATTAATAAAAGTGCAGAATTATCGAGATTTAAATGGAATAAATATTCCTTAAATTCAGCTGGATTTGTATAAATAATTAAATCTTTTCTGTTGAATGAAGTTGCAATCTGCTCATAAGTAACTTCTTCTAATTGTTTAATTTTCACCGCATCTGGCGAATAAAAAACTACTGCAACATCAGCATATTCTAAAGCTCCTTCATATTCTTTCAAAAACTCAGCATTTAAGCTGCTGTACGTATGCAATTCTAAACAAGCCACTAAAGTTCTGTTTGGATATTGTTCTTTTACCGCTTTAGTAGTTGCAGCTACTTTACTTGGCGAATGGGCAAAATCTTTATAAGCTACTTTTCCTTTTCCTTCCGCAATTTTCTCCAAACGTTTAGATGCTCCTTTAAAACTTGCAATAGCTTCGTAAAAATCTGCTTCGTCTACGCCCATATTTTGGCAGATCCATTTTGCTCCGGCCAAATTATTCAAGTTGTGTGCTCCAAAAACTTCAATTGGCATATCGCCTTCTGGGGTTTTTAATAATGTTACTCCATCATTGACAGAATACTCTGGAGTTTTGTAAGCAATTTTTCTAATCGGATTTGTTGCTGCTTCAGAAACACGTTTTACTTCTGGATCATTTTCGTTGTACACTAAAATTCCTCCATTTGTAATTTTTTCAATAAAAATTTCAAACTGCTCTACATAGTTTTCGTAGGTTGGAAAAACATTAATATGATCCCAGGCAATTCCAGAAATTAAGGCAATATTGGGTTGATACAAATGAAATTTCGGACGTCTATCAATTGGAGAAGATAAATACTCATCACCTTCCAAAACCACAAAATCATTTTCTTCTGTAAGATGCACCATTGTATCAAAACCTTCCAACTGTGCTCCTACCATATAATCGACAGCGATATTATGATAATGCATTACATGAAGAATCATCGAAGTAATAGTAGTTTTTCCGTGTGAACCACCAATTACAACACGAGTTTTATTTTTAGATTGTTCGTATAAAAATTCTGGATACGAATAGATTTTCAAACCTAATTCCTGCGCTTTTAATAATTCAGGATTATCAGCTTTTGCGTGCATTCCTAAAATAATCGCATCAATATCCGAAGTAATTTTTTCTGGAAACCAGCCCATTTCTGCAGGAAGAATCCCTTTTTTCTCTAATCTTGATTTTGAAGGTTCAAAAATAGCATCATCACTTCCTGTAACCTGATATCCTTTATTATGTAATGCTAATGCAAGGTTGTGCATAGCGCTTCCGCCAATGGCGATGAAATGTGTTTTCATTGAATACGTTGAATCGTTTATATGTTGAATCGTTTATTCGATTAAACGAATACACAATTCAACGATTAAACCGGTTAATTATTCTTCAAAAATAAGGAAATATAGTATGCTCTATTTGGTTTTGAAAATAAATTATTGATTAGCACTAAAATTATTTAACAAAAAACCCGACAAGCGTTAGAAGAAACCTGTCGGGTTTAATTTATAAATAAAATGAGATTATTTCACAATCGTCAATTCATCAATAATATTTTTAGCTCCAGCGTATTTGTCAATAATCCAAAGTACATAACGAATATCAACGTTGATAGTTCTTTGTAATTTAGGATCAAAAATTACGTCTCCAGCCATAGCTTCGATGTTTCCATCAAAAGCAATTCCAATTAATTCTCCTTTTCCGTTAAGAACCGGCGAACCAGAATTTCCTCCAGTAATATCGTTATCAGTTAAGAAATTTACCGGCATGTAGCCAGCTTTATCAGCATACTGTCCGAAATCTTTTTTCTTGTTCAATTCCAATAAACGAGCTGGCAGGTCAAATTCTTGATCTCCTGCTTTGTATTTTTTAACCATACTTTCCATTGTTGTATAGTTATTAATTTTAGCATCTTCATTACGAGTATCTGCAGGTAAAGCGCGAACTTTTCCGTAAGTTAATCTCAAAGTAGAGTTTGCATCTGGATATTTAATTGCATTTAATTTTGATTCTCTTAAACCTTCTACCAATTTACGGTAAGCAGTTGCGAAACCATCATCAGCTTTTGCCTGATCATCTGTTTTAGAACGGTATTTCGTCAATAAATCATTAGAAATAATATACAACGGATCGTGTACAATTGCCAATGGTTTTGGATCTGCTAAAAACGCTAATACTTTTTCTTTATTAGTAAAATAACTTACTTCTGTAGCTTTTGCCACATCTGCAGTAAAATCACCATTATTAGCAGTTTTCATTTTTGCAATTTCTGGAGCAAGTCCATACTCAGCAGCTTTAGAAGCGTATAAATTTAATTGTGCTGTTAAAACGTCTTTTTCTAATGGAGCGTAAAATTCACCATAGATACTTTCAACCAATGCATTAATTTTAGGAAGCATTTCAGCTTTCTTAGCATCATTTTCTTTGTAGTAAGCAATTAATGCATTTCCTAAATTCGCTGGTCCAGTTGCATAACTAGAAGTACGTAAAAGCTGTGTCAAATAATTATCGTGACGTGCTTTTAAGTTTGTTTCTCTGTAATAATCGTTGATAGTCGGAATTACATTCTCGTACTTTTCTTTATTAGCAGGTTTAGTTGCCCACTCATAGAATTTATCTTCTTGTTCTGTTTTAGTTTCTACAGTTCCAGCTTTTGTCAACGCATCAATCATACCTTGACGGTTTTTCCAATAATTAGCTGTCGAAGCATATTTAGAAGCATATTGTAAACGAACAGTTGCATCCTTATCCATATACTCTTTCATTTGGTCCATTCCGGTTTTTGCACCTTCAACCCAAGCAGGATAAGCATATTTAATGTTTTGTTCGATTCCGCCAGCCGGCATCCAACGGTTTGTTCTACCTGGATATCCTAAAATCATTGCGAAATCATTTTCTTTTACCCCTTTAATACTTACAGGTAAATAGTGTTTAGGCTGCAATGGCACGTTGTCTTTTGAATATGCTGCAGGATTTCCGTTTTTATCAGCGTAAACTCTAAACATAGAGAAATCTCCCGTTTGACGAGGCCACTCCCAGTTGTCTGTATCACCTCCAAATTTACCAACACTTTCTGGTGGCGTTCCCACTAGACGAACGTCTGTATAATCTTGATAAACGAAATAGTAGTATTCATTTCCTTGAAAGAAAGGACGAACAGAAACAGTGTATTTTCCATTTTCGCTATTTTCTTTTTCAATTAAACTAATCTCTTGTTGAATGATTTTGTTTCTTTCTGTTTCTGTCATTGTATCGTTTACTTTAGACAAAATTCTTTTAGAAACATCATCCATACGAACAAAGAAACGAACGTATAAAGATTTAGGCTTTAGTTCTTCTGAACGATTTTTTGCCCAGAAACCATTTTTCAAATGATTTTGTTCTGCTGTTGAAAGTTCTGCAATCGCGCTATATCCACAGTGGTGATTAGTCAATACCAATCCGCTGTTTGAAACTATTTCAGCAGTACAACCTCCATTAAATTGCACAATGGCATCTTTTAAACTATGATTGTTAATGCTGTAAATTTCTTCGGCTGTCAATTGCAAGCCCATTTTCTCCATATCTCTATGGTTCAATCTTTCGATAAACATCAAGAACCACATTCCTTCATCGGCTCTTACTGGAAAAGCCATAAGGCACATGGTCAAGAATAAAACTACTTTTTTCATGTTATTTTGTTTAAGTGATGCGAATATAACTCATTTTCGCAAAAAAAATAAACATAACTCCAAAAAACAAAACATAATAAATTAAATAATACTTGATTTTGCGAAATTCATAATTTTATTAAGATGATAGCAAAGTTTAAATTTAACACCATAAACACAGCGAAAGAATTAAAAATCTCCAAAAAATTGATTTTAAAAATTAAAACTCATTATTATTTGTAAAAATTAACTTTCAATTAAAAAATTATAGCTTAAAATATTTCTTACAAAATGTTTTGATTTAAATTTGCCTTCCAAATAAATAAAATTAAAAATGAAAAAATTATTACTAGCAGTTGTAATACTAGTTACAACTATTGCGAGTGCGCAAAAAAACTCAATCTTGTTAGGCGGAAATGTTGGATTCTCTTCTGAGAAAATTGGTGATTCGAAACTTGAAAATTTTGAATTCTCTCCAAGAGTTGGATATCAATTTGCTGAAAAATGGACAGCTGGAGTAGAAGGTTCAATCATGAATGTAAAAACTACTGGGGTGGACAAAACAGAAAAATACAAAATTGGAGGTTTTGTACGTTACTCAACACCACTTTCTCAAATGTTTTCTTTCTACACAGATTTAGGTGTTGGATACCAAAACACTTCATTAAACAATGCAAAAGGAATGTATGCAAGTTTAACACCTGCTTTATTTATCAATATGAAAAATGGTTTTGGTTTGAATTTTTCTATTGGAGGAATTAACTACGATAATCTTGACGGAAAAAATGATCCAAGACAAGAACGTTTAGGTTTTGATTTTGGAAAAACTTTAAACATTGGAGTTTCTAAAAACTTCGCATTATAAATTGGAGGATTTAGTTACGAGTAAAATCCTTTCTACTTTTTGTTTCTGCACAAAAAGTAAAAACCCGACAATAGAAATTGTCGGGTTTTATATTTATAGAATAGTACGTATTGTATTATTCGTTAAGCATTTTCCAAAGTTTATCTTTCAAATCTGTCAAACCTTGCTGTGCAACCGATGAAATAAACATGTAAGGAACATCTTTGAATGTTACATCTAGTTCTGCTTTTAACTCTGCTTTTAATTCATCATCCAGCATATCGCATTTTGAAATTACTAAAAGACGTTCTTTATCCAGCATTTCAGGATTGTATTTAGTTAATTCATTAACTAAAATATCATATTCTGCTCTAATATCTGGCGTATCAACTGGAACTAAAAACAGTAAAGTCGAATTACGCTCAATATGTCTTAAGAAATAATGTCCTAAACCTTTTCCTTCTGCTGCACCTTCAATAATTCCAGGAATATCTGCAATTACAAAAGATTGGAAATCTCTATACGCAACAATTCCTAAGTTAGGTTTTAGTGTTGTAAAAGGATAATCTGCAATTTTTGGTTTTGCCGAAGTTAAAACAGACAATAAAGTAGATTTTCCTGCATTTGGAAAACCAACTAAACCAACATCTGCCAGAACTTTAAGTTCCAAAATTACATCCATTTCCACACCAAGTAAACCTGGCTGTGCGTAACGAGGCGTTTGGTTTGTCGAACTTCTAAAATGCCAGTTTCCTAAACCTCCCTTTCCTCCTTTTGCAAGAATTTGTTTTTCTCCGTGTTCTGTAATTTCAAAAAGTGTTTCACCAGTTTCTTTGTCTTTTACAACAGTTCCTAGCGGCACTTCAATAATTTTATCTTCTCCATCTGCACCTGTACTGCGGTCTCCACCACCATCTCCACCGTGTCCAGCTTTAATGTGACGTGCAAACTTTAAATGAAATAATGTCCAAAGTCCTTTATTCCCCACTAAATATACATGCCCTCCGCGGCCTCCATCTCCTCCGTCCGGACCACCTTTTTCAATAAATTTCTCTCTATGTAAATGCGTAGATCCTTTTCCTCCTTTTCCGGAAGAAACATATATCTTAACGTAATCTACAAAATTCCCTTCTGTCATTTTTGTTTGTTTATGTGTAGTTTCTAAGTTTCTGGTTTCAAGTTTCAAGTTAAGTGCGTTGCGCTAACCTGAAATCTGAAACTTTAAACTTGAAACAAATTCTCTCTACTCTTTAAGCGCTTTCACAAGCACTTTATCAATTTTTACACCGTCCATATCGACAACTTCTAATACGAATTTCTGCCAGACTAGTTTTTCTCCTTCTTTTGGAATATGAGAAAGCTCAGTCATAATCATGCCGCTTACAGTGTTTACTTCGTAATCGTTTGTCAACTCGTCTAACTCAAAATACGTTAAGAAATCGTGTAACGAATAATGCCCGTCAACCAGCCAAGAACCATCTTCTCTTTCTATAAGCTGAAATTCATCTTTATAAAATTCAGATGCATCTCCAACTAAAGCCTCCAGAATATCATTCAACGTGATCAAACCTTGAAAAACTCCATATTCGTCTGAAACTAAAGCATAATGAACGCCAGTTTTCTTGAAATTTTCCAACGCTTTGTAAGCTGTTGTCTGCTCCATTAAATAAGGCGCATCAGAAACGATAGCTGATAAATCAAAATTATCATTTTCGATACTAGCGAAGATATTTTTAAGAGTTACTACTCCAACTATATCATCGTAATTATCATTATAAACTGGGTAAACCGTATGCAGATCCTGAACCACCAATTCTTTAATCTTTTCTTTATCTGCTTTTAATGGCAGCATATCGACTGACTTGCGATGCGTCATTAAAGAGTTTACTTTTCTATCACCGATATGAAAAACACGTTCCACAATATCTTGTTCAATTTCTTGAACTTCTCCAACTTCAGTTCCTTCTTTAATGATGGCTTTAATTTCTTCTTCTGTAACTTTTCCGTCGGCGGTTGGTTTTATCTGAAAAACATTCAATAGAAAATCTGTCGAAGATGTTAAAAGCCAGATAAAAGGTGCTGTAATTATCGAAATTACTTTCATTGGCATTGCTACCATTTTTGCAATTGCTTCTGGATAATTTAATCCGATTCTTTTTGGAAGTAATTCTCCTAAAACCAATGAGAAGAAAGTTAAAATTACAACCACAATTCCAACAGCTACTGAGTGTGCATAAGGTTTTAAAAATGCAAAACCGGCAACGAAAATTTCAACATCTGCAGTTACTTTATCTCCAGAATAAATACCTGTTAAAATTCCGATTAAGGTAATTCCGATTTGTACTGTAGATAAAAATTTGTTTGGCGAATTGGCTAAATCGAGTGCTGTTTTAGCACTTTTATTGCCTTTTTTCGCGGCTGTTTCAAGCCTGTTTTTACGGGCAGAAATCAAAGCGATTTCGGACATGGAGAAAACTCCGTTTAAGAGAATTAGAAAAAATATAATTAGTATTTCCAATTGATAGGGGATTCGTTATAAAATGGTCTTGTTAAATGCAATTTGTACTCTCAATTTATTCTAGCCCAGATGGAAGTGAAAAGCCCGGAGCTAAAAAAACTAATTTTTCCTGCCATAAAACAGCGACCAGCGGAAGCTCGTTTTAGGGTTTGGAAAAATAGTTTTTTTAGCGAGGACTTGTAACGTACAGCTGGAAAAAGCTTCTACAAATTATCTATAACTGACGTTAAGCGCTCTGTAATTTGTTCAATAGTTCCGATACCGTCTACGGCATGAAACTTATTTTGTTCTTTATAATATCCAATTAGCGGAGCTGTTTTCTCATTGTATTCTTGATATCTCACACGAATTTTTTCTTCGTCTTGATCATCAGCTCTTCCGCTTGTTTTTCCTCTTTCTAATAAACGTTTTACCAAAATTTCGTCATCTGCTTCTAAAGCGATTGTTGCAGTTACGCTTGACCCAATTGTTGGCAGAAATTTATCTAAAGCCTCAGCCTGATTAATTGTTCTTGGATAACCGTCGAACAAAAATCCTGCTGTATCAGGATGTTTTTTTACCTCATCAATTAACATTGCAGTTGTTACTTCGCATGGAACCAATTCTCCATTATCCATAAAAACTCTTGCTTTTTTACCTAGTTCTGTATCATTTTTTAAATTAAAACGAAAAATATCTCCTGTTGAAAGATGTGTTAAATTATATTTTTCTTTTAAAAATTCTGCCTGAGTTCCTTTTCCTGCTCCAGGCTTTCCAAATAAAACAATGTTAATCATAATTGAAATGAGTGTTGTTACTTCTAATTTTTGTCAGAAGTTTTTAAATGAATATATAGTTGTGTTTTTTTATTCCGCTAATTTATAGACTTCCGTTAAGTTTCTCCCTAAACCATCGTAGTCCAAACCGTAACCTACAATAAATTTATTTGGAATACGAACTCCAACGTAATCTATCTTAATGTCTTTTTTATAAGCTTCTGGTTTAAAGAATAAAGTGGCAATTTTAAAATGCTTTACATTTTTTTCTTTAAACAAACGTTTTAATTCTTCGATCGTATTTCCTGTATCGATAATATCTTCAATAATTATAACCGTTCTTCCAGTCAAATCCTGATTGATTCCTATTAATTCTTTAACAGAATTAGTACTTTCAGTTCCTTCATACGATGCCATTTTTATAAATGAAACCTCGCATGGTTTTTTGTATTTCTTTAAAAAATCTGACACTACCATAAAAGCGCCATTTAAAACTCCAATAAAAATTGGTGTATCATCTCCAAAATCATCCTCTACCTGAGCCACTATTTTAGTTAAAGCAAAATCAATTTCTTTAGCCGAAATAAACGGAACAAATTGTTTATCGTGAAGTTGTATCATTATTTTTCTTTTTAAAATAATGCACAAAGATACAGAATTACAACTTAACTGCTTCTATCAAAATAAACTGTATACCGATATTTTTTACGAATGTTAAATATCAGTTAATAATTACAAATTATTTTTTGACGGTATTTTTAATTTGAGTAAATTGTTGTGATATAAATATTTAACTCCAAGAATTCAAATGAAAAAATCCTTACCACTATTTTCTATATCATTATTGGCACTAATGACCGCATGTAACGGACAAGTTAAAAAAGAAGAAAAAGAAGTTTTAGCCAAACAACCCAATACTATTGTAAAAACTGCTATTGGTGATTTAACGCTTCCACCGCCTTACGCAACTGAATCTAAAACGAACAATAGCAAAGTTATAGGCTGGTCTGAAGGCAAAACACCAAAAGCACCAGAAGGTTTTACTGTAACTAAATTTGCTGACGGATTTGAAAATCCGCGATGGACTTATATTGCGCCCAACCAAGATATTTTTGTTGTCGAAAGCGGTACGCGATCCAGCAAAAATCAAATTACGGTTTTACGCGATAAAGATAAAGACGGAAAGTTTGAAACTCGTGAAGTTTTTATATCTGGATTAAACAAACCTTTTGGAATGCTGGTTCTTAAAGACTTTTTCTACATTGCAAATACCGACGGATTATATCGTTATCCTTACAAAAACAATCCGTTGAAATTGGAAACAAAAGGTGAAAAAATTCTTGAACTTCCTGCCGGCGGTTACAACAACCACTGGACTAGAAATTTATTGGCAAGTTCTGATGGGAGCAAAATCTATGTTTCTGTAGGCTCCGGAAGTAATGTGGGCGAAAACGGAATGGACAAAGAAGTTCGTCGTGCCGCTATTTTAGAAATTAATCCTGACGGAACAGGCGAAAAAATCTATGCTTCGGGATTGCGAAATCCTGTTGGAATGGATTGGAATCCAGCTAACAAAGAATTATGGACTGCTGTAAATGAGCGCGATGAATTAGGCGACGACTTAGTTCCAGATTATATTACAAGTGTAAAAAGAGATGGTTTCTACGGATGGCCATATTCTTACTTTGGAAGTATTCCTGACCCACGATTGAAAGGTGAAAGAAAAGATTTAGTCGAAAAAGCAATTGTTCCTGATGTTCCGGTAGGATCTCACACAGCATCTTTAGGACTGGCTTTTTACACTAAAGACGCTTTTCCTGCAAAATACAAAAACGGTGCTTTTGTAGGTCAGCACGGTTCTTGGAATCGTTCTAAAATTTCAGGATATAAAGTGCTTTTTGTTCCTTTTAAAGATGGAAAACCTTCAGGAAAACCAGAAGATTTCTTAACTGGTTTTATTTCTGATTCTAATAAAGCTGAAGTTTACGGGCGCCCAGTTGCGGTAACGGTTATGAATGACGGATCGCTTTTGGTAAATGACGACAGCGGAAATACTATTTGGAAAGTTACTGCGAATAAATAAAGTTTTTAAAAATAGAAATTCCAAATTCCAAATTCCAAATTCCAAACTATAAAAATTAAACACATAGAGACATAGATTTTGTTTCGTAGATTAAGATTAAAAAGAAAACCCGTTTTCACACATAGCTATGTGACTTTAGGAAAAGTGAAACGCCTTTTTGCCTCAATGAAACCTATGTTTCTATGTGTTAATAAAACTGCATTTTAACCATTCCATTTATGCCGTCCAAAAAATACCTTCTTTTTTTCTTTATTCTTTTTATTTCTAAAAACATTTTAGCACAGGAAAAAGAAGTTCAAAATATTGATTCTGTAAAAACCCAAAAACTGAATGAAGTTTTAATAAGTCCGCTCCATATTAACCGAGATTTACAAAACAGCCCTGCTTCTATTGGCATTTTATCTGAAAAAGAATTACTTCGAAATAACACTACCGACATCAGTAATGTCATTAACACTATTCCAGGTGTTTTTATGCAATCGTCAAATATTACTACAACCCGAATTTCGATTCGCGGCATTGGCGCCAGAACTCCTTACGGAACAAATAAAATCAGAGCCTTTTACGGAAGCATTCCTTTGACATCTGGAAACAGCGAAACGGTAATTGACGACATCGATCTTCAAAATATTAATCAGATTGAAGTTATAAAAGGACCGCTTTCGAGTATTTATGGCGCAGGATTGGGCGGTGCGATTTTAATTTCACCACAAACCTTAAAAAATGGGCAATATCAAGCTGAAGTAAGTTCTGTTTTTGGTTCTTTTGGATTACTGAAAAATAGAGTCGGTTTTGATTTGAATGAAAAAAGCGCTTCCGTAAGTCTGAATTATCACAATTTAAAAACAGATGGCTGGCGCGAAAACAGCGCCTATAATCGGGAAGGAATTACACTTTCTGGGGAATTATTTCGAAAGAAAAACAGCAAGCTGACATATTTTTCTAATTATACTTATTTAAAAGCTTTTATTCCGAGCTCAATTAACAAAACAACTTTTGAAAATAATCCGCAGGCGGGCGCACCAACTTGGGTCGCTTCAAAAGGATTTAAAGAATATAAATCGACTCTCGGCGGATTGGCTTATGATTTCAGAATAAACGATTACCTCAACAATTCGACTTCTGTTTTTATCAATTATAAAGACAGCAACGAACCACGTCCTTTTGATATTTTACGCCAATATACTTTTGCATCAGGTGTCAGAACTCAATTTTCGGGAGATTTTACAATTGGAAAAATCAAAAATCAATTTATTGGCGGAATTGAATATTTCAGGGATAATTACAGCGGTAATACTTTCGAAAATCTCTATCAGCAAAATAATGGAAATGGAAGTTTACAAGGCGATCAGCTTACGGCAACCGATCAAAAAAGACATTTTTACAATATTTTTTCGCAAATTAGAACTTTACTTTCCGATCAATTTGAAATTCAAGCAGGATTAAATTACAACAAAACAAAATTTGAACTTCAAAATGATTTTCCCGCTTCCGCGAATTATCCGAAGGAAAAATACAGTTATGATGGAATTTTTTCACCGCAGCTTTCTTTTTTATACAAACCGAATGAAGTTCGAACTTTTTACTTTTCTGTAAGCCGAGGATTTTCTCTTCCTGCAACCGAAGAAACTTTAACCTCAACTGGAAACATCAATCCAAACATTAAACCCGAGACAGGTTACAATTTTGAATTGGGCGGAAAACTTCATTTCTTCAACAAAAAACTATATACACAAATTGCGATTTACCGAATGGAAATTAAAGATTTATTGGTTGCGAAAAGAATTGGCGACGACCAATACGAAGGTGTAAATGCTGGAAAAACTTTTCACGAAGGAATCGAAATTTCACTCAATCACAATTGGCCAATTAATCGAATTTTTAATCTAAATTCTTATATCGGAACATCGATTGGAAATTATGAATTTAAGGAATTTGTTGATAATGGAAATGATTTTTCTGGAAACAAATTAACTGGAGTCCCTGCCAATACGGCGAGTACTGGTTTTATTTTAAATACGAGTTCAGGATTTTACTTTACAGCCGATTTTCAGTTTACCGATAAAATTCCGCTAAATGATTCTAACGCAGATTTTTCTGATTCTTATTCTTTATTAAATTTAAAAACGGGTTATCAATTCGAAATTTTATCTGGTTTAAAAGCTCATATTGATGCTGGCGTAAATAATGTCACGAACGAAAAGTACGCTTCGATGATTCTGACTAACGCGACCGCAGTAGGAAATGCACAGCCAAGATTTTATTATCCCGGATTACCAATAAATTATTTCGGAATTATCTCACTAAATTACTTATTTTAGCAGAGTATTTAATACCACAAAGATGCCGTCTGAATTGCAAAAAAAATTGGATTATGTAAATGCTTATCGGGAAAATCGTCTCATAGCTGCACAGGATATTTTAGAAAACCCATCACTTTTTGGTGAATTGGTTTCAATTTGTTTTACGCCATCAGACAAAAACAATCATAAAGCCTGCTGGATTTTAGAATTTGTTTCTTACGAAGAATTACTTTGGCTTCAGCCGCATCTCGATTTTTTCTGTTCCAATTTGAAAGTTTTAAAAGATGAAAGTTCGCTTCGCCCAATTGCAAAAGTGGTACAGCTTCTTATAAAATCACATTACAAGAAAAACGAAAATTGCATTAAACTTTCTGAAGAAAATCTTCAAGACTGCATCGAAGCAAGTTTTGACTGGCTTATAAGTGATGTTAAAGTCGCAACAAAAGCCTATTCCATTAGAACTTTATACATTCTAGGAAATTATTACGATTGGATTCATCCTGAATTAAAAGTGATTATTGACAAAGATTTCGGAGATCATTCCGCCGCTTATAAAGCCGTCGCAAAAGAAGTTTTGAAAAAAATAAAATAATTGAGTCGCCACGAATTACACAAATTTCCACAAATTTTTATTTAACTCATTTTCTAAAATAATTCGTGAAAATTCGTGTAATTCGTGGCAACTTAAAAAAATCATTTCTAATCTTTAAATCTGTGGTAAAAAACTAAATTTTGGCTAAAAAAAGATTAAAAGGTATCTTTGCAAAAACACAACACAAAATGAATTATTTTTCTTCTGATTTTAAATTAGGAATATTAGGCGGCGGACAATTGGGTAAAATGCTTTTGTCTGACACCAGAAAATTTGACATACAAACTTATGTTTTAGATCCAAGTGACGAAGCGCCGAGTAAAATTGCCTGTAATAAATTCTTTCAAGGCGATTTAATGGATTATGAAACGGTTTACAACTTCGGGAAACAAGTCGATGTTTTGACTTTCGAAATCGAATTGGTAAATCTTGAAGCTTTGACACAATTGGAAAATGAAGGTGTAAAAGTATATCCGTCTCCAAAAACTTTAAAAGGAATTCAGAATAAAGGAACTCAAAAAGATTTTTATACCGAAAGTAATATTCCAACTGCATCTTATTTACGATTTGAAAGTCCACTGCATTTGCAAAAATCAGTTGGAAACAATGAAATCACAATTCCGTTTGTATGGAAATGCACCGAATTTGGTTACGACGGAAATGGCGTAAAAGTAATTCGCCAGATTTCTGACATGGACGATTTACCAAATGTAGAATGTATTGCAGAAACAATGGTTCCGTTCAAAAATGAATTAGCGGTAATCGTGGTACGAAATCCATCTGGAGAAATTAAAACTTATCCCGTTGTAGAAATGGAATTCCACCCAGAAGCAAATCAGGTTGAATATGTAATATGCCCTGCAAGAATCGACGAAAAAGTAGCCGAAAAAGCCCGAGCAATTGCTTTAAATGTTTCTGAAAAATTCAATCACGTTGGACTTTTGGCTGTTGAAATGTTCCAAACCAACGAAGACGAAATTTTAGTGAATGAAGTGGCTCCGCGTCCGCACAATTCTGGGCATTATTCAATTGAGGCAAGTTACACATCACAATTCGAAAATCATTTACGTGCTATTTTAGATCTTCCGTTAGGAAACACAGACAGTAAAGTGGCCGGAATAATGGTAAATTTAGTAGGCGCTGAAGGTTTTTCTGGAAATGTTGTTTACGAAAACATCGAAACTATTTTAGGATGGAATGGCGTTACTCCTCATATTTACGGTAAAAAACAAACTCGTCCTTTCAGAAAAATGGGACACGTAACGATAGTAAATGAAAATATGCAGGAAGCCAGACGTATTGCAGAGGATGTTAAGAATACTATTAAAGTGATTTCACAATAGTTTTCAGTCGCAGTCATCAGTTTGAAACTTGAAACCTGAAACTTGAAACTTGAAACAAAACAAAATAAACAAAAAATAAAATGAGCAAAGTAGCCATTATAATGGGAAGCATCTCAGACATGCCAGTTATGCAGGATGCCATCGACATATTAAAACAATTTAATGTAGAGGTTGAAGTAGATATCGTTTCGGCACACAGAACGCCGGAAAAATTATTCGATTTCAGTAAAAATGCACATACTCGCGGTATTTCGGTTATTATTGCCGGTGCAGGCGGTGCAGCACATTTACCAGGAATGGTAGCTTCAATGTCTCCACTTCCTGTAATTGGAGTTCCGGTAAAATCTAGTAATTCTATTGATGGATGGGATTCAGTTTTATCGATCCTGCAAATGCCGGGCGGAGTTCCTGTTGCAACGGTTGCTTTAAACGGAGCAAAAAACGCGGGAATTTTAGCGGCACAAATCATCGGAAGTCATGATAAAAAAGTGCTGGATACTATTATTTCTTATAAAGAAGAATTGAAAGCTGCGGTTAATAAAGCGGCTGAAGGATTAAAAAAGTAAATTACGTATCTGTTCCTGCAAGGTTTTCAAAACCTTGTAGGTCTGATTATAAAGCTTAATCCCTCAAAAATACCTACAAGGTTTTGAAAACCTTGCAGGATAAAAAAACAAAGGCTTCACATTACGCGAAGCCTTTTTTTATTATTATTTTATCTTTTTGAAATTACGCTACATCTTCAACTTCTTCCAAAACAGATTCAAATTCAGATTCCTCTATATCATCTTTATTGATCCAATTTTCCGAAGTAACCAAATCATAATTTATATTATCTTCTGTTGTCAGTTCCCAAATAATACTTTCGGCTTCCGGAAATGGAATATTTTGAGAAATTTGATTTTCGAATAATCTCTTGATAAGATTTCGATCGGACAAACCATTATTCAATAATTTCAATACATTTTCGGGCGTTAACTTTTGTGCTTCGCCATCAGTAGGCGTCATTGAAAAATGAACAACAGAGGCTTTTGCATTTGGAAATTTCCCGTTGTAAGCTTTAAAAAGCAATTGATTGACATGAAATAAAGTACCTTGCATGTGTATTTCTGGATATTCTTCACAAACTTTATCAATCAACATATTGTTCGATATCTGCTCAATCTGTCCTTCGCTTAATTGATCACCTAATTTATATTCTAAAACAATCTGCGCAGCTTCGTTTGGCTCATAATCAGAAATTGCCATTTCTAATAATTCCGGCAGACTCGATTTATCTGCTGTCGCTCCGTCAGGATAATTGAATTTTTCTAATAAGGCAATCAAATCTTCATCAGACCAATATCCTTCTACTTCATTTACCGTATCTATATTATTTATTACAACTTGATAATTCATCCTATTTATTTTTATAATTATGACTGGCATTTTATATGCAAATCCTATTTTGTCAATTTACGCTTTTAAAACCGTCCGCAGGAATAAATAACATATCTATAACACAATTTAAGAGGATTTTATGCCGAGAATCGATTTTATATAGATGAATAGATTTTTATAAATTGCTATCTTTGGAATTCAAAAATTTCGACTTCAATTAATAAAAAAATTTATATCATAATGAGTGTTTTACTTTCAAAATTTATAACTAAACATAACACCGCACCTTTTTCTCAAATTAAAATCGAAGACTACGTTCCAGCTTTTCAAGAAGGAATTGCTTTGGCTAAAGCCGAAATTGATGCAATCGTAAATAATCCAGACGCGCCGACTTTTGAAAACACAATTGTCGCGATGGATTTTTCTGGTGATATTTTAGATCGTCTTTCGAGTATTTTCTTCAATTTGAATTCGGCTGAAACGAATGACGAAATGCAGAAAATTGCACAGGAAGTTTCACCTCTGCTTTCAGAATTCGGAAATGACATTCGCCTAAATGCCGATTTATTTGCGAGAGTAAAAGCAGTTTACGATCAAAAAGAAAATTTGAACCTCAACCCAGAGCAAACAACTTTATTAGACAAAAAATATAAAAGTTTTTCTAGAAACGGTGCCAATTTACCTGAAGACAAAAAAAATCAGTTAAGAGAAATTGACAAAGAATTATCGAAACTGAGTTTACAGTTTGGCGAAAATGTTTTAGCAGAAACCAATAATTTCGAATTGCATTTAACAGATGAAAAAGATTTATCTGGTTTGCCGGAAGGAACAATCGAAGCCGCTAGGTTATTAGCCAAAAATCAAGAAAAAGAAGGCTGGATTTTTACTTTAGATCATCCGAGTTATGTTCCGTTTTTAACTTATGCCGATAATCGCGAATTACGTAAAAAAATGGCAATTGCATTTGGTGCAAAAGCGTTTCAGAATAATGAATTTGACAATCAGGAAAATGTTCTAAAAATTGCAAAATTACGTTTTGAAAGAGCTAATTTATTAGGATACAAAACACACGCACATTTCGTTCTGGAAGAAAGAATGGCCGAAAGTCCAGAGAAAGTTTTCTCTTTCTTAAATGATTTATTGGCAAAAGCAAAACCTGCAGCTCAAAAAGAATTCGCTGAATTGGCCGCTTTCGCGAAACAATTAGACGGGATTGAACAATTAGAAAAATGGGACGGTGCTTATTATTCTGAAAAATTAAAGCAACAGCTTTTTAATTTAGATGATGAAAAACTAAAACCCTATTTTCAGTTAGAAAAAGTTTTAGAAGGTGCTTTTACAGTTGCAAAAAAATTATATGGTTTAACTTTTACCGAGGTTTTTGATATTGACAAATACCACGAAGAAGTAACAACTTATGAAGTAAGAGATGCTGAAAACAATTTAGTTTCTATTTTCTACGCTGATTTCTTCCCAAGAAAAGGAAAAAGAAATGGCGCTTGGATGACTTCATTCAAATCACAATATGTAAAAGACGGTGTAAACGAAAGACCGCACATTTCGAACGTTTGCAACTTTACAAAACCAACAGAAACAAAACCCTCATTATTAACTTTTAATGAAGTAACGACTTTATTCCACGAATTTGGTCACGGTTTACACGGAATGTTAGCCAACACCACTTATCCAAGTTTATCAGGAACTTCTGTTTATTGGGATTTTGTGGAATTACCAAGTCAGATTATGGAAAACTGGTGTTACGAACCAGAAGCTTTAGCTTTATTCGCTAAACATTATGAAACGGGAGAAATTATTCCGATTGAATATGTACAGAAAATTAAGGAAAGTGCTAGTTTCCAAGAAGGATTGGCAACTTTACGCCAATTAAGTTTCGGACTTTTAGACATGGCTTGGCACGGACAAGATCCAACTAATATTACAGACTTAAAAGCTTTTGAAACGGAACAATTTGCCAATACACAATTGTATCCAGATGTAAAAGAAAATGCAATGAGTACGGCTTTTTCGCATATCTTCCAAGGTGGCTATTCTTCTGGATATTACAGCTACAAATGGGCAGAAGTTTTAGATGCTGATGCTTTTGAATATTTCCAGGAAAAGGGAATCTTTAATGAAGAAGTGGCGAAGAAATTCAAAGATAATGTACTTTCAAAAGGAGGAACAGAACATCCGATGACTTTATACAAACGTTTCAGAGGTCAGGAACCAAAACCGGAAGCTTTATTGAAGAGAGCGGGTCTTTTGTAGACTTCTTAGAATATTAGACAAAACCGAAGCATTTCTGCTTCGGTTTTTTTATTTGATTTTGTCTGACAGTAAAATTAGTTACCTTCGCATTTTAAATCTTAATCTTACAAAAAATAAATTGAAAAAATATTTTAAAATCTTCCTTTATCTTGCAATTCTAGGAATAGTTGCAATTGTTTCTGTAAACTATTATGTAAAATCTTCCACGAAAAAGAACATTTATTATTCGCTTAAAAGATTCCCTAAAAATGATGTCGGAATTATTTTTGGTGCGGGAATTAATGGTGATCAACCAAGTAAATATTTAAAAGACCGTCTGGATGCCGGGATTCTGCTTTGGAAAGCAAAACGTATTAATAAAATTTTACTTTCTGGCGATAACGGCCGAGAAGAATATGACGAATTAACGGTTATGAAAAATTACTGTTTTAATCACGGAGTTGACACAACAAAGATATTTATTGATTATGCCGGTTTCGATACCTATTCTACAATGTATCGCGCCAAACATATTTTTAAAATTAAAAGAGCTACTTTAATATCTCAGGAATATCATCTAAACCGCGCTATTTACATCGGACAAAAACTCGGAATTAAATCTGTTGGATATTCGGCGAACAAAGGAGAATATCTTGGCTATAAATATGTTTGCTTTAGAGAATATGGTTCAATCTTCAAATCTTTTTTTGATGTTTTGAGAAATCGACAACCTCGCTTTTTAGGCAGAGAAATTAATATTAATGGAGAATCAAATTATTCCAAAGAAGACAAACGATAAAAAAACCTGCAAGAACATCTTGCAGGTTTTTTTTTAATATTTAGTCTATAATCTAAAGATAAAAAATCTTAAGTCTTTACTCTTTATTCTATGTTCTATGTTCTTTCTACTCTTTCTCTAAAACTCTTTTGGCCAATTTCCCCACAGTCAGTCCTTGCACTACAATTGAAAACAGTACAACAATATAAGTTACTTCCAACAAAAGGTTTTTATATTCTCCCTCAGGCATAGAAAGCACCAGTGCAATAGAAACTCCGCCACGAATTCCTCCCCAAACCAAAACCATCAAAGAACCTTTGTTATAGGCCGATTTGATTCCGAAGAACTTAAAAATATCGAAGAATTTCCAAGGCAGAACTATCGATGTTAATCTCGAAAAAAGTACTATAAAGATAGCTACAAAACCTGTCAGCAATTGTTTATTTAAATCTGGCAGTAATAATAATTCAAAGCCAATAAACAAGAATAAAATAGCATTCAGAATCTCGTCAATAAGTTCCCAGAATTTCCCTAAATAATCTTGAGTCACTTCGCTCATCGCAACTTTTTTGCCATAATTACCAATAATCAATCCGGCAACAACCATTGCCAGCGGACTCGAAACGTGTAAACTTTGTGCAATCAAAAATCCTCCCATAACAATCGAAAGTGTTATCAAGACCGAAACTTTATAATCATCGATTTTCTTCATGACTTTTGATGTTGTAAATCCGAGAACGGCTCCTAATAAAAGTCCGCCGATTCCCTCTTTTGCAAACAGCCAGGCGATAGAAGCAAAACTCATATCAAAAGTGGGGTCGGTTGCCATTTTAAGAACAACGGCAAACATTACAACCGCTACTCCATCATTAAACAAGGATTCTCCAACGATTTTAGTTTCTATTCTTTTAGGAACTTTAGCTTCTTTTAAAACTCCCAAAACCACAATTGGATCAGTAGGAGAAATTAAGGTTCCGAAAACCAAACAAAATATATAAGGGATTTTTATTCCGAGAAGCGGCGTTATATAAAAAAGCAGCATAGAAATAATTAATGCTGACAATACGACACTTACTGTAGAATAAATCATAATAGAAACTTTTTGCTCTTTAAGATCTGACATGTTTACGTGAAGCGCGCCGGCAAACAAAAGAAAGTTCAACATTGCCCCCATTAGAATTTCGTTGAAATCGAATTCTTTTATCAAATCAAAAAAATGTTTGGTAGTTGCAGGAAAATAAGAATCTCCTAAAAGACGAATTCCAACGGAAACCAACATGGCAATAATCATGATTCCGATCGTTCCCGGAAGTTTTAAAAATCTTAAATTTAAATAGGCGAAGAAAGAAGCCAGCACGATAAGTACTGAAAAGGTGTAGTATAATTCCATAAATGTGATTTTTACAAAAATAGCCGCATCATTATTTAATCAAAAATTTCAAGACCTGAATTAACATAACTTTATAATTACAAAATTAACTTTCATTTATTTTTGAAAGTTTAAAAACTTTTACTTACATTTGTTTCATGGAATTCAAAGAAGCAAAAAATAAGTTTGTACAAACCTGGGGAGCGTTAGGTTCTCAATGGGGAATTAATAAAACGATGGCACAGATCCACGCTTTATTAATGGTCTCAAACGATGCTGTTTCTATGGAAGATATTATGGAAGAATTGCAAATCTCACGCGGAAACGCCAGCATGAACCTAAGAGCTTTAATGGATTGGGGAATTGTTTATAAAGAATACAAAGCGGGAGAAAGAAGAGAATTTTTTACTGCCGAAAAAGATTTAGACGAATTAGCCGTAAAAATTTCAAGAGAACGAAGCAAAAGAGAAATTAAGCCTGCGCTTAAAATCTTAAAAGAAGTTTCGACTATCGAAGCAAAAGATTCTGCAGAAGAAAAACACTTTATAGATCAGACTACCAAATTGTATGATTTCGTTTTAAAAGCAGATAATATGTTAGACAAAATGACCGAATTCAACGAAAACTGGTTAGGGCGTTTGATTATAAAAATCATGAAATAAAAAAATTTAATCAAAACTTTCATTTTTTTCTGAAAGTTTAAAACAATCAATAATAATGAGAACTATAAAAAAAATCAACACATTCGCACTAGCTCTTCCTTTCACAATTTTACTAAGTGCTATTGTATTTGGAGAAGGAGCTATAATTTTAGCTTTATTATCAACAATGTTCTTCAATTTTCAATAGGAGTAAAAATGCTTGTTGATAATCCAAAAGATAAAACTCTTATTATCTATATAACTTTTGTTGCAATCTTTTTTATTCTTTGGTTTTTTAATGCTTTTATTGGTTATACCGACATAATCACTTACAGTATAATTCCTATTCCTTTTTTACTTGCTATTTACATTTCAGTAATAATCTATAAAAAAAATTGACCATATTAACTTTTAAAAGCAGAATGGAAACATCTATGGAAACGATTTTGGATTTCTTCTAGACGAAAAACCAACTTCAGTTTTCTTAGCAAAAGGTTCAAAAATCACAGTAAAGAATGAAAGAAAACTATAATCAAATCCTGTTTTAGAAGAAATGTACTAATCAAATTATTAACCCTTAAAACCAAAAATCATGAAAACGCTCGAAAACCAAACCTTACTTTATGATGAAGATTGTCCGCTTTGCAGTTTATATACAACCGGCTTTGTAAAAAGCGGAATGCTCGATGAAAATGGAAGAAAATCTTATTGTCAACTTTCTGATGAAGAACAAAGTTTTGTAGACTTAAAACGAGCGCCAAATGAAATTGCGTTGATTAATAATAAAACAAAAACAGTCACTTACGGAATTGATAGTTTGATAAAAGTGATTGGATTTTCTTTTCCTTTAATAGAAAAAATCGCAACTATAAAACCGATTCATTTTGTTCTGAAAAAAATGTATTCTTTTGTTTCTTATAACCGAAAAGTAATCATTCCGGGAACTGTAAAAGAAGAAAACAAATTAGAGTGCACGCCTGATTTCAATTACAAATACAGATTCTTTTTTATTGGATTTGCGTTAACTATTACGAGTTTGGTTTTATTTGGATATTCTAATTTGATTCCGATTTTACCAAAATCAAATATTGCCCGAGAAATTATTTTGGCTTTTGGACAGATTGCTTTTCAAAGTTTGTTTATTTTAAAATTCGATAAAAAAACCATAATCAATTATGCAGGAAATTTAATGACGGTTTCTTTAATGGGATCTTTGATCTTAATTCCGATTTTGATTCTGAATCAGTTTATCAATCTTCCGGAAATGTGTGTTCTAGGTTGGTTTGGAATTACGGTTTTCATTATGTGTGCAGAACATTTTAGAAGAGTAAAAGTTTTAAAACTTCCCTTTTATTTATCTTACACCTGGATTTTATATCGAATTGTTGCTTTGCTTTTTATTTTAAATTAATTTCTCTACAGAAACCTAACAGGTTTTAAAAACCTGTTAGGTTTAACCTGAAAAACTATCAAAAATGAGTAAACTTATCATCACCGCCGGGACTGGATTTTTAGGACAAGTTTTAATCCATCATTTCAAAAATAAATTTGAAGAAATTGTAATTCTGACCAGAGGAAAATCTCAGATAACTAACGGAATTAAATATGTAAATTGGAATGCCAAAAGTTTTTCCGGCTGGGAAAAGGAATTGGAGAACGCAGCGGTTTTAATAAATCTTGCCGGAAAATCTGTTGATTGTCGGTATACTAAAGAAAATAAAAAAGAGATTCTTTTATCTCGAATTGAAAGTACCAAAATTCTAAATAAAGCCATTTTAAATTGCCAAAATCCGCCGAAACATTGGCTGAATTCATCAACCTCAACCATTTATCGTTTTTCATTAGACAAACAAATGGATGAAATTGACGGCGAAATTGGAAATGATTTTTCGATAAATGTGGCGCTTTCTTGGGAAAAAGCCTTCTTTAAAACTGAAACGCCAAAGACTTTAAAAACGGCTTTGCGAACTTCAATTGTTTTGGGGAAAGATGGCGGTGCTTTTATTCCGTTAAAAACTTTGGCGAAAATTGGTTTTGGAGGAAAACAAGGAAGCGGCAATCAGTTTATAAGCTGGATTCATGAAGAAGATTTTGCGAATGCTGTTGATTTTATTATTGAGAAAGAACTTGGCGGAATAATAAATGTCGTTTCTCCAAAGCCAATCAGAAATGATAATTTTATGCTGAAACTGAGAAAAGCAGTTGGTTTTCCTTTTGGAATTCCGATGAGTAAATTTTTTCTTGAAATCGGATCTTTCTTTATTAGAACAGAAACCGAATTGGTTTTGAAAAGTAGAAATGTGATTCCGAAACGACTTTTGGAAAATGGGTTTCAATTTAAGTTTGGAGATATTGATGAGGCCTTTGAAAATTTAATTTAAGCACTATTTGTCATTTCGATCCCGAGGCTTCGGGAGAGAAATCTTCACAAGTAACTCCGTTCCAATAAGCCAATCTTTGTCGAGCTTCTCACGAAGATTTCTCTCCCGAAGCCTCGGGATCGAAATGACAATATTCTGTAAAAAAAATGTAAATCATGACAACTATAAACTTAATTACCAAAATAAACGCACCCAAACAAATCGTTTTTGATGCCTCAAGAAATATCGATATTCATCAACAATCTGCAAGTGAATCAAATGAAAAAGCAATTGCCGGCGTAATATCTGGTTTGATAAATTTAAACGAAAAAGTTACGTGGCGAGGCAAACATTTTGGTTTTTACTTGACTCATAAAAGCAGAATTACTGCAATGAATTTGTATGATTATTTTGTGGATGAAATGGAACGCGGCAAATTTAAATCTTTTAAACATGAACATTTTTTTGAAGAAGAAAAGGGAATTACAATCATGAAAGATAAAATGCAATATGAAACTCCTTTTGGCATTTTCGGGAAATTATTTGATGTTTTATTTCTGAAAAAGCACTTAACGAATTTTCTTTTAGAGAGAAATAAAGTTCTGAAACAGGTTTCTGAAAAACAGAATTGAAAATAAAAGGGTCTTGCCAAGCAAAAAACTAAAATAGATTAGTTGGACTTGAAATAATCGAAGAGTTATTTTTCACACAGATTTAGCAGATTTTTGAAGCTAGTGACTTGCCTCCAGCTTTAGCTGGAGGAGAAATAAGGTTGAATACTTTTGGCTTTAGCCAAACTTTATCATTTGGCTAAAGCCAGATTGGAGACACTTTTTACCTCCAGCTAAAGCTGGAGGCAATTCAAAAAGGATAAATGGAAATTTATTTTTAAATCAATTCATTTCAAACATAGCCCGAGGTTTCAACGTGGGAAACGTTAAATGAAAATACTAATTTTGAAAATGAATTTTCTTGTTTTACGGTTTGCGTGAGGGATAGAAGCGGATAGCCCACAGCCTGACGAAGGAAGTGCGAGGACTTGGAGCGGATAGCCCGACCCGGAGGGGCACGCCCAAATTAAAGACGCAAATACCATTATTTATAAAAAAGCAATCATCAGCCACCAAAAAATCGGAACGCTTTCGACCCAAAAAGAAGTATAATATTTCGAGCGGTTTGTATTGGCAAACAGAATAAACAACATTAAGGTCACAACCATAACGAGGTTGATAATAAGATCGTGAAGTGTAAAAGTCAAAATTCCTAAAACCCAAAACGGAACTAGGAGCGAAAATCCTAAAATCTTAGTTCGTTTTACGCCTATTGTCTGCGGAACGGTTTGCAAATGCGGATCGTCGTTGGCTAAATCTAAAATCTCAAAAACTAAAATCAGCACAAAAACCAAGACAAAACGCTGCAGGCATTTTATAAAAAAGTTGGCTGTAAAAGGAACTTCAGCATTTAGATAGGGCAAAACCAATGTCGCTCCTACCCAGCAAAGTGAAACAATATAAATTTTTACGCCTGCCCAGTTTCGCGCATTTTTTTTGTTCGGAAAAAATGGCAGAGTATAAAGTGCGGTTATCGCAAAAATTCCAACCGAAACGATTTGAGTAATCCTTTTTAAATGAAAAAAATAATAGCCGACTAAAAGCAGCGAAATAAAACTTAAAACAGCAATAATTTTTAGCTGATTTCCGATTGGTTTTTTCTTTACCCGAACCAAAGCATCGTATTTTACAAAATTATATCCTACAATTGTTCCGAAAAAAACAAAGAAAGCCATTGGCTCATCATATTGAAGATGAAAGAAATAAAACGTAATTCGAACCAAAGCATAACACGATAAAGCCACGTGAATACTGCTGTTTAAATAAAAATCGAAAATTTGTTTTAAAAGTTTCATGCCTCAAATCTAATCAATTGGTAACAAATCAACTCTTTAGTTGGAAATTTGATAAAAATTGAAGTTAAAAATACCCATTAAATTATTAATAATACTTAATTTTGCGCCACAAAAAAACAACACATTTACTTTTAAATGTGATTCGTACAGCAAAATGGTGCACGAACACATCAATTAAAAACATTAGATAGCTACATGAAAACAGATGCTTTTGCTTTAAGACACATTGGTCCAAGAGAAACTGATCTTCAGCACATGCTGAAAACTATTGGAGTTGATTCGATTGAACAACTTGTTTATGAAACCCTTCCGGACGATATCCGTTTAAAAGCGCCTTTGAATTTAGATCCTGCAATGACGGAATATGAATTCGCAAATCACATTCAAGAGTTAGGAAAGAAAAATAAAGTATTCAAATCTTATATTGGTTTGGGTTATCATCCAACTATTGTTCCTGCTCCAATTCAGAGAAATATCTTCGAAAATCCAGGATGGTATACAGCTTATACACCTTATCAAGCAGAAATTGCCCAAGGTCGTTTAGAAGCGATTTTAAATTTCCAAACTACTGTTATCGAATTGACAGGAATGGAAATTGCAAATGCTTCTTTACTTGACGAAGGTACAGCTGCTGCAGAAGCAATGGCTTTGTTATTTGATGTTCGTACTCGTGATCAAAAGAAAAACAATACCAATAAATTCTTCGTTTCTGAAGAAATTTTACCACAAACTTTATCTGTACTTCAAACACGTTCAACTCCAATTGGAATTGAATTAGTTGTTGGAAACCACGAAAATTTTGATTTTTCAACTGAGTTTTTTGGAGCTATTTTACAATACCCAGGAAAATATGGTCAGGTAAACGATTACAGCGCTTTTGTTGCTAAAGCAAAAGAAAACGAAATTAAAGTAGCTTTTGCTGCTGATATTTTATCTTTGGCTGCCTTAACTTCTCCAGGAGAAATGGGAGCTGCAGTAGTTGTTGGAACTTCACAGCGTTTTGGTGTACCAATGGGTTACGGAGGTCCTCACGCTGCTTTTTTTGCAACTAAAGATGAATATAAAAGATCTATGCCAGGTCGTATTATCGGAGTTTCTATTGATGTAAACGGGAACCGTGCTTTACGTATGGCGTTAGGGACTCGTGAGCAGCACATTAAACGTGAAAAAGCAACTTCAAACATTTGTACTGCTCAGGTTCTATTAGCAGTTATGGCTGGAATGTACGCGGTTTACCACGGACCAGAAGGATTAAAATATATTGCAAACAAAGTTCACGCATCTGCAGTTACTACTGCTGAAGCTTTAAATAAATTAGGCGTTTTCCAAACTAACACTGCTTACTTTGATACTATTTTGGTAAAAGCTGACGCTCAAAAAGTAAAGGCTGTTGCTGAGAAAAACGAAGTAAACTTCTTTTATGTTGATGCTGACACGATTTCGATTTCATTAAACGAAACGACTTCAATTGCTGACATCAACCAAATTATTGCCATTTTTGCTGAAGCTTTAGGAAAAGAAACTTTTACTGTTTCTGAATTAGCGACTGCAAGTCAATTACCTGCTTCATTAGAAAGAACATCTTCTTTCTTAACGCATGATGTTTTCAACAATCATCATTCAGAAAGTCAGATCATGCGTTACATCAAAAAATTAGAGCGTAAAGATTTATCATTGAATCACTCAATGATTTCATTAGGTTCTTGTACGATGAAGTTAAACGCAGCTTCAGAAATGTTACCTTTATCAATGCCAAACTGGAACAGCATTCACCCGTTTGCACCAGTTGAACAAGCAGAAGGTTATATCACGATGCTTAAAAAATTAGAGCAACAATTAAATGTAATTACAGGTTTTGCTGGAACAACTTTACAGCCTAACTCTGGAGCTCAAGGAGAATATGCTGGTTTAATGGCGATTCGTGCTTACCACTTATCAAGGAACGAAGGTCACCGTAATGTATGTTTAATTCCTTCATCTGCGCACGGAACAAATCCTGCTTCTGCAGCGATGGCGGGAATGAAAATCATTGTTACTAAGACTACTCCGGAAGGAAATATTGATGTAGAAGATTTAAGAGAAAAAGCGATTGAACACAAAGATGATTTATCTTGTTTAATGGTAACTTATCCTTCTACTCATGGTGTTTTTGAATCTTCAATTATCGAAATCACTAAACTAATCCACGAAAACGGCGGATTAGTATATATGGATGGTGCCAACATGAATGCGCAAGTTGGATTAACAAATCCTGCTACAATTGGCGCTGACGTTTGTCACTTAAACTTACACAAAACATTCGCTATTCCTCACGGTGGCGGTGGACCTGGTGTTGGACCAATTTGTGTGAACGAAAAACTGGTTCCATTTTTACCAACAAACCCAATCTTAAAAGTTGGTGGAGAGCAAGCTATTACAGCTATTTCATCTGCACCTTACGGATCTGCTTTAGTATGTTTAATCTCTTACGGCTACATTACAATGATGGGTGCTGAAGGATTAAAAAGCGCTACAGAGCACGCGATTTTGAATGCTAACTATATGAAATCTCGTTTTGAAGATCACTACCCAATTCTTTACACAGGAGAATGCGGCAGAGCGGCTCACGAAATGATCTTAGATTGTCGTGCATTTAAAGAAAACGGAATTGAAGTTGGTGATATCGCAAAACGTTTGATGGATTACGGTTTCCACGCTCCTACGGTTTCTTTCCCAGTTGCTGGAACTTTAATGATTGAGCCAACTGAATCTGAAGATTTAGCAGAATTAGACCGTTTTTGTGATGCTCTTATCTCAATCAGAAAAGAGATTGAAACTGCAACTGCTGATGATAAAAACAATGTATTGAAAAATGCACCTCATACATTAGCAATGTTAACTACTGATTCTTGGGATTTCCCTTATACTAGAGAAAAAGCAGCTTACCCATTAGATTATATTGCTGAAAATAAATTCTGGCCATCTGTTCGTCGTGTAGATGATGCATACGGAGACAGAAATTTAATTTGCAGCTGCGCTCCTATTGAAGCTTATATGGAGAGCTAAGAAATTAGTTTCACTATAATATATTCAAGCCCGATACGTTTTAAAAACTATCGGGTTTTGTTTTTTAATTTTGTTTCAAGTTTCAGGTTTAACGTTACACTGCAACTTGAAACTTGAAACAAAAAAACTTTTTCCTCACTTTTCCTTCAATCGTTTGAAATCTCGGAAAAATTAAAAAATCATTAAAAAATAAACAATATATCTTGTAAAAAATCATTTATTCATAATTATATGCATGCATAGTATTTTTTATGATAGTTATCATATTTTTATTTATACTTTAGCATGAAATTTATCGGATAATTTAAGGAAAGAAATGAAAATAAAAATTATTGGTATTGGGAGTTACATTCCTAATTTAGAAGTAAAGAATACAGATTTTGATAAACATATTTTTTTAAATGAAGATGGAACTCCATTTGGTTACCCTAACGAAGTTGTTATAAAAAAGTTTAAAGGTATTACTGGAATTGAAAATCGCCGTTACGCCGAACCACAATATAATGCGTCTGATTTAGCCTTTTTTGCTGCAGAAAAAGCAATAGCAAGTGCAGGAATTGATGCTGAAACTCTAGACTATATTATTTTTGCCCATAATTTTGGTGATGTTAAAACTGGAACACATCAAACGGATATTTTACCAAGTTTAGCAACTCGTGTTAAAAATAAATTAGGTATTAAAAATCCTAAATGCGTTGCTTATGATATTCTTTTTGGATGTCCGGGCTGGATTGAAGGTGTTCTACAGGCAAATGCTTTTATCAAATCTGGTATGGCAAAAAGAGTTTTAGTAATTGGTGCTGAAACTTTATCTAGAGTTGTAGACGATCATGATCGTGATTCGATGATTTACTCTGATGGTGCTGGTGCTTCAATCTTAGAAGCTTCTACTGATGAAGCTGGTTTATTATCTTATGAAAGCGCCACTTTTGCCAACGATGAAGCGAATTATCTTTATTTTGGAAAATCGTATAATCCAGACTTAGATCCAGATATCAAATACATTAAAATGTATGGTCGTAAAATTTACGAATTTGCATTAAGTCAGGTTCCATTGGCTATGAAAAGCTGTTTAGACAAAAGCGGTATTGGAATTGACGATGTTAAAAAAATCTTGATTCATCAGGCAAACGAAAAAATGGACGAAGCTATTATCGAACGTTTTTACAAACTATACGATAAAACATCACCTAAAGATATTATGCCAATGAGCATTCACGATTTAGGAAACAGCAGTGTTGCAACTGTTCCAACTTTATATGATTTAATTCTGCAGGGAAAAATAGAAAATCACGAAATAAACAAAGGAGACGTTGTTATTTTTGCTTCTGTTGGAGCTGGAATGAATGTTAATGCATTTGTTTATAGATACTAGTATTTAGTCACAGTAATCAGTCACAATAATTAGTTCGACAAACTGTAAGCTGCGACTCAAAACTGAAAACTTAAAAAAGTCCGCATCTTAAAATGCGGACTTTTTAGTATATTTGCGACCTAATTAAAATCAAGAACGAGAGATTGTTTCGTTCCTCGCATTACTATGTACGAAAAAACGTTTCCGAATAAAAGATTCAAACTTACTTTAGAATTTTTACAAAAGCACGTTAACACATCAGAAACCATTTTTGATTTTGGCGTACCAAATCCGTTTTCTAAAATAATGGAAGAAAATGGATATACGGTAAAAAATACAAAAGGAGAAGATTTAGACAACGATCAAACGGCTTTACAAACAGAAGAATATACTGTTTTTACAGCATTTGAAATTTTCGAACATCTGCTAAATCCATATACAATTTTACAAAACGTAAAATGTGATAAACTTTTAATTTCAATTCCGTTACGTTTATGGTTTTCACCAGCTTATCGCTCTAAAACAGATATGTGGGACAGACATTATCATGAATTTGAAGACTGGCAGTTAGACTGGCTTTTAGAAAAAACGGGATGGAAAATCACAGATCGGCTGCAATTTACACATCCAGTAAAAAAGTTCGGATTCAGACCCTTATTAAGATATTTCACTCCAAGATATTATATTGTTGCTGCTGAAAAAATAAAATAAAATTCCAATATTAAATTCCAAATTCCAATTTTACTGACATGGTTAAAATTGGAATTTGGAATTTTAGAAAGTTGGGATTTATTCTCATCAATTGGAATTTGGAATTTAAAAAAATTGGAATTTAAAATGAAGTATTACATCGTTATTCCCGCGCATAATGAACAAGATTTAATTGGCTTGACTTTACAATCTTTGGTTTCACAAACTGTTTTACCATCAAAAGTTGTTGTGGTAAACGACAATTCTACGGATAAGACAGAAGAAGTTGTATTGAGTTTTGCAAAGGAGAATCCGTTTATTTCTGTTGTAAATAAAACTTCAGATGCTATACATATGCCGGGAAGCAAAGTCATTCAGGCTTTTCAAAAAGGTTTTGAAACTTTGGATTCTAATTATGATATTATTGTAAAAATAGACGGAGATTTAATTTTTCCACCAAATTATTTCGAAACTATCATTAAACATTTCGAGTCTAATCCTAAAATCGGAATGGTTGGCGGATTTTGTTATATCGATAAAAACGGCGAATGGGTTTTAGAAAACCTTACCGATAAAGATCACATTCGCGGCGCGCTGAAAGCCTACAGAAAAGAAACTTTTCAGCAAATTGGCGGGTTAAAACCTGCAATGGGCTGGGATACTGTAGATGAATTATTGTGTAAATTTTATAACTGGAAAATCGTTACAGACCAGTCTTTACATGTAAAACATTTGAAACCAACTGGTGCAAATTACAATAAAACAGCTCGTTATAAACAAGGCGAAGCTTTTTATACTTTAGGATATGGTTTTTGGATTACCGCAATTGCATCGGCAAAATTAGCGATGATGAAGAAAAAGCCATTCCTATTTTTAGATTATATTAAAGGTTTTTTGAAAGCAAAAAAAGCAAAAACTCCTTTACTCGTTAACCCTGAACAAGCTAAATTTATTAGAAAGTATCGTTTGCAAAAAATGAAAGAAAAGTTAATTTGATCCCTAAAACGACCGAAAAACTTGAACTCATAACCCAAAACTCGTAACTTCTTTTTACCTTAGCCAATATTTGTAAAACTTATGATGCTAATTCGTTATTTATCCCAAATAGGAAGATATTTTTTAATGCTTAAAGAAATTTTCAATAAACAGACCAAATGGCCTGTTATGAAAAATTTGATTTTCAAAGAAATCGATGATTTAATTATTGACTCTCTTGGAATTGTCTGCTTTATTTCTTTCTTTATTGGTGGAGTTGTAGCCATTCAAACTGCTCTTAATTTAACTAATCCTTTAATTCCAAAATATTTAATTGGTTTTGCTACACGTCAATCTGTAATTTTGGAGTTTGCTCCTACTTTTATTTCGGTTATTATGGCTGGAAAAATGGGATCTTACATTACTTCAAGTATCGGAACAATGCGTGTTACAGAGCAGATTGATGCTTTAGAAGTTATGGGTGTTAATTCATTAAACTATCTTGTTTTCCCTAAAATCGTAGCTTTATTAATGTACCCTTTTGTAATCGGGATTAGTATGTTTTTAGGAATTTTTGGAGGATGGCTTGCTTGTGCATACGGAGGATTTTCGACTAGCCAAGATTTCATTCAAGGTGCGCAAATGGAATTTATTCCTTTCCATATTACTTATGCTTTCATTAAAACTTTAATTTTCGCAATGTTATTGGCAACTATTCCATCTTTTCATGGTTATTACATGAAAGGTGGCGCATTAGAAGTTGGTAAAGCAAGTACGGTATCGTTTGTATGGACATCTGTTTGTATCATTCTTTTTAATTATATATTAACTCAATTATTATTAGGATAATGATAGAAGTAAAAAACATAGAAAAATCATTTGGTGATAGTAAAGTTTTAAAAGGCGTTTCGACCGTTTTTGAAACTGGAAAAACCAACTTGATTATTGGACAAAGTGGATCTGGAAAAACAGTTTTACTTAAAACGTTATTAGGGATTCACACACCAGATTCTGGAACAATTGAATTCGATGGAAGAGTTTATTCTGACTTGGATCCAGATGAAAAAAGAGCGCTAAGAACAGAAATTGGAATGGTTTTTCAAGGAAGTGCTTTGTTTGATTCGATGACAGTTGCAGAAAACGTAGCTTTCCCATTGCGAATGTTCACAAATAACTCTAAGGCACAAATCAAAGAACGTGTTGATTTTGTTTTAGAAAGAGTAAACTTAGTTGAAGCACATAAAAAATTGCCTTCTGAAATTTCAGGTGGTATGCAGAAACGTGTGGCTATTGCCCGCGCGATTGTAAATAATCCAAAATATTTGTTTTGCGATGAGCCAAACTCAGGTCTTGATCCTAATACATCAACTTTGATTGATAATTTGATTCAGGAAATTACGAGAGAATACAATATTACAACCGTAATTAATACTCACGATATGAACTCTGTAATGGAAATTGGAGAGAATATTGTTTTTTTAAAAAAAGGATTAAAAGCCTGGCAGGGAACAAAAGAGGAAATCTTTAGAACTGATAATAAAGATATTGTGAAGTTTGTTTATTCTTCAAACTTATTCAAAAAAGTAAGAGAAGCTTATTTGAAGGGTTAAAACCTTTATTTAAAATTCCAATAAAAAAATTCCAAATTCCAATACTGATCTACAGTTGGAATTTGGAATTTTTTTATTGAAATTTCTTCCCTATGATTGGGATTTGTTTTTTTTTATTGAGATTTTAAAGTAATCAACTCAACTTCTGCATTTGGATTAAAAAGGTAAGTTTTCCCAGAACTGATTTCTAAACACTCAAAACGTTTTGTTCTAACAGCTATTTTTTTAAAAACTTTACCGTTTTTGATTCTAAAAATACTTCCGTAAGGAATTTCGAAAACGTAATTTTTATCATTTTCTTTATCATACTGTTTTAAAGCTAAGGATAAAGTGGTGTCTGTATCGCTACTTGCAGAAGGGTTTTTAAAATGTCTTGCCAGTAAAGGCAAAATGTGACCTGGAAATATTTCTGGTCTTATAAACGGAACCATTAAGCGCTGAAACGTATATTTCCATTCATTTCCGTGAGGTTTTATATTTCGCCCAAATTTTTCAAAAGCAACCAAATGTGCAATTTCATGAATCAGCGTAATTAAAAACCTATATTTATTTAAACTCGCATTAACTGTAATTTCATGTTTCCCGCTCGGTCCTCTCCTATAGTCACCATGACGAGTCTGACGTTCGTTTACAATTTTCAAGTGCACCTGATTGGCAACTATCAAATCAAAAACGGGTTTTACCGCATGTTCGGGAATATATTTAGCTAGAGTGTCGCTCAATTTAAAATTAAATGTTATTTATTAGATGTTAGACGTTTTAAAATTGGAATTTGTTTTTTTTATTTTGGAATTTAATTTACGGATTTGTTGATGAAACTTCAAGCACTTTTCCGTTAAAGTATTTATTTCCGTTAAGAGTAAAATCATAAATGTATGTCGCCATTCCTTCAGCAGAAATTGGAGCCTGATAACCAGGGAAAGCTTCGTTTAACATCTCAGTTTGAACAGAACCTAGAGCCAGTACATTAAACGAAATACCTTGCTCTTTATATTCTTCTGCTAATAACTCCGTTAAAGTAATAACAGCTCCTTTACTTGAACTGTAAGCAGCCAATCCTGCAAATTTAAGGCTTCCGCGTACGCCGCCAATTGAACTTATCGTGACAACGTGACTTCCCTTTTGCAAATAAGGCAGACATATTCTAGTAAGATTAGCAACTGCGAAAACATTCACTTTGTAAATGCTTTCAAAATCCGCTTGTGTAGTCTCTGCAAAAGGTTTTAAAAGTAAAGCTCCTGCATTATGAACAACTGCATCTACTTTTTTCCAAGTCGAAGAAAGAAATTGATCTACTTCTGCTAAAGCTTTTTCATCGGCTAAATCAATCGACAAACAAGTTACATTTTGGTGTTCCAAAAGTGTTTTTGGTATTTTTCTTGAAATGGCCAAAACCTGATTTCCTGCATTTGCAAACTGCAACGCTAGTTCATAACCAATCCCTCTACTCGTTCCGGTAACAATAATATTTTTCATGAAGCAAAAATAATCAAATGCAGTAAAATGACCTCTTATTTATTCATGGTTATTTCTTGCGTTTCAGTAACTGCTATTTTGGTAACTGCCGGCAATAATTCCTGAGTAAATGCTGTAATATGTGGAATATCCATTAACTTAAATTCATCTGAAACATGATGATAAAAATCGAAGTTTTCAAAATCGAAGGTACTTATGGATTGGCATGGTTTTCCAAAAGCCTGAAAAAAAGAATAATTATCAGATCTATAAAACAATTGATATTCTGCTTCTTTTGGCAAAAATCCGATTGTCTTTTTTCCTGTGTATTCATTTATTTTATCTGCCATATTCGATTTATCAAAACCTGTAATATAAGCTAGATAATCTCTTTTCATCGGCACACCAATCATTTCGATATTTAATTGCGTGTAAAGATTAAAATTCTGTTTTTTCAATTTTTCAACTAAACTTTTTGAACCCAGCAGACCTTTTTCTTCTCCAGCAAAAAATACGACTAAAATACTTCTTTTATTAGATTTGGTTTCGCTAAAATATTTCGCCATCGCTGCAACAGAAGTCACACCCGAAGCATCATCATTAGCTCCATTATTTATTTTATCTGCCTGTTCTTTTTTCTCTATACCAATATGATCGTAATGAGCACTTAAAACAACATATTCTTTTTTTAATTCTGGATCTGTTCCTTCAATAACTCCAACAATATTAAAGGCTGGGCTTTTAAAATTAGTCAACGTATCACGATAGGTTTTAAAATAGGGCTTGACATTATTTTTCTTTAAAAAATCTTCTAAAAATACGGCTGCTTTTTCAATTCCTTTAGTTCCTGTTTCACGTCCTTCCAATTCATCTGAAGAAAGATATTTTAAGAAATCTGAAATTTCAGTTTCGCTGACTTTATAGTTAACCGCAATTGGTTTTGAATTTGACTGAGATCCTTTTTCAACCGTTGTTATAGTACTCGTTTTACAAGCTAAAAAAATAAAAGGAAGTAGAAAGTATAGTTTTTTCATAATATTTTGGTGTAGAATTAGTATTGAAAAAGAATGAGATTTACTTGAAAGCATAAACTTATGAAAACTAAAAGAATAATCATAAAAAAACCCTTTCAAACTAAAAGCAGAAAGGGTATTTAAATATATGTATCGAAAATCTATCCAGCAATAACTGCTCTTGAAATTACAATTTTTTGAATTTCTGAAGTTCCTTCGTAAATCTGGGTAATTTTTGCATCACGCATCATACGCTCAACATGATACTCTTTTACGTATCCGTTTCCACCATGAATTTGAACTGCTTCTACGGCTGTATCCATGGCAACTTGTGAAGCAAATAATTTTGCCATTGCACCACTTACATCGTAATTTTTATTTTGATCTTTATCCCAAGCCGCTTTCATACATAGATGACGTGCTGCTTCGATATTAACAGCCATATCTGCCAATTTAAAAGCAATTGCTTGGTGATTGCAGATTTCTGTTCCAAATGCTTTACGTTCTTTAGAATATTTTAATGCTAATTCATAAGCTCCAGATGCAATTCCTAATGCTTGAGAAGCGATACCAATTCTACCTCCGGCGAGAGTCTTCATTGCAAATTTAAATCCGAAACCATCTTCTCCAATTCTATTTTCTTTCGGAACTTTTACATCAGAAAACATTAGCGAATGTGTATCAGAACCACGTATTCCCATTTTTTGCTCTTTAGGACCAACTGAGAAACCTGGCATATCTTTAGTCATAATCAAAGCATTAATTCCTTTATGCTTTAATTCAGGATGTGTTTGTGCAATTACTAAATAAACCGATGCTGTATTTCCGTTTGTTATCCAGTTTTTAGTTCCGTTTACCAAATAATGGTCTCCCATATCAATTGCCGTTGTTTTTTGAGAAGTGGCATCACTTCCTGCTTCTGGCTCACTTAAACAAAAAGCCCCGTGAATTTCTCCAGATGCCAAACCTGGCAAATATTTTTGTTTCTGTTCTTCTGTACCAAATTCCTGCAATCCCCAGCAAACCAAAGAATTGTTTACTGACATCACTACTGAAGCAGATGCATCAACTTTAGAAATTTCTTCCATTGCAATAACGTATGAAATAGCATCCAAGCCGCTTCCGCCATATTTAGGATCAACCATCATTCCCATAAAACCTAATTCTCCCATTTTCTTTACTTGCTCTGTTGGAAAAATTTGTTTTTCGTCGCGTTCAATAACTCCTGGCAGTAATTCATTTTGAGCAAAATCTCTTGCTGCCTGCTGAATCATTAAATGTTCTTCGGTAAGATTAAAATCCATAGTAGTTTACTTTAAATGTTTTTCAACCAAAAAATAATGCATTTTAGTTGATGATGTTAGTTTTGTTTTTGTTTTTTCGGAGCCTGAATTTTTAATTCAAGGCTTCCAAAGATACTTTTTAAAAGTCAATTTTACAATGCACGCATATAAAATTAATAGATCTACAAAGATAACGATAACGTTTTCGTAATAATTTAGGTTTTCTTTCAAATGAGCATTAATATTGCAGCAAATTTTCTAAAATTTAAAATTCAAATTCTCCCATTTAAATCGAAAAAACAACGAAAAAATCGACAAATCTTCCCGAAAGAAAGATTAAACAATCCTTAAAATACGTAAAACTACGTAAAATATCTCTTACTAATTTGATTTTTAATACTATACAAATTTCAAATGAAATCTTTTCTCGAAAAAAACATTCTCTACATACATCAAAAATTGACAAATTAGCATTATTTTTACCCAAAAAATAAAAAATTGACAGAACATGAAAAAGATTTTACTATTACTTACTCTCCTTTTAAGCTTACAATTTTCGACCGTTTCGGCACAAACCCAAATCGATGTTAATGGTGTAACAGTTCCTAGAAAAATAGAATATCAGGGTAAAACATTACAACTTAATGGAGCAGGCGGAAGATCAAAAATGTGGTTAGAAGTTTACGTGCAAGCACTGTATTTATCTCAACTAAGTCAAGATCCTCAATTTATTATTGATAGCGACACAGAAATGGCTATCAGAATTGAAATTACATCTTCTATGGTTTCTTCTAATAAATTAACAAAAGCCATGAATGCAGGTTTTGAAAAATCTGCTGGTGCAAATCTTGACCAACTTCGTCCTCGAATTGAAACTTTCAAGTCATTTTTAAGCGATGCTATTACAGAAAAAGATGTGTTTATATTAGCTTACAATCCGCTTGATCAAACTTTAAATGTTTATAAAAATGAAGTTTTAAAGGGAAAAATCCAGGGATTTGATTTCAAAAAAGCATTATTTGGAATCTGGCTTTCTGATAAACCAGTTGATGAAACTTTGAAAAAGAATTTATTAGGAATGTAATTTCCAAAATAGAATATAATATTAAAGCCGAAAGCAATTTGTTTTCGGCTTTATTTTTTGTTTTATAAATTTGGATCCAAATACATTATTCTCATTATTCTATTTTATACATTTACACAAAATAAACATATCACAACAAAATGAAAGATTTATTACAACAATTTGAAAACAAGGCACCTGAAATTGTTTTCAATTGGAAAGATTCAGAAACAGAAGCCGAAGGGTGGACTGTTATTAATTCACTTCGTGGAGGAGCTGCGGGTGGAGGAACAAGAATGAGAAAAGGTTTAGACATGAACGAAGTTTTGTCACTGGCTAAAACTATGGAAGTTAAATTCTCTGTTTCCGGCCCTGCAATTGGCGGTGCTAAATCTGGAATAAATTTTGACCCGAACGATCCGCGTAAAAAAGGTGTTTTGCAGCGTTGGTACAAAGCGGTTTCTCCTTTATTAAAAAGTTACTACGGAACTGGAGGAGATTTAAATGTTGACGAGATTCACGAAGTTATTCCGATGACAGAAGAATGTGGTGTTTGGCATCCGCAGGAAGGTGTTTTCAACGGACATTTTAAACCAACTGAAGCTGATAAAATCAACAGAATTGGTCAATTACGTCAAGGTGTAATTAAAGTTATTGAAAACCCAAAATTCTCACCAGACGTTACACGAAAATATACAGTAGCAGATATGATTACTGGTTTTGGTGTTGCAGAAGCGGTTCGTCATTTTTACGCGACTTATGGCGGAGACATAAAAGGTAAAAAAGCAATCGTTCAAGGTTTTGGAAATGTAGGTTCTGCAGCAGCTTTTTATTTAGCTGAAATGGGAGCAAAAGTTATCGGAATTATTGACCGCGACGGCGGATTGATTAAAGAAGAAGGTTTTTCTTTTGAAGAAATCAGATCTTTGTTTTTAAATAAAGACGGAAATAAATTAGTTGCCGATAATATGATTCCGTTTGAAGAGATTAATTCTAAAATCTGGACTATCGGTGCTGAAATCTTCACTCCTTGTGCCGCTTCAAGATTGGTAACTCAAACTCAAATTGACAGCTTAATTGCAAATGGATTAGAAGTTATTTCTTGCGGTGCAAATGTTCCTTTTGCTGATAAAGAAATTTTCTTTGGTTCTATTATGGAAGAAGTAGATCATAAAGTAAGTTTGATCCCGGATTTTATTTCAAACTGCGGAATGGCGAGAGTTTTCGCTTATTTCATGGAGAAAAAAGTTCAAATGACAGACGAAGCTATTTTTAACGATACTTCTGAAATTATAAAAAATGCGATTGTAAAAGCTCACGCTTTGAATTCGTCAAAAACAAATATTAGTGCAACTGCTTTTGAAATTGCATTGAAACAATTAGTGTAGTTTTCTATTATAATATTAAAAGGATCAAATTTAAATTTGGTCCTTTTTTTGTTTCTCGTAGATTTTTTAACGCAAAGCACGCTAAGATAGTTTAATTCACAGCGCAAGCAATATCTAAATATTAAGTTCGCAAAGCTTAGTGTAAATCTAGCTTTGCGAACTTAATCGGAGATTTGCTCAAATTTGAGATAAATTAAACTTTGCGTTTCTTTGCGCAAATCTTTGCGAACTTTGCGTTATAATTACAAGCCTTTTTTTAACGCAAAGCACGCTAAGATAGTTTAATTCACAGCGCAAGCAATATCTAAATATTAAGTTCGCAAAGCTAGATTTACACAAAGCTTTGCGAACTTAATCGGAGATTTGCTAAAATTTGAGACAAATGAAACTTTGCGTTTCTTTTCACAAATCTTTGCGAACTTTGAGGTCAAATTCTCTCGCACATTCTAAACAATTTTTAGTACTTTTAAACGTTTTTAAAATAATACATTTCAAAATTCAGAATCAAAATGAGTTCCACTATTTCTTCAGATCAAAAGAAATCATTACTACTCACCACAGCAATATATGCTGTACTAATTCTATTGCTTTTATTCATACGTTTTTGGCCTCCTTATAATCCAGAAAATAATGTAGCACTTGCAGATGGCGGCGGAGGTGGCGGTGGCGTTACTGTAAATTTTGGCGATAGTGATCTTGGTTCTGGTGCTAATTATAAAAGTGAAGTTCTGGATGTTAAAAACAATATAAAACAAGCACCTGCAAAATCAACTCCAGAAGAAGCTATTATTACGCAGGAAAATACAACTACAGATAATGACGTCGTAATTCCAACAAAAGAAAAGCCTAAGAAACCTGTCCCAGTTGAAAAACCTGTACAAAAACCTGTTCCTGAAAAACCAAAAGTTTCTAATTCGACAAACGATGCACTAGCAAGCATTATGAAAGGTTCAAATAAAGGTGGTGACGGAGATGATAAAGCAGCTGGAAATAAAGGAAAAGCCAACGGAAGCTTAAACTCTAACGGTTATTATGGAAGTGGTGGTTCTGGCGGAGGAACTGGAGGCGGTAACGGAACTGGAAGTGGTATCGGCTCAGGAAGCGGTTACGGAGCTGGAAGCGGCGGTGGTTCTGGCGGTGGATCTGGATATTCTTTAAACGGACGAAAGGCATTATCTAAACCTGCTCCAAAATATACTTGCAATGAAGAAGGAAAAGTGGTTGTAGAAGTTACTGTTGATCAAAACGGAAAAACGATAAGCGCTACAGCTGGAGTAAAAGGAACAACCAACACTGCAAGTTGTTTATTAGAACAAGCTAAAATTGCAGCATTAAACACAAAATGGTCGGCAGATGCAAATGCTGCAGCCAAACAAGTGGGAAAAATTATTTATAATTTTAGTTTGGATTAAAACACGAATTGCACAGATTTACAAAAATTATAATTAACATAAAAAAGGCTTTCTGAAAATTCAGAAAGCCTTTTTTAGTTTCTATCTAATTACTTACAATTAGTTTGTCATCCTGAGCGAAGTCGAAGGACACGCAAGAAGCTCTACAAAGATTGGTGATTCTCCTTGAGGAATTACTTGTATGTCCTTCAACTTCGCTCAGGATGACATATTGTTATGTAAAATTTATGTTGTGTTTGCGTGAGGGATAGAAGCAAGCTACCGAAGTAGCGCGGATAGCCCGACCTCAATAAAAAAATGGGCGAATCAACATGATGATGATTTGCCCATTTTTTTATTGGGGTCACGCCCTAATTGTAAATCTACTTCGGACTTGTCGCAATTACAAACTTTAAGTTGTTCTTCACTCCTATCTGCAAAACATCTACTAAATCTTGTACTTGCAAATTAAAAGGGATTCGAACAACAACTGTTTGTTCTTTATCTGTTCCAATTTTAGACATTAAACTTGTTTCCAGGTTTTCAAAATCAACCTCTTGTTTGTCAATGTAGAACTTTTTATCTTCTGTAACCGACAAACTAATTAATTGTTTATTGGTTTTTTCATTCGCTTTCGCTTTTGGCAATGTCATCTTAATAACATTCGGATTTGCCAGTGTTGAGATAATTAAGAAAAACAACAGCAGGAAAAACATAATATCACTCAAAGATGAAGTCGCTACTTCGGCGTGAAATCTTCTTTTTCGTTTAATAGACATAGTTTATGCTCTTTGAATTATGTTGACAAATTCTAAAATCTGCTTTTGAATTTTTAAAGCAAAATCATCAATTTTTCCATTTAATAAGTGGTAAGCACTATAAGCAATAATACCAACAATTAATCCAGAACCAGAACTGATCATTTTTTCATATAAACCTCCAGAAATGTTTCCGATACTAATATTTTCTGTAACCGAAATACTATAGAAAATTTTAATTACCCCAGAAATTGTTCCGATGAAACCAAGTGTTGGCGCAATACCAGCGATAAGTCCAAGATGACCAAGACGTCTTTCCATTTCGCCAATTTCGATGTCTGCGGCGCGGTCCATGTTTGATTCGATTTCTGCAATTGGTCGTCCAATTACCAAAACTCCTTCTTTTAAAATATTTCCAGCAGCAGTATTATTTCTTTCTACAATTGTTCTTGCCAATTCAATATTTCCAGAATGCAATTTATCTCCAACATCCTGCATTAATCTGCCGTCAATTTTTGAAGCTCGGCTGATGTACATATAACGTTCAAAGATTACATAAATAGTATAAAACAATAGAATCGCAATCGGAATCAAGAAGACTCCTCCTTTCATAATAAAGCCAAACATTGAAATTTCATTTTGCGGAGCGATCTTTTCGATCACTACATTTGAAGCCTGTGCGATTGTATCTGTTTGTAATTGAATAAAACTAAACATATATTAATTCTGGTTTTTAATAATTAATTCTAAAAAATATTTGAAATTTGCAATAAAGATAATTTTCGCTGTAATATTAAACTACAAAAATCGAAATTTATTTCAATCAACAACCATTTTATCCAAAATAAATGAACTATCAAGAGACTACCGAGTGGATGTTTGATCAACTTCCAATGTACCAATTGCAAGGTGCTTCAGCATACAAAGAAGATTTGACTAATATTAAGTTATTAGCAGCTCACCTTGACAACCCTCAGGATCATTTGAAATGCATTCATGTTGCGGGTACAAACGGAAAAGGTTCTACTTCGCATATGCTTTCTTCGGTTTTACAGGAGGCAGGTTACAACGTAGGATTGTATACTTCTCCACACTTAAAAGACTTTAGAGAAAGGATTAAAATCAACGGAAGAGAAATTTCCGAAGATTTTGTCTGCGGATTCATTGCAAAGCACAAATCTTTTTTTGAAGCCAATGATATGAGCTTCTTCGAAATGTCGGTTGGATTGGCTTTTGATTATTTTGCAACTGAAAAAGTTGATATTGCTATTATTGAAGTTGGCCTTGGAGGAAGATTAGACGCAACAAATATCATTACACCTTTGGTTTCGATAATTACCAATATAGGTTTAGACCACACGCAGTTTTTAGGAAACACATTGGAAGCGATTGCAGGTGAAAAAGCGGGAATTATTAAACCGAATGTTCCAGTTGTAATTGGAGAATATACCGAAGAAACCAAACCTGTTTTTTTAGCTAAAGCTGAAGAAAATAAAGCTCCTATCTATTTTGCATCTGATTTAATTGATCAAATTTATTTGTCTGACTTGGTTGGTGATTATCAATTCCACAATAAGAAAACGGTTCAGCAGACTATTTCAATTCTTAATAATGAAACTGATTTTAAGATTTCGAATGAAGAATTAAAACAAGGCTTGTTAAATGTTGTGAAAAATACTGGTTTACAAGGCAGATGGCAGCAATTGGGAGAGAACCCGAAAATAATATGTGACACTGCGCATAACAAACATGGATTAGAAGTTGTAATGAATCAGCTTAAAAAGGAAGCATTTGAAAAACTTCATATTGTTTTCGGTGTTGTAAATGATAAAGACTTAGATTCTATTTTGCCACTTTTCCCAAAAGAAGCGCAATATTATTTTTGCCATCCAGATTCGTCACGGGCTTTGCCAGCCGAAACTTTACAAAGTGAAGCAAAAAAACACAATTTGATTGGAGAAAAATACGATTCTGTCGCCATCGCTTTCGCGGAAGCCAAAAAAAATGCTTCGGAAAATGATTTAATTTATGTTGGCGGAAGTACTTTTGTCGTTGCCGAATTGCCTTTGAACTAAAATATACTTTGAATCTAGAAAGAACTTCAAAAAAATCATTTTAATAACAAATTCATAAACAGCGAGATATAAATTATTTTTAAAAAAGTTTTATTTTTTATTCGATTTTCTTTGCAGAACTCAAAAACTAGCGTATATTTGCACTCGCAATCACAAACGATAGCAACCTAGTAAAATAGGGCGATTAGCTCAGCTGGTTCAGAGCACCTCGTTTACACCGAGGGGGTCGGGGGTTCGAACCCCTCATCGCCCACCAAGAAACTCCTTAAGAAATTAAGGAGTTTTTTTTTGCCGTTTTTATACTGTATGCTGAGGAAATTTATAAGAATGACATAAACTACTTTTGGACATTAATAATGAAGTAGAAGCCGTAATGATTGAAAGAGGTTTCGTTAAAATGAAAGAATTTAACACGGAATTAAAAAGTCTCAGAAAGAAAAACAAGAAAATAAGATTGATAAATTGTATCCCGAATTAATCAAATGGTGCTCTTTACAGTAGTTCATCATTTTACAATAAAAATCAAATCCGAAAAAAAACTCCTTAAGCTCTTAAGGGGTTTTCTACACATTTTAAACTTTAACCATCAATCTTTATTGCTTTTTATTTTCTCGCATACTTTTTCGAGAAGACTTTTAGTCTGTTTGAAATATTTCATTTTATCATCAATCTCTTTTATTTTGGCTTGAAAAAGTTCTAATGTTTCCGGTTTTGAATCAGTGCTTTCGAACCAGCTTTTCAATATTTTTTTTATTTCTGCTAGAGTAAATCCCACTTCTCTTGCTTCTATGATAATTTCTAAACGCTCAATAGTATTAGCATCGTAGTGTTTATAGTTATTAGATGTCACCTTTTCGTCAGTCAATCCCTTTATCATTCCCAAATTTTCGTAGTATCTAATAGTATGAATTGATAATCCCGTTTTTTTTGATAATTCGTTTACAAGCATAGTTCTATTTTTTTTAAAAGAAAACAACAAAGTATAGAGTATAGTCTACACTTTACCCTTTCAAATATACTAATTCTTTTTGCTTTTAAAACATAAGAAATGAATTAAAAATTTTATAGTAGAACCTGCAATTACAAAAGGATATAATCTAAAAATTCTGGATACAAAAAATTTATAAAATTCCCATTTTAGCATGCGATCATCGTAAGCGTAGTCTATCACAAAACCAGAGAGACAAAAGAAAAAATCTACCACTAAAAAACCATGACCTATAAAATTCTTATTAGAATCTATATATACTATTCCATACAGCAAATGCAGCTACTCCTCGTGATCCGTCAAGAATTTCAAAATGTTGTTAGAGAATGGCTGTGTCAGTTTTGACAGCATTCATTAAAATAATATTCTTTGCTATTAGTATTAGACCCAATTATTAAGTAGTCAAGCATCCCAAATTCTACAAATTAACATTCAAATCTAAATAAGATTTAGTAAGCCACAAACAATTATAAGTTCGCGGGCACTTTATTTTTATTAAAATTCATATGACAATCAAAAAAAAGCACTTTTAATCAAGGTCGTTTCTCTTTATTTTTTTTAAGATTTTCTCTAGTCATTTAAACCTTTTCCAATAAGAATATTTGGGATATTCTTCTCTACCCTTCCCTCTCTTGTTTTAGATTGTTTAGGCTGCGAAAAATGGAGCAAATAAGCTCTCTGTCTGCCTGGAGTTAGAGCATAAAAAGCCTTTTTCAAATCAGGATCGCTATCTAGTTTAACTTGAAACTCTTGCGCAATCTCAAATTCAGAAACTTTTTTCAGTTCTACTTTTAAACCAGCTTTTTCAATTTCAGCAGCTTCATAAATATATTGTTTAAGCACCTCTTTTTTACTTTCTATTTCTTTAAGATTAATAAAACGAACTTGACGTGCTGCTTGAACATTTTCTGTTTGCTGAATTAATATCTTATCTGGATCCTTCATCAAAGCACCTTTAAAAAACAGTAAAGCACAATAATCCTTGAATGCATGAATCAAAACAATATTTGACTTTTCGAAAGTATAACAAGGAACTCCCCATTTTAACTCTTCAGCTAAATGACAATTCAAAACAATAGCACGCAATTGTTCTAATTCAGCTTTCCATTTTTCTTCTTTCTCAAAATAAAAATCAACTTTAGAATTTGCACTGTAACTAGTCATAATACCTAAAAATTTAGTTTACTAAAATTAAGATCTATATTCGTAACCTTTAATAATTCCTCGTTTAGAATCATTAATGAAGTTCATAATTTTATCACGCTCTAGAGTCTGCTTAAACTCACTTTCAATTAATTGCAAAGCAAATTTAATATTTCTTCGCTCTTGAAACAAAATTCTATAAATAGATTTCAATTCATCTCTTTTAGAAGAATCAAAGCCTCTTCTCTTTAATCCTAATGTATTTAGCCCAGCGTATTGCAAAGGCTCGTGTGCCGCTAGAATATAAGGAGGAACATCTTTAACAACACGGCTTAAACCACTAACCATAGCATGCTCACCTATAGTAGAAAATTGATGAATAGCTGTTAGTCCGCTAATATTACACCAATCACCAACATTCACTTCACCTGCTATTCCAACACTAAAACCTATGATACAATTATTACCAATAATACAATCATGACCTATATGCGCACTAGACATAATCAAATTATTATTGCCAATCACAGTTCTATACTTTGACGCAGTTCCCTTATTTACGGTAACAAATTCACGAATAATAGTATAATTGCCAATTTCTAGAAAAGTACATTCATTATTATATTTCAAATCTTTAGGAATTCCACCTAAAATAGCACCAGAATGAATTTCACAATTTTCTCCAATCCTTGTGCCACTTAAAACATTTACGTTATTACCAATCCAAGTATTGTCGCCAATTATAACATCATTTTCAATTGAAGTAAATTCACCAATATGAACATTCTTCCCAATAACCGCTCTTTTCCCAATCCTATTATTTTTCAACTTTTAAACTTTTAATTATAAACTACAAAAGTTCAAAAAAAATAAATAGCATTTTTTGATGTAATGTCAAGAAATTGAAGCTCGAATTCTACTTAAAGTTTCCTGGCTAACACCAATTAGGGAAGCGATATGTTTTAATTTTGCTTTGATGATTATTTGAGGAAAAGAATCCAAAAGAAATAAGTATTTCTCCTGTGCAGTCATTACACGAAATAGATGATTAAATTCATTAATCTTAGAAAGATAAAGACGCAATTGATTAATATGAAATTTTGAAAAAAGCGGATATTCTAATAAGATCTGTTCATCAGAATAAGATAACGAATACAGAATAGTCTCTTCACAGGTTTGAAAATTTTCAAATGATGGTTTCTGCTCAAAAAAACTACTTAAGGATGTTACAAACTGATCATCGGTATAAATCCACTTTGTGACTTCTATCTCGTTCTCAAAACTAAATCTTCGAACAGTTCCAGATCTAATAAAATATACTTTTTTACAGATCTTACCTTGCTCAATAATCAATTCATTTTTTTTATATTTTTCAAGAACAAAATATTTCTTTATCGCTTCTTCTGTTTCGAAATCTAATTCTTGAAAACCATTTATAATCTGAATTAGTTTTTCCATTTCTTCTTTTTATTAGAAATCTAATTTAAAACTAAAATTCGATAAAATATAAAAGCATTATTAGTTAGCACTGTTATATTAAATTTAAGCGATTTAAGACCAAATTATTAAAAAGAAAGTAAATATACACACATGCAAAATTATTTAATAATTAAAGAAAATAAAAGATAGAATAATAAAATGCATACAAAACAAAAAAATCCCCATCAAATAAATGATGAGGATTCTTTAAAGAAAGGCGGCGACATACTCTCCCACAATACTGCAGTACCATCTGCGCAGGCGGGCTTAACTACTCTGTTCGGGATGGGAAGAGGTGAGCCCCGCCGCAATAACCACCTTAAGGTTTTTAGTTATGGATTTTGGATTTTGGTTTAGAGTTTATTGTTTTTCAACTCCTGACTTGTAACCCAAGACTCATAACTGCCCGCGACAGGCAAATATTTTAACATACTGAGATAAAGAAAAGTAAATATATTTTAGAAAGTTTCTTCTCCCGGCCGCAGCCGGGAGAAAAGGGTGTACATAAGCTTACGGATTATTAGTACTACTCGACTATGACATTACTGCCTTTACATCTATAGCCTATCAACGTGGTCATCTTCCACGATCCTTAAAAGAAATCTCATCTTGTGGTGGGTTTCGCGCTTATATGCTTTCAGCGCTTATCCCTTCCAAACGTAGCTACTCTGCGGTGCCCCTGGCGGGACAACAGATACACTAGAGGTTTGTCCAATTCGGTCCTCTCGTACTAGAATCAGATCCACTCAAATTTCTAACGCCCGCAGTAGATAGAGACCGAACTGTCTCACGACGTTCTGAACCCAGCTCGCGTGCCACTTTAATGGGCGAACAGCCCAACCCTTGGGACCTTCTCCAGCCCCAGGATGTGACGAGCCGACATCGAGGTGCCAAACCCCCCCGTCGATATGAGCTCTTGGGGGAGATCAGCCTGTTATCCCCGGCGTACCTTTTATCCTTTGAGCGATGGCCCTTCCATGCGGAACCACCGGATCACTATGCTCTACTTTCGTACCTGATCGACCTGTATGTCTCTCAGTCAAGCTCCCTTATGCCATTGCACTCTACGCACGGTTACCAAGCGTACTGAGGGAACCTTTAGAAGCCTCCGTTACTCTTTTGGAGGCGACCACCCCAGTCAAACTACCCACCAAGCAATGTCCCCCGCTTTTGCGGGGTTAGGCCTCAGATAAACAAAGGGTTGTATTTCAACAATGACTCCAAAGCGCCTGGCGACGCCCCTTCACAGTCTCCAACCTATCCTACACATCATTTATCCAAGGTCAATACTAAGCTATAGTAAAGGTGCACAGGGTCTTTTCGTCCCACTGCGGGTAAACGGCATCTTCACCGTTACTACAATTTCACCGAGCTCATGGCTGAGACAGTGTCCAGATCGTTACACCATTCGTGCAGGTCGGAACTTACCCGACAAGGAATTTCGCTACCTTAGGACCGTTATAGTTACGGCCGCCGTTTACTGGGGCTTCAATTCAATGCTTCTCCGAAGATAACATCTCCTCTTAACCTTCCAGCACCGGGCAGGTGTCAGGCCCTATACTTCATCTTACGATTTTGCAGAGCCCTGTGTTTTTGATAAACAGTCGCCTGGACCTCTTCACTGCGGCCCCGATTGCTCGGGGCGACCTTTCTCCCGAAGTTACAGGTCTATTTTGCCTAATTCCTTAGCCATGAATCTCTCGAGCACCTTAGGATTCTCTCCTCAACTACCTGTGTCGGTTTACGGTACTGGTGCTTATTACCTGAAGTTTAGAGGTTTTTCTTGGAAGCCCTTAGGCGCACTATCTCTTTGTCCGAAGACTCCGAGTACTATCGTATTTCACCATTCTCTGCGGATTTGCCTGCAGAGAATATAGCTAGGTACTTTAACGAACTATTCCGTCAGTCCGCGGCGCTTTCATCACTCCGTCACCCCATCACAGTAATAAGCAGTACGGGAATATTAACCCGTTGGCCATCGACTGTCCCTTTCGGGTTCGCCTTAGGACCAGACTAACCCACAGCTGATTAGCATAGCTGTGGAAACCTTAGTTTTTCGGTGTGCGGGTTTCTCGCCCGCATTATCGTTACTTATGCCTACATTTTCTTTTCTGACCGGTCCAGCATACCTTACGATACACCTTCTGCCCTGTCAGAATGCTCCCCTACCACTTACAGTAAACTGTAAATCCATAGCTTCGGTAATATGCTTATGCCCGATTATTATCCATGCTCGTCCGCTCGACTAGTGAGCTGTTACGCACTCTTTAAATGAATGGCTGCTTCCAAGCCAACATCCTAGCTGTCTGGGCAGACAAACCTCGTTCTTTCAACTTAGCATATATTTGGGGACCTTAGCTGATGGTCTGGGTTCTTTCCCTCTCGGACTTGGACCTTAGCACCCAAGCCCTCACTGTTATCAATCATTATACAGCATTCGGAGTTTGTCAGGAATTGGTAGGCGGTGAAGCCCCCGCATCCAATCAGTAGCTCTACCTCTGTATAACTAAAATAACGCTGCACCTAAATGCATTTCGGGGAGTACGAGCTATTTCCGAGTTTGATTGGCCTTTCACCCCTACCCACAGGTCATCCGAAGACTTTTCAACGTCAACCGGTTCGGTCCTCCACTGTGTGTTACCACAGCTTCAACCTGCCCATGGGTAGATCACACGGTTTCGCGTCTAACACTACTGACTAAAGCGCCCTATTCAGACTCGCTTTCGCTGCGGATCCATGTCTTAAACACTTATCCTTGCCAGCAACGTTAACTCGTAGGCTCATTATGCAAAAGGCACGCCGTCACCCCACGAAAGGGCTCCGACCGCTTGTAAGCGTATGGTTTCAGGATCTATTTCACTCCGTTATTCACGGTTCTTTTCACCTTTCCCTCACGGTACTGGTTCACTATCGGTCTCTCAGGAGTATTTAGCCTTAGCGGATGGTCCCGCCAAATTCAGACAGGGTTTCACGTGCCCCGCCCTACTCAGGATACCGCTATCTATTATACTTGTTACCCGTACGGGACTGTCACCCTCTATGGTGCTCCTTTCCAGAAGCTTCCGGTTCCTTGTACATAAAATACCGCGGTCCTACAACCCCGGCACTGCCGTAACAGCACCGGTTTGGGCTAATCCGCGTTCGCTCGCCACTACTTACGGAATCACTTTTGTTTTCTTCTCCTCCGCCTACTTAGATGTTTCAGTTCAGCGGGTTTGCCCACCTATCGGTGTGCTATGCCTTCAGCATAGCGGGTTGCCCCATTCAGGTATCTGCGGATCAATCGGTGTGTGCCCGTCCCCGCAGCTTTTCGCAGCTTATCACGCCTTTCATCGCCTCTGAGAGCCTAGGCATCCCCCATACGCCCTTATTTTGCTTATTGTACCAATCCTAAAATTAATCAGGACCGTTTTTTTTTGTTTTTTACAATAAAATTGTAAAAAACGCTTTCTACTTTCTTATTATTTTCTTATCTCAATATGTCAATGAACTTTTGTCCTTTCGGACCTGTGGAGAATAACGGAGTCGAACCGTTGACCTCCTGCGTGCAAGGCAGGCGCTCTAGCCAGCTGAGCTAATCCCCCATTTTCTTAGTGATGAGTTATTAGTTATGAGTTATGAATTAGTTCTCATAAGGCCTCAACCCCTAAAATTTCCTTTTAATCAAGCTTACAGTCTTTTTTTATTCTGTCTTTTGTAATTTATAATTTACAATTAACAATCTTAAAAAAGTAGTCCCGGGCAGACTCGAACTGCCGACCCCTACATTATCAGTGTAGTACTCTAACCAGCTGAGCTACGAGACTCTGTTTTACTTAATTTTCATTTCTTTTAAATTAACAGCAAGAGTAATACAATCTCCAATTCAGATACCTGAAGAAAACCATCTTTTTTCCCCATCGTGCCATTGTGTTAAATGTTATACGTTAAGGGTTAAGCGTCAAGACGCATCACTCATAACTTCTAACTCATAACCTTCGTGCTAACAATTGAGGCTCTAGAAAGGAGGTGTTCCAGCCGCACCTTCCGGTACGGCTACCTTGTTACGACTTAGCCCTAGTTACCAGTTTTACCCTAGGCAGCTCCTTGCGGTCACCGACTTCAGGCACCCCCAGCTTCCATGGCTTGACGGGCGGTGTGTACAAGGCCCGGGAACGTATTCACCGGATCATGGCTGATATCCGATTACTAGCGATTCCAGCTTCACGGAGTCGAGTTGCAGACTCCGATCCGAACTGTGACCGGCTTTATAGATTCGCTCCTGGTCGCCCAGTGGCTGCTCTCTGTACCGGCCATTGTAGCACGTGTGTAGCCCAAGGCGTAAGGGCCGTGATGATTTGACGTCATCCCCACCTTCCTCACAGTTTGCACTGGCAGTCTTGTTAGAGTTCCCGACTTGACTCGCTGGCAACTAACAACAGGGGTTGCGCTCGTTATAGGACTTAACCTGACACCTCACGGCACGAGCTGACGACAACCATGCAGCACCTTGTAAATTGTCTTGCGAAAGTTCTGTTTCCAAAACGGTCAATCTACATTTAAGCCTTGGTAAGGTTCCTCGCGTATCATCGAATTAAACCACATGCTCCACCGCTTGTGCGGGCCCCCGTCAATTCCTTTGAGTTTCATTCTTGCGAACGTACTCCCCAGGTGGGATACTTATCACTTTCGCTTAGCCACTGAAATTGCTCCCAACAGCTAGTATCCATCGTTTACGGCGTGGACTACCAGGGTATCTAATCCTGTTCGCTACCCACGCTTTCGTCCATCAGCGTCAATCCATTAGTAGTAACCTGCCTTCGCAATTGGTATTCCATGTAATCTCTAAGCATTTCACCGCTACACTACATATTCTAGTTACTTCCTAATAATTCAAGTCCAGCAGTATCAATGGCCGTTCCACCGTTGAGCGATGGGCTTTCACCACTGACTTACAAGACCGCCTACGGACCCTTTAAACCCAATGATTCCGGATAACGCTTGGATCCTCCGTATTACCGCGGCTGCTGGCACGGAGTTAGCCGATCCTTATTCTTACGATACCGTCAGGCTGATTCACGAATCAGTGTTTCTTCTCGTACAAAAGCAGTTTACAATCCATAGGACCGTCATCCTGCACGCGGCATGGCTGGATCAGGCTTGCGCCCATTGTCCAATATTCCTCACTGCTGCCTCCCGTAGGAGTCTGGTCCGTGTCTCAGTACCAGTGTGGGGGATCTCCCTCTCAGGACCCCTACCCATCGTTGCCTTGGTAAGCCGTTACCTTACCAACTAGCTAATGGGACGCATGCTCATCTTTCACCGTTGTGACTTTAATTACATCCCGATGCCGGGTCGTAATACTATGAGGTATTAATCCAAATTTCTCTGGGCTATCCCTCTGTGAAAGGCAGATTGCATACGCGTTACGCACCCGTGCGCCGGTCTCTAAATCCGAAGACTTATACCCCTCGACTTGCATGTGTTAAGCCTGCCGCTAGCGTTCATCCTGAGCCAGGATCAAACTCTTCATCGTATATTGTAATATTATACTGCGATGATTTATCTATCGGTTCTTTTCGAATCTTACAATTCTATTACTCTTATTCTCTTGTTCTAACATCTCTGTTAAAACGGCTGTCAATTCAATATGTCTACGAACGTGTCTTCTTTATTATTCCGCCTGTGTTTCAAAGCGGGTGCAAAACTAAAAATTCTTTTTGTTTCCTGCAAGAAAAATTAAAGTTTTTTTTGAAATTTTTAAATCTCTTTTTCTCCAATTCTTCTCTCAGTATCTCAAGGAACTTCCCGTGTTCTGCGGGGGTGCAAATGTAATATCCGTTTTCCATTCCCACAAGCTTTTTCTAATCTTTTTTTGAAAATTTCTTTTCTCTTTTAATTAGTTTTTTCCTGCCGGTATTTCTGTGAACATTTCGTTGTTGCGGGTGCAAAAGTACTACCTTTATTTACATCTGCAAGACTTTTTTTTATATTTTTTCCATCTTTTTTGAAAGTTTTTCTTAACACACTGATAACTCTCCATTTACATTATCAGCTTTTTTGAACCATTGTCAGTTTTTTCTTTGCCAGGACAGCATTTCCTCAATTTAACTCCTATATTACATTCCATTTTTGCAGAGTTTTTAATTTTTACTGCCCTGTGCCGGCACTTTAAGAGATTTTATATTCCTTATTTATTCTAATGTTCTTTTAAAAATACATGCCCCAGCCCTGACAGTCCCGAGGATTCAGAGAAAATCCTTCTGCTTTTTCTTTAAAAAGAAGAAGGCTGGAACGGACAGCGGGATTATGCTTCTTATCTAAAAGCAAATTCCAAATTTAAAATTCCAAATTCCAAATCACTATGAGAGGCTTCGACTTCGCTCAGCCTGACGGATTTTTTTACTATTAGTAAATAAGTAGAAAAAATAAACCTGACAGGTTTAAGACCTGTCGGGTTGTATGAACACTTTAATTTATATTTTTAATCGAAACGAATTGCTTTTACCGGAGATATTTTGGTTATTATATATGATGGTATTAATAACACTAAAAAACAAATAGCGATAGTTAGTAAATTCAATAAAAGTATATAAATCCAATTTAGATAAACTGGAGCTTGATTTACATAGTAATTTTCAGGATTAAGCTGAATTATTCCAAAGTGCTGCTGGATTAATAAAATTGAAATCCCAATTAAATTTCCCCAGAATAATCCGCGAAGGATTAAATAGAATGCATTGTAAAGAAATATTTTGCGAACTGTCCAATTATTTGCTCCCATCGATTTTAAAATTCCAATCATTTGAGTTCTCTCTAGAATAAGTACTAATAAAGCAACAACCATATTGATTGTAGCAACTAGAATCATTACTGCCAAGATGATTACGATATTGAAATCAAACAACTGAAGCCAATCAAAAATATAACTATACTTTTCTATAATGGTTTTGGTATCTAGATTCGAAGACGTCTGCTCATAAATCTGATCACCTGCAGATTTTATATCGTTAAAGTCTTTTACAAAAACTTCAAATGCTCCAATTTGATCCTCATTCCATCTATTAATTCTCTGAATATGACGAATATCTCCTATTATATATGTTGCATCGAAATCCTGGAACCCCGAATTAAATATGGCCGAAATTTTGAATCGACGACTATTAGGAAGTTTTCCCTGCTCTTCTTTAATAAAGAATGTATTGAATTGATCTCCTACTTTTAAATTTAATCGATCTGCCAGAAATCTAGAAATAATAACATCTTCATTTAATGCTTTTGAAAAATCAGGCAGTTTTCCTTCTACAATGTATTCATTAATATTGTTCCAATCATAATCGGCACCTACTCCTTTAAACACAATTCCTTCAAATGCATTTTCAGTTCTAATAATTCCTGCTTTACTTGCTATCGCTTGTATATGACTAACTTCTGGAACTGATTTAAAATTTGGATAAAAATCTTGTTTCTTGGAAATTGGAACTATAGTAACTTCAGAATTATTATTATCATAATTAGAAATTATAATCTGTCCGTTAAATGCCGAAACTTTATCACGGATTTTCTTCTGCAATCCTATTCCAGTTGCAACCGAAACAATCATCATAATAATTCCTATTGCAATTGCAGAAATAGCAATTTTTATTATGGGCGCCGAAATACTGCTTTTGTAGTTTTTGGCAGTAATAAGTCTTGTGGCTATAAAATATTCTAAATTCAAATTCAGGGCTTCTTTAATTATTATTACTTCTTTCAAAAGTACATTTTAAAAAGAGAAAATGTTATTCTCTCTAAGATAATTACATTTTTTAATTTTACTATAATGGAAGTTTCTTTTTCATCTCTTCTACTATATTAAAAGCTGCTGGACAAATTTCAACGTTTTTTAATGTTAAGTGAGATATTTGATGAAACTTATTTCTATCAGTATGTGGAAATTCTCTACAGGCTTTTGGGCGAACATCATAAATCATACAATAGTTTTCGCTATCCAGAAAAGTACAAGGAACGCTTTGTAAAACATAATCTTTGTCTTCATCAATTCGAAGATATTGCTCAATAAACTGCTGTGGCTTTTGTCTTAAGTGTTTTGAGATACGCTCAATGTCAGCCAAAGTAAATAGTGGACCTGTTGTTTTACAACAATTAGCGCATTTCAAACAATCGGTTCTTTTAAATTCTGCATTGTGCAAATCCTGCATAATGTAATCTAAATTCTTCGGCTGTTTCTTTTTGAGCTTATCGAAATACTTTTTATTCTCGATATGCTTATCTTTGGCTAACTTACTTAAGTTATTTAAAATCTGTTTCAAGTTTAGAATTTAAAGATGATGTGCAAAATTAAGCAACTTTAAACTTGAAACCTTAAACTTTGACTAAAACAATGAAAGATCTTTTTGGAAAAGCGATATTTGATTTCTATACCAATAATTCACCTGAAGATATTATTACAGAAACTTCGATTTCTGAAGAAGATGAAATGAGCATTGAATATCTCTTTCGCTCTTATAATGAAATGCCTTTAATTGAACAAAAAGCATTGCAACTGGCAAAAGGAAAAACACTCGATGTTGGTTGCGGAGCGGGAAGCCATGCCCTCTCACTACAAAATGAACGTAATCTAGATGTAACTGCTATCGATATTTCGGAAAAAGCAATCGAAACTTGTCTTCTTAGAGGAATTAAAAATGCTAAAGTTGAAAACATTTTAGATTTTGAAGGTGAAAAATTTGATACCATTTTACTTCTAATGAACGGAACTGGAATTTTTGGTAAATTAAAGGACTGCAATAAATATCTTGGAAAATTAAAATCGCTTCTAAATTCTGGCGGACAAATTTTAATTGACAGCTCCGATATCATTTATATGTTTGATGAGGATGAAGATGGCGGCAAATGGATACCTTCTGAAAATGATTATTATGGAGAACTTGTTTTTAATTTAAGTTACAAAAACGAAAAAGAAGAAGCTTTTAATTGGTTATATTTAGATTATAACACACTTCAAAATGCTGCGATTGCGAATGGATTAAATTGTGAGCTGATTCTCGAAGGTGAACATTACGATTATTTAGCTAAACTTTCTATTTAAAAAATAAACCAATTAAAATATGACCGAATTAGATTTAGAAAAATTAAAATATCCGATTGGAAAATTTATAGCTCCTAATGATTACTCTGTAACATATCTTTCAGAAAAAATTGAAGAAATAGAAAGTTTCCCAAAGAGATTAAAAAATGAAACACTTCATTTAACCGACGAACAATTAGACACGCCATATCGTCCAGACGGATGGACAGTGAGACAAGTTATTCATCATTGTGCAGAAAGTCATATGAATTGTTACATTCGAATTAAATGGGCTTTAACAGAAAACAATCCAGTGATTAAAGCTTATGATGAAGTTCTTTGGTCTGAATTGAATGACAATCTAACGATGCCAATACAGCCGACACTTGATTTATTGAAAGGACTTCATTTTAGATTAGCTTATATAATGAAAAATTTATCAGAATCTGATTTGGAGAAAACTTTTGTTCATCCTTCAGATAATTCAGAAAATAAAATCAAAAAGATTATCGGATCATATGCTTGGCATGGAAATCATCATTTAGCACATATTACTAGCTTAAAAAAATATAAAAACTGGAATTAACAAAATGTATATCATTTATACATTTGTTTACTTCATGTATACAAAAAAGCCTCTTCAAATAAAGAGGCTTTTTTTGTTATGGTATATTTAAATATTTATGTGTTTGTAATGAAACTCTCCATTTCGGATTATTCATAACATAGTCAACAATAAGAGGAGTCATTTCCTCTTTTTTACTCCATTCTGGCTGAAGGAATAGGATTGCATCATCATTTACTAATTCTGCCTGCTCTTCCGCAAAGATAAAATCGTGCTTATTATAAATAATCACCTTTAATTCATGAGCGTTGTCATACACAGTCTGAGTTGGTAATTTATTCTTTTTCGGAGAAAGACAGATCCAATCCCATGTTCCAGATAATTCAAAAGCGCCTGAAGTTTCTATATGAACTTTTAAGTTTTTTTCTTTTAAGCGTTCTGTCAAAAGCGTCATATCCCAAGATAAAGGCTCACCTCCAGTTACAACAACCGTATCAGCATATTTTGCTGCATTTTCAACAATTAAATCAATACTTGTTGGCGGATGAATTGCTGCATTCCAGCTTTCTTTTACATCACACCAATGACATCCCACATCACATCCTCCAATTCTAATAAAATAAGCAGCTCTGCCTGTATGCGCGCCTTCACCTTGAATGGTATAAAATTCCTCCATCAAAGGAAGCATTGCTCCTTTATTTACTTCTAATTGTATTTCTTTTGGTAACATTTTATTATTTTAAGAATGCAAAGATAGTCAATAATATACGGAACAAAAAAACCGATAGTTTATTGAACTATCGGTTTTCTATTTATTTTAAAAAATCTAGATTATTTTAAAGATTTTATTGATTGTGCAGCGTAAGTATTTGCTGGATCTAAAACTAAAGTTTTATTAAAATACTCCAAAGCTTTTACTTTATCAGTATTTGCATAAGCAGCTCCGATTGCATTGTAAGCCTCAACGATTTTTTTAGCCGTTGCAGGTTTAGCCACTTCCTCTGCACCTTTTGCTGTAATTTTAGTTACGTATTCTTCATAGTTTTTGATAATCAAATCATCTTTGTCTAATGCACTATTGATTCTTCCTTTGTACAAATAAGCCTCATCGTATGTTGGAGACGCTTCAAGAACTTTATCAAACGTAGCATTTGCTTTTTCTAAAGCAACTTTATCACGGCTTTCTAGAGGTTTACCAGCATTACCATAGTAAACAGAAATTCCATAATAAACAGCATCATCTAAATAATTTTTAGATTCTTTATTATTTGCTCCCAGTTCAAAAATAGATGCTGCTTGATTATATTGTTTTTTACCAAACAATTCTTTTCCAAAATCAGCAAATTCCTCAACTACTAAAGGCTCTAATTCAATTGCTTTTTTAATATCTGCTAAACCTGCATCAAACGCAGCTTGATCAATTGTACCATCTGCAGCAGTTCCTTTTTTAATTTTTGCTAACCCTAAGTAGTAATAATCTCTTCCAATTACTTTATTTCCTGGAGCTTTAATGAAATCCTCGATAGATTTAATAGCTACATCAACGTTCCCATTTTCGTAAGCAGCATATCCTAAATATCTGTAAATTCTAGGATTAACTTTATCTTGTGCAATCATTTTGTTTGCAACAGTTTCTAACTGTTTGTAATCTTTCACTAAGATTAAGAAATCTGCATGACGCATTTTAGAATCTAGAGAATAATCAGTTAAACTTAAATATTTCTCGTAGTTTGTAATTGCATTTTGTAAATTAACTTTAGCAGTAGAAGGTTTATTTCTTGCCCATTTGTAATACGTTTCAGCAAGTTCTCTGTAAACTGGTCCGTAATTAGCATCTAATGCAATAACTTCATTGAAAGATTTAATTGCCTCATCATATGATTTAGCACCTTTTAATAAAACTCCTAACTGCATTTTTGCTCTTAGTAAAGTATTGTCAGCTGTAAAAGCATCACGATAAGCTTTATAAGCATCATTTTGATTATTAGATCCATAATATGCATCACCAATAGCTAAAAGTGCTTGAGCATTTTGAGGATCAACTAGTAAAGCACGTTTTAAAACGTCAACAGCACTTTTATAATCAGGATTATCAGAATTCATGTAAGCTCTAGCGATATAAATAAACTCATTTACATCCTTTTTCTTCATGTCTTTAGTTGCTAAAGCAAAATTAGCCTGAGCTGCAGCTGCATTTTTAGCATCTAAATCTAATTGTCCTAAACCAATGTAGTTTAAGTTTTTCTTATCCGAAGCTTGCAATCCATTATTATAATAGATTTTAGCAGAGTCTACAACAGATTGATTTAAATAAACATTCCCTAAAACAAAATTTGCTTCACCATCTGAAGGTTTAGATTTGATGATTGATTTAAGGATTGTTTTTGCCTTATCAAATTGTTCTGCATCAATCGCTTTTTTTGCTTGGTTGATGTCTTGCGCTGTTGCCGCAGTCGCCGAAGCTACTAATGCAAGACTAAAAATTTTAAATTTATTCATCTTTATCGTAATTAATTTATTCGTTATCTTTTATAATTTCATTCCTTATTTTAAGTTTACGCCCAGGAGTCTTGTATGGCAATAATCCTGACTTCAAAACTATACGTTGACCAATATCTCCGGCTACAAATGAAGCAAATCCCATTCCTAAACCTGAATAGCCTTGACAATTGATAATAAACAAATCACGTGCCAAAGGATATTTACCTAATGCTAAGTCATCTTGAGTCGGACTATAATATTTATCACTATTTAATCCTTTTACACTTAAAACATTTATTTTCTTGATGACCTCCGTCATATCAGGTGTCGGCTGATACAACCAGTTAACACCAATAACACCCACCATTCCCTCATTCTCAGAAACAAATTTGATTACTTCATTATTTGTTTTAAAAGAAAAAACTCCTGTCTTAGGAACCTCATTAACTTTCGCTAATTCTTTCATATAGCGAACTGTACTTGAATTAGGATTATCAAAAACTAATCCCCTTATTTTAGAATCTGGCTTTCCTTGTATAAAATCGATTACACTTTTCAACGCAATTAGTGTATCATTATTGTTTTTGCTGGAAATAAATGCAATCGCATCGTGCGCAAAAGGTGTGACACGCGGATTAATTTTGCTTTTTTCAAAACGAGCTTTTTCTTCTGTTGTTAAATCTCTGGTCGTTATCGCGACTTTAGCTTTTTGATTCAACAAATCATTTATTACTTCTGCTTCTGACTTTGGTTTAACTGTAATTTTTGCATCATAGTAAGTACCTTCAAAAACAGCCACCTGATCATCTACTATTTGTTTAACTGTTTCATCAACAGCAACATCTAGCGATCCTTTTAAAATGGTTTCTTTTTCAGCTTCATTCTTGCTTTTTTGGTTACACATGGCAAACAAAAAGACAAAAATAATCAAACCTAAAGCCTTACTATATTTCAACATAATTATTCTTCTTTTGAATTAATTAATCTTAAAAATCTTATTCCAGAATATACAATCAATAATCCACCGAAAGCATATCTATATTTTGGTTCCATGTTAAGCGGCAGCTTTTTCCAAAACATAATCATTAAACCGAGTACAAGATAAATTAAAAAAAACAGTATTCCTAAAACAAGAAGAAATCGCTCTTTGAGCGATTTCTTCTGAATATTATTAAGCATATCTTTTAACATTATTCTGCAGATTGAATAGTAATAGGTAGAGAGTATAGTACCCTAACTTTTTTACCATTTTGCTCGCCAGGAGTCCATTTTGGACATTTTTTAAGAACACGAATTGCTTCTGCTCCTGTACCGTAACCGATATCCCTTAAAACTTTAATGTCGGTTAATGAACCGTCTTTTTCAACTACAAACGTAACGTAAACTTTACCTTTAAGACCCTCTTCTTCTGGAGTTTTGTAATTGTTTCCTACGAATTTGTAGAATTTATCAATTCCTCCTGGAAAATCTGGTTTTACTTCGATACCTGCTGTATTATATACAGTATTATCTTCTTGTACAACCTCTGATACTGGTCCTTTGCCAACTGGTTCATCAACAGTTAAAACTGCATCTGGATCTCCTTTGATAGTTTCAGCACCAACTTTTTTGTCTTTCAAATCCACAATTTTTGGTGGATCTTCAGTAACTTCCTCTGCCTTCGCAACCACTGGTTTTACGAATTTCACTTGATCCACTTTTGGTGGAGGTGGCGGAGGTGGTGGTGTATTTGGTTTAATTTCCTCTTTTTTCTTTGGAGGTAATTTTACCGTTGCAATCTTAATATCGTTGTTTACTTCCTCTTCAGAAGAATCAGGTAAGAAACTTGCAATAAGAGGGGCAGCAACTGCGAAGCTAAAAATAAGTGAACCGATCACAAGTGCTTTCACAGTTGTTTTACCGTTCGATTTTCTCAGCTCGTATGCTCCATATATCTTATTACGTCCTTCGAATACGATATCAAGCCACTGATTTTTTATAATATCTAATTTCATATCTCTTGATTTTTAAGTTGATAAAACTTAAGATTGCTCTTATTTTTTATCTATCAATTTCGTTTCCTCTGGTGAAAACTCAGGAACAATAGCATAAGTATCTACTCCTGAAATTGCCATCTCATCCAATATATCAACCAAATTACGGTAATTTGATTTTTTAGTTGGTTTAATGATCACAATGATACCGTTTTTAGGTTTCCCTAAAGCAGCAGAATAAGCTAAAACATTCTTTTTTTGTTTTAATAATTCTCTACGAATACCATCTTTACCATAAGTTATGTCTTTTGGTCCTACTTTAGGACTAGCCAATAACCCCATGTAATAAACCATTTTATTGTCTCCACCTAACATTACTGTCATAGTACGATTTTCATCCACTTTGGTATCAACTTTCGGTTTATTAGGATCATCGTCTTTATCTGGCAACGACAAATCCATCGATTGTGGTTTTGACAACGAAGTGGTCAACATAAAGAATGTGATCAATAAGAATGCCAAATCCACCATAGCCGTTAAATCGACTTTAGAATTCTGCTTTTTGCTTCTTACTTTACCACCTTTACCACCGCCACCGTCGCCGGTATTTAATTCAGCCATTTTAGTGTATATTTTTTAATTAAAAGTCTTTTCCTCTCGTACCTGTAACTAAGTTAAAGGAATTGATTTTCTGATCTTGCAAAATATCCATAATTTTTTTAATTTTTGGATATTCTTCCTTAGCATCTCCTTTAATAGCAATCTGCAATTCTTTATCATCTAAATCAATTGTAGCTCTTCTAGAGATTAAAAGCCATTCTTTTAATTGATTATCTAATGAATCCAAAGGAATTCCAGGCTGATTTGCTTTGGTTCTGTCCGCCGCTTTCATGTCAATGATTTGCTTTAAACCTGTAACTGGCACACCAAAATCGTCCATTAATGCAAATTTGGCTTTATCTTCTTCAGAGAAAGTAATACCATATTTTGCACCAATTCCTTCAAGAGTTCTTTTACGAACCTCTCTACCTTTGATGTCAAAAAATACTTTTCCTTTTCCTACTGTAATAATCGCCAAATCTGTATCTGGCAATTTAGTTTGTACAGTAGATGCTGGAGTATCTACAGGAAGTGCTTCTGGCACTTTAGCAGTAGCGGTCAAAATAAAGAACGTTAGCAAAAGGAATGCAACATCACACATCGCAGTCATATCTGTCGATGTCGACTTTTTTTTCATTTTTATTTTAGCCATTATCTTTTTATTTTATTTTTTTGATATAAATATCAAAAATTAATTATTGTCTTAAACTTCCTCTGAATTTTCTGTAAGTATTAACGATTGTAGTACCAGCCTCATCGATAGAGTAAGTTAAATCGTCAATTTTAGCAGTAAAGAAGTTGTAAGAAACAATTGCTAAGATAGAAGTAGAGATACCTGTTGCAGTGTTGATAAGTGCCTCAGAAATACCTGTTGCAAGAGCAGCTTGGTCAGGAGTACCAGCAGAAGCTAACGCACCAAACGCTTTAATCATACCAGATACAGTTCCTAATAATCCTCCTAATGTACCTAAAGATACTAAAGTAGAGATAATAGTCATGTTTTTCTCTAACATTGGCATTTCTAATGAAGTTGCCTCTTCAATTTCTTTGTGGATTACTTCTGAAGCTTCTTCGCTGTTGAATCCTTCTTTTTTAACATCTTGGTATTTTACCAAAGCAGATTTAATTGCGTTTGCAACTGAACCTTGTTGTTTGTCACATGAAGCGATAGCAGCTTCGATGTTTCCTTCTTTAATACTACCTTGAACACTTTTCATGAATTTGTCAAGATTAGTTTTTCCAGCAGCTTTACCGATAACAATAAATCTTTCAATAGAAAAAACAACAACCATTAAAAACATACCTAATAATACTGGTACGATGAAACCTCCTTTATATACTTGTCCTAATGTATTGATTGGATGTCCTGTTTCTGGATTACCTCCTTCGAAGTTAGCAGAATCCCCCATGATTACTTTCCAAATAAACACCCCTACTAAGATACACGCTACAATAATGATTCCTGTAATCATTCCTCCCCCATTTGAAGTGCTTTCTTTTTTAACTTTAACGTTTGCCATTTTTTTTAATTTTAATAGTTTTAAATAATTTTTATTTTTTAGTTATATTTAACTTGTAGAGGAGCAAATTTATACGTTTAGTTTAAATAAAAAAACTTTTTTTAATTTTATTGACCGAAATTTAACTTCAATTTAAAAAATATCTCATTAAATTGCCACCATCATTTTTTAGATAAAACAAAAAAAAGGTAGATAATTAGAAAAATTACAACGTTTTAGTAAATATTCAAAGATTCCATTGATATCTTCTTAAAAAGCTGCGAATTTTTTTTTTATTAAATTTTCAATCAAAAAAAGCTTTTTCTTACTAAAAAAAACCACAATAAAAATGCCCAAAAACAAAGCAATACTCATATAACCATCTAAATTACAAATAAAAACATGAATAGAAAAGATAATTTTATTGCTGCTATAAACACAGGGTACTCTTCAAAGGGAGACAGCATCATCCTTGGGGGCGCAATGCTTGACGGTGAGCCACTTGCAGAAGCGCATGTGAAAATTCCATTAAAAACTTTAAATCGCCACGGATTAATTGCTGGTGCAACCGGAACAGGAAAAACTAAAACAATCCAAGTTTTTTCTGAGCAGCTTTCGAATGCTGGAATTCCAGTTTTAATGATGGATATTAAAGGTGATTTTAGCGGTATTGCTAAAGAAGGAAAAGAGGAAGGTTTTATTACAGAACGACATTCAAAAATAAACATACCTTATAATGTAGCTTCATTTCCAGTTGAACTAATGTCGTTGTCTAAACAAAACGGAGTTCGTCTGCGTGCCACGGTTTCTGAATTTGGACCTGTTTTGTTTTCTAGAATATTAGATCTTAATGATACTCAAGCTGGAGTTGTAGCGGTTATATTTAAATATTGCGATGATAACCAAATGCCTTTACTAGATTTAAAAGACATTAAGAAAGTTATCAATTATATTACAGAAGAAGGCAAAGATGAAATTACTGCAAGCTATGGTAAAATTTCAACTGCAACTACTGGAACAATTCTTAGAAAAATTATCGAATTAGAGCAACAAGGAGGCGACATATTTTTTGGCGAATTATCATTTGAAACTGATGATTTAATGAGAATTGATGAGAATGGAAAAGGTTATGTAAATATCATTCGCTTGACGGATATTCAGGACAAACCTAAATTATTTTCTACTTTCATGTTAAGCCTTTTGGCGGAAATTTATCAAAAAATGCCTGAGAAAGGAGATGCAGAACAACCTGAATTAGTGATTTTTATTGACGAAGCACATTTAATTTTCAATGAAGCCAGTAAGGCATTGTTAGAGCAAATTGAAACTATTGTAAAATTAATTCGTTCTAAGGGTGTTGGTGTTTATTTCGTAACTCAGAATCCAATGGATGTTCCTAGCGGCGTTTTAGCTCAATTAGGATTAAAGATTCAGCATGCGCTTAGGGCTTTCACGGCAAATGATCGTCAGGCAATTAAAAAAACAGCGGACAATTACCCAACTTCTGAATTTTATAAAACAGATGAATTACTGACAAGTCTCGGAATTGGAGAAGCTTTGGTTACAGCGCTCAACGAAAAAGGTGTTCCAACTCCGCTTGTTGCGACAATGATGCGTGCGCCACAAAGCCGTATGGATATTTTATCTGCTTCTGAAATTGATGAAATAAACAACAAATCGAAATTGGTCAAAAAATATGCTGAAGAAATAGACCGAGAAAGTGCTTACGAACTACTGACCAAGAAAATTGAAAGCGCTAATCAAGCTACAGCAGAGCAAGAAGAACAAGCGCCTACAAGATCTTCAAAAGCAGAACCAAGTACAGCAAGTGTTGTTGGAAAATCGGTTTTGAAAGTTGTAACAAGCGCTACTTTTATTAGAGGTGTTTTTGGAGTTTTAACCAAAATCTTTAAGAAATAAACAATACCACAATGTCAAAAAACAAATATCAATTACAATATTGAAAATTGTAATTGATATTGACATTGTTGTTAAAATTATTTAGATAACAATTCAAGAATTTTATTTTCGACTTCGGGAGAATTCCAGATATTTTCGATGTTATCCAGCTTTAAAACTTCTTCCATAATTCCGTTTTGGAAATCTCCAATAGCCAAAGCTTCTGCGTACGGACGATCACTAAAAGTTACACGGCTGTAAAGCGGAATCCATTTATCTGGGTGTTTATCTGAAAATATCTTTTCTATTTTCTTTTGTAATAAGAATTTTTCATCTGCCGTTTTTGTACTCATTTCCATGAAATTTCGATATGAAAGTTCTGCAATTGCATCGGCATTTGGTTTACGGGAAATTTGATATTCGGTAAAGATCTTTTTCCAGTCGTCTCCAAATTTCTCTATCATTTCATTTAAAACCGTAATATCTTCAAAACCTGCGTTCATTCCTTGTCCGTAAAATGGAACAATTGCGTGGCAGGCATCTCCGATCAAAGCAATTTTATCTTCGTAAGTCCACGGAAAACATTTCATGGTCACCAAAGTACTGGTTGGATTTTTAAAGAAATCATTGGCCAGTTCTGGAATTACTTCAATAGAATCTGGGAAATTTTTCTCAAAAAAATCTTCTACCATTTTTCGATCAACAAGTGATTCAAAAGAATTTTGACCTTCAAAAGGCATAAATAAAGTACAGGTAAAACTTCCGTCAAGATTAGGAAGCGCAATTAACATGTACTCTCCTCTTGGCCAAATATGAAAAGAATTTTTGTCTAATTTATGCGTTCCGTCTGCATTTGCTGGAATGTTCAATTCTTTGTAACCCATGTTTAAAAATTCCTGAGAATAATTAAACATACTCTGACGCTGCATTCTGTGGCGGATTCTAGAAAAAGCACCATCTGCTCCAAAAACCATATCGTATTTTCTTTCCTCCCACTCTCCTCTTTCGCTTTCGCCAATATGCAGCGTCGCGTCGCTTAAGGTAACATCCCAGATTTTCTGTTCAAAATGAAATTCGGCTCCAGCTTCTTCTGCAAGATCAATCATTTTTCGGTTTAGCTTTCCTCTGGAAATTGAGTATATAGATTCGCCTTCTTGTCCGTAATTCTGAAAATTCAGTTTGTCTACTAGATGAATTGCACGTTTGTCCATCGGAATTGCAATTTCTCTTACCGAATCTCCAACACCAACTGCATCGAGCGCTTTCCAGCCTCGGTTGGACATTGCCAGATTAATTGAGCGACCAGAAAAATTAATTTTTCGAATATCAGGACTACGATCATAAACATGAACGGTGTGACCAGCTTTTTTAAGATAAATTGCCAGCAGTGATCCTACAAGTCCAGAACCTACAACTGCAATTTTTAGTGAAGTTTGCATCAGGGAAAATCTAATATATAAGAACGTAAAAATAAGTAATAATTACACATAAGCTTTAAAATAAACCAAATATTTGCCCATCAAGTCTAATATTTACTTGGGCATGTCCCTTCGGGCCGGGCTTTCGGCTATATCTTTTATTCCGTTTCTCTTCATAAAAGGATACTGCCTCTATCCCTCATGCGGCATCTATTTTCATAACTAAATCATGTATAATATATTTTATAGATTCCAATGTCAATAAAAATCTTAATTAAAAATACTACTTTAGTATAATTAGAATTATTAAACAAAATATTGGCAAATCGAAAAAAATGAACCTCTACTCAGAACATTACGTAACTCCAAAAACGGAAAGGTTCGTTAATAAAATTTGGTGTCTGGACAACAGCATCGGCGAAGACCTGATCGAAAACAAACTCGTTTTACCAAACGGCTGTTTTAATCTCGCCATTGTAAGCGGAAATGCGATAGAAGTTCATACGAGTAAAAAGAAATACGAGATGAACGAAGGCATTTACTTTTGTTCGCAAATGACCAATAAAGTTTTGGTCAATATCCAGCACAAAACTAAAGTTACAATTATACAGTTTCATGGCTGGACGCTTTCGATGTTTCCGAAATATGATTTAGGCGATTTTACAGATTCTATTGTTCATATTAATGGCGAAGAATTACCTTTTAAAATTCATACTTATTTAGATATTAAAACTTTGCTAGATACAATTAATGTATATTTTGAAGAATTGACTTTTTCAAATCCAGACAAAGATCTAGTTGAAAAAATATGTGAAATCATTAAACTTAATAACGAAGAAATTTCGGTTTCGGAAATTAGCAAAACATTAAATTTATCACAGCGATTACTGCAAATCAAATTTAAGACCGCAACTGGACTTACAATTAAAAAATACATTCAGATTTTGAAGTTCAGAAAATCGGTTGACCAAATGGTGAATTCTGATTTAGAAAAATTAAAACTAACTGATGTCGCTCTTTACAACAAATATTTTGACCAGTCGCATTTTATAAAAAAGTTTAAAGATGTCACCAAAACGACTCCAAAAACGTTCGATCCCGATTCGTATTTTCTTTCTCAAAAAAGATAAGTATTCGCATTTATACAATTTTGCAAATAATGATTGACTTACTTTTGCAAAATCAATCATCATTCATCAATCAAAATGAAAATCAATCACACTTTTTTTCAACTAAAAACTTTTTTAGTTGGAGTACTTCTCATCCAAATTCAAATCGCATTCTCGCAGGAAGAAAAAAGCTCGGCTTTGTACAAGACCATTATGTCAAAAGACAGTCTTCTTTTTAATATTGGCTTTAATACTTGCGACATTAAACAATTTGAGAACTTATACACGGACGATTTTGAGTTTTTTCACGACAAAGACAGTATTTCGGACAAGGCGCTATTTTTAAAAAACTTAAAAAACGGAATTTGTGCAACGCCCCGAAAATACAATTACCGCAGAGAATTAGTTGATGGAAGTACTGAAATTTATCCGCTTTACAAAAAAGGCGTTTTGTATGGCGCCATACAAATGGGCACGCATCGATTTTTTGAAAGCACTGCTGAAAAACCCGAAGAAGCAGGAAGCTTTGCCAAGTTTACTCATCTTTGGCTTTTAAAAAATAAAGAATGGAAATTAGCCCGATCGCTGAGTTACAATCATCAAATGACAAGTTCTACAGCCAATAAAGTTGGCCTTTTTGACAATGTTGAAGAAACAGAAAAATGGCTTAAAGAAAATAATGTTCCCACTTTAGGAATCGGCATTATTACGGATGGTAAACTAAAACAGGTAAAGGTTTTTGGCGAACTTCAAAAAGGTGTTTCGGCACCTTACAATACGATTTGGAATGTCGCATCTTTAACTAAACCGGTTACGGCTGTTGTAACTTTAAAGTTAGTAAGTTCTGGAAAATGGGATTTAGATGAACCTCTTTATAAATATTGGACAGATCCAGATATTGCAAAAGATCCCTATTTAAAATTATTGACGACCAGAATTGTTTTAAGTCATCAGACTGGTTTTCCGAATTGGAGGTCTTTTAATGATTCTAACAAACTGGATTTCAAATTCAAACCTGGAACTAAATACCAATATTCCGGAGAAGGTTTTGAGTATTTACGAAAAGCCTTGGAGAAAAAATTTCACAAAACATTAGATCAGCTGGCTTCAGAATTAATTTTTGAGCCGTTGAAAATGAATGACTCTCAACTTATTTGGAATAATAAAATCGATCTTTTGAGATATGCAATTAATTATGACAACAAAGGAAATGCCTATGAACCAACAAAAAATAAAACTGCCAGTGCCGCAGACGATTTACTAACAACTATTGAAGATTACGGAACATTTTTGTGCAGCGTTATGAACGGTGACGGTTTAAGCAAAAAAGTTTTTGAAGCAATGAAATCACATCAGGTTTCAACAAAAAAAGACAAATACTTTGGTCTGGGTTTTGAAATTTATGATTTAGGAAATGAAAACTATGCTTTATCGCATGGTGGTGCAGACAAAGGTGTTCAGACTATTTTTTTACTGTTGCCACAAACAAAACAAGGATTAGTAATTTTTACCAATGTTGATGACGGCTATAAAATTTATGAAGATATCGTTGTGCATTACCTAGGAAAAAATGGAAGAAAAATAGTCGATATCGAAACGAAATAAAGCCAATATAGACCGTATAAAGAGTAGCTTTTAGTCTATGCTCGAATTCGTTTTTTAAATTAAATGAAAAAAAATTGATTGATTGTGAAACCAAATCGAAAATCGCTCGTCTAACATTTTAAGACCTTACATTTATTTCAGTAAAAAATCGTAATTTCGACACAAAACACTGAATATCTAATGGTTATCAGGTTTCAATCATCAATCAAAAATGAATCATTTATTTCAACCAACTATCAATCATTATGAAAAAATCAATCAAACTTATTGCACTCTTTGTAGTTTTTCAAATCTCGGCTTTAAGCACTTTTGCACAAGATAAAGCACAGCAAATTGAACAGCTTTTAGCTAAATACAACGAATACGGACAATTTAACGGCTCCGCTCTCGTTGCCGTAAATGGAAAAGTAATCTTAAAAAAAGGTTTTGGTTTGGCCAATATGGAATGGGATGTTCCAAATCAGCCTGATACTAAATTCAGATTAGGTTCTATCAGCAAACAATTTACAGCGTTTTTAATAGTAAAACTAGCTGAAGAAGGAAAACTGAAATTAGATGTTCCAATCACAACTTATCTGCCAGATTATCCAAAAGAAAATGGTGGTAAAATTACAATTCATCACTTATTGACACACACGTCTGGAATTCCGAATTATACCAGTGCGCCAAACTTTTTTAAAGATAAAGCTCGAAATCCGTATACTCCAGAAGAATTCGTAAAAACGTTTTCAAGTCTGCCGCTTGAATTTACGCCTGGCGAAAAATTCAATTACAGCAATTCTGGTTATTTTCTATTGGGTTATATTATTGAAAAAATTTCAGGGAAAACATACGAACAATATTTACAGGAAATTATTTTTACACCTTTAAAAATGGTTAATTCTGGTTATGACCACAGCGATGTCATTTTAAAAAACAGAGCGGCTGGTTACGAAAAACAGGGAAAAAAAATTGTAAACGCTGCATATCTTGACATGAGCATTCCGTATGCCGCTGGATCTTTGTACTCAACGGTAGAAGATTTGTATTTGTGGGATCAGGCGCTTTATACAAACAAACTGCTTTCAGAAAAATCCATAGAATCTTTATACAAACCATATATTAAAGCGTGGGGCGGTTTTTATGGATATGGATGGTCAACTTATGAAGCTCCGAATGGAGAAAACAGTAAATTAAATATTATTGAGCACGGAGGCGGTATTAACGGATTTAATACAATCATTTCTCGTATTCCTGCAGATAAGAATCTTGTAGTTTTATTAAACAATACAGGCGGAACCGTTTTAGGCGAAATGAACACTGCTATTCGTGCTATTTTATACAATCAGCCGTTTGATCAGCCTAAAAAATCGCTGGCATTAGATTTATTGGATATCTATAATGAAAAAGGCGCAGCGACTGGAACCGAAACTTATAAAAAACTGAAAAATGATCCTACATACGCTATCAAAGAAGGAGATATGAATCGAGTTGGATATCAGTTATTACAAAACGGAAAAAAGAAAGAAGCAATTGAAGTTTTCAAAATTAACGTTGAAACTTTCCCAAAATCAGGAAATGCTTTTGACAGTTTAGGTGAAGCTTATCTAGCAGATGGTGATAAAAAATTAGCTATCGCGAATTACAAAAAATCAGTCGAATTAGATCCTTCAAATGAAAACGGGAAAAAAGTATTAGATGAACTTTCAAAAAGTAAAACTAAATAACATTTAAAAAATCCTTTTAAAATTATCTCCGATAAAATAGATTCAAATCTTTTTTATCGGAGTTTTTTTTGTTACAATTTCTAACATTCAAATTGGATAATTTAGCTTTAAAAATATTATTTTAGCCCGACCCAAAATAACAATTTAACCTATGAAAAATTTTAAGAAACAAGGCTTTCTGGCTGTATTTTTATGTTTATTTATTTCTTTAAACTGTTTATCACAAAACAATTCGCAAGCTCCAGCAATGCCTTCACAGCAAAACAGAATTATAATTGATAAAATCGTCGAAGCAGCACATTATAAAAATTATGTGATTGATTTTTGTTTATCGAAAATAAACGAAACTTCGGCAAAAGAAGGCTGGAATGACCAGAAAACAATGGAGATCAGTCAAAGCATTAATTATAAAAATTTCAGGGATGCGATTTACAACAGTTTTGTTGTTTTTGATGAAGTAGAACTGGAAACTTTATTAAAAGCATATGAAAAAGACACCGCTTACCAGACTAAAAATGTAATGACTAATAATAAAGTGCTTATTAATAATCTGAATATTTTTGCTGCTGATATTGTGAAGGGGAAGTATATTTCTAAATAAAAAGGTGCTAAGGTTCTAAGATGCTAAGATTCTAAGTTTTTGTACTCTTTGTCAAAGTTTAAAACTTTGACACAAAGATTCAATTTTAAGTTGTCTTCTCATTTTTGTCATTTCGACGAAGGAGACTCGAGCAATAGTGACTGGCGGAGCAAATCTCCGCAAGAAGCCCGACCAAGATTAAACTCTCTTTGCGGAGTTACTTACGGAGATTTCTCCTTCGTCGAAATGACAATATTCTGGTTATTTTGTTTAATACAAATTTCTTCAAAATCTTGGTTTTAAACTTTTACAAAGAGTAAAAAAACCTGAAACTTGAAACTTGAAACAAAACTATCCCTTCGGTTTAAAAACCAACTTTGTTGAAGTTTTTATAATCTCTTCTTTATTCAATTTCATTTTTCTGAATTTTCCAGCGTTGTACATTTCGGCTTGGTCGTCGTAATGTTTACTAAACGGATTTCCAGATTGTCCCGTAGGCAGAATACTCCAGCTGTTTTCGACATCAGAGAAATCAACAATTCTTCTGGTTGAAGGTCCGCCTTTTGTATAATATTTTCCTTCGTCATTAAATCCGAAAAACAAATTATTGATTACCTCATTTGAACCTGGCGAACTAAATGGCCCGACATTAAATAATCTTCTAAGCGCTGCCACTTTTCCTAAAGGATGTTCGTGCTCAACGGTATGTACTTCTCCCCATTTCCAATTAGAAACAGTATTTCCTAACTGATTTTGTAATGATATAATTGCATCATGAAAAGATTTTGAAACAATTTGTTTTCTAGTTTCTTTTACATTTTTAGTTTTAATATTATCCCACCAAACCGAATTTTCATTTTTAATTTGATTGGCGATAACTTGTTTTCCAACAGAAATTCCTAAAAAGAGATTGAAATTTTCCTCGCCCATTTCGTCTTCAAAAGTATTTTTTAGATATAAATAAATCCATTTATTATAAATCGTTGGCGCAGTATCCTCTAAATTGTTGGTTCCTTTCCATGATTTTAAAACTTTTATGGCTTCTTTTTCTGTTGCTGAAATTGAGTTAAGATCAATATTCGAAATCAAATTCTTAACTACCTCAACAGCAACATCAGAGGTATTGTCATAAATCATTTTACTAATGGTCTCTTTATCCCAATCAGATTTCGCATCCATTAAACTTGAAATTCTTTTTGCACGATCTTCAGGCAGGTAATATCCTGGGTACAAATATCCATTATCTATAGCTTCAGGCTGATTATTAGCAGAATAAACATAACCCCATTTCGGATTTTCTGATGATGGGTTTTTATCAAAATCTAGATATTCGGTAATATCATCATTTCCGCTCGATCCATCTAAAATCAAATGTGTATTTACACCTTCTTTGTGTTTATATAATTTTCCTGTTGCCCACCAAGCCACATTTCCTTTAGCATCTCCATACATTACATTAAGTCCCGGCGCCGCGACAAGTTTTACGGCATTTTTAAATTCGTCCTTACTCTTCGCATGCGAAAGTCCGTAAACTGCATCTAGAATCTGAATTGGCTGATGGGTGTAAGTCCACAACATTGCAATTGGAGTTTTCTTTTCCAAACGTTCCAAAAAATCATTCATAATTGGTCCGTGTCGGCTTGATTTAATTGTCAAGACCACATCTGAAGTATCTTTAACTTTGATTACTTTTTTTCTGGTCTCATAAGCTGCAAAACCACTAGGTGTTTGATATTGAGTGGGATCTCCAGCTTTATTCTTTTCTTTATAAAAATCGATGTCATCATTTTCGAACATTGTTAAACCGTAAGCGTAATCACGATTGTGTGCCAGTAACGGAAATGGAGTTCCCGCAAGATAACAACCATATAATTCATGTTTTGGTGTTACAATATGAGCTTCGTACCAAGTGGCAGGCTGCGAAAATCCAATATGCGGATCATTTGCAAAAATCACTTTTCCACTTTTAGATTTATGAGGACCAACAACCCAGCTGTTGCTTCCAATAAACGGCGGAATTGGCGATTGATCCAGCATTGCCGCAACAGATTTTGCAATCTCTGAATATTCTTCTGTATTTTCTTTAGAAATTTTAATTTGGGTAGTATTAAACTCACCTTCAATTCCTAAATCTTTTAAATATTCGGCACCATATTTATTTTTAATATCTGTCAATAAAGGATCTGTTTTTTGCGCCATTGCAAAACTGAAAGACATATAACCAAATATATTGTAAACGTCCTTTATAGTGAACTTTTGCTTTTTTACGCCAACCAAAGTAAATTCGATTGGTGTTGTTCCTTCCTCCAAATATTGATTGATTCCATCCAGATAAGCTTCTGCCAATTTATAACTTTCACTGTTTTTGTCTAATTTGGCAATCGCTTTCGCAGAAGCTTCTTCAATACCAATTCCAGCAAAAAATTCATCATTTTTAAGTGCAACAGAACCAAAGATTTCAGACAATCTTCCTGGTGCAATTCTGCGAAGTAATTCCATCTGCCATAATCTTTCCTGCGCATGAACGTAGCCGAGCGCGGTCATGGCATCTTTTTCAGAATTGGCATAGATGTGAGGAATACCAAATTCATCAAAATAAACTGTAGTTTCTTCTTGGATATTTTTCAGCTGCAATTCTCCTTCGTACTTGGGTTTTAAATGAAAAATATAAGCGCATAAACCAACTCCAATTATAATTATAAGTACTAATAAAACCAGCAGAAATTTTTTAAATCTTCTCATATTTTGCAAAAGGTATAAACGATAAGTTGGTAAAATGATGTAATCGAAAAGAAGAATAATGTAAAAATCATTCTTTTTAAAAGCCTAAATTTATGTATTTAAAACCAATCCTATAAATGTCCATATATAAAAAAATAGCAATCGGTGTAATTTCTCTTTTTCTGCTAATGGTTTTTGCCAATATAGGTTTGAATTACTGGATTAAAAAACAGCTTCCGATTATTATTCACGAGAAAAATAAAACAGCGTACAATATCAATTACGAAAAAATTGAAGTCTCTCTTTTTTCTCGAAATATCTATGCTCAGACATTATTGGTAAGCCCGAAAAACCAGCCTAAAGACAGTAAAAACGGACTTTTTTCTAAAATAGAATCTATTACAATCAAACATTTTAATGTTTGGGATTTAGCTTTCCGTGATATTATTCAAGCCGAAAGTATTATTATCAATAAACCGCGAGTGATTTTATATAAAAAAGGCGAGAAACTTATCAATAACAGCAAAAGTATTAAAAGCGAAATTCTTGAACCTTTTCGTAAGATTATTGCAGTTTCGAATATTTATCTCAATGACGGAACTGTCGATGTGGTTTCTTTGGATACCGAAAAACCTATTTTCAGCATCAAGAAAATCATTTTGAAATTAGAAGGGATTTTGCTGACGGATGCGACTTTAAAAGAAAAAATTCCGCTGCAATATGAAAGCTACACTTTAGTAATTGACAGTTTATTTTACAGACCAAGTGCTTTTTATCATATTAATATTGGTAAAATAAGCACCGAGAAAAACTTTCTAAAAATTAATAATTTCTCTAATATTCCGCAATTTAACCGCCCAAATTTTATTAAACGTTTAGATAAAGAAAAAGATATTTATACGCTAAAATTCGATTCGGCACAAGTTTCAAAAATGGATTGGGGTTTTAAAAATGATCGTTTTTTCTTTAAAGCAAATTCAGTTGTAATCAATCATTTTGATGCGAATATTTATCGTGGCAAAATGCCGAAAGATGATTTGAGTAAAAAATACCTGTACAATCATTTATTGCGAAATATAAAATTCCCACTTCAAATTGATACTTTGCAAGTTCTTAAATCGAAATTGGTTTACGAAGAAGAAATTGATTTCTCTAAAGGTCCAGGAATTTTAAGCTTTGATAAATTCAATCTGCAGGCAACTAATCTGCGAAGTGGTTTTGGTTTGAAAAAAACGAATGATGTAAAAATTAAAGTAAAATGTATTTTCATGAAAACCTCTCCTCTCGATGTAGATTGGAGTTTTAACGTTCTCGATAAAAATGACGGATTTCACATTCAAGGTGTAATTTCAAATTTTGATGTTCGGGCTATGGGACAATTCAGTAAACCGTATATGAATGCCTCGTTTACAGGAGTTTTTAATAAGTACCGATTTAATTTTTATGGAAATGATAATATTTCTAAAGGAAACGCCTCTTTAGATTATGATGATCTAAAAGTAAAACTTTACAAGAAAAAAGATCCTAAAAAAGAAGCCAAGCTCAAATCGGCAATTGTCAATTTATTAGTCAAAAATGATTCAAAAGACAAAGCAAAAACTGCTGAAGTTGAACTGGAAAGAATTCAGGAAAAATCATTCTACAACTTTTTATGGAGAAGTATTGCAGAATCTTTGAAGAAGATTTTGATATAGTTTTTTTTGCCACGAATTAGACTAATTTTCACGAATTATTTTTAAAATATTTCGAATAAAAATTAGTGGAAATTCGTGTAATTCGCGGCAACAAATTAAACCTGACAATTATCAGGTTTTAGAAAAATCATTTTTTCAATATTTGTCTTTATTTTAACCCAAAGACAAATGACAAAAACACCTTTACATACTTTTCATATTCCTGTAATGGGTCTTGCCTATACGATTGACAGTCCAATTCGTGTTGCACAATATGGTATTTCGTCTGTTATTTCTATTGCCGATGACGATTTAATTGAAAAAATGCGTAATTTCTACAGCACTAAATTCAACATTCCCTACGAAGAAATTACCCAGAAATTTCACGATTACCGGGCCGAAAGAATTACGTCTTACTTAAATTTAGTTGACAAAATTGTAAAAGAAAAATTCGAAATTTTTAAGAAGGAATTAGCCGAAAGCAAAACGACACTTGAAAACTTTATGTCGATGCTGCCGAATACTTCCGACATTAAAAAAGGATTTCAAAATTTGCTGGATGACGGAATTGCTTTTAAAGAAAACATTCAGAATTATATCGAAACGCATCTTTTTCCTGGCGAAATCGACGTAAACATTATGACAAAATTGGATAAAGATAATTTTGTTAAAAACGCACAGCTTCCTGTAGAATTTAATGATGCCCATGCCGCTTTAAGAGGTTTTGCAAAAAGTAATTTAGAATCTTCTGTTGTACTTTCTGCTGGAATGAATCCGAGATTATTCGGTTACTTTGAGAACTTTCAAGATTTTTTCCCAAACGAAAAAAACGAACTTAAAAAGAAAATCATTTTAAAAGTGAGCGATTTTAGATCGGCAATGATTCAGGGAAATTTCTTGGCCAAAAAAGGACTTTGGGTTTCTGAATACCGAATCGAATCTGGATTAAACTGCGGCGGTCACGCCTTTGCCACTGATGGACTCTTATTGGGCACTATTTTAGAAGAATTCAAGCAGAAAAAAGAACAATTGGTACAATCGGCTCACGATTTAATGATTAAAGCTTTACAGCTCAAAAATCAAGTTTTTCCAGAAACACCTTTAGAATTAAAAATTACAGTTCAAGGCGGTGTTGGAACTGCAGAAGAACATGAATTTTTATTATACGAATATAAAGTCGATTCTGTTGGCTGGGGATCTCCATTTTTATTAGTTCCCGAAGCAACATCTGTAGATCAGGAAACTAGAAGTTTATTAAAGAATGCCAAAGAAGACGATTTTTACCTAAGTCACATTTCGCCTTTGGGAGTTCCGTTTAACACTTTACGAGGCACGACAAACGAAATTTTAAAGCAAAAACGCATCGAAGAAAATAAGGCTGGAAGTTCTTGCCCAAAGAAATTTTTGGCTTTAAGTAAAGAATACGATCCACACGGAATTTGTACGGCATCCAAAAAATATCAGGATATTAAACTACAAGAATTAGATGCAAAAAAAGATTCTCTATCTCCAGAAGAATTCGAAAAAAGCAAAATCAAAATAACAGAGAAATCTTGTTTATGCGTTGGTTTAGCAAATGCTTCTTATCTTGAAAATGATATTAAAATAAAAGGCCAGTCGCAGGGTGTGGTAATTTGTCCGGGACCAAATCTGGCTTATTTTGATCAAGAAGTTTCTTTAAAAGATATGCTGCAGCACATTTATCAAGGAAAATCGATTTTGAGAACTAATGATCGTCCGAATTTATTTGTGAAGGAATTAAAAATGTATGTTGATTATTTTAGAAATGAAATCGAAACTATTTCTGGCGAATTAACGGCCAATCAACTAAAAAAATGGAATTCTTTTAAAATAAATATTCTAGAAGGAATTGAATATTATCAAAATTTACTTTCATCTACTTTGTATTTTAAAAAAGAAGAAGATAAAATACGAAATCAATTCAATTTCTATAAATCAGAATTGAATGCCATTCAAATTCCCACATTAGAATTAGCATAAAACAAAACGCCGATTTAGGATTCTAAATCGGCGTTCTTATTATAAAGATTTAATATCTATTCTTTTTTATTTTTGCTGTCAATAACAGCACCAGTTCCTGTTCCTAAAGCAGCACCGGCCAAACCTCCAATAATAGCTCCTTCGCCTTTTTTCTTACTGACGATTGCTCCGGTTGCGGCACCAACTCCAGCACCAATTACAGCACCTTTAGCAGTTGCACTCCAGCCTTTCTTTTTGGTTGTAGTCGTTGTTGTTGCTGTATTTCCGTTTGCAGCTTGCTGATGCACCACTACAACTTTCTCTTTTTCAGATTCAACTTTTTGCTCTTCTTTTATCTTAGCCATTTCCGTCTTCATTGAATCGATAACGCGTTGTTTATTAATCTCAACTTTCATTGAATCAATACTGGCTTGCTTGGCTTTATTTAAATCTTGTTTACTTTGATTTTGACAAGAAGTTAAAAGAATCGCCGCTAAAATTATATATAAGCCTTTCATGATTATAGTTTTAATAATTATACATTACAAAATACGGAATATCTGCCATAATGATTGTTACAGAATTTTTTCGAAAGTTTATAAGATTAGAAGATTAGAAGATTTGATATTTAATTATTAATTATTGTAGTTGATTTATTAATCGCACAAAAGCGCAGAGCCGCAAAGTTTTTTTCTCATCACTACTTTCTTGCGGAATATAAAAAAAGGCTTTAGCCAAACTTTTACAGTTTGGCTAAAGCCCTTTTGATTTATGTTTTATTGTCATCCAGCTAAAGCTGGACGCTATTCAAACTTTAAGATTAAACTTTCCGACTCTGCGCCTTTGCGAGATTCATCAACTTTTACTTCCCTAAAATTCCTGTTTTCAGAATTTGCCCGAAGTCGTACATGTCTTCATAAGAACAATATAATGGAACTGGAGCTAAACGAATTACGTTTGGTTCACGCCAGTCTGTAATTACTCCATTTTTCATTAAATAATCGAACAAACTTCTTCCTTCTCCATGAAGAAAAACTGATAATTGTGAAGCTCTCTCTGCAGGGTTTGAAGGCGTAATAATTTCAAAATTCCCTTTTACTTCTTTGTCAATTTCGTGCAGAATAAATTCTAAATAAGAGGTAATATGATCACGTTTTGCAATTAAGGCGTCCATTCCAACCTCAGCAAACATTTCTACAGAAGCCAAATATGGTGCTAAAGAAAGGACTGGAAGATTACTAATCTGCCATCCTCCTGCTCCATGAACTGGATCAAAGTTGGGTTCCATTTTAAAACGGCGTTCTTTATTGTGTCCCCACCAGCCTGCAAAACGCGGTAAATCTGAATCGTTATGATGTTTTTCATGAACAAAAACTCCAGAAGCATTTCCAGGTCCTGAGTTCATATATTTATAACTGCACCAAGCTGCAAAATCTACATTCCAATCATGCAATTCTAATTTGATATTTCCAGCAGCATGTGCTAGGTCCCAGCCTACTTTTGCACCCGCTTTTTGTCCGGCCGCTGTAATAGTTTTTATATCGAAAACTTGTCCGGTATAATAATTTACCCCTCCTATTAAAACCAAAGCCAGTTCATCGCCAACTTCTTCAATTTTTGCTAAAACATCTTCAAGACGAATATTGTGTTCGCCTTCGCGACGTTTAATTTCTACGATAGCATCTTCTGGTTTATATCCATGAAAATGAACCTGACTCTGAAACATATATTGATCTGATGGAAAAGCTTTTTCTTCGCAGATAATTTTATAACGTTTTCCTTTTGGCTGATAAAAAGAAACCATTAGTAAATGGAGATTTACTGTCAAAGTATTCATTACAGTAACTTCTGACGGAAGGGCGCCGACAATTTTACTCAACGGTTCTGCAAATCTTTCCTGATAATCCCACCAAGGTTTTTGTGCATAAAAATGACCTTCGACAGCCAATTCTGCCCAGTCATTCATTACTTCATCAACATAAGCTTTGGTACGTTTTGGCTGTAATCCTAAAGAGTTTCCTGTAAAATAAATGACACGTTTATCATTCACTTTTGGAAAAATAAATTCGTTTTGATAATGATTTAATGCATCTTGAGCATCAAGTTGTTTCGCGAATTCGCGTGTATTTTGAAAAGTCATTGTGTTTTTGTTTTGGATGCTAAAATAACAAAATTTGTTTGTTTTGTTTCAAGTTTCAGGTTTCAAGTTGATATGCTTTTTGTGTTAACCGCAAAGTGCGCAAAGATTTTTATCAAGGTTGACATTTACAAACGCTAAGTTCGCAAAGCTTTGCGTTCTTTAGCGCCTGTCAAACACAAACTGAGCAAAAAATCTTTGCGCACTTTGCGGTTAACTGCAGAACGAACTTGAAACCTGAAACTTGAAATAAAACTATAAAAACAGAAAACCCGACAGGTTTTAAAAACTTGTCGGGTCTCTATGTAAAATAAATTCTAATTAAAGAATTAACATCGCGTCTCCGTAAGAATAGAATTTGTATCCTTCTTTGATCGCTTCGTCGTATGCTTTTTTCATTAAATCATGACCACAGAAAGCAGAAATCATCATTAATAATGTTGATTTTGGCGTGTGGAAATTTGTAATCATACAGTTTGCAATACTAAAATCATGAGGAGGGAAAATAAATTTATTTGTCCATCCTTCGTACGGATTTAAAGTATTTTGAGAAGAAACAGAACTTTCGATTGCACGCATAGAAGTTGTTCCTACTGCACAAATACGTTTTTTCTTTGCTTTTGCCTCATTTACAATATCACAAGCTTGTTGATTGATAATCAATTCCTCTGAATCCATTTTGTGTTTAGATAAATCTTCCACCTCAACTGGATTGAAAGTTCCTAAACCAACGTGTAAAGTTACCTCAGCAAAATTTACTCCTTTGATTTCTAATTTTTTCAAAAGGTGTTTTGAGAAGTGTAAACCAGCAGTTGGCGCTGCTACAGCTCCTTCTTCTTTTGCGTAGATAGTCTGGTATCTTTCAGCATCTTCGGCAGTTACTTCTCTGTTGATGTATTTAGGAATTGGAGTTTCTCCAAGTTCTGTCAATTTGTTTCTGAATTCTTCATAAGAGCCATCGTATAAGAAACGTAAAGTTCTACCACGAGAAGTTGTATTATCAATTACCTCAGCAACTAATGAATCATCGTCACCAAAATAAAGTTTGTTACCAATACGGATTTTTCTAGCAGGATCTACTAAAACGTCCCAAAGGCGTTGCTCAGAATTTAATTCTCTTAATAAGAAAACCTCAATTCTAGCTCCAGTTTTTTCTTTGTTTCCGTACAAACGTGCAGGGAAAACTTTTGTATTATTAAGAATTAAAACGTCTCCATCATCAAAATAGTTGATAACGTCTTTAAACATTTTATGTTCGATAGTGTTTTTTTTACGGTCAATTACCATTAAACGAGATTCATCTCTGTTTTCTGCTGGAAATTCAGCCAAAAGTTCTTTCGGTAAATTGAAATTGAAGTGTGATAATTTCATATTTGAAGTTAGATTTTAAAATATCAATCTTAGACTTTTTTATCTAAAATTTTAAATCGCCTGCAAATATACGATTGTGAGATAGGCGTTGTCAAGTGTTTTGACGTTTATTTTCAAAAGTCCTTGATTTTGTGCGGTTTTAGCGACCATTTAAAATGTTTTTTTTCTTACACAAACCTGTTCAACGTATTATTGTCATTTCGACGAAGGAGAAATCTTCGGAAGTAGCTCGACAAAGATTGGATTTTCGTTGCGGAGTTACTTACGAAGATTTCTCCTTCGTCGAAATGACAAACTTTACGATTATACTCAAATTCGAACATAAAAAAACCTCTGGTTGAAACCAGAGGCTATGTTTTATTGCACTTTTATTTAAATGAACTTATATAACTTATATGGTTCAATTATTTCTACAATTCTGAAACTTGGAAATTTAAAGCTTTTAAATCATTCCAGAAATCTGGGTAGGATTTTGAAACAACTTCTGCATCATCAATAATAATTGGAACTTTAATTGCTAAAGGAGCAAAAGCCATTGCCATACGGTGATCGTTGTATGTCGCGATATGTACATCGTGATTAATATTTCCAGAACGCTCTAAAGTCAAGCTGTCATTAGTTACAGAAATATTGGCTCCTAATTTTGTAAGCTCGATTTTTAAAGCTTCTAGCCTGTCCGTTTCTTTGATTTTTAAAGTATGAAGACCCGTTAAGTGACATCCAATACCTAAACCTAAACAAGTCACTACAATTGTTTGCGCAATATCTGGTGTATTGTTCAATTCAAAATTTACGTCTTCATAATTGAATCCAGCAACTTTCTCCAAAGTCATTTTGTTATTTTGGAAAGTAGTTTTCACACCCATTTTTTCATAAAGAGAAACTAATTCTGAGTCTCCCTGCAGGCTGTTTTCTTTATAACTGCTCAATGTGATTTTGGCAGCATCCGACAGCGCCACTAAACTAAAGAAATAAGAAGCAGAACTCCAGTCTGATTCTACAACCATTTCTTTTGATTCGACTGCTTCTTTTGGAAAAACTTTGATTACGTTTCCTTCAAAACTAGTTTGAATATTTAAATCATTCAAAAGAGCCAAAGTCATTTTAATGTATGGAATTGAAGTGATCTCTCCTTCTAAAGTCAATTCTAAACCATTATCTAGTTTTGAAGCAACTAATAAAAGTGCCGAAATATATTGACTGCTTACATTTGCAGCTAATTTTACTTTTGAAGCAGTAACTTTTTTCCCTTTGATTCTGATTGGCGGATAACCTTCTTCTTTCTCGTATGAAATCTCAACTCCTAATTGAGCCAAAGCTTCCACCAAAATTTTGATTGGACGTTCCTGCATTCTGCTCGATCCTGTCAACACCACTTCTCTTCCTTCGTTAACAGAAAAATAAGCTGTAAGAAAACGCATTGCTGTACCTGCGTGATGTATGTCTACAATTTCGTCATTTCCTGCAAGTGCTTTCTGCATTACTTCGCTGTCATCGGAATTTGAAGTATTGGCTAAAGTGATATTTGGAAATAATGCTTTTAGTAATAGTAAGCGATTCGTTTCACTTTTAGAACCGGTGATATTTAGTTGCGAATCATCAATAGTGAATATTGAATTCGTGCTTAATTTTAAATTCATTTTTTTAATTGTAAGTTGTGAATTTTGAATTATGAATGATTAGAAACATAATTCAGCCCCGCAATTTACCACTCCCCATTCATAATTCAAAATTCAAAACTCATAATTCAAAACTTAGGAGTAATATTTCACAATTATTTCAATTTATCGTTGTTTTTATGACGATCTTTATCTCTAACCGATTTTAAGTCCATTTTTTTATCAAAAGCGGCTTGTAAATCGATTCCTGTTTGATTTGCCAGACATAAAACCACGAAAACGACATCGGCTAGTTCTTCGCCTAAATCTTTGTTTTTATCACTTTCCTTTTCTGATTGTTCTCCGTATCTGCGCGCAATAATTCTTGCTACTTCACCTACTTCTTCTGTTAACTGAGCCATGTTTGTTAATTCGTTAAAATAACGAACACCATGTTCTTTTATCCAGGTATCAACATCTAATTGGGCATTTTTTAAATCCATCTTTAAGCTTTTTTTAGAACAATTTTTTCGTTTTGACTAGCAATCATTTTCTGAAAAAGAATTTTCAATGTATTGTAGTGCTCGGCTGCAAAAATACTATTGTTAATGTCTTTTGAAAAGCTAAACTGAATTTTGTTTCCTTCATTTAAAACATTTAACACTAAAGTTATAGAATTATCTTCGAGTGAAAACCTAGCAGGAGAAGGAAGTGTTTCTACGACATAACCTTCTGGAATCTCTACATTGACTAAAACTTTTTCTTGTTTTGGATATCCGAAATAAATGCCCATTTGTCTAGTTTCTTGTAAAAAAGGATTTTTAGATGGTGTGTAGAACAACATTGGGTTTATATAAAGTTTTCCTCCTATATTTTCAACAAAATTATCGGTTTCAAAACTAAAGGTTTCCACAATTGGATCGGATAAATTGGAAATTTTATTGGTTACGAGATAATCGGAAATCTTTAAATCGCCAAGCTGCTGTTCTAGTTTTTCAATATAATCTTTTTGATTTCTGTTTCCGTTTTGAACTCTAAACTTATAAGCTTCATAATCTGTTTTCTGAATTCTAATTTTGCCGTCTATTTTTCCATTTACATTTACTTTGAAAGTCAAATTTGAAACTTCTCTTGAAGGTTTTACAGGGACTAAATCAATCTCTTTAGAAGTACCATCGTTTTTGATTAATCTGCCTTTCCAATTTAAGATATTTAATGGAAGTATATTGGGTGATGTAAATTTACGAGAAGCATCTAACAGGATTTGTTTTCCGTCTATTTCGGCTGCAACAATTACATAATTAAATCCCATTCTTGTTGGATAAACTGGCACTCCATTTTCAATTGTACTTACTAAAACAGGATTAGCTTCTATACCTGCCCATTTCAGCATATTAAGTAAAATAAAATTAATTTCGGCAATGTTTCCTGTCTGATCTGTGTATGCTTTTTCGACACCTTTATCAGTAAGGCAGCTATTAATTTCATTCCAGTTCATTTTATTTTGAACGAATTGAAAAATAATGTTCATTCTTTCTGTTTGAGATTCAACATTGACTAATAATTTTTGAACATCTGCCAAAAGGAAATTGTTTTTATTAAGTTCTTTTCCAAAATGATCTTCTTTATAAATTGTTGAAGCCACTCCTTCCCAAGTAATAGTAAAATCTTTAACTGGCTGTTCTGGCATGCGAACACGCTCTAATTCGTGCTGAATAGATCCTCTATAGTTTTCAATATTATTTACATAAGGTTCTTCTTTTAAAGCTGGAATATTTTTACCAGAATAAAATGCATCAATTTGTTTGTAGGACATCCAGCGGCTTTGTCCATATTCATTGGTAAAATTCTGGCTTCCATTAACAAGTTTAGAATTATTTTCTATCGTGTGTCCGCCAATTAAAATAGTTTTGTAAATGTAAAACTCTGGGAATTCTGTCTTATACTCAAAATAGTTTAATGGAATGCTAAATTGAAAATCAAAATCAGGAAACTCGCTGATATTTTCAGATTTTAAAACATATTTATATTCTATGATAGAACCGACTTTTACATTAGGAAGCGTTATTCCTTTTTCATTCCAATATTCATTAATTTTCTTTTTGAACGATCCTTGGCTTTCTAACTTTGTCTTTTCTACTTTACCATTTTCTAAATTATAAGTAACTGCATTTGAAAAGGTTAATAAATCTTCATTCAAATTCTGGTAACCAACATAGTAATGCACTTTTTGATCGGCCCATTTTAAGCCTTCTTTTTTATAAATTTTAATTTTGAACTCATAAGTGTGAATGGCAGAAAATCCTGTTTTATCATTGTAACTAAATACAGTTTTGCCTTTTTTAAATAAAATTGCAGCTGGCGCAGAAGAATCTACAGGATGTATTTTCTCTTGTAATTCGGCAATAGTTACTTTTCCAAGCTCATAATTTTGAGCTTGGATATTTATAGTATTCCAAAATAAAGCAATACAAATTAAGAGAGATCTAAACATCTTAAATACGTTTTAAAACAATCTTTTCTGTTTGTTTTTCAATCATGCCTTTGTAATATTCTTTCAGCATTTCGTATTGTTCTGTGGTAACGATTGCTTCATTTATTTGATGAGCTATACTTAATTGAAGTACATTATCGTTTGCAGCAATATTAAATTTAAAACTTCCTAAATTATTTTCCATGTTATAAGCAACTGCAGCTGGGAGCGTTTCTACAGCAAAACCTTCTGGAATTTTAATTGTAATATTGTATTTATCTAAAAACGGATATCCAAAATCTACTGGATACTCGCGAACATCCTGCTTAAATGGATTTTTGTCTTTAGCAAAAAACAGCATTGGGTTCACATAAATTTTACCGCCAATAAGTTCGCACAAATTATTTCCGGTAAATGAGTAAGTTTCGATAGCAGGAGCTAATAAATCTTTTTCATTTGTTCTTGAGTATTCGCTTATTTCGATTTTACCACTATTATTTTCAAGTTTCTCTAAATACTCTTCTTCTTTTAATTTTTCGAAATTCTCTCTCGTAATCATTGCATTATAATCTGAGCATTGTCTTCTTGTTTTTCCTTTAACATGTCCTTCGGCATCAATATCATAATTCATAAAAACAATATCATTTGATGCTTTTTTAGGCATTAAATCTATTTCTTCTGAACTTCCGTCTTTTCGAATCAATCTTCCCATCCAATTCAGCGTTCTAAAAGGAAGAACGTTTGGTGTTGAATACTTATCAGTTGCATCTAATAAAATATATCCATTTGGAGTTTCGACTGCAGCAATTACATAATTAAAAGCTGTTCTGTTCGGGAACAATGCAATTCCGTTAGAGCGGGTACTTACTAAAACAGGATTTGCTGTTAGTCCAGAATGACGCAGCATCGCAGTTAGCATTAAATTGATATCAGCAATATTACCCGTTTTTTCTTTATACGCTTTTTTAACTCCGCTATCGCAGCCATAACCTGTATAACCATTCCATTTTACGTTTGATTTTACGTGGTTTAATATTACCCACATCTTTTCTTCAGGTGTAGTAATTCCTGCTAATAATTTTTTTAGATCTTCTTCAAAATATCCTGTTTTATTTAACTCTGGACCAAAATCTTCATATTCATAAATTGTTCGAACAACAGAATTCCAATCGGTAGAATATTCTTTAATTGGTCTATTTGGAAAATGAGTTAATGAAAGTTCGTGTTCTACACTTGATTTGTAATTGTCAATATTATTGACAAAACTTTCATCTTTTAAGGCAGGGAAATCCTGTGCTACATAAGTAACTTCTGTTTCTATATAATCTACTTTATCAGAGTAAAATTCAGTTTTTGCCACCATCCCATTTCCTCCTCTTTCTTTACTAGTAATAGTTATCGATTTAGGATTTTTTAATGTTGTGATTTTAGGAAAAACATATCCTTTCTGTCTTGGTTTAAAAACATAATATTCTGGGTATGCTACTTTAAACTCAGAATAATTTACAGGAACAGAAGATTGAAAATCCCAATCACGAATCATTGCATCACTCGGAGATCTTACCGTATATCGAAATTCTATTACAGAACCTTCTTTAATGTTAGGCATTGTAATCTTTTTTTGCCCTCTATATTTCGAAAGGACTTCATCAAAAGATCCGTCACTTTTTAATTTTGTTTTTTCAATTTTACCATTTACCAAATTGTAAGTAACTGCGTCTGAAAAAAACACTCTTTCTTTTAGATTGTTAGTATTGTAGTACCAAACTGCTTGATTGGCCCAGTCATATCCTTCTTTTTTATAAATTTTGACACGAGTTTCTACATCAGTCAGCATGTAAAAACCGTCGTTTTGGTCAAATTCCATTCTAGACACTCCTTTTTTATACAAAATTGCCGCTACGGCTGAAGTATCTTTAGGATGTGCTTTCTGTTCTAATTCTGCAACAGAAACTTTCCCTAATCTAAAATCCTGTGAAATCGCTTTGGGAGCGATTAATAAAATCACAGACAGGCTAAAAAGTTTAATAATTTTCATTGGTTGTTTTTGGTTATAGTTTTAATTCTTGGTTAGTATTATTTTGGCGTTATCATTTCTAGAAACCTGCTCCATAAACAAACGGTATTCGTCATATTCTTTATTTGAATATTTTCCTTTGTTTAAGAACATAGATCTTTTATAGGTTATTTTGTTGTTTTCTTTTTTAAGGATTTCTGTTTTATATTCTCCGAATTTTCCTTTTAACTCATAATTTTGAGGCAGAAATTCGACACTAAAACCTGCTGGAAGATTTATCTCAATTTCATCTGTATCTAAATAGCCACGCTGAATTTGAAATGGATTTTTACGGTTTCTAATGCGCTTTACATTTCCGGTATATTGGTTGAATGCATCGACAACAAAAATCATTTTATTTCCAGAAACAGCACCATAATTTGATGCACTTAACTGAACATCTTCGGTAAAAAGAATATTCTCTTTATCATTAGTAAAAGTTATTTTACCTAATTTTAAATTATTGATGTTATCCCAATATTCTTTATAATGTTCCTCTTTCTCATTTGGCTGTAAATTCTCAACTCTGGATTTAGCAGCATATTGACTTCCTTGGGAAGCTATTTTTAAAGTACCAGAAAAATTTCCATTCTCATCAATTGTATAAGTTCCTTTTCCTGTTTGAGTATTTCCTTTATCGTCATAAATTTTAGTTCGAACAATTTCACCGCCTTCTGGCTTTACTACCAAAACATTTCTATCGTCTGTAAAAGTTCCTTGATAACCAAAAGGATCATCTTGACTGGTACATTCCAGCCAGATATAATTATCTTTATCTGGAACAGCAAGAATCATGTGGTTCCCCTGCATGGAAACAAAATCCGATTGAATATCCGATTTATAGCGATCTCCGTATAAAATTGTATTGTATGAAGGAACATCAACGGCTTGTAAAAGTGCTTTTGTGTAATTTGACAATGCTTTACAATCTCCATACCCTAAACGATCTACATCTGTTGCCAGCATTGGTTTCCAGCCGCCAATGCCTACCGCAATATTTACATATCTAGATTTTTTTTGAACATAATCGTAAATAATCTTTGCTTTTTTGACAGGATCTTTTTCATTGCCAACAAGTGCTTTTATTTTTGCTTTAGTTTCTTCTGGTAAAGTTGTAGTTCCAGTTAGGATTTTTTCTCCATACCATTTCCCAAAAGCTTCCCAAGTGGTAGCCGTCCCATCGACTCCTTCTAAATGAAAATGTTCAAGTCCCATCATGACTTTAGGAAAAAGATCTGTTTGAGAAGGACTAAGATCTTCTTGCTTTTGAGCTAGGATATTAACAGCTGTATAACTCAGTTTGGTATCTGTATCAACTGTTTTTGTTATATTAAAATCAGAAAAACGGAACTCTTTCTTTTTAAACCCCAGCTCTTTTGGGAAAGTAACATTCAGCGCACATTTTTCTACACTTAAATAATAACCGCCTAAAAAATACCATTGTGGTATAAACGCGGTGTTTGAAGTCTCTACCTCACTAGTATAAACAATTGTAAAAGGATAAGAAATAGGAGTATAATCTAAATAAAGTACTCGATTATCTGAAAAAAGGGTACTCCCGCTTACGGCGCTTTGATCTTTAAAATCTTTTCGTTTGATTTTTTTTATTTCGTTTCCGAAGGCATCATAAACAACGGCTTCAATACTTTTTATGGAAGTTGTTTTATCATAATTCTGAAAAGCATCAATATCGTTTAAACCCTTATTATTTAAAACAGAAACAACTCTTTGTACTTTGATATTCATACTTCGTTGCGAAGCAATAACAATATCTATCTGGTCTAAACGAAGAACAGCATTGGCGTTTTCTTTAAGACTATCAGAAATTTTTAAAATGGAATAATCGCTCTTTTGAGCAAATGAATTAACCGTGATTATAACAAAAAATAACGCGCAAAAGAGGTTTTTCATTAGTAGGTATTTTCGTCAAATATATATTATTTTCAGAAATCCTTAACAAATGTTTAATAAAATTTTACTCTCTATTTTTGCTGTCCATTATTATGGTAACTGGTCCATCATTTAAGAGATTAACCTTCATATCGGCACCGAAAATTCCTGTTTGAACTTTTTTGCCCAATTCTTTTTCTAGAGATTTTACAAAGTTTTCATACATAGGGATTGCAAAATCTGGTTTTGCTGCTTTTATATAAGATGGACGGTTCCCTTTTTTAGTCGAAGCATGAAGTGTAAACTGACTTACTACAATAATATCGCCGTCAATATCTTGAACTGAGCAGTTCATAACATCATTTTCATCTCCAAAAATTCTCATTTTAATAATCTTTCCAGAAAGCCAGTCAATATCTTCCTGAGTGTCGGCATCCTCAATTCCAACTAAAACTAATAAACCCTTTTTAATGTCTGCTGTTTTTTGACCTTCTACAGTTACTGATGCTTGAGAAACTCTTTGGATTACTATTTTCATTATTTATCTGGAGTGGCTTTTACACCATGATTAAAAGATTATTTGGATTTTATTTCTGGACGTTAGATACACAGCAGTACATCTTTACAATTGGAATTTGGAATTTTAAAAATTGATTTTTTATTTTCTCGTTTCATCACTAGCTGCACGATCTTCACCATAAGTATCGCTGCGATAATGCTCGTCATCTCCTTCAAGGATTTTAAGATAACTATTGTAACGTGACCAAGCGATTTCGTCTTTTTCTAAAGCTGCTTTTATCGCACAATGAGGTTCCTCTTTGTGTAAACAGTTGTTAAACTTACATTGGTCTTTCAGTTTGAAGAATTCTGGAAAATAACCGCTGATTTCAGATGGCTCCATATCGACAATTCCGAAACCTTTAATTCCTGGTGTGTCAATAATTCGCGCATCAAAAGATAAATCATACATTTCGGCAAAAGTAGTCGTATGCTGTCCTTGTTTGCTTTGTTCTGAAATTACTGTTGTTTTTAAATGCAGGCTTGGTTCCATTGCATTCACCAAAGTTGATTTTCCAACTCCAGAATGTCCGGAAAACATACTTACTTTTCCAATCATCATTTCCTTTAACTGGTCAACGCCTTTATTTTCTGTTGATGAAATTCTGAGACATTTATATCCAATTTCGGTATAAATATGCTGTAAATACAATTGATCGTCTAAAGTTTGCTCGTTAAGCGTATCAATTTTATTAAAAATCAGGATAGCTTCAATTCCGTATGCTTCTGCAGTAACCAAAAAACGATCGATAAAGCTCGTCGTTGTCGGCGGATTATCAATCGTAATCAATAAAAAAACCTGATCAATATTTGATGCAATAATATGAATCTGCTTAGATAAGTTAACTGATTTACGAACGATATAATTTTTTCTTTCATGGATATTATAAATCGTTCCCGTAATGGCATCGGAAGTTTCTTCTAATTCATAATCGACAATATCGCCTACAGCAATTGGGTTGGTACTTTTGATACCTTTCATTCTGAATTTCCCTTTCATACGGCATTCAATAAAATCACCTTTTTCAGATTTTACGGTATACCAGCTTCCTGTAGATTTATATACGATTCCTGTCATTCTTTAATTTTAGATTGTTGTCCCGAAACTTCGGGATTAGATTTCAGATTTGAAAACTAAATCCCTGCAAAGATAAATGAATAATTTTAAACATAGCCCAAGGTTTCAACCTTCTGAATTGATTGAGAAAAACGTTCCGCCATTAAGATTCAAACGTTGGTTGATATAATCTAAAAACAAAAATCCCCAAAACTTCTTTCAAAGTAATGGAGATTTTAAAAAACAATCTATCTTCAATTAATGTTATAAGAAAATTTAGGGATCTTGTTTTCAAAAACTAAAATTAACTTATATCACTTATATGGTTCAGCAAAATTATGCGTTGAAAATTTTCTCTTGATGACCAATACTTTCCTGGTGAATCGCTTTGAACATTCTCAAAACAAACTCTTCAGTAAGACCTTTTTTCTCACCTTCCAAGATCATTTTTCCTAAAATTTCGTTCCAACGGTTGTTTTGAAGAATTGCAACGTTTGCATCTTTTTTCACCTGACCAATTTCGTCAGCAACTTTCATACGTTTTCCTAATAACTCTAATAAGTTAGCATCAAGTACGTCGATGTTAGCTCTTAATTTTGTCATTTTTTGGCTGTACTCATCTGTAGTATCATCCGTTTTTCTGATAGTCAAATCTTTAATGATTTGTTTCAAAGCGTCTGGAGTAACTTGTTGCGCAGCATCAGACCAAGCGTTGTCTGGATCGTAGTGCGTTTCGATAATCATCCCGTCGTAGTTCAAATCTAAAGCCTCTTGCGTTACTTCAAAAATCATTTTACGATCTCCTGTAATGTGAGATGGATCGATGATTAATGGTAAATCAGGAAATTTATTTTGCAATTCGATAGCAATCTGCCATTCTGGAATATTTCTGTATTTTGTTTTTTCGTAAGTAGAGAAACCTCTGTGGATAACTCCTAACTTCTCAATTCCAGCCATATGTAAACGCTCAACACCACCTAACCATAAAGCTAAATCTGGGTTTACTGGGTTTTTAACCAAAACGATTTTATCTGTTCCTTTTAAAGTATCAGCAATTTCCTGAACTGCGAAAGGATTTGCAGTTGTACGTGCACCAACCCATAAAACGTCGATATCGTGTTCTAAAGCTAGTTTACAATGAGCTGCAGTTGCCACTTCAGTTCCCATTAATAAACCAGTTTCAGCTTTTGCTTTCTGCAACCATTTTAAACCAATTTCCCCAACACCTTCAAATCCTCCCGGACGCGTTCTTGGTTTCCAGATTCCAGCTCTGAAAACACTAACTTTTGAATCTTTTAATTCGTGAGCAATTTTCAATACTTGATCTTCAGTCTCTGCACTACATGGTCCAGCTATCACAAGTGGGTGATTTAAATTGAAATCTTCTAACCACTTTCTCATTTCTTTCTTATTTTCCATTTTAATTCTAATTTACTTTTTAGTTGTTGTTAATCCGTTTAGTATTTCTTTTATCTTATTTGTGCTTTCCATTTCTTCAAAAATGGCGTTGTAATTTTCATCTTTCAACAAATCCCTAAACCGACTGAGATTTGAAATATATTCTTCTAATGTTTCCAGAACGTGTTCCTTGTTCTGCTTAAAAATCGGTGTCCACATTGCCGGTGAACTTTTTGCTAAACGAACGGTGCTTTCAAATCCACTTCCAGCCATATCAAAAATATCCTGTTCGTCTTTTTCTTTGTTCATTACCGTTTTCCCAAGCATAAACGAACTTATGTGCGATAAATGCGAAACGTAAGCAATGTGTTTGTCGTGCGAAGTCGGGTCCATATATCGAATCCTCATTCCTATTTCGCTGAAAAGCTTTAATGCCTTTTCCTGCAATTTAAAAGTGGTTTTTTCCACTTCGCAGATAATGTTTGTCTTTCCTTTAAACAAACCTCTTATCGCTGCCGAAGGTCCCGAAAACTCCGTTCCTGCTATCGGATGCGTAGCGATAAAATTTCTTCTTTTCGGATGATTAGCTACTGCTTCACAAATTGGCTTTTTCGTTGAACCTACTTCAAAAACAATCGTTTTATCTCCAACCGAATCCAGAACTTTAGGCAAAACTGTCAGCGCCACATCAACCGGAACCGAAACAATTACAAAATCGGCTTCAGCCAAATCTTCAAAACTTCCTGCTTCATCGATAACTCCTAAATCAATTGCTTCCTGCAAATGTTTTTCGTTATTATCAATTCCAAAAATTGTCGAATCAGGATGTTGGTCTTTGATGTCCAGCACCATCGAACCGCCTATTAATCCTATTCCTATTACGTATACTTTCATACTATTTCTTTAAATTCCAAAATTTTAAATTCCAAATTCCAATTAAAAAAGGCTTTTCCCGAAGCTTCGAGACGCTCAGCCTGAAAATCTAAAATCTAAAATCTGATATCTACAATTACTAAAATCGATCTATCGCTTCCTGTACTTTTTCCTCTTTCACACACAATGAGAATCTAATATATCCTTCACCATTGCTTCCGAAGATTGTTCCCGGCGTGATGAAAATGTGTTTCTCATATAATATTTCGTCAATGAACTTTTCTGATGATTCGATTCCTTCAGGAAGCTTTGCCCAAACAAATAATCCAACTCCTTCTTTATACACTTCGCAGCCTAATTTTTCTGCTAACTTTTCAGTCAATTCTCTGCGGCGTCTGTAGATTTTATTTTGGTCTTCAAACCACGATTTATCACATTTTAAAGCCACAATCGCACCTTTCTGAATTCCGTAGTACATTCCGCTGTCCATGTTGCTTTTTACTTTTAGAACTGCATCAATAATTTCAGGATTTCCTAAAACCATTCCGACTCTCCAGCCTGCCATGTTGAATGTTTTACTAAGTGAGTTTAATTCTAAAGCAACCTCTTTCGCTCCTTCAACCTGCAATAAACTCATCGGGTTATCATTCAAAACAAAACTATACGGATTGTCGTTTATCAATAATATATTGTGTTTTTTAGCAAAAGCAACCAATTTTTCAAATAACGCTAAACTTCCTCTCGCTCCTGTTGGCATGTGAGGATATCCAAGCCACATAATTTTTACTTTCGAAAGGTCTAATTTTTCAAGAGCTTCAAAATCTGGTTCCCAGCCATTTTCTTCTTTCAAATCATAATAAACAGGAACTGCCTGAACCAAATTGGTTACTGAAGTATAAGTTGGATAACCCGGATTCGGAATCAAAACGTGATCGCCTTCATTTAAAAATGCTAACGAAATGTGCATAATTCCTTCTTTCGAACCCATCAGAGGTAAAATCTCATTATTAGGATTCACTTCAACACCAAACTGATCTTTATAAAAATCTGCCATCGCCTGCCTCAATTCCGGTAATCCTTGATAGCTTTGATAACCATGTCTGTTTTCGTCTTGAATTGCTGCAGCGACTGCTTCAATTACTGCTTTTGACGGACTCAAATCAGGGCTTCCAATTCCCATATTGATGATCGATTTTCCTTCAGACTGCAATTGACGAACTTCTCTCAATTTTGATGAGAAGTAGTATTCTTCAACTGTATCTAATCGTTTTGCTGTTGTAATCATTTTTATATTGCTTTAGGCCGTAAGCTTTAGGCTTTAGGCTCTTTTTTACTTCTAACTTTTAACTAATAACATCTAACCAATAAAAGGTTTTGTATTCTTGTATTCTCCCAGAACTTTTAAATATTCTGCCATTATATTCAGTAATGCTTTTGCTTTTGCAAAGTCTTCATATTTCTCGAATGTTACGTCTACGAAAAATGAATATTTCCAAGGTGTTTCGATTTTTGGAAGTGACTGAATTTTTGTCAAATTCAGTTTGCAGTCGCTCATTACGTTTAAAACTGCTGCTAAACTTCCTCTTTTATGATCTAATTCAAATTTGATTGAAGCTCTGTTGATTTCGTTTTCTGGCAAAAATGAATTTTGCTTTTTGATAATCACAAAACGGGTCATATTGTTTTTGATCGTTTGAATTTCCGGCGCAATGATTTCTAAATCATACATTTCTGAAGCTACTTTACTTCCTATTGCAGCAATTCCGGTTAATTGTTTTTCCTGAATTCTTCTTGCTGTTTCGGCTGTATCTTTATCTTCAACCAATTTGATGTTTGGATATTGCTTTAAGAAATCCATGCATTGCAAAAGTGCCATTGGGTGCGAATGAACTTCCTTTATGTCTTCGATTTTCTGACCTTTTAAAGTCATTAAATTTTGGTGAATGCTCAAATAATGCTCTCCAATAATGTGTAAATTATTCTTGTCAATCAAAGCATAATTTGGAATAATTGGCCCTGCAATCGAATTTTCAATCGCCATAACTGCTTGGTCTGATTTTCCAGAAAGAAGGCTGTCGACTAATTCTTCAAAAGACAAACACTCATCAATAGCCACATTTTCAGAAAAATACTCCTTCACAACCTGATGATGAAAAGAACCTTTTATACCTTGTATTGCAATTTTCGTTGTCATATATTCAAAAAAAAATCCTGATTTGCATCAGGATTGTATATTAGTTTTATTTGTATTTTATATTTCTCAAATAACCATAGCACAATCCTTACTTCTACTAAAGAAGAAATAAAAAGAGTTGCTAAAATAAAAACGGTTATTAGACATTTTGTTTGTGTTTTTCAATAAATTCTCTGCGAATGTATAAATTATTTTTACTGCACCAAAAAAAATAATGCATTTTATGAAACAAAAAAGGATTTCTTAACAAATTTAGGAGGTTTTGTAGGATAATATAAAAATATCGGCTTGAAATGAGATATTTACAATTGGTTTTTTTAAGGCTCTGAGATTCTGAGGTGCTAAGGTTCTAAGTTTTTTTATATTTAAATAGTATTTCGAAGATGATTTACCAGCAAAATTCGGTTTATTTGTCATTTCGACGAAGGAGAAATCTCCGCAAGTAAATCCGTAATCAAAAGCGCCAATCTTTGTAGAGTTTTCTAACGGAGATTTCTCCTTCGTCGAAATGACAAGATTGCGATTATGCAAACAATCCCGAAACCGGCTTATTAGCAATCCCAATTTTAGAATAATCGAAATTCATTTTTTCTTTTAATAAAGAAGCATAAACACTTCTAAAATCTATTTCGTGTTTTAAATCGCCATTGTCTAAGTCGGCTAAATTTGGATTTTTTCCTAAAATCGTTCCTTTATTATTTCCTCCAATAATAAACATTGGCGCTGCAGTTCCGTGATCCGTTCCGTTTCCGTTGTCTTTTACACGTCGCCCAAATTCAGAAAAAACTACAACGGTGACATTCTGCAATAACTGCGCTTCTTTTAGATCTGAATAAAAACTATAGATCGAATCGTTTAAATCTGTCAATTTTCGTTCGTGAATTGAAAGCTGATTATCATGCGTATCAAATCCGTTAAGTGAAGTGTAATATACTTTTGAATTTAAGTTTCCTTTTATTAGTCTTGCAATCCATTCCAGGTTTTTAGATAATTCTGTTTTAGGATAACTGATTTCCGTTTTAGATTTTGCTAAAGCTTTCTGGATTTCATCTGAACCTTCGGTAACAGAATTAGCAATTTTTCGAACAAAATCTAAATGCGGATTTTTAGACAAAGTCACATTTTCTTCTTTAGATTTCACTTTAAATCGATCTGGATCTTTCACCGTTATAAAATTAGGCTCTACTCCTTTTAAAGCTAAATTATCAATCGAATCTAAATTTATTCCCGCAGTCGCCTGATGGCCGTTGCATTGCAGATCTAAAAATCTTCCCAACCAGCCTTCATTTATATATTTATTAGAATCTGTCGCAGTCTGCCAGATTTCCTGACTTCTAAAATGCGAACGAATAGGTTCTGGATAACCGACATTCTGAATTACAGTTAAATCTCCATTTTGCTGCATTTGAGCAAAATTTCTTAGCGACGGATGAAAAGCCATTCCGTTATTTTTTCCCACAACTGCATCTTTATTCAATGCAATTTTTGTTCTCAGCTCATAATACAATGGATCATCATACGGAATAAAAGTATTCAAACCGTCATTTCCGCCATTCAACTGCACAAAAACAATACATTGCTCACCAATTACTAAATTGGGCTGCGAACCAAAAGCATGTAAAAAACTAGGAAGTACAAGCATCCCGCCTGTAAATGTTCCTGTTAACGTTAGAAAATTTCTTCTATTCATGATTCTTATTTTCTAGATTAATTGATATTCAGGCAGTTTTGTGATATAATTAAAAACTCTGACCACAGCAAAATCGGCATGAGGATCTTTTGGATCGAAATCATATTTCAAAAGATTCTCCATGTCTTTTTGAGCCGAATTGCTGACAGAAAACAACAATCTTTCTGACAATTCAGAGATAATGGTTTTGTTATTTCCATCCGAATCAAAAACTACTTTTACCGCAGTTTTTTCATATTCTGATTTTTCTTTTTCGACGCCGTTTACCATAGTTTTTAAAACCTTTCTGTTTAGGCTTTTGCCACTGCATAATAAATCGGATGTATTGTTTCTTTGGAGATAAATCTGCGAAGTCAGCCATGAATTTCCGCCATCCCAGCCTTTTACATTGATCTGATTATACAAATCCATTCCCTGCTGTTTTATAAATGCCATAATTGCGGCATCATCAACATTCTCAATCTGCAATTCATCGCAAAGCTGTAAAATATAGACCAACGGGTCTTTAATCTTATTTCCCGAATTCTCTTTTTTAAATTCTTCAGTAAAAATCTTTGTCAGCAAAGGCTCGATTTCAAACTTTTGTTTTCTAAAATAATCTCCGTAATACACCACTAACTCTTCTGGCGGATTATCATATACAAACCATTTTAAAATTTTTCTAGTAATGAGATACGGAATGTTTTTCTGTTCGAAAATAATATCGACTAAATCATCTGCTTTCCAATTTCCGGTTTTCCCGAAATAGGTTTTATCACTATTATCTTCGATATTTTTTCTGTAAACAGCGCCGTCATCGCCAATATTCAAACCTGCCAAAGCTTTGGCGCCATTTTTAATATCATCTTCGGTATAATTTCCAATTCCAATGGTAAATAATTCGAGTAATTCACGGCTTAAGTTTTCGTTGATTTTACCTTTTTTATTATCGCCATTATCGAGATAGCGCACCATTGCATTCGATTTCAGAATCTGCTTGGTTAAATCTTTAAAATTTCCAAAAGCATTTTCGCGTAAAATCATATTGTGTTGGTAAATCCAGTAATTGATTTTTACTTTTTGAGAAGTGGAAACGAAATGATTGTGCCAAAAACAAACCATATTCTCGCGTAATGGAAATTTGTCATTACGCATTTTGGCAATCCACCACTTTTTAAGTGCGGCGGTTGCTTGATTTTCTTTTTTCTGAATTTCCTTTTTGGTTTCTGGATCTGAATTTTTGACTAATTCCCGAACTTGCTTAAGCTCTAAAGTGTTTTTAGGCTGATCTTGCAGAAACGCTGGCATTTCTGTGTCAAACTTTGAATCGTAAGAATGTTTTAGAAATTTTTCTAATCCGAGTTTTTCAATTGTTGAAGCTTGTTTTCCTGAAAAACCTAATCGAAGGGACCAAAGACTGCTTTTTTTCATCGTTCAGAAATTATTACAATAAGACTTGACTTTCTTTTAAAGGTTTAATTTTAAAAGATGCTAAGTCGCTAAGATTCTGAGGTGCTAAGTTTTAAAAGTCTTTGGTAATATTAGAACGGTGATTTTTTTGAGATATTGTTTATTTAATATTGAGCAGTCATAATCAGCCTGTGGTTTCAACCACGAGTTATGTTATTAGAAGCTCATCTATGAATTCTTTATTTTCACTAACATAAAGAAAATAATTACCTCTCTTAATCTGATTCTTGCGAAGTTCTAATTTGATCTCAATACAAGGAGTTGGAATAAAATCGTGGTCAATCAAAATAGAGATTGATTTTGAAACAATCATATCGAATTTAGTATCTTCATATATTGCTGAATTTATATTTTGAAAATATTCCAAAGCGAGATTGTAAAACTCTTTTTTATTCTGAAATATTCTTTCTAATAAATTCATTTATTTCAAATTATAATTTAATTGACAGCTCTAAATGACCTCCCAAACCAAGCTCTACAATTTTCTGCAGGGTCGAAAATTTAACTTCTTTTACGTTATTCTCAATCTTAGAAATATACGATTTTGTTGTTCCCGCTTTTAATGCAAGTTCTTCTTGAGTCATTCCTTTTTGAAGTCTGGCTTCCTGAAGCAATACCCCAATTTTAAAATTTTCATATCCCGATTCTAGTTCGTCTCGTTTTGGTGTTCCAATTTTTCCATAATGTTGCTCTTTAAACTCTTCTAAGGTTGTTAGGTTCTTATTTTTCGTTTTCATACTCCTTTTTAATTTTTAAAGCTTTTTTAATTTCTTTCTTTGGTGTTTTCTGAGTTTTCTTTTGAAATCCATTAGCTAATACAACTAATTTTCCCTCATCAAAAAAACAAAAAATTCTAAAAATATCATTTGCTTGTTGTATTCGAATTTCATAAAGTCCATCTGTGTTTTCAATAAATTTCAAATACGTTTCGGGAATTCTATCAAGCTCTTCAATTAAATTAATCGTCCAAACTATTTTTTGTTGAACTTTTTCTTTTTGTTTGACAAAAAATTCATTGAAATAATTTTTAAAAAAAATGACAGTTCTAATCTTTTGATTATAACTCATAAAGTACAAATGTATAAAAGTTGCACCAAAGTGCAACTAATTGATCCTAACATTTAAAAATAATTAAGCTTCTTCCCTATTTACAATATTTCGTAAAACATCAGTAATAGTAACGGAATTACTTTCTTCATATCCTAGTGCAATAGCTATTGCCTCTAGCGCACTCGGATATTTATCTGATGAGCTAACTGCCAATCCATTCTCTAAAATTTGATTTCTCTGTATTTGAATTGCTAGTGATAAAATTTCAAAATCTGATAGTTTAGAATATTCTTCTTTTAATTGTTTTGCAATTCTATTATACGTATCAATTTGCATTTTGATATTTGTATTATTTTTACTATTAAAAAACAAATATAAAATAAAAAAAAGCAGTTATCATTACAATAACTGCTTTTATATTTTTAAAGATCTAAAATCTAAAATTAACTTCCACACATTTCACAATCTTCAGGATCTGCTGCTTGAGCTTTTAAAAGCATAGCTTTGTAATCCTCAACACTGATTGCTTCAGTTTCTGTCACTAATGATGGAGCTGTTTCTTCTTTTTTATCATTGTTTAATGTGAATTTAATCGCATCTACAGCCGCTTTTGTTCTTAAGTAATACATTCCTGTTTTTAAACCTGACTGCCAAGCGTAGAAGTGCATTGACGTTAATTTAGAATAGTTGGCATCCTGCATGAACAAGTTCAATGATTGAGACTGGTCAATAAAATAACCTCTTTGACGAGACATATCGATAATATCTTTCATCGACATTTCCCAAACTGTTTTATAAAGATCTTTTAAGTCTTGCGGAATCTTATCTATATTTTGAACAGATCCGTTATGACGCATAATTTCTTGTTTCAAATCTTCGTTCCATAAACCTAATTTTACTAAATCTTCTAGTAAATGTTTATTTACTACGATGAACTCTCCAGACAATACACGACGTGTGTAAATGTTTGATGTATATGGTTCAAAAGCTTCGTTGTTTCCAAGAATTTGGGAAGTTGATGCTGTTGGCATTGGCGCAACCAATAATGAGTTACGAACTCCGTGTTCCATTACTTCTTTTCTTAATGAAGCCCAGTCCCAACGACCAGATAATTCTTCATCTTTCATACCCCACATGTTGTATTGAAATTCTCCTTGTGACATTGGAGAACCTTCAAATGTAGAATATGGACCTTCTTCTTTTGCCATTTCCATAGAAGCGGTTACTGCAGCGAAGTATAAGGTTTCGAAAATCTCTTGGTTTAATTTTTTAGCCTCATCGCTTGTAAAAGGCATACGTAACATAATGAAAGCATCTGCTAAACCTTGAACTCCTAATCCTACCGGACGGTGACGCATGTTTGAGTTTTCAGCTTCTTTTACTGGATAGTAGTTTCTGTCGATTACTTTGTTCAAGTTACGAGTTACACGTTTTGTAACATTGTAAAGCGCTTCGTGGTCGAATTTTCCGTTTTCAATAAACATTGGCAACGAAATAGAAGCTAGGTTACAAACTGCGATTTCATCTTTAGATGTAAACTCCATAATCTCTGTACACAAGTTCGAAGAACGAATTGTTCCCAAATTCTTGTGGTTCGATTTACGGTTTGCTGCATCTTTGTACAACATATATGGCGTTCCTGTCTCGATTTGAGATTCTAGGATTTTCTCCCACAACTCACGAGCGCGGATAGTTTTTCTACCTTTTCCTCTAAATTCGTAATCTGTATATAAAGCTTCGAATTCATCTCCGTAAACATCATATAACCCTGGACATTCGTTAGGACACATTAAAGTCCAAGTTGAATCTTCCTGAACACGTTTCATGAACAAATCTGATGTCCACATCGCGAAGAATAAATCTCTCGCACGCATTTCTTCTTTCCCTGTATTTTTCTTTAAATCCAAGAAATCAAAAATATCAGCATGCCAAGTTTCGATGTAAATGGCAAAACTTCCTTTACGTTTTCCTCCACCTTGATCTACGTAACGAGCCGTATCGTTGAAAACTCTCAACATCGGAACAATTCCGTTTGAAGTTCCGTTTGTACCACGGATGTAAGATCCTGTTGCACGAACGTTATGAATAGAAAGTCCAATTCCTCCCGCTGACTGCGAGATTTTTGCTGTTTGTTTTAATGTATCGTAAATACCATCAATACTGTCATCCTGCATTGCCAAAAGGAAACAAGAAGACATTTGAGGTTTTGGAGTTCCTGCATTGAACAACGTTGGCGTTGCATGCGTAAAGAACTTTTTAGACATTAAATCGTAAGTTTCAATAACCGATTTTAAATCGTCTAAGTGAATACCAACAGAAACACGCATTAACATGTGCTGTGGACGCTCTACGATTTTTCCGTTTATTTTAAGAAGATAAGAACGCTCTAAGGTTTTAAAACCAAAGTAATCGTAATTAAAATCTCTTGTGTAAATGATGTGAGAATCTAAAAAAGCAGCATTTTCCTGAATCACTTTATATACGTCATCAGCAATTAACGGCGCGTCTTGACCGTTTCTTGGGTTTACGTAGTGATACATATCTTTCATCGTTTCTGAGAAAGATTTTTTTGTATTAGAATGTAGATTTGAAATTGCCACACGAGCTGCTAATTGTGCATAATCCGGGTGAGCAATAGTCATAGATGCTGCAGTTTCTGCCGCAAGGTTATCCAATTCAGAAGTAGAAACTCCGTCATACAATCCTTCGATAACTCTCATCGCTACCTTTACCGGATCTACAAGCTCATTCAAGCCGTAGCACAATTTTTTGATTCTTTCTGTAATCTTATCAAACATTACGGGCTCTCTGTGGCCATCTCTTTTTACTACATACATAAGCTTACTAAATTTAGTTATTGAAAAAATGAAAGACACTAGAAAAACGGTTTCCAGCACTTAAACATTGCGTGTTTTTAAATTATTTTTTGAGAATTACCGAATTCTCAATAGTTACTCGTTTCAAATTCGAAAATCGAATTTAAATACGTCAAAAATTGTCATTGAATCTGCGATTTGGGAAAGAGATTCAACCTTAAAATATTCTGTTAATCTTTTTTTTCAGCACCTCTAGAAGAGTAGATGCTAAAAGTATTTTTGTTGTCTAAAAATCTGCATCAAATGAAATTTTCTGAGCATCGCTGTCTGTGTTCATCACACCAGATTTTTGATACTCGGCAACACGTTTTTCAAAGAAATTAGTTTTTCCTTGAAGAGAAATCATGTCCATGAAATCGAATGGATTCGCTGATCCGTAAACGCGCTCGCATCCTAATTCAACCAAAAGTCTATCGGCAACAAACTCTAAATACTGTGTCATTAAACCAGCATTCATACCAATTAAACTTACCGGAAGAGATTCAGTTACAAACTGTCTTTCGATATCTAGTGCATCAACAATAATTTCTTTAATTCTTTCTTTTGGCACTTTGTTTACCAAATGGTGATTGTGAAGGTGAACTGCAAAATCACAATGTACGCCTTCGTCACGCGAAATCAATTCATTAGAGAAAGTTAAACCTGGCATTAAACCGCGTTTTTTCAACCAATAAATTGAACAGAAAGCACCTGAGAAAAAGATTCCTTCAACTGCAGCAAAAGCTATAAGTCTTTCAGCAAACGAATCAGACTCGATCCATTTTAAAGCCCATTCTGCTTTTTTACCAATTGCAGGGAAAACTTCCAAAGCATTAAATAATTCTGCTTTTTCTGCTTCGTCTTTAACGTAAGTATCTATTAATAAAGAATAAGTCTCACTGTGAATATTCTCCATCATAATTTGGAATCCGTAGAAAAACTTCGCTTCTGCATATTGAACTTCATTTACAAAGTTCTCAGCAAGGTTTTCATTTACGATTCCGTCAGAAGCAGCAAAGAATGCTAAAATATGCTTAATGAAATATCTTTCATCATCATTCAGCTTATTATTCCAGTCTGTCAAATCTTGGTGTAAGTCAATTTCTTCAGCAGTCCAAAAACTTGCTTCCATTTTCTTGTACCATTCCCAAATATCATGATGTTTAATCGGAAAAATAACGAAGCGGTTTTTATTTTCTTGTAATATTGGTTCGATTTGTGACATGACAGATTCTGTTAATTTTTTTATTGAATTTTTACTGATTCAGTAGACTACAAAGATTGTCATTTAACGTCAAAAATGAAAGCCAAACTTATTCACAATTTGACGTAGTTTTTAACAACGTTAAATTTTCGAAACATTTTCATACAAATAACTAATTTACTGTAAATGAATTATTTAAACACAAGAGTTATCTCGTGAAGCCCCGTAAAATATAGACTTTTTAATATAAAAAGCAAGAGATTTAAAATAGTTTTAAAAAGTTTTTTTTGAGTCAAAACTTTATTCTTTTGAGTCAAAATATATAGTCAAAAAGACTATATAAGAATAGCCGATTTTCTAAGAATTTTTATGTTCTTCAGCCACTTTTTCAAGCTCCAAATACCAGTCTTCTCCAAAACGTCTTATCAACGCTTCTTTGACAAATTTATAAACTGGAACTTCCAATTCTTTTCCTAACGAACAAGCATCATCGCAAATATCCCATTTATCATAATTGACCGCAGCAAATTCTGTGAAGTCTTTTACACGAATTGGATATAAATGACAAGAAACTGGTTTTTTCCAATCTACAATTCCTTGGTTGTAAGCCTGCTCGATTCCGCAAAGCGCAGTTTTTCCATCAAAAATCACATAAGCACAATCTTTATTATCAATAAGCGGTGTTTCAAGATCACCATCGGTTCCGGTTACCCAAGTTCCTTGTGCTTCGATTGCTGCAATTCCTTCTTTTCGTAAAAAGGGTTTTACTTTTGGATAGATTTCTTCTAAGATTTTCGTTTCAGCCTCATTTAAAGGCGCGCCCGCATCTCCATCAACACAACAAGCCCCTTTACAAGCAGACAAGTTGCACACAAATTCTTTCTCCAGAATATCTTCTGAAATAATAGTTTTACCTAACTGAAACATGATATTAAAATACTCTAATTTATAAAGTGCAAAGATAGTCAAAGAAAGCAGATAAAATACTTTCAAATTTTTCTACAGGTTTGAAGGAAAATTTAACGCAGAGGACGCAAAGGTTTCCACAGAGTTACACAAAGTTTTATGGAGCAGAACTTTTTAAGTTCACAAGGTTTCAAGATCTAACTTTAAAATCTTTGTGTAACTCTGTGGAAAATCTTTGCGAATCTCTGTGGTAAAAAGAATCATTTGTTACAAATATCACTTTTTTAACAACTAAAACGTGTTTTTATAACAAAAGTGAATTGTATTGAAAAAACACCTAACTTTATTATCTACTTTTGCAGCAGTTTTTAATCCCTTAAAATCAAAGCGATATGTTAGATATAGACTTCAAAGAAATCATTACAGTTAGTATGGTGCTTTTTGCCGTAATTGATATTGTGGGTTCAATTCCTATTATTGTCAATCTACGCGCAAAAGTGGGACACATCGAATCTGAAAAAGCTTCTATTGTGGCTGGTGCTATTATGATTGTTTTCCTTTTTGTTGGAGAAGGCTTATTGAACCTTATAGGTATCGACGTGCATTCGTTTGCCGTTGCGGGTTCTTTTGTGTTGTTCTTTCTGGCATTAGAAATGATTTTAGGAATTAGAATTTATCGTGACGAAGAACCAGGTTCTGCTTCTATTGTTCCTCTAGCCTTTCCTTTAATCGCCGGCGCAGGAACTATGACGACTTTATTATCACTTCGATCTCAATTTCATACTATTAATATTATTATCGCGATTGTACTTAATATTATATTGGTTTATGTTGTTCTAAAATCGTCTAAAAAGATTGAAACTTTGTTAGGAGAAAACGGACTTGGAGTAGTTCGTAAGACGTTTGGGGTGATACTTTTAGCAATTGCTGTTAAATTATTCGCTGCTAATGTTAAAGGTTTGTTTGTCTAAATTTTATTTTTATAAATTTACCCCGTAAAATATTCTAAAATACAACTTGGAGTTCATTTTCACTTTAGGTTCTACTTTTATTATTTTAGACAAACAAAGACAATCATATGAAAATTTTCACTTCAATCTTAGTGCTTTTAGCATTAGCTCTAATTGTTTTTAATATTACGCTATTAGACTTTAAAAATCCTTTTCAAGGAGACAGTATTGTAGCTTTTATTGGAATCGCAGCTTCATTTTGTGCTGTTCTTATTCTTTTGATCTTTAGGATTTCAAAAAGAATTGAGGAAAAAATGAATGAAAACAGATAACATGTTTGACGTTTTAATTATTGGCGGTGGAGTATCTGGTATGTCTTGTGCTCTTGTCTTAGGATCCGCAAAAAACAAAACTTTTGTTACTGACAAAAAAATCGGGATTTTTACTCATCAGAAAAATTCTTCTTTACAAGAAGCAATCTTTTACAATGCTTATGGTATTACACCAGGCAAATTAGGCTCTGAATTGCTAATTGAAAGCACACAGGATTTGGCGATAACTTATCCGCATATTACTCAAATTCCGAATGAGAAAGTAATTCGAATTGAAGGCAGTTATCCTGAATTTACTGTAGTTACCAACAAAAATTCTTATAAGACAAAAAATATAGTTGTCGGAATTGGGTCTGCTAATACATTTGCTATTGAAGGTTTAATGCAATATGTTGAACCCCATAAAAAAGCACTTCCAGAAAAACAACGAATTCAGCTTAAAAACGACGACCATAAAGTTGCCGACGGCATTTATGTGATTGGAACTTTAGCCGGCTGGAGAAGCCAATTGGCTATCGCTGCTGGAAGCGGTGCTGCTGTTGCAACTGATATTCTAACCTTATGGAATAACGGTGTGCAGACTCATGCCCACGATAGTATTCGATAATTCTTTTAAAGAAAAAATACTACAGTAGTTCCCAGAAAAGCAAACAATGCTGTTATTTTAAGGCCTTGAAAACATAACTCTTTCAAAGCATTAAAATTAGTATTTCTAGAGAAAAACTTATCAATGAGCAAATTAAACAAAATCAATACAATGATTCCTGTTAAACCAATAGCTGTTAATCCGAGGAATCGATAAATAAAAGAAAATGGAAGTGCATTATACACTTCCATTTTTTGTTCATAGCTCCCAATCCAGAAAAAACTAAAAAAAGCTACTATTAAAGTATTTATTATTAGATAAAGAGTATTGAATATTTTTCTCAAAATCTTTACTTTTTATTAATTGCACTTAACTTCTAAAAAAGCACCAATAAAAATTAGCGCCTTTATAATTATTTAACCGAAACGATTTCTGTGACTTTAATGTGATTCTCATCGTCGGTTTTCCATTTTTCTCCTGTTACAGAAACTACGTCACCAATTTTTACTTGTTTGTAATTTTGCGGTCCGCCCACGTTTACAATACTGATTGTCGCAAAATATACTTCTTTTTTATCTGTAGTAATTTTTGCTGTGTAACCGTCTTTTCCAGATTCTATAGATTCTACTTTTCCTGAAACCGCACCATTTGTATCATTTTTCATAGTTGTACAAGAGATTACAAAAGCCATTAGAAGTACAAGGAAACTTATTTTTTTTAAATTTTTCATATTTGAGTTTTAGTCACAAAGTAAGTCAAGTTTACGAAGCTTTGTTTTATGTTATTATTAAATTTCTTTTCAAAATTTATGCCAGCTGGATACAGCTTCCTGCAATGACTTTTAAATTACTTTCAAACTGTTTCCAAACTCTGATGTACTTAAGAACACCATTTATTGGATTATTATCAAAACTTCCTTTTAATGAAATAGTAACTGCAACGACAGCAGAATCGTCTATTATATTTATAATTTGATCTGAAGCTTCTAGAAAATCTATTTTCATTTTTCCAGAGCGATAGGAATTCAAATCAAATTCTTTAGTGATCGTTTGTCCATCTGGAAGATTGAATAATAAATCATCGTGCAGGATTGTCTCCAATGCAGAAACATCCGAATTTTTAATAGCAGTTAGAAGTTCTATTTCTGCATTAATAACGGTTTCTATTTTCATCGTATAAAAAATTGAAGTTACTTCTTAGGATTAAGAATTGTTTTAATCATCGCATCCTCTTTCAAGATCACATCATAATAATACAATTCTCCATACAACTGTCTCGCAAATTCGGCAGTGATATATCGGTTTACAAGCGATTTGGTTTTATCTAATTTTAAATCCAAACCTGTCATAAGAATATAGTTTTTGAATTTTTTGAAATAAACATCTGATGTTTTCATCTTGTTTAAAAACGCAGCAAAACTAAGTCCTGCAAAAGCATCTCTATTTTTATCCAATTCTTCAAAAACAAAATGGCCTACAATTCCAGTTTGTAATAGATAACCAACATTTTCATTTCCATGTTCAGCTTCCATCGGAACAAAAACGTCAGGGACAATTCCGCCGCCGCCGTAAACGATTTTACCTTTAGGAGTTTTGAATTTTAAAGAATCAGCCACTTTGATACTGTCTTTTGCGTATAATTCTCCAGTAGCGATTCTAGATTCTGATTCTTTAAAATATTCTTCGTTTCCTTTTTTATAGGGTTTCTGAATTGATCTTCCAGTTGGAGTATAATAACGCGCAACAGTCAATCTTACGGCAGATCCGTCATTAAAATCCATTTCACGTTGCACTAAACCCTTTCCGAATGAACGTCGGCCTACAATTGTACCTCGGTCATTATCTTGGATTGCTCCAGCTAAAATTTCGCTGGCAGAAGCACTGTTTTCATTAATTAAAACATATACTTTTCCAGTTTCAAAACTACCTGCCTTTGTTGCATACGTTTTTTCAGTCGTACCATTTTTACTTTTCGTAAAAACAATCAGCTGTTTGTCTTTTAGAAATTCATCTGCGATTGCTATTGCTTCTTCCATGTAACCGCCTCCATTGTCACGAAGATCAATTACAAGTGATTGAATTCCTTTTTGTTTGAGTCTTGTTAAACCAGTTTTAAATTCATTAAAAGTGGTTTCGGCAAAACGATTGATTTTGATGTATCCAACATTATTTCCAATCATCAAAGAAGCATCAACGCTTTTAATTGGAATAATATCTCGTTTTACTTTAAACTTTAATTTCTTTTGTTCTGATTTTCTAAAAACTGTCAATTCGATTTCCGAACCTTGCAAACCTTTTAATTTTGAGAATAAGCTGTCTGAAGGTAATTTTCTACCGTATAATTTGGTTTTCCCGGCAAATAAAATTCGGTCTCCAGATTTTAGTCCCGCTTTCGCTGAAGGTCCGTTTTCGATTGGTTTTATAATCGCAACAGAATCTTTATACATATAAAAATTAATTCCGATTCCGACGAAATCTCCTTTCATACTTTCAGCAACTTCTGCTTGTTCGCTTGGCGGAATATAAACAGAATGCGGATCTAATTTAGAAAGAATATTATCGACTGTAAGATTTACAATCGAATCTGTATTGACACTATCAACATATTCTGTATTGATAAAATCAATTAATTTGTTAAGCTTAGTTTTAGAGTAATTTTTAGCCAAAAGCTGGTCGCTTGCAGGAGCATTCATAAGGCTGCCCGCAATTGTTCCAAGAGCAAAAGTCGCTCCTATTACTATTGGTAAATATTTTGAGTTAAATTTCATTACTCTTCTAAAACAGGAATATGTTCTACTTCAACACCTGCCTTTATTAAAAATTGAATTCCAGAATCGTCACGATATCCGTCTTTGTACACCACTCTTTTTATTCCCGATTGATGGATTAATTTACTGCATTCTTTGCAAGGTGAAAGTGTAATGTATAAGGTTGCACCTTCGCAAGATTGTGTCGATCTTGCTACTTTTAGAATTGCATTTGCTTCTGCATGTAAAACGTCCCAGCGTGTTAGACCATTTTCATCCTCACAGCAATTTTCAAATCCAGATGGCGTACCATTGTAACCATCAGAAATGATCATTCTGTCTTTTACTATAATGGCACCAACTTGTTTTCGTTTACAATACGAAAGCAGACTCCACTCTTTTGCAATTCGCAGATAAGCTTTATCGTATTTATTCAGTTTTTTTACTTCCATTTATATTATCTGTTCCAAATCGGACTTTCAATAATCATCGGAATTACAACTCCAATAATAAAAGCCGACATTACTAGTGCCCAGTCGCGTTTTGAAAAACGGAAAACAGTCTGCACTATATATGAAATTACCAGCACAACAAAAACAACTACCAATTGAGCAGCTTCGATTCCTAGAGCAAACTCTCCCAAAGGTAACAATTTTGATGTTGCAGATCCTCCTAATATTGTTTTGAAATAATTAGAGAAACCTAAACCATGAATAATTCCAAAGAATAAAGTTATGAAAAATACCAGATTCACACCATCATTTTTAGAAGTCTTTCCTGCTGTAAACAAATGATACAGAGCGGTTACTAAAATTGTAATTGGAATAAGAAATTCTACAATATTTACTTTTATCGCTATTATGCCGTAAACGGAAAGAATTAAAGCTAATGTGTGTCCAATTGTAAACAAGGAAACTAAGAGAAAAATTCTTTTCCAGTCCTTAAATAAATACGGAACGGTTAAGGCGATTAAAAAAAGAACGTGATCGTAGGCATTAATATCCAAAACATGTTTTAATCCTATTTGAAAATAAATCCAAAATTGTGACATAGGTATTCTATAATTAAATAATTAGGGGTTGTAAACTTACGATTAATTTTCAAAATTAAAGATCTAAGCACTTAATTCATTCAATAAAAATAAGTTAAATTTTATGAGAAATTTAAAAACAATAATTTAAAAATAGGATTATATTTGTTGCATAAAAACCGATTTAATTATGCCATTTTCAGAATTATTTGATAACGAATTCAAACAAAGAAACAGAGGTCATTTCTCTGCAATTGTGCGTGTAGCTTTCGCTGACGGACATGTAAGTCCAGAAGAAAAAGACTTTTTGGACAAATTAGCTTCAAGATTAGAAATTTCAGCAGAAGAATATACAGAAATTCTTAAAGATCCGTGGAAACATCCAATAAACCCACCTTATTTATATACTCAACGTTTGGAGCGTTTATATGATTTAGCAAGAATGGTTCATGTAGATCATCATTTAGGAGACCAGCAAGAAGTTATGTTAACTCGTATGGGATTAGCATTAGGATTTACTCCAGGAAACGTAAACTACATTGTTGCTAAAGCTCTTTCATTAGTTGACAAAAAAGTAGACTTAGATACTTTCCTTTTCGAAATGGAAAATATGAACAAGTAATTTTTTAGTATTCAGTTTACAATCACAGTATTCAGTTTTTTACTGATGCTTAAATTGAAATAAAATAAAAAACCCGAGAGATTTAAAATCTTTCGGGTTTTCTGTTTTAAACTGAATCCTAACTTTTCCTCAAAAGAAACCCGACAGGTTTTAGAAACCTGTCGGGTTTGAAATGTAAGCTAGAGTTAAACAGTCTCCAAAAACTGTGACTGAGACTGAGACTGAAAACTGAATACTTTACTCAGCTGCCATAAATTCCTCAGCTTTTTCTACCATATTATAACTTCCGCAGAAAAACGGAACTCTTTGGTGCAGTTCGGTCGGCTGGATTTCCATAATTCTTCCAAAGCCGTCTGTGGCTTTTCCTCCTGCTTGTTCTGCAAGAAATGCCATTGGATTACATTCATATAATAAACGTAATTTTCCTTTTGGCGCTTTTGAACTTGTCGGATAAATATACACACCGCCTTTGATCATATTTCGATGAAAATCGGCAACCAGACTTCCTATATATCTAGAAGTGTAAGGTCTGTCTCCTTCTTCGCGCTGGCAGTATTTAATGTAATTTTTTACTCCCTGCGGAAAATGAACATAATTACCTTCGTTGACCGAATAGATGTGTCCGTCTTTCGGAAACTTCATATTCGGATGCGAAAGATAAAATGTTCCAATCGCTGGGTTTAACGTAAACCCATTTACTCCATAACCTGTTGTGTAAACCAGCATTGTCGAAGTTCCATAAATTACGTAGCCTGCTGCAACTTGATTGATTCCCGGTTGTAAAAAATCCTCGCTAGTTACCGGAGTTCCTATTGGAGTAATTCTTCTGAAAACAGAAAAAATAGTTCCCACAGAAACATTAACATCAATGTTTGAAGATCCGTCAAGCGGATCCATTAAGATCACGTACTTATTATTATGACAGTTGTCGCTCCCCTGAACTGTAATAAAATCGTCGTTTTCTTCAGAAGCAATACCACAGACAATCTCACGGTTTATTAACGTCTGGATAAATACTTCGTTTGCATAGACATCTAATTTTTGCTGGTCTTCGCCCTGAATATTCTGCTCGCCTACAGCGCCGATAATATCCACTAAACCCGCTTGGTTTACTTTATGATTGACCACTTTTGCTGCCAATCGAATAGAGTTGATAATTCGCGAGAGCTCTCCCGACGAATACTGAAATGCTTTTTGGTTCTCAATAATAAACTCTCCCAGTGTTTTATTGCGTTCTTCCATTGCTAAATCGTTATAGTTTTAATTTTAAGTCACAAATATCGCTTATTTTGTGAGAATGATTTAAAAATTATTTTGTTAGTTTGCTACTATTGTATATTTGCTAATATTTTACACAAAGCAACAATCAAAGCTCTGTTTTTCTTTGATAATATGTAGATAAAAATACGAATACATGAAATTGCCTCTTGCATGTCTTGGTGAAAACAAATGCTGCATTAGGAAAAAGCAATACTATAAAGGACAAAAAAATAACGTTTACCAATTATGAATATTAGAAAAGGAAATCCTGAAGATATGAAATCGGTGTTGGGGCTAATTCAGGAGCTGGCAATATTCGAAAAAGAACCCGAAGCGGTTGTTATTACAGAAGAGGATTTAGTGCGTGATGGTTTTGGGGAAAAACCACTTTTTCATGTTTTTGTTGCAGAGATCGAAAACGACGAAAAACAAAAAGAAATTGTTGGAATTGCTTTATACTATTACCGCTACTCTACCTGGAAGGGAAAAACAATACACCTTGAAGATTTAATTGTAAAAGAGAAAATGCGCGGTACTGGTTTAGGTTCTGCTCTGTATGCCGAAATCATGAAGCAAGGTAAAAGAGATGGAGTGAGAAGAGTAGAATGGAATGTTTTAGCCTGGAACACACCTGCAGTTAATTTTTACAAGAATTCTGGCGCAAAAATTCTAGAAGACTGGCAAGTGGTGCAAATGGATGAAGCTGGAGTTAATTCGTTCTTAGAAAAATTATAAAAGCAGTTTGCACAGTTTAAAAGGTTTTTGCCACGAATTTCACTAATTTTCACTAATTAATTCGTGTCAATTTGTGAAATTCGTGGCGAACTAACAAAGATTTAAATCCTTTTAATTGAAATAATTCAGGCAAAAAAATTAAAAAATACTAGGTTTCGATTTGAATCTGAAATCTAAAATCTAAAAATCTATTAATTAAAAATGAGAGTATTTAAATTTGGTGGAGCATCGGTAAAAGATGCAGATGGAATTAAAAACGTATACGACGTTTTACAGAAAGTGGGTTATGAAGATGTAATTTTGGTAGTTTCGGCGATGGGTAAAACTACAAATGCTCTTGAAGTTGTTATCAAAAATTATTTTGACAAATCGGCAGAATTAAGTTCTTCTGTACAAGAAATAAAAAAATATCACAATCAAATATTATTAGATTTATTTGAAGACGAAAAACATGAGGTTTTTGCTGCCGTAAATGCGCAGTTTGCTGAATTGGAATATTTTTTATCGCATAATAAATCTCCAAACTATAACTTTGTTTACGATCAAGTAGTAAGTTTTGGTGAATTAATTTCGACTAATATCTTAAGTCATTTCATGAATTTCATGGGAATTCAGACGCAATGGCTTGACGTTCGTAATTTCATCAAAACCAATGCAAATTATAGAGATGCAGAAGTAGATTGGGAAACTACACAACAGCTTATCAGTAAAAATGTTCCTAGAAAAACATTAAATATTACTCAGGGATTTTTGGGTGCAGACGAGAACAATTTCACTACAACTTTAGGACGCGAAGGTTCTGATTATACTGCTGGAATTTTTGCTTACTGCTTAAATGCTGAAAGTGTTACAATCTGGAAAGACGTTCCTGGAGTTATGAATGCCGATCCGCGTTATTTTGAAAATGCGAGTTTATTGAACCAGATTTCATATCGTGAAGCTATCGAATTGGCATTTTATGGTGCAACAGTAATTCACCCAAAAACATTACAGCCATTACAGAAAAAAGAAATTCCGTTATACGTAAAATCTTTTATCAACCCTTTATTAAAAGGAACTTGTGTTTCTAAAGGAGTTGATTTGGAACCACAAAATCCGTGTTTTATTGTAAAAAGGGAACAGCTTTTAATTTCACTTTCATCAATTGATTTTTCTTTTATAATGGAAGAAAATATCAGTGAGATCTTTGGATTATTCCACGAATTTAAAATCAAAGTAAACTTGATTCAGAATTCTGCGATTAGTTTCTCTGTTTGTGTGGAAGATAAATTTGGAAATTTCAACGATTTGAATGCGATTCTTTCGAAAAAATTCAAAGTTGATTTCAATGAAAATGTAACACTTTACACTATCCGTCACTTTAATGAAGACGCTGCTCACACTGTTGAGGCCAACAAAGAAGTTTTATTAAAACAAGTCAGCCGCGAAACGATGCAGATTGTGACTAAAGAACTAAATTAATTTTCTAAGCGTTAATTATTTCAATTCATTATAAAAGGTTTCATCTTAATTGATGAAGCCTTTTTTTAATTATATTTAGTAGTTTTATCACAAAGTATAAAGTAATTTATCTCATCATATGATAACCAAAAAATTCATAATAGTCCTTTTACTTATTTTCATTATCATATTCATTGGTATAGACTTAAGTCCTATATTAAAAAAAGAAAATGTAAATGACATTTCATTTTCAGATTTCAGAAATTCAATTGGTCCTTTCTTAACATTTATTGCAGTTTTTATAACTTATAAGAAACTATTGAGAAACGAAAAAAATGAAGAAAAACAAAGCACTTCATCATTTTAAAAACTCAAAATTTCTGTTTCTATTTTTCCCAATTATAAATACTACTTTTGACTTTTCAGAGTTAAAGTATTATGTTGAAAAAATTACTGTTTTTGACGGTTTTCATCTGGTTTTCTGCGCTTCAGGCTCAGGAAACTGAATCGCTGTACAAAACCAAAAAAATAGTAACCTCAAAAGACACCATTCGGCTGGAAAAAGTGAGTATTAATTCCAGTTTCTTCGAGCTTTTAAATATCAAAAACGAACCGATTGATTCGACTTTCTACAAAATTGATTTTCAAAAAGGCTTTTTACTTTTAAATGAAAAATTCCAATCTGCCTCTGACACTTTAATTGTCAACTATCTAAAATATCCCGATTTCTTAACCAAAGAATACAGTCTTTACAAATCGGATCAGATTGTAAGCAGCGACGTTGGAACCGAAAAATTGTACCGAATTGATAATAATGCAAATGCTAAAAAAGTAACGCCTTTTGATGGTTTGAACACTTCTGGAAGCATTACGCGAGGCATTACAGTTGGGAATAATCAGAGCACGGTTTTAAATTCCAATTTAGATTTACAGATTACGGGTAAAATTTCAGATAAAGTCAGCTTGAGAGCTTCTCTTCAAGACAATAATATTCCCCTGCAGGATGGCGGTTATTCGCAAAAGCTGGATCAGTTCGATAATATTTTCATGGAACTTTTCAGTGATGATTGGAACATTCGCGCAGGCGATGTTTTCTTAGAGAATCGCAAAACACAATTTTTAAGTTTCAATAAAAAGGTTCAAGGAATTTCTGCCAGCTTTGATTTTGATACCGAAAAAAGTAAAACCAATGTTTTTGCATCAGTTGCTTTTGTAAAAGGACAATATGCTAAAAGTACTTTTATAGGTCAAGAAGGAAATCAAGGTCCGTATAAACTAAAAGGTCAAAACGGTGAGTTATATGTTTTGGTTATTTCAGGTTCAGAACGTGTTTACGTAAACGGTGTTTTGTTAAAACGCGGCGAAAACAACGATTATGTAATTGATTATAATGCTGGAGAAATTGTTTTTACTTCGCTTTTCACCATAACTTCAGAAATGAGGATTAATGTAGAATACCAATATTCTGAAAGAAATTACAATCGATTGGTAACATACGCCGGTGCCACACACGAAAATAAAAACTGGAGTTTTGGCGGTTATGTCTATTCTGAAAATGACATGAAAAATCAACCTTTGCAGCAAAATCTTTCTACAGAACAAGTCCAGATTTTGAGTGAAGCTGGAGATAACATCAATTTAATGAAAGCGCCTTCTGCCTACGAAGATAGTTATGCCGACAACAAAATCTTGTATAAAAAAACATTGGTAAATTCAGTGGAAGTTTATGAATATTCTAATAATCCAGCCGATGTTCTGTACAATGTAAGATTTAGTCTTGTTGGTGCAAATGCTGGAAATTATATCATTCAAAACAACAATTCTGTCGAACGAATTTATCAATATGCTGCGCCTGTTAATGGAGTTCTGCAAGGAAATTATGAACCAATTGTACAGCTTGTAGCACCAATTAAACTTCAAGTCGCCACTTTCTTGGGGAAATATAATCCGGACGAGAAAACTTTAGTCGATTTTGAATTGGCTGTGAGCAATAACGATCAAAATTTATTTTCTAAAATTGATGATGGCAATAATGAAGGCGTTGCTTTTAAAACAAACATCAAAAAACGACTTTTTTCTAGAAGCTGGAATTTAGATGTTTTTGGAAATTATCAATATGTGCAGCAAAATTTCAAATCGGTTGAGCGTTTATATAATATTGAATTTAATCGCGACTGGAACTTAACGGGAACACTTTTGGGCAATCAAAGTCTGCTGGTTACAGGTTTAAATTTTGATTTATATTCTAAAAAGGAAACTTCTAATATAGGATTAATAAATTATCAGTTTGAGAAATTAGATTTCAGCGAAAGTTACACGGGATCCAGACATACAACAACGGCTCTTTTTAAAATAAAAAACTGGACGATCGAAAACAATGGGAGTTTTTTAAATTCTGATGCAACTGCTTCAACCTCAAAATTCATTCGAAACCAAACCCGAACCAAATATCATTTTGGTAAAAACTGGATTGGAGGCAGTATGCAATTAGAAGATAATCAGGAAAAAGATAAAATTACCAATCAGTTTTCAGCTTTAAGCCAAAGATTCTCAGAATATGGCGTTTTTACAGGAAGAGGCGACAGTACTAAAGTTTTTGTCGAAATAGGCTTTTTACAAAGGAGAAATGATAGTTTACAAAACGGACTATTGCAGCACGTTAATAATTCGCAGACTTATTATTTAAAGTCGAAATTGATTCAAAACAAAAAAACTGATTTAGCAGTTTATGCAAGTTATCGAAATTTAGATTTTACAGATAATACGAGAAAAAACGAACCTTCATTAAATTCTAGAGTTTTATATAATGATCGTTTTTTCAATCAATTAATGCAGATTGGAACAGCTTACGAAACGAGTTCTGGAACTATTGCACAGCAGGAATTTACGTATGTTGAAGTTCCAACCGGACAGGGAGTTTATACTTGGAATGATTATAACGGAAACGGAATTCAGGAATTACAGGAATTTGAAATTGCGGTTTTTCAAGATCAGGCGAAATATGTTCGAATCTTTTTACCGAACCAGATTTATATTAAAACGAACCAAAATAAGTTCTCGCAGTCTTTGACATTGAATCCGCTGCAATGGCAGAATGAGAAAGGTTATAAAAAAATATTATCTTATTTCTACAATCAGACTTCTTTTATAATGGATCGAAAAGTAAAAAGCGAAGGCGAAAAGCTGGAACTTAATCCCTTTGATTCCTCTGAAGAAAATATTTTAGGATTGAATTCGAGTTTTAGAAACAGTTTGTTTTACAATCGAGGCCGACAAAAACATTCTGTTACGTATTCTTATCTTGTAAATAAAGGCAAAAGCCTGCTTTCTATAGGTTCGCAAAATGTCCGCAATTATTCGCATCAGCTTCAATATACTCATTTGTATCAAAAAAGCTGGCTGTTTAATCTTTTTAGCAAAACCATAAAAACTGATTTGGTTTCTGAAGATTTTACTGAGAAGAATTACGACATTAATGGCTGGCAGCTCGCCCCAAAAATTAGTTATTTGTTTTCTAAAAACACCAAATTGGATTTCTTTTATGAGCTTCAAAACAAGAAGAATCAAATTGGCAATTTTGAAACTTTAAAACAAAATAGAATTGGAACTTCTTTTTCTTATGCAGGCGAAAAGAAAGTAACCGTAAATGGAGAATTTTCTTTTTATGAAAATAAATTTAATGGAAATGAATTTTCATCTGTCGGTTTTCAGATGCTTGAAGGACTGCAGGCTGGATCAAATTTAGTTTGGAAACTTCTTCTGCAAAAGAATATTACGTCTTTCTTAGATGTTAATTTAAATTATCAGGGCCGTAAAAGCGAAACAGGAAATACGATTCATACAGGAAATGTTCAGCTTCGTGCATATTTTTAATGACCTGCGAAAAAGATGACAAAAAATTGTTTAATTTTAGTTTGAATTTAAACATATAACCTTATGAAAAAATTAGTAATAATCTGTTTTTTAGTTGTTTTCTCCTCTAATTTCTACGCTCAGGAAACAACAGCAAAAACTGCGAAAAGCAAAACGGAAGCTTCAGCAAAAAAAGCAAAATCAACTGCAGATAAAGCTTCAGCTGATGCAAAAAAAGAAGCTTCAAAGTCTAAAAAAGCAGCAGACGATGCGAAAGAAGCTTCGGCAAAAGCAAAAAAAGAAACTGCCGATAAAGCAAAAAAGACTGCAGACAAGGAAGCTGCTAAAGCTAAAAGCGATGCAAAAAAAGCAACAACTGAATCTGACAAAGCTAAAAAAACAGCAGACAAAGCTACAGCTGACGCTACAAAAAAATCAGCTGCAAAGACTTTGAAGGAAACAAATGAAAAAGCACCAGCTGTTCCAGATAAAGTTACAGGTGAATATAATGGTAAAAAAGTATATACTGGACCAAGAGGTGGTAAATACTACATTAATAAAAATGGGAATAAAACTTACATTCAGGATTAGTTTAAAAGGTTCTGAGAGACTAAGGTGCTGAGGCACTAAGGTTCTGAGAATCTAAGAAACACTATTTGAAGCCGAACTATTGTTCGGCTTTTTTTTCATAAAAAAAATACTCAGAACCTTAGTACCTCAGCATCTTAGAACCTTAAAAAAAATATTGACTTAATAATTTAGTAATATCCTTAAAATAACATAGAAAACATATTTCTTTATCTTCGTTTTTAAAAAGCGTTAAAAATGAGCATTGATTATTCTGCGAATAAAACTATTTTAGTAGCTCCATTAAATTGGGGACTTGGCCATTCAACTAGATGCATTCCTATCATTAAAGCGCTTCAGGAGAATAATTATATTCCCATTATCGCTTCAGATGGTGTTGCTTTGGCTTTGCTGCGAAAAGAGTTTCCTTATATACAAACTTTAGAACTGCCTTCTTATCATATTGAATATGCAAAGAATGGTAAAAACTTTAAATGGAAGCTGATCAAAAATCTTCCTAAAATGATTACTGCTATTTTAGATGAGAAAAAAATGGTCAATAGCTGGATCAAAAAATACGGTATTGATGGTATAATCTCAGACAACAGATTAGGGGTTTTCAGCAAAAAAGTGCCTTCTGTTTTTATGACGCATCAATTGAATGTGATGACTGGCAATACTACTTGGTTTACGAGTAAATGTCATCAGCATTTTATTAAAAAATATACTGAATGCTGGGTTCCTGATACAAATGATGAAGTAAATCTTACCGGAGATTTAGGTCATCTTAAAAACAACGACCTCAATTTAAAATATATTGGACCGCTGAGCCGCATGAAGAAAAAGGATACTCCTAAAATATATGATCTAATGATTATATTATCGGGACCTGAGCCACAGCGTACTTACTTAGATGAAAAGCTGCAGAAAGAAGCTGCTAAATATCCTGGTAAAGTAGTTTTTGTACAGGGAATTATTCAAAAATCACAGGAAAAATGGCAGGCAGGAAATATAACGTATTATAATTTCATGAACTCAAAACAGCTGGAACAAACTTTTAACGAAAGTGAGTTTGTATTATGCCGCTCGGGTTATACTACTGTAATGGATTTAGCCAAATTGGGTAAAAAAGCTTTTTTTATTCCAACTCCTGGTCAATATGAACAAGAATATCTGGCGATAAAACTTCAAGAGGAAAATTTAGTACCGTATGCCATGCAGGACGACTTTACTATTGAAGATTTATCAAAAGTAAAGTCGTTTAAAGGATTGTCCCAATTTGAAAATAATATCGACTGGGATTCCTTATTTACTGTTTTCGAGAATAATTCTCATTAAAAATCCGTATTTATCTATGTCTTTACTATAGAGAATCCGTTTAATCTGCGTCAAAATCAGAACACAGATTAAACGGATTTTTATTCGCAAAATCACTAATTAACAGGGATTTATTTTTATTCTTTAGAAATTAAACTGCACTTGTAATCTTAGAACGTTTCCTTTCTGTCTATTTATTGGGAGTGCACTGTCTTCAAAAGTTCTGTCTGCAATTACATAAGATGCTGTTAATTCGAAAGCTTTAATTGGCTGCCACTCGACACCTAATTCATAATCTCTAACCACATAACTTCTGGCATCTTTCTCGTATTTTTTTCCTCCGTCATAATATTGAAATTTGGCGAAAGGATAAACATGTTGTTTTTTAATGTCCCATTTGTAGTTTAATAAAACGTATCCTCCATTCAAATCTGTTTCATCAACTGTATTGGTTTGTGGATTGTATCGAGGTCCTCTTCCTATGTTATATTCTGTCTGGATTCCGAATGGTTTTGGATATAAAACAAATGTTGCTCCTACCCTTTGGTCTTTTACATACTGCGGATCGTTTACTATAACTCCAGATGATATTTCTCCCGTAAAAGCCCATTTTCCTGTGTAAGCCTGAATTCCTGGTTCGATAATCTGACTTCCAATTACAAATGGATACGTTACTCTTGCAACCACATTTAGATCTCTATTTCCGTCCAGTTTATTTGCAATCTGCCCATTGTAAACTCCAAAAGCAAATACACCAAAATCACCCGAACCTTTATAGCCATCTCTAACCAGCATCGCAAAACGCTCTCTAATTTCGGCTGGTGCCCAGTAAAAAAATATCCCTAAATCACGCTCATTTGCTATTGAACTATTTATAGCATCGGCACGGTCTAAAGTCAAACGCTGCGAACTTGACTGCATGTTTTCAAATCCATATGGAATTTTACTCTGCCCAACACGAACTCGGTACTCTTTTTTCTTATCAAAAGAAAGATCAAAATAAAGGTCACGAATTTGTACAAAATTTTGAATTCCTGTACTTGGCGAACTCGCAAAATCGGGTTGGAAATAGAAAAACACATTTGGATGAACCTGACCCGAAAACACTAAACGCGCACGGCGGATAAAAAGTCCATTGTTTGCTTTTGCATCTGGAGCTGTAGAAGTTGTTCCCCAGGATTTATCGCATTGATCGCAGGAAACTTTGTCGTTTGTAGAAAAAAGTCCGTTGTACCTGATTTGCGCATAACCTCTTAAAGAGATTCTGTCATACCAATGTTCTTCAACTCCTCCTCCAGATTTAGTCTCCGGAAGTTTTGCTTTGTTGATAGAATCTAAAATACGCATTACTTCGTTTTTTACATCCTGTTTATTTAGTTCTTGTTTGTTTGTTTCCTGCGCATTAGCGGCACAAGTTATCAGCAATAAAATGGCTGCTATTTTTCTTTTTATCATTAGTTCTGTAATTCCCTTAATTTCAGGATGCAAAGATGGAGCACCTATGTTAAGAAATCATTAACCAGATGTTACTATAATAAAAATTTAATGTTATGGCCGAAAACGAAATGTTGATTTATTGTTAAACACCTTCATTTTAGGGCTTTCAGCAAAAATGACGTTACGATTTTTTAACGTCTATTTTTTGATTTTTAAATGCTTTTTCGAGCGTAAAAGAGAATTCTGAACCAATTCCGAACTCACTTTCTACATAAACCTTCTCTTTATGCGCTTCAATAATATGTTTTACAATCGCTAATCCTAAACCAGAACCTCCTTCAGAACGGGTTCCGCTTTTATCAACTCGGTAAAAACGTTCAAAAAGTCTTGGGATATTTTGTTTTTCAACTCCTTCTCCGTTATCACTAATACGAATCAAGACTTTTTTCTTGGTTAAGTTTACAACTCCGACTTCTGTTAAACCGCCTTCTTTTCCGTATTTAATGGAGTTCACAATTAGGTTTTCTAAAACCTGCTGAATTCTGTCCTGATCTCCGCGAATGATAACTGACTGCACATTTTTACTTTCAAATGCCAATTTGATTTTCTTTTTATCGGCTTTCATTTCCAATAAATCAAAAACATTTTGAATGAGCTCAACGATATCAAAATCGGTCATATTTAGATCTAAATCGCCCGATTCTAATTTGGTGATCATATCCAAATCTTCAACTATATATATCAAACGCTCTACACCTTTTTCGGCACGTTTTAAATATTTTTTGCGAATGTGTTTGTCATCCATTGCGCCATCAAGTAAAGTTGAAACATAACCTTGTACGGTAAACAAAGGCGTTTTAAGTTCGTGCGACACGTTTCCTAAAAACTCTCTTCGGTATTGTTCTCGAATTTCGAGCATTTCGATTTCGAGTTTTTTATCGGTTGCAAACTTTTTCACTTCTCGCGAAAGCGTTTCCATATCAGTATTAATTGGCTGATTGATAAGCGTTGTAGATTCTAATAACGAAACCTCATCGTAAATTTTCTTTACTCTTCTATAAATGAAACGTTCTACACGATATTGTATAACCAAGAACGAGAATATGTAAATCGCAATGATGAAAATTATCCCAAAAGCTACTTGATGTTTCAGTTGGTTTTTATAAAATAAAGACATTAGAATCAGCACAAATCCAGTCGAGAAGAGACTAATATACAATGCCGATTTTATAGCAAATTTGTATGTTTTTTTAAAATTAATTTTCATTGATAATATTTAACCATTAAGAGATTATTATGTTTTACCATATAAGTGATATAAGTTCATTTAAATTCAAAGCTCATAATTCTTACCATAAAAATAAGAATTTAAAAAGTTCATCTTATCAAAGTTTGAACTTTGACAAAGATGAACTTAGTATAGTATAACCAAAAGTACGTTCTATAATTTAAATGAAATTATATCACTTATATGGTTCAAATTTTTATTGACTGTTTATACTTCAAATTTATAACCAACTCCTTTTATAGTTTTAAAAAGGTCTTCGCCTATTTTCTCGCGCAGTTTTCTGATGTGAACATCAATTGTTCTTCCTCCAACTACAACTTCGTTACCCCAAACTTTATCTAGAATTTCATCTCTTTTAAAAACTTTTCCAGGTTTTGAAGCTAATAAATAAAATAATTCGAATTCTTTTCTTGGCAAAGCAATTTCTACATTGCCTTTTATGATTTTATATTCTTCACGGTTAATCTCGATTCCGCCTACATTTAAAGTATCTGAAACCACTTCTTGTTCTTTTAACCTTCTTAACAAAGCCTTTACTTTCGATACCAATAATTTTGGTTTAATAGGTTTGGTAATATAGTCATCAGCACCAGCGTCAAAACCAGCTACTTGAGAATAATCTTCACTTCTTGCTGTAAGGAATGTTATGATAACATTATTTAATTCAGGAATTTTTCTAATATGCTCGCACGCTTCCATTCCGTCCATTTCTGCCATCATCACATCCATAATAATTAATTCTGGCAATTCTTTCTGAGCCTTTGCTATAGCTTCTTTTCCGTTAGAAGCTGTAACAATCTGGTAGCCTTCTTGAGCAAGGTTATAGCCAACGATTTCTAAGATATCCGGTTCGTCGTCAACTAATAAAATCTTAGTTTGTGTTTTTTTCATAAATAGCAAAAATTGAGATTTTTACATCAAATCTTTTTAATTATTTATCCGATGTTTTTTATTTCACAGGGTAAATATACTAACAAAAGAACCTTTAAAAATTGGTGTTAACGGTAATTTAATCTGGTAACAATTTGATAATCTTTAGCACACAAAAACATAACAAGTTCGTAACATGGACTTCACGGCGCAGTTATTTCTTTGCACAAAAATAAATTAAACACAACACTGAAATGAAATTCAATTTAAGATTTCTCTTTATTGCATTATTTATCTGTACGATTTCGATCGCGCAAAACAAAGGTACAATTTCTGGAGTTCTAACCGACAAAGAAATGAACAATGAAGTTTTACCATTTGCTAATGTTTTAGTTAAAGGTACAAATATTAGCGTAAACACTGACGTAGACGGAAAATATTCGTTGAGCGTAAATCCAGGAAATTATACTCTTATTTTTAGTTTTTTAGGATATGAATCTGTAGAAACTCCAGTTGCTGTAAAAGCAAATGAAACTGTAGTTATCAATCAAACTCTTTCTTCTGGAAGTTATACACTTAAGGATGTAGTTGTAAAATCTGCAACAGTAAACAAACAAAAAGAATCGGCATTATTATTAGATCAAAAAAACGCAGTTTCTTTTAAAGCTGCAATTGGTGCTGAGGAAATAGCTAGAAAAGGAGTTAATGATGTGGCTAATGCAGTTGCAAAAGTTAGTGGAGTTTCTAAACAAGATGACTCAGGAAATGTCTTTGTTAGAGGTTTAGGTGACCGTTACAATGTAACTACTTTAAATGGTCTTCCGTTACCATCAAACAATCCGGCAAACAAAAACATTCTTTTAGAAATTTTCTCTACAAACATTGTAGATAATATTGGAATCAGCAAAACTTTTGAAGCTCAAAACTATGCCGATTTTGGAGGAGCTAATATTGACATCAGCGCTAAAAAATTCAGCGGAAGCCCTTTTATTACTTTTTCTATCGGTACTGGAGCAAACACAAATGTTTTAGGACAAGATCATTTTTACCTGCAAGACGGACCGTCTTACACTGGATTTAAAAAAGTAGGTATTCCTGATGCTCCTTTACTTCCTTATAGTTATACAACAAGCTGGGATAGACAAGAGAACAAAAATGTATTAAATGCTTTTTACACATTATCTGGAGGAAAGAAATTTAATATCAATGACGAAAGTTCAATTGGTACATTTGTCACAGGATCTTTCAGTGCAAAAAACAAATATACTGAAGGTTACAGCAGAGGAGGAATTACTTCTGACGGAGATATCTTTTCTGACTTTGTTAGAACGGCTTACAAACATAACACTACAACAACTGTTATGGGTACAGCTGATTATAAAATCAATAATAAAAACTCGATCTTCTTTACTTCTTTATTCTTAAATTCAAGTGATCAGGATTACAGTGAGTACGAAGGAACAAATCAAAATTTTGACGGTGGCGGAGATGCTACTCAACAAATTACTGGTTTTATTAAACGTGGAACTTTTGAAAGAACTCAATTAATTGTAAACCAATTAACAGGAAAAAACAAATTCAACGATCAGTGGAATTTAAATTGGGGAGTAGGATACAGTATTTCTAACAGTGCAATTCCAGATCGTATGCAAAACTCTTTTGTATATGCTCCAAATGCGATAGACTATACTTTCTTTACTAATTCGAACATCAATAATCACCGATTTTTTCAAGATTTAAAGGAAAATGAAATCGCTGCAAATGTTGCGCTTACTTATAACTTCAAAAAAGGCAGTGATGATATTTATAAGGGAAAGGTAACTGTTGGTTATTCAGGAAAATTTAAGGATGTAGATTACGACATGGAACAATATTCGTTCTTCCCAGACCGAAGCACAATTTCTTTTCCTAAAGAAGATATTCACCACGTAGACAACTATTTAGATCCTGCACACTGGGGTTCATCTTACTCAAATAGAATCCACCAAGAATATAATGGAAACTTAGATATCAATGCTGCATTCCTGAATGTTCAATATTCTTTAACTGAAAGATTGAGTGTGATATTAGGTGCAAGATTAGAGCAACTGACTCAGAATGTTTACTATATCACAACAACAGTTCCAGGCGGAGACAGTTCAAATGACTCTAAATTTAATATCTTACCAAGTTTAATTTCAAAGTATACATTAACAGACAAGCAAAACTTAAAGTTTTCTGCTAGTAAAACATATACGCTTCCTCAGTTTAAAGAAAAAGTGCCAATTATTTACGAAGATGTAGCACAAGCATACGAAGGAAACCCTAATTTATATGCTTCAACAAATTATAATTTCGATTTAGGATGGGAATTTTTCCCGAAAGCAGGTGAGTTAATCTCCGTAACTGCATTTGGAAAAATCATTCAAAATCCAATCAACGAAATGTTCTTGAATTCGTCTTCAAATGACATTTCATATGCAAATACAGGAGATAAAGGAACAGTAGCAGGGGTTGAAGTAGAATTTAGAAAAGACATTTTTGAAATTGAAAAAAATGATAACTTAAAAACAAAACTTTCTTTTGATGCAAACGGATCATATTTATACACAAACCAAGATCTAAGCAATGATAAAGTAAACAATGAAAATGATTTTGGAGCAAACTTTACATTTACTGAAAGTAAATTAACCGGAGCTTCTAACTTCTTAGCAAATGCTAACATTTCATTCTTAAATCAATTTACAGAAAGTAAGGATATTTCAGCAACAGTATCTTACTCTTATTTCTCAGATAAACTTGCTGTAATTGGAACTTCAAGAGTTGGAAACATGGTTGACAAAGCTGTGAATAAGTTAGATTTTATCTTGAACACAAGTTTGACTAAAAGCTTAAAATTAGGTCTTATTTACAACAACATTTTAAACCCAACTTTCGAGCGTGTACAAGAGCAAGGGAAAGTACCAGGAAAAGAAGCTATTGGTGACATTATAGTGACTTCATACAAAGCTGGTTCAGATCTAAGACTTACTTTAAACTACACTTTCTAAGAGAGATATTTTCAATAAATTATAAAAGGTGATTAGACAATACTAATCACCTTTTTTTTATCCAAAATTGCAATGTAAATTTTATATTAAGACGGTACGGTTTTACCCCATCATACTTAATAGATTGTTAATATCGTCTTAACTCAGCAAAAACATATGTTCATTTACTTTGCCTTAAATAAATAAAACAATAAAACACAACAAAAATGAAAAAAAGTTTATTTGCAATGGCTGCAATATTAGGACTTGCTTTAACAAGCTGTAGTTCTGATGATAACAAAGACACAAACAACAGCTCTTTTGTTTTAAAAGTTGACGATTTAAAAGGAGAGATTAAAGACGGTACTGTAACTTTAGATCCTACTCAAACTTATACTTTAACTGGAGGTTTAGTTGTTAAAGGTGGAGCTACTTTAGTAATTCCTGCTGGGACAGTAATTAAAAGTTCTCCTACTGCAGAAGCAACTTCTTTATATATTGCTGTAGAAAGAAACGCTAAAATTAACATCAATGGTACAGCTGCGAAACCAGTTATTATGACATCTGGAAAAGCAACTCCTGCTCAAAGTGACTGGGGTGGATTAATTATCGCTGGTAATGGTAAAGTAAACACTGGAGACAATGGTACTTCTGAAGTAGGTGGTTTAAGCTACGGAGGAAATGACAATTCAGATTCTTCTGGAAATATTAACTTCTTGAAAATTTCTTACACAGGTTCTAAATACACTTCTGAAAAAGAATACAATGGAGTTTCTTTCTTCGGAGTAGGTTCTGGAACTATAGTGTCTGACATCTACACTTTCGAAAGTGGTGATGACGGAATCGAATTTTTCGGTGGAGCAGTAAATGCTACTAACTTAACAATCATAAACTCTTATGATGATTCTTTAGATTTTGCTGACGGATGGCAAGGTACTGCTACAAACGTTTACATTAAAGGTGTAAGTAAAGCAGGAGTTGAAGGATCTACTAACGCTAAAGATCCAAGTGGGGCTGTTCCAATGACTAACGCTAAAATAACTAACATCTCTATCATTAAAGGTGGTGCTACTTTTACAGCTGATGAAAAAGCAATCAACTACAAAGAAGGTGGTGGAAAACAAGCTTACACAAACTTATATGTTGCTAACGATATGCCTGCTGCTCTTGCTAAATTATCTACAGATGCTGGTGCAACTGCAAATATTGCTGCTGGTAACTTTACTATCACAAACTATACTTTTGGAGCTCAGATCACTGATGTAACTGGTCCTAAATTGTCTGGAACAACTACTGGTGCAATTGGTGCTGGTGCTGGTGCTGACTTACCAACTTGGGCTAACTGGACTAAATAATCCAAATTTAGATCATAAAAAACAAAAAAGCTGTCCGAAATATTTCAGACAGCTTTTTTTGCTAACCAAGTTATTATCAAAATAACATTCTTAATAACTTCGAACACATAATGTTAAAAACATCCTAAATATTTAGGATGTTTTTTTTTGGCGCACTTTTTGTAATTTTTTTTGTATATTTACAATATCCAAATATACGCGATGGCAAAAAACTACTTTTATATTACTTTCTTATTGGCATTTTTCTTTACTGTGAGCGTCTCGGCGCAAGACAGCAAGCAATTACCAAAAACTCAAGAATCTACTTCTATTGAGGGGCTAAGCTTGTACCCTAACCCTGTTACTAATGGCAAAGTGTACATATCCTCTAAGAACGATTTAGAGAAAGAAGTTATTGTCTTTGATATTTTAGGAAAAAAAGTACTGCAAGCACATTTAACCTCTAGAGAATTAAATGTTGCCGAATTACCTTCAGGGGTTTATATCATTAAGATAAGCGAACAAAACGCATCTGCAACCCGAAAACTCATTATCCGTTAAGATATAGAAAAAGCTCCAAATGGAGCTTTTTTAGTTTTCAGTCATAGTTCTCAGTTTACAAACTGCAACTGAAAACTGTGACTGCGACTAAAAAATAAATATCTTTGCAAAAAAAAGTTTTGATCACAGCCAGCGATATATTTACGATTTCGAGTCAGAAACAATTTGAAAAAATAGCACTAAAAGTGTTTCGTTTTCAGCACGAAAACAATAAGGTTTATCGCGATTTTTGTGATTTCCTAAAAGTTAATCCGCAACAGGTAAAGTCATTACAACAAATTCCATTTTTACCTATTCAATTTTTCAAAAGCCACGACGTAGTTTCAAACAATGATTCCGCGCAAGTAACTTTTACCAGCAGCGGTACTACTGGAATGATTACAAGCAGGCATTTGGTAACAGATGTTAAGCTTTACGAAGAAAGTTATCGCAAAGGATTTTCTCAGTTTTATGGCAATATAGAAGACTATGTAGTTTTAGCCCTTTTGCCGTCTTATTTGGAACGTGAAGGATCTTCGTTAATCTATATGGTCGATGACTTAATTAAACTCTCTAATCAGCCAGAAAGTGGGTTTTATTTACACAACTACGGAGAACTTACCCAAAAGCTAATTGAACTGGACAATTCGGGTCAAAATGTTATTTTAATTGGCGTGACTTACGCTTTATTAGATTTGATCGAAAAACATCAATTCAATCTTCAAAATACCATTATAATGGAAACTGGAGGTATGAAAGGAAAACGCAAAGAAATGATCCGAGAAGAATTGCACGAACAGCTTTGCAAAGGTTTCGGCGTTTCTTCTATTCATTCAGAATACGGAATGACAGAACTTTTAGCGCAGGCCTATTCTTTAGGAGAAGGTGTTTTCGAATGTCCGTCTTGGATGAATATTTTAATTCGCGATCCAGAAGATGCTCTCACTTATGTGAAGGATGGAAAAACTGGCGGAATCAATGTTATTGATTTGGCAAATATTAATTCATGCTCCTTTATTGCCACACAAGATTTAGGCAAAAAAAATCCCAACAACTCTTTCGAGGTTTTGGGACGTTTTGATAATTCTGATATTCGCGGTTGTAATTTGATGGTTTTATAGTTTAATCGTTGATTTGTTGAACCGTTTAATCATATTTACTTTCGATTAAACAATTAACTCGTAATCAAAAATCAATTTTCATCACTTACACCAATACTTTCTATACCTTCTTTTTTCTGTAGTAGTTTTTCTTTTTGACCTTTGTGTTCTAATAATTTATAAACTCCATAACAAGTCAGAACTCCACAAAGTACAAAAAGTATATTCCATCCTGCACTGCTAAAACTACTGTCATCAATACTATCTAAACCTCCAATAAAAACAGACAGAAGCCCTACAACAAATCCAGCAAGAAGAGTTCCTGCATAATAAGATATTATTCCAATAGCGAAATAACCCCATTTGTTCTTATCATATTCTAAGGCCAGATTAGTAAAGCCTTTCCAAATCCAGTAAATAAATAAAATTAGAAGCATATCTTATGTTTGTTTTAAGATGATAAACTTAGTAAAAAAACATATACTTTTTCATAGTAGAAGTTAAAGAGCAAAAGTCCCAAAAAAATAAATTTGGTTCAGTGAATAAATTAACCAATCCAGAACAAATACAGTCCTAATAATCTCTTTTTACTTGGTCAGTACATAACAACCATAATTTTAATATTCCGTAGGAATATCTCATCGGTAGAAAAAAGAATATTATTTAGCATTGTGTCCTGTAGGGGCACTTGTTATTATACAATACTCTCTCTGTTAGTCAAACGTTCCTACGGAACGTAAAACGAAATCCAAATTTTTATTCTACCGATGAGACATTCCTACGGAACGAATCGTTCGTTAAACGAAAAAATCCGAATATTCTTTTCGAATATTCGGATTTCTGACATTATAAAAATGTCTCTTATTTAATCGCAAAATTCCGATTAAACAATTAAACAACTACTCGATTAAAAGATTAAACAACGCGAATCACAAAATAATTTTTCTTTCCGCTTTGTAATAAAACAAATTGATTATTAATCAAATCATTTGATGTTAATACAAAATCTTCTTTTATTTTCTCTCTATTTACAGAAATAGAATTAGCTGTTAAAGCTCTTCTAGCTTCTCCGTTCGATTTAAAAAAACCTGTTTTTTCATTCAAAACAGTAATAATATCCAATCCGTTTTCTAAATCAGCTTTTGCGATTTCAGCTTGCGGAACTCCATCAAAAACTTCTAAAAAAGTAGCTTCATCCAATTTTTTCAAATCTTCTGCAGTTGAATTTCCAAATAAAATATTAGAAGCTTGAATTGCTTTTTCTAATTCTTCTCTATTGTGAACAAAAACAGTAATTTCTTCTGCCAGTTTCTTTTGCAAAACTCTTAAATGCGGAGCTGTTTTATGCTCTTCAATTAATGCATCAATAGTATCTTTATCTAAGAAAGTAAAGATTTTGATATATTTCTCAGCATCAACATCTGTAGTGTTTACCCAAAATTGGTAAAATTTATATACCGAAGTTTTATCAGCATCTAACCAAACATTTCCTCCTTCAGATTTACCGAATTTAGATCCGTCTGCTTTTGTAATCAAAGGCGTTGTTAAAGCGTAAGCTTTTGCGTTTTCGCCTCCCATTCTGCGCACTAATTCTGTACCCGTGGTAATATTACCCCATTGGTCAGAACCTCCCATTTGCAAGATGCAGTTGTTATTTTTATATAAATGATAAAAATCGTAACCTTGAATTAACTGATATGTAAACTCTGTAAAAGACATTCCCTCACCTTCACCGCTAAATCTCTTTTTTACAGAATCTTTAGCCATCATATAATTTACAGTAATTCTTTTTCCAACTTCACGTGCAAAATCGATAAAAGAGAATTCTTTCATCCAATCGTAGTTATTCACCATTACTGGTGCATTTGCTTCGGTTGAACTAAAATCTAAGAAACGAGACAAGACACTTTTAATTCCTGCAACGTTTTTAGCCAAAGCTTCTTCGTCAAGCAAATTTCTTTCATCAGATTTACCAGAAGGATCACCAATCATTCCTGTTGCCCCACCCACTAAAGCAATCGGTCTGTGTCCGAAATTTTTTAGGTGAACCAATAAAATAATCTGAACCATACTCCCGATATGCAGTGAATCTGCCGTTGGATCAAAACCAATATACGCAGTGGTAGCCTCTTTTAGTAATTGTTCTTCCGTTCCAGGCATACTATCATGATATAACCCGCGCCATTTTAATTCTTCAACTAGATTCTTCATTTTTTAAAATAATTTGCGCAAATATAATCAATGGCAATGGCAATATCAAAAAGCAATTCCAATATCAATCGTAAAACTCAATTTCAATTTCAGTTTCAACATCAATTTCAATCGCAAAAGTCAATTACAAAATCTATTTCAACACCAAAACCTTTTTAACTTTGAACCTTTGTCCCTTTGCACCTTAAACCAAAAAACTTATCTTTACAAAATGATATTAGTAACTGGAGGAACTGGTTTAGTCGGCGCACATTTATTACTTCATTTAATTGAAAATGGAGAAAATGTTCGGGCTGTTTATAGATCAAAAAGTAAAATCGAAAAAACAAAATCGGTTTTTGAGTTCTATAAAAAACCAGATTTATTTGAAAAAATAAATTGGATTGAGGCTGATATTTTAGATGTTCCTTCCTTAGAAAATGCTTTTATCGACATCACTCAGGTTTATCATTGTGCCGCCTTGATTTCATTTGATCCGAGAGACGAAGAAAAACTCAGAAAAACAAATATCGAAGGAACGGCAAACATGGTTAATTTTTCTATTGCCAAAAACATAGAAAAATTTTGTTTTATAAGTTCAATCGCTGCCTTGGGCGATATTGCAGCACACGAAACGCATATTACCGAAGAAACAGATTGGAATCCCGAAAAACCACACAGCGATTACGCCATTTCTAAATATGGTGCTGAAATGGAAGTTTGGCGCGGACAGCAAGAAGGCTTAAAGGTGATTATTGTAAATCCTGGAGTAATTTTAGGTCCACCCAAAATGACGATTTTTGAAGAAGGAAGCAGTAAAATCTACCAAAAAGTTTCTAACGGCCTTCCGTTTTACACACTCGGAAGTACTGGATTTATTTCTGTGGATGATGTAATAAAAACTACTATTGAATTAATGAAAAGCGACATTAAAAATGAACGTTTTACATTAATTGCAGATAACATTGTTTTTAGAGATCTTTTAAATACCGTTGCAGATGCATTAAAAGCAAAAAGACCTCATATCCATGCTAAACCATTTTTTATGAATTTCTTATGGATTGCTGATGGAATATTTTCGACCTTATTTTTTAGAGAAAGAAGTATTACCAAAGCAACTGCAAAAGCCTCTTACTCTAAGAATTTATATAGTAATGAAAAAATAAAAACCGCTCTAGGAACGGTTTTTACTGATATTCATCAGTACATTAAAGACAGTTCAAAATTATAATTGTCTTCTATTTTTTCTTTGCGCCATTTTTATAGAATCAATATTGATTTTTGGAATGTTTTTTTTGATAGAATCTTTCGAAACTTCCTTCAATTCCTTTGGCTTATTTTTATTCTCTTTTGCTGCTTTTTTCTCATCGATTTTTGCAAGAGAATCTGCTGCTCTTTGATTTTTAGCCAATCTTTTATTTACCTCATCAAACATATCTTTATAGCTTTCATAATCAGAAGCATAATATATATTATTCTGAACAAACTGCAGACTGTCTACTTTATATTTTTGTAAAATAAATTTTGTTGGATCACTGTTTATCGAATCTAAAGACAATGGTTTTTGATACCTCATTGCTTCAAGAAGCGACAAATCATACATGATATCAACCATTTTTTCTCTTTCAATAAGCTTCGCAGGCTGTTTTACCAGCTCTTTTTTGCAGCTTATAGAAAGAAACAAAACCAATACTATTACTATAAAGTTCTTCATAGTCGTTTTTTATCTGTCAAATAATAATCGTTTTCCGGCTCTCGTATCTTTTACTTTGAAATTATTATAAACCAATTCTCCGTTTACAAAAGTATGCGTAATTCTAGATTTGAAAGTAAAATTCTCAAAAGGCGACCATCCGCATTTGTATAAAATATTCTCTGGTTTTACACTCCAAGGCAGGCTCGGATTTACAATAACCAAATCGGCGTGATAACCTTCTCTTATAAAACCTCTTTTTTCAATTTTGAAAATTTTAGCTGGATTGTGGCACATTTTTTCCACTATTTTCTCCACGCTTATTTTACCTTGATGATGTGCTTCAAACATAGCTACAACAGCATGCTGTACAAGCGGACCACCAGAAGGTGCTTTTAAATACGACTGCATTTTTTCCTCTTTTGTATGAGGTGCGTGGTCTGTAGCAATTACATCAATTCGCCCGTCGTTCAAAGCTTTCCAAAGTTCAGCACGATCTTCGGCAGTTTTTACGGCTGGGTTCCATTTAATGAAATTACCTTTTGTTTTATAATCCTCGTCTGTAAACCAAAGATGATGCACACAAACCTCAGCAGTAATCTTTTTATCTTCTAACGGAATTTTATTCGTAAACAATTCCATTTCTTTCGCAGTTGAAAGATGGAAAATATGAAGTCTTGCTCCTGTGCGTTTTGCCAAAGCAACTGCTTTTGAAGAAGAAATATAACAAGCCTCTGCACTTCTAATTAAATTATGCGCAGTTACGGGAACATCTTCTCCATACTGCTCTTTAAAAGCAGCAAGATTATTTTGAATTGTAGTTTCATCTTCGCAGTGAACCGCAATTAGCATTGGTGTGCTAGAAAAAATCTTTTCTAAAACTGCTTCGTTATCCACCAGCATATTTCCTGTTGACGAACCTAAGAAAATTTTAATTCCGGCAACGTTTTTTGGATTTGTTTTTAAAACTTCCTCTAAGTTATCATTTGTTGCACCCATCATAAACGAATAATTCGCAAATGATTTTTGAGATGCAATTTGATATTTATCTTCTAAAATTTCTTGTGTTACTGCATTAGGAACCGTATTTGGCTGTTCGATAAAAGAAGTAATCCCTCCAGCAACAGCAGCTCGAGATTCAGATTCGAGATCTCCTTTATGCGTTAAACCTGGTTCTCTAAAATGTACTTGATCGTCAATTGCTCCCGGCATTAAATAACTTCCCTCGGCATCGATTACTATACAATCTGATGTTTTTAACGAAATGCTGTCGGCAATTTCAACAATCAAATCATTTTCTATTAAAACATCTCCTTCAAAAATTGTCCCTTCGTTTACAATTTTGGCATTTTTTATTAAAATCCTATTCATGATGTTGGTTTATAATGAATTGACTAATTTTCTTAATCTAAGTGAAATTACGCCTAGTATAGCTTCTTTAATAATGGCATTACTCATTTTAGAAACTCCTTTTGTTCTATCTGTAAAGATAATAGGAACTTCTGTAATTTGAAATTTTGCACAGTATGTTCTGTATTTCATTTCGATTTGAAACGCATACCCAACAAATTTTATTTTATTCAAATTGATTTTTTCCAGAACTTCTCGTTTGTAACATACAAAACCTGCAGTGGCATCATGAATTTTCATTCCTGTGATAAATTTCACGTAAACCGATGCAAAATAAGACATCAAAACTCGGCTTAGAGGCCAGTTTACAACGTTTACACCCGTTACATAACGAGAACCAATTGCAAGGTCTGCGCCACCAAAATGGCAGGCATCGTACAGCTTTTCTAAATCATTTGGGTTATGGGAAAAATCGGCATCCATTTCAAAAATAAATTGATAATTGCGTTCTAAAGCCCACTTGAAGCCATGAACATAAGCTGTTCCTAAACCTGATTTTTTGGTTCTTTGTTCTAAAAAAAGCTTATCTGGAAATTCTTCCTGTAATGCAATCACTTTTTTTGCAGTATGATCAGGAGAATTGTCATCAATAATCAGCAGATTAAAAGATTTATGCTGCGAAAGTACTGCTCTTACTATACTTTCTATATTCTCAATTTCGTTATATGTGGGAATTATGACAATACTATCATTCATTTTTTCTCGGTAATTTCACCGCAAAAGTAAACTTTTTATAGCATTTGATTCATAATAAATATATAATAAAAGTATTGCATCAAAAAATTACTAATTTTGTAACGCTATGATTGAACAACTTCATCCTCGAATTCTGGAAAACAAAGACTGGGCAACACTTTTGTTTGTGCTGACCTTTGCTGTTGTTGCCATGACAAAATCTGCTTATGAATCTAGATTTAGTGAATTTAGTAAACTTATTTTTTCTGATAAATATGCTAAAATTTATCGCGACAACAACCATTTAAAAAGCAGTTTTACAGTTGGTTTATTTTTTGTACAAATTGTTTCGTACGCATTTTTCATTTTGCTTACGATGAACATTTTTGGACAGGCCTCTAAAACTGATTGGGTTTTGTTTATTCAGATCGCAACTTTCCTTCTTTATTTCATTTTAGGAAAGTATTTAATCGAGAAAATCGTAGCAACTTCATTCAACATTGATGAATTTGTAGAACTTTTTAACTTACAAAAAGTAACTTACAGAACATATATTGGCGTTTTAATCCTTCCAATCAATGCTATTTTGTTCTATTACAATAATATTCCACAAATCATACCGATAATAATCATAGGTATTTCCCTGTGTATTAGTGTATACTCTTACTTTATTTCAATTAAAACATATCAAAACGCAATTATCAGCAAGTTATTTTATTTTATTTTATATCTTTGCGCTCTTGAAATAGCCCCTTATTATTTTCTTTATTATTGGATAACAAAAGGGAGTGCTTAGAAAATGTTTATAATATGAAAGTGAAAACAATTTTGGTGTCACAGCCTGAACCTAAAGTGGAGAATTCTCCTTACTTTGAGCTCCAACAAAAACACAAAATAAAAATTGATTTCAGACCATTTATTCATGTGGAAGGGGTTAGCGCAAAAGAGATTCGATTACAAAAAATCGATCTTAATCATTACACTGCGATCATTTTAACAAGTAGAAATGCTGTAGATCATTTTTTTAGAGTTGCTGATGAAATGCGTTATAAAGTTCCTGAAGGATTGAAGTATTTCTGTCAATCTGAGGCTGTTGCGTTTTACCTTCAAAAGTATGTTGTGTACAGAAAACGTAAAATTTACGTTGGAGCAAAAGATTTTGCGGATTTATCTCCGCTGATTAAGAAGTACAAAGACGAAAAGTTTTTACTTCCTGCATCTGATCAATTAAATGCAGATGCTCCTATAACATTAAACAGTCTTAAAGTAGATTGGGCACAAGCTATTTTTTACAGAACTGTAATGAGTGATTTGTCTGACTTAGCTGATGTTTATTATGACGTTTTAGCTTTTTTCAGCCCTACTGGAATTAAATCTTTGTTTAAGAATTTCCCAGATTTCAAACAAAACGACACCAGAATCGCAGTATTTGGAAGCACAACTCAAAAAGAAGCTTTAGATCATGGTTTAAGAATTGATATTCTTGCTCCAACTCCTGAAACACCTTCTATGACAATGGCTTTAGAAAAATACGTTGCAGAAGCAAACAAAGGAAAATAACATTAAGAAATATAATTTTTAAAAATCCAAATTCCAACTAATCACTGGGATTTGGATTTTTTGTTTTAACGACTTCATAAATCAAACACAATAAGTGGTTCAACCACTGGAACGCATTTGGATTTTCTTAAATTGGAATTTGGGTTTTTTACATTGGAATTTCTATTTACAAGCCATTTTAATTACATTTGATTTCTATTCTAAACCCAAATCACAAAAAATAGTTTCAAATTATAAGTTATGAAAATCAACTCCCTCTTAATTGAAATTGACGGTATCGATAAAGAAATTCTTCGGTATTTAATGGACGATGCCCGAAAACCAATTTTGCAAATCGCCAATAAAATCGGAATTTCTGGTGCGGCAATTCATCAGAGATTAAAAAAATTAGAGCAATCCGGCGTTATTTCTGGGTCTAAATTTACTGTAAACCCAAAGGTTTTAGGTTACAACACAATGGCGTTTATTGGAGTTTATTTGGATAAAGCTTCCCGAAATTCGGAAGCTGTAAAAGAACTTAGAAAAATTCCTGAAGTTTTAGAATGCCATTATACTACTGGAAACTGGTCTGTTTTAATTAAAATCATCTGTCGTGACAACGAACATTTAATGCAGTTGCTAAATACCAAAATTCAAGCGATTGAAGGTGTTTCGAGAACTGAAACTTTTATTTCTTTAGATCAGCAGATTGATAGACAGATTCAGCTTTAGCAATCTAAAATTCCAATTTTCAAAATCCAAATTCCAAATTCGAAAAGTATTACTGATTCATTCGTTATCGGAAAGAATAAAAAAATTCCAAACCTGACAGATTTGGAATTTGGAATTTTAAAATATTGAAAATTTAAATTAACTAATTTCTCCTGCTTCCCGAATAAATCGAGATATAGTACAGCAACGTGGCGATAGAACCAATTGCAGCTACTACATACGTTCTTGCAGCCCATTTTAAAGCATCTTTTGCTCCTGCCTGCTCTTCTTGTGTCAGCATTTGTTTATTTTCCAACCAGGCCAGCGCACGGTTACTCGCATCGTATTCTACAGGAAGTGTAATAATCGAAAACAAGGTTGTTGCCGCGAAAACTATAATCCCAATTAATAATAATTGTGGAAAAACCTTAATCATTAAGATTCCCGCAATTAAAATCCATTGCACGTAGTTTGAAGCAACGCTTACGATTGGCACTAATTTTGAACGCATTGTCAGCCATTCGTAACCAATTGCATGTTGTACGGCGTGACCGCATTCGTGTGCTGCAACTGCTGCAGCTGCCGCGTTTCTGTGATTATAAACGGCTTCACTTAAATTTACTGTTTTATCTGAAGGATTATAATGGTCTGTTAACTGACCTGGTGTCGAAATAACACGAACATCTGTAATTCCGTTATCGGCAAGCATTTTTTCGGCAATTTCAGCACCGCTCATTCCGTTTCTTAGTTGCAATTTCGAATATAATTCAAATTTGCTCTTTAGCTGAGAACTTACCAGCCAGCTGAACAACATTATAGCTCCAGCAATAATTAGATATCCAGATCCCATATTTTCTAGTGTTTTTAGATTGATTTTTAAATTTACAAAACAAACTGCAAATTATGAACCATTTTAACAAAATGTCATTTTGACATTTATTTACCGAATTTGTCTCAGTTTAACATATTGTTCTTAAGCAGAAAAGCAATCAATTCTGCTACGTTTTTCATTTTATATTTTTGAAGAATATTTCGACGATGAGTTTGAACCGTCAAAAAACTCAAAAACAAATCATCTGCAATTTCCTGAGTCGATTTTCCCTGCGAAAGCAATAATGCAATATCACGTTCTCTTCTGCTTAAACCTGGAATGCGTTCTAAGTCTTCAGATAAAGGCTGGCTGATTATGGTTTTTACTTCTTCACTAAAAACAATTTCACCTTCAATAGCTTTATAAATACAATTTTTAAATTCATCAAAAGAGGCATTTTTCAAGATATAGCCATTCCCTCCATTTTGAATAAACTGCATTACCAAGCTTCTTTCAGATTGACTGCTCATGCCGATAATTACAATTTTAGGATGTTTTTGTTTAATGGTTTTACACAAATCAACGCCATTTATAACTGGCAGAAAAATATCCATTAAGATGAGATCAACTTTATTGTCTTCGATATATTCTAAAAGCGATACTCCCGACTCAAATTTTTCTACGATCTTAATAGCATCCAAATCCGACAACAAACCTGCTATTCCCGAAATCACAATCGGATGATCGTCTACAATTACTGTTTTATGTATCATTTATATAGTCTGGATTTAAATTTTTAATTCAATATATACTGAAGTCCCTTTATTGACAACCGAATCAATTTCTAGTTTCCCATTCAAAAATGCGACGCGGTTTTTAATATTTCGCAGTCCCATACCTTCTCTTTTTTCGGCGTGTTTTACATTAAATCCTACTCCATTGTCTTCTACAGTAATAAAGAACACATCTTTATTCTGCGAACAGGAAACTAAAATTTGTGAAGCTTTAGCATATTTTAAAGCATTATTTAGAAGTTCCTGTATTATGCGATAAATCATAATTTCAAAATGCTGTGGAAATTTTGATTTTTTAATTAAATACTGAAACTCAACGACAGTTTCTAAAGTAGAATGAGAAACACACAAATCTTTCAACGCATGTTCAAGTCCCAATTTCATTAAACTTTCGGGCATTAAATTTTGAGAAATATTACGAAGCTCTTTAATCGAGTCGTTTAGCATTTCATTAATGTTCGGACTGTTTTCGTTATTTTCTCGGTTGACAAGACTCAAATGCATTTTCAAGCCAGAAAGCATACTTCCTAATCCATCGTGTAAATCTCTTGCAATTCTCTTTCGTTCGATTTCTTCACCTTGAATCAATGCATTTGAAATCGATAATTTCTGTTGATTTTCAAGCGCTGATAATTCTTGCTGTAAATTGACTTCTTTCTGAAAACTCAGCTTTTTTTGATAGTTATTATAAATCCATAAAAACAAAACTGTTAGGAACAACAAAAACGAAAGCGCTGCAAAAAGCATTGTGTTTAATCGATTATTATTGACTTGTAAAACTGCTTTTTCATTTTCTGACTGCAGTAAAGAGATTTTCTTCTCACTTTCTGCTTTTTTATATTTTGCCTCGAGTTCAATAATTTCATTTTTCAGATTGGCATCGTTCAAACTATCATTTATAACATTGTATTTATGCGAATACGAATAGGCTTTGGAGTATTCTTTTGTCGCATTATAAACTTTAGATAATTCTTTATAATAATTTTTTTTGTCAACAATAAATGGTGTGTTTTGCACCAGATATTCTAGATTACTTTTAGCTTTAACGTAGTTTTTGAGTTTAAAAAGCACTTCATACTCCGCAAATTTTAATCTGTTTAATGCGATAGAGTTACCATGTTTTATAGAAGAATTTATGCCTTTCTCAAAACTTATTAATGCTTCATTGTGTTTATTTTGTTTAGCATAATAAATTCCTTCTGCATAAAAATAAGAATCATTCAAATTCGATTCTGGATATTTTTTTAAGGTCACAAAAGCTTTATCGAGTATACTTTTAGCATCATAAAAATGTTTAAGTTCTACCAAATTCTCTGCATTTATGATATAAGTTTCCATTTTAGACTCTGCAAGCGTCGGAGACTTTTTAGTAGTATTTTCGATATATTTTTGGGCTTGATCGAGATATTCTGCAGCTTTTTCCCTTTCACCATTATTCATGAAAATAATGGCAACGGCTTTATTTAAACCGCTGATTAATTCATAATCACCGCTTTTTTTGGCAATAGGAATAGCTTCATTCACCAACAGGCGCATATAAGCATTTTCATTATTCTTGCGCTGCTGCATAATACCATAATTCTGAAGTATAATTGCCCGAATCCTATAAGCTTCTTTATAGCGGTATTTTTTAAGTTTTTCATTAGCTTCTAATAAGGCTTTTTCAAAACCATCTATATCGCCTTTTTCAATAAAACTGTAAGCATTATAATAAAGCGAAATATCCCGTAAGAAAGGAAATTTTGTTTTTAATCGATTTCCTTGTTCGAGGTATTCTTTGGATTTTTTGGCATCCTGAACCATTAAAAATAATTTGGACAGTCTAAAACTGTTCAAACTTTTAATGCTGTCGGACTTTACATTTTTTGTAGACTTAACAATACTGTCAATGTAAACCGTATCGTCATCTAATGAAAGGATTACTTGTGAATTGGAAATAGCAGAAAAAAATAAAAAAAAGATAAAGGCGTAGATTTTCTTCATAAATGGGTATTTACTCAAAGTTATTAAAGCTTAGCGACTTTCAAAAAAAAATTAGCTCTTTTACCTGATATCAGGTAATAAAAAATACATTTTATCAGGTATTGATATCTCTTTAGTAAGGGTCTAATTTTGTTTGACTATGAATATTAATTTAAGAATTTTATTATGAAATCGATTTTAAAAACTTTAGCAATTGTATTGACTCTTGCTTTTACAGCAGTTTCTTGCAGCAGCGACAATGACGATAATAACACTGGAACAGCTTCAAGAGATGTAAAATATGAAATAACTGGAAATTACACAGGAACATTATCTACTGTTTATTTTGAAAAAGGCGGGAACGCATTAAATGAAGACATTACTAAGCTTCCTTGGACTAAAGAATTTACAGCTGAAGCAAAATCTATGGGAGCATCATTAAGCGCAAGTGGATATGGCGGAGTTGCTGGACAAACTTTAACTGGTAAAATTTATGTTGGCGGAAAATTGCAAAACGAACTAACTGCAACAGCAACTAGCGACGGAATAATTGTTTTATCTCTTACTCCTTACGTTTTTCCTCTATAAATGTTACTTTAAAATTTAGATTTTAGTTTTTTGGTAAAAAGTAAAGCTTCGTAATATTACGAAGCTTCTTTTTTTATAACTCTAATTGATTGTTCACTTCTTCAAACTTCTCAATTAGACTATTTATTTTCTCCTGCTGTTTTTTGACTTGTTTCGGGCGAAGATAAAACCAATTGAACAACATCCATGATAAAGTAATACCATACGTTAAACCAGCTCCTAAAAGCGTCATTCTACTGGCATATTCATACATATATAAACAAATACCAACTGTAAGCGCCAGAAAATAAAAAGTCATCATTTTGGTCTGCAGAAATTGTTGTTTCTTTTTAATTATAATTAAATTTTGAAGATACTCTTGATTGGTTTGTGTGGCTTCAATATTTTTATACTTGCTCAGTAATTTATTATAGGTGAATAAATAAATCACCATGGCCAGAATCGTTATGACAATTCCGATTTTAGTCGAAATAAATTGCGGTTGATAATATATCCAAATACAAACAATAAACATACAGGTAGCCAAAAGCAATATATTAACAATCCATAAACTTCTTAATCCTGCCTTTTTGAACTTGGTTATTCTTGCCAGTAAATCCCTCATATCTGGCTGACTTACAGATTGTTTTTTCCATAAATCTTTAAAATCTATATTGTTATCGTTGTCCATTTTCTTTAAATTTTTCGGTCAATTTTTCTTTTATCCTGTGAATTTTTACTCGCACATTTGCATCAGAAAGTCCAACAATTTTGGCAATTTCTGTCTGCTTTACATCTTCCAGTTCCAGCGAAATAATAATACGTTCTGTTTCGGGTAATTCAGCAATACATTTGTATAAAAACTGAATTTGAGGTTCCAATGAGGCTTGTTTTTCTTCTGAAAGATGAACAGGCAGCTCTGATTTTGGAAAACGTTTCTGTTTTTCGATCTGCCTCAGGCAATTGTTAGAAGCAATCCTAAAAATCCAGGTTCCAATAGAAGATTCATTTCTAAAGTTTTCCAGTTTCTGCCAGACAATTATAAACGTTTCCTGAGTCAAATCCTGCGCCGCGTCATAATCGTTTACAAAACCCATGCAAAGCCTAAAAATTCTATCCCAATATGTTTTGTAGATATCTTCGAATTCCATATTAAGATTTTATAAAAGAGTTTAATTGTGCCAAATACCAATCTTTGTCATCGTACATTATAAAATGTAAACCTTTATCCGCATATTGAAAATTAGCTGTTTTCAAGTTTTTATACTGCCCTTCGATTGCCGGTTTTAAATTTATAAAATAAGATTCTAATAAAATTAATGACGGACATTTTATCGCCGAGATTCTTTCTCTCAAATCGATATTAAAGAAATCACAATACACTTCCGAAAAAGTTTTTCGATCCGATTTTACACTCCAGTCTACAACCATTTCTAATTTTGATGAATCTTGCAAAAGTCTCGGCATCGTTTGTTTCTGCATATCATAAAACTGCGTTTCATTCATTGCTGCCATTTGAGTAACCATTGGCGAACAGTCATTATTTTCTTTTGATTTAAAAGAAGGATCGCTCAAAGCAGCCAAACACGGAAGCGCGTCGACAACCACAATTTTACAAATTAAATCTGGATAATCTGAAGCGATTGCCAGCGCAAGCCCGCCTCCCATACTGTGGCCAACTAAAATTGGTTTTTCGATTTTATTGTCTTTGATATAATTGGCAATTCCTGATTTCCAGTTTTCGAATGAAGGATTAGGTTGTGGTTTTACTCCGGCAAATCCAGCCATTGTAAGTGTATAGCATGTAAAATCTTTTTCGAAAGCTGCTTTGGTTTCGTTCCAAACTTCTCCAGAAGAAGCAAAACCAGGAATAAATATTATAGATTGTTTTCCTTTTCCTGTTTTGATAACCTCAAAAGGATATGATTTTGTTTGTGCAAAAACATTGATACATAATGCAGAGAATAAGAATGCGATAATTAAGATGATATACTTTTTCATTTTTAATAGTTTTAAGTTGTTAATTAAATCGGATCCATGCTTTTGATACGACGACTATTAAAATGTTACAAAAGTTTTTAAATTTTTAATAAAAAAATTTAAAACGCCAATGTTTGCTCGGGTTTTTAACCGCAAAGATTTACGCAAGGAACGCTAGGGTGTCTTGCTTACAAAGGCGCAAGGTCGCAAAGTTTTTTCCACAATCTTGTCATTTTGAGGAACGAAACAACCGCACTAACAAGCTAAAAAACATACTAAATGAGATTGCTTCGTTCCTCGCAATGACATACAACAGCAATTATAAAACAAAAAAAATCCCAAACCCCAATCGTAAAATTGGAATTTGGAATTTTTATATTGGAATTTTAAAATAATTAACCGACTAGGTTAATTATTTTCCCAGGAACAATAATCACTTTATTCGGAGTTTTTCCATCTAACTGTTTTTGAGTTCTTTCGTCTTTCATTACGATTTCTTCGATTTGTTCTTTGGTTAAATCCAAAGGCAATTCGATTGTGAAACGCATTTTTCCGTTGAAAGAAACTGGGTACTCTTTATTGGTTTCGATTAAATGTTTTTCATCAAAAATTGGGAAAGCAACCTCAGAAATAGAAGTCGTATGTCCTAACTGCGACCATAATTCTTCTGCAATATGAGGCGCATATGGCGAAACTAAAATTGCTAACGGCTCTAAAATTGCTCTTGAATGACAATTTTGAGAAGACAATTCGTTTACACAAATCATAAATTGAGAAACCGAAGTATTGAAAGAGAAATTCTCAATATCATCAGCCACTTTTTTGATGGTTTTATGTAACGATTTCAAATTGTCTTTTGTTGGTTCGTCGTTATTTACGATTAAGCCATTATCATCAAAATACAATCGCCATAATTTTTTCAAGAAACCAAATACACCAGAAATTCCAGCAGTATTCCAAGGTTTTGCCTGCTCTAATGGGCCTAAAAACATTTCGTATAAACGTAATGTATCAGCACCATATTCTGCACAAATATCATCTGGAGTTACTACATTGTATTTCGATTTCGACATTTTCTCAACTTCTCGGCCTACAATGTATTTTCCGTTTTCGTCTAAAATAAATTCAGCATCAGCATAATCTTCTCTCCAAGCTTTGAATTTTTCAACATCTAATTCATCTGATGAATTTACCATTGAAACGTCAGCGTGAATTGGCTGAACTTTTTGATCTCCAATTTTATTTTTAGATACAAAAGTATTTGTTCCTTCTAATCTGTAAACAAACGCACTAGTTCCCAAAATCATTCCCTGATTAATCAGTTTTTTGAATGGCTCTTCAGTTGGAGCAAAACCTTTGTCTTTTAAGAATTTGTTCCAGAAACGAGAATACAATAAGTGACCTGTTGCGTGCTCGCTTCCTCCGATATATAAATCTACATTTTCCCAGTAAGCTAATGCTTCTTTGCTTGCAAATTCATTTTCGTTGTGTGCATCCATGTAACGCATCCAATACCATGAACTTCCTGCCCAACCTGGCATAGTGTTCAATTCTAAAGGAAAAATCGAAACATTGTCAACTAAATCAGTATCGACAACTTTGTTTTGTTTTGTATCCCAAGCCCAAACTGCTGCGTTTCCTAATGGAGGCAAACCATCTTCTGTTGGTAAATATTTCTCTACTTCAGGTAAAATAATTGGCAAATGCTGTGCATCAATCATTTTTGGCAATCCATTTACATAATAAACTGGAAATGGTTCACCCCAATAACGCTGACGAGAAAAAACAGCATCACGCAAACGGTAATTTGTTTTACCAGTTCCCTGACCAATTTTTTCTAATTCAGCAATTGCTTTTTGAGTTGCCTCCTTATAATTCAATCCGTTTAAGAAATCAGAATTTGCGATTTCAACGTTGTATTTTGATCCGTAAGCAGCTTCTGAAATATCAACATTAGCGAAGATATTTTTGATTTCCTGCATTCCGTTTTGACCTTTAAAGAAATTAGCAAAAGCAAAATCTCTTTCGTCTCCGCAAGGAACCGCCATTACAGCACCTGTTCCATAACCTGCCAAAACATAATCTCCAATCCAAACTGGAATTGGTTCTTTTGTAAATGGATGTTCAGCATAAGCACCCGTAAATACTCCCGAAATAGTTTTTACATCTGCCATACGCTCACGCTCAGAACGTTTTGCTGTTTTTTCTATATAGGCTTCAACAGCAGCTTTTTGTTCTGGAGTTGTAATTTTAACTACCAAATCATGTTCTGGTGCCAAAGTCATAAATGTAACTCCAAAAATAGTATCAGGACGAGTAGTGAACACTTCTATAACTTCGTTATGATCTTTCACATTAAAAGTTACCAATGCACCTACAGATTTTCCAATCCAATTACGCTGACTCTCTTTTATAGACTCACTCCAATCAATATCATTTAAACCTTGAAGCAAGCGTTCGGCATAAGCAGAAATTCGCATACTCCATTGTGTCATTTTTTTTCTTATAACAGGAAAGCCTCCACGTTCTGAAACTCCGTTTACAATTTCGTCATTTGCCAAAACAGTTCCTAAGCCTGGACACCAGTTTACTTCGGTTTCTGCCAAATACGTCATTCTGTATTGCAACAAGATTTTTTCTTTTTGATCATCAGAATAAGAATTCCATTCATCAGCAGTAAAAATTACTACGTTATCATCGCAAACTGCTTCGACTAATGCATTTCCGCTTTCTTCAAAAACAGTTATTAATTCTGAAATATCAAATGCTTTTCCTTGTTTTTTGCAATACCAAGAATTGAACAATTGAATAAAAATCCATTGTGTATGTTTGTAATAATCAGGATTTGAAGTTCGCACTTCACGACTCCAATCAAATGAAAACCCGATTTTATCTAATTGTTTTCTATATCCTGCGATTTGTTTTCCTTCTTTGTCTACACCACCGTCAATATTTACGCGTGTTGTATCTTCTGGACGCTGTCCTGTCTGGATTGCATATTGTTCTGCAGGTAATCCAAAACTATCGTAACCCATCGGGTGCAAAACATTGAAACCTTGATGTCTTTTGAAACGAGAATAAACGTCTGAAGCTATATAACCCAGCGGATGCCCAACGTGTAATCCCGCTCCAGATGGATAAGGAAACATATCGAGTACATAATGTTTAGGTTTTTCAGAGTTATTTTTTGCTGCAAAAGTTTGATTTTCTGCCCAATATTTTTGCCATTTGGCGTCAATTTCGTTTGGATTGTATTTCATTTCTAAGTGACTAAGATTCTAAGTGACTAAGGTTCTAAGGCTTTTCACTAGTTAATTAGCCGCAAATTTACATTTATTGTGGTTTGTACCAAAGCATTTCATAGACAAACAAATAAAATATCAAAATAACTACCCAAATTATTAAAAATACTTAATATAGAGTCGCATTTCATGTAGTTTTTGAAAAGTAAATTTTAAGGTTCAACGTTTTTTTCAACCGCAAAGTTCGCTAAGGTTTTTATTTAGCGGTAGATACAAAACATATAAGTTCACAAAGCTTTATGCCGCTAGAACTTTGCGCAGCTTTGTGTTTTATACAATTTAAATTACTTTGCGCACTTTGCGGTAAAATCTGCTTTATGCCCTCAGATAAGTAATCTTAAAAAAAACTTATTCTTGTTTGCAGTTAAATAAACTTTTATTCAATATCAAATTGTACATTTATAGTATAAAAGTTCGTTATTAACTTTAAATAAAGAAATTCTTTATTATTTTTACCACATAATTTAAGCAAACTATGAGTTCTAACTTTGATAAATTTCAAAAGCGCAGGTTAATTTCCTCTTATTTTTCGGTTGTATTAAGTGTATTCTTGGTTTTATTCCTTTTGGGAGTACTGGGATTATTCATTATTAATTCTAAAAAACTGGCCAACGATTTTAAAGAAAAAATCGCCATGACCGTTTTCTTTAAAAATGAAGCTAATGACAGCGTCATCAAAGCTTTTAATACCGAATTGAAAAGAGCACCATTCGCTAGATCTTTTGCTTATGTTTCTAAAGAAAAAGCAGCTAAAGAACACACTGATATTATTGGAGAAGATTTTCTAACTTTTTTAGGAGAAAATCCGTTATTAAATTCATACGACATTCACTTAAAAGCTGATTATGTAGAAAGAGACAGCATTTTAGAGATTGAAAGTAATTTGAAAAAAAATACGATGATTGAAGATATTGTTTATGACAAACAATTGGTAAATCTGGTAAATGACAACATCAAAAAAGTTAGTATGTGGATTTTAATAATCAGTGGTTTCCTTACTATAATTGCTGTTTTATTAATCAATAGTTCACTGCGTTTATCAATTCACTCTAATCGTTTTATCATCAAAACTATGCAGATGGTTGGAGCAACCAAAGCATTTATTCGTAAACCATTTGTAATGCGAAGTGTAAAATTAGGTATGCTGGGCGCTGGTTTGGCAATTATCGCCTTGATTGCACTTTTAATTTATGTAGAAACTAATTTCCCTGGTTTAGGAATTTTAGAAGACAAAGTTTTAATCGCTTTGGTTTTAGTTGCTGTTTTCGGATTAGGTGTTTTGATTACTTGGATTAGCACACATTTTGCAACACAACGTTTCTTGAATTTAAGAACTGACGATCTTTATTAATTTTAGATTGCTTTAGATAAAAATAAACTCAAAAGAGGGTGAGATTGCTTCGTACCTCGCAATGACAAAATGAAAAACAACAACAATAACAAAGAACAAGCTCAGGAACAGCCAAAACAGGAATTCCTTTTTGACAGCATCAATTATAAAATCTTATTAATTGGTATTGCTGTTATTGCATTAGGATTTATTCTAATGTCTGGCGGAGGAAGTAAAGATCCGAATGTTTTTAACGAAGATATTTTTAGTTTTAGACGTATCCGTTTAGCACCGACAACTGTGTTAATCGGTTTTGGAATTACGATTTATTCTATTTTCAAAAAATCTAAATAGACTTTCTTAGACTACTTAGAATTTTCAGACATCTTAGATTATTAGATTAATCTTTTCTAGAAAAGTCTAAAAGTCTATCCCGACGCTTCGGGACTAAAATCTAAAAATCTAATTTAAATGAATACATTACAAGCTATCGTTCTTGCCATTATTGAAGGAATTACAGAATTTTTACCTGTTTCTTCAACTGGACACATGATTATTGCCTCTTCATTTTTTGGAATCGCTCATGACGATTTCACTAAACTTTTTACAATTGTAATTCAGCTTGGTGCTATACTTTCGGTTGTAATTTTATATTTCAAACGTTTCTTTCAAACATTTGATTTCTACTTTAAACTTTTAGTTGCTTTTATTCCTGCAGTGGTTTTAGGATTACTTTTAAGTGATTTTATTGACGGCTTATTAGAAAATCCTGTTACGGTTGCTATTTCACTTCTAATTGGAGGAATTATTTTATTGAAAGTAGACGAATGGTTCAACAAACCAAATGATCCTGAAGTTTCAACTGAGATTACTTACGCAAAAGCTTTTAAAATTGGACTATTTCAATGTCTGGCAATGATTCCTGGAGTTTCACGAAGCGGTGCTAGTATTGTAGGTGGTATGTCACAAAAACTAACAAGAACTTCTGCTGCTGAATTTTCATTTTTCTTAGCAGTTCCTACTATGTTAGGCGCAACAGCAAAAAAATGTTACGATTATTACAAAGCAGGATTTGAATTGTCTCACGAGCAAATTAATATGCTTGTTATCGGAAACATTGTTGCTTTTATTGTAGCACTTTTGGCCATTAAAACTTTCATCGGATTTTTAACTAAAAATGGCTTTAAAGTTTTTGGTTATTACCGAATCTTAGCTGGAATCATTTTATTATTGATTCACTTTTTCATTCACCCGCTTACCATCATATAATGACACCTGAAGAATATTTAGACGGACAAGTTTTATTGATTGACAAACCATTAAAATGGAGTTCGTTTCAAGCTGTCAATAAATTAAAATACCTTTTAATTAATAAAGTTGGACTTCCTAAAAAGTTCAAAATTGGTCACGCCGGAACTTTAGATCCGCTGGCGACTGGACTTTTATTGATTTGTACTGGAAAATTCACCAAAAGAATTTCGGAGCTTCAAGGTCAGGCAAAAGAATATACTGGAACTTTTTACATCGGAGCCACTACTCCATCATACGATTTAGAAACAGAAATCGACCAGACTTTTCCAACAGATCATATCGATGAAGCTTTGATTCACGAAACAGTAAAGCAGTTTTTAGGAGAAATAGATCAAAAACCGCCTATTTTTTCGGCTATTAAAAAAGATGGTGTTCGTTTATATGAACATGCACGCGCTGGCGAATCTATAGAAATTGAAAGCAGAAAAACCACTATTCACGAATTTGAAATTACAAGAATTGCACTGCCAGAAATCGACTTTAGAGTAGTTTGCAGTAAAGGAACTTACATTCGTTCTCTAGCTTACGATTTCGGGAAAGCGATGAATTCAGGTTCACATTTAACTGTATTACGCCGCACCAAAATTGGCAATTACGATGTAAAAAATGCGATTGATATTACTCTTTTCGAGGAAAGCCTGTAGTAAAAAATAAAAATAGCACATTACAAATTTGAAAATAGTAATGTGCCAACTCTTTAAACAAATAGTACAATTATCTCATACTGATTCATTGAGTTAATAGTGAGGCACATTTTTCCCTCCAAATAAAAATTGAGAAAAGAAATCATAAAATCTTTCAAATAACTTTTTCATAATAGTGTATTTTAATGTTAGACAATAAATAAACACCAATAAAAAGAGTAAATCAGAAAGTTATAATAGAAGTGGGATTATATTTACTAAGTTACAAAATAAGAAGTAAAATAAAAACACTTTAAGATAATTTTATCAACCAAATTATTTGTTATCAACACATTACCAAAATCAAAGTCGATTATATTTAATATTCTCCATAATTTCCAGCAATTCTTCTTGAACCGAGATTCCTTTGTCTGCCAAATACCACAATTGTAAATCTGTTTTTATCTTTTCATCAATTGGGCCAACCTCTCTTTTGTGATTTGCCATTAATTCAGCGGCACCTTTTGGTCTTGGTCCCCAATCGGCACGAACAATTCCGGCTTCTTTACAAATAACAATTACTTTAGGAATTGCCCTTCCGCCATTTGTGAGATATTGATTCATTAAATCATCATTTTCATCACGCAAAGCTATTCTTAGATCCACTTTTTTGTTTGAAGCCAAAGCCATTTTATTTAAAATGGGAAGAATCTGCGCTGCATCGCCGCACCAACCTTCAGAAAGTACCAGCCATATATAATGATTGTCTAAATGTTGTAGTTTATCAATAATAGGTTCTGCAATTTGTATGGTTTTCTCCAGTCTGTTCATTCTCGCTTCGTTTAATTTGGAATAATTAGTCAAGCTTTCCGATTGTTCGTTTCCTGTCGACTTTCCTTCAGACAATAAATCGGTTACTAATTTTCTGTATTCAGCATAAGAATGACTGTTGAATAATGCTTTGGCTACGATGCTTTTCATATTGGTTTGATTTTTAGGATAGAATAAAAATACAAAATTTAGAAAGACGAGGATAATGACATTTGTCAGATTTAAAAACAATAGTATTAAATATTCAAAAAATTTGAAAAGAAATAAAAATGCAATTAATAATTTCGCTCTTCTTCTTCCTCATCTAACAAGTATTCAAAAAAATCTGAAAAATCATCCCATATATATGGCTTAGATATAAAATCTTGTTTTTCCAATTTGGTAATTTCTATTGAATCAATCCATAAAATTGGTGGCTTATTTTCTGTATCCATTAGAAATACGCTCATATCATGCTCAGCAAGCACAATAAATCTGTTTGGTATAGCAACAGCTTTTCTAATTCTTAGGGTTTCCCCAATGAGATTAGTTGAATCATCAAATAAAAAAGAATGTAGCCAAATACTGCCATCACAAAAACTTGCTATTTCTTTAAAGTCAATAGGCAAACTTATTTGTAATTCACTTTCAATTTTATTTAAGTCTTCTGTGGAAACTCCATCAATTTCACCAAATAGTAAAATATATCTATCTCTTAATTTATTTATATCTTTCATCTATCTAAATTTGAAAATACTAATAAAATATTTCCTACAAAAATAAAAAATTTAATTAATACAACCTTCTTAAAATAATTTTACAAACATTATTTCTAAAAATCAGAATATGTCTATATTTGCACAAATTAACGCGACACACACATGAAATATAAAAGAATTCTTCTAAAACTTAGCGGCGAAGCGCTAATGGGTGATTTACAATACGGTATAGACCCAAAAAGATTAGCCGAATATGCAGATGAAATTAAGCAGATTCACAGTAAAGGAGTAGAGATTGCAATTGTTATTGGAGGAGGAAATATATTTAGAGGAGTTGCTGGAGCAAGTTCTGGAATGGATAGAGTTCAAGGTGATTACATGGGGATGCTTGCAACTGTAATTAACGGAATGGCTTTACAAGGTGCTCTTGAAGATAAAGGAATGAAAACGCGTTTGCAGACTGCTTTAAAAATGGAATCTATTGCAGAACCATACATTAAAAGAAGAGCAGACCGCCACTTAGAAAAAGGCAGAATCGTAATTTTTGGTGCTGGAACCGGAAATCCATATTTTACAACAGATACTGCAGCAGTTTTAAGAGGAATCGAAATTAATGCTGATGTTATCTTAAAAGGAACTCGTGTTGATGGTGTTTATGATTCTGACCCTGAAAAAAATGCTTCTGCAGTAAAATTTGACTTTATTTCGTTTGACGATGTAATCAAAAAAGGTTTAAATGTAATGGACACTACTGCATTTACACTTAGTCAAGAAAACAAATTACCAATTGTTGTTTTTGATATGAATAAAATTGGAAACTTGTTGAAAATCTGCGAAGGCGAAAACATAGGAACTGTAGTTAATATATAGTCATCAGTAACAGTTTACAGTCGCATAAATAAGACTTTAACTGAAAACTGAGAATGAAAACTGAAAACTAAAAAAAAATGACTGAAGAAATAGACTTTATTTTAGAAAGTACTGAAGAATCGATGAATGGTACTATTGCACACTTAGAGAAAGAATTTCTTAATATTCGTGCAGGAAAAGCTTCTCCAGCAATGCTTGGAGGTGTTTTTGTAGATTATTATGGATCTGCAACACCGCTTTCTCAGGTATCTAAAATCAGCGTTCCAGATGCTAGAACAATTACATTACAGCCATTTGAAAAAAATATGCTGCAAGCAATTGAAAAGGCTATCTTAATTGCAAACATCGGATTTAACCCGATGAACAATGGCGATATGGTAATCATCAGCGTACCGCCATTGACAGAAGAGCGTCGTCGTGATTTGGCTAAACAAGCAAAATCTGAGGCTGAAGATGCTAAAATTGGTATTCGTAACTCTCGTAAAGATGCAAATACTGAAATCAAAAAATTAGAAAAAGAAGGAACTTCTGAAGACATTTGCAAATCTGCTGAAGAAGAAGTTCAAAACTTGACAAACGCTTTTATTAAAAAAATTGATGAATTATTGGTTTTAAAAGAAGCCGAAATCATGAAAGTGTAATCAAAGATCTGAGATATTTAAAAAATCCGTCTGGTGAATAGTACCAGACGGATTTTTTTATTGTTATTTTTGCATACGAAAATTAAATTCTTTTCGTTTTTGAAACTATATCATTCTGTATGAAGCTATTTTGTTTTTTGACTTTGTTTTTTACGCTTACTCTTCAAGCGCAATTTCAAATAAACGGAATCGTAACCGATTCAAACAACAAACCTCTTCCGTTTGCCACAATAACCACCTCAGAAAACAACAATACTATTACAGATGTTGACGGGAAGTTTATTTTTAAAATCAGCACATCTGCTACAACTATATCAGTATCTTATGTTGGTTTTCAAACCAAAACCATTGCATTAATCAGCAATAAAACTTTTTATGCCGTTTCGCTTGTACAGCAGACAGATGATTTGAAAGAAGTTGTGGTTTCTAATGAAAATCCTGCATTGACGATAATTCGAAAAGTTATTGCCAATAAACCGCTAAATGATCCGCAGAAAAAACTCAATAATTTTGAGTACAAAACATACAACAAACTTATTGTAACCGCTAATCCAGATTCGATAGACGGCAGAATCGACTCTACTGCATCTTACAAAGATTTAAATAAAAAAATCATCAATGTTGATTCTTCTGATTATAAGTTTAAAGAAATTGTAAGCAGACAGCATTTATTTCAGACCGAAAAAGTTTCGGAATATCAATTTGGAAATAACAAATTAAAAGAAACTGTTCTTGGCACCAAAATAGCTGGTTTTAAACAGCCTATTTATGAAGTTCTAGCATTTAACCTCCAGTCGATTTCCATTTACGATCCGAAGTACGAATTGTTTGAAACGAAATATGAAAATCCGATTTCTAATCAAGCGCCATCGAGTTATAATTATAAATTATTAGATACTGTCAGCATCAAAGGCCGCGACACGTATATGATTTATTTCAAAAATAAACTTAAGCGAAAATCTTCTGGCTTAGAAGGCGTATTGTATATTGATAAAGAAAATTTTGCTGTTGCGAAAGCGGTAATGCGAATTAAAGGTGTTTTGGATATTAGCGGTATTCACGAATTTGAATATATTCCGAAAGAAAAAATTTGGTTTCAAAGCAATACCACATTCAAAATTGTAAAAGGAAAAAATGACGATGATATTAGAATTTTAGGAGGAACGATTCAGTTTGACGGAGATGTTGAAGAAAATTTTGAACCCAGAAAAAAAGTGGCTTCAGATTTCACCTATTTACTTTCAGAAAGTAATAGTTTCGATATTCGTGTCAACACCAATACTGCTATAAAAAATCCATCGCTTTATATCGAAATTAAAGACGATGCGGCCAAAAAACCTGAATCGTTTTGGGAAGCTTACCGCAAAGAAAATCTTGACTTAAAAAGCCAAAAAACATATTTATTACTAGACAGTCTTTCGGTGAGCAATAGAGTTGAAAAGCGTTTAGGAATAGGCCGAAAAATTATTAATGGCTTCTATCCTATTGGTCCTGTTGATCTGGATTTAAAGAAGATTATAAGTTTTAATAATTATGAAGGTTTCCGAATTGGTTTAGGCGGAATTACAAATGATCGCTTTTCGAAAAACTTCAGACTTGAAAGTTATACGGCATACGGAACCAAAGATGGTGTTTTTAAATACAGTGTGGGAGCCGGCGTTTTATTAGATAAATATACCAATACCTGGCTGAATGGTTATTATGCTGATGACGTACGGGAAATTGCAAGTACCGTTTTCAGTGTAGACAAACGTGTGTTTAAAATTTATGACCCGCGGCCAATTAATATTAGTACTTTTTACGAATATTCAGGATGGCGAGGTAATATCCAGACTAAATTTATTCCGAAAACTGAAGCAGTTTTAGAAGTTTCGCGAAATTATATTGAACCTAAATTTGATTATCTTTTTAATCATAACGGAAAATTATATTCCAGCTATGTAATGACTACAGCAATGCTGTCGATTGTATGGGCGCCTTTCAGCGAGTTTATGCAGACTCCAACGGGACGAAATGAAACAGATAAAAAATTTCCAAGGTTTACGTTTCAATACACACAGTCATTACCAAATGTATTTGATAATGATTTTACTTTCAGCAAAATAGATTTTAAAGCCGAATACGAAAAACAATATTTAAATCGCCAGAAGACGAGTTTGCTTTTGCAGGCAGGTTATGCAATGGGAGATGTTCCTATTACTCATTTGTATAATACTTCTCCAAATAATTTAACCAAAGAAACTGTTATTCAGCGTATTACTTTTGCAGGAAGAAATGCCTTTGAAACCATGTATTTTAATGAATTCTTCTCTAGTCAATATCTTATGTTTCAAATCAAGCATGGTTTTGACCGTATTAAAATTATGAGAAAAGTTCGTCCGTCGCTGGTTTTAGTAACCAGAATGGCTTGGGGAAATATGGAAAAACCAGAACAACATGTTGGACCAGACTACAAAACACTTGATAAAGGCTATTTTGAATCGGGAATTGAGCTAAACAAAATCTACAAAGGTTTCGGTCTTGGCGGATTCTATCGTTATGGCCCAAACCAATTATTGAAGTTTGAAGACAATATTGCAGTTAAGATTTCTTATGTACTTGATCTTGGGCTTTAAGAGTTAAATTCCAATTTTTACGATAGGTTTGTCATCCTGACGAAGGAAGGATCACACTCGTAACTCGACAAAGATTGGCAATTCTTTATGTGAAATTACTTTGCCGAATCGCTAGTGTGATCCTTCCTTCGTCAGGATGACAAAAAACATGCTTAAAAAAAATCTTCAGATAGTCTGTCATTTCGAGGAACGAGAAATCTCCGTAAGGACCTCTACAAAGATTGGATATTCGTTATGGAGTTACTCGTGGAGATTTCTCCTTCGTCGAAATGACAAAAAAACCTTTATCAAAGTTTAAAACTTTGACAAAGGTATGCGTGCAAGAAAGAATCAAAAAAAAATCCCAAATCCCAATCATAAAAATTGGAATTTGGTCCCGAAGCCTCGGGATAAAAAAATTGATATTTAAAAAAATTATGGTTTCAAAATCAGGACTGAAGGTGTATTGTTCAGCCAAGTACTTTGAGATTCAATTAATTTTTTCCAGCTGTCTAAACTTATAATCATTAAGTCTTGACCATCTAAAAATTCTTTTTTAATTGTTCTATCATGCATAATCATAATATGATTTGGCGCAATCTGTTCGATAGATCGGATAGTTTCCTGAATATCACGAGTGTTTTTTACTTCACCGCTGGCATCTAAAACTGTAATCTGTGAACCGTTATTATTGATTAGTTTTTTAGCATAATCAATTAAAAAAGCATCTTCTCTACTGAATACAGGCATAAAAACCTGATTTATTTCTTCAAAATCTTTATCGATAAAAATACCAACCGGCATTCTCGTTTTTGCAATAATATGACGGGTTCTTTCGTCAAAAGGAGAATTTTCAAACAATCCTTCTTTTCCTGTGAATTTATCGATTAAACGATCTGGATTTACTATTCGGGTTGTAAAACCAAGAATCTTTCCAAGTAAAGTTCCATCAAAAATAGATTGTCCTAAACCAACCAATAATAAGTCATATTCTCCTTGGTTTGCCGAATCAATAATATCCGTATCTATATCATTAGAAACTTTAAAAAGACTCACAATATTTTGATTCAATCGGTTGGATTCCTCGATAATCGGAACTAACATTTTACGTTCATGATCTTTCACATCAAAAGAGTGAATTTCTGTACTTAAAGACAAGTGCATTGCTGTTACAATTGAATTATCTGGTTGTTTTTTAACCAAACTGTTGGCAATTTTTAAAAGTTTTTTCCCTCTTTCTGGAGTTGCAAACGAAAGCAGGATTTTATATTTGCTCTTACTTCCAATTTCCTGCGGTACATTCGTCGCTTTGTCTTTAAAAATAAAGCCTATAAAATCTAAAGCTGGGCCTGTCATAAAAGTAGTTACCAAAGCCATAATTACCATCATGGTAAAAATCTCTGTTGACAAAACTCCAAGATCATATCCAATATTTAAAACTACAAGTTCCATTAAACCTCTTGTATTCATCAAAGCTCCAATTGCCAAACTATCTTTCCAATTTTGTCCAACAAATTTAGCTGCCAACGCACTTCCGAAAAATTTACCAGCAACAGCAACCGCTATAATTAATCCAGTAATTTTCCATAATTCAGGATCGTTTAAAAGACCAATCTGCGTACGCAAACCTGTAAACACAAAGAATAAAGGCAATAATACAATTATGGCAACGTCTTCTACTTTCTCAATAAATATATTTCTGAATTTATTATTTTCAGGCATAATTGCTCCTGCAAGGAAAGCTCCAAATAAAGCATGAATTCCAATTAATTCTGCAGCATAAGCTGAAATTAAAAGTGTAATAAAGAAAATAGCAACAACTGGTTTATTTAAACTTTCTCTTGTTGAATTTAAATCTCCAACACGTTTTAGGAACGGACGAACGATTTTCAACATTATGATCACGTATAAAATCGCCAATCCAATCACGTATAATGCACTTGTAAATGAGCCTGCTTTTACGATAGCAATTACAACGGCAAGAATACACCATGCAGTAATATCATCTGCAGCGGCACAAGTAATGGCAATAGTTCCGAGTTTTGTTTTCTGCATACCGCGTTCCTGAACAATTCTCGCTAGAACCGGAAACGCAGTAATACTCATGGCAATTCCCATAAATAGTCCGAAAGAAGAAAACTCAACACCAATTGGGGCAAAAGTGTGATAAATGAAATAAGCCAATGTTAATCCTAAAGCAAACGGAATTACGATACTGGCATGGCTGATAACAACTGCATCGTGTGCTTTGTTTTTCAGTACTTTCAAATCAAGTTCCATCCCGATAACGAACATGAAAAGTATTAAACCAATCTGGCTTAAGAATTGTAAATTTCCTAATGATTCTTTTGGGAATAAAGCCGCAGAGAATTCTGGAAAGTACATTCCGACCAAAGATGGCCCTAAAACAATTCCGGCAATCATTTCTCCAATTACAGATGGCTGTCCGATTTTTCTAAAAAACCATCCAAATAAACGTGCTACTAAAATAATAGTCACGATTTGTGCTAATAAAATAGCCAGCGGATGCTGTAAATTTTCGATCATTGAATGAAGGAAGTCATTCCAATGATTACTTTCTATTTTTTTCTTGACAATATCGCGTCCAACTTCTAATGCTGCGCCCTTTGAAATTATCCAATATATTAGAGCGGTAAAACCTCCAATAATTGTTACGTAGAATAAAGAGTTTTTAATGTTATTCATAACTCGTTCTTTTAATTTATTGCCGCAAATATCAGAAGTGAGCTTCAAGTGAAAAAACAAATTTCCTGCTAATTTTCAATGTATGTAACAAGTCGGAAAAACTTTGTAATAAGTTCTAAAGCTCAACAAAAATCTACTAGAAATGTGAATGGAATCTAAGGCTTTATTTCGAGAACAAAGCTTCGACTTCGCTCAGCCTAACACATAAATAACTCTATATCTTCACTTTCTTCAAAAAATCAGAACGATAGGTTTCGCTTAAAATTAAAGTCGTGTTTTTATTTTTTTCTTCTAGATGATGCAATACAATTTCATTATGATTAAAGAATTTTATTGCCTTTACTGCCACAATTTCTTTTTTGTTTATTCGGCAGAAATCGGCTTCGGGTAATTCGTTTAAAAGGGTGTCGAATTTTACGTTTTTTAAATTCAGAAAACTTCCGTCAGAAAGCAGAACCGTTTTGTCACGGCTATCGCTTACAGCCGTTTTGATGTATTGAATTTTATTAAAATACAGCAAAGTTTTTCCTTTATCTGTATTCAACTGTATGAATTTTTTAGCCGAATCTGGTTTATCAAAACGTTCAAAAGCTTTTGAGACTGCTTTTTGCAGACGTTCCAATTTAACAGGTTTTGTGATATAATCTACTGCATCTATATTAAAAGCATCTGCGGCATAATCTTTATAAGCCGTACAAAAAATGACCAATTTATCATCGAGCATTTCAGCCAAATGCAAACCGTCCATGCCTGGCATTTCGATATCAGAAATTAAGAGATCAAAATCCAGATCTGAAATATCAGACAAAAGTTTCTGCGGATTATTATACGTTTTTACAATTTCCAGTTCTGGAATTTGTTCACAAAGCATTTTAAGATACGTTAATCCAGGAAGCTCATCGTCCAGAAGCAAGCATTTCAGTTTTGTATTCAAGTAAATCAATTTTTAGATGAGCAATATAAACATCGTTTTCTATAAACTTATCGAGTTTGAAATTATTCTTATAAATAATTCGAAGACGATGCTCCAGAGTGGCATGTCCAAAACCGCTTCGCTCCTTTTTGAGCACTTTTTTATCGGAGATTTTATTCGAAACCGTCATAAAAAAAGCATTGTCTTTAAACTCAAAAACAACAGAAATAAAAGCATCTGCACTTTGAAGATCAGCATGTTTAAAAGCATTTTCGATTAAATCAATAGAAATTAACGGCGCCAATAGTGGCTGATCGTATAATTTATCATCTTGATTAATATTAGTTTTAACTTTTAATTCAAAAAGCGGACTGATTTTGATTTTATTGATTTCGATTAAATTCAACGCAAAATCAATCTCTTCTTTTGCCGTTACAAATTTCTTTTTGCTTTCGTATAGAATATAATCCAAAACATTGGCGAGTTTATCTAAAGCAAAATAAGTCTGATATGCATGCGACTGAATTGAATTTAGAATATTCTTGAATAAATGCGGATTTAATTTTGACTCCAGATTCTCCAGCTGCAGATCATTCACCTTTACCTCTAAAGCATAAAAACTTTTTTCTGCATCTTCTTTTGCTTTTTTAGTCTGCATTAATTGATACATCATAAAACAAATTATGACGATCAAGAGCAGCAGAATTGCTAAGAAAATAAAAGTTGTGGTATTGTTATCCTGCATTTTGTTATCGTTTTTATTTTTCAGCAACCAGAACAATATTGAACAGGTTGAGCACGTATACTAATTTTTAAATTCTTCGTTTTAATTAGTGCAAATATGAGAAAAGCTGATGAGTAAACCGCAAAAAGAAAGAAATATATCACAAACCATAAATTGGAGGTTTTGTGTTAACGTTAAGTAAAATACAATCGATTATTTATGATTTCGAGCACTTTTCACTACATTTGCAACCATTTTTAAAGATTTTATGAAAAACGCGATTCAAGTTGGATTTTGGGAGAAATTGGCCCGAATTATACTTAAGAACAGAATTACAATTCTAGTTGTCCTATCTGCTTTAACGATTTTCCTTGGTTTTCAATGGAAAAACCTAGCTATGACTTATACCGAAGCAAACTTGCTTCCTAAAGATCATATTGCGAATAAAGAATACCAAAAATTCTTGGATAAATTTGGTGAAGAAGGAAACCTTGTCGTTATTGGTTTTAAAGATCCTAAATTCTTTACGCCAAAAAATTATGCGGCGTGGAATGAATTGATGACAGGTTTAAAAAAATCTAAAGAAGTTGATTTGGTCGTTTCCTTAAATGATTTAAAAAAGCTTGAAAAAGATACGGTTAACGAAAAATTTGTTTTAACGCCTTTTATCGATCAAAGCAAAGTTTTAGATCCAGCTTATTTAAAAAGCGTTCAATACGATTTGTTTCATAATTTGCCGTTTTACGAAGGACTTTTGTTTAATAAAGAAAGCGGCAGTGTTCGTTCTGCGATTTACATCAATAAAAAACTGGTAAATACCGCAGAAAGAAAGACTTTTATCCTTGAAAATTTAGTTCCGAAAATCGATAAATTCGAAAAAACAACTGGAATTGATCTTAAGGTTTCAGGAATGCCATACATCAGAACGATCAATGCTGCCGATATGAAAGGCGAAATCGGATTGTTCATCGGTGCGGCTTTATTTACCGTTTCTTTGATTTTCTTTTTCTTTTTCCGTTCGTTTAGAGCGACATTCATTTCAATTTGTATTTTAATCGTTGGTGTAATCTGGTCGTTTGGAACCCTTGGATTATTTGGTTATAAAATCACGATTTTAACTGCGATTATTCCGCCGTTAATTATTGTAATCGGAATTACAAACTGTATTTTCTTGATCAATAAATACCAGCAGGAAATTAAATTACACAATAATCAAGCTAAAGCATTACAGCGTGTTATTTCAAAAATTGGGGTTTCTACTTTAATGACGAATTTAACAACAGCGATTGGTTTTGCTACGTTTATGATTACTGGAAACGATTTACTTTTTGAATTTGGTTTAGTAACTTCAATCAATGTAATATCTGTTTATTTATTGACGCTTTTCATTGTGCCAATTGTATACAGTTTTATGCCATTGCCAAATGAAAAACATTTATACCATTTGACTAAAACCTACATTTCGACTTTGCTGAATGTTGTAGAAGATTTAGTGAGAACAAAACGTAAATACGTTTACATCATTTACGGTTTGCTTTTGGTTTTTAGTGTAATCGGAGTTTCTCAAATGAAGGTTTCAGGAAGTTTAATTGGTGAAATGCCAAAAAGCGCTTCTTTCTTTAAAGATATTTTATTTTACGAAAAAGAGTTTAATGGTGTAATGCCGTTGGAAATTATGATTGACACCAAAAAGAAAAAAGGTGTTATGAAAGCTTCGACTATTCGTAAAATGGACGAATTGCAAAATACAATTTCTGAGATTCCAGAATTGGCAAAACCAGTTTCGATTGTAAATTTGGTTAAATATTCTAAACAGGCTTTCTACAATGGAAATCCTGAATATTATCAACTGCCGACTTCGCAGGAGCAGACTTTTATTTTGAGTTATGCTAAAAATGCAACTAAAAACAGTAAAGAAAATTTAATGAAAGCTTACGTTGATTCGACTGGCCAGTACGCCCGAATCACAACTTTCATGAAGGATATCGGAACGGATGAAATGGCGAAAGTCGAGAAAAAATTAAATTCTAAAATTGATGAAATTTTCCCAAAAGATCGTTACGAAGTTACTGTTACCGGAAAAGCATTGGTTTTCCAAAAAGGAACTTCTTATCTGGTTGAAAACTTAATCGAGTCCTTAATCTTTGCAATTTTAACGATCGCGGTTCTAATTTTATATTTATTCCGTTCGTTCAAAATGGTAATGGCTTCGGTAATTACAAATGTTTTGCCACTTTGTATTACGTCTGGACTAATGGGTTATTTGGGAATTCCGTTAAAGCCGTCTACGATTTTAGTATTTAGTATCGCCTTCGGAATCTCGGTTGATAACGCAATTCAGTTTATGGCGAAGTATCGACATGACTTGCTTCAAAGTAATGGAAAAGTAAAAAAATCGGTTTTTAGTGCTTTAAGAGAAACTGGAATTAGTACTTTCTACACATCTGTAGTTTTAATTCTAGGTTTTGCAACTTTTACCTTATCAAGCTTTAGCGGAACCATTGCTCTTGGAGGATTAATTTCTTGTACGCTGGCTTTTGCGATGTTTGCGAACCTAGTTGTATTGCCTTCGTTGGTTTTAACTTTTGAGAAGAAGAAAACTAAGAAAGAGGAATTGGAGAGTTTGGAGAAGTAATTTTTTTTGACACGAATTGAATTCAAAATAAAGAATGGAATCAAAACTTAATATTACTGAATTCAGAAATCGAATCAGAGAAAATACGGTAATTGGAAACCCAAAACTTAAGTTAATCAGTCCATTTGGTGTATTTAGAATATTTGGAAGTTTTTCAAAACCTTTCTATGGAAATTTTGACGACTCAACATTTCGTTTAACAACAAATTCTGCTGTATCGCCAACATTTTTTATGATTAAAGGAAATTACAGAATTACAAACAGAACTTTATTTGTTAATTACACTATTGAGCCAACGCATAAAATTCAGATAATTTGGCTAAAATATTATCCACTTATTGTATTTATTTTATGTAATTCAGTATTTATTTTAATAGAAAAAGTTCCTGTCCAAGTGTACTTAATCTTTAATTTATTTATTGTCTTTTCAGTATTACATACTAGATGGCTTCCTAAACGAAAAATGAAAAGTTTAGAACAAAAGTTTAATAAAATATTTGAGTTATAATTTTAAGAATAATATTAATCTTAAAAGTTTTATCCAATCTTGTCATTTCGACGAAGGAGAAATCTCCGCAATATATTCCGCAAAGCTAGGAAATACTAGACGGAGCTACTTGCGGAGATTTCTCCTTCGTCGAAATGACAAAAATGAGAGAAATACTAAATCTCACTAAAATTGCTTCTTTTGAAACCGAGTGCTCTAGCCCTGATCGAAGCGGCATCCTTTCTGTTTTTTCTTTAAAAACAGAAAGATACAGTGAAGAGCAGGAATCCGCTTCAAAAATTAATTATTATCCTTTATATTTGCAATTCGATATAAAAAACACTGGTTTTATTTTGATCTAAAATCAGCAATCTATAAATCTAAAATTAAAATGAGACACACAAAGGTTAAAGACTTATTAAACAGTACTACGACGCTTCAGGAGGTTAATGCAAAAGGATGGGTGAGAACTTTTAGAAATAATCAGTTCATCGCGCTTAATGACGGTTCTACCATTAATAATATACAATGTGTTGTTGATTTTGAAAATACACCAGAAGAGATTTTAAAAAGAATCACAACTGGAGCTGCGGTTTCTGTAATTGGAACTTTGGTCGAAAGTAAAGGTGCAGGTCAGAAATACGAAATTCAGGTTTCGAAAATTGAAATCCTTGGAGATTCTGATGCGGAGAAATTCCCAATGCAGCCTAAAAAACACTCTTTGGAGTTTTTACGCGAAAATGCACATTTACGTGTACGTACAAATGCTTTTGGAGCAATTATGCGTGTGCGTTCAGTATTGTCTTATGCAGTTCACAAATATTTTCAGGATAAAGGTTTTGTGTATGTAAATACGCCAATTATTACTGGTGCTGATGCTGAAGGTGCTGGAGAAATGTTTCAGGTAACTTCTCTGCCTTTGGATAATCTTCCAAAAAACGAAGAAGGAAACATTGATTTCAAAAAAGATTTCTTTGGGAAACATACGAACTTAACGGTTTCTGGACAATTAGAAGGTGAAACTTTCGCAATGGCTTTGGGTCAGATTTATACTTTTGGACCAACTTTTAGAGCAGAAAATTCAAACACTTCTCGTCACTTGGCTGAGTTTTGGATGATCGAGCCAGAAGTTGCTTTCAATGATCTTGATGACAACATGGATTTGGCTGAAGATTTTATTCAGTACGTAATCAAATATGCTTTAGACAACTGTAAAGACGATTTGAAATTCTTAGAAGGAAGACTTTTAGAAGAAGAAAAATCAAAACCACAGGCTGAAAGAAGCGAAATGAGTTTGTTGGAAAAACTAAACTTCATTTTAGAAAACAACTTCAAACGTGTTTCTTATACTGAGGCAATTGATATTTTAAGAGATTCAACTCCAAATAAAAAGAAAAAATTCAGCTACTTAATTAACGAATGGGGAGCTGATTTACAATCTGAACACGAGCGTTACTTGGTTGAAAAACACTTTAAATGCCCTGTAATTTTATACGATTACCCAGCAAATATTAAAGCGTTTTACATGCGTTTGAACGACAACACAGAACCAGGAAGAGAAACAGTTCGTGCAATGGATATTCTTTTCCCTGGAATTGGAGAAATCGTTGGTGGTTCTGAAAGAGAAGAGCGTTACGATGTTTTGGTTGAAAAAATGAAAGCTTTAAACATCGACGAAGAAGAATTATACTGGTATTTAGACACCAGAAGATTTGGTTCTGCCACTCACGCAGGTTTCGGATTAGGATTTGAGCGTTTGGTATTGTTTGTAACAGGAATGACAAATATTAGAGACGTAATTCCTTTCCCAAGAACTCCTGGTAGTGCGGAATTTTAATCTAAGATTCTGAGGTACTAAGGTGCTAAGATTCTAAGTTTTTAAAATATAAATAAAAAATAATTCAACCGCGAATTAATTCGCCAATATAAGATACTCAGCACCTTAGTGCCTTAGTATCTTAGCAACTTTTTTTATGCTAAAGCAATTTTTAAATTTAAAATTATCCCAAAAATTATCTCCACAGCAAATTCAGCTGATGAAGTTAATTCAATTGCCTACGCAAGCTTTTGAGCAACGTTTATTAGAAGAAATGAACGAAAATCCGGCTCTGGAAGCTGGAAAAGAAGATGAATACGAAGCAGATGAATTCGCAAATGAAGACTACGACGATTATGATGATGCAGAATCTGACAGAATCGAAGCAGACGACATTAATATCGATGAATATTTAAGCGACGACGATACACCTGATTACAAAACTCAGGTGAATAATTACAGTGACGACGAAGAACGTGAAACTCCATTTGCTTCTCCAATTAGTTTTCATCAGGATTTAATCAATCAGTTAAATACTTTTATTTTAAATGATGAAGAACGCGAAATCGCCGAATTCCTTGTGGGAAGTATTGATGATATGGGTTACATCCGCAGAAGCGTTCCAGATATTGTAGACGACATGGCTTTTACTCAGGGAATTTATACTGATGAAGCAATGGTCGAAAAAATGATGACCGTGATTCACGAATTAGAACCTTCTGGAGTTGGTGCACGAGATTTACAGGAATGTTTACTGCTTCAGTTAAAACACAAAACACCAACTGAATATGTTGATCTAGCGATCGATATTATCGAAAATCAGTTTGATGCTTTTACGAAAAAACATTACGATAAACTACTACAGAAATACAGCGTTTCTAACGAACAGCTTAAAAAAGCAATTCACGAAATTGAAAGACTAAACCCTAAACCGGGCGGATCTTATACTGGAAACAATAAAGTAACTGAAAATGTGGTTCCTGATTTCGCAATCAGAATTGTTGATGGCGAACTTGAATTGACTTTAAACGGGAGAAATGCTCCTTCCCTGCATGTTTCTAAGGATTATCAGGAAATGATGCAGACGTATAAAGATTCTCGTGATAAATCATCGGCTCAAAAAGATGCTGTTCAATTTATCAAACAAAAACTAGATTCTGCAAAATGGTTTATCGATGCGATTAGACAGCGTCAGGAAACACTATTTGTAACGATGAATGCAATTATGCATTATCAGGAAGAATATTTCTTAGATGGTGACGAAACCAAACTAAAACCAATGATCTTGAAAGATATTGCGGATATGGTTGGTTTGGATATTTCGACAATTTCGCGCGTAGCGAACAGCAAGTATGTTGAAACACCATACGGAACAAAACTAATCAAAGAATTTTTCTCTGAAGCGATGAAAAATGATCAAGGTGAAGATGTTTCGACTTTGGAAATCAAAAAAATTCTGAAGAATACAATCGAAGAAGAAGACAAAAAGAAACCGCTTCCAGACGATCAATTGGCTGAAATCTTAAAAGAAAAAGGATATCCAATTGCAAGAAGAACGATTGCAAAATATCGTGAGCAGCTTGATATTCCAGTTGCAAGAATGAGAAAGAAGATTTAGTTTTTTTTGTTTTTTCTAACCATTAAGAGATTAAGAAAAATAAAGTTTTACAAGAATAGCAAACCTAACAGGTTTTAAAACCTGTTAGGTTTTTTGTTTATTATTTCAAATGATGTTGTATTCGGTATTCCGTCAGGAATATTTGATCGGTCTAAAAAAATTAATGTGATAAATTGTGTTCAGTAGGAACACCTGTTTTCGGAATTAACCTCAACAATAATTTATCCTATAATCAAACGTTCCTATGGAACGTAAACTCACCCAGATCAAATTATAATCTACCGACGAGACATTCCTACGGAATGAAATATTACTATTTCTTTAAAGCAGCAAACCCGACAGGTTTTATCAATTAACCAAAAATAATATCCCTATATTGTTTATATTCCGTAGGAATATTTCATCGGTAGCAAAAAAAACAATGTATTGCATTGTGTCCCGTAGGGACACCTGTTTTTACGAAATTAACCTCAATAATAATTTGTTCTCTAATCAAACGTTCCTATGGAACGTAAACCACCCAAATCAAATTATATCTACCGACGAGACATTCCTACGGAATGAAATATTACTATTTCTTTAAAGCAGCAAACGCGACAGGTTTTATCAATTAACCAAAAATAATATCCCTATATTGTTTATATTCCGTAGGAATATTTCATCGGTAGCAAAAAAACAATGTATTGCATTGTGTCCCGTAGGGACACCTGTTTTTACGAAATTAACCTCAATAATAATTTGTTCTCTAATCAAACGTCTTATGGAACGTAAACCACCCATATCAAATTATATCTACCGATGAGACATTCCTACGGAATGAAATATTACTATTTCTTTAAAACAAGAAACCCGACAGGTTTTAAAAATCTGTCGGGTTTAGTAACGTCTCTAGAACGCTAAATTATTTATATTGATCTGGTAATATCTTTACAGTAAATAAAAATGCTTTCTTTTTATCACTGTAACTATAAACCAACGTATAGTCATTATCTCTAAAAACCTGAAGTCCAGGATTTGCTTTTGCAGTACTTACGAGACTTTTTTCAATTTCTTCCTGAATTACATTAACTTCTGCAGTTTCCTTAACGACATTCATTAATGTTAAATTGTATTGAACATTCCTCTCCTCTGGCAAAGTCACGCTATCTAAACGAATTCCTTCTTGAATTATCAGCGGGCAATTCTTATTGTATTTTTCAACTAATTCCTTTACTTCGGTATTTACTTCATCAGCATTTTCAGAAAGATAAAATTGAAAAAAAGCTGCAGCGGCCAAAGCAACACCAATTATAATTAATAATAAAAGATTCTGTTTTCTCATAATTTCTTTTCTCGAATTGCTAAGTAAATATTAAATGGAATTAATTATTTTTCCTCATTTTTCTTCATTGCATTAAAATACGCTGCACGGCTAAGTGGCTCGTATTCTTCAGTTTCACCCAGCATAACCAATTTATCATTATCTGTTTTTCTAAAACTATAATTGGCCAAATTTCCAGTTCTGGTACAAACTGCATGCACTTTGGTTACATACTCAGCTGTTGCCATAAGTCCCGGCATTGGTCCAAACGGATTTCCTTTAAAATCCATATCAAGTCCGGCAACAATTACACGAATTCCCTGATTGGCTAAATCATTACAAACCGTGATAATTTCATCATCAAAAAACTGAGCCTCGTCAATACCAATCACATCGCAACCTTGCGCCAAAATTAAAATATTGGCCGCTGCGGGAACTGGAGTGGAACGAATTTCATTAGCGTCGTGCGACACTACCATTTCGTCATGATAACGGGTATCGATTGCGGGTTTGAAAATTTCGACTTTTTGCTTGGCAAATTGAGCACGTTTTAATCTGCGGATTAATTCCTCGGTTTTACCCGAAAACATTGATCCACAAATAACTTCAATCCAACCAAATTGTTCTTTGTGATTTACTGTATTTTCGAGAAACATTTTGTATTTTTCTGCCTTTAAAAATGAATAGTTTTTATTACTTTGTACTGGTAATAAATCGACGTAAAAATGTGCTGTTTTACATTTTTTCAAAAGTAGAAAATTTTTATCAAATCGGAGATTAGCTAACGCTTATTAACAGAAATAAAAAAATATCTTTTGGATTTCTTTCAGAATAAAGACATTCAGACATTAAATACACTAAAATACCTTATTCACTATAATTTCAACAGTTATGAAAAAAAAATTGGAAGCCGATTTAATCAGCATTGCACATCGAATTTTGAAACTTAAAAACAAGTCCGATATCAATCAATTGTATCTTGAAACTCAGAAATTATATGAGAAATTAGCGGTATTAAAGTTTGTAGAAGAAAATTTTGATGCTGCAAAACCAACAATCGGACAAAATGATATTACTTCAGAATTAGAAACAATTTTTGATAAAGAGGAAATAACTCCCGCTGCCGCTCAAATAGAAACTCCTGCCGCAATCATTGAACTTGAGGAATCTTACGAACCAGAAGTTAAAGAAGAAATCACTGCTGAAATTCCTGAACCGATTACAGAAGAAACTGAAGAACCAATAGCTGCAGAAGTTACTGAACCAATAATTGAGGAAACACCTGAGCCTATTGCTGCTGAAATTATAGAACCTGAAGTAGAAAAAATTGAGGAACCAGTTGTTTCAGAAATTATTGAAGTCGAAGCAGAAAAAGAAAGTGAAAAGATAGAAGAACCAAAGGAGAATATCGAAGAATTTTCATTTACAACCGTAAACGAATTAAAACCAATTCCAGATTTCATACCTGCTTTCGAATTAGAAACTGAAGAAATAAAAGAGGAAGTTAAAGAAGAACCAAAAACAGAAACTTCATCAATACCTACCATTTTATTTGAAGATTTTGGAGTGAATTATGCCGATGCACAATTTGTAAAAGTTGATAGTTTTGAGGCTGTTCCACCAGCTAAAACTCCTTCGATTAATGATTTTAAAGAAGAGAAAAAGGTAGAAACAGCTATTCTTGAAACTCCTGCACAGCCAAAAGCGGTTAGTTTAAATGAAAAACTGGCAAGAGGTTTTCATATTGATCTGAACGATCGAATTGCATTTACAAAAAATCTTTTCGGCAACAGCACAGAAGATTACAGCCGTGTTTTAAATCAATTAATGACTTTTGATTCTTATGATGAAGCAAAAGAATTTATTGAAAACATGGTAAAACCAGATTATAACAATTGGGAAGGAAAAGATGATTACGCGGAACGTTTCCTTGGAATTGTGGAGAAGAAATTCGCTTAAAGACATTTTCACATCTCACATTTTACATTTCACGAATAAACAATTATGTCAAAATTATATATCGTTCCAACGCCAATTGGCAATCTTGAGGACATGACTTTTAGAGCCATTCGGGTTTTAAAAGAAGTCGATTTGATTTTGGCGGAGGACACCCGAACAAGCGGTAAACTCTTAAAGCATTTTGAAATTGGCACGCACATGCACAGCCATCATATGCATAACGAGCACAAAACAACCGAAAATTTAATTGCCCGTTTGAAAGCTGGCGAAACGATTGCTTTGATTTCTGACGCTGGAACTCCGGCAATTTCAGACCCTGGATTTTTATTGACCCGAGCTTGTGTCGAAAATAAAATCGAAGTTGAATGCCTTCCTGGCGCAACTGCCTTCGTGCCCGCTCTTGTAAACAGCGGACTCCCAAATGACAAATTTGTTTTTGAAGGTTTTCTGCCCGATAAAAAAGGACGTCAAACTCGTTTTTTGGCTTTAGCCGAAGAAACCCGAACAATGATTTTATACGTTTCGCCGCATAAACTCGTTAAAACTTTAGCCGAATTTGTACAATATTTTGGAGAAGACAGACAAGTCTGCGTTTCGCGAGAATTATCAAAATTACACGAAGAAAATGTTCGCGGAACTGCAAAAGAAGTTTTAGCGCATTTTGAGAAAACAGCACCGCGTGGCGAAATCGTCGTTGTCGTTGCCGGAAAAACAATAACAAAAGAACCTAAGAAAAGTAAGTTTTCTAAGGATGAAGAATAATTCTATTTATAATCCAAACAATGCCCTTAATTAATGAAAAAGTTAATCTCTATAATTATCTGCATTACGTTATTTAGTTGTAATAATTCAGAAAATAGTTCAAACGAAGAAAAGGCCTTATTGGATAAAATTTCCCAACTTGAAAATGAGAATAAAAGCCTAAAAGATTCATTATCAAAAAATGAACGTGATTTTTTAAATTCTCAAATGTTAATCGGAGTTCCTGATGTCGAAACTATTAAAGTTGGAAAAAAGAACAATATTGTAATGCTATTTCATACATCCGATAAAAAATTACCTAAATATGAAATTTATAAGATTGAAGGAGATAAAAAAATTAAAATTGGAGAAAACAATCAAACAAAATTTAATTACAATTTTATCCCAAAATCAATTGACGATAATAAAATACATTTGCTAGTAAAAATACCATATCAGGGAAAAACAATTATTTTACAAAATGCAATGTCCTTTAATGTAAAAAAATAAAATCATGAGCATACAAGCCTTTTTAGAAAAAGTAAAACAAACTCCAACTCACATCACATTTCCTGAAACTATTGCCGTAATCGAGGAAAATTACAACTTTACTCCAACCGCTTTTCAAAACGGAACACAGCATAATGCTGCTGGAGAAAATTCTGGTTCTTGTAAATTATTTTCTTTCGCAAAACTGCAAAATTTAAACAAAGAAGAAACTTTAGCATGTTTCGGAGCTTTTTATTTTGAAGAAGTTTTAAAAGATCCAAGCGGAACAAATCACCAGAACATTAGAAACTTCATCAACTTAGGCTGGGACGGAATTCAATTTGAAGGAAATGCTTTAGAAGCAAAATAATTATCTAAGATTTTTGATTAACGATTTTGATTTCAGAAATCAACAATCTAAAATCTACACTCTAAAATCTACACTCTAAAATCTAAAATCAACCCATGCGTTGGACCTTAAAACCAAAACCTTCTGAAGATAAAATCAAACATTTGGCGCAGGCCTTAAATGTAGAAGATTTTGTAGCAACACTTTTGATTCAGCGTGGTATTGAAACTTTTGAAGATGCGAAGAACTTCTTTCGCCCGTCTTTAGAACATCTACATGATCCGTATTTAATGAAAGATATGGACAAAGCTGTTGCTCGAATCGAAGCGGCAATTGAAAACCAGGAAAATATTATGGTTTTTGGCGATTATGATGTTGACGGAACAACAGCGGTTTCTTTGGTTTCTTCTTACTTAAAATCACATTATCCAAACATTGCCACGTATATTCCAGATCGTTATAACGAGGGTTACGGCATTTCGTATAAAGGAATTGATTATGCGGACGACAATGGAATTTCCTTAATTATCGCACTTGACTGTGGTATCAAATCGATTGATCATATCGCTTACGCGAAAGCGAAAAACATTGATTTCATTGTCTGCGATCACCACAGGCCTGGAGAATTTCTTCCAGATGCCGTTGCAGTTCTTGACCCTAAAAGAGAAGACTGCTCCTACCCTTATGATGAATTATGCGGCTGCGGTGTTGGTTTTAAGTTGATTCAGGCTTTAGGTCAAAACCGAAATGAAACTATCGAAGATTTAGTTCCCTATCTGGATTTGGTCGCTACGGCAATTGCTGCCGATATTGTTCCAATTACTGGAGAAAACCGTGTTTTAGCTTATTTTGGCTTAAAAGTAATTAATTCAGAACCGAGACCTGGAATTAAAGCTTTGGTTCATCAGGTAAAAAAGAAAGTTCTCGATATTACAGATGTTGTTTTTATTATTTCACCGAGAATTAATGCTGCAGGAAGAATCAAACACGGAAATCATGCGGTTGAATTATTAACTGAATTTGATTTTGAACAAGCACAGCAATTCGCTTCAGAAATTGAACAGTACAACGCAGACCGAAAAGATTTAGATAAAAAAATTACCAAAGAAGCTTTTCAGCAAATTTTAGAAAACAATGAAGAAGAACGTTTTTCTACCGTTGTTTTTCAAGAAGACTGGCACAAAGGTGTGATCGGGATCGTAGCTTCAAGATTAATTGAAACTTATTATCGACCGACTTTAGTTTTTACCAAAAGCGGTGACAAATATGCTGCTTCTGCCCGATCTGTAAAAGGTTTTGATGTGTATAATGCGCTTGATGCTTGTTCCGAGCACTTAGAACAATTTGGAGGTCATATGTATGCAGCTGGAATGACTTTAAAAGCCGAAAATTATCAGCTTTTTAAAGAGGCTTTTGAGAAATGTGTGCAAGAAACCATTCAACCCGAAATGCGCACTCCAGAAATTGAAATCGATGCAGAGATAAACTTCTCAGACATCACTCCAAAATTGATTAGAATTTTAAAACAATTTGAACCTTTTGGTCCTCAAAATATGACTCCAGTTTTTATGACTTCTGATGTAAAGGATACGGGGTATGCCAAAACGCTGGGCTCAGAAGAAGAACATTTAAGACTTTTCGTCAAACAATCCCGAGGTCTCGGGAACGACGGAATAGCTGCAATTGGCTTTGGACTGGGAAAAAAACTCAATATTGTACAAAATCAAAATCTGTTTCAATTGGCATACTGTATTGCCGAAAATGAATGGAACGGAAATATTTCAACACAGCTTATGCTGAAAGACATTAGAACAAATGGAAGAGATTAAATCCAATAAGCAAGATCCGTATCAGGCATTGCGTTATAAAGAATTCAATGTATTTTTATTATTGCGTTTTGCGATGGTTTTTGCCTGGTCTATGCAGTTTATTATAATCGAATGGGAAGTTTACAGTTTAACTAAAAATCCGCTTTCGTTAGGAATTATTGGTTTAATGGAAGTTATTCCTGCCGTTTCGATGGCATTATTTGCCGGTCATATTGTCGATCAAAGAGAGAAAAAAGGATTATTAGTAAAATGTATTTTAGGTTTTTCAGTAATTAGTTTTGGATTATTTTTACTGACTTGGCCTACAGTTGCTGGCGGCTGGTCTTCGACTGTAATTCTGTATTCCATTTATGCATTAGTGTTTTTGGGAGGTTTAGTACGTGCTTTTCTTGGGCCTACTATTTTCTCTCTTTTGTCCTTGATTATTCCTAAAAAAGTATATCCAAATGCTGCTACTTGGAGCAGTTCAGTTTGGCAGATCGGAGCTGTTATGGGACCTGCAATTGCTGGATTTTCTATTAACTGGATCGGAGTTCACTGGTCAATGTGTCTGGTATTTGGATTCTCAATTCTTTCTTTAGTTGCGCTATCACAAATCAGTAAAAAACCAATCATAAATCCGAAGATTGGAGAATCAATCAAAGATAGTTTAACCGAAGGCTTGACTTTTGTATTCAGAAACCAAGTTGTTTTAGGCGCTTTATCACTAGACATGATTGCTGTACTTTTTGGAGGAGCAGTTGCACTATTGCCTGTTTTTGCTCAGGATATTTTAAAAGTTGGTGCTGAAGGCTTTGGAATTTTAAGAGCTGCCCCTGCAGTGGGAGCTTTTATTACTATGATTATTTCTGCTTACGTGCCTTTATATAAAAATGCAGGAAAAAAACTTTTAGCTGCCATATTTGTTTTTGGATTATCAATTATCTTATTTGGTCTTTCTACTTATTTCTGGCTTTCTGTTTTCGCCTTATTTTTAAGCGGTTTGGCTGATGGAATTTCTGTAGTAATCCGCCAAACGATTTTACAGCTTAAAACTCCCGATCATATGCGAGGGCGTGTTGGTGCCGTAAATTCAATTTTTGTTGGATCTTCTAATGAATTAGGCGCTTTTGAAAGTGGTGCAACCGCTAAATTAATGGGAGCTGTAACCTCTGTTGTTTTTGGAGGAAGTGTGACTCTTTTGACTGTTGTGGTAACAGCATTAAAATCGCCGACATTCAGAAATTTAGATCTTCATAAAGATATGGAAGATCATCAAAAATTGGAATAATACTTACAGAAACATAGAAGTGCTATAAGTTAATTTTCAAATCTATCAACAATCAATTTAAATTATCTTATATCACTTACATGGTATAATATTTTTCTAGTTTTATGAACTTTTTATTTAGAATTGATATAAATAATATTTATATTTGTTGACATAAAAGGTTTTACGATGAGAGAAATTGAACAAATATACCATAACAACTTTGGAATAGCTTTTTACTGGAAAGATCATAACACGACAATTTCAGACAAAGTACAATTGGTTTTTAAAGAAACCGGCTTTTATTTTACCATTCAGGAATTAAATCTTTTTTGTGATTTAATTGAAGACAGTATGGTTGAAAATGGCTGTTGTGAAGCTTGTGAAATGAAATATTCCTGCCATAAATTTCTACTTAAAACTCCATGTAATTCTATTGATTTAGCTGTAAATATGGCTGAATTGAGATCAATCAAAGATTTGGTTGAAGGTTCTTTATTCAAAATTGAATTGGATGAATATGTTTACGGAATAGGCATGAACTAAGAAGCATTCTAAATATTTTAACAACATTTTTTCATTATTGAAATATATTTTGATTCAATTCAAAAAAAAGTATATTTACAGCAATGAAAAAAGCTGTATTTCTAATTACCAATATTCTTTTGGCAATCTTATTTGTCAACTGCAACAATAAATCAGAAGAATATATTGACCCGCGCGGAACTGATTACGCAGGTTCTGAAAGCTGCGTTCAATGCCACAAAACGCAGTCGGAAATGGTATTTCACAGTTCGCACTTCAAAGCTACAGCGCCAGCCATACTCGAAAATGTTTCAGGAGATTTCGACTCTAAAAACCATACTTTCATTTATGATAAAGACACCAAATTGGTCATGGAAAAACATGGCGACAGTTTGTACCAGGTTTTGTATAAAAATGGAAAAGAAACAGCAAAATATAAATTCGAAATTGTTTTTGGAACCAAACATGCCCAAACATCAGTTTACTGGAGAAATAATAATACTTACGAATTACCACTTTCTTTCTATCATTCTGTAAATAGCTGGGCAACAAGTCCTGGCTTTCCAGCCGACAAACCTTACTTTGACAGAATGGTCGTAAAAGATTGTTACGCCTGCCATAGTTCTAATATCAGTTCTAGAACAGTTGACCAAAGTTCTACAGAGAAAAACTTCATGTCGATGGACATTGAAGATGTTATCAATAAAAAAACTATTGTTTACGGAATTGACTGCGAGCGCTGTCACGGACCAGCAAAAAAACATGTGGAATTTCATTTAAAAAATCCAAACGTGAAAGTCGCAAACAGTATTACCAGTTTTAAAACACTGAACCGACAACAAAAACTAGATGCCTGTGCATTATGTCATGCAGGAAATGATGGAATGAAGTTAAAATCCCGTTTTGAATTTAAACCTGGAGATAATTTATCGGCTTTCTTTCGTGAAACCAGAAGTATAAATGATACAACGCAATTTGATGTTCATGGAAATCAATTCAGATTAATGGCGCAGAGCAAATGTTTTATCAACAGCGAAAAAATGGATTGTATTACTTGTCATAATCCGCATGAAAATGCTTCTAAAAACATGGCATCATATTCTAAAATCTGCATGAGCTGTCATCAAGGCTTAAAACACAACGAAACAACGCTTAAAAGCATGCCCGAAAAGTTATTAGCCGACAATTGTGTAGAGTGCCACATGCCTAAGAAAGCTTCAAATGCAATTAGTTTTCAGCTTTCGAACAGTAAACAACTTTCGAATTATATTTTGAGAACACACAAAATTGGAATTTATCCGAAAAGCAAAAAGTAATTATTTCTTGAATTCCTTCAATTCAAAAGTTTCGCCGTCAAAAACACCATATGTAAAATAACCAATCCAGTCGCCCAGATTAACATACTGGGAATCTTCTCCAACGGTACGAATCATTGGTAAATGGCGATGTCCGAAAATAAAATAATTATAATGTTTGGTTTCTAGTTTGCGCTTTGCGTACAAGATCAGCCATTCTTTTTCTTCGCCTAAAAACTTAATGTCTTCATCTCCAGAAATCAATTTGTTTTTAACCGATAAATATTGCGCCAAACTTACACCAACATCTGGATGTAGCCAGCGAAAAAGCCATTTTGAAAACGGATTCGTAAATACCTTTTTCATTCTTTTATAACCTTTATCACCAGGACCTTTTCCGTCGCCGTGACCAATTAAAAAGGTTTTTCCGTTAAAAGTAAATTCTTTGTTATCGTGATAAACGGGAATATTCAATTCGGTTTCAAAATAATCATTCATCCATAAATCATGATTTCCAACGAAAAAATAAATCGGGATGCCGCTGTCGCGAATTTCAGCCAGTTTGCCTAAGATGCGTACGAATCCTTTTGGAACCACCGTTTTGTATTCAAACCAAAAATCAAATAAATCACCCAATAAAAAAATCGCTTCTGCATCTTCTTTAACCTCATCAAGCCAAGCCACGAATTTCTTTTCACGTGGCAAACTCAATTCTGGAGTAGGCGCACCAAAATGCTGATCTGAAGCAAAATATATTTTTTTCATTTAATGTGAGATGTAAATTGTGAGATGTAAGATGTGAAATGAAAAGCCTTTTACAATTTACTTTTCACATTTCACTTTTAACTTTTAACTTTTTTACAAATTATCCGATGCGTACCATTCTGCGAAAGAAGATTCTGTTTCTTGAAGTTTTAGCGAGAAAAGAGAAATTCCTTTTGGAAGTCTTGCCACAATTCTTTCTGCAAAATCTACCACCATATTTTCGCTTGTTGGCTGATAATCTACCAAAATAACATGATGACCACGATTTTTCAATTCATTAGCCAATTCGATATGTGGCGTAGTTTGGTTAAAAACAGTTGCATGGTCAAACTGATCGACGATTTCTTCTTTTACAATTTTCTTTAGATCCGAAAAATCAATCACCATTCCGAACTTTACATTCGATCGATCTGTAATTGGCGAACCAATAACAGTTACCGATAATTTATAACTGTGTCCGTGAACGTTCTTGCATTTTCCGTCGTAACCGTACAATGCATGTCCAGTTTCGAAACTAAATTGTTTTGTAATTCTGATATTACTCATCGATGTTTAATTTTAAGGATGCAAATTTACGAATTAATAACCGTTTAAATAATAAATTGCAAATAAAGAAAAATTCCAAAATCCATTACGAATTTAATGTAATTGGAATTTGAAATTTCTCCACTTGGAATTTCCCTTATCTATTTTTTAAACTGAAGCAAAGCATTTCTGCTAAAATCAGATAAAACTAGTTTACCCGTAATTGCAGCACGTTCGAAAAGAAGCGATTCCCAGTTTTCTGTATTTTCCCAAATAATCTTTTTCATTTCCTGCAAAGCTTCAGGATTGTATGAACTTAATTTTTGAGCAAAACTTTCAACGTCTGCATCAAGATCACGAATATCTTTTAAAACAGAATAAAGTCCTTTTTGAAAAGCCCAATCTGCCGATTTCCATTCATGTGCTGCTAAGGTCATTTCTGTCATTGCTGTTTTCCCTATTTTGCGAGAAACCGCAGGCTCAATTACAAAAGGTCCGATTCCGATTGCTAATTCCGATAATTTAATATCACTTTGTGGAGTCGCAAAAACATAATCGCAGGCAGCAATAATTCCGACACCGCCCCCAACTGCTTTTCCCTGCACACGACCGATTATAATTTTATTGCAATTTCGCATTGCATTCAACAAATGGGCAAAACCAGAAAAAAATTCAGTTCCCTGGTCTTCATTTTCAACCTTTAAAAGTTCATCAAAAGAAGCGCCTGAACAAAAGGTTTTCTCACCTTCACTTTTTAAAATAATAACCGAAACATTTTCATTTCGGCTTAACGAATTAATTTCGGTGGTAAGCTGATCTAGTAATTGACGCGGAAAAGAATTACTTGCAGGATGACCAAACTGAACCGTTGCAATTGTATTTTGAAAAGAAGTTTCTAAACTTCCATTTAGATTTTCTGAACTCATAAAAAATAGATTTAAACGTAAAGTTACGCTTTTGCAAAATATTTTGTCTGATTGATTTCTAAATTTGTTTTTTGAGAATTATTTGACTTTATTTGTTATGCTTTTGGGGGATTAGCTCATTTGGCTAGAGCGTCCCGATGAAAATCGGGAAGGTGACAGCTTGAATCCGACATTCTTCACAAAACAAAAGGGGGGATTAGCTCATTTGGCTAGAGTATCCCGATGAAAATCGGGAAGGTGACAGTTCAAATCCGATATTCTTCACAAAACAAAAGGGGGATTAGCTCATTTGGCTAGAGTATCCCGATGAAAATCGGGAAGGTGACAGTTCAAATCCGATATTCTTCACAAAACAAAAGGGGGATTAGCTCATTTGGCTAGAGTACTTGCCTGGCAGGCAAGGGGTGACCGGTTCGAATCCGGTATTCTCCACTAATAATTAAAAAAATACCCAAACAGATATTGATTCTGTTTGGGTATTTTCATTTATATCAAACTATGTTTTACACTTATATTTTATATTCTTCTTCACTGAATAAATATTATATTGGATCTTGCCAAAATATCGAACAACGTCTAAATTATCATTTAAACAGCAGAAGTAAATTTACAAGAACAGCTAAGGATTGGAAAATAAAATATTTCGAAACTTTTCATACAAGAAGTGAAGCTTACCACAGAGAAATGCAAATTAAAAAAATGAAAAGTAGAAAATACATTGAGAATCTTATAGCTACAAAAGGCTAAAGTATCCCATGGATCGGGAAGGCGATCGGTTCGAATCCGATATTCTCCACAGAAACCGTATTACTTAGTTGTGATACGGTTTTTTATTTAGATAGCGACAAAAAACGTAGAATGGAAATTTAAACTTCAACAATAGCCTTTTGCATTAATATCTAATAGCAGAATTACAGCTTTTAAAAGACAACCTGCACAAATAAAAACATTTTTAAGTAACTTACATTAAATTATAACCTTAGCAAAATTTAAGCTTTACCATACAAATTACTAATCTGTAAAATCGACTTAAAAATGACATTATTATTACGATGGTTATTACTACCAATAATAGCTTTGATTGCATTATTATTCTGGAAAGGAAGTCCGCTTCTTTTAAAATCAACATTATTAATTATTCCGCTAGCTTTAATTATTGGCTGGTTTGCTCATGAAGGCGCTTTTAGCGGAAGCGGCGGATTAGAAAAAGTATATGGTTTATTAACCTTAATTGGTTTTCTATTATTTTACGAAATCGGAATGTTGATCGATCGTTATTATCTAGTCAAAAAAAGCATTATTTCTGCGGAAGATGACATATTACTAATAATCGGATTAGTTCTCTTAATTGTATCTGTTATTTATTTTGTAATAATAATTTCAGAATAAAACCATAATTAAGCATTATTATCAAAATTATTATTTAGAAGTTTTGGACCAAAGAATTCTTTTATGGCATCATTTTTTTTCTAAAAAAATGTCCTAATTTATTATATTTAAAACTAAACCAGTATCTCGTTCAAATTTCATCGAATCAATTTTGTAAAAAAATTTAATGATGAAAAAATTAATAGTTTTACTAAGTCTAGTTTTTATGTATTCATGTTCATCTGACGAAAGTCAAGATGTTATGAGTATTGATGGTGGTTATAATATCAATGCTAAAATTAATCCTCCTCAGTGGATTCAAGGAACATGGATTGACTCTAAAGGTCAAATATTTGAATTTACAAAATCTGATATTACTTGTAACTCTTATGGAAATCTTTATTCGGCTAAAGGAGAAGTACAGTATTACATCATTCAGGATGAAGATCCAGAAATTACGCAAACACAAACCGATGATTCTTATATTTTACAATATAAAAATTCTGCTTCTTCCAAAAGAACTTATAATTTTGTCAAAATATCAGATACAGAAATAGAATCTAAAGGAGCTTTTAAAGGAATTTATACTAAAAAATAAAATCTGCCTTTTTATAAAATAAACGATAAAAACCGCATAGCAACTAGTTATGCGGTTTTATTTTTATTTTTCATTCGCCGAATCCTCAGCATTTACATCGTCTTTATCTGTTTTTTTGAAATCATTATTCAGCAAATTTTCCAATTTCCTTTTTTCTTTTTGGTTTTTTCTGAGTGTCAAAATAACCAAGATGATAACCAATAGCGCTACAACTCCTATTACAATCCAATTAATTTCCATAGTTTGAATTTTAATTAAATGTAAAGATTTTAATTATTAAGCATATTATCAAAAGGTTAAGTGTTTCTTTAAAGTTAAACAATGCCAATTCCCGAAATATTTCTTTATTTTTATTTTTGTCAAAATCTAAACAAGTAAACCTTTCGGACAATAAAAACAAATGGAGCAAACCTTAAAAATTAAATTATTCCCTTTATTACTAAAACTTTCTATAACTGCGATTACAATTTTCATTGTTACTTTTATACAAATTTACTGGGCAATGGGAAGCCTTTCTGAAAGAAGTTCAAGCAGCTGTCTCGACTGTTCTTTTTCTTATGACGCTTATTTAATGTCTTTCATTTGTTCAATTTTATTATCAATAGTTTTTCGGTTTCTTTCTTTCCTTAAAAACAGCTATTCAATAGTTTTTCTTCAATTATTATTCTTAATTTCAATATGGTTTTTCTGGAATTACAGCATTTTTGTTGATCGAGAATCTTCGTGGAGCACATTTCTATTTACAGAAGAATTGCTTCATACGCTTACATTGTCATTTTTACCTATTTCCATTTTATCTATAATTACAGTATTTACATTACATTATATTCTAAAAAAGCATGAGTCGAAATAAAAAATAGTATTGAGATTCGATCTCATTATCAGTATATTTCTTTATATAAATTTCAAAATAATCGTTAAAAACAAACCGCTGATTGTTTAATTATGTTTCATTAAAATCTTAAATAATGTCTGAATTAAGTTCTTTATTCTCTAAAGTAAAAATCACAAAAGCGCAGCTAGAAAATTTTTTAAAAAGCGCTCCCGAAAAACCAACCTTAAACGACAACTGGCAAAAATGGTGGGACAGCCGTGAAATGTATTCTAAAATGGATTTAACGCCAGAATATCTTCGTTCCTACAATGAAAAAACCAATCAGGAAGTTCTTGATGGATGGATGGAATACAAACAAGCAATGGCTTTTTCAGACTATGATGAAGCGAAAGAAGAATGGCAATGGGGATTGTTGTTTTTCAGTGAAAATTATGTTGAAATGCTGCCCATGCTTGCTTTTATCGTCAGTATGGAAAAATTCGTTACCGAAAGCACGGAAAACAGAGCAATAGTTTACCCATACTTTTGGGGAGACAGCAATGTTGATGCTTATATTTATTTCAAAAATGAAAAAGCAGTATTAAGTCCGCAAGTAAAAAGCACTTCTGATGTGAATGTCGCTCTAATGGAAAATACTATAGTTTGTCTGGATCAAAAATGGGAGGATTTGTCTAAAAACATGGAAATGGATTAAATCCGAAAGCATTTAAAGTAGATAGCGTGGATTTGTAAAAAATTTTCACTTATTATCAAACTTCTTCCTTCATGTATTTTAAGTAATACTTCAAAAAATACAAAGGAAAAAATGCCCCAGCAACTGGTATGTATATACCCCAAAGAGCCTCATAATTCATAGTCTGCTTTTGTACAATCATTAATAAAATAGAGATAAGAATAGGAAATATGTAGTAAGTTCTTTTTTCGTTTTCTCTATCAAAATAAATAAATATTGACGAAAGGAATAAAAGGGCATACAAGAACAGATTAAACATAGAAATCAGAATCAATCCTCTATCATTGTATTTGTAATAAAAATAGGTTAAGAATAGTAATAAAATAAATCCAACGACAAAGTTTGGAATCAAAAACGATCCCCATTTATAGCTCATAAAAGCATAAAAGACAAAAAAGAAGAACAAGAAAAAATAATTCCACATAACTTTTAAACTTTCATTTTAAAAAAATCTTCACGTCTTAACGCCTTTGTGCATAGAAAATCTACCTCAACAAAAACCCCATTCGAATAGACCCATAAAAATAACCTCGATTAGTATCATTAATATCACCTTTTGATTCGCGTCCGCGGTAGAGGAAAGAATACGAAATATTGAAATTATTGTGACGGTATTTTAAACCTGCTTCACCATTAAAACGAAGTGGAACCAAATCGAAGGTAATTGGGTTGGTATGATTAAACAAGCTTCCTTCGATTGTGGCATCGTAAAATTGGTAATTGACACTTGGTGCCATGTAGAAATAAAACTCCCTTATGTTGGGCTGTGCTTCTGAATTTACAGAAGCATGATACATATTAGAATTGTAAATTGGTGTCAGTCTTTTAAAACCAAATCTTGCCATAAAACCTGTTGAAACACCTGTATAAATTGTTCCCAGCCTGCCTTCTGACTGAAAGTACAGATCGACAAAATCGTTGTGTTTTGAAGGAAACATTTTTTTAGCATACATTACATGCGCTTGTATTCCAAAAGCGTTGTGAAGTTGATGCTCCCAACCGTATACTTTTTTGTAGCCAATTAAATTATGAAAACCTACCTGTGTTTCTTCTCCTAAAGCATTTGGTCCCATAAAGCCCAGCTGAAAATCGGTTTTTAAAACTGACTCACTTTGATAAAAAAAGCTTCTCCCTGCTTCTGCAAAAAGATAGGCAGTAAAGGGCCGATCGCTTACATACTCTGCTTCTTTATTTATAAATCTCGGATTATAAATATATTGTCCGATACGGAACTCTGTTACTTTTTTATTGATTTTCGGATTTTCATTCTTTGATAAAAAACGATAAAAAATCTCCAATCCGTTAGTGTAATACATGTCATTTTTAGACGAAGTATACAAATCGTTATCCGATATAAAACCTATTTCTGAAGTTTTTCCTTGTCCAAAAGTCAACGTTACTGTTAATATCAGAAAAGCAAAAAAAGTCTTTTTACTTTTTCCCATCACCTTTATAATTGATTTTTCCAACGTATCGCATTTCGCGCACAATTCGTTCTTTTCTTCTATTTATATAACTTGAAGAACCTGTAGCCTTAAATTTTCTTGGATTTGGAAGAATGGCCGCAATTCCTGCCGCCTGCATTGGTGTTAAACTCGAAGCGTCTCGACGATACCAGTGTTCTGTTGCCGCATAAGCGCCGTAAACACCATCGCCCATTTCAATACTATTGAGGTAAACTTCCATAATACGCTCTTTGCCCCAAATCAATTCTATTAAAACCGTAAAATAAGCTTCGAGACCTTTTCGCAAATAACTTTTTCCCTGCCATAAAAAGACGTTTTTGGCGGTTTGCTGCGAAATAGTACTTCCGCCGCGAATTCGGCGTCCGCGTTCATTGCTTTTATAGGCTTTTTGAAGTGCTTTAAAATCAAAGCCATTATGCGTTAAGAAAGTAGCGTCTTCACTAGCAATTACTGCTTTTTGCAAATTCATTGAGATTTTCTCAATTGGTTCCCAATCGTGATCAAAATAAACTTCCTTTCCTCCCATTTTATTTTCGATAGCTCGAATGATCATTAAGGGCGTAAAAGGAACGGGAACATATTTAAAAAATATAACCGACCCAATTGATAGTCCGAAAAACCATAAAGCTGCTTTAATAAAAAACCACTTTATTTTTTCTCCCAAAGATCGATTTCCTTTTTTAGGAGACGATTTTGGTTTTGGTTTCGCTGCGGTTGTTTTTTTTGGTACTGGTTTTTTGGGTGCTGCCATTATATTAAATCTGCTAATTCTGTTCCTATTAAACTGCCTATTGCTACTCCCATTCCGCCTAAACGCACTCCACAAAACACGTTTTCAGACAGTTGAGAAACAACAGGATTTTTACTGTTTCCGACTCCCATAATACCGCTCCATCGATGCGCGATCTGAAAATCCTGATTTGGTAAAATTACATTTTTCAGCAAATCTTCCAATTTATTTTGTACAATTTTCGTCTGTCCAAATTCGATTGTGGTTTCTGCTTCAAAATCTAAATTTCGTCCTCCTCCTAATAAAATTCGATTATCAATATTTCTAAAATAATAATAACCGCGATCTAAATGAAACGTTCCTCTTATATCTAAATTGTGAATGGGTTCTGTAATTAAAACTTGTGCCCTTGCGGGTTTTACAGCTCCGCTGGTTAAAGATCCCGCAAAACCATTTGTTGCAAAAAGCAATTTATGGGTTGTAAAATTAAAATTGTTCACAACAACTTCAACATGATTTCCCGCATCTGCATAAGAAGTTACCGTTTGCTGATTTAGAATTAAAATATTGGCAGAAACTGCCTGCTTCAATAATTCCTGCATCATATTTCCAGTATCAATCTGCGCTTCAAACGGATTAAAAATCAAATATTCCTGAATATTTCCAAATCCAAAACGGTCTATTTCTTTAGAAAAAACATCAGCTTTGAAAAGTGGTTTTAGTACTTCATTAATAAAAGAAGTTTTAGAAACACATTCATTAAATCCGAATTCATCTTCTTTCAAAAACAATTCATATCCTCCGTAAGGTTTAAAATCGATCGCAGAATCTCCTAATCTTTTTCGAAGCAGTTGCAAACCTCTCCAGCGTTTTTCTATAAGATTTACTACATCATCTTCTGAATGTGTTTTTAAATCTTCCAAAATTTCAGAAAGGCTTCCGAAACACGCAAAACCAGCATTTTTTGTACTTGCACCCTGAGGCAGCATTCCTCTTTCGAGAACAAGAATCTTAGCCGTTGGAAATCTTTCGCGTAAGCGCAATGCCGTATGCAGGCCAACGATTCCGCTTCCCACAATTGTATAATCAATATTCGTGAACCAGTTTTTTAATTCCCAATAACTTAATTCCATCTTTTCTAAATTCCAATATTGGGTTAAATTACAATTTTTTAAATTCCAAAACTACTATGAGTTTTTTTTTGGCGAGCTTACAAATATTTAACTAATATAATTTTCAACTCATTGTCAAGCTGAGCGTCCCGAGACTTCGGGAGAAACCCGCCCCTATTATGTCCTTCTCCCGAAGTCTCGGGACGCTCAGCTTGACAAACATGATTACAATTGTCTAAAGTAAAATTGGAATTTGGATTTTAAATCTTGGAATTTTTATCTAAGTTTTAACAATAATTGGGATTTGGAATTTAAAAGATTGGAATTTTATTGTTGTATTTTTAGCGCCACAAAAAATAGAATAATTTGATTATGAAAAAAGTATTATTAACAACCTTAATAATGATGAGTTTAAACGCTATCGGACAGAATGTTATGTCACCAGAATTGTTATGGAAATTAGGAAGAGTGACACCTCTTGGCATTTCTAAAGATGCAAAAAATGTTGTTTTTAAAGTTTCTACGCCTTCTGTAGAAGAAAATAAGTCGACTTCTAAAATTTATATGATTCCTGTAAATGGAGGAAATGCAGTTGAAATTAAAGATACAAAAGATATCTTGGCAGATAAAAACATTTCACCTGACGGAAAATTTATCGTTTACAATGAAGAAGTAAAAATTGATAAAGTTTTAGGAAAAGATTTTTATCCAAAATTGACCAAATCTGATGCGCAAATTTATGATGGTTTAGATTACCGTCATTGGGATACTTGGAACGAAGGAAAATTTAATCACGTTTTTTATAAAGAAAACAAAGACGGCGCAAAAGGAATCGACATCTTAAAAGGAGAAAATTTTGATTCTCCGCAAAAACCTTTTGGCGGTGACGAGGATTATATCTGGTCGCCAGACAGCAAAAGCATTTTTTATGTATGCAAGAAAAAAGCAGGAACAGCTTACGCAATTTCTACGAATACAGATATTTATGAGTACAATTTAGAAACTCAAAAAACTATTAATAAAACCGAAGGTAATTTAGGTTATGATACTGCACCGCAGTTTTCTCCAACAGGAAATTTAACTTGGTTACAAATGAAACGTGACGGTTACGAGTCTGATAAAAACGATATTATTGTTGAGTTTAAAGGAATCAAAACTAACTTAACTGCAAATTGGGACGGAACTGTAGATAATTTCATCTGGAGTAAAGACGGAAAAACAGTTTTCTTTGTAGCTCCAATTGACGGAACGAAACAACTTTTCTCTGTTAATTTTCCTGGTTTAACTAAAATCGCAATCAACGTTCGCCAATTGACAAACGGAGATTTTGACGTAAATGATTTAGTAGGTTTTTCTGGAGATGATATTATTGTTACCAGAACAGATATGAATCATGCTGGTGAAATTTTTTCTTTTAATTTGAAGAAAAATACTTGGAAACAGCTTTCAAATGTGAATACAGAAACGTACAAATCTTTAACTTTAAGCAAAACCGAAAAACGTTACGTTACAACTACAGATGGCAAAAAAATGCTGGTTTGGGTAATTTTGCCTCCAAATTTTGATGCTTCTAAAAAATATCCAACTTTATTATTCTGTCAAGGCGGACCACAAAGTGCGTTGACTCAATCGTATTCTTTCCGTTGGAATTTCTCTTTGATGGCCGCAAAAGGCTATGTGGTAGTTGCTCCAAACCGTCGTGGAATGCCAGGACATGGTGTTGAATGGAACGAGCAAATTAGTAAAGATTGGGGCGGACAAGTTATGGACGATTATCTTTCTGCAATTGATGATGTTGCTAAAGAAAAATACGTTGACAAAACTCGTTTAGGATGTGTTGGTGCTAGTTACGGCGGATATTCTGTGTTTTATTTAGCTGGAATTCACAAAAACCGTTTCAAAACTTTTATTGCTCACGATGGTGTTTTCAATACTGTTTCAATGTTAGGAACTACTGAGGAAGTTTTCTTTAACAACTGGGATTTCGGCGGGCCTTACTGGGAAAAAGATAATGCTGTAGCTCAAAAAGCTTATACTACTTTTAATCCTGCAACTCTGGTTCAGAACTGGAATAAACCAATTTTAATTTTCCAAGGAGGAAAAGATTTCCGTGTGCCAATCGGGCAGGGACAAGAAGCTTTTCAAGCAGCACAGTTAAGAGGCATTAAAAGCCGTTTTGTTTATTTTCCAGATGAAAATCACTGGGTGTTAAAACCTCAAAATGCTCAGGTTTGGCAAGGTGAATTTTTTAAATGGTTAGATGAAACTCTTTAATTCATAAAAAAGATCAATTCACAGCCGTAGATTTACATAATCTACGGCTGTTTTTATTTGCAGACCTTATAATTATGTAACATATCGAAGAGATTTACTTTTCGGTAAACAGATTTTTTTAGATAAATTGCAGGAGTTTAGATTCATCCCAAATTTACAAACATTTTCAGCAAAATATGGAGAGCAAAAGAAGTTACACGGCACTCAAAGTTTTATTCAGCTATGTTGCATTATTGGCTTTGGTTGTTACAGTTGGATGGTTTTTATATTCTGAAAATGTCGTTTACAACAAACTGGAAGACAAAATTGCTTTCGAAAAAACCAAAATTCTTAGAGTCAGTAAACTTTTCTCGAACGTTTATAAAACAGAAAGTTTAGCAAGACAGACGATTCAAAATAACTCCGAAAAAGATTTTAAAAATTATTTGATCGAGACAGATTCGCTTCGTCTTCGCATCGATACTTTAAAACAAATTGTTACTACAGAATATCAAAAAACACTTTTGGATAGTGTGACTTATCTTTTATCTGAAAAGACTAAAAACATCAAACAGTTAAAAGAAATAAAGAATAAAGCAGATGACGAAACTTCTGTAAATAATGCTATTGACGAAATCACGAAAATGGAGTTTAATTTGAGAAAACTCGAACTTCAGGATTTTACTAAAAACCCAAATCAATTAGGAAGTTATCAGCGAGGCGTTTTACAGCGATATGTAGATTATCTCAATCAAAATATTCCTGACGACAGCACCAATACGTTGAGCAAAAAAGCTTCGGATTCTATTTTAGCAAATTCTAAAAAGCTGTTGAGCAACGTAAAAATGAAAGCTGAAAAGAAAAAAGAATCCCTAAATTTTGAAGAAAACAAACTGCTTCAAAACGAAATGGCGATTTCAGATCAGCTGCGAAAAGTACTTCGAATTATTGAGCGTGAAATCATTATCAATTCGATAAAAAACAATTCACTAAAAGAAAAATCACTAAAAAGAGTCAATGAAATCGTGACGGCTTCTGCTGTTATTGGTTTATTGCTGACAGTGTTTTTCTCTATTTTAATTGTGAGTGATTATTCTAAATCACAGGTTTATAAAAAACAACTGGAAATTGCCAATTTCAAAACCAAAAATCTGCTTAAAAGCCGCGAGCAATTAATTTCGACCGTAAGCCACGATTTAAAAACACCTTTGAGTACGATTGTGGGATATTCTGAGCTTTTAGGAAATTCAGATATTAATACCAAGCAGTCTTATTTCGTTAAAAACATTAAAAATTCTTCTGAATATATTACACAGCTGGTACAGGATTTATTGGACTTTTCTAAAATCGAAGCGGGAAAAATTGCCATCGAAAAAGTTCCGTTTTTACTTCCTGAAATTGTAGAAGATGTTGCGAAAAACATTCAAACTGTTTATAAGGAAAAAAATATTGACCTGATTATTAATGTTGATGAAAAGTTTCAGAAACGCATTGTTGGTGATCCTTTTCGACTAAAACAAATCTTAACCAATATTATTGGAAACGCTTATAAATTTACAGAGGAAGGACACATTAGAATTGCCGCTTACGCGAATGAAGACCAGACTTTTACTATTTCTATTCAAGACACTGGAATTGGAATTGAAAAAGGAAATCAAAAATTAGTTTTTGAAGAATTTGCGCAAGCCAATGAAAATATCGAGAAAAAATATGGCGGCACTGGTTTAGGATTATCGATCTGCCAAAAGATCATTTCTATTTTGGGCGGAACTTTAAGTTTAGAAAGTATTTATGGTAAAGGAAGTACGTTTAAAGTTGAACTGCCATTAATTTTTGATAATAGCCAGCCAACTACGACTGAAGTCAAAAACAAGCCATTAAAAAACACTAAAAAACAAACTTTTATTGTTGTTGACGATGACATTAATCTCTTAAATCTAACGAGTGGTGTTTTAAAACAAGAACAACATCAGGTTTTATCTTTTAGCAATCCTGCAAAGGCTTTAGAAACCATTCAAAACACGCCTTTTGATTTTGTGATTACCGATATTCAGATGCCAGAAATCGACGGATTTTTGTTCTTAGAAAAGCTTCGTGAACTTCCTGATTCTGTTTTCAAAAATCAGCCCGTAATAGCGTTAACTGGTCGAACAGATTTGGACCTTTCGGTTTATAAAGAAGCTGGTTTTTCTACTGTTGTCAAAAAGCCATATTCGCCAAAAATTTTGCTCGAAACTATCCAGCATATTTTAGACAATGAAGAAATTCCGGATACTGAATTTTCAGAAACTGCAGAAAATCATTCTTCTCAAATGTATTCTTTAGATACTTTAAAAGATTTTCTTGGTCAAGATGAATCCGCTTTGAAAGAGGTTCTAAAATCTTTCATAGACAGCAGTATAGAAAATATAGGTCTTTTGAGCACGGCTATACAAGAAAACAATCACGACGAAATAAAATCGATTGCACATCGTATTGCGCCAATGTTTAAACAAATTCAGGCGAATGAAATTGGTGAGATTTTAAAGAAATTAGAAAAAGACGATTTGAATACTTTAGATCTGGAAAGTATGTTTATCGATTTAAAAGAAAAAATGAATGTCCTTTTTGAAGAATTAAAACAAGAGGTATAAAAAAAGTAAAGCATTTAAAAAATGCTTTACTCTATGTTGTATTGTTTCAATTTATTATAAAGCGTCTTCCTAGTAATTTTTAAGAGCTTCGCTGCCTCCGATTTATTATTCTGTGCTTTTGATAAAGCGTGAATAATAGTCTCTCTTTCATTTTCAGATAATGACATTCCTGCTGCAGGCTGTTGTTTTTGAATTTGAAAAAATTCTGCTGGAAGTACATCACTTTCAATAAAATTACCACGAGATAAAAGAGTTGCACGTTTTACGCAATTTTGCAGTTCACGTAAATTACCTGGCCAATTGTAGTTTTGAAAAATAGTAACTACTTCTGGAGAAAACCCAATAATATCTTTATTTAATTGCTGATTGGCTTTTTCTAGGAAATAATCGGCAAAAACCATTAAATCTTCGTCACGATCTTTTAAAGATGGTGACTGAATAGAGAATTCGTTGATTCTATGATATAAATCTTCTCTAAAATCGCCGTTTTTTACTGCCTCGCGCAAATCTTCATTTGTAGCTGTAATAATGCGTATATCGACGTTTATTTCTTTATTACTTCCAACGGGTTTAATTTTTCTTTCTTGAAGTGCTCTTAACAACTGTATCTGGTTTTCGTATGAAAGATTTCCAATTTCATCCAAAAATAATGTTCCACCATTTGCTGCTTCAAAATAACCCATTTTATCACTGATCGCTCCTGTAAAAGATCCTTTTAAATGACCAAAAAATTCACTCGCAGCTAATTCTTTCGGAATAGCACCGCAGTCAACTGCTATAAAATTATTGTTTTTCCTCTGGCTTTGCTGATGTATACTTTTTGCAATAATTTCTTTTCCAGTTCCGCTTTCGCCGATAATTAAAACCGACATATCAGTTGGACTAACTAATTCAATATGATCTAACAGTTTTTTAGAAGCAACAGAAATTCCTTTTACAAACTCATTTTCTGTAGAAACTGTTTTTTTGACTTTCTTTTTTTCTTTAACCGGAGTTTCGGTTTCGTCTTCCAGCTCTTGCGATTTTAGAGCGTTAGTAATAACTAATAAAACCTCATCGGGATTGAAAGGTTTAGAAATATAATCTGCCGCACCATTTTTAATGGCTTTGACTGCAGTATTTACATCCGAATATCCCGTCATCAAAATGACTGGAATATTGGGGTATGAATTTTTGAATTCTGACATTAAAGCAATACCGTCAAAATCAGGCAGACGAAGATCTGTCAAAATCAAATCGAAAGATTCGTTTTTAACTGCTGTACGCGCTTCTGCAGCAGAGAAAGCTATCGTTACATCGTAAGCTTTTTTAATTAGAAATTTTTCTAATAATTTGCAAAACGCGATGTCATCTTCTATCAATAATATCTTCGGCATTTGAGTTTAGGGAGTTTTTTGCTAAAATAAGACTATTAAAATTGTATTTTCACAAAATTATGCAAAAAAAAAGAGATTGCACGTCGCAATCTCTTTTTCACCAAAAACATAAATCTAAATTCACCTAATTATATCTTCAACCAGTTACCATTGACATCTGAGTAAACAGTAGCCTTTTGGTCTCCAACTGATATTTCGAGTTTATACTCTTTTTTTTCGTTTACAAATGCTTTCTCCAGTTTTGCTCCTGGATAAGCGGTCTGCAATGCTGTTTTTACAGCTGCAGGCACAGCATCTGCAGCAACTTCTGTATATTCTGACTGAATAATGACAGTAGTTTTAATATCTTCTGAAACTGGCAATACATCTGCATGAATTGACATTGTTCCAAAAAGGATAACTGCTGATAAGATTAATTTTTTCATGATGCTGATTTTTAATTATTTTTTAATGATATTACCAGAAGCATCTGTAAAAATAGTATACTTCTTGTCTCCATTTGAAATTTCAAGTTTGTACTCGTTTTTCTCGTTTTTATAAGCTTTTTCAAGCTTAGTTTTCGGGAAAGATTTTTCAACTGTAGACTTTACTGCTGCTGGAACGGCATCTGCAGCTACTTCAGTAAATTCATCTTGAATAAGTACTGATTGAGAAATCGAAATTGCTGGCAGGATAGCGGCATTTACCGATAAACTTCCTAAAACAATCGCTGCTGATAAGATTAACTTTTTCATAATATTGTGGTTTAAAAATTATTTTTTAAGAATGTTACCAGAAGCGTCTGTAAAGACAATTGACTTTTCACCTCTAACAGTGATCTCAATTTTGTACTCTTTTTTGTCATTTACCCATGCTTTTTCAAGCACTACACCAGGATAAGCCTCGTCTAAGCCTTTCTTTACAGCCGCCGGAACTCCGTCTACTTCTTTATATCCATCCTGATCATTAACTGTCTGTACCATTGGGCTGGTTACAGCAGTGGTTTCTGCGTGCATCGACAAACTGCCTAAAACAATTGCTGCCGATAGAATCAACTTTTTCATAGTAATAGTTTTTAAGGGTTAGTCTTATATTATTTTTTAATCCAAGTTCCGTCTGCGTTTGCAAAAAGATTTCCTGTTTTATCTCCAACAGTTACTTCTAACTTGTACTCAGATTTTGTGTTTTTAAATGCTTTAGTAAGCACAGCATCTGGATATGCTTTTTTAAGAGCATCTGTTACTGCTGTTGGAAGCTCTTCCAATTTAATTTCTGTATAATCATCTTGGATAGAGATTGTTTTTACGATAGTATTTGAAATTGGCGAAGTTGAAGCAAATGATGTTAAACCTCCCAAAACGATTGCGGCTGATAAAAATAAATTTTTCATGATAGTTATATTTTAATGTTGTTAATTTGATTTTAGTATTCTTGAACTGGATTTTCACACCAATCTATTTTAGATTATTTTTTAATCCAAGTTCCGTCTGCATTAGCGAAAAGATTTCCAACTTTGTCACCAACAGTAACGTCAAGTTTGTACTCTGATTTTTCGTTTTTATATGCTTTTGTTATTACTGCTTCTGGATATGCTTTTTTCAAAGCTTCTGTAATTGCAGCTGGTAATTCTTCTAATTTGATCTCTGTGTATTCGTCTTCAATAGAAATCGTTTTTACGATTGTATTTGTTACTTGTGTATTTGAAGCGAATGAAGTTAAACTTCCTAAGACAATTGCGGCTGATAAAAATAAATTTTTCATAACGTATATATTTAATATTAATAGTTGTTTACGCTTTAGGTAATGAAATTATTATGCCGTAATAGAAAAGAACTGTGCCAAACGCTATAAACCCTTATTTTTAAAGGGTTTGATTAATTATGCCCAAAAAAGACAAATTTCAAAAAGTGTGTAAAAGATAAAAAAGGTGTGTAATAAGTAAACACTTAAAGTGTAACCTTAGAAGTAATTTCAAATTTTAAAATTCCCAATTCCAATGTTTGAGGTTTTAAATTATAACTCCAAGTTGGAATTTGGAGTTTATTTATTGGAATTTTAAATAAAGTGCATATAAAAGAAAAAAGGCTGTCAAAAAAATTGACAGCCTTTATAATTATTCTGGATCTTTCATTTTAAATGTATCCATAAATGCAGTTGTATAATCTCCTGCAATATATTGTGGATCATCCATTAATTGTCTATGGAAAGGTATTGTAGTTTTTACACCTTCAATTACGAACTCGTCCAAAGCTCTACGCATTTTGCTGATAGCTTCTTCACGAGACTGCGCTGTTGTAATTAACTTAGCAATCATAGAATCGTAGTTTGGCGGGATACTATAACCTGAATATACGTGAGTATCTAAACGTACTCCGTGTCCTCCTGGCATATGAAGCGTAGTAATTTTTCCTGGTGAAGGACGAAAATCGTTATAAGGATCTTCAGCATTAATACGACATTCAATAGCGTGTAATTCTGGAAGATAGTTTTTACCAGAAATTGGAATTCCAGCAGCAACCATAATCTGCTCACGGATCAAATCATAATCAATAACTTGTTCTGTGATTGGGTGCTCAACTTGAATACGAGTATTCATTTCCATGAAATAGAAGTTTCTGTGTTTGTCCACTAAAAACTCTACAGTTCCAGCTCCTTCATATTTAATGAATTCAGCAGCTTTTACAGCAGCTTCTCCCATTCTCGTACGTAAGTCATCTGTCATGAAAGGTGAAGGAGTTTCTTCAGTAAGTTTTTGGTGACGACGTTGTACAGAGCAGTCTCTTTCAGAAAGGTGACAGGCTTTTCCGTAAGAATCTCCAACAACTTGAATTTCGATATGGCGTGGTTCTTCAATAAGCTTTTCCATGTACATTCCGTCATTTCCGAATGCAGCAGCAGCTTCTTGACGCGCGCTTTCCCAAGCTTTTAAAAGCTCTTCTTCTTTCCAGATAGCACGCATTCCTTTTCCACCACCACCAGCAGTAGCTTTCATCATAACTGGATAACCAATTTCTTTAGCTACTTTTTGTGCATGCTCGTAAGATTCTAATAATCCGTCTGAACCTGGCACACAAGGAACTCCTGCAGCTTTCATTGTAGCTTTTGCAGAAGCTTTATCACCCATTCTGTCAATCATTTCTGGAGCAGCACCGATAAATTTAATTCCGTGCTCTTGACAAATTTTAGAGAATTTAGCATTCTCAGAAAGAAAACCGTATCCTGGGTGTATTGCATCTGCATTTGTAATTTCTGCAGCTGCAATGATATTTGACATTTTCAAATACGATAAGTTACTCGGAGGAGGACCAATACAAACCGCTTCATCAGCAAATTTAACATGTAAACTTTCTGCGTCGGCTGTAGAGTAAACTGCAACAGTTTTGATTCCCATTTCCTTACATGTACGAATTACACGAAGTGCAATTTCTCCTCTATTCGCAATTAATATTTTTTTAAACATCTTATTTTAATTAGATAATTAGACAATTTGATAATTAGATAATTTTAGATGATTAACAAAACTTATATTATGAACCATTCTAAAATCTAAAATCTAAAATCTAAATTTATTTATGATGGATCTACTAAGAATAAAGGTTGGTCAAATTCTACCGGAGACATATCGTCAACAAGAATTTTTACAATTTTACCAGAAACTTCAGATTCGATTTCGTTGAATAATTTCATTGCTTCAATTACACAAAGAACATCTCCTTTTGAAATAGTGCTTCCTACTTCTGTGAAAACTGGTTTGTCTGGAGATGGTTTTCTATAAAAAGTTCCAATGATTGGAGATTTTATAGTTATGTATTTAGAATCGTTAGCAGCTGGTGCTTCTGGAGTTACATTTACAACTGTTGGAGCAGTAACTTGTGGAGCTGTTACCTGAGGTAAAGCTGCCTGAGTTGGTAATTGCTGCACGTAAGTTGCCTCAGTTACATTTGTTTCTAAAGTTGTTCTGATCGTGATTTTTACATCATCCATTTCTAACTTCACTTCTGCAACGCCCGAATTTGCAACAAATTTGATTAGGTTTTGAATTTCTTTTAAATCCATAATGATTCGTTTTTAGTTTTAATTTATTTCTTATCGTAAGCCCATTTTAAATAGATAGATCCCCAAGTGAATCCACCACCAAAAGCAGCAAAGATAACATTATCTCCTTTTTTAAGCTTATCTTCAAAATCTGCCAATACTAATGGTAAAGTTCCAGAAGTAGTATTACCATATCTTTCGATATTTACTAATACTTTAGAATCATCCAATTCCAATCTTCCGGCAGTAGCATCAATAATACGTTTGTTAGCTTGGTGTGGCACTAACCAATCTACATCTTGATTTGTCAAATTATTTCTTTGTAAAATCAATTCGCTGGCATCGGCCATATTAGTCACAGCATATTTGAAAACAGTTTTTCCGTCTTGCATAATATTGTGCTGTCTGTTTTTTACAGTTTCTTCAGAAGGCGGAATCAAAGATCCTCCAGCTGGAATTTTAAGAAAATCGCGTCCTACACCATCACTTCTTAAGTATTCATCCTGCAAACCTAGACCTTCGTAATTTGGTTCAAAAAGAACTGCACCAGCTCCATCACCAAAAATAATACAAGTTGCTCTGTCTGTATAATCTACAATTGATGACATTTTATCGGCACCAATTAAAAGTACTTTTTTGTAACGTCCTGACTGAACATAAGCTGCAGCAGTAGACATTCCGTATAAGAAACTTGAACATGCAGCCTGCAGATCGTATGCAAATGCATTTGTAGCCCCAATTTCTGTTGCAACAAATACTCCTGTCGAAGCCACCATCATATCTGGTGTTGCTGTTGCCATTATAATCATATCAATCTCTAAAGGATCAATATTTGCTTTTGCAATTAAATCTTGCGCTGCTTTTATAGCAAGATAAGATGTGCCTTTATCTGCATCTTTAAGAATTCTTCTCTCTTTAATTCCTGTTCGAGTAGTAATCCACTCGTCATTGGTATCAACCATTGTTTCTAAAACTTTGTTAGAAAGTACAAAGTCAGGAACGTAAGCGCCAACAGCGGTAATAGCGGCTGTGATTTTATTCATTATATTCTATTATTTCCTTTCAAATACTGCGATTTGAAAAATTTTTAAAAGACTTGAAAATTACAAAAAAAAACGAAGCGATTTTGTCTATATTTTCTTAAAAAACAAAAATTATAACCAACAAAAAAAACTCTCACTATGTGAGAGTTCTAGTATAATTTACAAAAACGTATTAAGCAACCGCTTCAGATTTATCGATAACAACTTGCCCTCTGTAGTACATTTTACCTTCATGCCAGTAAGCTCTGTGGTATAAATGCGCTTCACCTGTAATAGGACATGTAGCGATTTGAGCTACAGTAGCTTTATAATGTGTTCTTCTCTTATCTCTTCTTGTTTTCGAGGTTTTTCTCTTAGGATGTGCCATTTTACTATATTATTTATCCGTTAATAGTTTCTTTAATTTTTCCCAACGCGGGTCAATATCTTCTTCTTTATTACTCTCTTCCTTTTGTTCTTTTACACTTAATTCATTCAATTTTGTCAAAGCTTCGGTTTGTAATGTTCCGTCTTTAACACCTGGATGAATTCTTTTTTGAGGCACCGAAAGTGCAATCATTTCATAAATGTATTGTGACACATATAATTCATGTTCTCCATGCGGCAAAATCAACAATTCTTCATTATCATTATTGAACTCGTCTCCAAAGCGAACAATTAATTTCATTTTCCCTTTTATAGGAAGGTCAAAATCCTCGCCCGTTAGATCACAAGGCACATTTACAGTTCCTTTGTGTTTGAATTCTAACTCTAACATGTTGCTTTTCTTTTCGAAAACCAAATTCACTTTAATATCTGAACTTTGAAACTCTTCATAGTCAAAGTCCTTAAAGAACGTGTTATTTATTTGATACTCAAAATGGTGTTTTCCTAGTTTTAATCCTACGAAAGGAATTAAAAATTCTTTTGTTTTGCTCATTTCAACATCAATTTGATCAATTCAGTTCTATAACTAGATGTCTGAATTGGGGTGCAAAGATATAAAATTATTATAAATCTAATAATCTTATTCACCTTTTTTTGTTTATAACTGTTTTTCTTTTATTTTAAGAGGTTTTTGGCTAATCTCCTCATACTGATTACGCGAGCGAAAAATGTCTATTGCAAGATATACTGCCTCTGTAAATGAATTGTGATCTGCCATGTCTTTTCCAGCAATATCGTAAGCTGTACCATGATCTGGAGAAGTCCTAACTTTATTCAAACCAGCTGTATAGTTCACGCCTTTTCCAAAAGATAATGTTTTAAACGGGATCAATCCTTGGTCGTGATACATTGCCACAATAGCATCATATTTTTCGTATTGACCGCTTCCAAAAAAACCATCCGCAGGAAATGGACCAAAAACCATTGTTCCAGAATCGAATAGTTTCTTTAAAACTGGCTTTAAAACCAAATCATCTTCTTTTCCGATAACACCACCATCACCTGCATGCGGATTTAATCCTAAAACTGCAATTTTCGGCTTCACTATACTAAAATCTTGAATTAAAGATTTTTTAATCGTTTCAATTTTTTTAGTGATTAATTCTTCTGTTAAATGAGAAGCTACCTCATTTAAAGGCACATGATCTGTAATTAAACCTACTCTTAAATTATCCTGCACCATCATCATAAGCGCATTGCCTTCTAATTCTTGATTTAGATAATCTGTATGTCCTGGAAATTTAAAACCTTCAGATTGTATGTTATACTTATTAATAGGTGCTGTTACCAGAACATCTATTTCATCATCTTTTAAAGCTTTTGTTGCTGCCGCAAAAGATTTTATCGCATACTCCCCTATTTTTGGGTCATTTACACCAAAATTTACATCAATACTTTCTTTCCAAAGATTTAAAACATTTACTTTTCCAGGTACAACTTGATCTAATTTATCAATCCCGTGAAACTGAACTGTAGAGGTAAAACTTTTTTTAACGAAAGAAAGAATTTTAGCATTTGCAAAAATAACCGGCGTACACAATTCTAACATGCGAGAATCCTCGAATGTTTTTAATATAACTTCGCTTCCAATACCGTTTAAATCTCCTACTGAAATTCCAACAATTATATTTTCTGCTTTTTTATTCATGAGCTCAGTTTATTTATTACTAATTTTGATGTGCAAATTTAGTAAAATAAAACCACAATGTTCACAGGAATTATAGAAACCCTTGGTACGATTCACGAAATCAAAAAAGACCTTAACAATCTTCACGTAACAGTAGACTCTTCGATAACTAACGAATTAAAAATAGATCAAAGCGTTTCGCATAACGGAATCTGTCTTACCGTTGTAGCCATTAAAGATTCTCTTTATACCGTAACAGCAATCGATGAGACAATTTCAAAAACCAATATTGGTGATTGGAAAGCAGGCGATATTGTAAATTTAGAACGAGGCATGAAACTTGGCGATCGTCTTGACGGACATATTGTTCAAGGCCATGTTGACCAAACAGGAACGTGTATTAAAATTGAAGAAGCCAACGGAAGCTGGAATTACACTTTTGAATACGATAAAGATTTAAATAACATTACAATAGAAAAAGGTTCGATTACTGTAAACGGAGTAAGTCTTACAGTTGTGAATTCTAAAACTCATGAATTTAGTGTTTCAATTATTCCTTATACTTATGAACACACTAACTTTAAAGACTTCAAAGTTGGAACAAAAATCAATTTAGAATTTGATGTAGTTGGAAAATACATTTCAAGACTATATTCTATTAATAAATAACTTACTGATTTCCTATAAAAAAAGCTTCAATTTAAATTGAAGCTTTTTTTATTTGATTTTTATATATTATGGTAGCACCTAAAGCTAAACCGCTAACTAGTAAAAATACGGTATTTTGGTCTATTGGAAAGTCAGGTCCACCACTACCCGGTCCACCTGGTCCATCATCATCTTCTAAGCTCATAGTACCAGCTGTTTTCGCAGTTGGCGATGGCGGTGTAGGACCAGCCAGCATAAATGAGACATTTAATAATATTAAAGCAACTGCTAAAAATGGGGCTTTTAGATTTTTCATAAAATTCAAGCTGTCAAAACAGCAAGCTATAATTATTAACAAATATTCTTTAATAGAAATTTCGCATAAATACATTCCTATTTGCAAAATCTTGGACAAAAGTATAAGTTTTTTGCACAAAAGCAATATTTAAAACAAAAAACATAAAACAAATTTTAACACTTTTTTCAACAAATAGCTTAATCCCTTTTTAGAAAACGTTGTAGCTCATAAAAAGCTCATTTTCATTACTATTTACTAATTCAGCAAGCTTATAAGAATTTCCTGATTTTAAAAAAAGAACAGTAACTGTAACCAAAATTTCTTCATTAAAAGTTACGTAAAAACTTAAACCTTGGATCTTATTTTTTTTACACGGGAACAATCTTTTGAATTAATATATTTGCATTGGCTATCAATAAAAAAACAAGCTCTTTTTTAAAAACCAAAAAATAATGAAAAACAAATATACAGTTGGAAGTTTATATGCTGGTGTCGGCGGTATTTGTTTAGGCTTTGAAAATGCAGGTTTTAAATTAGAATGGGCAAATGAATTTGATAAAAAAGCCTGTGTCACTTATAGAAACAATTTCGATCATACTCTTATAGAAGGTGACGTAATGGAGATTGATGTAAAAAATCTAAAAAAAATTGATATTCTCACCGCAGGATTTCCTTGCCAGCCATTTTCTCTTGCGGGCCATCGAAAAGGTTTTAATGACAGCAGGGGAAATCATTTCTTTAAAATATTGGATTTTATTGACGAGATGAGACCTAAAGTTGTATTTCTTGAAAATGTAAAAAATTTAAAAAGTCATGATAACGGAAATACAATGAAAGTAATTCAAAGCGAAATAAAAAAACGCGATTATACTTTTGACAGCGCTATTTTGAATACCAAAGATTTTGGAAACATTCCACATAGTCGTGAAAGGATTTTCATGGTTGCTTTCGATAAAAGTTTCGTAAAAAAAGGTTTTAAATTTACCTTTCCTGAAAAAGAGCCGTTAACTAAAAAGATTACCGATTTAATCACAAAAGAAAAAGTCGATAAAAAATTCTATTACACGGAAGAGAAATATATGTACAACATGCTGAAAGAAGCTGTTGTGAGTAAAGACAGAATTTACCAGTTTAGAAGACAATACGTAAGAGAAAATAAATCTAAAGTCTGCCCCACGCTAACTGCAAATATGGGAACCGGCGGACATAATGTTCCTATTATTACGACAGATTTTGGTTTTAGAAAATTAACCCCAAGAGAATGTTTTCGTTTTCAAGGTTTTCCCGACACTTATAAACTACCTTCTATTTCAAATTCTAGTCTTTATAAGCAGGCTGGAAATTCCGTAAGCATGCCCGTGATTGAAAGATTGGCTTCGGAAATATTTAAGTGCATTGAAAAAATTGAAACTAAAAAAGCAAAAGCTCAAAAGGTTTAAATACTCAAAAGCATTATTGTTCCTTCAATTTTAGCCAAACAAACTTCTAAGTTTCTTCTAATTTCTTGACTCCAAAACCTTAGAACTGTCCAATTTTCTGAAACTAGAAAAGCATTGACTTCTTCATCTCTTTTCATATTCCTTTCAATTTTCGGAATCCAATATTCGCGATTTGATTTAATTCTCAATTGCTGAACTTCCCAATCTTTTCCGTGAAAGAATTCACTGTCTACAAAAATGGCAATTTTATATTTGGCAAAAGTAATATCAGGTTTACCAAATATTTTTTTATTGTTTTTCCGATATCGGTAGCCCAGATTCCACAAAGCTTTAGCAAGCCTTATTTCGTCTTTTGTAGCAGTACTTTTTATCGCCTGCATATTTTTCCTCCTTTGTTCGGGAGTTAAATTATCCATCGTAAGATTAAATTTGTTTCTTACAGATAAAGTTAGTTATTTAACGGAAATGAAAATTCAATTATTTGAGGTTAAATATTGTATTATTTTCATTTTAAAATAGGAAGAAAAACAAAAAAAGCCTTTACATTGCTGTAAAGGCTTTTATTTCTAAAGAAGTGGTCCCACCTGGGCTCGAACCAGGGACCACCTGATTATGAGTCAGGTGCTCTAACCAGCTGAGCTATAGGACCGGTTTAGAGGATGCAATATTACTACTATTTTTGATTCACTCCAAATATTTTAAGACATCATTTGTATTTAATTTTAAATCTTTTACTGAATTTCAAAAACGAAATTGATTTTCAATGTCTTATTTAAAAATTAAAATGACATTTTTTTATTTAATTTCCTGACAAAGCTCCACCAAAACACCATTTGTGTTCTTCGGATGCAGAAAAACAACCAATTTATTGTCGGCACCTTTCTTCGGAATTTCATTTATCAACACAAAACCTTCACTTTTTAGGCGAATAATTTCTGCTTCGATATCATCAACGTCAAAAGCAATATGATGAATTCCCTCTCCTTTTTTTTCCAAAAATTTAGCAATCGGACTTTCTGGATTTGTTGCTTCTAGAAGTTCGATTTTATTATTACCGGTTTGAAAAAAAGAAGTCAGCACGCCTTCGCTTTCTACAGCTTCCATTTTATAGGATGGAACGCCCAGCATTTTTTCGAACAAAACATTGGCATCATCCATATTTTTTACTGCAATTCCGATATGTTCAATTTTGTTTACCATTGTTTCAAATTTTATTGATTTACATAAGTATTAAAATAACCACATTCTGCAATTACATCTTGATAATATTTCGTATCTGAATAGTCTTTCTTTAAAGCTTTGAAAGAATTCCAAGCAATAAAATTAATCTTATCATCTTGAATTTCCCAGTAACTGTTTATGTTATTATACTTTTTATTGTAATAATCATTTCGTTCGCATTTTGAAATCAGATACAGACATTTTGCTTTTTGTTCTTTGTTCGAAGCAGCTTCAAAAGCTTTTTGGTAATACATTTTCGAAACTGAATTATTGGTAATCATTTCTTTCATTGCATTTCTAAATGAATACGGACTCGAGCCATAACCCACAATATTAATTTCGTAGAAAGTTCTTCCGTTCCCGAAATGAGAAATATTATAAAATACATTTCCTAACAAAAGACTATTGGTATAAACATCTTCTTTCTGCGCCAATTTTTCCTGCATCGATTTTATCGTAGTCAGAAAATCCATGTAGGTATATTTTCTTTTTTGATAAGCGACATGATCACAATCGTGACAATCTTTAATGCTTCCGTTGAACGGATTTCCTAAAAATTTATAATATTGAACTGAATCTGTCTGCTTCAAATATTCGATCGCTTCAGGAATTTTGTTTTTGAAAGTCGCCTGAACTGCCTGAAAATTATTAATATCTTTCAATTTCAAACTATAAATTCCAGCACCAATTTTCTCGATTTCGGTTTTATTGGTTTTTTCTAAAAAAGCTTTCATTGCCAGCAATTCCTTTTCATTATCATAAAATGAATTTCCATCGTTCCAATAGCTGTAACGCGATTCGTTAAACAATTCTGCCATTACTGGATTTGACTTTGCTTTGTATAAAGCTGCCAAATAATTTTTACTCCATTGAAAAGCATTTTGATAACGAAACTCACTTCCTTTATAAGTTTTTGGCAGCTCAAAATAAATCCAATTTAGATCTGCTAAAACGGTTTTTACATTGTTGTCATCTAGTTTATCTATTTTGCTCAAGTTATTTACAAAACGCAATAATCGAATTTGGTAACTTGCCAGTTCGGTTTTTGGCAGCGTTTTTACTGCTTTAGTATAATTCTTGTCTGCATTGGCATAATCGCCTTTTAGCGTTTGAAGATAACCAATTGCAATATCCCACAAATATGGTTTTTCTGTATTTCCCGCTGCAGAAATTTTAGCAATTAAATCAAATGCACTTTTGTCAATCTTTGCTTGATTTTCACTTTTATTTTCTGCGATTGTCTGAGGTTTGGTAGGTTGATTTTCACCTGCATTCTGCTGAAAAGAATTATTGATTTTTTGCTCCAGCGAATTCACCAATCTTGTTGCTAGATAATTTAAATGTTCGCTTTTTGGATCTAGTTCATAAATCTTTTCGATCGCTTGTTTTTCATCTTTATAATAACCATGAATTGCCCAAAGCGCAGCTTTCTCACTATTATTTTTAGCCATTGCTAAAGCTTTAGTCCAATCTGTTTCATTTTTCGGACGAAAACTATACGCAGTTACCACGCGTAATTCTGGACATTTATCAAAAACCTGGGCATATAAATAGTTAGAAATCGCATATTTTTTCTGTTGGTAATTGATTCCTGCAACATACGCCAAAGCACGATAATACAAAGTGTTTTTTGCTACAGAACTTTCTGTTTTATTAAAAAAGTCAATTGCTTTTTGTTTATCATTACTATAAAAACGAGCCTTCATCGTTAAAAACCAATATCTGTTTTTCAAAAATGAATCTGATAAAGTGTTGTACACATTTTCGATAGATTGAATCATCTTTGCATCATTGAATGTTTTTGCCACCACTGGATCGTAACTCCAGTAATCTTCTCCAATAGAAACTGTTTCAATCTTTTGAGCTAAGTATAAGAATTCAATAAAATCTTTAATTTTCTCGTCTTTCAAATTAATCTTTTTTCCCCATTTCTGCGAACTCTTATTTTCTTTTTTGCTTTTATAAAAAACATGAAGATCTGTAATTTCTTCTTTGTTTTTAATCGCATTTTTATCGTCAGAATAGTATCTTGGCTTTTCGTCACCAATCAAAAAATAATTTACTGTTGTAGTATCCACTTTTCCTTTAAGGTAATTCGCCCAATCTGATTTTATATTTCCATTAAAACGGGAATTGTGCTGCGTATCAAAACCAATTCCGTAAAAAATTCCTCCTGATAAAAATAGAGGAGAATAGGATTTGTCTGCAAAAGTTTCTGGCGTAAAATTAGAATTATAACCAAAGAAATCCCAGTCGTCTCCGCCGGCACAGGCATAAATAATTCCGTATATCGAAAGTAAAGCGAGACTAAAACTCAGAAATAACTTGTTCAAAAATATTCTTTTCATAATTGTTTAAATTGAATTCGTCTAAATCGTAAAATATAATTTCTTTTGGTTTTTGTGGCAGATTTTCATCCAAATCTTCTGCCATTTCTTTTAAATCTTTTGTGCTGATTTCTTCTATTTTCAATAAATCTTTCTCTTCATAAAAAATACCATTCTTATAGTTAGATTGTTTTACTCTGAAAAAAATCGGGCTTATTTTTTCAAAATTCGAATCTTGAAGCAGATCTTTTATATTCATTTTCGAACGAAGTCCGATTACTTTATTATTTCTAATATGAACTCCCCAAGAATAAATGGGAAGTGCCAAATCAAGATGAAGCGGATATTTCTTCAAACTCTTCAAATATTTTGAAGCCGCTTTTTGATCGTAAATAGAATTTAGCGAATCTGGTGCAATCGACCCCATGTTGTAGTACATTAAAACTCCAGAATCGACATTTGGGATTTTTGTTTTTTTGAAATATTTGACTTGATGCAGTCGAATTGTTGCCGAAAGCTTCTTCTTCGATAGCTTTTTAAAAACCTCTACAAACTTCAAATAATTATCTTTGCTATTCAATGTCCAATCGCAGTCAATTTGAATTTCGTCACAAGATATTTTATTCTTTTGGTTGATCTGTTCAATAAAATCAAATGTTTTCTCAGCCAAATCATTGACATCCAGATTGGGCTGCAGCATTACTTTGTTCTGAATAAAGACAACTGGAACAACAGCATATTGATTAAGATTTTCGTCAAAGCGAATTGGACTAACCGGAATTGGATTTTTCTTTTCTGGATGAACTCCAATATCAAAATACCTTATATAAAGCTTTTGAACATTGTTTTCATTTAAAACTTCTCTTTCCGTTTTTGAAAATTTTAATATTGTTTTCCAATAATAAAAAGAAATAACAGGCTTTTCGTTTTTACTGCAGGAGAAGAGTAAAAAGAGAAATAAAATTGGAAAAAGTCGCTTTAACAAAACTTGGAAAATTACATTTAAACCCAAAAGTAAGAAATTATGGCTCTTTAAAATATTCGAAACCATAAAAAATAAACAGAAATGTAATTTTTTTAAATCCTAATAAATGGATAAAAAATTTCAATTAAAGCAAATATAATCGTTATTTTGTGCAATCAAATTGAAAACCCGTTATGTTGAAAAACACTCTAAAATATATTTCATTTATAATTTTAATATCAATGATAAGCTGCGCTAAAAGAGGCAGTATTACAGGCGGTTTAAAAGATACTTTAGCACCGGTTTTGGTATCAAGTTATCCTGAAAATTATAGTACAAACTTTAAAGGAAACACTATCACTTTAAATTTCGACGAATATGTTAAGCTGAAAAATACCAATAAACAGTTGATTATTTCTCCGCCATTAAAGAATGAACCGTTAATAACACCAAGTACCGTTAGTAAATTTATTAAGATTGAAATTAAAGATACTTTACAGCCCAACACAACTTACAGTTTAAATTTCGGGCAGGCTATTACGGATAATAATGAAGGAAATGCTTTAAACCAATTCAAATATATTTTCTCCACAGGATCTCATATTGATTCGCTTAAACTGAACGGACGAATTAAAGATTCATACGAAAAACATGTAGATAATTTTGTTTCGGTAATGCTTTATGAAGTAAATGATAAATTTAAAGATTCTACTATTTACAAAGAATTTCCGCGTTATATCACCAACACTTTGGATAGTATGCGAACTTTCCAGTTTGAAAATCTAAAAGAAGGAAAATATCTTTTAGTGGCATTAAAGGATAAGGGAAGCAACAATAAATTTAATCCGAAAGATGATAAAATTGGGTTTCTTAAAAATTATGTTACGATTCCGACTGACACTGTTTACGAAGTAGAATTATTTAAAGAAACACTGCCTTTAAAAACTTTTAAACCTATTCAAGCTTCTGGAAATAGATTGTTTCTTCCTTATGAAGGAAAACAGAATTTTAAGAATTCGAAACCGAAAATTGTCCTTAAAAACGGAAGCGAAGTTCTAGAAACTATAGTTACGCAGCTTCCTAAAAAGGATTCCCTGCAAGTTTGGTACAAACCGATAAAAGCAGATTCATTATCGCTTGAAGTTTCAAAAGAAAACTATGACAAGAGGTTTTCTTTTAAAATCAAAGCTTTAAAAAAGGATACTCTTAATATCAAAGCAGTACAAAATGGCCAAATTAATTTTAGAGAGCGCTTTACATTGGAGACCGAAACTCCTTTGGTAAAATTTGACAAATCTAAAATCACTTTAGTCAATAAAGATTCTGTAGCAGTTCCGTATACGACTGAATATGACGAATTTGATCAAAAACTATATATTGATTTCAAAAAAGAGCCTTTAGAAAAATACAATTTTACTTTCCTGCCAGGCGCTTTGACTGATTTTTATGAAAAAACAAACGATACATTATCTTATAAACTCAGCACCAAAGAAGCAGCAGATTATGGAAACATCATTTTAAATCTAAAAAATGTAAAACGTTTTCCTATAATTGTCGAATTGACGAATAAAAAAGGAGATGTTGTTTTAGCCAGCGATTATTCTGAAGGTGCAACAACTTTAGAATTTAATTTACTCCAGCCAGAAGTTTTTACGGTGCGTATTATTTACGATGACAACAAAAACAAGATGTATGACACGGGTAGTTTCCTAGAAAAACGATACTCTGAAGAAGTATTCTACAATCAGGAAGAATTTGATGTCCGCGCCAATTGGGATCGAAACGAAACTATCGATTTAAGTGTTCCGTTTAATCCAGAAGTCGAGAAAAAACAAGACGAGAAAAAGAAAAAAGATGAAGAAAAGAAACGGAAAGCTTTCTAGATTTTAATTTCGAAAGTATCACGATCACCTAGAAAATTAAGTTTTCTTCGGGTTTCTAACATTATATTTTTATCCAATTCAGCCACAAAAACACCTGCTGTTTCTTGTGGCTTTATTATATAATTTCCCCAGAAATCAATTAATTGGGTATGACCATTATGTTCAAAATTATTATCATCAAAACCTACCGTATTTACGCCGGCAACATAACTTAAATTTTCTATGGCGCGCGCGTTTAGCAAAGTGTCCCAAGCGTTTGTTCTAACTTTTGGCCAATTGGCAACATACAAAAGAAGATCATAATTTTCGACATTTCTAGCGAAAACAGGAAAACGCAGATCGTAACAAATTTGAAGACAAATTTTCCATTCTAAATATTCAACAATTAATTTCTGAGTTCCAGCAGTGTAAAACTGGTCTTCTCCCGCCAGCGAAAACAAATGTCTTTTATCATAATATTGAAAATCTCCTGACGGAAAAACAAAAAACATTCGGTTGTAATATTTTCCATTTTCTGTAATAACTAAGCTTCCTGTTATTGCAGCATTTTTTTGTTTTGCTTTTACTTTCATCCATTCGATTGTTTCTCCTTCCATCGTTTCGGCAATTGCAGATGGATTCATTGTAAATCCTGTCGAAAACATTTCTGGAAGTACAATTAAATTTACTTCAGAAGCAATCTCATCGATTTTTGAATCAAAGTTTTCTCGATTTGCAGCAGCATTTTCCCAGAAAAGATCGGTTTGGATTAAAGCAATTTTCATTTTAAATATATTTTAGATTGAAAACAAGTACTGAAATTTTCAAGATTTAATTTTATCAAACCTGAAGTGTTTTTCTAATAAAAAATTGACATTAAACCACAACCAGACTTGGAACGGCGCTTTTATATGGCTTTAGTTTTTCGTGAGTAGGTTCTTCCTCAGTAATAACATAGTTTACTTCAGACAAACTCGCAATTTTCATTTTAAGAACCGTATTTAATTTTTCCGTAATTGTTAAAACTGCTGTTTTTTTAGAAGCCTGAATCATTGCCTTTTTTACCTGAACAGTTTCCCAGTCCGAATCAGAATAACCACCGTCTACGTCTAATGCATTTGTTCCCAAAACCAAAAGATCTGCTTTTATGTTGGCTAATTGATGAAAAGCTTCTCCGCTCACACACATTTGACTGTAAGAAGAAATACTGCCGCCAATCATGATCGTTTTAATATTAGGCTTATCTAAAAGTTGTACGGCCGTTAAAGCTGTAATGGTAAAAACGGTTAAATTAAGATCGTTTGGAATTAATCGGATGAATTCACGAATGGTAGTTCCTCCGTCAACAATCAAAACCATTCCGTCATGAAGTAGTCCGACTGCTTTTTGAGCAATAACCTGTTTGGCTTCGACTGCATAAGTCTGGTTAGATGAAGAATAGTGATATCCTTTGGTCATTGCGCCGCCTTTTACTTTAATCAAAAGTGCATCAGCGTCGAGTTCATTAATATCACGGCGAATAGTATCTTCAGAAACACCAAGTTTAGCTGAGAGGGTTTCAAAACTTACACGCGTGTGCAGATTGATCTCTTTTAAAATATGATTTTTACGTTCTTCTTTACTATAATTTAAAACTTCATTTTCAGTACTCATGCCGATTGTTTTTTTTCTTACTACAAAAATAAACATTTCAGTAAATAATTCATTGAAACCAAAAGCTCGATTATCAATAAAAAAATTTAAAAATCTGATTTTAAAACCATTTACTATCTTTAAAACTCCATTTTAATAAATTCTAAAGTTTTTCTTTTATGAAAAAATTCCTTTACCTCTTTTTTGTTCTTTCTTTTTTAAATGGAACCGCACAAAATTTCCAGCAGAATAACTCTATTATTCCAGCTCCAAATTTCTACAAATTAACAGGAGACAGTATTCGTATAATTGGAAAAGTTCAAATCAATTTTGTGAATAAAAATTACAGTGAAAGGGAATTTAAATCGGCTCAAATTTTAGAAACGGCTTTCAATTCTCAAACTGCTTCAAAGAAATCACATGTAAAAATTGACTTTAATACGAATGTGAATTTCACATCAAAAGAAGCCTATAAAATCGAAATTACTTCTAAAAAAATTATAGTTTCAGGAAAAGAAGAAGGGTTGTTTTATGGAGTTCAAACTTTACTTCAGCTTCTTCCAAACAAAATTTCAAAAGAAATCAAACTTCCTTGTCTAATTATTGAAGATCAACCCCGATATTCTTACCGAGGCCTGCATTTAGACGTCTGCCGTCATTTTTTCTCTGTTGCTGTCATAAAAGATTTTATCAGACAAATGTCCAGCTATAAATTAAATAATTTTCACTGGCATTTAACCGACGATCAAGGATGGAGGATCGAAATAAAAAAATATCCGAAACTGACCGAAGTTGGTTCAAAAAGAGCTCAAACTTTAGTGGGAAATAAATTTGAACGATCGCCATTTTTTTTCGACGGAAATCCATACGGAGGATTTTACACTCAGGAAGAAATTAAAGATGTTGTGAAATTTGCCGAAGAAAATTACGTGAATGTTATTCCAGAAATCGAAATGCCGGGCCATGCTTCTGCCGCCGTTACAGCATATCCAAATTTAGCTTGTTTTCCAGATCGAAATTATAAAGTTATAGAATCTTGGGGTGTTTTTGAAGATGTATTTTGTGCGGGAAAAGATGAAACTTTTACTTTTTTAGAAGATGTTTTAACCGAAGTCATGGCATTATTTCCAAGTAAAAATATTCATGTCGGCGGAGACGAATGCCCAAAAACAAGATGGAAAACCTGCCCAAATTGCCAAAAGAGAATTACAGCTTTAGGTTTAAAAGATGAGCATGAATTACAGAGTTATTTTATTAAAAGAATTGAAAAATTCTTGAATGCTAATGGAAGACAGATTTTTGGCTGGGATGAAATCCTCGAAGGTGGACTCGCCCCAAACGCTGCCGTTATGTCTTGGCGTGGAGAATCGGGCGGAATTCATGCAGCAAAACTGAAACACCCAGTTGTAATGACACCAGAAGGAACGGTTTATTTTGATTACAATCAGGGATATTCTCCAAATGAACCGCTTACCGTTGGCAGATTAAGTACTTTAGAAAAAGTATACAACTATAACCCAACTCCGGTTGACAGTTTATCGGTTGAAGAACAAAAATATATTATCGGAGCTCAAGCCAATCTTTGGTCAGAATATTTAACTAGCCCAGCAAAATTGAATTATATGCTTTATCCGCGTGTTTTGGCTTTAGCAGAAATCGCTTGGACAGAACCAAAAAATAAAAACTACAACCATTTTATTCAAAATCAACTGCCCTATCATTTAGAAAAGTTAGAATTAGAAGATCGATTGTATAAAGTTCCGACGCCATTTGGTGCTGATGAAATGGCTTTAATTGCATCAAAATATATTTTAGATTTAAAACCAACTATAAAAAACGGAAAGATCTTTTATACAATTGACGGTTATAATCCTGATGAAACGGCAGAATTGTATCAAAATCCAGTGCCCATAAATATTCCAAAAGGAGAATATCGAATCATCAAAACGATTCAAATCAGCGAAAGCGGCAAAAGAAGTTCTATTAATAAAATCATAGTTCGAAATCCAGATTTAAAATCAGCCTTGGCCATTCAGCCTAAGAAAAATGGTTTGAAATATGAATATTATACAGGAACATTTAAACAAGTTCTGGATTTGGAGCTTTCAAAACCTGCAGCGACAGGAATTTTTGAAGGCAAAATCAGCGTTGAAAAATGGAAAACAAAATTAGAACGTTATATCGGCTTAAAATTTAACGGATACATCTTTGTACCTGAAACTGGAAATTATACTTTTTCGACCCTTTCAGACGACGGATCGAAGCTTTTTATTGATGATGAATTGACTGTTGATAATGACGGTATTCATTGGGCAAATGAAGCTTACGGAGCAGTTAAACTAGAAAAAGGTTTTCATAAAATCAACATCAGTTATTTTGACTTAACCGGCGGTACAATTTTAAATTGTTTTATTCAGAAAGAAGGAAAAAAGAAAGAAGAAATTACAGCATCGCAGTTATTTTATGAATAAATAAAAAACACGTAATTAACTAAAAAAAGAAAGGCTGTTACAATTGTTAGTAACAACCTTTCTTTTTTTATATAGGACAGAATTATCTTCGACCTCTAAAGCCACCGCCTCTAAAACCGCCGCCGCCAAATTGGCCTCCGTTATTTCTAAAATTGCTGTTGTTTCTAAAGTTTTGGAAATTTTGATTTCTCACTTCACCCTGTGATCTAGAGTTTTCAAAATGATCCAGATCTCTTGTTACATTTTGTCCTCCAGCTTCACCTAAAGGTTTTTCTGGTCTGCCCAATGTCTGATCGGCTTTTGGAAAATTATCAACGCGATCCCCAAGACGATTGTTTTCTCCTAAAGGTTTATTTGTCAGTCCCGATTCTCTATCCCTTTTCGGTAAGTTATTAAGATCTGGTTTATCAGCTTTACGCTGTGATCCACCGAGAGTTCCAGCTTGAGTCCAGCCTCCATTTCCATTATTATAATGACTCCAATTGCCATTTTGATCTCTTTTATAAATATGTCCGTCATGTCCTGCGTACATATTGTTATTAGTATGAATAGTCGTTCCGCCGCCTCTTCTATGCGTGATAACGCCTTTATTTCCACCAGAAGTTTCATACCCAACCGCGGTGCCTCGTCTTGTAGTGACATGCCCCGTTTGAACCCAATCATGTCCGTTTGTTGCAGCCGAATGACCCCATTGTGCGTAAGCATTATGTCCCTGAATAGTTTGCCCGTAATTTCCTGTCCACGGATTATAAGTATTGGCCGCAGTCCTACCTCCGTACCACCCTTGCACACTTGCAGAACGTCCGTACCTGCCTGTTGCTGGATTATACCAAGCAGATGTTCCAGCAGCACCGTAAGGTCCGTAAACCCTTCTTCCGGCTGCCCAGCCCCCTGTCCACGGATTATAAACGGCTCCCGCTCCATAAGTACATGGCCATGGTCGGTAAATTGGATACAATCCTCCGTAGTAATAATAAGGCGGGTAGTAATATCCTGTACCATAAGTTAAAATTGCACCCACAGTTGCTCCTATTATAAAGGCTCCAAAATAACCTGCAGTTGTATTACTTTCTACAGTTGTATCAGTCACATTAGTTTGAGTAACATATGTTACATTATAAACAGGCGAACTTGGTGGAATGGTATAAATTTCTTTGGGAACAGAATTTGTAACTTTCCAAGGTCCGTTTGGACTTGTAGACATAAACCACACAGCTTGAAAGCACAGATAATACAGATCACCCACTTTTATGACTTTTTCCTGCGTATTGCTGGCATACTGCATTTTTGTTCCTTCGATTGGTTTAAATTGAGGCGTACCATCGTAAACGACTTTTGCTTTTGCTTCTGCATCAGCTTTGTTTACTATTGCAGTTGTGGGCACCTGCGCTAACATTACGGCATCTTTTGCTTCCTGAGTTCCAGGAACAGAAGCCAAAACACTTGCCCTTGGAGAATCTTTTGGAATTTTGGCAAAATCTGCAGGGAGATTATTCCCTGCATAACTCCATGGTCCGTCCAAGCTTTTAGAACCAAACCATCTTCCTGATAAAAGCACATAATATTGTCCCTGCGCTTCATTGGCAAAAACATCATTTTCTGTATTATCAATATACAATAATTGAGTGCCTGGTATTTTTTCAAATTTTGGAGGGCCATTTACTAAGATTAATTCAGCAGGTACTTTGCTAAAGAAAACATTTGGCGCAGTACCTGATTCTGGAGGCGGAATCATTTTTTTAACTTCGTCGAAATTTTGTCCCGATGGCAGATTTTTCAAACCATCTGGAAGTTTTGTCGCTTTTGTCCATTTACCGTCAAGTTTTTTAGAGCTCAGCCAAATATTTTCGGCAAGTAAATAATAATCACTAGTAGTTTTATCAAAAAATAAATCCCAATTTGTATTTACCACATATTGTATATCTGATTTTTCTACAGGAACCAAAACAGGTTCTCCCTGAACAATTAGCAATATTGCCGGACTTGAACTGTAAAAAATTGGCGGCGGACTATTTTGCGCAGCAATTCCTTTCGCAGGACTTGTAGTTTTATCTAAATCTGCCAGGATACGATCCACAGAAACGGGATCACCTCCTTTCGGAAGTGTTTCTTTGAATAGCTTTTCCATTTCGGGAATCTTTTTTTCATCAAGAGCTGGAAAGCGAACATCGGTTACTTTAATATCTTTAAAGAAAACACTTCGGCTGTCTTTATCTACTAAAGTTGACGCTTGTAAAGATGCAACACCCAAAACTTGCTTTCCATCCTTAGGAGTTAATGAAAAAGCTAGTCTTGCTTTAATTTCCTTGTGGTCATCCCAGCTATCGACCTGCGGCTGATAATAAACCAGTTTTGTCCCATTATTTGTTATCTCGCGCGGCCAGCCATTATCAGCAATATCTGTAGAATCTTTCTGATCGGCTACAGCCATTTTTTGATCATCGACATCTTTCTCTTTTTTGCAAGATAAAAGAATGTAGGCACAACATGTAATTAGTACTAAAATCTTTTTCATAATATTAGAATTAGATTGCTTTATAAATTGAAAATTATCTTTTTGCTCCTCAAAACAGCACGTGGATTAAAAACACTGCTTTTACACTGTAAATCTGTTGGTTAAAATTAGACTTTGACTTACAAAAAATCAAAATTTGAGAATGCTAGTTGGTTTCAAATTATAAAATGCTACAAAAAAACTGCACCATTATAAAAATTACTACGGCAGAACATATGACCTTAAGCAGGATTAACATTCAAATAGATCACAAAAAAAACGCATTCAAAAATGAATGCGTTTTTTTATATAGTAATTGGATTTTTATTATCCTTTCAAGCTTGCTGCTAAATACTCACGGTTCATACGTGCAATATTTTCAAGAGAAATTCCTTTTGGACATTCGATTTCACAAGCTCCTGTATTTGTACAGTTACCAAAACCTTCGTGATCCATTTGGTGAACCATGTTTAAAACACGATCAACTGCTTCAACTTTACCTTGTGGCAATAATGCATATTGAGAAACCTTTGCAGCAACGAATAACATTGCCGATGAGTTTTTACAAGTTGCAACACATGCTCCACAACCAATACAAGCTGCAGCATCAAAAGATTTATCTGCATCGTGTTTGTTAATTGGAATTGTATTCGCATCTATTGTATTTCCTGAAGTATTTACAGAGATAAATCCTCCTGCGTGTTGAATTCTGTCAAAAGAACTTCTGTCTACAACTAAATCTTTAATTACTGGGAAAGCTTTTGCTCTAAATGGCTCGATAAAAATTGTATCACCATCTTTAAACATACGCATGTGTAATTGACAAGTTGTAACACCTCTGTCTGGTCCGTGTGCTTCTCCATTAATGAATAATGAACACATTCCGCAGATTCCCTCACGACAATCGTGATCAAATGCTACTGGCTCTTCTCCTCTATTGATCAATTGTTCGTTAAGAACATCAAGCATTTCAAGGAAAGACATATCTGGTTCGATTCCGTCGATTGGGTATTCAACGATTCCCCCTTTATCTTGGGCGTTTTTTTGACGCCATATTTTTAATGTAAGTTTCATAATTTTGTTATGGGTTATAAGTTAAGAGTTAAACGTCATAGGGTTACTACTCCATTTTAGTCCTAGCTAAATAATTTATATATCCATTTAATATTGCTTTGGTTCTTTCGAACCTTTCTTTAAATTTTTGCAACAAATCTTCTTCAATATAATTCTCATCTAAAGCAGTAATTACCTGATTTAAAGATTCAGTTAATGACCCACGGGCAATTCTGCAGAATTGAATATTTTCTTGATAATGATATCTTCCAAACCCTTCGGCAATATTATCACTAACAGATCTAGAAGATCGTTTAAGCTGACTAGTTAGGGCATATTTTTCGTCAATTGGAAATTTCGAAATAATATTTTGAGAAACAAAGATTCTTAATTCGCGTGCAGCTTTCCAGCACTCTAAATCTTCGAACGACTTTAAACTCATAACCCTTAACTCTTAACTTTTTTATTTATAACTTCTTTGAACTAATTTAATGTTTTCGTAATTAAGAGGTTCTTTGTGTAATACGGCGTCACTTGGTTTTCCTTTGTATTCCCAAGCTGCAACGTATGCAAAGTTTTCATCATCACGAAGTGCTTCTCCTTCTTCTGTTTGATATTCCTCACGGAAGTGACCACCACAAGATTCATTACGGTGTAAAGCATCTTTCGCGAACAATTCTCCTAATTCTAGGAAATCGGCAACACGAGTCGCTTTTTCTAATTCCTGATTAAATTCGTTAGCGCTTCCAGGAACTTTTACATCTCTATAAAACTCTTCACGTAAAGCAGCAATTTCTTCGATAGCCTCAGTTAAACCTTTAGCGTTACGAGCCATACCTACTTTATCCCACATGATTTTCCCCAATTTTTTATGGAAATAATCTACAGAATGTTTTCCGTTATTGTTGATAAATCTGTCGATTTGATCTTTTACATTTTTTTCAGCTTCAACGAATTCTGGTAAGTCTGTAGAAATTGGACCCATTTTAATATCTGGAGCTAAATAATCTCCGATAGTATAAGGAAGTACGAAATATCCATCAGCTAATCCCTGCATCAAAGCAGAAGCTCCAAGTCTGTTTGCTCCGTGGTCAGAGAAGTTAGACTCTCCAATTGAGAAACATCCAGGAATTGTAGTCATTAAGTTATAATCAACCCAAGTTCCACCCATTGTGTAGTGTACCGCTGGGTAAATCATCATTGGTGTTACATATGGATCTTCGTCTACAATTTTCAAGTACATTTGGAACAAGTTTCCGTATTTACTTTTCACAATTGCAGTTCCTAATTTCGTAACCAAAGCGGCATCATTAGCATCTAAACCTTTTACGTAAGCTTCTTCAGTTCCATAACGTTTGATCGCTGCAGCGAAATCTAAGTAAACTGCTTCTCCAGTTTTGTTAACTCCAAAACCAGCATCACATCTTTCTTTAGCTGCACGAGACGCAACGTCACGAGGTACTAAGTTACCAAAAGCAGGATATCTTCTTTCTAAGAAATAATCTCTTTCTTCTTCAGATAAATCAGTTGCTTTTTTTCTTCCCTCACGAATTGCCTGAGCATCTTCTAATTTTGCAGGAACCCAAATACGACCGTCATTACGTAAAGACTCAGACATCAAAGTCAGTTTTGACTGGTGATCTCCAGAAACCGGGATACATGTTGGGTGAATTTGTGTGTAGCAAGGATTTGCGAAAAACGCTCCTTTTTTATGAATTTTCCAAGCTGCTGTTGCGTTACTTCCCATAGCATTTGTTGAAAGGAAAAATACGTTTCCGTATCCTCCAGAACCAATTACTACCGCGTGAGCAGAATGTCTTTCTATTTCTCCAGTGATTAAGTTACGAGCGATAATACCTCTCGCTTTTCCATCAACGATTACTAAATCCAGCATTTCGTGACGGTTGTACATTTTAATTTTTCCACGACCAATCTGACGGTTCATTGCAGAATAAGCTCCTAACAATAATTGCTGTCCAGTTTGTCCTTGTGCATAAAATGTACGAGAAACCAAAGTTCCTCCAAATGAACGGTTATCTAAAAGTCCGCCATATTCACGAGCCAATGGTACTCCTTGAGCCACACATTGGTCAATAATATTTGCAGAAACTTCAGCCAAACGGTGAACGTTTGCCTCACGTGCACGGTAGTCACCTCCTTTTACAGTATCGTAGAACAATCTGTAAACTGAGTCACCGTCACCTTTATAATTTTTTGCCGCATTGATACCCCCTTGTGCAGCAATAGAGTGCGCACGACGTGGTGAATCTTGGAAACAAAATGCTTTTACGTTATATCCTAACTCAGCTAGAGTAGCCGCAGCAGAACCTCCAGCCAAACCTGTACCAACTACAATAATATCTAAATTACGTTTGTTAGCAGGGTTTACTAAATTAATATGATCTTTATAATTTGTCCATTTGTCCGCTATAGGACCATTTGGAATTTTTGAATCTAATGCCATTATAATTGATATTAATTATTGAAATGATGAAATAATGCGATAATTACGAAAAGTGCTGGAACAACAACTGCGAACCAGTAACCTACTTTTGCTAAAAATCTTGAATATTTGTTGTGCATCCCCATTGATTGAAGAGAAGATGCGAACCCGTGCCATAAGTGGAATCCTAAAAGGATAAAAGACACGCAGTATAATCCTGTACGGATTGGATCGTGAAATTTATGAACTAACTCTCCATAATACCTTGTAGCATTTGGTACTTGTCCTGCTATATACTTATAGTTAACTTCAGGAAACCAAAAATCATAAAAATGCAATCCTAAGAATGCCAAGATAACCAATCCAGAAATAATCATATTTCTAGAACTCCAAGAAGCATTTGCCGCTCCGTTGTATTTTGCATACGCAATTGGTCTTGCTGCGCTGTTTTGAGCTGTTAGAACAAATCCCATAACGAAATGGAAAATTACCCCAAATGCCAAAACTGGCTGCATTACATATTGTATCAGCGGATTGTATCCCATAAAGTGAGAAGCTTCGTTAAAAACATCTTCACTAATAATAGAAATAAAATTTAAGGAAACATGCAGCGCTAAAAACGTGATTAAGAATATTCCCGAAAGAGCCATAGCTACTTTCTTTAAGATGGAAGCATTCAACTGTGCAGATTGTGCCATAAGTGTTTAAGTAGTTTGTTTTAAAAAATTAGACAAAAATAACTCAATTACAAAAGAACTACAACCATTTCGCTGTTATTTATAATGATTTTAAAATAGCCTGGTTCTACGTATTTTTACGTACAAATAATATACTGCTAAAAAATAATTCACTATAGCAATTCTCAAACCACTGTTTTCTAAGTAAAATCGAGAGAAATCAATTCTAAGTAGATTATCAAAAATTATCATATTGCTATTTTATTCAAAGTTTTGATTTGTTTTCTTTAAAAGTTTCACTGCGCATAAATTTTGTCTGAGTAAAAAATTGTCATTCCGCAACATAGTTTTACCTTTAGCGGCTCAAAAAAATAAGAATGAAAACAGGAATTGATGCTATTTCTTTTGATGTAGCAAACATACATTTACCCATAAAAACTTTGGCGGCTGCCAGAAATATTGAACCTGAGAAACTAGAAAAAGGTCTCGGATTACTTAAAATGACTTTCCCAGACGTACATCAGGATGCTGTTGTTTTTGGAGCAAACGCTTTAACAAAACTTATCATTGACAATAAAATTGACTTAAAAGAAATCAGCCGAATCTATGTTGGTACCGAAAGTGGCATTGACAGTTCTAAGCCAATTGCTTCTTATTTAATTAGTTTAATGGAGCAGAAATTTGGCGAAGATTCATTAGCAGAATGCGATGTTGTAGATTTTACTTTCGCTTGTATTGGCGGTGTAGACGCATTACAAAACTGTCTGGACTTTGTAAAGTTAAACCCGACTAAAAAAGCAATTGTAGTTACGACTGATTTTGCCAAATACGATTTGAATTCAGGCGGAGAATATACTCAAGGAGCTGGTGCAGTTGCAATGCTGATTACTGCAAATCCAAAAATTATTGCTTTTGATGATAATTGGGCGACGAGCACAAAAGGTGTTTTTGACTTCTTTAAACCTTACAGAACTATTTCTAAAGAAGAAATTACACAAAACACTAACAATGATTCTTGGTTTGACAATTTAGAAGCCGAAATCGAAATCCACAAAGACCAGCCGGTTTTTGACGGACAATATTCAAACCAATGTTATATGGATCGTACGCGTAATGCTTACTTTTCATTCAAAAAATTAAAAAATACTACCGAAACTCTCTACAATACTTGGCATAGTATCGTGATGCACTTGCCTTATTCTTTCCAAGGAAGAAGGATGTTATCTGAAATCTATGCTTTAGACAGCGCCGAAAAAATTATAGCCGATGATATCGCACCTGCAGATTATCAAGTTAAAATTAAGGAAGTAGCAAAATCTGACGATTACAAAAGTTTTGTAACTGAGAAATTACAACCTGCAGAATTGGCTTCTTCTTTAATTGGAAATCTTTACACAGGTTCTATTTTCATGGGATTACTATCGACTTTGGCGCATTTTTATGATACCAATAAAGAAGTTGCCGAAACTAAATTCGGTTTCCTGGCTTACGGAAGCGGATCAAAATCTAAAGTTTTTGAAGGAACGATTCAGCCAGAATGGAAATCGGCTTTGGCCAATGTAAAGCTTTTTGAAAATTTAGCTGAAAGCGTAGAAATTGATTTCAATACTTATGAAAGTCTTCATAAAAAAGAACAAAAACAAAGTGTAAGAACTCCAAAAAACGAATGGGTTTTAGATCGAATCGAAAAAGAGATTCCAGTTTTGATTGGGGCGAGATATTATAAATGGGTGGAATAAAAGTTAAATTCCAATTTTTCAAATCCCAAATTCCAAAAAAACCGAAGCAAATGCTTTGGTTTTTTTGTTTATATCCACATGTTTTGTCATTTCGACTGAAAGGAGAAATCACATTAGAAACTCTACAAAGATTGGCGATTTTGCATGTCGAATTACTAATGTAATTTTGATTTCCTTTAATTCGGGTATCTTCTATGCGTTTATTACGCAAACGAAAAGACGAATTAAAACAACAGATTCAATTTAACACCTCTCTTTCTTCGTTTCTATACACTAACAAACCTAATCCTAAAACAAAAACAGCACAACTTAACAGCATATAAACTCCATCCTTCAAAACAAAAAAAGAAAAACCAACAGCAACTGAACCCACAATTACCATTAAAGATTTTACAGTTTCTGTTTTTATAAAAGCAAATGCGTGCAAAGCCAAACCAAGAAAAAGCAAAGACGGCCCAACAACAACAAAAGGATACAAAATACTTGGCGAATTACTGATTTGTTGGCTTAATACCTCTTTTGCAATTTCATTATTGCCGTAACTCGACATAATAAAATCGATTGTACAAAGTCCGATATGCGCAATAACACCTAAGGTTGTTAGTACAGAAGCTACAGCATTTATTCTCTTTTTAGGAAATGCGTCATTAAAAGACAATAAAAAACAAGCTCCAATTAAGTTAAACCAATGGGCAAAATCTATCGATGTATTTAAACTCGGCAAAATGTTAGAAAATAATAAATAACTGGCTAAAAAAAACAGCAATCCAATCGTGCAAAAATATTTTGTTTTCATAATTTGTTTTAAAAATTGATGAAGCAAAACTAGAATGAAAATTTACCGAAAAGCACTGTTTTATGGACTTAGGTACGAAATGTATTGTTTTAGGTACAAAATTTACAATGACATTAAAATATCTTTATAATTTTTAGAAACTGGAAGTTCGATTTGAGTCAAAATGATTGTATTCGCGTTTCTCCAAGATTTAAAATGCGATGGATTTATTAAATGCGAACGATGAATTTGTACTAAAAAACCAAAATCGTCCTGAATTTTTTTGAGAGAAGATCGAATAAGTTTCGAATGGAGTTTATCGTTTTCGATATAAAAAATCTCAACATAATTTTGAGCATTTGAAACACAAACCAAATCGGCTTTGTTGATTTTTAAGACATCTAATTTGTTTTCTCCTTTAAATATTAAAACATCTTCTTTTATCGAAATTAGCTTGATTAAATACCTTCTCGCGAGAATAATTACAGGAGTTAAAATCAACGCCACTTTTATAAAGATTATCAAAAAGAATTCCGAAAAATCGTATCCTCCGTTTAAAATTGGGCTCTTATAAAAGGCAAATACTCCAATTAAATACAGTATATAAAAAAGAAAAATGGCTATTATTTCTAAAGTGACATTCCACTTTGCTTTTCTTTCGTAAAAGCTTTTTTGAATGAAAGCTAAAAGTCCATAACATAAAAAAGCCATTAGACTAAAACCAAAACTGATTAAAAACCAAGCTCTGAAATTTATAGTCCCGTCGTCAAATGGTTTTATGATAAAAGCAAAAACAAAAAGCCATAAACTTATGAGAATGGCAATTACTAAATGATGCTTTATTGATGGGTTTAGTTTATACATTATAATCGTATTTTTCACAATCTTGTCATTTCGCTCGAAGGGAGAAATCTCCACAAGAAGCTCGACAAAGATTGGCTTATTGGAACGGAGTTACTTGCGAAGATTTCTCTCCGAAGTCTCGGGATCGAAATGACAAATTACACCAATAATTCTACTTATAAATCGTAAACTTATTATGACTCAAAGTAAAACCAAGATTTTCATAAATTGCCACATTCTCAACTCGCTTTTTATTTGTGGTAACTTCAATACTTTTTAGATCATTTTGAGTAGCAAAATCTAAAATCTCACTAATTAATAATCTTCCAACGCCTTGACCTCGGTATTTTTGATGAATGAAAAACTCCTGAATTTCGCCAACCAATCCGCAATGATGTAAAAGATTTTGGGTGTGGAAACTAATAAAACCTAAACCTTCATTTTCATTTTCGGCGATTAGATACAGATTTTTTGGGTTTGAAATATTTTCGTTAAAGATTGCTTTGAAAACTTTAAAATCTAAAATTTCATTTTCGAGTTCGCATATTGATTTGTAAACGAAATCTAAGTCGTGATTTTCTCCTTTTCTGATGTTTACTTTTAGATTCATAACTCTAACTAATATCAATCAGTTTTACAATCTTATCGTCCAAGAATTGAAAAATCGATTTTCCTTTCATATTTAATTCTTGACCAACTTTTAATCCGTTTGGGAAATCTACTGCTAGAACAGCATAATAATCAATGTCAATTATTGCTGTAATCTCATCTTGCTTAATTGATGTAATAGTTTGTTTTCGTGCTGAGAAATATTCTTTGCCTTTTTCGGCCTGGACTGTAAATTCTTTTATTCCAGTCAAAGTCAAGTTGATTTCGCCATTTTGAATGTTTTCAAAAATAACCGATTCGTCAAAATCGGCAATCATTTTATCAACATCAAATTGATTATATCCTTCGATATAATTTTGAATTATTTTTTCTTTGTTGTTCATAATATTTCCTTCAATGTTTTTATTACCTCTTTTTCGGCTCAATAAGCCATTCAATAGCAATAACTTTTGAACATTTATCTTTCACGTCACTTCCCGCCCAATCAATTAAAATTGCGGCACCATCATTTTTTATTTCATTTTTAACAAAATCAAATGTTTTTATAGCTCCAACAGAAACTTCTCCACTTAAATCAAAAACTATATTTTTTGTTTTCGTAAAAACTGAATATAAAGAAAGTAACTTTTTTTGACTATAATCAAGGCTTTTTACTTTATCATTTTTAGAAATACCATTTTCTTTAAAGATTTTTGGAACTGAGTGTTCATGCAAATTTGTATTTCTTTTTAAGTATCTACTTACTGTTATAGAATTAAAAATACGTTCAAATCTTGATTCTTTAAAATTCTCAGCAAAAGTTAAGGCATGTAATATCTTTACATTCTCATGTTGTGTTTTTCCTGTAAAAATATCTGTTAACTCTGCTTTCATTTCATAAAAACAAACTGTTCCATGTATATGAATGAGAAGCAGTTCTCCTTTTCTAAGTTCAAAAGCCGGTATAAAATACTCGCTAGTTTTTATTCCTTTACTTTCAATTAATAGCTCTTTCATTTCTCAAGTCGTTCAAATTTTTGTTTATATTTCTGAACATACTTACTCCATTCCTCTTTATGCATTTCATTATCATAAACACAAGCTGCATAATCTGCCGTTTCTTGGCTAAAATGATTTCCAAAAATGGTATCCAGATATTCTATTCCAAAGTCGATTGCTTGTTTTAAAACCTCCAATTTATCAATTCCACTTGCTTTACAAGCTTTATCAAGCCATAATCCTTTTCCAATTTTCACATATTCTACAAGAAGGTTTTCTGTTATAAATTGAAAAGGAACATCATTAATATCTGGTTCATGTTTTCCGTTTTTGAAAACTAATAGAATCAATTCTTCAGAATAATATGCTGACGGAATTAATCTTAGCATTGTACCGCTTTCAGCAGCTTTAAAACATAATTCTTTTGTGATAAACTCGTCTGGAATAACCTGAATTGCAAAACCATCTTTACTGACTAATCTTTCGCAGAGTTCATATGTTATTAAGTCCTGATCGATAAATGGCAGAGCGTGGAAGGTTTTATTCAATGCCAAATTACAAAGTTCTTCGGTTTTAAATTCTTTTGGAACTAGTTTTAGATTTCTATAATTTTCTGAAACACTATTACGCCAGTATTCATAAGTTTTAGCGGGTGGATTATTTGTTTTAAAAACCAATTCGCCTTTTGCTAGCTCTCTTTCTAATTCTTCAAAAGTTTCAATTAGCGGATTATCAAGTAATTTTCGGATTTCGTTTGAAATAATTTCATCACCTGTTTCATCATCATATTCACATTCATTTTTTGGATCTACATCATCGGCTCTGTCATTATAATAGAACAAATCATTTTTTCTTTCTGCAAATGTTGTATTATGATCATTAACAATAAAAACTGGAGAATCAATTAACCCCGAACAATTAAAATTACCATGATTATAATAAGTCATCACAACTTCTTTTACTGTAATTTTCCCTTTTATTTCAACATTAGCGCCACCAAGTAAAAGACTTTGACACATTACATTTCCGTTAATAAAAACATACGGGCCATAATCGCCTTCTGCATTAATAATCGAACCGCTGACAGAAAAATTTCCATTTATAAAAATGCCTTCTATTCTTATTTCTTCTATCTTTTTAACTGAGAGGTTTAGCAAATTGGCAAGCCATTTTTTCTCTTTCTCTTCATAAACATCTAAATAAAAATTGCCATCAAAATTTACATCTTCGTCTGCAATGAGAAAAAAATCTTCATTTTCCCATTCTTCAAAATAATCGAACTTTTCATCTTCTGTTAAAAAAGGATATTTTGTTTTGATTTCGGCTATTGTGATTAATTTGAAATTGATTGTGGTCATTATATCTAAAAAGAAAATTAAACTTAGTAAGTACAAATTAACATCATCTTACTGACATATTCTCACATACTCAGTTCTTTTCTTACAAAATTTATAACAACTTCCTCATATCATTCTTTGTCGAATTACTACCGTGATCTCTCCTTTGTCGCAATGACATAAATTGAGAAAAATTCTTTAATCCCTCAAATCTGTGGCTAAAAAATTAGAACCAAAACAAATAAGAAAACTTTAATAAATCTGTTATACTCCACTTATCCAAAAATCACTAATTTTGAAATTCGAAGTTCAAAAACGAAATAATTATGAAATATCATCAAATAAACAGCGCTCTTTTTGTAAAAAACCGCAGAAAATTTACGGCAGAAATGAAACCTAATTCGGTTGCCGTTTTCAACTCTAATGACATTTACCCAATTAGTGCCGACAGTACTTTACCGTTTGCACAACATAGAGATATTTTTTACCTGAGCGGTGTTGATCAGGAAGAAAGCGTTTTGCTTTTGTTTCCAGATGCGCCTTATGAGCACCAAAGAGAAATTCTTTTTTTAAGAGAAACCAACGATCATATTGCAGTATGGGAAGGTGAAAAACTGACTAAAGAACGTGCTTTTCAGGTTTCTGGAATCAGAACAGTTTATTGGTTACAAGATTTTCATAAAGTTTTGAACGAAATGATGACGTACGCCGATACGATGTACATCAACACCAACGAACATTACCGCGCAACAGTTGAAACTGAAACCCGCGAAGCTCGTTTCGTAAAATGGTGGAAAGAGCGTTATCCTGCGCATAACGTAGCAAAAAGCAACCCAATTTTACAGCGCATTCGTTCTGTAAAAGAAAGCGAAGAAATCGATTTGATTCAGCACGCCTGCGATATTACAGAAAAAGGTTTCCGTCGATTGCTTTCATTTGTAAAACCAAATGTTACAGAATATGAAATCGAAGCTGAATTAGCGCACGAATTTATCCGTAACCGCTCTAAAGGTTTTGCTTACACGCCAATTATCGCTTCTGGAAATAATGCGAATGTTTTACATTATATCGAAAATAATCAGCAATGTAAAGCCGGCGACTTGATCTTATTAGACGTTGCTGCTGAATATGCTAACTATTCAAGCGATATGACTAGAACAATTCCTGTTTCTGGTAAATTCTCTGAAAGACAAAAAGCAGTTTACAATGCTGTTTTGAGAGTTAAGAACGAAGCTACAAAAATGCTGGCTCCAGGAACACTTTGGAAACAATATCATATTGAAGTTGGTAAAATCATGACTTCTGAATTACTTGGTTTAGGCTTATTAGACAAAGCTGATGTTCAGAATGAAAATCCAGAATGGCCTGCTTACAAAAAATATTTCATGCACGGAACTTCTCACCACATGGGATTAGACACGCACGATTACGGATTACTGCACGAACCAATGAAAGCAAATATGGTCTTTACGGTTGAACCAGGAATTTATATTCCAGCAGAAAAATTCGGAATTCGTTTGGAGGATAATGTTGTAGTTCAGGAAAAAGGAGAACCATTTAACTTAATGAGAAACATTCCTGTTGAAGTTGACGAAATCGAAACTTTGATGAATTCTTAAAAGAGAAAAGAAAACAGATTATAGAATAAAGATAGACGGCTTTCAGAAATGAAGGCCGTTTTATTTACTAAGAAGTTTAGTTGATCCAAAACTAAACCTATTAAACATTATTTTTAACTCAAATGAACTTATAATTTCTTATATGGTTTTACCTTTTTTATCTTTGTACTTTACACTTAAAAAACATTATTTTGGAAAATATTCTTTATAAAAACACTAAAATCTCTTTTACAGATTCAGGAAAAGGAAATACAGTAGTTTTTCTTCACGGCTTTCTGGAAAACAAAAAAATGTGGACAGAATATGCTGCTTTTTTTTCAGAAAAATATCGTGTTGTAACGATCGATTTATTAGGTCACGGCGAATCTGATTCTTTAGGCTATGTTCACGAAATGGAAGAAAATGCCCAAGCAGTTAACGAAGTTTTAGAACATTTAAAAATTGAAAAAGCTACAATTGTCGGACATTCTATGGGCGGTTATGTCGCTTTGGCTTTCGCCGAATTATATCCGCAGAAAATTCAGAAATTAGTTTTACAGAATTCAACTTCTAAAGAAGATAACTCTGAGAAAAAACTAAATAGAACCCGCGCCATAAAAGCCGTAAAACAGAATTATGTAAGTTTTGTTAGTTTAGCAATCGCTAATTTATTTAGTGAAAACAATAGAACTCGATTGTCTGAAGAAATTGAAAAAGTCAAAGCTGAAGCTTTAAAAACACCATTACAGGGAATCGTAGCTTCTCTCGAAGGAATGAAAATGCGTAAAGACAGAGAATGGCTTTTAAAAGAAAACCGTTTTCCTGTTCTATTAATTCTAGGAAAGAAGGATCCTGTTTTAAATTACGAAGAAAATCTTGCTCAGATTGATGACACCACAGCAGAATTAGTTTCTTTTGAAGATGGACACATGAGCCATATTGAAAACAAGGAAGCTTTGAAAACTATTTTGTTCGATTTCTTCGAATAATTTGAACTTTACAAAATCAAAAAAGGCCATTTCTAACCGAGGTTGGAATAGCCTTTTTATCATTCTGGGGGCAAAATGTTATTATAACTTTGAAGTAATATCTTTTTTGTATTTAGATAAAGTAGCTCTTGTTAATCCAAGATTTGCTTTAGTTGAGTCTACAGCTAAATAGATAAAATACCTTCCGTCTTCAGACACGTCAATTATATGTATTTGATCTGTAAGTGTAATTAAAATATCATTGATTTTTTGGTTTAATCCTAAAGCTTTAATAGCGTTTAGTTTTGCTTTAACTACTTCTAAATTGTAAGCAGATGCTAATTCTGGATCAAAATTAGGATTTACAGTAAGTGAGCAGTAAGACATCCCTGTTTCAACTTCAGTTACTGAAACAGCGATAAATCCGTTAACATTCTCTTTTAAATCGTTTTGAAAATTTTGTAAAAAATCTGACATGTATAATATTGGTTTTAAATTAATTATTAAAAATAGAGTCCATTTTTCGAAGTAATAGTCCCATTTTACTCAAATCTTTAGAAAGCAACGCGATACAATTATCTTCTTGATTTTTGCTTGCCACTACAATTCCGTCATTATTCTTAATCATTACTTGTTTAAGATCTCCGTTGTTAATGTCTTCAGACATTTCGAGGCACATTTTCAAGATCATTCCGATCATCGCAGCAACATTCCCGTCGTATTCTAAATTAACCGACTCGTTTAAGATTCCATCAATATTAAAACTCAATCCAGATTCTGCTCCAGTCTCTTCTACTAGTGTTTGTAAATCAATCATATTCTTTATTTGTCATGTTTTGGAAGCGTCAAAGATATTTCAATATTAACAATTGTCACCTAAACACTTGTTAAAAAAACAGCCGATATAACATCCTGAGCCACTTTTATTTATAGCATAATTAATCGTCTTTTTTCGGATAAAATATTTAAAAAAAATTAACAGAAAAAACATATTATACTAAAATCGTAACATTTCATTTGATAAAACTCAATTCTAAAATTAACATATAGAGATTGTTGCATTACCCAAAAGTTTTTATATAGATTTGCAAAAAATTTATACAAATGAAAACTGTTGACGAATTACGCTTTGACCTAAATGTAAAATTGATGAAGTTTAGAAGATTTCGTATTGAAAACGGAAACATCAATACTACAAATGCAGAAGAAAATACTAAAAAAGGTTTCTTTAAAAAAATATTTAGCTAATAGCTTTTAAAAATCAGCCGGACGTGTTAGATAACCATTTTTTACTAGTTCGGCTTTTTCATTGATTTTATGCAACTTACCGCCTTTCAACAATAACAATATTGTTGAAATTTTCATCACATTTTCGTATTGATGATCGGTTATGAGAATTCCTTTTTCTCGAGAATTTTCTTTAATTAACTGAACTATAATTTCAATCATTTTTGGTGACAATCCACTGAACGGTTCATCTAAAAGAATAAATTTCGACGAATTAAAAAGGACTAATTTTACTTGAAGATATCGCAATTCTCCAAATGATAGGTTTTTGATTTTTTGTCTTAAAAAAGGTTTTAGGAAGTCATCTTCATAAAAAAGATTCAATTTTTGTTTAGCGACTGATAATTCAATTGTCCTTAATACGGACAAATGGTTTGGAATAAATTGATCTTGACACATATAACTAATTTGATTTAACAGATCTGAAGAAAAAAGTTGTTTTCTTATTAGTCTTTAAACCTAAATATGTTACAGAACTTTTTAGTAAAGAAATTTAAATTTTTTCTTCGAATGGAATAGCTATATCAAAAATCTCACTTAACAAATTCGCAATTTCATCTAAATAAGAATTGAGTATTTCTGATGTCACAATAGCTTTTAAATCTTTATCTTCTTTAAATCCGAAAGGTAAAAAACCAGATTTGAGATTTTTAAAAGAAATAATCCCGACTTCGATCGGAAGCCCTCCCGCTTCTTTCTCAAACATGAAAGCGTATGCTAATACTTGAATAATTTTATCATTTTTAAGCTCTTGTGTCAATCCATTCCATGTTTTCAGCACAACATTCGACTTCTCAACTTTTCCTGTCTTATAATCGATAATTCTAATTTTCCCGTCACGTCGTTCGATACGGTCAACATTTCCTTTTATCAAAATAGGAAATGGAAGTTTCGGATGAACAAATTCACGCTCAAAAGTCTGCTCTAGAGCAATAATCTGAATCGCTTCATCATTTTTAACAGATTCTAATTCCATTCTTAAAAAATTAGAAACATTTCGTTTAGCAACCTCAAAAGCCAGCAAATTTCGTCCTTTTTTGATCTCTCCTTCTTTATAAACCAATTTAAACTGCTTAAGAACTTCATCATCCAATAATTTAAAGCAGTTTAAAATATCATTCTCTGAAATAAATTTACCAATAAAAGGTTCATAAAGTGCCTTTAAAGTTTCATGAATGATAGTTCCTAAAGTATTCAAAGCGATATTTTCTTCCACTTCCTCCACTTCTCTAATCCTCAAGACTTTCTGAAAATAAAACTCAATCGGATTTCGGATGTAACTTGTTAATGCCGATGGTGAAAAACCTGTTATCGCTATTTCCTTTAAACGCTCCATTACTGATTCCGATTTAGCAACCGAAATAGGTTCGTAAGCCGTATTAGGAAGTACCGGATTATAGATATCAAACGTAAGATTATGATTTCTCTGTTTTTCAACTTCTAACTGTGTAATGAAACGACTTCTTTCACCAGCATCTAAACCATCATTTTCAGTATTATAAATGAGATATATGTTCTTAGCTCTCTGTAATAAATGATAAAAATGGTAGGTGTAGATCGCATCTTTCTCCTTAAAAGTCGGCAGCCCTAATTCTCGTTTTACATCATACGGAATAAATGAATTCTGAGATTTTCCTGCTGGAAATTTTCCTTCATTCATTGATGTTATAATAACTGTTTCAAAATCTAAAACACGGCTTTCTAAAACTCCCATAATCTGCAAACCTCTTAAAGGCTCACCTTCAAAAGATACTTCTGCTAAATCTATAATCTGTTTGTAAATGGCGTGAAGCGTATCTATATTATCGATATGATGATGTTTGGAGTAGTAATTTATTAGTTTATTTATGACTTTAAAAACTCCGTAAACAAATGCTTTTGCAATTTTCTCCTGTTCATTATCATTACTAAAATGTTCTTTTATAACGATTAACAATGCCGAAATATTCTTTAAAACTGTAACAGAACCTTTTTCCCATTTTTCAAACAACAAATTAAAAAAATGAGAAGGACTTGGATGAAGTTCTAAAATTTTATGATGCGTAATAAAAGTATAATTATTCTCTTTGATAATTTTTACCAACATTTGAGCATTTGCATAAGGCTCTACTAATGGATGTGTTAAAACATCCAATACATCTTTATAATAAAAAACATAATTGCCTCCTTTACGCGAAAGTGCATTAGTATGCATTTTAAACAACTTGGCAACTAAAATTTGAGATGGATTATTTTTACCCGAATATCCCATGGTAATGTTTAAAAATCCAACAGAAGAAGGGAGTGAATATAAAACTGGAATCAATAAATTTTCCTCGCCTAGCACAACCGCTACTTTGTCCAAAGACGCCGCAGGATCGTTGTTTATTAAATCTTCAATTATACTTCCTGTTAATTTTGCCTGCCCTATAGTTTTAGGAGTTCCAATAATCTGGATATTTTTTGATTGCGAAAAATCATCCACAATCCATTCAAAAATATTTGATTTGTAATGTTTCCAACTTTCTTTAAAACGTCTTAAAAAAAGTCCCGCATCATGATATGGATCATTGAGAAAAGTTTGATCGGCATCCCAATAAATTTTAGCCTGACCTAAAGCTAATAAATGCTGTACAATTTTTTCTTCAGCAGCATTGAGAGCATTAAATCCTGCGAAAATAAAAATTCGATTACCGATAGTATTTGAAAAATGATTCAAATTATTGACCGCTTCTCTATAAACTAGTCCCTGGTACCCAATAGATTTAAACAACAAATGATTATAAAGCGAATCATAATACAAAGGAAGAAGCTTCCAGAAATCAATGTAATTTTCTAGAAGTTTTGTTTTTTGATCCACTTCTAATCCCCATTTTTTTATGTCCTCAATATCTTTTAAGTAAGACAAAACATGTGAAGGATCTAAGAGATATCGATCAATTTCATTAAAGTCTTGAAGGAGCGTTTTCGCCCAATTTGCAAACAACTCAAATGACTGCTGATTCTTTTTTTCTGTAACCGATAAATAAACCTCATAAAATTCAAATAAAAGTTCAATTGAATCAACAGAGCGAATTGAAGCGACATCTTGTACAAAATCTTCAATACTTGTAATTTCAGGTGCAATTATAGTTTTATCAGTTTCTTTTTTAAGAGCATCAATCAAAAAAACTTTAGCTCTTTTATTTGGAAGAATTATAGTTATTTCTGAAAGTTTCAGTGCGTAATCTTGAATTACAACACCAGCTATTTTTTGAAGAAAAGAAGTATTTATCATAGTATAAAAATAAAAAAAGCCATTCAATTAAGAATGGCTTTTCCTTTTTATTTAGAAAGTAAATTAGATTTTACCTTGGTATTTAGAACCAATGTGTCTAATTTCTGTTCTTCTGTTTTGAGCTTTACCTGCAGCAGTTTTGTTACTTGCAACTGGTTGGCTAGAACCAAATCCTTTAGACTCTAAGTTCTCTGGATTAACACCTCTTTGGATTAAAGCGTTTAATACAGCAGCAGCTCTGTCTTCAGATAATTTTTGGTTGATTTTTGCAGAACCTGTACTATCTGTGTGTCCTTCAATAGAGAATTTCGCGTTTGGATAGTTTTTAAGGATTTCTTTAATAGCATCTAATCTAGCTGGAGTTTCTTTGTCACCAGTTTTGAAAGTAGCTTTTCCTGAGTTGAAGTAGATTGCTCTAGCTTGAACTTTAAGATCTTCTAATGCTTCAGAAGTTACTTCTGGACATCCTCTGTTACTAGCAGGACCATAAACTGTTGGACAGTCATCATCTTTATCAGCAACACCATCTTTGTCAGCATCTAAGAATGGGCAACCACCGTTTTCTTTAGGACCAGCAACTGTAGGACATTTGTCATCTTTATCAGCGATTCCGTCTCCGTCAGTATCAGGACAACCTTTTAAAGCAGCTAAACCAGCAACATCTGGACAAGCATCATCTTTATCAGCAATTCCATCTCCGTCAGTATCAGGACATCCGTTTAATGCAGCTAAACCAAATACATCTGGACAAGCGTCAGAAGCATCAACGATTCCGTCTCCGTCAGTATCAGGACATCCGTTGAATTGTTTTAAACCAGCAACATCTGGACAAGCATCGTCTTTGTCATAGATTCCGTCTCCGTCAGTATCTTTACCTCCAAATTTGAAAACTAAACCTGCAGTGTGTTGGAAGTGAGATACCGCATCTGGAGTTCCAGAAGCATCAACTCTATCTCCACTAACAGCCCATTTGTATCTTGTAGCAAGTTCAAGACCAATAGCATCTGTAAACCAGAAAGTTAAACCAGCACCTGGATTAACTGTTCCAAAGCTGCTATCTCCGAAGAAAGTGTAACCTCCACCAACAGATAACGAAGGATCAATTACTTTAGATTTGATTAATTCTTGGAAGCTGTATTTGATAGTAGCATCAATTCCGTAGTACATCAAATCACCTGGATTAGATACAACATTACCTCTACTATCATGCCCTGGAGCAGTTGGAGCAAAAGTAACGAATTTATCAATTTTGTTTACAGATCCTTGTAAGCCAACAGAAAATCCACTACCTACATATCTATTTACACCAATGTAAGATAGAGAAGGAAGAATATTCCAGTTGTCTTTTACTGCGAATGGCTGAGAGAAGTGTTGATCAAAAAACCCACTACCAGCTCCAGAACTAGTCCTTGTATCCACAGCATTAACCCCGAAAGAGATCGCCCATGGATTGTTACTGTCTTGTGCGTGAGAACTTAAACCCATCGCCATCAATACAGCAACTAAAAGTTTGTTAAGATGTTTCATACTTAATTTTTTTAATTACAATTTAGTTAATTACAAGCAAAAGTAACACCAAATTTTTTAAATACAAAATGAAATGTTAAAAAAAACCTACAAAAATTTGACCAAAGTGGTAATTATATAACTTTTAACATTTTACCGACAACTGTGAACGCATTTATAGCCTTATCCAAGTGTTCTTTTTCATGCGCTGCAGACAGTTGTACGCGTATTCTAGCCTTTTCTTTAGGAACAACAGGAAAGAAAAAACCAATAACATAAATTCCTTGCTTTAAAAGTTCATTTGCCATCGTTTGTGACAATTTTGCATCGTATAACATTACTGGAACAATAGCAGAATCTCCATCGATAATATCAAAACCCGCTTTTTTCATACCTTCTTTAAAATAGTTAGTATTCCATTCTAGTTTATCGCGAAGCGTTGTATCTTTTTCTAATAATTCAAAAACTTTTATTGAAGCTCCAACAATTGCTGGTGCTAAAGAATTTGAAAACAAATAAGGTCTCGATCTTTGGCGCAGTAATTCAATGATTTCTTTCTTAGCCGTTGTATATCCGCCCATTGCACCACCTAAGGCTTTTCCAAGTGTTCCTGTGATAATATCAACTCTACCCATCACTCCTTTTGCTTCAAGCGTCCCTTTTCCTGTAGCACCAATAAATCCGGCTGCATGGCATTCATCAACCATAACCATCGCATCATATTTATCTGCTAAATCACAAATTTTATCTAAAGGCGCAACTAAACCGTCCATAGAGAACACACCATCTGTCACAATAAGTTTAAAACGAGCACCAGCTTGGTTAGCTTTAATTAGCTGTTGCTCTAAATCTTCCATATTGTTATTTTCATAACGGTAACGTGCTGCTTTACAAAGACGAACACCATCAATAATAGAAGCGTGATTCAAGCTGTCAGAAATAATTGCATCATTTTCACCAAGTAAAGGCTCGAAAACACCTCCATTTGCATCGAATGCAGCTGCATATAAAATAGTATCTTCTGTACCATAAAAATCAGCAATCTTTTTTTCTAAAGTCTTATGAATATCTTGCGTCCCACAGATAAAACGAACAGATGACATTCCGAAACCATGAGTATCCATCGCATCTTTCGCAGCCTGCACAACTTCTGGATGAGACGAAAGTCCCAAATAGTTATTGGCACAAAAATTTAAAACTGTTTCTCCTGTTGAAATTTTAATTTCAGCACCTTGAGGAGATGTAATGATTCTCTCCTTTTTAAAAATTCCATTTTCTTCGATTGTCTGCAGCTCGCTTTGCAGATGCTCTTTAATTTTACCGTACATTTTTTATATATTTAAAACGTTAAAAATTAACAACTTAACAAAATTAAAGCTTCGTTATTTCTTTAACATCTGATTAATTTTTTCACAAATTTACCACTTCAATTTCCGAACCAATATATACCAATGCTTTTTTTAACACTTTGTATCCTAAATCTTCAATTGCATCCTGATATTCTTGAATTTGATTTTGATATTTCGCATTAACTGCGCCCGTTTTATAATCCAAAAGATAAGCTTCTTTATTCTCTAAAAATACAATACGATCTGGTTTTAAAATTCTTCCTTCTTTTTGAACAATGGTCTGCTCATTCAAAACAGTATCATTTCCATTAAAACAAATGGATAATTCAGGATGATTTACAATTTCTCTTAAAGTCTGTAATACTTGCTCGACTTGATCAAAAGTAATTAACCCATTTTCGAGTGATTTTGTTACCGCCAGATCAATGTCTGATTTATCTTTAACAAAAGCCAAAATCTCATGGACAATATTTCCATACGAAATCGCCTCTTGTTGATGCGTTCCCCACATTAAAGCTTCACGCTGGGCAATTTTAATATTTTTAGGATTTAAAACTTCTTTTACAACTGGAATCGATTTTACTAAATCAACCGTTTTTGTGTTTTTTGAAAGTCTTAATTTATTCCCAAATTCATAATTCAGTTTCTCTTCATCATAAATCCCTTCATTAATTAAATACTTAATAAAGAATGAAGCCATATTATTTGGATATTCACCGTCATTTTTTGCTTTCAGCGATTGAGAAATCACATACAATTGTTCTTCAGCACGAGTTAACGCAACGTACAAAACATTGATATTGTCCAATAATTCTTCTTGCTTTTTCAAGTTGAAAACTGCAGAAGCACTTTCACCAAAACTCTCCACAACACTACTGTTGTCAACTAGTGCTTTTGGGACACCAAGATCAATCTCTTCTGTATCGAGCCATAATTTATCTTTTGGTTTACGATTATAATCTTCATCAGCAAAAGGCATAATTACCACTGGAAATTCCAAACCTTTCGATTTATGAATTGTCATAATACGAACCGCATTATTTCCTTCCGGCGACGGAATACTAAATTTCTCTGCATTCTTATCCCAGAAAACTAAAAAATCTGCGACTCCGGATTGATTTCGAATATCACGCTCTAAAACAATATCCAGAAAAAACTGAACATAAGCATTTCCTTCTGAAGGAAGAATAAATTTAGAAATGATAATTTCAACCGCCTCGTAAAGAGATTTTTTTCGCACATCTTCAAAAGAAAAAGAAACATCAAAAGTTAAAAGCCATTCTTCAAATTCTTTCTCAAATCTATAACTCATTCCTTTAGCTATAAAATCATGAACTGGCATTGCCAAATCTTTAGTTGAAGCCAAGAAATGAAGAAAATTAGCTTTTGATTCTAAATTTGCACTATTATTCAAATATCGAAGTAAATGAACTATCAAGCGAACTTCTGCCGCATTTTGTATCATCAAAGTTTCTGAAGACAAAAGCGGAATTCCTTGTTCGGTTAAATAATTAGCAACTGCAATTCCCTGATCTCTTTTTCGGGTCAGAATTACAATATCTTTATATTCAAAACCTTGTTTTACCACTTCTTGAATGGTATTTAAAGTCGCTAAGACATACAAATCAGATTTCTCTACAGCTTCTTCATCATCAGCAAAATCATTTTTATCAACGACCGGTAGAAATGAAATATTGACGTAACCTCCGTTTTTTGAATTTACATTCTGAAAACTATGATTTTCGTATAAATCTTTATAATCTTCGTTTGAAAATTCAGCCGAGATCAATTTAAAAAACGCATTATTAAATTCAATAACTTCGCTGTAGCTTCGATAATTGGTATTTAAATGCTTAATTGCCTTATCTGGGTTATTGAACGGATTTACATCTTTACTCAATTCAATAAACTGCTCTGCTTTACCGCCGCGCCAGCGATAAATCGACTGTTTAGGATCGCCAACAATCATCAATGTTCCTTTATTTCCCAAATCATCTAGACCAGAAAGCGAATTATCAATTAACGGAATTAAATTCTGCCACTGCATTTCAGAAGTATCTTGAAATTCATCAATAAAAAAATGACGATAGCGTTCTCCTAAACGTTCGTAAATGAATGGCGCGGGCTGATTCTGAATTTCGCGGTGAATAATGGCATTGAATTCTGAAATAGACAAGATATTTTGCTCAGATTGAATTTTAGCCAATTCATTACTTACAGTGTTAAGAAGCGAAAGCGGTGTGATATTTTTCAAAAAGGCTTTGTAAAAATCCCTTTTCTCAAAGTTTTTATATACCTCCTTCAAAATTTGAAGCAGCTCTGGAATAATATTTTCTATTAACGCTCTGTCTTTTGCAGTTTTATTAATCGCAATATCATCAAACTCATGAAAAGTTTTATTTTTAGGATTGAATTTTCCGTCTCGAATACTTTCTAGATGATTAGGAAAAGTTCCTCGAGAAAATGATTTTGGATCAATTCCGTTTTTATCAATTAACTCAATTGCTTTAGAAGCTAGTTCTGCATTCTTAGATTCTAATTCTTTGCAAAGTGCCTGCATTTTTTGTTTAATCTCAACGAACTCTTCGATTGTTTTGTCTTGAAAATACAGAATCTCATTTCGGTTATTTTCATTTAAAACCAATCTCCCTGTATCCAAAATTTCACGCGATACATCCCAGCTTTTATCATCATCGGTTTTTTCCATTGTAAAATCGATGAGTAACTTGGTCAACGTTTCATCTTCCCCAGCTTGAGCAATAATTGCATCAACCGCTTCTACCAATAAATTTTCGGTATCCAGCGTCACTTCAAAAGCCATAGGAAGATTTAAGTCATGCGCAAAAGCACGGATAACTTTATGCGTAAATTTATCAATGGTAGAAATATCAAAAGCTGCATAATTATGAATTAAGTGCTTTATGATTTGCTGCGATTTGGTTTTAATTTTAATAATTGAAAGTCCAGTTTCACGCGAAAGATCTTCCATTAAATCAGCTGCCTTTGGAGACGGATCGTCTTTTGCAAATTCAGACAAACTTCCAACAATACGGCTTTTCATTTCATGAACCGCTTTATTGGTGAATGTTATCGCTAGAATATTTCGATATGCATCGTTTTTTGGAGAGGAAAGAATAATTTTGAGATATTCTTTAACCAATGTATATGTCTTTCCTGATCCCGCAGAAGCATCATAAATGGAGAAAGACGGACTTTGCATAAGTTTGGTTTTAGTATTGTAAAAATAGCATAATTAAATATTAAATCCCAATAATGAAAAATTCCAAATTCCAATTTTTGAAGCGCTAATTGCAAACAAATATTGGAATTTGGAATTTTTTATATTGTATTTTTAAAAATAATTAATGTTTTGGAAAAGCTCTCTTATTAAAAACCAAAAGTATACCTACTCCTGTAGAAATTGCCATATCGGCAACATTAAAAATAGCATTAAAAAAAGCAAAGTGTTTCCCGCCGAAAATTGGAAGCCAAGTTGGTAGATTTCCTTCCCAAATAGGGAAATAAAACATATCTACTACCAAACCATGAAACCAAGTTCCGTATGGAGCTGGAGAAAAAATGGTTGCTAATTTATGAGTGCTGTCATCAAAAATAACTCCGTAAAAAACAGAATCGATAATATTTCCTGCCGCACCTGCAAAGATTAATGCAATAGCAACTATCAAATAAGTCGAATGACGTTTTTTTATGGCATCAGAAAGCCACCAGCCAATTCCGAAAACTGCAAAAATCCTGAAAACAGTTAAAATTAATTTTCCGTATTCTCCAGGTATTTTTGTTCCCCAAGCCATACCTTCATTTTCAATAAAATGAATTCTAAACCAATCAAAAATAACTACTTCTTCTCCAAGAATGAAATTTGTTTTGACATAGATTTTAGAAAGCTGATCAACGATTAAAACTAAAAATATAAGGAAATACGCTTTTCGTAATGACATTTTATGAATTTTTGATGGGCAAAAATAACAATTAAATCAAAAAAAACGCTCCTAATGGAGCGTTAATTCTTTTCTAAGAAACTAAACAAAGTTTATCTGCTAATCTAAACCTAATAAAGTTTACTTTTTTACAGGAGCTTTCGCTGGAGTTTTTGGACTGTCGGAGAAAAAATCAGAAATAGATTTAAATATTCCTTTGCTCTCTTTTCCGGCAGCAAGCTTTTTAGCTTCCCCTTTTTTTACATCTGCTTTAAACTTGATACGCAGTTTTTCAAAATCTTTCATTCTGCGCTCTACATCAGAATTTACATCTTTGAATTTCAACACTTTAGCCATAATGTAAGTTTTTTACAGTAAATAATTTAAATTATTAATGATTTGGTATTACAATGATACATAAATTAATTTATATTTGTTAAATAAAATTAACAGTTGTTTAGGAAAATTAGCTATTAATTTAAAAAACAAATACCAAAATGAACTGAATTTAACATTCCTCCCAAAATCCTACAAATCATGAATGAAATCACCACTATTCTAAATGACTTTCTTGTCAGCACAAAATCGACCGCAGCATTAATTTTAAACGGAAAGGGAAAATTAATCACTTCCTTAAATTTAGACTACGGAGACAGTATTGCAGCGATGAGTGCCGCAATTTTATCAATGAGCGAAAAATTTTTAATTGATTTAGAAAAAGGTTCTTTAAAACAATTATATCTAAAAAGCTCAGAAGGCGTTATCGTCGGAAACAAAATAAGCGGCTCCAATTTTATTGTTGCTTTTTCTAAAGAAGGAAGCAACCTTGCATTGTTGATGCGCTCAACAGAAGAAGTATCTGCTGAATTAAGTAAAAATTCCCTATTGAAATAACATAAATCTATTAACAAACAAACCCACTAAATTATGAGTAATGATTTTTTAAACGTGTTTTTAAATGAAATGAAAACCAACGTAAACGGCTTTATCGCTGTCGCTGTAACAGAAATTGAATCTGGATTAAGTTTTGGAAACTTAACAATCGACCCAAGTTTTGACCCAGAACTTGCTGCTGCTTATAACTTAGAAGTTGTAAAAGCTAAATTAAGCGCTGTAAAAGCCTTAAACTTAAACCAAGACATCGAAGATATTTTGATTACTTTATCGAATCAAATTCACATTATCGATATTTCTCCAAACAAAAAATTTATGATCTACCTTGCTGCAGATGCTTCAAAAGCAAATCTAGGTATGACTAGAGCTATTTTAAGAAAACACAAGGCTGAAGTTGAAAAAAATCTAGCATAAATTATTACTCTATTTTAGAACTATCTCTAATCGAGATAGTTCTAATTTTCTTTTTCACAGCCCCAAATCGTCTGCCTATTTTATTCTTACAAAATTCAAACCTACCCTTTTTAAAGCAGACATCTTAAAAATAATACATTTCTTTCAAATCACAAACTACTACTTACTTGGATTGTTTCTAAAAGATTAAACAAAAAAACGCCCCTAAAAGGAGCGCTTATTTTTTTATTTCAGTGAATTTTATCTTTGCAAGTTTTTAGCTTCGATACTCATTGTTGCATGAGGAACTATTTTAAGCCTTTCTTTGCTAATCAATTTACCTGTTACTTTGCAAATACCGTAAGTTTTGTTTTCTACACGGAAAAGCGCGTTTTTTAAATCACGGATAAACTTTTCTTGTCTAATAGCCAACTGAGAGTTTGCTTCTTTAGACATAGTTTCACTTCCTTCCTCAAAAGCTTTGAAAGTTGGAGAAGTATCGTCTGTACCGTTATTTAAGTCGTTCATATAAGCACTCTTAATTAAATCAAGATCTGCTTGCGCTTTTTGTATTTTTGCTTGGATTATCTCTTTGAACTCTGCTAAATCTGCATCAGAGTATCTTGTAATTTCATCTATCATTTTATAACTATTTTGAAATTAATATCATTGTTTTAATATCATCAAACTCAATTTCTGTGCCGTTTTCTAAAGCGTCTACAAAAACTAAGTCGTCTGTTAATGTTTCAGACTTAATATAGTCTTCATTTTTTGAAACGGCTTCTTCTAAATTACCATCTCTTTTTATTTGTACTTTAATCTTATCAGTAACCTCAAATCCTGAATCTTTACGGATATTCTGAATTCTATTTACTAATTCTCTTGCAATGCCTTCATTTTTTAATTCTTCAGATATTGTTATGTCAAGCGCAACTGTAATTCCGTTTGAATTAGCAACCAGCCATCCTTCAATATCCTGCGATGTTATTTCGACGTCTTCTAATGATAAAGTTACATTATTTCCAGAAATAACAATATCCAGCGTTCCCTGCTTGTCTAATTGGTTAATCTGATCGGCAGAAAAACCTTGTATTTCCTTAGAAATCAAGCCCATATCTTTTCCAAAACGTGGCCCAAGTGCCTTAAAATTAGGTTTAATTTGCTTTACTAAAATACCAGAAGCATCGTCTAAAAGTTCAATTTCTTTCACGTTTACCTCAGCTTTTACTAAGTCAGAAATTGCTTCAATTTCAACTCTCTGATTCTCGTCAAGTACTGGAATCATTACCTTTTGCAGAGGCTGGCGTACTTTGATCATCTCTTTTTTACGAAGTGATAAAACCAAAGATGAGATGGTTTGCGCCTTCTGCATTTTGCTTTCCAACGTTTTATTAACAAAGTTTTCGACAAATTTTGGGAATTCAGCCAAGTGAACACTAGCAAAATCCTCGGTTCCCGTCGAAGCTGTTAAATCTCTGTACAATTTATCCATGAAAAAAGGAGCGACTGGAGCGCTTAATTTGCTGATTGTTAACAAGCAAGTATAAAGCGTTTGGTAAGCTGCAATTTTATCTTTAGCATATTCACCTTTCCAGAAACGACGACGGCATAAACGAACGTACCAGTTACTTAAGTTTTCCTGAACGAAGTCAGAAATTGCTCTTGTAGCTTTTGTCGGCTCGTAATCTTCATAACATTCATCAACAAATTTGATTAAAGTATGAAGTTCAGAAATAATCCATTGATCGATTTCTGGTCTTTCGTTTAACGGAATTTCCGCTTCAGCGTATTTAAATCCATCGATATTTGCATATAACGAAAAGAATGAATAGGTGTTGTATAATGTTCCAAAGAATTTACGACGAACCTCAGCAATTCCTTCAAGGTCAAACTTTAAGTTATCCCAAGGATTGGCATTCATGATCATGTACCAGCGTGTGGCATCAGGACCGTATTCTTCAATGGTTTTAAACGGGTCTATAGTATTTCCTTTACTCTTAGACATTTTTATTCCGTTTTTATCTAAAACCAAACCGTTTGAAACGACATTTTTATAAGCTACTTTATCAAAAACCAAAGTTCCGATAGCATGTAACGTATAAAACCATCCACGAGTCTGATCTACTCCTTCTGCGATAAAATTCGCTGGAAAATCTTTGTTCTCGTCTATTTTGTCTTTGTTCTCAAAAGGATAATGCCATTGTGCATAAGGCATTGCTCCAGAATCGAACCAAACGTCAATTAAATCGCTTTCGCGTTTCATTGGCTGGCCAGAAGCCGAAACCAAAGTAATTTGATCGACTACATTTTTGTGTAAATCGATTAAATCATAATTTGATTCAGACATGTTTCCAATTTCGAAACCTTTAAATGGGTTTTCTTTTTGAAAACCAGCTTCGATAGATTTCTCAATCGCATTGTACAATTCTTCAACAGAGCCGATAATAATTTCTTCTTTTTTATCTTCTGTTCTCCAGATTGGCAACGGAATTCCCCAATATCTAGAACGAGATAGGTTCCAGTCGTTGGCATTTTTCAACCAATTTCCAAAACGCCCCTCACCGGTAGACTTAGGTTTCCAGTTGATAGTTTCGTTCAGGTCGAACATTCTATCTTTTACATCGGTTACTTTAATGAACCAAGAATCTAGCGGATAATATAATAACGGCTCATCAGTTCTCCAGCTGTGTGGATAACTATGTACGTATTTTTCAACCTTAAAGGCTTTATTTTCTTCTTTTAATCGAATAGCAATTTCAACATCTACAGATTTCTCCGGAGCTTGTCCAGCATCGTAATATTCGTTTTTAACGTATTTACCAGCTAAATCTCCTAAATGAGAAGTAAATTTTCCTTGTAAATCTACTAACGGAACTGCATTTCCTTCTTCATCCAAAACCAACATTGGCGGTACTTCTGGCTTTGCTTCTTTTGCTACTTTGGCATCATCTGCACCAAAAGTTGGCGCTGTGTGTACAATTCCTGTTCCGTCTTCTGTTGTTACGAAGTCTCCAGCGATTACTCTAAATGCATTTTCAGCATTTTGATATGGCAATACATAAGGCAATAGTTGCTCGTAACGGATTTCTACTAAATCTGCCCCTTTTGCTTCGGTCAAGATTTTGTATGGAAGTTTTTTGTCGCCGTTTTTAACGTTATCAAAATCAGCATCGTCTTCACTTAAGAAAAACCCTTTACCGAATTGTTTTCCAACTAAGTTTTTAGCCAAAACAACATTGATCGGCTCAAAAGTATATTGATTGAAAGTTTTTACTAAAACATAATCAATTTTTGGCCCAACGGTTAAAGCTGTATTTGATGGCAATGTCCAAGGAGTTGTCGTCCAAGCTAAAATGTGAATATCTCCAAAACCTTGTAAAAAGCTTGGCAGTGTTTCTGGTAAAGTTTTGAATTGTGCAACAATCGTAGTATCGGTAACATCTCTATAAGCTCCAGGCTGATTTACTTCGTGAGAAGATAATCCTGTTCCCGCTTTTGGAGAATACGGCTGAATTGTGTATCCTTTGTACAACAAACCTTTATCATAGATTTGTTTCAAAAGCCACCAAACAGATTCCATGTATTTTGGCTTATAAGTTACATATGGATCTTCCATATCAACCCAATAACCCATTTTTTCGGTCAAGTCATTCCACACGTCAGTATAACGCATAACGGTTTTTTTACACGCTTCGTTATATTCTTCGATAGAAATCGTTTTACCAATATCTTCTTTTGTAATTCCAAGTTCTTTTTCGGTACCCAATTCTACAGGTAAACCGTGAGTATCCCAGCCGGCTTTTCTTTTTACCTGAAAACCTTTTTGAGTTTTATATCTGCAAAAAATATCTTTAATCGCACGCGCCATTACGTGGTGAATTCCTGGTAATCCGTTTGCTGAAGGTGGACCTTCAAAAAATACGAAAGGCTCAGCACCTTCGCGAGTTGTAACACTCTTTTCAAATATATTTTCTTTCTTCCAAAAATCAAGAACTTCTGACGCTGCAGCTGGCAAGTCAAGTCCTTTGTATTCAGTAAATTTTGTACTCATTTTATCCTTTTCTTAAACGAGGTGCGAAAGTAAGGAATTTTGAGGAAAATAGATAAAAGATAACGGAAAAAAGACTGGTTTAAAGAAATTTCGAGTAGATTCCGCAACAAGAAACAGCCTTTTTATTGATTTAAGAGAAAACTTCTTTTAAAATCTCTAAAGATTTAGGTTTTTTGAATCCTTCTAAATGCAGGCTATAATAATCAATTAAAATTTTCAACAGTATTTGTCTCTCTGCAACATGAAAGATCTTGAGATCATTATCGAATTTTAAATCGAGTAGTTTTTTAAACAAATTGGTTTCGTGTTCAGACAGCACATTTCCTTTTTGAAAAAGCGTAAAAACACCTTCATTCATTTCAAAAAATGGCAGATCAACTTCTGAAAGTTCAGGATAAAAACCAAGGTATTTTGTAATTTCTAAAAGCATTATTAAATGAAAGTTAGAAATTTCATCATGATGATCCAGCCATGTCAGCGCCGTTTCTAAAAAAACAAAAAGAGGTTCGTTTTTTTCTTCTTCCTGAATAGAATAATGAAGCATTTCTGAAAGAAACATTACCATCGTACTTTTCACAATATCTGTGTGAATGCTCTGAAAAGGAACTGCACTTTTTATTTCTTTGAAATTTTCTAAAGTTCCTTTATTCTTATGAACAGCCTCAATTTCTAAGATAGAAAACGGTTGAAAGTAAGCAATCTTCTGACTTGCTTTTCTGCTTGAAAAAGCATCGCGCACAAAATAAGATTTCAGTCCGCTGGAAAGTGTAAAGCATTTCACTATCAAGCTTTTTTCCTGAAATTTTAAAGACGAAATTACTATGGCTTTGGTTTTGACGAGCAATTTTAGATTTTTTGACTTCTTAGATATTAGACTTCTTAGATATTAGACTTCTTAGATATTAGACTTCTTAGATTTTTGACTTTTCACTTTTCATTTTTGACTTTTGACTTTTGACTTTTGACTTTTGACTTTCAGACTAACGAATAATCATAACTTTCTTAACCTTAGTTTCACTGCCGTCTTGTGCTGATATAAAAACCATATAAACGCCAGAAGCTACTTTATATTTACCAAAAGCGGCTGTATCCCACTCTATTGTTCCCCCAGAAGATGTTATTTCAAAAACTAAATTCCCTTCAATATCTGTGATTTTGACATTGGCTTTATCAATTAAACCAGCAACTTTCACTGTTCCTGAGTAAGCAGGACGAACTGGATTTGGATAAACGTAAACATTATTCAAATTATCATTTGCTCCTGTTGCTATTCCATTAAACGAAACCATTCCTTTATTGGTCGCAATAAAGACTTCTCCCGTTTTGCTATTTATTTTAATGTCGTTTACATAATTACTCGGCAAGGGAGAATTATTTATCGTAAAATGATATTTGGTTTCCTGACCATTTGGAGAAACCATAAAAACTCCCGAATCTGCTGTTCCTATCCATTTATTATTGGCTCCATCAACTGCTATAGAAGTAATAAATTGCTCATAAAGTAATTCTTGCGCCAAATCATCTTCTTCAATAATTATCGGATTTGCTTTTAACTGACTTTCCGACTGAAAGTTTCCAACATTAGATAAAACTCGTAAACCTTTTGTAGTTCCTATCCAAAGCTGGTTTTTTGTATCTATCGCTATACTTCTAACGTCTGCAATTGGCAGATTACCGACGTCGGTGCCGAAAGTCATTTTTTTAAATGTGTTTGTAGTTTCATTAAAACCTACAACACCATCTCTATTTGTTCCGATCCATTTTACATTATTTCGATCCACAGCTATGCTTGAATAACTAATATTTTCGGCATTACCAAAAATTGAAGTCATTGGGTAGCTTCCCCATTGACCATTTGTTTTTAAAACCTTCAGTCCATTTTTAATTCGGCTGTTCGTAATCCAAAGATTGCCAGATTTATCAAAAGCATTTGCATTTATACGAACATCTATATAATCTGCGCCAGCATTTGTAATTGATTCTAAGCCGCTGTTTTTTTCATCATATAAAAAATTCGGCACTTCGTTTTCAATCTTTAGTAATCCAGAAAAGAAGGAACTAGCATAAACTTGCTTTTCATTATTTGGATTTATTATCACTCTCGTAATTGATTTCGCATCATAAACTTCAGAATATGGAATATTCAGCCATCCTGAAACATTGTATCGGCTAATTCCGTAACTATCTAAAGGATACGGATCATATGATGTGTCATAATCCCCATATACAGCCCACAAAGTATTTGGACTTACATCTATTGAAAAAATATTATTTTTTACTGGCCCTGCTGGTGTATTGTTTTCAAAACTTGCTGTATTACTGAGTGCAGAAACAAACAATCCTTTTTCTTTTGTTCCAATGAAAATCTGATCTCCAACTGCTGTCGCACAGCTAAAATTTAAGGTATTATCTAAAACTTGGGTATTTGTAATCTGTCGATTTAAAACCATTTGATTATTATACACATACACTGTATTTGCAGTTGTAACAAACAAATTATGATTTTTTGCCCTCACATCAATTGCAGCTTGAGGCAACTGGGAGAAACCTATAAAAGTATTGGAATTAAATCGATGAATATATCCAGAATCGTTTACAGCAATAAGTTCTGCATCCAGAGCTTCTACACCAGACCAATTTCCTGTATTCACAACTGTCCATTGATTGTAATCTATAAGATTTGCATTTGTACTATCGGCTCTTCTAATACCGCTGGAAGTTGCGGCAAAAATAAATCCATTAAAAAAAGCGGTTTGTTTGACACTAATTTCGGCTCCGTTATCACCAATAAAATAGGTATCACCAAACTGAGAAGTATTTAAATTAAACTGAACAATTCCGAAATCGCACGAAACATAAACCAAACCATTATGTTCCATAAAATGATTGATTTTTTTCAAATTTGCCGGCAACTGCTTATTAATTATATCTACAATTTTTAATATACTTCCGTCGGTTTCGTTAATTAAAATCATTAAACCATTTTCATAGCCGACTATTGTTTTCTTGAATGTTTCACTATAATAAACTGCAGCAATAGTCTGCCCCGATAATCCGTCAACTGTAGTTGTGGTTTTTAAAACATTTGTTGTGGTGTTTTTTGAAAACAATGCATTTTCTGAAGCTGCAAAAACAGTTGTTGAAGATTCTGCAACATCTTTTATTTCATTAAAAGAAAAATATCCCAGCCAAGACGATTTATTCTGCGCCTGACAAAATTGTATTAGTACTAAAAATAAAACGCAGAAAGCTATTTTCTTCATCATTATAATGTATTCGGATAGACAAATATACTACAAACGAGATTATTTAATTTTTGGTGGAATAAAAAATGCCTCCGAATATCTTCTAAAAGATAATCGAAGGCATTTTAACATTGCAATTAAATTTTTAAACTACACCTTGTGCAAGCATAGCATCGGCAACTTTAACAAATCCGGCAATGTTCGCTCCTTTTACGTAGTTTACATATCCGTCTTCTTCTGCACCGTATTTTTTACATTGGTTGTGAATTCCAACCATGATATCTTTCAAACGCAAATCAACCTCTTCACTAGTCCAGTTTAAACGGATAGAATTTTGAGTCATTTCTAATCCAGAAGCAGCAACACCACCAGCATTTGCCGCTTTTCCTGGAGCAAATAATACTTTATTATCTAAGAAAAGTTTAATAGCATCTAATGTAGAAGGCATATTTGCAGCTTCAGTAACACATAAAACACCATTATCGATTAATTTTTGAGCATCATCTCCGTTTAACTCATTTTGTGTAGCACATGGAATTGCGATATCTACTTTTACTTCCCAAGGGCTTTTCCCTTTATGGAATACAGCATTTGGATATTTCTCCAAATATCTCTCAGCTCTATTGTCTCCAGTCGCTCTCATTTCAAGCATATGGTCAATTTTTTCGCCAGAGATTCCCTCTTCATCATAAATATATCCATCAGGACCAGAAATCGTAAGAACTTTTCCTCCAAGTTCGTTAACTTTTAAGGCAACTCCCCAAGCCACATTTCCGAATCCAGAAATTGCTACTCTTTTACCTTTTACTTCGTGACCAATTGTGCGTAACATTTGATCTGTAAAATAAACTACTCCGTATCCTGTAGCTTCTGGTCTAATTAATGAACCTCCGTAAGCTAAACCTTTTCCAGTTAAAACTCCTGTAAATTCATTTCTGATTCTTTTATATTGTCCAAATAAATATCCAATTTCTCTTGCTCCAACACCAATATCTCCAGCAGGAACATCAAGATCTGGACCAATATGACGACATAATTCTGTCATAAATGATTGACAGAAACGCATAATTTCTGCATCAGATTTTCCTTCTGGATCAAAATCAGAACCACCTTTTCCACCTCCCATCGGAAGTGTAGTAAGACTGTTTTTGAATACTTGTTCGAAAGCCAAGAATTTCAAAACTGATAAATTTACAGAGTGATGAAATCTAATTCCACCTTTATAAGGTCCGATTGCAGAGTTCATTTGAATTCTAAAACCTCTGTTTACAATGATCTCGCCTTTGTCATCTACCCAAGGAACTCTAAAAATTATAGAACGTTCTGGTTCTGCAATTCTTAGAAGTATATTTTTACCATCATATTTTTTGCGCTCAGATATGAAGGGAATTACTGTTTCTGCAAATTCTCTAACTGCTTGAAGAAATTCTGGCTCATTTGGATTTTTTGACTCAACTAGAGCCATAAATTCATTTATTTTTTGTTCCATATTTGAAATAAATTTTCAGATAATTTGATTTAATTTTCAGTTTTCCAACCTAAATCTTAGTTTAAGAAAACGTTTTCGTTTTAACACACAAAGATATATCAAATTCTGATTCGAAGTTATATTTTTCACTTTTTTGAATCGATTTGTGTTTTTTTCAAGCATTACAAAAAAACTCATTTTACATGTAGGTGTTTACATGCAAATCGCCTTTTAAAAGTTAGTAAATTAAGTATTTTGCTAGTTATTTTTCAATAGACCGATTTAATATTTTGAATCGATTAGGTTTTTTATATATTTGCCGAGATTTGTAAGCCCCTACGAAATGTCTAAACACCTATTTATCACATTATTTGCCTTCTTTGGTATATCAACCGCGGCATCAGCGCAATCAAACCTAGCCCAAGAGATAGGAGTCTATGCAGGACCTGTTACTTTACAGTCCGATTTTGGCGAAAGAAGCAACTTCGACACCAACGTTGGAAACTCAGGTTTTGGTATCGGAATTATGCACTTTATCAATTTTTCTGCTGCAAATAACAGAGAAAGTTTCTTTACAGAACATTTTAAAGTGCGCTCTGAACTTGCTTTCAGCAGAACTAATTTGAAACATTATGGCCAGTGGGTGGAAAGAAAGCCTGACGGACTATTTGCCCAGCAGCTTAAAAACATGCACGCAAGTTCTACTACTTTAGGTCTTGGAGCTCAATTAGAATTTTCTCCTTTTATGAAAATTCATGACTTCGAAAACACAATTGGTAGTTTCAGCCCGTATGGTAGTGTAGGTTTTCAAGTAAGCTATTATTCTACAAAAATCGGTTCACATTTAGGAGACATCACTCTTCCAAATGTAACTCCAGGAAAATACCTGACCCCATCTGATGGTCGTGCACATGGTTTTTCTAGTGAGAGCGGAGTAGTATTATCTGCAACAGCAGCAATTGGAGTACATTATAAATTAACCACAATGAGTGATTTAATGTTTGAAACTCGTTTTCAAATGTATAACTCAGATTGGATTGATGGATTAAACCCAAACAAAGACATTTACAAAGAAAACAAATCAAATGACTGGCAGGTTTGGTTTAACTTTGGATATATTTATTACTTAGAATTCTAACAGAATTTTAAATCTCAAAATATAAAAAATCCCAAATTCCAAAATATTACAATTGGAATTTGGGATTTTTTTATTTGGAATTTCTCTCTAAGATAAAGCCTGTTCTAAATCAGCAATTAAATCATCAGCATCTTCAATACCAACACTTAGTCGAACTAAATCATCGGTAATACCAACTTCTGCTCTTTTATCGGCAGGAATTGATGCGTGTGTCATTAAAGCTGGATGATTGGCTAATGATTCTACTCCACCAAGCGATTCTGCCAAAGTAAATACTTTTAGCTTTTCTAAAAATGCTATTGAATCTTCTTTTTTCCCTGATTTAAAATCAAACGAAACCATTCCTCCAAAAGCTTTCATTTGCTTTTTAGCAATTTCGTGAAACGGATGATTTTTTAAACCTGGATAATAAACCGTTTTTATTTTTGGGTGATTACTTAAATATTCAACTACTTTTTCGCCATTTTCGCAGTGTCTTTGCACCCTTAAAGCCAAAGTTTTGATTCCTCTTAAAACTAAAAAGCTGTCCATTGGTCCAAGTGTCGCGCCAGTTGCAAATTGCTGAAAATGCAGTTGTTCTCCAAGTGCCGGATCTTTTACAATTAAAGCTCCTGCAATCACATCAGAATGTCCTCCTAAATATTTCGTTGCTGAATGCATAACAATATCTGCTCCTAAATCTAATGGTTTTTGCAAATAAGGTGTTGCAAAAGTATTGTCTACCGCAAGAAGAATTTTCTTTTCTTGAGTAATTTTTGCAATTTCTTGAATATCGGCCAATTTCATCAATGGATTTGTCGGCGTTTCTACCCAGATTAATTTTGTGTTTTCGTTGATTAAACTTTTGAATTTTTCAATATCAGTCATATCAACAAAATGAAATTTAATTCCTGAATCTTTATAAATTCGAGAGAACATTCTATAAGTTCCACCGTATAAATCATCCATTGCAATAATTTCGTCACCCGCTTTAAAAGATCTTAAAACACAGTCTGTTGCTGCAAGACCAGACGAAAATGCTAATCCGCGAGTTCCGTTTTCGATGCTTGCCAAAGCTTCTTCCAATGCTGTACGCGTAGGGTTTGATGCTCTGCTGTATTCGTAATCTGCCAAAGGTTTCCCTGGGCTTGTCTGAATAAAAGTTGACGTTTGGTATACTGGCGGCATAACTGCTCCTGTAGATGGATCATGGTGCTGTCCTCCATGTATAACTTTTGTATTAAATTTCATATAGTTATAAGTTTTAAATCTATAATTGTTGTACAAATTTACCGCTTAATTTATTTTATCGCGACACAACTTCTTACCTTTGTTTATAATTAACACTTTTTGATATGAAAAATTACATATTTATAATCTTTTTGTGTTTGATTTTTACAAGTTGCAAAAAAGAGCTTTCATTTGAGAATGAAAGGTTTGAAGAAAAATCTAATATTTCGTGCAAAACTGATTGTCCGGAAATCACTATAGAAGTTCCAGTTGCCAAAAATATTAAAGTAATATCAGACAGCATTAATAAGAAAGTTTTCTCTGTAATAAAGGAGATTGTTTTTTTTGGTGAAGATTCAACACAAGTCAATGACTACAAATCATTGTCTAAATCTTTTATTGCTTCGTATGAAGAAATGCGTCAAAAATTCCCAAATGACACTTTTGGATGGGAGGCGAAAATAATTGGCAATGTTGAATTTCAATCTGATTCGATTTTAAATCTTAAAATTGATCATTACACCTTTACCGGCGGTGCACATGGTTATCAAGGTTATCGTTCCCTATTATTTAATGCGAAAACTGGAAAAACAATATTCAACAATCAATTATTTAAAAACGAAAAAGATTTTAAGGCCTTCGCCGAAAAAGCATTTCGGGCAAAATACAAAATACCAGCAGAAGCGAATATTAATGCAACAGGTTTAATGTTTGAAAATGATAAATTTCAGCTGCCGCAAAACATATTTTATACTTCAGAAGGTCTGCTCTTATATTACAACTCATATGAAGCCGCTTCATATGCAGATGGTCCAAAAGAAATTTTGTTCCCTTATGATGAAGTCAATAAGTACTTGAATTTTCATTAAATATTTTAGATTAAATAAATTCAGCATCTACACAATTTTTGTAGATATGCTGGATGTAGACTCACTGCGGTGCGTCTCTACAGAAAAACCTTTGTCACTTTGTTTCTCTGAACCTCTGCACCTCTTTATTGAACATCATACTTCATTTTACGTAAAACACGAAGTGCTTCTTTAAAAGAAGAATAAACATTTTTATAAGGTTTTAAAAGCAATTTGGCATCTATCAGCTTTTGTCTTGCCTCTTCAAAACCATTTAAATGACAAATCATAAACGTAGAAGGCAGGTTTTCTAAATCCTTCATTTCACGTTCAGACAATATGATATTTTTTTGAAGTTTAGCCAACAAAGCCATATTCGCATTGTATATATGGTACAACATTTTTCTGTTGAATTCTGGCGGCTGAAAAAGCATTTGACGGTCTATTTTATAGTAACCATTGTCAAAAAAATGAATAGTTTGTTCTTCCAGCGGATAATAACTCGTTTTATCATTTAAGCCAAGCGGCACATATTCTGTAATCGTAAAACTATCATCATCATAAAAAATGGTGACAACATCCTGCGCAGAATAGAAAAGTTTAATCTGCTCATTAATTAGTTCGATATCAACTCGTGACAAATACGTTTTATCCCGTATTTTTTTGGGAACACCAGCCCAGCAAATCACAAATAATTCTTTAAAAACATGATATTTCGGCGACATATCTTTATGCCTGAAATTCATAAAATCAATAACACCGTCTAAAGTATATTGAATGCTGTTTCGAGAACTATTTTCAATTCCGATTACAGTTTCTGTATTCTGATAGTTTTTTTCAACCTCTTCCCCACTTTCCAGCGGAATCGAATTACTGCCTCGCCTTATAAAAACACTATTAGCAAGAATGGTATGAATTCCTTTTTTAAAATAAGAAACTTTACTTTTTGGTTTTATAGTAACCAGACCAATCACTTTATCTTTTGGAAGATTTGGAAAAGGGACATTTTCGTATTGAATTTTAGGCGGATTTTCTAAAAAAGCATTTACAAGATTCTGAATTCGGCTGTCATCAAAAAAATCATCGCCGACAATTTCATTATCCTGATCTTCAACTCCAACAACGATATAAGAATTATTATTTGGATTTGAGTTTGATAATGCGCAAATGTGTTTGAGAAACTTGCCTTTTCCTTCTCGAGAATGAAGATTCAGCTGCCTTTTTTTATCATAAAAACTGCTCTCATCATTGTGAGCAAGCAAATTCTTTATCAAAAGGCGTTTATTAATCATTATTTAGACTCCTTAGAAAGTTAGATCTTTAGACTTCTTAGATATTGGTTTTCAGATTTCTAAATTAATCTAAAGATCTAACTTTCTAAGAAGTCTATCAATCTAATTTAAATATTTTTCTTCACAATCGTAGAAGATGCCTGCGCCGTACTCATAACTACCAAGTCTGCGATATTAACATGATAAGGCCTTGAAACTACAAAATGAATAATATCAGCAATATCTTCGGCCTGCAGCGGATCAAATCCTTTGTACACGTTTGCGGCTCTTTCGACATCTCCTTTAAAACGAACTTCACTGAATTCTGTTGCAACCATTCCCGGATGAATTCCTCCAACTCTGATTCCGAAAGGATTTAAATCAATTCGCATTCCAGCAGTTATAGCATCAACGGCATGTTTCGAACCGCAATATACGTTTCCGTTTGGGTAAACTTCTTTCGCAGCAGTAGAACCAATATTAATAATATGTCCAGATTGTCTTTCAACCATTTGCGGAATTATCGCTTTTGAAACATACAAAAGACCTTTTACATTAATGTCAATCATAGCATCCCAATCGTCTAAATCTCCATTTTGAATCGGATCTAAACCGTGGGCATTACCAGCGTTATTAATTAAAACGTCAATCGTAGAAAAATCGTTTGGCAAAGCACCTATTTTTTCTAAAACCTCCTCTTTGTTACGAACATCAAATTCTAAAGAATGCACTTCTGTAAAAGCCGAAAGTTCTTTTTGAAGTTCTTCCAAACGGTCTTTACGTCTTCCGCAAAGAATAACTTTATAATTGTTTTTTGCTAGAATTTGAGCGGTTGCCTTTCCAATTCCGCTTGTAGCACCAGTAATTAAAACTGTTTTTTTCATTTTAAATATTTTGTTTTTAACACATAGAGGCATAGTTTCCTTGCTTTGAAAGGCATTTCATTTGCATAATACATATAACTATGTGTAAGTGAAACGCTAAATTCTCTTTTCCAAAAGCAATAATATGATCTATGTCTATGTGTTTATTTTTTTCTATTCAGATAAAACTGAATACTGTCACTGCGACTGAAAAACTAAAAATTAAGGTACATCGTCGCCCATGCTTTCTGTCCAGATTGCAAACCAGTCTTCTGTATCCATTTCTAGTTCAACAGCTTTCATTAAAGATTGAATTCTAGCGATATTTACCGTTCCAGCAATAGGAATTACTTTTGCAGGATGTTTTAAAATCCAAGCCAATAAAAGCGTATCAGAACCTAAATGGTATTTTTCTACTAACGTTGAAAATAATTTTTTCAAACGGCGGGTTTGTTTAGTATCTTCTCTAAAAACAGTTCCAAGCGGATTCCATGACAACGGACGAATTCCGTGTGTCTGCATATAATCTAAACTTCCATCTAACATTGCGTCATAATGTGTTGCAGAAAATTGTACTTGATTATAACTTACTTCTGTTTTCTGACGAATTAATTCGGTTTGTGAACTGGTAAAATTCGAAAGTCCAAAATCAATTATTTTTCCTTCACCTTTTAATTTTTCAACCGCTTCTGCGATTTCGTCTGCCTGCATTAACGGACTTGGTCTGTGCAGTAAAAAAACATCTACATAATCTGTTTTCAGTTTTTTCAAAGATCCTTCAACCGACTTAATAATATAGTCTTTCGAATAATCGTAATGTTTGATTTTGTTTTCAGGGCGTTTTTCAGCAATCATCTGAATACCGCACTTGGTAATTAATTGTAATTTTTCACGATCAATTTTACTAGCGTGAAAGGCTTTTCCAAAATCGGCTTCGGTCGTATAAGATCCGTAAATATCCGCGTGATCAAAAGTCGTAATTTTGTTTTCGATACTCACTTGTATCATGTTTTCCATTTCTTTGGTTGTAAGGTTTTTATCCCAAACTCCCCAATTCATAGTGCCCGAAATTATAGGCGATAAGACCGTTTTGCTCATAATAGTTATGCGTTATTTTTGGTAATAATTATGCTTTAATAAAACATAATCATCAAAGTTCTTAAAAATATAAAAATAGATTCACAATTAGTCCTTAAAATTAGGTCATTGGTAGAAGTTTTAACCATTCTTTAACATCTTACTTCTTAAAAAATATTCAATTTGCACTCTCAAAAAACAGGCGTACAAATCAAGGTTTTTAAAAATATTTATATGGAAGAAAATACAACGACTTTAGACATTAGAGCGATAAATGAAAAAATTGAAAGAGAAAGTGCTTTTATAGACCTTCTTACAATGGAAATGAACAAAGTTATTGTGGGCCAGAAACATATGGTCGAGCGTTTATTAATCGGATTGCTTGGCCAAGGACATATTTTACTGGAAGGAGTTCCGGGTCTTGCAAAAACTTTAGCTATAAATACATTATCACAAGCGGTTCAAGGTTCTTTCAGCCGTATCCAGTTTACGCCGGATTTATTACCTGCCGATGTTATCGGAACCATGATTTACAATATTAAAGCAAATGAATTCTCTATTAAAAAAGGACCAATTTTTGCCAATTTCGTACTTGCCGATGAGATTAACCGTGCACCAGCAAAGGTTCAGTCAGCATTATTAGAGGCAATGCAGGAGAAACAAGTTACTATTGGTGACACTACATTTAAATTAGATCGTCCGTTTTTAGTATTAGCAACACAAAACCCAGTTGAGCAAGAAGGAACTTATGCACTTCCTGAAGCACAAGTTGACCGTTTTATGTTGAAAACTGTTATTGATTATCCAAAAATTGATGAAGAGCGTTTTGTAATTCGTCAAAACTTAAAAGGATCTTACGAAAAAGTAAATCCAGTAGTTTCTGTAGATCAGATTCTACGTGCTCAGGAAGCTGTTCGTGAAGTTTATATGGACGAAAAAATCGAAAAATATATTCTTGATATTATTTTCGCTACACGTTACCCAGAAAAATACAAATTAGCCGACTTAAAACCGCTTATCAGTTTTGGAGCTTCTCCTCGTGGAAGTATCAACTTGGCTAATGCTGCAAAATGCTATGCTTTCATCAAACGTCGTGGTTATGTAATTCCAGAAGACGTTCGTGCAGTTGTTCACGATGTATTACGTCACAGAGTTGGAATTACTTACGAAGCAGAAGCAGAAAACATCACTTCTGTAGACATTATCAACAAAATCGTTAACGAGATTGAGGTACCTTAAAAAGTTGATGGTTGATAGTTTTTTGTTGATGGTTTATGCGCCATCAACCAACAACCATAAACCATAAACCAAATCAAAAATGGATACAAAAGAGCTTTTAAAAAAAGTACGGAAAATAGAAATCAAAACGAAAAGACTGAGCAATCATATCTTTTCGGGAGAATACCACTCTTCATTTAAAGGACGAGGAATGACGTTTAGCGAGGTGCGTCAATACCAATACGGAGATGATATTCGTAACATCGATTGGAATGTGACCGCACGCTACAATGAAGCTCACGTTAAAGTATTTGAGGAAGAACGAGAATTGACCATGGTTTTAATGGTTGACATTTCGGGTTCGGAATCTTTTGGTTCTAAAAATCAATTCAAAAAAGACATCGTAACCGAAATTGCGGCAACGATGGCTTTTTCGGCTACACAGAATAATGACAAAATTGGTTTAATCTTATTTTCTGATACTGTAGAATTATATATTCCGCCAAAAAAAGGACGTTCGCACGTACTTCGCATCATTCGGGAATTAATCGAATTTGAACCAAAAAGCCATAAAACAGACATTGCTCAGGCATTAAAATTCTTATCTGGAACCCAGAAAAAGAAAGCCATCATTTTTATGATCTCCGATTTTATGTCTGATTCGTATGAACATACTTTAAAAATTGCTTCAAAGAAACACGACATTACAGGTGTTCGAGTTTACGATATTCGTGAAGAAAGAATTCCAAATTTAGGAATGGTAAACATGCTGGATGCCGAAACGGGAAAGATACAATTGGTTGATACAAGTTCGAAAGCAGTTCGTTTGAATTACGAGAAGCACTATCACGAGAAACTAAATTACTTTAAAGATACTTTCCGTAAATCTGGAGCAGGAATTGTAAATACCAGAGTAGACGAAAATTACGTTACTAAACTATTAGGCTATTTCAAATCACGATAAAAATCTGGCAATTTTGATTAACAAATCAAAAATCGTTAATCTAAAATCAACAATCGTTAATCAAATGAAATTTAAACTTTATATATTTTTATTGCTTTTTTCTACTATGATTTTTGCACAGCAGAAACCAATAGAAACGAGTATTGATACCACCAAAAATAAGATTGGTGCTGAGTTCAAACTGACGCTTAAAACGGTTGTGACTTCAACATCAAAAGTTGAATTTCCTAAACTTAAAAATATCGGTCCGTTAGAAGTTATCCAGTCTTATCCGATTGATACGGTTAAGAAAGATGCCACTAATTACGAACTTATAAAAAAATATGGTTTAACGCAGTTTGATTCTGGCCGTTACACGATTCCGAGCATCAAAATTTTAATTGATAAAAAACCTTTTTACTCTGATTCTATTAAAGTTGAAGTTGCTGCTGTAAAAGTTGATACTTTACAGCAGAAAATGTATGATATTAAAGATATTTCTTCTGTTGATGAAGGAATCGGAAATTGGTGGATTTACACTTTAATAGTTCTAGCCATTTTAGGAATTGGCGCTTTCGTTTACTGGTATGTTAAAAAACGCCAGTTGAAAAAAATAGAAGAAGAAGTTTATAAAACTCCTATCGAAAAAGCGACTAGTTTATTAAACAACCTAGAACAAAAAGAACTGGTTCAAAAAGGAGAAATTAAAGAATACTATAGCGAACTAACAGATATTGCTAGAAACTATATCGAAGAAGCGATTCATATTCCAGCAATGGAAAGCACAACTTCTGAGTTAATTGCTGCGATTAGAGAAGCTTCAACCAAAAAGAAAATGACCCTTACGCCAGAAACGGTTGAAAATTTAGAGCGCGTTTTACGTCAGGCCGATTTGGTAAAATTTGCCAAATCTAAACCGCTTGATTTTGAAATTACTGATGATAGAAATAAGATACAAAAAGTAATTTTAACCCTTGATAATGCAATTCCAACTGAAGTTCCAGAAGAAATTGAAGATCAGCTATTAAACGAAGCGCAAAGACAAAAACAAATTAAGGAACAACTTCGCAAAAAACGTAATGCCAGAATTGGTTACGCTGTTGCAACTATCATACTATTATTGTTTGCCACAACGACTTTCTTTATTGTAACCAAAGGATTCAATTATGTGAAAGACAATATAATTGGTCATCCTTCTAAAGAATTATTAGAGGGCGAATGGGTAAAAAGTGCTTATGGAAGTCCAGCTGTTCTTATTGAAACGCCAAAGGTTTTAAAAAGAATGGACGCACAAAAAGCACTTCCAAAAGAAGCGATGGCACTTATCAAAGAAATGCAACTTTTTGCATATGGAAGTATGGTTGATAATTTTTACGTAACGGTTTCAACATCTAAATTCAAACAGCCAACAGATATTGATTTAAGTAAAACTCTTGAAGGTACTTTAAAAATTATTGAGGCTCAAGGCGGACAAAATATTATCGTAAAACAAGAAGATTTTCAAACTAATGAAGGTATTCAGGGAGTAAAAGGTTACGGAACAATGACTGTTTTGAATCCAGCAACCAAAACGAGTACAAAAGCATATTATGAATTGTTACTTTTCAAACAAGATCAAGGTTTACAGCAAATCCTTATTTTACACGAAGAAGGCGATACCTATGCAAATGAAATCACGACCCGAATATTAAATTCTGTTGAACTTCAAAGAGCAAACAACTAATGAGCAAGATCACTTTTTTAAATCCAGAATTTCTTTGGTTGTTCCTATTGATTCCGATTACGATAATTTGGTTTTTCTGGAAACGCAATCAGCAGTCGGCTACCTTAAAAATGAGCTCTACAGCAGGTTTTCAAAACAGCGAATCGTTTTTGACAAAATTCAAACCTGCTCTATACGTTTTCAGAATTCTTGCTTTATGTTCATTGATTGTAGCATTGGCTCGACCAAGAACAGTAGACATCAGTAATCAGACTAAAACAACAAAAGGAATTGATATTGTAATGGCAATTGACGTTTCTGGATCTATGCTGGCAAAAGATTTAAAACCAAATCGTATGGAAGCTTTGAAAAGAGTTGCTGCCGATTTCGTTGAAGAAAGACCAAATGACAGAATCGGATTGGTTTTATATGCTTCTGAAGCTTATACTAAAACTCCAGTTACAAGCGATAAAGCAATTATTCTTGAAGCCATAAAAGGTATTAAATACGATACAGTTCTCCAAGACGGAACTGGAATTGGAATGGGATTGGCAACTGCGGTAAATCGTTTAAAAGATAGTAAAGCCAAAAGCCGTGTAATTATTTTACTTACCGATGGTGTTAATAATGCTGGATTTATCGAGCCGGAAACTGCTGCCGACATTGCCAAACAATATGGAATAAAAGTATATACAATTGGTCTTGGTACAAACGGTATGGCTGAATCTCCATACGCATACGCACCAAACGGAGGTTTCTTATTCAAAATGCAAAAAGTTGAAATCGACGAAAGACTGATGAAAAATATTGCCCGCAAAACAGACGGAACCTATTTTAGAGCAACAAGCAACGATAGATTAGCTGAGATCTATAAGTCTATCAACAAACTGGAAACAACGGAAATTCAGGAATTGAAGTTCTATGATTATGATGAAAAATACAGAGGTTTTGTTTTATTTGCAGCCTTTTTATTATTGCTTGAAGTTGGTTTAAGAAATACAGTTTACAGAAGCTTTATTTGATTTTTTAAAATCAAAAAATTCCAAATTTTAAAATTCCAAATTCCAAGTTGAAATTGAGAATCTAAAATTGGATACTTAAATAATAAAAGCAAAAGTTAAAATTTGAAAGATTGAAATTTAATAACTCCAAAGTTTGGAATTTGGATTTTCAATATTGGAATTTAAGAAAATTTATGGAATTAGACGAAAAAAAATATTTATATCTCTTATTACTACTCCCAATTGTGGTGTGTATTTTCCTTTTCAATATGTATTGGAAAAGAAGAAAACAACGCGAATTTGGTGATTTGGAAATGGTAAAAAGATTGAGTCCAGAGAAATCAGTTTTTAAACCTGTTTTAAAAATAGTGGTGATCCTTCTGGCGCTTACCTGCCTAATTATTGGCTTGGTAAATCCAAAGATTGGAACTAAAATGGAAACTGTAAAAAGAGAAGGTATTGATATCGTTTTTGCAGTCGATGTTTCTAAAAGTATGCTTGCTGAAGACGTTGCACCAAGTCGTTTGGATAAGAGTAAACAATTGGTTTCTCAGATCATTAATAACTTAGGAAGTGATAGAATCGGGATTGTGGCATACGCAGGAAGCGCTTTTCCTGTTTTACCGATAACATCAGATTACAGTGTTGCCAAAATGTTCTTGCAGAGTATGAGTCCAGATATGGTTTCGTCACAAGGAACATCTTTAGATGAAGCAATCCGATTATCTTCAACTTATTTTGATGAAAAAAGTAAGACCAGCAAATTATTAATTCTAATTTCTGATGGAGAAGATCATTCTGAAGGTGCTGCCGCTGCTGCAGAAGAAGCCAATAAATTAGGAATGAAAATCATTACGATTGGTGTTGGAACAGAAAGAGGAGGAACAATTCCGCTAAAAGAAAATGGTGTTGTCAGAGGTTACCAAAAAGATCAAAACGGACAAACTGTAACCACAAAACTAAATCAAGAAGGTTTAAAAACAATTGCAAAAGCAACTAAAGGCGGTTATGTTTACGGCGGAAGCACTAAAGAAGTTTTAGAATACGTAAAGAATGCTTTGAACAACATTCAGAAAACAGAATTTGAAGCAACGCAAATGGCCGAATTTCAATCGCAGTTTCAGTGGTTTATCGGATTTGCATTTTTATTGCTGTTCCTAGATATCTTCTTATTAGAACGAAAAACAAGCTGGATCAAAGAATTGGATTTATTTAACGAAAAGAAATAAATGTTCGGAATAAAATTCAGAACAGAAAACAAAACAAGAATGAAAAATTTACTTCTTTATATTTTACTAACGGTTTCTTTGGCAGTTTCTGCCCAAGAGAAAGACAAATCATTGCCTGCTGGTAATGAAGAATATAAACAGAATAAATTTACTGATGCTGAGGCAAACTATAGAATTTCGGAATCAAAATTTCCTAAAAGATCAACAGCGCCATATAATTTAGGAAATACTATTTATAGACAAAATCAAGTTTCAGAGGCTAAGTTTGCTTACGCGAAAGCAATAAAAAATGCTAAAACCAGACCTGAAAAACACAAAGCTTATCATAATCTTGGAAACGTTTTCATGAAAGAGAAAGATTATACGCAGGCAGTTGAAGCTTACAAACAAGCGTTACGTAATGATCCGACAGATGATGAAACGCGTTACAATTATGCTTACGCAAAACAAAAGCTAAAAGAGAATCCGCCGAAAAACGATAAAAACAAAGACAAGAATAAAGATAAGGACAAAGACAAGGACAAAAACAAAGATAAAGACAAGGACAAGAATAAAGATAATAAGGACAAAGACAAGGATAAAAAAGACGATAAAGGCGACAAAGATAAAGACAAAAAAGACGGTAAAAACGATCCGAAGAAAGACGACAAGTCTGACAATCAAGGACAGCCAAAACCGCAGCCTGGAGGAATATCAAAAGAACGTGTCCAAAATTTATTAGATGCCGTTAACAATGAAGAAAAGAAAATTCAGGATAAAGTAAACGCGCAGAAAGTAAAAGGCAATCCTAAGAAAACAGAAAAAGACTGGTAAAATAAGTTTAATCGTTTAACCGTTAATTTGTTTATTTGATCAAGTAAAACGGATTAAACAAATAACGATTAAACGATTTAACATAAAAAAAACGATTAAACAATTAAATGAAAAGATATTTAATTCTATTTCTACTCGCTTTTCAAGGACTTATGGCTCAAGTACAATTTGAAGCCAGAGTCAGCAAAAATACGCTTGGACTGAACGAAAGACTTCGTATAGACTTCATTATGAATGTTGACGGAGATAATTTCGAACAGCCTTCTTTTGACGGTTTTAAACTTGTTGCGGGACCAAGCCAGCAGATTAGCCAATCTTGGATCAATGGTCGAAGCTCTTTTCAGAAAATTTACTCTTATATTTTACAGCCTGAGAGAAAAGGCGCTGTAACGATCAAACAAGCCGCAATAGAATACAACGGGCAGATCTACAAAACAAATCCGATTAAGGTTACGGTTACCAATGCTGTAGCTCAGGAAAGAGATCCAAGCGACAGGCCTCCAGGATCTGGAAACGAATTGTTGAATTTGGTTGCTGAAATTTCAAAAACAAATCCATATCTAAATGAACCAATTACAGTTGTTTACAAACTGTATTTCAACAACATTGGTGTTACTGGATTTAAAGAACTGGCAAAACCAAAATACAATGATTTCTGGAATCAAAATATTGACATAAAACAATTGTCTATTGAAGAAGGAAATTACCAAGGACAGAGATGTTATTATGTAATCCTGAAAAAAGCGATTTTGTATCCTCAAAAAGCTGGAAAACTAACAATTGAACCTCTTTCACTTGATATTGGCGTGCAATTACCAACAAATCGCCGCGATATGTTTGGACAAATGATTATTACGGAGGATAATAAAGTAGTTTCAGCAGGAGCTAAAACAATAAATGTAAGACCGCTTCCTGAAAGCACAAAACCAGAAGGATTTACTGGTGCTGTTGGAAGATTGAACTTTACAGTTACGCCTTCTAAAACAACACTTAAAAATGGCGAAAGTCTCGACTTAATTGTGAGTGCACAGGGAACTGGAAACATGAAGTTATTTACACTTCCTAAACCAGTTGTTCCAAATGCATTAGAAATGTATGATCCTGTTCATGATGAAAAAGTAACAACATCATTAGCTGGAATGTCTGGAAGAATCACAGATAAATATACCATCATTCCGCAGTACAAAGGAAAGTATGCTATTAAGCCAATGCAGTTTTCATACTTTGATTTGAGTTCGGGCACTTATAAAACCATCACTTCAAAAGAGATTATGGTGGATGTTTTAGATGGTCCAACACCTGCAGAAGCAAATACTGGAAGTACTGCTAAAAATATAGCTGTCAAAACAGAACAATTTAAAAACATCAAACCTAAAACAATATTAGTTGGTATCGCTAAAAATGATTTTTATGGTTCCGATTTATATTTAGGATTATTATTTGCTCCGTTCATCATCATTCCGCTGATTATTTTAGCTAAGAAGAAAAAAGAAGCTATTGACAGTGACGTCACTGGAAATAGAATTAGAATGAACAATAAACTGGCGAAGAAATATTTATCGCAGGCGAAGAAACATCTTAACAATAAAGAGCCTTTCTATATTGCACTGGAAAAAGCAATGCATAATTTCTTGAAAGCTAAACTGCATATTGAAACCTCAGAAATGAGTAAAGACAATATTAGAGAATTGTTATTGTCTAGAAATGCAAACCCAGAAACCGTACAAAACTTTATTGCTTTGACAGAAAACTGTGAGTTTGCACGCTATGCACCAGCATCGAGCGCTTCAATCCAGCAGGATTATGATAAAGCGGTGTTGATTATTTCTGAGTTAGAAAAACAGATTGTTTAATTTTTTTTACCGCAATCCCGATAGCTATCGGGAGCTAAGAAAATTGATTTAGATTTCGATGAATTTAAGTTCGCAAAGTTGAAAATCTTATTACATATTTTGAAAATGAAAAACATATTATATTTCTTTTTGTTAATCTCACAGGTTTTCTTTGCGCAGGGGCGCTTTGAAGCAGGAAATGCTTTATACGAAAAGGGGCAATATAAAGAAGCTGCACAGGTTTATGAAAACATCATTAAAGAGGATAAATTACATTCGGCCGAATTGTATTTTAATCTTGGAAATTGTTACTATAAACTAAATCAAGTTGCACCTTCTATTTATAATTATGAAAAAGCTTTGGTTTTAAAACCAAACGATCCTGAGACTTTAAACAATTTAAAGTTTGCCAAAAAGCTGACAATCGATGAAATTAAAGAAGTTCCTAAAGTTGGTTTTGCAAAACTGATTCAAAACTTTACATCGATTTTTGATTATAATACTTGGGCAAAAATTTCTGTTGCGCTTGGTTTTGTATTTTTACTGAGTTTTATTGGGTATTATTTTTCGAATGCTACACTTGCAAAAAGAATCTATTTTGTTGGAATGTTTGTTGTTTTGATTGCTTTAGGTTTAAGTATTTCAGCTGGCATGTCTGAAAAAAGTCATTTTGACAATGATCGTGTTGCCATTGTTTTTTCTGAATTAAGCCAAGTTCGAAAGGAACCACAAAAATCAGCAAATGGTATTATTCTATTACACGAAGGAGCAAAAGTTTATGTAATAGAAAGCGTTGCAGGATGGAAAAAAGTAGAATTAACAGACGGAACTCAAGGCTGGATTGATTCTTCAACTATTAAAGAAGTAAAGTAAAATTTAAAAACATTCAAATAAAAAATTCCAAATTCCAATTTTAAGTTGGAGTTTGGAATTTTTGTTTTTTGGAATTTCTAATTAGTTTACAGCATCAACCAATCTTATAAATTCTGCTCTGTAACCATCTTCATCATTATACAAACCAGACTTTGCTAATTTTTTAATGTCTGAAGCAGAACTGCTGGTAATATATTTTGAATCGCGTAATTTTAATCCGAACCAAGAAACTGCGGTTGTAAATTTAAAATCAGGAGAACTGTTTTGAAGGTCTGTTTTCCTATCTGCTATTACATTTACTATTTCAATACTTTTATCGCCATCAGGTTTTTTATATCTGAATTTTACGGTTGCCAATTCATCACTGTAATTTCCATCTCCTTTTTGTGTTTTAGTATATTTCAAATCAGATGGAACGTAATTACTTTCTACTCCAACTGGAATAATTTCATACAAAGCCGTAACGGAGTGCCCGCTTCCTAATTCGCCCGCATCAATTTTATCATTTTTAAAATCTTCTGCATTTAGTTTTCGGTTTTCATAACCAATCAATCGATATGCTTGAACGTGTTTAGGATTAAATTCAATTTGAATTTTTACATCTTTCGCAATAGCAAACATCGAACCTTTAAATTCTTTTCCTAGAAAACGATTCGCTTCTTGAATATTATCGATATAAGCGTAATTTCCGTTGCCTTTATCGGCTAAGATTTCCATTTTAGAATCTTTGTAATTCCCCATTCCGAAACCTAAAACAGTTAAAAATACACCAGAGTTTCTTTTTTCTTCAATCAATTTCAGCATATCATCATCACTGGAAGCGCCAACATTAAAGTCACCATCAGTAGCTATCACTACTCTATTATTTCCCTCTTTTATGAAATTTTCCTGTGCTAGTTTGTAAGCTAATTCAATTCCTTCGCCTCCTGCTGTGCTTCCTCCTGCATGCAAGTCATCAAAAGCATCCATAATTTCATCTTTATTGTTACCAGAAGTTGGCTCTAAAACAACACCAGCCGAACCTGCATAAACAACAATAGAAACTTTATCAATACTGCGAAGTTCTTTCACCAAAATCTTCATCGATTCTTTTAGCAAGGGCAGTTTGTTCGATTCATCCATAGAACCAGAAACATCTACTAAAAAAACGAGATTAGTAGCGGGCAAATTTGCCATGGGAATGTTCTTTCCCTGCAAACCAATTTTTAGCAGTCTGCTGTTTGTATTCCACGGACAGTCGCTGTATTCAGTATTAATAGCAAAAGGATGCTGCCCATCTGGCTGTGGATATTTGTATTTGAAGAAATTAATCATTTCTTCAACACGCACGGCATCTTTTGGGACTTTCTGCCCTTCATTAATAAAACGTCGAATATTGGTGTATGATGCATTATCAACATCTATAGAAAAAGTAGATAGCGGTTCTTTAAGCGGAGATTCAAACGGATTTTCTTCTAATCCTGCGTAGCTTTCTGTGTTCGGTTCAATGTACATTTCCTCTGGAATTTCATCTGATACAGCTGCAGCAGAATCAACGGTCTCATAACTTTGGTCTGATGAATCAGCTTTCTTACAGCTGAAAATAGTAAGTACGAGGAATGCCATCATAAAGAAATTAAGATTTCTCATAAAGTAAATTTTTAAAAATTAATAAAAGGTTATAGGCTTCAAATAAGGACTAGCATTCCGGATGTACTAGAAGTAATTATTTGCAATTTTCGAGTATGCAAAATCGTGCCAAAAATTTACAAATGTTTTTCTTACGTGGAAATAAAATTAAAAACCTTGATTTTTAAAGGAATTTACTGTGAAATATTTTTTTCTTTTCCGTGTAAATTGTAGAGACGCACCCCAGTGCATCTAAGTCAAGTAGATCGACAAAGATTATATTAGATGCACTGGAGATATTTTTTTTGACACAGATTAATGGATTTGAAATGACTAATCCTTTTTAATCTTTTAATGTGTGGCATTACTTTATATTTCTGTGTGTAGACGCACTGCGGTGCGTCTCTACAGAATATTAAAATGTAAAATTAAAACTGATATATTCTCTCAGGCGTAACGCAATAATCCAATTTAATATCAGATTCGAAGACATCATCAATTTGATTTACAGCTTCAAAAAAAGAAAGACCGATTTTGATGGTTTCGGGTTTGCATTCGGCAAGAAATTTATCGTAGAAACCTTTTCCGTAGCCAATTCGGTTTCCAAAAATATCAAAAGCCAAAAGCGGTACAAAAACAACTTCTATTTTAGAAGAAGGCACTTCTATTCCATCTACAGGTTCTGGAATATTGTATTCGTTCTTTTTAATTTTGGTATTATCAGTCAATAAAAAGTGAGTCATTTTTCTAGTTTCAAAGTCACTTTTAGAAATCAGGATTTCTTTGTCTTTTCCAGAAAGTAAATGCAGGATAAATTCGGTATTGACTTCTTTATGTTCTTCAATAGGAAGAAAAACATGATAATAAATTTTATCCCAAATTGGCATTTGAATCAATTGGTTGGCAATTGCCAGACTTTTTTCTTCTACTTCGTCAAAAGAAAGCGCTTTACGGAAATTTTTATATTCAACTCGAAGTTCTTTTTTAGTCGTAGACATTTTCAGGATTACTTTTAGATAAATGATAAATAGCATCGCCCTCGTAAACAATTGGCGAATGGTTCGCATTAATTACAAAACCATCATGCGGTGCTTTTACTTTTTGCTCAAATTTACCAAACGGATCTGTAATAATAGCTAAGATAGTGCCTTTGGTTACAAATTTTCCGATCAAATTAAAATCGTGCAGCAACCCCGAACATTTTGCCCGAAGCCAAACCGATTGTTTAATATAAATAGATGGCTCATGAGATGGCTCAACTATTTGTTTCGGATCGAGCATATTTAGATAATGCAATAAACGTTTGGTTCCAAGTACACCTTGATTGGCAATTTCGTTATTGATATCCAATGATTTTCCGCCCTCAAAAAGAAGCATTTTGACATTGGCTTTTTCAGACGTATTTCTAAAAGAACCGTTTATATTTTTAGAGTATAAAGTAAAAGGCGCATTAAAAACGTCTGCCAAAATTTTCAATTCGGGATTATTTTCGGTGATTCTAATCTGAGGCGCATTGAAACGACTTGCTCCTCCTGCGTGAAAATCGACTGCATAATCTAGAATTGGCAGAATTTCTTCGACAATATGATACGCAAATCTACTGGCAAGCGAACCTTTTTTACTTCCGGGAAAAACGCGGTTTAAGTCACGGCCGTCTGGAAATTCGCGAGATTTATTCACAAAACCATACATATTGATCACCGGAATACAGATTATTGTTCCGCGAGTAGGTCTGTTAATTTTTTTACTGATGATCTGACGGACAATTTCGACACCATTTATTTCGTCGCCGTGAATTCCTGCAGAAAACAAAACCGTTGGGCCTTCAACCTTGGAACGGCGTACAATAACCGGGATGTTCAGTTTGGTCGTAGTGTGTAATCGAGCAATTTCGACGTTTATCGTTCTGTGTTCTCCCGGCAAAATCGATTCGCCAAAAATAACCAATGGAGTACTATTTTTCATGTAGAATTATAAAATCTAAATATAGAAATTATTCTTTTGATTTTGTAAATTTGAAACTAAATCAATGTTAAGCTTCATTTAGAAATCGGAATGGTTTTTGAAAAGCTTTTAGAACATCTTCAGAAACAATATAGAATGCAAAAACCATCCTTAGATCTTCAAATTTTAACCTTGCCAGACAATCCAGGTGTTTATCAATATTATGATAAAGACGGGAAAATCTTGTATGTTGGCAAAGCCAAAAATTTAAAAAAAAGGGTTTCCTCATATTTCAATAAAATTCACGACACAAGGAAAACAAATGTTCTGGTTAGAAAAATTGTGACCATAAAACATATTGTTGTTCCTACAGAGACTGATGCGCTTTTATTAGAAAACAATTTAATTAAAACTTTACAGCCACGATATAATGTTTTGCTCCGCGATGACAAAAGTTATCCTTGGATTTGTATTAAAAAAGAACCTTTTTCGAGAATATTTTTAACTCGAAGAATGGTAAAAGACGGCTCTGAATATTTCGGTCCTTATACCAATTTTAAGATGGTTTATACGATTTTGGATCTAATCAAAGAATTGTATCCGTTAAGAACCTGCAATTACGATTTGAGCAAATCGAATATTGAGTCTGGAAAATTTAAGGTTTGTCTGGAATATCATATCGGAAACTGCAAAGGTCCGTGTGAAGGTTTGGAACCTTTAGAGGAATACCAGAGACAAGTCAACGCAATTCGCGAAATCCTAAAAGGAAATTTCAAAGAAAGCTTAAAGGATTTTAAGAAATTAATGAATAATTATGCGCAAAATTTACAATTTGAAGAAGCGCAGAAAATCAAAGAAAAAATCGAAATTCTTGAAAACTATCAATCCAGATCAACGATTGTAAATCCGAAAATTACCAATGTTGATGTTTTCTCGATTGTGTCTGACGAAAGTGCCGCTTATGTCAACTTCCTGCAGATTTCTCACGGTTCCATCATTCGTTCTCATACTTTAGAAATCAAGAAAAAACTCGACGAAAGCGATGAAGAACTATTAGAATTGGCCATTGTAGAGCTTCGTGAACGTTTTAATTTATTATCAAAAGAAATCATTGTTCCTTTTGAAATGGATTTGGGCGAAAATATTAAAACAACCGTTCCGCAGCTCGGAGACAAAAAACAGATTTTAGATTTATCAATAAGAAATGCCAAATTCTACCGCATCGAACAATTGAAACAATTACAAATTGTTGATCCAGATCGTCACGTAAATAGAATTATGGCACAGATGCAGAAAGATTTACGTCTTCCTGTTGAGCCTCGACATATAGAATGTTTTGATAACTCTAACATACAAGGAACAAATCCTGTTGCTGCCTGCGTGGTTTTTAAAGATGGAAAACCAAGCAAAAAAGATTATCGCCATTTTAATGTAAAAACCGTTGAAGGTCCTGACGATTTTGCTTCGATGACCGAAATTGTATACCGCCGTTACAAAAGATTATTAGATGAAAATCAGCCTTTACCGCAATTGATCATTATTGACGGTGGAAAAGGACAATTGTCATCTGCCTTAAAAAGTATTGATGAATTGGGTCTACGCGGTAAAATTGCCATTATCGGAATTGCAAAACGTTTGGAAGAACTTTTTTATCCAGGCGATTCTATTCCGTTATATCTGGATAAAAAATCTGAAACCTTAAAAGTCATTCAGCAATTACGAAATGAGGCGCACCGTTTTGGTATTACTTTTCACCGCGATAAACGAAGTAAAGCTGCGCTTAATTCTTCTGTAGAAAGCATTCCTGGAATTGGCGAAAAAACTATGCTCGCGTTAATACAACATTTCAAAAGTGTTAAAAGATTAAAACTAGCAACAGAAAAAGAAATTTCGGCCGTTGTTGGGGCATCAAGGGCTAAAAAAATTGTAGATTTTTATCATCCAAAAGAAAACTAATTCACTTTGAAAAAATACTTTTTACATATCTGTTTAAGTTTATTTTGCTCTATTTTGTATAGTCAAAATGATATTTCTTTGGTACAAAAAGACAAAAGCAAATTCAAGATAAGTTTGAAAACCAATTTTGGTTCCACGGATAACGAAGAAATCGAACAGACAATAGAAGTCAAAAATTCTCAAAATGGAATAACCCAAATCATTAAAAATATCGAAACTTCTATTACGGGAAAACCAACTCATTTGGAAGTAAACGATTATAATTTTGATGGTTTCACAGACTTCGCCGTTTTTCATACCGATGACGGAATGGGAGTTTATACGATTTACCAAATTTTTATTTTTAATCCAAAAACTAAAAATTTTGACCCTTTAAAATTTCCAACCAATTTCAATCCGAAATGTGATATGTTTTGCGATATAAAAGTCGATAAAACTAAAAAAACACTAAGTTCAAGCTGCAGAGGCGGCGCGAGAACCCACAATGATATTTGGAAATATGATCGAAACAAAAAATTAATACTTGCAAAAACAGAATCCTACTAAGATAATCTATTAAAAGCAAAAAAAATTGCCGACTTTTACAAAACCAATTAGTTAATTTTTATGCGCCTAAGCCAGCTGTCCATTTCAAATACTCGGTCAAAAGGATTTTTTTCCAATCCCAAAAAAGGATCTTCTTGGGTCGCTCTTTTTTGGCAGAAAAAAATAACCTTTTGTTTCTCGCAGTTTTCCATTTCCATCTGGGGCGTGGCATCGGTGCTTTTTACACTTTTTTTACTTTTCCCAGAAAAATCATTTTCACAAGAAATCAAAAAAGACAGTGTAAAAAGACCTAAAATTGGTTTGGTTTTAAGTGGCGGCGGTGCTAAAGGTTTTGCACATATTGGAGTTCTTAAAGTTTTAGAAGAAGCCGGAATCAAAATTGATTTTATTGGCGGAACCAGCATGGGATCTGTAATCGGCGGACTTTACGCTTCTGGTTACAATGCTTCTCAAATTGATTCGATTTTCAAAAAGACCAATTTCGACGAATTAATAAATGATTATATTCCGCGTTCGTCTAAGAATTTTTACGGGAAAAAGAATGACGAATTGTATGCTATCGTTTTACCATTCAGTAATTTCAGAGTCGGCATTCCAGAAGCACTTTCAAAAGGAATGTACAATTACAATTTACTCAGCAGTTTGACCAGAAATGTTCGTCATATTCGTGACTTCAATAAACTGCCAACACCTTTTTTATGTATCGGAACCAATATTGAAACAGGCGAAGAAGTTTTACTTAATAAAGGAAATCTAGTTCAAGCCATGATGGCGAGTGCTGCTTTCCCTTCCCTATTTACTCCAGTAGAAATCGACGGAAATTTATTGGTCGACGGCGGCGTTGTAAACAATTACCCAATTCAAGAAGTTCGTAATCTTGGAGCAGATATTATTATTGGTGTTGATGTTCAGGACGATTTGATGAAGAGAAAAAACCTAAAAAATGCTACGCGTATTTTGGTTCAGATCACCAATCTCCAGTCTATCGACAAAATGAAAAACAAAATAAAAGATACGGATGTTTATATAAAACCAGACATTCGTGATTATGGCGTAATTTCATTTGATAAAGGAGAAGAAATTATTAGAAAAGGAGAAGAAGCGGCTTTTGCAGTTTATGAAAAGATTAAAGCTTTGTCTGATGAAACTACTTTTTACAAAAAACCAAAACTAAAAGTTGCGACAGACACCATTCAAATTCAGAAAATAAACACTGATAAATTAGACAATTATACTAAAGAATATATTCGTGGTAAACTTCGTTTTAAACCAGGAAGTACGATTACATATAATGATTTAAAAACGGGGATAAACAATTTAAATGCAACGCAGAACTTTAGCACAATTTCTTATTGTTTGCAGCCAGATGGAGATAAAGATGATTTAGATTTAGTTCTTCGTGAAAATCCAACGCAGACTTATTTAAAACTTGGTCTTCATTATGACGGACTTTATAAAAGTGGTATTTTATTAAACCTTACGCACAAAAAAACATTTCTAAAAAATGACGTTACTTCCGTAGATATTATTCTTGGGGATAATTTTAGGTATGATTTTAATTATTACGTCGAAAATGGTTTTAATATCAGCTTTGGTTTCCGTTCAAGGCTCAATCAATTTAATCGAAATGTAACGACAAGTCTGAGCAATCTGGTTTATGATAATCCTGGTGTCAATTTAATCAATGTTGATTTTATGGATATTAATAACCAAGCATATTTTCAAACGATTTTTGTACAGAAGTTTTTAATGGGCGGTGGTTTAGAATACAAATATCTTAAGATAAATTCGCCGACACTTTCAAATGAAGACAACATAATTGACAAAAGCAATTACTTCAGTGCATTTGCATACTTAAAATATGACTCTTTTGACGACAAATATTATCCAAGTTCTGGATTGTATTTTTCTACAGATTTACAAACATACTTGGCATCGTCAGATTATACGAATACATTCAAACCTTTTTCGATGGCAAAAGCCGAATTGTCTTTTGTAAACACATTATTCCCGAAAGCAACTTTTAAGATTGATGCCGATGCAGGTTTTACTTTTGGAAGCAGCAGCGTTCCGTTTTTTGATTACATTTTAGGAGGTTACGGCTACAGTAAAATCAATAATTTTAATTATTTCTACGGTTACGACTTTTTAAGTATTGCCGGAAACAGTTATATCAAGACAGGAATTACGCTAGATTACGAAATCATCAGAAAAAACCATATTAATTTTTCTGCCAATTTCGCCAATTTAGGAAACGACATTTTCAGCACAGTCGACTGGATCTCAATGCCAAAATATACAGGTTATGCTTTGGGTTACGGATTGGAAACTATAATTGGCCCAATTGAGATCAAACAATCATGGTCTCCAGAAATGTCAAAAAGCTTTACTTGGTTTAGTATTGGATTTTTATTTTAGCCTTTTATCAAAGAATAATTCAATAAAATCGCGGTATTTTTTTGCTATGCAAAAATTATATCAAAAAAATTAAAATATCTTATAGTTATAATTAATATAATTTTTAATTTTACTCGGAAAAAATTACGACATTTGTTATAATGAAAACAAAATGGACAGGTTTATTAGAGTATCTTCAATTCCTCATCAAGAGAAATCCTGAGTAAGCTATAGAATTGAGATAATTTAAATCATTCACAAGATGATTGGATTATCTGTTCACACAATTCAATTTTCGAATTATCTAATTTACAAATTATCTAATTGAAAAGCCATGCCATTATATCACAAACTCGGAAACTTTCCACAAAAGCGACACACCCAATTTGAAAAACCTAACGGAGGTTTTTACTACGAACAATTGTTTGGAACCGAAGGTTTTCACGGACATTCGTCGCTGTCGTATCACGTACACAGACCTACGCAGGTTAAAGAAATTTTAAACTCTTATTCGGTTGAACCAAAAATTGCAATCGGAAAAAACATAAAATCATTACTTTTTAAAGGTTTTGAATTAAAACCAGAAAATGACTTTTTAGACAGCCGAAAAGCCATGTTAGTCAATAAAGATTGCATTATTGGTTTGGCTGCGCCGAAAGAATCGCTTCGTAATTATTTCTACAAAAATGCCGATGCCGATGAAATGCTTTTCATCCATAAAGGAAAAGGAAAATTAAGAACCATGTTAGGAAACATTCCGTTTGAATATGGCGATTATTTAATAATTCCGAGAGGTATCATTTATCAAATTGAATTCGAAACCGAAGAAAACCGACTATTTTATGTAGAATCGTATTCTCCATTTTATACTCCAAAACGATATAAAAACCAATCGGGTCAGCATTTAGAACATTCTCCGTTTTGCGAGCGTGATTTTATTTTGCCAAATGAATTGGAAACCCACGACGAAAAAGGTGATTTTTTAATTAAAATCAAAAAAGAAGGCATGATCCACGAAGTGGTTTATGCAACACATCCTTTTGATGTTGTCGGATGGGACGGATATAATTTTCCATACGGATTTTCCATTCACAATTTCGAACCTATAACTGGGCGTGTTCACCAACCGCCTCCAGTACACCAAACTTTTGAAACGGCTGCTTTTGTCGTTTGCTCATTCTGCCCAAGACTTTATGATTATCATCCGAAAGCAATTCCGGCGCCATACAATCACAGCAATATAGATTCTGATGAAGTACTATATTATGTAGATGGCGATTTTATGAGCCGTAATAATATTGAGCAGGGTCATATCACTTTACACCCAAAAGGAATTCCGCACGGACCAGCGCCAGGCGCGATGGAACGTAGTATTGGCCACAAAGAAACCCAAGAATTAGCTGTTATGGTTGATACTTTCCGTCCGCTTATGGTTACGGAAGAAGCAATGGGATTGGACGATGGTCAGTATTACAAATCCTGGACGGAATAGCTAATCGAATTTAACCGCAAAGCCCGCAAAGGATTCGCAAAGTTCACAGAGTTTCTGAGGAAATTTTATTAAACCAAGTTCGCAAAGCTTTGTGACCTTTGTGTTTTTTACAAACTCTTATTGATAAAAAACTTTGTGTATTCTGCGTTAAAAAAAAACTTAAACACAACATTTCGGAAAATCAATTAAACGATTTACCGATTAAACAAATAAACATCATGAGTAAAGAAGTTAAATCAGTAGAATACGGATTAGAAAAAATATTTGAAGGAGCACAAGATTTCCTTCCATTATTAGGAACAGATTATGTAGAATTTTATGTGGGGAACGCAAAACAGTCTGCACATTATTACAAAACTGCTTTCGGATATCAGTCATTGGCTTATGCCGGATTAGAAACTGGAGTAAAAGACAAAGCATCTTATGTTTTGAAGCAGGATAAAATCAGAATTGTTTTGACTACACCTTTAACAGCTGATTCTCCAATAAACGATCATTTAAAAAAACATGGTGACGGTGTAAAAGTTGCTGCACTTTGGGTTGAAGATGCTACAAAATCTTACGAAGAAACTATGAAACGCGGTGCGCGTTCTTTTATGGAACCAACTGTTGAAGAAGATGAGTTTGGACAAGTGATTCGTTCTGGAATTTATACTTATGGAGAAACGGTTCATATTTTTGTAGAAAGAAAAAACTATAATGGTGTTTTCCTTCCAGGTTACAAAGAGTGGAAATCTGATTACAATCCAGAACCAACAGGATTAAAATATATTGATCACATGGTTGGAAATGTGGGTTGGAACGAAATGAATACGTGGGTAAAATTCTACGAAGATGTAATGGGATTTGTAAATTTCTTATCATTTGATGACAAACAAATTACCACAGAATATTCTGCTTTGATGAGCAAAGTAATGTCTAATGGAAACGGAAGAATTAAATTCCCAATCAACGAACCGGCAGAAGGAAAGAAAAAATCTCAGATTGAAGAATATTTAGATTTTTACGGCGGACCTGGAATTCAGCACATCGCAATTGCTACCGATGATATTATTAAAACAGTATCTCAACTAAGAGCACGCGGCGTTGAATTTCTATCAGCTCCTCCGCATACTTACTACCAAGCAATCCCTGAAAGATTAGGTGTTCATATGGACATGATGAAAGAAGATATCAACGAAATTGAAAAACTAGCCATCATGGTAGATGCTGATGAAGATGGTTATTTATTGCAGATTTTTACGAAGCCAGTTCAAGACAGACCTACTCTTTTCTTCGAAATTATTCAAAGAATGGGAGCAAAAGGGTTTGGTGCAGGTAACTTTAAAGCACTTTTTGAATCAATCGAAAGAGAGCAAGAATTGAGAGGAACGCTATAAAACGTTAAATTTTATATACAAAACAGCACAATTCTCTAAAAAACGATGCTTTTTTTGCAAATGTTATGTTAAACTTGACTTTGGCTATTTGTTTTTTGAACTTTCTATCTATCTTTGCACTCGCAAATCAGGAAGGGGTGGTTTCCTTCCGAATTGATATAAATTTCATAATTTATAGTTTTTTGGTTAGTTAATAGCATAAAAACTCAGTCATCTTTGACTGAGTTTTTTTGTTTTGGTACATTTGGAATAGAATTTGCATTTATTTATCTTTATAATGAAATGTAAAAATTGTACTATGAAAAAATTCATCCTCATCATATTAGCACTAACAACACTGGCGTTTGATACTCAAAAAGAGGACGCATTCGATACTGGAGAATATTTCAAATTTAGAATTCACTACGGAATTGTAAATGCGGGATATGCAACTTTAGAAGTTAAAGATGCCACTATAAGCAACAAAAAAGTATACCATGCTATTGGTAAAGGTTACACGACAGGTATGTCAAAATTTTTCTTTAAAGTTGAAGATTTATATGAAAGCTATTTTGACAAGGAAACAGGAAGACCTTACCGCTATGTCCGAAAAATTGACGAAGGCGGTTATACCAAAAATCAGGAAGGCTTTTTTAATCAAAATGAAGACAGGGTTTTGGTTAAAGACTATAAGCGCAAAACAGAAAAGACAATTATAGTAACAGACAATGTGCAAGATATAATTTCTTCTTTTTATTATTTGAGAAATCATCCAAACATTGACAAATTAAAATCTGGCGAATCTATTTCTATCGACATGTTTTTTGACGAAGAAATCACAAAATTTAAGTTAAAATATGTAGGTCGTCAGGATATTACAACTAAATTTGGAACCGTTTCTACCATGATGTTTAAACCATTGGTACAAACAGGTCGCGTTTTTAAAGAAAAAGAAAGTGTTACACTCTGGATATCAGACGACAACAACAAAGTTCCATTAAGAATTAAAGCAGATCTTGCAGTAGGATCGCTTAAAGCAGATCTTGATGAATATAAAGGATTAAAATATCCACTTAAAGCAAAAAAATAATGAACCCTACAGATAATTCTGAAGCAATCTTAAAAGAAATTGATCTTAAATTTCAAGCCATAAATCAAAAAACTGATGTTCAATTGGAAGGATTGCTTTGGGCTAAACCAATTACTTATTGGGATTATATTCAAACCGATGCATTGTTGAATTTACAAATACAACGCACCACTCTTCCTGACGAAATGGTTTTTATTATGTACCATCAGGTAAATGAATTAATCTTTAAAATGATTTTGTGGGAAATTGATCAAATTGCCGAAAAAGAAAATATTCAGGTTGATTTTTTCAGCGAAAGATTATCAAGAATTACTAGATATTTTGACATGCTCACCAACTCTTTCAGTATCATGGAAAACGGTATGGAAGTAGATCAATATATGAAATTTAGAAACACGCTTACTCCTGCAAGCGGTTTTCAGAGCGCGCAATATAGAATGATTGAATTTGCTTCTACGGATGTAATCAATTTAACAGATCGCAGGTACAAAGCAAACTTTGACGAAAACACAGATTTAGAAACTAGTTTCGAACATTTGTACTGGCAGGCTGCCGGAAAAGATTATCATACTGGTGCAAAATCTTATTTACTTCAAGAATTCGAAACCAAATATAAAGATCAGTTTTTGAGACAAATGTCTACTTTTAAGACTAAAAATATCTGGCAGAAATTCACGCAATTACCAGCTGAAGACCAGCAGAATGAAGACTTAGTTCAAGCGATGCGTCATTACGACAAAACAGTGAATATCACTTGGGTTATGCAGCACCTAAATACTGCAAGAAAATATATACTAGAAAGTGGAAAAGGTAATGGAGAAGCGACTGGCGGAAGCGACTGGCAAAAATATATGCATCCAAAATACCAAAGACGCATCTTTTTTCCTAAATTGTGGACCGAAGAAGAATTGTCCAATTGGGGAAATGAAACCGCAGAATAATTTCACCACAAAAAAGCAAAAAGTTTGAAAAAAGCAGTCGTAATTTTAATTGTCTTGTTTTCTATTTTTTCATGCAAAAAAGCAGAAGAAAAAGTTGAAACCAAAATTACTAAACCAACAACCAAAAAAATAGAATTCGGTTTTAATTACGCAGATTTCAATGTTGTAAATGATACAATTTCAAAAGGAGACTCTTTCGGCTCAATCATTCAAAGTCAAAATATCGGAGACAAAAAAGTACACGATATTGTCGAACAAGTAAAAGATTCTTTCAACGTTAGAAGTATTCGTTATGGCAAACCTTTTACTTTGCTTCGCGCCAAAAACAAAACTAATAATCTGGAAGTTTTTATTTATCAGCCCGATGCTTTAAGCTACTATGTTATTGATTTAAGAGATAGTATTGCTAAAGCTTATAAAAAAGTAAAACCAGTTACTTTAAAAAGAAAAATAATTGGTGGTGTTTTAAAAAGTTCATTATCTGAAACTTTAGGAAACGAAAGTGTAGAAACGGCATTAGCCAGCAGAATCACAAAAGTATTCTCATGGTCTATTGACTTCTTTAAACTTAAAAAAGGAGATCGTTACGGATTAATCTTTACGGAACGCTTTATCAATGGAAAAACTTACGACGGAGTTGAAGAACTAGAAGCTGCATTTTTTGAATATAAAGGTAAAATTATTTATGCTTTCCCTTTTGAAAGAGACACAACTTCGGGAAAGGTAGAATATTATGATGACGAAGGAAAAACACTTAAAAACTTCTTCTTAAAAACTCCAATCAAATTCAGCCGAATCACTTCTAGGTTCACAATGAATAGATTTCACCCAGTGCAGCACACTTGGAAAGCGCACAAAGGAACCGATTACGCTGCTCCGACTGGAACACCAATTTCGACAACTGCTTCAGGAGTTGTTGAAGCAACTGGATATACTGCAGGAAACGGAAACTTTGTAAAAGTAAAACACAACGGCACCTACTCGACTCAATATTTACACATGTCTAAAATCTTGGTTCGCCGCGGACAGCGTGTTACTCAAGGACAGACAATTGGTTTGGTCGGCAGTACAGGTTTAGCTTCTGGACCTCACGTTTGTTACCGTTTCTGGAAAAATGGCGTTCAAGTAGATGCACTTCGATTGAATCTTCCAACTGGAGAATCTTTGACAGGAAACGACAGAACTCGTTTCATGAAACAGATTGAACCATTGAAAAGAGAATTGGATAGTATTGGGAATCTATAATTCATCCACTTTTATATTTTCTTTAAATCGAAAGTCATGAAAAATGAACGTCTTAAAAGCATTTACCATGAAACTTTTTCTGGTTTAAAATTATTTTACAGAGATACTAATCTTTCAGAAGATTTAATTTCAAAATATAAAATTGGTCAAATCATCCAAGAAAAAGGCTTTACCGATATGAGTTCTATTGGCGGTGGTATTTTTGGAAATTTGAGATATTTAATTGCAAGTTCTCACCCCAAAGATTTGTCAAAATTTAATCCTGATTCGGCAAAAAACGGTCATTTCCTTTTAGATTCAATTGCTTATTTTAAAGTCTTGGATATTCAGAGAATTGAAGGTAAAACACAAATTTTCCTTTTGAACATTCCAGATAATTCAATTTCACTTTTTAAAAATTCCTCTTCAAATCTGGAAGAAGAAATTATAGAAAAAGCTCAAAAACGCTTTCGCGAAAAAATCAATACTGACTTCATACCGGAACTACAAACTGAAAACTGGAGAGAAAGAACAAAATCTCCACTTGGAATGAGCGACATCGGCGAATTATTTTTTGATGATTCTAAAATTAAAACAGAATCTCCGAAAAGAATTGATGTTGATATTACGAAGAAAGTTATAGAGATTAATAAAAAACCTTGGTGGAAGTTTTGGTAAAAATTATCATTTCATAATCTCACTAAATAATGAAACAAATTTTTCTACTTTTTTCATCATTAATAGTAATTGGATGTTCCAGTCCAAAAGTTTTCATATTAAATGATAGTAAAGAAGGCAAATATTTTGTTCAAGAATTAGTCAACACTGCTTTTGAAAAAGATTTAATTGGAAAGTCACCATTGATTGTTATAAATGGAATTCCTTTTAAATACAATAAAGAACAAGACACAATATTATTACCTTTAAAAAAATCTGAGATTGTTGATTTGGATTTTTTAAACCAGAATAGCAGCCGCATAATTTACAATGAAAAAGAAAATGATGGCGCTATCATCATAACTTCAAAAGTTCAAAACTAAAATCCAAAAAACGTTTTCGTAACTAATTGTTATATAATCTCGAACCTTTATTCTTTTAAAAGTTATTTCAGTATTTTTGTGTTTCAAAGAACAAACTCAATTATAGATAAAAATGGCTTTAAACACAACAAACCCAACTGGGACTGAAGCGTGGAAAAATCTGCAAAACCACTATAACGCAATTCACGAAACCACTATACAAGAATTGTTTCAACAAGATAGTGCCCGCGTTGAAAAATTCAACCTGCAATGGAATGACTTTTTAGTAGATTATTCTAAAAACAATATCAGTCAGGAAACTATTTCGCTTTTATTAGAATTGGCAAATTCAATCGGATTAAAGAATGCAATTGCTGATTATTTTGGAGGAGAATTAATCAATAAAACAGAAAATCGTGCAGTTCTTCATACAGCTTTGCGTGCTCCAGAATCGGCAGTTATTAAAGTTGATGGAGAAAATGTAATTCCAGAAGTTTACGAAGTAAAAAATAAAATCAAAAACTTTACAGAAGAAGTAATTTCTGGGCAAAGAAAAGGTTATACAGGAAGAGCTTTTACTGATGTTGTAAATATCGGAATCGGCGGTTCTGACCTTGGCCCAGTTATGGCGGTTGAAGCTTTACAATTTTACAAAAATCATTTAAATCTTCATTTCGTTTCAAACGTTGACGGTGATCATGTTAATGAAGTCATCAAAAAATTAAATCCTGAAACTACTTTATTTGTAATTGTTTCTAAAACTTTTACGACTCAAGAAACACTTTCAAATTCAGAAACTATCAAAGAATGGTTTTTGAAATCGGCTACGCAGGAAGATATCGCGAAACACTTTGCGGCAGTTTCTACTAATATTCAAAAAGTAACAGAATTCGGAATTAATCCAGACAATGTTTTCCCAATGTGGGACTGGGTTGGAGGAAGATTTTCTCTTTGGAGCGCGGTTGGTCTAAGCATCGCTTTGGCAATTGGTTTTGATAATTACAACCAATTATTAGTTGGAGCAAATGAAATGGACGAGCATTTTAAATCGGCAGAATTTGACGAAAACATTCCAGTTATTTTAGCTTTATTAAGCGTTTGGTACAATAATTTTTATGGTGCAGAAAGCGAAGCTCTGATTCCGTACACACAATATTTATCAAAATTAGCTCCTTATTTGCAGCAGGCAACTATGGAAAGTAACGGTAAAAGTGTTGGCCGCGACGGAAAACCAGTTAACTACCAAACGGGAACAATTATTTGGGGAGAACCTGGAACAAATTCGCAACATGCTTTCTTCCAATTGATTCACCAAGGAACAAAAAGAATCCCAACTGATTTTATCGGATTCGTAAAACCGCTTTACGGAAACGAAGATCACCATGATAAATTGATGTCTAACTTTTTCGCACAGACTGAAGCATTAATGAATGGAAAAACAGAAGCGCAGGTTCAAGCAGAATTTGACAAACAAGGACTTTCTGCAGAAAAAGCCTCTTACTTATTACCATTTAAAGTTTTCACTGGAAATAAACCGACTAACACAATTTTAATTCAGAAGCTTACACCAAAAACTTTAGGATCTTTAATTGCTTTATACGAGCATAAAATTTTTACTCAAGGAATTATTTGGAACATTTTCAGCTTTGATCAATGGGGTGTAGAATTAGGAAAACAATTGGCTAATTCTATATTAGATGAAATCAATTCGAAGAATGTAAAAAGTCATGATAGTTCAACTTCATTTCTGTTAAATCACTTTTTGAAAAGCAAATAAACTTTTTATTTAAAAATTTCATAACAATTTGAAACGCCTTAATTTAATCAAGATTAAGGCGTTTTTTAGATGTAAAAAACCGACAAAAAGCATAAAATAACAGTCAATTTGCACGTTTACACTTACAAGACAGCTTGAAAAATTATATTTTTAACAAAAAAAGCTGGTATAAATTCAATAAAACAAACTTTTTTTTAAAGAAAAGAGAAAAATTCATTTTAATGCGCAACACAAAAGACAAAACTTACTTTTCTTAACATTTCGATAACATTATCTGAGTTAATTGTTATAATTTTGCCAAAAACAAATAACAAAACAGATGAAAAAATTGTCAAAGTTTCTCTTACTGCTTTTAGCGTTTATTTATGCAGGAGATATTTATGCACAAGGTAACACAACTTCTTCTATCAATGGAGTTGTTTACGATTCGCAAAACAAGTCCCTTCCAGGAGCAACAATTCTTGCAGTTCATGAGGCTTCAGGTAGCCGTTACTCAACAACAACGGATTTTGATGGTCACTTTAGAATTTCTAACATGCGTGTTGGTGGTCCTTACAAAATTGAAGTGACTTTTATTGGTTACACAACCTACACAGAATCAGGAGTTTATTTACAACTTGGTGATTCTAAAAGCTTAAAAGTAGTTTTAAAAGACGAAACTAACCAACTTAGCGAAGTTGTAGTTGTAGGTAAAAAAGATCCAACTTTTAATTCAAAAAAGACTGGGGCTCAAACAATTATTGATCACGACAAGATCAATGAATTACCATCTTTATCAAGAAACATTGCTGATTTTGCAAGACTTACACCACAAGCACAATTACGTGGAGATGATGTAATCTCAATTGGCGGACAAAATAACAGATTTAACGCAATTTACATTGACGGAGCTGTAAACAATGACGTTTTTGGATTAGCTGCAAACGGTACAAATGGTGGACAAACAGGAGTTTCTCCAATTTCATTAGATGCAATTGAGCAATTCCAAGTGAGTGTTTCTCCTTATGATGTTAAATTATCAGGATTCGCTGGAGGAGCAATTAGTGCTATTACACGTTCTGGAACAAATAACTTTGATGGTTCTGCTTATTTCTTATACAGAGATCAATCTTTAGCTGGAAAAACTCCACAAAGATCAAGCAGCACTGCTGAGAGAAAAAAATTATCTGATTTTACAGCTCAAACTTACGGTGTAAGAGCTGGAGGAGCAATCTTAAAAGATAAATTATTCTACTTCATCAACTACGAAAGACAAGATAACGAGACACCAGCTCCGTTTGATATTAACAACTATACTGGTAACATTGGAATCAGCGGTACTAACCCATACAGTGGAGCAGTAGCACAAGATAGAATCAATACTTTGACTAACTTTTTGCAAACAGCTTACGGTTACAATCCAGGAGTTTACAACAACAATACTCAAACTTTAGTATCTGATAAATTAATCGCTAAAGTAGACTGGAACATCAACGATAACAACAAACTTTCTGTTAAAAACAGTTACGTTAAAGCAACAAACTTCTCACCTTACCGCTCAACAGCAACTTCTTTGAACTTTGTTAATGGTGCTCAAGACTTCGAATCTATCACAAACTCTGCGGCTTTAGAGTTAAATACTAGATTTAACAATAAATTCTCAAACAACCTTGTAGTAGGTTTTACAACTGTAAATGATGACAGAGATGCATCAGGAAATCCATTCCCTACAGTTGAAATTAGAGATGGTTCAGGAACAATTTACTTTGGTGCAGAAGCTAGCTCAACAGCAAACTTATTAAAACAAAGAACTTTAACAATTACTGATAATTTCGAAATTAACGCAGGTAAACACAATATCTTAATTGGTACTCATAATGAGTTAACTTACGCTAAAAACGTATTTATTCAAAGAAACTTCGGTTCTTATGTATACAACAACCTTAATGATTTCTTAAATAATGCTGTGCCAAACAGATACCGTTTAGGATATTCTCTAATTGGAGGTTCAGGTGACGAGTCACAAGGAGCTGCTGAGTTCAACATGAACCAATTTGGATTATATGTTCAAGATAACATCAGAGTTTCAGATAACTTTAGATTTTCTGTAGGTGTACGTGCTGATATGCCAGTATGGGAAACTGGAACTGTAAATAATGATTTCAATGACAGAACTATACCATTATTAGAAGCTGCTGGAAAAGATCTTAAAGGTGCAAAAGTTGGTCAGCCAATTAAAAACACTGTACATTTCTCTCCAAGAATTGGATTCAACTACGATGTAAACGGAGACAAAGAAACTCAAGTACGTGGGGGTATTGGTGTATTTACATCAAGAGTACCTTTAGTATGGCCAGGTGGAGCTTATAACAACTATGGTATGGGACAAAACCTTATTGATACAAATTTAGGTGGTACAAAACCTCTTTTCAATCCTAATACAGATGTTAACAGCCAGCTTTATTACAATGGTGTAGCGCTAGGACCAGTTCCTGGAAGTGGAAAAGTAGGTGGAAACATTGACTTATTTGCTAAAGATTTCAAATTACCTCAAGTTTTAAAAACAAGTATTGGTTTTGATCGTAAACTTCCAGGTGGATTAGTTTTATCTGCAGAAGCTATCTTTAACGAAAACTTGAATTCAATTCAATATCAAAACTTAAACTTAGCAGGTCCTCAGAATTACACTACTGGTGCTGATGTTAGACCAATGTACAATAACGTACTTGTTGATAAAACATATTCTGGTATTTACTTAGGTTCAAATAAAAAAGCTGGTAGCGCTTGGAACACGAACTTGACTTTGACTAAATATTTCACATCTGACTTTATTGATGCAAACATCTCTGCAACATATTCTTATGGAGAATCTAATGTTTGGATGGATGCTACAAGCTCTCAAAACAGTTCTCAATGGCAATACATCGAAACTGTTAACGGTTCAAATGCAATTTCTGGTGTATCTAGATCAGATTTTGATCAAGGATCAAGAGTTATGGCTAACTCATCTATCAAATTCAAATGGAACAATAATATGAAAACTACTATTGGTCTATTCTACGAAGGTGCTCAAGGAACTCCAATCAGTTATATTTATAATGACCTTGGAAGAATCATGAAAGATACCAACCAAAACTCAGCTTTAGTTTATATTCCAGCTAACAGAAGTGAAATTACTTTAGTTACAGCTACAGGTAATGCTTTGACTCCTGATCAGCAATGGCAAGCTCTAGATGCTTACATCTCTAGCAACAAATATTTAAACAGCAGAAGAGGTAAATATGCAGAACGTAACGGAGACCGTTTAGACTGGAGCCACGTTATTGACTTAAAATTAGCTCAAGAATTCAAAATAAACGTAGGTAACAAAAGCCACAAATTAGAGTTTACAGCTGATGTTTTCAACTTCACAAACTTGTTAAACAAAAACTGGGGAAGAAGATACTTTGCTACAAATGACCAAGTATTATTACTTCAACAAGTTGGTTTCTTAGCTAACGGAACTACTCCAACATTCAACTTCAACCCGAATGTTGCAAACAGTGTTAACCAAATTGATGACGTAGGTTTACAGTCAGCAAGATGGCAGATGCAAGTTGGAGCTAGATACTCTTTCAACTAATAAAGAACCATCCTAAATAATTAAAACGGCATAGACTTTTAAGTTTAATGCCGTTTTTTTTTACTCATTTTTGTTATATTTGTTTCAAACAAAAAACACAGTTTATGTATAATTTTCTACAAAAATTTCACTCTGGCTGGGCTTACTTAGCATTGCTTCTTTTACTTGTTGCAGTTGTTAATGCAATCATCGGAGTAACATCAAAAAAAGAGTTTACAGGCAAAGACCGTAAAATCGCTTTATTTGCTTTAATTGGAACCCATACTCAATTATTGATCGGTTTAATACTATATTTTGTTTCTCCACTTGGAAAAGCAGCTTTTGGCCAAATGTCAAATGCAGAACTTAGATTAACATCATTAGAACACCCACTAATTAATATTATCGCTATCATCCTAATCACTATCGGATGGTCTAAACATAAAAAATTAATCAATAGCGAAGCTAAGTTTAAAACCTTTGCTATATTTTACGGATTAGGATTATTACTTATTTTAAGTAGAATTCCTTGGAACCTTTGGTTCTAAAAAATACCAATTAAAAGCCCTTAACCAGGGCTTTTTTTATCTCGGCATATTATTTGTACAAACTCCCCCAAGTCTGAAAAAAAATAACCCATGAGAAATAAAAAGAACATTTTATTCGCCACGATTGCTTTGACTTTAATTAGCGGCTTTAGTTATGTTATAAGCCAAACCAAACCTACAACAGAACCTAAAATCATTCAAGATACCGTAAAAAATGCAAAACCAAATATTATTGCATTACCTATAGATTCAGTATTTACAGACAAAGGTTTAAAATTAAGACCATACAAAAAAAATGCTCATGCCTCTTATTACGCTGATCGTTTTAATGGAAAAAGAACTGCCAACGGAAGCCGATTTAACAACAACAGTTATACTGCCGCTCACAAAAAACTTCCTTTTGGAACTAGGGTAAAAGTAACAAATGAGGCAAACGGAAAATTTGTAATTGTAAAAATTACTGATCGCGGTCCTTTTGTAAAAACACGTGAAATCGATTTGTCCAAAAGGGCTTTTATGGACATCACAAAAAGTAAGGGTGCCGGCGCTATGAAGGTTACCATTGAAATTATAGTAGAATAAAAAAATCCCGCTTTTGAAGCGGGATTTTTATTTATACAAATTTTCGAATACTCATTACAATTCCAGTATGAATTCCTTCGTGATAATTATTGAAATCTAATGCATCTTGAACATTTCTAAGATTAAATCCCATGCTGGTTGTATATTCATTATAATCAACAAAAAGTCCACTTTCAAAATCATTTTTTGTTTTTTCAAATGTGCTCAAAAGAACTGATTTAATTTCATCAACTTCCTCTTGAGAAACATCTCCTTCGGGTTTTGTCCCTTTACGATATTTTAAAATAAAATCTTCCGAAACCATCGCTGGAAGTCCTGATAGTTTATAAACCAATGTCTGTTGTGCCGCTACGCAATGTGCCACATTCCAGATTATATTATTACTAAAACTTTGCGGAATTTTGTTTAATTGCTCTAAAGAATGGCTTTCTAAAATTTTTAAAAGAATTTCTCTTATAGTTTTCTGTGTTTCAAAAACGGAACTCATATTATTATTTTTTTTCTAAAATTAGACAATTTTAAGTTTCAAATGAATTTTCTTTGTATTCTAATAAAATTCAAAGGTCATGAAAAAAATATACTATTTGGCATCTTGCGACACGTGCAGAAAAATCATTAAAAGTTTACCAGAAAACAATTTGGTTTTTCAAGATATCAGACAAAATCCGATTACTGAAGCTGAACTTGAAGAAATGTATAAACTTTCTGGAAGTTATGAGGCCTTATTCAGCAAAAAAGCGCAATTGTATAAATCGATGGACTTAAAGAACAAATCTTTGTCTGAAGCTGATTTTAAAAAATATATTTTAGAACACTATACTTTCTTAAGTCGTCCGGTTTTTATAATTGACGGCAAAATTTACATTGGCAACAGCCAGAAAAATATTGCAGAGGTTATAAAAGCATTATCATAAGAATACTAAAAGTTTGATGTACGAAACTGATTAACAATTTACAACACAAACCAGCAAACTTTTATTTATCTTTGCGCCTTTATACTCAATTATATGATACAATCTATGACAGGGTTTGGCAAAGCTTCTTTGCAATTGCCTACAAAAAAAATTACCGTTGAAGTAAAATCCTTAAATAGCAAAGGTTTAGATTTAAATGTAAGAATGCCATCGCTTTACCGTGAAATGGAATTAGGCTTACGAACTCAAATCTCAACAAAACTTGAAAGGGGAAAAATTGATTTTGCGATTTACATTGAAAGTACTGCAGAACAAACTTCGACTAAAGTAAATGTTCCTGTCGTAAAAAATTATATTGCACAGTTAAAAGAAGTTAATCCTGATGCTGATGAAACTGAATTAATGAAAATGGCTGTTCGTATGCCAGACACATTAAAAACAGAACGCGAAGAAATCGATGAAAACGACTGGGAGCAGATTCAGGTAATTATTGATGAAGCACTTCAAAATATTCTAAATTTCCGTAAAGACGAAGGAGAATCTCTTGAAAAAGAATTCAATTTACGAATTGGAAATATTCGTCAGTACATGAACGATGCTTTGGCATTAGATCCAGAACGTGTACAAGCGATTAAAGATCGTTTACAAACTGCAATTTCTGAATTACAGGTTAATGTTGATGAAAACCGTTTTGAGCAGGAATTAATCTATTATCTGGAGAAATTAGATATTACAGAAGAAAAAGTGCGATTAACCAATCACTTAGATTATTTCTTAGAAACTATAAAAGGGACTGAAGCTAACGGCCGTAAACTTGGTTTTATCACTCAAGAAATGGGACGCGAGATCAATACAATGGGTTCTAAATCAAATCATGCTCAAATGCAGAAATTGGTTGTGATGATGAAAGATGAGCTGGAAAAAATTAAAGAACAGGTTTTAAACGTTTTATAAAAGCTTTAAGCAATAAGCTATAGGCACAGAATACCGCACAACATTAAAGCTTAAAGCATATTGCTTAAAGCCTAAAGCATAAACTAATGAACAAAGGAAAATTAATTGTTTTTTCAGCACCGTCTGGATCAGGAAAAACAACTATAGTAAAACATTTACTAGGGAAAGAAGATTTAAACTTAGAATTTTCGATCTCAGCGGCTTCACGCGACCCACGCGGAGAAGAAGAACACGGAAAAGATTATTATTTTATTTCGTTAGAACAATTCAAAAAACACATCAAAGCCGAAGAGTTCCTAGAATGGGAAGAAGTATACCGTGATAATTTCTACGGAACTTTAAAAGCTGAAATCGAAAGAATCTGGGCAATGGGAAAAAATGTAATTTTTGATATTGATGTTGCAGGCGGTCTTCGCATTAAACATAAATTTCCAGACCAGACTTTAGCCGTTTTTGTAAAACCTCCAAGTGTTGACGAACTTAAACGCCGATTAAAAGAACGTTCTACTGAGAGTGAAGACAAAATCAATATGCGAATTGCAAAAGCTTCGGTAGAATTAGCTACAGCTCCTCAATTTGATACTATTATCAAAAACTACGATTTAGATACAGCGAAGGAAGAAGCGTATCAATTGGTAAAAGATTTTGTAAATAAATAATTTTATTCCGCAGAGATACAAAAAGAAAAACACAGAGATTCGCAAAAGTATTATTTTAAACTTTGCGAATCTTTGTGCTATCTTAGCGAATCTTTGTGAAACTCTATAAAATGAAAATAGGCCTTTACTTCGGAACGTATAATCCAATTCATGTTGGTCATTTGATCATTGCCAATCACATGGCCGAGTTTGCAGATTTAGATCAGATTTGGATGGTGGTTACACCTCATAATCCGTTAAAAAAGAAAGCGACTCTTCTAGATGATCATCATCGTTTGCAAATGGTTTATCTGGCAACGGAAGATTATCCGAAAATTAAACCATCAGATATTGAGTTCAAGTTACCTCAGCCCAATTATACGGTAATTACTTTAGCTCATTTACAAGAGAAATATCCCAATCATGAATTTTCTTTGATAATGGGCGAAGATAATTTGAAAACGCTTCATAAGTGGAAAAACTATGAAGTGATTCTCGAAAATCATGACATTTATGTTTATCCGCGTATTTCAGATGAACCTGAGAACACCGAATTAAAATCACATCCAAAAATTCATGTAATCGATGCGCCAATTGTAGAGATTTCTTCGACTTTTATTCGAAACAGCATTAAAGAAGGTAAAAATATTCAGCCTTTACTTCCTCCAAAAGTTTGGGAATATATCGATCATAATAATTTTTATAAAAAATAAATGCTTTTTTCTGCTTCTATTTTTATCCCTGTAAAGCCAAATGGATTTAATTTAACTCGATCAGAAAAAATTTGTTGGTATTCTTTAGCAGGACTTTTGATATATGGATTTCCATTTTTACTACTTGAAAATTATTATGCTTATAGATTCCCTCAATGGGTTTATTACCCAACATTACTTGCTTTTCTGATAAATTTCAGCAGTTATTTTATTCGATCAACGGAATTTGAAAACCTCAATGGCTATTTTGAAGGAACAATTTCATTTAATGAAGAATTTCTAACTGTTAATGAGGTCGATTATAAATATTCAGAATTAGAAAATTTAATGATTTATGGAAACTCTTTCTCTGGAGAGAAAACGGAGAATTACAGGTATGGGCCAATGTATGGAAATGGTGTCAAAAATTTAATTTCCTTTACGTATAACGAATATAAAATTGAAAAACATTTTCAGTTAAACTCAGAACGACATCTTGATGAATTGCAAAATACTTTGATTCATATCATTACTCAGGAAAAAATTCCTTTCAAAAAAGAACATTTAGATTTTATAAATGAAGAACATAGGTCGTATATTCTTTTCGAATTTTTAATTGGAAAATTGATTGAAAAGAAAAAAATTAACTATAGAGAAGGTCTCAGTTTTGTAAAATTTAATTCAAATAAAGATGTTCAGGAATTTAAAGCAAAATATTGTAACTAAATTTTCAATCTTTTCATTCCGACGAAGGAAAAATCTTCGCGAGAAACTTTACAAAGATTGGTTTTTCGTTGCGGAGCTACTTATGGAGATTTCTCCTTCGTCGAAATGACAAACAGAGCCATATAAAAAAATCCTAAAAAAAGCCTGAATTTAAAATTCAGGCTTTTTGCTATAATTAAGCTTCAACACTTACTTCATTTTTTACTCTTGTTCTAATTTCACTTAGCGATTGATCGATTAAAAGTTTTCCGTCTCTGAAAACCTCTTTCAATTCACCTTGTTTTTCTTCTTCCCAAGAAACATTATCTGTTAGATGATACTTGCCATCGATTAAATCAATTTTCATTAATCCTTTGGCAGATTTTTTAGTTCCGTCATCAGTAATTGGATCTTTGAAGATGGCTCTTCCCTCTCCGTTTACTTCTCCGTAAGTTGCTTTCATGGCAAATCCGAAAGTATCTCTAGTATTATACTGGTAGGTAAAAGATCCAATTCCTAAAACTACATTGGTAGAAGCAAAACCTTTTGCTTTTAATCTTTCGCAGATTTGAGTCGCTCTTGCCACTGTAATGCTATCACCATAAATTGCTCCAATTTGCGGAACTAATTCTTTAAAGCCTTTGTCATTTGTAGTTCCTCCAAAAACATCCCAAAGCAATTCGATAACGCCTTTTTTCTCTTGTTCTGTTCTTCCATTCGGATTTCCGCAAATAATATCCACTGGATCACCGCTGTCAGGACGAATTACGACTTTACCTTCTCTTGAAACAATTTCTTCTTTTAATCTTGGAAGATAATCGGTTAAAACTTTCCATAAATCCCAAGTATCAGAAACGATAGAAACGATTCCTTTTGGATATACTTCTGTAATTAATCTTTTAAATGTTTCATACTCGCCTTCTGTAGTTCCCATGCACATTACAGAATGTTCTGTTGCGGCAACTGAACCTGCTACAAGTTCTAAATCTGAATTGGCATTATAATATTCTTCGAGAAAATCGATTACTGGAATCGTATCAGAACCTGTGAAATTTAATAAATGTCCAGCTGCTGATGTTATTGCCGCTTCTATTCCGCCCATTCCTCGCATTGAGAAATCGTGTGCCTGCCAATCTACAAATTCTGGCACAGAAGAAGTTTCTGCTGCATATTTATCTAGAACCTTTCTGTATTCTTTTGCAATTGTCGCTGAATTACAAGGAAGCCAAACCACTGCAGAAAGTAATGTTTCGAAATAATTGGTCAACCAGAAAAACTCTGGAATTGTATTGTACATCGTAAACATTGGCACTCTCAAAGGAACACTTGCTCCTTCTGGTAAAGCTTTAAAAACCATCGGAATATATCCTAAATCGTGTAAATCTTCAATATGTTTTGTACCAACTTGGTTTTCGCCTAAATAATTATTGATTCTGCGTGCGTATTTTTGAACTACTTCTTCTTTTGATTTTTTGAAGAAATACTCTTCAAAGTCATGAATAATATATTTTTTGATGAAATACTGCAATCCGAAAAACACAACCTCATCAAGACCTTCAATTCTTGATTTTCGTGGTGTCCAGTTAGAATATACTAATGTTGTTCCATCTGGGTACTGTCTTCTGTGGTCAACTTTGTAACCATCTGTTAATAATAGTGGGTTCATATATTTTTTATTATAGTTTTAAATGTTCATATAGTGTATCAAATTCTAAAGACAAATTCAAATATTCCTGAATCCAGTCATTTTGCATAGAGATTTCTTGTAAAGTTCCGGTTGGCGCAAATAAGTGCCGAAAAAATTCCAGACCTTGTTCATTATTATTTTCAACCAATTTAGAATTTAAATCTATTTCGGCAATTAATTCTTCTATAGAATTATAAGATGTCCACATTAAATCGGTATCAGCTGTAATTTTAGATTTAATTAGTTCAATTAGTTTTAGTACTTCACTCATTTCAAAGCTTATTTATTTCTTCCTTTCTCGTTAGGATACAATGTCTGCATGACATCACTCTGCCAAAATTCTTTCGTTTGAACATCCATACAGCTTAATTTTCCGTAAAAACCAGCTCCAGTATCAATATTCCAGACATTACAGCCTTTCATAGGAATTTCGACATCATAATGAAGCGTTGGTGTGTGACCAATATAGATTTGATTATAAAGCAATAATCTTTTTGGATATAAAAGTGAATCTTTTTTAATTCTTTTATCCATTGTCAAAGCCATTTCCCAAAGTGTTCTGTCCCAAGAAAAATTAGTTTGGTAATGTTCTTTCTCTGGTCCGTGCATGGATGAAAAACCGGCATGAATGAACAAATTGTTATTTTCGTCTACATAATAATCTTTCATACTATTAAAGAATTGATAATGCTTCTCTTTTTCTGAAAGCTCAATGTCTGCATAACTTTCTATAGTCGATTTCCCTCCGTGCAAAAACCAAACATCATTTATGATATCTTTTTCTAACCATTCTTGACACCAGGCATCATGATTTCCTTTTATAAAAATACATTCCCGCTTTTGGGATAAATCAATAAGAAAATCAATTAATTGTTTAGATTCGCTCCAGCCATCGACATAATCTCCTAGAAAAATAAATCGGTCATTCTCCGCATAATCAATTCTTTCAAGTAACTGAAGCAATGCTTTCAATCCACCGTGAATATCTCCAAAAACTAAAGTCCTTTTCATGACTTAATTAAATTTATTATCAAGAGCTGTATCTAATTTTATTAGAAAATCTTTTCCGAATTTATCATTCTCTAATTCTTCGTAAAGAAATAGAGGCAATGTTTTCTCACAATTTTGTTTCTGACTTAAAATTGCCATAGACAAGGCTGCAACTGTATCGGCATCGCCTCCGTAACTTATCCCTGTTTTTAGACAGTCTTTCATTGAAACAGCTTCTGAGACCATTTTAATAACCGCTTGTGTTGTAGGATAACCGTGCATATCAATTGGAGAAGTAATTCTATAATTCTCATTCTCTTTTAAAGTCTCGTTTAGAAATGCTATCAAAGTAGATCCATCACCCAAATTATATTTAAAATAGTGAACTGCCAAAGCAATGCGTTTGGCACAACTTATTCCTTCAACTGTATTATGAGAAGTTTTCGCCTGAATCTCACAGAATTCCAGTATCTGCTTAATATCTTTTAAATACCCGATAGAATATGCTCTCATTGCAGAACCGTTTCCGTTACTTCCGTTGTTGATTATTTTGATAAAATCAGCTCCGTTTGTACTGACATCTAAAGCATTATAAACCCGGTCTGAATATCCTCGCCTTTTATCTCTGTGAAAAACCTCAACAAATTTATCTGCCACTTTAATCTCGTTCCAGTTATCGTCTTCTAATAGCAATTCTGTAATTGCAATTGCCATTTGAGTATCGTCTGTATATCTTTTATAAATCTCTGTGTAAAGTCCGTGTTTATGATATTGAGTCAGATTATTGTTTTGAGAAATAAAATCTAAATCGCGAAATTCAAAACCCGCACCGTATGCATCGCCTATTGCTGCTTCTAAAATCATAATTTTTTTATTTGATTATATTAAGATTTAAATTCAATATACTTTGCTGGAACTACATCAGTCAGCCAGACATTATTTTCAGACAAATAAAATTTAAATCCGTCGCGATGCATAGCGCCACTTTTAACGGTTAAGATTTGAGCCGCTCCTCTTCTGCTTCCTACTTTTATAGCTGTTTCTTTGTCTTTTGAAAGGTGTACATGCTGACGGCTCATTTTCTTTAAACCTTCTTTCTGAATACTTTCTATAAACTTCCCAACCGTTCCGTGGTATAAATACTCTGAAGGTTCTGTTTCTGTTAAATTCAAGTCAACTGAAATAGAATGTCCCTGACTTGCTCTGATTTTCGTTTTGTCTTCATTAAACGCAAAACGCTTTTTATCGTTATTTTCTACTACGTAATCTAAAAGTTCAGCGTCGAGACGGTTTCCTTTTTTAGTACATTTTTCTATTAATTCGTTGACATCTGCCCAACCTTTTTCATCTAATTTTAATCCGATTTTTTCTGGAGAATGTCTAAGCACCAGACTTAAAAATTTGCTTATGCTTTTTGTTTCTTTTTCATTCATTTTCATTTTTTTTATTCCGACCCTTAAACGTTCGAATGAACGTAACTGCTAGGGAGCGATATTTTTTCTACCAATGAAATGTTCCTACGAAACATTGGTTCTTCTTTAATTTTATATCAATTCATCCCTAACTTCGATCCTACAAAAATTTAGACTTTCATTTTTATATTTCATTTTTCTGTTATTGAAACAAAGAAGTGATCTCTTTAAAATCTTTTGAATCAGGTGAAAATGAACCGTAAATGGTCTCGAAATCTGTTGTCAGATTTTCAAATTCATAATTCTTTTCTAACTGGTCCATGCACGTTACAACCAAATTTCTTTTTGCCATTGGACTATAAGCAGCATCTAATTTTAAAGCGTAATTCAGCAAATTATAATCAAGGTTCCCAAATCTGAGATGTTTTTGATATTCGTTGAAAACACAAGTTTCTTCTTCATTGTTTTTTAATTGTATTTCTCCTTCATTTGGCATCCACCCGTGACCGTGTCTTGTGGTATAACTTCTGGTTACGTAAAAAATGTTTACTTCATCAATATTTAGTTTATTACAGATTTCAATAGCATTTTTTGAAGTCGTATTCGCATACGTAACATTCGGAAAAACACCGTGATCCATGTCGAGAAGGATTCCCTGGCTTCCTTCAAAAATTAAATTATTATATTTTGAAAGGAAACTGTAATCAACAATATTCCATTTTATTTTATCAATTGCTTCGAGATATGCCTGAACTTCCTGATCGATGTCGGGTTCATTTAAAAAACCGTAGTAATAGGCAATTTGATTTAATTTTTCTAAAAGCATTTCTCGCGGCGCAATCAAATCAATCGCAAATAATTTGTACGGTCCTTCGTTTCTTTTCATGGTTGAACCAATGCCTTTTCCGCAGGTTCCGTGATCTATGTTTCTTACGTTTCCACGGTTGTGCCAAACATCAAAAGGAGTTGTGACTTTTGCTAAAGGATGAATGTACAAATCCAGATTAGCATTTTTTTCTTTTAATTCTTCTTTTTCGTTGTATAAAAAAAGCGGATGAATCGTACAGTGTTCGCTGTAATAAGATGGAAGACCGCGAAGTGCTCCGCTCGCAAAACTCGAATGAACGTGTTTTTTATCGCCAATCATAACCGTGTGTGCGGCCTGTTGTCCACCAGAAAACCGAATAACTATAGATTCAGGATTTTGTTTTGCCAGAAAATCTGTTGTTATTCCTTTTCCTTCATCACCAAATCCTAAACCTATAACTATTTGCGCTGTTTTCATTTTTATTTATTTTTTAATCTCGCAAAGACGCAAAGTTTTTAAAGCATTTCGATATTATCTAAACCTGTATCATTTGCATCAGAAACTGGTATGGTTCCTAAACCAGAACTTTTGTGTTTATCACAGATAATCTTTTTAATTACATTTGGAATTTCTCTGTGATCTTCGATAGATAAACAGTTTTGACCTAATAATTCTTTCCATTCTACATCGGCATTAATCGCTTGTCCAGAATGCAGTACACTTATATGGTATACATCGTATCTTTTTTGGGCTTCTGCTAATAATTCAAGATGTGTATAAGTCTGTTGTCCCTGACCCATAATTTCTTTTATTGCTGACGCTGGAAGTGTTTTCAAACCTGGTTCATCGCCAACAGTAAACAACAATCCTTTTTGGCCTCTTTTTTCGAAAGCGTCTATTTTAGTATGAAAAGCGGCAAAATACCACGCTAAAAGATAACTTTCTCCAGCGTTTCCTCCGCCTCCACCTTCAATGTAAGTTCTCGTAAGCCACATATCGAGTTCTTCATCTCCAGATTCAAATTGTCCAACCTGAAGCGGATATCTGTCGCATTCGTGATCACCGATTCCTAAAAATAAAAGTGCCGGATCAGGAACGCCGCCCTGAATAATTCCTCCCATTAATTTTGGAAGTCCTTCTTTGATCAGTTCGTGCGGAATATGTCCCATACTTCCTGTAACATCCAATCCTAAAATAATTGGAACTGTGTTTGGATGCACATCAGAATCTCTTGCTTCTCTAAAAATCACGCCATTCGGATTCATAGACTCATGCGCCATTCGTAACGCATTCTGTGTAAATATCTCACTAGCTGATTTGCTGGCATAACCTACTTTTTTTGCTCTGTCTTCACGAGCACCGAAATCATATCTTGTACCTCCCATAACTAAAATGTTTTACCAAATAAATACTCAAATCTCTTTTTTGTTACTTCAAACTGGATATTCAAATTTCTGATGGTCAGCGAAAGTTCCATATCTTTCTGTACAAAAGCTTCTGGCTGAAAATCGGCAAAGGTTAAACTGTTTTTATCCAGCGGACTAATATCTATCAATCCTTCTTGTTCTCTTTCTAAACGTTTTATTTTTAATTCAATGTCTTCAACTCGACGTCTGTATATTAATTCAGAATCTTCACCAATGGTTTTGGCTCTGTCTTCTCTTATCTGATCATTGTTTCTTTTTAAAGATTCAATAAATCTTGGTTTTAAATCGCTCATTGTTTTGTGGTTTTTGTTTCAGGTTTTCTTTGTTTCATGTTTCAAGTTGCATCCTGGACTTGAAATTTTGAAATTAAATCTGAAACGGTTAATAGCATTTTTTTAGTTTTTTTGTTTCAGGTTTCAGGTTACGTCAAGAACTTGAAACCTGAAACTTGAAACTTCTCAAATTAGTTGATCTAACTTTATCACTTGAACGCTTTCGCCTTCAAAGTCTTTTACTGAATTGGTTGTAAAAATGGCATCAAAGCAGTTTAAAACTTCAAAACCTTTATTAAAAATTCCGTGGCTTACGGCTAAGTATAATTTGCCCGCATTTTTGTTTTTTAATTCTTCAGCCAAACCAACAAAAGTCCCGCCGCCGTCGCAGATATCATCTACAATTAAACAATCTATTCCTTGTAAATCATCTTCGTATACTTTGAAACCAGATAATCTTCCAGTTTTTACGTCGCGGCTTTTACTGCATTCTACAACTTCAGCTCCTCCTAAAAATTCAGAGACTTTGTAGATTTTTTTAAGTGCGCCACCGTCTGGAGAAATTAGTTTTACGTTTTCGCCAATTCTATTTAATACTTCTCTAATAAAAGTATAGTTTGGAATTACAGTAGAATTATTCAATAAAGCCGGAGTCACTTCAGAGTGTGCATCAAAAACAAATACTTTATTTAATTGTAAAGCATTTATGATATCAGCATACACTTTTACAGATAAAGGTTCGCCCGGAATCATAACACGATCTTGTCTCGCAGCTGGAAAATACGGAATAAAGAGATCGATAATTTTTACGTCCATTCTTCGCAATGCATCAACCGTAATGCACAATAAACCTAAATCATTGAATGAATTTAATCTGTGCGTGATTGTTATTTTCTGATTTCTGTCGAAATCCGGATTGATTTTAATATGTGGTTCTCCTCCAGAGAAAGTAAAACTTTGAAATTTGATTTCTTCCTGATTTTGAAAAGGAGCGAATTTGGGGTCGAGATTTAGTATCATAGTTTTTTGGTTTGCGTTAATAATACGCAAATGTAGAATTAAATTTTAAATAAACAATTTATTTTGTGTAAAAATTACGCAAACTTTATTTCGAAGTGAAAACCTTCTTTAGTTAATTCGTTATATTTCAACTTATTAAACCTAAAAAGTTTAGCAGGACGACCTGTTTTTATGGGCGAAAAATTTTCTGTTTGTTCTAAAATACCGTAACTCAATATTTTTTTCCTGAAATTTCTACGGTCAATTTCTTTTTCTAAAATGGTACAATACAGATTTTCGAGATCAGAAAACAAGAATTCTTCAGGAAGTAAATCGAAACCAATTGGCTCGTAAGTCAGCTTTGCTTTTAGTCTCTGAATTCCTTTTTCTAAGATTAAATTATGATCGAATGCCAAAGGCGGAATTTCATTAATTTTAAACCACTGTACTTTTTCGGCGTCAGTATTAGCTTTAATTTCTAAGTTTGAAGCGTCAACCAATGCATAATAAGCAACAGAAATAACACGATTTCTAGAATCTCGATTAATATCATCTCCAAAAGTGTACAATTGCTCCATAAAAGTTAGCTGTACATTTGTTTCTTCATGCAATTCCCGAATAACTGCATCACTCAAAGATTCATTATCTTGAACTAAACCGCCTGGCAAAGCCCAATATTTTTCTGAAGAACCAAATTGCTGCTGGATTAAAAGCACATACAACCCATTGCTTTTGTAACCAAAAACAATAGCATCTACAGCAATTCTAATATTTTGTAATTCTTTCATATTATAAAATCATATCGAACAAATATAACGAATGAGAGCCAATTTTATAATCTAATGCAAAAGCTTAAATTATAAAATTGGCTCATAAGTAGTATCTTTTATCTCTTATTCTAATTTATTGTAACCGTTCGTTTTGGACTGGAAGTACATTCTGAACCGTCTTTTTTAATTGTTACCGCAGCCGTTGCTGTATATTCGCCAGCAGCAGTATAAGTATGCGTAACCGCAGTTCCTGTTCCAACAGTTCCATCTCCAAAGCTCCATTTTACAGAACTTAGCGTTCCTGTTCCAGTATATTCAACGGAATAATTCATTAATTTCGGGTTACTAGTATCTGTAGAATTATGTATTTTAATGTAAATAGATTCTGCTAGACAATCAATAATTACTTCATCGTCATGTTTACTGCATGAATTACTAATAAACAAAACTGTAACAAGTACTAAAATGGATGCTATTTTTCTCATAATCAATCTTATTTATAGGAGTTTAATTTACTCAAAGTTATTGCTTTATTGAATACTTCGAAATCGCAAACAAAAAATCTACATTCTATTGCCGAAGAACATTTTCAGTTCTTTCTCAATAATATCAAAAAAAGATTTCAAATTATTGTTCTTGGGCGCTAATAAATACACAAACTCCTCTGGAACGTGAAAACTGTTCCATAACAATTGCAATTTATTTTCTTTTATTAATTTTCGAGCATTACAATTCCATGTTACAGCTACTCCATCATGTTTAGAGAGAAGTTTCAACATCTCAGATTCTGATGGAATAATATAATTAGGCACCATAGACGGTCTTTTTTTATTAAAAGCATGAAGCCAAAATAATTTTATATGAGGAATTCTAGCATCATGACTGTACCATTTCTGTCCGTTCAGCCATTGTTCTATTTCGGTAAAATTGTCTGCTTTTAATTTCTGGCGGAAATCTGTTATGTCCAAATTTGTCGGAGCAACCATTATCAATTTAATTTTTCCGACAATTTCATAAGTCGTATCAAATGTATCGAACCTTTTTGTGGTAATGGCAAAATCAAGTTTTTTGGCGTCTACTAAAGCAAAAAGTTCATCGTTCTCTGCAAAAGTAAAATCGATCAAATCAAACTTTGAGATCAAAAGATCTCCAACACAACTAAAAAGATGTTTTGAAATTCCAACCGAAATCAATCTATTCGCATCTTCGGCTTTTGCCCTGAAACCTGCTTCGACACTTTCGAGGCGATCTAGCGCATCTATAATCAAATTATTCAGTAACTTAGCGTATTCGGTTGGTTCAACGCCTTTTGATTTTCTATTAAACAATTTATTACCAACATGCGCTTCGAGCATCGAAATCTGCTGACTTACGGCAGGCTGGCTCATAAATAACTCCTTTGCCGCTACCGAAAAATTACCGTTTTTATAAACTGCTTTAAATGTTCTGTACCATTCTAGATTTACCATGACATAAATTTATTTATAACAAACATAGTTTATTTTATTTTTACTGATATCACTTAAGCCGTAAATTTGTTTAAAATTTAATATTATGAAAAAAATAGCTTTACTCGCAATAATTGCATTTACAGCGACAGGCATTTCTGCTGTGGCGCAAAAATCAAATAAAAAAAGTATGAAAAAAGTATTATTTGTTGTAACCAGTAACGATAAACTGGGCAATACAGGAGAAAAAACAGGATTTTGGTCAGAAGAATTTGCTGCGCCTTACTATGAATTGTTAGATCAAGGAGTTGAAATTACAATTGCTTCTCCGCTTGGAGGACAGCCGCCAATTGACCCGAAAAGTGCAGATCCTGCATCAGCAACTGAAGACACGAAACGTTTTGACGCTGATAAAACTTTACAGGAAAAATTAAAAAATACTTTAAAACTTTCAACCGTTAACCAAAAAGATTACGATGCTGTTTTCTACCCTGGAGGACACGGTCCGCTTTGGGATTTAGTTGAAGACAAAAACTCTATCGCTTTAATCGAAGCTTTTTATACGAATAATAAACCAGTAGCTTTTGTTTGTCATGCTCCTGCGGTTTTGAAAAACGTAAAAGTAAAAGGTGAATACTTGGTAAAAGGTAAAAAAGTAACTGGTTTTACCAATACAGAAGAAGAAGCGGTTGGTTTGACAAAAGTGGTTCCGTTTTTATTGGAGGATGCTTTAACACAAAATGGTGCTAAATTTTCTAAAGGTGAAAACTGGCAGCCTTATGCAGTTGCAGACGGACTTTTGATTACAGGTCAAAATCCTGCATCGTCTAAACTAGTAGCTGGAAAATTATTACAAGAATTGAAATAAAGGTTCTGAGATTCTGAGGTGCTAAGATGCTAAGGTTTTACAAACTTTGGGGCTTAGCAGCTCAGAATCTTTGCAACCCAGAATGTTAAAAAAATTAAATAACATGCTGCTAAGCCTAAAAAGGAAAACCTTATAACCTCAGAATCTTAGCAACTTAGAACCTTAAAAAAATGCTCAACTTTGAATTATATAATCCGACGAATTTAATCTTCGGAAAAGGACAAATTGCGAAACTTTCGACATTAGTTCCAAAAGATGCTAAAATTCTTTTGGCATACGGCGGCGGAAGTATTTTTAAAAACGGAATTTACGATCAAGTAATCGCTAACTTAAAAGGTTTTGAAATTGTTGAATTTGGCGGCATTGAGCCAAATCCGCATTTTGAAACTTTGATGAAAGCGGTTGATGTTATCAAAGCTAAAAAAATTGACTTTATCCTGGCCGTAGGTGGAGGATCTGTTATTGACGGTGTAAAGTTTATTTCAGCAGCAGTTAATTTTGAAGGAAACCCGATTGATATTCTGCAAAAACGTATTCTAATTAAAGAAAATGCTATGCCTTTTGGGACTGTTTTGACTCTCCCAGCAACAGGAAGCGAAATGAATTCTGGATACGTGGTAACAATCGAAGCTACTCAAGAAAAACTAGCTTCTGGAGGAAGTGCTTTATTTCCAGTATTCTCAATTTGCGATCCAAATGTAATTGCATCTTTACCAAAAAGACAAATTCAGAACGGAGTTGTAGACGCTTATACCCACGTAATGGAGCAATATTTAACTTATCCACACGAAGGTTTTCTACAAGACAGAATTGCAGAGGGAATTCTACAGACTTTAATTGAAGTTGGCCCAGGAGTTGTCGAAAATCCAACAGATTATACTTTGGCTTCTAACTTTATGTGGAGCTGTACTATGGCTCTAAACGGGTTGATTCAAAAAGGCGTTCCAAGCGATTGGGCAACTCACATGATTGGCCACGAATTAACAGCACTTTATGGAATTGATCACGCAAGAACTTTGGCAATTATTGGTCCAAGTTTGTACAATGTAATGTTTGAAACTAAAAAAGGAAAATTAGCCCAATACGGAAGACGTATTTTTAATCTTTCTGGTTCTGATGAAGAAGTGGCAAAAGAAGCAATTAACAAAACAGTTGAGTTTTTCCATACAATGGGAATGGATACCAAACTTTCTCAATACACACAAGATTATTCCAATACTGCAGATTTTATCGTAAATCGTTTTGACGAAAGAGGCTGGAAAGGCTTAGGCGAAAACCAATTGGTAACTTTAGATAAAGTAAAATCGATTGTGGAGCTTTCTTACTAAAGATAAATCCAAATTTAAAAAAATCCAAATTCCAATCTACTTTTGGAATTTGGATTTTTTTATTGGAATTTCATTAAAAAAGGCGTTCTTAACAAGTTTAGGAACGCCTTTTTAAAATACTAAAACAAAACTAACTAACTCAATTCTTTTTAAATTCATTAAAATTCTAATTTATAAAAACTTACAACGTGCCTTTTCATGTTTTATTGTGTAGGATCAAAATATTTTTTCATTTAAATTAGATTCACAATACTAATTCCCTTTATATTCATGCTTTTCGATTATTTACCTTTTTTATTTTCTTTAACCATACATTTAAATTGAAAGAATTTACTTTAAAAAAATATTTTTAGAGGAATTTTAATTTTAAGAGACGAAATATATCCTGAAATTCAACTCTTTTAATGTTATCTCAAAATGTACAGAAGAATCATTTGATAAATTTCTTAAATCAGTCTTTGCTTTATTAGCACATTATTAAGTACTTTTGTTTTAAATTATTAAAATAATGAGCGAAAAATTAAAATTTGCAGTAATTGGAGGAGGAAGCTGGGCAACGGCAATTGCAAAAATGTTATGCGTTAATCTTTCAGAAATTGCGTGGTACATGCGTAATGATTCTGCGATCGAACATATTCAGAAATACAAACACAATCCAAATTATTTAAGTTCTGTTGAATTTGACACTAACAAGCTTAAATTGACCAATAATATAAATGAAGCAATTGAATACGCAGATTATATCATTTTTGCCATTCCATCTGCTTTTTTAGATGCGGAATTAAAAAATATGACTGTTTCTTTAGCAGATAAAATTATTTTTTCAGCTATTAAAGGAATTGTTCCAGAAACGAGTTTAATAGTGGGCGAGCATTTCCATATTCAATATGATATTCCTTATTATAATATTGGAGTTATCACTGGTCCTTGCCACGCAGAAGAAGTTGCTTTAGAAAGACTTTCGTACTTAACAATTGCCTGCGGAGATCCAGAAAAAGCTTGCATTGTTGCAAAATCACTTTCAGGAAATTATATTAAAGCCAAAATTTCAGATGATATTATTGGTACTGAATATGCGGCAATGCTAAAAAATATTTACGCAATTGCTGCCGGAATCGCTCACGGTTTAGGATATGGAGACAATTTCCAATCGGTAATGATGAGTAACGGAATCCGTGAAATGAAAAAATTCATCCGTAAAGTACATAAAATGAAACGTAACATTAATGACTCTGCCTATTTAGGCGATTTATTAGTTACAGGTTATTCTGTTTTCTCTAGAAACAGAATGTTCGGAAATATGATTGGAAAAGGATATACTGTAAAAAGTGCCATGATGGAAATGAGCATGGTTGCAGAAGGTTATTATGCAACAAAAAGTGCGTATAAACTAAATCAAGGCTACGGAGCAAAAACACCAATTATCGACGCTGTTTACGCTGTTCTGTACGAAGGGAAAGATGCAAAAACGGTTTTCAAGAAATTAACGGAATCTTTAGATTAAATTTTAGAAAATAGAAGCAAGAATAAAGAGGCAAAAGAAAAAAATACTGAAATAAAAAAGAGCCAAACTGAATTTCAGTCTTGGCTCTTTCTTCTTTATTCTATTCTCTTAATTCTATCCTCTTGCTTCTTGCTTCTTTAGCACTCTACTTCACCATCACACCTTCAACAAAAAGAATCGGCACTTCTTCCGTATTGTTTTCGTTGATTAAGTTCGATTTGAAAATGAATTTCTTATCGTATAAAGTGTTTCCAATGAAGAATGTCACCATAAATTCGTTGTTCAAAACCAAAAGACTTTTTTCTATCATTTCGATTTTCACCACAGAAACAGCGGGAACTTCAACAAAAGCATGACGCAGAATTGAAGTTTTTTTCATTTCGCCATCGATAGTTCCAAATGCTTTTGAAACCACCATAACGCTGTCTAAGTTAAAGTCACTGTCGTTGACCAAGTAGGCGTACCAAACTTTTTCCATAAAATCGTCGCTCCATTCCTGTACTGCGGCAAGAAATACGTTTTCAACTTCTGGAATTATTATATCTTTTTTCATTTTTATTAAAAGCTTTAAAACCTTTGTCAAAGCCTAAACTTCAACAAAGGTTTATTATATTATGACATTACATTAGACAACAAAATAATCTAAAATCTACATTCTAAAATCTAAAATTGCAAATTATATATTTGATTTAAACTGCTCTAAGAAACGAACATCGTTTTCATAAAACATACGGATATCGCCAATTTGGTATAAAAGCATTGCAATACGCTCTACTCCCATTCCGAAAGCAAAACCGTTGAATTCATCTGGATTAATATCACAGTTTTTCAAAACGTTTGGATCTACCATTCCGCATCCTCCAATTTCCAGCCATCCAGTTCCTTTTGTGATTCTGTAATCTGTTTCGGTTTTTAAACCCCAATAGATATCAATTTCAGCACTTGGCTCTGTAAATGGGAAATAAGACGGACGAAGACGAATCTTAGATTTTCCGAACATTTCTTTTGTGAAATAAAGTAATGTCTGTTTCAAGTCGGCAAAAGATACATCTTTATCAATGTACAATCCTTCCACTTGATGGAAAATACAATGAGAACGAGATGAAATTGCTTCGTTACGGAAAACACGTCCCGGTGAAATTGTACGAATTGGCGGTTTATGATTTTCCATATAACGCACCTGAACTGATGACGTATGCGTACGCAATAACACATCAGGATTAGTCTGAATGAAAAATGTATCCTGCATATCACGCGCCGGATGGTATTCTGGTAAATTTAATGCCGTAAAGTTATGCCAGTCGTCTTCAATTTCTGGTCCTTCAGAAACATTGAATCCGATATTCGCAAAAATATCTATAATCTGATTTTTAACGATAGAAATCGGGTGGCGTGAACCAATAATTACTGGTTCTGCAGCACGAGTCAAATCACCAAAAATACCTTTTGATTCCTCTTTGCTTTCAAGTTCTTCCTGAATAACTCTTACTTTTTCTTCGGCAACCGCTTTTAAAGTATTTATAACCTGTCCAAAATCCTTTTTCTGATCGTTTGGAATATTTTTAAATTCAGTAAAAAGTTCTTTCAATAAACCTTTACTGCCTAAATATTTAATACGGAATTGTTCTAAAGATTCTTTATTTTTATCATTAAAGGCTTTGGCTTCCTCTATATGTTGTTTTATCTTATCTATCATTTTCCTTCAATAATTGAGATACAAATTTAGTGTTTTTAGTTTAAAGTGTGCAGTCACAGTCGCAGTTTTAGGTTTTCCGTAAATTATTTTATGAGATTTAACTTTTCTTCAACTTGTTTAATCTTTACATGCCAATAATCTAAACCTTCTTGATTGGTTACTATTTCCTTTTTGTAATTAGGAGAAATACTGCTTAATTTATGCCCGTTTTTATTTAAATCCCGTTCTTTTTCTTGTTTTGTTGTGGGTTCGATTCTAGTGCGCCAAAAATCCATATTTTCAAGATATCTTTTTTTAATCTCTTCAAAATATTCAATTATTTTTTCTTTTGAATTCGGAATATAACCTGGGCCGCTGCAGCCACAGGAATGAAATGTAATTCCAACTGAATATAAGCTTTTAAGATGTTCCCATTTTTTGACATCGTCTTTTTTAGGCGATTCAAAATCTAGTCCCATACTCGCCATTAATTCTGCACACTCTGGACATTTGGCTTCAAAAGCGGATTTTTCTCCTTTTTTAATATCACTCATCAATCTTCTTTTAAATGTTTTTCGACAATTAAAACAAGCATAATGAGGTTTATAAGATGTCATAGCGTATCTGCACATTTTTTTAATTTTATTCTCAGTGTTCAGTGACAGTTTACAGTCTCAAACAATGAAAACTGAGACTGCAACTGTAAACTTATCCCGAAGTGTCGGGACTACTCAATAAGTTTTCTTTCTAAAAAATAATTTACAATTGCTTCTTTCATTAAAACCGACTGTTCTCCTGCTTTTAATGGCGGTAATTCTTCTTTTACTTTGTAATGCGGCCAGCCTTCAGCATCAAAAAAATCGAATTCATAAAATCCGTAAGGCTCAAGCAATCTGCAGATGGCGATGTGCATTAGGTTGAGTTTTTCATCTTTTTTGAATTCGCGGTGCAATTTTCCGAGCTCCTGAACTCCTATTAGGTAAATAATGGCATCTAAATCTAAATCTTCGCCTTGCGAAAACTGATTAGATAGTATTTCAACGAGCTTTTCCCATCGCTCTTTTAATTGTGTATCTCTAGACATTGTATGATTTTAGATTGTTGATTTTAGATAAGATTGCTCAAAAATTCAATTCTGAAGGGGGGCAGAATTACAATCTGTATTCTAAATTTGATTTGCAAAGATACATAGTTCAAATTCAATGTGCCTAAAAAAATTAAACACATAAAGTTACATTTGCCATTAAAGTCATGAACCTTTGTCTCTCTGCACCTGTGAACCTTAAAAAAACATATATTTGCGGCTTTATTAAACACACAGAAAACATGAGTTTTTTTGATATTATTGTTGCCGCACTTCTGGCTTTTAGTTTATACAAAGGAATTAAAAATGGACTTTTTGTAGAAGTTGCTTCTTTTATTTCGCTGTTATTAGGAATTTATCTTGCCATTAAATTTTCTTCTTTAATGACTGGAATGATTTCAAAACATGTCTCCTGGAATCCGACAAATATTCAACTTACGGCTTTTGTATTAACGTTTATTCTAGTTGTAATTGGTGTTTATTTTCTAGCTAAAATATTAACCGGAATTGCCGATTTTGCCATGCTGGGATGGATGAACAAATTAGGAGGAGGTCTTTTCAGGGTTTTAAAGACCATTCTTATTCTAAGTATTTTTATCGCTTTGTTTGAAAAAATAAACTTCAATAATACTTTCGCTAAAAAAGAAACTTTAGACAATTATATTTTTTATAATCCCGTAAAAAAAGTTGCTGCTTTTGTATATCCGTCGATTGAAAAATGGTATGAGACTTTTAAAAAGGAACATTCTGAAAAACCACAAGAAAAAGAAACTTCTGAATCTGAAAAAGAATAATTCATATATCAAACCCGACAGGTTTTATCCCGAGGCTTCGGGACTGTCGGGTTTCTTATTAACGACAACAAAATTATATATCGCTCCGCTGGAGCTTTAGTATTTACGCTTATTTATTTTGCTACAAATATTTCGCTTCTCCGAAGCTTTTTTTAAATAACCCTAAAAGGTTTACAAACCTATCGAGTTTGTTTTTATACATATCTTTTATTTTATAAAGCCTCAGAGAGGCAAAATATTTATAGAAATTAAATCGTGCGAATGTAAAAAAAGCTCCAGCGGAGCGACATATATTTCGCTCCGCTGGAGCATTATATTGTAAATGTTTATTTTTTCTATAAATATTTCGCTTCTCAGAAACTTTTCTAAAATACTATTTAGAATTTGATTTCTAGGCTTTCTCCTTTTTTCAAAACAATCTCTTGTTTTTTATCACCAAAGATCAAAGTTGTTTTTCCTCCATTTTTAGAAGAAACAATTACTTTTTCTGGTTTTTTATTGCTCCAAGTCATTTCAATTTCAAATCCGCCTCTTGCGCAGATACCACTTACAGAACCTTCGTCCCAAGCGTCTGGCAAAGCAGGCAATAATCGAATTTCGTTTTCGTCTGACTGAACTAACATTTCCGCCACAGCTGCTGCGCCTCCAAAATTACCATCAATTTGAAATGGCGGATGTGCATCGAATAAATTTGGATATGTTCCTCCTCCTCTTCTTGGTTTTTCTGTTTTTTTACCATCTGGATCAACGTAACGCAATAATTCACGGAACATTTTATAAGCGCGGTTTCCGTCCCAAAGTCTCGCCCAAAGATTAATTCTCCAGCCTTTTGACCAGCCTGTAGTTTCATCGCCTTTTATTTCTAAAGTTTTTCTAGAAGCTTCAGCCAAATCGGGTGTTTTTAAAGGCGTGATATGATCGCCCGGAAAAAGTCCAAATAACTGCGATTGATGGCGGTGTTTTGGATCATTATCATCCCAATCAAAATACCACTCTTGAAGATTTCCTTTTTTACCAATTTGATATGGATAAAGCTTTGCAAGCGCTGTTTCTAATTTTGCTCTAAAATCAGCATCTGTATTCAGAACTTTTGAAGCTTTTATCGTTTTATCAAAACATTCACGAATCATAGCCAAATCGGCTGTTCCGCCGTATAAAGTAGCTCCGACAAAACCATCTGCCAATTTATATTGATTTTCTGGCGAAGTTGATGGCGACGTAATGAGATTTCCGTTTTTATCTGTTACAAGCCAGCCCAAACAAAATTCGGCTGCGCCTTTCATTAAAGGATATCCTTCTTTTTTCAAATAAGCAACATCTTTAGTAAAAATATAATGTTCCCAAATGTGTGTGCTCAGCCACGCGCCCGCCATTGGCCAGCAAGCCCACATTGGGTCTTCTTTTCCAAATTGCCCAACTGGATTGGTCATTGCCCAAATATCTGAGTTATGTGCCGCTGCCCATCCTTTATTTACTCCATAAAAAGTCTTAGCCGTAACTTTTCCTGTTACAGAAAGATTTTTAATAAAACTCAAAAGTGACGAATGCATTTCTGAAAGATTGGTGTTTTCCGCCAGCCAGTAATTTTCTTCCAGATTGATATTCATGGTATAATTACTGCTCCAAGGCGGACTCAAATGCGGATTCCAAAGTCCTTGCAAATTGGCCGGAACGCCCAAAGTCCTTGATGAACTGATTAGCAGATAACGTCCGAAATTGAAATACAAAATTTCTAAGTTTTTATCTTCTTTTCCGTCAGCGTAGCGCAATAAACGTTCGTCTGTTGGTAAATCTGGAGCGGTTGTTTTTCCTAAATCTAAATTTACACGATTAAAGAATTTTTGATAATCGGCAATATGGGATTCTTTTACTTTATCGAATGATTTTGCATAAGCTTTGTTTAAATTTTGTAATGCAATTGACACTTCATCTAAACCTTCTGTTGCGGGATTTTTATCAAAACCATTAAAACTTGTGGCAACAGAAACATAAATAATAGCTTCAGTTGCATCTTTTAAACTTAAAGATTCTCTCGAACTTGTAATTTTTCCATCAGTTTTTTTGATTTGGATTAAAGTCGTAAATCTTGTTCCTCTTTCTTTTATGTCTAAATATTTGGGTAAAACGGTATATCCAGCATTTTCATGAATTGGTGCAGAACCTGTTAGAACCAAAATATTGTTTCTTACTTCAACATTTGACTTTAAGAGACTTTTTAAATTGACATCAAAATTCAAAGCGCCTTTTTGATCGGCTGTCAATTTGATGATCATTATTTGATCTGGAGCCGAAACAAAATATTCACGCGTATATTTTATGCCGGCCATTTCGTAACTTACTTTTGAAATCGCGTTCGAAAGATCCAGTTCCCGATGATAATTTACTGCTTTTCCTTTTTCGGAATTATTGATTTCTAATGTTCCTAAAGGCGCATACGATTCGGAGTTTTTTCCCTGAACTTTTTTATTTAATTCTTCAGCCAGTTTATAGTTCTCGTTTTTTAAAGCTTCCCGAATTGCTGGAATGTTTTTATACGCATCTGGACTCATATTAGCATTTACAGGTTCGCCCGACCAAAGCGTAATATCATTCAAATAAATTTTATCCGAATTGGCGCCTCCAAAAACGGTTGCTCCCATTTTTCCATTTCCTAAAACTAAGCTTTCCTCAAAGAATTCTGCAGGCTGCTTGTACCATAAAACATTTTTAGATTGCGCAGAAACGTTTGTAAAGTAAGATGTGAGAAGTAAGATGAGAAATGTTTTTTTTATCATATCTGTATTATCTTATCCTAACAGGTTTTTAAAACCTGTTAGGTATTTATTGAATATCTAAAACTAATAAAAATCTATGTCATACCTAACAGGTTTTGGAAACCTGTTAGGATAGAAATCAGATGTTCCTACGGAACAATATTGCATTGTTAATTTTTTACAACGGATTTCATCCGTTGCTACCGATGAATTGTTCCTAACGGAACATTTTTAATTTATTTTTCATTCAAACAAGTTTCGAAAACCGTTCAAATTACCTTTTACTTCTCACTAATTAATAAGGACTAATCACTAAGAACTACTTACTAACCGAATACTTTTCATTCGCCGTAATCATTTCCCAATTATCGGTTCTGAAAGGCGATGCAGGGAATTTTTCTTTATTGAAAAGATTAATTGCTGTATCATCATCTGCCCATCCATAATGCACTGCAACTGGATTTTGAACTTTATCGCTTGAAACAATGATTTTGTTGTCTTTGATTATCGCTTTCGCGGCATGAAAAACTTTGTCTGAACCTGCAATTTCGAATCCTTTTAATTCATCGTTATTTGGCGTTGATATTCCACTGCCAATGTTATCAAAAGTCAAAATGATTTGATTTCCTTTTATTTCTTGAGACTTATAAGCTGGTCCGCTGTGAACTTGTTTTTTACCGTAAATATTGTTCATCGCAACTGCCGCTAATCGTAAACCGACGTCTTGTTTGTTGGTTGGATGAATGTCTTTTGCGTTACCAATATCGGTTGTAACCACCATTCCGGTATTTTTCAATTTTAAAGTTTCAGATTGTGCTTCGCGAAGTTCTGCCCAACGGCTTCCTTTCTGACTGTTACCACCAAATTCGTCGAAAGTTGACAATTGAACAAAGTAAAAAGGAAAGTCTCCTTGTTTGAATTTAGTTCTCCAATCGTTGATCATTAACGGAAATGACTTTTTGTATTCTGCTGCTCTCCAAACATTGGCTTCGCCCTGATACCACAAAACGCCCTGCATCGCGTAAGGAACCAACGGATTTACCATGGCATTGTACAATAATGAAGGATAACTGTTTGGCGAAATCGCAATTTTTACCTGTACAACATTAAACTTCCAAAGTCCGTCAAGCGGAAGATTTGTGTCTTTAAAATCGATTTTTAAATCAGTTGGATCGCCATAGATTCCGCCGCCGCCGCTGTAATCTGTAATTCTAACCGCGATTACATTGGTACCCTCTTTCAAGACATTTGCAGGAATTTTATAAACTCGTAGTTTGTCCCAAAGATTATTCGTTCCAACTTCAACTCCATTGACATAAGTTTTGTCTTCGTCGTCAACTTTTGCCAAATGCAAAACAGCTTCTTTTTTGGCTTGTTCTGCTGTTAAAACAATTGTTTTTCGCATCCAGACAATTCCATCGATATTGCCAATCTGCTGATTTTCCCAAAGCGAAGGCACTTTTATTTCCGGCCAGTTTTTATCCTGAAAGTTAGGATCTTTAAATTGATTTTCATTTTCCAGAGAAACATCAAAACCTTGTACTTTTTTGAGATTATCTAAAACTGATTTCTTATAAATTTCAAAAACCGAATCAATATCTACCACTGGAACATCTGCAATCATCGCTTTGAATTCCGGGCTGTTTTGAAAAGCTTCACGGCTTGTCCAGGTTTCTACGTTTGTTCCGCCCCAAGAAGTATTGATGATACCGATTGGAATTTTTAATTCTGCATATAATTTTCTGGCGAAATAATAACCAACTGCCGTAAAATTGCCAACCGTTTCTTTATTTGCTGCTTCCCATTTTCCTTGTTTCAAATCGTCTTTTGGAGTGCCGCTTAAATCTTGAGCGACACCAAAATGACGAATCATAGGATAATTAGAATCTGCAATTTCTTTTTCGGCATTCATGGTTTTGTAAACCTGAAATTCCATATTAGATTGTCCGCTGCAAATCCAAACTTCACCAACCAAAACATTCTTGATGGTGATTTTATTTTTTCCAATAATGATTAATTCAAATGGTCCGCCGGCTTTTTCAGCATTTAAATTCACTATCCATTTTCCGTTTTTATCGGCTTGTGTTTTCTTAATTTGTTTGTTGAAGTGAATTTCTACACTTTCATTTGGATCTGCAAAACCCCAAATCGGGATTTGCTTGTCTCTTTGAAGCACCATTCCGTCAGAGAATATTAAAGGCATTCTCACATTAGCATTTGACAAAACACTAATTATCAGAAAAATAAATAGTAAACTCTTTTTCATTTTTTCTATTTTGAATATTTTTAGCTCTATAAGAGATATAAGTTATTTAAGTTTTAATTTAATATTGTACTTAAATTTACTTATATCACTTTTAGGGTTTAACTAATTTTTTTTACTGTAATCCTTCTATTAAGGCGTTTAAAGCCTGTGTATCAAAAACAGTATTATTGCTTCTATTGAAAATTCCGAAACCGTTGTTTCCTATGCTTCCTTCATCCCAATAAAATGGTAATAATCCGTTTGCTTTTGCTGTTTTTACCACTGTTTTTAAATAATAAGCTCTTGAATTTAAATGTAAAGTCAGAGCATCTCCCGTTAAAGTTGTTCTTCGGATTGCTCCAAATTCTCCCAATAAAACTGGAATTCCTTTATCTACAAATTGTGTTTTCATTAATTTGAAGTTTTTCTCCAAATCTGCTTCCTCTCCCCAAGTGGCATTTCGTTCTGTATCGGTTGTAGAGTGAAAACCAGTTCCCCAATAATAAAACATTTTACCCCAAGTCTCATCTTTGGTTAAACCAGCAAAGTTCCAAGGCGAATAATAATGCACTTCGACCATCATTCTGCCAGTTACTTTATCTACTGGCAATGTAGTCATTAATTTGTTTGTTTTTTCGATATCTGTTGTCGGCCCTTGAACGACTAAAACACGAGAAGCGTTTTTTCCTCCAGTTGAACGAACTGCATCAATAAAAGTTTGGTGGTAAGAAGTTAAAACCGCCATTTGAGCAGCATCTTCAACCGCTGGTTCGTTGGCGCTTGCAAAAAGCAAATGCTCATCGAAACCTCTTAAATGTGTTGCGATTTGTTCCCAAAAAGCTTTTTGTTTGGCGTTGTTTTCTACTTTTTTGGCTTCGGTAATATTGTTTTCCAGCCATCCGCCGTCCCAATGAATATTAACCAAAACATACATATCATTATCGACGCAATACTGCACTACTTCTTTTACTCTGTTCAGCCATTCTGTTTTGATTTTTGCTGTTGAAGCATTTTCCAAATTTTGATTCCAAGAACACGGAATTCTGATGGCATTGAAACCTTTTGCTTTTACAGCATCAATCAGCTCTTTGGTAACTTTTGGATTTCCCCAAGCGGTTTCACCTCCAGTTGCTTCCAAAGTATTTCCGATATTCCATCCGAGTTTAATCTTAGCTGCCAATTCAACTGCTGAACTTCCCATTCCAGAAGCATCTGCTGCAATTGGATTCGTATTATAACTTGGGTACAAACTTCCTGCTGCCTGAGAAATTGAAATTTCTGAAGCATTCCCTTCTGTAGAAGTTAATTTCAATACTGTATTTCGTACTGCTGTATCTACATTTTCTGAAGCCGTAATTTTTACAATCGTGCTTCCTGAAGTCCCAACTGCTTGACTTAATTTTATCCAACTTGCGGGATTACTTAAAGTCCAATTTGTTGCATTAGAATTAATAGTAATCTCAACTGTAGTTTCTTTACTTTCAAAATCAATTTTATTAATGCTCGAAACAACTGTCTTTATGGATACAGGAGGCGCATCTTCTTTCTCAGAACTACAGGCTAAAACTCCTATAAAAGCAAAACACAGGGCGAAGCTTAACAGGTAATCTTTAATTGTATTTTTCATCTTATTTGGTTTGGTGGTTAACATCAACGCCAGCTTTAAAAGGGCTGGCGTTAATTATAGTTAGATTTTATCAAAAAGAAACAGCGGTTATTTTACTGTTACTTGAAGTTCTTTTTTAATATCTCTTGAAGAAGTTCCCAATTTAATAGTGTATTTTCCTGGCTCAACTGTCCATTTTTTAGATGCAACATCGTAATAAGCCAATTCTTTTACTGGTACTTTAATAGTTACTTTTTCAGAACCTCCTGCTTTCACAGAAGCTTTTTTGAATCCTTTTAGTTCCTGTGCTGCACGAGTAATTTTAGAATCAGATTTTGAAGTATATAATTGCACTACTTCTTTTCCGTCTACTTTTCCAGTATTTTTAACATCAACAGTAACTTCAATTACCTCATTTTGAGCGTAAGATTCTTTATTTGCTTTTGCATTATCAAGCGCAAAAGTTGTGTATGATAATCCGTAACCAAAAGGATATAAAGGAGCCACATTTTTAGTATCAAACCAACGATACCCAATTAAGATTCCTTCAGCATAATTTACCGTTTTATCTCCAGGGAAACTGTTTGTTGCATGTGCAGGAGAATCTTTCAACTGTTTAGGCATTGTCCAAGGCAATTTTCCTGACGGATTTACTTTTCCTAAAATTACATCTGCCAAAGCATTTCCTCCTTCAGAACCATTGAACCAGCTCCAAACCAAAGCAGAAGATTTCTGACTTACTTCATTAATATCAAAAGGAGCGCCGGCAATCATAACCACAATAGTTTTAGGATTAGCTGCCGTAACTTTTCTAATTAATTCTTCTTGTCCGAAAGGCAAATGCAAATCTCTTCTATCTGAAGCTTCTGTTTCATAATCACGGTTTGAACCTGCAAAAATGATTGCCACATCAGAGTTTTTAGCTGCTTCTACTGCTTCTTGTACTTTTGCATCGTCTAATTTATCGATGGTTACTGGGCCGTTAGCTGTAATATTTCCTAAGTTGCCTTTGTTTCTTTCATCATAACGCTCTAAATATCCTTCAGCATAATTGATTTTAACTGATGAAGGAAGTCTGTTTTTAAGACCTTCCAAAGGCGTAACTTCTCTTTTTGTTTTAACTCCAGCACCAAATCCGCCTAGAGCATTTTTCTTTGTTGCATTGTTTCCAATAACAGCAATAGATTTTACTCCGTCTAGTTTTAATGGCAATGCATTATTATCGTTTTTCAACAATACGATTGCTTCTGCAGCAATTTTGTAAGCATCTTGGTAATGCGCTTCTGTTGCGATGCTTCCTTTTGCACGAGTTCCGCCGCCCATTGCTTTTACTTGAAACAGCGTTCTTAAAATACGTTTTACGTGAAGATCAATTTCTTTTTCAGAAACTTCTCCCGATTTAACGGCTGCAATTAATTTATCGGCTAAGAAAAATTCATTGAAAGGTTTTGGTGTTCCCATTTCAATATCCAAACCATTTTTCAAGGCTTTTGCTGTAGAATGCACCGCTGCCCAGTCTGAAACTACAATTCCTTTAAATCCCCATTCATCACGAAGGATTTTATTCAGCATATAATCATTTTCACATAAATATTCGCCTCTAAATTTATTGTAAGCTCCCATTATACTGTATGCTTTTGCTTCTTTTACTGAAGCTTCAAAAGCTGGAAGGTAAATTTCACGAAGTGTACGCTCGTCAATTTGTACATCGACAAAATCACGATTCGTTTCCTGATTGTTTGCTGCATAATGTTTTACGCAAGCCATTACGTCTTTTTCTTGTAAACCAACGATCAAAGGCACGGCGATTTTTTTATTCAAAAACGGATCTTCAGACATGTATTCGTATGTTCTTCCTCCAAGCGGTGTTCTCACCATATTGATGGCTGGCGAAAGTAACATGTCTTTGTCTCTGGCACGTAATTCTTCTCCTAAACTGGTTCCAAAAGTATGCGCCATTTCTGCGTTCCAAGTTGCTGCCAAAGCTCCTCCTGCAGGATAATAAGTTGCAAAGTCGTTTGTCCATCCCGCTGGAGCCCAATTGTCGCGTGAAATTTCTTCACGAACTCCTAACGGACCATCGGCCATTTTTAATTCTGGAATTCCTAAACGTTTTACGCCCGCATTAGCAAACATACTGTTTCCGTGAAGCATTCCGATTTTTTCTTCTAATGTCATCTGCGAAATCAGTTTGTCGATTTCCGCATCATGATCTGTGCTTATTTCTTTTCCTACGTATTCTTCTGTCTCTGCTGTATTTGAAGCTAACGTTTGTGCATCATTTTTACATGAAGTAAACAATGCAAAAACAAGAGCTGCCGAAAGGAATATCATTTTGTTTTTCATAGATAGTTAGATGTTTTTAGATTTAAAGATTTCTGATACCTCACACATGATCTTTAAATACCGTTAATATTATATGTTTGTGGTTTTTTGTCTATTGTTTTATCAAATTTAGAAAAACAACGTCGTTTTCATTGATTTTGAATTCTTTGCTGAACGTTCCTTTTGCATCAATTGTTATTTTTTCTGTTGCAATTGGATCGCCGTTATTTTTCTTTTTCATAGCATTTACCTGCTCACGCGTCAACTGACTTGGTTTGTTTAAAGCCAGATAATCTGCATAAACGTCATTTACTTTGTAACCTACTTTATAGATTTCTAAAGTATATTTTCCTTTCTGCATTCCGCCAATTTCAACCTTTACTTTTCCCTTTTCTTTTGATGGAAGATCCTGAACGTAATAGGTTTGATTCCAAACTTTCTCGCCCGGATGTGTATTGGTAAAATCCCAAAGTAAAACTTGTACATCGCCTTTTGCATTTTTAGAAGTCCACGAAGCTTTATCCGAATTTTGAAGTTCTGTTTCTCCCAATTTGTTCAAAAACTGGTACGAAAAATAAGCTGGCTTTTTAATTCCCTGCGTATTCAACAATCCGAAACCGCCATGAAAAGGCGTAAATCTCGGGCCTGGTTCTTCAAAAATATCTGTAAAAACCCAGTACGACATGGAGTTTGCTGCATTGCCGACTTGTTTTAATTTCTGCAGAATATAAGCTGCCGAATGATAACTGTCGTGAATGGGATCTGCCGGCGTGTAAGAAGAGCTCCACTCTGTGTAATGCAGTTCTAAATTGGGTTTAGCCGAATTGGTAATCTGCTTACGCGAATTAATAACGTCTCCGCTAATACTGTTTTCGTCTGGACTTAAAACGGTTCCAGAAGTTCCGAATTCATCCAAATAACCTTGGTTTACACCATAAGTATGGGTCGAGATAAAATCTAAAGGCACGTTGTTTTTAGCACAAAAATCGATTGTTTCAGGAACCCATCCTGCACCTGCTGTTGCTGGTCCGCCGACTTTGTAATCTTTATTTACTGCTTTTACACCGCGGGCTGCATAATCGTACAATTTGAAATATTCTGCCTGAGTTCCTGTCCAGAAACCTGGTGTTAAATTTGGTTCGTTCCAAACTTCAAAATACCATGTTTTTACTTCTTCAACTCCGTAACGTTCTGTAAAATGCTGGGTTAGATTTTTGATTAAATCTTCCCATTTTTTATAATCTTTTGGAGGCGTGACATTTCCTTTCCACCAAAAAATAGTTTCTTTTCCACTTGCCAATGCATTCGGCATAAAGCCTAATTCAACAAAAGGTTTCATTTTCAAACTCACAATATAATCGAACAAAACATCTACGTATTGATAATTATATTCTGGATTTCCTTTTGAGTCTTCACGGTAAACCGCCATATCATCAGACAATAAACCATGAAAACGAATGTATTTAAAATCGCATTCTTTTTTTACCAAAGCCAATTGCTGCTGCCAGTCGGCTCTCAAACCTTCGTTTGCTCTTCCGGCACCAATGCATTCTTTAAACATGGTGTTTAATTTTCCAGCCGATTTGTTGTAATCTACTTTTATCGTTCGGTTTTGTGCCATCAAATGGACTGAAGTAATTAAAACTGCTGCTATTAAAAGTTTTTTCATTTGGAAACTGTTTTTGTTATTATCCTAACAGGTTTTTAAAACCTGTTAGGTATATTTCAACCAATCTAAAAAGCTTTTTAGTTATGTGATGTGACATTGATACCTAACAGGTTTTGAAAACCTGTTAGGATAGCATAATGATTATAATTTTTTGAATCTTACTGCACCACCTCCGGCACCGCCTAATTTCAATTGTAATTTATCTGAAGCTTTTACTGTTTTCTTCGAAATTGCTACTGCTTCTGGATTGTGCGTTTGATCTGTTCCTTCAGCATCTACATAAATCTGTGCTTCGTAAGTTGCATTTGGATCTAAGAATGATAATGAAACTTCTACATTTCTTGGTTTTTCATTGGTCAAAGTCCCTAAATACCAATCGGCACTGTTTCTGTCTTTTCTTGCTGTTGTGATGTATTCACCAATTTTTCCTTCTACAATTTTGGTATCTTCCCAATCTGTTGGAACATCTTTTAAAAATTGTAAAGCTGGTTTTCCTTCGTAGTTTTCTGGAAGATCTGCCAGCATTTGAATTGGAGAATAAAGCACTACATACAATGCTAGCTGCTGTCCCACTGTTCCTTGGATTCTTTTTCCTGGGTAACCTTGTTTTACCTCAACATCGAAAATTCCAGGTGTAAAATCCATTGGTCCTGAAAGTAATCTTGTAAACGGAATAATGCTCAAATGGTTTGGCGGATTTCCTTCGCTCCAAGCGTTATATTCTTGTCCGCGTGCTGCTTCTCTGGAAACCATGTTTGGGAAAGTTCTTCTTTCTCCCGTATCTTTAATTGATTCGTGGTATAAAACTGCTAAATCGTACTGTGCCGCTTTTTCTAAAATGTATCTGAAATAATTCACTCCAAATTGTCCGAAGTGCATTTGTTTCATATTCAATTTTGAACCAACGTGACCAATTTTTACGGTATGAATTCCTAGTTTTTTGTATAAAGCAAAACCTTCGTCAACTTCTTTTAAGTAGTTAATTAAGTTTGAACCTGTTTCGTGATATCCGATTAATTCGATATTCTTTTTCTTTCCGTATTCAACTACTTTTTCAAGGTCGAAATTGTCCGCGCTTTTCGTGAAGCTGAACATGTGCATACGGTTTTCGTACCATCCTGGCGTCCATCCTTTATTCCATCCTTCGATCAATAAATGATGGAAACCTTCTTTTGCTGTAAAATCAATATACGTTTCGGCGTTTTTAGTTGTTGCACCTTGCTTATCGCTTTCCCAGAACGTGTATTTTCCGATGTGCATTCCCCACCAAATTCCTAAATATTTGTATGGTTTGAAATAGCTGTTTGTATTCTTTAATTTGTTAGGCTCGTTTAGGTTTAAAACCAGATAAGAAGTAATTAACTCCCCTGGATTTTCTCCAATTTGAATCGTTCTCCAAGAAGAAGTAAACGAATCTTTTACACGAACTTTTACACCATCTGGCCATGGCACCAAATCCGATTTTAATTCTGTTCCTTTATTGTTTACCAAAGTCATACTTGCAAAATCGATCAAGTTTGCTTCGTGAAAACTTAGAGCCAATCCGCTTTTACTTTCTATTGTAAGTGGAGTTAAAACGGTGTCAAGTGTGCTTACTGGCGCATCTTTGAAAAGATATTCGTCGCGGTTTTCTCTATTTGCCGGAATCCACCATGCTTTTCCGTCTTCTTTTAAGTTAAAAGTTGTTTTTTCATCCATGATGAAAATACTGTCTTTTACATTTTGTTTTGGATAAACATATCGAAATGCCACTCCATCGTCGAAAGCACGAAACTGGATTTGTAATTTTCTTTTGTTTCCAGTTTTTTGCTGTAAATCGACAACCAACTGATTGTAATTGTTTCTGATGTTTTTCTTTTCTCCCCAAACTTGTTCCCAAGTTTCATCAAACGAAGAAGTTTTTGCTCCCTTAATTTCAAAATTTGAACTTAAATCTTCATTTCCTTTTAGTAAAAATCCCATTTCTGATGGTGTGATCACTTCGGTTTTTCCGTGTGAAACAGCATATTTCGGAGCGTTTTTTACTAACTCAAATTTGATTGTATTCTTTCCGTTTGGCGATGCCAGTTCGTAAGCGTTTTTGTTTTTCTGACTGTAGCCAATTGCTACTGAAAACAAAACGGCTGGGAGAATTAGATAGTTTTTCATGTTTTTTGGTATTATATTTTTTTAGCCACGAATTCACGAATTTTATTAATTAAATCTTTGGCTAGATTATTTTAAACACATAGAATCATAGTTTATTTGAAACTAAAAAAAGGCGTTTCACTTGTTTAAATTCACATAGCTATGTGTTGGAAACTAGTTTCTTTTTATTCTCTTTTCAGAAACAAAAAGTCTATGTTTCTATGTGTTTACTTTTTTCGCCACGAATTCACGAATTATACAGATTAAATTCGTGAATTCGTGGCTATAACTTTTTATTTAATCCACTCCGTTTTGAAAGTGGTTTTTCCGTTTAATGGATTTGCAGTTACATCAAAATTGTTTCCGTTTTTGGTAACTTTTATTTCTTGTACCGCATCGCCTTCTGGTAAAAATACTTTAGCTGTTGCCGAAGTTGTTTTGTCGCTGGCGTAAACTTTTAATGTCAGTTTGCTCCAATCCATATCTTTTGTAGATTGCGCTAAACCGATGTGTGGAATCGCAGTTCCGTCTTTAATTAAAACTACAATTGGCACTTCGCCAGCTTTAATTTTATGCCATCCCGATTGGTATACTTTCTTAGTTTGGTAATCGATCCAAGTTCCTTCTGGAAGATAAACGTCTCTTTCTTCTATCTCTTCAAAAAGCGGTGCAACTAAAATACTTGAACCAAATAAATATTGATTGTCAACTAACCAAGCACCGGGATCGTTTGGATATTCTACAAATAAAGCACGCATCATCGGTAAACCTTTTTGAGAACTTTCTTTTGCCTGAGCATAGATATATGGCATTAATTCATAACGCATATTATCTGCTTTTCTAAATCCTTCTAAGAATTCTTTGCTGTACAGCCAAGGTTCGCGCGGAGGCTCTCCGTGGCTTCTTACGTGCGATGTAAACATTCCGAAAGGTGTCCATCTTCTGTAAATATTCTCTGGAGATTTTGTTGCAAAACCTCCAACATCATGACTCCAAAAACTGAAACCAGAAAGACCCAATGAAAGTCCGCCGCGTAATTCTGCCGACATGGCTCCGTTTGAAGTTTCAGAATCTCCTCCCCAATGTAACGGGTAACGCTGCGATCCTGCCCAAGTGCTTCTCGCCCAGATTAAAGTATAACCTTTTTCTTTCTGAGTAATTTCTGCAACGGCTTTGTTATAACGTAACGGATATAAATTATGCTCGTAAAAACCAGTTCTTCCCGAATGGTATATTCCGTCTGGCGGCGCAGCTTCTCCAAAATCTACTTTGAAAACCGCAACACCTTCATCAAATAATTTTTTCAATTTTCCTTGGTACCAAGAAATCGTTTCTGGATTTGAGAAATCTAAAACCGCATCTTCATAAGGAAGATTTCCTTTTCTGTCTCTAACCGCTAAGTTTTTCTCCATGATTTCTGGAAACAAAGTATTCTTTGGAGTGAAGTACGGCAATTGCCATAAACAAACCTGGAAACCGTCTTTCTTTAAATCAGACATCATTTTGGTTGCGTCTGGGAAACGAGATTTTGCAAACTCGTAGTTGTTTCTCCAATCTACATCAAACCATCCTGTATCAAAGTGAATAACATCGGTTGGGATTTTGTATTTACGCAAATCTCTTGCTACATCTCTTCCTTCTTTTTCAGAAAAATACGTGATACGGCTCATCCAGAAACCGAAAGACCAAAGTGGCGGCATCGCAGCTTTTCCAGTCAAATTGGTATATTGATCTAAAACGTCTTTTGGTTCTCCGATGAAGAAAAATAAATCGGCTTCGTCATCGCCAATGTACATTTCGTTGGCACTAGAAAAATACTTTCCAAAGTCAACTGTAATTGGTGTAGAATGGTGCATGAAAACGCCGTAACCGCGGCTGCTCATGTAAAACGGAATCGGTTTGTACATCGTTTCATTTTGGATTCCGTTTGCGTCATCTGTCCATAAAACTACTTTTTGACCGCGTTTATTGAATTGTGTGAATGATTCTCCACAGCCAAATATTTTTTCGTCCGGTTCTAAGCTGAACGCCGCGCCCATACTTCTGGAGTAATCGCTATTTCTGCGAACATAAGAAAACGGAAGTGTTGGTGTATACGTATTTTTAAAATCGGTATCGTGAAGCGTGCTTGTCAGCATTTTTCCTTTTTCATCGTAAATTTTTACGTGCCAAGGTTTTGTCAAAATTTCAACTCTTCCGTGTTTGCTTGTATAACTGTGACCGCCTTCAATTTTAGAATATTTCCATAATTCCGGGTGATTTGGCGCAACGCCGTCAACCAGCATCAATGATTCCTTTTGCGGATGAAATTGCGGTCCAGAAGTAGTTTTGATTCTAACTGTTCGATCAGAAACAAACTGAATTTCAAACGGCAAAACAGGAGATTCTGCATATTCTGTTGTTGGAAATTCGTTTGCTTTTTCTACATCAGGTTTCATCATCATATTGTTGAATGCCTGACGTGTTTTGTAATTGTATCTCAAATATTTTATAGTTCCTTTTCCTGTTGCAGGATCAAAAGATGCCAATTCATCTGCGAAATAAAAGGTGTTCAGATAGTTCTGAAAATCTTTACTGATATCAATTGGTGCATTTAATACTTCTGCATTTTGGATTTGTGCTGATGCTTTTGGCACTGCAATAAATCCAAATATTAAGGCAGAAAATAATGCGGTTAGTTTTGAGTTTTTCATTGGTTAATAATTCTAGATGTTAGTTTATCCTAACAGGTTTTAAAAAACCTGTTAGGTATTTTATGTTATATCTTGATAAAAATCTATTGATACCTAACAGGTTTTAGAAACCTGTTAGGAACGTAACTTATTATTCTGCTGTAATTACAATTGTAGATTGTTTCAATCCGTTTGCTTTTGCGGTTAATTCCAATCTTCCAGATTGATCTCCTGATTGTACAATTACCAAACATTTTCCAGCCAAAGCGGTATGTTTAGTTCCTTTATACGGTTCGTGGCTTACTGGATCTCCGCTGCAAACTCCAACAATTTTTCCGTTTCCTTTTAAAGAGAAATTGATTTCGTTGTTGGCATTTGGAGCTAAAGTCCCTTTATTGTCTAAAATATCAACTGTAATAAACGACAAATCATTTTTGTCTGCTTTTATCGTGCTTCTGTCCGCAGTCAATTTTAATTGAGATGGATTTCCAGCAGTTTTAATTTCTTTTTCTAAAACCACTTTTCCGTCTTTTCGAGAAACTGCTTTTAAGGTTCCAGCTTCAAAAGGAATTCTCCACATTACGTGAAGATCGTCTCCTTTTTTGCTTCTTTTTCCAACCGACTTTCCGTTTAAAAAAAGTTCCACTTCATCGGCTTTATTGTAGTATGCCCAAACGTCAACAGTTTGTCCGGCTTTCCAGTTCCAATGCGGGAAAATATGAAGAACTGTTTTGTCTGTCCATTCGCTTTGGTACATATAATAGACATCTTTCGGGAAACCGGCTAAATCAACGATTCCGAAATACGAACTGATAGACGGCCATTCGTACGGTGTTGGTTCTCCGATATAATCGAAACCTGTCCAAATGTACATTCCAGAAAGGAAATCGTGTTTTTTAATGACTTTCCAAGTTGCTTCGTGCGTTGAACCCCAAGGCGTCTGCACCTGATCGTAAGCTGAAACGGTATTTCCAGGATTTCCTTCTGTAAATTTAAGATCCCATCTTACCGGCCATTTTTTGATGGTATCTGAAACGGCATCGTAATAACCTCTTGTCTGCAAACCTGAAGTTGTTTCGGTTGCGATGAAAGGTGTATTAGGGAAATTCTTCAGATGATGTTCATATGTTTGATGCGCATAATTATATCCAATTAAATCTAAAACACCTGATCCAGCAAGCGGATTAATCGAAACATCTTTTTTCTCAAATTGTAAAGTCACGGCATCAATATTCATATTTACCGGCGGATTCATCGCTGCAGTCAACGGACGTGTTTTATCGTATTGGCGTGTGATTGCTGCTAATTCTTTGGCAATTTCAACACCTTTTTCATTCCATTGTTCTGGGATTTCATTTCCGATGCTCCAAACAAAAATACTTGGATGATTTCGGTCGCGCAGTAATTGATCCATTAGATCTTTTTTATGCCATTTGTCCCAATCATTTCCGTAATCATATTTGGTTTTGGTTTGCTTCCACATGTCAAAAGCTTCGTCCATGACAATGAAACCCATTTTGTCGCAAAGGTCTAAAAGTTCCGGAGCGGGAGGATTATGAGAAGTTCTGATTCCGTTTACGCCCATTTCTTTCATGATTTCTAACTGTCGTGCAATGGCTCGCGTGTTAATTGCAGAACCTAATGGGCCTAAATCGTGATGTAAACAAACTCCTTTTATTTTAACCTGTTTTCCATTCAAAATAAAACCTTTGTTCAAATCGAATTTAAAATCTCTGATTCCGAAATTGGTTTTATATTGATCAATGATTTTATCGTCAAGCGAAATTTCCGTAACTGCTGTATACAATTCTGGTTTTTCAACAGACCATAAAACAGGATTTGACACTTGTATTTGTTGTTTACTTGTTTGATTGGTATTTGCACCAATTGTAATATTTTGACTAGTCGATTTTATTCTTCTAAGATCATTTCCTATACCATAAAAAATAGTTGTTGTTACTGTTGCTTTCTTTGAATTCGAATATTGATTCTGAATTGTAGTTTCAATATTTACCGAAGCTGTGTCAGCAGTAACTTTTGGCGTTGTCACGTAAGTTCCCCACTGTGCAACATGCAGTTTATCTGTGGTTTCGATCCAGACATTTCTAAAAATTCCAGAACCTGAATACCAGCGTGAATTAGGCTGTTTTGAATTGTCAACCTTAACAATAATTTCGTTGTTTTTATCTCCGTAATTTAAATATTTGGAGATTTCATATTGAAAACCAATATATCCGTTTGGACGTTTTCCTAAATAATGGCCGTTTACCCAGACTTCGCTGTTTTTGTAAACGCCGTCAAAAGTAATTGAAGTAACTTTTGTGCTGTCTTCTGCAGCCACTTTGAATGTTTTTTTGTACCAGCCTAAACCTCCGTTTAATGCTCCTCCGCCATAACCAGCCGGACTTTTTTCATCAAAATTTCCTTCGATGCTCCAATCGTGAGGAACGTCTAGTTTTCTCCATTTAGTGGTACTTCCAATGGTATCTTTATCAATTATACTATCGTTTAGATGGAAACTCCAATCTGTATTAAAAGAAACTTTTCTATTTATAAATGCATCCTCTTTTTTAGCGCAGGAATTGAGTAAAATTACTCCTGCTGCTACTGCCAACAAACATATGCTTTTTATGTTTTTTCTAATATGCATAGCTACTTTTTGTGTTTTTGGAATTGGAAGATAGAAATAAAAATCGATTTCGAATATTTCTTCTTTAAATAATTTAAGTCTCAGTCTTAAAGCACGTTAGAAACATGTTTAAAACTGAGACTTCAAAACTAACTAACTTATGATTTTGGTTTGTAATGGAAAACAATTAAACAAACACCTTCGCCGGTTCTACTTTTATCTCTTATAACAGCCAGTCGTAAAGAGGTTGCAGTAAGCTCAACCACTTTTACATTGTACCAATTGCTGCAATCTAGATAGTAATCACCACCGTAAAGCATTTCTACTCCTCCATTAAAAATTATTCTATTGTTTGCAATATCAAATTTGTATGTGTTTTTCTTAGTAGTCTGATTGTTATTTGCAATAGCGGTTTGAGTAACAGTTGTATTGTAATTTCCATTTAAATCAAAATACATTTCGCCCCAATTTTTATTTGGCATAACCCATGAATTGCTTGCATAATCTGGAAGCCAGCTCCAGTTATCTCCAGATGTTGACGGATAATCTAAACCAGCCCATCCAACAGGATCAACAAAATCTAATACCCATGTTTTTCCTGCAACACCATTGGTAAGCATCTCCCATCTTGGATCGCTGAAATAAGTGTCATCGTTTTCAGGAACATCAACTACAGTTGGAACCGCGTCTACTGAACCTCCTCTTGTATAGGCTGTAAAATAAACATTGTATTTTCCTGCGAAAGGTAATGTTACACGATCATCGCTTTTGTTTGAATGCCCTAATTCATTTCCTGATGCATCTACAAATTTCCAATATGGAATTACAGTTGGATCTTCACTTTTAAGGATTAAAACATTTTTGTTTACTGCATCCTGAGTGATAGAATATTTAAGTGTTTCTGGTGTTACTGTGATTGCTGGCAAACTTTCGCGATCTTCAACAGGCTCACAAGAGAATAAAAACGAACTGATTGTTACAGCCGTTAATACTATATATAATATACGTTTCATAATCAATTTGTTTAAAGTTAATTCCAACCTGGATTTTGTTGAATAGTACCATTTGAAAGTACTATCTGTGATTGTGGTAAAGGAAACCATCCTAGCGTTTCTGGTCTAAATGTTACGGCAAACTGAGAATCTCCAGTATTGTTGTCAATAGCTGCTTTCATTGCAGGCATTCCTTGTCTGATTAAATCAAAATAACGTAATCCTTCCAATGCCAATTCTAAACGGCGCTCTTGCATAATATTGGCTTGAGTTGCAGGAATTCTATGTGTTGTACTTTTAAAAGCACGATCACGAACTCTGTCTAGATCTGCTTGTGCCAATGCTGTATTTGTTCCTAAATTCAATTCGGCAGCCATTAGTAAAACATCTGCAAAACGAATAATTGCATAATCCTGATAGTTATCAATTTGGAAATTTCCTCCATTTGCTTCTACAACTGCTGTTCCCGCTGCATTCGTAATTGGACAATATTTTTTCCAAGAATATCCAGTGTATTGACGCTGTTCTCTAGCTTGAGCATCAAAATTTAAATTCTCACCTGCATAATCAATAAATGAAGCTGCTTTTCTAGTATCTGTTGCTTCATAAGCTTCAACCAATTTTGGGTTTACTGTTGCTCCTCCCCATCCTGTTGCATATTTTCCTATTGAACCTCCACGCGGTGCAATGTTTACCTGAAAACGGTTTCCTTCGTGAAGATCCCAGTTTCCTTTCCCTGAACCGTTGAAACGAACAGCCCAAACCATTTCTGTATTATCTTCTCCAGCAAAATTTTCAAAAGAAGCTGCTAACCAAAGATTCGCAAAATCTGCTACTAAACCATGTCCGCTATTATTTACAGCATCGTTAATGTAATTTACAGCCTGTGCTTTTGTAACTACACCTGCTAAATCTGTTTTGTTGTAAGCTCCTGTGTAAAACAAGAATGTTCTAGCTAAATAAGCTTCTGCAGCCCATTTTGTAATACGTCCGTAATTTGCATTTCCTGCTTGAGAGTAATTTTCTGGTCCTAAGTTATCTGCGGCAAATTTTAAATCGTTTGCAATTAAAGCATAAGTAACTTCTGGTGCTTGTCTTGGTAATTCAAATTCACTTGTCGTTACCGTATGATCTAACGGAATAATATCTCCAAACATTTTTGCCGCTTGGAAATGAAAATGTGCTCTTAAGAAACGTGCTTCAGCTTCGTAACGCGTTTTCAAAGCTGTATCAGATCCCCAGTTTACTTTGTCTAGGTTTTCTAATAAAATGTTTGCTCTGTAAATTCCAAGATAAGAGTTTGTCCAAGTCAGGGCATTCATATCTTTATCTGTAGTATATTGAAAGCGGTCCCACTGCAAATCTACTGTTGGATCTGCAATACCAAATCCTCCAAAACAGTTGTCAGATGCCTGCTCACTTACGATCAATTGAGTACCGTAAGCTTCTCTTTGCAATACATCATAAACGGCTACCAAACCTTCAAAAGCATCAGAAGGAGTTTTATAAAAATTCTCCGTTACTTTATCTGTATATGGTTCGTTCTCCAAAAAATCTTCCGAACAAGCGCCTAAGGTTAGTAAGCTTGAAAGTGCAAATAATTTTATATATGTTTTCATCGTGTTCAAAATTTAAAAGTTAACATTTAGCCCCATCATGTAGGTTCTTGGCTGCGGATAATATCCAACATCGATTCCTTTAGCCCAAGATTGATTTACGTTTCCGAAACCAATTTCTGGATCCATTCCTTTGTACTTCGTGAATGTGTAAATGTTATTTCCTGCAACGTACAATCTGAATTTAGAGAAGAATTTCAACTTGTCTGTTAACTTTGTTAAATCACATCCAATTGTAGCATTTTTAATTCTGAAGAAATCTGAATCCTGAATATACAAATCAGAGAATTTAGTATAGTTACCATTATCATCTGTTCCGTATGTTACTCTTGGAACTGTGTTTGAAGTTCCTTCGCTTGTCCATCTGTTTAAAACATCTGTAGTGTTGTTTGTGTAGGCACGAGTATAATCGTGAATTCCAAAAACGTTTTGTCCTCCAGCAGTACCATAAGTATTAATAGATAAATCAAAAGCTTTATATGATAATTCTAAATTAACACCGTAGTTAATATCTGGGTTTGGATCTCCGATTTGTGTTTTATCATTTGCATCAATTTTTCCGTCAGTGTTCAAATCTACAAAACGAACATCTCCAGGTTGTGCATTTGGCTGAACTCCCGCAGCAACTTCTGCAGCATTTTGGAAAATTCCAGCTGTTTTTAATCCGTAGAAATAACCCATTGGTTTACCCACCTCAACACGGTTCATTTCGTCTAAACCTTGGAATAAAACATTTGATTCTCCGTGAATGATTCCTTCGTTGTTTGCAATTCGTAATACTTCATTTTGGTTGCGAGAAAGGTTGGCATTGATTCCAAAATTCCAATCTTTTCCAAAACGTGTACGATAAGCCAATCCAATTTCAAAACCTTTATTACTCACATCTCCACCATTAATATAAGGTGCGGTAGCTCCAGCATAAGCCGGGATAGAAGCAAGAACTAACCAGTCTTTCGTTTTCTTATCATAGTAATCGAAAGTTAAAGTAAAGTTGGTAAACAAAGTAGCATCAAAACCTAAATCCAACTGCTCAGAAGTTTCCCATTTTAAGTTTCTATTTGCTAACTGATCTGGGCTTGAACCTACTAATAAAGTTTCGTCACCTGTTCCAAAATGATACGTTTTATCTGTTGAGTTTACAACCGACATATAAGCAAATCTTCTTGCAAATTGATCGTTACCATTTTGCCCCCAGCTTGCTCTTAATTTGAAAGTATTTAATACTTTATTTTCTTTAAAGAAAGCTTCTTTGTCTAAATTCCAACCAGCAGAGAACGATGGGAAAATAGCATATTTGTTGTCTGGACCAAATTCTGAAGATCCGTCACGACGCACTGTAGCTGAGAATAAATATTTATTATCATAATCGTACAATAAACGTCCGAAGTACGATTGAATAGCGTAATCTCTACGGTTTCCTTTTACCACATTTGATGTTGGATCTTTTGCATTATCCAAATAAGCATGTTCGAAATCATCAAAAATTAAGTTTCTTCCTTGTCCTTCCATGTAATCTGCAGTGTTCTTTTTAGCAGAAGTACCCACTAACACATCAAAATTATGAGCAGAAGCAATGTTGAATTTGTATTGAAGTGTATTCTCAAAAATCCATCCCATCGATTTTGTTGAGCTTTGAGTAACACTAGAAACTGTATTATTATCATTTGAAGAAAGAGAATAAACAGGTCTGAAAGAACGATAGTTACTATCTGTCATATCAACACCATAACTGGTTCTGAAAGTAAAGTTTTTTGCAAATTTCAATTCAGCAAAAATATTACCTACATAACGGTTTGTTTTTGTTTGATTGAAGTTGTTATAGTATAAAGATCCAACTGGATTACTGATATCTGCAGAGATAATTGAGCTTGCAAAATCTCCATTTGCATCATACGCTGCATCAATTGGAGCTGCGTTTAAGAAGCTTCTAATTGCGTTGCTGTAAATTCCATCATCTGCAACACCGCTTGATTTAATGTTTGATAAAGTGAAGTTTTCACCAATTTTCAAATATCCTTTAATAACTTCTGAAGTAGAGTTTACTGTAAAAGTAACACGATCGTATTGAGACTGATTATTTGCTCCACCAATCATACCTTCTTGTCCGTAGTACGATAAACCAGTTGCAATTGTAGATTTTTCATCACCACCTGTGATCAAAAGGGAGTGGTTTTGTTTCATTGCACCTTCATTAAACAAATCTTTCTGCCAGTCATGATCAGGAAATGCAGCAATTTGCTCTTTCGTGTATAATGGAGCATATCCAGAATTTACACGAGCTTCGTTCATAATTGTTGTATATTCTTGTGTATTCATCAAATCCAGTTTTTTAGCAATCTGCTGAAAACCTGTGTAAGAACTGAAAGACACATTCATTTTACCATCTTTTCCTTTTTTAGTTGTAACCAAAATAACTCCGTTTGCTGCTCTTGCTCCGTAGATAGAAGCCGCAGAAGCATCTTTTAAAACGTCAACCCTTTCAATAACAGAAGGATCTAAGTATCCAATTCCGTTATCTACCACAACACCATCAACCACATAAAGCGGATCACTGTTTCCTGCTGTACCTGCACCACGAATATTTACCACCATATTCGCACCAGGCTGACCAGAAGAAGAAGTTACAGAAACTCCAGAAGCCTGACCTTGCAAAGCATTTACAACATCAAGACTCGCTACTTGCTGAATGTCTTTTCCAGATACCAAAGAAGTTGCAGCTGTATTAACTTTCTTCTTTTGAGTACCATAACCAATTACTACAATTTCTTTAAGTTCTGCAGTTTCTGGCTGCAGCACTAAATTGACAACTTTCTGAGCGCCAACAGTAATTTTTTGTGTTTTAAATCCCACGAAAGTGATCACTAAAACATCTCCTGTTTTAGCTTCTACTTTATATTTTCCATCAAAATCGGTAACAGTACTCGATTTTGTTCCCTGTACTTGTACAGTTGCTCCGGGAACTCCAAATCCGTCTTCGGCAGAAGTGATTGTTCCACTTACAGTTTTGGATTCTTGTGCAAATCCAAACTGCATCATAAATACGCTAAGCAGCACCGCCATAAAATATGGAAGCTTTGTTGTAATACAATTTTTGCTTTTCATAGTAAGAATTGATTAAGTTTAAGTTATAGTTAGTAATTTTTACCCTAAGAGAAATCTGGAAAACTTCCCAAGCAGGTCATGCCAAAAATGAGGGCCTGAATCTCATCTCCAACATTTAGTACTTGCAGACTATAGGCAGAGGTTTTTAAACATCAAAATCGATTAAAAATCAATTTCTAAAAAAACATTTGTGGTAAGTTTAAGTTAAGTTGTAGCTTTGCCTTTTTTACTTATAGTCAATTTGAATTTATCTTATGGTAAATTTGACTACAAGTGTAAAACAAATTTTCTATATTAACAAAATATTAGGGTTATTTTTTTTCTATTCTAATAAATACGATTTCATTTTTATCAATGCTGTAAAAAGAGAAATAAAATTGAAATAAAAAATATAGAAAAATCAACGTTTTATAAAATTGACAATCAGTCATTTAAGAATTAGAGTATTTTAATACATTTTTTAGCACATTTTTAATTCACTGATTATCAAAATCTTGTTTCGTTAAAAAAAATATAAAGCTTTTAAGAAGGCTAATAATCATTTTATTTATTTAATTTGTCAAAATTTATCTCGAATATGGTTGAAAATGTAGATGACAGAACTGTTCCAAAAAACGAACAAAGTGCCATGAATGCGATCACGATTGACTGTGTCATCTTTGGTTTTGACAAAGGCAGTCTCGAGGTGCTTTTGGTACAGCATGGAGAAGGAATCAGCAAGGGAAAATGGGGTCTTCCTGGGGGATGGATTTATAAAAAAGAAAGCACAGATGATGCTGCACACCGTTTATTGAACGAACTTACAGGGCTTGATAATATCTATTTGGAACAGCTGAAAGCATTTGGCGATCCAGATCGTTTTCCGCTAAGACGAGTAATTACGATTGGTTATTATGCTTTGGTCAAAAGAGAAGATTACAATATTAAAGCAGGTTTTACAGCTTCGGATGCTAAATGGTACAAAATAAACAGTATTCCAGATTTGATTTATGATCATAATGAGATTTTGGCGTATAGCTTGAAACACCTTCGAAATAAAGTTCGCCAGACTCCAATTGGATTTAATTTATTACCTGAAAAATTTACTTTATTACAGTTAATGCAGCTCTATGAGGAAATTTTAGGAATCGAGATGGACAAACCGAACTTTAGGAGAAAAATTCTTCACATGAAACTTTTGGCAGCTTTAGACGAAAAACAACAAGACGTTTCTCACCGAGCGGCTCAATTATACAAGTTTGATCCAGAAATTTACACGAAATTAACGGAGAAAGGTTTCAATTTTGAATTCTGATTTTCAATTGAGATATAAAAATACTTTTTGCACTTCGAAACACAACAATAAAATTGACAGAAACAACTACTAATCATCACAAACCAGCCGTAGACGGAATCACAATTGACTGTGTTTTCTTCGGATTTAATAAAGAGAGTCTCGAAGTTCTCTTGGTGCAGCATGCCCAAGGTGAAAGTAAAGGAAAATGGGGACTTCTTGGCGGATGGCTTCAAATAGACGAAAGTGCAGATGATGCTGCCCAGCGTATTCTACAAGAACTTACTGGTCTCGAAAATATTTATTTGGAGCAGTTAAAAGCTTTTACAAATCCGAAACGTGTTTTAGAAAGACGTGTTGTTACCATTGGTTACTATACTTTAGTCAATCGAGAAGATTATAATATTAAAGCCAGTTTAAGAGTTATCGAAGCCAAATGGTATAAAATAAATGAAATTCCAGATTTGATTTTTGACCATAACGAAATTCTAGATTTTAGCTTACTGCAGCTGCGAAATCGCGTTCGTCAGGCTCCGATTGGTTTCAATTTACTTCCAGAAAAATTTACGTTATTGCAGTTGATGCATTTGTACGAAGAAATTTTAGGAATTGAATTGGATAAATCGAATTTCAGACGAAAAATTCTTCACATGAAACTGCTGACAGAACTCGACGAAAAACAAAAAGACGTTTCGCACAGAGCAGCTAAACTTTACAAATTTGATGCTGAAATGTACAAGAAATTAACAGAAAAAGGATTCAATTTTGAATTTTAGGCTTCTTTTTAATTCACAACTATCAACTATCGCAGATCAACATTCCAGAATCCAAAACTTTGCGCTATCTTTGCGCCTTAATAACATGCTTTAAAGCTATTGCTTTAGTGTTATTTATACCCAAAAATACTTAAACTCGTTAAGAGAACTGATATATAAAAATGAAGAAGATACGTAACTTTTGCATTATTGCACACATTGACCACGGTAAAAGTACATTGGCGGACAGATTATTAAGCGCAACACAAACCGTTACAGCTCGTGAGGAAAAAGCACAATTGCTTGACAACATGGACCTGGAGCGTGAGCGTGGAATTACCATTAAGAGTCATGCCATTCAGATGGAATATACTTATAAAGGGGAAGAATACATCTTGAATTTAATTGATACTCCTGGTCACGTAGATTTTTCGTATGAAGTTTCGAGATCTATCGCAGCCTGCGAAGGAGCTTTATTAATTGTTGATGCTGCACAAAGTATTCAGGCACAAACGATTTCAAATTTATATTTAGCACTTGAAAATGACTTGGAAATTATTCCGGTTTTAAACAAAGTCGATTTGCCAAGTGCCAATCCAGAAGAAGTTAGTGATGATATTATCGATTTATTAGGATGTAAATTAGAAGATATTATTCATGCTTCTGGAAAAACTGGTTTTGGTGTTGAGAACATTCTTGCTGCTATCATCGAAAAAATTCCTGCACCTAAAGGAAATCCAGACGAACCTTTACAGGCTTTGATTTTTGACTCGGTTTACAATCCGTTTCGTGGTATCGAAGTAATCTTTAGAGTTGTAAATGGTGAAATCAGAAAAGGTCAGAAAATTAAATTCATGGCAACTGATAATGAATATTTTGCTGATGAAATTGGAACTTTAAAATTAAATCAAGTTCCTAAAAATGTAATTTCTACCGGAGACGTTGGTTATTTGATTTCTGGAATTAAAGAAGCAAAAGAAGTAAAAGTTGGTGACACGCTGACTGATGCCAAACTGCCTACAACTAATATGATTACTGGTTTTGAAGATGTAAAACCAATGGTATTTGCTGGAATTTATCCTGTTGATACAGAAGATTATGAAGATTTGCGTTCTTCTATGGAAAAATTGCAATTGAATGATGCTTCGCTTGTTTTTACGCCTGAAAGTTCTGCGGCTTTAGGATTTGGTTTCCGATGCGGATTCTTAGGAATGCTTCACATGGAAATTATCCAAGAGCGTTTAGAGCGTGAGTTTGATATGACTGTAATTACAACAGTTCCTAACGTTTCGTATTTGGCTTACACCAAAAAAGATCCAGAAACTCCTTTAATTGTAAACAACCCATCAGATTTACCAGAACCTTCAAAACTGGACAGAGTTGAAGAACCCTATATAAAAGCTACTATTATTACAAAAGCTGATTTCGTAGGAAACGTAATGAGTTTATGTATTGAAAAACGTGGTTTAATTACGAATCAAACTTACCTAACAACAGAGCGTGTTGAGTTAAACTTTGACATGCCTTTGGCTGAAATTGTATTCGATTTTTACGATCGTTTAAAGACAGTTTCTAAAGGGTATGCTTCTTTCGATTACTCTCCTATCGGGATGCGTACTTCGAAATTAGTTAAACTGGACGTTCTTTTAAATGCACAAACCGTTGATGCACTTTCTGCATTAATCCACGAAGACAACGCCTACAATATCGGTAAAAAAATGACCGAGAAACTACGTGAGTTAATCCCGAGACAACAATTTGATATTCCGATTCAAGCTGCAATTGGAGCGAAAATTATTGCTCGTGAAACGATTAAGGCACTTCGTAAAGACGTTACCGCAAAATGTTACGGTGGAGATATTTCGCGTAAGCGTAAATTACTGGAAAAACAGAAAAAAGGTAAAAAACGTATGCGTCAGGTAGGAAACGTTGAGATTCCGCAAGAAGCATTTATGGCTGTTTTGAAACTGAACGACTAGTTTTTTAGAAAATAGAATAGAGAATATAGATTAACCCGATAACAAAAGTTATCGGGTTTTTTATTTTTTAAGAATTAATTCTCAGTAAACACTCAGATTGACACCTGAAAACTTAAATTTTAGGTCATAATTAAACAAGTAAATACTTATAAAATTATATCTTTTTTAACTCTATTGATTCATTATTGATGCATTCGATTTAGATTTTAAAAATTCTAGATTTTAAAATATAACTTTAATCCTACAACTTAAAATTATTATTATGAAAACTAAATTTTTTATTCTTTTATCGATGTTAACTTTCTCATTTGCTAATGCACAACAAGAAGAAGTTGATTCGGAAATGAACTCAGCAAAGGGAGTAACCTTTCAAAGCGGTGATATGTTCTTAGAAGGTTCTATCAAAATTAGCACAGGCGGTGATGCAGATTATTATGGTTTTAGTCCAAAATTTGGGTACTTATTAAATGATAAATTTGCTGTAGGAGCAAAATTAAACTACTCTAGCAACAAGGTAGAAACAACTCAAGTAGAAACTAATGTATTTGGGGTTGGAGCTTTTGCACGTTACTATTTCTTGGAATTGGATAAAAAACGTTTAAAAACTTATGCTGAAGCTGGTTTAGGATTTGGAAGAAACAAAACAGATATACCAAATGTTGGAAGCGATACTGACAACAGTTTAACTGCTGATATCACTGTGGGATTAAATTATTTTGTAACCAAAAATATTGCTGTAACTTTTGTATTAGCAAATATGCTGTCTTACAACAGTGTTTCTCCAGAAAATGGTCCTTCATCTGATACTTTCCAATTAAATATTAATTTATTTGAAAATATTTTTGACCAACCTCAATTTGGTCTTTTATATAGATTTTAATTCTTTCCTGCTATTTACTTATAAAAAAGCTGTCTCAATTTGGGACAGCTTTTTTATTTCTTTAAACCCTAAACCTTTGTAACTTTGAGCATCTGAACTTTTGAACTTAAAAGAAAAAATGCTCGACGAAACTCCAAAACGATTTGACCGAATTGTTGCGATTCTTATTCAATTACAGTCAAAAAAGATTGTAAAGGCACAAGAACTGGCAGACCGTTTTGACTGTAGTTTACGAACTATTTACAGGGATATTAGAACGCTTGAAGCTTCTGGGGTTCCTATTTATAGTGAAGCAGGAGTTGGCTATGCATTAATGGAAGGTTACAGACTTCCGCCCGTAATGTTTACGCGAGAAGAAATAAGCAGCTTTATTGCTGCCGAAAAACTAATGCAGAAATTTACAGATCCTTCTTTGGGAACACATCACGCATCGGCGATGTACAAACTCAAATCGGTTTTAAGAAGTGCAGACAAAGACTGGCTGTCCAACATTGAATCAAGAGTAGTTATGCAGACTGCGGAGCCAATGTTTAATGACAATTCTCCGAATACACTGGCTGTTCTTTTTGAAGGAATTGCAGAGAAAAAACAAATTCTTTTAACCTACAAAACTTTTGATAAAGACGAAACAACACAGCGAAATCTAGAACCCGTTGGGGTTTTTCATGATAATAATAATTGGTATTTTCTAGGTTATTGCCATTTGCGAAAAGATTATCGCCAGTTTAGAACCGATCGCATTCAGGAAATCAAAAAAACCGAATTTGATTTTACTATTGAACACGATGCATTGGAAACTTATTTGACTAAAACGGAAACTTGTCCTACGACAAAAGTGAGAATCTTAATTGAAAAAAAAATCGCAAGATATTTGACCCATGAAAGAAAATATCATGGCTTTGTTTCAGAAAAAGAAATAGGTGATAAAATCGAAATGCATTTTATGTGCCGTGATATCGAAAATGGTTTTCCACGATGGTTTCTTATGTTTGGAGATTATGCAGAAATCCTGGAACCTCAAATATTAAAAACTAAAGTTCTAGAACTTTTGGAAATCAACAAAAAAAGACTTTTATAAAAAAACTCCTGAAAGAATTATCATCAGGAGTTTTTTTAATTTGAATATTTATCTTTCCCAGAAAAATGGCGGTTCAATGTTTAAAGCTCTTAAATATACATAAGCTTGTCCACGGTGGTGCACTTCATTATCAATGAAATACAAAATATTCTGAATGACTGGAAATTCATACTGCCCAAACAAATTAAAAGTTTCGCTGAAATCTTCGACTGCTAATTGTTCCCAATATTTATTTATTTCTTCTGTCGCTTCGTCCCATTTTTGAAGATATTGTGCTTTAAAAATTAATTTTTCTGATCCTTCCGAAAATGCTTCGGTTTGTTTCGTTACAATTCCTTTAAGTCCTGGAACTGCTATAGCCAAAAGTTCATCCACTAATTTGGCAAAAGGGCGCATACCTCCAATTGAAAATTCAAAGAAATCTTTCTCAGGAAAAAGTTCAATTAATCGACGTGTAAGAGCGCGGTGTCCTTGCCAGTGTTTCAATAAATCTTCTGATGTAATAACTTGTGCTTCTAGTGTTTTCATGGTTTTAAAGTTTAAATATTTTTAATACTTCAAAAGTAAAATGGGTTGGTGACAACAGTTTGTCAGCAGGAAAAAATATTTTTAAAAATATTCTATTATTCATTCTTTAACCATACAATGAGATTCATCAATTGTTTATTTTTTTCGAATTTAACAAAAATTAAAATTATCACACATTTTTGTTCAATCACTCACAAATAACCATAAAATACTGACAATCAAAAATTTATAAAGAAATAATTTCATAACTTTAATAACCGAACAAATAGAATATGAATTATGAGATCTGCTCTACTTCTACTTTTATTATTGTATTCGACCCTATCTTCATCACAAGGAATCGTAGTCGACACTACAACTTTGGGCATACCTGAACTGGTAAGAGCAGAATTAATGCAAAATGGCTGTTCAAACGAAAGTAATTTTAAATTCTCGTCACATCAAGGTATCGGTAAATTCACAAGCACAAATCCAAACTTTCCTATTTCAAGCGGAATCATTATAAGAAACGGAATCGCCAAATATACAGAAGGATCATACAGCGGTACTAATGAAAGCAGCCAGCTGAACAATGCTACTGATAGTGATCTACAGATTATCAGCGATAATAACGGACAAGTTGTACCTGTAACAGATGTCAGTTTTCTTCAATTTGATTTTACACCGCTGTCAAGTAATTTTAGTTTTGATTTTCTTTTTGCGTCCAATGAATATGGTGAATTTCAATGCGGATTCAGTGATGTATTTGCCTTCATACTGACTGATTTAACAACAGGAATTTCAACAAATCTTGCCGTTCTGCCGGGAACAAATACTCCAGTTTCAGTTAAAAATATTAGAGACCAGCAGTATAATTCGTCGTGTTTATCTGCCAATGCTAATTTATTTGATCGTTATAATGTCACAAATCCTTCGCAGTCGTCCATCAATATGAGAGGCGAGACGAAAGTTTTAACAGCTTCTTCAACGGTGATTCCAAACAGAACTTATCGCATAAAACTTGCTATTGGCGATTACAACGACAGTAATTATGATTCGGCAGTTTTTATAAAAGGCGGCAGTTTTATGACAACAATGGATTTAGGCCCCGACAGAACACTTTGTCAAGGTGAAAAAATTACACTCAAATCTGATCTTGCAGGCAATTTTGCTTATACATGGACATTAAATGGAACAGTAATTCCTACTGAAACTACCAATTCTTTGACAGTCGATAAAGCAGGAACTTACGGAGTTACGGCAACACTTTCTGGTTGTGTGGTTAAAGACGAAGTTGTAGTTAACGAGTTAATTATTAAAACTCCCCAAAACTTAACGGCCTGTTACAGTGCAACTGGTTCTTATCAATATGATTTAACCCAGAATAATCTAACTTCATTAGGTATTGATCCAGCTAAACACACTATTTATTATTTTGATTCCTTAGCTTCTGCCAATGCGAATGGACCAATGATACCAGAAAATCAACTAAAATCTTTTATAAGTTCTGGTAACCAAACCATATACATAAAAGTGGTGCCTGTTTATGACAAAACCCTTTTTTGCGAAAATATAATTTCATTTAATTTATTGACAACCGCTCCAATCAATGTTGTAAAACCACCCGACTTAAAGGTCTGCGATAATATTTCTAAAAATATAACTGTTGATTTAACTACTCAGGAACCAATCATTCTAAACGGATTAAATGTTTCCGAATATAGAATTAGGTATTATAACAGCGAAATAGACGCTAACAATGCCAGAAATAATATTGCTGAACCGAAAACATTTACTACGTCTACGCAATCTTCGACAACTATCTGGGTACGGATTGAGAATATTGCGAATTCGGTTTGTTACACAACAGTTAATTTCAATATCGTTATTAACCCGCTGCCGCCAGTAGATACTATTCCAAATGTTATCGCCTGTAACAGCTATACTTTACCTCCAATTTCAAACGGTACATATAATACAGCTCCAAATGGAACGGGAACTAAATTAAATGCTGGAGATGTTATTACGAAAGGAGGCCGTTACTATATTTATCAAGGTCCCACTACAAACAATTGTACCAATGAAACAAGCTTTAATGTAACTCTGATTTATGAAATTAATTTCAAAAAAGAAGCTTGCGGCCAATATGTTGTTCCACAGTTACCTGCGGGTGGTTTTTTCACTCAGCCAGGAGGACAAGGAGATTCTATTCCAGAAGGCACTGTATTTACAAGCAGTCAGACTATTTATTATTATGCGGTAATTAATGGAGCTGTGTGTCGCGACATAGCGGTACCTTTTACAGTCTATCCTTTACCCGCAATAGATAAACCTGCCAATGTAGTAACTTGCGATTCATATACATTGCCTGTTTTGTCAAACGGAAATTATTTTACGTTATCAGGAGGTTTAGGAAGAGCCCTAAAGGCGGGAGACCAAATCACTTCGAGTCAAATAATATTTGTTTTTGCAAATGACGGGAGATGTACCGATGAACATTCTTTTAAAATCGATATTGTCAATTCTCCAATTTTTGTTCCGATTTCACGATGCGGAAGTTTTACGCTGCCTCCAGTTGCCATTGGAGGTTATTACGAAAGCCCTGGGGGCCAAGGAAAAAACATTCCGGCTGGAACTGTTATTACCAGTTCGCAAACCGTATATTATTATGCCGCAACTACAACTTCGCCCAACTGTACCGAAAATCTTAAATATGTCATTACGATAAAACCGCTCCCATTGGTAGACACTCCTGCAAACAGACTCGAGTGTGCACGATATATTTTGCCTCCATTGACAAATGGCAACTATTTTACAAAAACAAACGGTGGAGGAACACAACTAAAAGCAGGCGATATTATTACCTCAACACAAACTATCTATGTTTTTTCGGTAGGGCCTGAATGTACAAATGAGCATAGTTTTACAGTTGAAATCAGACCTCTTCCTCCTGTTGACAGTTTTACTGATGTGGTTACCTGCACCGATTTCAAACTTCCGAAACTAAAAAATGGAAAATACTATACAGCCACGGGAGGACCAAATGGTTCGGGAATGCAACTTGCAGAGGGAACAGTTATCAACACCACACAGACCATTTATATTTATAATGAATGGTCCAATTTTACTTCCTGCAGCAATGAAACGTTTTTTAAAGTTAATTACAACGGAATTGATGTGGGCAGTTTCAGCAATATAAATGTTTGTGACAGTTATACTCTGCCTCCGCTAAAATTGGGTAATTATTATGCACAGCCAGGAGGAAAAGGCGCTGTTATTCCGGCTGGAACTATTTTAACAACCTCGCAGACTGTTTATGTATATGCTGTTAGCGGTACACGTCTGACCTGCGTTAGTGAGAAAAATTTTTCAGTTACGATTTCCCAAACTCCTGTATTGGCCAATACTCCTGATGTGGCTATTTGTGAAAGTTATACTTTGCCTCCTTTAACTTTTGGAAATTATTACAGTGAACCCAACGCGGCGGGAAATCAATATGCAGCTGGGCAGAAAATAAGTACGAGTCAAAAAATGTATATCTACGCAGCCTCAGCCACAAATTCCAGCTGTTTTGCACAGGATGATTTTTATATTACCATTTATCCGTTAAAAAATTTCTCTGTACAGAACGGAGTCATTTGTGTTGATTATCAAACGGGAACATTACAGCATTCAGCACAATTGAATTCAGGAATCACTTCAACCGATTATACTGTAGAGTGGTATTTTAACGGAAATAAAGTAGGCACAGGACCAACTTATACCGCTATTCAGGACGGAACGTATACCGTTGTACCCTTTAAAAACATACCCGATGTTGGTAACGACTGCGGTTATAATCCAGCTACTGTAATTGTCGAAAAATCCAGTCCGGCAATTGCAACCGTAACCGTGTCGGATGAATTTGAAGATAATATTGATATCATTGTAAACCTCACTAACGGTTTCGGAACTTATGAATATCAGCTGGACGATGGTGATTTTCAAACCAGTAATATATTTCAGAATGTTGACTCGGGAGAGCACGCTATTACAATAAGAGACATAAAAGCCAATTGTGACAACCTTATTTTATTTGCCAAAGTGCTTAAATATCCTAAATTTTTTACCCCAAACAACGATGGGTACAATGACACTTGGAATATCCCAGATCTAGCTTATCAGCCAGAGGCGGTCATCACGATTTACGACCGTTATGGCAAATTACTAAAAATGATTAAGCCGTCTGGTGCTGGCTGGGATGGTAATTTTGACGGCAGTCCGCTTCCTTCTTCTGATTATTGGTTTCGGGTTACTTATACACAAAATGGTATGATTCAAGAATTCAAAGCTCATTTTAGCATGAAACGATAATTACTGGAAAGAGAAAAAAACTTCGTTTATAGTTATTAAGCCCTCAACTTTGTACCTTTGCAACTTAAAAACCTTTGTACCTTAAAAAAATGATTGAAGATAAAAATCAACAAAGAACTAGTATAGCTCAATTGGGCGAATTTGGCTTAATTGAACATTTAACCAAAAATTTTGATGTTACTCAGGAATCAACATTAAAGAGTATAGGCGATGATGCAGCTGTTCTTGATTTTAAAGACAAAAAAGTTGTAGTTTCGACCGATTTATTGATAGAAGGCGTTCACTTTGATTTGGCTTACATGCCTTTAAAACATTTAGGTTACAAATCTGTTGTGGTAAATGTTTCAGACATTTGCGCCATGAATGCAAAACCGACCCAAATTACTGTTTCTGTGGCGGTTTCAAATCGTTTTCCACTTGAAGCTCTTGAAGAGTTGTTTGCAGGAATTACACATGCTGCAAAAGAATATAAAGTAGATGTTATTGGCGGTGATACAACCTCATCTCAAAAAGGTTTAATTATCAGTATCACTGCAATTGGCGAAGCTGATGAAAACGAATTGGTTTACAGAAATGGAGCTAAACAAACTGATTTACTGGTTGTGACGGGAGATCTTGGTGCCGCTTATATGGGACTGCAGGTTTTGGAACGTGAAAAACAGGTTTTCCAGGTTAATCCAAACAATCAGCCAGATTTAGATCCGTACACTTATTTAGTGGAGCGTCAGTTAAAACCAGAAGCCCGAAAAGATGTTCGAACACTGCTTCATGCTTTAGATATTAAACCAACTGCTATGATCGATATTTCGGATGGGCTTTCGTCTGAGATTATTCATATTTGTAAACAATCAAAAGTAGGATGTAATTTATATGAAGATAAACTGCCATTGGATCCTCAGTTTATTTCTACCTGCGAAGAGTTTAATATCGACAGCACAACTGTTGCCATAAATGGCGGTGAAGATTATGAACTTTTATTTACAATTGACATTAATGATTTTGACAAAATAAAAGGAAACCCGAATTTCTCTGTTATCGGACATATGACGGAGGAAAATGAAGGAATACATCTTGTAACTCGTGCCAATACCAAAATCCCTTTAAAAGCGCGCGGATGGGATGCTTTGACCGAATAAATTTTTGAAAAATTCCAAATAAAAAATTCCAAATTCCACTACCGATCAACATAATGGGATTTGGAATTTTTTATTTTTGGAATTTCATTTTTTTAGAAAAGCCCTTTGCTTCTAGCTTCTTTAATCAAATCTTCGTCAGATCCGCTTCTAATTTTGAGCAGTTCTTTCAGATGTTTTTTTCTTTTTTCAATTGCATTTAAAGAGATTGGAATGTTTTGAAGCATCTCATTAATACTCGCTCCTTTTGATAAATGAACTAATATCTGTTTATCATACTGATCAATTTCGATAGCATTATGAGTCGATTGATTCAGCATTTTAACGACCGATTGACTGTAATATTTTTCGCTCTTCATTACTTTATCAAATGCCAAAAGCAATTCTTCAAAAGTAAGGTCGTTTTTAATTATTAGACCATTGGGCTGAATTGTTCTAATAATTGTTTTAATTTTTAGAAGTTCAGTATACATCGTAAGCAGAACAATCTTGCAAGAAGGCATTTTGTTTAAAATCAGTTTCGCCAGATCCTCGCCCGAAAAAATTTCTTTTTCTTCATAAGCAGGCATGCTGATATCTAAAAAAGCAATATCAAATGCAGGCGTGTCATTACTTTCAATTATATCATAAGCTGATCGACAATCATGTGCTTGTGAAATTAAAAATTCATATTGTTTTGGTTTGTAACGCGTTATTGCATTTTTGTATCCTTCAATAATAAATGGATGATCATCTACTATTAGAATATTTTTTTGAACCAATTCCGGAACTGGAGCTGTTAAATCAAATGTCATTATATTGCAGGTTATTATTTGGATCTATTGGGATTTTTACAATAAGGACGGTTCCTTCCGATTTGGCAGATTTTATGTTAACTGTCCCCTTACATTCTGTTGCTCTATATTCTATATTATGCAAACCAATTCCATTTTTGGTTTTTTTAGTATTAAATCCGACTCCATCATCTGCGATAGTTAAAATCAAATTATTATTTTCAATTTCAAACTCTACTTTAATAATATCTGCCTTTGCATATTTATTACAATTTTGAAGTCCTTCTTGAATAATTCGGTATAAATTGATTTTGACAATATTGCTTATTAATTCCCATTTGATATTAGGATCAAAAGAAGTAATCAATTTTGAGCTATACGTATTTCTCTGATCTTCAAATAGTTTATTTAGGATAGCAACAAAATTATTAATTAATTCTGATTTTTCCCTATTCAAATCATGAGAAATTTCTCGAATATCCTGTTCAATATTTTTAAGTTCTGCTAAATACTTTTTTCTTTTAGACGCCGCTTCAACTTCATCAACCTTATCCAAACTGTCCAAACTAATTCTAATTCCAAACATACGGCCTAAAACCCCATCATGTAATTCCTGCGCAACTTTTTTCTTTTCCTTAATTCTAGTCAGCTCAATTTCATTTTGCTGTGAGATCATCATATTATAAATGTCTTCATTCGCAATCTGCTGCTGTTGTTTAAAAATTAATTCACGGTTTTTAGCCTGCTGTGTTTTATAAACGTAAAAAAACAATCCGAGCAATGTACAAATACTAAAGACATAAACCAAGGTTTTATTTTTTTCTTGAAGATTGGAGTTTTGGTCTTTTATCTCGTTGGTTTCGTATTCGATACGAGAGAATTTTTCTCCCATATTTCTCTCTGCTTTGAGCATTTTATCATTTAATCGAATATATTCTTTTGAATACTTAGATGCATTTTGAGGATCTACAACAGCAATTTGTTTTAGAGCAAGTAAAGTATTCGCCAATTTATCTGAAGAACGCGACAGAAGCAAAGCTTTTTTCGAAAACTGTATAGCTTTAAAAGTATCTCTTTTAAATGCATAATACTCTGACAAATGAATTTGATTGGATATTTTAGCCATTTTTAACCCAAGACTATCTCTGATTTTTAGAGACCTGTAAAACTGATCGGGAAGCCCGTCTAATCGTTTTGATTTCAATTTTGAATAAGCCAGATTATCAAGCAGCATGGCGTACAAAATAGTTTTTTCTTCGAAAAGATTTTTTTCTTTAAGTCCTTTTTCAAAATAAATAATCGCTTGTTTGTAGTTTTTCATGCGCATGTAAACAAACCCGATATTGTTTAAAGAAGTCGCTTTTAGTTGAAGATCAGCTGGAATCGATTTATCATTTAAAGTGTTTAAAGCTTTATTCTGATACTCCAATGCTTTTTCATATTCTTCCCTTTCATTATATAAAATACCCAACAAATTATAACATTCATAAAGCTGGTCATTTACATTTTTTTGGTTTTTCAATATGCTTAAAGCTTTGAATACAGATATTTCACTTTCAAAAAAATCTGATTCGTTATATTGCAGACTCGCTTTGCTTAATAAGGTTTTTGCCAAATTATATTGATCGTTAATCTGCAAATAAATCTTCTGCGCTAGAAAATAATTTCTGAAAGCACTATCAGAAATCACTTTTGAACCATAATAATCCCCTAGGTAGATATATGCTTTGGCAATACTTGCCGAATCTTTACTGCTTATGGACCTATCTAAAACCAGTTGTGAAATTGCATGATATGATTTAAAATCATTCATATTATAATACCTATTGGCAATCTTAAACAAATTAACCCTGTTAATGGAGTCGTTTTTTTGTTTAACTACTATAGAAAATGCCTTCTGAGCATATTTTTGTTTAAGGTCATAATTTATCTGAATATCATTTGACAATGACAAATAAACGGGAAGGCTATCCTGCACTGAAGTTAGTTCCTTTGATTTTTTCTTTTGGGTACAACCTGAAAAAATCAACAATAAAAACAATAATATTGGAAAATATCTTTTCAATGCAAATTTTTAATTTTACCAAAAATACTAAAACTATAAACATAAAAAAAGGCTGCCAAAAATTGACAGCCTAAAAGACTTTGCAAATATTTTTTTAATTAGTCTATTTTCTTAGAATCACCAAAAGATTGGTTGATTTTAGCAAAACCTAATTCGTTGTTTTTAACTACTATCTTATTATTAGCAATACGTGGATCTTGTTTTCTTCCTCCTCCAGTAGAACCATCTACAGGAGAAACTACGCCTAACTTTTCATTAGAAAAAGTTGTCGAAGTTGGTAATACAAAAGAAGTTGCAACTATTGCTAATGAGAATAATCCGAATGTCAAAGCTGTTTTTTTCATGACCTGAGGTTTTTTAATGTTTGTCTAATTTTTGGAGAATGAATCACAATTGCTGTGAATCAGAGTGTAAAACTAACACCAGAATCGAAAAAAATTTGTATAAAAAATTGAGTTTGTGGTAGATCATACCCAATTGATAGTCAACGGATAGCAAATCTGTGTAAACATCTGGTTTTTAGATTTCTAAGTAATTTCCTGCAGCAAAATCAGCAATTATCAAGTCGACATTTGCTTTGTATGTTTTAGAAAAAGGAATCTTTTTGGAGGAGTTTTTTATGTAACAGATTGAGTTTCCGCTATGAATTCTCGAAATGTAATTTCTATTAATTACATAACTATTATGAATACGAATAAAAGGATACGTTAAAACACTTTCAAAATGCTTTAACGTTTTAAATGCTGTAATCATTTCGCCAGTATTCAAATAAATATCGGTCGAATTATTATCTGCCTGAAAGTAACAGATGTCAGCAGCGTTTAAATATCGATAATCTCCATACGATTTGATACAAATTGTTAGTGGCTTTTCGACGTTTTGAGGAATCGTTACATTATTTACATTGTCAATTACAATAGAAGTTGGTTCTTCTATAAAAGGCGGAGTTTTTGACTCTAAATTTGCTTTTTTAAGCTTCAAAGCTGTCTTTAGGAGGTCTAGGTGGGCAACAGGTTTTAAAAGATAATCAAATACATTATATTGAATGGCTTCAAAAGCCTTGTCTTTTTGATTAGTGGTAACGATAATTTTGGGAATTTCTTGAAAAAATCGATGCAGCTCGCTGATAAAAGCAAGAGATAATTGGCTTGATAAATCTTTAGGTTCAATTTCTAGGAAAACCAAAGCAGGTTTATGTTCTAAAATCAAATTTAAACCATCTTGAAAATTTGACGCCGATGCGGTAAAAGATAATTCTGAAAAACCTGCAGCGGTTGTTTTGGTTTTCAAAACACTTTCAGCATCATCGTCAATTATGATATACGAATACTTCTTCAATTTTTGGTTTTGTTGATTTTCTTACTTCGCAGTCATACTCAAAAAAATTCGATTTGATGTAATGAAGAAAAGTTTGGTTTTGGCATTTATCCGCATTTAAAATTACGGATTTAAATATTTTAATCATTTCATTGTTAACACATTACACCAAAATGTTGATACATAAAGTTGAAATGCAAAAAAGATCGATAAAATACCTGTTTTTTAAAATCAAAAATCCCAAATTCTCCCGAGGTTTCGGGACGGAATTTGGGATCTAGAGTATAACATGTAAAGATTACATTTTCATTAACCAGTTTTTCATCGAAACTTCATTTTCAATAATAGCTCTTAATTCAGTAATTTTTACACGATCTTGTTTCATAGTATCTCTATGACGAATTGTTACTGTTTCGTCTTCAAGCGTCTGGTGATCTACTGTAATACAGAATGGCGTTCCTAAAGCATCTTGTCTTCTGTAACGACGTCCTACAGCATCTTTCTCATCATATGCCACATTAAAATCCCATTTCAAATCTTCGATAATTTTTCTCGAAACTTCTGGCAGACCATCTTTTTTAACCAATGGTAATACCGCTGCTTTAGTTGGCGCTAAAACTGACGGCAATTTTAAAACTGTTCTTGTAGAACCGTCTTCTAATGTTTCTTCTTTTAGTGAAGTTGCAAAAACAGCCAAGAACATACGATCTAAACCAACAGATGTTTCTACTACATAAGGAACATAGTTTTCGTTTAGTTCAGGATCGAAATATTGTAATTTTCGTCCAGAATATTCTTCGTGAGCTTTTAAATCGAAATCTGTACGAGAGTGAATTCCTTCCAATTCTTTAAATCCGAATGGGAAATTAAATTCGATATCCGCTGCTGCATTTGCGTAGTGCGCTAATTTTTCGTGATCGTGAAAACGGTAATTTTCTTTTCCTAATCCTAAAGATAAATGCCATTTCAAACGAGTTTCTTTCCAGTATTCGTATGATTTCATTTCTTCTCCTGGACGTACAAAAAACTGCATTTCCATTTGTTCGAATTCACGCATACGGAAAATAAATTGTCTTGCCACAATTTCATTTCTGAAAGCTTTACCCGTTTGAGCAATTCCGAAAGGAACTTTCATACGACCAGATTTCTGAACATTTAAAAAGTTAACGAAAATACCCTGCGCCGTTTCTGGACGTAAGTATAAATCCATTGCGTTTTCTGCAGAAGCTCCAAGTTTTGTTCCGAACATTAAGTTAAATTGTTTTACCTCTGTCCAGTTTTTAGAACCAGTCTCAGGATCAGCAATTTCTAATTCTTCGATCAAAGCTTTAACATCAGCTAAATCTCCGTTTCCTAAAGAACGACCTAAACGCTCTCTGATTTCTTTTTCTTTAGCTAAATATTCAATTACACGAGCATTTGTAGTTACAAATTCTTGTTCGTTGAATGCATCGCCAAAACGAGCTTTTGCTTTGTCAATTTCTTTTTGTGCTTTTTGGTGAATTTTTTCAGCATGATCTTCAACCAAAACGTCAGCTCTATATCTTTTTTTAGAATCTTTATTATCAATTAATGGATCATTGAATGCATCAACGTGTCCAGAAGCTTTCCAAGTTGTTGGATGCATTAATATCGCAGCATCAAGGCCGACAATATTCTCATTCATCTGAACCATTGATTTCCACCAATATTCACGGATATTCTTTTTTAATTCGACACCATTTTGTGCATAATCATAAACAGCACTCAGTCCGTCGTAAACTTCGCTTGACGGAAAAATAAATCCGTACTCTTTTGCGTGCGAAACCACATTCTTAAATATATCTTCTTGTTTTGCCATAGTGATGCAAAAATATAAAAAGTACCTTTAAAAAAAAGAAAAATAATAAAGATTGAAGTATTGATTTTGTTACTTTTGTAAATAAAATCTCTCTTTTTGTGATTAATTACCTAATAAATCTATTTTTCCCTAAAGTCTGTGATGGATGCCGAGCTATTTTACTGCAAAATGAAATTGTTTTCTGTACTTCCTGCCGTCACGAAATACCTCTTACTCAATATCATTTAGACCCAAAAAATCAAGCTGTAAAAAAGTTTTACGGCAAGATTGATATTCAATTTGCTTCGACATTTTTATATTTTAATAAAAAAGGAATGGTTCAGGAATTAATTCACAACCTAAAATATAAAGGTCATGAAGAAATTGGAACTGTTTTAGGAAACTGGTATGCCGAAGATTTAAAAGAAATTCAATTGACAATTCCTTTTGATGCTGTAATTCCAGTTCCTTTACATCCAAAAAAATTTAAGGAACGTGGTTATAATCAGGTTACAACTTTTGGAAAGGCTTTAGCCGAAGGTTTAAAAATTCCTTATAACGATTCGGTTTTATACCGAAAGAAATATTCTAAAACACAATCTAAAAAGAATCTTTTGGGAAGATCTGAAAACATCGAAAATATTTTTGATGCAGTTTTGACAGAAGAAAATCGCAATAAACATTTTTTAATTGTTGATGATGTCCTGACAACTGGCGCAACACTCGAAGCTTGTTCTAGAGCATTACTAAAAATTCCAGGAACAAAAATTAGTATTGTCTGCATGGCGATGGCGAACTCTTAGCGTAAAATTTCAATAAAAAAAATCCAAATTCCAATAATAGTTGGAATTTGGATTTTAAATCTTTGGTTTTTAAAATTTTAATTCACCAAAATTTTCCTGATTGTTCTTTTATCTCCATCAATAACCGTAACTAGATATAATCCATTTGGTACATTTGGTAATTGAATATCTTGAATAAAATATCCTGAACCTTGAAAAGTATTACTGTAAACGTATTTTCCCAAAATATCATGAACATAAATTTTTATCTCTTTTACTGAATCTCGGTTAAATTGAATGGTAAAATTTCCTTTGTTTGGATTTGGATACAAGGCAAAATCTATATTTTCAAAATCTGAATTTCCAAGTGTATACGTTCTATTGCAGATGTTTACTGAAGCAGAATTTATTGTTCCTAAAGCTCCAAGAACTGCATCTCGCACTCTAAAAGTCCAATTTCCTTGTTGATTTTCTCCATTAAAAGCACTTAATAAACTAGCTGGAATTACAATTTGACTTGTAGTCGCATTACAATTTAAAGCAGTTCCGCTGTCATCAAACTGAAGTGCTAGAGTTGAATTTGTACTGCCGCAGCTTTTATTAAATAAACTTACAACTGTTCCACTTGGACTTACAATCTGAATTTCAAGATCTGAAAATCTTGCATGCGTAACATTCACAGATACATTTACATCTGAGATAGTTCCTGTTGACGCTGGCACTGCAACAGTTTTGCTAATAAAGGTGCTTCCGTTACCAGTCGAATATCCGCCTTCAAAGTTATATGTAGAACAACTTGTAGAAACTGTATAGCCAACTGCAAATGGATTACTATTTACAGCATAATAAATATTATTTACAGGTTCTATCAAAACTCTGCAATTGGTAGACGCTTCAATATTGGATGGAATCAATATAGTTTCAGAACCGTCATTTAAAGTATTTGCAACTAGTGTAATTGGAAACGTTAAACCTCCATCTAGAGATAATTTTATATTGACATTTGTAGAGCCTGGAAGTGTATTGGTATTATTGACACTCCAAGTAACCGTTTGTGTTGATCCTTTTTCCCAGCCAACATTATCAACATTCTGAGAAGTTAGCGCAAACGGTCCTACAGAAGCACTTACTGTAACAACCATTGCATCTGTATTGGTTTGAGCTGTTCCATCTGGCGCGTTATCTCTTCCTGTTAAAGTAAAATTCATTGTTTTTGCTATAGACGAAACAGATTCCCAAGTTGTCGTCAACTGATTATTGAGCACAGAATTTAAAGCTGGCATATAACGAACTGGTGAAGTTGTGGGCGGGAGTGATCTAAACATTGGTCCGTCTGGTTTTGTTGGATAAGCAATACTATTAGATCCAAAAGTGGTAATTGCACTGTCAAACTGCTCCCAAGTGTAGGTTATAGAATTACCTTCGGAATCTGAGCCCGTTCCTGTTAAAACAAAAGGTGTACTTATAGGAATTGTGTAATCTGCTCCTGCGTTTATTATTGGCGGATTATTAGTTATAGCAGTAGTTACCGGACAAGTTTTCCCCGCTAAATTATTCTGTATTTGATTGATACTTCCGTAAGAAAAATAATCATCAGAATTACTTTGAACATCATAATTTCTTGTTACTCCAGCATAGGCCATAATTGTAGAACCGCTTCCTGGTTCATATTGTGTTCCTGTTCCTTCTCCGGCATGAGAAAAAGTGTGCGATCCTCCCAATTGATGCCCCATTTCGTGAGCAACAAAATCGATATCAAAAGTATCTCCTTGAGGTTTTGCATCAGATGGTGAAGTATAGGCACTCCCTTTTCCTAAAGGAACACTAGAAGTTGGGTTTACGCACACACAGCCAATACAATTTGCATTACCGCCTCCGCCCGAACCTCCGAACAAATGTCCAATATCATAATTGGCATTACCAATTACATTCGTCAAAGTAGTCTGAACTTCTTGCCCCCAAGTTCCTCCAGGATCTGCTGCCCCAACTGATGGAACAGAATAAGGATCTGTAGAAGCATCTGTATAAATAACTGCATCATTATTAGCAATTAAAACAACTTTTACAGAAAGATCTCTATCAAAAACACCATTCACTCTAGTTAAGGTTGCATTCATACCTGCTAATGCTCCGGCTTTTGTTCCGCCAAAAAAGGCTGTATATTCTCCCGTACACGATAATGCTAAACGAAATGTTTTAAATTGTTTGGCATTAGAAGTTGTTTTTGCTGTATTTGATGCTTTATTTTCTGAAACTAAATTGGCTGTTTTACAATCCAGTCGCATTTTCGAATCTGCATTATCTGCAGATTTAAACACAACATATTCTGATTTATCATCTGGATTTTGTTCAATATATTCTGTTGGTTTTGCTACACGAAAAACCATGGTCTGAAATCCGATTGGAGCAACACTAAAATGTATTTTAGCATTTTTATCATCTATTCCTCGTCCTTCATAAGCTCTAATTTCTGGATATTTGGCTTGCAATTCAGGATCAAAATTAGAGGATTCCCAAACCGAAAAACGTTCTAAAGTTCCTTCTGTATTAGGAATCGTTATTTCGGTTGTATTGCTTAAAGCTGATTTACTTGTAGTAGAGGCAAGTTTGGCACTAAGCAGATCTGCATTTAATTTATAATACAGTTTTCCCGAATCTAAAACGTTTGCTTTTCGCGAAAGCGATGATGAAGAAGTTACTTTTTGCCATAAAACATTGTTTTGAGCTTTCATGTTTACGCAGCAAAAAATAAGAAATATATAAAGTAATAGTTTTTTCATACTCTGTAAGATATAATATCAAAATTACTTCAATTAATTTAAATTGTACAATATATAAGACAATTAATGTTATTTAATCGACGAGTCAGCTTATTTTCACAAAAAGAAAAGCATAACTCAACGAAAATTCAATTTATCAGAGTATTAAATTTAAAACAGAATAGTATAAATTTGCAGCATCTTAAATAATTTGTTTTGAAGCTCTTTCATTCTATAAACGATTTTCAGTCAACCAAGAAAACAATTTTAACTCTTGGTACCTTTGACGGCGTGCATATTGGTCATAAAAAAATTCTGGAACGAATTACACAAAATACTGAAAACGGAAAATACGAAAGTCTTGTACTTACTTTTTTTCCGCATCCGCGAATGGTTCTGCAAGAAAAATCAGAGATCAAATTGCTGAATACTATTAGCGAAAAAACAGAACTCCTTGAGGCAACTGGTATAGAAAACTTAATTGTTCATCCGTTCAACGAAAGTTTTTCAAGATTGACTGCAGAAGAGTTTGTTCATACTATTTTGGTGGATAAATTCCAGATTCAGAAAATTATTATTGGACATGATCATCGTTTTGGACGCAATCGAACTGCTAACATTGATGATTTAATTGCTTTTGGAAAAGAGTATGATTTTGAAGTAGAACAAATATCTGCCGAAGAAATTCAAGATGTTTCGGTAAGTTCCACTAAAATCAGAAATGCTTTAAAAGAAGGAAATATGGCTTTGGCCAACGAATATCTAGGATACAATTACTTCTTAAACGGAACGGTGGTAAAAGGAAAACAGCTGGGAAGAACTATTGGTTTTCCTACTGCAAATATTTACATTGAAGAAGATTATAAACTAATTCCAAAAATTGGTGTTTATGTTGTAGAAGCTTTTATAAACGAAGAAATTGTTTATGGAATGATGAATATTGGCTTTAACCCTACGGTTAATGGTGACAAACAGACTATAGAAGTTCATCTTTTTAATTTCGACAAAGATATTTACGATCAAAATATTAAAGTTTCGTTGCTGCATTATATCCGCGAAGAACAAAAATTTGGTTCTGTAGATGCGTTAAAAGCGCAGCTTCATCAAGATCAAATTGAGGCCTTGGCTTTCATAAATCTTCTTTAAAAAAATCGCATCTTATAGTTTTTGCTGTTTTTAAATCATCGTAGTTGTTTTTTTAGTAAATTTGATAGAAGACTGTTTTTCAAATATTTACTATTAACTTCTTTAAAAATAAACACTATGAAACTACCTAAAGAAATTACCAACGGTTTTTTGATTTTTCTCGGAATCGGCATTTATTTTTTATTGATGAATGTACTAGGGTTAGCAAATTTGTTTTATCTAAGAACACTTAACGTATTCTTTATATTCTATGGTGTAAACAGAACAATGCAGATGAACCTTCGTGAAGGAGAAACCAATTTTGTATCTAATGCTGTTTCTGCAATGGCTACGTCTGTAGTCGGCGTATCGATGAGTGTATTTGGTTTATTGGTTTACAGTTATGCTCGAGGCGGAGACGCATATGTAAGAACTCTATCTGAAACATTTCTGTTCGGAGGAAATCCATCAGTACCAACTTATTGTATTTGTTTATTGTTTGAAGGAATTGCTTCATCTGTAATCGTCACTTTAATGATGATGCTGTACTGGAATAATAAATATGCTGCTGATTAAATACTCAAAAATAAAAACACACTTTGACACTCTAAAAATCATAGAAATTCTTAATTCTATGATTTTAGAGTGTTTCTTTTTTGAAAAAAAGTTGAAAATCTTCATTTTTAATAAGCTAATAAATCTGTTATCATAATTTACTTACTTTTAATGCTCCAAAAAACAATTTATCCATGAGCATTACAAAACATAACTGGACAAAAGACGAAATAATTGCCATCTACAATAAACCATTGATGGATCTGCTTTATGAAGCAGCTACAATTCACAGACAGCAACACGACCCAAACGTAGTTCAAGTCTCCACTTTACTTTCTATAAAAACAGGCGGATGTCCAGAAGATTGTGGCTATTGTCCGCAGGCTGCTAGATACAATACGGGAGTTGAAGGAAATGATCTAATGACTGTAAGTCAGGTAAAAGCTCAAGCTTTGAGAGCTAAATCTAATGGATCTTCTCGTGTCTGCATGGGAGCAGCTTGGAGAAATGTAAAAGATGGTGAAGAATTTGATCAGGTTTTAGAAATGGTCCGTACGATTAACAAACTTGATATGGAAGTTTGCTGCACTTTAGGAATGCTTACAGAAAATCAGGCGCATCGTTTGGCAGAAGCAGGTTTATATGCTTATAATCACAACTTAGATACATCTGAAGAATATTATAAAGATGTAATTTCAACTCGTGGTTTTGAGGACCGTTTACAAACTATTGAAAATGTTCGCAAAACAAATGTTACAGTTTGCAGCGGAGGAATTATCGGAATGGGAGAAAGTATTGAAGACAGAGCTGGAATGCTTGTAGCTCTTTCTACTTTAAATCCACAGCCAGAATCTGTTCCAATTAATGCATTAGTCGCTGTTGAAGGAACTCCAATGGAGGATGAAAAACCAGTAGAAATCTGGGAAATGATTCGAATGGTTGCCACTACACGAATTGTAATGCCAGAAACACAAGTTCGTTTGTCTGCAGGAAGAACAAATATGTCACGTGAAGGTCAGGCAATGTGCTTTTTTGCAGGAGCAAATTCGATATTTGCAGGAGATAAATTACTTACTACTCCAAATCCTGATGTAAATGAGGATATGAAAATGTTCGAAACTTTGGGAATGATGGCGCAAAAACCTTTTATTAAAATAATGCAGCCCAAAACAGTTGAAGCTTCCGATTCTCAATTTAATTCTTTGGGAGAAAAACCTAAATGGTCACGACCAAATCATAAAATAGAAAGAAATATTGATGCTTCGATCAGATCAAAAAAATAATTAAAAGAGTTAATAAATTTCAATAAATATTATTAAATTGCTTATGCACAGAGTTATAAGCAATTTTTTTATTTATAAAAATGAAATTAAAAGAAATAGAAAGGGTTAAGAAAATCTCTAAAGAAGATTTTATTTCCCAATATGTAAAAAAACAAATTCCAGTTGTTGTTGAAGAACTGACCGAAGACTGGCCGGCTTATCAAAAATGGAAATTATCCTATATTAATGATATCGCAGGTGATATCACCGTTCCTTTGTACGATGATAGGCCTGTAAACCATGAAGAAGGATTTAATGAAGCTCATATGAAAATGAAAATGAGCGACTATATTAACCTTTTAGAATCAAAACCCACCAATTACCGCATTTTTCTTTATAATTTAATGAAGGATGTGCCGACGCTAAAAAATGATTTTTTATGGCCGGATATTGGTCTCAAATTAGTCAAACAATTACCAATGCTTTTTTTTGGCGGAGAAAACGCAAGGGTTTTTATGCATTATGATATTGATTATTCTAATATTCTTCATTTTCATTTTCATGGAGAAAAGCAATGTATGATTTTCGCACCAGACCAGTCAAAATATATGTATAAAGTACCTCATGCTTTAATTTCGAGAGAAGATATTGATTTTGATAATCCTGATTATGAAAAATTTCCTGCTCTAAAAAATGCTGAAGGATATATTACGAATCTAAAACATGGAGAAATGTTATATATGCCAGAAGGATATTGGCATTATATGAAGTATTTGACACCTGGTTTTTCTATGAGTCTTCGTGCTTTTCCTAAAAATATTGCCAATCTATCTAAAGCCGCCTATAATGTTTTTATTATGCGTCACTTTGATATTATGATGCGAAAAATTAAAGGCCAGAAATGGATTGATTATAAAAACGAAAAGGCGATTACAAATACAAACGAAAATTTACGCCGCAGCGCTTAATGATAAAAAAAATCGGTTGAGTTTTAATTCTCAACCGATTTTTTACTTTAGTTATAGACTATTTTTTTCGTTACAGTTTTTCCGTTATCCAATGTAATTTTTACCAGTAGCACTTGAGGTCCAGAATGCAGATTTGTAATGAGCCATTCTTTATCATCAATTTCATTTTTATAATATAGTAGTTTTCCTCCAACATCATAAACAGCTGCTTCTTGGATATTTTCTTTATCTGAGAAAGACTGCAGTTTAATATTTTTTTCTCTAACTGAGACAGAAATATTTCCATTAAGGTTTTCAAAATTTTCGTTACCTAAAACAGCATCGTTAGGATTTGTATATCGAAGCACAAAGCGATCAGGAAAAACTCCAATTGTTGTAGTAAATTTATAACCTCCCGTTTTAAGATTGTGTATCGTTTTAGTTACATTATCTTGCAAGTAAATTACCTGATTATCCAAATTCCCATCTGTATGATCTATAGCAATTGTAAATTCTCCTTCTAAAGCAGATCGATATCCTAACGGAATTGTATCAGATGCAACGAAAGGAATTGCGCGCCCTTGAATTACTAACTTTTTGTTTTCATTAATACTATAAAAATCGATATACGGATTTGCATCCATACTCACTGCGTCATAATTGTTATCCCATAAATTTGTTGCACCAGTTATATATCCTATTAAAAGTTGTTTAAAAGCTCCTTGTGTATTTGTTAAATTTAACCAAACACGGTATTTTTCAATTTCAGTTGTAGCTACGGACTTGTAAAATTGGCTATTACGATTAGGAACTCTCATTGAATTTGTAAAAACAGCTTTTTGATCAGTTATTGATTTTGCGAAAAAAGATTGTCCTGCAGCAATATATCCTAAAGGAGGATCCTGATTACCTGGTGTTGGCGCTCCAATTCCTGTCATTCCTCCAACTGTTACATTACCAGATAAATTATAAATTGCATAATCATTATCTCCATAATGAAAATTATTATCTCCAGGAACACTTTGAGTTGGTAATGTATTATGCGTCCAAAAATATAATGTCCCATAAAAATTAGCTGCATTATCATAAATAAATTGATCCGCGTAAATTGCAGATGGATAAGGGTTTCCAATTAAATTAAATTTTTCAGGAACTGCTTCTGGTCCTAAAACCAGTCCATTATTCGGAACTCCAATAAATTCTGCCTGATAAACTTGAGGCGTATCAATATCATAATTTTGAGGTGCGCGAATACTATAACCCGTACCTTTTACCATTTCTTCAGTTCCGTTATAAATTATAACCCATCGAGGTCCAATTACATATTTATAAAATTTATCTCCCAATGTATTTGGTGATAAATTGTAAAGTGTAAATGCTGGTACTCTTGTTACTGGCGAAGACCAGTAGGTAAGGTCGTAACGTCTTATTGGTGAGGTATTTCTTCTATAAGTTATATTTCCAGTATTAACAGCATTTGAAACTTGCACTAAACTGGAATTATTTTCAAAAATGAAAACTCCATTGCCTACTACGTTTACCTCATTTGTCACTGTAATTGTATTAGAACTTTGTACAACTAGCGATCCATTATTCTCTATTGTTAATCTATTTGCGAAAAAACTGCCATTAGTTCCCGAAATAATTGGACTTGTTGCCAAGGCAGGAATATTAACACAATCAGAAGCCAAAGGAACCCCAGATGGAGTCCAGTTTGATGCATTTGTCCAATTAGCATTCACACTTCCATTCCAAGTCTTAGTAATTAACACATTTATTGTAATAGGCGTTGATGGAGATTCACAACCTGAGGTATTATTTTTAACTTTTACATTATAAGGCCCAGGAGCCAAACCTGTAAATATACCAGAAGTATTACTATAATCAACTCCATTTATGCTATATGAATATCCTGTTCCCGGTGCAGGCGAAGTGACCGTTATTATACCTGTATTATTTTCGCAGCTTGGCTGTTGTGTCGCAGAGGCAGTTGGTGCAGAAACTGCATTTACAGTTAAGGAAACTCCCTGATTTACTGGACATCCATTTGCCGTAGAAATTGTCATCACACCATTATATGTCCCTGCTGCTGTATTGGCCGGAACATTAACATTAATAACGGTTCCGGATCCAGAACTGAAAGGAAATGGCGTTGTTCCCTGATCTGTTAATGCAACCCAATCTATAGCATAATTAATTGGGGATCCCGTTGTAGAATTGTAATTTAAAGTCGTTGTTTGTGCAGATCCACTTTGGCAAACAGCAACAAATATTCCCGATGTACTTATGGTTGGACTACCATTCACTGTTAAAGAAACTGGTTGAGTTGCTGAACATCCATTAGATGTCAAAATCGTCATTACACCTGTATAAGTTCCAGATGCTGTATTGGCAGGAACATTAATTGTATTAATACTTCCTCCTCCAGCAGCAAAAGCGAAAGCAGTTGTTCCCTGATCTGCCAATGTTGCCCAGTCAATGGAATAACTTATTGGTGAATTAGTGGTTGCTGTATATGTCAAAGAAGCAAGCTGTGCGGAAGCTCTTTGACAGACTGCCGTTAAAACACCTGAAGTCGTGATCGTTGGCACCGCATTTACTGTTAAGGACACAGACTGAGTTGCTGAACATCCATTAGATGTTAGAATCGTCATTGTACCTGTATAAGTTCCAGGTGCTGTATTTGCAGGAACATTGATGGTATTAATACTTCCTCCTCCAGCAGCAAAAGCAAAAGCAGTTGTTCCCTGATCTGTTAATGTCGCCCAATCGATTGAATAACTTATTGGTGAATTAGTGGTCACGTTATATGTTAGAGAAGAGGATTGCACACTAGCACTTTGGCAGACTGCTGTTAAAGTTCCTGAAGTCGTAATTGTTGGAACTGCATTAACTGTTAAGGACACAGACTGAGTTGCTGAACATCCATTGGATGTGAGAATCGTCATTAATCCTGTATAAGTTCCAGGTGCTGTATTTGCAGGAACATTGATTGTATTAATAGTTCCTCCTCCAGCAGCAAAAGCAAAAGCAGTTGTTCCCTGATCTGTCAATGTCGCCCAATCGATTGAATAACTTATTGGTGAATTAGTGGTTGCGGTATATGTGAGAGAAGCAAGCTGCGCGGAAGCTTTTTGGCAAACTGCTGTTAAAGTTCCCGTTGTTACAATTGTTGGATTATTGCTAACTGTAACTGTAAAATTATTAGCCGCCGATACACAGCTTGTGACATTTTTCACAGTTAATGTTCCTGTATAAGTGCCAGGAGATGTTCCTGCTGGAACGGCAATACCAATTGAATTTGCAGGCAAAGATGCATCTGTAACAGTTGCAAAACTATTTGTGGGACTTCCGCTCCAAGTAATACTGTAAGTTGTTGGCAAATTGGTTGTTGCAGAATAACTTAAATTAGCTGTTTGAGCTGAAGTATTAAAACAAACTATTCCAACACTTCCTAAGGTTATAGTAGGTAGAGGATTTACTGTTATTGTAAAATTACTTCCAGTTGATGAACATCCATTTGCATTTCTTACAGTTATGGTTCCTGTATAAGTGCCAGGTGATGTTCCTGCTGGAACGGTAATAGGAATTGAATTTGCAGGTAATGATGTATTTATAACTGGAGCAAAAGTATTTGTCGGACTTGAGTTCCATACAATGCTGTAAGTAGTAGGTGAATTTGTGGTTGCACTATAACTTAAATTTGTCACTTGACTTAAAGTGTTGAAACACACTGCTCCTGCTGTTCCTAAAGTTATTGTTGGCAGAGGATTTACAGTAATCGTAAAATTGTTAGCAGCAGATGTACAACCAGCTACATTACGTACAGTGAGAGATCCCGTATAAGTTCCTGGCTGTGTGTTTGCTGGAATAGCTATATTAATCGACCCTGCACTCAAAGTCGCATTAGTAACTGTTGCGAAACTATTGGCTGGAGATGCATTCCAGGTAATACTATAAGTGTTTGGCGAATTGGTTGTAGCGCTATAAGTTAATGTTGTATTTTGTGCAACCCCATTTGTACACACAGCTGTAGTTGTACCTAATGTAATGCTAGGTTGTGCTCCAACTAGAATCGTTGTTGCATTATTTGAACTAATGGTTGAAGTACAATCCATTGACGCCAAAGAAGTAACAGTAATTGTACTATTTCCAATAACATTCAGCCCCGTTGCTGTAAACTGTCCTGTTCCTGCTGTTCCAACAGTCATAGTGGCTGTTAAACCTGTAGCTGATGGACTGCTTCGACTGTAAGTTACTGTATAAGTTCCTTTTGGCAAACTAGTTGTGCTTCCTGTTAATTGTACTAATGAGGTAGTTCCAGTGGCTGTACAAACATTTGCTGCCGAAGTTCCTGTTAAACTATAAGTTTTGCAGGTGTAGGTTAAAATCATGTGTCCTCTTGCACCACCGCCACCGTTTTGAGTTGACAATAATGAACTTATTCCGCCACCGCCACCGCCGCCATAATTACTTCCAGAATTTCCAGCACTGTTTCCTAAAACTAAACTAGATATTGCTGCACCTCCTGCTCCGCCGCCGCCAATAGTATTCCCACCTGCTCCGCCGGCTCCTGACCAAAAAATTGCACCTAAAAGCGCGCTAGATCCCGCCGTACCATTTGCACCTGCTTCTGTCGCTTGACTACCAACAGCACCTGAACCTCCATTTCCACCACTAGGAGTTCCACCTGTATTTGCAGTACCTCCTGATCCACCTGGAGCATAAAAAGAGGCATTGTATCCTGTTACAAAAGAAGCACCCCCAGAAGCACCATTACTACTCCCTCCTGCAGTCGCTGTCCCTACGTTAATGGCTAAAGTTTGGGGAGTTGATGTTGCAATAATACCTCTTGCATATGCGCCGCCGCCGCCGCCGCCGCCACTTCTTCCAACCGTTAATGTAGCTACTGCAGCTCCTCCTGCTCCTCCTGCTCCCCAGCCTTCTACTGTAACCTGATCTATTCCTGCAGGAAGGACCAAAGACCCAGTTGCAGGGAATGGATGTGCTAGTGTTTGTGCTTTTGAAGCAGAATAAAAAAACAATAAAATTAAAATGAAACTATATCTTAATTTAAAAATAGCATTCAATTTTAGTATTTTATCAGTATAAATAAGTCGAGTAAAATGACTGAAGAATCTCAGTTGTGGAAGTAAATTTCTTTTCATCTTGTGCATTTAATAATTGAAAAATAAATTCAAATTCAAACAAGATCAATCCCAAATTTCTAGAAGATAATAAACTTAACAAAAGTGTATAAATGGTATTTGCATTTATATACATCCTATTGAGATAAAAATCCTATCAATTTTAGAATTACTCTTAAGGCAGATAAAAATTTTGAACAGTGCTTAAAGAAAAATTACGTTTAGGCTAGTAAACAAATTGCTTTTAATCGAATTTTATAGCGCTTAATCGATTAATTATTATAACAAGGTACGATTTTATTTACAATGAAATTCACAATGTAGTATTAAACATATAATTTTAACACCTTAAAATCAAAATTAAAAAAAATAGGAAAAAACTGTTAATAAAACTCTAGAAAAGATCAAAATACTGATTATCAATGTTTTAAAAATATATTTTTAAATAAAAAAAAGCCTTTTACAAAATTTTGCAAAAGGCTTTTATAATGAAGAATATTAGTTTAGAAAATAACTTTTTTTGAAGTTGAACTGCCATTGTGAAAAAACACTTTGACCAATAAAACTTGATGAGTAGTAAACAAATTTTGGACAGATAACTTTTTTGTTTCTAGATTATCTATTTTTTGTAATTGGTTTCCTGAAACATCATAAACGATAACTTCTTTAATATCTTCTTTCAAAGATTCAATATTAATAATTCGATTTTTTATAAATATTAAAATTTCCTTCAGTTCCTCTTCATACTTTTTATTCCCTAAGTTTTTAGTAGTATAAATTATTAAAAAACGATTATTAAAAGTTCCAATATCTGAATCAAACTGATACGAAACTTCACTAAGATTATGAATTTTATTTGAAGTTTTATCTACTAAAAAAATACTTATATCATCAAAGAATTTATCCTTGTGATCAATCTCTAAAGTCAGCATATCTTTAACAGTCGTTCTATAGCCCAAAGGAATAGAATCAGTTGAAATAAAAGGCATTGACCTGCCTTGAATTGCTAATTTTTTATTTTCTACGATACTATAAAATTCAACTGTCTGTTCAGAACTTAAAAAATCTGCATCATAATTCAAGTCCAGAGCATTAGAAGCTCCATCTGCGTAACCAAGGAGAATCTGTTTAAAGGCTCCATCATTATCTTTAAGATTCAACCAAAATCGATGTTTTTCTTCTTCTTTTTTAATAGCTGAATCTTTAGAAGGTTTAAAAAAACTACTATTATTTCCTGAAATCCGCATACTATTATTAAACTCTACAGTACCTTCCGTATTACTTTTTATAAAAAATGCCTGCCCTGAAGCTATTGTCCCATCTGGAGCTGAATTACTGACACCAGAATTCGAAGAAGATCTTGTTCCAACCCCACCTAGGAGGTTATAAACTGCAAAATCATCTTTCCCATATTTATTATTTAAAGGCGGAGTATTATGAGTCCAAAAGTAAAGTGCTCCTTTTGTTTTTGTTGCGTTGCTTTTTAAAAAAGCATCTGCGCTGATGGCTGATGGGTATGGATTTCCAATTAAATAATATTTATTCGCAACTGCAAAGTAAGATTGTATTTTACCGTTATTTGGAACACCTTTAAAAGTCCCTTCAAATATCGTACGCTCTGTAAGCGAATAATATTGAGGAGCCCTAATATTATAACCCTGTCCTGGAATCATAGTCATTGTTCCATTATAATTAATTGTCCAGCCAGAAATTGGATCATACCAAAAGAATTTATCTCCCAGGGTATCTGGTGAAAAATCAAATAATAGCTGATTATTTACAGGTGAAGACCAATAAGTAAGATCATATCGAATTACGGGATTTGTCTTTCTTTTTAAATGAATAATTCCAGTATTCAGCATATCATCATCGGTCTGATATAAGCTGGCAGAGTCTTCCAAAACTAAAGTTCCAGCACCTGTGTATGCAAATTCAATTCCTAAAGTGTTTTTTTCTAATAGAGTAACAGTTTTATCTTGATCAATATTGCATCCGCAAACATTCGTTGTGGTCAAATTAGGATAGTTATCTTTAAAATAAACATCTTTACCAGCCGAAGGAAAACCATTTGACCATGAAATTCCGTTCCAACTTGTTGTATTTACACATAGTTTTAAACGTGCAATTCTATGTTTTGAAATACTAGATACCGAATTAAAATTTCCACCAATCAACAATTTATAATCTTCAGTAAAGTTCATTGAAAAAAGCGTATTATTTAATTTTGATGTAAAGGAATTATCATAAGAGCCAGATGGTAATAATCGAATCAGTCTCAAAGATGAAACATTTTTATATGTTCCTGAAAAGCTTCCTCCAACTAAAATCCTATCATCCGGCTGGACTAAAATAGCACGAACATCTCCTTTGCTAAAACCAGTTCCTGACTCAAATGTATTATCAAGACTTCCATCACTATTTAATCTAACGATTTTCTTTTGCGAAATTCCATCAAAAGTTAAAAAGGATCCTCCAACAATAATTTTCTGATCAGATTGCAATGCAATTGCGTACACATATTTATCGAAACCATTTCGGATATTAAAACTTAAATCAACACTTCCATCAGCATTCAAGCGCACTAGGCCTGCAAAGGGTACATTATTAAATGTTTTGAAGTGACCTCCTACTAGAATTTTTCCGTCTGATTGTATAACTAAAACCTCAATCGTTCCATCTGCTCCTGAACCGATATTGAAATCCAGATCTTTTGATCCATCTGGGAGTAGTCTAACAATTTTACCCGTATTTACACCATTATACTTTCCAAATGCTCCTGCGACAATAACTTTTTGATCAGGCTGAATTGCTAATGCATACACTTGTCCGTTAAATCCATCACCAATATTAAAGGAATTATCGATTTGTCCGTTCGAAAAAATTCTAACGATTCGATTATTTAAAACATCATTGTATTTAGTAAAGTTTCCTCCTAATATAATCTTTCCATCGGTTTGTAATGCAGTTGTTTTTATCAAATTATTTGCTCCTGAATTTTCAGGATTAAAAGAGGGATCAATTGTTCCGTTTTCTAAAAGACAGGTAATTTTAGCAACCATTATTCCGTTAAATTTTTTAAAATTTCCTGCAACAATTGTTTTCTTATCAGAAATAGGCAGAATACTTAAAACAGAATTATCAAATCCAATTCCCGAAGATAAATATGATATATCATGTTCTCCTTCTTGATTTATTTTTGCTAACTTACCTTGATTTTGTTCATCAAAAACAGAAAAAGATCCACCTATAAACCATGATCCTTCATCATCAAATTCCAAACTTAAAACAGATGATGTACCAGGTCCTGAACCGATATCAAAATTTTGCTTTAAAGTTCCATCTGCATTCAGAAAAACCAATCTATTTACTTCAACACCATTATAAAAACCCTTAAAGGATGTTCCAACCATAATGTCTCCTGTTGCATTCAATTTGAGAACTTGCACACCTTCTTTGTTAAAACCTGAGCCAGTTAAAAAACTTTCATCTTTTGTTCCATCATCATTCAACCGAATAATCCGATTAGCTGTATTTCCATTGTAATTTGTAAAATTACCACCTAAAATAATTTTCCCATCTGATTGTAAAACAATAGCATTTACATCATCGTCAAAAGCAGCTCCAGTGCTAAAACTAGAATCGAAACTTCCGTTTATGTTTAACCGAATAATTCGATTTGCTGGAGTACCGTTGAATGTGATAAAATTTCCAGTAAGAATTATTTTTTCATTATTAGTAACTTTAACATGTGAGATATTTAATGACGATCCAGAACCCGTCAAAAATGAAGAATCGAGTGTGCCATTTGGAAATAAACGTGCAATTCTATTTACTGTAGTACTTGTATATTTGGTAAAACTTCCAACAATAATTATTTTTTCGTCTGACTGGACTGCAATGTCGTAAACAATTCCTGTTGTTACTCCAACAGTGGTATTAAAACTAGGATCATAAGATCCATCTGAATTTAAGCGAATAATCCTCCCTGCACTAATTCCATTATAATTAGTAAAACTGCCTCCTAGAATTATTTTACCATCGGCTTGCAGATAGGATGCATATATTTTGCCATTAAAACCAGTTCCTGTGTTGAAACTTTCGTCAATAGATCCGTCGGGATTTAATCTAGTGATATAGGAAACAGGAAATCCATTTAGGCTTAAATAATCACCTCCAACAATTAAATTTCCATCTTTTTGCAAGGCAAGCGTTCTTACCGCTCCATCAAATCCATCTCCATTTTGTCCATCATCTAGTATATTAAAGGTGTTGTCTACTTTACCTTGCTGTGCAAAAATTTTCCCAGCTGTAAACAATGAAAGAATGAGAATTGGTACTAAAAATAAATTTTTAATCAAAACAAAATAATTAAAGTTAACATATGTAAGAATTCAGCTAAAATTATAAAGTATTAATAAGGGACGCAATACCAAGATTTAGGGATATTTTGACATAAAAAAAGTCCATTCTTTTTATGGAATGGACTTTTTTAAAATCTAGGTTGTGTTTACTATAAATTACTATAAATAATTTTCTTAGTAAAAGTATGCCCGTTTTCTAAAGTTATTTTGACTAATAAAGCTTGATCACTTGAATTTAAGTTTGAAATTTGTAATTCTGATGAATTTACTCTGTTTTTGCTATATAATAGTTGCGCTCCAATATCGAAAATCTTTACTTCTTTTAGTGCTTCTTTTGAAGAAATTCTAACTACTTTATTTTTAACTGAGACTAAAATTCCATCTGAAATATTTTCAAAGTCATCCGTTCCTAATGTTTTAGAAGTATAACGAAGGACAAAACGGTCTGTAAATGTTCCAATTGCAGTTTTAAAAGTATAATTTTCTTTGCGAAGATCTGTTATTTTTCCTGTTGTTTTATCTTCTAAATAAACAGCCTGGGTATCAAAGAATCCGTCTGCATGGTCAATTGCAATGGTAAAATCACCTTCAATTAAAGCTTTATATCCTAAAGGCACCAGATCGCTGGTGTCAAAAGGCAGTGCACGTCCCTGAATGGTTAGTTTTTTAGATTCGCTGATGCTGTAAAAATCGATATATGCGTTGGCACCCATTGTTACGGCATCGTAGTTTACATCTATTGTATTTGTTGCTCCCTGGACATAACCGACAAGTGCTTGTTTAAGAATGCCGTCTGCGTGGGTCATATTCAGCCATAAACGATTTTTCTCAACAGTTGATTCTGATGTTTTGTAAAACTGGGTATTATTGCCGGGTCTGCGGATATGGTTGTTAAAGATTATTGTCCCCGCAGCAGGTTTTGCAAAAAATCCCTGCGCTGCGGCAATATAGCCGTCAAAAGGAAGTCCGTCTCCCCCAGCAGTTCCTGTTGCGTTATAAGCTGTAAAATCATTACTGTAATAAAATTTATTGTCACCAGGAACAGACTGTGTTGGAAGTGCATTATGCCCCCAGAAATACAGCGACCCTAAATTTGGATTCTCAGCCATTAACTGGTCAGCATCTATGGCAGAAGGGAAAGGATTTCCAATTAAATTCCACTTTCCCGATACTGTATTCACAGATATATCCCCATTATTGGGAACTCCTGTAAATACTGCAGTAAAGATCGACGGTGTATTAATATCAAAATACTGGGGAGCTCTTACGTTATAACTTTTACCGATTTCCATCACCATAGTCCCGTTATAATTGATCATCCATGCAGCTGCATTGGGATCATAATAAGAAAACTTATCTCCCAAAGTATCCGGCGAAAGATTATAAAGTGTAAAACCAGGCTTTGTAACCGGAGTTGACCAATACGTTAAATCATATCGGCGTACAGAAGTTGCTCTTTTGTATACAATATCTCCTGTATTTACTGCATTTGTAGTCTGTACTAAACTTGAGTTATTCTCAAAAATTAACTGGCCGTTTGTGGTAACCGAATTAGTAATGGTCAGAGTCACTCCGCTTGGAATAGTTACAAAAGCTCCTGAATTGACAATTAAGGAACAAATAGTGGTGTTGGTTGTAAATGGCTGATTTGGAGTTGTTGAAGCAATTATGGCTCTCCTATTTAGACCTGGAAGTCCTGTTGACCAGCTCGACCCATTCCATGTTGTTGAAGAATCTTCTCCGACATTTATATTAGATGTCGCTGGGGAATTACAGCTTCCAGTATTTACTCTAAAAGAATATGAGCCCACTGCTAAATTTGGTACAGTAAACGTAGATCCAGTGCCACTATAAGTAGCAGAAGCAGTTCCTGTCTGTGTAATCTGCCAAGTTCCTGAAGCAGGTAAATTTGTTAAATCAATACTTCCTAAGCTTGCACAGGTAACAGGATGTACCGCACTAATTGTTGGAGGTGCAAGCAGGATGGTAATTGTTGCATTATTATTGTTGTAATCATCTCCAGAAATATCTGTGACAGTATTTAAAGATGGATCAGTTCCTGTAACTGTAGCAGAATTAACAATTCTTCCTGCAGCAACATCTGCTGGTGTAACTGTGTAAGTTGCTGTTATTGTTGCTGTTTGATCGACAGCTAAAGAAGAAATTAGATTACTTGAAAACACCATTCCAGGCATCGGGTCAGAAACACTGATATTTGTAATTGGAACTTGTCCTGTGTTTTTTATATCAAAATTGTAAGTGATGACGTCGCCTGCTTTACCACATGATGATAATGTTGCTTTTTTAATCATACTCAAATCTGCAATTTTTAAAGATTTTGTATTGAAAGCTATAAAAGCACAATCTGAGCTTCCTGAAAAAACTACTACAAAACGATCAACCTGAGCCGCATTTGCAGAAGTGATGCCAAAAGAACTAGTCTCGATTCCCAGCATTCTAATGTCTCTTGTAGCTGCTGGTGTAAAAGCCGTTACGCCATCTGTCGCTCTAAATAAATCTAAACTGTAAGTTCCAATAACCGAAACAGAATTAAAACTAACGGATATTTGATTACCTACAGTGTTTCCTGCTGCATCAACAAATTTAAATATATCTTCAGTTCCTGTTCCTCCTGGTTCGGCAACTTGGGTAACGAGTAAATCTGGAATATTGTCATTTATACCTACTAAATTTAAATTGTTTGTTCCGATTTTAAATTCCGCAGTACCATTTGGAATGTTGGCGATTCCAGTTCCTAAGCTTAATCCATTCTTGCCATCTGTAAGTCTTGAAGCCCTTTCGCTTCCAGTTGATACAGCTCCTGCTAATGGTGGAATTAAGGTGGTTCCCGTTGCTGAGCCATCTATCATCGATCCTTGTAAAAAATAGGTGCTTGTGTTTGCTCCTAAAGTTTGAATTTTTAAAGCTCTAAAGTTTTGCGCATTATAAGAAACAGAATTTGTGTTTAATTTATTATCCTCTACACCTGTCGAGAAAGTTTGGCCTCTCCATTCAAATGCTAATAAATTATTGACATTGTCAGGACGATTTCCTACGCCTGTGGCTGCATTTGATGTCCAGTAACCAGTTCCTGTTTTATTCCAGTCAGTATGAATTCTGGTTATTGTATTACTTTGGCCTGTAATTTTTAATGATATCAGAAAAAAGAAAATAATTGTTTTTTTTAATGATAAAGAACGGAAATTCAATAGCTTTTTTGTGCTCATGAAATTTGTGGTTAAGATTGGTTGATAATGGGCTTTTTGGGTATTCTTTTAAATATTTTATATAAATTTTCTAACACGCAAAAATCCGACATTGATTAGGTGTCGGATTTTGTTATGAGTATAATCTCATTAATTAAAAATTATCTTTTTCGTGACTGTATGGTCATTATCTAAAATAACTTTAGCTAATAAAACTTGATTGCCAGACTGTAAATTTGATATCTGGAATTCATTCAAATCAATTTTGTTTTTAGTATAAATTAATTGACCTCCAATATTATAAATCTGTACTTCTTTTATATTTTCAGTAGTAGAATTTACTTTTATAACTTTTGATTGTACAGAAACTAAAACCCCGCTTTCTGAATTTTCAAAATCATCTGTTCCTAAAGTTTTAGAAGTATAACGAAGCACAAAACGGTCTGTAAAAGTTCCTATAGCAGAATCAAAAGAATAATTCGATTTACGCAAGTCTGTTATAGTTCCGGTAGTTTTATCTTCTAAGTAAACTGCCTGATCGTCAAATAATCCATCTGCATGATCAATTGAAATTGTGAAATTTGTTGCAACTGTGGTTTTATAACCAAGAGGAACTATATCTGAATTATCAAACGGTAATGCTCTACCTTGAACTGTTAGTTTTTTAGATTCATTAATACTGTAAAAATCTACAAATGTATTTCCAGCAATAGTTACAGCATCAAAGTTAGTATCTATGCTATTTGTAGCTCCTTCTGCGTATCCAATTAATAATTGTTTAAATGCATCTGCAGTATTGCTCAAATTTAACCATAGACGATTTTGCTCATTTGAGCTTGATTTAGCATTTGTTTTAAAAAATTGTGTATTCTTTGCGTTAATTCTATAATTGTTTTTAAATGTAACTGAGCTCACACTTGGTTTTGCAAAAAATGACTGCCCAGCGGCTATATATCCAGATGGCTCAACACCTCCTGAAGCTGCTCTCGTTCCTCCCAGCATAGTAAATGCTGCAAAATCGGCACTACCATATGAATAAGAGTTACTTCCGTTTATTTTAGCAGGTGGTGTCTGATGAGTCCAGAAATATAAGGCTCCTGTATTATTGTTTGAAATAAATTGTTTTGCATCTACAGCTGATGGATATGGATTTCCTATAAGATTCCATTTTCCACTTGTAACAGTAACTGAAACGTCCCCATTGTTAGGTGTTCCGAAGAATTTTGCTGTAAAATCTGAGGGTGTGTCAATGTCATAATACTGCGGTGCTCTTACATTATATCCTTTTCCAGGCTCCATAACCATTGTTCCATTATAATTAATAGTCCACCCGGCGATAGGGTCATAATAAGAATACTTATCTCCTAATGTGTCTGGTGATAAATCATGTAAGGTAAAGCTTGGATTATTTACAGGTGTTGACCAATAAGTTAAGTCGTAACGACGAGCATTAATTTTTCTCTGCATTTCAAAAGCGGTAGTATTTCCTGTAAACATAGTTTTACTTGTGCTGGTTTGAAGCAATGACCCACCATCTTGTACAAGTATTTTTCCTCCCGTTCCTACGGTTATATCTTCATCAACTGTTAACGTAATGTCTTTTGGGACTGTTAAAGTATAATTTGGGTTGACAGTACAAGAACAAACTGTAACATCTGAACTTAATGTTGTGTTTGAATTGATAACTATTGAACTGTTCGTTGCAGGAGTACCTGTTCCGTTGTAGGGTGTAGTTACTCTTAGGAAATTTACAGCAACATTAGCATTTCCACCATCTTCTCTTAAACGAATTTCTACACGAGAATTACTATTTAATGCATAAGTAGTTGGATTATTAATTATAGTAGCAGTATTGGTATATCCAGACTGAGTAAATACTAAATTACCATCAATATATATTTGAGTTGCATCATCAGAATTTACAAGTTGTATTTGATATTGACCACAAGGAAAACCGCGGCGTTTAAATGAAACTGTAAAATTATCATCTGGCATTGGTGCTCCCTGCCAAATTGTTGCTGCAGAAGGCGATTTGGTAACACCCCAGTAAGTTTTTGAGTCAACGTTTAAGTTTGGATCTACATAATTTCCTGCATACACTGTATTTGCAAGGTTTAGATCATTTTTAACGTAACCGTAAACATTCCAAACTTTATCTCCATAAACTGTTGGGTCTCCTTTTATTAAACCAAATGATATAGCAACTCTAGATGAACCATCAAATTCAAAATATTCAAGAACAAATTGATGTGTACCAGCAGTCAAATTTTGTAAAACAGAATCTACAGTGTAACTATGCTGATTCCATCGTTCCAAAACTTTTGTTCCATCTATATAAAGTCTAATACCGTCATCACTTCCAAGCATGAAGTTATAACTACCAGCTTCAGTTATATTTGCAGTCATTTTGTATCGAACAAAAAACCTGTCAGTTGGTGCTGTTTCACAAGGGATATTAGTTGTAACGCCACTAACGGCCCCTTCTGCAACATTTCTATCAAAATTTTTATTTTCTGTTACTGTTCCAATATAAGTTGCTATGCTGGTGTCTGGTGTAGTAGTTGGAGTTGCTGGATTTGGAGCAGTATTTCCTGTCCATTTGTAAACATATCCAATCCAAGACTCATTGCCAAAAGTTGTTTGATCACCAGGTGTTACACAAGTTACTAGTTCATTTGCTCCCATATAAGGTTTTAACCTCGCATTATTGTCAATGTCAGTAGTTACAGATGCAATTGTAGTTCCTATTAAAGTTTTGTTTATTGCATTATTTGGATCTAAATATAGACTGCTTATAAATACAGGATTCTCATTTTTAGAATTGGTATCTTTAGTGGTTGTAGTTCTCCAAGCTGCAAGAGTGCTTTTTTGATTCCCTCCGTTGTAGTAGTTTCCAAATGAGCCTAAATATTGTGTGCTGTAGTAATCATTATAATCCAAAGTTGGGAATTTAGATATATCAGATGTTTCAAAATAAATTGCAAAACGTGTGCTACCAGAGGTCTGTGAATTTACGAAAATGTTATTTCTAATGTCAAAACCTGATCCATCTCGTACATACAAAGCAGCAGAAGATCCTGAAGATTGATTAGTAGTTAGTTTAACACTATTATTATATATTTTGATATTTGAACCACTATTTATGTAAATTCCAAAGCCATCTTGAGAACTTGGGTCACCACCTCCAGCGCAGTTAATATCTAATACAAAATTATTGTATAATAGCTGATTATTTCCAGAGGTATAAATTCCAGCAGTCGTCTTACCTTGATTGCAAGTTACAGAGTTAATTTTATTACCAAAGATTGTCGCGTCATTTCCTTCTACTTTTATTCCAAACGCTCCTGTATTAGTTGAGTTGGTATATAAACTTGAAACTATATTTTGACCAATAGATGTATTATTCCCTTTAACATAAATTCCATAACCTGAGCCATTACCAATATTGCTTTCAATATTTGACAAAATGTTTTGTGTAACTACTCCAGAGTTTGCATTTTCAATATAAAGTCCAGAATGATTTGAATTACCTCCTAAATTTGATGGTAATCTAATTCCATTAATAGTGTTTCCGCTAACAGTATAGTTGGAAGCATTTAAAATATATATACCTAAAAATGCTTTAGTATTGTTATCTGTTGATGAAATTTGATTGTTTAAAAACTTCCATCCAGTATTAGATACATTTTGTCCTCTTACAATTATAGCCTGTTTAACTTTAGTAAAAGTTACATTTTGAATCGTATTATTTAGATTATTTCCGTCACTGTTTAATGAACTTCCACCAGCTATAATTCCAGTTGACAAAACGCCTACTTCAATTCCTACAATGTTTAATTCTATTTTTAAATTTTGGATTTTGTTATTATCGGATCCATTATAAAACCAAATGCCCGCTCGGTTGGTGTAGCTGTTTGAGGCATCGCTAAAAGTATTATAGATTTTTAATTTATTGTCAGAAACTGTATTGTTTCCATCAATGATTACATTGTCTCCATTGTTGAAAGCAATTACTGCTCCATTTGCGATATTTGCTGATATTACAATATCTTTCCCATTGTTTGGTTTTATAGTAACTGTATTTGCGCTAATATTTGCAAATGAAGCTATTGTAAGTTGAGATGATAAGGTTTGATTTTCATCTAATAAAAATCGCACAGGTCCATTAATCCCCACATTATTCAATCTAGTAACTGCTGCTAAAAGAGTTTTAAAGTTCGGATCTGAATTGGTAGAACTAATTACATAATCACCATTTAGTTGGGTAAATCCTAAAAAAGGCAACAATAAAAATAAAAGTAAAGTTTTTTTCATGTTAAATGTTTTCTATCAGTTTGTTATGCTGGCATAGGACTTTTATGCGTCGCAAAGATATATACATCTACGTGCTGCAAATTAGGAGGGTTTTGATAACTTATATATATTCGATGAATTGTTAAAAAAGTCGACGAAATACATATTAAAAAATAACAACTGGCGGGATTTCTTATAAAACAGGAAAAAAAAATATAAGAATAATCGTAAAATTTAACGTTTTTTGAGATCGTTTTTTGAGATTTTAGACTGAAAAACGTCAGGTTTGGCATAAAATCCGCAAAAACGGAATATTTTACAACCAAAAGTTATTTTGTGTTAAATAAGGAATTTAATACAATTTTTGTGCAAGAGAAGTGATTTTGAAATAGTTGAAAAAATCATTTGTTAGAGGGAAAGACCATTCTAATTTTCTTCCAATTCTTTTACTTTTTCGTAAACCAAATTACTTTCATATCCTCTTCGAAGCATATAATCACAAAATTTTTTGCGTTTTTTTAAAAGATTACCTTCTGATATATTATTCCAAGATCTTTCGGCTAGATTTTCAAAAGTTTCAAAATATTCTTCTGGAGAAATTTCCTTCAAAGCCAATGTGATATTTGTTGCCGAAATATGTCTTGCTTTCAATTCGTTTGTAATCCTAATCTTTCCCCAATGTTTAATACGATGCTTACCACGAGCAAAGCTGCAGGCAAAACGAGTTTCATTAAGAAAGTTTCCTTCAATTAATTGTACGACAATACTGTTAACTTCATCAGAAGTCATTTTTAAGCTGTACAATTTAGCAACAACTTCATCATGACAACGTTCTTGATAAGCACAAAAATGCTCTAGTTTTTGTAAAGCTTCTTTGATAGTAAAAGTACACTTCGTCGGGTTTTTCATTCTTTTTAACGTTTAAATGTAATAATTGTCAATTAGTTATAAAATAATTCTAAAATTTGTTAATATATTCTGAAAAGAAATAAATTATAACCTTGTAGATTAGGCTAATTTAAATATTTTTGTACGGAAATTTTAACATTTTGATTTCTGATAAAAGTCAGGATTTTAACATTTTAGATTTCAGTAAAATACCAAAAGACATTTACTTTTTTTTGAAAGAATGCCCTTTTTGCTTTAAGCAAACCAAAAACAAATTTAAAACAAATACCTACTGTTATATGATGAGAAAACTACTTTACTCGTTTTTATTTCTTATTTCTTTTATTAGTTATGCACAATGTCCTTTCGGAAGTACGCAATTTGGAACTACTCAATCTATAATTTACAATAGAGAAGCTGTTGCAGGTACAAACGTTGGTACTGTTACTTTTACAAATGTGCCAATGGGTAGATATGTAGCAGTTAATGTAATTCAAGGATTAACTTATACAATTACCGCTTCATCAAACCAATCTTTTATAAAGCGAATTACATTTTTTAACCAAACTAATACAGCTGTAAATGTGGGCAGTGCTTTGGCAGGTTCAAATAATGGAAATGCGACTTCTACCAATTGGCTAGCTGGATTTACGGGAACATTATTTATTAAAATTAATAATAATTCTAACTGTATATCGACAACAGGGAATAACTCTACCATTACTGTAACTTATACAGGAGGTAGTAATGTAGAGCTTCAGGATAGGGAAGGAAATAATTCATGGATTGCTCATGTTTATGATTTCTCTGATACTGTTAGCGTAACACCTCTATCAGAGACAAATGCCTTTACTAATTCTAGTTACTTAGGGGCTTTCACACAAGCAAATAACATTGTTGGAAGTACAACTTCATTTTCTCAAAATTACGGTGGAGGAAATACGCCATCTTTTGCTTTTGTTGCAGGAGGTACTAATCAAACATTTTATGCTGAGACATTTGCTGTACGCTATAAAATGCGATCGACTTTGCCACAAGGTTGCTATTTTGTTCAAGTAAGGGGAGATGACGGAGTAAAACTTTCTGTAGACGGTGTTAAGGTTTTTGATGCATGGATCCAACAAGGTGCAACAGATTATACAAATATATTGGTTTATTTAAATGGTAATAGTCAGTTAGTACTGGATTACTATGATAAAGATGAAGCAAATGTGACAGATTTTAGCATTTATCCAGCCGAAAGCACGATGAATTCTGTTAATATTATAAATACTTCAGGTCCTGTTTATCGTTGTGCCGGCAGTAATTCAGTGCTAGATGGTTCAGCCATTACTTATCAAGGATCGAATATCAATCCATCAATTAAGTTTCAATGGCAATCATCTCCAGATAATCTGAATTGGACAGATATTAGTAGTGCAAATGGAGAGAATTATACAGTACCATCAACAAGCCCAACTGCAACATCAATAGTTTATTATAGGAGAAATATTACGGGAACAGCAGCAAATGCGTCGTCATGTATTTACAGTACAGAATCAATTGCTGTTATAACAAGTCAAAATGTAAATCCCACTATTCCAGTTCTTTCAACAGCGACTAATATATTTTGCTCACAGTTTACTGCTAATTGGACTGTGGTAGGCTCAGCTTCAGGTTATTATTTGGATGTTTCTACAAATAATAGCTTTACAGCAATGGTTCCAGGTTATAATAATTTAGATGTTGGATTAGTGACATCATACAATGTTACTGGATTAAGCAACAATACACTTTACTATTATAGATTAAGAGCTTATAATAAATGTAGAAATAGCACAAGTGCTTCTTCTGGAGTTGTTTCAACTTCAACAGTATCGCCAGTAGCAACAATTAGTGGGAATGCAACAATTTGTCAAAATGCAAGTTCTCCAAACATCACTTTAACAAATCCACAACCTTTACCTGTTACTATCACTTATAACATTAATGGAGGATCAAATGCTACTGTAAATTTAGCGGCAAGTTCCACAGTAAATATTGCTGTTCCGACAACAAGCTCTGGGGTATTTGCTTATAATTTGGTAAATGTAGCTTATCAATCTTCTCCAACTTGCTCAAATTTACTTTTGGGTTCCGCAACAGTAACAGTTAATCCAGTCCATACATTAACTGCAGGCGGAAATAGAAGTGTTTGCCAAAACAGTGCGATGACGGATATCACAATGACATTGGGCGGTGGAGCAACAGGAGCAAACGTTACTGGTTTGCCGGCTGGAGTTACTAGTTCAGTTTCAGGAAATACTTTAACAATAAGCGGAACACCAACCGTTAGTGGTGTGTTCCCTTATAATATAACTACGACAGGAAATTCATGTACAGCAGCTACAACGAGTGGAACTATAACTGTTGGAATTGGAAACAACGTCATAAATTTTACAAATGGTACTTCCGGAACAGTTTGTGTAACTACTCCTGAAAATGGTACATCTAGTTTTACCGCTCCTACAGGAACATATTTCAATACAGTAAGTTTCTCAAGTTATGGATCACCAACAGGTTCTTGTGGCAATTTTGCAATTAATTATACCTGTCATTCTGCAACAAAAAGTCAATCTTTTGTAGAAGGGCAACTTTTAGGTAACACAGGGACAATAACATTTTTAGCTAATAATGCAAATTTTGATGATCCATGTGTTGGAACTGTCAAAAATTATTATGGTTCAGCGGCTTATTCTTCTCCGGTATGCTCTGGTACAGTGCCAGGAACTATTACAGGTACAACCCCAACAGGAAGTGGAACTTATACTTATTTATGGCAGATCAGTACCACAAGTGCTACTGCTGGTTTTACTGCTGCACCTGGAACAAATAATTTACAAAATTATACTCCAATTAATTCTGTAACTGTAAATACTTGGTTTAGAAGAGTAGTAACTTCTGGAGGTACTTGTCCAAATACTTCTGCCGCTGTGTTGATAAAAGTTAACCCTTTGCCAACAATAGCTTCAGCAGCAACAGCTTCAACAATTTGTTTTGGCGCAACAAGTACTTCATTAGTATATACAGGAACAACTGGAGTGCCAACAACATATAGTATAACGTGGAATTCTACGCCATTAAATAGTTTTTCTCCAGTTACAGATGCTTCACTTACAGCAACCCCTATTTCTATTGTAATTCCATCTACAGCTACAGATGGCACGTACACAGGAACAATAACTGTAAAAAATGCAAATGGTTGTGTGTCTATGGGTAATACTTTTAGTCTTGTCATTCGCCCTCAATTTACATCTGGAGCAATTAATACCACAGGGGAAACAATTTGTTCTGGAGGAACTCCTTCTCAAATTGGAAGTACTACTGCAGCAAGTGGAGGAGATAATATGATAACATACAAATGGCAGGCAAACGGAGTTGATATTGCAAGTTCAAATTCTGCAACATATACACCACCAATAGGATTAACAGCTACTACAGTTTACAGAAGATTTGCAAATGACGGGACATGTAATACTACGCCAACCTTATCAACTGGAACATGGACGGTTACTGTAAATTCACTTCCAACTACTCCAACACTAACAAAAAATAGTGATTTTACTTGTACTAGTTCAGGAAGCGTTACATTAACAAATCTTCCATCTGGAACTTGGACAATTAAGCAAACGGGAACAGCATCACAAACAATTACTGACACTGGAAGTTCTCGCAATATTACAGGATTAGTAGCAGGAAATTATGATTTTACGGTTACAAATGCCGCAAGCTGTACTTCAAGTCCAGTAGTATCAGTTAATATAGTAAACCAAACTTCAACAACAACTTGGAATGGTTCAGGTTGGTCAAATGGTAACCCAGACGGAACAAAAACTATTATTATTGCTTCAACGGCTAGTCAACCATTTACAATAAGTACTCCAAATGTATCAGGATGTTCATTAATAGTTAATTCTGGTGCGGTTGTTACAATTCCAAGCGGAGTGACTCTGACCATTACTAATTCGGTTACCACAAACGGCCAGTTAATTTTTGAGAATAACTCAAGTTTAGTACAGACTACAAATGCAGTAAACACAGGAGATATTGTATACAAAAGAGCAACTTCTGTACGCCGTTATGATTTAACGTATTGGTCAACTCCGGTTACAAAGCCTGGTTTTACACTTTATAATCTTTCGCCGGATACTTTGGGAGATAAGTTTTCTTATTATGACTCTAATGCGGCTGCATGGATGATCAATTATAACGGGACTATGGTGATGGAAATCGGTAAAAGTTATAACGTAAGAGCTCCCCAGTATTTTGATATTAATACACCGTCGATCTTTACTGCAGTATTTACAGGAGTTCCCAATAATGGGGATATATCTGTGAATACAGTATCGGGAAAGTGGAATTTAATTGGAAATCCTTTCCCTTCTGCCATAGATGCTGACCAGTTAATGGCTGAGAATCCAAATTTAGGGTCGCTGTATTTCTGGGGGCATAATGCACTTCCAACACAGTCTGTTCCTGGTGACAATAAATTTTATTACAGCACTGATTTTACAGCTTATAACGCAACAGGAACTGCTGGGGGAGACGGACTTCCTTTTGACGGCTATATTGCCGCAGCGCAGGGATTTTTTGCAAAACCTGCTGCGGGGACAATAATCTTTAACAACCATATCCGCAGACCCGGCAATAATACCCAGTTTTACAAAACATCAGAATCAACTGTTGAGAAAAATCGTTTATGGCTGAATATGACCCACGCAGACGGCATTCTTAAACAAGCACTTGTCGGTTATGTCCAGGGAGCAACAAATACAATCGATGTAAACTACGATGCCGTAACAATGGGTGCCAACGCATATATCGATTTTTACAGCATCAGCGAATCTAAAAAACTAACCATTCAGGGACGTGCACTGCCTTTTGACACCGGCGATCTGGTACCTTTAGGATATAAAGCTTTAATTGAAGGTGATTTTACCATTGCAATTGACCATGCAGACGGATTCTTCGACACGCAGGCTGTTTATTTAGAAGATAAAACAACAGGAAAAATAACAGATCTTCGCAAAGAAAATTATACTTTTAAAACTGCAATTGGAACATTTACAGACCGTTTTGTCCTTCGTTATACTTCTAAAACTTTAGGAACAGATGACTTTGAAAATATTTCAGATGGAATTTTAGTCTCAGTTAAAAATAAAATAGTTAGAATTACTTCTTCAAAAGAAACTATCAATGATGTTATTATTTATAATGTACTGGGTCAGGAAATATTCAATAAGAAAAAAATTAATAGTACAGAATTTCAAATTTCGAATTTGCAGACAGGAAATCAAGTTTTACTGCTAAAGATTAATCTACAGAATGGTCATAGCACATCAAAAAAAATAATAATGGATTAATTCCTAAAACAAGAAACCCATCATAATTTGATGGGTTTCTTGTTTTTTATTCCTCCTTCAATTCGTCAATCACCTTCTTTATTTCTTTGGCAAACTTTCCATAAAATTTATGAACCCACCATTCTAGAGAAATTCCCATAAAGAGCATCGTAAAAACAACCACTAGAAAGAATCCGATGAGTTGGCCGCTAGAAAATTCATGATCAACAAACCCTGGTATCTTGGTAAACGCATAATAATAAAAGCCTAAAAAATATAAAACTAAAAACGGCGTCAAAGCAAATCCAAAAGTTTTATACAATTCCATATTTAGCCTAATATCAAAATAGGTTTCATACAAACTGTCTTTTGTTCTCAGAGTTATATTATTCAACCGCTTATAAAAAAAGTAAAGCTTCGTCAAATAATAAACACAGACTGCTACAAAAAGACTGTACAGCAAATAATACAGAAAAGTCATCTTGGGTGGAAAATCACATATAAAAGGAACTGTACCTATCAAAACAATAGACAAAATTTGATAAATGAATTCGTTTTTTAGATTTTTTTTAATTTTATCTAATGGAGTATTCGCAGATTGAATCTTCTCTAAATTTTCCGGCAGAATAATATTTTCGGGTTTTTCATTATTCCATGCATTTTGTATATCGTTAAAATCCATATCCCTGATTTTTAATAATTTCTTTTAATTTTTCTTTGGCTCTGTTCAATTTTACTCTGGCATTTCCTTCAGAAATTCCGAGATTCTGACCAATTTCCTTATGAGAGAAGCCTTCTAATTGATAGAAGATTATGGCTTTATCAATTTTATCCAGCTTTTGTACCGCTTTATAAAAATGATCCAGCTGACTTTCTTTTATATGAGAATCATTTTCGTCTTCTTTAATATTATCCGAATCGATTTCATATTTATCTATCTTTCTCTTTTCTTTCTTTAAAAATACAATTGCTGTATTTACTGCTACTCTATACATCCAAGTCGAAAACTGACTTTCATTTCTAAAAGAATCATATGATTTCCAAAGCTGGCAGACGATTTCCTGAAACAAATCCTGCTGATCATCAGAATTATCCATATACATTTTAGAAACTTTATATAAAATTCCTTTATGGCTTTGTATCCGATTCAAAAATTCTTGTTCTTTCTCTTTCAAAACAGATTTAGTTCATTATCGGTTTTACAGTATACCCTTCTTTTCTCAATAAATTAATAACTCCAAACTCACCTCCCAAATGCCCAGCGCCAACAGCGAAGAAAACTATATTTTGTTTCATTAACTCTGGCATTGCTTTTACCCAGTTCAAATTTCTATTGTCAAGAATCTGTTTCTTTGTTTTTTCACTTGTAAATTTTTCATCAGTTGTTAAAGCATACATGCTATCAATGTTTTCATTTTGGTATGCAGTAACTAATTGCTCTGATTCCTCTGAATTTGATTCTTCTAAAAGCTTTAAAATTTCATCATTTGAATAAGCGTTTTCCAAAATTTCAAATTGAGCTTTTACGGTTTCAAGACCAGAAATTGAGACATTTCTTTTTTTAGCAGCATCAGAAAACTCCATTTCATAAAACTTAAGATCTGTGCAGCCAAAACTTTTCATACTAATCAAACTTAAGACTGTTAAAAGACTGAAACTATCTACTTGCTGTACACCCATTCCTGTGCTCTTTTTTAAAATTGAATCTAATTTTGCTAATTGTTCTGGACTTAATTTTTTACTTAGCGGTTCTTTTCCCATTGCCAATTGCTGCATTTGGCTCATTTCATTCGGATCTGTGAAATTAATTTCTAAATATAATTTGTCTGAAACGTCAAATGCTTTTTTTGTTTTTTCAGATAAAAAATAATCCTTTGAACAAATCATATGAATCGTTCCGTACAAATAAGATGGCTTTTCAAGTCCTTTTCCTGAAACTTCCCACAAAAGTGAATTTTCTAGTTTAGGCGATTTTTCCTGTGCTGAAATGGTTGAAGAAAAAAAGAATATAAATAGTATTCCTGCAAATCTAAATATTGTTTTCATGTTTATTGGTTTATTTGATTACGACTGGTAAGTAATCGAATCATTAAAACGTTACAAGAAATTTTAAAATTTTCAGAAAATAAAATCTCTTAGTAACTCTAAAGCTTGATTAATTTGTTCTTGTGAATTGTAATTATGAATACAAAAACGAAGACGTTCCTGCCCTTGTGGTACAATTGGCGACAGAATTGACTGCACATCAAATCCTTTATCTTGAAGTTCCTGCTCCAGCTTTTTGGCATTTTCATTTCCAGGAACAATCGCACAATGTATAGCAGATTTACTACGAACAAACATTGGCTTTAAGCCTAATAAATTTTTATACTGATTAAAATATATGATGTTTTGGCGAAGTTTTTCAATAGCCTCTTTTTCAATTTCCAAATGTTGATAAGCTATCAAAATAGTTGCAACTGAATGAGGAGACAAACCCGTTGAGTAAATAAAGTTTTTTGCAAAATTTATGAGATACTCTTTCAGTTCAACAGAACCAAGAATCCCCGCACCATAACATCCTAAACCTTTTCCAAAAGTCATGATTCGTGCAAAAATTTTATCATGCAATTGAAGATACTGACTAAGACCTTCTCCTCTTTCGCCAAAAACCCCTAATGTGTTGGATTCATCAAAAATTACATAGCAATTGTGTTTTTCTGAAAGCGCAATTAATTCTTCTAGATTTGGGCTGTCGCCGTCTATTGAAAAAACACTTTCTTTGACGATATAAACCAATTGATTTGGAAATTCTAGAATTAAACGTTCTAAATCTTCAAAGTCATTGTGATTAAATTTAAAAGATTTGGCACTAGAAATCGAAATTCCGTCTTTTATTGAAGTATGACATAGCTCATCATACAAAACAACATCATTTTCTTGGGGTACAGCGCTAAAAAAAGCAATATTGGCACCGTAACCCGAATTAAAAATTAAAGCAGCTTCTGCATCATGAAACTGCGCTATAAAGTTTTCTGCAATGTGATAAAGTGAATGATTCCCAGAAACCAATCTAGAGCCAGTTGCCCCATTTTGAAAAATTTCATTTTCTACCAAATAAGCGTGGACATTTCTAAAAATTACTTCAGATTTTGAAAAACCAATATAATCATTGGAAGAAAAATCAACTACGTTATTAAATACAGGCAATTTTTTAAGGGAATTATCCTGCCTACAATTTTCTATTTTCTCGCCAAGATTTTCAGGTAGTTTCATAAAACAAAAGTATAAAATTGAAATTACAGTAAACAAACAACGGACTTGTATTAAGTCCGTTGTTTTAAATTTACTAATTATTTAGCACTAATGAAAAGTGACTTCCTGCTATATTGTGATTCAACCATTTCATTAATCATAAAATCCGAAATATCTAATGCAGTAATTTTATCTCCTAAACAATCTTCGAGATTTACATCTATTGCATTAGTTTCATTTTTAAATTCAATAAAAGGAACTCGAACTTGCGTCCAGTTTACATCACTTTCAGTCAAAAGATTATAGGTATTTTGCCTATCGATCTGAATTGACGGAAAATTAGTTTTCATCCAGTCGGTTGCCATAATAGTTTTTGGACTTTTTTTATCGAATGGTGTATCGATATTAAGACCAGCTAAAAGAACATAACGATCTATATTATATTCTTTCATGGCATTTAAGACATTCTTGGTGGTTCCATATGCCACAAGAGGTTCATCTTTTCTCTGACTAATTGTATTAAGTACTGCCTGACAATCATGCATTACTGATTTAATCGCTTCAAGATCTAATGAGTCACCTTTGACAATTTCAATATCGGGATTTACAATTTCAAAACTTTCAGGATTTCTCAGCAAAAGTTTTACGCTGAATTCCTTTTTTAATAACTGGTTCACAAGATAATTTCCAGTTCTTCCTCCGCCTCCAAGAACGGCAACTTTTGATATATTTTTCATAAGTATTCTTTATAAAATTTGATAATAAAAGATTGTGCTTCATCGTTGATGAAACAAAACATAAAAGCTTACTGAGCTTTTACAAATGATCAAATATTTTATAAAGAGATTTTAATATTTCAAAAGTACGAAAATAAAAAAAGCCAGATATTAAATCTGGCCATAAAATACATTTACGAAAACTATAATTTTTTAAAGAATTTAATTAATTGTGTAAGTTACCGTATTACTTGTTGTGCTGTTAATTAAGTATTGAGTAGTAGCAGGATAGCCACGTTTTGCAATATCACGTTCAACCGCAGTAAGTGGCGATTCGCAACAGACACCTAGCCAAGGGGCTGTATATGTTGGACCAACTACAACATTTGCTGCTTCAGCTGAAATCTCATCAATACAATTAGAACTCGAAGTTATGGACATTGTCCCAAATCCTAATGCTAGTACTAGCATTACTACAGAAAATCTTTTCATAATAAGTGGTTTAATTTGTTAATAGAGCTACAAATATATATTGTATTAAGTAATTTTCTTACTTATTTTTTAAAATATATTATTTTTATTACAAATAAAACAAACAGCTACTTTAATTACGTTTATCTACAAATAAAAAAACCAGACAAATACTGTCTGGTTTTTCTACTTATTTTAAAATTTGTTTTAGTCAACTAAAACAATAATTTTATTATTTTTCATCTCGATTGTTCCTGACTTAATCTCTAAAGTATAAGTTTGGTCATTTACTCTCTTGAATTTATCAACCGCTTCCTTAGAAAAATTAAAGCTAGGAGCTGCAATTTTAATTGTTCCTTCTTCTAAAATAGAAACAATTGGTGCGTGATGATTTAAAATCTGAAAGCTTCCATCAACTCCTGGCAAAGTAACCGAAGTTACCTCTCCTGAAAATAATTTAGCTTCTGGTGATACTATTTCTAAAATCATATTTTTTAAGTTAGAAGTTATTTGTTAAAAGTTAAAAGTTACGAAACGTATAACCTCTAACTTCTAACTTTTAACTTTATTTTTATGCTTCAGCTAACATTTTTTCTCCAGCTTCGATTGCATCTTGAATAGAACCTTTCAAGTTGAAAGCAGCTTCTGGAAGGTGATCTAACTCACCATCGATAATCATGTTGAAACCTTTGATAGTATCTTTAATATCAACTAATACACCTGGGATACCTGTAAATTGCTCCGCAACGTGGAAAGGTTGAGACAAGAAACGTTGTACACGACGTGCTCTTGATACTGAAAGTTTATCTTCTTCAGATAACTCCTCCATACCAAGAATCGCGATGATATCTTGTAATTGTTTGTATTTTTGAAGAATCTCTTTTACTCTTTGTGCACAGTTGTAGTGCTCATCTCCTAAGATATGTGGAGTTAAAATTCTTGAAGTAGAATCTAACGGGTCAACCGCAGGATAAATACCTAACTCAGCAATTTTACGAGACAATACAGTTGTAGCATCTAAGTGAGCAAACGTTGTAGCCGGCGCCGGGTCAGTTAAGTCATCCGCAGGAACGTAAACCGCTTGTACAGATGTAATAGATCCTTTGTTTGTAGATGTAATACGCTCTTGCATAGCACCCATCTCTGTTGCTAAAGTTGGTTGGTAACCTACCGCAGATGGCATACGACCTAAAAGTGCTGATACCTCAGAACCTGCTTGTGTAAAACGGAAGATATTATCAACGAAGAATAATACGTCTTTACCTTGATCAGATCCTGCTCCATCACGGAAATACTCAGCGATAGATAATCCTGAAAGTGCCACACGTGCACGAGCTCCAGGTGGCTCATTCATTTGTCCGAAAACGAAAGTAGCTTTAGACTCTCTCATTCCTGGCATATCTACTTTAGATAAATCCCATCCTCCATTTTCCATAGAGTGCATGAAATCATCACCGTATTTAATAATTCCTGACTCTAACATCTCACGAAGTAAGTCATTCCCTTCACGTGTTCTTTCACCTACTCCAGCGAATACTGAAAGTCCACCGTGACCTTTTGCAATATTGTTGATCAACTCCTGAATTAATACTGTTTTACCAACACCAGCACCACCAAACAATCCAATTTTACCTCCTTTTGCGTAAGGCTCGATCAAATCGATTACTTTGATACCTGTGAATAAAACTTCAGATGAAGTTGATAAATCTTCGAATTTAGGAGCTTGTCTGTGAATTGGCAGACCATTTTCTCCAGTTTTTGGCAAATCACCTAAACCGTCAATGGCATCTCCAACAACATTAAATAATCTTCCATATACGTCTGGACCGATTGGCATTTGGATTGGATTTCCAGTTCCAACTACTTCATATCCTCTGCTTAAACCATCTGTTGAATCCATAGAAATGGTACGAACAGTGTTTTCACCAATATGAGATTGTACTTCTAGAACTAAAATAGTTCCATCTTTTTTAGTGATTTCTAGTGAATCATAAATTTTTGGAAGTTCAACATCTTTACCGTTGAAAACTACGTCTACTACTGGTCCAATGATTTGAGCAACTTTTCCTATTACTTTTGACATTACTTATGTATTTATTAAATAGCTATTTAGGTTTATCGAAAATACCTCTTTTTTCAGAGCGCAAAGATAATTTTTTAAAATATAAAATCAATTTTTTTTTCATAAAAAATAGCATGATTTTGTTTGATTCATAAAACTCACCTATAAAATCACAAAATCGACATTTTTTTAATAAAAGAAAAAAAACCGCTGCATCCTAAAAATGAGCGGCTTTTTGAAGTTAAAAATAGTTTCAATTATAATGTAGCTGGAAATAAAACTTGATAGTTACCAATATCCACCCCTTTTAGATTTGAACCATATTTAGTATTTATTACCTCAATAAATTTATTTGCAATAAAAGCATATCCTCTTGGAGAAGGATGAACTCCATCTAGAGAGAACATTCCACCAGTAACAAATGTAGCTTTTAGTGTAAAGTTATTCATTGTAATTCCGTTTGGTTTATTTAGATCATCCATAATTGATTTAGCATCAACAATTGCCAATCCATTCGCATCTGCTGCAGCTTTAATCGTTAAATTATAAGCATTCGTAGCCGTTTCAATTTCAGCAACTTCAGAAGGCAGTAAAACATATCTGTCTGGCAACGGAAAGGTCACTCCTAATTGTGACAAAGAAGGCGAAGGCGAAGCAATTCCATCAGCGGCAACTGTTGGAACTTTACCTATTCTAGATGAAGCGCCCAAAACAATTAAATCAGTAGGCAGTGCTTGTCTAGCTCTTCCAAAAATCTGTCCCATTACTGTAGCAGTTGTAGCATCTAATCCACCTCCCATTAATACTGCTTTTAAATTTGCTGAAAGATCAGGCAGGGTCTCGTCTACAATTAATAATGGATTATTTCCTGTTGCAGACAAAAGATTAATTCTGCTTCCCTGACCTAAAAATGCTAATGCATTATGCAACGGACCATATAATTGAGCATTTAAAGTACCAACCAAACTCACTCCTCCAGCACTTAAATTCGCTTGAGTTAACTGATTGTAGGTAATTACATGAAAATGAGGAAGAGTAGTAATTACAGGTAAATTAGCCACAACTCCTTTTCTTCCACCAGAAACAAGCTGTGTAACCAAGGCGTTATATGCTGCCGCAAAAGTAGCCGGCGGCGTTAACGGATTTACTGTCGGATCTCCGCCAGCAGTTGCGTAGCCCAACTCATCATTACCTCCTATCCACAAAGAGAAGAAAGTAGGATTTTGACTTAAAGCATCGGCCAGAACTGTAGTTGTTGTACTTGAAGCAAAACGAGCAAAATAAGGATTTGCTGTTCCTGCAACAACTCCCGCTGGATTACCATAACCAGGCGCTAACAAATGGAAACTTTTAGCTCCAGGAACTCCTAAATTACCAAAAGTCCCAGACAAATGCGCTGTAACTTCTGTCGTTGGTGTTCCCTCAACTGGAACTGGTGCACTCTTAAAATATAAACGAGGCCCAAAAATAACATTCCCTCCTAATAACAACCCCCCAATATTATCATTTGAAAAAGGCGTTTTAAACTCTCCTCCTCCAACTAAAGCAAATTGCTGTGCCAAAATGTTTGGATAAGCACCTTCTTGTCCCTTAATAAATAAGGCATTATCACTAAAACCTGCCGCAAAAGAATCTCCTAATGCCACATATTTAGAAAAATCTGCACTTCCAGCTGTCAAAGGCTTCCCATCAGACGATTCCACAGGAACAACCACATCGTCATCACTATTACAAGCCATAAAGGTTAGCGAAACCAATAAAAGCCATTTGAAATTTTTTATCATAATTTCTATATTTTAAATTTATTCATTTCCAAATCATAAATTCAGAAACATATATAATGAATTTTACACTGAGTTAATAAATCAATTATGGATTGATAGTCCAAGAAGCAAAATACTGCTGTCCAATTAATCCCGCTCCAATAACTTGATAATATTCTTTACCACCAATGTTAGCCGCTCCTAATTTTACAACTGATTTCAATTTTGGAATTCCATAATTTATCTGCGCATCAATTACCGTTGCAGATTTGATCACACCATCAGCAAAACCTGCCTGCCACAGATATTCACTGTTCCATCTTCCACTAACACTGAAGCCAAAATTCTTGAACAGTTTATCATTTCCAAGTGACATTTTAACTCTATGTTTTGGAGTATTAAATCCAGCTTCAAAACTTGGATCTTTTTCTTGATCAAAATCGAATTGAGCATAGTTATAATTTACTCCTAATTCGAAATCAGAAATTATTTTTCTAGAAAGTCCAACCCCAAATCCTAATGAATGTATTTCCACATCTGAATTGGTATACAATTGATACACTCTATATTCTCCATTTTGAATAGCTCTTACAGACTGCACTCCTGCATCTGTAGTTCCTGCCGCAAGATTTGGATTATCCTGTGCTGTTCCGTAGTAAGGAGAAATTACATTTAAAGTACCAATGAAATTATTATAAATATTATAGTAACCGTTGATATCTATAGACATACCTTCAAAAATAGAACGATATCCAATTTCAAAAGCTTTTACTTCCTCAGGTTTTACTAAGTTCGCTCTCGATTTCTTCAATAAAGCTGCTGCAGCAATTGGATTACTTCCTGCCATAGCTGAAAACGCATTTACAGAACTTGCTAAATAAGAATTATTATAAGCATCAACACCAGTCATATTTTTAGTAGCACTTCCATTGCTGTAAGATTGACCTTCAGCACTTAACGGAAATGTTTCACTAAATCTTGTCAAGTTATCTGGAGCAGAACCAATCAACACAGCACTTCCAATATTAAATCCGATATATTGATCTTGAGTAGAAGGGTTTCTAAAACCTGTTTGGAAAGATCCTCTAAAATTATGATTTCTCTTCTCTCCTCCTGAATACACTAAAGATAAACGCGGTGAAAAGTTTCCATCAAAGTTTTTAGATTTATCATAACGAAGAGATCCTGTAAACTTCAATCTGTCATCCATGAATTTTTTCATCAATTGAGCATAAGCTCCATACTCATTGTAATTAATCGGACCATTTGCGTCCGTATAAATTCTTCCATGAGAATTCAGCTCATAAGCCCTAAAAGAACCTCCAACTTGAATCTCCGCAAATTTTATTAGATCTCTAAAATTATAGTTTACATCCGAATGGTAAATTTTTGAGTTATCAACCAATTTTGAACCAGAAAGAACATCTTCCTCATTTGTAACTTGATTAAAAGCATTTTTGAATTCTGCTGTTCCTGGCAAGAAACGACCAGTATCTGCAGTAGTTCTTCCTGCCGCATGTGCCTGCTCAGGCGTCATACCTGCCAATGTACCTTGTATATATGCGCCTGCATATTGACCAAACCAAGTATTATCATCTTTCCATTTTCTATTAACATTGATACCCGTAAAAACCATATCATAAGAATGACCTCCATCTTCGCCAGTCATGTACCCTCTTACAAAAAAGTTTTTCCCTTTAAATTCTAATTTATTCTGGTACATAAAAAAATCATTCAGATAATACCTGTTAGCTCCTTGATAAACAGCATTCCCTGTACCAATTTTACTCTGCCAGATAATTTCCAACTTTTCATCTCCAAAAGGTCGTGCATGCAAAGAAAAATCAATCTTAATATTCGACGCCTTATTATCCGTTAAATCAATTTCATTATAACCTGTTCTACTAACCATAGAATTCGGTAAAAGATTAGATGCACCAGCCGGAATTAACCCCATTGCTTCTAACTTCTGACCAACGCCTTTAATATTCGTCGCTGCCTCATCACCATAAACATTGATTCCATCATAACTAGGATTCGTTCTATCAATGCCCGTCCTTGTCTTGTCATTATAATTTGTAGCATACCAATCTGTAGCTTCCATATAGGTGAAATTCGCTTTAGCAGCAAAGTATTTATTAAAAGCGCGAGCAAATCGAATACCAAAATCATAATAACTATTTGTGCCCGCAGCTTCTTGAGAAGTTACTCCATATTTAAAATAAGCTGAAACACCTTGATTTGTAAATGGACTTTTACTGGTCATGAATAAAATTCCATTAAAAGCATTTGCTCCATATAATGCAGATGAAGCACCTGGCAGAAGTTCCACACTCTGAACATCGATTTCCGAAACCCCAATCATGTTTCCTAAAACAAAATTCAGCAATGGAGAAGAGTTATCCATACCATCTACCAACTGCATAAAACGAGTATTTGCAACAGTCGCAAATCCCCTTGTATTGATTGACTTGAAAGACATACTACTGGTATTCATCTGTACCTCTTTCATATTTTCTAGACCATCATAAAAAGTTGGAGAAGCCGTCCTTTTTATTTCCTGAATTCCCATTCTTTCAATTGTCACAGGAGATTCCAAAACTCTTTCTGGTGTTCTGGATGCTGAAACTACAATTTCATCTAATTTAGTTTCTTCATCAATTAGAATTACATTCAACTTTTGATTAGCCGTGGTTACATTAATCGTTTTTGACGCAAATCCTACTGCAGAAACTTTTACAGAAAAAGGAAGTTTAGAATTGGTTGTCAATTTAAATGATCCGTCGAAATCAGTAGACGCACCACTATTTTCACCGACAACAATAACATTAGCACCTGGAATAGATTGTTTGTTACCATCGGTAACCGAACCTGTTATTGTATTCTGCGCAAAGGATATTCCGCTGAATAACAACATAATTAGCAAGTAGACTCTCATTGGGTTAGTTTTTTCGTTAGTATATATAGCCAAAATACATAAATATTTTCATATGTATAAAAAAACGTTAAATAAAATTAATATTTAGCACTATTTTAATCAATATTTTAACTATTTATCAATGAGTTTTATTAAAATAAAATCAAAGAAGACCACAAGAAAATCTTACTTACTATGCATACATACAATTTTTGATTAAAAAAATGAAAAATTCATAAAAATACAGGTGTTGAAAAAAAAATTCGACAATAAAAAAAAGCGAGACATAAATCTCGCTTTTTTAACATATTTATATTTTAAATAGAAGTTATTCTACTGTAACTGACTTCGCTAGGTTACGAGGCTGATCCACATTACAACCTCTCATTACAGCAATGTAATAAGAAAGCAATTGCAATGGAATTGTAGTAACTAATGGAGACAATGCGTCTGAAGTTTCTGGAATTTCGATTACATAATCTGCTAATTCACGAACTTGAGTATCACCTTTGGTAACAACCGCAATGATTTTCCCGCTTCTTGATTTAATTTCCTGAATGTTACTTACAATCTTGTCGTAATGTCCTTGTTTAGGCGCAATAACAATTACTGGCATAAATTCATCAATTAAAGCAATTGGACCGTGTTTCATTTCGGCAGCTGGATAACCTTCAGCGTGGATATATGAAATTTCTTTTAACTTTAAAGCACCCTCTAAAGCAACTGGGAAATTATATCCTCTACCTAAATAAAGACAGTTTGGCGAATCTTTAAAGGCAGCAGCAATTTCTTTTGCTTTATCATTGGTTTCTAATGCTTCAGCTACTTTTTCAGGAATAATTTCTAATTCTTGAAGATAAGTATGGAAATCTGTATTTGATAAAGTTCCTTTAGCTTTTCCTAATCTTAAAGCGATCATCGTTAAAACTGTGATCTGAGTAGTAAATGCCTTTGTTGAAGCAACTCCGATCTCTGGTCCTGCGTGTGTATAAGCACCTGCATGACTTTCTCTTGAAATAGAAGATCCAACAACGTTACAAACACCAAATACAAACGCTCCGTTTTCTTTAGCCAATTTGATAGCTGCCATAGTATCTGCAGTCTCACCAGATTGCGAGATAGCAATAACAACATCATCTTTATTGATAATCGGATTTCTGTATCTAAACTCAGAAGCATATTCTACTTCAACAGGAATACGAGTAAACTCTTCAAAAATATATTCTGCAACTAAACCTGCATGCCAAGAAGTTCCACAAGCTACAATTAGAATTCGCTTAGCGTTTAAGAATTTTTCAATATTATCTTCAACACCTGCCATTTGAACAATTCCTTGATTCGCATTAAGTCTACCTCTATAAGTATCTTTAATAACACTTGGCTGTTCGTAAATCTCTTTTAGCATGAAATGGTCATAACCTCCTTTTTCAATTTGCTCCAAATTCATTTGAAGCTCTTGAATATAAGGGTCTACCAAAGAGTCATCTTTAATTTTTCTAATTTTGATTGGCTTGTGCAGTCTGATATTTGCCATTTCTCCATCTTCCAAATACACTGCATTAGAAGTATATTCAATAAATGGTGATGCATCTGAAGCAATAAAATATTCGCCTTCTCCAACTCCAATTGCCAACGGACTTCCTAATCTTGCCGCAACAATCTCGTTTGGATTCTTTTTATCAAAAACAGCAATTGCATAAGCACCAACAACTTGATTCAATGCAATTTGAACAGCTTTACCTAACTTAATGTTTTCTTTCTTTTGAACTTCTTCAATTAAATTAACTAAAACCTCAGTATCTGTATCAGATTTAAAAGTATATCCTCTTTTTATCAATTCTTCTTTTAGAGGCGCGTAATTTTCTATAATTCCATTATGGATAATTACAAGATCTCCAGAATTTGAAAGATGCGGATGAGAGTTTACATCATTTGGAACACCGTGGGTTGCCCAGCGTGTATGTCCAATTCCAATATTTCCGTTTGTTGTAAAACCTTCATTAGCTTTAGCTTCAAGGTCTGACACTTTACCTTTTGTTTTACACACTTTTATGCCTGACTCATCGTCATATAACATAACACCGGCACTATCATACCCTCTGTACTCAAGCCGCTTCAGCCCCTTGATTACAATAGGATAAGCGTCTCTATGACCGATATATCCAACAATTCCACACATATATATTTATTAATTTGGTTTCGTGTAGTAAACCTCGAGTCTCAATCTTTTATCATCTGGAATAGAAGTTTTTCCGCCATATAAGATTGTACCTAGAGGATTCATAACCGATGCTCTCGGTGCTTGTGATATTGTTTCGTTTTTTAGTTTTAGTACATTTGAAGCTATAATGCTTACATCTTCTGTTACTACTAAACCTAATCGTACATTTTTCACAGTTGCGTCTTTAATAATATTACGTATATGATTGGTTAATCTGATTTTATATGTTTTACCTCTTTTAGTGGTAGCATCAACATTTATCATACCATCATAAATATATCGAGTTGTTTTAGGATCTGACGGGTTTAATGCTCCAGAAGTCCCATCCGAATAATCCGTAATAATTGTATTATTATCTAAATCGTATAAATAAACTCTTTTCGGCTCATCTGCTCCAGTCATCTTATCAGAATCGATATAGAAAACTAGATTTGCCTCATTTACCATCCATTTGTTAGCTCTAATTGTTTCAAGCTGCGCCCCAAAATCATTAAGACTAATGACCGCCAGAGCACCTTGACCTCCTTTTAAATAAAGCCTTTCATCTCCATCTGTTTTATTAACATTTGTAGTTATGGCACTTTCATAATCAGGTTTTCTAACATCCTGAAGGAAGCTGGCTGTATTTACTATACCTCCAGTTATACTGCTTTTAAGATTCAAAAGAATTTGTTTGCTTTCTGTAGCATCACCATCTGTTGTTGAAGCCGTTTTAGCTTTATAATAAATAGTAATTACACCTTTAGAAAAATCCATCAAGGCCATATTACTAGGAAAAGATCCTGATTTTTCTACATTAAAATACAATCCTCTAAAATATTCTTGAAAAAGATCTTCAGTAGAAAGTTTTGAAGCTGCAGCATTTAAGATTTTTGTTTGGAAAAAATCTTTATTAAGATGCAAAGTCATCTGTGGAACTGATCTAGTAACAGTTTCTTTTTTAGTATCTGGATCAATCGTTTTAGTTTTAATTTCGGCTGGATCAAAATAGAATTGATCGTTTTCTAACAAATTACCAGATTTATCTTTAATTTGTGCATCATTTAAAAGCACATCTCCTTTTTGATTAAAAAAATCAGTGTTTTGATCTGTATAATAAAACTGCGGCAATTGAGACCCACCACTAAAATAGCTGCTTCTCATCTGCATTTTTGACTCATATACACTCAGCTTAATTTTTCCATTTTGATCTCCATAAATAGAATCTAGAACATACGTATTATTTCCGTTTGTATCTGTTGATTTTACATGACTAAAATAAGGAATCGCAAGCTTAACACTATCAATAACTGGGGCTTCACCAATTGTAGGAGCATAAGCAGAAAGCGCCAATTGCGTAACAAAGTTTGCTGTTGTAGTACCAAATACTGGATTATCATAAATTCCTAAAGCATTAATCGCCAAGTTATTGGACTGAATAGGAGTTACTTCTTGATTAAATGCTAAAACATTATATTTCTCTGGTTCAAGACCAAAATGATCATCTCCAATTAAACCATCACCAATTGCATTAAAATCTTTATCGCAAGAATATAAAAAAACAACAATTAAAGCTAAAAGAATTTTCTTAATAAAAGAAGTATTATACATGTTTTATAATAAAGTTAAAATTTAAAGTCCAAACGTTCTGTAGAAATTTGTATAAGCGTCAGCAAATGCATCTTTCGTGGCGAAAGGTAAAAAAGGTTTTCCTGAAGATTCTATAAATTTTGTTAAACTTGGAGAAACATTTTCTGATGCTATTATTACTCCATCAGAATGTAATATACTAGCTTTTAAAACATTCTCGTAATTTGGAACTTCTAAATCTGATACAGCCTCATGAGGAACACCGTCAAATTTAACTTTATTTATCATCTCCAAATCTAAATTTTCATCAAAAGACTGTCCGTATACAGAAGTTATAATTTTAGTTTCAGAAAACAATGCTTCGTGTTTGTAATAATGTTTCATGTAGATTGGAAGCATTGCCGCCAGCCAGCCATGAACGTGAATAATATCTGGAACCCAGTTTAATTTTTTAACTGTCTCAACAACACCTTTAGCAAAAAAGATTGCTCTCTCATCATTATCAGGGTATAAAACTCCTTCCTCATCTGCGAAGGTTGCTTTACGTTTAAAATATTCATCGTTATCAATAAAGTAAACCTGAATTCTTTCTTTTGGAATTGATGCTACTTTGATAATCAATGGCATATCTAAGTCATTCACTACCAAATTCATCCCAGAAAGTCTAATTACTTCATGCAGTTGATGTCTTCTCTCGTTGATATTCCCGTATCTTGGCATGAAAATTCTTATCTGACCGCCTTGATCATTAATCATTTTCGGAACGTCATAAGACATTAAAGAAACCTCATTTTCAGCCAAATAAGGCACGACTTCAGATGATACATATAATATCCTCTTATCTTTCATAATAGTATTTTACTTAATTTTGGTAATAAAAACGTCGCAAAATTACAAAAATTTATGCAGTTTATAACTAATATATTATGTTTGCACTAAATTTTAATAATACCTCGATGCATATTTTCTACAGTAAAGCAGCTTTGATAGCTTATATTAAAACTATCAAAACCGCAAATTCAACCATCGGATTTGTACCAACAATGGGCGCTTTACACCAAGGACATTTGGCCTTAATGCAGCGTTCGTTAAAAGAAAACGACGACACAGTTGTGAGCATTTTTGTCAATCCAACACAATTTAACAATCCTGAAGATTTAGCAAAATACCCGCGAACTTTAGAAGAGGATATTAAGAAAATGCGTACATTAAGTGATAAAATCATTTTATACGCACCTTCTGTTGAGGATATTTATGAAGGAAATACCATTTCTCAAACTTTTGATTTTGACGGATTAGAAAATCAGATGGAAGGAAAATTCAGACCAGGACATTTTAATGGAGTTGGAACAATTGTAAAAAGACTTTTCGAAATTGTAACTCCGACAAATGCTTATTTTGGAGAAAAAGATTTTCAGCAGCTTCAAATTGTTAAAAAAATGGTCGAGAAAACAAATTTACCTGTAAATATTGTTGGCTGTCCAATTTTTAGAGAAGAAAACCAGCTTGCAATGAGTTCTCGTAACGAACGTTTAACAGCACAAGAACGCAAAGATGCTTCTATAATCTACAAAACATTGACTGAGGCAAAAGATATTTTTCAAACTCATACTCCACAAGAAACTGTTGAATTTGTAGAAAATTCTTTCAAAGACAACAAAGAGTTTGAACTTGAATATTTTGTTATTGCTGACGAATCTACACTTTTACCTATCGATCAGAAAGATAAAGACAAAAAATATCGTGCATTTATAGCGGTATTTGTTAATTCTATAAGACTGATTGATACCATTTCATTAAATTAATCTAACTTTGCAGCATGCAAATTCAAGTTATAAAATCAAAAATTCATCGCGTTAAAGTAACGGGTGCCGATTTAAATTATATTGGCAGCATTACTATTGATGAAACTTTACTAGAGGCTTCAAACATTATTGAAGGCGAAAAAGTATCAATTGTAAACATTAATAATGGCGAACGTTTTGAAACCTACGCTATTAAAGGTGAAAAAAATTCAGGTGAAATCACTTTGAATGGTCCTGCAGCAAGAAAAGTTCAGAAAGACGATATCATTATTATCATTTCTTATGCAACTTTAGATTTTGAAGAAGCAAAAACCTTCAAACCATGGATTATTTTCCCAAATGAAAATGACAATTCATTAACCTAATCTTTTCTTTTTCTAAGAATTCCCCTTCTTTGTCAAAATCCAAATTTTGTACAAAACAAGCTTCTTTTGCCTCAGTCAAAAATGATTTTGAGCCTAAACTGCTGTGCTTCAATTTCAAACCTGCTTAACAAAGAAGCAAATAAAATAGTATATTGCTACACTATTTTCAATACTTTTTTAATTCACTGAAATGCCACAAATCATGAAAAAAGTTTACCTACTAACACTTTTGATTTCATTTTCGTCGTTTGCCCAAAAAACGTTCGATAATATTAAATCAGAAAAACTGGGAGAAGAACGCAGAATTACGATTGGACTTCCTGCTTCTTACGAAGCAAACAAAGACAAAAAATATCCTGTTCTTTATTTATTGGATGGGGATTACTTATTTGATCCTTTTTCTGGAGCAGTAAGTTATGGTTCTTATTGGGATGATATTCCAGAAATGATTATTATCGGAATTCACCAAAACAAAGACGGAGAACGTTTTGACGACACAACAATCGATCAAAACAACGGACTTCCTTTTGAAAAAGGAGCACAATTTTTCGAATTTATAGGAGCAGAATTGATTCCGTATATCGAAAAAAAATACCGCACTTCTCCATTTAGAATAATTGCGGGACATGATTTAACAGCAAGTTTTGCCAATTTTTATTTGTATAAAGAAAGTCCAATTTTTAATGCTTATATCTGTTTTAGTCCGGAATTAGCACCAAAAATGGAAGTTCGTATTCCAGAAAAATTTGCTAAAATTAAAGAACCTATATTCTATTATTTATCTGCTGCCGACGGCGATATTAAAAAAATAAAAGAACCAATAGAAAAATTAGACAGTAATATCAAAATTGCAAATAATCCGTTAGTAAATTACAAATACGAATTATTTAAAGGCACGACACATTACACAGAAGTATTGCATTCTATTCCGAGTGCGCTGTATCAGATTTTTGAGGTTTACCGACCTATAAATTCTGCCGAGTACAATAATAAAATTGCCGTTCTTCAATCTGGTTATGCCGAATATTTAGAGAACAAATACAACGAAATGTCTAAAGTTTTAGGCGTTCAAATTCCGGTTCGTATGAGTGATTTTAAAGTTATTGAAAACTTAATTTTAAAAAATAACGCTTATAGCGAGCTAGGAAAAATGGCTGAAATAGGAAATGTAAATTATCCTAAAGCCATGTTAGGAGAATATGAATTAGGATTAATGTATGAAAAACAAGGCGATCCTAAACATGCATCGAAAAAATATCAAAACGCTTCGCAAATGGAGCCGATTGGTGATTTGAACAAAGATTTGATGTATGAGAAAATCGACGAAATGAATACGCTCGCGAAAAAAAGTAAATAATGTCAAAAGTTAAAACTTCCTTTTTTTGTCAAAACTGCGGAACGCAATATTCCAAATGGCAGGGACAATGTAATGCCTGCAAAGAATGGAATACGATTGCCGAAGAAATTATTCAAAAACAGGAAAAAGTAGCCTGGAAGAGTGAACCAACTCCAGTTGGTAAAGCACCAAGACCTTTAAAAATAAACGAAATTGATTCTGCCCAGGAAGTCCGAATGGACACAACCGACAGCGAATTAAATCGTGTTTTAGGCGGTGGACTTGTTCCTGGCTCATTAACGCTTTTGGGTGGAGAACCTGGCATTGGAAAAAGTACACTTTTGCTTCAGGTTTCGCTAAAATTACCTTATAAAACATTATACGTTTCCGGAGAAGAAAGCCAGAAACAAATAAAAATGCGTGCCGAAAGAATAACGCCAAATAGCGATAACTGCTATATTTTAACGGAAACTAAGACGCAGAATATTTTCAAACAAATTGAAACTATTCAACCTGAAGTTGTCATAATTGACTCTATTCAGACTTTGCATACTGATTATATCGAATCGACTGCAGGAAGCATTTCTCAGATTCGAGAAACTACCGCCGAACTAATCAAGTTTGCTAAAGAAAGTAATATTCCCGTAATTTTAATCGGACATATTACAAAAGACGGAAATATTGCTGGTCCGAAAATCTTAGAACACATGGTTGATACCGTTTTGCAATTTGAAGGCGACCGGAATCATGTGTACCGAATTTTACGTTCCTTAAAAAACCGTTTTGGATCTACTGCCGAGCTGGGAATTTACGAAATGCTTGGAAGCGGACTTAGAGAAGTAAGCAATCCTTCTGAAATTTTAATTTCGCACAAAGACGAAGAATTATCTGGAACTGCAATTGCCACAACTCTTGAAGGTATGCGCCCGTTAATGATCGAAATACAATCTTTGGTTAGTACCGCAGTTTACGGAACTCCACAGCGAAGTACAACTGGTTACAACGCCAAAAGGCTAAATATGATTTTGGCAGTTTTAGAAAAAAGAGCTGGATTTCGTTTAGGCGCAAAAGACGTTTTCTTAAATGTTACAGGCGGAATTTCTGTTGATGATCCTGCAATTGATCTAGCGGTTGTCGCTGCCATTTTATCTTCCAACGAAGATATTCCGGTTGGTAAAGGTTTTTGTTTTGCTGGAGAAGTTGGGCTCTCGGGCGAAATTCGTCCTGTAAACCGTGTGGACCAGCGCATTCAGGAAGCAGAAAAACTAGGATTTGATACTATTTTTGTTTCTAAATACAATAAAATTGCTTTAAAAAACACTGGAATTAAAATCGAACTGGTTGCTAAAATTGAAGATGTTGCAAGCATTCTTTTTGGTTGATTTTTTAGAATATCTACTATAAAAAAATCCTGCTCTCGAGTATAATACTTATGAGCAGGATTTTTTAAACTTTTTAAGTTCTTACCATTTTATAATTCTAAAGCTTCCCTCAGTAACAGTAAATGTTTTTCCTTTTGAAGTTCCTGAAAAACTGAAAGTACCTTCAATTTTTTTATCATCATTAACAGTAATATTTATCGTTCCAGATGTAGCATCGGCATTCTCTATTTCTGGCATAAAACTAAAGGACGCGTGGTACGTAGTAGTAAGATTTGATAAATCAAAAACTATGGGATGACTTCCTGTTGTAATATTCAAAGGCGTCCATAAAGAGATTTTTTTATAGGTATTATCAATTCCTGTACTTCCCATTATATTGATACTTCCTGAACTTATCAAGGCAGGTTCAGAAAAAGTATAAACAGTTTCATTATACTTAAATTTCATAAATCCTTCTTGACTGCTTGGAGTATCTGTATCATCTGACGAATTATCACTACTACATGAAGACAACACTAATGCACAAATTGCAAAAGACAAAAACATAATTTTTTTTAAAATTTTCATTTGACTGGTTTTTTTATTATTTAACAGCACAAATATATAGGATAAATACTATAAAAAAATACGGTTTTCCACAATTAAGAAAAGAAAACAGCTTCAACAAGCTTAATCCATATGATGTCTTTACAAAAAAGCATTGCGTATTAAAGTACAAACAGAATTAGATCAACATTTTAGACACATTGTTTAAAATTTAAAAGAAAAACTCTCCAAGCTGGTAATTTTAAATTTAAATTTGAAAACTGAATAATTTCGAAGCAAACTAATTTTATGAATTTTCCAAAACAAAAAATATACAAGGCATTAAAAGTACTAGCCGTCGTAGTGATTTTGCTTTGCATCGGCTTGTATTATTTCCGAAATTCACTTTTAAAGCAGGCAATTGCAAAAGTTACCCATAAAATGGCTGTTGAGTATAATAGTAATTTTTCTGTAAAATCGGCTTCGTTTGATGGATTGTCTACCATAAAACTGACCGATGTAGTTTTGGCACCTATAAATGCCGACACTTTATGCAAAATTAAAAATGTTGAAACCAGCATTAGCTTAAGCAGTTTATTAATCGGAGATGTTCAAATTGGCACTTTAAAAGTTGATAACGGTTATATTCAATTGGTCAAAAAAGGCAAAAAACGAAATTTTGATGCTTTTTTAAAAAGAGACCGTGAAGAAAAAGAATCAAACGAAAAGCGCAAATATGGTTCTTTTGCTTACAGAATCATTTCCAAACTCTTGAATTTGGTTCCGACCGACATGGATTTGAAAAATTTTAATTTTAAAATCGATGACAACGGAAAACAAACTTCTATTGCGGTAAACAAACTAATCTTAAACAATAAACAATTAGAAACTAATCTTCATGTTCAAGCGAAAGACTTTGATCAACGCTGGAATATTAAAGGTTTTGCTGATCCGAGAAACAAAAAAGCTGATATTCGTTTTTTCAATTTAGACACTGGAGCTATTCGTGTTCCATATCTCGATCAGCGCTATAACTTAAAAGCAAGTTTCGATTCTATCCGCCTTAATGTTCAAAACATAGACAAAAGCGGCAGCGAACTCCATATAGACGGCTACACTTCTATTGCCAATCTTAAAATCAATCACCCGAAAATTGCAAGTAAAGATGTAGTTATAAAAAATGCCCGTTTTGATTACCGCTTTTTATTGGGAGACAGTTTTATTTCTATTGACAGCTCTTCGACTATGCAGTTGAATAAAATAAAAATACGTCCGTACATTTCTTACGACACCGAAAAAGATACGGTTTACACTTTAAAAGTTGATATTCCGAAAATGAAAGCGCAGGATTTTATCGTTTCGCTTCCCGATGGTTTATTTACGCATTTTCAAGGCATGCAGGCAACGGGGAATTTCGATTATAAATTGGATTTCAAATTCAATCAAAACAAACCCAATACACTTGTTTTTGACAGCAAACTGAATAAAGAAGATTTAAGAATTACCAAATATGGTGAAGCCGATTTAAATAAATTAAACGGCGAATTTGTGTACCGCGCGATTATTCAAAATGTATTACAGCGACCAATTTTGGTTGGAAATGCAAATCCGAATTATACGCCTTTGGACCAAATTTCTCCTTATTTAAGAAAATGTGTTTTAACAACAGAAGATCCGTCATTCTTCTCGCATCGCGGATTCATTAATGAAGCCTTCAAACAATCTATTCTAAAAAACATCAGAACCAAAAAATTCTCGCGTGGTGCCAGCACAATCAGCATGCAGTTGATAAAGAATGTGTTTTTGACTCGTGAAAAAACGCTTTCGCGAAAGCTTGAAGAAATCCTTCTAGTTTACATTTTAGAAAACAACCGAATTGTAAGCAAAGAAAGAATGCTGGAAGTTTATTTCAACATTATCGAATGGGGACCAAACGTATACGGAATTGGCGAAGCGAGTCATTTTTATTTCCAAAAAAGTCCTTCGGCTTTAAATGTCGATGAATGTTTGTATTTGGCAACGATTATTCCTAAGCCAAGAAAATTCATGTATCAATTTAACGATCAAGGCAATTTGAAAGATTATGCCATTAAAAACCAAAAATTCTTGAAGAATCTAATGTTCCGTCGTGGTCTTTTAGTTCCAGAAGATACATTAGGACAATTGCCAGTTTATATATCTGGTAATGCTCGCTCATTTATAAAAATCAAAGTTCCAGATTCGACAGCTGTGAAATTGGATTCTCTCGCAACTGATGATGAATTTGATTTATAATAACTAGAAATAAAAAATCCTGAGAAGTACTCTCAGGATTTTTTTGTAATATCTAGAAACCTAACAGATTTTAAAAACCTGTTAGGTTTAACTATAAATATTTTTAAGGAGCCGGATCAGGAATTATTGCCTGAACAGCATCGATTTCCGCTAAGATTTGTTTAGAAAGTACCACATCAATCGTATCGATATTTTCTTTTAATTGTTCTAAAGTTGTAGCTCCGATAATGGCACTTGTCAAAAACGGCTGTTGCAATACAAACCCCATTGCTAACTCGGTTAACGTTAAGCCATGCTTTTTAGCGATTTCCTGATACAATTTAGTTGCTTCGGTACATTGGTCGCTATTGTACCGTTTATATTGCGGGAAAAGATTAATTCTCGCTTTTGGATGACTTTCACCCGTTAAGAATTTCCCAGTCAAAACTCCAAAAGCTAAAGGCGAATATCCTAGCAATCCCACATTTTCATATTTTGAAACTTCTGCAGAGTTCACTTCAAACAAACGATTCAATAAAGAATACGGATTTTGAACGGTTTTAATTCTTGGCAGATTTTGATATTTGCTTTCTTCTAAAAGGCGCATCATTCCCCACGAATTTTCATTTGAAACTCCAATGTGTTTGATTTTCCCTTCTTTAATTAATCCGTCGAAAGTTTCTAGGATTTCTCTAAAATTATCTTCCCAAACATCATCATGTCCGTGAAACGCGCGCTGTCCAAAATTATTGGTTTTTCTTTCCGGCCAGTGCATTTGGTACAAATCGATATAATCTGTCTGCAGTCTTTTTAAGCTGTTTTCAACCGCATATTTAATACTCGCTGGAGAAAAGTCCAATTTCTCACGCATGTATCCAAAATTCGGATTTGGACCCGCAATTTTTGATGCTAAAACGACTTTATCGCGATTTCCTGATTTCTTGAACCAAGTTCCTATAATTTTTTCTGTGCTTCCGTAAGTTGCTTCGCTTGCAGGAACAGAATACATTTCGGCTGTGTCAAAAAAGTTAACGCCTCTTTCAAGAGCATAATCCATTTGTTCGTGTCCTTCAGCTTCTGTATTCTGCTGCCCAAAAGTCATTGTTCCAAGGCAGATTTTACTAACTTTTATGTCGGTGTTGGGTAATGTTGTGTATTTCATTCTTTTCTAAGGTTCAAAGTTGCAAAGAGGCAAAGGTACAAAGGCATTTTTCAAATTGAAATTTGTTAAAGGTTAAAAAAACCACAAGATTTTCTTTTTCTTTCTTCTCCTGCAAGGTTTCCAAAACCTTGTAGGTATCAACATTTCGTATCAAGATTAAAATGTACAAGGTTTTGCAAACCTTGCAGGAAACAAAAAAGCTCAAAGCATAAAACTTTGAGCCTTTGCAACTTAGAACCTCAGTCCCTCAGAACCTTAGTTAATACTATTAAGCATTTCAGCAATCTCATCTAATCTAGGAGTTAAGATGATCTCGATTCTACGGTTCTTAGCTTTTCCTTCTGGAGTGGCGTTGCTTGCCAAAGGAGAAAATTCGCTTCTTCCCGCTGCCGTTAATTTTTGTTTGTTGATTTTGGCATTTTCGCTCAAAATATTCACAATTGCAGTTGCTCTTTTAGTCGATAAATCCCAGTTGTTTGCAATTGGTCCAGAACCAGCATACGGATCATCGTCTGTATGGCCTTCAATAAGAACCGAAAGATCTGGATTATCGCCCAAAACTTTACCAAGTTCTACAACCGCTTTGCGTCCTTCTATTCCAACAGCCCAGCTTCCTGAGTTGAAAAGCAATTTGTTTTCCATAGAAACATAAACTTTTCCATTTTTCTGTTCAACTGTCAAACCTTTACCTTCAAATCCGTTTAAGGCTTTCGATAAAGTTTCTTTTAGTTTACGCATTGCTTCTTCTTTAGCTGCAATCATATCTTCAAGTTCTTTCAAACGATTTGCTGTTTTGTCTAAACGTGCTTGTTCGTCGGCTAATTTTTTAGATTTTGCCTCAAGTTGAGCCAGCAAGTCACGGTTTTTAGCCATATTGCTTTCCAATGCATCATTGCTGTTTTTCTCTAATGCATTGTATGAATCTTGCAATACTTTATATTTTTTCTGCTCAGCGGCAAGATCAGCTTTTTGCTTTGCCAAGTCGTCTTTTGTACTGGCAAGGTCTTTAGTCAATTTATCGCGATCCAGTTCTAACTGATTTTTTGCTGCCTTCAAATTTTCATTTTCATCAGCAATTGAACGGTTTTCTTTTTTTAAATCTGAATACTTTGTTTCTAGATCATTGTAAATTTTCTTCGAAACGCATGATGTTGTGGACAAGGCTAATACTAGCAATCCGATGGAGGCTTTTTTAATCATCTTACTTTAATTGGTTTTATTTTTGGGCGTTTAATACTTTTTGAATTCAAAATTCAATGTCAATTTTAAAACAACTATCCTTTCCGCAAGAACAATACCAAACTTTAATCAATTTCGACTAAAACCGGACAATGATCTGAATGCATGGCATCTGGAAGTATAACCGCTCTTTTTAATCGGTTTTCTAAAGATTCGCTTACCAGATTATAATCGATACGCCAGCCTTTATTATTTCCTCTAGCCCCAGCGCGGTAACTCCACCAAGAATAATGATGCGGATCTTTATTAAAATGACGGAAACTATCAATAAAACCAGATTTCATAAAACCATCTAACCAAGCTCGTTCTGCAGGAAGAAATCCAGAAACTGTCTTATTACGAACTGGATCGTGAATGTCAATTGCCTCGTGACAGATATTATAATCACCGCAGATAATCAAATTCGGAATCGTCAATTTTAGCTCATTAACATACGTCTGAAAATCATCCATAAACATAAATTTATGATCCAGTCTTTCAATATTTGTTCCAGACGGAAGATATAAACTCATTACTGAAACATCATCAAAATCGGCACGAAGGTTTCGTCCTTCAAAATCCATATGATGAATTCCTGTTCCGAAAACAATATTGTTCGGTTTTGTTTTAGATAAAATAGCTACTCCGCTGTACCCTTTTTTGGTCGCAGGATAGTAATATTGAAAAGGATAGCCGGCGGCAGTTATATCATCAACTGGAATTTGATCCTGCGTAGCTTTTATTTCCTGAAGACAGATCACATCAGGATTTGCTTGTTGAAGCCACTCGATAAAACCTTTGTTTATCGCAGCACGAATTCCGTTTACATTATAAGAAATAATTTTCATCAGTGTTTTTTTTAGGATTTCAAATGTAATAAAAATGTGCAAAGTTTATCTTGGAAACAATGAAAAGTAGACTTTTTTGTTATCTTTGTTCGCTGTTCGAATAAATTAAAAATAGTACATGGGTTTAGTTACCGCGAAAGAAGTTGCAAAGGCAATAAATGTTGAAAAGTACGGAGTTTTCGGTACCTTTTCTGGCTGGATTCTTATGAAGGTTCTTAAGATCTCTACCCTTAATAAAATTTATGACCGTAATAAACATTTGGAAGACCTTGCGTTTTTAAATGGAATTTTGGACGAAATGGAAATTAAGTTCGAAATCCCAGAAGAAGATTTAAAACGTCTGCCAAAAGATGGTGCTTACATTACTATTTCAAACCATCCGCTGGGTGGGATTGATGGGATTTTATTATTGAAATTGATGCTTGAAAGAGAGCCAAATTTCAAAATCATTGCCAATTTCTTGTTACACAGAATTGTTCCAATGAAAAAATACATTATGCCGGTTAATCCTTTTGAAAATCACAAGGATGCTAAATCTAGTGTAATTGGTATTAAAGAAACTTTACGTCATTTAAGTGACGGAAAACCGTTAGGGATTTTTCCTGCCGGAGAAGTTTCGACTTATAAAGATGGAAAATTAGTGGTTGACAAACCTTGGGAAGAAGGCGCGCTGAAATTAATCAGAAAAGCCAAAGTTCCGGTTGTGCCGATTTATTTTCATGCCAAAAACAGTAAATTATTCTACTGGCTTTCTAAAATCGATGATACTTTACGTACTGCAAAACTGCCATCTGAGCTTTTGACTCAAAAAGACCGTGTTATTAAAGTTCGTATTGGAAAACCAATCTCAGTAAACGAGCAAAACGAAATCGAATCTTTTGAAGAATACTCAGAATTCTTAAGAAAGAAAACCTATATGCTGGCAAATCCTTTTGAAAAGGACACGAAATTGATCGACACTGCTAGTTTGAAAATTACCAAAGCGCCTAAAAAAATTGTTACGCCGGCCAACGAATCAAAAATGATTGATGAAGTTCTGGCTCTTCGAAACAGTGACTGCCGTTTGCTTCAAAGTAAAAATTACGAAGTGTTTTTCGCTAGAGCGAAATCAATTCCGAATATTTTGCATGAAATAGGACGTTTACGCGAAATTACTTTCCGTGAAGTTGGAGAAGGAACAAACGAATCTATAGATTTAGACGAATACGACCAATATTACCACCATATGTTTTTATGGGATGATGAGACAAAGCGAATCGCTGGTGCTTATCGTATGGGATTAGGGGCTGAAATTTATCCGAAATACGGAATCGAAGGTTTCTACTTGACAGATCTTTTTAGATTTGAACCAGAATTGCACGATATGATGCACAAATCGATCGAAATGGGCCGTGCATTTATCGTAAAAGAATACCAGCAGAAACCAATGCCGTTATTCTTGTTATGGAAAGGTATTATTCACACCACTTTACGTTATCCGGAACATAAATATTTATTGGGAGGTGTAAGTATCAGCAACCAATTTTCTGATTTTTCAAAATCGTTGATGATTGAGTTTATGAAATCGAATTATTACGATCCGTATATTGCGCAGTATATTCACCCGAAAAAAGCCTATAAAGTTAAACTGAAAGATGCCGATAAAGACTTTATCTTCGATGAAGCTGAATCTGACTTAAATAAATTCGACAAAATAATAGACGAACTGGAACCAGGAAATTTACGTTTGCCGGTTTTAATTAAAAAATATATCAAGCAAAATGCAAGAGTTGTAGCTTTTAACGTCGATCCTTTGTTTAATAATGCTGTAGACGGTTTAATGTACATTAGAATCGCAGATATTCCAGAAAGCACTATGAAACCTGTTATTGAAGAGTTTCAAATTGAATTAGAGCGTAAATTATCTGAGAAGGAAGATTAAGATTATCTTTTGATGTAAAAATTAAAAAATCCTATTTGTTTTTAAAAAGCAAATGGGATTTTTAATTATATACTAAGTTGTGGGCACGAGTGGTATGATAGCACTAGTGGATAAAAATTAATATTTGATGATATCACCTGTTAATACATTTCTATTCTCAATTTCAAATCCATTCTGATCTTCTTCTGTTATTGTATAATATACTACTTCAAAAAAGTCTTTTACTTTTTCCATTCGTATTATTTGATATCTTTCGGGAAATTTTTTAATTGTCATTGTAATTATTATTTCTTTTTTACCATCAAAATCTTCCTGCCCACAGATTTTGTTATTCTGTTTATTCCAAAATATTTCTTTAAAAACCATAGTTTTAAAAGTTATGCAATCCTTAATTTCTGTCCTAGTATTTATTATAGAATTTCTTTTATTAGATTCGATATAATTAACCGCTGAGTCAAATTTTGGAATTGACTCTATACTATAATAACCATTTTCATCAGGTTCATAAAAATAATCTTCTTCATTAATCATAAAAGTATCCCAATCAACACCTTTCATTTTATAACTAATCGATATTTCAAATCTTCTCATTAATATTTCTTTGTTGCTCTTTGCCTCTGCTAGCGCTAACGTGATGCTTGAGCCAACAATTTAAATTAAGTTCTGAATATTTTACTCCTCCACGAGCGTGGATTTGCAATCCGTGCCCGCAAAGATTATCCTCCGCTAACAAGAGCGAGATGCTCGCTATAGCGGAGGGATTTATAAATAAAAATCCCATTAACCGAAGCAAATGGGATTTTTTTAATTACAATTTTTTATAAAAACTAGTTAAGATCTTTACCAATCTCTCTAATATCTTCTAATCGGTTTTTAGGATCTGCTCCATATTGGTTCGGTCCTACAGTACCATCTTGACAAAGTAGATAAATATTATAAAATGGAATAAGAATATTCCACCATTCTTTATCAACATCTTGGACTCTTCTAACCGCCACAGCAATTCCAGGAACTAAAACTGCCAAACTATAAATATTACCAATAATTTTTAAATTTTCAGAGATTAATCCCGTTACAAAACCAAGAATAGAAGCAATTATAATATTTACCAAAAAGAACATCCAATATTCTTTTCTTCTAGCTCTTCCTTTAAAATTTGCGTAATTCTGCAGAACTACTTTTTTGTACATTTCTAACATAATAAAATCTTTATAATTCCCCTACTCTTAAGGATTTTCAGTTACTCCATTAATCATTTTAACAAAGTGCAAGATTACCTACTTAAGAATCTATGTACAGGACCTAAAAGTTTTTTTTATGATAGAAAAAGACATTTTTTGACATAAAAAAATCCCACTCATTTCTGAATGGGATTTTTTAATATGTATGTTTAGCTTAAAACCAGCCTTTTTTACCAACTTGGTAAGTTTGGTAAAAATCTTCATCTGATTTTGTTAAGTAAATAATTCCTTCGATAAATCCGATTATTCCACCAACACCACACGTAACTACACTAATTACTATTTGTATAATACCTTCTTGAGTATATCCCAAAATAAATTTGTGAATACCTAGATATCCAAAAATAATTCCCATAATTCCAGCTAATACTTTTTTATTCTCTTGTCTTGGTTGTGACGGGGTATTCCAACTTTCTGGTTTTGTAGTTTCCATTGTTTACAGTATTTAATTAATTATTAATTCCAACTTTTTACAAATTCAAAGAATTAATTTAGATCCATTCTTTAAAGTTTGAAACAATATTATTAAAAATCAGCAAATAAAACTAATAACAAAAGTAAAATTTACAGGAAAAGACTCGTTATTTAATCTTAACAACCAAATTATTTAACTTTATAAACTGCTTTAATTTTATCGACAATAACCTGCGCTAAACGTTCGTGGCTTTCAAAAGTCCATCCTGCAATATGAGGAGTCAGTAGAACATTTTTTGCTTCCAGAAGATATTGAAACGCCTCTGGAGTATTTTTATCTTGAAAAAGTGTTTCGAAAGAAAGTTTCTCATACTCCAAAACATCCAATCCTGCTCCTAATACCTTTTTTGCTTGCATAGCTTCAACTAAATCGGCCGTAACTATATTTTTACCGCGAGAAGTATTAATGATCCAAAATGGCTTTTTAAATGCGTTTATAAAATTTGTATTGACCATTTTATCCGTTTCTGGTGTCCATGGAAGATGAAGACTTAAAACATCTGTTTTTTCTTGTAATTCTGCTAATGAAACTTGTTTAGCATTTTCGTCTCCAACATTATCCAAAATATCATAACATAAAACCTCAGTATCAAAACCTCGCAGTTTTTTAGCAAAAGCTTTTCCCATATTTCCATAACCAATAATACCGACAGTTTTTAAATCTAGTTCATGACCTCGGTTGCTTTCTCTGTTCCATTGACCCGCTTTAACTTCTGCATCGGCTTGGTTTAAGTTGTTGAATAAAGATAAAATAACGCCCAGCGAATGTTCTGCAACAGCGTTGCGATTACCTTCTGGAGCAGCAATAAGATGAATTCCTTTCAAAGAAGCATACTCACAATCAATACTTTCCAGACCTGCACCGACTCTTGCAATAAATTGCAACTTTGTTGCACGGTCTAAAAATGTCTTATCAATCTTAAAACGACTGCGAATTACGATGCCGTTATAATCTTGTATTTTTGCTTCTATTTCTTCTTTTGAAGATTTGAAATCAGCGTGATTTTCGAAACCTGCATCTTCTAATTGATTCCAAAGTATTGGATTATTGCTGTCGATATGAAGAATTTTTATGCTCATTATTTTTCAAATTTTATACTAAACAAAAATACGGTTAATTTAATATCGCAAACGTCCAAAGGCGCAAAGTTTTTTATACTGATTTCTTTCTGGAACAAGGAATATAAACTTGGAGTCTTTTGTGACTTGGCGACTAAACTTTTTTATTGGTCAGATTTTTTCTAACTTTGAAAATACAAGGATTGCATAAATCCATCTATAAATCTTCAGAATTCTCCGAAATGAAATTAACCAAAACCTTTACAGCTTTTTTTGAAAATGAAAAATCAGGAGGAATTATCTTGCTCTTTGTCACGATTTTATCTCTTTATCTGGCCAATTCTTCTTTTCAAATACACTATACAGAATTTTGGGAAAGAGAAATTGCCGGACATTCTATAACAGATTGGATTAACGACGGCTTAATGACGATTTTCTTTCTGTTAATCGGATTGGAATTGGAACGCGAAATTTATCACGGTGAATTATCGAACATAAAGAATGCTTCGTTACCTATAATGGCTGCTTTTGGCGGAATGCTTGTTCCGGCTGCAATTTTCCTCGTTTTAAATTACGGAACTACAACCCAAAATGGAGCTGGAATTCCGATGGCAACAGATATTGCTTTTGCAATTGGGATTTTATCGCTTCTAGGAAATAAAGTTCCTGCTTCCTTAAAAGTATTTTTAACGGCGCTTGCTGTTATTGATGACTTGGGCGCTATTATAGTAATTGCCATTTTTTACACAACCTCCATCTCATTTCTAAATCTTGGAATCGCTCTGGCAATCTGGGGTTTTCTTTTTGTTTTAAATCGAATGAAAATTCACAATTTGATTCCGTATATCATTGGAGGAATTGTAATGTGGTACTTTATGCTCAACTCCGGAGTTCACGCAACGATAACGGGCGTCATTTTAGCATTTGTAATTCCGTTTGGAGATGGAAGCGAGAAAACATCTTCATACAAACTACAGCATTTTCTGCACAAGCCGGTAGCCTTTTTTATTTTGCCTTTATTTGCTGTAGCCAATACTGCGCTCACAATTACCGAAAATTGGCATGCAGGATTGAACCATGCGAATACTTACGGAATTATTCTTGGACTTGTAATTGGTAAACCGCTGGGAATTTTACTTTTCTCTTCTGTTGGTGTAACGGCGGGGTTATGTGTTTTGCCCAAAAACTTAAAATGGACTCATATTTTAGGTGCCGGAATGCTCGGCGGTATTGGTTTTACTATGTCGATCTTTATAACTGTTTTGGCTTTTAAAAATCCTGAAATAATTGTTTTTTCTAAAATAGCGATTCTTATTGCCTCTTTTCTAGCTGGACTTTTGGGTTTTGTTTACTTAAAATATATTTTAAATAAAAACACAGCAATCTAATCTAATCGTTATGAGTAAAATTCGCTTTTTTTTCCTGCTGATTTTCTATTTTGGACTGCTGTCCTGCAATCAGAAAACAGAAAAGATTTCTTCTGAGAAAAATTTGAAAGAAGAAATAAATGTATCAAAAGTAAATTCTAAAGATGAAATTGAAGGAACTTACACAGATTCTGGCGATTGTAATATATCGTTGATCATTTCAAAAATTAAAAATGATTATCAATATGTTTTTAAAACAAGTGTTCGAACTTTAAAAGGAAAAGCGACTTACTCACATAGTAGTTCTGGTGAAAACTATTTAACTCTAGAAGGAATTCAGTGGGATGAATATGAAGGCGACATTAGTAATGAAAACGAAAATGATTCGATTCCACCGAAAGAATTAGAAATCCCAGTTGGAATTGATGCTTTATATGTGAAAGACACTTTAACGATTCAAAATTACGGGAATGCGATGAATTCGTATACCAAGATTTCTGAATGCGGTTTGAAGTATATTCAGCTTATTAAGAAGTAAATAATTCCAAATTTTAAATTCCAAATTCCAATTTTAAATGTAGGCGAGTGAATAGAATTCGACAAATATTATTTATTTCAATTTCTTCTATAATTGTATTGGTTGGAACAATCTTCTATGAAATAAAGACATATAAAGCATCTGAAAACTGGTATTGTCAAACACCTATTCCCACTTTTTGTGGCACTGCAAACTTATCTGAAAATCAAGAAAAAGGAAAAGAAATATTCAATTCAAATTGTGCTGCTTGTCATAAACTTGATGCCAGGAGTACTGGACCAGCACTACGTAATGTAGATTCGATTGTTTTTATGAAATGGATAATCAATAAAAATCATAAAATCGATAGTGCAAAAATTGAAAATTTGGGATTAGATTATCACAGAACAAAATTCACAGAATACGTAAAAGAAAAAGAAATCGCCTTAATAATAGAATATTGTTCAACGAAAAAAGACTATTAATATCTAAAACAAAAAAATCCCAAACCCAATGATAAAATTGGAATTTGGAATTTAAAAATATTTGGAATTTCTTTAAAACCTACCCTTTGATTTGCTTCAAAGAAGTCTTAATTCCTTTGATTAAGGACGAACTGAAACCATTGTGTTCCATTTCGTTTAAACCTACGATTGTACAGCCTTGCGGCGTTGTTACACGATCGATTAATTGTTCTGGATGCACTTTCTCTTCTAAAAGCATTTTCGCGGCACCTTTTACCGTTTGAGCCGCAATTGCAAGAGCGGTATTAGAATCAAATCCTATCTCGATTCCTGCCTGCATAGAAGCACGAATATAACGTAATGCATACGCAGTACCGCACGCGCCTAAAACAGTCGCTGCATCCATTAATTTTTCGTCGATTACAGGAGCTGTTCCTAAATCTTGGAATAAGTCAACAATTGGCGAAGCATTTGCTGCGTATTTTTCAGGAAAAGAAATACAAGTTGCCGATTCTCCAAACTGCGCAGCAATATTGGGCATAATTCGAACAACTGGATATTCGTTATTTGTTTTAGACTGTAAAACATCAAGCGATAATCCGCTGACAGCCGAAGCAATTGTCTTATTTTGAATAACTGGCAGAATTTCAGCCAAAACAGTATCGACTTGATACGGTTTTATGGTTAAAATCACTACATCAGCTTCTTGAATATTGTGTTTGTTATCGTTAGAAACTGCAATTCCGTATTCTGTTAAATATTGAATACTTGCTGTGTTTCTTCTTGTAACGGTAACTTGGTTGTTTTTTGAAAATTTAGCGATTCCCAAGGCAATAGAAACCCCAAGGTTTCCTCCTCCAATAATGTGTACTTTCATTCTTCTTGGTTTGAATTTATGATGAACTGATTAACAGTATATTTTCCGCCTGTAAATTACGCAGTTTTTAGAGATCTTAAATCACTGTAAACGGCTAATTTGTGGCAAAAATCTAAAATCCAAGAATCAAATTGGCCACGCCGAAGTAAAGCATAATTCCGAATACGTCGTTTGTGGTTGTGATAAATGGACCAGTCGCAATTGCGGGGTCAATTTTATTTTTATTCAAGAAAAGCGGTACTAAAGTTCCTAAAGTGGCCGCAAACAAAATCACTACAATCATTGAAATCGAAATTGCAAATCCCACTAAATACTGCTGATACATGACAGAATGATAGCCTAAAAGCAATAATGAGATTATACTTCCCGAAATCATAGAAACGGTAATTTCTTTAGTAAAGTAAGCACGGCTGAAATCTTTTAAAGTTCCATTTGCCAAACCTTGCACAACGATTGCCGAAGCCTGAACTCCGATATTTCCTGCGGTTGCTGAAAGCAAAGGCACAAAAATGATTAAAGTAGAATATTTTTGAAACGTTGCTTCGTTTCCTTTTAAAACAAAAGAAGCTACAATTTCAATCACCATTCCAATTAAAAGCCAAGGTAAACGTGCTTTTGTTAATTCATAAACGCTGTCATTCGATTCAACGTCCTGCGTAATACCCGCTGCTAACTGGTAATCTTTATCAGCTTCTTCCTTGATTACGTCTACGATATCGTCAATAGTAATTCTTCCTACCAAACGACCTAATTCGTCCACAACCGGAATCGCCTCTAAGTCATATTTCTGCATGATACGAGCAACCTCAACGTCTTCTGTATCAACATTTACAAAATTTAATTTTCGGATGTAAACTTCTCCAATCTGAGTTTTGGTAGAAGAAGTCAGCAGATCTTTAAGAGAAAGTCTTCCTTTCAGTCGGTTTTCATCATCCACTACATAAATAGAATGAACTCTCGAAACATTCTCTGCCTGAATTCTCATTTCTTTAACGCAGGTCAAGACGTTCCAGTTTTCATTTACTTTTACAAGCTCTTTTCCCATTAAACCACCAGCCGTGTTTTCGTCGTAACGCAAAAGATCAACAATGTCTTTGGCGTGTTCAACGTCATTCAGCTCTGAGATTACCTCTGCTTTTATTTCTTGCGAAAGTTCAGCGATAATATCGGCAGCATCGTTGGTTTCAAGCTCATCAAGCTCTTCTGCAATTTCTTTTGGTGAAAGTCGGCTTAAGATATTCTCACGCAGATCTTCTTCTAATTCTAGAAGAATTTCGGCTGTTTTATCACTATCTAAAACCTTAAAGATATAAGTGGCCTCGTCGAAATCTAATTCGTCTAAGATTTCGGCAATATCAGCGTGGTGCATATCATTAAGTAAAACTTCAAGTTCGTTGTCGTTTTTCTTATTGATTAGTTCTTCTAACTGATGTATAAATTCTCTACTAACTTTGAACTCCATCGGTTTCTATTTTTAGAGTTAGTTCAATAAATTCATCGACGCTTAGCTGCTCCGGACGTTTATCAAAGATAGTGTCTTCTCGCAATTTGTCTGATAAATTTAATGTTTTCAAACTGTTACGTAATGTTTTTCGTCTCTGCTGAAAGGCGGTTTTTACAACTGTAAAAAATAGTCTTTCGCTGCAAGGAAGACTGTAATCTTCCTTTCGGGTCATTCTCATCACACCCGACTTGACCTTGGGCGGAGGAATAAAAACGTTTTCATCAACCGTAAACAGATACTCTGTAGTATAGAAAGCCTGAGCTAAAACTGATAATATTCCGTACGTTTTTGAGCCTTTCTTTTCGCAGATACGCTCAGCAACTTCTTTCTGAAACATTCCAGAAAACTCTGGAATCTGATGTTTAAGATCTAATGTCCTAAAAACGATCTGTGAAGAAATATTGTACGGAAAGTTTCCAATTATAGCAAACTGTTTGTCTTGGTAAACTTCATTTATGTTATACTTCAGGAAATCCTGAGAGATAATTTTGTCTTTTAATTTTGGATAATGTGCGTCCAAATACGCTACAGATTCTGTATCGATTTCTATAACATGTGTCGTAATTGGCTTTTCAAGCAAATACTTAGTAAGCACACCCATCCCTGGTCCTATTTCTAAAACCTCATCGTACCCTTTCAGACTTAAAGTGTCTGCAATAGCTTTTGCCACGCTTTCGTCTTTAAGAAAGTGCTGTCCTAAATGTTTTTTGGCTTTTACTTTTTCCATTTTATATCTTGTTTGCCGCGAGGGCGCAAAAGTATTCTTTTTGCTGTAAAGGCACTAAGAAACAAAGCTTTATTTTTTTGCTTTTTTTGCCACAATCCCGATAGCTATCGGGACAAAGACACAAATATTTAGTTTTTTCTTCTCAATTATAATACTAAAAACTGCGAATGTGACTGAATACTAAAACCTAGTGTTCCGAAATAACTTCTAACTCTGTTCTGAAAGAAAGCACTTTATCCGCAAATAACCCCAAAGCTTCTCTGTGAAATTCTGGTTCATCTTCGATATAAAACTTATCCAAAGTTTCTTTGCTGTCTGTTACATATTGAACAGAATACGTAATTCCGCCCATTTCTTCTTCAACCAAAACTTTTACAATTCTAGCCGATGAAAATTTATTAGTAGCCAGAATTTCTGGTATGTGTTTTTCCTGCATCCATTTTAGCCATTGGTCGTGAACGCTTTCGTGTATGTTTGTGGTAACGTTGTAAATAATCATTTTTTTCTAAGGTTCTGAGATGCTAAGATTCTAAGGTTCTGAGTTTTTTCTCTAAACTTAAAATGATCTCATTATTAATTCTTTTCAGTTTGGAATTTGGAATTTAAAATATTAGAATTTATAAATTCTTATCCCCTCTTAACTCGCGGTACTTTTTTCTCGCATCAACAAAGTAAATACTGTCTTGATGGTTAAAAATTACCTTTTCATATAAAGGCTTGGCCTTTTCTGTATCTTTTAGTTCGTCGTTATAAATTTCAGCTGAGAAAAATAGCGCTTCATCAACGTAAATTCCGTCGCTGTGATTGTCAATAATCTGCTGGTATTGGCTTAAAGCCAAAGCAAAATCTTTCTGGCTTTCGTAAACTTTTCCTAAACGCAATAATGTTACGGCTTCTATCTCTTGCCCTTTATAAGTTTTCAAGATATTCTGAAACTGCGTTATCGCTTCTTGTTTTTTATTCTGATAAATTAGAAAATCTCCTTTTGCAAATTGTTTCAATGCTACTTGAGTCGAATCTGCAGCGGTATTATCATTAATTAAAAGAAAATATTCTAAAGCGTCATTGGCAATTAACTGCGTATTGGCTGCCTTTAGTTCTTTAAATTGTTTATTTGCCCATTCAAAATCACCTTTGTAATAACTTGTTTTGGCTGCTTTTAAACTGGCTTCGTGCGCCATTACATCATTCTTTAAATCCAATTGAATCTGTGAATAATAGATAAGCGCCTGATTGTATTTTTCTTCCAAAAGCAGAATATCTGCCAGCTCCATTTTGGCATCGGCTTTTTGATATTCGTTTAAATTTAATTCTAAAGCCTTTTTGACAACTGCCTTTCCTTCTTCAGGTTTTTTTAAATTAAAAGCTAGAAAATGTGCCTGAATAAGCTGCAAAGATAAACTAAAAGGATTGATTTCGTAAGTTGCCAACAATTGCTGCAATTCCTGATTGATGGCTGGATAATCTTTTTCCTGAGCGTTATCAATCTTAATCTGCATCAAATAAGCATTCGATTGAATCAATAAATCTAAATCTTTGGTGTTTTGAAGAATGAAATTCAGAATTTCTACAGCCGTTTCATCATCGTCTTCATTCATCGCAAACTGACTCAAATTGACAATACTCATCAATGATTCTGGCTCACGTTTGTAAATTGCTTTTTCTTGAATAAATGCTTTTCCGAATTCTTTCTGCTGTACATAAAACCAGCTTAAGTAATGGTTCCAGAAAACGTCTTGATCTTTTTGGGTTTTCAAGATTAAAGCTTTTCGCATGGCATCTTTAAAAGCCGTATTATCCGTTTCACCATTCATAAATCGGGACAATTGCGTCTGGATCAAATTGGTATTCTGCGGATTTGTAAAAGATTCTGTCAATAATAAATCGATCATTTGATCGGTTTTTCCTAACTGTCCGTACAACATTCCAATTTGAAAATTGAAATTGAAATTGGGCTGAATCTGCATTGCGGTTTGATAGGCTTTTAAAGCATATTCTAACAATACTTTCTTCTCAAATGAATTGGCAACTCCGTAAACATCATTTGGATTTACTTTTATTTTTTCAATTGCCTGTTCGTAATAATTTTTGGCTTTCGAATCGTTTTTCTGCAATTGAAAATTATAGCCTAATTCAACTAAAAAAACACCTTGTTTATAGCGATTGTAACGCTCTTGAATTGCTTTTTCGGCATTGGCAAACTGCTGTAATTGCTGGTAACAATCGACCACTCTTAAAAAATACTGAGTATTGGAAGGCGAACTTTTTAAAAGCTCTTCGTAACTAATTTTGGCTTTATCGAAATCACCTTTGTCGTAATAATATTGGGCTAATTGTTCATTTTGTGCGAATGAAAAAGTAGACCATAGTAAAACAATATAAATGAAGATGTTTTTCATGTTTTTTTAATTTTCAGCCTGTATTAGTTTTCAGTTTTCAGTCTCATTAAATTGTAAACTGTCATTGTCAACTGTGACTTTTCGAGTTTTCCAAAAAATCAGAGCTAAACCAATTAATATAAACGGAATACTTAAAATCTGTCCCATATTAATAAGCATACTATTCTCAAAAGCTTCTTGATTTTCTTTAAAAAATTCAATTATGAATCTAGCTGAGAATAATAAAGTTAAGAAAGTTCCAAAGATTAATCCCTGTGCATTTCTAATTTTTTCCGATTTGTACATGTAAAACAGAATCCCGAAGATCAATAAATAAGCAAAAGCTTCGTACAATTGCGTTGGATGTCTCGGAATTAAATCATCTCTTTGAAAGACAACTCCCCAATTTCCATTGGTAGGTTTTCCGTAGATTTCAGAATTCATAAAATTCCCTAATCTGATAAATGTACCCGTTACAGGAACTGCAACTGCCATTTTATCTAAAAGTCCTAAGAATTGTACTTTGTATCTGCGGCAATATAAAATCATCGCAGTAATAACTCCAATAGATCCTCCGTGACTTGCCAAACCTTGGTAACCCACAAATTGATAAACCCCTTTTATTTTCTGAATTGGCAAAAGGATTTCTATCGGATGTTTGAAAAAATATTCTGGTTCGTAAAAGAAACAATGTCCTAATCTGGCACCCAAAACGGTTCCGACAATTACATAAATCAATAAAGTATCTAGGTTATCTAGCAAAAGATTCTCTTTCTTATAAATATTTCTAACAATGTAGAAACCTAAAAGAAGTCCGGTGGCAAAGAGAGCTCCGTAATATTTTAATGGGAAACTATCTGTAATCCAGAAAATAACGGGATCAACGTTCCAGTTTAATATTCCGTTCTTCATAAGTAGTAGTTTTTAGTTTTCAGTTACAGTCGCAGTTTTCAGTGACAATATCTAACTGTGACTGAAAACTGCGACTGAAAACTAAAAAACTAGTTTATAATATCAAATCCGCAGTATGGGCGTAAAACTTCTGGAATTACGATTCCTTCTGGAGTTTGGTAATTTTCAATAATTCCGGCCAAAACTCTAGGAAGTGCTAATGAACTTCCGTTAAGCGTATGCGCCAATTGATTTTTGCCGTCTTTGTCTTTAAAACGCAATTTCAAGCGGTTTGCCTGGAAAGTTTCAAAGTTAGAGACAGAACTAATTTCTAACCAGCGGTCTTGTGCTGTAGAAAACACTTCAAAATCATACGTTAAAGCAGATGTAAAGCCCATATCGCCTCCGCAAAGACGTAAAACTCTGTAAGGCAATTTTAATTCTTTTAAAATATCTTTTACATGTTCTACCATTCCGTCAAGCGCTTCATAAGACTTTTCAGGGTGTTCAACACGAACGATTTCTACTTTATCAAATTGGTGTAAACGGTTTAATCCGCGAACGTGAGCTCCGTATGAACCCGCTTCACGACGAAAACATGGTGTGTAAGCTGTATATAAAACCGGTAATTCTGTTTCTGTCAAAAGAACATCTCGAAATAAATTAGTAACCGGAACCTCAGCCGTTGGGATCAAATATAAATCGTCAATTGTAGAATGATACATCTGCCCTTCTTTATCTGGTAATTGTCCAGTTCCGTAACCAGAAGCTTCGTTTACCAAATGCGGCACCTGCACTTCATTGTATCCTGCAGCTGTATTTTTATCTAAAAAGTAGTTGATTAAAGCACGCTGTAAACGAGCTCCTTTACCTTTATAAACAGGAAATCCTGCTCCAGTAATTTTTACACCCAATTCAAAATCGATAATATCGTATTTCTTTACCAATTCCCAGTGAGGCTGTGCGCCTTCGTGCAAAACAGGAATATCTCCTTCTTGAAAAACATTCAAATTGTCGTCCGGCGTTTTTCCTTCAGGAACGATATCTGCCGGAAGATTTGGTAATGTGTATAATTTATTGGTTAACTCAACAGCCAAAGCTTCTGCTTTTTCGCTCAGTTCTTTACTTTTTTCTTTTAGTGAAACTGTTTTTTCTTTTAAGATTGCTGCTTTAGCTTTCTCACCAGCTTTCATCAATTCACCAATATCTTTGGACAATTTATTAGATTCTGATAAAGTATTGTCTAATTCCACCTGTGCAGCACGACGATTTTCGTCTAATTGAACCACCTCTTCAACAACGCTTTTAGCATCGATATTTCGCTTTGCTAAAGCTTTGATTACTTTCTCTTGATTTTCTCTAATAAATGCAATTTGTAACATAGCTTGATTTTTATAACTATTGTATTTTTTATAACGGAAGCAAATTTAAGGAAATGTTTGTTAACAATAGGACAAAGTTTATAAGGAAAACTGAAATCGCCTATAAACACCAAAAGCACTATAAAAGTGCTCTTGTTATTATTTCAAATCTCTAAATTTTACTCCAGAAAGCGATGTCTTTCGTCTCTATGAAAAGCATATTCCCTGCCGTTAAACTTTAATTTTTCAGATTCTTTTTTAGTTTTCAGATTTATTTCTTCTGCCAAAGCTTTTTCTGAATCAGCTTCTACAGCTTCTTCATATGAAAAATTCTTGGTCACAATTAAGTCATAAAAGCCATTTGTTTTATGATCTCCAAAACTCATTCCTGTTTCTAAAGTTTCGATTTGATAAGTTCCACCTCCGTTAGAATCTCCATTTGTCATTCGAATTGGATATTCGTACAGCACTTTTTTAATTTCTTTGTCGGCTAAAGTCACCAATGTAAATTTCTGTTCAGAATATAGTACGATTCTGCTGCTTGCATTGGCTTCTGTATAAAAGGCAATTGCCGGCGTACTTTCATTTAAATAAACCAAATCTTTTAAGATATGTGATTTCGAAAACCGAATTGCTTCATTATCATAATAACCTAAATTATCATCAAATTCTTCTGCGATTATACTTCCGTCTTCTCTATTTACGAATAAATATTTACGCTGCAAATAATTTCCTAAATCTTCAAACTCATCAGATTTCTTATTCTTTTTATGTTCAACAGTCGTAAGAACAAAAAATGCAGTTTTATCGTCGTAGTTAATAGAACTTGTTTTGTCTATTTTAATATTAGAATATTTGATTTTTAAGTTAGAAGCGACTTTAGAAAGCAGATTTAGATTTAATTCTTCTGAATCTTTGATATCATCCAGATTCTTAAAAACGAGTTTTTTAAACTGCTTTTGGTTTAAATCATTGTTCGTTTCATTTTGAGAAAGCAACTCCTGATTCTGAATTTCTGCTTCTTTAGAACTTTTTTCGCTTTTTCCGCAGGAAAGCAAAAACATCAAAACTACAATCGGAAGAATAGTTTTTTTCATAGGTTAATTATTTAGAAAATTTCGGGCACTTCAAATATATAATTTTCTTACAATTGATGATAAGAAAATTAAAATTTCAAAACCAAAATGCTAAAACCGTAAAATATTAAAAACTAAACAGGATTTTAATATCTAATCCCTTTTGATTTCATGCCCTACAAATTCTTCTAAAACTTTAAACATTTCTTCCACCGAAAGGACTTCTGTATCAGGATGCGATTTTAAAAATGCAGCATTTAATTCGACTAGATTTTCATCCAACTCAAAATAAGCATTATTGTTTAATAAATCACGAAACGGACTTGCGACATCGAATTTTGCCTGCAAGAATTTACCCAGTTTGATATTGCTTTGTAAACGCAGTTTTCGGCATTGTTCTTTAAATAATTCCAAATGTTTTTCGGCGCCAATTAATGCCAAACCATCTTCTATCAATTCGTTCAATTCTTTATTCCAGCCTGAATCGTGCACGAATTTAGAAAAATTTCCTTCGGCGTATTTTGAAGCATAAAAGTCTAAATAATAGCTCATCAATGCATCTTCGTGAATCAAATCATCGTCTATTTTTTCTTCACGCATTAAATTGATTACCGAGATATTCGAATTAACAACGTCTTGAGGATTTTCACTGTTTGCCGCAGTTTGTGAAATGATGATTTTACCGAATTCCATTTGAGTTTGTATTTAAAAGATTGTTTTGCAAAGTTGCGGCAAAAAATTGAGATAAATTATATTTTTTTGGGTGTTTACTTTTCAACGCGATATGCGCCGTTTTTTTAATTTAGGGGAAATACTTTTTTCAAGATTATTTCATTTGAGGCACAATCTTTCACAAAAATTCACGTTATTTATATTAAATAAGGTGATAGGTTTAAAAAGAAACCATATTTAACGCAACCATTTTAGAAAAAAATCATCTGTTTAATAAATAGAGCTTTACAGCAAAACTCTATTGCCAAAGCCAAAACCATGAAACAGATTTTACTTATTTTAATGATTCTATTTGCTCTCACAAGCTGCGAAAATGACGATTTACCGCAGTCTGATGTGCAATACTCATTGGTGGGTAAAGGAGATTCTTTTCCGAATGACAAAAGCGTCGCTCAAAGACATTTAGTTATTAAAGATGCTAAAACTTGGAATAGTTTAATAAACGAAATGGATGCGGCTAATAATTTAACCCAAGATTTGAAAGAAATTAATATTGATTTCAATAAATATCAAATCATTGCAATTATTGACAAAACCCAAAAAGGCGGCGGACATTCTATAGATGTTGTCGAAATGTCTGAGAATCGTAACACTATAATTGTAAAGGTCGAAAAACTAAAAAACGGTGATCTTAGTTCTAGATTATCTAGACCTTATGACATTGTAAAAATGGCCAAAACAACCAAAAAAGTTGTTTTTGAGCAATAATCAAAATAGTAATTTCTTTAATAATTGACGCTCATCAACGTTCGTCATTCAACATTAAACAATCTCAAAATATAAGAGAGTTCGTAAGCAATAAAAAGTACTACTAGAATACTATGAAATCTTTTATTATCGACTTTTATTGCCGCAAAACATAAAATAATATGACTTATAACCCGAACAAAATATTCGGTTTGATTGTATAAAAAATAATCTCCACCTTTAATTGCTGTATCGATTATATCGGCTCCAAAACTTATCGCCAGAATCGAAAAAAACCACTTCTTCCTTGAATAAAAATAATCTTCGTAACCTGTGTAATCAACCAAATCATCAGGATAAAGAATTGCACAAAGAAGATAGTAAATCAAAATATAGCAGATGATGAAGAAATAATCTGCAAAATACCATTCGTGAATTAATTTCAGATTAAACTCCCACCACCAAAAATGAATCAGCATCAAGAAAACATAAAACACCCATAATGCATGTACAAAGTAAAATTTCTTCCGTCCCGGATGCTGAATAAAAATTACGGATCCTTTTATGAGATGCGTTAAACTCAAACCCAGAATAATTCCGATAATTGATTTGACATGAGTTAGTTCTTCCATAAATAACAGTATTATTTATACCGAACTAAAATTAAATCAATTAATTTAAAAACAGGCGTTTAGAAATAAAATTATTCTAAACGAGCTATCCAGTTCATCCAACTTCTTTTGATAAAAAAAGCCGCATTTAAAAAAATGCAGCCTTTCATCTATTTACTTCTTAATTTCTTGTGGAAGAGTTTTTTGTTGCGGTTTCTCTGGCGGAATTCGTTTCTTCAAAAATAAAATTTGACCTAAATGACTCGATTGATGTTCCATTACGTGAAACCAGCAATATTGATTGGTCATATCATATTTTAACTGAACTTGGGCAAACCATGCATCGTCTCTTTTCTTTAATTCTTCAATAGTTTTGGCACGCACTTGATTATAAATGTCCAAATAATATTGAATATCATGACCTTTAAATTCGTCACGTCCGCCTTGATCTAAATTTAAAGCGTTGTTCCAAATTTTCTTTTCTTCTTCATTAAAATCCCTGTTTTCAAAAGTAAAAACCTGATAGTATTTTTCGGCTGCAGCCAAATGCATAACCAAAGCTCCAATTCGATTGGCCTCTTCATCATGAAGATAATCAATTTCATATTGACTCATATTTTTAACCGTTCTTTCGACACGAGATTTAAGATCTTCCAGCATCGAAATCATGTCGGCAATCTTTGGTGAAGCTCCTTCAACATTTCCTATTCTGGCTTCGGGTCTTGGTTTAATGCCGCTTCCTTCTAATAATAAACTGCTTTTTCCGTCGACGCTTGATTTATCAGAGGTAATTTTATATTCCTTTACTTTAACAATAGCCTCTTTTGAAGTTCCTAAACTCCATTTCGGAATATCTCCATTCTTTACAGCAGTTTCAAAACTTGAATTTAAAACCGTTAAAGGTTCAAAAACACCTTTATCATTTTCAATCCATAATTCGAATTTGTCAAAATAGAATTTTCCGTTATTGATACAGAGTCCTCCAAAACTCAATGATTTACTGTTTTTATCTAAAGTTCCTTCAACAGTATAAGAATTCCATTCTTTAGATTTTACAGGTCTGTCCTGCATATTATCAAAAAAACCTTCTTCATCATTTTTAGTATCAACTCTCGCCCAGACTCCAGCCCAAGCCGTTGGCTCTGTAGTTTCGGCTTTAACTGAAGCAATTACCTTAAATTTTTTCGTAACAGCAGTCTGAATATCAATGGTCTGATTGAAAGACGTCCAATCGCTGGATATCGTTTTTTGTGTTTGAGCATAACTGGCGCTGAAAAACAAAAACAACAGTGGTATTATTAGTTTTTTCATTTTTGGAAAATTAAAGTTGCAGTAAATGTAATATTTGTTTCTTTAAGTAATAACTTACTTTTGTAAAAAATAATGCACAAAAAAACCGCACTCTAATAGAATGCGGTTTTAAGATATTTTAACCTAAATGAATTTTAGTTGGTTTTCATTGGCGGTAAATCAAACGCAACAGAATCGTGTTCGAAATTATTTCTGTGTCCTCCATCGCAAAATGGTTTGTTGGCAGAAAGTCCGCAGCGGCAAAGTCCAAGTGCAGATCTTCCTTGTAAACCGTAAAGAACTCCTTCTGGATCCATGATTTCAAAATCCCCTTCGATTTTAATAGATCCGTTTTTATTGATGATTAATTTTGTCTTGCTCATAAACTTGTTTTTTTCGAGTGCAAAGATTGCGAAATATATCTTTATTTATAAGCGGTAAACGTAGTTTAAACTGGTTCTATTTTAATTGGTTTTACCACAGAGATGCGCAGAGGTTTTCACAGAGATTCACAAAGTTTTTTATTGTTAGGGCGAAATAATCTAGCAAAGGCGCAGAGACGCAAAGGTTTTATTCATTTTGTCAGACTGAGCTATACTGAGACTTCGGGAGAAGTCCCGCAAAGTTTTTTTGAATTACGTCCAGCTTTAGCTGGATGTAATTATAATAAGAACGCACTAAATTGGCTTTAGCCCAAAACAAGCATTTGGCTAAAGCCATATAAATTAATAGACATTACAACCTCTAGCTAAAGCTAGAGGCAATTAATACTTAAAATTAAAATCCTTTATTATCCTTTTAATCTGTGGCATAAAAAAACTCTTCGCCTTTGCGAGATTAATTCGATTTACTTTAAAAAACTTAGCGAATCTCTGTATTTTTCTTCCCGTGACTCTGCGAAATTACGTGCGAATCTTCATGTAATATTAAAATCTCAAATCTATTGCTTATTTTTGCACTCAATAAAATTGAGTTATGACACAGAATCCAAAGAGATATACTATCACAGCGGCATTACCTTACACCAATGGACCTATTCATATTGGGCATTTGGCTGGTGTTTACGTGCCTGCAGATATATATTCGAGATACTTAAGATTGCAGGGAAAAGATGTAGCATTTATTTGCGGAAGCGATGAACACGGCGTTGCAATTTCGATGAAAGCCAAAAAAGAAGGAATTACACCACAAGAAGTTATTGATAAATATGACGGAATTATCCGTAAATCGTTTGCAGATTTCGGAATTTCATTCAACAATTATTCTAGAACTTCGGCGAAAATTCATCATGATACGGCTCAGGAATTTTTTAGAAAACTGTATGATAATGGTGATTTTATTGAAGAAGTAACAGAGCAATTGTACGATGCAAAAGCAGATCAGTTTTTAGCTGACCGTTTTGTGGTTGGAACTTGTCCTAGATGCGGTAATGAAGGAGCTTACGGTGATCAATGCGAAAATTGCGGATCTACTTTGAATGCGACTGATTTGATTAACCCGAAATCGACAATTACTGGAGAAACTCCTATTCTTAAAGAAACAAAACACTGGTTTTTACCTTTAGACCGTTATTCTGATTTCTTAACCAAATGGATTTTAGAAGGTCATAAAAACGACTGGAAACCGAACGTTTACGGACAAGTAAAATCTTGGATTGACGGCGGATTGGAACCTCGTGCCGTAACGCGTGACTTAGATTGGGGAATTGATGTTCCTGTTGAAGGTGCCGAAGGAAAAAAATTATATGTTTGGTTTGATGCGCCAATCGGATATATTTCGTCTACGAAAGAATGGGCAGCGCGCGAAGGAAAAGACTGGGAACCGTATTGGAAAGATGAAGACACCAAACTGGTTCACTTTATTGGGAAAGACAATATTGTTTTTCACTGTATCATTTTCCCAGCAATGCTAAAAGCTGAAGGAAGTTATATTTTACCAGACAATGTTCCGGCGAATGAGTTTTTGAATTTGGAAGGAAACAAACTTTCGACTTCTAAAAACTGGGCAGTTTGGTTACACGAATATTTAGAAGAATTTCCAGATAAGCAGGATGTTTTGCGTTATGCATTAACGTCAAACGCTCCTGAAACAAAAGATAACGATTTTACGTGGAAAGATTTTCAAGCGAGAAATAACAACGAATTAGTTGCTATTTTCGGAAATTTCATTAATCGTGTTGTGGTTTTAACCAACAAATATTACGATGGAGTTATTCCAACGCCAAATGAATTTACAGAAGTTGACGAACAAACTTTAGCCGAATTAAAAGCGTATCCAGCAGTAATTTCAAGTTCTGTTGAGCGTTACAGATTCCGTGAAGCTTTAGGTGAATTGATGAATGTTGCGCGTTTAGGAAATAAATACCTTGCAGACGAAGAGCCTTGGAAAGTAATGAAAGATAACCCAGAGCGTGTAAAAACTCAAATGTATGTGGCATTGCAAATTGCTGCTGCTTTGAGCGTTTTAGCTGAGCCGTTTTTACCTTTTACAGCTTCTAAACTTTCTAAAATCTTGAATTTAGGTGATCTTAAAGAACATTTTGCTGGATTCAGTAAGTTTTTGAAAGAGAAAGACCGCGATGCAAAAGATATTTTTATTGAGAAAACTTTAGGTTGGAATGATATTTCTGAAAACTCAGATTTAATTCCGGCTGGACATAAAATTGGTGAAGCAGAATTGCTTTTCGCTAAAATTGAAGACGAAGAAATACAAAAACAAGTAGATAAATTGGAAGCGACAAAAACCGCAAATATTGCTGAAAACAAACAAGCTGAACCACAAAAAGATTTAATTCAGTTTGAGGATTTTGCGAAAATGGATATTCGTATTGGAACAATTTTGGAAGCTGAAAAAATGCCAAAAGCAAACAAACTTTTAGTATTAAAAGTAGATACAGGAATCGATGTCCGTACGATTGTTTCAGGAATTGCTGAAAGTTTTTCTCCAGAAGAAATTATCGGGAAACGTGTTTCTGTATTAGCAAACTTAGCGCCAAGAGCTTTACGCGGCGTTGAAAGCCAAGGAATGATCTTGATGACAACAAATGCTGAAGGAAAATTAGTTTTTGTTAACCCAGATGCTGATGCGCCGAATGGATCAACCGTAAACTAAAGTTCATAACAGGTGAAGATACGCCAGAAGTTCCTCCAACAATTGAAGTAGTAGAAAAAGAAGAATAATAAATTAAATTCTAACATAAAAAGCGCGAACCGATTACTATTTTAATTGATTCGTGCTTTTTTGCTTTACAAAAAATTTAAAAAATATATCAGAAAAATTTTAGATATTCGCGCAAAACAAAAGAATAACATAACTAATGGTAAAAAAACTACTCCTCACATCTTTGCTTTTAAATAGTTTCATTTCTTTTTCTCAAGAAGTTGTAAATTCTACTCGTATTTCTCTTAAAAAGAATCATGATGTTTTCCAAACAGTAAACGAAGACAGAAAAGAAGCAACTTTATTTATTAGCGATAAAATCAAAACACAGGCAATTCAACTTGATAAAAACATGAAAATCGTTGATAGTATTTCTACCGAAAGACCAAATACTAAAACTTATGACATGTTGATTGGTTATAACATTAGTAATAATAATACCCGCCTATTTTGGTCTTCTAATGATTATCAGGAAATTTTTACCCAACTATATGATATTCCAAACCATAGAGTTGTCACACAACAATATTCTCTCGCTTTAAAAGAGGAAAAAGTTCTTCAAAAATTTAATGGAAAAGATAATTTTTACATCTTATCGATTCTCAAAAAAGGAAATAGTTTAAAACTTCACATTTTTGACAATGAAGGAATTCATACAGAAAAAATAATAGATTTTAACAGCTTTAATTTTTTAAAATCAGACAATACGAAAACAGATTTCTACGGTGTTTTAAAAGATAATTTGTTTGACCCCTCGTTTTCAATGCAAAAAATTAACACCAACAATCCTACTTCATTAATTTATAGTTCAAAAAAAAGAAAGTGTTATTTTGACAAGAAACAAATCACAATAACAATAGATACCAATATAGACTATACACAAGTTTTAACAATTGACCTAGAGAACTTTAATGTGACAGAAAAAAAATTTAAACAACATTTAATAACCGGTGAACGTACTTACCAAAATTCGAACTCTTTTTATTTAGAAAACAAATTATATCAAGTAAAAACTTCAAATGATCTACTATATTTATCAATAAAAGATCTAGATAACAAGTTATTAAAAGAATACGATGCCAATACGAAGAAAGAGATCAATTTTAAAAATTCAGAAATGTCACTGGAAGGAAGTGATTTTGGGGGTAAAAGAAATTTAGCAAGCAGTTCACAGTTTATTTATAAAGTAAATAATTTATTTGTGGGTCTTTCTTGTTACGCAGTTAATCAAAACACTTTAATTACCATCGGAGGGGTTTCAGCACAACAACAATCTGTTGGACAAGCAACTGCTAATCAATTTGGTTTTATTGGCGCGCTCGTAGGCGCTGCATTTTTCAGTCCAACAATGGACAATTTCAATTCTTATGCTGGCAAAAAAGTGGTAAAAATTGAAGGTTTGTTTGATCATGAAGATAATCACATGCAGGGAGATTTAAAACCATTAGCCTTTGATAAAATTCGTACTTTTTTTGATGATAACAAAGATGTATCTTCTCAAACCTTATTCAAAATGCAGAATGTTTATTATTTGGGTTATTACGACAATAAAACTAAAGAATATACGATTAGAAAGTTTTTGGATTAAAAACAATTAAATTCTATCATAAAAAGCGCGAACTGATTACTATTTTTAATTGATTCGCGCTTTTTGCTTTCAAAGTATTCATATTGTAAAGTATCTTTGAATACTAACACACGATTAAATATACATAATGAAACTCACCAAACCAAGATTAGCCTTAATCTGCGGTATACTCTGCATATCTATTTTCCCTATATTGGTAAAATTACGTTTAACTCCAGGATTAATTTCGGCTTTTTACCGAATGTTTTTTGCTGTGATTCTGTTATTGCCTTACGTACTTTTAAGTAAAAACTTCAAACTTCCGACTCTTAAATTTACACTTCTAGCAGCACTTTGCGGGATTTTGTTTTCTTCGGATGTTGCGGTTTGGAATATCGCCATTCAGGAATCAAGCGCGACTCAGGCTTCTTTGTTGACCAATTTATCTCCAGTTTGGGTTGGTGTTGGCTCTTTCTTTTTTCTGAAAGCAAAACCTGCCACAAATTTCTGGATCGGAACATTAGTCGCTCTATTCGGAATGACCACTTTAGTTGGTTTTGAGTTTTTTATTGAATTGAATTTCAATCAGGCGTTTTTGTTTGCCGTCTTATCTGGAATTCTATATTCTATTTATCTTTTAGTCAGCAAAAATGTGCTTTCAACAGTTGATGTTTTATCATTTATGACGATTAGTTTGATGGCTTCGAGTATTTATTTGGGAATTTTGTGTTATTCGCTAAACGAGCCTTTTACAGGTTTTACCAATGCAGGCTGGTTTGTATTAATACTTCAGGCGGTAATTTGTCAATTGTGCGCATGGCTTTCGATTAGTTATGCAACACAACATATGCGCGCAACACGCGTTTCTTTAAGTTTATTGAGTCAGGCTGTAATTACCTCCATTTTAGCTTGGTTGTTTTTAGAAGAAAAAATAACTTTACAAATGGTTTTCGGCGGAATCGTTTTACTTTTCGGAATCCGAATTACTTTTTACGATAAAACTATTTCTTTAAAAAGACTGTTTTCTAAGAATTAGATTTAAAGTTTTCACGCAGATTCAGCAGATTTAAAAAGAATCATTTTAATAATCTGTGGCAAAAATTCGAGAAAATTAGTGGAATTCGTGGCAAAAACTTGAAAAGAAACCTCAAACTTGAAACAAAAAAACTATGTTACATAAAAGCAAAATACCAAATTTAAAAGTAATCGCATTTGATGCCGATGATACTTTATTTGTAAACGAACCTTACTTTCAGGAAACCGAACATAAATTCTGTGCTTTGATGGAAGATTATCTTTCGCATCAAGGCATTTCTCAGGAATTATTCAAAATCGAAATTGCCAATTTACCGTTATACGGATACGGAATTAAAGGATACATTCTTTCGATGATTGAAGCTGCAATGAATATTTCAAATAATACAATTCCAGTTGAAGTAATCGAAAAAATCATTCAATACGGAAAAGAATTACTTGAAAAACCAATTGAACTTTTGGACGGAATCGAAGAAACATTACAGGCTTTACACGGAAAATACAAATTAGTTGTTGCTACAAAAGGCGACTTAAAAGATCAGCACAGCAAATTGCATCGTTCTGGTTTAGGGCATTATTTTCACCATATTGAAGTAATGTCAGACAAACAAGAAGTTGATTATGAAAAACTATTGGGCCGTTTAGACATTCAGGCACATGAATTTTTGATGATCGGAAATTCATTAAAATCAGATGTTCTTCCAGTTTTGGGAATTGGCGGTTATGCCGTTCACATTCCGTTTCACACCACTTGGGAACACGAAAAAATAAATCACAAAGTAGAACACCAGCATTTTAGTTCTTTTGATACTATTGCAGAAGTTGTTCCTAATTTACTATAATGAAAACACTTTTAGACTTAGAAAACTGGAATAGAAAGGAGCATTTTGCTCATTTTAAACAGATGGAAGAACCGTTTTTTGGTGCAACTGTCGAAATCGATTGTACAAAAGCGTATGAGACCGCAAAAAGTATGAACGCTTCTTTTTTCATTTTCTATTTACACAAAACTTTAGCCGCTGTTAATGCAGTTGAAAATTTTAAATATCGAATTTCAGGAGAAGAGATATACATTAACGATCGCGTAGATGCATCGGCAACAATTGGGCGCGAAGACGGTACTTTCGGATTTTCATTAATCGAATATCATCCCGATTTTAAAACTTTCGAGCAAATAGCTTTAAAAGAAATCGAACGCATTCAAAATACAACAGGACTTTTTACCAGATCATTTGATGATGATAATCTGATTCATTTTTCTGCAATTCCGTGGTTGAATTTTACATCGCTTACGCATGCGCGAAGTTTTACATATCCTGACAGCTGTCCGAAAATTTCATTTGGAAAAATGATGGTATCTGAAACGGGTAAAAGAACCATTTCGATGGCGGTTTATGTACATCATGGTTTGATGGACGGAATGCATGTAGGTCAATTTGTAGATCTTTTTCAAGAGCTTATGAATCAATAAATTAATGGAATGATTTTTGTCGCTAGAAACACATGAAACAAATCTTTCTTTTTCTGTCTATAATTTTTAGCACTGTTTCGATAAGTCAAACAGTGTTAACTTCTTATCCTATAGATTTAAAAAATGTACAAGATCAATGTGAGCTCTTAAACGCAGAAAACACTACTACACATGATGTATTTGCTTTTATAGCATCTCCCAATAATTTTACGATTCTAAAATACAATAGTGCTTTCTTTTTAAAAGATCAGTTTGTCACTAGTCGTCAATATGTCGAAAACAGATCTTTATTGGGATACAGTTTTAGCGAAGATGGCAACCCAACAGTATATTGGTTATCGCCTGAGCAAAAAGATATTATAGTTATCAAATACTATTTTGAAAACAAAACAACCAGAGCTTTGAAATTTGCTCTGCCTGTTGACAATCAATCTATTGTTACTCAATATCAAAAAGACAATAATTTTTATTTATTGATGAAATATAAAGATAAGCAGGCATTAACTGCTTATATCTTTAAAAATGGAATGGCCGAAGAAAGGTTTCTCGACTTCTCTCCTTTCATTTTTCGCGATCGAAAAACGCAGCAAAAGACATTCAATCAAATTTTGAATGAAAATCCGATTGAGAAAATGGATTCTGGGGAATACAATCTGCTGTTTAAAGTGGTTGCAAAAACTAAATTATATACGCTTCCAAATCGTTTAATTCTGACTTTAGATCAAAGTCTCAGGAAAACGCAGTTGTTTGATATCAATTTGGACAATCTGGAAATCAAAGAGAAGACATTCATGCAGCCGCTCGGTCATAAAAATGCAAGAACCTCAAATTCTTTTTATCACGAAAACAAGCTTTATCAGTTTAATGTCAATTCTGATGAGCTTCTATTTGATATCAAAGATTACGATTCTGGCGAATTAATAAAGACATTTACTGTTTCAAAAAATGACACTATCCGCTTTAATAATTCTCCTTTATTAATGCAAATAGAAAATAGACAGCCTAAAGAAATTAAGAAAACAAGTAAATTTTTAAAAGAATTAGCTTCTGTTGATGCTGGTCTTTCTGTGTTTAAAAACAAAAAGAATCTCTTTATTACGTTGGGCGGAACCGGCAGCGATTCAAAAGCCGTATCCATGAATGGTTTTAATATGTTCGATGATTTTTTTGGAGACTTTCCTCCTCGTAACTATTATATAGAAAGTAATTATTCTGTTTTTTTTGAAAGTGTCTGGACTAAAAAACTGGAACTAACAACAGAAAAACATGAACCTCTCGCCTCAGATAAAATTTATTATTTTATGGACACTCATAAAGAAGTCTCTCTCCCAAACATTCTGAAATTAAACAATTACAGCATTTTGGGTTATTATAACATTACTTCAAAAGAATACGTTTTAAGAAAATTCACAGATGGATTTGACTAAACAAATCAATCTCAATTACTTACTACAAAAAGGCTTTTTTTTCTGCGCTTTATAAAAGCTTTTTAAATTGATTAAAAGCACCATTATATACCTTATTCTAATATCTTTTTGACTTTTAGAGGAAGTATTTACTTACAATTTATCGTTGTTTTGACCCCAAATTTAAAATATCAATAACAATGAAAAAAGTTGTAATGACCCTCGCATTTGCTCTTGGATTAACAGGATTACATGCTCAAACTGAAAACAACGCTACTAGATTTAATAAGTGGTCTATAGAGTTAAACGGTGGTTTGACAAAACCTCAGAGACCATTCTCAGCGGGTTACTCTACAGATACGCCAAGCCCTTGGGTTGGTGATTTAGGAGTTCGTTATATGTTTAATAACAAATTTGGTTTGAAAGCTGATTTTGGATACAATAGTTTTACTGCGAAAAGTAATTCTATAGATTTTGATTCAAAATACTATAGAATAGATTTACAAGCAGTTGCAAACTTAGGACGTATCATGAATTTTGAAACATGGACTAATACATTTGGTTTATTAGGACACGCAGGTTTTGGTGTAGGTCAATTAAAATCAGATAATTTTACTGAAAGAGATATCGTTGGAAACTTTATTGCTGGTGTTACAGGTCAGGTTAGATTATCAAACAGAGTTGCATTAACGGGAGATTTCTCTACAATTTTAAATTCAACACAAGATCATACTTTTGACGGCGCTTACGTTGGTCAAAACAGAGGTTTTTCTGGATTAATTTTCAATGGTACTATTGGTTTGAATGTTTACTTGGGTAAAAATGCTAAGCATGCAGATTGGACTGTAATGACTACAGATAATACTGATCTTTCAGCATTAGAAAACAAAATAGCAGATCTTGAGTCACAAATCAAAAAGATTCCTGCACAAAAAGAAGTAGTTATCGAAAAACAAACACAGCCAGTTGATAATGATTTGATCAAAAGAATGATCAATGATAAGTACTACAGTGTGTACTTTGATTTCAACAAAACAACTCCAATCGAAAACTCAACTGCAGCCATCGACGTTGTTTTAAATTACTTGAGAAAAAATCCATCTGCATCACTTGACCTTGTAGGTTATGCGGATCAAGTTGGAAAAGCAGAATACAACGAAAGATTATCAAACGCTAGAGCAAATAATATAAAAACAATTTTTGAGAAAGCAGGAATTGCTTCATCTCGTTTGAATGTTATTGCTAACGGAGCTGATACATCAATCCAAAAAGATTCTGATGAAGCTAGAAGATTAGCAAGAAGAGTTACTTTTATTGTGAAATAAACAACTTTGAATAGTAATAAAGCCCGAATTCTAATTCGGGCTTTTTATTTTTATAAAATTTCAACAATCTTATTTTCAAACCATTATATAATACTAAAAAAAGTAAAAAGCATTACTGTTCTATATTTAGTCTGAATCTGAATAGATCCGAAAGCATTTAAACAATTTCTTTGTTGCTCTTTTTTTCTTAATTTTACAAAAAAGACACGTATTATGCTATCAAAAAATATTGAATCGGCTTTAAACAAGCAAATCCGCATAGAAGCAGAATCTTCGCAAACTTATCTTTCTATGGCTTGTTGGGCTGAAGTACACGGATTAGAGGGAATCGCTCAATTTATGTACACACAGTCAGATGAAGAGCGCGCTCATATGCTTAAATTGGTTAAGTATGTAAACGAACGCGGAGGACATGCTCAGGTTACAGACCTAAAAGCACCTAGAATAACATATTCTACATTTAAGGAAATGTTTGAGGAGCTTTACAATCATGAGATTTTTGTTTCGCAATCTATCAACGAATTAGTACACATAACTTTTGAAGAAAAAGATTATGCAACACATAATTTCTTACAGTGGTATGTTTCTGAACAAATTGAAGAAGAAGCTACAGCTAAATCTATCTTAGATAAAATCAACTTGATTGGTGAAGATAAAGGCGGATTGTATTTATTCGACCGTGATATTCAGCAGTTAACAGTTACTAGCTCGATCGCTATTAATCCTAAATAAAAAAGTTAAAGTTTATTTAGAATATTTAAAAATAACTTTTTTATTTTATATTTGCCTCTGTTTTTAATACCGAGGAAAATTGAGCAAGAAAGAAAAAGACAAGGACAAGAAAAAGGATAAAAAGAAAAAGAAAAACAAAGATATCCTTGATAAAATTAAGAAGATTGAAAATTGCAAATCTTCTTGCTGTGAGAAATATAAAAAGAGCGAAAAGAAACGCTGCTCACGCTGTCCTATGTTTGATTTATTCAAAAAAACCGCTTAACAAAATATAGAAAAACCCACTAGATTTCTCTGGTGGGTTTTTTAGTTTTAAATTGCAGTCAATTCTTCAGATTTTTTTAATTCAATTATGGAAAACCACGTTACAATACCCAAATCGAGTCTTGATTTTCTGGTTCAGCTCAAAGAAAATAATAACAAACCTTGGTTTGAAATCAATAAGCCACAATACTTAATAGAACTAAATCATATTGAAAATTTTGCAGGCGCTTTACTCAAAGAACTCTCTAAAAGCGATGTTTTAGAAAATGCTTCAGGCAAAAAAAGTGTTTACAGAATTTACCGCGACATTCGTTTTTCTAAAGATAAAACTCCCTTTAAAACTTTTTGGGGCGGCAGTTATACACGTGCCACAGCGGCAAGACGCGGCGGTTATTATTTTCATCTAGAAAAAGGCAACAGCTTTTTTGCTGGAGGTTTCTGGGGACCAAACGCTGCAGATTTAAAACGAATACGAACAGAATTTGCCCACGATCCTGAAACTTTTCAGAACATACTCCACTCAAAATCTTTTATTAGCAATTTTGGAACTTTACAGGGCGAACAATTGAAAACAGCACCAAAAGGTTTTGATATAGATCATCCTGCTATCGATTTGCTGCGTTTCAAACAATTTTTGGTCATCAAACGATTTACAGATGAAGAAGTCTTGAGTCCAAATTTTTTAGAACAGGCTTTGGACGCTTTTAAAAACATGAGACCTTTTTTTGATTATATGAGCGAAGTGCTTACAACGGATGCTAATGGCGTTTCGATCTTATAAAATCGGGAATTACTTCTACATTTAATATTCCGTAGGAATATCTCATCGGTAGAAAAAATATATTTTGTTGTGCATTGTGTCCTGTAGGGACATCTGTTTTTTACGAAAATAGCACCGTTAATCAAACGTTCCTATGGAACGTATATAATCCGGAATGAAATTTATTTTCTACCGATGAGACATTCCTAAGGAATGAAATAATACTTTAAACCCGACAGATTTTAAAAACCTGTCGGGTTTAATTTCAATTAATTATCAATCTAAAACTTATTTACTTAGCAGTAAAATTTCATTTACTACAACTTCTGTGATATATCTTTTTTCTCCGTTTTTGTCGTCGTAACTTCTATGCGTTAACTTCCCGTCAATGGCAACTTCTTTTCCTTTTACAACAAACTTTTCGATAATTTCGGCTGTTTTTCCCCACGCAGTTACGCGATGCCATTCGGTTTGTTCTACCTTATCCCCTTTCTCATTTCTGTAAACATCGTTTGTAGCAATTGTTAAATGGGCTAGCTTTTTACCGCTTTCTAATGTTTTAATTTCTGGATTATTCCCTACATTCCCAATTAATTGTACTCTGTTTTTCATTGCATTCATGGCGTATATTATTTTATTGTTATTATAAATTGAAATTGTTCGTCAACTTCAACAGTGCAAAGATGATACAACTCAACAATTACAGTCGGTTAGTAACTATTTACTATCGACTGTAACTATTTGTAAGCGTTTGTAAATGGAAATTCTTTTTTGTATATTTGAGATAAATCTTACTATATGCAGGCAAAAATTAATAAAGTCGAGTTACGAAATTTAGAAATTGAAGACTATAAACAACTAAAAAAATCGATGATTGAATCGTATCCAGAAATGGCCGATTCGTATTGGGGATCTGATGATATTGAAAGACTGCTTTCTATTTTTCCAGAAGGGCAATTGGTAATTTTAGTTGACGGGAAGGTTGTGGGCTCTGCATTATCGCTTATTGTCGATGAAAAATTAGTAGACAAAAAACACAATTACCAGCAGATTAGCGGTGATTATAAATTTTCTACACATAATAAAAATGCTGAAATCTTATACGGAATAGATGTTTTTATCCACCCAAACTACAGAGGTCTGCGTTTGGGACGCCGATTGTATGATGCGAGAAAAGAACTTTGCGAGCAACTAAACTTAAAAGCAATTGTTTTTGCTGGTAGAATTCCAAGTTACAGGGAACACGCCAAAAAAATGTCTCCTAAAACTTATATCGAAAAAGTACGCACCAAAGAATTATATGATCCAGTGCTTTCTTTCCAGTTAAGCAATGATTTTCACGTGATACGAATCATCAAAAATTACTTGGAAGGCGATGAAGAATCAAAAGAATTTGCTGTTTTACTGGAGTGGAATAATATTTACTACGATGAAAGTCCAAGACTGATTAATCTGAAGAAGAATATTATACGTTTGGGATTAATTCAATGGCAGATGCGTCCTTTAAACAATGTTGAGGCATTGTTTGAGCAGGCTGAATTTTTTATTGATGCCGTTTCGGGATATGGATCTGACTTTGCACTGTTTCCAGAATTATTCATTGCGCCTTTAATGGCCGACTACAATCATTTATCTGAAGCAGAAGCGATTCGTGAACTGGCACGCCACTCTGATCCCATTAGAAAGCGTTTTCAAGAATTTGCCATTTCATACAACATCAATATTATTACAGGAAGTATGCCGTATCTAGAGAACGGAAATCTTTACAATGTTGGTTTTTTATGTAAAAGAGACGGAACTTCAGAAATGTATACTAAAATTCATATCACACCAAACGAAGTGATTCATTGGGGAATGAAAGGTGGTTCTCAATTTAAAACTTTTGATACCGATTGTGGAAAAATTGGAATTTTAATCTGTTACGATGTCGAATTCCCAGAAGTTTCCAGGCTGTTAGCAGATGAAGGAATGAATATTTTATTTGTTCCATTTTTGACGGATACACAAAATGGTTATACACGTGTAAAACATTGTTCGCAGGCACGCGCGATTGAAAATGAATGTTATGTAGCCATAGCAGGTTGCGTAGGAAATCTTCCGAAAGTGAATAATATGGACATTCAATATGCGCAGTCTTCTGTTTTTACTCCTTCTGATTTTGCTTTTCCAAGTAACGGAATTAAAGCAGAAGCAACTCCAAACACAGAAATGACTTTAATTGTAGATGTTGATCTGAATTTATTAAAAGAACTTCACGAACATGGAAGCGTAAAAACATTAAAAGACCGTAGAACAGATCTTTATGAAATTAAAAAATTGAATACATGAAAACTTGCCTGGAATGCTCAGCTAAAATTGTCGGCCGCGAAGACAAAAAATTCTGCTCAGACAGCTGCCGTAATGCGTACAATAATAAAATAAATAAAGATAGTACTAATTTCATGCGAAATATAAACAACAAGTTACGCAAAAATTACCGTATTTTGGCAGAGCTAAATGTAGATGGAAAATCAAAGGCTTCTAGAGACAAATTGTTAACAAAAGGCTTTGATTTTGAGTTTTTTACCAATATTTTGCAAACCAAAACAGGAAATACATATTATTTCTTGTACGACCAAGGTTATCGTTCCTTGGACAATGATTATTTTATGCTTGTTAAAAAAGAAATATAGTTAGTATCTGTTAACCATGAGAAAAAACCAAACCTCAATTCTAGCCATAGCCTGTGTCTTAGCTTTATTAGGCATTATATACATTACCATGATGCCTCAAGGAATTTCTAAAGACGATGAAGCGCTTGCGGAATTCTCAACCGAGAGAGCGCTTAACCAAGTAGAAATTATTGCACAGAAACCTCATTATGTCGGGTCAACCAATCACGAATTAGTTGCCAATTACCTTAAACTCGAACTAAACAGGATAGGCTTAGAAACTAGCGTTCAGGAAGGTTTTACTCTAAATGATAAAGGTATTTTAGTAAAGTCCAAAAACATTTTGGCCAGAATTAAAGGAACTAACAATACAAAAGCCCTTTTATTGCTTTCACATTATGACAGTGCACCGCATTCTTTCTCAAAAGGTGCAAGTGACGATGCTTCTGGTGTTGCCACAATTTTAGAAGGAGTTCGTGCTTTTTTATATTCGAAACATCCTCAAAAAAATGATATTATAATATTATTTTCTGATGCCGAAGAATTAGGTTTAAATGGAGCTGCATTATTCGTCAATCAGCATCCTTGGGCAAAAGATGTTGGTTTGGCATTAAACTTTGAAGCTCGAGGATCTTCTGGCCCTAGTTATATGTTAATGGAAACCAATAAAGGAAACGAAGCGCTGGTTAGAGAATTTTCTAAAGCAAAAACTTCACATCCCGTTTCCAATTCGTTGATGTACAGTATTTACAAAATGCTTCCTAATGATACTGACTTAACTGTTTTTAGAGAACAAGGCAATATTCAAGGTTTCAATTTTGCTTTTATCGATGGGCATTTCAACTATCACACACAGCAAGACGATGTACAGCATCTAAACAAAACTACTTTAGCACATCAAGGTACTTACATAATGCCTTTGCTGAAATACTTAACCAATATTGATTTAAATCAGACAGAATCTACTCAAGACGATGTTTATTTCAGTGCTCCATTTTCATTTATCAGTTACCCATTTGCTTGGGTAATGCCAATGACATTAATTGCTTTCGGATTATTAGTTTTATTTATCTTTATTGGAAAAGTAAAAAGAATAATCACTTTTAGAGAAATTTTTAGAGGATTTGTACCGCTTTTAGGTTCAATTATAATCGCTGGTTTGGTGACATTTTTAGGATGGAAATTGATATTGGAAATTTACCCTCAATATTCTGATCTTTTAAATGGTTTTACCTATAATGGACACGCTTACATTGGAGCATTTGTAACTTTGAGCATTGCAATTTGTTTTGCTTTCTATCATCATTTCTCTGAGGCCAAAATCACAATGAATCATTTTGTGGCACCTTTACTGCTTTGGATTATCATCAATGCATTTTTAGCAAACAGCTTGACAGGTGCTGGTTTCTTAATTATTCCAGTTTATTTCGGAGTACTTTTATTCGGAATATTTGTTTTTACACAACATTATAGTTTAGGCGTCAATCTGCTTTTTAGTATTCCTGCTTTAGCAATCGTTGCTCCATTTATAGTAATGTTCCCAATTGGGTTAGGACTTAAAATTCTATTTGGAAGTGCTGTTTTAACTGTTTTATTATTTGGATTGCTACTGCCAATATTTGGAGATTTCGCAAGAAAAGGTGTTTGGACAGTTGTTTTCTTTTTAGTTTCGATTTCATTTTTCATTTACGCAGGATATCATTCTGATTATGAATACGGAAAAGCCAAATCTAACAGCTTATTATACGTTTACAATGCTGATAATAATTCTGCAGTATGGACAACTTATGACACAAATTTAGACGAATGGACCAAATCTTATTTGGGCGAAAAGAATAAAAATGCCGTTGGTTTAAATAAGCTTCCTCTTGCGAGCAAATACAATACAACTTTCACTCATAGCGCAATTGCTCCGGTTGTCGATATTCCGAAACCAACAATTCAATTCTTAAGAGACAGCGTTATTGGAAATAATAGATATTTGAAAATCAAAATTACTCCTAACCGAAAAGTAAATCGATACGATATTTATGCTAACCCTAAAATGACCTTTTACAACTTTAAAGCCAACGGCGTTTCAACTTTAGGAGAGAAAGGCAATCGTTTACAACGAGAAGACAGTAAAATTCTACGTTATTATGTTGTCGGAAATGAACCGCTTGTAATGGATTTTTACATCAACAAATCGTCTATTTTTGATATGGATTTAATAGAAAGCTCATTTGATTTAATGAGCAATCCATTATTTAATATTAAACCCAGGGAAAACTGGATGATGCCGACTCCTTTTGTTTTAAATGATGCCGTTTTAATACAGCAGAAAATAAAAAGATACGTAGCACCAATAAAACCTATTGAACCTGTTATTGTTAAAGACAGTCTAGCTATTCCAAAAGACAGCATAAAACCAGTCGCAGTACCACAATAAAATTTAAGGCAGATTTTAAATCTGCCTTTTTCTTTATCAATTTTTTAATATTTCTAATCTTTATTAGGCAAAGATCTTCAGATGGTATTAAAAAATCTTTTTTTAATCTTTCAATCTGTTACAAAAACCTCTGTACCTTTGAACCTTTGAACCTCGAAAAAATGACAAAAATTAGTATTCTAGGCTGCGGATGGCTCGGATTTCCCTTAGCAAAAAAGTTAATTGAAAATGGAAATTCAGTCAAAGGGTCAACAACTTCAAAAAATAAGCTTTCAATTCTGGAAAATGCTGGAATCACTCCGTTTTTGGTTACCATTGAAGCCGATGAAGTTTCTGAAAACATTGATACTTTTTTAGCGGAAAGCGAAATCTTAATTATTGATATTCCGCCAAAATTGAGAGGAAATCAAGATTTCTCTACTACGCTCAAAATGACATTCGTGAGAAAAATACAAAATCTAATTCCGTTTATAGAAAAATCGAGCGTTTCAAAAGTACTTTTTGTGAGTTCAACTTCTGTTTATGGAGATGATAACGAATTGGTTACAGATGAAACCATAGCAAATCCCGAAACAGAAAGCGGCAGACAACTGCTTTTAGCAGAAAAAATTCTTCTAAACAATCCAAACTTCGAAACTACAATTCTACGTTTCGGCGGATTGATTGGCGAAGACCGTCATCCAGTTAAGTTTTTAGCTGGAAAAGAAAACCTTGAAAATCCAGATGCGCCTGTAAATTTAATTCATCAAAATGATTGCATTTCAATCATAGAAGAAATCATAAAACAGTCTAAGTGGAATGAGGTTTTTAATGCTGCTGCACCTTTCCATCCAACAAGAGAGGAATATTATACACAAAAAGCAAAAGAACAAAACTTAGTTTTGCCGAAATTCAGCTTTGAAATGTCAAATATTAAAAAGGTCATTTCGAGTGAAAAAATCGAAACTATTTTAAACTATAAGTTTGATTTAAAAGAATATTAAACCTCGAATGTCAGGCTGAGCGAATTCGAAGCCATCTTCAGAAGCCTTCGACTTCGCTCGGGATGACAATCATTATTAAATTACTTCAATAACTTATATGGTTTAAAAAAACTTTGCGAACTTTGCGATAAATCTTAGCACCTCTGCGGTTAAAAAATGGAAACAGTCTACATCAATTCGCCTTTAGGAATCACCAAAATTATTGGAGATGAAAATGGTATTGCTGTAATTTCAGTTTCTGATGTAGGGTCAAATGAAGTTTCAAAAGAAATTCCAGAAGTTTTACAAAAGGCCGTTTCTCAGTTGAATGAATATTTTGAAGGCAAAAGAACCGATTTTGATCTCAAACTAAATCCAAAAGGAACCGAGTTTCAGCAGAAAGTCTGGAAATCTTTATTAGAAATTCCATTTGGGAAAACAGTAAGTTATATGGACCAAACCAAAAAATTGGGAGATGTAAAGGCGATTCGCGCTGTAGCTTCGGCAAATGGTAAAAATCCGTTATGGATTGTTGTTCCCTGTCACCGCGTTATTGGAACAAATGGATCGCTAACAGGCTACGCCGGCGGATTGTCCCGCAAGAAATGGCTTTTGGAACACGAAAACCCATCTGCACAACAAAGTTTATTCTAACTTTCATATCGTAAGAATTTTGTGCAACTTTGTACAAGTTTCAATACTAAAATCTAAAAGTCTAACCCTCTAAATATCTAAGAAGTCTGAAAATGATTGAAAAAATAAACCTTAACAACATTTTATTTCTTGATATAGAAACCGTTCCAGAAGAAGAAAATTTCAATTCGCTTGACGCAGAAATGCAGTCATTATGGGATTTGAAAACGCAATATCAGCGAAAAGACGATTTCTCTGCAGAAGAATTTTACGAACGTGCTGGAATTTGGGCCGAATTTGGAAAAATCATTTGTATCTCGGTTGGCTTTTTTACCATTAAAGGTGATATTCGAAATTTTAGGGTTACTTCCTTTTTTGGTGAAGAAAAGAAGATTTTGAAAGATTTTTCGAATCTCATTAATAATCATTTCAATCAGCCGCAGCATCTTTTGTGCGGTCACAATTCAAAAGAATTTGATATTCCGTTTATTGCAAGAAGAATGATTATTAACCAAATGCCAATTCCGGATAAACTGAATTTATTTGGAAAAAAACCTTGGGAAATTCCACATTTAGATACTTTAGAATTATGGAAGTTTGGCGATTATAAACATTTTACTTCCTTAAAGCTATTAACCAAGATTCTCGGTGTCCCATCGCCAAAAGGCGATATTGATGGAAGTCAAGTTGCCCATGTCTATTATGTCGAAAAAGATATTGATCGAATTGTAACTTATTGCGAAAAAGATACAATTGCTGTAGCACAGATTTTCCTTCGTTTGCGACGCGAAGATTTATTGATTGATGATGAGATTATTCATGTGTAGTTTTTCAAGGTGCTTAGGTACTGAGGTTCTAAGATGCTGAGTTTTTTCATGAACTGATATAACTTTTATGGTTTAAAATAATTCCAAAAATGACTTATTCTGAGATTTCACATCATCGTCTTGTTTCACAAAAACTGTATAAAACAAGTAATCTTTCGCCACAAGAAATTGTACAGCATTTGGGTGCTATGCAGGCTCAGGATTATGCTATGGCAAAATGGGCCGTTGGTTCTCGATGCAATGCAACTGAAAAAGAAATCGAAGAAGCGGTAAATTCTGCAAAAATCATTAGAACACATATTCTTCGTCCGACCTGGCATTTTGTTTCTGCTGAGGATATTTATTGGATGTTAGAACTTTCGGCTCCACAGGTGAAACGTTTTACTGCGGCGGCGGCTAAAAAATATGGTTTCGATGCTAAAAAACTAGATCAGATTAACAATTCTATCGAGAAGTTATTGGCAGGAAAGAATCATTTAACGCGCGACGAAATTATGCAGGAACTTGATATCAAAAAAAGTTCGAAAGAAGATTTCCTCAGCGCGGCCATTATGATGAATGCAGAACTTGACAGTTTAGTGTGTAATGGAGAAATGAAGGGTAAACAAATTACATATGCTTTGCTTGAAGAAAGAGTTCCAAAATCTAAAACCAAATTGACAAAAGAAGAAGGTTTGGCGAAATTAGCTCAGCGTTATTTTGAAAGTCACGGTCCAGCAACAGCATTAGATTTTTCCTGGTGGTCGGGCTTTTCGCCTACAATTTGCAACAAAGCAATAAATGCAATTGAGTTGCAATTAAGCTCAATACCTATTGATAATCAGACTTATTGGTTCAAAAAAGATCATTCAGATCTGGATACCTTTCGCGAAAGCGTGCATTTTCTCCCAGCATTTGATGAGATTCTTATTTCATACAAAACCCGTGAAGCTTCTATCCTGCAAGAACATCAAAGTTTAGCTTTTACCAATAATGGCATTTTTAAACCTATTATTCTTGAGAACGGAAAAGTAATTGGAACTTGGAAACGAACTATTAAAAAAGATCACGCCAAAATAGAAACACAGTTTTTTAATGAAACCGAGAGTTCTAAAAAAGCCATTTTATTTGAAGGAATTAAAGCTTTTGAAAATTATCTGGAAACAAAAGTTGTTATTGAATAAATTTAAAACGTTTTATATTTCGCTCCGCTGGAGCTTTTTCAATTTGTTTTCCATTCTTTTTCTATAAATATTTCGCCTCGCTGAGACTTCTTTAAGCTCTATTAAGAACATCTTAATCAACATCAATTTACTCTAATACGATAAACGTACCAAATCTTTCGCCCTATCGGGGCGACATCTGAATAAAATATTTATGCATTTTATCGCTAAATAATTACATTTACAAAAAAATGTAATTATGGTATTAAGTAGATTTTGGTTAACGATTTTTATTTCTTCGATAGTTTTTATTGTAGTCAGTTTGTTTACTGCTAATACTTATACTATTGATTCTGTTTTGAATGGAAAGAAAGATGATCCTGTTTTAGTATCTGAAAAATACGTTGAAGAACTTCCTGCTTTTATCAAAGACAGCATACAAAAAGCACCAGATCAAACCATGATTATCAATCGTGATACGCTGAATGCCGACACAACTTACGTTTATAAAAACAAAACTGTAAAAATTTTTAGCGGACTTCAGAAATCAGATGGTTTACTGCCTACTTGTAAAAGCACTTTGGTCGATTTAATCTTACCACTTATTGCTTACTTGGCTTTTTTCTGCGGATTAATGGAACTTTTGATTATTTCTGGAGCTTCAGGAAAATTAGCTAAAGCTTTGAGTCCGGTATTTGTAAAAGTATTCCCGACTATTCCTAAAAACCACCCTTCGATTTCCTATATGACCTTAAACTTTGCTGCGAATTTCTTAGGATTAGATTCGGCTGCAACTCCGTTTGGACTTAAAGCCATGGAAAGTTTACAGGAAATAAACCCCGATAAAGACAAGGCGAGCGATGCACAGATCATGTTTATGTGCCTTCACGCGTCTGGTTTAACTTTAATTGCAACTTCAATCATTGGTTACCGCGCGGCTGCAAATGCAACGAATCCAGCCGATGTAATGCTGCCTTGTATCATTACTTCATTCATTGGTACTATTGCCGCTTTCTTAATTGTCGGAATCAAACAAAAAATCAACTTTAAAAGTGCTTCGCTTTTAATTGGGTTGATGGGTTTAATCGCTGCAATTGTTGGTTTATTGATGTACGTGAATCATTTGGATTTAATCGGAAAAAATTATTTCACTTCTAACCTTTCAGGATTAATACTTTTGGCAATTATTGCTTTTACGCTGATTTTTTCATTCAGACACGAGCAAAAATTTAAAGATGCCAACACTACTGTTTTTGACACTTTTGTAGTTGGAGCAAATAATGGAGTTAAAACTGGAGTAACGATTTTCCCTTATGTATTAGGAATGTTAGTCGCAATCTCATTATTCAGAAACAGCGGTTTATTCGAAATTATTAGTGACGGAATTGGATTTGTATTTTCAAATTTAGGTGTAAGCAAAGAAATTACAAATGCGCTTCCTGTGGCAATGCTTCGCCCGTTTAGTTCGGCTGGATCAAGAGGATTTTTGATTGATTCTATGAATACTTTTGGAGCAGATTCGTTGACAGCAAGATTAAGCAGTATTTTTCAGTGTAGTGCCGAAAGTACATTCTATGTTATTGCAGTTTATTTCGGATCTGTAAACATCAAAAACACACGCTATGCATTAGGAACAATGCTTTTAGTTGATTTGATTTGTGTAATTACTGCGATTTTTGTTGCGACTTGGTTCTTTTAATTCATTTTAATCAAAAAAAAATATGAATTTATTTAAGAAGCTTTTTAATAAAGAACAGAAGGTTGAAAGTATAAAAGAATCTGAAGAACAAATTCATTTTAATGAAGACGAAACGGCTGTTGAAGAGCCTAAAGCTGATGAAAATAAATTTGAACCCAATAAGATCGACTGGCTCATAAACGATTCTATTTTGACTTTTATGCCACGCGAGTTGTATATGCATTATTCTGATGCTGCTACTGCGAAAGATCTTCAAAATCCTTCTTGGCAAAATCAAGGAATATATTTCTGGAAAGAGAATGAAGCTTTTGAAAACAAATCTCTTCCCGAGTTTTTTGAAACTATGGATCAAAAATTATTCGTTATCAATGAAGCTCCGGATTATATCGATCTCGTTTCTGGAAAAGCCATGCCTTGGTTTGGAATGCCGGGCGGCGGCGAAAAATTCTTTTTTAGATATGATGAAAGCACTCCGGTAACCTTAGAAGAAGTTCATAAACTCAATATCATCAAATATGTCAAAGTTGTAGAGTTGAATTATGATAATCTCAGCGTTTTAAATGACCGCGATAATTACTGCTTTTTAATCGATCCTAAAGAAGTAAAGTACGAAGATCAGCTTTTCTATCTCAACGGAGAAAAAATATCATTAGCCGAACTATATCAAAAAAAGAAACTTTTAGTTTTATCAGTAGAATAATAATATTAATCTATCCCCATGAAAATACCACTTCTTCTTTTTTCAATCCTTTTAATCGGATGTCAAAAAACAAAATCTACAGAAACAGAAATAGTAGCAGAATTACCTGCAGCTCAAGAAATTTCAGTTGAAACTGATGATTCAGCAAACGATAAAGTTATCAAAACAGATACTATTGCGATTTACGTAAATGAAGAACAATCTTCTAAAGACTACATTTTAGCCAATCTTGTAGAGCAGCAGGCAGATCAAGACAGCATTGTTACGGTAAAATATCGATTAGATTTTTATCAAAATAAAAATAAAACTGCCTCATCTAAAATCACAATCAAAGGTTTTGAAAAAGGATCAGAATGGGTTGCTTCTTACGGATTAACTTCAGAAACTTCAAAAAATTCACCATTTGTACAAATCTCAGTGGGTTATCCTGCTTGTGGTTATACGCACGATAATTACTTGTATTACCTAAAAAACAATACTCTGCAGTTGGTTCATCAATGGAATACAATGACCGACAGCGGCTGGGGAAGCTGGGTAGAAATTGCTAATCCTTCTAAAAATTCTGACCCTAAATCTTTTTATTGCAAAACTGTTGCATTTGTCCCTGCTGATGAAGATGAAAACCTTGACATGGGAATCCTTACACACTCAGATTCAATCTCTTTTGAATTAAAAGGAAACCAATGGAGCAAAAGATTATTATCTGCAAAAGATAAAGCATACTTCGAAAAAAAGATGACTTTCGATCAATTTAACAGTCAATAACAAAAGTGCTCAGAAGTCTTATTCAAATTCTTTCTTAGGTAAATAATTTCTAAATTTGTCAAAAAACAAAACAATGATTGATTTTATATACCAAGATCCTTATCCGATCTTAAAGGATGATACGCAGTACCGCAAAATCACCTCAGATTTTGTGAAAGTGGAACAATTTGGAGAACGTGAAGTTTTAACGGTTGATCCAAAAGGTTTAGAATTATTGGCTGAAGAAGCTTTGACAGATGTTTCGTTTATGCTGCGAACGAGTCATTTGAAAAAACTAAGAAAAATTCTTGATGACCCAGAAGCTACAGATAACGATCGTTTTGTAGCGTACAATTTACTTCAAAATGCATCTGTTGCTGCCGAAGGTCAGTTACCAAGCTGTCAAGACACTGGAACTGCAATTGTAATGGCCAAAAAAGGCGAAAGTATTTTTACTGGTGTTGATGATGCAGAATGGTTAAGCCGAGGAATTTTTAATACGTACCAAAAAAGAAATTTACGTTATTCGCAGATTGTCCCGATTTCGATGTTCGAAGAGAAGAATTCAGGTTCTAATCTTCCTGCTCAAATTGATATCTATGCTAAAAAAGGAACTTCTTACGAATTCTTGTTTATGGCAAAAGGAGGAGGATCTGCAAACAAAACTTATTTATACCAGCAGACAAAATCTTTGTTGAATGAAAAATCGTTAGATGAATTCATCCGCACAAAAATAAAAGATTTAGGAACGTCTGCTTGTCCACCATACCACTTAGCTTTGGTTATTGGCGGAACTTCTGCAGAAGCTAACTTAAGCGCTGTTAAAAAAGCATCTGCAGGATATTATGATAATCTTCCAACATCAGGAAATATGGCTGGTCAGGCTTTCCGTGATTTTGAGTGGGAAGAACGTGTTCAGAAAATCTGCCAGGAAAGTGCAATTGGTGCTCAATTTGGAGGAAAATATTTCACGCATGACGTTCGCGTAATTCGTTTGCCGCGTCACGCAGCTTCTTGCCCAGTTGGATTGGGAGTTTCTTGTTCTGCCGATAGAAATATTAAAGGAAAAATTACAAAAGACGGAATTTTTGTTGAACAGTTAGAAACAAATCCAAAACAATTTTTACCAGAAACAGCTCCGCATTTAGAAGCACCTGTAGAAATTGATTTAGATCAGCCAATGGCAGATATTTTGGCAAAATTATCTCAATATCCAGTTAAAACACGTTTAAAATTAAACGGAACTGTTATTGTTGCCCGAGATATTGCACACGCAAAAATCAAAGAATTATTGGACGCTGGAAAACCAATGCCCGAATATTTCAAAAATCACCCTGTTTATTATGCAGGTCCTGCAAAAACGCCAGACGGAATGGCTTCTGGAAGTTTCGGACCAACAACTGCCGGCCGTATGGACGTTTATGTTGATGAATTCCAAAAAAATGGAGGAAGCATGATTATGCTGGCCAAAGGAAACCGTACGAAACAAGTTACAGATGCCTGCAACAAATACGGCGGATTCTATTTAGGTTCTATTGGAGGTCCAGCTGCGATTTTGGCTCAGGATAATATCTTAAAAGTTGAAGTAGTTGATTTTGAAGAATTAGGAATGGAAGCGGTTCGTAAAATCACCGTAAAAGATTTCCCTGCATTCATTATCACCGACGATAAAGGAAATGATTTTTTTGCGAACTTATAACTTTTTTTGCCGCTAAGGCGCTAAGACACTAAGTTCTAGATTATATTAAGTAATAAAAAAACCGCTAATTCAGCGGTTTTTTTTTATTATAAACTTTTCGTCTTACTGGCAAATCAAGCACTTAAATCCTGCTTTTCGAAAGCTATAAAATGCGATACTTCGCCATTTAGATTAAAAACAGGAAAAGCATCTATTTTACATTTATAAGTCTGTCCATTTTTTCTATAATTTTCCAGTGTTTTTTCAAAAGGAATCTTCTTTTTTAAGGCTTCTCTAATTTCTTTTAAATCTTTTTTAGAGGTTGCAGGTCCCTGAAACATTTTTGGCGTTTGACCCAAAATTTCTTCCTGTTTATAGCCTGTCATTTTTTTGATACCGCTTGAAGCGAAAACTATTTTAAAATCTAGATCCGTAACTACAACTACCTCTTCTTTGATCCTTTCTTGTATATTGAGTTTTTCTTCGTCCCAAGTATATTGATTTGAAATTTGATTTACTTTCTCCAAATCTGTAGCCAATCCTTTTAGTTCATTTAGATATTCATAGTGAAAATCCCAAGCTAAAATTGGAACTGAATTTCGTTGTAAAAAATCATCAGAGCCTGTATTTTTCATATTAAATGATTTAGAGTATGGACAAATCTTTATCAAAGATAGATAAAAACTCCTGTATGGGATTATAGTACTATATTAATATACACTTAAACTTTTTATTAAAAAGTAAATTTTAACTGAACAGCAACTGCTTTTTTAATTTCAGTATTTAAATTACTTAGAGAAATTCCGAGGAGGCGTACAGAATCTTTCATTTTTTCCTGATACAATAATTCTTCTATGTTTTCCATAATCAAACTTTTATCAGAAATAAAATACGGCAGGGTTTTACTTCTCGTCTGCTGCGAAAAATCACTATATTTAATTTTAAGTGTTATGGTTTTACCCGAAATATCGTGCCTTTTCAAACGCCTTTCTAGTGAAACTGCAATTCGTTCCAATTGCTCCATCATAAAGATTTCAGAAGAAAGATTTACATCAAAAGTGTGTTCTGCGGCAACAGATTTAGTGATTCGAGAGGATTTTACTTCGCTGTTATGAATACCTCGAACTACATTGTAATAAAACGCTCCAGATTTTCCGAAGTGTTTCTCCAAAAATTCTAACGATTTACTTTTCAAATCAGTTCCTGTAAAAATGCCAAGCTGGTACATTTTTTCTGTAGTCACTTTTCCAACTCCGTAAAACTTACGAATTGGCAGGTCTTCTAAAAAAGCTTCAACTTCATCTGGATTTACCGTCTTTTGCCCGTTTGGTTTATTGTAATCACTTGCAATTTTAGCCACAAATTTATTGACAGAAATACCCGCAGAAGCTGTTAAACCAACTTCATTAAAAATTCTTGTTCGAATTTCCTGCGCCAATAAACTCGCGCTGGGATTTCCTTTTTTATTTTGGGTAACATCCAAATAAGCTTCGTCTAGCGAAAGAGGTTCAACCAAATCGGTGTAATCGTGGAAAATTTTATGAATTTTTGACGAAATCTCTTTGTAACGGTCAAATCGCGGACGCACAAAAATAATTTCTGGACAATATCGCTTAGCCAAAACGCCGCTTATGGCACTTCGCACACCAAATTTTCGCGCTTCATAACTTGCCGCCGAAACGACTCCCCTATTTTCTGATCCGCCAACCGCAACAGGTTTGCCGCGCAATTCTGGATTATCCATCTGCTCGACCGATGCGTAAAATGCATCCATATCGATATGAATAATTTTGCGATATGTTGGTGTTTCAGACATGCTACAAATTTAAAAAGTAAAGCAATAAAAAAGTGCTTCAAATAGTTATAAATAATATCAATCTTTAAAGAATAGAGATTCGATGAGTTCAAACCAATTATTCTTTCTATTTTTGTTCTTCTACTCGAAAAATTAAATAATGCGAACATTTGTTATAGGTGACATTCACGGCGGGTTACTTGCACTTGAACAAGTGATGAAGAGAGCCGAAGTTACTACAGAAGATACTCTAATTTTTTTGGGCGATTATGTTGACGGCTGGAGTCAGTCTGTTGAAGTAATCGACTATTTGATTGATTTAAAAAGTAAACAAAACTGCATCTGCATACGAGGAAATCACGATCAGCTGGCATTGGACTGGCTGGAAAACAGGCATGATGATTTTGATGAAGAAATGTGGTACAAACATGGCGGAAAAGCAACGGTTGAAGGCTATTCCAAAATTTCCTCGGATAAGAAGAGAAAACATATCGAATTTTTAGAAAACCTTCAGGATTATTATCTTGACGATCAAAATCGTTTATTTGTCCACGCTGGTTTCACCAATTTAAATGGCGTAAAATGGGAATATTTTTCGAAACTATTTTATTGGGACAGAACACTTTGGGAAACAGCTCTTTCATTAGACCCAAAATTAAAAGAAGACGATTTAAACTATCCTAAAAGATTTAGCGTTTATAAAGAAGTTTACATAGGGCATACTCCTGTTACACGAATAGGAAAAACAGTTCCTGTAAACAAAGCCTGTGTTTGGAATGTCGACACTGGGGCAGCCTTTCGAGGTCCGCTTACAATTATGAATGTCGACACCAAAGAATACTGGCAAAGCGAACCATTAAACGAACTCTATTTTAACGAAAAAGGTAGGAATTAATTTATTTAAAATTTATTTTTGCCGCTCAAAATAATTAATATTTAAAATTTTATGAAAAAGGTTATTACACTCTTATTTTTAGTATCATTCGGATTTATTAATGCACAGCAAGCCTTCACTGGTAAAGGTGACACTAGAGTAAACGTTGGCGCTAATCTTCAAGATGGTGGTTCTGGAATTCAGGGATCAATTGATTTTGGTTTAGGAGAAAATTTCTCTTTTGGTTTTGTTGCAAACTACTTGTTAGGAGTTGATAATTTTAACGGTTTCTACCACGGAAGCACTACCGCTTATAATGATGAAAAACCAGATTTCGGTGATCGTTTTGATGCAAAAGCAAGAATTAATGCTAATCTATCAAGTGTAATTGGTGTTGAACAATTAGACATTTACCCTGGATTAAGTTTAGGTTTACATAATTTCGGAGCTCATGTTGGTGGTCGTTATTTCTTTACTGACGGATTTGGTGTTTTCACAGAAATCGGATTCCCAATTGCAAAATATGGCACAAACGATGATCCTTTTTACCATTTAAATAATCAAGCGACTTTTAGTTTAGGAGCTTCTTTTAATTTGCAATAGCTTTTTCTAGGAGCAAAGGTTCAAAGAGACAAAGGTTCAAAGAGACAAAGGTTCAGAGAGACAAAGGTTCAGAGATTTACTAGCATAAAAAAAACCGCTTATAGCGGTTTTTTCTTTTTATATAATTACTGATTTATAATCTGCTGAACTTTCTTTTTAAGATAACAATAAACTCATTCAATGTAATGCCGTTATCTTCATTTGAGTCCTCTTCTATTACTAATTCTGAAATGTCTTTTCTTCTATAGGGAAGCAATAGGGAAAAACACCAAATATTTGTGCTTTCATTTGAAAATGAAACTAACATGAAATAGAACACTAAAAGCCTAATAAAAACAAAGAACTTTCGATAACCTCTGCTTAAATCATGTTTTTTATTTTCTGCAACGGCTTTAATAACAAAATATAATAATTGAATTATAAAAACAGGTATTAGAATATCACTTAAATATATTAAGCTGTAACTATTAATTAAATACATTATTAAAACTATAAAAATAGAACTTAACGTATTTACAATGAAGAAATAACTTCCCCATTTCATATCTATTTCAAACTTTTCCAAATGTGTTTTTATTTAAAATCACAGCAAATATAAAGAAAAAGATTACGTTTCAATTATCAAACCCTAGCAGAAAATAAAAAGAGAACCTTCTTTTAAGAAAGTTCTCTTAATATAAATTTATTTTTAGCACTTAAACTTTGAACCTTTGCTCCTTTGTCCCTTTGAACCTAAAATTAAACAATCATCTCAGGAATTTCACCTTCAATAATCAAATCGGCTTCTGTTGATGCAATGATGTGTTCGACTGAGACACCTGGTGCGCGTTCTAAGAGCTTAAAACCTTTTTCGGTTACTTCGAGTACTGCAAGCTCAGTTACAACCTTTTTAACGCAGCCTACGCCTGTTAATGGCAAAGTACATCTTTTTAAGATTTTCGACTCTCCTGCTTTGTTTACGTGCATCATGGCAACGATGATATTTTCGGCGGAAGCCACCAAGTCCATAGCGCCTCCCATTCCTTTTACCATTTTCCCTGGAATTTTCCAGTTGGCAATATCTCCGTTTTCAGAAACTTCCATTGCTCCTAGAATTGTTAAATCTACTTTTTGGCTGCGAATCATTCCAAAACTAAAAGCCGAATCGAAAAAACTCGCTCCCGGAAGTGTTGTAATGGTTTGTTTTCCCGCATTAATAATATCGGCATCTTCTTCGCCGGCAAATGGAAAAGGCCCCATTCCGAGAACTCCATTTTCACTTTGAAATTCTACCGCAATATCTTCTCGAACGTAATTTGCAACCAAAGTTGGAATCCCAATTCCAAGATTTACGAAATAACGGTCTTTTACTTCTTTCGCAATTCGCTTTGCTATATCTTCTTTTGTTAACATAAATTCAATGGGTCAATTTGTTAATGTGTCAATTAGTCAATGAGATAATTTGATAATCCTACTTTGTGCATCTGAGTAATTATCTAATTGACACATTTTCTAATTATCTAATTAAGCTCTCTGTCTAACTGTGCGCTGCTCGATTCTCTTCTCAAATTTTTCTCCTTGAAAGATTCGCTGCACCATAATTCCAGGAATATGAATTTGATTTGGATCTAATGAACCAACTGGAACTAATTCTTCGACTTCTGCAATTGTTATTTTTCCTGCACCCGCCATACACGCATTAAAGTTTCGAGCTGTTCCTTTAAAAATCAGATTTCCAGCTTCATCACCTTTCCAAGCTTTTACAATCGCAAAATCGGCTTTGAAAGCTTCTTCCATAATGTGCATTTTACCGTTGAATTCGCGCGCTTCTTTTCCTTCCGCAACTTCAGTTCCGTAACCCGCTGGCGTAAAGAAAGCTGGAATTCCTGCCTGAGCCGCACGACAGCGTTCTGCCAAAGTTCCCTGAGGCGTAAGTTCTACTTCTAATTCTCCTGAAAGCATTTGACGTTCAAACTCGGCATTTTCACCCACATAAGAAGAAATCATCTTTTTGATCTGCTTTTTCTGAAGCAATAATCCCAAACCAAAATCGTCGACACCTGCATTGTTAGAAATACAAGTTAAATCTGAAATGGATGTATTTACCAAAGCTGCAATTGTATTTTCAGGTATACCGCATAAACCGAAACCGCCAAACATAATGGTCATACCGCTTTCTATTCCTTTGATAGCATCCTGAACACTATTTACTTTTTTTGTTATCATAACAAACTGTCTTTATTACCGAATAATTTTGATAAAAATAAGATTTTTAGATTAAATTATAACGATTTCGTAAAAATAAAACCGAAATAAAAATCCCTTTAAAACTCTTTTAAAAAAGAATGATAAAGGGATGATTTTTAATTAGATGGATTTAATGCAACATTGTTACAATTCGAATTCATCAGTATTTTGTTCTGTCTGAGTAGTATCTTTTACAATAGCCGGCCTAGTATAACAATCTACTTTTATAGAAAGATTGGCTGGGCGCTCAAATTCAGATTTTGAAACTTGAAGTTCTGGATCTGCGTAGCATTTTTTCATAAAATAAGCCCAAACCGGAAGAGCTGCAGTCGCACCTTGTCCGTAAGTTAAACTTTTAAAACGTGCCGAACGATCTTCACATCCAACCCAAACTCCTGTTACCAGGTTTGGAACCATTCCCATAAACCAACCGTCTGATTGATTTTGTGTTGTTCCTGTTTTACCAGCAATTGGGTTTTTAAACATGTACGGATAACCAGTCCAACGATTGTCTCCGCTTCCACCGCCCTGCGTACGTAAACGTGCTCCAGAACCAGTTTCTGTAACCCCTTGAAGCAATTTAATTACTGCAAAGGCAATATCTTTATTTAAAACATCATGAGATTCTGGAATTGGCTCATAAATTACCTCTCCACTTTTGTTCTCAATTCTGCTTAAAAACTGAGGTTTAACATAAACTCCTTGATTGGCAAATGTGCTGTAAGCCGCAACCATATCTTCCACCGTAATATCTACCGCACCTAATGCAATTGATGGCTGAACTGGAATTTCTGTTTTTACTCCTAATTTTTTAGTCAATTCTACAACTGCTTCTGGACCTGTTCTGTCAATTAATTTAGCCGAAACTGTATTAATCGAATTCGCAAGACCTTGTTTTAAAGTTACCATTCCACGGTATCTGTTATCTGAATTTCTTGGTTCCCAATCCTCAGTTACGTGGTGACGTCCTTTGTGAATCATAAACGGACCATCAAGAATAGAATCACAAGGAGACATATTTAATTCTTCGATTGCAGTTGCATAAACAAACGGTTTAAAAGTAGAACCTACTTGTCTTGCTCCCTGCCCTACGTGATCGTATTGGAAGTATTTGTAATTGATTCCTCCAACCCAAGCTTTAATTGCTCCGGTTTGAGGCTCCATAGCCATTAAACCAGACTGTAAAAAGTGTTTGTAATAACGAATAGAATCCAGCGGTGTCATGATGGTGTCACGCTCTCCTTTCCAAGTAAATACACGCATTTTGGTTTTTACTTTAAATGAAGCGATAATATCATCTTCACTTTTATCCATATCTTTCATTTGTGCCCAGCGATCAGAATTCTTCATTGCCTGCATCATGATTCGCTCTGTTTCAGCCTGCGTAATATTTACGAACGGAGCATTTTTATTGGTTTTCATTTCAATAAAAAACTGCTGCTGTAAGTTTTTCATGTGTTCAGAAACAGCTTCTTCTGCGTACATCTGCATTCTAGAATCTATAGTCGTATAGATTTTAAGTCCGTCTTTGTAAATATCGTACTCAGAACCATCAGGCTTTTTGTTTTCTGTAACCCATTTCTTCATGTAATCACGAAGATATTCTCTAAAATAAGTTGCCATACCCTCACGGTGGCTTTCAAGTTTAAATTTCAAAGTAATAGGCAGAGCTTGAAGTCTTTCTTTTTCTGATTCGGAAATCATTTTTGCTTTTGCCATTTGTGATAAAACCACATTACGACGATTTTTTACTCCTTCTGGATTTCTTACTGGATTGTATAATCCTGAGTTTTTGAACATTCCGACCAAAATAGCCGATTCGTCTACTGTCAGATCTTTTGGTTCTTTAGAAAAATAAGTCTGTGCGGCAGAACTTACTCCAACAGAATAATTTCCGAAATCGTAAACGTTGCAATACATCGCCAGGATTTCATTCTTGGTATATTGTCTTTCCAGACGAATGGCGATAATCCATTCTTTTATTTTTTGTACAATTCTAAAAGGCAAAAACTTAGAACCTTCTCCGTGGAATAATTGTTTCGCCAACTGTTGTGTCAACGTACTCGCTCCTCCATTTGTTCCTAAACTAAAAACAGCCCTTAAAGTTCCGCGCCCGTCAATTCCCGAATGTTCGTAGAAACGTGCATCTTCGGTTGCGACAAGTGCTTCCACTAAATTTTTAGGCAGATCTGAATATTTAAGCTGAGATCTGTTGGTTTTGAAATATTTACCAATTACAACTCCATCAGAAGAGATAATTTCTGTTGCAAGGTTAGAATCTGGATTTTCTAAATCTTCAAATGAAGGCATAGATCCAAATAATCCCCAAGACGCAAATAAAAAGAAAGCTAAAACGCCAAGCATTGAGTAGGCAAAAACCCTCCAAAATTTCTTTTTATAATAATTAATATCCTTAACGCTATTTGATTGATTGTTTTTTTTAGCAGCCATAACTATTTTTCTAATCTTTTTGTTCTATTCTAAAACCAACGTCTGTAATACCTTCTAAAGCCTCAACTCCAGGAATTTTACCCGATTGTCTAACAGCCTGCTTGATATGAACTTTGTATGTTCCTTTAAACTTTACGTCTTCTTTGTAATACAGTTTACTTTCTTTAATATCAGTAAATCCATTTCCTAATAAAGTTCCATCCGGCGCTGCCATTTGATATTCTAAAGTATCTACTTTTGTAAAACCACTCGGCGTTTCGATAGCGACAATCAAAAACAAATTATTAAACGGATAATTGTTGTTGTCTCTTATATTTACAAATAAATTGTACTTTTTTGTAGAATCTAAAACTGGCAGATCAAAGCTTACAATACTGTCTTTGTGCCAAGCACTCCCAACAGATTTATACTCGTCGAATACTCTTTTTTTATCACACGAAAAAAGAAGTATCGCTGCCAAAAGAAGAATTCCGCTATTTTTTATTCTCATTTTTAGCATTAATTATTGGTTTTCTAGGTTCAGCAGATTTGTTATCATTTGACTGCTGCTTATTCGAATTGTTTTGTTTATTCGGATTTGGCTTGTTCTTATGATTTTGCTTATTTGGGTTATTAGGCTTGTTCTGCTTGTTTTGATTATTCGGATTTTGATTATTGTTACCAGCAGGCTTAATAATATTGTTGTTTTTTTCCTGTTGCGGTTTTGGCGGAGCTGCAACACCAGCCGCTTCTGTATTTTGTTTACGTTTGCGGTTTGGTTTTTTCTTTCTTTTTGGCTGGTCAAAACGAGTTAAACTCTCTTGTCCCATCGCATTATTAAAGTCTTTTTCCGGCTCTGAAACTACCTCAACAGCAAAATCTTCAAGAGAAGAAACTTTGTTTTTTTGTTTGTTTTCAGCAATAATTTCTTTTACCTGATCAATTTTTAAAACATGCCAGTTTGCAAAATTGTTGGTGTAAGCAAACCACATTAATCCTTTAAAAATATCTTGTTTTTGGCAGACAGCATCTCCTTTTTCTGTAACCAGTTTGGTATCGTAATCTGGAAAATCCTTTAATGCGTCCATGTAAGTATCTAACTCATAGTTTAGGCAGCATTTTAATTTTCCGCATTGTCCCGCTAATTTTTGTGGATTCAATGATAACTGCTGATAACGAGCTGCCGAAGTATTCACACTTCTAAAATCCGTAAGCCAAGTCGAGCAGCAAAGTTCACGTCCGCAAGAACCAACTCCGCCTAAACGAGCTGCTTCCTGACGGAAACCAACTTGTTTCATCTCTACTCTTGTGCTAAATTCTTTAGCAAAATCTTTAATCAGCATTCTAAAATCGACACGATCATTGGCTGTGTAGTAAAAAGTCGCTTTAGATCCGTCTCCTTGAAATTCGATATCCGAAATTTTCATTTCTAATTTATGCTGAATCGCCAATTCACGGGCACGAACTTTCATTGGTTCTTCACGATCACGCGCTACAGACCAAATATCAATATCTTTTTGAGATGCTTTTCTATAGATTTTAGGTACATCATTACTTTCGTAATTCACCCCTTTTTTCTTCATTTGAATTTTTACCAATTCGCCTGTAAGAGTTACAATTCCAATATCATGTCCTGGTGAAGCCACAGTTGCAACAATATCACCAATACTTAAAGTTAATTTCTCTGAATTTCTAAAAAATTCCTTACGTCCGTTTTTAAAACGTACCTCAACACAATCAAAAATCGCCTCTCCATTAGACGGACTCATGTTTGCGAGCCAGTCAAAAACTGTCAATTTATTGCAGCTATCGGTGCCGCAAGTCCCATTATTTTTACAACCTTTTGGCGCGCCGCCATCTGAGGTTGAACAACTTGTACATGCCATAATTATATATGTAGTGCTGCTAAAACGCAGCTTAAGTTCATAAACGTTTGATCGGTAAAGATAGTATTTTTTTTATTTGGCTATTTAAGGATTAAAACTAATGGTTTGTTAAATAAAAAAACTGATTTATTTAATACAAAAAGAATGACATAAACAATCAAATCATCGAATCTCCCAAGTCTTTTAAATACCTTATTTTATTACTAATATGCTTTTTAAGAGTAAAGTCATCTAACAATTGAAAGTACTTTTGCGCGATAAAAATTTAAAATGGATATTGAGTATAAATATACTAAGCATCAAGTCGCAAGAACTTCTATTGCAGATACGATATCAGATAAAAATTGGTATCTAATAAAATATTGTACTGAATTAAAATCTACATATCAAATTCGAATGTTATTGTTTTTGGTAATAAGCAAGAAAGGCCGTTTAATCATCAGAGTACGAAAAGAATGCTTATTAAGCGATAATTTGAAAAAGTTAATTAAAGAAAATAAGCCTTTTGTGAAATTAGAAAAAACATTATAATATATGGGTTTGTATTTATGCACTTTCGATACTGAGGAAAAAGAAATAGATGGTTTAGAAGTAGGATCTTATGAATATTTTGACATTTTTAGAGAATGTGTAAATGAAGCAGTAGAAAAGTCTTCTGAATGGGGAAGCATTTGTCCCAAAATCATGTTACATTCAGATTGTGATGGAAAATGGACTCCCAATGAATGTGCAGAAATAATTATTGAACTTGAAAAAATAAAGTTGTTATTTCAAAATGAACAACCAAATCAAAAAGTAATTGAACTTAAAAAAAATATACTTACCATTTATGGGATAAACCCAAGTAATCTTTATGATTGCTTTGTAGATGTTGATGGGGAAAACTTAATTGACGGTTTAGCAACTTTATGTAAAAATGCAATTAAATCTAATCTTGAAATTCTCTTTCAGTAATTCAAATGAGTTAAATCGACCGAAATTATGTCTTAAATAGTAATTAAAACAATAAACTTATTTTACTAAGTTTAGACTTAGAAAAATAATAAGCCATTATGAACAAATACTTGATTATTGCTGGAGCTTTTTTAATGCAACTAGGAATTTTTAGCTGCACGGAGAAAAACAAAAAAGAAACAACTACAACCGTAGAAACTTTAACCAACCCCGAAGAAGTTGCTGAAACCTCAGCTTCTACAGTTCAAACCAAAAAAAATCCTGCAGATTTTGTTCCAAAAGGTTATGTAATTTTTGACACCATTTATGGCGATTTGAATAAAGACGGCGCAGAAGACTGCGCAATTGTTATAAAAGGCACCGATAAAAGCAAAGTTATAAAAGACGATTATCGAGGCCAATTAGACCGAAACAGAAGAGGAATTATTGTTCTCATCAATAAAAATAACAGTTATGAACTTGCAGTTAAAAACTACGATTGTTTTTCTTCTGAAAATGAAGATGGCGGCGTTTATTTTGCTCCCGAATTATCTGTTGAAATAAAAAACAACAAATTACATATTCATTACGGCCACGGAAGATATGGATATTGGGAATACACATTTAGATTTCAAAATTCAGATTTCGAACTTATTGGTTATGATTCTAGCAGTAATCGAGGTCCTGTCGTGGAAACGGAAGTCAGTATAAACTTTTTAACACGAAAGAAAATAACAAACGAAAACACAAACAAAGAGGATGAAGGCGGAGATGAAGTTTTCGAGAAAACCGAAACCAAAATCAGCAAAAGCAAACTCATTAAGTTATCTGAAATTAAAGATTTTGATGAACTTGAAGTTTCAGAATAATAAAAGCGCTCGCTTAAAATTTTAAAAACCCTATTCTATGCATCCAGAATAGGGTTTTGTTTTTGTATGGAAATATTTTATTATCCTACTCTAAAAAGTCTTATTGTGTTTGTTTTATGACTTATAGAGATAGTTTTAAATTCTTTTCAAAACTAATTTTGCGTCTATTTTGAACTAAAAAGTTAGAGTAGTAAAAAATCATGAAATTAATTCTTCAAGAATCCCAACAAACAATAAAAGAAATTAGTGAATTTGAAACTTTAGATATTTTCTGCTAACAATCTTTTTGTAAATTAAAAAATCTACTTCGCGAGCGGAATTTAAACATTGAATAAACCATATAAAAAAGTAAACCAAAACATAAATCAAGAACATGTTTACAGAAAATAAAGATTACGATTCTTTCTCAAGCAAATACCAAAATAATGAACAAGAAATACTTGTACTAACAAGTGACAAATCGGGAGGAGCAGCTAAATTCTACAACTCTTGGAACGCTAGCCAATATTTTTTAGCTTATATTGATTTAGATACAAATGAGCTAAAAAATAAAGACGGACTTATTAATTGGCTAATATCAGATAAAGATGAAAATGAAAATGGCATTTCTTTTCCTTACCACTTTAAAAGTGGAACGATATATCATCTTAAAGTGCGAGAACTTATTGATAAAATAGTTCCAGAGGGAATGCTTCCTTGTGCATATAATAGTTTTATGGTTGTTGAAGTTTTAAAAGAAAATGTTGAAAATGATGAACTGCTTTCAATACTAGCAGAATATAGAAATCCTGTAAAAATCGTTGATGAAAAATTAGGAGAATTTGAACTCAATAAAGATTATGGATGTTTCTCTGGAGAAATTAAATGGCTCAATGAGTGCATTTCGGTTTCTTTGGATGTTGATATTGAAGACGAAGATAGCTGGATCAAAACGTTAGAGTTGCTAAATCAATTTTTCAATGAACAAGAAAAACGGGATTTTGAATTTCGAACATTTGCAGGAAAACAGCTTACTGATTTAGCAAACGATTGGCTGGAAGAAGAAAACGAAGAAATAACAGAAAATGATTTTATGAACAGAATAAGTCTTTCAGAACTTGTTATAACTTTTGAAGGAGATTATATCGCCTATTATGACGACGATAATATATTTTATGGACATATAATAGAATTATCAGGAAACATTAAGACAGGATTAAGTTCAGCAAAAATAGCAGGGTAAAAACCTGTTAACAAAATCTCATAAAGGCAAAACCCTATTCTATGCATCTAGAATAGGGTTTTGCTTTTATATGGAATATTTTAAGACTTTTTACTTTTTATCCTAAAATATATTTCTCAATTTTATGTTTTATCTTACAACATAGTTCATGAAGCCAGCATTTATCGATGCTGACTCATCAAACATAATCTTTCATTTATAAATACCACTTCAAATGCAGACACAAAACCAGATTGAAAATTTCCTTTTTCAGGGAAAATTTGACGAGGCCAGAGAATCCTTAAATAACGGCGAAACCTTTAATGAACAATATCTTAAAAACAATTTTTCGCAAATAGCAGCAAAGATTATTGACGCCAAAGAAATTGATTTTATTGAAAAACTTATCAAAGCCGGTTTTATTGAAACGGATATTTACGAATTGGACAGTTTCGACAAATCGATTTTTGCTCCTTTGGCACTTTATCTCAAAGACGATGAAGAATCACTGGCTTTTTTCAAAGAATTGATGTCAAAAATGGATAATATCAATGATGAAATCAGCGATAAAACTTTACTTGGATATCTCTTTGAAAAAGGTGCTACGCCAAAAGTCATAAAAATACTTATTGATGACTTTGGAGCGAATACGCAATATAAAAATAATGCCGGAGAAAATTTCATTTACATCGTTCTGAATACCTACAGCACAGATACAGAGAAGACTAAAGAATATATTGCCGTCCTTTTGGAAAATGGTGTCGATATCAACGAAAAAAACATTGTGGGAAAAACGCCTTTAATGTGCGCGGTTAAAAGAAGCAAAAAGGATTTTGTTCCTTTCTTACTAGAAAATGGAGCCGATGCCAACGAAACCGATAACATCAACAATACTGCCTTTTATTACGCGGTTGCCGAACAGTTTTCGTATGATATGTACGATGCACTAGCAGCAGTTTCTTCACCTGATTTTAATATTGTCAACAAAGACGGGCGAACCTTATTCACTAATTTTATAAGTTCTGTTTCAGGATCTCCAAGCGATATTAAATTTTTGGAAAGATTGTTAGCTGATGGTGCCGATGTCAATTTCTGCGCGCAATATTACGGTCAGCCAAAATCGGGAATTGATTTTATTGTCGAAAAGAAATCGGATATTTTAAAATCGGTTTTAGAAAATGTTTCATTGGATATAAATGAACAGGACAATCAGGGAAACACCATTTTGCATAAAGTCTGCGCCTACAATGTGAACTATGATGCCGAAATGGCTAAAGAAACCTATCGAAAAGTAAAATTATTATTAGAGCAAGGCGCCGATATTTCTATTACCAATGACAAAGATGAAACCGCTTTAATGCTGGCTTCTGGAGATAATTTGAAAATTAAAACGGTCGAGCTTTTAATGAAATCATAATAACTGAATTATATAAAATACCACATATATGTCAATGTCATTTATAATTGCCTGTGAAAACGGCAATAGAAAAATAGCCGAATTACTGCTTCAGAATAAAGAAGTAGATGTAAAATATACAGACGAAAAAGGCAGAACTGCTCTTCATTATGCCGCACACAGAGGTTATCTGGATATTGTGAAAATCTTGGCCGAAGACGGAGCCGATATTAATTACGAAGATCATCAGGGAGAAACGCCTTTATTTTTTGCCTGCCTTCAAAAACAGAAACAGACGGCTTTGTATCTGTTGGAAAATGGTGCGGAAATTACCAAAAATGATAAATACGGAAATAGTCTGTTACACTTAGTTGCTCAGACCGCTCAAATCGAAATTGCAACAAAGTTGCTTGAAGCCGGAGCAGATGTTAATTTACTGAATAACAATGGAGAAACTCCGCTATTATTAGCTTCTGCAAAACTAAACAGAGAAATTATTCAGCTGCTTTTAGACAAAGGAGCCGATATAAATGTAACCGATAAACAAGGAAATACGCCTTTGATTTATGCTTGTTACACCAAATCAATCCCGATGGTGACTTTACTTCTTGACAATGGCGCAGGCATCAATCACGTAAATCATTCGGGCGAAAATGCGCTTTTAATTGCGTGTTATGAAACCAATAGAATGCTCGCCAAATTATTAGTAGAAAGAGGCGCCGATGTTTTCACATCCAACAATAATGGCTATTCTCCTATTTGGTATGCTTGCGCGAATAATCAAAAGGAAATTGTGTCTTTATTTTTAGAAAATGGTGTTGATGTGAATTACAGCAAACCTTTGGCAAGCGATACTTCTTCAATGAATGATTATTTGGATTGGATTGTAAGCGCAACCAATATTTCTAACGAATCTAGTTTTACGCTTAACAATTCTTATACCTATGGCGGAGAAAGTCTTTTGCACGTTGCAACCAAAAAAGGCAATCTAAGCATGGTAAAACTGCTTATTGAAGCTGGAGCCAATATCAATATTCAGGACGAATCTGGAAACACGCCTTTACATTACAGCGCAGCAAACGGAAAGAAAGATGTCGTAAAATATTTATTGGATAATAAAGCCGATGCTTCAATCGTCAATGTAAAAGAGCAAAAAGCGATCGATTACTCGAATGTAAAAGGCTTTAATGAAATTACAGAATTGATTTTAAAATATGCTCCTTCGGGAACTGTAGTAACACCAATTCACAAAGAAGAACCGCAAAAATCAGATTCAGGAAATTCAATGGAAGGCAAGAAAAAGGCATTATTAGACTTGAAAGAGCTTTTGGATGCCGGAATTTTAACTTTGGAAGAATTTGAAACAGAGAAAACTAAAATTTTAAAAGGATAAATAACAAACAAAATTAAAAATGAAAAAGATCTTAAACAATTCAATTATAGCATTCGTATTAATCGCTGCAAGTATAGTTTCCACTTCTTGTACAAACCCTTCGCCAGAAAAAACTTTTGAAATAGCAGCTTTAAATACAAATTTGCTTTCTCGATTTGGCAGTAAGGACATCAACTATAAACTAGAATCTGAGCCTCAGATTTATGATGAAACTCAAAAGAAAATGATTCCTTCTTCTTATTACGATTATTTTAAATTTGACATCGCTAATTTAGAAACTCAATTTAAAAAAATTAAGGAGATAAATGAAGATGATGACAATAGAGAACTTCTTCAGGCATCAAAAGACTTGTTTACCTATGCGATTGCTAAAGAAAAAGAAGGTTATTTGCCAATTGCTAAAATGAAAGATGAAAAAGCTTCGCCAGAACAGATCGAAAAAGCAATAGCAGATTTTGACGCCTCAACTCTAAATGAAATTGACGCTAAGTTTACAAGATTGATGAATGCTGCCAAAGCCTATGCTGAAAAACATAATATCGATGCTAAAATTGGTGTTTAAATATTACACCTTGATTTTTAACTCTCAATAAAAAAGTAAAACCCTATTTTGTATGAACAAAGTAGGGTTTATTTTTATTTTTAAAAATGCTTTGTAAATCGCTAATTTAAAATCTTATATAATTTATCTGATAAACGAATACGGAATGGAACTTCAAAAGTAACTTTATCCCCAATTTTAGCAGTTTGAGTTTCTGCACCGTTTACAATTAGTTTTTCTAAAGTCATTTCCTGATTTCCAGTTGTTGGACCAGAAATTAAGATTTTATCGCCAGCATTTAATTCTTGATTTTCGATAGCAAATTGAGCCACTTGAGCTTTTACATAATAATGTTCTGCTTTTCCAAGAAGTACTTTTTTTACTTTTACTTTCTGACGAATATCCGCTTGTTTTTGGGCAGTTGCCAAAGCAGTTTCTGGCAATTCGCCTGAATGTTTAAATTTTAGATTCTCTGATTTTCCTTTTCTAAACACTTTGTTTCCAACTTGTTTTCCAGTTCTCAAACGAACTTGGTCCACCAAAGGCATATGAATGATTTCTAAACATTCTGTAGAACAGCAGTTTTCCATTGCCGCTTTACATTCATCACATTGAATAAACAACAAATGACATCCGTCGTTTTCACAATTCGTGTGATTGTCGCAAGGTTTTCCGCATTGGTGACATTGTGAGATAATATCATCTGTAATTCTTTCGCCAAGACGATTATCAAATACGAAGTTTTTCCCAATGAATTTACTTTCTAAACCTTCTTCTTTCAATTGTTTAGCGTAATTAATAATTCCCCCTTCTAATTGAAATACATTTTTAAAACCTTGGTGTTTGAAATAAGCACTTGCTTTTTCGCAGCGAATTCCTCCAGTGCAGTACATTACCAGATTTTTATCTTCTTTATGGTCTTGAAGCTGTTCGTTGATTATAGGCAAACTTTCTCTAAATGTTTCAACATCTGGAGTAATAGCGTTTTTAAAATGTCCTACTTCACTTTCGTAATGATTTCTAAAATCAACTACAATTGTATTCGGATCATCAAGGATTTCGTTGAATTCTTTGGCTTTCAGGTGAACGCCAATATTGGTTACATCAAAAGTTTCATCGTTCAAACCGTCAGCAACGATTTTATGACGCACTTTAATAGTTAATTTCAAAAAGGAATGATCATCGTGTTCTACGGCTTCATTCAAACGAATGCCTTTCATGAAATCATAAACTTCAAGAGTTGCTCTAAAAGCTTCCAAATTTTCTTCAGGAATACTCATTTGAGCATTTATTCCTTCATGTGCAACATAAATTCGGCCTAAAGCATCAAGCTTATTCCAGGCTAAAAATAAATCATCGCGAAATTTTTTGGGATCTTCAATTTTGGCATACGCATAGAAAGACAACGTTAGTCGTTGTTTACCCGCATCATCGATCATGATGGCTCTTTCTTCTGCGCTCAAAGTGTTGTACAGTTGCATGCTATAAACAGTTTTAAGTTAAGAATATATAGTTGAATTCTATTTTTCTGAGTGAATTCGGGCGCAAAGGTAGGTTTTTCTTTTCAATTTTAAAAATGATAAAAATCATGGAATATAAACAATATAAGCCGTACAAGATAATTTAATTTAGTTGAAAACGTCAGCATTTTTAATTAGCAACAAAATTGCATTAATAAAAAACAAACACTGTTTATCAGTGCATTACATTTAATTCACTACATTTATATAGTCAATTTTAACATTTATGCTTATGAATGCTTTAAAACTACCCAAACCGCTCTTCCCCATTTTTTTATTTTTAACAATCTTTTGCTCTTGCAAAAAAGAACAACCGAAAGCTCCGCCTCCCATGCAGGCTCCGTTTGTAACGGTCAAGAGTGAAGATGTGCCCATTTATAAAGATTTTGCCGGGCAGACTTTTGGAGATTTAGACATTGAATTAATCGCAAGAGTTGACGGAATTCTAACTGGAATTCACTTTAAAGAAGGACAACGGGTTAAAAAAGGGCAACTCCTCTACACCATAGATCCGCTGGAATATGACACAAAAGTAGAACAAGTCCGCGGACAAGTTGCGGCATCACAAAGTGCACTAGCCAATGCTGACGAAGAATTAAAACGAATTCGACCGCTCGCTGAAATGAATGCCGTGAGTAAACGCGAATTGGATGCGGCTGTAGCCAAAGAAAAAGCGGCACGTTCTAATTATTCGAGCATGCTGGCAAGTTTAAAAAACCAGCAGATTGAGCGAAGCTACGCTAATATAAAATCTCCCATTGACGGTGTGATCGGGCTTTCGAACGCTAGATTAGGTGATTATATTACCAAAGTCGGTAATGCCTCAAAACTCAATACTGTTTCAAAATTAGAAAAAGTAAGAGTACAATTCACTGTGAGTGAATCTGATTATTTAAGATATCAAAAGCAGGTCAAAGCTGGAGAACGTATCACAGATTTACAACTCATACTTTCTGACGGAAGCACCCATCCGTACAAAGGAAGCTTGAACTTCTCAGACACTAAAATCGATCCCACTACAGGAACCGTAACTATTGAAGCACAATTTCCAAATCCAGACGGTACTTTACGTTCTGGTCAATTTGCAAAAGTTCGTGTCTTACTCAGAACACAAAAAGATGCCATTGTCGTGCCACAAAAAGCGGTTACCGAAATTCAGGGGCTTTTTCAGGTTTCCATTATTGATAACAAAAACACCATTCAAACCCGAATGGTCGAAGTGGGTCAGAAAATTGGTGTCGATTGGATTATTACCAAAGGTTTAAAAGCCAACGAAAAAGTCGCCATTATTGGCAATCAGTTTATTCAGCCTGGATCGACAGTTGTTCCAGTTCCCTATGTCGCAGATAAAGATAAAAAGCAGATTGCATCATCTCTAAACGACTAGGCTATGGATAATTTCTTTGTAAGACGACCAATCGTTGCCATCGTACTTTCGATATTTATTGTTCTTATCGGAGGACTTTCGATCTTGTCAACGCCAATTGCGCAATATCCCGAAATCGCGCCGCCATTAGTACAGGTTTCTACCAGTTATCGAGGTGCAAATGCCTTGAATGTTGAACAAGCCGTTGCAACGCCCATAGAACAAAAAGTAAATGGAGTCGAAAATATGCTTTACATGCAGTCGACTAATACTGGTGACGGAAGTATGACACTATCTATCACTTTTGATATGGGTACAGATCTGGACAACGCGACGATGTTAACCCAAAACAGAGTTGCCGAAGCCACCAATAAACTCCCAAACGATGTAAAGACAACTGGAGTTACGACCAAAAAATCGTTATCAATGCCCATGTTGATTTTATCTTTGTATTCTCCCAACAAAACTTTCGACAATAACTTTTTGACAAATTACGCGAGTATCAATCTTGTAGATGCACTCGCCCGTATCAAAGGTGTTGGGGAAGTTACCCTTTACGGAGGAAGTAATTATGCAATGCGAATTTGGGTCAAGCCCGATATAATGGCAAAGTACAACTTAACAGTTCCAGATATTATAAAATCAATTCAGGAACAAAACGCCATTGCCCCAGGAGGAAAATTTGGCGCTCCGCCAGCAACAGATAATAACGAATTCACCTACAATGTCATGCTTAAAGATCGTCTGGTGAATCCAGAAGATTTCGAAAACATCATTTTAAAATCAAACATTAGCAATCAACAAGTCCGACTTAAAGATATTGGAACTGTAACTTTAGGAACAGAAAGTTATGCCTCAGTCGCAAAATTAAATGGAAATCCCGCAGGAACTATCGGAATAAAACAAATGCCGGGTTCAAACGCTCTTGAAGTTGCCGAAAATGTAAAAAACACTATCGAACAATTAAGCAAAAGATTTCCTCAAGATTTAAAATATGCTGTTTCATTAGACACGACTTTGGCCATTTCTGAAGGAATTAACGAAATCATGCACACTTTAGTTGAAGCCATTATTCTGGTAATCATTGTGGTTTTTATCTTTCTCCAAAACTGGCGCGCGACTTTAATTCCGCTTTTAACTGTTCCTGTTTCATTAGTCGGAGTTTTTATGCTTTTCCCATTGCTCGGATTTTCGATAAATGTACTTTCCCTTTTAGGATTAGTACTTGCCATCGGAATTGTAGTCGATGATGCTATTGTGGTTGTAGAAGCTGTAATGCATCACATCGAACAAGGAATGTCACCCAGAGAAGCTACAAATCAAGCCATGCGCGAAGTTTCAGGTCCTGTAATTGCCATTGCTATTGTTTTAACTGCAGTATTTATTCCAGTTGCTTTGACACCAGGAATTACGGGAAGATTGTATCAGCAGTTTGCCATTACGATTGCTATTTCTGTTATTTTCTCTGCTTTAAGTGCATTAACCTTAAGTCCGGCTTTATGTTCACTTTTATTAAAACCCAATCAGGAAGCAAAAGGCTTGCTCGGGAAATTCTTTAAATGGTTTAATGTAAAGTTTGGCGCTTTTACCAATAGATACACTGGCTTCTCAGGTTTTTTAATTAAAAAAACAGCCCGAAGTTTAATTTTTATCGGAATTGTCGTTGGAGTTATTATTCTATTGGGAGCAAAAATTCCAGGCGGCTTTGTTCCTGAAGAAGATCAAGGTTACATGTTTGTCAATATTGAACTTCCCGGCGCTTCTTCGCTAGAAAGAACCAGCAAAGTCATCGAAAAAGTAGAACATATTTTATCTAAAAATCAAGGTGTTGAATATTACACTTCTGTTGCTGGTTTTAGTTTAATCAAAAACTCAGTAGCAACAAATAACGGATTTTTCTTTGTGGCTTTGAAAGAATGGAAAAAACGGGAACAAGATGTTTTCCAGATTTTAAAAGAAGTAAACGGAAAAGTTGTTTTTGGAATTCCCGAAGCTACTGTTTTTGCTTTTGGGCCTCCGCCGATTACTGGAATTGGAAATGCAGCTGGATTCTCGATGATGCTTCAGGACAAAGAAGGGAATACGCCCCAGTATCTTTTCCAGAATGCACAGCAATTTATGGCCGAAGCTAAAAAACGACCCGAAATTGGAACGATCCGAACGACCTTTAATCCGAATGTGCCGCAGATTAGTCTCGATATCGACAGAGAGAAAGTATCAGAACTAAATCTTTCTTTATCCGATGTCAACTTGGCAATTGGTGCCAGCTTGGGAGGACAATACATCAACGAATTCAATAAATTCGGACGACAGTATATTGTTTTGCTTCAGGCAGATCCAAGTTTTACCGTTAATCCTGAGGACATTAATAAGATTTTTGTTCGAAGCCGTGATAATAAAATGATTCCGATTTCGAGTATTGCGACTATTAGAAAAGAAAGCGGTCCCGAATTTACAACACGTTTTAATTTATACCGTGCTGCCGAAATTGGCGGAACACCCGCACCAGGATTTACTTCGGCGGAAGCCATGACTGCTTTACAGGAAACCGCTGCAAAAGTCCTCCCAGCAGGAATGGGTTATGAATGGGCGAATATGAGTTATCAGGAAAAACAAGCCGAGGGAAAGGGGAACACTGTTTTTATCATGGCGCTGTTTTTCGTGTTTTTGATTCTCGCTGCACAATATGAAAGCTGGAAACTGCCTTTCAGCGTTTTACTCGGAACACCTTTTGCGGTTTTCGGTGCTTTTCTTGGCTTATATCTCTGCCGATTATTAAGTCCAGATTATGTGAATAATGTTTTTGCACAAATTGGGCTGGTAATGCTGATTGGGCTCGCGGCGAAAAATGCCATTCTAATCGTAGAGTTTGCCAAAGAAGAATATGAAAAAGGAATGCCCGCTAAAGAAGCTGCCCTCTATGCCGCTAAATTACGTTTCCGACCAATTTTAATGACGGCTTTTGCTTTCATTTTAGGCGTTGTTCCGTTGTTAACGGCGAGCGGCGCTGGAGCACAAGCCAGAAAAGTAATGGGAATGACGGTTTTTAGCGGAATGCTTGTTGCTACTATTTTAGGCGTATGTCTGATTCCAGTGTTATTTGTATTTATTGAAACATTCGGAAAGAAAAAATCTGAGGAAATCGATGAACCTAAAGAGGAAGAAAAATGAAAAATCTAAAAATACTTTTAGCGTTATTTTTGATGGCTGTTTTTCCTTATGGATGTATGGTTGGACCAAAATATGTCAAACCCGAACAGCCTCAGGCAGATTCTTTCCGTTATGGCGATCAAAACAGAGATACGACAAACTCTGTAAAAACTATAAAATGGTCATCGATATTTAACGATGATGTCTTAATTGGCCTAATCGAAAAAGGAATTCAAAATAATTATGATCTGAAAATTGCGTTGGCACGTATAGAACAAGCAAGAGCCAATCTCGGAATCGCTAAAGCAGATTTATATCCTTCTTTTCAATATTCTGGTCAAGTGAATAGTGCCGAAACTATTATGCAGCCATCATCTGCATTGGCCAATATGTCTTGGGAATTGGATTTTTGGGGAAAATACCGTCATCAGAATAAAGCTTTGCAAAATGAACTTTTAGCCACTGATGAAGCCCGAAAAGTAATTCTCTCTGATATTGTGAGCAACATTGCCATTTCTTATTTTGAACTCCGTGATTATGACAATCAGTTGGAAATCACCATTCATACTTTAGAAACGAGACAAAAAGCATATGACATTATCAACGAACGTTTTATAAGCGGTTACGTTGCAGAATTAGACAAAGTACAAATTGAACAGCAGGTTGCCATTGCCGAAGCCAATATTCCCGCAATCAAACGACAAATTACAGCTTTGGAAAATTCAATTTCGATTTTGGTCGGGCAAGTTCCGCAGCCTATTCCGCGCGGAAAAACGAATAGCGAACTATTGATTTTGAATAATTTTCCAACTTCTGTTCCATCAGCTTTGTTAGAAAATCGACCAGATGTGAAACGTCAGGAATATTTATATAAAGCCGCTTATGAAAGAATCGGCGTTGCGCAGGCAATGCGCTACCCGTCATTCAACATTGCCGCAGTTGCAGGTTTTACGAGTATTGCGGTTGGAGATTTATTTAATGATAGTTCTTATTTCCAAAATGCCGGTGCAGGAGTTACTGGTCCAATTTTCAACTTCGGAAAAAACAAACGCCGGGTTGATGTAAACCGACAAATTGCGGAAGAAGTAAAATTCAATTTCCAAAAAACCTATTTAACCGCTATCTCGGAAGTAGAAAATTCACTTCAAAATGTGGAAATGTACAAAGAAGAATGGACAGCAAGAAATAGACAGGTCGTAGCAGCACAAAAAAACTATGATCTTTCAAACGCCAGATATTATAATGGCTATGTTTCGTATTTAGAAGTTCTAGATGCACAACGATCGCTGTTTGAAGCACAATTAAGTCTCTCTCAATTAACCCAAAAACAATTAAGCTCTATGGTTCAATTGTATAAGGCATTGGGCGGAGGGTGGAATTAGTTTTTTTTAAGTTGCTAAGGTTCTGAGATGCTGAGGTTCTAAGTTTTTTTTATATCAGGTTATCATTCCGTAGGAATATTTCGTTTGTAGAAAAAACAATAACGATCGCCCGTATGTACGTTCGATAGGAAGGTTTGTGTTATTGGATTGTAAAAAATCAAAATCAAACGTTCCTACGGAGCGTAAAAATGATAACAATATATATTTTGCTACCAATGAAATGTTCCTACGGAACAATCAAACATAGATAATAAAAAAAATGAGTTTAAATTTTGAAATGAGTTATCATTCCGTAGGAATGTTTCATTGGTAGAAAAATAACGAACGCACGTATTTACGTTCCGTAGGAACGTTTGGTGTTATTAGATTATCAAAAATGAGGATAAATCAAACGTTCCTACGGAACGTAAAAATGATAACAATATAATTTTTTGCTACCGATGAAATGTTCCTACGGAACAAGAAAAGCCATATATAATAAAAAAAGAGCAGTTTAAATTTTGAAACCAGTTATCATTCCGTAGGAATGTTTCATTGGTAGAAAAAAAATAACGATCGCCCGAGTTTGCGTTCCGGAGGAACGTCTGGTATAGTTGGATTATAAAAATAACATCGATCAAATGTTCCGCTGGAACGTAAAATAATGATAACAATACAATTTTGCTGCCAATGAGATGTTCCAACGGAACAGGGGAAAATATTATATAACAAAAAGAGGGCTGTTTCAAATTGAAACAGCCCTCTTTTAAATCTTTGTACCTCTGTACCTTTGCTGCTTTGAACCTAAAATCTTAGATCCTCAGCAACTCAGAACCTTAGTTCCTTAATTAGCAAAACTCATTAAAAGCATCCTGCAAATTCTCAGCGATTAGTTCTGCTGGACGACCTTCGATGTGGTGACGCTCTAACATGTGAACTAATTCTCCGTTTTTGAACAAAGCCATAGATGGCGATGATGGAGGAAAAGGAAACATATGTTGTCTTGCAGCATCAACAGCTTCTTTATCAACACCAGCAAAAACTGTAATAAGGTGATCTGGTTTTTTAGCTCCTTCTAAACTCATTTTTGCTCCCGGACGTGCATTTCTTGCAGCGCACCCGCAAACAGAGTTTACAACAACTAAAGTGGTACCCTCAGCTTTGATAGCGTTATCTACAGCTTCAGCACTATGTAAATCTTGAAAACCAGCAGCTGTTAATTCAGCTTCCATAGGTTTTACCATTTCTTGTGGATACATATTCTTGTCTTTTAAATTTTACTTTTGAGTTGCAAAGTTACAAAGTTTACTCGCAACTACTTAATTTGAAGTATAAAGTTTTGTTATAGTTCGATATTAATTTTTTAGGTATAATCCGAACCGACCACAAGTTGCTATAGGCTTACAACACCGTTTCTTTTATCTTTTTAGCAGGGAATTGATAATTATACTGTTTTAAATGACTATTTCCTCTTCTTACCTTATTCGTTGTTGTTAATACAGTTGACTTTTTTTCTTCCGAAATTTCAATGGTAGAAAGATAACTTGTTAAATACTTTTTAAGCAGTTGTATATTTTCGACTTCTATGGAGTAAATTGTTTTTTTACCAACATTCTTTATATCAACCAAGTTTGCCTTTTTTAATTCTAACAAATGCTTAGAAATTGTTGATTGTGCTAACGGAATTAATTCAACAATCTCACCACAAGTTCTATAGTTTCTTTTCCATAAAAGTGTCATAATCTGAATTCTCGTTGGATGTCCAAGTGCTTTGCAAATTCTTCCTACCTCTTCTGTCTCTATATCAAATTTTAAGCGTTTTGTAATTCCCATTTGCCATTAATTCATTATCGTAAATAACCGATTATATTAGGCAAATCTAAATGTTGCAGATTTTCGTTACCGCCTCAAAAAATTATTAAAATGAAAGAATAAGACATTTTTTTGGCTGTTAAATCAGATTAGTAAAATGAACTATGGGGTTAAGATGCACGCAGATTTTGCAGATAATTGCAGATTTATTTAAGCTTTGAGATAATACAATGAATCTGCATGAAACAAAAACTAGCGGAATATTACTCGAAACAACGCTTTAATAAATGGCAGTTTTGGACATTTTAAAATCACTTGAAAATCTTCCAGCAGACTTGTTTCTTCATCTAGAAATTTAAAGATCAAAACAGGATTTCCATTTTTGAATAAAGAAGAAAAAATGGAACTCCCCAATTCATTATGACGATGCAGAATATCTAAAAGCAACAAATCATAAAACCAAAATCGGTTTTTTTTGTGAAAATAATTCATTTTGGGTGAAGAATCAGCTTGAAGAAAACTCACTAATTCTGAAGATTTTTTATCTGAATTTTTAAACGTATAACCCGTACTTGCTTTTGTCCATCCGCCAGCAGTACCAATATTTAAAACGCGTTTGGTGTTTTTTTTCCAAAACGGATAACACGTCATCGGAATACTTCCCTGCTCCTTTTCGAGAACTTTATATTGATCAGCACCTAAATTCTTTAAGTAACTTTGGATTTCATTTTCGTATTCTTCTTTCGAAAGAAGATTTTCAGAAAACAAGGTATATTCAACTAAAGCTTCTGTTTTAGAAGTAGGCAAAACATACATAAATCTTGTGTTGCCTTTCTGTTCAACCGAAAAATCCATAAAAGTTACTTCTTCAGGATTAAAGATTTCTCTTTCTGTTTTTACAAACCAACCAACAAAATGCTGCTGTAAAACCGGATATTTGGTTTGACTTTCGGCGAAAGCCTTTGTATAAATGCTATTAAATAAGTAATTGGTTGTATATCGATTTTCTTCTGTACCAACATAAACATGAGTTTCAAGTTCGTTGATATCGGTTACTTTTTCATTTAAAAAAGTAATATTGGAATGTTTTGAAATGGATTCAAAAACAAAATTATAAAAGTCAATTCCCCGAATTTGATTGTATTGATAAGGCTTCAACGCCAAATCGCGTTTAAAATTTTCATTGGCAAATAATGCTAAATCCCATTTTTTAGAAATAACAGAATTCCAAACATTTTCGTTTTTATCCCAAAAACACCAAGTTCTGTCGTTGCTTTTCTTTGAATCGTGATCTAAAAGCAAAATCGATTTGTCTGATAATTTTCCAGACACAACCATTTTGTAAACCGTCATCAAAGATGCAAGTCCAGTCCCAGTAAAAATATAATCGAAGTGTTTGATTTGCGAAGAATTCATTCTCAAAAATAAGAAATTTTATTCTTTCAGTTTTTCTAAAAGAATTTTAAAATCTTTTGGACTTAAATAGTTGTTGTACTGCGCAATGATTTCATTTTTTTCATTCAAAACACACAAAACCGGATATACAATTTGATTGTTCATTGTTCCGAGTTGTAAAGCCAGTTCATGAACGCCAACATTATTTCCGGAAGGTTTGTATTTAAAAGTGTGATTATTAAAAGTAATATCTCGTTTTTCGGCAGCATTCAAATCAATAAAATAAAAATCTGAGTTTAGTTTTTGAATGATTTCTTGATTTTTGAAAGTCGTTGCTTTCATTCTCTGGCAAAACTGGCACCAATCGGTATGAATGAAAACGATGATTTTTCTTTTTTGAATTTGCTGCAAACTATCTACTTCTTCAAAAGTCCTGCTCTTTAGTTGGCAGAATCCTGTTGAAGTTATTCCGATGCAGAAAATTAAGAGAAATAGCTTTTTCATTTGTGTTTTCAGTTTTTGCCACGAATTTCACGAATTAGCACGAATTGAATAGTAAATCTTCATCTAAAAATTAGCGGAAATTCGTGAAATTCGTGGCAAAAGAAAAATCCTTATAATCATTTTAATCTTTGGCCTCATAAATTTACCTCAAATTATATCGTAATCCAATAAACCCACGAATAGTCTGGTTTTGTCCATAAACATAAGTCGTATCAAACGTCAATCCAAATGGATTATCTGGCGTAACCATTACTTTTCCAGCTGAATCGTATTGTACATTTTTATCAAAAGGATCATTTGTTCTCGAAATCAAAAACGGATTATTCTGTTTTGGAGTAAAGTTCAGCAAATTTTTGATTCCGCCATAAACTTCAAAATCTTTCCATCCTGTATACGTAAATTGAATATTTTGAATGCTGTACCAAGGTGAATTCGGATTTCTTGGATCGTATTCGTTCAACAATGGCAATTTCATTGGACTGTAAACATTTCCAGTATAATCCAACAGTAAATTCCAAGGCTGTATTTTGTATGAAACACTCCAGGTTCCCGTAAATTTTTCGGTTAGAAAAGGTCGTTCTGAAATTCCATCTTGAACATTTTTATTATCTAAAACTGTTGCTCCAAGAATAAACTTTAATCCGTTTGTAAAATTTAAGTCGATATTCGTGCTGATTCCCTGACTTATCGCATAACCATCAATATTGTCATAAATAATTTTATTCGGATCTGTTTCGTAATCTGAAATAATTTTATTGCTGAATCTTGTATAAAAAGCTGTCGTTTCAATTCCCATAAAAGTTCCATTTCCGAAATTGATTTTCTGAATATAATTCAGATTTACGTTTACCGATTTCTCTGGCTTTAAATCATTTTGTATCACAACATCTCGCGAACCTGTCAGCGCAGCGTGATCTTCAGTAAATAAATTCACAACCCGAAATCCAGTTCCAGCGTTTAACCTGAAAATCGTATTTTCATTTGCTTTGAAACGATAAGCCACTCTCGGCGTAAAAATCGAACCGTGAATCGAGTTATAATCGTAACGCGCGCCAAGCAAAACCTGACTTTTAGGCGAAAATGTAATTTCGTCCTGAACAAAAATCCCTGGAAGCCAAGTACTTTCAGCTTCTTTTGTTGCGGTTGTATTGTCGTCATAATAAGAATATCGATTCGCAATTCCGACAAGGAAATCATTTCGACCGATTTTTTTATCCCAAGTTAATTGCAGAAATCCGATTTTTTGATTGGCTATATAAGATGTCGTTCCGTAACGGCTGTCTTGGTAATGAACATTTCCAGAGAACGAAAGCATCAATTTTTCTTCAAATGGTAATTGATACGTTCCAATTAATTCGGCTCTTTTGGTATAAATACTTTCTCCGTAAATTTCATCGCCACCGCGGTATTTTTTCTCCCAACGCACATCTCCTCCCCAGCGGTCTTCGTACATTCCTCGGGCAGCAATCGTAAAAAGGCGATTATGATTTCGCTGAAAACTCCATTTATTAAAAATCGAAATTCTTTCAGAAAGTGTCACATCGGTAAAATTGTCGTTGTCTTTATCAATAACCTGATCGTAATTAAAGTAATTGATTCCCAAAAGTGTTGTTGATTTTTTCGTCGGATTAAATTTCATTCCCAAATCAAGATTGCTTTCAAAATAAGAAGTTGTAAAATAATCCGCAGAAAATACAGGTGCATTTGTTGGGTTTTTAGTGATAATGTTGATCAAACCTCCAACCGCTTCACTTCCGTAAAGAGAAGAAGCGGGACCTTTTACGATTTCGATTCTTTCTACCAAAGAATTCGGAATTCCAGATAAACCGTAAACCGTCGAGAGACTGCTCACAATTGGCATTCCGTCAATCAGAACCAAAGTATACGGACCTTCAAGGCCATTGATATGAATGTCGCCTGTATTACAAACCCCGCAATTCAGCTGTGGCCGAACGCCATTTATATTTTGAAGCGCATCGTAAATACTCGCCGTTGGATTTTTTTTGAAGAAAGTAGGGGAATAAACCTCAACGGGAACGGCACTTTCTAATCGTTTTACAGCTTTTAAAGTTCCCGAAACAACAACTTCATTTAATTCGTTTTGGTCTTCATTTAATTCGAAATCAAGATTTAAGTTTTGATTTTCAATTATAGAAATCTTTTGAGTTATAGTTTTAAATCCACTCGAGGTTACTGCAATTTTATAAGAACCATTCGGAACATTCTCTAATTTGTAAAAGCCCAGTGAATCTGTCTGCGTTTTAAAATTTGTATGTAAAAGCATAACATTAATTTCCTGAATCGTAGGAACATCTGTAGTTACTTTTCCCGATATATTTTGTGAATAAAGGTTTTTAGTTGAAATTATTAATATTGCCAAAAATAAATATTTCATGGTTATAAAATTAAATTTAGACAAAACTAAAAATTAAATTTGACAAATAATTATTCTAATGAATAAATTTTTAAACTGATTTAATTCAATATGTTAGATTTATTTAAACACATAGAAATATGAATTTAAAGATTGAATAGCGTCCAGCTTTAGATGGATGAAAGCATGAGCGAAATAAAAGGGCTTAGCCAAACCTAAATTCGGCTAAAGCCCTTTCAATCCAATCTTCTTCCCCTAGCTGAAGCTAGGGCTATTCAAAAAGTCAAGCAAACCCGACAGGTTTTGAAAACCTGTCGGGTTTAATTAAAAATCCTCATCAATAAGATCCTTATTAATCACTGCTCCTGCAAAAGATCCTGTAGAAACTGCAATTGCAACAGAGCGCATTTGAGTAGTGCAATCACCGCTCGCATAAACGCCTGGAATATTTGTTTTTTGCATACCATCAACTTTTAATAATCCTTGTTCGTTTATCTCACAACCTAAATCTTTAGGCAAATGACAATGCTGTTCAAAAGGCGGTCTTGCATAAATGGCTTTTACGGCAACTTTTCCCTGATTTTTGAAGATGATGTTCTGGATATATCCATTTCTATGTTCGAAGGAATCTATATCTTGCTCGAAAATCTGAACATTGTGCTGCTGTAATATTTGAGTTTGTTCGAAAGTCAGAGTCGATTTTCCATTGGTACATAATCTCAAATCTTTGGTCCAATTCGAAATCAATTTTGCAAAATCAAATGCTATTTCACCGTTTGCAATTATGGCTGTTTTTTCATTCTTCACTTCGTAGCCATGACAATATGGACAATGCAAAACGGAAATTCCCCAGCACTCTGCAAAATCATTAATCTTTGGAATTAAATCTTTAACACCAGTTGCGAATAAAACTTTTCTGGATGTGAAAATTTCACCTGATTCTGTTGAGATTTCAAAACCAGCTTCATTTTTGATTGCTTTTGTCGCAAGGCCATTATAAAAATGAACTGTTTTATAAAGTTCAACTTGTAATTTGGCTTTCGCCGAAATAACTGCGGGCTTCTCCCCGTCTTGTGTAATAAAATTATGCGAATGAGGCGTTTGTCTGTTACAAGGCAGACCGCTGTCAATTACTAAAACCTGGCGAAGGGAACGTCCTAAGCTCATGGCAGCAGATAAGCCGCTGTAGCTTCCGCCAATGATAATCACGTCAAAAGTCTTCTGTTCCATAATTATAATTTTAATGATTTTGTTTTCTGTGTAATTTATAATTAATCAAATGCCCGATAATCATACCGATTCCTCCAAAATAAATGAGATCCAGATGAATTTCTAAAAAGAGTTCAATCAAAATACTAATCCAAATTAAGCTCATAGAAACAATCAAAATTGACGAAACTAAAAGACTTGATTTTTTCGTAATTTTGAGAATTGCAAATAAACCGATCGAAGCAAATAATAAATCGATAAAAGGATTATGACTTAAGCCTAATGGCAAAATTGTTAGAAGAGGAAAAATCAAACAATGAACCAGGCAGATAGTCGCACTTGAAATTCCTAAAATATCGTAAAAGGGTGAGGTAGTTTTCTTCATTTCTTGTAATTTTGCTTAATGCAATTTTGTTGCAAATATACAATTTTAATTCAATTGCAACATTGTTGCGTTTAATTTTTAATTCATTACAAAATGAAAACTACACGTAATACCACAGCAAAATCAGCTGTATTAGAGGTTTTTGAGAAATCAAAAACGGCATTATCGCATGCTGAAATTCAAAAACAATTGAATGATGTGTGTGATCGAGTTACTATTTATAGGATTTTAGACCGCTTGGTAAACGATGATATTGTTCATAAAATTTCGAATCTCGACGGAACTGTAAAATATGCGAAATGCAATCATTCACACCAGCGTGTACACATTCATAATCATGCTCATTTTAGCTGTGAGAATTGTCACGAAATAACTTGTTTGGAGAATGTGAAGCCGAGTTATATAATGCCGCATAATTATAAAGTCAACGAGATCAATTTCACCTTATCAGGATTATGTCCAAAATGTTTAAATTCTAACATTTAACATTTAGACTCGTCTAAAAATATTGTTTCGCGAATGTAATTTTTCTATATATTTGTGAAAACAATACTTTTACAATGACTAAATCTTTAGAAGAAGTAAACGAATCGGTTGCTACACAACATAAAAAAACTGGTTTCAGGAAAATATTAGCTTTTTTGGGCCCAGCCTATTTAGTGAGCGTTGGTTATATGGATCCGGGAAACTGGGCTACAGACATTGCCGGCGGAAGCCAGTTTGGTTATACTTTGGTATGGGTTTTATTAATGAGTAACTTAATGGCTTTGCTTTTGCAAAGTTTAAGTGCGCGTCTGGGCATTGTAACGCAACGCGATTTGGCTCAGGCTTCGAGAGAAACTTATTCCAAATACATCAACTACATTTTATATTTTCTGGCCGAAATTGCTATTGCTGCCTGCGATTTGGCAGAGGTTCTCGGAATGGCAATCGGAATTAATCTTCTTTTCGGAATTCCGTTACTAGAAGCAGTTTTAATTACCGTTCTAGACACCTTTTTACTACTTTTCCTGATCAATAAAGGAATTCGCAAAATGGAAGCCTTTATTATAGCTTTGGTAGCGATAATTGGATTTTCTTTTATTTTCGAAATGATTTTTGCAGAACCAGAAATGGGTAAAGTATTGCAGGGTCTTATTCCTTCAATTCCAAATTCGGCTGCTTTATATATTGCCATCGGGATAATTGGAGCTACTGTAATGCCGCACAATCTGTATCTGCACTCTTCTTTGGTACAAACCAGAAAGTTTGATCGAACTCCTGCAGGAATCAAACAGGCTTTGAAATACAATTTAATAGATTCTACGATCGCTTTAAACCTTGCCTTTTTTGTAAATGCCGCAATCTTGATTCTAGCTGCCGCAACTTTTCATAGAAACGGAATGTTTGAAGTTGCCGAAATTCAAGATGCGCATCAATTTCTTGAACCTTTGCTTGGAACCAAATGGGCCCCAATTTTATTTGCAGTTGCACTTATTGCTGCAGGACAAAGTTCTACAGTAACAGGAACTCTTGCCGGGCAAATTGTAATGGAAGGTTATCTGCATTTCAGAATTCAACCGTGGGTTCGTCGTATTATTACCCGTTTAATTGCTATTATTCCTGCTGTAATCGTGATTCTAATTTATGGCGAAAGCGTAACTGGAAAACTATTAATTTTAAGTCAGGTTATTCTAAGTCTGCAATTAGGATTTGCAATTATTCCGTTAATCCATTTTGTGAGTGACAAATCAAAAATGAATGGTTTTCATATATCCAAACTTACTCAGGTGGTTTCTTGGATTATTGCAGCTATAATTGTGTCTTTAAACGCAAAATTGGTTTATGACGAAATCACGTCGTGGCTTGCAAGTTCAAATCATCCAATTATTCTTTGGCTTACTGTCGTTCCATTAGCATTCGCGTTTTCAGCTTTATTATTATATATCATTTTCAAGCCTTTTATTGCCAAAGCAAAAAACAAAACAGTAAATCATTCTCCTCATAATCTCAAACTGCATTTTTCTCCAAGAGAAAGTCAAAATATTAAACACATAGCTGTTTCTGTAGATTTTTCTCATGCAGATGAAGCCGCATTAAACAAAGCCTTCGAATTGGGCGGCATTGACACCGAATATACCCTCATTCACATTGTAGAAACAGTTGGCGCATTAATGTACGGCGTTCACGTTCACGATCATGAGACAACAATTGATGAGAAATTATTACTAGAATATCAAGAAATGCTTTCGCAGAAAGGTTTCAAGATTAAAACTGAACTTGGTTTTGGAAAACCAAACAAAGTAATTCCGAAAATTATAAACGAAGGAAACTTTGATATCTTAGTTATGGGAACCCACGGCCACACTGGATTAAAAGATATTCTTTTTGGCACAACGGTAGATAAATTGAGACATAAAATTTCAATACCTTTGTTGATTGTTAAATGAAGTGGCTAAGATGCTAAGGTTCTAAGATACTAAGGTTTTTTACTAAAGCCTCAAAAGAAAACTTAGAATCTCAGCATCTTAGGACCTTAGAACCTAAAGAAGAATGACCTTTTCAGAAGAAAATTACCTTAAATCTATCTATCACCTAACCGCTGCTTTGGAAACTGAAGTGAGCACAAATGCCATTGCAGAAATAATGGAAACCAAAGCTTCGTCGGTTACGGATATGCTTAAAAAACTGGCTGATAAAGATTTAGTCAATTATAAAAAATACCAAGGTGTTTCTCTAACTGAAAACGGGAAACTTGCCGCTAAGATGATTGTGAGAAAACATCGTTTATGGGAAGTATTTTTAGTTGAAAAACTAAACTTCAGCTGGGATGAGGTTCACGACATTGCGGAACAGTTAGAACACATCAAATCTGAGCAGTTAATTAACCGTTTAGATGACTTTTTGGGAAATCCTACAGAAGATCCACATGGAGATCCAATTCCAGACGCAAACGGCCGAATTATTAAAATTGAGAAACATTTACTTTCTGAATTATCAGAAAATCAGATCGGTGTTTGTGTGGGTGTAAAAGATACTTCTTCCGAATTCCTGAAATATCTGGATAAACAAGAAATTGCTTTGGGCTCTAAAATTGAATTTCTGTCTAAAGAATCATTCGATTTATCGGTAAAAATTAATGTTGACGGCAGAGAATTATCTATTTCAAATAAAATTGCTTCTAATTTGTTTGTGAAGCTGGTTTAATTGGGTGAAGAAATAAAAAAATCACACATAAAATATGAATGAATTTAAGATAAATTCAGAGAACAAAGAAAAAGAGCTTGAAGATCAATTAAAAAAGCTTCCTAAAGAAAAATGGAAAATTTGGCGATTAATCATCGTTGGAATTATTACACCTTTTGTTGGTCCATATATCCCTATGAGAAAAGGCATGCTAGTTGACAGAATGGATTACCAGGATTCTGTTTTGATGTTTTTTGTAATTTTTTTGATCGCAATCCCCGCAGGTTGTTATATGCATTTTCAAAAAATCAATAATGATATATTTGATATTGAATGTCAACTTGAAAATTTAAAACAACAGAATAAGCAAAAAATTGAGAGTGAAATTGTAGAATAAAACTCTAGAAACTAAAACTCTTTTATGATTCCACAAAAAACATGTTCTTCTTTAATATCAGTATTAACTCTTAAAGAAAATAGTATTTAAACAATCCCCTTTTCAATCATTTCGAGCATCACCGGCGATGCATTTTTAAATGTTGGCGGCTGTTCAATAATACTTCCTGCATTCTTTTTGTTTACTTTGAAAGTAACGTCGTTGTCAGTTGTAAACAAAAGTGCAGTTAGAAACGGTTTTTTGATATAAGAGCTTAAAACCAATAAAGCTTCCTCTAAAGTATGAATGCTCTCAACTTCTTCAGTTTTATAACGAGAAGTCAATGAAATTGAAAAGGTATTATCTTCATTTAAAACCAAACGAAAATAGATATTTTTAAGTTCGGTATCGCCTATTGTTTTGGCCAAAGTCAATTTTGCGAAAGTTCCAGCTTGAATACTTTCTTTAACACGCTCACAGAATAGAGCGAATATAGGTTCATACGACATTGTAATGTGTTTAAAATTTAACCGCAAAGTTCGCTAAGATTTACGCAAAGAGCACAAAGAAAAAAATTTAAACAAAGCTTTGCGAACCTTTGCGTAAATCTTAGCGAACTTTGCGGTAAAAAACTATTTTCCTGTAAATTCAGCTTTACGTTTTTCTAAGAAAGCTGTTGTTCCTTCTTTAAAATCCTGAGTTCCGAAACATTTTCCGAACGATTTAATTTCAGTATCAAATCCGTTTTTACCGTCTTCAAAGTTGGCATTGATGGCTTTTATCGCTTTACTAATTGCAAACGGAGCATTTTTAATGATTTTATGAGCAATTACATTTGTAAATGATAATAGTTCTGCCTGAGGCACAACATGATTTACTAAACCGTATTGTTTGGCTTCTTCTGCAGAAATCATAGCAGCAGTCATGATCATTTCCATTGCACGTCCTTTACCCACTAATTGAGGTAAACGCTGCGTTCCTCCATAACCTGGAATTAATCCTAAAGTTACTTCTGGTAATCCCATTTTTGCATTGTCTGAAGCCACTCTAAAATGACAAGCCATTGCCAGTTCTAATCCACCGCCTAAAGCAAAACCGTTAACGGCTGCAATAACTGGTTTCTTTAGATTTTCAATAAAATCAAATAAAGATTCCTGACCTTCAGCTGCTAATTGCGCGCCTTCGACAATGGTATAATTAGCAAATTCAGAAATATCGGCTCCGGCTACAAAGGCTTTTTCACCGCTTCCAGTTAAGACAATTACACGAACATCGTCATTTTTACTTAATAATTTAACTGCCTTGCTCAAATCACTAATGGTCGCTTTGTTTAAAGCATTCAGTTTTGTTGGTCTGTTAATTGTGATCGTTGCTATTTTTTCTTCGATAGAAATTAAGATATTTTCGTAGTCCATGACGGTAAGTTTAAGAGTTAGTAATGGGCAAAGAAACCCTAAATGTGGTTCCTTTTCCGTAAGTTGACTCAAAGGTAATTGTTCCTTTGTAATTTTCGATAATGTTTTTGATAATTCCGAGTCCAAGTCCCATACCACTGGTTTTGGTCGTAAATTTTGGCTCGAAGATTCGGCCGATATCTTGTTTCTGGATTCCGATTCCGTTGTCTTTTACAGCAATCTCAACATTATTATTTCGCCTTTTTACTGTAACTACAATCGATTTTTGAAACTGACTTTCGGGAATGGCCTGCGTTGCGTTTTTAACCAAATTGGTAATCACACGGATCAACTGCGTACGGTCCATTTTTGAAATAATTTCTTCTTCGTCTTTTTCAAAAACAATATAATCTTCATTAAAAATATCGAGAGCTAATTCGACAACCTCAACAACATTCAACGTTTCGTTTTGCTGCGCCGGCATCGAAGCAAAGTTCGAAAATGCCGAAGCCACCGCCGTCATCGTATCAATCTGCTGAATTAAGGTTTCTGAGTAATCGTTCATCTTCTGCTTCACATCAGGATCATTTGGATCAAATTTTCTTTGAAAACTCTGAACCGTTAAACGCATCGGCGTAAGCGGATTCTTGATTTCATGCGCGACTTGTTTTGCCATTTCACGCCAAGCTTCTTCACGTTCACTTTGGGCAAGTTTGATCGCACTTGTTTCGAGTTTGTCGACCATTCCGTTATACGCTTTAATCAAGAAGTTGACCTCTTTACTATTCGCTTCTAATACAATTTTTTCATTTTTCTGATCTAAATTGGTTTCTTCCAATCTGTCGGAAATGGTTTTTAGCGATTTTGTGATGTAGGTCGAAAGGAAATACGCCAATGCAAAAGCCACAATCAGCATAAAAGAATAAACCTGGCTTAAGCGGATTAAAAAGGTATTCAGCTCATTATCGTAATAGCCGTCGTCTTCTAAATAGGGAAGGTTTAAAATTCCGAGTGGTTTAAATTTTTCGTCTTTTATTAAACTGTAGGATGATCTGTTTTTAACTCCGTCAATGGTTTTAATATCCACAAAACGCTTTTCAATAGAAGAACGAACTAATTTCAGAATATATTCGGGAATTGGCGGTGCAATTTTATCAACAGCAAAAGATTCTTTTGAAGATTTTAGAAGTTTCCCGTCAAGACTGTAAATGTTGATTTCGATTTTATGAATCTGCGCTAATTCGTGGATTTTATCTTTGAAAATTAAATCGAGATTTTGGGTTTTAAGCGGATAAGTTGTAGTAGACAGAACATAATTGATATGTTCTTTTACAGCATTTTCTTTTCGTTCTAAACGTTCCTGATGATATTCTTTAGCTTCAGTTTTAAACTGAATAATCGAAATCGAAGCCAATAAAAAAGATGCTACAACAATCAATACAATCATCGACAGGAAAATCCTGGTACGAAGGGAAAGCATTGACATTTTGAAGTTCTGCATGTTTTTTAATTATAAATTGTGAATTGTAAATTATGAATTATTCGGTCTGCATTTAATTTACCATTAACAATTCACAATTTACCATTATTTCTTTTCTCTAATTCGTTTATAAAATCGAAATCCCAGCATTATTAAGACCGAGAATAAAATAATTCCGATTACGCCGAAAATCCAATTGATGGCACTTTTTAAAACTACTAAAAAAACAACGGCAAATAAAATAATGGTTGCGCCTTCATTCCACAAACGCATGAAGTTGTTGGTATATTTTACCTCATCGTTTTGTAATTGTTTAAAAATTTGATGGCATTTTCCGTGATATAAATATAAAAGGAAAACGAAGCATAATTTTACGTGCATCCATGGCATTTTCATCCATACATGACCTGCATCTGTAAAAAACAGCATCCAAAAAGCAAAAATACTCGCCAAAACCGCCGACGGCCATGTAATAATGTACCACAAACGGTAGGCCATAATTTTGTATTGCGCCTGTAAAATTTCTTTTTCTGGAGATGGCTTTTCATTTGCTTCAATTTGATAAACAAACAAACGAACGATATAAAACAAACCTGCAAACCAAGTGATTACAAATATAAGATGCAGTGATTTTAAATAGTTATAATATTCCATTTATTCCTTAAATGTAGATTTTTTAAAAAGATCAATCATTTCTTTACCGTAATCTTCATCTTCATATACTATTGAAGCGATAAAGATTTTGCCATTAAAAGTCCTTGAAAAAATAACTGCTGTTGCAAGAGTTTTTCCTTTTTCAGTTATTGAAATCTTAGCTTTTCTAAATTCTAAACCCGAAATGTTCTCAGAAGTTACTTTGTAATCTCCCATTTGACCTTGCGGATAAACTTGACCAATATTTTTCAAAAAAAGAAAATCTTTTAATCTCATCTTTAGATCAGTTGAGCGAACATCGCCTGAATAATTTTCGTAGTTTGCTGCAAAATAATTGGCCTTGTTTCTTTTAAAAGCAACAATAGAATATTCTTTATTGATTAAAGTTGTATCTCCTTTAATTTCTCCATTTTCTTTTTGATTTACTTTTTCATAATCGTCTGGAATAGTAATCTGCCAGTTGAATGTTTTATCAGAAAAAGTATTGTTTTCAAAAGTGTCTCTTTTTTTGCATCCAACAAGAATTGCTAGAGAGAAAAATAAAATCGAAAAATATTTTAATTTATTCATATGTCTTTAATTCTTATTTAGCCCAATCATTAATCCAATTAGAAACTGTCTGGCACCATTCATCATCATCATTCAAACATGGAATTGCCAAGAATTCTTCTCCTCCTTTGGCTTCAAAATCTTCTTTGGCACGCATCGCGATTTCCTCAAGAGTTTCTAAACAGTCTGAAACGAAAGCTGGTGTGACAACCGCCAATTTCTTGATTCCTTTTGCAGGCATATTATCGATTTCAACATCCGTGTAAGGCTCTAACCATTTGTCGCCCGCCAAACGCGATTGAAAAGTTAAACTGTATTTATCTTCTGGAAGTCCTAATAATTTTACAACTTGTTTTGTTGTTTCATAACATTGGTGGCGGTAGCAAAAATCATGCGCAGCGGAAGGTGTGTTACAACAAGAACCGTCGATTTTACAATGCGATTTGGTTACATCAGTTTTGCGAATATGGCGTTCTGGAATTCCATGGTAAGAGAACAATAAATGATCGTAATCAAAACCAACTAAATGTTTCTGAATTGAATCTGCCAAATTCTTGATGTAATCTGGTTTGTTGTAAAATGCTGGAACATCCGTAAATTTCATGTTTGGAAATTTCTTTTTACGGATTTCTTCTGCTTTTACTAAAATAGTCAAAGTCGAAGCCATTGCATATTGCGGATATAAAGGAAAAAGCATTACTTCAGCTACACCTTTATCATGCAATTCCTGAAGTCCTTTTTCAATTGTCATGCTTCCATAACGCATTGCTAGCGCAACTGGAACATTTACCAAAGGCTGTACTTTTTTCTGCATTCTTTCAGAAAGAACTACTAATGGAGAACCTTCATCCCACCAAATTTTCGCGTAAGCGTGTGCTGATTCTTCCGGTCTTTTTCTTAAAATAATTCCGCGAACCAATAATGCTCTTAATAAATACGGAACGTCGATCACGTATTTATCCATTAAAAATTCGTCTAAATATGGTTTTACATCTTTTGGTGTTGGACTTTCTGGAGATCCTAAGTTTACTAATAATACGCCTTTCATTATTGTTTTTTTGCTTTAGGCTTTAAGCTTTAGGCTTTAAGCATTTTATTTGTTTTTAAAATTTCGTCAAAAGTAGAACTTGCTGCTTTTTAGAAATATGATAATTATTACTTTTTAATTATGTTCTTATTTATAAAATTGATTCTCTTAAATCAATCGTTCCTATGGAACGCAAAAAACATTTAATTTTTTTTCTACCAATGAGATGTTCCTATCGGAACATTTTCACCAAAGATTTATCATTTTTATGTTCCGTTGGAACATTTCGTTGGTAACTTTTAAATGTCCAAACAGTATAACGTTCCGTAGGAACGTTTGATTTTAGATCTCTGCCCTTACAGCATGCTTAAACATTCGCATTAATCGACATCAAATATTTTTTTGGAGTTGTGGCAAACTTTTTCTTGAATGCTGCTATAAAGTGACTTCCGGTGCTGTAGCCAATTTTCAACCCCACTTCGTTTACATTATAAGAACCGCTGTCTAAAAGTTTTCGAGCGAAGTCCATTTTGTAATCGAAAAGGAAACCGTAAACCGTGTCGCCGTAAATTTGTTTGAAACCCATTTTGAGTTTCTTCAAATTCAAACCAATTTCATCTGCCAATTCTTGCAATCCTGGCGGTTCGGCCATATTCGCAATGATGATTTCTTTGGCTCTTCGAATTTTCAGAACGTTATCTTCATCAATTAAAAACGGACATTGTTCTGCGTTTGGATCTTCGGTTCTGTTAAAATACAAACTCAATAATTCATATCCTTTTCCTTTATAATAAAGGTTTTTTATGGATGGATGAAGATTGTAATGAAACAACTGACTCAAAACAATTGCCATCGACGGACTAATATTTCCTTCGTTATAATACTTTTTGTCTTTATTATCAGGACTTAAAAAAGTAATATAATCGGCTTCTGCAGAAAACAACGCGTGAAATTTTTTGATGGAAACAATTACAGAAATCACCCAAGAGTTTGGTGCCAATTCTAAATTAAGCGGTAATTCTTTCTGCGGATTATACAAAAGCAGCGATTTTTCTTCTTTCAATTCTAAAGCATAATTGCCTTGATTGAATAAAAATTTGGCATTGCCTTTTATCCCGAAGTGAAACTGTATCAGGCCGGTACCTATTTCGTGCTGTGCATAAAAAGGCTCAGAACCATCGTTTTGAAAACGAATCAGCGTAAAGTCGTCTTCAATTTTTATAACTTCTTGAGAACTCATAGCGATATTTTTTTTGGACTAAAATCAAACCTCCGTCAAAATGTTATTTAGAATGACTCTAAACAAATCGTTTCAAACGACTTGATTTTGCTACAAAAGTACTGCTTTTTGCATAAAAACAGATGTTTAGAATCAAAAAAACATGCAGCGATACAAAAAGTACTTTCAGCGTTACTTTTATCAATAGTATAGTAATAATTTTGTTGCACTTTTATGAAAGTGAATTTATGGAAAACAATAACGTACCGAAACACCTTTATTTTTACTCAGTTGGTCTGAGTTATAAAAAAGCTGATGCTGAGGTCAGAGGTCAATTTAGTTTGGACGCAGTGGCGAAAACGCGTTTGCTGGAACAAGCTAAAACTGAAGGAATAGAAAGTTTAATTGTCACTTCAACCTGCAACAGAACCGAAATTTATGGTTTTGCAGAACATCCATTTCAATTAATCAAATTGATCTGCGACAACAGCAATGGTTCTGTTGACGCTTTTCAAAAAGTTGGTTTCGTTTATAAAAATCAAGAAGCAATCAATCATTTATTTCGCGTAGGAACTGGTTTAGACAGTCAGATCTTAGGTGATTTTGAAATTATATCTCAAATCAAAACTTCTTTTATCCATTCAAAATCAATGGGCTTAGCCAATGCTTTTATGGAAAGATTGGTTAACGCGGTGATTCAGGCAAGTAAAAGAATTAAAACTGAAACCGAAATTAGCTCTGGCGCAACTTCTGTTTCTTTTGCATCTGTTCAATACATTCTTAAAAATGTTGAAGACATCAGCAACAAAAATATTTTACTTTTCGGAACAGGAAAAATTGGAAGAAATACTTGCGAGAATTTAGTAAAACACACTAAAAACGAGCATATCACTTTAATCAACCGAACTAAAGACAAAGCTGAGAAATTGGCTGGAAAACTTAATTTGATTGTTAAAGATTATTCTGAATTACATTTAGAACTTCAAAAGGCAGACGTTGTTGTTGTAGCAACTGGTGCTCAAAACCCAACAGTTGACAAAGCGATTTTAAATCTTAAAAAACCGCTATTAATTCTAGATTTGTCTATTCCGAAAAACGTTAACGAAAACGTGGAAGAATTAGAAGGCGTAACTTTAATTCACATGGATTATTTGTCGCAATTGACAGATGAAACATTGGAAAACAGAAAATTACACATTCCTGCTGCTGAAGCGATTATTGAAGAAATCAAAGAAGAATTTGTGGTTTGGATGAAAGGCCGAAAATTTGCGCCGACCATCAATGCTTTAAAAGACAAATTGAACGCGATCAAAGCTTCTGAATTGGATTTCCAAAGTAAAAAAATCGCTGATTTTAATGAAGCGCAAGCTGAAATTATCAGCAACAGAATCATTCAAAAAATCACTACTCATTTCGCAAATCATTTAAAAGACGACGATACTATGGTTGATGAAAGCATCGAATGGATCGAAAAAGTCTTCAAAATAAAAGCATCTTAAATAAAATTTTAAACCAGATAAGTTATATAAGTTCATATAATAGCAAACGGTTAATTTTTTCAACCATAACTGCTTAAATTTCTTAAATAACTTATATGGTGAAATTCAACAAAATGGCTGAAAAAACAATCAGAATTGGAACTCGTGACAGCGAATTAGCACTTTGGCAGGCACATACTGTCGAAAAGAAATTAAACGATTTGGGTTATAAAACCTCAATTGTTGCTGTAAAATCTCAAGGCGATATTATTCTGGACAAACCGCTTTATGAACTGGGTATAACTGGAATTTTTACAAAAACGCTGGACATTGCCATGATTAATGGCAATATAGATATTGCGGTGCATTCTATGAAAGATGTTCCAACGGCTTTACCAAAAGGAATTGTTCAAGCGGCTGTTTTAGAAAGAGCTAATGTTTTAGACATTTTGGTTCATAAAGGAAATGCTGATTTTGGAGATAAACCAAGCACGATTGCAACAGGAAGTTTACGACGCCAGGCACAATGGTTTAATAAATACCCGAACCATAATGTAGTTGATTTACGCGGAAACGTGAATACCCGTATGCAGAAACTTCAGGATAATGATTGGGATGGAGCTGTTTTTGCCGCTGCAGGTTTGGAGCGCATTAACTTAAAACCTGAAAATTACATAAATTTAGATTGGATGATTCCCGCGCCGGCACAAGGAGCAATGCTTGTTGTAGCAATGGAAAACGACAATTATACCCTTGATGCACTTTCGCAGTTAAATCATATCGAAACTGAAATCTGCACTTATATCGAACGTCAGTTTTTAAGAACACTCGAAGGCGGTTGTACTGCTCCAATTGGAGCTTTGGTAACTTACAATGAAGATGAAGATACTTTGCATTTTCAAGGTGTTTTACTTTCTATTGACGGAAAACAAAAATTAGAAATCAATAAAACAGTCGATATTTCAGAATGGAAAAAATTAGGTTTTCATTCGGCACAGGAGATTTTGAATAATGGCGGAACGGAATTAATGCAAAAGATTAAAGAATCCCTGAAAAAGTAATGGCGAAATCAATTCAGATATTATCTACTAAAATATTATCTCCTCTTCAAAAAGAAGAGTTGAAAAAAGGCGGCTTTGATCTAATCGAAGCCGATTTCATTAAAACTGAAAACAAGCCTTTCGAATTTAAAAACCTCAACGAAAGTCTTATTTTCACGAGTCAGAATGCTGTTCACAGCGTTTTATCTCATCCCGACTCAGAGCAGTTAAAGAAAAAAAATGTGTATTGCGTTGGCCTTAAAACCAAATCGCTTTTAAGCGATAATGGTTTTAATGTTGTGGCTTACACAGGTTACGCATCTGATTTGGCCGAAATTATCACTTTAATTTACAGAAATGAAAGTTATACTTTTTTCAGCGGTAACCTTAGAAGAGATACTTTGCCAAATGCCTTAAAAGAAGCTGGCATACAACTCAACGAAATTCAGGTTTACGACACCTCTTTACAGCCACAAAAAATAAAGACAGCTGTTGATGCAATCTTATTTTTTAGTCCGTCTGGCGTTGAAAGTTATTTGAAAGAGAATACAATTAAAAAAGAAATCTGTTTCTGCATTGGCGATACAACGGCAGAAGCTTTGTCAAAAACAACAAAGAATATCATCGTTGCAGATCAGTCAACAATTGAAGATGTAATCGAAGACGTAATTCACGAATTTAAATAAATTAAAGCTATAAGCTTTAGGCAGTAAGCCTTAAGCAAAAATAATTTGGCAATACGCTTTAAGCTTTATGCTTTAAGCAAAAAGATAGACAAACACCGCTTAAAGCCTAAAGCTTAAAGCCTAAAGCAAGAAAAAAAATGTTAAAAAACGACCTATTTTTAAAAGCATTAAAAGGAGAAACAGTTCAACGTCCGCCAGTATGGATGATGCGCCAGGCAGGAAGATATTTACCTGAATTTAGAGCTTTACGTGATAAATATGATTTTTTCACAAGATGTGAAACTCCAGAACTTGCGGCCGAAATTACAGTACAGCCAATTCGCAGAATTGCTCCAGACGCAGCGATTTTGTTTTCGGATATTTTAGTTGTTCCTCGTGCAATGGGAATTCACGTAGAATTAAAAGACAATTTAGGACCAATTATTCCAAATCCAATCCGTACAATGGAACAGGTAAATCAAGTTATTGTTCCTGATGTAAATGAAACTTTGGGTTACGTTTTTGATGCTGTTAAATTGACCAAAGAAATGCTGAACGACGAAGTGCCTTTAATTGGTTTCGCTGGTTCGCCTTGGACAATTTTCTGTTATGCTGTTGAAGGAAAAGGCTCTAAAAGCTTTGATACTGCAAAAGGTTTTTGTTTTTCAAATCCAGTTGCAGCGCATACATTATTGCAAAAAATTACAGACACAACAATTTTATACTTAAAAGAAAAAGTAAAATCGGGAGTTAATGCTGTTCAGATTTTTGATTCTTGGGGAGGAATGCTTTCTCCTGTTGATTATCAAGAGTTTTCATGGAAATATATCAACCAGATCGTTGATGCTTTAGCTGAAATTACACCGGTTATTGTTTTCGGAAAAGGATGCTGGTTTGCGCTTGGCGAAATGGGTAAAAGTAAGGCTTCTGCACTTGGAGTAGACTGGACTTGTTCGGCTAGAAACGCTCGTTATTTGTCTGGCGGAAACATTACTTTACAAGGAAATTTTGATCCGTCAAGATTACTTTCTCCAATTCCAACCATCAAAAAAATGGTTCACGAAATGATCGACGAGTTTGGAAAAGACAAATATATTGTAAATTTAGGTCACGGAATTTTACCAAATATCCCTGTAGACCACGCAAAAGCGTTTATAGACGCGGTGAAGGAATACGGAAATTAGTGTTCGGTTTTCAGTCGAAGTATTCAGCTTGACTGCGACTGAAAACTGTGACTGAGAACTTAAACCTAAATCTATGTTTGCCAATATAAACTTTAATAGAAATTCGCCGTTTTCATTTGTAGAATATGGATTTCAAGCCTATTATGCTTATGTGTTTTTCATGGTTTGGACGCATCCTGAACAACATCCTGTGAGTCTGATCAATGATTTGGCAATTTTAATGGCTTTTGAGTTTATAATGGTGCATTCGGGAGTTTTCATGGCAGTAATGCCCAAAAAATGGTCTCTCTTTGTATTTTTTCCATTGTATGGATTGTTTGCTTTTGGTTTTAATGAATCTGTAGTAAATACCAATATTTTGTATATTTATTTGTTGACGGTTTTAAACAGGATGCGATTTGCCTTTTCAAATGTTTCTCCAGAAGTAAGAGCATTACAAATGGGAAAATCTGCTCTAAAAGCAGTTTTCTATTTTTTCTTAATTTTGGCTGTTTGCATAGGAAATGCCATAATTCCACCGTTTGGTTTGACAGGAGAGTTTTTAGAAAAGTCTCATTATTTTCAAACCGTTAAATCTAGCGGATTATTTATAGAAAAGCCTTATGTGCCAATTTGTATGGGGTTTATATATTATTCTCTTCCGGTCTTATATTTTATTTATCGAACTATTAAAAAAATAGGACAAAAAGAAAACTCCAATTTTCAAAGAAAACCTATTATGACTTTCCAAAAAACAACAATCAGCAAAAGATAATTTTAGAAAAATATGCTAAACAAAGGTTTAAGAGACGAAGAAAGTATAAGAATTGACAATGTCCTGAAAACATTGCGCGCTCTGGACTTTGTACCTCAGCCTTTGACAAATGACGCAAAATTGGATATTGAAAATCAGTTAAAAGAATTTGGCTTAAATATTCAAACGCTGGTTGATTATCAAAATGAAGAATTGATAACATTACTCGTTCGCTGTCATTTAGATTTTAATCAATTGGAACAATTTGCTGATTTTTTAATTGATTTTTCAAAAGTCGAAAATTGTAATTTTGAAGATAAGGCTTTAGCCATTTACCAATATATTCAGCAGGAAAGCAAGGATTTTTCTTTTGGAATAAATACCAAAATTGCTTCGGCGAAAGCCAAAAAATAATTACAATGAAAGATAAATTTTACGCATACATACAACAATTACAAGACCAGATCTGCGCTGGATTAGAAGCTGTGGACGGAACTGCAAAATTCCGTGAAGATCTTTGGAAACGTCCAGAAGGCGGCGGTGGAAGAACTCGCGTTATTGAAAATGGTCCCGAAGGCTCGGGAGTTTTCGAAAAAGGCGGTGTAAACATTTCAGCCGTTCACGGAAAACTTCCAGAAACAATGCAGAAAATGTTTGGTGTTGGCGAAGCAGATTTCTTTGCCTGTGGATTAAGTTTGGTTATTCACCCGAAAAACCCTATGGTTCCTACTGTCCACGCCAATTGGAGATATTTCGAAATGTACGATGAGTCTGGAAAAGTAATTCAACAATGGTTTGGTGGCGGACAGGATTTAACACCGTATTATTTGTTTGAGGAAGATGCAAAACACTTTCATCAAACGTGTAAAACAGCCTGCGACAAACACAATCCAGAGTTTTATCCAAAATATAAAAAACAATGCGATTCTTATTTTTGGAACGCTCACAGAAATGAAGCCCGCGGACTTGGCGGTTTGTTTTTTGATTATTGCAAAGCAAATGAGCAAATGTCGATGGAAGATTGGTACAATTTCGTAACCGAAGTCGGCAATAGTTTCCTTGAAGCTTATGTTCCGATTGTGGAAAGAAGAAAAAATTTAGAATATACTCCAGAAAATAGGACATGGCAGGAAATTCGACGTGGCCGTTATGTGGAGTTTAATCTAGTGCACGATAAAGGAACTTTATTCGGATTAAAAACCAACGGAAGAATTGAAAGTATTTTGATGAGTTTGCCTCCACATGTGCAGTGGGTTTATGATCATCATCCAGAAGCAGGAAGCAAGGAAGAAAAATTGCTTAATGTATTGGAAAATCCTATTGATTGGGTTTAATGTTTTAGATAAATTCATACCCCTAATTTTGTTTCGCTCCGCTGGAGCTCTTGAGCAATATCTCGTAATCTCTCTATAAATATCTCGTCCCTCTGGGACTGGACTTTTGCTAAATTTATATTTGGATATAAAAGATCTAACATAGCGGAAATATTTTAAAAATAATTAATCTGTATCATGGTAAAGCGACCTTATTGTTAATAAATTTATTTCGCTCCGCTGGAGCTTTTGAACCATATCCCTTCTAATTTCTCTATAAATATCTCGTCCCTCTGGGACTGGACTTTTGCTAAACTTATATTTGGATATAAAAGAATCCAATGAAGGGGAAATATTAAACTATAATAAATATTTCGTTCCTTTGGAACTAGGGTTTGATAATTTATATTGGTTGAAAAGCTCTGGAGGAGCGAAATATTTATAGCAACAAATTCATACACCCTCGATAAAGCTCCAGCGGAGCGAAATATTTACAGCAAGGCACGACATATTTATAGGAATAATTCACCTTCTTTCAGACAAAGCTCCAGCGGAGCGACATATTTATAGCAAGGCACGACATATTTATAGGAATAATTCACCCTCTTTCAGACAAAGCTCCAGCGGAGCGACATATTTATAGCAATAATTTATCCTCCTCGAAAAAAGCTTCATCAGATCGAAACATATAGCAACACGACATATTTTATCTTGACAATAAGAAATATTTATCCTACAAAATAAAATTATTAATTAGCTTTACCAATTAATAATTATAATTATGGCAAACACCTATTCTCAACTGTATATTCAAATTGTATTTGCTGTAAAAGGAAGGCAAAATTTAATTTCCTCCAATAAAAAAGATGAAATTTATAAATATATTTCAGGAATTATTGCCAATCAAAAACAAAAACTGATTGCAATTAACGGAATGCCAGATCATATTCATATCTTAGTTGGAATAAAACCAGATGTATCATTATCGGATTTAGTGAGGGTTATAAAAACAAATTCATCCAAATTCATAAATGAACAAAGATGGATAAATGGAAAATTTGAATGGCAGACAGGTTTTGGTGCTTTTTCTTATGGACATTCGCAATTGACCAATGTTATTAAATACATTGAAAATCAAGAAGAGCATCACAAAACAAAAACATTCAGAGAAGAATATATTGCGTTTTTAAAATTGTTTAATATTGATTTCAAAAATGAATATCTTTTTGATGATGTCAATTTAAAATAATATATCGCTCCGCTGGAGTTTTTATCTTAACTACTTATTTTTAGCTATAAATATTTTGCTCCGCTTGAGCTCTTTATATATCGAGTAATTGTTATTATAAATATGAAATTAAAACTGATTTACATAGCGTTTTTTGCCAGCATTTTGGGTTGTTTTGCTCAAAACGATTCGTTGCATAATCCGTATTTTAAATCTTATGATGATAAAATTACTGTCAGTATTTATTATTTAGATACTTCGAATAGTTTCCAGATTGCTTCCGACGGCCAGGAACCGAAAATATATGTCAATCTAATTCCGAACAGGAGAGAGCAGATTGGTTTTAATTTAAATTATAAAATTATTGATGTTAGCCTCGGTTTCGCTCCTAAATTTTTGGGTGGCAACAAAGGCGATTCTCATTCCAAGAATTTTAATTTCAACACCCGTTTTTATTATAAAAAATGGATGCAGTCGTTTACTTTTATTAATCAAAAAGGATTTTATATCAGCGACAATAATATAAATGCCCAGCTTCCCAATATGCGTACAACTAAAATTGGCGGATCGACATCTTATATTTTCAATGATAAATTCTCTTTTAAAACGTTGGTCAGTCAAAACGAATGGCAGACTAAGAGTTCTGGAAGTTTTATTCCGACTTTCTCCTTTTACTACACCAATTTAGACTTAAACACTCCGGATTCTTCTCCTGGCGATTTCTATGTGTTTACTTTAGCACCTTCTTATTTCTATAATTTTGTCATCAGCGACCGCGTTTTAATTGGTGCTGGAATTGCTTTGGGAGCTGGACTTAATGATGTCGACGGAGATACTTCTGCCTTATATCAAGCAGATTTTAATTTAAAGCTGGCTTATAATAACGATCGTTTCTTTGCTTTCGCAAGTCTTAATACCGTAGGTTTTGCTCAAGACGAAAAAGTCGATCCACGGTTAAATGATAATATTGCTACTTTAAGATTTTCTGTAGGCTACCGATTTGATCCTCCAAAAAAAGTAAAAGAAGTTTACGATAAAGTCAATGATAAAATCGGGCTTTGAGAAATCTAAAACCTCAAAAGCAAGAAATACGATAAAAATTGCTTAATTTAACAGGTATTTATTACAAATTAAAATTTCATTATTATGGAAAATGTGAATGAAGACCAATTAAATCGCATGCATTCCGGAAAAGGATTTATCGCGGCATTAGATCAAAGCGGCGGCAGTACACCAAAAGCTTTATCGCAATATGGCGTTCAGGAAAGCAGCTACTCAAATGATGAAGAAATGTACACACTTGTACATGAAATGAGAACCAGGATTATTAAAAGTCCTGCGTTTAAAAGTGACTATATTCTCGGTGCGATTTTATTTGAAAATACTATGGACCGTAAAATCGACGGTCAATGGACTGCTGATTATTTGTGGGAGAAAAAAAATATAGTTCCGTTTTTAAAAGTAGATAAAGGACTTACTGATCTTGCCAGCGGCGTACAATTGATGAAACCAATTCCAAATTTAGATGACTTACTGACAAGAGCTGTAGAACGCAATATTTTTGGAACCAAAATGCGCTCGGTAATTAAAGAAGCAAATCCTGATGGGATACGCGATATTGTAGAACAGCAATTTAGAGTGGGTTTGCAAATATTTAATAAAGGGCTTATTCCGATTATTGAACCTGAAATTGATATTTACAGTGCTGACAAAGAAAAATCTGAAGCAATTCTAAAACAAGAAATCCTAAAACAGCTAAATTCTTTAGACAAAGAGGTAAAAGTAATGCTGAAACTTTCTATCCCAACAGTAAATGATTTTTATAAAGAGCTGATATCGAATCCGCATGTGGTGCGTGTTGTGGCTTTGTCTGGCGGATATTCGAGAGAAGAGGCCAATGAAAAACTCGCTCAAAACCACGGATTGATTGCCAGTTTTTCAAGAGCATTATCCGAAGGACTTTCTGCCGGACAGTCTGATGATGATTTTAATGCCGTACTGGGCAAAACAATCAAAGAAATCTATGAGGCTTCGATCACATAAAAAAAATCATTTTAGCCCGAAAATCTAATTTTCGGGCTTTTGAATTTTTATAATAACCGAGATTATTTCGAAGTCATTTCGTCTGCCAAATCTAATGTTTGTAAAATGATGTTTTTATCAGATTTTAGAGCGTTTAATTTGAATATGAATTTCAATTTATTATCGATTAGTTTCTTAGGCGATTCTGTTGTAATGTCTGAAAACTGAGCCGAAATTTTATTGAATCGAATCAAATCTGATTCTTTTGCATTTTTACCAAATGCATTTACGGTTTGTGAAATATTCAGTTTTCCGAATATGTAATTTTTGCTCAAGTCTTTCTTTGTTTCTTTTATAAAAGAGCCTTTTCCAGTATTAAAATAATCCATTGTGTTGGCAACAATGACAACCTCTTTGTCTTTCAGGATAAAAATATCACCAAACTCTTTTGTTCCAACAATCTGATAATGATTCCCGTTTTGAATTAATACTTTTTTGCGTACGCCCAGTTGCAAAAGTTTATCTCCAAATGTTGGATGCGTCGAAGTAAAAATTACAGAAAATAACGGAATTGATTTTTTTACTTTTTCTTCCGTAACCGTTTCTTCATAATTTTCGTCGTAACCGTACTTTTTGGTCATTACCTCAACATCTTTCATGCCGTACAAAAACGCGCTTAAATCACCGTCAAAAAGTTTCGCAGTGGCTTCTTCATCAACAATTGTAGTAATCAAATCTGTAATTATTGTAATATCCTCTTTTCCAAATTTTGGATTCTGGAGTATTTCGGAAGTTAAAGACGGAAAACTTTCTAAAGCTGCTTTTGTATTAATATGATAAGATGCGAAAGCCAATGGCTTTTCGGACGGGAAATAATTAAAAATATTTTTATTGATTTTTCTGTCGCTTATTTTATTCACAACCGCTGCAATCTCTTTAGAATATTCAATAACTTCTTCGATTCGGGCATTGTCATTATCAAAATAGAAATCAACATTAATTCCTTTTATAAAATTTCCGAAATTTTTCTGCATCGGCAGGAATTTGTCATAACCGCCAAATATAGCCGTCGGATAACTGTATGCCGAGTACAAACTCGAAATTGCTCCGCCATAATCTACCCAAGACGAAATATCTGCAGACTCGTTTATTTTGGATGAACTTGGTGCCGTAAAACCATTTTCAAATAATGTTTTTATAATTTCACTTTGTTTTTCGGCAAGATTTCGATCAAATTCTGCCTGCTGCAAAGTATATTCTTCATAAGGATTTCCGTCGTATAAATATTCTTCTTGAGCCGAGTTTTCCATCGCTGCAGGTACATCAATTACTATTGGTGCCTCAACAATTTGTACTTCATTTTCTGGAACAGCTGCAGGATCTGCATAACTTTCGTCAGAATAAATAGAATCGGTTACAACTGGCGGCTGTAAATCATAAACATTTTTAGAAAATCGTTTCGTTAATTCTAATACAACCAGATAATTATCATTCCAAATCATGGATCTCTTTTTACCTTTTGGCGTAAAAACAGAATAATTTCCGAAATCTTCAATTTCCGCAATCGAATCATTGCTGTTGTCGATCTTAAATTCTTTGATTAAAAATTGTTTAAGGGCCTCTTTACTTTTTATGGGAATAGTAACTTGGTAATACGGAATACTATCCATGAAACTTCCGTGAATTGTTATTTTCTGATCTAAATGTATCAGCGAAGTATATTTACTGAAATCAAAGTCTGGCTTTTTACTGCTGTATTTGCTTACCAACGGATGATTTAAAACTTCTGAAATACTTACTTTTTTAGAAAGCTGGTTTCCGTTAAATTGTACAAAATAATCGTATTTGGATGTATTGATCTGACCAAAAGTCAAATATGTAGCGAATAATAAAAATAGAGTGTAAAAATGCTTCATAATTAAGGCTTTAATTGAATGGTATTATTCATGAGGGTCGATTTTTTAAGAACACTGTACATACTTTGTTTTAAAAAAACGGTCTTTTTGTTTGCAGAAATTTTACTGTTTGAATTGTTCACAGAAAGAATGTCTTTGTCAAAACTATAAATAGCGATAATGCTGGCTTCTTCAAGGTCTTTCTTTTTCTTCGGGTCGTTTACGACTTTTTCTGGAATTGGATAAGAGGCGATTCTTTCAAAATTTTTGCCGCTTCCGCTAAAGTGAATTTGATCACGCTGATTGTTGATTGTATTAACAACAGCATTTAATGCTTTTAGATTGGCATAATTGAGTTTGATAATGAAAACGTAATTGTCAAAATCTGTTTTTGTGGTTACATTTGAGATTCCGTCAATTTTCGAAGCTTTAGATTTAAAGTCTTCCAGTTTTTGGCTGATTTCCTGTTCGTTTGGGATTTTAACGCCATCGACTTCTTCCAGCCAGATTGCAGATTTGGTCTTAAACCAAGATCGTGAAAAGTCGATCATAAGAGTATATTCGCCACTTTGATCGTCGTGGTGTTTGATTCTTTCTGTTATCTCAAAACAACTTGTTAAGAGCAAACAGCAAAATAAAGCGAGAAATTTCTTCATTAGACAAATTTAGACGGAAATATTTTAAAAACCTTATTTAAGTTAAATTCTAAATGGAAACCGAAACTTAAATCAAATTTTTAGATAATATTAACGGATTCTAGATCATGCTAAACTCCTTATTCTGTTCCTTTTTCTTTAACTTTGCAGCACTTTCAAAAAAAGTAAAAATCTACAAAAACAAAAAAAGAACAACATCAATTTTAGAAATAAAGATTAATCAATCTGCTTTCAAAATCAGGTCGTAATCTGAAATCTAAAATCTAAATCTAAATTTATATGTTTCCATTACAAAGAAACCGTCGTTTAAGAACCAATGAATCTATTCGTTCTCTAGTTCGTGAAACCAGTTTAAGTCCGCAGGATTTTATGCTTCCTATGTTTGTTGCAGAAGGAAAAGACATTAAATCTGCTATTCCGTCAATGCCGGGAATTTACCGTCATTCGCTGGACAACACGATCAAAGAAGTTAAAGAAGCTTGGGATTTAGGTATTAAAGCGGTAAACATCTATGTAAAAGTAAGCGACAATTTAAAAGACAATAAAGGAACTGAGGCTTGGAACAAAGACGGTCTAATGCAGCAAACTATCCGCGCGATAAAAGATGCTGTTCCAGAAATGATCGTTATGCCAGATGTGGCGCTTGATCCGTATTCTATTTATGGTCATGACGGAATTATCGAAAAAGGCCAGTTAATAAACGACGCTACTGTTGACGCTTTAACCCGTATGAGTTTAAGCCACGCAGAAGCTGGTGCCGATTTTGTAGCGCCAAGCGACATGATGGATGGACGCGTTTTGGCGATCAGAAAAGCGTTGGAAGAAAACGGACATCATAATGTGGGAATTATGAGCTACAGTGCAAAATATGCTTCGGCATTTTACGGACCTTTCCGCGATGCTTTAGATTCTGCTCCAGTTGACACACAAGATATTCCAAAAGATAAAAAAACATACCAAATGGATTATGCTAACCGAATTGAAGGAATTCGCGAAGCATTATTAGACGTTGAAGAAGGTGCAGATATCGTAATGGTAAAACCTGGAATTGCGTATTTGGATATCGTCCGCGAAGTAAAAAATGCTGTTCATGTTCCTGTAGCGGTTTACCAAGTTTCTGGCGAATACGCAATGGTAAAGGCCGCAGCAGAAAGAGGATGGCTGGATCATGACAAAATTATGATAGAGCAACTATATTGCATTAAGCGTGCGGGCGCTAGTATTATCTCGACTTATTTCGCAAAAGAAGCCGCAGTTTTATTAAATAAATAAAGATGAGAAAGGTTTTATTTTTAGCTGCCGTTTTAGCGTTTGCCTCTTGTAAAAAAGAAGGTTCTGAGAGCAATACCTCAACAACAGAATCGTATTCTGAAGGAGAATCGGCGAAAGCCAAAACTCCAGAAGAACTTGGAAAACAAATTTTTGAAGGAACTGGGAACTGCGTTGCATGCCATCAGCCTGATCAAAAAGTGATTGGACCAAGTATTAAAGAAATTGCCAAAATCTACAAAGATAAAAATGGCGATATTGTGACTTTCTTAAAAGGAAAAGGAGAACCAATTGTCGACCCGAGCCAGTTTGAGGTTATGAAAACAAACTTTGCCATTACACAAGCAATGTCTGATGAAGAATTGAAAGCTATTGAAGCTTACATTTATAGTAATTTGAAATAACAGCACAATGATGTTCCTTAGGAACATTTGATCGGTAAAAAATTATATTATAATCCATTTACGTTCCATAGGAACGTTTGATTTTGATATAAATTTTGACGGTCTAACATATCAAACGTTCCTACGGAATGTAAATAAATGGGTTCGTCAATATTTTTCTACCGACGAAACATTCTTACGGAATGATAACTGGGAATAATAACTCATATCTCAAGTTTAAAAACGAATAAAATAGTAAAGCAAAAGGGCGGTTCCGAAATTCGAAACCGCCCTTTTTTTATTATTAAAATCGATTACCAGATTTTAACTCGTTTTTCTGGTTCAACATACATTTTATCACCTTTCTTAATATCGAAAGCTTTGTAGAAAGCATCAACGTTCTGAATTGGCACATAAGCTCTGTACATTCCTGGTGAGTGCGGATCTGTTTTTACTTGGTTTTTGATCGCTTCGTCTCTAGTTTTTGTTCTCCAAACGGTAGCCCAAGAAATAAAGAAACGTTGTTCTGGCGTAAATCCGTCGATTAAACCTGGATTACCATTTTCTTTTAGGTACAATTGTAAACCATCATAAGCAGCATTGATTCCGCCTAAATCTCCAATGTTTTCACCTAATGTAAAATGACCATCAACATGCACTCCTGGCAATGGCTCAAGCGCGCTGTATTGATTTGCTAAATCTGTTCCTAGAGCTGTAAATTGTTTCAAATCTTCATCTGTCCACCAATCTACTAGATTTCCTTCAGCATTGTAACGTGCACCAGAATCATCAAATCCATGAGAAATTTCGTGTCCAATTACAGCACCGATTCCACCATAATTAACAGCTTCGTCAGCTTGGTAATTGTAAAAAGGAGGTTGTAAGATTGCTGCAGGGAATACAATTTCGTTATAAGACGGATTGTAATATGCATTTACCGTTTGAGGAGACATTCCCCATTCTGTTTTATCAACTGGTTTGCTTAATTTATCGATGCTTTTTTTGAAAGCCCATTTTGATAAATTTTTTGAATTATCAAAATAAGTTCCGCCTTCTGCAGTGCTTTTAATTGTTAAAGCAGAATAATCTTTCCATTTATCAGGATATCCAATTTTGATGGTGATTTTATTTAATTTCTCAACAGCTTTTACCTTTGTTTCCGGAGACATCCAAGTCAAAGAATTGATTCTGTTTTTGTAAGCCAAAATCACATTCTGAATCATTTTTTGAGCTTTCTCTTTTGCTTCAGCAGGAAATAATTTTTCTACATAAAGTTTTCCAAGAGCTTCTCCAACACTACGATTTACTACTGCAAGTGCTCTTTCTTCAGCTGGAAGTTGTTTTATTGCACCTCTTAATGTTTTGCTGTAAAAATCAAAATTAGCATTATCAATATCTGATGAAAGCTGGCTTGCAGCGCTGTTTAATAAATCCCATTTCAAATATTCTTTCCACTGCCCTACTTTGTTTTCTTTAAAAACAGTTTGCAAAGCAGTCATGTATTTAGGCTCGCTTACAATTACGGTATCCAATTTAGTAATGCCCAAACCAGTAAAGTATTCGTTCCATTTGATTGCCGGCGTCAATTTTTGAATATCAGCAATTGTCATCGGATTGTATTGCAAACGGCTGTCGCGTCTTTCAACTCTGTTTAATCTTGGCTGAGATAATTCTGTTTCTAAAGCTAAGATTTCAGCAGCGCTTTGTTTTGCTTTTTCTGGAGATTCTCCAATAAACTGAAGCATTCTAGCCACGTGTAATTCATATTTAGCACGTTTTTCTTTAGAATCTTTATCATCAGAAGTATAGTAATCTTTGTCTGGAAGACCCAATTGGCTTGGAGAAAGATTTACAGAATTTTTAGAACTGTTTTTATCATCAGCTCCAATGTAAATTCCGAAAAATCCAGAACCGCCTTCTTTTTCCATTTCCACTAAATATTTCTGAACATCAGCAACATTTTTAATAGCGTCAATTTTTTTCAAATACGGTTTAAGTGGTTCAATACCTCTTTTATTTCTTCCAACAGAATCTAAAACGGTATTGAATAAGTTAACTGCTTTTCCCTGATCAGTGTTTGACTTGTATTTTGGATTTTTAGAAGCATCTTTTAAAACTGTCATTACATCTTTGTCAGTTCTTTTAATCAGCTCATTAAAACTTCCCCATGTTGTACGATCACTTGGAATTTCTGTTTTTTGAAGCCAAGTTCCGTTTACATATTTAAAAAAATCCTGACTTGGGCTAACTTTAGTATCCATATAAGATACATTGATACCTGGTTCCTTTGAGGCTGCGTCTTGGGCTTGAACTGCTGTTAAAGAAAACATTGCAGATATGACACCAAACACAGGTTTAGCAAATTGTTTTTTCATAAAAGTTTATGGTTTAAGGGAAAATACAAACATATTGTTATTATTTCTAAAATTGTGTTAAAATTCTAACTGGAAAATATAAAGACACATAAATTTCACAAACATGAATTTTTAACTAATCAATTAGTTGCATATTGATCGTAAAAGTTACAAAAGGCTGTTAAAAAAATATTCGAGTAAAGTTTTTAAAATCTGCTTTTTGTATTTTTGCGCCAAATTATTTTTATGAAATCGCTTTTATACAAATACCGCAAATTCTTTATTGTTTTAATAGTGTTTTCGGTTGTTACGATATCTTTGTTTTACTCTGCCTTAAAACCTAAAAAGACGCTGCCAATTTATAATCCAGCCGATGTAAATCCTGAATTGGTTGACAGTACCATTCAATATAAAAGCAAATACCATACAATTGCCGATTTTTCATTTGTAAACCAAAACGGCGATACCATTACACAGAAAAATTACGAAGGAAAAATTTATGTTGCAGACTTCTTCTTTACAACCTGCGGATCTATCTGTCCAAAAATGTCAACCAATCTTGTTGATGTTCAAAAGGCTGTTTTAAACAATCCGAAAGTAATGCTGCTTTCGCATACTGTTTTTCCAGAAGTTGACAGTGTTTCTGTTTTAAAAGCCTACGCTATAAAATATGGCGTTGTCGACAGCAAATGGAATTTGGTTACGGGCGATAAAAAAGAAATCTACAAAATGGCCAGAAAATCGTACTTGGCAGTTAAACTCGGAAGACCAGACCAGTTGTATGATATGGTTCATACAGAGAATTTTGTTTTGGTAGATCAAAAACGCCGCGTTAGAGGTTTTTATGACGGAACAAACAAAGAAGACATAAAACGTCTTTTAGAAGACATCGATTTCCTTTCTCAAGAGTAAAAAGCCTTATTTTTAGAAACATTTAGCATTTGCGAAGGTGTTAAATGCCTTGGAATAAAGAATAATTGCCTACTTTTGCAATCTAAATTCAATCTAAATAAGCTTGCAAAATACAATACACACTCTGAAAAAAGGCGAAAAAGCCATTATCAAAGATTTTGATATCGATCTTATTCCACTGAAATTATTAGAAATGGGTTGTCTTCCTGGCAGCTTAGTTGAATTACTGCAGATTGCTCCTTTTGGAGATCCTCTATATTTGGATATTAACGGTTCGCATGTAGCGATTCGTATCGAAACGGCTCGCGAAATTGAAGTTGAACTTATCAAAACCAATTTGTAATGAGTGTTCAAAATATCAATGTTGCCCTTATCGGAAATCCGAATACTGGAAAAACCTCTGTTTTTAATCAGTTAACTGGTCTTAACCAGCAAGTTGGGAATTATCCTGGAATTACTGTTGAGAAAAAAATAGGTTTTTGCAAACTACCTCATAATATAAAAGCTAATATTCTTGATTTACCAGGAACGTACAGCTTGAATGCAAGTTCGATGGATGAAAGTGTGGTTATTGAACTTTTGCTAAATAAAAACGACAAATTATTTCCAGATGTTGCCGTTGTAGTAACAGATGTTGAAAACCTGAAACGAAATTTACTGATTTATACACAAATCAAAGACCTTGAAATTCCGACGATATTGGTGATTAACATGTCTGATCGTATGGAAAGAAAGGGAATTAGTTTGGATATTCCGTATTTAGAGGAAAAACTAAAAACTAAAATCGCCCTAGTAAGTTCTCGCAAAGGTTTAGGAATTGATGAATTAAAAGAATTAATTGTTTCCTATAAAACCCTTCCAAGCGAACCCTGTTTAAATGCTTCAGTAATTGATCCTGAGTATTTTGAAAAATTACAGCATGCCTTTCCCAATCAATTAATGTACAAATTGTGGCTGGTAATTACGCAGGATGTTAACTTTTCTAATTTAGATCGAAACGAAGTTCGAAGTACTTTAACGAAATCACATTCAGAATTAAAGCGTTTACAGCAAAAAGAAACCATCAAAAGATACCAATTTATAAATGATGTTTTAAAAGAAGGTTTAAAAGTTGATGCTTCGATGGCTAAAGATATTCGCGCCAAATTGGACCGCGTTTTAACACACAAAGTTTGGGGTTACGTGATTTTCTTTGCTATTTTATTTTTGATTTTTCAATCAATTTTCAGCTGGTCAACTATTCCAATGGATTTCATTGACAGCACTTTTGCTTCTTTAAGCAGCTGGGTTGCAGCAGAACTTCCAAGCGGTATTTTGACTGATTTATTGTCGCAGGGAATTATTCCAGGAATTGGCGGTGTTATTATTTTCATTCCGCAGATTGCCTTTTTATTCCTCTTTATTTCGATTCTGGAAGAAAGTGGTTATATGAGCCGAGTTGTTTTTCTAATGGATAAAATAATGCGCAGGTTCGGACTTTCAGGAAAAAGCGTCGTGCCTTTAATTTCAGGAACAGCTTGTGCGATTCCGGCAATTATGGCTACTCGAAATATAGAGAATTGGAAAGAACGCCTTATTACGATCTTAGTAACGCCATTCACGACTTGCTCTGCAAGATTACCTGTTTATGCTATTATTATTTCTTTGGTTATTCCGAGTAAACGCGTTTTCGGGATTTTAAATCTTCAAGGATTAACCTTAATGTCACTTTACGTTTTAGGTTTTGTTGCGGCGATTTTATCGGCTTATATTTTGAATAAAGTTTTAAAACTAAACTCTAAAACGTATTTTGTTGTCGAAATGCCGAGTTACAAAATGCCGCTTTTAAAAAATGTCGGAATTAATGTTGTGGAGAAAACAAAAGCATTTATTGTTGGCGCAGGTAAAATCATCTTGGCGATATCGGTTATTTTATGGTTTTTAGCTTCATACGGACCTGGAAAAGATTTTAACGAAGCTGAGTCTATCGTAAAAGAAAGATTTGCCACTAAAACTTTAGATGAAACTCAGTTTGAAAACGAAGTTGCTTCTCAAAAACTAGAAAACTCTTATATCGGATTAATGGGAAGAGCGATCGAACCAGCAATTGCGCCTTTGGGTTACGATTGGAAAATCGGAATTGCATTAATCAGCTCTTTTGCAGCCCGTGAAGTTTTCGTAGGAACTCTTGCGACTATTTACAGTGTTGGAGATACAGATAACGAATCGACCATAAAAAGCAAAATGCAAGCAGAAATACGTCCAGATACTGGTAAAAAAGTATTTGATTTCGCCACTGGAATATCTTTACTGTTGTTTTATGCTTTTGCTATGCAGTGTGCCAGTACTTTGGCTATTACTAAAAAGGAAACCAATTCTTGGAAATGGCCGGCAATGCAGCTGGTCTTAATGAGCGGACTGGCTTATTTTACCGCATTAATTGCGTATCAACTTTTAAAATAAAAAATTATGATTCAGCAAATTATAGCTTTTGCCATATTAGGATTTGCAGTAGCTTTTCTGATCAAAAAATTCTTTTTTAAATCTAAAAAGAAAAAAGACTGCGGCGATGGAGATTGTGGGTGTTCTTAGTTTTTGGGACAAAGATGCAAAGATTCAAAGGGACAAAGGTTTTCCTGCTTATACCTTTAGTTTACAAATATAACTTAATGAAAAGCTTCACAGAGATTTATCAATCTTGTGAAGCTTTTTAATTTTCAAAAAATGTCTTATTATGATATTTTAAAATCCATAAATAGCTTATTTGTATATTTTTTGATATTATTTTTGAAATTCAAAATTCATTAAAATGTCACCAGAAGATAAGAAAGAAATAATCAGAGATAATAGAGTTGCTCGCTTATTATGGTTCACACTAGGCTTTTTTGCTGCATTACTTATAACTTGGCATTTAAAGTAGAAGTGTTCTGGGTATTTCTATAGAATATAAAATTGAAAACTGAGACTGAAAACTGAGAACTTACTTCACCCCTTCCCACTCAGCATAAAACTGCGCAAGAAATGTTTCCATAAACTGATGTCTTTCGGCAGCGATTTGTTTTCCTTTTTCGGTATTCATTTTATCTTTTAAAAGTAGAAGCTTTTCGTAGAAATGATTTATTGTTGGAGCATTGTTTTTCTTGTACTCTTCTTTTGTCATATTGGTTACTGGAGCAATTTCAGGATTGTACAAAGCTCTGTTTTTAAATCCGCCATAATTGAATGCCCTTGCAACACCAATTGCACCGATTGCATCTAATCGATCTGCATCCTGAACGATATCCAATTCGACAGAAGAGAATTTCTTTTCGAAATTTCCGCCTTTATAAGAGATATTTTCGATGATATTGACAACATGCGTAATTATATCTTCTGAAACATTTTCTGTCTCTAAAAATGCTCTCGCTGTTTTTGGACCGATAGTTTCATCCCCATTATGAAATTTACTGTCAGCAATATCATGAAGCAAAGCTCCCAGCTGGACAACTGTTAGCTCACAAACGGTATCTTTTGCTATTAAAAGTGCATTTTTATACACGCGTTCGATATGAAACCAATCGTGTCCGCCTTCGGCATCGTTCAGTTTTTCTTTTACGAAAGCAATGGTTTTATTTATTAGTTCAGAAGTATTCATGAATTATATTATTTGAATTTCTCGCAGATCATGCAGATTAAGCAGATTTACGAAAGGTTTGTATTAAATAAAAAATGCTGATTGTTAGAGTTTTGAAAATCTAACCATCAACATTTTTCAATATCAAAATCAATTGCAAAACTCAATTTTAAATATAAAATATAAAATCTGCAATCTAAAATTTACAATCTCGCTGGTTCAACCCATTTAAAGATGTGTGATTCTTGCGGAATAACAATTCTTTCTGATATTCTTGCCATACGAGCTGGTAATTTCATTAAGTAATCGCGTGCTTTCTCAGCCTCATCAGTCAAATTGGTAATTTTATCAATTTCCCATTTGTTCATTAATTTCTGCATAATATCAACATAATCATTTGCAGTATAAACCCCGATACGCTGTGCAGAATCTGAAAACTGCTCAAATGCTGAACTAATTTTTTGTCCAGATTCTCTCAAGAAATGAGCCGGCATAACGATTTTCTGCTTCATCATGTATTGAAAAGCAAGCATCATTTCACTTGGATCAACTTGGAAAATTCTAGTTACAAATTCGCTGTATGCATGATGGTGGCGCATTTCGTCACCTGCAATCATTTTACACATTTTAGACAACTTGTTATCGCCAAATTTCTTTGCGATCTGCGCTACTCTATTGTGAGAAACATAAGTTGCTAATTCCTGGAAACTCGTGTATACAAAGTTTTTGTACGGGTCAGTTCCAGTTCCAATATCAAAACCGTCGTTGATTAAATGCTGCGTAGTCATTTCGATTTCACGCATGTTCACACGACCAGACAAATACAGGTATTTATTTAAAAGATCTCCGTGGCGGTTTTCTTCTCCGGTCCATTGACGGATCCATTTAGACCAACCGTTACCACCATTTTCTACTTGATCTACTCCTTCGACATCCATTAACCAAGACTCATATGTAGGCAAAGCTTCTTCGGTGATGGTATCACCTACAAGCGTAACCCAGAAATCGTATGGTAATTCTTTAGCAATCTCGCGTAGTTCTCTTACCTCTTCGAAGAAATTTTCTCCTTCAGAATTTGGTAAAAAATCAGATGGCTGCCAAATTTTTTCCACTGGAATTAAATACTGTTCAACGAAGCTATCCACGTTTTTTTCCAAAAACTGCATTACTTCTAATCTAATGTTTTTTATAGACATTACTTATTATAGATTTGGGTTGTACGTTTTAGCTCGGACTAAAACTTAAACCTGTTTATACTCATTTATTCCTTCTTTAACCGCTCTTTCCGTAATCTCCATAAGCTCTTCAAATTTGTAATCTTTGACAGCTAAAGCTTTATGAGCCGTAAATTTCAGGTGATTTCCTAAACCAACAGGAAAGAAACCAAATTTTACCATTTTCCAAGAATTATTAATACTAACCGGTACAACATATGCAGACGGCGCATATTTGCATAAAATTTTCAGACCGCTTTGCGCGAATTCTTTTGGTTTTCCTGTTTTGCTTCTTGTTCCTTCTGGGAAGATAACGGCAGATCTTGTATTTTTTTCGATATATTCAGACAAGCCTTTGATAACTGGTATCGCTTGTTTAGGGTCTTTACGGTCAATTAAGACAGATCCTCCGTATTTCAAATTAAAAGAAACACTTGGAATTCCGCTTCCTAATTCCTTCTTACTTACAAATTTACAATGAAAACGTCTAAAGTACCAAATCATTGCGACTATATCGTACATACTTTGATGATTGGCTACAAAAATGATCGGCACTCCTGTCGGAATTGTCTCTCTATTTTCGATTGTATATCTTGTTCCCACAAGATTTGTACATTTTAAAAGGCAGAAATTTAAATAATCTACACTTTTTTTATGAGCCTGGTAACCAAATAAATTTAAGCAAATCCATTGAATGGGATGAAAAACAGCCAAACATAAACCAAATAATAAATAATAAATTACCGATATTGGATAAGAAATAATTTTTTCCATGCTTCAAAAATTAATGCGCAAAAGTAATAAATATATTTTTAGACTTATTAAAATTGAAAACAATAACCGTTTTTCTGGTTTAATTGTACCTTTGCAGTAAAATTTGCAAATTTTTTCTGAATTAAATGAACTTCACTTACCCTAAAAACGAGCGTTTAAAAAGCAAAACCATTATTGGATTATTATTTTCTGATGGTAAATCGGTATCTAAATATCCGCTTCGTTTGGTTTACCGTCAAGCGGAAGAAAATTCAGAAGAACAAACAAAAATTGGTGTTTCGGTTTCTAAGAAATATTTCAAAAAAGCCGTTGATAGAAATTACTTCAAAAGAGTTTTAAGAGAAACGTACCGTTTGAACAAAAATCTGCTTTTAGATAATTTGGATCAGCCTTATTCAATAATGCTTTTTTATCAAACCAAAGACAAATTATCCTATGCAGAAATTAACACCAAAATGATTCAATTGTTTGAGAAATTTACAGCTCAAATAAACAAATCTCAAGATTTTGAACAGAAAAGTGAATCGTAAATTTCAAAACGTAAGATTAATAATCAAATTAGACAAAAAAATCGTAGTTTTAGCTCTAAATTGAAATTTTATGCGTCACATTTTCTTTTTATCTTTTTTGTTTTTAATTCTTTTTGGATGTAAAAAAGCAAACGCTGTAAATGACGAAGCTTATGCAATTCAAAGTGTACAAATGCCTGCAAAAGCAGAAAATGTTGCTTATGACAAAAAGCCAAGTCCGAACGATGCTCCGCCGCCTCCACCGCCGCCTAAAGTAGATGAAAAAATCGAACAAAAAATCATAAAAGAAGCAACTTTAAAATTTGAAACTGATAATTTAGAAAATTCTTTCAGTCAAATTCAAAAAGCTGCGTTGACTAGTAAAGCCAGAATCATAAACGATTCTGAAGGAAAGGATTTTGCAACTGTTTTTAGAAATCTAACGATAAAAGTACCAAGTCAGAATTTCGATCGTTTTATAAGTGATATTTCTAAAGGTGTTTCTTATTTTGAAGTTAAAACTATTTCTGCTGAAGATGTTACAGAACAATATATCGATCTGACTTCTCGATTAAAAACCAAGAAAAAACTAGAAGAACGTTATCTTGAAATTCTAAAAAAAGCGAACAAAGTCAGTGAAATTTTAGAGATTGAAGAACAAATTTCTGCTATTCGCGAGGAAATCGAATCTAAAGAAGGTCAGCTGAAATATCTGGAAAGCCGAGTTTCTGAAAGTACTGTTACTATTGAATTTTATAAAACAATACCTGAAAAAGAAGGTGTTAAAATATCATACGGTTCAAAACTTGGAACCGCAATTAAATCAGGATTTTTTAGTTTATCCGATTTATTAATTTCATTATTAAGCGTTTGGCCATTTGTCATTCTGTTTTTTGTATTTGCCTATTTTATTAGAAAAAGATTAAAAAGAAGAAAAAAATAATAATCATGTATCCGTATTTCAAAAAGAAATTTATTATACCTGTCGCTGCTGCGGGAATGTTGTTTGTTGGAACCAGTTTTAAAGAAGATTTTTTTGAAATTGCCAAACAGATCGAGATTTTTACGACTTTGTTTAAAGCAGTAAACACCAATTATGTAGACGAAACGAATCCTGGCGATTTGATGGATAAAGCGATCAAAAGCATGTTGGGAAGTTTAGACCCGTATACGGTTTACTTTAACGAACAAGATGTAGTGAACTTTAAAATCAACAATACTGGAGAATATACTGGCATTGGTGCTTTAATCTCAAGGAAAAAAGATCGCTTAATTGTTCGCGAACCTTATAAAAATTATCCTGCCGATAAAGCCGGACTAAAAGCGGGCGACGAAATTATTCAAATTGGAGATGTTTTGATTGCGGATTTTAAAGATGATGCTTCTCAACTTTTGAAGGGAACGAAAAATACTAAAATCAATATTAAATATCTACGTCAGGGCAAACCTTATACTACTGTTTTGGTTTTGGATGAAGTAGACATTAAATCGGTTCCTTTTTACGGAAAAATTGATGATAAAACAGGTTATATTGTTTTGGCGCACTTTAGCAGAAAAGCTTCTAACGAGGTTAAAGATGCTCTTGAAAAGTTAAAAGCCGACGGAGCGAAACAAATTGTTTTAGATTTAAGAGGAAACCCTGGAGGTTTATTGAACGAAGCGATTGATATCTGTAATTTATTTGTACCTAAGAATGAAGTAATTGTAACTACTAAATCACGAATAGAAAAACACAATAATACTTATAAAACTCAGAAAGAACCTGTAGATACAGAGATTCCATTGGCAATTTTAGTAAACGGAAGAAGTGCTTCTGCGTCTGAAATTGTTTCTGGTGCTTTACAGGATTTAGACCGAGCGGTTATTTTAGGAAGCAGAAGTTTCGGAAAAGGTTTGGTACAGCGTTCGGTTGACCTTACTTACGGAACGCAGTTAAAAGTTACTATTTCGAGATATTATACTCCGTCTGGAAGATGTATTCAGGCATTGGATTATGCTCATAAAGACAAAAACGGCGTGGCACTAAAAACTGATGCTAAAAATTTTAATGCTTTTAAAACCAGAAAAGGCAGAACAGTTTATGACGGCGGTGGAGTTTTACCAGATATTGAATTAGAAGAAACTAAAACCAGCGCAATTGCAACAGCTTTAATTAAAAATGATGGCGTTTTTGATTATGCAACAACTTACTACTACAAAAATCCGAATTTGGGAGATAAAATCCCAACCATAACAGACGCAGATTATAGTTCTTTTAAACAATTTTTGAAAGCAAATAAAATCACATTTGATACCGAAACTGAAGTGGCTTTGAAAAACACTTTAGCGGCTGCTAAAAATGAAAAAATAGACGAAACAATTGCTCCTGAATATCAGCAGTTATTGGCCGCTTTAGAAAAAAGTGAAACCACTTTGCTGGATAAAAATCAGAAAGAAATTAAAAACATGATCCAAGAAGAATTGATTAAGAGATATCAATATCAAGAAGGTTTGTATCAGTTTTATATCAAAAACAATTCTGAAATTAAAAGAGCAGTTAGTGTATTAAATAACCAAACAGAATATAAAACGATTTTAAAGATGTAGTGAATGAAGTCAAATCTTGTGGAGTATTTAATTACTGTCGAATCATTTCAATATGCGGAATATCATCTTCTAAATACATTTCGCTGGTTTGTACAAAACCGTGGCTTTCGTAAAATTTCTTTAAATACAACTGTGCTCCGATAGTAATTTTATCTTTTCCAAAGTTTGATTGTATTTGGGAGATAGCTTCACGCATTAAATCATGTCCAAATTTTTTATCTCTGTAATTGGCATCAACTACCACTCTTCCTATTGAAGCGTTATCAAATGAAATTCCGGCATCGAATAAACGAGAATAAGCTACAATTTTGCCGTCATATTCGCCAATTAAATGTAGTGCTTTCTTGTCTTTGCCGTCTAAATCCAAATAAACGCAGTTTTGCTCCACTACAAAGATCTCACTTCTTAGTCGGAGCAAATCATATAGCTCGTTTACATTTAATGCCTCAAAAGGCTTTATTTTCCATTTTAACTCCATTCTGTATATTGTTTGCTGCTTTTCGTTGTTGTTTATTATAGAACAAGCAAAATTACATCAAATATTATCAAATAGAAATCCCGACTACAAATTGTAATCGGGATTTCTATTTTACGCTGTGCTGGAAATTACTTTTTCTTCATCACTATTTCCATGCTTTTATATTCTGTTCCATTTTTCGTGTCGTACATTTCCATTTTTCGTGTTGTTGGATCAACAATTGTATATACTTCTCTGTACGGCGCTTTTTTTCCAGTTACTGGATTTACGACATCTCCTTTAAATTCAATTGTTTTTGTTTTTTCATCATATTTACCAAAAGCGACCATCATACCGGTTCCCATATTATCGATAAAAGTGGTTGTATATTCTTTACTGGCGTTGTTGTAGGCCAATGTACTTTTGCCGACAAATGGCGCTCCCATAATTTTTCCTTGGTAATCTGATTCTTGATAACGCCCTCCTAAAATCATTTTGATATTGGCTACTGAGGTTGTTTTTTCTGGTTTTGCATTCGGCTCATACCAAAAAGTCATATCGCAATTCCATGTTCCTACTTCGTCTGTCATTAATTTATGCGGAGCTCCGGGTGTTGCATATGCCTGCCAGGCTTTTGCTTGCGTAGCAGAATCTACTGGTTCTTCTGCAATTGGTTCTTCAGTTTTAATGCTGTCTGAAACTTTTGTGGTTTCGGTTTCTGTTTTTACTTCCTTTTTACAAGAGATCAAACACAGCACAAACAATACTAGTGTTGCGGTTAATTTTTTCATAACTATTTGTTTTTATGTTTGTTACAAACAAAAGTAAGGAAAATATTAGCGTAAATTGCTTCAAGCTACAAGTTTCAGGTTTTTTGGTACGAGTTAGAATAATTGCCTGCTATAAGCTCAAAACAAAACTTTATCTCTTATCAATTTTCACTGATTTGATAATTGCTTCTAACTCTAACATTAAATCTCGTTCTTGATTAGATGGCGAGTAACAAAATCCCTCTATAACCAAAAGACGATTATACGTTTTGTCAACAATGGCATAATTAATAAATGGTCCTGCCATAAAATCGTTTTTTAATTCCCAGGTTCCTTTTGTTTCAAAAGCATCTTTATTGTCTAATGTAACTTTTGAAAAATAAGGTGCGTAAGCTTCGCTGGTAATCATTCTTGTGTTAGGCTCACGACCTTTAATGTAACTTCCAACTGAATCTCGCATACGCACAATTGAATTTACAACATCTTTTTTCTTGTCGAATTTGTGCAAAGGTATTTGGTATACTAGAAGACTTGTATTACCGCTGATAATTTCTTTTTTAAGCCAGATGAAATTCTTTTTATGCAGTACATATTCATATCCAGTAGGGATTTGTAGATCGATATGGAATTTATTTTTAATGATCGCTGGATTCAATAGTGATTTACTATTGTCTTCCTGAACCTTTTGAATTTCGGCATCACGAATTTGTTTGATGATCTCTGGAGAGTTTAATTCGATACTACAGATAATATCATCTACTGATTTTCCGTAGATACGGAATGTATTGTGAGGTAAAGCTTTGCTTCGAATGATTTCGAATTTATCTGATGCCGTTTTTTTAACTACAATAATGCTTCGGCTGTCGGTTACAAAACCTTCAAGTAATCGAGCAGGATATTGATTGATGGTAAAAAGAGGTTCTTCTTGGGTAAGTCCAAGAACTGGCGAGGCAAATTTATTTCGAATGCTATCACCAACTTCTCCATACCACAGCTGATCGTCAATAATGATCGAAATGGTATTGGTTTTTCCTGAAACTGAATCGTTTTGCTTTTCGCCTTTGAAGCATGAAATCAGGAAAAATGAAAGTAATAGAAATAAAAAATGGGTTTTATTCATTTTCTTAATTTATGAAATAAAACCCAAATTTAATAAGATTATTCTATTATCCGTTTATTTTAAGTTTCATTCCCGGTTTAATATCTTCATCTTTAATACCATTCCATTTTTTAATATCTGAAATTGTTACTCCAGGATATTTTTTAGAAATACTGTATAAAGAGTCTCCTTTTTTAACGTAATAATCTTCACCCATATTTTTAGAAACTGCTTTTTTCTTGAATGAATCAACTGAAGTTGATGCAATTGCTGTTGAAGCCGGCTCTTCTATTATTGGAGACGCTTTTGAAATAATAAGCGTTTTTCCTAAACCAATATTATTTGAAGTTAAATTATTAAGTTCTTTTAACTCCGCAATAGTCATACCGAATTTTTTGGCAATACTTCCTAAATTATCTCCAGCAGCTACAACATAGTCTTGTGGTACTGTAGTTGATTTTTCTTTATCATCTGCAGATGCAATTGCTTCTTCTTTGTCTATAACTGGATTTGTTTTAACTGGAGCAGTTTCTTCAGATTTAATTTTAAGACTTCTTCCAACTGCAACTGCATTAGTTTTAATGTTATTCCATTTTTTTAACTCACTAATACTCACATTATATTTTGATGCAATTGCTCCTAAATTATCTCCTTTTCTAACTTTGTAAAATTCGTAATCGCTATTGTCAATTGCTGCAGGTTTAGCTGCCGGCTTAGCTTTTGGAGCGTATTTTACTGCAAGTCTTGATGATGTTGATCTAAATTCTGTATCGTGCTTAACGTAAGCATAAATTTGATTTTCGTTGGAAACAAATGTTGCTATTTTATCTTTTGGAAGACGAATAAAATGTTGTTCTCCTTGATAGAAAGGAATGACATTCATTTTATAAGATGGATTTAAAAGCTGAATCTGAGATTGCGGCATGTCTAATAAATCAGCAAGTTGTTTAAAAGACATTTGATTTTTAATTGCTATTGTATCTGTTTCAAAGTTTTTAACAACAGCTCTTTCTGGGTTAATTCCGTGTTCTTTATGATATTCAAAAAGATACATTGTTGCTAAGAAAGCGGGAACATAACCTTGAGTTTCTTTTGGAAGGTAATTGCGAATGTCCCAATATTTAGTTTTTCCGCCAGAACGACGAATTGCTTTGGTAACATTTCCAGGACCTGAATTGTAAGATGCTAAAACCAGTTCCCAGTCACCAAAAATATTGAACATTTTGGTCATGTATTCAGAACATGCGGCTGTAGCTTTAAGAGGATCACTTCTTTCATCGATGTAAGAATCGATTTTTAAAGCGTATTGTTTTCCGGTTCCGTACATAAACTGCCAAAGTCCCGTGGCGCCCATTTTAGAAACTGCTTTAGGATTTAAAGCAGATTCTACAACGGCTAAATATTTTATTTCCAAAGGAACATTTTGTTTGGCAAAAGCATCCTCGAAGATTGGGAAATAATATTCTGATAAAGCCATTAATCGAGAAAACGATTTTTTACGGTTCTTAAGAAATGACTTTATTATATTTTCTAAACCTTGATTGTATTCTATCTCAAAAGGTGATTTCTGATTCATTGCCGCTAAACGCTGTTTGAGCAATTCTGTTGGCAGTTCTTCATCGACAGTGACATCTTTATTAATTGTTTGAATGTCTTTTGTTAAATCGTCATAAATGTCAAGACTAACTAATTCATTCATCCATAAACTATCAACTTTTGTAGCTAACTGGTCTCTTTTGAATGTGCTTTTGATAGAATCTAAATACGACAACTTAATGTCTTGCTTTATCTCTCTAGAAAATTCTGCAGATTCCTGCGCGAACATCGACATAGAGAACAAAGCTGTAACCACTAAGGATATTTTCTTTACAATCATATAACATTTTTTTAAAATTCTGTAACTCAAAGAATTATAGGAACTGTATTTTTGCAAATCTAAGCCCTTTATTGAAGAAAACTATGTAAAAAAATGTTAATTGTGATATTTTAGTCTAAAATTGCAGCAATTCCAGGTAAAACTCTTCCTTCTAACATCTCAAGCATAGCCCCGCCACCAGTAGAAACATAGCTCATTTTATCTTCAAATCCGAATTGTTTTACTGCTGCAACAGAATCACCACCTCCTACTAAAGAAAATGCACCATTTTCTGTAGCTTCGGCAATATAATCTCCTAATGCGATAGTTCCTTTAGAGAAAGTTTCCATTTCAAAAACTCCTAATGGACCATTCCAAAGAATTGTTTTTGACTCTAAAATTACTTTTTTGAAGTTCTCTAAAGATTTTGGACCTGCATCTAAACCTTGCCATCCGTCAGGAATTGCAGTTACATCTACAACCTGAGTATTAGCATTGTTTGAGAAATCATCTGCAACAATAACATCAACTGGAATATGAACTTGAACGTTTTTTTCTTTTGCTAATCTTAAAATTTCAAGAGCTAAATCTAATTTATCGTCTTCACAGATAGATTCACCAATTTTTCCGCCTTGGGCTTTAATGAAAGTAAATGTCATTCCACCTCCAATAATCATGTGATCAACTTTATCTAAGATATTTTCGATTACTGTGATTTTAGATGAAACTTTAGAACCTCCAAGAACAGCAGTAACAGGTTTTTCACTGTTATTAAGTACTTTGTTTAAACTCTCAATTTCTTTGGCCAATAAAGTTCCGAAACATTTATCGTTTGGAAAAAATTGTGCAATAATTGTAGTTGATGCATGCGCTCTGTGAGCTGTACCAAATGCATCGTTTACATAAATATCTCCAAGAGAAGCTAATTCTTTAGCAAAAGCTACATCTCCAGCTTCTTCTTCTGCGTGAAAACGTAAATTTTCTAATAATAGAACTTCACCTGGTTTTAAATCTTTTGCTGCAGTCTGAGCTGGTTCTCCAACGCAGTTTTCAGCAAATTTTACCTCAACTCCTAAAATATCAGAAGCTGTTTTTAAAATATGTTTAAGAGAATATTTCTCTTCTGCTCCTTTTGGTCTGCCTAAATGAGACATTAAGATCACGCTTCCGCCTTGCCCTAAGATTGTGTCAATAGTTGGTTTTGCAGCCTCAATACGTGTTGTATCTGTAACATTAAAATTCTCATCCAACGGCACGTTGAAGTCTACACGGATAATTGCTTTTTTATTTTTAAAATCGAAATCGTTTAAAGTTTTCATCTGCTAATTTTTTTAATTTTTTGAAAGAATAACAAATATAGAACTTTTACAGTACTATAAATTTCAAAAAAGCAAAAATAATCGATCAATAAAAACGAAAACGTTGTAAATTATGAAAATAAACAAATTAATTATTAAAAATGATAAAAATACTTGTTTAATCGTGAACTGGACTCTGTGTACAAGGACAGTTACTGATAGATTGTAAGAAATCAAATCCAATTGTTATCGAGTGGGTTCCAGAATTGTAAGTCCCAAGTCCGTTAAACATAAATTGGTACGAATACGCAAAATAGAATTTAGATTTCATAAAACCTGCCATTGGTCCTGCTGCCAAAGGCTTAGGAAACTGGTCATTTAAGAAACGGTAAGAAACTCCAATCCAATAGTAATCTTCGTAACGATTGTAACGTCTGTATTTGAAGTTAAGGTCGGTTGTCGAACGCTGGTCACTCGCAAAATACTGCAAGAAAACTGATGGTTCGTATTCAATTCTTCTGTTTTCCCCATCTCTAAATGTAAATCCAGAATATACTTGAAAGTTTGAAAGTAAATCCGGCTCAACTCCTCTATACTTATCAACGTTTTTCTTTAAAACGTTATTGGCATTAAAACTGAAGTAGAATCCTTTGTTACGATACAAAGCACTAATATCAAAGTTGTTGTTTGAATTGTAACGATTGTCTGTTATCGAAGGATCTAATGCTACTGGAACACCATTTACATCTCCTGTAAAATTGCCTGTTTCAATACGGAAACTATTAAAGTTATATGAAATACCGAAAGAAAGATATTGCTCTGAGTAATAATCTAAGATAAGGTGGTGTGCAAAGGAAACTTTTGCTCCTGTTTGTCTTGTATTACCATTGCTGTCATTGTATAAAGACAACCCTACTCCGGAACGATCTAAAATTCGAAAATCTGCATACAATGATTGGTTATCTGGTGCATCTTTGATTCCGACCCACTGTGTTAAACCATTGGCTCTAATACGGAGATTATCTCCAATACCAGCATAAGCAGGCGAAAGAATAAAAGGGTTATCAGCCAAATACTGGGTAAATACTGGTAGGTTTAACTCTTGGCTGTAACTTGTTGTTACAGCCATGAGTACTAAGGATAAAATAAACTTTTTCATTGTAATAAATTTTTTAGATAACATCATTGGGGCTATAATTTTGTTATCTGTATAAAGTGAAATGTCCAACAAATTCTCTATTATCTTTTGGATCATTTAGTTTAAGAACATACCAGTAATCTCCTGTTGGTAATTCACTGCCATGGTATCTACCATCCCATTTTTGACCAACGTGGTATTTCGCTACTACTCTACCATATCTGTCATAAATATCAAATGTCAATTCTTTGTATGCTAATGCACCACAATCTGGACCAATAGTATCATTTTGTCCGTCACCGTTTGGTGTGAAATAGTTTGGCATACAGAAATCATAGAATATACCGTGAACAGTTATTGTTGCCTCACAACCGTTTTTGTCTCTTACGATCACTTGGTAATCACCTGTTTTATAGATTCTATAAGTGTTAGATGATGTAAATGACTCTCCGTTGAAACTATACTCGTAAGGAGCAACACCTCCAGAAGCTTTTACTTCTAATGTGTTGATATCTTTGCTTTGGTTTGTTACGTCAATTAAAGCTAAAGGATCAACTGCATTGACAGTAAAGATTGGAGTTGGCACTTCGCAACCATTAGTGTGTCTTGCAACGATGAAGTGATCACCAGCAGGAACATTTGTAAAGATGTTGCTTGGCTGGTAAGTACCATTGTTATCTAATGAATAATCAACATCTGCAGGGTTTGTAATTGAAGCATCAATTGTCACCACAACCATATTGGCTTGTGTATTGTTCACACAGTCATATGTTACCTCAGCAGTTGGGTTAAGAATTACAGCATCTGGCATGTTTTCAACGAACTCAACTATACAGCCTTGTACATCTTTAACATAAACTGTATGCTTACCACCATTCAAACCTGTAAAATCAAATATTGTTTGTGTAGCAGTTCCTTGAGTAAATGGTCCTTTTTCATTATCTAAACTGATACTGTAAGGAGCTGTTCCTCCTCTTACTTCAATACTGAATGCACCGTCTTTATCACCATCACAAACTTCAGGAATCATAGAGTTTGGTACTTCTGTTACTACAACCGGATTTGGTTGAGTAATTTCGATATCAGCTCTTACATAACATCCGTTTTCATCTTGTGCAATAATTGTATAAGTACCTGGCGCAAGTCTATCAAATGTACTGATCAAATCAAACTGATTTAAGTCTGGTGAGATCGCATATTTAATAGTCCCTGTACCACCTGCAGCTGTTACAACAATTTTACCGTTGTTTTCACCGAAACAAGAAACGTTTGTTGGTGTAAATACTGCAGTTAAAGCAGCGGCTGGTTCTGTAATTGTAGCATTTACTGAAGTTTGGTTACAATCTCCACTATCTACTTTTACTCTGTAAGTTCCAATTACAAGATTCTCGAATCTACCATTATTTTGTGGCCCCTGAACTATTGCTCCGGCTGTATTTTCTAATGTATAAACGTAGTTTCCTAAACCACCTTTTGCGTCAGCAACGATAACTCCAGTAGCTTCACCTGTACATTTTACAACAGCGTTTGTAATATCTAAATCCACTGTTAGAGGAACTAAAGGATCAATCTTAATTTCATTAGAAATAAAACTAATACAGTTATTCGCATCTTTTACATAATACTGATATGTTCCAACTGGCACTGAGAAAGTAACCGATGAAGCAAATGTACCAGTAGTAGTGGCAAAATTAGGATCTGAGCTATAGCTATATGGTGCTAATCCTCCAGTTGCACTTAATGTAAGTGTTGACTGAACATTACATGTTTGAGTTGAAGCTAAAACTAAACTTGGAATAACTTCTGTTGGTTCTGTAATAACAATCGTTGCAGAAGTTGCTTCACAATTAAATCCGTCCGTAACTTTTATTGTATATGTTCCAGCACCAAGACCGTCAAAAACATTTGATGCCTGTGGTCCTGAAGATACGATATCTGTTCCGATCGTACTGTTTAGAGTGTACATATAATTACTTCCCTGACCACCTGTTGGTAAAGAAACTGTTATGGTAGCATTTCTATCACCAAAACATGATAACATTGTAGCACTTGGCGTAGCAGTGAATGAAATTGGAGTCGGAATTATTAATGTCGCTGTTGTTGTTGCGATACATCCTTCTCCGTCTTTAGCATTGATAGTATACGTTCCTGCTGATAATCCTGTAAAGGCATATTGAGCAGAGTAATCAACTACAACAGCTCCGTTCAGAACTAATTGATATTGATAGTTAGTATCCCATCCACCTGCTGCAGAAGCGTAGATTTCACCGTCATTATTACCTGGGTTACAAGTAATTTCTGATTGAGTTGTCGTCACTGCCAATTGTGCTGCAGGCTGTTCAATTGTAAATAATGTTGCTACTGTACAATAAGGACTTCCAACTAATGTTGCACTAACTGTATACTGACCAGCTGTTAAATTAGAAATTGTAGTTACTGCACCTGTTGTTGTTCCTGTGCTTGAAACAGGACCTGTGATAACATAGTTAAATGCACCTGCCTCGTCTGTTGGAGTTGGCTGTCTGTCAACGAAAGTTAAAGTAACCTGTCCATCAGCTGTTCCGTAGCAAATATGTGCACTTGCAGCAACTGCATTAATTTGGAAAGTATTTGGGTCGTTAACATAGTGTACTGCTTTTATTATACAGTTTGTATCAAGATTAGTAACACTTACAATGTAATTTCCGATAGGTAAATTAGTAAAGATACCAGATGCATTATTTGGATTTCCAGCAACTGCATTTCCTGAACCATCAGTAATAGCATATTCTAAGTTTGCTGTTCCTCCAGTTGTTGCAACTGTAACTGTAATGTTTTCTCCGTTATTACAAGTAATTGCATTTGTAACATTAACAGTAATATCGTCTAAACTAATAAACGGATTAATTACATATGTTCCGGCATTCGACCCTATACATCCATTACTATCGTAAACATTAACAGTATATGATCCGCCTTGATAATCTGTTTCTGTGTAAACATTGTTAGAACCTTTGTAAACTACGACACCATTTCTGATGAATTCATAATTAGCATAAGTTCCTGATCCTCCTGTTACACCTGTTACAGTAATAGTTGCAAAATTGCTTGTATTATCTGTAGTACAACCGTATTGAGCAACGGCAGGGTTAGGAACAACTATCAATGCTGGTTCGATAACCTGAACAGTTTTACTGTCAGAACATCCTCTTCCAGAAGTAACTGTTACAGTATAACTTCCTTGAGTTAATCCTGTAAATACTGGACTAGTCTGAGGAGTACCTCCGTTTAAGCTGTACATATAAACAGGGTTATCGTTTATACCTGCACTTGGAGCGTCTAGTGAAGCTATGATTGTTCCGTCATTTCCTCCAAAACAAGTTACCGGCGTAGCTACAGCATCAAATCCTGTTACTAGAGTTGCTGGGTCTAATTTAAAAGTTACATCTTCTGTACAACCTGTTGTCAAATCAGTAACCACAATTGTATGTGAACCAGCTGATAAACCACCGAATGTAGCCGGAGTAGTTGTTACAGTTGTAGTTCCGTCAATTGTATAACTGTAGTTACCAGTACCACCTGTAGCCGAAGCACTTACGCTTCCGTCACCGTTAGCACAAGTTGTTAAATCTACAACCGTATTTTGAATGTCTAATGGCTCTAAAATAGTTACGGCTGCGTTGAATACAAATTCACATCCGAATCTATCTCTCACTGTTAGATCATAAGTTTTAGGAACACTTACTGTAAATGTAAGTCCAGATTGGAATCCTGAACCAATGCTATATTCAAATGGTCCCATACCTGTTCCTGGTGTAACTACAATATCATAAGTTCCTGTAGTAGCATTTGGACATTGAGATACAGCTGCTGCTGTAAATCCTGATGGAAGTGGGTCAATAATGATATTCACTCTATATGGAGCAGAAATACATCCATTAGCATCTTGTGCATAAACATCCCATGCAGGTACAGTTGCATCTAATTCTCTTGTGTCAGCTGCATCATATGTTCCTGCCGGATCACCTGCGTGAACAAATGAATAGGTGTATCCAGGGTTTCCACCACTACCTGCTACTGTTACTACAGCACCAGTTTTACAATTTGCATTAACATTGTCTACTAGAGAAACTATAACTACTGTTGGTTGTTTTACTTCTGCCATAGCAGTTGCTGTACAACCTGTTGCGTTGTCTGTTATATTAATAGTATACTGACCAAAAGAAAGACCAGTTAATGGAATTGTGTTTGCACTTGTTGAAGTTGAAGGAAGAAATCCAACACCGTCTTTGTCAATTGTATAAGTATAACTTCCCGCAAAATCCGAAACTGTGAAAGTTACTTGACCGTCATTTGTTGTATTACAAGTCATATCAGCAATCACTTGACCATTTACAACAATATTTGTAACTGGTGCGATTGGTAATAATTCTTCGTAAGTACATCCGTTAGAATCTGTAACTCTGAACATGTAATCTCCAGGTACTAATCCTGTAAAGTTTGCTGGAACAGTATTATCTGCTGTATTAACCGGAGCATAAGCTGTTGTAGCTGTTCCGTTAAACTCAATGATTTCGAAAGTTAATGAGCCAACTCCATTTGTAGCTGTAACATCAACTGTACTAGTTGTAGCCAAACAAGTTACTACAGATGCATTGAATGTTAAATCTGTTGGTTTGTTTAGTGGTACAATTGGTACTGTTACTGGAGCAGTTTCACAACCATTAGCATCTTTCACAGTGTAAGTTACAGAAGGAATTGATCCATCATTAACTACTGAGAAAGTATTAGCTGTGTCATAACCTTGACCATTGAAATTATATCTATAGTCAATAGTACCGCCTGTTGCAGTTACAACTATGGAAGTAGTTGTACTACATGTTGTATTTGGAGTAATTGCATGGATAGCTGTTAATTCAGTTGGCTCAGTAATTACAATAGTTGCTGGTGCCGAAACACAGTTCTTAGAATCAGTTGCAACTACAGTATATGTTCCTGCAATCAATCCTGTGTAATTTCCTGTTGCATCACCTGTCGTGTTAACAACTGGTCCTGTCAATGCAAATGTATAAGGAAGACGGCCACCTGTTGGAACAACTGTCAAACTTCCGTTATTAAATCCAAAACAGCTTACATTAATATGTGAATCAGCAAGTGTTGGAGTTACTGTTGGATTTACTGTTACAGTAGTAGTTGTTACAGAACATGTTGGTGCATTACTATCTGTAATTACAAAATAATAATCTCCATCTGCTGCCACAGAAGCCGTAAAGTTTCCTGTAACACCTGTTACTGGTCCTGTCGCCACTGAGTTATGATACATTTGATATGTATATGGTCCTACACCACCAGCAATCGTAACATCGATTGTTGCGTTAACAGGAGCTGCACAGTATAGATCTTTTGTTACTGAAGCACTTGCAATTAATTGTTCTTGAATGATATAATCTACTTCATCAGGACATCCATTATCATCAGTTAAGATAATTTTGTATGTTCCAGGAGCACTAAACGTTGCTGTTGTTCCTGTTAAAATTGTTCCGTTTACAGTAAATGATTTTACTCCATTATAAGTTGTAGATAATGCATCTAAATCAACTGTTAAATTAGAACCAACAAAACATTGCTGTGCTGGTAAATTAAGACGTGGAGCAACATTATAAGTTACAGGTACATTTATTGGCCCTGCAATACAAAGATTTGCATCTTGTACATACACATCCCAAGAAAGATCTGTTAAATTAGTATCTACAGTAAGAACTGAACTTCCTCCAAATGTTGTTGGTGCAGGATCACCTGCTTTAACTACAGCATAAGTGTAACCAGCAGTTCCGCCAGTAACATTTGTAACTGTTATTTCAGACTCATCATCAGAACAGAATACTTTGCTAGCCGTTGCAGTAAATGTGATTGGAGCCGGCATTGTAATAGTAACATCTGCAGATTTAGAACAAGTTGTTGTAATATCGTTAACAGTTACTGTGTAAGTACCTCCTTCAAGACCTGTTAATGTAATTACATCTGCTGCAACAGTTGGAGCATTATAAGACAATGCAGCCGGATTAGTAGTTACTACGATATTATAGTTACCGCTTGCGCTGAAATCTGAAACTGTGAAAGTAGCTGAACCATTATTATCTGTTCCGTTTGCAGTGTTACAACTCACATTATTTGCAGATGTACGAACAATGTCAATCGGAATAACCGGTTCTACTTTGTAAGGTCTTTCAATAGAACAACCATTAGCATCTGTAACTTTAAATAAGTAAGTATTTGGAGCTAAGCCAACAAAAGTTGCGTTGTTTCCATTATCTAATGTTATCGGTGAAATAATTTCATATTTCGCATATGGAGTATATCCTCCTGTTACAGTCAAGGTAACATCAGCCACATTTGTTGGACAAATAGGAGCTGTAGTTAAAGCGAAACTTATATTTGTTAATGGCTGATATGGAGCAACTATAGTAGTTCCGTTAGTTTTACATCCATTAGCATCTATTACATAATAGTTAACTGTTTGAGCAGATGTACTAACTGGTACCTGAGTCGTATTATCAGTATAATATGTTGCACCTCCATCAAAATTAAATCTGTATGGTGATGTTCCTCCAGTAGCTGTAATTGTTATAACCGCAGGCTGAGCAGCATTGCTTGCATTACATGCATAAGCTGTAATTGCAGGCGTAGCATCTAAAATTGCTGGCTGACCTACAGTATATTGTTTTGTTAAAGTACAACCTCTGCCAGATGTAACCGTGATATCATAAACTCCTTGTGGTAAACTAGAGAATACATTACCCGTTTGTACATATCCAACTGGAGCTGGTGAAATCGCATAAGTATAAGTTGGATTGTCATTTGAAGGCAATAAATTAACTTCAATTTTTCCGTTAGTTCCGTTGAAACAAGAAACATCAGTTACAACAGCATCAAATGTTACAGGAGTACCTGCTGGTAAAGTTACCTCTGCTGTTGTAGTACAAAGATTTCCGTTGTCGGTCATTGTAATAGTATAAGTATCTGCTCTAAGTCCAGAAATTGTATTTCCTGAAATTACAATACTTGGATGCATTGGCGTAATACTATAACTATAAGAGTTTGTTCCTCCAGATGGAGTTAATGTAATTACACCATTATTAACCACACAACTTGGCAATGCTGTCTTTTCAGGGATTAATTTTAATGGCGCATTAATATTGATAGTCTTAGTATCTGTACAATCATTTCCATCTTTAATGGTAATTGTATGAGATCCTGAACTTAAATTGGTAACTGTATATGGCAATCCTGGAATGCTTACAAATACTCCAGTATCCACTTTAATTGAATAAGCTCCTACTCCCGCAGCAGTTTCGCTAACAACAACTCCAAAAGCACCTTCAGCCGCACAATTATTAGCTACACTTAAACTAATTACTGGACTTGGATCTTTAATGATTGTTGTGTTTAATGGGAACTCACAACCTTGAGCATCTTTAACAATAATATTCCAGTTTACATTTGCACCTGTTGGCCCTGGATCTAAACTTAATACATTTCCAGCAGCAAAAACTGATGGAGTAGCTGGAGCTACTGCTGAAGCAAATGTGTAAGGTCCTGTACCACCAGTAACCTTAATAGTCACTTGAGCTGGATCATCACAGTTTGCATTAACAGTATTTGTTATAATTGCATCAAGCGGTTGAACTGGCTCTGTTATTTGAAAAACTTCAGTAGTAGAACACAATGTTCCATCAAACTCTTTTACATAAAGAGCATAATTTCCTGGTCTTAATCCTGTAAGTGTTCCATTATATGCTGAACCTGTTAGACCAGTAGCTGATCCATTAACAGGTGGTACAATTGGTAAATTTGTCAAGTTGTCTCTAACTTCAAAATCTAATCTTGTTGCATTGTAGTTAGATACTGTGAAATTAATAATTCCATTCGCAGCACCATTACATGTAACATTCGTAGTTGTTAAAGGATTAATTTCAAGGTTAGAAATTTTTGGAGTTTTCATCTCATAGTAAGATGGACATCCGTTAGCATCCACAACTTCAAAAACATAATTTGTATTTTGATCTAAGCCTGTAAATGTATAAGAAGTTGCTGGAGTTAAACCAGAAGTTGTACCAACTCCATAAATTGTGTATGTGAATGGTGCAACACCCGTTCCTCCAAATACTCCAACTTCAACAGAAATACCATCAGCACAAGTGGCGCCAACTACTGTTCCGTTTAACTGTAAGTATGGTGGAGGCTGAATTCTTAATTTACTGCTTTTGAATTCGCAACCATTTGCATCTACAACATTGATATAATAATCTCCAAAAGTTAATCCAGGGAAATTATGTGCAATAGCTGCATTTGCAGTATTTGCAGTATAAGTACCAATTTCCGTCATAGAATTATTGTATAAATGATATATGTAAGGAGCTGTTCCTCCAGACACAACATTTACATCAAAACTTCCTGGTGTAGTAGAGTTACAAGTAATGCCATGAACAACAATATTCATTACTATTGGAGGAGGGTTATTTAATGTAATACTATTACGGTATTCACATCCTTTATTGTCTCTAACCACATAATTGTAAGTTCCTGAAGCTAAACCACCATAAGTAGCTAAATTTCCGAAAGTAACTCCATTATCAATACTATATTGGAAAGGTGCTTCACCAATAGGGTTTGTAAAACGTATTGTACCATCAGAATAACCATTACATGTAGGATCAACCTTAGCAACTGTTACAGCCACTGGTACATAATCTGATACCGTAGCAGTACTTGTTTCTTTTGTACAACCATTAGCATCAGTAATTTCAAATTGATATACTCCTGCTGTTGACGTTGTATATGGGAATGATGTTCCCGTAAAAGCAATTGGTGAACCTGTATAGGTTCCTGCGCCAACTTTAACTCTGTATCCAAACGGCGCTGCACCACCTGTTACAGAAACTGTAATACTAGCATCTGTTGGTGTAGCACAAGTAAGATCTTTTGTTAAAATCGATGTACCAATCATGGCATCGTTAACTGTTACAGTTGTTGTACTTGTACAGTTATTGGCATCTTTTATAGTAATTGTATAAGTACCTGCAGTTACTGTAAATGTATTTGCCGGACTTGGCGCTGCGCCAGTATTAATTGAATATGTGTAAGGAGCAACTCCGTTTGAACCTGTAGCTACAATTTGGAAAGTATTTCCTGAAGCTATACACTGATTGGTTACTGAAGCTGTTACGCTTGGAGCTGTATCTGTTGTTAAAGTTAATGGTAAAACTACTGTACATTCGTTAGAATCTTTCACCCATGCAAACCATGTAAGTGCCGGATTTAAATTAGCAGAATTTGCTGTATCATATGTTCCAGCTACAGTATTACTGTTACTGAATGAATACTGATATCCAGGTGTTCCTCCAGCTGCAGTAATAGTAACTTTTGCTGTTGGAATATTACAGTTTGCATTAACATAAGCTGCAGTTGCCGAAAGTGCAGTTGCAGGCTGACTAATAGTAATTGATGTTGGAACAGTACATCCTGTAGTTTCGTCTGTAAACACAACGCTGTAAGTTCCTTGTGGTAAATTAGGAAGTGTAAATACAGCAGCAGACTGACCTGTTACAGGTGTTCCGCTATTAACTACGTAACTATATGTAGAAGCAAATCCGCTTACATTGTAACGAATAGTTCCTGTTGAACCTCCATTACAATAAACATCATTCAGTTTAGTTGCTAAAGCAATCATAGGAACTGCCGGAGCAATGTTTATTGGGAATGTATCATAACATCCCCTTGCGTCTGTTACTTTGAATATATAATTTCCAGATGCTAATCCAGCAAATGATCCTGTAGCATTTGATGGTGCCGTAGTTGGGCCAGAAACAATTTCGTATATAAATGGTGCAATTCCTGTTCCTGCAGTAACATTTACAGTTGCTGTACTAGTAGTACTTGCTGCAGGTGCACAATAAATTGGAGTTGTACCAACAGAAGCAATTGCTGGCGGATTTAATCTATCAATAACAATAGATTTTGTCGCCATTATACATCCATTTGCATCTTTAACAGCATAGTAAATAGTTTGATTTGTACCATTATCAACTACTGTTAATGTGTTCACAGAAGTAAATGATCCATTGTTGAAACTATATGTATATGGCGCAGTTCCCGTTGTTGGAACAACAATTGTTACAACAGCAGATTGTTTTGCATTATTAGTATCACAACTGAAAGTTGTTGCAGTAGCGTTTGTATTTAATGCTGTTGGCTCTGAAATTACAACAGATGTCGCAGCTGAAGTACAACCTAAAGCGTCAGTTACTAAAATATCGTAAGTACCTGCAATTAAACCAGTAGTTGTCGGAGTTGTAGAAATCAGAGTTCCCCCTCTTCTCACACTATATGTAAACGGTGCTTTTCCTGAAGTTGCTGTAATAGTAATTGCTCCAGTATTTCCACCATTACATGATACATCAACTTTACTAGTTGTAATTGTTAATGTAGTTGGTTTTAATGTGACCGGAATATCAGCAGTTTCTGCCTGACAAACAGGGTTTGAAGAATCTGTAACTCTAAATTTATAAGTTCCTGTTGCAGTTGCCACATAAGGACTTGTCGTTGTAGTGTAAGTTCCTCCATTAAATGAAACTGCATACGTACGAGTTCCCGTACCACCAGAAGAAGCTAAACTAATTGTGGTGTTTGGAGTACAAGTAACATCCGGTACAATTGTCGGAGTAATTGTTAATTGAGGTGCTACAACATAAGTAGTTGAAACATCACAACCAAAACCATCTCTGATGCTTAATGTGTAAGTACCCGGAGTTAAACTGAAATTAGGTGACGGCTGATAGAAAATACCATCTTTACTATAAGTTGGAGTTCCTACATAAGTACCCGTAATCGTAATATTAATTGGAGTTCCTGTATAACATTGTGATGCAGGGGTATCAATTGTCGGAACATTTTCAGATTGAATTGTAATCGTTCTTTTTACTGTACAATTGTTATTATCCTTAACATAAACATCAATTGATGTAGTAAGAACTGCAGTATCCACTTCAACACCTGTTCCATAAGCTGTACTTGGTACAGTTGAAGGACTAGCGGCATAAGCATATGTGTATCCAGGAGTTCCGCCTGTTAAACCTGTAAATGTTAAAGTAGCTTTTGTTGTTTTACAATTGATCTTCGTAGCTGTTACATTATAAGTAATTGCAGTTGCAGCACTAATTGTTACAGAAGCTGTATTAGAAGTACATCCTGTAGTAATATCTCTGGCTACTAAAGTATATGTACCCGCAGCTAAACCTGTTACTGTTACAGTATTACCTGATTTAGTAGCAGTTCCCGAATTTGGAGTCAATGTGTATGTAAAGTTTCCTGAGCTACTTGGGTTTCCAATGTTGAATGTTGCAGTACCGTTGTTTGCATTGAAACATAATTCATCTGTTTTTGATCCAGAAACCGTAATTGCAGGAGCTGCATCAATTGTTCTAGAACCTGTTGCAGTACATCCGTTAGCATCAGTTACTCTAAAAGAATAATTTCCAGGAACTAATCCTGTAAATGTACCTGTGTTATTTGCAGCAGGTGAAGTTGGACCAGCTGTTACGGCATAAGTAAATGGTGCAACACCTCCAACAGCTGTTAATGTAATACTAGTTGTTGTAGTGTTACATGTAATACCTGCTGGTGTAGAGAACGTAAGAGATGTAGGCGGATTAAATGCCGGAATATTAATTGTTTTTGTATTAATACATCCTTTTGAATCTTTTACAGAATATGTAATAGTTTGTGCACTGCTTGTATTGGTAACAGAAAGTGTGTTAGTACTTGTATAAGTTGCACTTCCGTTAAAACTATAAGTATAAGTTCCTGAGCCACCCGCACCAGAAACTGTAATTACAGTCGTTGGGCTACAAGTTGTGTTTGCCGCCGCTGAAGCACTTGCTACAACCGGAGAAGGATTGTTTAATGTTATAGTATAAACTGGAGATACACAGCCTTTATTATCTTTTACTTGATATGTGTAATTTCTCGTGTTAACTGAACCTACAAATGCATTTAGACCTGTAAGTGTAGGACTTGTACCAAAAGTTGTACTTCCGTTAAAGCTGTAAGTGTAAGGTGCTCCACCTCCACCTGCTGGAATAACAGTAAACTGACCATCAGTACCATTATTACAAGCAGGATCTACTTTGTTTGCTGTCGCAGTAGGATTTGTAATAGGATCTACTACAACCGGAACACTAACAACAATACATCCTTTTGAATCTGTTACTCTAAACACATAACTTCCAGCTGAAGATGCTGTGTAAATATTAGATGGAATAGCTGTATAAGTAGCACTTCCGTTTACTGCTACTTCGTATGTGAAAGGACCTACACCGCCTGTGACTGTAAGTGTTATTTCTGCATTATTAGTAATACAATCTAATGGTTTAGTAATATTTCCTTCTGCTTTTAATTCGTTTGCAATAACGATATTCGAAATTGCAGGAGCAATACAACCGTTAGCATCTGTTACAATAATTGAATGTGCTCCAGGACCAACATTTGTAAATGTATTTGAAGTCTGACCCGGTGCACCATCTAAACTATAAGAATAAGGTGTTTTTCCTCCTGTAACATTTACCACAAGCGTTGAACGATTAACTGTATCGTAGCATAAATCTGAACTAGCCGCCAATGTTGCAGTAGGAGGTGTTGGTGCATTAATGTCTACACGAACTGATGCAGGAGAAGTACATGAATTTGAATCACGTGCAACTACCGTATAAGAACCTGTGGCCACATTTGTAAATATATTTAAACTTTGAAACGGAACTATAACTGTTGTACCCGTAGAATCTCTTAATTCATATTGATAACTTGGTGTACCTCCATTACCTGTTGCGGTAATCGAAGCTCCGTTTGTACAAGTAGGCTGAGTTGTAACCTGTGCTGTAACTGTTAAAGCCGTAGGTGATTTTACTTCTTGGGTTAATGGAAATACGCATGTTGAAGGAGAAGCATCAAAACGTACTCTAATATTATAATTTCCACTATTCAAACCGCTGGCAGTAACAGGAGAAACTTTAGAGTTTACCCAAGTTGCTCCATTATCTAATGAATAATCGAATCCGTAAGGAAGATTAAAGTTTTGAGCAGAAATAGTAATTTCTCCATCATTTTTTCCATTACATGTAACATCTTTAAATCCAGTTACTGAAGCAGTAAATGCTTTATTAGTGTCGATAACAATTGGGAAATCTTTTTGAGTGATACATGTTTTAGGAATCTGACGTACCCAAATATCATCAATAACAATATCATTTCCGCCGTATTCAATACTTCCAGAACGAATCCTGAATGTTAGATTGGTATTGTTTTTTGGATTCAATGAAATATTAATAGGAACCCACTTTGTTCTGTTCGGATCGTTTGCTGCTTCAGCGATTTTACCCGTATCCTCAGTAGCTACAACTTGTCCTGCTGAATCTACTAATTCAAACCTAACAATTGGAGCTGCACCATTCGTACCTGTGTTTAATAAATTTCCTACATACAAGGAAACCATTACAGGTTGATTTGGGATAACATCAATAATTGGTTTACTATAAAGAACTCCGTAAGGACCTGCAGCCCCTCCAATATTTACTAATAAATATCTTCCGTTTGCATCGGCTCCATTTGTAGTGTGATCTTTAAAGTGATACCAAGCGTTATCGTTTCTCCAGAAGAAACTTGTAACAGAATATTGGTTGTCTTCTACAGAACGAGTTGGTGTTCCGTTTAATGAACAAGTATAAGGAGGATTAACTCTTTGGTCATTGAAACAATATGCTGATGCAATACCTGGAGTTGTAGTGGTTCCACCAGAACCAAAATCTTCTAATAATAAATTACTATAAGTAGGTACTGAAGTTAAATTATATTTTACTGAAATAGTATGCGCACCAGATGGAACATTAACAAATACATTCGAAGGTGTATTTGTATTTAGTACGTTATCTATATAGTACTCATAAGCATAATTATTTCCTCCGCCGCTTGTTACCGTAACCGTACTTGTTGCTGTTCCGTTACAGTTAAAAACTGGTGGAGCAACAGATATTGTTGGGTCAGCAGGTTTTGGATCTAAAATCACTCCTGGCATACTGTATATACAGCCTTTAGAATCTTTAATGTAAAGTGTATATGTTCCTGGAGCAACATAAGCTTCGTTTGAAGCTCCATAGCTTGTACCTCCATCAAAACTATAAGTATAAGGAGCTGTTCCTCCTTGAGGGTTTGTAATTCTTACTTTACCAAATCCGTTACCAGAAGGATCACAGCCTGCCAATTCAGAAACACCCGCTGATGCTGATAAAGCATTTGCTGGAGCTGTGATCGTAATTGGTGTCGCAGGATCAGTACAAGTTACTCCTGACATTGTATAACGTACTACAACATTATAACCACCTGCAGCAACATTAGGGAATACAGGATTGTTACTAAAGGTTGCGCCATTATCTATACTATATTCTAAAGTATATCCATTAGCATTAGTAACATTTACGTTAATTTGAGAAGTTCCGCCACTACAGTTAATCTCAGCTGCAGTTACAGTATATGTTGGTTTCGGATTTGCAGTAACTGTAATAGATGTTGTTCCGCTGCAATTATTAGCATCAACAACTCTAATATCATATTTGCCAGGTCCTGTAACAGCGATTTCATTTGATAATTGGAATGAACTTGATCCGTTTATAAAATGATAATACGGTGCAGTTCCACCTGTCGTTGTTACTACTATTTTTCCATTAGCACAAGCTGTCAACGGAACGGTTAGAGCTGCCGTTGGAGTTAATCCTGCTGGAACCGGATTTACAGTAACTCTTACCGTTTTATCACAAAACGGCGCTGGTGTAGCACCTACTGGTCCGTTAGTAACTCTAATATCATAATCTCCTGATGATAAATTTGCAAAGGTATAATCTGAATTTGATGTTGGCCCAAAGCTATTTACCAAAGTACCTCCACTAGTGTAGATATAATAATAGTATTGTGGGTCGATATTTTGTGCACCAACTTTAATACTTCCTTTATCTGTTTTACATGTTGGCTGAGTTATCGCTGTACTAATGCTTAAATCTCTGCTTCTGATCAAAATACCTGGAACAGTAAAAATACAAGGATTAGTAGTTACGCCAATCTGTCTGATATGAACAGTATATGAATTTGGAGAAGTTATTGGGAATACGTTGCTAGTCTGATAAGCACCAGGAGTTCCGTTAGGATCCGTACTAATAGCATATTCGTATCCTGCAGGAACGCTGCCAATTGTAATACTTCCAGGAGCACCACAAATAATATCCTTATGAGTTTCTGTTGGTGTTAAAGAATTGCTGTATACATTAAAATAAAAACGGTTAAAGCATCCTCCAGCATAGTTTAATGTTAAACGAAATTGTCCTGCCTGATTCGCAGTATAACTTGGTCCACTTTTTACAGTAGTCCATTTACATGAAGCACTTTCATTAGCACAATTTTGATTTGTTACTGCTGTACAGCTTGCTTCATTTAATTTTTCCCAAACAATACTTGTCGCATCCGAAATATTTAATGTAATTACTTTCGAAGCGTTTCCACCACATAAGAAAATGTTTGGCAATTTTTTTCCATCATTTGAACAAGTTACCACCTGATCTGCAAAAGGTATTACCGGATTTTCTACAGTATTACCAAATCTCGTTACAACAAATGACTGATAAATTGATCTACAAGGAGCAGCAGCCAAATTGTACACATAATAAGTACCAGGATTTTTTACATTCAATACTTGTCCTTTTCCTATCTCTTTTGTACGTGCTTCATCGCTATACCAAGTATAATCACTATAACCATTTGCTGCAGTTAGATTAATACTATCACCACAAAGCGTAACGTTGTCTGTATACTTACATCCGTCAACCCCTACTAAAAAGTTAGTTGCTTTTGGAACTAAGATACATCCTGTATTGGTATTAACACTCGGGTCATCAGAAATTGTGAAAGCTGTATTCTGTGTTCCTTTGTAAGTTGCATATGCAGAGTTGTCAATACTATTAGAACAAGCCTCACTTAACATATGACAATCTGGAACAACCTGAACTTTAAAGCTGATTACCTTTTCAGGGTCACCAATTTTAACCACACTATTATCAACCTTGAAAACAATGTTTCTTGTAGCTGCGTTATAACTTTGAACAGTTACTCCGGTTGGCAATGAAACAATATCTGCCGGGTAATTAAAAATAATATTTATAGGCAATTGATCTCTAATAGTAAATGATGTTGCATTATCATTTCCTGTATTTTTAAAACCAATTTCATAATTTAATTGTTGTCCTAACGTAACATTTTGACCACCAATATTATCTCCCTTGGCATTCTTTACAATTTTGGTTAAAACAATTTTTGGCTCAATAATTTCAACATTGAATGCATTAAAGAATAGCCCATAACCATCTCCACTTGTCGTAAGTTTTAACTGTGCCGAAGTATCGTTATTTTTAATGACACTTCCTCCTGGGTTTGCCGAGGTTGCGGGATTGGGAACATTCAGAATACCTGCTTCGAAACCTAAAGTATTTCCACTGGCAGGAGTTCTGTCAGTGAAAGGTCCATTAGTATCATTAATTGTACTATTAAAAAAGTTGTCAATCGGACGTTGTGCGGTTGAAATATCAGTGTTATTAATAGAATATCTATCACCTGTTAAGTTAACGTCTCCCTCTAAAGCCGCAAAAGCTAATTTTGCTTTTACAGTACCTGTTGGGATCGTTTTAAAACCTGAAATGTTATAAGTTACTGGTCCACTACTAGCCTGAATCCATCTGAAACCATCAAACGTAGTAATGTATTTTGCTGAAGATTTAGGATCCTCATAAACAACAAATAAATTCCAACCAGCAGAAAAACCTCCATTGATTTTTCCTCTTGCCGAAATAATATTTGCAACTGTATAAGTTCCTTCTGGATCTGTTAGTCCTTGTACTAATGATGTCAAATCGTAATAATATGCGTAAGGCATCTGATCACCATTTGAAGTAGAAGGGTAATAGTCATAAATCAACTGACCCGTAATATCAGTATAAGCGGTTTGATTGGGTAGTTTAATTTTAATAGAACCCAGGTTACTTCTGTTAACCGTTTTATCATCAACTGATCCTTTGCTGTAAATACCAGCCCAATAAAGTCCAGCGTAAACAACTTTATAACATTCCCTGCTTGCTGTTGGAATTGTTAATTTTGCCGAACTTGAACTAAATGTACTGGCATCACCATCGATGTCAATATATTGCATGTTAAGGTCGTTGTTGTTTTGGTTTGTTGCATTAAAGGCATCGTTCGCACGCTCATTATCCTTAACATCTCTATTCAAAATATTGTTACCAATCAAAAGCATATCTCCTTTTAAACTCGTATCAAAACGAGGGGTGAAATTCTTTTGAGAGTAAATAACAAAACTTTGAATACAAAGTAATACAGCTAAAACTAATTTTAAAGTAGTAGGTTTCTTCATTTTTCTATGGTTTCAGTTTAACGGCTGTTTTTTAAAGGGGCATTTAAAAAACAGCATATACTCTTTATTAAAATTTACTTTATGTTCCTCTTCTTTTTTCAAAGAAGCCGCATCTATATAATTAATTCTTCTTCTAATTCTCAACTTTTACTATAGCCATTTTGCCGTTATATGGTTTAGTTCCTTTCGCTTCTAATGCTTTGGTTGCCTCTTGTAAACCATCATACTTTTCGTAATAGATATAGTATTTACTTGTGGCTACATTGTAAAAGAAATTTACATCTGAACGTCCTGAAGCAACCGCTTTAGTCAAGAACTCATCACGTTTCTCTACACTGTTATGCACCGCAATAATTAAATAATAACCACTATCAGAATTTTTAATATTCTTAATAATCTGCATATTTGACTGCTCTTCACCAAAATCAAAATCATTTGCCGTCAATGGGGTACTGCTTAATTTAGTCGTTTCTTTAATACGTTTAAGAGCAGCAATGTCCTGCGCGTATCTTCCTTGATCATTCTCGTAAGCTGCACGTTTAATTCTACGTTTACGCTCAATTTCTGTCTCTGTTTTAATACGCTCTAAGTCGGCTAATAATGCAGCGCCTTCTTTTTCCATTCTTAATTGAGCCGCTTTCAGTTCGTTTATCTTATCCAGATACGCTTTGTTTAACGGATCGTTTTTAGGGAATTTTTTAAGTCTCTCGTTATAAAGATTAGTCAGCTTATTGATTTCATTTTTCATGCTGTTATTTGCTTCAGCAATCTGTAATTTTAAAGCTTCAATCTGACTGTTTTCTGCCGCAACACTTTTGAAAGGTTTTGGCTCTCTATAAATTCCTTTTTCACTTAAATCATTCTCTTCTTTTAAATCACTTAAGTCTTTTTGTTTATTAGCAACAGTTGCTGTGAATTGTGCTAATAAATCATTTTGTGTTTTACTTGTATCATCAATAGATTTCGTCAAATCATCAATTGCTTTAGCAGTAGCATCTTTAGCTGAAGCTGCAAGAGCAGCTGCTTCTGCATCGGCTTTCGCTTTTTCTGCTGCTAATTTTGCCTGACGATCTTCTTCTTCTCTAAGTCTTCTTGTTTCTTCTTCCGCTTTTAATTTCTCTGTAGCTTCTGCATCAGCTTTCGCTTTTGCATCGGCAAGAAGTTTTGCTTGAAGAGCAGCCATATCTGCTTTCGCTTTTGCATCAGCGGCAAGTTTAGCTTCTAATGCTTCAGCATCTGCTTTTGCTTTGGCATCGGCTGCTAATTTAGCTTGACGCGCTTCTTCATCAAGTTTCGCTTTAGCTTCTGCGGCTTGTTGTGCCTTTAATGCTTCTGCATCTGCTTTTGCTTTGGCATCCGCAGCAAGTTTAGCTTGTAATGCTTCTGCGTCAGCTTTTGCTTTTGCGTCGGCAGCTAATTTAGCCTGACGTGCTTCTTCTTCAACTTTTGCTTTAGTTTCAGCAGCTTGTTGTGCTTTTACTGCTTCAGCATCCGCTTTTGCTTTTGCATCGGCCGCTAATTTAGCCTGACGCGCTTCTTCCTCTTCTTGTAATTTTTTCGCTTCTGCATCTGCTTTCGCTTTTGCTGTAGCTTCTGCGTCTGCTTTAACTTTTGCATCAGCCAATAATTTTGCTTGAAGAGCAGCCATATCTGCTTTTGCTTTAGCATCAGCGGCAAGTTTAGCTTCTAATGCTTCCGCATCCGCTTTTGCTTTGGCATCTGCAGCTAATTTAGCTTGACGTGCTTCTTCTTCAACTTTTGCTTTAGCTTCTGCGGCTTGTTGTGCCTTTAATGCTTCTGCATCTGCTTTTGCTTTGGCATCCGCAGCAAGTTTAGCTTGTAATGCTTCTGCGTCAGCTTTTGCTTTTGCGTCGGCAGCTAATTTAGCTTGACGTGCTTCTTCTTCAACTTTTGCTTTAGCTTCAGCAGCTTGTTGTGCTTTTAATGCTTCTGCATCTGCTTTCGCTTTTGCGTCGGCAGCAAGTTTAGCTTGTAACGCTTCGGCGTCAGCTTTTGCTTTCGCATCTGCAGCTAATTTAGCTTGACGTGCCTCTTCCGCTTCTTGTAATTTTTTCGCTTCTGCTTCTGCTTTTGCTTTTGCAGTTGCTTCAGCATCGGCTTTAACTCTGGCGTCAGCAATTAGTTTTGCTTGTAGAGCTTCCATATCTGCTTTTGCTTTTGCATCTGCAGCCAATCTAGCTTTTTCAGCTTCAGCATCGGCTTTTGCCGCAGCTTCTGCCGCTAGTCTTGCTTGTTGTGCTTCGGCTTCCGCTTTTGCTTTATTATCTGCTTCTAATTTTGCTTTTGCTGCAGCTTCGGCATCGGCTTTCGCTTTTGCATCTGCAACAAGTTTCGCTTGAAGTGCTTCAGCATCTGCTTTCGCTTTTGCTTCTGCAGCTAATTGTGCTTGACGAGCATCTTTTGCTTGTTTCAATTTTAATGCTTCCGCATCGGCTTTTGCTTTTGCTTCGGCAGCAATTAGAGCTTGTCTAGCCTCTTCATCTGCTTTTGCTTTTGCATCAGCAGCTAATTTTTCTTTAAGAGCAGCTTCCTCTGCAGCTTTTGCTTTTGCATCTGCAGCAGCTTTTGCCTTATTAGCAGCATCAATAGATGCTTTAGTTTTTGCTTCAGCTGCGGCTTTTGCTTTTGCTTCTGCAGCTAATCTAGCTTGTAATGCATCTGAGTCTGCTTTCGCTTTTGCATCGGCAGCAAGAATTGACTGCATATCTGCAGCTTCTGCTTTCGCTTTTGCATCGGCTTTACGTTTTGCTTCAGCAGCTTCTGCTTTCGCTTTATTATCTTCAATTAATTTTAATCTTGCAGCCTCAGCATCTGCCTTAGCTTTTTCTGCTGCTGCCAGTCTAGCTTGTCTTGCAGCTTCGGCATCAGCTTTTACTTTTTCAGCAGCGGCTAACCTTGCTTTAGCAGCAGCTTCTGCATCTGCTTTTGCTTTATCTGCAGCTAATTGTGCAGCTGTTTTTTGCGGAGCGGCTACTGGTTTTGCAGCGGCAGCTTTTGCTTTCTCAGCAGCTTCAGCATCGGCTTTTGCTTTTGCATCTGCAGCTAATTTTAATTTCATTGCTTCCGCGTCTGCCTTAGCTTTGTCAGCTGCAAGTTGTGCCTGTGTTTTTTGCGGAGTTGCAACAGCAGCTTTCGCTTTTGCGGCAGCTTCAGCATCAGCTTTTGCTTTTGCGTCTGCAGCTAATTTTAATTTCATTGCTTCTGCATCAGCCTTCGCTTTGTCAGCTGCAAGTTGTGCTTGTGTTTTTTGTGCTGCAGTTGCTCCTGGCTTGTTTGCAGCGGCTTGTGCTCTTGCAGCGGCAGCAGCATCCACTCTAGCTTTATTATCTGCAGCTAATTTTATTCTACGTTCTTCTGCATCTGCTCTTGCTTTATCAGCAGCCAATTGTGCAGCAGTTTTTTGTGTTGCAGCAACTGCTCTATTTGCTGTGGCTGTTTGTGCTCTCGCAGCAGCAGCAGCATCGGCTTTTGCTTTTGCATCTGCCGCTAATTTTATCTTAATAGCTTCAGCATCTGCTTTAGCTTTGTTGTCAGCTTCTAATTTTGCTTTTGCAGCAGCTTCGGCATCTGCCTTAACTTTCTCTGCAGCGGCAAGTCTGGCTTGTTTTGCTTCAGCATCGGCTTTTGCTTTTGCTTCGGCTGCCAGTCTATTCTTTTCAGCAATCTCAGTTCTGTTAACTTGAGTTGCTTCTGATTTTGGTTTTGCAGGTACTGGCTTTGGTTTAGATGGATCAATCAATGATCCTTCATCATCATCTCCGTAATAATAATTTCTGTTTTTGAATTTATAGGCAATGGCAAATTCGTGTGATCCGCCTAGGTTTGAGAAATTGCCCATTCCTCTTTCGTAGTTATATTCAATAGCAATGCTTGGAGAAATATTAACCCCAAGTCCCGCTGAAACTCCATATAAAGTGTTGTAACCTGCTTGTGCCCAAACTCCTTGTTGAAGAGTCAACATACCAAGTCCGGAAATAACTGTTTTGTCTTTTTTAATCTCTGTTTTTAAAATACCTGAAAATTTACTTCTGTCAAAAAATCCATAGCTGTCAATGTACCCAGTGTACATTGCATGAAGTTCAATTGCTCTTTCTGGATCATCTTTAACCATTCCGGACCCAAAATTGTAAAGCACTAAATTGTTGATCGACAATCCGAAATCTAGAAAAGTTGTACCATAGTTAATACCTGGATTTACGGTAAGAAGTGTACTTTTAGGAAATTCTCCAGTTAGAATATCTGAATCGTCTGAGATAATTTTTCCTGTATTTAAACCGCTTTGGTAAGCACCAACATTTAAACCAAAAGTCAAATTACTGTCTTCTTGAAGAACAATGTTGTGCGCAAAATTGACAACACCTCCAAAAACAGTCATTAATCCATAATTTTGTTGAAATAATGCAACTGCAAAAGCATCATTTTCTTTGATACGTCCAGAATAATTGGCAATATAAGTCTGTGGAGCATCATCAAACTGAACCCATTGTCTCTTATTATAAAAGCTTATATATGGATTTGTTTCTCGAACAAAACTGAATGTTGGGTTAATTAAATATCTATTAAACTTTAAAGAATTTCTGATAGGTAATGAAAACGAAACAACTCCATCCTCAGAAGCATTTTGAGAATAGAGTACATTTGAAAAACCGTAAAATAAAGTGATGAATAGTAAAATTTTCTTCATATTATTTTATCACAGTTATTGATCCTTTTTTTTCACCTGTGTCGCCTTTAATGACATAGTAATAAACGGGATTTACATTTTTAAAATCTATATTGTTTTGAGGCCAATCGCCTTGATAATTCACTACATCGAGAACCTTATCTCCGTTTGAACTAATAATAATTACACTGGTAGAAGCATTCTTATATTCATCTGGAATATTCCAATACGGATTCATCCCGCTCAACTTTATGATATTTGGAATAACTGTTGACGGTCCGGAATCACCATTAATTTTAAATGAAAACTCTCTGTTTGCAATACAACCAGAGGCTTGAGAAATTTTTACTTTGTAATTACCTTTTACGGATATCACATATGAACTTCCTGTTTCTCCAGCAATTAAATTGTTGTTTAAGTACCATTCGAAAGTAGCATTTGTAGCATCTGTTGTAACATTAACCGTTAATGTTTCACCTTCACTTAGTTTATATCCATCTTGAGCATCTATGCTTGCTTCAAATCCGTTGCTTTGAAGATTAATACTTCCTGTAGCTTTACATCCTCCAAAATCTACTTCGACAGTATAAACTCCAGATTCATTTGTTGAATACGTACGATTTGTTGCACCTGCTATAACTACTCCGTCTTTTTTCCAAACATAACTATTTCCTGAAGTTGCTGTTAAAACCGTTCCTGTACCGCTGGCACAAAATGGGTTACCTAAGCTTGAATCGATTGTAACAGCAGAACCGCTGCTAGAAGAAGTGACATTGACACGATTAGAACTAAAGTTTACATCAGAACATTGTCCGTAATCAATCTCTGCATAATATTTTCCTGTACTGTTTACAACTATCTCTTTAGAACTTTGTCCTGCTATTAGAACATCGTCTTTATACCATTTGTATTTGATATTAGCGATACTGGCAGGAGAAGGTGATTCTGAACTAATAGAAAGTGTTAAATTACCGCCAGAACAAATCATAGCGACATCACTTTTGTTATTAATAAAGAAAGGACCTTCGAATTGTTTAAAATAAGCAGGAAAAGAAGTATTTCCCAAAGAATTTTTAAATCTCGTACTAGTAACTCCAGTTGAACTTTTCACTCTTAAACTGTAGATGTCAGAACCAACTAAATCTGTTGGCACTGCGTATTTAATTGTTTTTTGAGTAGCAGAAACATCGATTGTCTGTAGCAGTGTCGTAGCAATAGGAGAAGTAAAATTTCCCGCAGCGTCTGAAAGCTCAACTACAAAAGTAGTACCTGCGGGAAAATCTATATAACTGAAACTAGCATAAAATTCATTAAACGAATTTCCAGCACAAAGCTTTTCTAAACCATCAAATGTTTGAGGCACTATAGTTTGCGCATAAGAATTCGATTTAGCAAAGAACAAAATGCTAAATAAAAGTAAAAATTTAGTAAAAGATAAAGTAATTTTTTGAATCATATAGTGCGTGTTCTTGCTAAGTCTATACGCTCAAAAAACAAAATATCAATGAATGTTTCAGAAAAATCATACTTGTAGTTTTCAATTATATCTTTTGCAAGAATTGAAGTTGCTGTAAGCGATGAATTTTCCTGACATTCGTCAGATACAGTATTTGGTTCAGCTACTATAGTAAGGCTGTCCTTGGGGTTGGACATCCCTACTATAAACTGATTAAATTTATCTGAATTGCTGTTTTCAATTACAGCATTAGTATTATTTTGGTTAACATTACCTAAAGTTAATGTGCACTCAGAACCAGCAGCCTTTGTAGGTTTTTCTGCTGTATTCTGTGCATATAGAGTTAACGAAATAGGCGAAACCAAAAATATTATATATAAAAAATATTTTTTCGTAGATACCATTATGTTTTGATCTTTATTTGGGTCCGTTAGAGACGATACATAAATTGTGTCTGGGGACTTTATTAATAAAATTTACGCGTGGAAATAAAAATCGAAATCTATTTATCTATTGCCGCTTGAAGCCGTGATTTTTCCTAGTTGTAATCTGAAATCTGGTTTTTTAGGGTTTGCGATATCAATGAATGTTTCATTGTTACTGCTTTGAGAATAAACGTTAAAAAACACGCTATTTCCATACCAGCTCTCTAAATCTTCATTATTAGAATTGTACTCTGTAAAGATGTTTCCGTTACATAAGTTGAAGTACATTTCTTCAAATTTGATTTTTTTAAGATTAGCATCGTTGATTTCAATTTTACTGTCTAATAAAACAGCAGGATTGAAACCAGAGATTACACTACGCTTTAATTCAAGAGAAGCAGCTTCTGCAACATATACACATTCTTTTACTAACCCTGCTTGAATATCAGCTTTGATATTTTCACTGTCATTAAGCATAGTAATATTTGTAGCAGCTACGAGAGTTTGTTTTTTTGTAAAGTCTGTTTCGTTCTTTTTCTCATAAGATTTCACCTCCATACAACGAGATCCGTCTTTGTTACTTGATAAGTAAGAAGATCTAACTGCTAAAGAGTTGAATAAACGACATTGTACACCTTGTGTAAATTTAAAGTCGTCGTTGATAGATTTATAAGAAACTAATTTAGAAGCATTAACATCTCCACCGAAGAAAGCAAATGAATCTCCTCCAGAGTAGCTTACCATTACATTGTCAATAATCGTTTTATTACCAACACCTGCAATAGTTAAACCGTTAAATGTATCTAAACCTTTTACTTTTTTACCAGCAAACTCGATTCTAACAAATCTTAAAATTCCAGAGTTTGAAGCTACGTTGTCTCCACCGTAAGTAGTAAGAGTTGGGTCAAGATCAAGGTTGTAAGAACCTACATTTCCAAATTTATTAATTGGAGCATCACCAAGAATTACAAGTCCACCCCAGTCTCCAGCTTTTTTCATGCTGCGGTTTGAAGTAAATACAATTGGATCTGTTTCTAAACCGTCTGCAACAATTTGTGCACCTTTTGTAACTACCAATGTTCCTTTTGTTTCGAAATCACCAATAATTAAAGTTCCTGGTTCAATAGTTAAAACAGCATTGTTTGTAACATATACGTTTCCTTGCAAAACGTAGATATTTCTTTTCAGCAATTTAGTATTAACAGAAATATTTCCTGCTAAAATTTGGTTTGCTTCTCCATAGTCCACTTTGTTAGGCTTAAACTCAGTCCAATTGTTTAACCAATTGTTGTAGCCCATAATTCCTTTCTCTTGTTGAGCACTCATACTCGTAACTGTCAAAAGAACGCAGATTAATTGAGTAATTTTTTTCATGATAAGGGGGGTATTACGGTTAATAATAAATTTGGGTATGCGTAAATGAAAAAACTCCTCTCGAGTTTTCCGAAATTATCAGAACCCTCGAGAATGAGTTTTTTTTTATTTTGTTTCTCAAGAATGTTCAAATAGATTTCATCCATCTACGTAAACATTTCGAAAAAGGTTTTAAAAAAAATATCTTTATTACATTTCGTTCAAATCGTTGAACTCGTGTAATGATTTCAATGTACTTTCGTAGAACAAGATTGCAGCGATTAGATTTCCTTTATCAGAGTAAGGCATCATTTTTCTTTGGAATTCTACTGTAGTATCCAAAAATGTTGATGTACCAACTGCCTGAGCATCTAAAACTTTTTTGTGTTCGTTATCGTCTGGAATACCAAGATCGGCCATAGTAACTCCAGGTTTTGTAACCAAAGCAATGTAAGGAAGGGTTTTTACAAGAACCTTGATACGCTCAATGTATAATTCCAAAAGTTCTCCTTTTTGCATACCGCTCAATTCTTTTTGATCATGGTATTTACGAATAAGAGCTGTTGTACTAATAATACTTCTTGGTGCGTTTTTTGCCTGTGCCGAAACGGCTGCAGTAGTTAAGATAAAAAGTGCACTTAACAGAGTAATTTTCCCTTTCATAGATTCTTATTTATAATTGGTTGTTGATAAAAACAAAAATATATAAATTAACTTAAATTACAACTCTAATGATTTTTTTTTTCAAAAAAAAACCTTAAAAAAACCTTAAAAACCAGTGTTATGTCGAGAAAATGTGCGTTTTAACGTGCTTTTTGTTAAATTTGTTAAAATCTAAACCGTAAGATAATCGCTATAAAAAAAACGAATCCTTTCTTTTAAATAATAAAAAAATACTTACGTTTCGCGTTTTTTGAAAAAAAATATTAACAAAAAAATCTTGATATCTGCTCAGGTTGAGACATTTATTAACAAAATTATGTCGAAAGTCATCCGAAAAAAATCGAAAAATGAGTTTGTAATTTCAAAATTATAACTACGAAATAATCTTATCTGTAAAATTTTTGACTACATCATTTTCTTCTATCTTTGCTCCATGCAATTTTCTCAAATTTTAGGTCAAGATTACATCAAAAGCCACTTGATAAAAAGTGCTGCTTCTGGTAGAATCCCGCATGCACAATTATTCGTTGGTCCAGAAGGAAGTGGCACATTAATCACTGCCATTGCTTATGCCCAGTACATTTTATGCAGTAATACAGGCGACGAAAATTCAAACGGAAACGATTCTTGTAATCTTAAGTTTGAAAACATTTCACATCCAGATCTGCATTTTATTTATCCAACCGTTACTACCGAAGATGTAAAAACCAAACCCAAAAGTTTAGATTTTATACAAGACTGGCGCAGTTTCATTCAAGAAATGCCCTACGGTGGTTTGTTCGATTGGTATAAAATTCTTGGTGTACAAAACAAACAGGGAGAGATTCGTGTTGAAGATGCGCAGGAAGTGTTAAAATCACTTGCTTTGAAATCTTATGAAGGCGGTTATAAAATCATGATTATCTGGATGGCCGATAAAATGAATATCGCCGCTTCTAATAAACTTTTGAAACTTTTAGAAGAACCGTCAGATAAAACCATGTTTATTCTGATTTCTGAAAATGAAGAAGATATTATTCAAACCATTCGTTCGCGCTGCCAAGTAATTCACTTTAACGGACTTCCTGAAAAAGTTATAGCCGAAGCTTTGGTTGCACGAGAAAATATAGATCCGAACTTAGCTAAAAAAATTGCGCATCAAGCGCAGGGTAATTTTAGCAAAGCACTGCATTTATTAAAAGAAGATGATGACGAATTTCCGTTTGAACAATGGTTTGTAAATTGGGTTCGAGCAGCTTTTAGAGCAAAAGGAAATGCAGCAGCCATTCAGGATTTAATTTCCTGGAGCGAGCAAATCGCTGCGCTTGGACGCGAAAGCCAGAAAAAATTCATACAGTATTGTATCGAAATGTTCCGACAAGCTCTGATGTTAAATTATCAAGCGCCGAGTTTAGTTTACATAGAACCAAAAGTTGATAAATTTAAACTCGAAAATTTTGCGCCTTTTGTAAATGGAAACAACATTCACGAAATTTTTAAAGAACTTTCAGATGCCATGTACCATATTGAAAGAAACGGAAATGCAAAAATAATTCTAACCGATTTATCTATCAAACTAACTCGTTTAATTCATAAAAAATAGATTTCAAATGAACAATGTTGCTTCAATCTTACTTTTGGCATTTTTAGCCTTAACTTTTTTACAATCGGGCTACGAAAAAATTTTTTATTGGAATGATAATGTAACTTGGCTTAAAGAACATTTTGCCAAAACACCACTAAAAAATCAAGTACCGCTCGCTCTTTTACACTTACTGATATTAGAATTAATTTCGGGAATCTTATGTGTTGTCGGCGGTATTCAATTGCTAACAAATAACGGAAGAGAATTTGGTTTTTATGGAGCTATATTTTCATGTATTTGTCTCTTAATGATGCTTTTCGGACAAAGACTAGCAAAAGATTACGATGGCGCGAGAACCATTGTCATATATTTTATACCGGCTGTAATGGCAGTTTATTGGTTGAATTAACAACCGTAAATATTTTAAAGTTAGCAATAGATTTCACAAATTCTAACAGATTTTAATCTGTTTAATCTGTGGCAAAAAAGTCCAATTATTGGGCATCCAAACAAAATTTTATTATTAAGAAAATGAATCCAAAACATCCTTCAGAATCTCTAACTATTTTAACTGATTTAGTTTTACCGAGCGAAACTAATCCTTTAAACAATCTTTTTGGCGGCGAATTATTAGCCCGAATGGATCGCGCTGCAAGTATTGCTGCCCGCAGACATTCACGTAGAATTGTAGTTACGGCTTCTGTAAATCACGTTGCTTTTAACAGAGCTATTTCGCTTGGAAGCGTTGTAACGGTAGAAGCAAAAGTTTCAAGATCATTCAAAAGTTCTATGGAAGTTTTTATTGATGTGTGGGTAGAAGACCGCGAATCTGGAAACAGAACCAAAGCAAATGAAGCAATTTATACTTTTGTTGCTGTAGACGACACTGGACGACCAGTTGAAGTACCTGCGATTGTACCTGAAACCGATCTAGAAATACAACGTTTTGACGCGGCGCTTCGTCGTAAACAGCTGAGTTTATTACTTGCCGGAAAGATAAAACCATCTGATGCAACAGAATTAAAGGCTTTATTTTTATAGTACAATTTGTGCAAATTTGATACAATTTGGGACAATTAACTTCAAAAAAAAGAACTAATTTTACCAAATTACAAGTCACAAATAAAAACCAGGAAGTTATTTGCTCTTTTTGATTTTTGTTTGAAAGAAAATAACAATTTAGACACTTAATAAAAAGATGAGTTCAGACAAAGAAGCCAAATTAAAAGCGTTACAATTAACGCTTGACAAACTTGACAAAACCTACGGAAAAGGAACCGTAATGAAAATGGGCGACAGAGCCATTGTGGAGGTAGAAACGATTTCTTCTGGTTCACTTGGCGTTGATTTAGCTCTTGGAGTGAATGGTTATCCTAAAGGAAGAATTATTGAAATATACGGACCAGAATCTTCTGGTAAAACTACTTTGACGCTTCATGCTATTGCAGAAGCTCAAAAAGCTGGAGGTATTGCTGCTTTTATCGATGCGGAACATGCTTTTGATAGAAACTATGCAGAAAAACTAAATGTTGATATCGAGAATTTAATTATTTCTCAGCCGGACAATGGTGAACAGGCTTTAGAAATTGCAGAGAACTTAATTCGTTCTGGAGCAATTGATATTGTCGTAATTGACTCGGTTGCAGCGTTGACTCCAAAAAGCGAAATCGAAGGTGAAATGGGAGATTCAAAAATGGGTCTTCATGCTCGTCTAATGTCTCAGGCTTTGAGAAAACTTACTGGAACTATCAGCAAAACAAACTGTACTGTTTTCTTTATCAACCAGCTTCGTGAAAAAATTGGTGTAATGTTCGGAAATCCAGAAACTACAACTGGGGGTAATGCACTTAAATTTTACGCTTCTGTGCGTCTAGACATTCGTCGTTCTGCACAAATCAAAGACGGTGAAAATGTAATTGGAAACAGAACTAAAGTTAAAATTGTTAAAAATAAAGTTGCCCCGCCTTTTAAAACTGCCGAATTTGACATTATGTATGGAGAAGGAGTTTCTAAAACAGGAGAAATTTTAGATTTAGCTGTAGAATTTGACATCGTTAAAAAGGCAGGATCTTGGTTCAGTTATGGCGATACAAAATTAGGACAAGGTCGTGATGCTGTTAAAACTTTAATTAAAGATAATCCAGAACTTGCTGACGAACTTGAAGTTAAAATTAAAGAACATATTAAAGAATTAGCAAACGCTTAATCTCATATAAGTCAAAAAATGACTAATCTAAATCCTGATAGACTATAAAATCTGTCAGGATTTTTTTATTCAAATAAAAATAAAAACTTGACGCAACCTTTTCGACAAAAGTGCATCTATTAAAAAAAGCAGGGTTTCCAAATTGGTAAGCCATATATCAATTTGAGGCTTTTTTAGAATTTAAATTGGTTGGTTATTTGAATTAAAACCCGTTAGTAATTCATACTGACGGGTTTTATCAAATTTTTTTTACTTTTTTTTCCAATTTTGACGCAACCATTTTTATTTTTCTCTATCTATAATAATGTGACATTAACTTGAGTTATTAATTTAAACTCTTTATTATCAACCATTAATATTTTTAGCCATGAAAGAAAAAATAGAATTGTTGTACAATAAAAACCGAAGAAAAACCAAATTGAAATTTAAAAAAGTATTGCGTTTTATTTCTGAAAAAATAATTCATAGATAACTTTTGAATAAAAATGGGGGGTTTTTAATTCAAAAACAAAAGCCGATAGATTTCTTAAATCTATCGGCTTTTATATTTATTTGGTCTTCTGGAAATCAACCAAACCATCGTAAATTATATTTCGAACCTGATCTTTAAGTTCTTTCCTATGATCAATGGTCAAATTTTTTGTTTCTATAAAAGGAAGAACTTTAACTCTCATTCTGCCAGGACTTCCGCTTAAAAAAGTATACGAAAAACGTTCTTTATTATCGGCAAAAACTATTGGAACAATCGGAATTTGATGATCTATTGCTAGTCTGAAAGCCCCGTCTTTAAATTCATCGAGCAAAATACTTTCATCGTCTGGGACGCCGCCTTCTGGAAATATACAAATACTTAAACCTTGATTTAAACGGCTTTGAGCTCTTTTAAAAACTTCATTTTTACTTCTTGAAGAACTTCTGTCAACCAAAATGCAGGTCCTTTTATAGAAAAATCCGAAAAGCGGAATCTTCACAAGCTCTTTTTTCCCAACAAAAACAAACGGATTTTTAATTATGGCCAGCATAAGCATTATATCTGTCATTGAGGTATGATTGGCCACAATCATATAACTTTTGCCTTTAATGAGCTTCTGTTCGCGTTTTACGGTATAGTAAAAACCCATTCCGAAAAGAATGAATTTAGCCCAAATCCGAGCCATTTTAAAAAAATAGGGATAACCTTTCTCTGAGATAATAGAAGTCAGTAAAAACGGCAGCATAATCAAAATCGGAATGGCCATTAAAATGTAAAACCAAATGCGCCATAAAACCCAAAAAGCAATTTTAAATATTTTCATAGTTTCAAAAGTAAGAAAACAGAAATGAATTTAATAAAGTTTTTTATTTTCCTAAGCTCGTTGCTTTTTTAACGCAGAGCGCACAAAGGGCTTCGCAAAGGAAAGAAGTTTTATTTCTTTGAGAGATTGCTTTGCAACAAGTTCGCAAAGCTTTATTTATAAATTATTTACAACTCTTCTAATACCATTTTTTAAAAGACTTTCATTGAAATTTACCAATAAACCAAGTTTAAAATTTCCTAACTTCAAGTAGGTTAATGTTTGTGCCAAATGGTTAACGGTAAGTGATTCTACGCTTTTTACCTCGATTAGAAATTTGTTTTCAACAAGCAAATCAATACGATAGCCACAATCCAGCTTTACTTCTTCAAAAACTAATGGCAAAGCTTTCTCTTTTTCGACAAGAAGACCTTTTTGTTTAATCTTATAAAACAAACATTCTTTATACACATTTTCTAATAAACCTGGTCCAAGTTTTTTATGAATTTCAATAGCTAACCCAATTACAATATTTGATATTTCGTTTTCTGTCATAATCTAAAAAAAAATCAAAATTATAAATATTTTCTTATAATTTAATTGAATGGTTTTAATTCAGACTACTTTACAGAAGATAAAGCTTAGTGAACTTATTGCAAAGCAATCTCTCAAAGAAATAAAACCTCTTTCCTTTGCGAAAACCCTTTGCGCGCTCTGCGTTAAAATGACTCACAAAAAAACAAAACAATGCGATAAACCTTTGCACACTTTGCGGTTAAAAAAAACATCACGACATTTGCATTTCAGAAAAAATCTAGAATGGCAAAAATACTTACGGGTGTTCAAAGTACAGGAACACCGCATTTAGGAAATTTATTAGGAGCAATTATTCCAGCAATCGAATTGTCAAACAATCCGGATAACGAATCTTTTTTGTTTATTGCTGATTTACATTCGATTACTCAGATTAAAGACGGAAAAACTTTAAGAGAAAACACCTACAGCACGGCTGCGGCTTGGCTTGCATGTGGTTTAAATCCTGAAAAAGTGACTTTCTACAGACAATCTGATGTGGTGCAGACTACTGAATTGACTTGGTATTTAAGCTGTTTTTTCCCTTTCCAAAGATTGACTTTAGCACATTCTTTCAAAGATAAAGCGGATCGTTTAGACGATGTTAATGCTGGACTATTTACGTATCCGATGTTAATGGCTGCAGATATTTTATTGTATGATGCTGAATTTGTTCCCGTTGGAAAAGATCAACTGCAGCATTTAGAGATCACTCGCGATGTCGCTTCTCGTTTTAATCATCAAATGGGCGAAACTTTTGTAATTCCTGAAGCAAAAATTCAAGAAGACATAATGCTGATTCCTGGAACAAATGGAGGAAAAATGAGTAAATCTGCTAATAATATTATTAATATTTTCTTGGATGACAAGACATTACGCAAACAAGTAATGAGTATTGAAACTGACAGTACGCCGCTTGAAGATCCAAAAAATCCAGATACTTGTAATGCATTTGCTATTTATTCTTTATTAGCAAATGAGGAACAGATTGCACAAATGAGAGCCAATTATTTAGGCGGAAATTATGGTTACGGTCACGCCAAACAAGCTTTGTTTGAACTGATTACTGAGAAATTTAAAACTGAAAGAGAAACATACAATTACTACATCAATAACCTTGAAGAGGTAGATGCTCTATTGAAAAAAGGTGCAGCAAAAGCTTCTGTTGTTGCCGATGGTGTTTTAGCAAAAGTTCGCGAAGTACTTGGTTTCGCAAAATAAAATTTAAATTTCATAAATTAAAACGTTGATCAAGTTTCAAAACTGGTCAACGTTTTTTTTGTTAAATATCTGAATATTTTTTTGTAACTTCATCTATATTAATCTTTTAAATAATAAAAAGATGAATAAATATATTGAAGATTATGATGTGCCGCCCTATTTATTTCAAATCTTAAATATCCTATTTGGGTTATTACTGATTTTTATACTTTACAAATTGTACAAACACTTCAAAAATAAAAAATAAGATTTTCTGCGTTAAATTGACTCAAAAAGTTTTCCAGGAAGTGGTCGTATTAAGCCTTTAAGTTCCATATTAATTAAAATTCCCGACATTCTATAAATTGGAAAATCACATTTAACAGCAATAATGTCTAGCAATTCTTTTCCGTTTTTTTGAAGAAAATCATAGATCTTCTGTTCGTCAGGTTCTAGTTCTATAAAAAGCTGTTTCTGAATACTTTTTGATTTTTCTTTAATATCCCAATTCAACATATAAATCAAATCGGCTGCATCTGTTAATAGATTAGCTTTCTGAGTTTTAATCAAATTATTACAGCCTTGACTGTATTTGTCTGTAACTCTTCCAGGCACAGCAAATACATCACGATTATATTCATTGGCCATATTTGCCGTTATTAACGAACCTCCCTTGTCTGCAGATTCGATTACAATTGTTGCTTCGGTCATTCCTGCTACAATTCGATTTCGGCGTACAAATTTTTCTTTATCAGGATTAGAATCGCTCCAAAATTCAGTTATAAAGCCGCCGTTCTCCTCCATTTTTGCCATGTACTTTTTATGCGTTCTGGGATAGATTTGATTTAAACCATGAGCCAAAACTCCAATGGTCTGCAAATTATAATCCATCGCGGCTTGATGTGCAACAATATCAACACCATAAGCAAATCCGCTGACGATTATAGGGTCTAAGGGCGCCAAATCTTCGATCAGTTTTTTACAAAATTCAGTTCCATACGAAGTAATCTGCCGAGTACCGACAATGCTGATTATTTTCTTGTTTTTAAGATCAATATTCCCAGCTGTAAAAATTAAAATTGGCGCATCAATACAATGCTTTAATCTTTCGGGATAGCTTTCATCTTTAAAACAAGAAATCTGAATATTGTTCTTTTGTATGAATTCTAATTCTTTTTGAGCCTTTTCAAAAACACTTTTATCTTTTAAGTTCTTCAATAAAACCGTTCCAATTCCGTCAACTGCTGCTAGTTGATTGTTTTTTGCATTAAAAATAGCTTGAGCACTGCCAAATGAATGGAGCAGCTTTTTACCCATTATATCACCCACTCCATCAACCTTTAGCAGGGCTAATAAATAAAACAATTCTTGATCGGTCATCTTTTAAAACATTATGTAAAATAGAAAAAATAATTTTACTTTTTAGGAGGCGCAAATATCATTAAAACAAAGTAATTTCTTAATAAATTTTAGAATTAAAATCTATTTACTTTTTGTACTAAGCCAAAACATTGAGCTAAATATTTGAAAACGAATTGTCTAAAAATAATTGTGAATTGTTAATAAAAATTGTGAATAAAATTTTGATAACTATAAGCGATGCATAACTTTGTTACTATGAAAATCGAAGTATATATCTCGCAGTTATTGTATCGTTATCAGTGTGTAACGGTTCCAGGATTTGGTGCATTTTTAACCGAAATTCATTCGGCTCAGCTGAATGAGAGCACTAATTCGTTTTTTCCTCCAAAAAAAACCATTTCTTTCAACAGCCGTATCAAAAATAATGACGGATTGCTGGCAAATCACATTGCTCAAGCTGAAAAAACATCTTATGGTTTTGCAGTTAGCGCAATTGCTTTTGAGGTTTTAAATTGGAAAAAAACTTTAGATGAAAATGGTGTTATTCTTTTAAAAAACATTGGAGAGCTTCGTTTAAATTCTGAAGGGAATATTGTTTTCAGACCAAACGATCAAACTAACTATTTGGCTACTTCTTTCGGATTAAGTCCTTTTGTTTCTCCAGTTGTGAAAAAAGAAATTTTCGAGAAAAAAATCGAAAAGATTGCGGCAAAAGAAAAAGACGCTGTTTTGTTATATGAAAACGAAGAACAGACTAAATCTTCAAATTCATTCTTAAGATATGCTGCTATTCTAGTTTTAGGACTTGGAATTACAGGAAGCATCGGTTATCCATTGTACCAAAACCAAATTGATAACCAAACCCTTTTGGTAGAAAAATCGGTTCAGAAAAAAGTACAAGACAAAATTCAAGAAGCAACATTTTTTATCAAAAGTCCGCTTCCAGCTGTTACGCTTTCTGTAGATTCTGCTAAAGTTGAAACTGTTGAGCCAACAATGCCATACCACATTATGGCCGGTGCTTTTAGAAGCGAACAAAATGCTAGAAAAGCTTATAATCAATTAATTAAAGATGGTTTTAAAGCTAGAATGCTAAAAGAAAATAAGCACGGTTTGTTTCCGGTTTTATACGGAAGTTATGCTACAATGAAAGAAGCTGAAGTAGCTCAGAAAGAAATACAAAAAGGCGAAAATCCACAAGCCTGGATCTTGGTCGAAAACTTATAATTTTAAAAATCCTGTTCTTTTGAACGGGATTTTTTTTGTCCTATTCTGTTGTTTTAAAAAATTTGACTGGCACTTTTTGAAGATTCCTTCGAATAAATTCGTCCCGTAAAAATTTAAAACAAAATGAATAAAATCTTCAAAACCCTAGTATTCTTATTATTGCTTAATTCGCAGTCATTTTTTGCACAGCAAATTCAAAGTAACAATGCTCAAAATTTAGAGCTAAAAAAAACAGAAGCTGAAACGCAAAAAATCTTAAAAGAAAATTATAAAAGATTGGATGACAAAATTGAACAGCTGAAGAAGGAGCAGAAAGAACTGGAAAGCAAAAAGAAAAACCTTTCGAAATCTGAAAACAATTTGAAATCGACGAAGGAAAAAATCAGCAAACTTGAACTTGCTAATCAGAAAATTGAAAACAAGATTACAACATCTTCAATTTCTGATGAAGAAATTCAAAAGCAGAGAATCAAAACTAAAGAAAATGAGGTCAACATTCAGAAGCTTAAACTGACTCAAATTACTCAGGAAAAAGAACTTGAAAAAGTGATTTCAGCAATCTAATTAAAAAGCCTAATTCATAACGAATTAGGCTTTTTTAATGTTTATCGTGAAACAATTTTTGCATCTTGTGATAGAATTTTTTTCTCGGCTTGATATACAATTAACGCCGCAGGCGCCGAATTTTTTTCGCCCAAAACGATAAAATGACATTCATATCTAAAATCACCTTTTTTAAATTCGTAATGATGATTCCCTCCTGTTCCATCGGCAAAGAAAACTCCATTTTCAATTACTAAATCTGGCTTGTCTGTCATTTTTTGTTTGATTGACCAAGAAGCGTAGCGATATTTGCCATTTCCTAAATCATCGATTCTGATTCGAAATTTTGACGTTTCTAAAACCGCAACAGGTTGTTTGAAATCTGAAATCGAACTGTTTACATTTTTTTTCTGAGAAGCAATCAGCGAATTTTTTAATTTTTTCTCTGCTTCTGACTGGTAATTTATGCTGATGATTTTTCCATCAGTATCAATCCACAAATCTCCTTGATTCAGCATAATTCCTCTCCAACCCATTTCCGACCAATCTTTTGCAGGATCTGATTTGCTAATTTTTTCAACTAAAATCGGGTCGAAAATTTGATTGTATTTTTTAACAAAGTCCGTTTTATTTTTTATCGCTGGAATTGGAGAATCTCTTTTTAATGGAAATTTTATCCGATTGGAAACAGCTGTTTTATTACCGCTCTTTACCTCTGAAATAAATTTCGAAATAATTTTTTGGTATTCAGGTTTCAAATCCTGTGCGCTCATGCTCAAAGCACAAAACATAAAATAAATTAAAAACAATCTGACTATTTTCATATCAAAATAATTTAATGCGTTATAAATAAGTATTTTGAAAAACGAAAATGATGTTTCACGTGGGACGTCTCGAAAATCAATTAATGCTGGCTTTGAACATTTTTAGTTCATCCCAGGTAAATTCATCTCCATGTTTTTCTTTCAAACCGCTTAGAGATTCTTCTTGATAAAACTCAAACGCTTCTCTCAAAGCCAAAATTTTATCATAAGGTAAAACATCCGTTATTTCAATTTTCTTCGCTTGGATAAGTCTTATCAAATGTCCTTCTATAGTTTGAACATTCAATTTACGCATTCTTGCGATATCTTCAACAGAATTTTTCTCCAGCCACAAATCATACGTTTCTTCGACTGTTGTTTTTTTAGCCGTTTTAAGCTCATTTTTATCTGCTTTAGCTGGTTTGTATCGAACAACGGGTTCTTCGGTTCTAAAAATGTCTGTATTTGTTATTTTAAGCTCATCACGAATCCTTTCGGCTTTATTGCTTTTATAATTTCTAATAAATGGAGATGAAAGCTTTTCTTTGGAGATTGCTTCGCCAGAAACCATAACTTCGATCAACAATTTTGCTTTCAACAATCTCAAAACTGCTTTTGTCTGGAGATCTTCTAAAAAATGCAGCTCTTCATAAAATTCTTTTACTTTTTTAAATTTTTGGATTTCTGCAATTTTATAAATCAAATCATCGACCAATTTGTCCATTGGTTTGAAAAAATAATCATAGGCGGCTTCTACCCTTTCTTTCACAAAAAATAAATCAACCGTTTCTTTGTTGAAAATTTTATTCAGCTGAATGATGAATTTCTGGGAAGGCTCTAAAAGCTGTTCGATTGTGTCTAAACGCTTATGTGCCCAAACGGTATGCTTTGATTTTTCTGAACCTGTCGCATTTTCGTTATAACTAAAACGATGATTGCGCCACTCCTGCGCGAGTTCTGTCCAATTAAAACTGTTTATCAAATAGTTATGAATAAAATTCTTGGTTTCAAAATGCAGTGAGTTTTTCAAAATTTCTTCTGTTGCTTTGTTCAAAGCATAATCCATCACATCTTGATCGTTCGAAATGCCATTCATCTGCATCGGAGAAAGCAAAATAAGCCCGTTTAACGAACGCAAACGCGAAAGTGCAACATAGGCTTGTCCCGGCAGAAAAACTTGCGATACATCGAGCGCAGCTTTGTCGAAAGTTAAACCTTGACTTTTGTGAACCGTAATCGCCCAAGCAAGTTTGATGGGATAATGCGCAAATGTGCCTAAAACTTCTTCTTCGATTTCTTTTGTCTGTTCGTTGACTTTGTACCGAATATTTTTCCATTCGTACTTTTCCACTTCAAGTGTCATATTCTCTTCTGGAAAATGAACAAAGATTTCCTCGTCTGAAAGTGATTTGATTACACCCATTTTTCCGTTGAAATATCTTTTTTCGAAAGACAAATCATTCTTAACGAACATGATTTGTGCTCCGACTTTCAATTTTAATTCTTCTTCGACTGGGAAAATCTTTTCTGGAAAATCGCCCACAACAAATGGCGTGTATATATACTCTTTACCATGTAAATCATTGATTGACTGTGAGTTAATAGAATCTGCCTTAGCGTTATGCGTTGTAAGCGTTATGTAGCCTTTGTTTTCCTTGAAATCAAAATCGGGCTTAACATATTGATTTAGAACCGCAACGTCTTCTGGTGTAATCTGGTTATTTCGCAGATTATTCAAAACCGAAATAAAAATATCGTCTGTCTGGCGATAAATTTTAGACAACTCGATATAAATCGGCGGATTGAGCTGCAGCACATGCGAATGAAAAAAGAATTTTCCTCGATAGTAATTTTTCAAAGTTCTCCACTCTTCATCGCGAATAACCGGCGGTAACTGTAATAAATCTCCAATAAATAAAACTTGAACACCTCCAAAAGCTTGGCTGTTTCGTCGCACAGACTGCATCATAAAATCAACTGCATCCAATAAATCTGCGCGAAGCATACTGACTTCATCAATTATCAGAAGCTCCATATTTCGAATTACATTTCTTTTGACGTTATTCATCTTAAAATGACGGCGAAGCGATTCTTTATTTTCAAACTTAACCGTGTCTGTAAATTGCGCATTCCCCTCGTAAGACGGAATAAAGGCTGAAAAAGGAAGTTGAAACATCGAGTGAATTGTTACTCCACCTGCATTCAAGGCAGCGATTCCTGTTGGGGCAACTACTACCGTATTTTTGTGGGTTGTGGCAATAATTTCGCGTAAAAGCGTAGTTTTTCCTGTTCCTGCTTTACCAGTAAGGAAAATAGATTTTTGCGTCTGATTGATGAATTGTAAAGTGTAAGCTGCCGCTTCTGAAACGTTTTGCATTGGGCTTGTATTAAAAAATAAAATTACCGCATTTTTATAAAAAGAAAAAACCTAAATCTTAGTGGATTTAGGTTTTCAGTAATTTAGTTAGTTTGGTAGTTTTATTTTTTTGCTTCGCCTTCTTTAGCTTCAGCTGCTGGTTTTGCATCTGTTTTTGGCTCTGCTTTATATTTATCATTTAATGCTTTAATAATATCTTTTGTAATATCATATTTATCTTCAGCATACAAAATACTTGCAGCATCTCCAGTTCCGTAGATGTAAGAATAACCGTTTTTCTTTCCGTAATCTTTGATGAATTTTTTAACTCCACTAACAAGAGAATCCATTTCTACACCACTTTCTTGTTGTAATTGTTGTGCTAGTGCTTGTTGAGCATATCCTAATTGCTGCTCTCTTTTTTGCAATTCAGCACCTCTTTGCTGTGCCCATGCTTGACCATTAGCCTGCGCTTGACTTTGAAAATTAGCAGCGTCTTGTTTAAAACGTGAAATTTCAGCTTGTAATTGTCTTCCTTTTTCTTCCGCTTGAGCTTTGTATTTTGCCTCTAAATCTTTTGCCTCAGTGTACTCTTTCATCAAAACCGAAGTATCCACGTAAGCTGTTTTTACTTCCTTTACCTCTGCTGTTTTATTACAAGAAACTGCGAAAACTGAAAGTGCGATAATAACTAATGCTTTTTTCATTTTTTTTAATTCTATTTTTAAGTATTGAAGACAAAAATATAAAAAAATCAATAGCATCAGCATAAAGTTTAAAAAATGCGCAAATTTTATGATATTGTTTTTATTTATTGAAAAAATATTTACAATAATCTGATACTATTAGAATAAAATCGCATTTTTTACGATTTTTTTAACCTAAAAAAGCCATCACCCATCGAGGGCAAAATAGCTTTATAAAATCTTATTTATTTTTCAACACGTAAATGTGTGATGAAAATTCGTTTGTTTTTTTAGCTTTCCAATTTGATTTCAAACCAATGAAAAATGCTTTGATGTAATTCATCTTTCCTGTTTTGTATTTTTCTGATAAAAGACTCACGTAAAATGAATCAAACTTCATTGGAAGTATTTTTTCTAATTTTATATCTACTCTTTCAAAAAGCAGCTGAATTGATTTTTTTGAAAAATGCCAAAAGTGAATGGGCACATCATAAGCTGCCCAAAAAGTTTGATAATGATTTGCGTCAAACGATTTGTAGTTTGGAACCGCAACAATTAATGTTCCAGTTGGTTTTAATAAACGCTTCAATTCTTGAATCTGAAATTCTAAATTTGGCACATGTTCTAAAACATGCCACATTGTTATCACGTCTAAAGAGTTATTTTCTAAACTGTCGATTTCTTCAACAAATGAAATTCCTTTTTGTTTGGCAATATTCTTTGCTCTTTCGCTTGGTTCTACTCCAATTGTTTCCCAGCCATAATTTTTTGCTGTTAAAAGAAAATCTCCGGTTCCAGCTCCAATATCCAGAAGTTTACCTTTTTTAGGTTGTTCGCTATTAATTAAATTCAATTTGTTTTGAAGTGCAATATTTTTTATAAAATGATAAGCTTTTTCAAATAAAGAACGTTTGTTGTCGGTATGCGAAATATAATCTTCACTTTCGTAATACTTACCTAAATTTTGAAGTTCGGGCTGTGGCGAAGTAATTAGCATATCTAATTCTTCATCGTAATACAAATCAAAAATTTCTTTTGAAACAGAATGGTCTTTTACAGTTAGAAAGTGTTTTTTGTTTAAAACGTCCATTTTTAAATTTTATAGATATTGGGTTTAATTTATAGCAAATCCTAAAAACGAAATTTTATCGCTTTTAGGATTTTTAGTTTTTTTATTTTATTCTTTTAAATTCTTTTCGTTCTCACGAGATTTAATATTCAACATAATTGCTAATCTTATTTTGCACAAGTTTTAGAAAATATTACACTCGAAAATATGTCTTTTTCAGATTGTGAAATGATAAATTAGATTATTTATTTTGTAAAAGGTTTCACGTGGAACATTTCATATTTTAGATTTATAATACAAATTAAAAAAAAATCTAAAATCAACAATCTGCAATCTAAAATTAGACTACCTTCCCATATAAATCAAAAGCACGGAAATATCACTGGGTGATACTCCGCTAATTCTTGAAGCTTGAGAAATAGTTACAGGACGAATCTTGCTTAATTTTTGTTTTGCTTCAATAGACATTGATTTAATTTTGTTATAGTCAAAATTCTCTGGAATCTTTACTTCCTCTAAACGATTTAGTTTATCAGCATTATTTCTTTCTTTCTCGATATAACCAGAATATTTCACTTGAATAACTGCTTGCTCAACAATTTCTTCATCCAAATCATTTTCTTGAATATATGATGCCACTTTTTCAAATTTCACCATGTCCTCTAATTCAACTTGTGGGCGAGAGAAAATTTTAAACATTTTATCTCCTTGTGTAATTGGAGCAGATTCTTTCGCCTCCAAAATTGGATTTGTTTCTGCAACACTAACACTCGTTTCTTTGAAGAACGAAACCATCTTTTCAGATTCATTTAATTTCTGTTCCATTCTGCGTAAACGATCTTCAGAAGCTAAACCAATTTCGTACGACATTGGAGTCAATCTGAAATCGGCATTATCTTGACGCAACAATGTTCTATATTCTGCTCTAGATGTAAACATACGATATGGTTCTTCAGTTCCTTTGGTAATTAAGTCATCAATTAGAACTCCAATATACGCTTCATCACGTTTTAAAATCAACGGATCCTTTTCGTGCACTTTTAAATGTGCATTTATTCCAGCCATCAAACCTTGAGAAGCTGCTTCTTCATATCCAGTTGTTCCATTTATTTGTCCAGCAAAATATAATCCCTCTACCAACTTTGTCTCCAAAGTATGTTTCAATTGCGTCGGCGGAAAGAAATCATATTCTATAGCATAACCAGGTCTAAAGAATTTTACATTTTCAAAACCTGCAACAGAACGAAGCGCTTTAAATTGAATATCCTCAGGAAGCGAAGTTGAAAATCCGTTTACATAAACTTCACAAGTATTCCATCCTTCTGGCTCCACAAATAATTGATGACGCTCTTTATCTGCAAAACGATTTATCTTATCCTCAATCGATGGACAATATCTTGGACCTAAACTTTTGATTCTTCCGTTGAACATTGGGGAACGATCAAAACCTTCTCTCAAAATATCATGAACATCCAATGACGTATACGTCATGTAACAAGAACGCTGATGTGTTAATGGAGCTGTCATATCTGAATACGAAAATTTCGATGGCTTCGCATCTCCTTTTTCTTCATTCATTTTAGAATAATCCAAAGAACGTCCATCTACTCGAGGCGGCGTTCCTGTTTTCATTCTTCCAGCTTCAAAACCTGCTTTAATCAAATCCTCGGTAATTCCAGTTGCAGCACTTTCGCCTGCTCTTCCTCCACCGAATTGTTTTTCTCCAATATGAATCAAACCATTCAAAAAGGTACCATTTGTCAAAACAACAGATTTGGAACGAATCTCCACACCAAGTGAAGTCCTAATTCCTTTTATCTTTCCATTCTCAATAATCAGTCCTTTTACCATTTCTTGGTAGAAATCAAGATTTGGAGTTCCCTCCAACATCATTCTCCATTCCTCAGCAAAACGCATTCTATCACTTTGAACTCTTGGCGACCACATTGCAGGTCCTTTTGATTTGTTCAGCATCTTGAACTGAATCGCTGTCTTATCTGAAACGATTCCTGAATATCCACCAAGCGCATCAATTTCTCGAACGATCTGTCCTTTTGCAATTCCACCCATCGCAGGATTACAAGACATTTGTGCAATGTTTTGCAAACTCATTGTAACCAATAAAGTTTTCGATCCCAAATTTGCCGCCGCAGCCGCAGCTTCAGAACCAGCATGGCCTGCACCCACCACAATAACATCGTATTCTTCTAAAAACATTTTGTTTTATTATTCTCCAAAAACCGCTAACGCGGTTTTTAGAATTACATTTATATTTTTCCTTGTTCCACGTGGAACGCATATTTAATTTTCAATCTATGAAATTCCAAATTCCAAAACTGGAGTCTTCAAACTGGAGTCTTCAAACTGGAATCTTCAAACTGGAATCTTCAAACTGGAATCTTCAAAATAGAATCTTCAAAATAGAATCTTCAAAATAGAATCTTCAAAATAGAATCTTCAAAATAGAATCTTCAAAATAGAATCTTCAAAATAGAATCTTCAAAATAGAATCTTCAAAATAGAATCTTCAAAATAGAATCTTCAAAATAGAATCTTCAAAATAGAATCTTCAAAATAGAATCTTCAAAATAGAATCTTCAAAATAGAATCTTCAAAATAGAATCTTCAAAATAGAATCTTCAAAATAGAATCTTCAAAATAGAATCTTCAAAATAGAATCTTCAAAATAGAATCTTCAAAATAGAATCTTCAAAATAGAATCTTCAAAATAGAATCTTCAAAATAGAATCTTCAAAATAGAACTTCAAAATAGAACTTCAAAACAGACTTTGAAAACACAATCTTTAAAACGAAATGTTTCACGTGAAACATTTCCTAAACTTCCATTCTCTACTTCTAAAAACCTATCAAGAATCATGTTCCACGTGGAACGATTTAATCTTTTATTGAATTCATTACTTCAACGTTCCACGTGGAACGTTATAAAAAACTTTCATTTCCTATAAACATGTTTCATGTGGAACGTTCTTAAAAATTAAAAATTAAAAACTAAAACGTTTCACGTGGAACATTGAAAAATAAAAAAGAGATTTAATTACTGTTCCACGTGAAACATCTTCATTTTTTCTTCTTCCTTTGCTCTCATTAATTGAGCATCTTCATCCGTTTTATCTTTGTAACCGCAGTAATGAAGTATCCCATGGGAAAGTACTCTTTTCAATTCTTCAGCAAACGAAACATTGAAGTCTTTAGCATTATCTGCAACACGTTCCACAGATACAAAAATATCTCCATTTAACTCGTTGCCAACAGTATAATCAAAACTAATAATATCTGTAAGTGTATCGTGATCTAGATATTCAACATTGATCTTATGTAGATATTCATCATCACAAAATATATAATTGATCTCTCCTTCTTTTTTCTTTTCAGAAACAATCACAGCACTAAGCCAGTCACTAAAAGCCTGCTCGTCTCCTAAAGTAAAATCAGTTTCGTAATTAAAATTTATCATTTTGTATTAAAGTATTCTTGAACTTTTTGATTAAAATTCGAGCGCAAAGGTAGTGATTGTCTGTTTAATATCTCTACACTGTTTAAATATTCCAATAATGAACTTGGTAAAACATTCGAACGATTACTAAATTCAGCTTTATTGGTTTCAGATTGCCTTTGTGTATCTTGTCCTTGTTGCTGAACTGCGTTGTTTAGTTTCCATAATTCTTGTTGAATATTTAAGATACGCTGCAGGTTTTCATTCTTAAATCCTTTATTTAAAATTTGCTTTTCTGATTGCTTCATTTGATCGATTACAGATTTGCCTTGAGAATCTAAACCTTTCCTCGCTAATTCTTTTTGTAAAGCTTCACGAAGTTTAACCTGTTCTTTGTATATCTCCATTATAGCTTCTGCATCTCCTTCTCCATCTTCACCTTCATTTCCATTCTTATCTCCCTTTTCTCCTTTACCGCTTTTTCCATCTTTACCAGAAGAACCTTTATCACCGCTTTTGTTACCTTGCCCTTCTTTACCCTGACCTTCTTTTCCTTTTCCACTTTGTCCTTGACCAGACTTTCCTTCTTGACCTTCCCCAGGTTTATCACCAGGCTTTTGACCTGGTTTCATTCCTTCTTTCATTTTATCAGCAAGTCCTTTTTGTTTCTGAATAATATCTGGTAGTTGCATTCCTTGTCCGTCTCCAGGTTTAGGTTTTCCAGCACCCGGTTTAGACATAGACATCTGCATATTATTCAATAAATCACTTAGAAAATCGGCTAACTTATTGGCAGATGAAACTGCATATTGCTGGTGTGAAACTCCTCTTGGAATTTGAACGTCAGTTAAAGTTTCTATAGCTTTATCCATGTTGTATTGTACGTTGCCAATTTCTTTGGTTACGTCTTCAGCTACTTTTGGATTACGTAGTGAAAGTGCAAACAAACTATCATCAACATGTCTGAATTGTTGTTTTAAATTCTGCTGAATTTTAATGTTTTTTGTAAATGCAGATGAACCTAATTTCATAGATTTAAACTGTTTCATTACATCTTCTTGTGATAAAGAATATGCCAAAAGGTTGTCTAGAATCTGACGAAGCATTGCTACATCTTCTTCCATCTGTTCTTGCTCGCCGCCTTCCATTTCGCTCTGCATTTCCTGAGCCATGCTTTTCATTTTCTTTGAAGCACTTTTCTGTTTTGGCTTAGCCGAAGAAGTATTCTTTTTACTTAATTCTTCTGAAGCTTTTTGAAGATCATTATCTACATCTTTCTCTTTTGAAGCATCAGATGGAATATCCAAAGGTTTCTTTAAAGTCTTGTTTTCTTCTTTCAAATCTTTTAAATCTTCTTGAATCTTATCAAAAGATTTATTGATTTCATCTTGCTTCTCTTTCGTATTTTCTTTCTCTTTATTAGATAACTGTTCCTGTTGTTCTGACAGTTTATTTAGTTTCTCAGCAACTTGTTCTGCTTTCTTACAAACATAAAAACGCTTGGTCAACTCAACCAATTGTTCTAAATTACGAGATTGGTTTTTGCTGATTTGCTTGAACTTTTCCATCTTATCAAACAGTTCTTCACTGTTTAATTTATCGTTTAAGTTCTTCAATTCGTCCAATAATTTCTGATTCTTTTCTAAATCTTTTTGTGCATTATCTAAACGTTTTTGTAAATCTTCAGCTGTTTTATCTTTCTTATCATCCTTAAATTTATCTAAGTTCTGATTCATTTTTTCAGAAAACTGTTTCATCATTTCGTCTTGTTGTTTCTGACGTTTGATAAAATCATTGATCTTCTGCTGATCTTTAAACTCTAAATTATCCTTTTCTTTTCCAGTATTATGAAGCTTATCCATTTCTGAAATCTGCTTGTTTTGGTTCTTTAAAGATTTAGATAAACTATTAATATTTTGATTTTGCTGTTGCAATTCTTGATCTTGAATTTCATCTGTTGTAGCTACACGATCTGAAAATGTTGAAGACTTTGTACTCTTAAAACCATGCGGTGCATCGTTATCAAAAACTTCAAAATAGTATTCATATGAAACTCCTTCTTCTACCGGAAGGTTACTTGGAAAATTAAAAACAAACTGATCAAATACACCAGCCTTTACCGGAATGTTTCCACGCTTAGCAGACTGAGGTTTGTTACGTTCGTAGTATACAATTTGTAGTTTTGAAAGTCCGTAATCATCACCTAATCTTCCTAAAATATAGTTCTTATCCAGCTTTAAACTGTCTGGTGCTGGACCAACATTGATGGTTGGAAACTGATCTTTAATAACAGACAGCTGATAATCTAGTTTTTCGTAGTTTTTAACCTTATCATTTGACGTAAGAATTTGATATTCTGTATTTTGACTAATATTCCTAGCCAATTTAAAGTCATTTTCTATCTTATTAAATCTAAAAACTTCATTATCTCTTTTCCATATAATTTCCTGAGTCGATTTGGTATTCATTTTCCAAGTTACCGTTGTTCCTTCAGGTACAATTGCGTTTCCAGTTCCTTGAATGGTCTCTGATTTTTTCTTTAGATAAGAAGGAAAATTCAAAATCATTTCGAAGTTTGCAATTGATGGAACAGTGATAACTTTCAATTCATATTCTTGAGAAGTAACATTATTTCCTTCAAAAGAAAAGCTAATATTTTCTGCTGGTTTTTCTACTTTAAATTCAAACTTTCCTGGCTGTGAAGATTCCATAAAATAACTTTCATCACCAATATGGATCATTACATTTTCTGGAACAACATTCCCAACTGATTCCATTTTGATCACAAAATCTTTGTTTTGTTCTGCTTGCAAATTAGAATTTAAAACCACAAACTTAAAAGGAGCTGGCGGTAAAAATGCAGAATTGAAATGCACTACTCTATTCAAACTTTGAGAAATAATATTGCTATTTCCAGAAATATAAAACACTGCAAAAAGCAAAACTGGAACCAAAGCCAATGGCAGATATTTTTTATTGGCTTTAAAATTAATGGCATTTCCAAAAGGAATTGGCTGTAAAGAATTTGCTTTTTGTTCTATCGAAGCCAAAACCAATTCAGAACTTTCAGCATTATTATCAGCTGATAATTGTAAAAAGTTAGTTAGTTTATCACTTACTTCTGTGAAATGATTTCCAATAATTTTAGAGGCCTGAGTATAATCTATTCCTTTTTGAAGTTTAAATAATTTAAACAAAGGGAAAATAATTAATCGAACCAGAAGGAAAACTTCAACGGCAATAAATAACCAGAATAGAAAAGTTCTTCCTAAAGGTTTTAACCATAGAAAGTACTCTACGAAAAGCGTAAATAAAAAATACAATAATCCAAAACCAGTAAAAAGAAGCATTCCTTTTATCAGTTCGTTGGTATAATATTTCTTAATGAAAGCCTCGAGCTTCTGGTATATAGCAGATGTTGTTTTCAAAATAAATCTGTTTTAATTATAACCTATAAAAGTAGTAATTATAAAGATTCAAATTCCAAAAAATTAAATGCCAAATTCCAACTATTCACTGTGTTTGGAATTTGGAATTTTAAAAAATTGGGATTTATCTAAAGTTGTATCTTTGCAACAAAATTTTAAACAAATGTCAAAGCAAGTTCGCGTGCGTTTTGCACCAAGTCCGACTGGACCATTACATATTGGCGGAGTTCGTACTGCCCTATTTAATTATTTATTTGCAAAAAAACATAACGGTGTTTTTTATCTTCGAATTGAAGATACAGATCAGACTCGTTTTGTTCCTGGTGCAGAGGCTTACATTATGGAAGCACTTGAATGGTTAGGAATTGCTCCTGAAGAAACTGTAGGGAAAAATGAAAAATTTGGTCCATACAGACAAAGCGAACGTAAAGATTTGTACCAGCAATATGCCGATCAATTAATAAATTCTGGCTGGGCTTATTATGCTTTTGATACTCCTGAAGCTTTAGATGCACATAGAAAACAACACGAAGCTGAAGGAAAAACATTTATTTACAATCATCACAATCGTGAAAAATTAGATACTTCTTTAGTAATTTCTGCAGAAGAAACTGCTAAAAGAATTGCAAATGGAGAGCATTATGTAATCCGTTTTAAAACTCCGGTTGATGAAACTTTACATTTGAAAGATATTATTCGTGGAGATGTGAAGTTTGAAACTAATCTTTTGGATGATAAAGTTTTGTTTAAAAGTGATGGAATGCCAACTTATCATTTAGCTAATATTGTAGATGATCATTTGATGGAAACTTCACACGTTATTCGTGGCGAAGAATGGCTGCCATCTATGCCGCTTCACGTTTTATTATACAAAGCATTTGGTTGGGAAGCTCCAGAATTTGCTCATTTGCCTTTGATTTTGAAACCAATTGGAAATGGTAAATTGTCTAAAAGAGATGGTGACAAAATGGGATTCCCAGTATTTCCTCTAGAATGGAAAACTGAAGAAGGAGTTTCTTCTGGTTACAGAGAAAAAGGATTTTTCCCAGAAGCAGTTGTCAACTTCCTCGCTTTATTAGGATGGAATGATGGAACTGATAAAGAATTATTTTCTTTAGAAGAATTAGCTCAATCTTTTGACTTGAACAGAGTGCATAAAGCAGGAGCTAAATTTGATCCAGAGAAAAACAAATGGTTCAATCACCAATATTTAGTAAAACAAAATGACGAAGATTTAGCTAAAGCCTTCACTCCTATTTTACAGGAAAAAGGAATTGACATTTCTAAATATGACATCACAAGAATTGTTTCATTAATAAAAGAAAGAGCGCATTTTGTTTCTGAATTTTGGGATCTAACAGATTTCTTTTTCCAAGCTCCAACATCTTATGATGAAAAAGCAAGCAAGAACTGGAAAGAAGAAACTCCAGCTTTAATGCAAGAATTGATTTCTACTCTAGAATATATTGATGGTTTTGATTCTGCAAATATCGAAGCAATTGTAAAAGATTGGTTAACTAAAAACGAAATCGGAATGGGTAAAGTTATGCAGCCTTTCCGCTTAAGTTTGGTTGGAGCACTTAAAGGTCCTCACCTATTTGACATTGTTGAAATCATTGGAAAAGAAGAAACTATTTCTAGAATTCAGAAAGCGATAGCGACTTTATAATTAGAATTCGAATTAAAATTGAAACGCTAAGAAACATATCACAAATGTTCTTAGCGTTTTTTTAATGTCTAAAAATTTTATTTTAGAAGAATTTTCGTAATTTACCAAAATCATAAACATAAATTTTATAACCATGGGTACAGGATTAATTATCTTTTTAGTATTGGCATTCTTCATTTTCATGTCTTCTTTCTTTACAGTAAAACAGCAGAGTTCTGTCATAATAGAAAGATTCGGAAAATTTCAGAGTGTTAGAAATTCAGGATTACAACTTAAAATTCCGTTGGTAGATAGATTGGCCGGACGTGTAAATCTTAAAATCCAGCAATTAGATGTTATCATCGAAACTAAAACTAAAGACAACGTTTTTATTAAAATGAAAGTTTCAGTTCAGTTTAAAGTAATTCAGGATAAAGTGTATGATGCATTTTACAAACTAGAATATCCACACGATCAGATTACGGCTTACGTTTTTGACGTTGTCCGTGCCGAAGTTCCGAAACTAAAACTGGACGATGTTTTTGAAAGAAAAGATGATATTGCAATTGCGGTAAAAAGAGAATTGAATGAAGCAATGACTACTTACGGTTATGATATTATCAATACTTTGGTCACTGATATTGATCCAGATATCCAGGTAAAAAATGCAATGAACAGAATTAATGCTGCTGATAGAGAAAAAACTGCAGCAGAATTTGAAGCAGAAAGTTCAAGAATTAGAATCGTTGCAAAAGCAAAAGCAGAAGCAGAAAGTAAACGTTTACAAGGTCAAGGTATTGCAGATCAACGTCGTGAAATTGCTAGAGGTCTTGTAGAAAGTGTTGAAGTTTTGAACAATGTTGGAATTAATTCTCAAGAAGCATCTGCCTTAATTGTGGTTACACAACATTATGATACTCTACAATCTATCGGATCTGATACAAACTCTAACTTGATTCTTTTACCAAACTCACCACAAGCCGGAAGTGACATGTTGAATAATATGGTTGCTTCTTTTTCAGCTTCTAACCAAGTTGGCGAAATGATGAAGAAAAATAATAAAAAAGTAGAAAAACCAAAACAAATAAAACCTCAATCTGGTTATGAAGATGATATTCAACCAGATGTTCAACAATAATTGTAAAATAAAAAAGAGGCTTAACGGCCTCTTTTTTTATTGGTAAACCAATTGATAACAAATGGTATTATAGATTGAAGTATTTGCGGATACGAATTTTTAAAATAATCTGTATACGATGAAACAAATCCGTTTACAATATTTTGCGGAGTTATGCTTTCTTTTGTTCTCTGAAAACTTAAAACCAATTTCTGATAATTGATATCTTTTTCCAATTTTAAGATTTCTAAATCTCTGTCAATTTCAGCATAAGATGAGTATTTTTTCTTTTCCATAATTCTCAATCGTTAAAAAATATTTCTGAAAACTTTTCTAAAATTGGTCCTTCAACCATTTTATCTTTTATAAAGAAAAGTAAAATAGTAAATAATAGATAGATCCCTCCTACTGCTAAAAATCCTAGAGCATTACTGCCTAACAAATCTCCAAAAGCATAGGCTGCTGCAAAAGATCCAAAAATCAAAACCATACTAAAACACAATAATATCAACGTGAATTTAAAAATTAGCGTTGTTGATTTCATTGCAACTTTAAAACCCCAAAGTTTATAATAGGCCAAATGACTGTCGATGTAAACTTTAGTCTGATCCTGAATTTTTTCGGTGTTTTCTTTTAACTCTTCAAAAGCCATAACTAGATTTTTTAAAATAAAAAAAGCACAAAACTGTCTTATAAAAATAAGCAAGTTAAGTGCTTCTTGTACAATTTAATAGATTTTTATTTTTGAAGTTTAGCGTTTTGTGCTTTTAAATCAGCCAATTTAGATTCTAAAAAAGTGATCACTTCTTCTGTCTTATGACTTACATTTGAAAGTAAATCATTCAAAGTTCCATCAAGATTTTTTGTTGCACCTGTGAATTTTTCACGTAGTACTTCAGAACTTGCTTCAAATGAATCCTGCAAATTATGTTTTGCATCATCAATTCCTTCTTTAATTTTAGCTCGGGTTTTTGATCCTTTTTCTGGAGCAAATAAAATCCCGATTGCCGCTCCTACTGCAGCACCAGCTAAAATTGCTGCAATTGTATTTGAATTATTAGACATAATATTTCTTTTTAAGTGATTAATAAAGATAGTTCTTTTTTAAAATGCTAAACAGTAAAATTCAAAATTTAACAATAGAATTAATACACATAAGTAACTGCTTCATATTTTCCATCACCTTTTTCAACAATACTCACAAAAGGAGAACCATTTGAAGCCGACTTAGATTTTATTCTCATAGCAGTTTGTTTCTGGTTTGCAATTGGCGGTTCACCTTTTGTCCTTGTCGAGACACCAGTAAAACTAGCAGCTTGCTTCAGTCCTATTGTCTTTTCCTGAGGCAGAACAGTTACCATTTTGTAATCGTCTTTTGAATCTACTATTATTTTATCAGAAATTTTTTGAGTTTGTTTGGTTTGCTTATTCGTAATTGATGAAACAGCATGTTTGCTAATTTTAATTTCTTCTGAACTTCCGTTTAGTGAATAATAAATTAAACCATTTTCGTTTTTTATGAAATTAACATCAAGTTGTTCACCATTATGTTTTGTAATTTGATGTGTTTGTGAAATTGCAACATTTGCAAATAACATTGCTAGCGTAAAATATAAAATTTTCATGATAATTAGATTTAAATTAAAAATGATCAGATTTGAAATTTAAAAACTAAAGCTTAACACAAATTCAACATTATGGAATTTTGTACATTATGATACAATTTGAAAAATACCTTTTACGCGAAATATTATCAGGATTACATCATAATAAAAATGAGAACATAAAATTGTCTTTTCAAGAAATCAATTTTGAAGATTTACTGTTGTAAAAATTACGAGTTTTTAAAAACAATAAATTTCAGTTTAGTTTCTTTAACGGCAAATTTTAATTTTTATAAAAATCATCTCTGACTTTTGGTATTGAGTTAAAAGTAGCAACTTTATAAACAATTGTATGTTAACAACCCGTTAAACTGACAAAAATAACAGCTAAAACTAAAATAAAGCTCATAAATAAACAATAAATCAAAAAACGAGTTACATATCAACTTGAATAAAAAAATGCGTTAAAATTAATTTATTTAAGCTATTTCTAATATATAAAAACTATAATTAATATAATTTTAATCAATTATATTAATTATTAAATTAAACTATCATTTTAAAGTTTTAATCAAATTAATTTATATAATAAAAATCGGTTTTACATTATGAAAAAATAAAAAAGTTAGTAGAAGGTAAAAATTGGGTCAAAAAAATCAAAACTTAAAATAAGCAGCGAATTTCAATCAATTTAAAAAATAGGATTCTAGAGATGGATAAATTTAAAAAGCCTCTTATAATAAATTTATGAAAGTCAATTTTAATTTATAAAATCTATATTTTTTATTATACACATCAATTTTAATAATAATAAAAATAAATTATCATATATAAAATAGCGATAACACTATTTTATAATTTAAAATACATTAAAAATTATACCAGAATTTCATTTAAAAATTTTTAAAGAAAAAAATCTGGCTCAAAAAATGTAAAATAGGTGGTAAAAAAAGTAAAATTTAAAATAAAGACTTGTAATAAAAGATCTTTTAAAATAAGATTAATGAGGTGGAAGATTAAAAAAAATGCTTTAAAATTAATTTATGAAAGCTGTTTTTAATTTATAAAAATTATAGGTTTTAATATTTTAATAAGTTTCATATATAATAAAAAAAGCGCTTTTAAAAAGCGCTTCTCCATAGATTCTAATTATTTTATTTTTTTACCATCTCGGCAAGAATTTCAATTTCTCTCTCCGATGCATTTTTGGGAGGATTTGAATATAATTTTAAAATTTCATCATCAAATTGATTTTTGAAACTTACTTCTTCGATATCTCTCAAATTTAATAATGCTTTAGATCGAACATAAGTTGATTCACTTTTTAAAGACATTGAATATAATTTTTTGATATCTTCTTCTTCAAAATCTGTTGATTTCCAACTTCCATATTTCAAAATAAATTGAGCAAATAACAACGAAGCCTTATTATTATTGATATTCTTCTTTAAAGAATTCTGTAAAAGTGAAAAACTAGTAACATTTTTAATGTTCTCCCCTATTGCACTTTCAATTGCAATACGTTCTGGTTTACTTTCAACTTTAAAATATTTGTTGATTTCTTTTAACGAATTATTAATGCTGTTTTCTTCTTTTTTACCTTTTTCTTCCCAAGCATCTTTTAGTCCAACAGTTTTGTTAAACACTAATTTTGAAGCAGTTGAGTCTTTATCAACAGTAAAATAACCCAAACGTTGAAACTGGAATTTATCTTCATTTTGAGCTGTAGCTAAACTTGGTTCAACATATCCAGTTACAATTTCTAATGAATTTGGATTCACAAAATCTAAGAAATTTTTCTCTTTATAACTGTCTGGAGCTTCATCTGTAAACAAACGATCGTATAAACGAACTTCTGCTTCAAGCGCATGTTGAATAGAAACCCAATGTAATGTTCCAGATACTTTTCTTTGGCTTGCTTCTGTCCCGCTTCCGCTTAAAGAATCGGTATCATAAGTAACATGAATTTCAGTAATATTTCCTTCTGCATCTTTTATAACAGATTCACCTTTAATGATATAAGCATTTTTAAGACGAACTTCTTTTCCTAAAGTCAAACGGAAAAATTTAGCTGGAGCTTCTTCTAAAAAGTCTTCTCTTTCGATGTATAATTCACGTGAAAAAGGCACTTTTCTGAAACCTGCATTTTTATCTTCCTGGTTATTTTCAGCTTCTAACCACTCTTCTTTACCTTCTGGATAATTGGTAATTACCAATTTTACCGGATCTAAAACAGCCATTACACGAGGTGCAATTTTGTTCAAATCTTCACGAATACAAAATTCTAAAACCGATACATTAATTAAATTATCACGTTTTGCAATTCCAATTGTGTTGGCAAAATTACGTAAAGATGCTGCTGTATAACCACGTCTTCTTAACCCAGAAATTGTTGACATTCTAGGATCATCCCAACCGTTAACATGCTTTTCCTTAACTAGTTGCTGTAATTTTCTCTTACTAACAACGGTATGTGATAAGTTACGTCTAGCGAATTCTCTTTGCTTCGGACGCAGTTTATTTTCATCTAAAATCTGGTCTAAAAACCAATCGTATAATTCACGGTGAGGCAAGAATTCAAGTGTACAAAATGAATGTGAGATTTCTTCTAAATAATCACTTTGTCCGTGTGCCCAATCGTACATTGGATAAATTTTCCAGGCATCTCCAGTTCTATGATGATGCTTATGTAAAATTCTGTACATGATAGGATCACGCATCAACATATTAGTTGATTTCATGTCTATTTTTGCACGAAGAATATGTGTACCAGCCTCAAATTCACCGTTTTTCATTCTTTCGAATAAATCTAAATTTTCTTCAACAGAACGATTTCTGTATGGACTATCTGTCCCAACTGTTGATGGCGTTCCTTTTTGAATGGCCATATCTTCAGAAGACTGGCTATCAACATAGGCTTTATCTTTTTTAATTAATAAAACAGCCCAATCGTATAATTGTTGAAAGTAATCAGAAGCATAACGTTCTTCTGCCCAGGTATAACCCAGCCATTCAACGTCTTTTTTAATGGCGTCAACAAATTCCTGCTCTTCTTTTTCTGGATTTGTATCGTCAAAACGTAAATTTACAGGTGACTGATAATCAATACCTAAACCAAAATTTAAAGCAATAGAACTAGCGTGCCCAATGTGTAAATAACCGTTTGGTTCTGGTGGAAAACGAAAATGAAGTTTAGTTTGCGAAAGACCTGATTTTAAATCTTCCTCTATGATTTGTTCAATAAAATTGAGTGATTTCTCTTCTGATGCCATTATTTTATAGTAATTTTAGCAAAGATAAAAAAAAGGTTTCAGGTTTCAGGTTTAAAGTCATTTAACTAGCGCAAAACCTGAAACTTTAAACTTGAAACAAGATAAAAATGGGAATCATTAAACTTAAAAACATTCGCACTTTTTCATACCACGGATGTTTAATTGAAGAAGGAAAAATAGGATCTGACTATACTGTAGATCTAAAAATAAAAACAAATCTTCAGAAATCGGCTGAAACAGATCATCTTTTAGACACTGTTGATTACGTTCATTTGAACAAAATTGTTACCGAAGAAATGGCAATTCGTTCGCATTTACTAGAACATGTAGCCAAAAGAATCAATATTCGTGTGCTGGCAGAGATAGAAACTGTAGAAAAAACAACAGTTTGGGTTTCTAAAATTAATCCTCCTATTGGTGGTGATGTTGAGTCAGTTACTATAAAAATGACAGAAATTAGAAAGTAATTATTTTATTTAAAATCGTATTTTTTCAAAATAGTTCATATGAAACTTTTGAAATTTAAAGATTTTAGTTACTTTTGCCATCCGTTCAAGCAATGGCGTCGTGGCCGAGCGGCTAGGCTGGGCTCTGCAAAAGCTCCTACTCCGGTTCGAATCCGGACGATGCCTCTAAAACCTTCAAAGCAATTTGAAGGTTTTTTTATGTCTTGTCCTTGCGAGGAACGAAGCAATCTCACTAAGTATATCAACATTTATAATCTATAGTAGTGAGATTGCTTCGTTCCTCGCAAGGACTTATAAACACAAAAAAGCCTCTGAAATTCAGAGGCTTAATTTTATATTTTTGAGTTATTAACAACTACTTTTCTATTTTTTCGAAAGCATTTTTAACCATTTCTTTTTCTTTTGGAAACCATCCTTGTGTGATTAAAGCAACTCCAAAGACCATTAAAACAATACTAATTCCTTTTTTGATTTTAACGATATTAGTTGGTGTCATTTTAGATTTTAATTGTTTGGCTAATACTATTTTAAGACAATCAACCAGCAAATAAGTAATGATAACTGATGTAAAAAAAGTAATCATTCTTGAGTTTTGCATTTCTAATTTTGGTCCTACAGAAATGATAACAGCCAGCCAAAAACCTAATACTCCAATGTTTATAACGTTGAGTAAAAAGCCTTTTATAAATAGACTTCCGTAGTTTCTTTTGATGATATCACGATCAATTTCTTCATCGTCTATTTTTTCTTCATTTTTTAAACGAACGAAAGAAATTATACCATAAGCCAGCATTATTATTCCTCCAAAAATAAACAAAGCTGGTTTATCTTTTAAACTCTGAATTAATCTGTAACTTCCTAAATACGCGATAGCTATAAAAAAAATATCACCTAGAACTACACCGAAGTCAAAGACAATTGCTGCTCTGAATCCTTTTGTAATACTGGTTTCTAGTAGTATAAAAAATACTGGACCTACCATAAAACTTAGAAAAAGTCCCCATGGCAGTCCAGCCAAAATATCATTTACCATCAAAATACAACTTGTTATTTTACTTCTTCGATTTTACCTCCAAAAACTGTTTTTTGATTTATTTGCTTTGGTTTTCCATAAATGTAAATAGAGCCTCCTGCGCTTACTTTTGCATCAACTAAGGTCGAAGCATTAACATCAGCTTTTCCTCCCGCAGAAACGCTTACATTAGTCTGAGAAGTCGCTAATTTACTTCCAAGGAAATAACCACCGGCTCCTAAACTGGCATCAAGGTTATCTGCTTTACCAGTTGCAGTGATTTCTCCACCAGAAACTGAACTTACTTTTAACTTATCAACATTCAAATCTACATTAATTTTTCCACCTTCCTGCGCACTTACTTTAAACGAAGTTGCTTTTAGTGTTTCTTTACTTGTAACTTCTGCTCCTTCATTAACATCAATCAATTCTATTCTTTTGTAATACAAAGTAATATCTAAATCATTTCCTGATAATAGTTTAGGAAAAGGCATTCTTAATTTTAATATTCCATTTTTATTGACAGCTTCAACCTCTGCTTCTCTTGCTCCTTTTATAACAACTTTATTCTCTGAAGATTGAACTAATTTTACACTTAACTTATCGTAAACTTTTACGGTATCGAATTCACCTAACTCTTTGGTAACCTGACCAAAAGACATTTGAACAAATAAAATTGCAGCTCCTATAATTAACTTTTTCATACTTTTATTTTTTTTAAAATTAAACTTTATTCTGCTCTTCTTAAAAAATGAAAATCCAATTGTTTTTTAACTAAATCAGCATTTTTTACTTTAACATAAATTTCATCTCCTAATTGTAAAATACTGTTTGAAGTTGCTCCAACTAAAGCATACTGCTTTTCATCAAAAGTATAGTAATCATCTTTTATTTCTCTGATTCTTACCATTCCTTCGCATTTGTTAGAAACAATTTCAACATAAATTCCCCATTCTGTAACTCCTGAAATAACTCCCAAAAATTCTTCGTCCTGATGATCCTGCATGTATTTAACCTGCATGTATTTAATACTGTCACGCTCAGCATTTGTCGCTAAACTTTCCATATTGGAACAATGCAGACATTTTGTTTCGTACACTTCTTCGTCTACAGAAGCTCCACCATCCAGATAATACTGTAGCAAACGGTGTACCATAACGTCTGGATAACGACGAATTGGCGATGTAAAATGGCTGTAATAATCAAAAGCTAAACCGTAATGACCAATATTATCTGTAGAATATTTGGCTTTACTCATACTTCTAATCGCAAGAGTGTCAATTAAGTTCTGTTCTTTTTTACCATTTACTTCTTCCATCAATGCATTCAAAGACTTTGAAATATCGCCTTTGTTACGGAAATCTATTTTATAACCAAATTTAGCAATTACGGTTTGCATCGCAATTAATTTGTCTTCGTTTGGTTCGTCGTGAATCCTGTAAACAAATGTTTTCTTTTGTTTTCCAATGTATTCAGCCACTTTTCTGTTGGCTAAAAGCATAAATTCTTCAATCAAATGATTGGCATCTTTAGATACTTTAAAGTAAACTCCTTCTGGTTCACCTTCTGCATCCAAATTAAATTTCACTTCAACTTTATCAAAAGAAATTGCACCATTCTGCATTCTTTTCTTTCTTAAAATCTTCGCTAATTCATCTAATTTTAAAGTTGCTTCTGTAATTTCATCTGAAACAACATAAGATTCTCCAGTAATTGAAACATCAACTGGAATTGTATTATCTTTTGTTTCAATAATATACTGTGCTTCTTCGTAAGCAAAACGCTGATCTGAATAAATTACTGTTCTTCCAAACCATTGGTTGATAACTTGTGCAGTTGGAGAAACTTCGAATATCGCAGAGAATGTATATTTCTCTTCATTCGGACGAAGTGAACAGGCAAAATTAGATAAAACTTCAGGAAGCATTGGCACTACCCTATCTACTAAGTAAACAGAAGTAGCTCTTTGATAAGCTTCATCATCCAAGATTGTACCTTCTTCCAAATAATAAGAAACATCGGCAATGTGAATTCCAATTTCGAAGTTTCCATTCTCTAACTTTTTGAAAGACAAGGCATCATCAAAATCTTTTGCATCTTTTGGATCTATCGTAAACGTAAGCGTATCACGCATATCACGACGTTTCGCAATTTCAGATTCCTGGATCGAAGTATCTATTTTTTGTGCATAAACCTCTACTTCTACCGGAAAATCTGATGGAAGTCCATATTCCGCTAAAATAGCGTGAATCTCAGTATTGTGTTCTCCAGGTTTTCCTAAAACTTTAATTACAGATCCAAACGGACTGTCAGCTCTTTTTGGCCAATCTTCGATCTTAACTAAAACAACATCACCGTTTTCTGCTTCACCAATTTTATCCTTCGGAATAAAAATATCGGTATACATTTTAGGATTTGCAGTAGAAACAAATGCAAAATTTGGCTGCATATCAATTACACCAACAAATTCTGTTTTATCCCTTTCTACAACTTCAATTACTTCACCTTCAGGTCTTTTACCTTTTCTTCTATTATAAACATAGACTTTTACTTTGTCTTTATCTAATGCACGATTCAAATTATTGGTCGGAATAAAAACATCTTCTGCAAAATCTGGACAAATAAAATATGCCGTTTTTCTGCTCGTCATATCTATTGTTCCTTCGTAATAATCCTGACTTTCGGCTTTTACTAGATACTTTCCAGGTTCTGTTTCTATAATTTTCTTTTGCGAAGCTAGAATTTTTAATTCTTTTATAATTTGATTCCTGCTATTAGTATCATCAAGTTCAAGCTTTGCTCCTATTTGTTTATAATTGAATGGTTTATTAGCATTTTGCGATAAAATCTTTATTATTTTTCCAGAGAAATCTTTCTCTTTTTTTATCGGCTTTCTAATTTTCTTACTCATATATCTTTTCTTATAAGGTTTAAAATTACAAATAAGAAATCAGATAATACTTTTTAACAAATAGAATTATTAAAAATATAACTTTTCGTACATTTACAAAAACACCTCATATGGAAAGCTTTAAGACCATCGCCATATTCAATTATCAGCACGAAACAGTGGTTCTCAAACACTTACTAGAACAAGAACAAATCCCTTATTTTTTCGAAAACGAAATGACACTTTCAGTCGTTCCAATGTACACTTCGGCGCTGGGTGGAATCAAACTCAAAGTTCATCCCAACGATTTCGAACAAGTTCAGGAAATCCTTGACAACTTAAACAATCCTCTCAAAATCGTTTAAAGAGATTCTTTTTTCAAACTAAATTCAATTTTTTTCTTTTTAAACTTTTTTAGTTTTCAACATATATTAAATACAACAAAAAAGATTTTTAAAAATTTAAAAAAAATTGTTGGTTATTATAGTGTGTTAATATGTCGAATAAATTTATTTTTAAAAGTATTGAAATGAAGTTTCTCTTAGTTATTTTGAGTTATCAACATAGTTATTTTTAGCTAAAAGATTAATTTATAAGACTTTTTGTATTTTAATTAACAACGGTTGACAACCAAAAATGAATTGATTTTGTAGATAAGTTCATATGTTGATATTTGTTGAAAATGGCATTTTTGATATTGATAACTTTTCTAAAAATTCCCGAAACTTTATTAGGATTTTTGATTCCAGTTTTGGATTAGGTTTTTTTTTGACACAACCAAAAAAAACTTCTAATTTTCTTTTCGAACTTATTAACAGTTTCTGTTAATTTAAAGTTAACTGAATATCAACGAATTACAAACTCCTATTAACACCCTAAAATTTTAACAAATATTCTGGTTATTCTTTATTGATTATGAGATACTTATGAAGTTATCAAAATTGTTAATAAGTGGTAAATATTTGATATTACGTAAGTTATGTTCTAAGCTTTTTGCTTTGAATTTCACGAATGTACACGATTTCTATTGGAATGTTTATATAGTATTCAAAAAGAAAATAATTTGTGAAAATTGGTGTAATTCGTGGCAACCATTTATTAATTGAGTAAATTTGTACTACACAACTTAATAGTATAGAAAATGAAAATATCGATAGGAAACGACCACGCTGGACCAGAATATAAAAAAGCAATTGTTGAAATGCTTAAATCAAAAGGATATGAAGTAACGAACTACGGAACTGATACTGATGCTTCTGTAGATTATCCAGATTTTGGGCATCCTGTTGCAAATGATGTATCTGAAGGAAAAGCTGATTTTGGAATTGTGATCTGCGGAAGCGGTAACGGAATTGCAATGACTGTTAATAAACATCCGAAAGTGAGAGCTGGTTTATGCTGGACTAAGGAAATTGCTTATTTGACACGTTTGCATAACGATGCTAATATTGTAAGTATTCCGGCGCGCTTTACTTCTATTCATCAAGCAGTTGAAATCGTTGAAACTTTCCTGACAACAGCTTTTGAGGGCGGAAGACATCAAAACAGAGTTAATAAGATTGCTTGTTCGTAAAAAGTCAAAAAAAATCGGGTGCTTCGCACCAATGTAAATAAACAAGCCGGGCGGATTTTTAAAATTCATCCGGTTTTTTTATTTAAAGTACTTACATTCAATATATTGAATTTATTTTAAATTATACTTTTTAAGGTTATTAACAATGTTAATATCTATATTTTTTGAGTTAGCATGAAGTAAATTAAAACAACTTGTAGTAAAAGAATCAATAAGAATTTGACAATAAATGAAGTTTTACTCGTTTTATGTTTAAAGAAAAACATAGCTGTTAATAAACCTATTGTTCCGCCAATTGTTTGAAGAAAAAACAAAGTATTTTCAGGAATTCTTCGTTTATTTTTTCGAGCCAGATATTTATCGTATCCAGCAAGAATAAAAAGGACAATATTTATAAATAAAAAATAGAGTAAAAAAATTTCCATTGGTGTAAAATTAAAAACAAAGATATTATTTTAGCCGAATCATTGATGAATTTACAAATCGTTTTAACAAGTAAATTATATCATGTTGTAATTAAGAAATTATTTCATTAAATATATGACTAATATTCAATTCATTGCCAAATCTGTTCAGGCACCTGCAGTCAGCATTCAAAACACCGTAAAATTATTAGAGGAAGATTGTACAATTCCGTTTATTTCGAGATACCGAAAAGACGCGACTGGTAATCTTGATGAAATTGTAATTGAGCAGATTGCAAAATTGCAGAAAGATTATGATACACTTGTAAAACGTAAAGAGGCTGTCCTAAAATCTATAGAAGAACAAAAAGCGCTCACGCCGGATTTGAAGAAAAAGATTGTAGATAGTTTTGATCTGCAGGAAATTGAAGATTTCTATCTTCCGTATAAAAAGAAGAAAAAAACAAAAGCAGATGTTGCCCGCGAGTTTGGTTTAGAGCCTTTGGCAAAAATCATAATGTCTGAAAGTGATGTAGATGTCGATTTTGTTTCAACACAATACATTAATGAAAATGTGATTAATGAAGAAGCGGCAATGCAAGGCGCACGAGATATTGTGGCAGAATGGATTAACGAAAATATTTATGTTCGTAAACAGCTTCGTAGATTATATCAGCGAAAAGCTACAATTGCAACCAAAGTCGTAAAAAAGAAAGCGGAAGAAGAAGGAGCACAAAAATTCAGTCAGTATTTTGATTGGGAAGAGCCTTTGACAAAAGCGCCGGCGCATCGTTTATTGGCCATGCTTCGCGCTGAAAATGAAGGTTTTATTAAAATGAAAATAGATGTTGATATCGACGATGCTTACGATGTTATTGACGAAATCATTATTAAAAAACAAAATAGCACAACTGCTCATTTACAGTTAGCAATTGAGGATAGTTACAAACGTTTACTAAACCCAGCAATTGGAAACGAAACACTGCAGGAAGCAAAAGCAAAAGCCGATGCGAATTCCATTCAGGTTTTTGCTAACAATTTAGGACAGTTATTATTGGCGCCGCCTTTGGGAGAAAAACGTATTCTGGCAATCGATCCAGGATTTAGAAGCGGTTGTAAAGTAGTTTGTCTGGACGAAAAAGGCGATTTGTTATATAACGAAACGATTTACCCGCACGCGCCTCAACATGAGGAAACTATGGCGATTAAAAAAATCCGTTCGATGGTAAATGCCTATCAAATTGATGCGATTTCTATTGGAAATGGAACTGCTTCGCGCGAAACCGAATTTTTCATCAAAAAAATCGCGTTCGACAAACCAGTGCAGGTTTTTATAGTTTCTGAGGCTGGAGCTTCAGTTTATTCAGCTTCCAAAATTGCGAGGGAAGAATTTCCAAATTATGATGTAACGGTTCGTGGTTCGGTTTCTATCGGAAGAAGGCTTTCAGATCCTTTAGCCGAATTGGTAAAAATTGACCCAAAAGCCATTGGAGTAGGTCAGTATCAGCACGATGTTGACCAAACGAAATTAAAAGAAGAATTGGATAACACCGTAATTCGCTGCGTAAACTCGGTTGGAATTAACATCAACACCGCAAGTAAACATTTACTGAGTTATGTGAGTGGAATAGGAGAGAAGCTGGCAGAAAACATCGTACAATACCGCTCTGAAAACGGACCTTTTGAAGACAGAAAACAGTTGAAAAAAGTGCCTCGTTTGGGAGATAAGGCTTATCAACAAGGAGCAGCGTTCATTAGAATTACAAATGCTAAAAATCCGCTGGATAATTCGGCGGTGCATCCAGAGGCTTATCCAGTTGTGGAGAAAATGGCAAAAGATTTGAAAATTTCTGTAAACGAATTAATTGCTAATAAAGAGAAAACAGCGCTTATTAAGGCCGAAAACTATATTACACCTGAAATTGGTTTGCTTACGCTAAAAGACATCATAAAAGAGCTGGAAAAGCCTGGCTTAGACCCAAGAAAGTCGGCTAAGGTTTTTGAATTTGACGCCAATGTAAAATCAATCAAAGATTTGAAAACAGGAATGATTTTACCTGGAATTGTGAATAACATTACCAACTTTGGTTGTTTCGTAGATATCGGAATTAAAGAAAGCGGTTTAGTACATATTTCACAGTTAAAAGCTGGATTTGTAAGCGATGTAAACGAGGTTGTAAAATTACATCAGCATGTTGATGTAAAGGTTACTGAGGTTGATGAAGATAGAAAAAGGATTCAGCTGACGATGATTTTATAAAATTCCAATTTTTGAAATTCCAAATTCCAAACCGTTTGGAATCTTTAAATAAAAACTCCCAAATTACAAATTGTAATTTGGGAGTTTTTATTTTGAGACTATTTCAAAATCACTTTTTTGGTAATGTTTTTAAAATCATCATTGGATATTTTTACCAAATAAACTCCTCGCGCTTGGTTAGTTAGATTTATTTCTGTCAATTCTGAAGTTGTTTTTTGTTGATGAATAACACTCCCTGAAGGAGATATTATCGAGATAGTAGATTTCCCAGGTGCACTAACTGTGATTCGATCAGCGCTCGGATTTGGAAAAAGCGTAACAGTAGATTTTTCAATATCAAAATTTTCATTGTACAAAGTAGCAGTTGGAGGTAGATAAAAATTACCAGTTAGTAAAAAAGAATATAATGTTTTTAGGGTGTGATTGAAGTAGCTGTTTGGTTCGTTGAGGTTTTTTAAATCGGTGTAAGAAGCATCTAAATGCGCTTGATTTTCTCCAGCCATTGCAGCACAGGCAAATGCACCCACAAAAGTAGCATTGTGCCATTGGCCGCTTACTGTTCCGTTTTGATTGTAACCATCTTTAATATTTGTGGAACCTCCAAGATTAACGCGAACAAAATCAGATGATTTCTTAGCATACGTTTTGGCATCGGCATTTCCATACCATAAATAATCAACCGCAATACGCCAAGGCGTTCTGGCAGCATCATACGTATAACTTTTTCCGGCATTGTTATATCCGTTTGCTGCAGCTATAGCAGAATAAGCGCCAAAAGCTTCGCACCAGTCCGAAACTAATCCTCCAACAGCATTGTTTACAGTAAGATTATTGTTAATAACTGTATAAGATTTCGCTGCAACCTGATTCCAAAAAACGACATCATTTGTAAAAACTCCAAATGCTCTGTAATAAGCAGGTGAGAAGTAAGAAGGATTTGTGATTTGGCTACCGCCGAATTGATCTCCAGGTTTTAAAACATAAGTATTGGCTTCCACTTCATAATTTTTAATAGCAGAAATTAAAGCAGTCGCATCGGTTTTGTAGTTAATGATTCCACTGCTTCCCCATTGATAATCGGCAACGATAAGGGCAAATGCAACATCAAGCTCGGCATCTGTAGCTCCGTTTTGACCAATAGCTCCAGAACAGCCATTAATTTTCCAGTTCATTACTTTGTTGCCGTTTAAATTGTCTTTGTAATACAACCAAAGTCCGTCAAAAAGGTCCTTGTCTGCCTTATAAACAGATAATAACATTCCATAACCAATTCCTTCAGAAACGGTTTGAGATGGATCATCAAATTTTACTCTGTATCTTCCGTTAGAACAAGGCTCAACAAAATTGGTTTTCCAAAGATCATAATTGTTTTTGACATCTTGGCTGTTTTTGGGCGAAGGCATTAAGCCATTTGCAAAAACAACATTGGCAGGAAACGGCTGCTTTTGTGCATTACTTTTGAGGCACAAAAAAGCAACAGTAATTAGAAGTAGGTTTTTCATAATTATTGTTTAATAGATTTAGGGACTCTAAAAGTAAGATTTTTTAGATATAAAAAACCCCGAATTAAATTTTAATTCGGGGCTGCTTTAAATATTAAAATATATTATTTTTTTAGAATAAATTTTTGAGCTTTAAATGTATTATGATTGCTGTTTTTAATTAAATAAACACCATCAGAAAGATTTTCTATGTGAATTGTATTTAGAATATCTGAATCTAGATTTACTGATTTTACAATTTTACCAGAAGCATCAATAATGATATAATTTCCATTATATTTAGTTACAATATTTAATATTCCTTTACTTGGAATAGGATACATTCTAAATTCGGCTGATTTAAAATCATCAACACCTAATGTTGATACATTTATACAATCTGAAACAATTGTACAGCCTGCCACTGTAATTTCAACCTTATATTCTCCAACAACAGATGGTGTAAAGGATTGATTGTTTTCGTTAGCTAATAATGTATTTGGACATTTATACCATTGGTATACGGCTCCTGCATGATCAGATGTTAATATTCCTGAATTTAAACTTACAGATTTTAAAATGGCAGATGCATTGTTGATAGTTAATTGTAACGTTTTAGTATCACAGCCAGCACTATAAGTGTAAGTTCCAGAATTTGTGTATGTTACCCCATTCACAGGCCAAGTGTAACTGTCACAAGCTAATTCTGTCTGCGTAGAATTTGTTGCATTAGTTATTGTTAATACTAAAGTTTTAGTATCACATCCCACAGTATTTGTGTATATTCCAGAAGTTGTGTATGTTACCCCATTTACAGGCCAAGTGTAACTGTCACAAGCTAATTCTGTCTGCGTAGAATTTGTTGCATTAGTTATTGTTAATACTAAAGTTTTAGTATCACATCCCACAGTATTTGTGTATGTTCCAGAAGTTATGTATGTTAGCCCATTCACAGGCCAGGTGTAACTGTCACAAACAGATTCTGTCTGCGTAGAACTTGTAGTATTAGTTACTGTTAATACTAAAGTCTTAGTATCGCATCCTACAGTTTTTGTGTATGTTCCAGAAGTTGTATAAGTTTCTCCATTCACAGGCCAAGTGTAACTGTCACAAACGGATTCTGTCTGCGTAGAATTTGTTGCATTAGTTACTGTTAATACTAAAGTTTTAGTATCACAACCAATAGTTTTTGTGTATGTTCCAGAAGTTGTGTATGTTACCCCATTTACAGGCCAAGTATAACTATCACAAACGGATTCTGTCTGGGTAGAGCTTGTAGTATTAGTTATTGTTAATACTAAAGTTTTAGTATCGCATCCTACAGTTTTTGTGTATGTTCCAGAAGTTGTGTATGTTTCTCCATTTACTGGCCAAGTGTAACTGTCACAAACAGATTCTGTCTGTGTAGAATTCGTTGTATTAGTTATTGTTAATGCTAAAGTTTTTGTATCGCAACCTATCTTATCTGTATAAGTACCAGAAGCTGTGTATGTTTGTCCATTTACAGGCCAAGTATATGAATCACATCTAGAAATTGTTTCCACAGGAGATGATGTAGAAGGTGTTATGGTTAAATTCAATGTTTTAGTATCACAGCCAACAGTTGCTGTATATGTACCAGAACTATTATAAGTTACTCCATTAACACTCCATTTATAAGTATCACATGCAACTACATTTTCTGGTGCAGAAGTTGTAGAAGGTGTTATGGTTAAATTCAACGTTTTAGTATCGCAGCCTACAGTCGATGTATATGTACCTGAACTAGTATAAGTTGTTCCATTTACACTCCATTTGTAAGTATCACACGCGACTACATTTTCTGGTGGAGAAGCAGTGGAAGGTGTACCAGTAACCGTTTTTACCAAAACTCTGTCACTAGCACAATATGCAGTTTCACACGCTACGCAGTAAGTTGTATTATTTGCCGTTGGAGTTGCTGAAACGGAAGCTCCAGTTGCAAAACTTGTTCCTCCAGTCATTGCAGTATACCAAGTAGCAGTTGTATTAAGCGGGCAAACAGCATTCAAAGTAACTGCAGTACTTCCTAAACAAGTAATATTTTGTGTATCAGTAGTAACTGTAGCATTTGCTGGTTTGATCGATGTGGTAGTGATATTTGAATTTACCGTTGCAAAATTTGAACCACTTACCGTCGCTTGATTTGTAACAGAACAAGTGTTTTGTGGTAATGTCGCAGCAGCATTAATTGTTGCACTAAATGTAATTACTGTAGATTTTCCTGCTGGTAAAGTAAATGGTCCAGCAGAAAGTGTTGTTGCAGTTGCAGCAGCAGATGCACTTTTTGCAGTAACTGAATTATTGTTTTGAAGATTTGCAGCAACAGTTTCTACTGTTGGATCTGTTTCTTCTGTAGGAACGGTTTGAGTAGGAGCCATTTTTGAAGCTGAAGCATTGTCAGGAGCAGTAACTGTACCTGAAACTATTTTTCCAGTATATGGAGGCTCATGTAATGCTGTCCCAGTACTATTATTTGCGTCCCAGAATGTTTTTAGCTGCACAGAATTATTGGTAAAATTTGTTCCAGGAACAAAGGCAGCTGTACCCTGCAATATTACTTGAGAATTTGTACCTTGAGAGACAACATCAAATGTTCCTGCTATTAATCCAGTAGGAGCGTTTGTTATGTTTCCTGTTATATTGGCAGCACTTATCATGTTACTTGCATTATTATCAGCATAAGATACTATTGCTATATGAGCATAGCCACCGTTAATAAGCGATATGTTATTATTTTTAATTGTAGCATCGATTCTAGCAGTACTTACTATATTATTATCATTTGCCTCAGAAGAAATACCATAAGTACCAGCATTGGTAATGGTGTTACCAATTATTTCAGTAATATGTTTGGCACTTCCGTATGCAGAAACAGTAATTGCAGTAGTAGAAGATGATATACCACCTGCATCAATGATATTATTATTTATTCGTCCTTTAACAGTTCCAGATCCTTGATTTCCAACATTGCATGTATAAAGGGCATTATAACTTGATTTTATAGTATTGTTTATAATATTATAATTTACAGTTGCAGATTCATTTACTTGTAATGATAAACCACTGCTTCCTGGACTAGAGGTTGCTGCATTTATAGTATTTGCATCTGTAGCAGCATTATTACCACCTATTTGTACAGTATTTGAAGATGTTCCATAAAAGTTTAGTGCTAAACCAGTACTTTTAGAATTCGAAAAATCATTTTTCTTAAAAACTAAATTGTTAATGGTGCTCCCTTTAGCCTGAAAAATAAAGTTACTATCTCCGTTTGATTTATTGAAAGAATTTTTAAATTGACATCCTGTAACGGCCAATGAAAGATTTGGATTCTGAGAAAGAAGTCCATTAAATCCAAAAAAGCCTCGTCCCCAAGAGTCATTTACATTTGTGTTGGTTATGGAGCAAGTTCCTTTTAAGTTAAGAGCAAATATTCCGCCGACATTTACATTTCCGCCATTATAACTTCCGCAACCAGTTAATGTACTATTACTTAAAGCAAAATTAGTAACATTATTAAGGTTAATACCCATAGAATTAGTTGTTCCTGTAATAGCAATGTTATCTAAAGTAACACCACCAGAAATAGATTTAAAAAACATCGCTCCAAAAGAACTGCTGTTATCATCTTCTGGATTACTTGCGATTGAAGTTGAACTATTTGCATTCGTAAAATTCATGTTTTTAAGTGAGATATTGGCACATGAAATAAATTCAACACCTCTATCTTGAATATTTAAAATAGTACCTCCAGATCCTGCTGTAGTTCCAGTTCCTGTTATTTGAAAATTTCCTGCAGCATTTGTAACCGAGATTCCTTTTACAGTATTATTACAAGAAATACTTTGAAAAACGCAATCTATGGTACTTGCTGTACTTGCATTACCAATACTTACAGCTTGACCATTTGTTACACTAATCGTAGCATTTTTGATTTTTAAATTACCAACAGCAGACCCAGACAAGGTTCCAGTCATTGCTACAGCCTGAATATCATTATTTGCTTTTAAATTGATCCCTGCAATAATAGGATTTGTTCCTGCTGTTGAAGGGAGTGTGTTACTATAACTTGGCACTGTAAGGCTTAATATAGAAACTAAACTTAGCGCCGCACCTTGGCCAATTACTTTTTGATCATTATTTAAATTCAAAGTTCCAAGAGCTGTTCCACTATATATAAAAATGGGATTTGCGCTTGTACCTGTAATACTGCTTAAAGCTTTATAAGGTGTAGCCAAAGTACCGTTTCCTGCTGTTGCAGCGGCTCCGTTAACAAATATGATAGGTGTAGTAACAGTAATGTTTACTGTGGCTGTTGAGGTTTTTCCGCTTCCAGTTGTTACAGTGTAAGTAAAACTATCCGCTCCAGAATATCCTGCATTAGAATTATAAGTAAAAGAGCCATTTGATGCCAGATTAACAGTTCCGTTTGTCGGATTAGTTAAAACACTAGCGGTTAAAGTTGTTCCGTCTGGACTTATATCATTTACTAAAACTCCTTGTGCAGCATTTACAGTAATACCAACATTTCCTATACAAGAATAAGAATCATTATTACCAATTGGAGTGGCTTTAAAAGAATTAGGCACTAAGGTTAAATTTGAATCTAATATATCCTGAAAAGTGGTTCCTAATGCATCATCTGCGCCCGTGTTTGCAATTGTAATAGTATAATCAAGCTGAGAACCAGGTTGTGCATTTCCACCACCATTTACAGCTACAGCATTTGTTACAGTAACAGTTGCAGCAACTGCAGAGGTAGTTTTCTGGATTTTCTTAATCTCGGGCTTTTTACTTTTATTTTTTTCTTCTTTTTGATTAATAAAAGTTATTTCAGCTTTTGCTAAACTTTCAACTATAGGGGCAACAACATTTTTCTTGATAATACTATTGTATTTCATACCGAAGCTTAGAAATCCTAATAATATTATTACAACTAAGAGTTTGTTATTTTTCATTTTTTTTGCTTTAAATTGCCTGATTAAGAAAATACTGCTTCATATTTCATTCCCACTTCATCAAAACCAAGTGGAGTCAGAAATAATTCTAAATTGCCTTCTTGAGGGTGGATTACATTAAAAATACCCTGCTCGTAATATTCATCTTTTTGTTGAGTACGAAAAACTAAAGAAAATGGAGTTCTTTCTAAGGGAGAATAACTGTTGAATTCTGTTGCCGAAATTAATTCCGCGTCAAGCTGAACTTCTTCCGAAATTTTAATGACAAAAATTGTATTAAGTAATGAATTAAAGTTATTTACAGAGAGTAAAGTTATATCCATAGAGTATAGTTAGTCGTTATATTTCAATTATTTAGAGGTCCATTCCATTAAATGATAAACTCCATTTGTTTCGCTTATTTTTTTAAATCCTAATCTTTTGTATAATTCCATCGCAGGGTTAAAAACTTCTACATGTATCTCTACACTTCGATTATGATCAGCCGCTTTTTTCAAAATTTCTTTTAAAATAGAGCTGCCAATACTTTTATTTCGCCACTCTGGTAATATTGTAATGTCTATAATTTTAATCCCTTCGTTTTCAAAAGAAAAATCAATATATAATCTTCCGATTGGTATATTCTCTTTTTCAATTATATAGTATTTAGTTTTTAAAAAAGTTTTCTGATAATATTGATGTTGAGAATAAAACTGCTGGTCAATAAAAAGCTTTTTTTGTTCATCATTCCAATTCGTTCCTTTATCTAATTCTTCTTGACGTGTACTGCCATATATTTCACGAAGAAGTGGCATGTCCATTTCCTCAATGCTGCGAAAATCAATATCTTTTATTTCTAATTCCAAATCATTAATAAAATTAGGGTCTTTGAGGAAAAATTCCTTGAAGAGCGATACAAAAATTCATTGTCAAATAAGGCATCATATTATTGTGAGGGATGCTCGATCCACTGGTAGCAATTGTCTTTTCTCCCATAAGAGCATCTGTACCAGCATTAGTATAAACTCTTATAGGATTACCTCGACCTAAACTATTATTAGCGGGAGAAGTTGATTGAGAATTTAAAGTAGCCGCCATTAATGAATGAGTATGCAATGGAATTTCAGATTCTAGTAAAGTAACCGTTTCAGATCCACCAATTTCTCCCAAATTATGTAATGATAAACCCGGACCTTGTCCGGGGTGCATTGGTACACTCCCTTGTAAATCGGGTAATGCAAAATTACTTTTTCCATCACCTCCATAAGTTGTCCCCAGTAAAGAGAAAAGTGCTGTATTTTGAGATATGGGTAATAATTGGCCATTACACATAGCCCAACCTGTGGGTGCAAAGTTAAATGGAAACAGGCGTATCTCGGCAACAAATTGATCCATAGTTTATATTGTTATATTTTACTAAAAAGAATTAAATTTTAAGTTCTAATTTTGGATGGGAAATATTCCAAACAACGAGATAATAAAATTGATACATAAATACGGCTGAAAATTAGTATGTGGCTGACTACCTCCAACCGGAGTAATTACAGCTGAATTTAGAGCTGTTGTAGGAGTAGCACTTGAATACATTTTACTTCCCGGCGGAGTTGTACTTAATTGAGCGCTTGCAGCGCTTGCAGTATCTGCTAAATCTGTTGCCGCCAATAATGAATGACTATGCGCAGGAATTTGATTAACAGTAAGAGTCACTTCTTCAGCACCACCTGTTTCTGCTAATGTAAAGTTTGTACCATAATTAGCATTACCGGTATGTATAGGAACTCTGCCTCTTAAATCGGGTAGTGCAAATGTACTTTGGCCGTCACCTCCATACGTAGTACCAATTAATTGAAATAGCGTTTCATTTTCCGAAATAGGGAGAATTTGTCCTTCACAAAATTGCCATCCGTTAGGAGCAAAATTTCCCGCAAACATTCTGATTTCACCAATGTAAGGTTGTGACATATCTAATTTTTTCTAATTATTTTAATTTTGACTTGGAAAAATACCTACTAACGAAATACAAAAATTCAACGTTAAGAAAGGCTGCATATTTAAATGTGCCTGACTTCCACCCACATTTGTAATTGATCCAGAGTTCATAGCAGTAAAATTTTGACTTTGGCCGCTATAAACTAAATTTGGAGCTGTATTTCCTAAATAATTTGCAGAAGCAGGAATATTTGTATTTACTGCATCTGTTTTCACCTTCAAGGCATGAGTATGCTGTGGCAGCTCAGAAATATTTAAGGTATGTGCATATTCGCCAGCTTGTTCACCAATAATATGTCCATTTCCAAAATGAATAGGGGTCCTGCCGCGTAAATTAGGTAAAGCAAAATTAACTCTTCCATCTCCACCATACATCGTTCCCAATAATGAAAACAAAGCTTGGTTTTGATTTATCGGTAAAAGCTGTCCATTACACATCGCCCAGTTTTTTGGAGCAAAGTTAAATGACATGATGCGTATTTCTCCTAAAAAAGGTTGTGCCATAATTTTGACTATTTATAGGTTAAAGAAGATTTTTTTTAAATCAAAAAAGAATTAACAGTAAGCTTATGCTGAGAAATAACTTCTTTTTGATATACAATAGAACTACCTTCTTTTATGATAATTTTTGTTGAAGTTTGATCTGAAGCTAAAATAGTTTGCAAAGAAACGCTTCCTTTTTGTGTATCAAAAGAATACGGATTTAATTGCTGCGTTGGAGCAGGAAATAAATATTTTGATAAATCAACATTAGGATTATTTTTCTTTAATTCTGTCATTGCATGAGAAATCGCTTCCAAATCAAAACCTGATAAAGATTTTACAGCTTTCCATTCGCCGTTTTCATTTTTTCCAAAACACAATAAAACATCATCTATTTTTCCAGTTGTTTCGGTATGAAGATGCATTGGAAACATTTTTAAAAAACCATCCTGAGAACTGTAACAAACATCTGAAACTGCTTCATATCCATTTTTTTGCCAAGTTATAATACCTTTAGTATAGCATTCCTGCAAAGAATGGTCAAGTTGAAAAGTACTTGAAGCGGATAATTTTAAAAACTTTGATAGAATATTTTCCTCATTTGAATGCTTTAAATCCCAAAAGTCTGTAAATGTATTTTGGGCAATAAGAGAACTGCTGAATAATGTTGCAGCTCCTGCAATGCCAACGTTTTTTATAAAACTCCTACGTGTTGAATTAATCATAATTATCTGCTTATCAGTTACAAATTCTTGATAAAAATAAGTAAAAGAAAAATGCAAATGATAAAATTATGTTAAAAGAACAATAAAAACCGTATAACTACGTTGTTTTTTTTATTTTTTAAAGAAAACACTTATAAGCTAAAATTTTGTATTTACTTGGATTTTTAGCACAAAAAAATCCCAGACTATAATTATAGTCTGGGATTCATTAATAAGTTGAAGGTTACTATTTTGTTTCTTCCTCTTGTTTTTTAGCAGCAGGTTGATCGTCTTTAGCAGCGTTTTTAAATTCCTTAATTCCACTTCCTAAACCTTTCATTAATTCTGGAATTTTTTTACCTCCAAAAAGTAATATCACAATACCTACTATAACAAGGATTTCTGTAAGACCTAATCTTCCCATGACTGTATATTTAATGCCGAAGCAAATTGATTATTAAGTTTTCACCGCAAAGGTATATAGAAATATACGAACTAAAAGTATTTTTGGTTTAAAATATTTGTCTTATACCACGTTAAATATTTTATAAAATGCTATATTAAGCAAATTTGGAGAAATTAACGGGGCATTATCAATATGATTAATTACTATATTTGCTTGAATAAAGAAGTATAATGGCTAAGAAAAAAAAGAAAAATCTAAGGAAAAAATTGTTCATCAAAAATCGGCTGGTAGTTTTGAATGAAGATACTTTTGAAGAAATATTTTCCTTTAGACTTACTTTAATGAATGTTTTTGTGACATTTACTTTAGGAGGTATTTTTTTAATTCTAATTACAACTTTCATAATAGCCTTTACACCGCTTCGCGAGTTTATTCCAGGATATTCTTCTACCGAATTAAAAAGAAATGCTACGAAATTGGCAATTAAATCAGATTCACTAGAAACAGCTTTAAAACAAAATGAAGCTTATATTAAAGGAGTTCAAAAAGTATTAAAAGGAGAATTAGAATATTCAAAATTTAACAAAGATTCTATTTTAGCAGAAACAGTTGTAGATCCATCAGATTTAAACATGAAAGCTTCTGGTGCTGAAATTAAATTAAGAGAAGAAGTCGCAGCAACTGAAAAGGAACAAAACACCAAATCGAAGGACAAAAAGAAAAGTGACAAAAAATAATACCACATCAAATGTCAATTAAAGGAATCGCGGCAAAATTATTTGCTAGTAAAATATACCATCAAACACAAACTTGGGCACAAAAACCAGTCGAAACCCAACAGAAAATCTTTAAGAAATTAATAAAAGAGGCAAAAGGAACAAGTTTTGGTAAAGACCATCGTTTTGATGAAATAAATACAATTGAAGATTTTCAGAAAAATGTTCCGGTACGAGATTATGAAGATTTAAAACCTTATATAGAAAAAGTTGTAAAAGGAGAAGGAGATATTTTATGGAAAGGAAAGCCCTTATATTTTGCTAAAACTTCGGGAACAACTTCGGGCGCAAAATTTATTCCGCTGACGAAAGAATCCATGCCCTATCACATTGAAGCTGCTCGAAATGCCATCTTACATTATGTTCATGAAACCGGAAATGCCGATTTTGTTGACGGAAAAATGATCTTTTTGCAGGGAAGCCCTATTCTGACTGAAAAATATGGAATCAAATTTGGGAGGCTTTCTGGAATTGTAGCGCATTTTGTTCCTAAATATCTCCAGAAAAATAGAATGCCATCTTGGGAAACCAATTGCATTGAAGATTGGGAAACCAAAGTAGATGCAATTGTAGACGAAACCATTAAAGAGGATATGTCGGTTATTTCTGGAATTCCGTCTTGGGTTCAGATGTATTTTGAACGTTTGCAGCAAAAAAGCGACGGGAAGAAAATAGGCGATATTTTTAAAAATTTTAATCTGTTTATTTACGGAGGCGTTAATTACGAACCATATCGTGCCAAGTTCGAAAACATGATTGGCAGAAAGGTAGATAGTATAGAATTATTTCCGGCCTCTGAAGGATTTTTTGCCTATCAGGATTCTCAGAAAGAAAAAGGAATGCTTTTATTGTTGAATTCAGGAATTTTCTACGAGTTCATAAAAGCAGATGAGTTTTTTGAAGAAAACCCAAAAGTGCTGACAATTGGAGAAGTAGAAATAGGAGTAAATTATGTTTTGATTATTTCTACAAATGCTGGGCTTTGGCGTTATAATATTGGTGATACAGTTCAGTTTACATCTTTATCTCCATACCGTGTTATAGTCTCTGGCCGTATCAAGCATTATATTTCTGCTTTTGGAGAACACGTGATTGCCAATGAAGTAGAAAATGCAATGAAAGAAGCCGTTGCATCGACTAATATTGTAATTAACGAATTCACGGTTGCACCCCAGATTAATCCTTCAAACGGACTTCCGTATCATGAATGGCTTATAGAATTCGAAAACGAACCAGAAAACATGGAAGTTTTTGCCGAAACTATTGACAATTCAATGCGAAAGCAAAACATTTATTACGATGATTTGATTACCGGAAATGTTTTAAGAAAAGTCGTGGTTACTAAAGTTTCTAAAAATGGATTTCAGGATTATATGAAATCGCAGGGAAAATTAGGAGGACAGAATAAAATTCCGAGATTGTCTAATAATAGGGAGATTGCGGATAATTTGAAATAAAATTTATTTATCTCTCTAACAATTTGTTAAATAAAGGTTGACCGAAATTATATATTAAATTCCTACTTTCGTTTAATTAAAATACTTAAATCTTCTTCATGAAAGAAGATTTTAAAATAAAAAAGCATGAAAGAAACCAAACATATATCAAGATCTAGAGCGCAGGAATCATCTGCAGCGATAGAAAAAATGTACATTACAATGCGCCATTTATTCAACCGTGGTTTTTATAAACCAATGGGAGTTTCTGGCGACAGCTTACGCGAATCATTATTAGCATTACGTCCTGAAATCTACGGAAATATAGCCGAAGAAAAAGTAGAACTTAACGGACTTTTATACGTGATTGAGCGTCTTCCAATCGGAATTGAACAATGCCGTTTTATCAATTTAACGTCAGATGAAGGATATTCTAAATCGCATTTTCAGGCAATTGTTCCTCCAAAAAGAAGAAGAAACTGCTACAGAATCGACGAAGAACAAATGAACGTAGAAATTACGCGCGGACGTTCTGATATTTATGATATTCTAACGCATTTGACTTTCATTTTTATTGAATCTCATAAAATTAAAAACAGAGTTTTAATTGATGACGGAGGAGAAGTTTCTCGCGACTGGCAAAAATTGGAGCAAGCTGTTATGCAGACCAAAAAGCTTTCTCAAGTTGAAAAAGAAAAAGCTATTTCGCACGTCGCTAATATTTTAGCAAGAACTTTCGAAGAAGTTTTGGATATTTACGATGCTTTTGGTTCTGAAAATGCACCAGATCGTTTCCTGCACGTTATTTATTGGTTAGGAAAATTAGCAATCGAAGAAATTGTTGAGAATAATAAGCGTACAATTACATTTAGTCCGGTTTTACGCGAGCGTTTAGGACACCATATTCATGGAGAAATCTGGGCAACAAATATCAAAGAAGTTCTTAAAGCAAACGATTTGCTGAAAAGACCAATTCACGTCATTAGTGCGAATATGCACAGTGTAATGAATTCGATTTTTGCAACGCCTTTATTAAAAACAAAATTTAAAGGAAAAACAGATTTCTTTATTTACGAAGAATTAAGCAGTTCAGGATCAAAAGAAATTAGAGGGCAAGTTGAAGAATTGGCTCTTAAAAACGGAATGATTTCGCTTCCAGATACTTCTGGGACCAATATCGACGTTCAGATTTTTGATACGGCCAAAATTGACTGGTCGAAAACGGCATTTTCTTATGCTAATATCGACGAAGAAAAACCAGTTATCATTGTTATGGATTATGCTTTTGGAGAACAAGCTTATGAAACTATCGATGAACTTTTGAAACCATTTAAAAAGGAGACTTTACTAAATGTAAAATCGGTTTCTATTATGGGTAAAGCAGGAATTCTAGAAGGTGGAAAAGGAGATATCATGATCCCGACGGCACATATAAACGAGGGTACAGCAGATAATTATTTCTTCGAAAATGAACTTACAGGCGCTATGTTTGAAGGAAATGATATTGACATTTATGAAGGTGCGATGGTTACCGTTCTTGGAACATCTTTACAAAATAGAGATTTATTAAAATTTTTCCATGAATCAACTTGGGGTGTAATCGGCCTTGAAATGGAAGGATCTTATTATCAAAAAGCAATTCAGTCGGCATCTAAAATTAGAAAAAGTGTGCCGCATGATATTAAAGTTCGTTATGCTTATTACGCTTCAGACAATCCATTAGAAACAGGAAGTACATTAGCATCAGGCGGATTAGGAACAACAGGAGTAAAACCAACTTATTTGATTACAATAAAAATTCTTGAACAGATTTTCAATATAAAAGAACCAGTGTAAATGAGTACAAAAGTACCCCACAATTCAGAAGATCAAGAGATTGATTTATCCCAGATTTCACAAAAGATAAGCAATTTTTTGGAATCTCTTAAAATTTCTATTTTTAATGGAATTCAGTTTTTTGTGCAAAACTGGATTATTGTTTTAGTATTAGTTGTGGCTGGTTTTGTTGTTGGAATGATTTTAGATAAAACGCAGAAAAAATATCAGCATCAACTTATAGTATCGCCAAATTTTGGAAGTACTGATTATTTGTATTCTAAAATTGATCTGATTGATTCTAAAATTAAAGAAAAAGATACATTATTCTTGAAGAATACTTTAGGAATTGAAAAACCTAATGATGTAAAATCTATAGAAATTAAACCTATTGCAGATGTTTATAATTTTATTCAAAATAAGCCTGAAAATTTTGAATTGATCAAATTGATGGCAGAAGATGGTGATATCAATAAGGTTCTTCAAGAAAATATTACAAGTAAAAATTATACTTATCAAACGATAATTTTAGTTACAAACAGCAAAACATCTGAAGATAAACTCATTAAACCACTTTTGACGTATTTTAATGATTCCGATCACTTTAATAAAATACAAAAGCAGATTTACAAGAATGTAGAGTTAAAAATGAAACAAAATGATACTATAATCAAACAGATAGATGGTGTTTTAAATAATTTTTCTAAATCTACAAATAATAGTGCTAAAAGCGATAAACTGGTGTACTATAATGAAAATACGCAGTTAAATGATATTATTAAAACAAAAGAGACATTGATTAACGAACAGGGAAATCATAAAATTGAACTGATAAGTTATGATAAGATTATAAAAGAAAACAGTGTCGTGCTAAACAAAGAGTCTGAAGTATTTCAAGGACGTTTAAAAATTATCTTACCCTTAGCTTTTATTTTAGGATTTATTTTGCTTCGAATCTTTATTAGTTTTTATAGAAACCAATCACGTATTTTGACTGTTTAAAATTTTCAGATTATTAATCAAAAAAATTACATTTGTCAAAAATTAAAATAATGAATAATAAATCTATCTTAATAAATTTAATTGCTCTTGTATGTTTCATTTCTTGTAAAAATAAAGAAGTACAAGAACCCGTAGAAGAGGTTAAAGCAAATACTTTTGATGTAATTGTTGATTTAAACATACAAAAAGATGATGAATTAATTCTTTTTTACAAGGATGCATCAATAGCGTATTTTGATGAGAAGAACACGGTTTATAATGGCGTAAAAGGAAAATCAGAAGCACAAACGGTTACTTTTAGTATTCCTGAAGGAATTTTACCAAACGATATTCGTTTTGATATAAGTTCTAAAAAAGACCAGCAGCCAATAAAAATCAATTCGATAGCATTGAGCTACAGCGGCAGAACTTTTAAAATTGAACAAAGAGATTTATTAAAATATTTTACTCCAAATGAGTTTATAAATTTTGATGAAGCAACAGGCACAGCTTCTTTTACAGAAAAAGAGGGTAATTATGACCCAATTTTTAATACAAAACCGGCAATATATGTTGAGCTTGAAAAAATAGAAAACACCAAATTATAGCCAGAAATAGTTATAAGATAAACATAGAGGTTAATTCATTATTTATGAGTTAACCTTTTTAATATAAAGTATATTGATAATTTTATTTCGTAAATATTTTTTTCAGCATGCATCGTTGATTGTACTGATGTTTGGAGCATTAAGTTTTTTTGCTTCGAATATTTTTATGAAAGAGATTCTAAGCCCAGAACTTTACGGATACTTATCTGTTTTTATTACCTATTTTTCTTTTATATATGTGTTTGGAAACTTTGGTACGGAGCAGGTTTTTCTACGTTTTTCTATTCCCGAAACAAAAAATAAGATAAGTACTCAAAGAACATTACTTTATTTAAGTCTATTTTTTACTCTTTTTTCCGCTTTAACAGGAACATTACTTTTCAAGCATTGGTATAAAGAAATTACTATTAATCCTGTTTTTTTATTTTTTTCGAGTTTAAGTATTATCGGATCAACGTTTTTATTCTCCGTATTACGATTAAACTCAAACTTTGTATTATCTCAGCTTTTGTCAAATAGCTGGAAAATAGGAATGTTTTTTCTTTCAGCAGTATATTTAATTTATAGTTATTCGGACTTCTATTTATTCCTAAATATAATTTCGTTGATTATGATACTTTCTTTTATTTTTTATCTCTTTTATATCATCAAAAAGATTCAATTTAATTTTAGTATAGAGAGAACAAACAGACAGTTATTTCAATCTTCGTTTCATTTTTTTATCTCCATATCTTCTTTCTCCTTAATAATTTTTGCAGATCGTTTTATTGTAGAACATAAATACACATTTGAGAAATTTGGAGATTTCTTTTATCTGAGCACTTTCTTTCTGGCGCCATTTTCTATTATTCAAAGCTATATCGGATTCAAACAATTAATTCATTTTAAGACCAATTTTAAAAAAAGCGATTTTCAACGGTTTTTAAAAAAAGTGATTTTATTTGGCGTTATAATGGCAGTTGGTTTATGCTCAATTACATTTTTAATTCGTTATTTTAAAATAATTAATTTTCCTTTCGAACACTATATAAGCATTATTATCTTGTTATTAATTACAGGAATAGTAAGATTATATGCCTCGTCTATAAGCGCGGCATTTGAAGCAAAAACATCTATTGAAACACTGAGAAAATCGAACTTATTAATTGTTATTATTACAGTCCTGATTTTATTATTTACTTTTATTTTTGTTGATTCGATAGAGATGATAACTGTAAACATAATTATTGTCTGGTTTTTACGAAGTCTTATTTGTAAACAGTTACTTTATAATCAAATTAAAAACGAGAAGTAATGAAAACGCCGTTATCAAAAATATATACATTTCTCTTTTATATAGGGCTTTTCTTTTTTTCATTTAATGAATATAAAGGCATTTCTTTTTTGGGTGAATTTAAAACAGAATCTGGTGCTCTTTTTTTTCTTTTAGGTTTTTTGGTATTAATTGTTGAAAGTATAGCACAAAAAAAAATATCCATCCCTTATAAAAGCACCCTTTTTCAATTATTAGTATTCTTTTTGCTTTGGTGTTTTACAACGACTTTGTTAAATGGAAATACTGTTTTTTCCAATTATTTTAAGCACACTACTGGTTTCAATCGGTTTTTAAGACAGTATTTTTCTTTGCTTCTTTCTTGTATTGTTTTCTTTTTACTTTACTGGAATGTGATTTATAAAATGAAAGTTTCTGATATTCTTTTTAAGATTAGAAAGGTTTTTTTACTTTCATTAATTGTTGCATTTGCTTACGGATTTTTAGAAACTCTGGTTGTAATTTTTGGCTTCGGAACTTTTTATCCTGCTTTAAAATTATTTAGTTATTTGCCTTTTTTAGAAGTTTCCCTTCATTCTGCCGGAAGAATCTCATCTATTGCTTACGAGCCTCCATTTTTGGCTATTTATCTTATAACCATTTCGGGCTGGATGTTTAGTTATATTCTAACTCATAAAAGCCCATTTAAGTTTCTGCCAGCATTTGCAGTTTTATTTTTAACCTATTTTTCAGGCTCCAGAACAGGACTTGTTGTAGTTGTTATTCAGCTGTTTGTATTTTGTACTTTTTTGTATAAAGACCCGCGTTTTAAATCTTATATCGTAAAATCTCTCTTGGGATTTGGATTGGTTTTTTGTTTTTTACTTCTTTTTAATGGAGAGAAAATAGTAAAATCAATAAGTGAAAAAGCCAATTCTTTAGATTTTAAAAAGAACCTGACCAAAAATGTATCCAATCAGTCAAGATTTGGTATGCAGTATGCGGCATTTCAGGTTTTTCTGGAAAATCCTATTATTGGTGTAGGTTTTGGACAACAGGCATATCATATTCGTACCCATTATCCGACCTGGGCAACAAGAAATAACTATGAGTTTGAACTTCTCTATAAAAACAAAAACGAGAGATCTTTTCCGCCGGGATATAATATTTACACAAGATTGCTTGCCGAAACAGGTTTAATTGGAATTATTTTATTCTTAATGCTGCTTTATTTTTCTTTGCGAGAAGCCAGCTTACTGCTGAAAAAAGCAAAAGGTGATGAAAAGATTTTATTAATAATTATTTTGATTTCTCTTATCGGACTATATATAAATTGGCTTCAAATCGATACTTTTAGAATGTATGGCGTATGGCTGAATTTGGCTGTTTTGATTCGATTGAGATACAAACCATTAAACTTAAGAGATGAATAAAATTCTGGTTTTAATTCCATATTATAATAATATCGAAGGTTTGTTAAAATCTCTAAAATCAATAGATGCAGATGAAAATTTGGATGTATTAATTGTGGATGATGGAAGTACAATAAAATTGGAAAAAGAGCTGATTGATGGAAGTTTTAAAGCCAATGGAAAAATCCTTTATAAAATTTCAGAGAAGAATGAAGGAATAGAATCAGCACTGAATCATGGATTAAAAATAGCTCAGAGTCAACAATACCAATATATTGCGAGATTAGATTGCGGCGATGTTTGTTTGGGCAAAAGATTCCAAATTCAGTCTCAATTTTTAGAGAAAAACCCTGAAATTAAAATTGTCGGCTCCAACGTATTGGCTGTAGATTGTAACGATAAATTCTTATATGCAATTAATCTTCCTTTAAATCATGAAGATATAGAAAAGAAAATGTATTTCAATTCAATGCTTATACATCCCGCTATAATGTTTTCTAGTTCAATATTAGACACAATTGGTTATTATCCTACTCAATATAAATCTGCAGAAGATTATGCTTTTTTCTTCACTATTTCGAAGTATTATAAAATGGCAAATATTGCCGAATATCTCACTCAAATAGAGATTAACGAAAAAGGTATATCATTACAAAAGAGGAAACAACAAGTTTTAAGCAGAATTACTATAATAAAGCAGAATTTTTATTTTGGTTTTTATCCGATCTACGGATTAATTAGAAATTACATATTATTGATTCTTCCTTATCGTTTTATTTTGTTTCTAAAAAAAGTAAAAAAATGAAAAGCCTAATCAAGAAGGATCTATATAATTATACAGTTTACTTTATGATCTTAGTGCTTTTCTTTTCGAAAGCACTACCTAACATTGGTCTTATTGTATTAACAATTTTATTTTTTATAGACTTTGATTTTAAGGTATTTAAACCCAATTTTTCTGCAAAAAGTATTCTGTTGTTCTTGTTGCTTTATCTTATAATAAAATCGACATTTTATAATAATTTATCTTTGGACTTTAGGGTTTATAAAGGATTATTATTACTGTTTTGGATTTATATTCTGTTAAACAAAATTGAAGATATAAAAACTTTAAAAGCAGTTATTCTGATAGGGATTAATGCGTGTGTTTTAGTCTCTGTATTTTTAATATCGATATTCTTTTTTCAAACAGGAATTCTGCCTTTTTCTAATACAGCTGAGGTTAATAAGTTACTTCTTTTAGAGCGTCCGTATATTGGCTTTATTGCTGTGCTTGGTTTTTTGTTAGCATTAGAAAAAGCTATCAGCATATCGAAATGGCGTATTCTTTATATATTTAATTCAATCGCTTTATTAGCATTTATTTTATTGATATCAGCCAGAATTTCTATTATCACCATTTTTGTGATTGCTGGAATTTATTTTTTATTTTATTTTAAAGTAAAATGGTACAATAAGATTCTCTACGCTTTAGCATTAATAATTTTGTTTGCAAGTATAATTATATCCAATAAAAACATTCGCGAACGGTTTTTTATAAAAAATAATTTTGAAGAATCTTTACAGCAAGCTTCAGATTATGAGCCAAGAATTGTAATTTGGAATTGTGCCTATAAAATGACAAAGCTAGACGATTTTAACGCTCTAACAGGTTTTGATGGATATGAAACAATTAAAAATCATTTTCTTGATTGTTATGCATCAAGCATTGAAAATCAATCCAAAAAAGAATATTTTTTATCAGAAAAGTTCAATTCGCATAATCAATTCATTGACTTTTATTTAATAGGCGGCATTATAGCATTTCTTTTATTTATTGCTTTTTTTATTAAATTGTTTTTAGAAGTAAAATTGGATTTTTTTAAAATTGCGACAGCTATTTCTTTTTTGCTTTTTTTTATAGTAGAGAACATATTTTACCGACAATTTGGGTGCTATTTGTTTGGTATATTTATACTAATTTTGCTGCAGACAAAACCAAATGAAGAAAATTAAAATAGCACATGTTCTACATTCAGTAGGAGGAGTTGACGTTTCGTTGAGACAGATACTTCACAATCTAGATACTATAAATTTTGAAAATATTGTAATTCATAGTGATTCTGACATTAAGGATAATTTTGTAGATAAAGATTCTAAACCAGTTGTTGATTATCAGCTGCCAATTTACAGAGAGATTTCTTTTATTGATGATCTAAAAGCAATTTTAAAAGCTTGGAAAATTATTCGTAAAGAAAAACCAGATTTAATACACTCACATAGTACTAAAGGAGGTGTAATAGGCAGAGTTGTTGGTTTTTTAACAGGCATAAAAGTTTTGCATACGCCGCAGGCTTTTTCTTTTTTAAGTGCAGAGGGTAAAACTAAAAAAGCATTTTTTTTAAAAATCGAAAAATTGCTTTCAAAAGGAAATACAGTATTATTGGCTTCTTCACAATCCGAATTGAACAGAGCGATAAATGAAGTTGGTTTTCCAAAATCAAAAACAAATCTTTTTAACAATGCGATAGAACCAATCGATAAAATTTTAGAATTATCGATACCAAAAACATGGCCGGACCAATATCTTTGTACCGTAGGAAGACCATGTTATCAAAAAAATATTGAAGAATTAATAAATGTTCTACATGAAGTTAATAAAATAGAAGATGTACATTTGGTAATTTTAGGAGTAGGACATCATGCCGATCATCTTAAACAAGTGGAAAATTTAATTGCAAAACTAAATTTAAAAAACAACGTCACATTGTTGAACTGGACAACTAGAGAAGATGTTTTAAATATTATTAGTAAATCCAAAATTTATCTTTCTACTGCTAGATATGAAGGACTTCCTTATTCTATTATTGAAAGTTTAGCTTTGTCAATTCCGAGTGTGGTATCTGATTGTGATGGAAATAGGGATTTAATTATAAATGATTATAACGGTTATTGCATTAAAGAAAATAATACAATAGAGTTTAGTCAAAAAATTAGAATTTTACTTCAAGACGAAAAATTGTATAATGAGTTTTCAAAAAATGCAAAAGACACATTTGAAAAACACCACAACATTTATAAAAAAATAAAGGATCTGGAATCTATTTACAGAGAGCAATTAAAATAATATGAAAAGAATACTTATCACCGGAGCTGCAGGATTTCTAGGATCGCATTTATGTGACAGATTTATCAAAGAAGGATATTTTGTTATTGGAATGGATAATTTAATTACTGGAGATCTTAAAAATATCGAACACTTATTCAAGTTAGAAAACTTTGAGTTTTATCATCATGATATTACAAAATTTGTTCATGTTCCAGGTGATTTAGATTATATTTTGCATTTTGCTTCGCCGGCAAGTCCGATCGATTATTTAAAAATTCCAATTCAGACTTTAAAAGTAGGATCTCTTGGAACGCATAATTTATTAGGATTGGCGAGAGTAAAAAAAGCACGAATTTTAATTGCGTCAACATCTGAAGTTTATGGAGATCCGTTAGTGCATCCGCAGACCGAAGAATATTACGGAAACGTAAATACAATTGGACCTCGAGGTGTTTATGATGAAGCAAAACGTTTCCAAGAATCTATAACAATGGCATATCATACTTTTCACGGAGTAGAAACCAGAATCGTGCGTATTTTTAATACTTATGGACCAAGAATGCGATTAAACGATGGTCGTGTAATTCCGGCATTCATCGGTCAGGCTTTACGTGGTGAAGATTTAACGATTTTTGGCGATGGTTCACAAACGCGTTCTTTCTGTTATGTAGACGATCAAGTTGAAGGTATTTTTAGATTATTACATTCAGATTATGTATATCCAGTAAATATTGGAAATCCAGATGAAATTACGATTAAAGATTTTGCAGAAGAAATTATAAAACTGACCGGAACAAACCAGAAAGTAGTATATCATCCATTACCAATAAATGATCCATTACAACGTCAGCCAGACACGACAAAAGCAAAAGAATTGTTAGGCTGGGAAGCAAAAGTAAGTCGTTCTGAAGGAATGAAAATCACTTACGATTATTTCAGGTCACTTTCGAAAGAAGAACTTTCAAAAGAAGAACACAAAGATTTTTCGAGTTATATAAAATAAAAAAAGGGGAAATATTCTAATAATATTTCCCCTTTTTCATTTATAATATTTTGCTTAAAAAGCATCATTCTCAATTAGATTTTTCATTTGCTGATCCAGATTAAAATTGCTTTTTGCATGCAGAAAAATTGTCTTTTTCATGCTTTGAATTTTATCTTTTCCAGTTGCTGAAATCTTTTGCAAAGCGACGTTTAAACCTTCAAAATCCTCCACAGGAACAACCCAGCCTAAATTATTTTCCTCGACAATTGATTCTCCTTCGCCACCACCAAAATAAAGAATAGGAAATCCTAAAGCGCTGTATTCAAATATTTTTGAAGGAACAGAACCGTAAATTCTTGTTTTTAGAGGAACAAGAGCAATGTCTAAACTCATCAGTTTTTCGTGCAGGACATTTCGGTCTAACATTCCGTGAAAGATAATTTTCTGCATCGGATTCTCATTCATATAATTTACGATTTGGGCTTTCTCGGCACCATCTCCAAAAATATGCAATTCGATATTCAGATTTTCTAAATTCAATTGTTGAATGAGCTCAAAAACGCCCTGAGCAACTCCTAACAATCCGGCATAAAACAATTTTATTGGTTCGTTAGAATTATCGTTTTCAGGAATAACATTTTCTATAAAATGATCTGGATAATTGCGATATAAAAAGCATTTCTTTTTTGGAAAAATAGAATGAATATGATCAATAATTTCATTAGACTGACCAAAAATATGCGTTGCTTTTTTGTAAATAAAACGTTCTATAAAAAGAAGCATTTTATGCGAAATACTGTTTTTCTTCAAAACCTGAAGTTCAATGGCAGCAGTTGGCCAAAGATCTGAAACATTCAAAATTATTTTTTTCCTTTTGATCCATAGAGCAAAAACAGAAACAAAAGACAACAGCAACGGCGGCGATTGTACAATTACTTTTTTAGGTGTTTTAGCAAATAATAAATAAAAAAACAAAACACTTGAAAACGATAATGTCGAAACAATTCTTTTAAAAATGTTAGAGCTGTTGCTTGGATAAATCCAAAGACGTTTTAAAGTAATATTCTGAATTTTTTCTGTAACCGAAAATTTGCCTTTATATTCTGGAAAAAGTTCGCCTTTTGGGTAATTTGGAAGAGGAGAAATCACCGAAACTTCATATCCGTTTTGGTTTAATTTCAAAGCCAATTGTTCAATTCGATTAGCAGCTGCACCTTTTTCAGGAGGATAATAATTGGATATAATTAAAATGTCGTTCATTATTTCTTTTCCAATAAAATTGAAACAATTCTCTCAGAAGCTTTTCCATCCCATAATTCTGGAATACCGCTTTTTCTGGCACCGTTTTGTAAAAATGAACCAAAAACCTTTTGCAGATTTTTTAAAGATGTTCCCACAATGGTATTAGAACCAATAGTTTCTGTTTCAGGTCTTTCAGTATTATCACGCATAGTAAAACATGGAATTCCAAGAACAGTTGTTTCTTCAGAAATTCCACCGCTGTCTGTAATAACGGCAAAACTGTTTTTGATTAAATACATGAAATTTAAATAACCTTGAGGCGAAACAAAAATGATGTTTTTAAACTCGATTTTGCTTTCACTCAAAATTGCCTGCGTTCTTGGGTGAATTGGGAAAATTATTTTTTTGTCATTCACTAATAAATCAATTCCGTAAAGTAAATCAATAAGTGATGAAACTTCGTCAACGTTTGCAGGACGATGCAACGTTAAAATGATATAGTTTTTCTCTTGTAATTGATGTTCCTTCCAAAAATCTGGCGCTGTAATTCTGTTGATATTTTGATATAAAGTATCGATCATCACATTCCCCACAAAATGCACATTTTCTGGATCTGAACCTAACTTTAATAAATTTTCTGAAGCTGATGTTGAGGTTGTAAAAAAGTAATCAGTAATACTGTCCGTCAGCATTCTATTGATTTCTTCGGGCATTGTTAAATCTCCAGAACGAATTCCGGCTTCGACATGTGCAACTTTTGTATTACATTTTTTTGCCACGATAGAGCAGGCCATTGTTGAGTTTACATCGCCTACAACTAAAACCAAATCACAAGGATTTTGAAGTAATTCTTTTTCGAAAGCAATCATAATTGCTGCAGTCTGTTCGGCCTGAGAACCGCTTTTTACTTCTAAATTAACATCTGGCTGAGGAATATTTAATTCCTCAAAAAAAGTATCACTTAAGTTTTTATCATAATGCTGACCAGTGTGAACCAAACGAAATGAAACATCAAAACCCTCATTCTGCTTACTTTTCACAGCATTAATAATCGGGGCTATTTTTATGAAGTTTGGCCGTGCACCTGCAATAATGGTAATTTTCATAGATTCTTTCTAAAAACTTTCTTTGGCAAAAGTAAAGTTTAAATTGGATTCTAGATAGTTTGAAAGATTTTCTTCTAAGTGTAGATGTGATTTTTTGGAGAATCTCGTAAATTAATCTAATCAGAATTGGAGGTCACAATTTGTGACTTCCAATTATTTAATTTTTGGACTCTTTAAAATCACAATTTGTAATCTTAAAGAATGCTGTTCATTTTCAGTAAGTTTAAAGTTAAGTTTTTAAATCTTGAAGTCGCAATTTGCGACTTCAAGATTTAAAAACTTATTTTTTGTATCCTATTTTGACTCTTTTATTTTCATTTTCTTTTTTCTCCGTTAATTCATCTAAATAAGAAAAAACCAATTCAATATTTTTATCATGATTTTCTAACTTCTTCTGAATCTGAAGAATATCAACTTTAATTTCAGTTGTATCTAAAAGCATTTGTCTCACTTTCGTGAATATACGCATGATTTGAATATTGGTTTGAATTGCTTTGTCACTTTTTAGAACGCTAGATAGCATTAAAACGCCATGTTCAGTGAAAGCAAAAGGAAGATATTTTTGATATTTACCTCTTCCTTTCTCTAAGGTCACAAATTGTGACCTTAGAGAATCATATTCTGTTTTAATAAGTTCAAACATGAAATCTTCTGGAAATCTCGATAAGTTCCTTTTAACGGATTGTTTTAAAACTTTAGTTTCTATTCCATAAAGCAAAGCCAAATCACGATCCAGCATCACTTTTTGTCCGCGGATAAAATATATTTTATTAGAAATTGTTTCTTCAGAAAATAAAGATTGATCGTTCATGAGTTTTTAAATAAAAAAACAAATGTAAGATTTTATTTATATTATAAATGCGATTTAAATTGTTTTAGCTTCCCGCGATTGGTTCTTTCTAAAACCGTTTTTCGGGTAAAAGTGAAGTTTAAATTGGGTTCTAAATATAAATCAATCGCGTCTTTTATTTTTTGAATTTGTGCCGAATCCAATTCTTTTTCAGCAACATATTCAATTTCAAAAGTATCTAAATGAGTTTGTTTGATAATAAATTCCTTTACGTTTCCATCATCTTCAATAATGCTTTTGGTAACGTAATAAAAGGTTAAGCCTGGAGATTTTTTACCGCTTGGTAAAATCGCAACGTCATTGGTTCGTCCAATTAATTTTTTTAAAATTGGTTTTTTAGCAGTACTTTTTTCATCAAGAATTCCGATGTCGCCAATTTCATATCTGATAAAAGGATTTGCTTTGTTGAATAGTGAAGTAATGACAAGTCGGCCTTCTTCCCCGTAAGGGAGAACTTTATCATTTTCATCTAAAATTTCGACAAAAAGTGTTTCAGAATTTATCTGCCATTCTCCCTCAGGATTTTCAAAAGCAATTAAATCCAATTCGGACGCTCCATATTCGCTGATAATCGGAATTCCGAATTGTTTTTCTAACAGTTTTTTATCTGTTTCAAAAAGCATTTCCGAAGTGAGAAAACAAGCTTTTAAAGTTGGGCAGACTTTGTTTAAAATGATATCTTTCTTTTCCAGATATTTCGCAAATAAAACAATAGAACTTGTATAACCATTAATATAATCGAATTTTTTCGATTTGAATTTTTCTAGAAATTTTTCGAGAATCTCATCAGATAAATCAAAAACGGGAAATCGGAAACGATGTGTCATGAAGTCCTTAATACGCTCTTTTTGATATCCAATAAAATCCATCGGAATGCCATAAAAGCGTGCCTGATAAGAATGGTTAAAATCAATTCCAAACCATCCAAAACGCATCATGATTGAAGACCAGGTTAAAGCGTGCGAATATTTATCTTTGGCAAAAACAAAAGGCGTTCCGCTTGATCCGGAAGTTTTGTTGAGGTAAATGTTTTTCTTTGAATAACCGTTTGAAAGTCTTTCTTCAAGCGGTTTTTGTAGATTTTGTTTATTTAAAATTGGCAGATCTTCCCAGTTTTGAATATCTGTATTTCCGACTAATTTCTGGTAAAAAGAATTATTTTTTAAATGAAAATCAACAATTTCCTTTTTTTTATTTTCAAGGAACAAAGCATATTCTTCTTCGGATAAATTCACGATTCGATCCAATTCTACTTTCGCTTTCTTTATCGGAAAGCCGTTCAATCGAAGGGAAAAATCAAAAAGACGAATCATTTTAAGGATAATTTTCATCAAAAATAATATTTACCAATTACTAACAGAGAAGAATCACGAACTTTTTAAGATTTAATTATTTTTTACGTTCAAAAGCAATTATTTTTGCACCACAACTAAATACAACAACACCATGACAATTTTACTATTGGGATCGGGCGGAAGGGAGCATGCATTTGCATGGAAAATGACTCAGAGTCCGCTTTGCGAAAAACTTTTTGTAGTACCTGGAAATGCAGGAACTGCTGCCATTGCTGAAAATGTGGCAATATCTGCGACAGATTTTGAAGCTGTAAAAGCTTTAGTACTTAAAGAAAATATAAGTTTAGTAGTCGTAGGACCTGAAGATCCATTGGTAAAAGGTATTTACGATTTTTTCAAAAACGACGAAAGTTTAAAACATATTCCGGTTATTGGGCCATCTAAATTAGGGGCACAATTAGAAGGAAGTAAAGAATTTGCAAAAGAATTCTTGATGAAACATAATATTCCAACTGCAGCTTATGATAGTTTTACTGCCGAAACAGTTGAAAAAGGATGTGAATTTTTAGAAACTTTACAACCTCCATACGTTTTAAAAGCAGACGGATTAGCAGCAGGAAAAGGAGTTTTGATTATTCAAGATCTTGAAGAAGCAAAAACAGAATTACGCAACATGCTTGTTCATGCAAAATTTGGTACAGCAAGTTCAAAAGTGGTAATCGAAGAATTTTTGGACGGAATCGAATTAAGCTGTTTCGTTTTAACAGACGGAAAAAATTACAAAATTCTTCCAACGGCAAAAGATTACAAACGAATTGGAGAAGGAGATACAGGTTTAAACACAGGTGGAATGGGAGCGGTTTCTCCAGTTCCTTATGTAGATGCTGTTTTGATGGAAAAAATCGAAACTCGAATCGTAAAACCAACAATAGAAGGTTTCCAGAAAGACGGAATCGAATATAAAGGTTTTGTATTTATTGGTTTGATCAATGTGAAAAACGAACCAATTGTTATTGAGTACAATGTAAGAATGGGAGATCCAGAAACAGAAGTAGTTGTACCGAGATTAAAATCAGATTTAGTAGAATTGTTCTTATCTGTTGCAGATCAAAAATTGGGTGATTTTAATTTAGAAATTGATCCAAGAAGTGCTACAACAGTTATGGTAGTTTCTGGCGGATATCCTGAAGATTTCGAAAAAGGAAAAGTAATTTCTGGATTAGAAAATGTTACAGATTCTATAGTTTTTCATGCAGGAACAAAATTAGATAACGAAAATGTCGTTACTAATGGAGGACGTGTAATTGCTGTAACCTCTTACGGAGATAATTTCCAGGAGGCCATAAAAAAATCTTACCAAAACATAGATAAACTAAGCTTTGATAAGATGTATTTTAGAAAAGATATCGGTTTTGATTTAATCTAAAAAATAAATTCACAAGCCCTTTTTAATTAAAGGGTTTGGTTTTTTTATTTTAAAAATGAATGAGCCGTTGTATCTTGGTTTTCTGTTCCAGCGTCATCAAAAATACGTAATTGTTTAATCCAATAAACGATTGCGCATGCACAGATGATCATGAAAATCCAGTTAATTGTGTTTGCACCAAACCATGTAATTAATTCCAAACGACGTAAAAAGTCAAGAGGAGCAAACAAAATGTTAACGAATAAGTATTGTATTCCTTCAAAAAAAGCTGTCATAATTTTTTAAAATTATATGTTATTTATTGTTGTGTAACGCTTTGAAGATAAAATTCAAATGATAGAATCTTTTTTCAACTTGTTCGGTTTTCATTTTAAACAAGTATTATCTTTACAATCACAAAAGTATAAAATATCCTTATGATAACAAGTGTTTTTAAAAAATCTACACCATTAAATTATTCATTGGTCGTAATTTTAATACTGGTTTTCTTTTTTATGTTCCAAATTAAAGACCCATCTTGGGTTACTTCTTATTTTTTGGCTTTCCAAAAAGTGAGTTTGTTATGCTTTATTTTGGCTTCTTTTTTTATGATAAATTTTATTGTAAAAAAGAACGGACTCAGTAAAGACAATGGTTACGCGATACTTTTCTATTTATTATTTCTTTTGTTTTTTCCAACCATATTTAACAATCCAAATGTTATTTATGCGAACTTTTTTATTTTATTGGCACTTCGAAGGCTGATTTCACTTCAATCTCTCAAAGCATCAAAAGAAAAAATATTTGATGCATCATTTTGGATTTTTGTAGCTTCTTTATTTCAATTTTGGAGCGTACTTTTTTTAATATTGGTTTTTATATCAATTGTTTTTCATGTTTCGAGAGATTATAGAAACTGGGTTTTGCCTTTTATTGCATTTTTAGCAGTAGCAGTATTGTTTTATATGACATCTTTAATATTCCATATCGATGCCATCGCATTTTTTCAAGAAAGAGCTGTAATTGATTTTAGAATCGATTATTTTAAAAATAATTACGAAAACGGAGCACTTTCAATATATACCGCCGTTGCCTTATTTTTTGTTACTTCGATGTTAATGACATTATCAAACAGACCGCAGATTGTTCATTCTTCTTATAAGAAAATTGTAGCCTGCTTTTTTATTGCGGCTTTTGTGTATATCATTTCACCAAATAAGAGCAATGATTTATTATTGTTCAGTATCGCACCATTAGCAATTATGGCAACAAGTCATGTTGAATATATGCAGCAAAAATTGAACAACGAAATTGTATATTATGTGTTGATTGTCTGCAGTTTATTTACATTCTTTTCTCAATTATAATTTACTTCCGTAAGCCAGATCTCCAGCATCGCCAAGACCAGGAACAATGTAATTTTTCTCATTTAGTTTTTCGTCTAAAGAAGCAACCCATAAGTGACAATTATCCGGAAGATTTTTTTCTAGATAAGCGACGCCTTCTGGTGCGGCAATAACCACTACAATATGAATTTCTGTAGGAGCTGCATTTTCGACTAATTTTTTGTGAACCGCTACAATAGACTGACCCGTTGCGAGCATTGGATCAAGAAGTAAAACCGTTTTATTGTTTAAGTTTGAAATAGCCTGATATTCAACCAAAATTTCGAACTCATCATCATTATTAGGATGATATCTGCAGGCCGAAACAAAGCTGTTTTCTGCGTGGTCAAAATAATTTAGAAAACCGTTATGAAGTGGTAATCCAGCTCTTAGGATTGGGCATAAAACTAAATCTGTTTCAATTTCTGTTGTTTTTTTAATGCCGAGAGGCGTTTGAATATCAACATTTTTGTATGGCAAAATTTTACTCAATTCATAGGCCATGATTTCTCCAATGCGTTCAATATTTCTACGAAAACGCATACTGTCGTTCTGCACATTTACATTTCTAATTTGTCCTAGAAAATGATTTAATACACTGTTATTCTCAGAGATATAATGAATTTTCATAATATTTTTTTAGTAGATCAATAGTTTTTTAAGAAGAATTGAAAAATTAGTAGTTTTTTTCAAACTATAAAAGTATAAAAAGTATCTTTGTTTTATAAAAAAATAAAAACATGTTTTCAAAATTAGCATATTCTGTTTTCGAGCAAAGTATCAAAGATTATCATCAATTTGATAATGTTGATCAGCCGATTAATAATCCTTATCCAAAAGATAAGTTTGAACATTTATTATATTTGAAAAATTGGATTGATACTGTTCAATGGCATTTTGAAGATATTATTCGTGATCCGCAAATTGATCCTGTTGCAGCCTTGACTTTAAAAAGAAGAATTGATGCCTCAAATCAGGAACGTACTGATATGGTGGAATATATCGACAGCTATTTTTTACAAAAATACAGTGATGTAAAAGTAAAAGACGGAGCAAAAATCAACTCTGAAAGTCCTGCTTGGGCATTTGATAGATTGTCTATTTTAGCTTTAAAAATTTATCACATGAATGAAGAAGCAACTCGTGCAGAAGCTTCACAAGAACATAGAGATAAATGCCAGGAAAAATTAAATATTCTTTTAGAACAAAGAACAGATTTATCTACAGCAATTGAAGAATTATTGACAGATATTGAAAATGGTGATAAATTCATGAAAGTGTACAAACAAATGAAAATGTACAATGATGATGAATTGAATCCAGTTTTATATCAAAATAAAAAATAATTTGGCAGACTTGTCTAGCAAAATTAAGCATATAGCCGTCATGAGACTATCCGCAATGGGAGATGTCGCCATGACGGTTCCTGTTTTACGCGCTTTCGTAAAACAATATCCAACGGTGAAATTGACAGTTATTTCCCGTCCTTTTTTCAAACCTTTTTTTGATGGAATCCCAAATTTGGAATTTTTTGCGTTTGATGAAAAAAAAAGACACAAAGGATTTCTTGGACTTGTACGTTTATATAACGACGTAAAAAAACTAAAAATTGATGCTTTTGCAGATCTTCATAATGTATTGAGATCTAAAGTTGTGAGCTTACTTTTCGCTTTAAGCGGAAAAAAAAGAGCAACTGTAGACAAAGGCCGAGAAGGAAAAAAAGAATTAACAAGAGCCGAGAATAAGATTTTTAAACAATTGCCAACGATGTTCCAAAGACATTCAAAAGTGTTTGAAGAACTTGGTTTTCCGTTAGATTTATCCAATCCGAGTTTTCCTGAAAAAGCAGTTTTAAGTGCCGAAATTTTAGAAATCATCGGCGGAAAAAATCAAAAATTAATTGGAATTGCACCTTTTGCACAATATGATTCTAAGGTTTATCCAATAGATTTAATGAAAGAAGTTGTAGCAAAATTAGCTGAAAATTCAGCTTATAAAATTTTACTTTTTGGCGGCGGAAAAAAAGAAATCGAGATTTTAGATTCACTTTCGCAGCAGTATGAAAATGTAATTAATATGGCTGGGAAAATTAAATTTCAGCAGGAATTACAATTGATAAGCAATCTAGATGTTATGCTTTCTATGGATTCTGGAAATGCACATATTGCGGCAATGCTCGGCGTTAAAGTTATTACACTCTGGGGGGCTACGCATCCGTACGCAGGATTTTTACCCTTTAATCAAAGTTTAGAAAATGCTTTAACTTCAGACAGAAATCAATATCCTCAACTGCCAACTTCTGTTTACGGAAATAAAGTTGTTGAAGGTTACGAAGATGCAATGAGAAGTATTTCTCCAAAAGATATAGTAGAGAAAATTCAGTTAAGCATATAATCCATTAAAATCATAGAGGAAATATCCAATTGTTTTCTTTTTGTTTCTATTAGCAACAATTACAACAAAATGATTTTCTTTTTCTGTAGACAGCAAAATATGTTCAAAATCTTCTGTTGAATTTCTATAGACTTTATGTACCAATTGAGATTCTTTAATTTTTCGGGATAGTATGTTAGCCGCTTTTAACTTACTTACATAAGGCCAGATATTAAAAAAATTATGATCAGAAACTTTTACTTCTGTCATTTTTCCACTCATTGTTGAGTCATATTTTTCTTTAGACAGTAATTTTGGTCCTTTTTTATTTCGTTGTTTTTTAATTATGAAGTAAACGCAAATAAGGGATGTGATTACAAAAAGCGCGATAAAAGATAAACGAAGGTAGTGATGCGTTGCCATAATATTTAATATTTAAATGTGTTGACAAATTTTATTTAGTAATAGAGCAATATGCATAGATTGCGATTACCATAATTTCACCCCTAATATAATAAAAATTCAGCAATTTTTCAATTAAAAATTGGTTTTATAATAAATGGAGATTAATACCCAATCTTTCATTCTCATTTTGTAAAAAATTATAACATTTATAATAAGTCAAAAAAAATCCAAATTCCAGTTTTATTTGGAATTTGGATTTTTTAATATTGAAATTTCTAAATACTAAACATCGTCGTAGTCAACATAAATAGTTTCAGAAGTTGGATGCGCTTGACAAGTTAAAATTAATCCTTCGGCAATTTCGCTGTCTGTTAAAATAGAATTTTTAGTCATTTCGGCAGATCCTGCAGTAACACGTCCTAAGCAGCTGCTGCAAATTCCGCCTTGGCAAGAATACGGAGCATCAACTCCTTGTTTTAGAGCAGCATCTAGAATAGTCTGTTTTTTAGACATTTCAAAAGTAGTTTCCTCATCGTCTACCAAAACCGTAATTTTTGTATGCCCTTCTTGAGAACCTTGAATTATGTGTTCTTCAGAAGAAGAAGTAAAAAGCTCAAATTTAATAGCAGATTCTTTTACGTTTTTCTCTTTCAAAACATCAGAAACAGTATTGATCATTTCTTCTGGTCCGCACAAGAAGAATTTATCAAACTCAAGTTCTTTATGTTTGTTATTTAAAACAAAATTCACAGCAGATTTTTCAATTCTTCCAAACAAAGCATTTTCAGCTTTTGCCTGACTAAATACGTAATGCACAAAAAATCTGCCTACATATTGTAATTGTAAATCATGAAGTTCTTGATGAAACATAGTGTTTTCTGGAGTTCTATTTCCATAAACCAATACAAATGAACTTTTTGGCTCATTTTTTAAAACCGTTTTTATGATAGAAAGAACCGGAGTAATACCACTTCCTGCAACAAATGCGGCGTAATTTTTTTGTCTTTCAGCATCAGGCTCAAAAGTAAATTTTCCTTCTGGCTGACCCACTTCAAGAACATCTCCTGATTTTAATTTTGTATTGGCAAACTGAGAAAAAAGACCATTTTTTACAGCTTTGACAGCAATTCTTAATTCGCCGCTGTCTGGTGCAGAACAAATAGAATAAGCACGTCTAATTTCTTGGTTATCAAGAGTTAATTTTAAGTTTATATATTGACCAGCTATAAATTTATAATCTGGTTTTAGTTCTTCGGGAACATTAAAAAGTATAGAAACAGCATCTGCAGTTTCGCGTTTTACCTCTTTAATTATAAGTTTTAAGAATGAAGGCATGTTAGAATTTTTCTGCAAAAGTAGCAAACCAGTGTTAAATGATTAGCACGAAATTATTTTTTTTAACTTTTTTTGTAACGTTTTCCTACATTTGATCTCTTACTACACAGAAACTAAAACTATAAACCATGATTAAGAAGTTTATTTACCTAGAATGGAAGGCCTTTATTAGATCGGCATCTTTTGGTAAAAACCTAACAATGAAAATTATAATTGGATTTTTAATGATCTATTTTTCATTAATTTTTATCGGAATGGGAGTTGGAGCATTTTATGTTTTAAAGGACATGAAATTAGAACCATTAGTAACCATTAACAAATTTCTGATTTATTATTTTCTATTCGATTTGATAATTAGGTTGTTACTGCAGTCAATCCCAGTTTTAAATATCAAACCATTATTAGTTTTACCCTTTAAAAAACCAACGATTGTGCATTTTTCTTTAGGCAAAACAGTTTTGTCTTTTTTTAATTGGGTGCATGCCTTATTTTTTATTCCGTTTTCGGTTGTATTAATTTTGAACGGATATGATGTTGTTGGAATTGTTTTCTGGCATTTGGGAATTATGGCCATAATTTACATCAATAACTTTTTGAATATTATATTAAGTAATATCGATAAATTATTTGCTGTTTTTGTAGTATTGATTCTGGCTTTAGCAGGAGCACAATATTATAAATTGTTTGATATTACGACTTTTACAACTCCGTTTTTTCAAAATTTTTACGACATAGAAGGAGTGTTTTTAATTCCGATTTTAGTATTAATCGTGCTGCATGCTTTTACTTTTAAATACTTCAAGAAAAATTTATATCTAGATGCTGGATTATCTGTAAAACAAGACATTGCTTCGACAGAAAATCTTACTTGGCTGAATCAATTTGGAACCTTGGGGACATTTCTTAAAAATGATATTAAACTCATCAAAAGAAATAAGAGATCGAAAACTACTATTTTTATGAGTTTTCTCTTTTTATTTTATGGATTAATATTTTTTGCAAACTCGCATCAACCAGCAGTAATGCACATTTTTGCGGGCATATTTGTTTCAGGCGGATTCTTGTTTGTATTTGGTCAGTTTGTGCCAAGCTGGGATAGTTCTTATTATCAATTATTGATGACACAAAATGTTCCGTATCGTGGTTACATTACCTCTAAGTGGTGGCTGATTGTTATTGCAACTTTCATTTCTACAATTCTGGCTTCGTTTTATCTTTTTTACGGCTGGGAAGTGTATTTAACTATTGTCGTTGGAGCAATTTATAATATAGGAGTCAACTCGCATTTAGTTCTTTTAGGCGGTGCATTTACCAAAACGCCAATCGATTTAAGCAACGCCGGCGGAGCTTTTGGAGATAAAAAAGCGTTCAATGTTAATGCTATGCTTCTTTCGCTGCCAAAAATTTTACTGCCTTTAGCGCTGTACTCAATCGGACTTTATCTAAACAACAAAAATCTTGGATTAGGGTTAGTGGCTGGTGCAGGTGTTTTAGGATTTATTTTTAGAGATAAGGTTTTTTCTTTAATCGAAAAAAGATACAAAATCGAAAAGTACAGTACAATAAATGCTTATAAACAAAAAAGTTAAAATGTGCCAATTTGATAATCATCAATTAGAAATCTAAAATCAACAATCTAAAATCTAAAATTAAAATGATACAAGTAAATCAACTTATAAAAAATTATAACGGAACAACAGTTTTAAACATAGAAAATCTTGAAATTCCAAAAGGACAAAGTTTCGGATTAGTAGGAAACAACGGCGCAGGAAAAACCACATTTTTCAGCCTTCTTTTAGATTTAATTCAACCCTCAAAAGGAAGTATTCATAACAATAATATTCAGGTAAATACAAGTGAAAATTGGAAATCTTTTACCGGCTCATTTCTTGACGAAAGTTTCTTAATCGGCTATTTAACACCAGAAGAATATTTCTATTTTATTGGAGATCTTCGCAATCAAAATAAAGCTGATGTTGATGCTTTATTAGCTCAGCATGAAGAATTTTTTAATGGAGAAATTTTAAAAAATAAAAAGTATCTAAGAGACTTGTCTAAAGGAAATCAGAAAAAAGTAGGTATAATTGCTACACTTATAGGTAATCCAGAAGTTATTATTTTAGATGAGCCTTTTGCCAATTTAGATCCAACTACTGTCAGCAGGTTAAAAAAAATCATCAAAGATCTAGCAGATAATCCAAATGTTACGGTTTTAGTTTCAAGCCACGATTTACAGCATACAGTAGAGGTTTGCGACCGAATTGTAGCCCTTAATAAAGGAGAAATTGTAAAGGATATCAAAACTTCAAAAGAGACCTTGCAGGAACTAGAATCGTTTTTTGCGGTATAAGTTTTTAGATTACAAAAAGAAGCGTATTTTTACAAGTCTATATACTAAAATCGATTTTTAGTAGTTATCTGTTTTAAACTCTTTTCTATTGAAAAAGAATACTCTTAAATATAGTTTTACTTTCGTTTTTTTATTCTTTTTGATAGCTTGTTCTACCAAAAAAAATACCTTTTTGTCTAGAACTTCGCATTCTGTTGGCACGAAATATAATATTTTGTACAATGGAGGAATTGGTCTAGATAAAGGCTTAAAATCTATTCAAGCCAATGATCAAGATAATTTTTGGAAATTACTGCCAATTGAAAAAATGCAGTTTGACGAAAATTTTTCTGAAGGAGAAAAAGCTAAAAATCCAGATTTTGAGCGCGCAGAAACAAAAGCGACCAAAGCCATTCAAAAACACTCCATGAATATTGGAGGCAGGGAAAGAAATTCACAAATTGACGAAGCGTATTTAATGCTCGGAAAAGCAAGATATTACGATCAGCGTTTTATTCCTGCAGTTGAAGCATTCAATTATATTTTATACAAATATCCGAACAGCAATAATATTTATACTGCTAAAATCTGGCGCGAAAAAACCAATATGCGTTTAGGTAACGATGCCATTGCGTTAAAAAACATTAAGCTGCTGCTCAAAAATATAGATTTAGACAAACAGACTTACGCTGATGCTAATGCTCTTCTGGCTGAAGCTTTTATAAATTTAGAAGAAAAAGATAGTGCTGTTGCCAAACTAAGAATTGCTGAGGAATTTACAAGAAAGAATGAAGAGCGAGCTAGATACCGTTTTATTCTTGGCCAAATGTATCAGGAACAAGGAAAACGGGACAGTGCAATTTATTTTTATGATGGTGTAATCGATTTGAATCGAAAAGCAGATCGTAAATATATGATGCACGCGTACGCTAAAAAAGCACAGTTGTATGATTATGAAAAAGATAATGATACCATCTTTTTAAAAATGTTTAATAAACTTGTTACTGACCGAGAGAATCGCCCTTATTATGATGTGCTGTTTTACGAAATGGGAGTTTTTTATGATAAAAAGAAAGATCAAGAAAATGCCTTAAAGTTTTATAACAAGTCTTTAGGAAGAAAATCAAAAGATCCATATTTGGTGGCTTCTGCATACAGAAACATTGGGAACATGTATTTTAAAAATACAAATTATACAATGGCTGCTAAATATTATGACAGTACATTGGTGAAATTAGATCCTAAAACCAGAGAATACGCCTTTATAGAAAAAAACAGAAAAAACCTTGATAATGTAATTAAGTACGAAGCTATTGCAAAACGCAATGATAGTATAATTAAGGTATACAATCTGCCGGCAACTGAGAAAAAGATTTATTTCGAAAATTATATTGCAGAGTTAAAAAAGAAAGATGAAGCCAAACGACTTTTAGAAGAAAAAGAAAAAGAGCGTTTAGCAAATATCGACTTAAACTCCCAGGCACAGATTTCAGGAAATGGAGCTGTAAATCCACAGTCTTTAGGAAAACCTGTAGAACCAGAGGGAGTAGGAATGCCTCCTGGAGCAAATGAAAACGGAAGCACATTTTATTTCTATAATCCAACAACGGTTGCTTATGGAAAATTGCAATTTAAAAAAATGTGGGGTAATAGAACATTGGGCGGCAACTGGAGATTGGCAGGAATAAAATCTGCTAACAACGATGCAATGAACGATACCATCAATACTAAAGATGTTGCAAATGCTTTACAAGATACAGTGGTTGCAGAAAAATATACTGTAGCCTATTATGTAAAACAACTTCCTACGTCACAGCCAGCAATGGACAGTATTGGTATAGAACGTAATTTTGCATACTACCAATTAGGACTTATATATAAGGAGAAGTTTAAAGAATATAATTTGGCTAGTGATAAACTAGAACAATTACTGCGCAACAATCCAGAAGAAAAACTGGTATTGCCGACGATGTATAATTTGTATAAAATTTACCAAATTACAAATCCACAAAGAGCAGAAGAGATAAAAGCAGAAATTTCATCTAAATATCCAACTTCAAGATATGCTCAAATTTTAAATAATAGAGCAGAAGATCCTAACTCAAGTCCAGACAAAGAATACCAAAAATGGTATAAACTTTTTGAAGAAGAAAAATTTGATGAAGTCTTAGCCAATATTGATAATTTGATCAATCAATATTCTGGAGATGATATCGTTTCGAAATATGAATTATTAAAAGCCAATACTTTAGGAAAAGTAAATGGTTTAGAAGCTTATAAAAAAGGACTTGAAAATGTAGCCGATAATTATCCGAATAGTGAAGAGGGTAAAAATGCAAGAGAAATTCTAGAGAAACAAGTGCCGGCTTTAGAAAGATTAAATTTTACAACAGTAGACAACAAAAGCTGGAAAATTTTATATGCAGTTCCTAATAGTGATACTAAAACGCTTAAACAAATTGAAGAAGCGATTAGAGTATTTTTATTAGTTGAAAATTTTGAACGCTTAACAACTTCTTTTGATAAATACAATCAATCTGAAAGTTTTGTAATTATTCATGGTTTAAAATCTGAAGCTTATGCTAAAGATGTTGCGGGAGTTTTGAGAGATGACAAAAAATATAAAATTGCACATCCTGCTGTTATTATATCAACAGATAATTACAAAGTGGTTCAAATTAAAAAGAACCTCGAAGCCTATTTGACCCCAAAAACCCCATAATAATGTTTGAAAAAGTAAAAAAAAGCGGAACAGAGCAATTAGGAAAAACAAATCGTATTGTAGAAGGAACATCGATAGTAGGAGACATAGTGTCAAAAGCCGATTTTAGATTAGACGGCGAATTGATTGGAAATTTTACTTCACAAGGAAAAATTGTAATAGGCGCAAAAGGAGCTGTCAAAGGAGAAATTATTTGTAATAATGCGGATATTGAAGGAGAATTTCATGGAAAAATAAAAGTTCTTGAAATCCTTAATATTAAATCGACTGCTCAAATACATGGAGAAGTAGCAGTAGGAAAACTTTCTATAGAACCAGGAGCCGATTTTACAGCAACCTGTACCATGCTTACTCATAATAAAGAAGTAACCCTAAAAGATGGAAAAGGAACCGAATAATAATAGAAGAAATAAATGGCTTGCATTTATTAATATTCCTTTTCAAATGGGAGTTATTATTTTTGTATTCTCTTACTTTGGAACTTGGCTTGACGAAAAGCATCCAAGTCCCAAAGTATATTACAATACCATTTTTGTTATGCTTGGAGTTGGAGTCGCATTATATAATGTAATTCGCCAGGTAAACGATATTAATAAGACAAAGTAGTTTTTAGTAAAAACAGCTTAAGATAAAAGTTGCATCTTTGCGCAAAAATTATCTCAAATGCTTTTAAAAAATTACAAACCGGTATTTTATTTATTTTGTTTTGCTTTAACAGCTTATATTCTACACAAAGCAATTTTCTTTTTTTGTGAAATTAATATTCAAAACTTTCATTACAGTTTAGAATTACAGTATTTATTCTTCTTCGGAATTTCGGCTTTATTATACCTTATATTATTAATAGTAAAAAAGAAGAATTTTGAAATCGTCGGGATGACGTTCTTATTTGGAACTTTTGCACAAATGTTATTGGGATATTTAATTCTGCAGCCAATTTTAAAAATCAAAACTGGAGAAACCGATGTTGAAAAGATTAGTTTTTTTATAACATTTGTGCTGTTTTTGTTATTTCAGACGCTTTTAACTGTCCGATTATTAAATGAAAAGCGTTAAAATAACAATTCTTTAAAACAAGGTTTAAAAATAATTTTTCATATCCTTTTGAATATTAATAAAAAATGTACCTTTGCACCAAATTTTAGAAACGTAAAAAAATAAGATTTTCCACGATATGGTGATTTCAAACAAACCGCTCAGCTTTATTCTTGCCGCTTTTGTAGCTTCTCTACCAATTATGGGTTTTGCAAATCCAGAGAATGACTCAACGCATGTTCAAACTGAAACAGCTCATGAAGAGAAAGTAGTTTCACACAATGCCCCTGAGGAAGGAGAGCATGCTGCTCTTGATCCAAAAGCAAAAGTGGACGCTTTTATTGATCATCACTTACAAGATTCTCACGATTTTGTTTTCTTCTCAGATGAGAAAGAAAACAAACATTATGGTTTTTCATTACCAGTTATACTTATTGATGGAGGATTGAAAATTTTCTCTTCTTCAAAATTACACCACGGTGAAGCAGTTGCAGAAGTTGACGGAAACTTTTACAAATTAGTTCACGGTAAAATTTACAAAACAGATGCTGCCGGCACAATTAATTTTAATGAGCACGGACATCCAGAAAATGAAAAACCATTAGATTTTTCTATTACAAAAAATGTAGTGTCAATGCTTTTCGTTGCAGTACTATTATTTTTAATGTTTACTGCTTTAGCAAGATCATATAAAAAAGGACCAATCCCAACTGGATTTGGTAGAGTTTTAGAACCACTTATTATTTTTATTAGAGACGAAATCGCTGTTCCTAATATTGGTGAGAAAAAATACCGTAAATATATGGGTTACCTATTAACTGTATTTTTCTTTGTTTGGTTGTTAAACTTATTAGGAATGACTCCACTAGGAATTAACGTTACAGGTAACATCGCTATTACAGTTTGTTTAGCAGCATTTACTTTCATCATTACACAATTTAGTGCAAACAAAGATTATTGGGGACACATTTTCTGGATGCCAGGAGTACCAGTTCCAATGAAAATTATTTTAGCACCAATTGAAGTTTTAGGAACATTAACAAAACCATTTGCATTATTAATTCGTTTGTATGCAAACATTACTGCAGGTCACGTAGTAATTATGAGTTTGATCGCTATGATTTTCGTAGGTAAAAATTTAGCAGCAGATTTGCCAATCTCATTAGGTTTAACATTGTTTATCTCTGTTATTGAAGTTTTAGTTGCATTTTTACAAGCGTTTATCTTCACGATGTTATCATCACTATTTATTGGTATGGCTGTTCAGGATCATGATCATGCTCACCACCACGAAGATGAAACAGCAATTATTTAATTTAGAAGTTTAATTTTATATATATAAATAGTTATGGGAACAATTCCAACTTTAGTAGGTGCTGGTTTAGTAGTAATCGGTGCAGGTTTAGGTTTAGGTAAAATCGGTGGATCTGCTATGGACGCTATTGCTCGTCAGCCAGAAGCTGCTGGTAAAATTCAAACTGCGATGATTATTATCGCGGCTTTATTAGAAGGTTTAGCATTTGCTGCTTTGATCTTAGGAAAAAACTAATAAAGAAAAAACTAACAACATCTTTAACGGTTGGTTAAAGGTGTTGTTACCTTTTAAAAAAAGAAATTAAATATTTTAATATAGTATAAAATGGATAAGTTAATTAACGATTTTTCATTCGGTTTATTCTTTTGGCAAGCTTTAATCTTGTTAGTATTAATTTTACTTTTGGTGAAATTTGCATGGAAACCAATTATGGAGTCTATTACTGCAAGAGAAGAAGGTATTAAAAATGCATTGCTTTCTGCTGAAAACGCAAAGAGAGAAATGGAAAATTTACAAGCTGACAATCAAAGAATTTTGAATGAAGCTCGTGCAGAACGTGACGCGATGCTAAAAGAAGCTCGTGAAATGAAAGAGAAAATGATTGCTGATTCTAAAAACGAAGCACAAGAGGCTGGTCAAAAAATGATCGAACAAGCTAAAGCTGCTATCGAAAGCGAAAAGAATGCTGCAATGGCAGAATTGAAATCTCAAGTTTCAACTTTATCATTAAGTATTGCTGAGAAATTATTGAAAGAAGAATTATCTAACAAAGAATCTCAAACTAAATTAGTTGAGAAAATGTTAGGTGACGTAAAGTTAAACTAAGATTATGGCAAGTACAAGAGCAGCAATTCGTTATGCAAAAGCAATTCTAGACTTAGCAAACTCTAAAGGTGTTGCCGAAGCTGTCAATAACGATATGAAATCAATTGCAGCAGCAATCGATACTAATACAGAATTGAGTACCTTTATCCAAAACCCAACAACAAAAGTTGAAGTTAAAGAAAGTGCTCTTCTAGAAGTTTTCGCAGATGTAAATGGAGTAACAAAAGGATTATTTCATTTATTATTTGAAAACAAAAGATTTGAAATTCTTAATGCAATCGCATTAGAATACAATAAATTGTTTGATGAAAGTAATGGTGTTGAAGTAGCGAAAGTTACAACTGCCATTCCAATGGATGCTGCTTTAGAAGCTAAGGTTTTAGCAAAAGTTGCAACTTTATCAGACAAAAAAATTACAATTGAAAATATAGTAGATCCTTCAATTATTGGTGGATTTATTTTAAGAATAGGCGATAATCAATACAACGCTTCTGTTGCAAACAGATTACAAGTATTAAAAAGAGAGTTAAGTAATTAGTTTTTATAACACAAAAAGTGTCTAAATTATAAATTAAGATGGCGGAAATCAAACCTGCTGAAATTTCAGCAATATTAAGAAAGCAAGTAGAAGGTTTTGAATCTGGTGCTACGCTAGAGGAAGTAGGAACAGTACTTCAAGTTGGAGACGGTATTGCTCGTGTTTACGGGCTGTCTAATGTACAATATGGAGAGTTAGTAGAATTTGATAACGGTATGGAAGGTATCGTATTGAATCTTGAAGAGGATAATGTTGGGGTTGTATTATTAGGACCATCAACAGGACTTAAAGAAGGATCTACTGCAAAAAGAACTCAACGTATTGCTTCTCTTAAAGTAGGTGAGCAAATGGTAGGACGTGTTGTTAACACTCTTGGTTTTCCAATTGATGGAAAAGGACCAATCGGTGGTGACTTATACGAAATGCCTTTAGAAAGAAAAGCACCTGGTGTTATCTTCCGTCAGCCAGTAACTGAGCCATTACAAACAGGTGTAAAAGCTGTTGATGCTATGATCCCAGTTGGTCGTGGACAACGTGAGCTTGTTATTGGTGACCGTCAAACAGGTAAATCAACTGTTTGTATCGATACAATCTTAAATCAAAAAGAATTCTACGATGCAGGAAAACCTGTATTCTGTATATATGTTGCAATTGGGCAAAAAGCTTCAACTGTAGCAGGAATCGCTAAAATGTTAGAAGAAAAAGGAGCAATGGCTTATACAGTTATCGTTGCTGCAAATGCTTCTGACCCAGCTCCAATGCAAGTTTATGCTCCATTCGCTGGTGCTGCAATTGGAGAGTACTTTAGAGATTCTGGTCGTCCAGCACTTATCGTGTATGATGATTTATCTAAACAAGCTGTTGCTTACCGTGAGGTTTCTCTTTTATTAAGAAGACCACCGGGACGTGAGGCTTATCCTGGAGACGTTTTCTACTTACACTCTCGTTTATTAGAGCGTGCTTGTAAAGTAATTGCTGATGATGGTATCGCTAAAAACATGAACGATTTACCAGATTCTATCAAATCTATCGTAAAAGGTGGTGGTTCATTAACTGCTTTACCAATTATCGAAACTCAAGCTGGTGACGTTTCTGCATATATCCCAACAAACGTAATTTCGATTACAGATGGTCAGATTTTCCTTGATGGAGATTTGTTCAACTCTGGGGTTCGTCCTGCAATTAACGTAGGTATCTCTGTATCTCGTGTTGGAGGTAATGCTCAAATTAAATCTATGAAGAAAGTTTCTGGAACTTTAAAATTAGACCAAGCTCAATTCCGTGAATTAGAAGCTTTCGCTAAATTTGGTTCTGACTTAGATTCTGTTACTTTAAATGTAATTGAAAAAGGAAAAAGAAACGTTGAGATCTTGAAACAAGGTTTAAATGATCCTTATACAGTTGAAAACCAAGTAGCTATTATCTACGCTGGTTCTAAAAACTTGTTAAGAAACGTTCCTGTAGAAAAAGTAAAAGAATTTGAAGCTGATTTCTTAGCTTACTTAAACAGTAAACATAAAGATACGCTTAACGCGTTGAAAGCTGGTAAATTAGATGACAGCATTACAGATGTTATCGAAAAAGCAGCAAAAGAAATCTCAGCAAAATATAACTAATAAGATAATAAGTAAATTAGATAATAAGACTTAGTTCTAATTATCTAATTTTCAAATTGTCACATTTTCTAATTAATAGATGGCAAATTTAAAGGAAATCCGTAATAGAATTACTTCCGTTTCATCGACGATGCAGATTACATCGGCTATGAAAATGGTTTCTGCTGCAAAGCTTAAGAAAGCACAAGATGCAATCACTGCAATGCGTCCTTATGCCGAGAAATTAACGGAGTTATTGCAAGATCTTTCTGCTACACTTGAAGGTGAAGTTGGAGGAGATTACACAACACAACGTGAAGTAAAAAAAGTATTGCTTGTAGCTATAACTTCTAACAGAGGTTTATGTGGTGCATTCAATTCAAATATTATTAAAGAGATTAAAAACCGTACAGAGTTTTACGCTGGAAAGCAAGTTGATGTTTTTGCTATTGGTAAAAAAGGAAATGATGCTTTAAACAAAACTCATAAAGTTCACGGTCATCATAATGCAATTTTTGATCATTTAACTTTTGAAAATGTTGCAGGAATTGCAGATAATTTGACTGAGAAATTTTTATCTGGAGAATACGATAGAATTGAATTAGTTTACAATCAGTTTAAAAATGCAGCAACTCAAATCGTTCAAGTAGAACAGTTTTTACCGTTAGCTCCTATTAATACTACTGGTACAGCAGCTTCTTCTGGAGATTATATTTTTGAACCAGGTAAAGAAGAAATCGTATTGACTTTAATTCCTAAGTCTTTAAAAACGCAATTGTATAAAGGTATTCGTGATTCGTTTGCTTCTGAGCATGGAGCACGTATGACTGCTATGCATAAAGCTACAGATAATGCAACTGAGTTGAGAAACCAATTGAAATTAACTTACAATAAAGCGCGTCAGGCTGCTATTACTAGTGAGATTTTAGAAATTGTTGGTGGAGCAGAAGCTTTAAATGGATAAATCAATTCATATTATATAAAGAAAAAGCCAGCGAAAGCTGGCTTTTTCTTTTATGGAAGTTTTTTCTTTTTTAATAATAATTTTATAAAATGGTGATTCTCAGATTATTCAAAATTTGAGAATCACTACCATTTTATAAAAAATTGACAGATAACTCTGCTGTGCTTTGTCTTTTATGGGAACAAACTAGCTTTATTAGTCCCAGTGCTCTGTTTTTTTAAGGGTTACATTTCAGCAGAATCAATCCCTGTGCTTTGTCTTTTATGGGAACAAACTAGCTTTATTAGTCCCAGTGCTCTGTTTTTTAAAGGGTTACAATACAGCAGAATCAATCCCTTGTGCTTTGTCTTTTATGGGAACAAACAAGCTTTATTAGTCCCAGTGCTTCCTTTTTTATAAGGGTTGTATTTAGCTTTCTCAATCCCTATGAAGCAAATTTAAGAAAACACTGTTTAAAAAAAGTTACATAATTTTTAACTTAAATTTATATATTTCACATGTTAGTGTTCTGGTTATTATATAAATGGCTCAGAAAAAATAATTAATTTTGAATTCTATTCTATTAAAATGGCTTTACAAATACTTGAAATTACTACGATTGAAGAAATGCTGGCTCAAATTGAAACCATCAGATTTCTATATCCCAATATCACTTTAGAAAAATATAAATCTTTTCTTTTGGAGATGATTCCGCATAATTATACTCAAATTGGCGTTTTTGAAAATAATAAATGTTTAGGAATTACAGGATGCTGGTCGGCAACAAAATTGTGGACAGGCAAATATCTCGAAATTGATAATTTTGTTGTTAATCCAGAATATCGATCTCAAGGAATTGGAAAACTACTCACTGATTATATCGAGAAAAAAGCAATAGAATTAAATTGCAGCAGTATTGTATTAGATGCATTTACTGGAAATTTTGGAGCACACAGATTTTATTACAATCAAGGTTACGCCCCAAGAGGATTTCATTTCGTGAAAATTTTGGATGAAAAGAAAATGACGGTGTAAAAGAGTTAGAACTTTTCTTTATTGCATCAAACAAAAGCACCATTAAACAAAAGAAATGGTTATTTTTGTCTTACAAACATTATTACAATTATATTTTGGGATTATATAAAAATCTATTCAAGCAAACAGCAATTTACGGACTGGCAACAGTTTTACCGAGAATGCTGAGTTTTTTATTAGTGAGATTATATACAGGAATTTTACCTACTGCCGAATATGGCGAGGTGTCGATAGTATTGTCTTGGATGGTTTTCTTTAACGTAGTTCTTTCTTACGGAATGGAAACCGCTTTTTTTAGATTTTATAGTGCTGAAGAAGATAAGAAAAATGTAATAGCGACTTCTACAATTTCGATTTTTTGGACATCAATTATTTTTCTATTTGTTGCTTTAATCTTTAGAAACACTTTAGCAAGTTTAGCAGAAGTAGATGTTCAGTATGTTACCTATACGGTTTGGATTTTGGTTTTGGATGCATTGGTTTTAATTCCATTTTCTAAATTACGAGCGAACCAAAGGCCAATGGTTTATGCAGCAATTAAAATTGGAAATGTGGTAATCAATTTATTACTGAATATTTTCTTTTTAATGTACCTGCCAAAATTAGCAGCCTCAAACCCTAATTCAGTTTGGGATAATTTATATGTCGAAAATTTCCAGATCGCTTATATTTTTATTGCAAATCTTTTGGCGAGTTTAGCAACTTTTATAGTTCTTTCTCCTAATTATCTTTCGCTTGGACGAAAATTTGATCCGGAACTTTGGAGAAGAATGATGAAATACGGACTTCCTATTTTGGTTGCAGGATTGGCTTTTGCTGTCAACGAACATTTTGATAAAATCTTATTAGGGTATTTGCTTCCAGAAAATTTGGCAAAATCTGAAGTTGGAGCTTATTCTGCTTGTTACAAGTTAGGTTTATTTATGGTTCTTTTTGCAACAGCATTTAGATTAGGAATCGAACCATTCTTTTTCAGCCACGCAAAAAATGCAAATGCTCCACAGACTTACGCCGTAATTACCAAATATTTTGTGATATTGGGTTCGCTGATTCTATTAGGAGTTATAGTTTTTGCAGATGTTTTAAAATACTTATTACTAGATAATAAATCCTATTGGGAAGCAATGAAAGTTGTACCGCTTATTATTTTGGCGAATTTCTTTTTGGGTATCTATAACAACTTATCGGTTTGGTACAAACTTACAGATAAAACAAAAATTGGTGCCTACATTTCTATTGTAGGTGCTATTGTTACTTTGGTTTTAAATTATTTTTTAATTCCAAAATACAGCTATTATGGTTCAGCAATTGCGACTATTTCGGCTTATGGCAGCATGATGCTTATTTCTTATATATTAGGAAATAAGTATTATCCTATTCCTTACGACATGAACAAGATTGGCGCTTATTTAGGCGTTTCGATATTATTTTCGATAATTTCATTTTATGGATTTAGAGAAAAATATTATGTTGGAATTCCACTTCTTTTAGCTTTTATGTATTTAGTTTACCACTTTGAAAAAGATACTATAAAAGGAATATTGAAGAGAAAGTAAGCCGGGATTAAAAATTTTATATTTAAAAATGAAAATACAAATTATCAATAAATCGCAGCATGATTTACCAAATTACGAAACCATTGCTTCTGCAGGAATGGATTTACGTGCCAATATTTTAGAACCAATTACGTTAAAACCTTTAGAAAGAGCTATTGTAAAAACAGGACTTTTTATTGAATTACCAATTGGTTATGAAGCCCAGGTTAGACCAAGAAGCGGTTTAGCTGCTAAAAAAGGAGTAACAGTTTTAAATTCGCCAGGAACTGTTGATGCAGATTACAGAGGAGAAATAGGAGTAATTTTAGTAAATTTATCTAATGATGATTTTGTAATTGAAAATGGCGAAAGAATTGCGCAGTTGATTATCGCAAAACACGAAAGAGCAGAATGGATTGAAGTTGAAACACTTTCTGAAACATCAAGAGGTGAAGGAGGCTTTGGAAGTACTGGAGTTAAATAGTTTTCTGTAATTCGGAAAAATTAAAAAAAGAAAGACCAAACCCAATGAAGATTTTTTAATCTTCCCATAAAAATCAAATAAAGAATGAAAATAATTGTGCCAATGGCAGGCCGCGGATCGAGATTGAGGCCTCATACACTAACGGTTCCGAAACCATTAATTCCTGTTGCTGGAAAATCTATTGTACATCGTTTAGTTGAAGATATTGCTAAAATATTAAAAGACCCTATTGAAGAAGTTGCATTTATTTTAGGCGACGAAGCTTTTTTTGGAGATGATGTCGTAAAAAGTTTAGAAGATTTAGCCAAAGGTTTAGGAGCAAAAGCTTCAATTTATCGTCAAGATCAACCGCTTGGAACAGGTCATGCAATTATGTGTGCAAAAGATTCTCTGTCTGGTCCAGCTGTAATTGCTTATGCAGATACTTTGATTAGAGCTGATTTTGAATTAGATCCTGAAGCAGATGCTGTAATCTGGGTAAAACAAGTAGAACAGCCGGAAGCTTTTGGTGTGGTGAAACTAAACCAAAATAATGAAATTATAGAATTGGTTGAAAAGCCAAAAGAGTTTGTAAGTGATTTAGCAGTTATCGGGATTTATTATTTTAAAGAGGTTGGAGTTTTAAGAAATGAACTTCAAAATGTTTTGGATAATAATATTCAAAATGGAGGAGAATATCAGATTAATGATGGAATCAAAGCCATGATGGCCAACGGTAAAGTTTTTAAAACTGGAAGTGTTGACGAATGGATGGACTGTGGAAACAAAGATGTTACTGTCGAAACCAATACTAGAATGTTAGGTTTTTTACATAACGACGGTGAACATTTAGTTGATTATGACGTGAAACTAGAAAACGCTACAATTATTCCGCCGTGTTATATTGGAGAAAATGTTGTCTTGAAAAATTCAACAATTGGTCCAAATGTTTCAGTTGGAAAAGGTTGCCACATAATTGACAGTACTATTAAAAATAGCTTAATTCAAACGTATTCTCAAATTAAAAATGCTAACTTAGATAACGCAATGATTGGTAATCATGTAAGTTATGATGGTAAATTTACTAGTGTAAGTATTGGAGATTATTCAGTTTTAGAATAAATAGGGATAAAATTTCGTTTTTGTTTAAAATGTAATTTTTATAATGATCAAAAAAAGAGTTTTTACAGTTTTGTTTTTTGCTTTATTCAGCACATCGGTTTCGGTTTTTGCACAGACAGAACCCGAAGATATTGCTATGGCAACAGATGAATATCAAGACTCATTTTATGAATCATTAAAACAAAAAGGAATTGAAAATTATGATAAAGCTATTGTGTCATTGGAGAAATGTATCAAACTAAAACCCAATGACGCAGTGGCTTATTTTGAATTAGGAAAAAATTATCTGGCACTCAAAGAATATCGAAACGCACAAGATGCTTTTGAAAAAGCTACGCAGCTGGATCCTAAAAATAAATGGTTTTGGCTTGGGATTTATGATGTAAGTTACGAGACAAAAAATTATCCGCTGGCAATTGAAACCATTCAAAAAATAATAGTTTTTGACGAAGAGTACAAAGACGATTTGATTTCATTATATATGATAACAAATCAGTACGACAAAGCTTTGACTGCGATTAACGAAATGAATGATAAGTTCGGAAAGTCTGCCGATCGTGAAATTTACAAAGCTCAAATTTTATCGCAGGGGAAATATCAAAATGCTGAAATTGACAATTTGGTTCAGCAGATTAAAAAAGATCCAAAAGAAGAATCCAATTATGTGAATCTTATTTTCTTATATTCAAAAAATAATGAAAACGAGAAATCACTCGAGGTTGCGAAACAATTAGCAAAAGAAATTCCGAATTCAGAATGGGCTCAAGTGAGTTTATTCAAAACATATTTGGATGCCAATCAAGCGGATAAAGCCATAAAATCAATGAATGTGATTTTAGCAAGTTCAAAAATTGATTCAAAAATCAAACATAGAACTTTGAACGAATTTTTGATTTATGTAAACAAAAATCCGCAGTATGCTCCAGATTTAGAAAAAGCAATTGCTTATTTTGACAACGATAAAGAAGTTGATGTTGCAAAAGAAATAGGAAAGTTTTACCATAGCAAAGGTCAATTTGAAAATGCGATTAAATATTATGAAAAAGATTTAAGCGCGCATTCAGATACAGATCTTGAAACCAATATGTTATTGCTGGAAGCTTATTCGCAGACCAAACAGTTTGATCCAATGACAAAAAGAGCGATGATGTTGATTGAAGTGTATCCGAGTCAGGCACAGTTTTATTACTATGCAGGTTTAGGAAGCAATCAGCAAAAGCAATTTAAAAATGCAAAAACCGTTTTAGAAATGGGTTTGGATTATGTTGTTGATGATGTAAAACTAGAAGCAAATTTTAATATTCAATTAGGAGAGGCATATAATGGATTGGGAGATGCAAAGAAAAAAGAGGAATACTTTTTGAAGGCAAATGAATTATTAAAGAAAAAAAAGTAAAAGAGAATTGAGATGAAAAGATATATAATACTATTAATACTTTCTACTGCTGTAATTTCGTGTAAATCGAAAGCCGTTGCAGTACAAGGTAATACAAGCCAGACAATTGCGCCAAAAGAAGACAAGAAAATAATCGAAAAACATTACGATAATAAACTAGATTTTTCTACTTTATATATTAAGGCAAGCGCAAAATATGTTGATGAAAAGCAAAGTCAAAATGTAACTGCCGAAATTAGAATCGAAAAAGACAAACAGATTTTAATAAGTGTTCGCTTTTTAGGAATTACAATGGCGAAAGCATTAATAACACCTTCTGCAGTAAGTTATTATGAAAAAATAAACAGCACTTATTATGAAGGAGATTTTACAAGCTTAAGTAAATGGCTTGGAACAGATCTAGATTACAGTAAAGTTCAAAACTTATTGGTTGGAGAAGCTTTTGACGATTTAAGAAAAGGAAAATATACGCAGACAATTGTAGAAAACCTTTTTAGACTGGATGAAGAAAAAGACGCTAATTTGAAAAAAACATTCTTCTTAGATGGCGAAAAATATTTAATTCAGAAAGAAGAGATTTCACAACCATCTGAAAATAGAAATTTACAGATAGCGTATTCAGATAGTAAAACTTTTGATCAAGGAACGCTTCCAACAAGTATCGAAATAAATGCGGTACAGCCAAAAGGAAAAACAAGTATTAATTTGAATTACAATAATATTTCATTTAACGAAGAACTTTCTTTCCCATATAGTGTTCCAAGTGGGTATAAAAAAGTTACAATTAAATAAATTTGCAAAAATAAAAATAGAAACATGCCAAAATTTCTCCTAAGCCTAGTTTTAATTTGTGCCACTACATTTATATGGGCACAGGATTCACAGCAAGAAAAACTGGAGCAGCGTAAAGCTCAAATTCAACAGGAAATCCGAGACAATGAAAAGATGCTTCAGTCTGTTCGAAAAAAAGAGAAATCTGCTGTGAATGAATATTTAATTCAGGCAAACAAAATCAAATTAAAAGAGAAATTAATTAATACAACCGCTAAACAGGAAAAAATCCTGAGTAACGATATGTATATTAATCAGGTTAAGGTAAATAAGCTCAAAAAAGAATTGGCAGTATTAAAAGAGGATTATGCAAAAATGATTTTGAAATCCTACAAAAGCCGTTCTGAACAGAGTAGAGCAATGTTTATTTTATCTTCAGAAAGTTTTTTGCAGGCTTACAAGAGAGCGCAATACTTAAAACAATATACGAATTACAGAAAAAATCAAGGTTTAGAAATTCAGTCTAAAACCGCTGAATTAGTAGATTACAATTCAAAACTTGACGGACAAAGACAAGTTAAGAAAAAAATTATTGCTGAGAATGAAAAAGAAAAGAAAAGCTTAGAAGAAGAAAAGAAAGAACAGCAAAAGCTTGTTAACACGATTAAAAAAGACAAAAATAAAATTATTGCTGATACAAAAGCCAAACAGCAGGAATCTAGAAGAATTGATGCAAAAATCAAAGATCTTATTCGTGAACAAATTAGATTAGCGAATCAAAGAGCTGAAGAAGAAAGACGTAGAAAAATAGCCGAGGGAAAAGCTACCGAAGCAGAAAAAGCAGAGGCGTCAACAACTAAAAGTTATTCATCAGATAAAATTACATTAACGCCAGAGGGTAAAATTTTAGCAGCAGATTTTAAAGCAAACCGAGGGAAACTGCCTTGGCCAGTGGAAAAAGGATTTATATCGCTTGGTTATGGAGATCAGCCGCATCCACTTTATCCTTCTTTAACTGTTCATAATTCAGGAGTAGAGATTACTACAGAACAAGGAGCAACAGCTCGAGCAGTATTTGAGGGAGTGGTATCAAAAGTTATTGCATTGTCTCCTGTAAACAGAGCCGTTTTTATTCAACATGGAGATTATTTTACGGTATACCAAAACCTAAGTTCGGTGTCTGTTGAGCAAGGTGATAAAGTAAAAGTGAAACAAAGTATTGGAAAAGTAAGAACAAGTGGAGACACTGGAAAAACAATTATTAAATTCTTAATTCTTCAAAATACATCAAATAATAATCCAGAAGGATGGTTACAAAACAGATAAAATTTAAAAGGAGCTTTTTTGCTCCTTTTTTTATGAAATAGAAAAATTAATCTGAAATTGAACTTATCCTAAATAGAAATTACTGCTTTCGTTAAGCTGAAATTATACGATTGAATTTAAAAATAGTATTTTTGCAGTATGGAAACAAATAGACAGAAAAAAATAGGCGGTGTTATTCAGAAAGATCTGGTTGACATTTTGCAAGGTGAAGTGCGAAAAAACGGAATTACTAATCTGGTAATTTCGGTATCCAAAGTTAGTGTAACTTCAGACTTATCTGTGGCAACAGTATATTTAAGCATCTTTCCTCAAGAAAAAGCACAAGAAACTTTAGAAGGGATCAAATCAAATACAACATTGATTAAACACGATTTATCACAACGTGTACGTTTGCAATTACGTCGTGTACCAAACTTGGTATTCTTTATCGATGACTCTTTAGATTATATCGAAAAAATCGACAATGCTTTAGCTGGAAAAGAAAACCCAATAGAGAATCGTGATCTTTTAGAAAAAAGAAGAAAATCATAAATTGAATTTCCCCCTTTACATAGCCAAACGTTATATTTTTAGCAGCAGCAAAAACAATGCTATCAATATTATTAACCGCATTGCCAGCATGGGAATCATTGTTGGCACGATGGCTTTGTTTGTGGTTTTATCTGTTTTCAGCGGATTAAAAGTTTTTAGCCTTTCGTTTACAAACGAAATTGATCCCGATTTAAAACTGGTGAGCACTTACGGAAAATCATTTTTAATCACACCAGATCAGGAAAGTCAGATTAAGAAAATTAACGGCGTTGCTTCTTACACCAAAATTATAGAAGAGCGTGTTTTATTTTTGTTTAAAGATAAACAGCAAGTTACTTATCTAAAAGGAGTTGATAGCAATTATGCAGTTGTCAATGATATTAAGAAAAAATTGTACAACGGTCAATGGCTCAAACCAGACAGCTATCAAGTTGTGATTGGATACGGTTTAGCTCAGAATTTTTCTATGGGAATTCTCGATTTTGAGAATCCGTTGCAGATTTTTGCCCCAAAACCTGGAAAAGGTGCAATCGAAAATCCGGAAGAAGCTTTCAATAAAACCGATGTCCTGCCTGTTGGGATTTATTCTATAAGCGAAGATTTAGATTCAAAGTATGTGTTTGCAGATTTAGGTTTAGTACAAGAATTATTAATGTATAAAACCAATCAAATTTCTGGAATTGAATTTAAACTCAAAGAAAATGCAGATGAAAATGCAGTAAAGACTCAGCTCAATGCTATTTTTAAAAATAAAATTACGTTAAAAAACAGAGCGCAATTAAACGAATCTTTATATAAAATGCTGAATACCGAAAATATAGTAGTGTATTTGATTTTTACTTTGGTGATAATCGTGGCTCTTTTTAATTTAGTAGGAGCATTGATTATGATGATTTTAGAGAAGAAAGGAAATCTTAAAACACTTTTTAATCTCGGAACAGAAATCAATAATCTTAGAAAAATATTTCTGCTTCAAGGAACTTTGTTAAGCTTTTTTGGTGGCTTAATCGGACTTATTTTGGGTATAATCCTAGTGATATTACAGCAGCAATATGAACTGATAATGATTACGCCAACATTAGCTTATCCAGTTGTTTTTTCACTAGAAAATGTTCTAATTGTAATGACAACTATTGTGATACTTGGATTTGTAGCCTCATTAATTGCAAGCAGCCGAGTAAGCAAAAAATTGCTGGATTAATTTCTTCTTTAAAAATATTACTTATATTTACCGCCTTGAAAATCTACAGCATATGATTGTTTCTGCCTAATCCTACTTTATTTTTTAGAATAATTAGGATACTTACGTTTTTATTTTTTTAGTTCAGATCATAGAGCATCTGGACGAATTTTATCATTTATCCTAAAATATCATGACAGAAACATCTATAAAGAAAAGTTTATTTTCTAAAATTTTTACCACATTAAAACAAGCCTTAAATGGCGACGAATCATTTGACTATACTTCTGGAAGTATAAAAAAAGCCGTTATTCTATTGGCCATTCCGATGGTTTTAGAAATGATGATGGAATCGGTTTTTGCTCTGGTCGATTTATATTTTGTCGGACATTTAGAGCATAGCAGTTTTGCTATTCAAACCGTTGGATTAACCGAGTCTGTACTAACAGTTATATATTCTCTTGCAATCGGGATGAGTATGGCGGCAACCGCAGTTGTAGCACGACGAATTGGAGAAAAAGATCCAGTCGCGGCTGCAAAAGCAGGAATGCAGGCGATCATTGTCGCAATTGCTGTAAACAGCGTTATGAGTATCTTGGGAATTATTTATGCCAAAGATATTCTGCTATTAATGGGAGCATCTCCTGAAGCAGCTGAACATGGTTTCCACTTCACACAGATTATGATTGGATCTAGTTTATGCATTATGCTTTTGTTCCTGATTAACGGAATTTTTCGCGGTGCAGGAAATGCGGCAATCGCCATGAAAAGTCTTTGGATTGCCAATATCTGCAATATTATTTTATGTCCAATTTTAATTAACGGTTTAGGGCCAATTCCTGCTTTCGGATTGGTTGGCGCTGCTTTGGCAACAACTTTCGGAAGAAGCATCGGCGTTTTATATCAGGTTTATCATTTGTTTTTTGGAAATGGAATTTTAAAAATTAAGATTCCATATTTTGTTCCAGATTTTAAACAAATTCAGGCATTAGTAAAAATCGCGGCTCCTGGAATTCTGCAATTTGTAATTGCTTCTTGCAGCTGGATTTTCTTAGCACAATTAGTCGCAACAACTGGTGGCGATCATGGTTCTGCAGGTTATCAAACGGCACTGAGAATTATGATGTTTTTTATTCTCCCAGCTTGGGGATTAAGTAATGCTGCAGCGACTTTGGTTGGACAGAATTTAGGCGCCAAACAAATTGAACGTGCCGAAAAATCGGTTTATACAACTGCGCGTTATAATGTGATTTTCATGGCGACAATTATGGTTATTACGCTTGCTTTTGGGAGATATATAATATCCTTTTTCACCAATGATGAAATGGTAAAAACGATTGCTGTCGAAGCACTTCAAATTATGAGCATCGGTTTTATCTTCTACGGAATAGGAATGGTTTTAATAAACACATTCAATGGAGCGGGAGATACCTGGACACCAACTGGAATTAATTTCTTTGGGTTTTGGCTGTTCCAAATTCCACTGGCGTATGTGTTGGCAAAACATTTTAATATGGGACCAACGGGAGTTTTTATTGCAATTCCTGTTGCTGAAACTGCGATTACTTTAGCCGGAATCTTTTTCTATAAGAGAGGGAAGTGGAAGAGAACTCAAGTTTAAATTAATGATATTTTTGTTTAATGGATTATTTTGAAGTTCGAATAAAAGGAGAGAGTAATTTTTGGAAAAAATTTGGAATATTTTCTGAAAGTCTTTTATATTTAGACAAAGATGTGCAGTTTAACGAAATTAAATTCCCTATTCATAAAGGAGATTTAAAAATTAAATTGTTAAATAATGATGGGAATGTTATCTTAAGTCCAAAAGATTTATTCAAGAAAAAACTTCCTGACTTCAGCGAAGTATCTTATCATAAAATACTATTCAAAAATGATTTACTAACGAAAAATTTCTGCGAAAACATTAATGGGATTGAGTTTGTTCCTATTGAATTACAGGGAGATTTTGATGTCAGCTATAGCTTGCTAAATTTTTCAACTATTATAAATTGTATAGATTTCTCTCAATCAAAATACGAGAAGTATATTCACAGTGTACCAGTTTTAAAAAAGAATGAAATACCTAAGAATATTGATGGTTTTTTTCTTTCAGGATGGCATTCAGGTGAAGAATGGAATAAACATCGTTTTCTAAATATAGTTAATGATAAGTTGAGGCTTAAATTTCTTTCCTTAAATAATGCAGTAGATTTTTTAATTTTCACAAAAGTTGAATTGATATAAGTATAAAAAAAGACCTTCAATTGAAGGTCTTTTTTTATATTTAAACAAATTCATATCCCGCATAAACCTGTTCAATTTCTTTCATAACAGCAAATAAATCTTCAGGAGCATCAGTTGTAACTAATTTTTGTTTGAATTCTTTGAAGGAATGAATTCCTTTGAAATAGTTCGTATAGTGACGACGCATTTCTACAATTCCCAAACGTTCACCTTTCCATTCCATTGACCACATTAAATGATTTCTAGCAGCTTCAACACGATCAATAACCGTTGGAGCAGGCAAGTGCTCGCCAGTTTTAAAGAAATGCTTGATTTCGTTAAAAATCCACGGATATCCAATCGCCGCACGGCCAATCATGATTCCGTCGATTCCGTATTCATTTTTATATTGTAATGCTTTTTCTGGGCTGTCAATATCGCCATTTCCAAAAATAGGCATTGTAATTCTTGGGTTGTTTTTTACACGTGCAATATGTGACCAGTCAGAATGACCTTTATACATTTGCGCGCGGGTTCTGGCGTGAATCGTTAAAGCTTGAACGCCAATATCCTGAAGTCTTTCGGCAACTTCATCGATATTAATTGAGTTTTCATCCCAGCCTAAACGAGTTTTTACGGTAACAGGCAAATCAGTTCCTTTAATAACCGCTTGTGTTAAACGTACCATCAAATCAACATCTTTTAAAACTCCCGCTCCAGCACCTTTGCAAACTACTTTTTTTACTGGACATCCAAAATTGATATCCACTAAATCTGGTTTTACTGTCGAAACAATTTTAGATGACATTTCCATCGCTTCTTCATCGCCGCCAAAAATCTGAATTCCGACAGGACGTTCGTAATCAAAAATATCCAGCTTCATGCGGCTTTTTATAGCATCACGAATTAATCCTTCCGACGAAATAAATTCAGAATACATCATGTCTGCCCCGTGCGCTTTGCATAATCTGCGAAACGGCGGATCGCTGACGTCTTCCATCGGAGCGAGTAATAAAGGAAATTCAGGTAATTCTATGTTGCCAATCTTGACCATCTTCGTAATTTTTTGCAAAATTACAACATTTCGTTTAATTTGAACCAAATTGAGGTTCAAAGGTTCAGAGTTGCAAAGGGACAAAGGTTTTTTTATCAGTTTTTTAAGAAACCTTTGCAACTTTGTCTCTAATTGAGTTTCAGAGTTTCAAAGGCTTTTTTATCAAGCTATTAAGAAACCTTTGTCCCTTTGTCCCTTTGCAACTTTGAACCTAAAAAATTATCTATAATCAAAAAATCGAATAGGTTTTCGACTCATCGGATTGAAAACTAGCGGGTTTAAAACTTCTTTTGAAGCAAATTCTATTTTTGGAGTTACTCTTAGTTTGGCTCTAAAATGGTCTTTTATTTCCTGAAGAAACTCGGGAGTTTGATTTTTTGCAGCAATTTTAATCAGGATTTCGTCTGTGCCTAAATCGTTGGTTGAAATTTCGATAAGATGATTTTCGATATTATCAAAACTGCTCAAAACATCGTTCATTGCTGGTGGATAAAGCGTTGTTCCTTTGTATTTTATCATCTGTTTTTTACGGCCGACAACTGGACCAACCCGCAAAGTATTTCTACCGCAGGCACAAGGCTCGTCATGAAGCTGTACAATATCGCCAGTTTTAAAACGTAGCAATGGCATGGCTTCAATTCCTAAAGTAGTAAAAGTAAGTTCGCCGGTTTCTCCATTTTTTACAGGCTGATTATGTTCATCCAAAACTTCAACAATAATCAATTCAGGATGATGATGTCCGCCTTTTCCGTGTTCACATTCTGTAAAAGCAGTACTCATTTCGGTAGAAGCATAAGTCGAAAATAACTTAATATTCCACTTATCAGTAATTTTTTTGGATAGAATATTCATCGAAAAATCTTGTTCTCTTAACGATTCTCCAATACAAACTGCGCCTTTTATGCTCGAATTATTATAATCAATTCCGTGGGCTTCAGCGTATTCAATTAATTTTAAAAGGAAAGATGGAACTGTAATTAAATAACTTGGATTGTATTTTAAAATAGAATCCCACTGCATTTCTGGAATTCCAGCACCAACACGAATTACGCCGACTTTCAACTTTCTCAGACCTAAAAAATAAGCCAAACCAGCCATAAATTTTCGGTCAATTGTGGTCATTAACTGTACAACATCTCCTTCTGCAATTCCAGCGCAGGCGAACGAAATCGCTTCGTTATACGCCAGTCGATCTAAGTCGGAATCCGTTAAACCAAAAGTTACAGGATCGCCTAAAGTTCCAGAAGTTGAGGCATAATCGATAATTTTTTGCTGCGGCACACACAAAAAATCATCGTTGTATTGCTGTAAATCTTCTTTCGTTGTAACCGGAAGAAATTGTAAATCTTCTAATGTTTTTACTTTAGAAATATCAATATTTTTTCCAGCAAAAAGTCTTTTGTAAAAAGGAGAATTTTGACTGATGTAAGCTAGAAGTTCGGCTAATTTTTTTTCTTGAAAAATTTTAATCTCTTCTAAAGAATCTTTTTCTATTGCTGGAATCATTGTAATTTTCTTTTGACTTTTTTTAAATATTTTTCAATCTTTTCTTTATCAGGAACTGTAGTAATTTCAAGGGTTAAAGCTTTTTCAAAATTAAGCTTAGCCTGCAGATATTCCTTTTTTTGGTAAAAGTACAATCCTGCCTTATAATATACAACCCAATAATCGGGGTTTAACGATTGATAATTTTGAATGAACTCTGGAGAAATCACTTCTTTCTTTTCAAGAAGCGAATCTATTTTATGATCTTCAACTTTAAATTTTTTAAAATTCTGATAAGCAGTTGTTTCTAAAAAAGAATCTTTGGCAATATTCAGATTTTTACTTTGAAAAGATTCTGTCTTATTTCTATTTTCACCAAAGACAGTTTTCAAATCATAACAGACAAATTCCCCCAATTGATACGGATTTGCCGAAACCCATACTAATTTTTCTTTCGGTTTAAAAATAATTCCGTGATGTGCTAAGAGCTGATTTAGTGCTTTTTCATTTCCATATCCTAAAGAAATGTTTTGTAAACCGTCTTTATTTCGAAGAATTTCTGAAGCAATTTTTGGATTTACTTTCGGATTTGCAGACAGTAATTCCTGCATTCTTTCGTAACGATATTCAGAATGGCTGTTTGCAATTTGTTCCAGATTTCTTTTATCAGCTGCAAAAGCATCGCCTTGAAAATGATTCGAACAAATTAATTGATCACTGTTAGGAACATCGTAAACATCCATTTTATTGGGCGAAACTTCAATTAAAATCGCTTTACTATCATTGGCACTTCCAACCATAATCGATTCAGAAACAAAGACTTTTCTCTTTTTTGCAATGGCGATAGCTTCGTCTAAATTTTTGGCGTGCTGTAAAATTTCACGTGTCAAAATCGAAATTGGAGTTTTCGCGCTCAGCGGAATTTTAGATTTAGAAGCATTTATCGTTACTGCTAATCCTTCGTAATTCATTCCAGAAACGGCTCCAATCATTCCCGGCCAGGTAACCATCATAAACGGAAATCCTTCTTTTGGTTTGATAAAGGCTGCGATTTTATTTTCCGCGAAAGCGTCATTCACATAAAAATCAAAATTACGCGCCAGAATTAAATTGCCGTCTTCCGATTTTTCGTTCCAAGCCGCAAAAGAAGAACAGCCAACTAAAGCCAGATCTTGAAGCGCGTGCCCAATATCGTGCGCCGCGTGTAAATATAAACTGCGCTGATATTGCGGTGCGATATTATCAAACTCATTCGAAGTATATTGCGAAACGCCGTAAATTTCAGTTTGATATTCATTTGGAACATTCAAATACAATTTGCGATTGTACCATTTTAAAAACTGGCGAAGCATTTTCTGCTGCAATTTGGACGGGATAAAATCGGTGATTTTAGAGAAAAAAATACGCTGCTGCTTTTGCAAAAGCGAGTCGGTTAAAGCGCCGGTTGTCAAACCAATTTCCAGCGGATCGCCTTCTACATACAATTCCCAAAGACCTTGTTTATTTTTTAAAAAGGAATTTGTTCCAGAAATAAATGTGCTGTCTGTTACTTTTTCAACAACGGGTTTTGCCGAATTGTAAGCCGTAATATCTGGTTTATGATGTTTTGATTTTGATGTACCGCAAGAAGTCAGCAAGCTTAAAAAACCGAGAAAGAAGAAATATATAATTCGGCTTTTCATGATTCAATTATTCAGATGCTTTTTTAATTTTTTCCAGCAGATAATCTTTACCTACAATCTCAGAGCAGGTTAAAACAGCTCCAACCGTAACGCCCAAGACACCGTGCATGTTGATACTTTGGCCCGTAAGATACAGATTTTCTAGTTTAGTTTTTGTGGGAATTAAAGTTTTCATCGGATTATTAGAATCTTTAATATAACCGTACATATTACCGCCGTCGCCGCCAATATAATCGCGGTACGAAAGCGGGGTCGAAGTATGAACCGATTTAATACAGTCTTTAATTCCAGGAAATTTCTTTTCAACTTCTTCTAAAAATTTTGCCGCTTTTTTAGCTTTGAATTCCTCGTAATTTTCGCCTCGTTCATTTTCTTCAAAAGTGGTATTAAAAGTGTTTTCCCAAGTTTTAACGTCCTCATATTTCATATAAGTTAAAAAGGTCATTCCGTCTGCCCATTCTTCGTCTTTTTTAGAAGGATTCATAGAAGCCATAAAGGTTTTTGGCCATGAATTTTCATCGTAATCATGCGCGGTCCAAACGTCATTTTGACTTTTAAAATGATAATAATTATGATTGATGTATTTGAAAGTTTTGGGTTTAAAAACAATATAAAGACTAAAAGCTGAAAAGACATTTTCCAGATTTTGAATTCTATTGAAAAACGGTTTTCTGAAATTTTCCTGACCCGCCATTTTCAAAGTCGTCTTAGGTTCGATGTTAGAAATGAAATACGTTCCAGAAACTTCGGTTCCGTCTTTCATTTTAACCGAATTTACCTTTTGGTTTTCAACTTCAAATTGGATTACTTCTTTATGTTTAAAAAATTCGCCGCCGTACTTTTTGAGTTGTTTGAGCAATTGTTTCGTGATTTGGCTTCCTCCATTTACACAGCGCCATGAACTTTCTATATACGAATTGACAACAAGCGCATGAACATAAAATGGAGATTTATCGGCAATTCCAGCGTAAAGAAAATTGGATCCAGCCAAAACGGCTTTCAATTTTTCGTTTTGAGTAAAAGAATCGATGGTTTCTTTCGCATTAAGCGCTAAAATTTCATCATCATATTTTCCTTCCGATTCTAAATTGTAAAGTGGAAATGCCCTGCAGACTTCCTTTATATTTTGGCAGTAATTGAAGAGATTTTCTTTTTCTTCGGGAAAGTAATTTGTTAATTGTTGAATGAAATTTTCGAAACCCTGCGCATGCGGATATTCGGTTTTATCATCTTCAAAAGAAATAATATCAAAACCATTTTCGTCTAATTTTTTCAGATTCAAATGATCCATTATTCCAATATATTTGAAATATTGATGAAGATTTTGGCCTTCGCCTAAACCTCCGATATAATGAATTCCCGTATCAAAAATGGTTTTATCTCTTACGAAAGTCTGAAGATTTCCCCCGTACTGATTGTTTTTTTCGAGCACACAAACGCTGTAGCCTTCTTTTGCCAGAATAACAGCAGAAACCAATCCGCCTAAACCGCTGCCAACGATTACTACATCGTACTGCTTTTTCATTCTTTTTTCTTTAAAACAAGTAAACCCTTTTCTTCTGAAACTATTTCAAAATTTGAATTTGTAATCTGATTTTTTAAATTCGGACAATTTACTAAAATTATAAAAGAAACGTTTCGAAATCCTTTTTCAAGGTCGTTTTTGTAACTTTCGTCAGAAATTAAAAGCACATCATATTGATTTTCAAATGCAGGTTCCAATTGATCCAAATATGATATTTTTCTTTTTGTAACGATATAATTCGTTTTTGCGACAAGCAATTTTTCTTCCTCATTAATAAAAGAAAATATTTTTCGCTGCGGTTCCTGCAAAGCTAGTAAAACATCCAGTTGTCCGTAATCATTTCCTAAATGCAGGATTTTTGCTTTTGGCTGAATGTGCTTATTTAAGTTATAATAGGTTTCCAGATTTTGCTTTAAATCTTCTTTTACGCTGTTGCCAATTTCAATTTCTTTATAATCATAACTGGCGATCAGCATTTTTTTGAAATAATCTGGACCTTCAAGTTCTTGGCGAATTTTACGATATTCTGCTTTAAAGAATAAACTAATTTGTTTGGTTCTTTCGGTATAATTTTTTCCAAATGAGGAATCATCAGGACTAATTCTCTTCAAGATATTAACTGTCAAATTTCCATGATGAATGACAAAATCACCTTTCGGAATCAGTTCTGAAGCACCGTGAATGACAATCGGAATTATATCTAAATTAAATTCTTCTGCAAGGAAAAAAGCACCTTTGTGAAAGCGTTTAATCACATTATTTTCGGATCGTGTTCCTTCTGGAAAAACCATTAATGAATATCCTTCGTTTATTTTTTTTCGTAAGTGTTCAACACCTCCTTCCAGACCTTCAGAAACGGGATAAAATCCTGCTTTTCTAACGACACCGCCAAAAATAGGGGAGTTGTAAACCCAGTCGCTAACCAAGAAAATAATTTTAGGGCTCAGCATTCCAATTGTCAAAATGTCTATAAACGACGAATGATTGGCAATAATTACAGCTGGTTTTTCGAAAGTTTCATTAAAATTATTAATGACTTTTTTGCGTATAAACGGATTGGAATACAATACCGATTTCATGAATTTTGAAATCACGTATCGGAACGCTTTCATTTTTGATTTTTTGCTGAAAGGCAAAATTGGCATAATGGTAAAGCTAAAAATCGACATTACGATTCCGCCCAAACCATAATAAGCAAACGAAATTACGCCATGGACAAAAGTTCTCAATTGAAAAGGTGGATTTCCTTTTTTAGGGCGATTTGATAAAAACAGCTTGAATAAAATCGGATAGAAAATAAACGTAATAATCAATGCGGCAAAAACTCCAATTAAAGAAACTGCTGAAATTGAAGTCAATGCAGGATGTTTGGCAAATATCATCGCACCAATTCCTAAAATCGTTGTAATAACCGCCAAGATAATTGACGTTCTATAAACTGCAATTTCGTTAACGCCGGTGGAATATTCTTTTTGTAATGCGCTCGTCATAAAAATACTGAAATCGACTCCGTGACCGAAAATCAAAGTACAGACAATCATACTGAAAATGTTCATTTGAATGCCGAAAATGCCCATAATTCCTGCGGTTACAATTCCAGTTAAAGCAATTGGAATACAGCTGATGATAACCAATTCGATTCTTCTGAAAAAGAAAAATAGAATTAGAATTACGGCAACGAAAGAATAATTGACAAGTGAATTAAAATCGGTTTTTAAAGTGCTGAAAAACGTTTCGTTCATCTGCTGGCGATCGATTGCAATTATGTTTTCTTTTGCTGAAGCTGATTTTACAAAAGCATCTCGCTGCTCAGGCGCGACCTTTACTAAAGTTGAAATGGTATAAAAACCATTTTTTTCAGTTATAAATTCTTGTAATTGAAGTGCTTTGATTTTTAAAAACTCAGCAGCAGAAACAGGTTTGAAATCAAAATCTAAATGATCAAAAAATAAATTATAAGTTGTAGGTTTAAATCCAAGTTTAGCGCCTTCAGCAATTAATTCTGATTTTATGAATTGCTTTTTCTGAGAAGTCCAAAATGAATTCCATTTATTAATTTTTTCAATTTGAGCTTGTTGTGAAAGTACAATACCGCCAACTGAACTGAAATTTAAAATTTTATCCTGCTGTTTTTCTTTTGATAAATCTCCAAATAGTTTAGTATTATGCTCCAGAGCTTCTTCCATACTTTTTCCGTACGAAGCGACATAAATGGTTTTGGAAGTTAAACTGGTACTTTGTTCCAATTCTTTTTCGGCGGCTTTAATGTCTTTCGGAATAAAATTCAGCTGTGATAAATCGTTATTAAAACCAACGTCGTTATAAGTAAAGCAACAGATAATAGTTATAATCACGCACAATCCGATTAAGATTTTATTATTGTGAAAAGAAAAATGAGCTATTTTATCGATCACATTTTTATTGTGCTCTGCGGGATTTTCTTTTGGTTTGTATAAATGAGGAACAATTAAAAGTGAAAAAATTCCACTTGCCATAACAATAACAGCAGCGAAAATTCCGAGGTCATTTAGCGCATCAGATTTTACAAAAAGCAGACATAAAAATGCAACAGCAGTTGTAGAACTGCTCATGATAACAGGCATTGTAATGTCTTTGTACAAAGTTTTTACATCGCTGTTGTGTTTGTAATGTGTGAGAATATGAATAGAATAATCAATAGTAATTCCCAATAAAATAGAACCAATTCCTAATGAAATTGCAGAAATTTGTTCTCTGACGAAATATAAAAAAGCAACTGCAAACAAACCTCCAAAAAGAGTTGGAAGAAAAATAATAAGCGGAATTAAAATCTTACGATAAAATAAAATCAGAATCAACATTAAAGTAAACATCGCAATAGATGTTGTTAAAATAATGTCGCTCTTAATTTGATTGGCGTTTGCAACGGCAATTAAAGCAGAACCAAAATAACTGATTGAAGTTTTCCCTTTAAATTTCTGATTTAGATTTTCCTGAATCGATTTGAGCTTTTCGGCAAAAATGGTGTTTTTTTCCGTTTCGCTCGAAGGAATATTCGAAGTGATGAAAAGCAATAATTTCCTTTTGTCTATCGTCATTACAAAACCATTTTCCAAAGTAAAATCATCACCAATATTTAATTGCTGTAACTTTTTTAAAGCAATAAAAGAAATCCCAAGCGGATCCTGCAAAATAAAGTCTTTGGTAACAAATCCTGAAGGAGAAATAATAGATTTATAATTTCCCTGAACAGTTGCTGCAATGCTGTCTTTTTCTAACTTCTGCTGAATGTTTTGATAATCTTTATCATCTAGAAAAAGAGGCAGATTGTTGTAAACAAAATCAATGGTTTCCTGAATATTTTCTTCGTCGATTTTTCCTTGAATTCCAGTTATAAAAGGTTTGCAGGATTTAGAAACGCTGTCTGAAAAAGCAGTAGCCATTTCTTTTAAATCATCTGCCGAACCGTTTTTTTCGAGTTTGAAAATTACGGTAGTTTTGTCGGCAAAGTTTAATTGTTTGAGCACTTTTGCCGTAACATCTGTTTTGTCGTTTGTTGGAATAAGTTTGGTAATATCTTCTTCAAACTTTAATCGTGAAGCAAAAAATCCGAAAACTAAAAGCATCAAAACAGCCAAAAAAACCGAAAGAGACTTTCTTCGATTTACAAATAAATGAATGGCATAAAAGTATTGATGCATGGTTTAGGTTTAAAATTTTTTTGCAACGAATTTCACTAATTTCCCCGAATTAATTTGTGCTAATTCGTGAAATTCGTGGCGAAAATAAATAAATTTTATTTGATGCGTTTTTTACTAAAAGCCGTTAAAAGTAAATAACTAATAAGACCAACTGATAGTGCCGAAACGGTTGCTAAAATAAGACTTCCGACGATATATTGTGCAGCATTTTTTTGAATATCATCAAATGTCATAGAACTATCTAAAATTAGCGGTGCATCGCTGGAAACGAAAAAGCTTCCTACTTTCAAAGAACCGTAAATAATAAAGGGGATAAAAGGGGGAAAACTCACATTAGAAGTTAAATATGCGATTACTTTGTTCAGTCGAAAAATTGCGGCAAAAGTAAAAAGCAAAATAGTCTGGAATCCCCAAAAGGGAGAAAGTCCAATAAAAATTCCCAAAGCAATGGCGGCCGATTTTTTAAAATTAGAATCGCTGCTTTCTAAAATATCTTCTAGAAAGAATTTTTTAAAACCTTTTTTTTTTGCTCTTCTAAAGAAATCTCGAGGCTTAATATATAACAAAGCATTGGTTACCAAAACCGTATTCAAAATACTGATTCGGGTAAAATCTCGAAACGGACGAAAGTGAGAAACTCTTTCGGCTGGATCGTACAAAACTTGAATCGGAATATTTTTTACCACAATTCCTTTCCAAGCAGCGCGCACAATTACTTCGATTTCAAACTCAAATTTATTGGTGTAAAAACGTTTCGGAAGCAATCGCAAAGGATATAATCGAAATCCAGATTGTGTATCTTCGAGCTTGATTCCAGTTTCAAACTTAAACCAGAAATTAGAAAATTTATTTCCAAAACTGCTTTTCTTTGGAACATTCTCCTGCGTCATGTTACGGCTTCCAATCAAAAGTGCATTTGGTTCGTTTTGAATGGCTTCAATAAAAATCGGAATGTCTGCAGCAAAATGCTGTCCGTCAGAATCTATCGTGATGGCATATTCAAAATTTAATTCGAACGCTTTTCTAAAACCATTTCGAAGCGCACGTCCTTTTCCTAAATTTTTAGGATGATGAATTTGCGTCAGCTGCGAATATTGTTTTAGTATTTCGCTTGTCGAATCGGTTGAGCCGTCATTGACTATAATAACATTTGAGGTGAAATCTAAAATAGAATCCAGTACTTTTTTTAGTGTTTTTTGGTTATTGTAAGTTGGTACAATAACACAAAAGCTAGTCGAATTCAGCAATTCGTGCGTTGATTTCATGAGGTTTTTATTGAGCTTACTTCACGAATTGTTTCTCTTTAGCAGAAAAACTTTTAGATTGCAAAACAAAATCTTTTAAGTATTCTTTCAAAGAAGCATTTTGTTCTGCATAGTGTGCAGCAATGTATTTTTTATCCTCTTTAATGTTTTTCTTATAACCTGTTATTCCTGGAACATTTTCCTGAATACTAAGACGAATCATTCGGATTTCGATGTTATTAGGATCGCTGGCAATAACAGATTCAAGAAGTTTTGCACCTTCTTTAAAACGAGAAATTTTATTTCCCAAAATATTTTCAAACTTAGAATCTAATAAAATTGAAGCTGCTTTGTAAGCCACCAAAATTTTATCATCATTATTTGAAACTCCAGAAAGTTTTTCTACAAAATCTTTAGCATTATTTTCAGATTTTGCAACATCAGTATACATTTTGCGAATAGAAGCCAAATCTGGCGTTCCAGCAAAATTTACCCATAAAAGTAATGTCAATAATAGTTTCATAATTATATTTTTTTGTACACCGTACTCAGTTTAAGAGCAGTAGTGTCGTTAAAGTAAGTCGTGTTTTTCACTTTTACCAAATCGTCTTCAGTAATGGTAACATCAAGCTCTAAACGCAATTCCGGAGTTACCTCAGGATTAATCAGCGCCATGAATTTTACATTTGCCAAAGACTGAATCATCAATGAACTTTTTGTAATAGATTCTGTCAGTTCCTTGATAATCTGAATCATGCAAACACCAGGCATAATAGGATTTCCAGGGAAATGTCCTTTAAAAACCTCATGTTTTTCATTGATTAAAATCGTAATATTATATTTTGAATCAGAAGCTTTTTCTTCTGATAGTACTTTATAAAAATCTTTTAAAACCATAATTTCTATTTTCCAAACGAATAGGAAACTCCTAATTGAAAATTAATATTTGTATTATAATCCCCAAATAAATAATAATTATTGGAGTCATTTTGATAATAATCACTGCTCAAAACATCTAGAAGACCTTTTTTAAATCGAGCTTCAAAAGTCAAACCAGACGGCAGGGCATAAGCAACACCTAAAACCACACCTAGATCATTTTGCGCTTTTCTAACCGCAAGATTATCATTCAACAAAATATCTAGAGCTGGCCCCGCCTGAAATTGTATTCCTTGTGCTAAAGTAAATTTATTTATTACAGAAAGCGACAAATAATTTATTTCCAGATCTAAATATTCAGTTTTGTTTGTCTGCGTATTTTCATCAAAATATTTTCGTTCAACATCATTAGAACCTTGTCTGCTGTAATTGATCTCAGGTTGAAGCGCATAATGTTTCGTTATGTTAATCTCTGTAAAACCACCAGCATAAAAATCAGTTTTATAATTGGCATGCATTTCAGAAATTGTTGAAAAATTAAATCCAGCTCTTAAACCTGGCTTAACACTTACCTGGGCTTGGATGCTTAAAACTGCAAAAAAAACAGCAACAAAAAATATTCTTTTATTCATGTTTTTTATTTTGTCTTAAACGTATAGCTGATTCCAATTTGAAAAACCTGATTCAAAATCACATCATTATAATAGTAATCATCGTCATAATCAATACCATCATAACCGTAAATATCAACTAATCCTTGTTTGATTCTAGCTTCAAAAGTCAAACCGTTTGGCAATGTATAACCAACACCTCCAACTATTGCAAGGTCAAAATCTTCTGGAGTAGTATTAATGTAATTATCACCAACTTTTACATCTAAAGACGGACCTGCCAATACATGAAAACCTCCTCCATTAAAATTAAACTTTGCAACAGCTCCAAACGTTATATAATTTAGTTCATAATTTACATTACGATAACTGCCGTTGTCAAAATATTCTCTTCCTTCATCACCTTGTCTTGAGTAAGTTATCTCAGGTTGTAAAGTGAAAAATTTATTAAATTTAATATCTACCAATCCACCAACATAAAAATCTGTTTTAGAATTATTATCATCAATATTAGTTAATGTCGATATATTTAAACCGCCTCTAAGCCCTGGATTAACTTTTACCTGTGCTTGAGATGATTGAACCCCGATAAATAATACGAATGCAATTAAGGCTATTTTTTTCATCTTTGGATTAGTTTAGTTTTATGGTTAGTTTAATTTTCTATTCTGATTTAAAGTAATTCAGCTCAATTTTAAGCTTAATATTTTGATGAATAATTTGAATCTTCTCAGCAAAAATATTGTTTTCTGAATTGAAAAGCAGTGTAAATTTTTCTTTTGTTTTGGAAGAATGAACGATCTTTTCTAGTTTTTGATCTTTTTTGGAAATGAAAATATAATTATCGCGTTTTCCATCTGCCGATTTATAAATGTCAGCTGATTCATTTTCAAATTGTTCCTGAATCAAATATTCCTTCTTTAAAAGTAATCGAAAATCTTCTTTTAAAGTATTAATCAAGATTTTTCGATCTAATTCTGATACAATTGAATTGACTTTAAAATCGGTTTCTGAAATTTCGAAATCCATTAATTTGTTTCCGAATTCTGTCGTAAAAACAATTCGGTGTGTAGTGTCGTTTATTTTCTTGGCAATAAAAATTCCAGACAATTCATTTCCGTAAACACTAATATTGGTTTTATAAACATAATCGGTTTTTGAGTCTGAAAAATAAGGAACCTCTACAGCCGTTTTGTCTAATTTCTTTGGAGTGTAATTTTTTGTCACCGAACCGCAAGAAACCAGAACAATTGCCAGAAAGCAATTAATTAGTAAAAACTGAATCGTCGATTTTTGCATTGATCACTTTATTTTTAAATACAATTCGGGTATAATCTTCAGATGATTCTAATAATTTTACCTGAACCACTGTTGCTTCTTCTTTATCAAAAGTCAGTTCAATTTGTTTGATGTATTTTTTCAGCGTAGCATCTTTCGGAATGAATTTCGCCAGATTCTGACCTTTCAACTTAAAATACGAAATTGTAAATTCTTTGTCGTCAAACATATTCCCGCTCACACTTCCCACAATTAATTTATTGATTCTTGCGAAGATTTTGCTGTTTCCAATATCAACTGCGCTTTTCTTTCCTTCATCGTTAATCAGGATCTTTCCGTTTTTGAAAGTAATGCTGTAGTTGTATGGTTTTTTATATTGCCATTGCAGAAGTGCAGGTTCTTTAAAAACCATTTTTCCCGAAGTTTCAATGTCTTTAGATAAAAAATCCAAATGTTTATATTGAACAAAATCAGTTGTTAAGGTCTTTATTTTTTTAGAAACTACATTTACATCTTCTTTAAACTGTGCTATTTCTGCAGCTGTCATTTTTTGCTCCTGTGCAAATAAACTGCCTGATATAAAAAGAATTAGTAGTGCTATTTTAGTTTTCATATTTTTCAAAAATGTGCTTTAATTTGTTTGCCACTGATTAAAAAGATTCACACAGATTATTTTATTGAATAAAAATCCGTTTTTATCCGCGTTTTCGCGATTGCGAATCTGTTTCATCCGTGTTCAATTTCCATAAGCTTTAAGATTCAAAAGTTCTTCAATCGAAATCACTTCATAACTGTTTTGCTCTAAAAATTGCAAAAACTGTTCCAATACCAAAACCGAGTGTGAAGCCGTGTCGTGCAAAAGTACGATTCCGCCGGGAGAAACCCGTTTTATAATTCGGTTGAAAATCAATTCCTTATTTTTTGTTCCTCCGTCAAGCGAACGAATATTCCAGCCAATAACTTTGTGTCCGGTTATGTTTAAAGCCCTTCGAATCGATGGCGTCGTAACTCCATAAGGCGGACGAAAAAAATTGATTTTTTTTGAAGTATATTTTTCCAGAAGCGCATCTGTTTTTTTAATTTCAGCTGCAATTTGTTTCGCATTATAAAAATCAAAAAACTTAGAATGACTGTAAGAATGATTGCTAACTAAATGGCCATCGGCAATAATTTGTTTTAAAATTTCAGGATGCTTTTCTATATTTTTCCCAATACAGAAAAAAGTGGCTTTAACGTTATATTTTTTAAGAAGCGCTAAAACTTCCAAAGTAAATTCACTAGGACCGTCATCAAAAGTTAAAGCAATTTTCTTTTGGGTTTCGGACGGATTATGACAAAAAGCCTTAACATGATAATTAGAAGAAATTCTCGAAGAACCAACAGCGTTAATCACAATCCAAAGAAAAATTACTGCCAAATAACACCATATATTTATTGCCATCAAAAAGTTCACAAGAAACATGAAAAGCAGTAAAAGGATAAAAAATATCGAGATGTTTTTATGCGTTATCATTTTGACAGTAACGTAAAACTATGATTTTTCCCGTTTAATTGATTGTACAATAAAATGGTTTTATAAGCCGGTTTTGCAGCCGAATTTACTTTTATAATTTCCGGAATTTCCTGTGTTTTCAAAATTTTAGCAGCCATCCAAAAAGCAAAAGCCGAAGCAGTATCGTATTCGCCGCTCAAATGTTTGTAATACAAAACAGGTGTTTGGGCAAAAGCATTTTCAGCCAAGTTTTTATAATAATTTTCGAAAGTTGCATTTCCGTCAAATCCTAAAACCAAAGCATCAACATCTGAAATTTCCAGATTATTTGACTTTAAGAAAGATGTAATTTCCGCTTCAATTTCATTTTCTGCCAGCGTATTTACAATCGCAATATCCAAAAGTTCAGCGTATGTACTTTCTTTTCTTTCGTTTTCCAACACAAAAAAACTAGCGCCTTCTCCATAAACTGCACCACTTGTTGTCGAAGTTAAAACATCATACGGAGCGGTATTGTCTGCTTTAATACGGCCGTTTAATTTGAAAAGAGCAGTTGTATATTCACCATTTTCATCAACACCGCCCACTAAAATCGAATTGGCTTCGTCTTCTTCAATCTGCATTTTAGCATCTAGAAGAGCCGATTCAAAAGAAACTGCTCCGTTTACGTACGTAAAATTATAACCTTTACATTGCTGTAAAAGAGCGATTTGCGCACCAACAGTATTATGGGTTGATTGAATAAAAGAAGTTGGTGTTAAAAACTCTTCCTTATTATCCAGAATGCTTTTCAGGAATTTTTCAGAATCTTCAATACATCCTAAACCTGTGCCGGTAATAATAGCGTCAACGTTTTCAACATTCGCATCTTTAATAGCTAAGGCCGAAGCTACAATTCCGTTTTTTACGCCTTTTGCCATGCGTCGGCTTGCAGCAGGCGAAATATATTCTTTGTATGCCGGCGGAACAATCGCCAGTACATTTTCATCATGATTGACAACGGCTTCTTCTAAAAAAACAGTATCAAATGTTTTTTGAGTCGAAATACAGCCTACTCCATTTATATATGTTTTTTTCATTAGCTTTTTGAAAATATAAGGGTTGAACAATTTCCTCCAAATCCAAAAGAGTTAGATAAAACGTGTTCGATATTTTTATTTTTTAAGGAAGTCTGCGGTGTCAAATCGAATTCTTCCATCTGCGTTTCAAAATTCAAATTCGGATAAACGACATTATTTTGGATTGCCAAAACACTATAAACCGCTTCGATCGCAGCTGCAGCCGCTAAAGTATGTCCCGTAAATGGTTTTGTAGAACTGAAATCTGGAACTGTCTCATTTTCGTAAATGCGGCGTAAAGCTCTTCCTTCAGACAAATCGTTATTTGGCGTTGCTGTCCCGTGAACGTTGATGTAATCAATTTCAGAAGGTTTTAATCCCGAAACTTCAAACGCTTTTTTCATCGCCAAATATGCACCGTCTCCATTTTCTGAAGAAGCAGTTTGGTGAAAAGCGTCGTTTGCATTTCCGTAACCAGAAACTCTTGCCAGCACTTTTTTATTTTGTTTTTCCACAATCTCATCCGATTCTAAAACCAAAAAAGCAGCAGCTTCTCCAAGGTTTAATCCTTTTCTGTTATTGTCGAAAGGTTTATTGTAATCGTCAGATAAAATCATCAAAGTCTTAAATCCGTTGATCGTGAATTTTGCCAAACCATCGGCTCCGCCCACAATAACGCGGTCTAATTTTCCGGTTTTAATCAATCGCGCGCCCAGCATAATCGCATTTGCTGCAGAAGAACAAGCCGTGCTGATTGTCGTTACCATTCCTTTTAAACCCAGTTCTTCGGCAATTTTATCTGCAACATCGCCGCCGTCGTGACACGTAATATATTTTACGAGTTCCGGTTTTTCGAAATAATCGTAATAATGTTTCTCCGTCATGTCCATTCCGCCCACACTTGTAGCCGAAATAAGTCCCGTTCTAAATTCGTTGATTGAGGTTATGCCGGCATTTTCAACAGCTTGTTTGGCTGCCAAAGTACCAATCATAGCGGTTCTTGAAAAATTATTATCGCTGTTTAAGTTCAATTCGGCGATGAGATCATCGTTGGTTTTTTTGATTTCACCAACTTTAATAACATCTGCATGAACTGTCGAAATATTGGAGATACGGGAAATCCCGATTTTATTTTCGATTAACGAATGATAATTCTCTTCAACCGAATTTCCGATCGAAGAAATAATTCCCATTCCCGTTATTGCAACACCTTTCATTTAGACTTGCTTAGATTGTTAGATTATTAGACTTCTTAGATTTTTTTGGACTTGCTTAGATTTTTAGATTCCAGACTTCTTAGATTTTTGGACTTTTAACTTCTGTCTAAGAAGTCTAAAAATCTAAGTAAGTCTAAGCAAGTCTAAGTAAGTCTTACTTTGTTCTATTCGCGCTAATGTAAGCCGCCATAGTTTCGATAGACTGGAAAATTGTTTTTCCTTCTTTCGGATCTACTAATTTAATTCCGTAGTCTTTATCTAAAATCACGATCAATTCAAGCGCATCAATCGAGTCTAAACCTAAACCGTCTCCAAACAAAGGATCGTTATCAGCAATGTCTTCGATTGTGATATCTTCAAGGTTTAAAGTCGTAATGATTTTATTTTTTAATTCTTCTTTTAATGCTTCCATGATTATTTATTGTATAATGTATTGATAGTTTCGTTTGTATATTTTTCGTTTTCTTCTTTGCTGATCGTGCAAAGAAAAGCTTTATAATTGTCGTTAAAAAATTCAACCCAGCCACAAAGAACGGTATCAGCTTTATTTGTGTTTAACAAAATCCCTGAATAGTTCCACAAAAACTCAGAATTGAAAGCATCAAATATAAAGAAAGAATTTTCACTTTTAAGCTGATGGCGTATACTTATTTCGCCCAAACAAATATTTGGCAGTGTATAAACAAAAACCGCCGGACTCGGAAAATAGTTTTCTTTGTCTGAAATTGATTCCTGATATTTTATATCGGTATCTAAACTTGACGATTTATTGGCCAAAACCAAAGCAATATTATTTTCCTCTTCATTTGAAGTGATCGGACTCAAAAGCAATTCTGATCCTAAATAAGCAAGTTTGCTCAAAGCATCCATTTTGAAAAACTTTGGATATTGCATTTCAAAATTACGGTACGCTTGTTTAGAGAAATCAGCAAAATCTGTAGGTTCAATTTTGAATACAGAAGTTCCGTTCAAAACAATTTCGTTGTTTTGGATGGTGATATAGGATTGTATGTAGGTTTTGTTTTGAGCCATTGTTATTTTATGTAATCTTCCGCTTCATAAGCATCAATAGGAAAAACTTTTTCTGTTACTGATTTATAAAAAAAAGTTCCAATACTCATTTTGAGATCAATATAAACTTTATTTAAATCTTCAATATTTTCTTCTTCCCAAAGAATGTCATGAAAAATATATCCAACATTCAATGTTTTAGTATTTACCACAATTGGATCACCATTTGCACCTGAACCAATTATTAACAAATCTTTTTTATAAATTTCTTTGTTCTCCTCTTCAAGATTTTCTATTCTAATTCTGTTTACACAATTAAAATATATGCTTCCAAAATTGATTTCTTCTCTAAAGGAAAATGTTTTAAAAAAAGTTATTAAGTCTTTAGATAAATTTAAGTTTTCAAGAAATTCAATAATTTTATCCGTTACTTTTACTACATCATTTTTAAAATCAAAACCTTGAATTTTTAAAGCTTTTTTAAAAAGGGATTGATCTAAATTCATAAATATTTAAATTTTGAACTTGTAAGGAAAATTTACAAGTTGGATTTTATCTTTTCAAAAACCACAGCCGTATTACAACCTCCAAATCCAGAAGCTGTCTTCAAAAAATATTTAATAGTCGCCTCTTCATTTTTCTCAATCACATTGATAGGTTCACTAACGCCAATTTCATCAAAACCTTTCGATTCAAAAAGTGTATTTTGATTCGCAGATTCAATCGCGATTACTGTTTCCAATAGTCCCGAAGCGCCAAGTGTATGACCGTAAAATCCTTTTAAACTATTTACAGGAACATTTTGTAAACCCAAACGGCTGAATGCAATCGCTTCCATTTCATCGTTAAATGGCGTTGCGGTTCCGTGTGCTGAAATATAATCTAATTTATTAGCTTCGATCTGGGCTTCTTTCAAAGCATTCTGGATACTTCTGAACAAACCTTCGCCCGTTCTTGACGGACCTGAAATATGGTTCGCATCGTTTATCGAACTGTCTCCAATTATTTTTATTTTGGCATTTTTGGCTTCCGCCGAAATTAAAATCGCAGCGGTTGCTTCGCCTAAACTTACTCCGGTTCTGTTTTTAGAATACGGTTTACATGGCAGATCGCTCATCGCCTGAAAAGCATTAAATCCAGACAAAACAAATTCTGAAACTTCGTCGCCGGCAACCACAAAAACATTGTCATAAAGTTCAGACTGAATCATTCTTTTAGCAATTGAAACGGCTAAAATTCCAGAAACGCAGGCATTTGAAACTACAATTGGCTGTGTTTGAAAATGGAAGAAATCGGCAATGTTTTTTGCTAAAACATCTAAATGTGCGTTATTAAAACTTGCTTCAGAATTGTCTTTTAAAGCCGTAACATTTCCTTTCGTAGTAGAAAGTATAAAAGCCGTTTTTGAATTTAATTCAACTCCAGCATTTTTGATAATCGGCTCTAAAGCCAAAATCATCATTTTCTCTAAACGGGAATATTGGGTTTCAGTACTGATTTTTGCAAAGGCACTGTTTATTTTTTCATCAGAAATGATTGAAGCATAAAATGAATTCGGCATCAAAGAAATGTCATTGTGAAGCTGAATTCCTGAATCACCACGAAGAATCGCTTCAATATTGGACTCAACATCAAAACCTAACGGCGTGATACAATTTGTTTCTGTGATGTATATTTCTCTTAACATTTTATGATCTCGATTTCTCCTGCAAGGTTTTTTAAAACTTTGTAGATATTTTATTTTAAAGCCTCATCTTAAAAAAAAGGTTTCACGCAGATTTTGCAGATTAAGCAGATTTTATGTTGTTTTTATTCCTGCAAGGTTTTCAAAACCTTGTAGGTATTTTTATTTAAAGCGTTATCTAAAAAAGCTTACACGAAGATTTTGCAGATTTTTATGATTTTCAATTTATACCTACAAGGTTTTTAAAACCTTGCAGGAAACGGAAAACTAAAATAAATTAGTGCTAATTCGTGAAATCCGTGTTCTACTTCAATAACCCCACTTTTCGTTTCCATTCCTCATAAAAAGGCGGATTCGTAAGCATTAAATTTCCTTCTTTATCTAAAAAAACCTGAACGGTTTCTCCCGTACACGCTACTTCACCTTTTTCGTCAATAATTTTAAAACGATAAATCATTTTGGCTGCGGGCGTGTCAACAACTGTTGTTTCAATTGTTACGACATCGCCGTAGCGCAAAGACAATTTATGTTCGCATTTTGATTTTACTATTGGTGTTGTGTAACCTGTATTTCCAATATCCAGATAAGTAAGTCCGTGTTTACGTCCAAACGCTTCTCGTCCATCTTCAAAATAGGTAATATAATTGCCGTGCCAAACAATTCCCAACGGATCAGTTTCGTTAAAACGAATTCTGATTTCGTGCGAAACGGTTAAGTCTGTGGCTTCGTTATACTGTTCTTTTCTTTTTGTCATAAAATAATGCGATGGATGTTGTAAGAATGAAAAACAAAAATAACAAACTTATTTTTGGAATGATTTCGAGGAAAGAAACGTTACGAAGTAAAACGTCATAAAAAGCGTCTAATCCCCAGTTCATCGGAGATGATTTGGCAATAATCTGCATGATTTTCGGCATGGCAAAAACCGGAACCCAAACTCCGCCAATTGCGGCCAGAATGATTACACTCGTTGCACCAAACGGAGCTGATTGTTCCTGAGTGCTCGCAACGGTTCCCAATAAAATTCCGAATCCAATTGCGGCAAATCCTGAAAATAGCGCCACAACGCTCATTAAAGCTAAATGGCCCTCAATATTTAAAGATGGAAGTCCGATTGATGGAAATAAAAACACTGCAACGGCAACCATCATATAAAACTGAATCATACAAATGATAGAGTAGGTAATGGTTTTTCCGATAATCACGACTAAATTCGAAACCGGATTGGTTCTTAGTCGAACAAATGTTCCCTGCGATTTTTCTTTTACAATATTAATAGATAACGGAATCACGATAAAAAATATCGCAAAAAGTGTCCACGCCGGAACATTATGCTGCACTGAGTTTGGACGAACTTCTTTGTTGTTTATTTTCGGAATGATCTCTTTAAATGAAATGAAACTTTTTTGTTCAAATTGCGCATTTCCTTCTCCAAGCTGATTTTGAAAAGTCGTGTAAATAGATTTAGTTTCAATTTGCGAAATCATTTTGTCGATTGAACTCATGACCGCATTTTTAAAACTCATTTGAACCGCCGGATCAAAATACAGTTTTACTTCTTTTTCTTTTATAATTCGTTGAGGTTCGCTGGCAGCAGTACTATCGGTCATGCCTAAACTGCTTACAATTTTTTCGACATTTTGATCCACTTTTGCCTGTAAATCAGAACTTAAATTTTCTGGGATTACAATTGCCAATTGAAATTTGCCTTTGTAAACATTTTCTCTGGCAACATCTTCCGTAATCGTTTTATCGTCGAGTTTTGTAACAACGCTAAACAAATCGCTTTTTTCTAAATTATCAAAAACAGTTTTAGAAACAGAACCCTTGTCGTTGTCAACCAATAAAATCGGGATTTTAGAATCGCTGACTTTTTTAAAAGTGCTGTCCTGAATCAATGTAACGGTAATGACCAGAACCAAAGGCATGATAAACAGAATAATCAAACCGCCTAAATCGCGTTTAAGCAGTAAAAATTCTTTTACAATAGACATCCAAATTTTATATATCATCTCTCAGGTCTTTACCGGTTAATGAAATAAAAACGTCTTCGAGATTTCGGGCTTCTTCAACAGAATTGATTAAAATTGAAGGTGTTCCTTTGGCGTAAATTTGTCCTCGGTCTAAAATGGCAAGATTGGTGCAGAAATCTTCGGCTTCAGCCAAATGATGCGAAGTATAAATAATAGTGGTTCCGTTTTCGTTCAACACTTTTAGATAATCGATAATAGCATTTTTAGACTGAACATCAACACCAACGGTTGGTTCATCTAAAAATAAAACTTTTGGTTTGTGCAGAATTCCAGCAATTAAATTGACACGGCGTTTCATTCCGCCCGAAAAGGTTTCTACCCTTTTATCAGCAAATTTTAGTAAACCCAAAAGATCTAAAGTTTCGATTACTTTATCTTTTAAATCTGAACCTTTTAAACCGTACATACTTCCAAAATAATGCAGGTTTTCTCTTGCTGTAAGAGTAGGGTATAAGGCATATTCCTGAGGAACAACACCTATGATTTTTTTAATTTTTGAAGAATGATGCTGATAATCTAAACCATCAATAGTAAAATGACCCGAAGTCGGTTTAACCAATCCGCAGAGCATCGAAATTAAGGTTGTTTTTCCGGCGCCGTTTGGACCCAGAAGTCCAAAAATTTCTCCTTCATTTATATTTAGCGAAACATTGTTCAAAGAATACTGGTCTGCATCTTTGTACTTTTTCGAAAGTGATTCTATTTTAATTATGGATTGCAAAATATCTTAGCTGATGGCTTTTTTTAGTTTTTTGAAAAAGATTTCTTCTCTGTTGGCAATGTCCAAAAGTTCATCGGCAATGGTGTTGTAAGCGTCTTCTTTGGCACTTCTGTTTTTGTAAATTCTGGATGCTTCAACCGCAAAATCTCTCCATGAATCGCCAATTTTTGTCATTTCTTTAGACAGATCTTTTAATTCTTCATTATTTAAAATAACCGAAGCTTCCTGTAAAAATGCCGCATAAATAAAACGGAAACCACCGCCTCCAGTTCCAATTTCTTCCTGCATACGAACCATTTGTGCCAGATAATGATTGGCTTTTTTGGTTCCATGTTTGATTGGCCATTTTCTAATTTGCTTTGAAACAAATTTGATGCCTCGAACACCAACAATTGGCATTGGCGCAAGCATATCGCGACAGGTATTTTTGATTCCTTTAATGATGGCACTTTTCAAATCAACGTTGCTTGGAACCTGAATTGGATAATACATTTGACCGCGAGGTGCAAAGGCTCCTTTTGCAAAACGAACTTTATCTAATTCTTCGTGCGTTAAAGTGGTTACGGTTTCCATAACAGGATCGCTCACTAAATAATCAGTTTCGGTTTTTCCGTAAACGACTAAGTTGTGTGCGTTGAAATGAAAACGATATTCGTCAGGAAAATAACTTAAATTGTAAACGCCAACTTGTAAACCGGTTGGAATATTATTTTTTAAATTTTCGTCTAAAGCTTTATTTGCATTTGCAACAGAAGAAAATTTTTGTCTTTTTATTTTTAGATTTAATCGATTCGCAACTTTATTGAAAATCTGTCCCGGCAAAGTTCTATAACTTATCGCAGGTGCATAATTGACTTTTATAAAAGGCAGATATACAAAAAATAATCCGGATCCTATACCAAAAACCATCGGTTCGCTGATGTTTAGTCCGCTGTTTTTTAGCAGATTCGACGCTACTCCATTCTCACAATGAGCAGACTGATGATGTGTGAAAGATAATTCCATTATTTGGTGATACTGTTTTTTAATTCTTCAATTGATACTTCAAAAGTATCCGCATATTTTTTCAAGATTTTGTCGTTTAGTTTGGCAAAAACTTCAGGTTTAAAATGTCTTTTTACGCGCCATTTCCACATTCCGACATAACTGGCTAAAATTGTAAGATCCATTTTGTTGACTTCCATAAAATAAACAATCGGACTTGCTTCACCACTTAAAACTTGTTGTTTAGCTTCAGAAATACGCTCGTTTATTTCATCGATAGAATTCGATAATGCAATTGTTTTTGGCTCCCAGCCAGTACTTAAGGTTGTGGTGTAATTGCCATTTTCATCAGTTGCGTACAAAAGCTCTTTGACGTTATTTTTTGTTAAGTTACTTTTATCTTGAGGTACTTTATCTTTTTCCATAGTGCTAATTTAATTTATTAGAAACATACAGATAGAAACTATACATAAACTAATTATTAAAAATCCGAGATTTGCGAATGCTAAAATTCGCTGTTTCTTCACAAATAAATAAATCATTTCTATTAGTAATCCCAAATAAAACATTTGAGTGATTAAAAAAAGCATGATAAAAAATCCTAAACCGCCATCTACATGTTTATGTCCGTTTTCGTCGCAAAGTTTATGAGGGTCGTAAGTAAAATGCCAAAATAAGAAAACCAAACCAAGTAAAAGAATCAAAATTCCGATTCGAATTACTAGATGCAAAATAATTTTCTTTGAATTATCCAACCGAAACTGTTTTTTGAATAAACAAGTTAATTTCGCATTCTAAAAGTAACTGGTCTTCGACAGAACTTTTACAGTTCATTGTGCATAAAGTGTAATCGTCGCCAGCGAATTTTGAAACTAAATCTGCTTTGGTAATTATGGTATCGCCGACTTTTGGCAGCGAATGAATTTTTACATTTTTTAAGGCACTGATAAATCCAATTACATTTACGTTCTCATTTTCTGTTCCGTCTTCGTCAAAAAAGTATTTTTTTCCAACAATGGCCGAGCAGGTCTGCGCCGTATTTTCGATTAAACCGGCTTCGATAAAAACATTATTTTCAACAAAAATATTGTCTTCTTTTATCAAAAAAATGGTTTCTACAAAGTTGGCATCAATATCCAAAATCAAATCTACCATAAGCATTGGTGCTCGGTGCGGTAAATAATTTTGTATGTCAACTCCAGTATTCACGATCATAATATTATTTTGCTAAAACAGTTTTCATCTGTCCGTTTGCAATTTCTTCATTATTTAAAGTTGTCACGATATTTACCAAAGTAATTCCTGCAAATTCCTGCAAAATCGTTACTTCAGATTGAATGGTTTCGTTTAACGCTGGAAGTTTTTTAATTTCAATTTCTTTAATAGAACCAATATAGCCAGTTGGTGCAGTTTCATTTCTTAAAAAGAACTGATAACCAGTATGCAGTGCCACAGATTGTGCCATATGTTCTATTAAACCAGCCTCTAGAAAAGTATTGTTGTTGACGAAAATATTGTCCTGCTGAATTTTCAAACCCGAAACCAAAGAAGTTTCAGTATAAGAATGCATAGCATCAACCATCACAAAAGGGAACTTTTGCGGCAATAAATTTTCTACCATTTCTTTTTCTAGAAGCGCCATTGTTTCCATTAGCAAACTGTTAAATATGCATATGCAAAAGAAAATCTTCCGCTTTCTGGAACTGATAAAAGAATGTGATCTCCTTTTTTCAAATTTCCTGAATTCATTAATTCTTCTAAAGCCAAATAAATAGAGGCAGAACCCACATTACCAACTCTCGAAAGATTCATAAACCATTTATCATCACTCATTCCAATTCCTTTCTCTGTTAATCCTTTTTTCAATCCTTCCACAAAAAAGTTAGAAGAAACGTGAGGAATAAAATAAGTAACGTCGTCAGCCTTGATATTGTTTTTGTCCATCGCATCTTTCATGCTTTCGGCACCTTTTGACAAGATAAATTCGTCTAATAATTTAACGTCTTGTTTGATAGAAAAAACAGATTCGTTCAACCATTGTTCTGGTGCGTAATCGCTCCATGATTTGATTTCTCCGTTTTCTAATTTATCACCTCCGGCGTACATGCAGGTTTCTAATTCGTAAGCATACGAAAAAGCTTCCATCCATTCTATTTTTAGTGAAATTGGGCCTCTTGGTTTATTTTCTAAAAGAAAAGCACCAGCTCCGTCAGATAACATCCAGCGTAAAAAATCTTTTTTGAAAGCAATAATTGGCTGTTCTTCCAGACTTTTTAAATTGTCTGCTTCGTGATTGTATTTTTGGGCATTCAGCCAGGTTGAAACTTTTTCTGATCCTGTGCAGATTGCATTTTTTGAATTTCCAGAGCGTATGGAAAGAAAACCAAATTTAAGAGAGTTCATTCCAGCGCAGCAAACTCCTGTTGAAGAGTTTAATTCTACCGATTTGTTTTTTAATAAACCATGAACCATCGCAGCGTGCGAAGGCAGGAAAATATCCGGAGTTGAGGTTCCGCATGAAAGTACTTCTAAATCCTGAGGCGTAAAATCTTCATCGAATAACGGCAAAATTGCATTTTTTGTTAATTCGGCATTGCTGTGAGTGCTTTTTCCATCTTTATCAACAGCATAATATCGGCTTGTAATTTTATTATTGCGCAAAATAATACGTCTTGCTTTTGAGGCAGTATCGTTGATAAGTCCTAAATAAGCTTCCATTTCATCGTTAGAAACAGCGTCATTTGGCAAATATTTTGCAGCTTTTGTAATATATACTTCAAACATAATCTAAATTTCGTCTTCTAAACTCCTTGATAATATTGAGTTTCCTTTTTTATAGTTTTTAACTTAAGCGGATAGGTAATAAGGTGCAATATATACACTATTGGTGAAATTAACCATATCGCAAGGAATAAATAAACATTAAATACTTTAAGAAGCTGTTTTCGGTTTTTTTGATTTTTATAAATGATATTTGACCATTTATTGAAAATTTTATTGGCTGTTTTGTCGACAGTCACTAAATATGAACTTATTTTTACAGCTCCAGCTTCGACTAATTTTGGTTGTAAATTAGCAAAATTGTTATTGTTTAAGGAATCTAATATGATTTCTCCAAACTGACTGCACTCTTGTATGTCTTTTTCTGAGACTCCTGGCAGCGGAAAAATACCGAGATACTTTTTCTTAACACCAGAAAACATCCATTCTACAATTGTTATCACGCTGATTAAATTTCCAACGCGGTCTACCAAAGCGGCGTTTCCAACTAAATCTGCATTTGCTTGTTTCAGCAGAACTTTAATTTTTTCCTGCGCCATGATCCACATGTTTCTAGAACCGCTGATTGTAACAACAGGCGTATTATTTAAAATTTTCTTTGCATCATCACTTTTTAAAAATGAATTAATCGGAATTGATGGCGATAAATACCAAACCTGATAATGAAAAAGTACCAAATCAAATTTTGTATTTAAAATTTCTTCTGGTACAGGTTTTAATGCTGTCGGAATCTGTAAAAACGACTCTGGAAAAGCATCAAAAAAAGAATCTTTATTCCACGGAAAAGGAAATGGTTTTTCTAATTGTATTTCGTGAAAAGTGAGATTTATATTCTCTGAGTTTAGAAATGGTTTTGCAATGTTTCTTGCAATAGATTCCAGTTGCCCCGACTGAGAATAATAAATTATGAGAACATTTTTCATTTGGGTTTTTTCGCTTTGGTGGTTAGCAAAAATAGGTAAATTTATTTAAACGAATTTTCTTATTTGATGCGCAAAGTTTTGTTTGTCGCTAATTCCTGAATTTTTTACCATTTGTAGTTAATTGGGTTTAACTTCCAAAAAATGATTTTTAGTTTTTACCACAGATTAAAAGATTTGTAAAAATTATTTTTTCAAAAAAACCTTTGCAACTTTTAGCCTTTGCAGCTATGAACCTTTAAAAGCATTCCAAAAATCGAAATAATTAAACCATTGAAGGGGATATTTTTTTAGAATACTTTCAACGCTTTTTACATATTCTTTTAAAAGTGTTTTTTCATCGCGGTGTTTTACTTCTGCTTCTCTTGAATATAAATGATAATGCAGATTGGGCTCTTTCATTACATAAACAAAAACTACAGGAACTTTAAGTCTTGAAGCAATTAGAAAAGGACCAGCTGGGAAATTTGCTTCTTTTCCAAGAAAGTTTTCAGATAAAGATTTGGTGCCTTCAAAATAACGATCACCAGTAAAACAAACCAATTCGTTATTGGCCAAAGCAGCATTGATCTCAAAAATATGAGACAAATCTTCTTTAATGATGATAAATTTAACGGTTGGTTTTTGGGTAACGGTTTCTAAATAATTCTTAATCGCAGAATGTTCTAAATCTGTAGTGACTAGATTGATTTGGAAATCAAGATCTATTTCTCCAAAAAAATGTTCTGCAATTTCGAAATTTCCGACATGCGCGCTAATCAAAACGCCGCCTTTTTTCTCGGCAAGGAGCTTTTTAAGCGTTTCGATTCCGTCAAATTCGTAAGTGAATTTATTTCTGAGACCAGCAGAAATCGAAATTTTATCAATAATAGTCTGTCCAAAAGTGTAGTAACTTTTGAAAACCATTTTCTTGGATTTGAAACTGGAATATTGCAGCCTTTCTTTAAAATAATAAAAAATGGCTTTGTTGCTTTTTCTTAGAAATAAAAAATAATAGGAAGCGACAAAATAAAGTAAGACATAAGCGGCTTTGACACCCGCTTTTTGAATCAAAAAAACGAATATTTTATAACCTAAAACTGTTCCTTTTGATTTGCCATCCCATTGACTCATTAAACAGCTTTGGCTTTTAGTTTAGTTTCGATTAGGTCATAGAAATTCTGAAAAGTAGCAATTCCGACAAAATCAGCTTCAACCAGTTTTACACCAAAATTAGATTCGATAGAAACGACTAGATCAACATAATCTAAACTGTCTAATCCAAGTGTGTCTTTTAAATTAGCATCTGGTTCAATATCGTCATTGTCTACTTCAAATTCATCAACCAAAAAACCATTAATTCTTGCTATAATCTCTTCTTTATTCATCGTTCAATTTAAACTTTTTAACCACCAACGCAGAGTTGGTTCCTCCGAAACCGAAAGAATTGGACAAAAATATGTCAAATTTTTTGTTTAACGTAGTTTTAACTAAATTTAATTTTGAAGCATCTTCATCTGGATTTTCCAAATTGATGTTTGGAGCAATAAAATCATGCTGCATCATTAAGGTAGAATAGATTATTTCGCTGGCTCCTGCCATCCAGCATTCGTGGCCTGTCATTGATTTTGTAGAACTTACAGGAGGATTTTTTTCTCCAAAAACTTCAAAGATAGCTTTTGCTTCGTTTGCATCTCCAACAGGTGTTGAGGTTGCATGAGCGTTTATGTATTCAATGTCCGAAGCATTTAATTTTGCATCATCAAGTGCACGTTTCATTGCTGTTGCAGGCCCTTCAACGTTTGGAGTTGAAATATGCCCGCCGTTTGAAGAAAATCCGTAACCGCCGATTTCTGCAATAATATTGGCACCTCTTGCGATTGCAGACTCATAACTTTCAAGAATCAAAGTTGCGCCGCCGCCACTCGGAATTAATCCGTCACGATCTTTATCAAAAGGTCTTGAGGCTTTTTCAGGATCGCTTTCTCGGTTAGAAAAAACGCCAAGTCCGTCAAAACTGCTCATGGCATATTTATTAATTTCCTGTGCACCGCCGGTAATTATAATATCTTGAAATCCGCTTTTTATTAAAAAATAGGCTAATCCGATGGAATGCGAACCGCTTGCGCAGGCTGCACTCACAGTAAGATTGATACCGCGAAGTTTGAAAATCGTCGAAAGATTCATTGTTACGGTAGAATTCATCGATTTAAAAATTGCTCCAGAACCAATTAAGGCTGTGTCTTTTTTTTCTCGTACAATATCTGTTGCATCAATGATTGCTTTAGAAACGCTGTCGTTTCCGTACATAATACCCACTTCATGCTCATCAAAAAAAGCATCATCAATATTTGCATTTTTCAATGCTTCTATAGTTGCCATATAAGCATACTCGGTCTCTTCACCAATGCTCATACGCTGTCTGCGAGTCAGTAAATTTTTTAAATCGGCTTTCGGAACCATTCCTGTTAAAGCTGATTGGAAACCAAATTCTTTACGTTCAGAATCAAACTGAATACCAGATTTTCCTTGGTATAGTGAATCTTTTACTTCGTCTAAAGAAGTTCCGATACAAGAATAAATTCCCATTCCAGTAATTACAACTCTTCTATTCATCGTCTTTCAAAGTAATTTTTTATCCTTAAAGTGTAATTTTCTATGTTTAAAATCTTAAAATAATCTCGCAAACATACTATTCTTTAAGAATATATTCCGCCGTTTATATTGATAATTTCTCCAGTAATATAGCTTGCTTTTTTAGAAATCAAAAAGCTTACCAAATCTGCAACTTCTTCGGCTTCTCCAAAACGATTTACCGGAATCAGCTTTAATAATTCTTTTTCATCCAGCTCACTTGTCATATCAGTTCTGATAAAACCAGGGGCAACAGCATTTACTGTAATATTTCTTTTTGCCACTTCTTGAGCCAAAGCTTTTGTTGCTGCTACAATTGCGCCTTTTGCTGCCGAATAATTGGTTTGTCCCGCAGTTCCTTTTACTCCAGAAACCGAAACCATATTTACAATTCGGCCATATTTATTGCGTAGCATTTTTTGAATAAAAAATTGTGTCACATTAAAGAAACCGTTTACACTTGTATTCAAAACGCCGTTCCAGTCTTCGGGAGTCATCCACATAAAAAGCCCGTCTTTTGTAATTCCGGCATTGTTTACAATTGCTTCAACTAATTTTTCAGGATTTGCTTCCTGCCATTGCGTTAAAACGTTTTGTACTTGTTCAAAATTAGAAACATCGAAACCTAAAATTTCTCCTGTTGCGCCTAATTTTTGTATTTCTTGTAATGTTTCTTCGGCAGCTGTTTGATTCGAATGATAGTTAATCAGAATATGATAATCAGATTCTACGGCTAGTTTTTTACAAATAGCACTTCCGATTCCTCGCGAACCGCCTGTTACTAATACACACTTCATAAGTGAAATTTATTTCTTTTTCTTAGCTGCTGCTTTCGTAGTCGATTTAGCAGCAGATTTCGTTGTTTTTGTTTCTTGTTTTGGGGCTTCAGCTGGAGCAGATGCTGACTGAGGTTTTTCTGCTGATTTTGAAAATAATTCAGCATTTTCAAACCATTGGTTGCTTAATACAGTTCCGTCTGGTTTAAGGAATCCCCATTTTCCTTCGTTTTTTACTCTCGCAACACCATCAATAAATCCTTTATCCTGCTGTACAAACATCGCAATAATAGCATTTGTAGTGATGCCGTATTGTGTTGGAATTACCAGTTTTCCAGATTCGTTGATAAATCCCCAATTGCTTTCTTTTACTGGAGCCAAGCCGTTTATACTAAAAACTTCTGCATCACTGTAAGTTGGTTCAATAACAAATTCTCCTTTCGGATTAATGAATCCCCATTTTTTTCCAACCAAAACTGGCGCTAGATTTTTAGAGAAAGCTTTTCCTTTATCATAAATTGAAAGAATTGCCCAATTTCCTTTTAAATCGATATATCCAATTTTTCCGTTCTTTTTGGCATACGTCAAATCTTGGGTTTCAAAATCCCAGATTTTTTCAGCTCCATCAACTGGAATAAATTTTCCAGAACTTACTAATCCGAAAGTTTTATCTTTTCTCGCCCAAGTTGTGTTCTTGAAATAATTTCCGATTTCAGCGTAAGCAGGTTCAACTACTTCCTTTCCATCGGTATTTATGATTCCCCAGTTTTTGTTGAGTTCAACTCTTGCAAAACCATTTTCAAAAGGTTTAATCTGATCGTATTTTGGTTCTAATACAACCGTCATTTTATTGTTAATCAAACCAACTTTATTGTTTTGTCTGATGAAAGCAACTCCATTACTAAAATCAAATAATTTTTCAGAAGCAGGAGCTTTTTGAATTTCTCCTTTTTTATCAATATAAACCCATTCTTTTCCTGTTTTTACAATGGCAATTCCGCTGTTAAAATCTTTTGCATCATCAAAAGAGGCAGGAATTATCCAGCTTCCTTTCGTGTCAATAAAACCCCATTTTCCGCCATTTTCAACAGCAGCCAATCCTTCAGAAAAGCTTCTGGCAGATTTGTATTGAGGCTCAATTTTAAAAGAACCGTCTTTGGTAATATATCCAATTTTTGAATTCTTTTTAACTAATGCCAATTCTTGACTATTAACAAATTGAATGCAGCACAGCAACAAAAAAATAAATGTTTTTTTCATGATTTTAAGATTCAATATTAATAATGTGAAGTACAGAATTAACTGTTTATCAAATAATCTTTTACTTTTTGCACAAAAGGATACATTACCTGATCTTCTTTAAACTCTGGAATTATATTGCGAACATCGTCGTACCATTTTTTAGTAACAGACGAAATTTTATCTTTTTGTCCTAAATAATCAATTGCCTGAACGATTGTAATTAATTCGATAGCCAAAACCTCAAAAGAATTCTCAATAACTTTTGATGTGATTACTGCAGCATTTGTTCCCATACTTACAATGTCTTGATTGTCATTGTTATTTGGAATACTATGAACGTACATTGGGTTTGACAGCATTTGGTTTTCGGCAGTTGTTGAAGTTGCAACGAATTGTACTCCCTGCATTCCGAAATTAAATCCTAATGTTCCTAAGTTTACAAATGGAGGAAGGATTTCGTTGATTTTTGAATTCAATAAATAATTCAATTGACGTTCTGCCAGCATCGTTAATTTGGTAATAACGATTTTCAGTTTATCCATTTCAAGCGAAATGTAATCTCCGTGGAAATTTCCTCCGTGATAAACGTGTTTGTTTTTTACGTCTATAATTGGATTGTCATTTGCCGAGTTAAATTCGTCTTCTAAAATAGAAGCTACATTATTTATAGTTTCTAAAACAGGTCCCAAAATTTGAGGCACACATCTTAGTGAATAATATTCTTGAACTTTTTCTTTGAAGATTTCTTCGGTATTTTCACCAGAATATAAATGGTCTTCTCTTTTGCGGATCAAAGTACTGTCAGAAAGATTTTTTCTCATTCTTTCTGCCACTTCCTGTTGTCCTTTATGACGTTTGGTTTGGTTTAATTCTGCTGAGAAATGATCATCATAAGCTTGAACCAATTCGTTAATTGCACAAGAAGCTTTTAACGACCAATCTAATAATTTTTGAGCATAATGAACATTTACAACTCCAATTCCTGTCATTACAGAAGTTCCGTTGATTAATGCCAGACCTTCTCTAATTTCTACTTGAATTGGTTTCAAACCTTCAATTTCGAAAACTTCTGGTGTTGGTCTTCTTTCTCCTTTATAAAAAACCTCGCCTTCACCAATTAACACTAAAGCTAAATGTGATAATTGTACCAAGTCACCGCTGGCACCCACGCCGCCGTGTTCAAAAATTAAGGGCGTAATATCTCTATTGATTAATTCTGCCATTAAATGAATTACAGAAGAATGAACTCCTGAATTTCCTAAAGACAAAGTATTTAATCTTGCTAAAATTGCAGCTTTTGCACACTCAGGACTTAATGGTTTTCCTGTTCCAGAAGAGTGGCTTCTAATTAAATTATATTGTAATTGAATTTGATCAGACTCTTTAATTCTATATTGAGCCATTGGACCAAAGCCAGTATTTACTCCGTATATAACTTTGTTTCCTGAGAATTCTTTTAAGAAGTTAAAACTCTCGTTTACGCGGTTTAGAACGACATCACTAATTTTAACTTTTTGATTTCCAAATATTATGGCTTCAAATTCCGTTAAACTTAAATATTCATTAATTGTATTCATTAAATCGATTTTGGTTGTGCTAATTTAATTTTATTTATCAAAATAAATGTAGTTATTTTGATGTAGGCAAATGTAGGTTAATTAATGATAATAATTCTAATATGACAAAGGAGTTTGTTGATGTTTTAGTGATTGGTGCAGGACCATCTGGTTGTGTTTCGGCATCCTATCTTTTTAAAAACAATGTTAAGGTTAAAGTTGTAGAAAAAACGAAGTTTCCGAGACTGGTAGTAGGCGAAAGTCTTATTCCTCGTGTTATGGACCATTTTGCTGAGGCAGAATTGTTTGAGGCACTGGATGCGATGAACTTCGAGAAAAAACTAGGAGCTCGTTTTATTAGAGGAGAAGAAATTTGTGTTTTTGATTTTAGTAAAAAATTTGGTGAAGGGTGGGATTGGACCTGGCAGGTTCCTCGTGCTGATTTTGATAATACAATGGCACAGGAAATTGTGCGTAAAGGAATTGATTTGGAGTTTGAAACAGAGGTTTTAGAAGTTTCTTTTGAAGGAAAGAATTCAAAAACCATTGTAAAAGATGCAGCCGGGAACTTAAAAGAGATTCACGCTAAATTCATAATTGATTCTAGCGGATATGGTCGTGTTCTTCCAAGGCTTTTAGATTTGGATACGCCTTCGAAATTAGATCCGCATTCTTCTATTTTTACGCATGTAAAAGATATTAACAGACCAGAAGGAGAGGAAGGGACTCAGATTTCTTTTGATATTTTGGAAACAGAAGTATGGCTTTGGGTAATCCCGTTTTCGAATGGAAATACAAGTTTGGGAGTTGTTGGTCCGACAGATTTTATCAATTCGCTTTCTGAAAATAAAGATAATGCTGAGGCTTTGAAAAATGCTATTCAGAAGTCTGATTATTATATTAAAAGATTTAAAGGAACTGAATTTTTGTTCGAACCTGTTAAATTAGAAAACTACTCAAGAGCGGTAAAAAGAATGTACGGCGATGGTTTTGCGTTGACTGGAAATAGTTCTGAATTTTTAGATCCAGTTTTTTCTTCTGGAGTTGCCTTTGCAACCGAATCTGGAATGCTGGCGGCAAAATTATATTTGAAAGAATCGCAGGGAATTCCTGTTGACTGGGAAGTTGAATTTACCCAATACATGAAAAACGGAATTGCAGTTTTTACCACTTACGTGAAAGAATGGTATACTGGAAATCTTCAGACTTTATTCTTCCATCAGCCAGAAAATCCAGATGTGAAAGAAAAAATTTGTTCTGTTCTGGCGGGTTATGTATGGAATGAAGAAAATCCGTTTGTGAAAAAACATGATCATGTCATAGCCAATATGGCGTATTTACTAAATATGCAAAAAGAACAAAGCCCTGAATAATCAGGGCTTTTTTATAGAAAGATAATTCATTTTCTAGATTTATTCCGTAGGAATGTCTCGTCGGTAGAATATGAAATTTGAATTGCGATAATACGTTCCGTAGGAACGTTTGATTAATCGATTCAGGTATATTATTTCCGTAAATCAGATGTCCCTACAGGACATTAATGCAAAACGACAATATTTTTTTATACCGATGAGATATTCCTGCGGAATATTTGAGATTTTTATTTAAAAGCTTTTTTTAATAAAAGTTTGGATAATGATTTTGCTGTTTTTGCGTATCCTTCTCCAATTCTGCTTTCGTTATTGAAATTACTACCATATTGATCTCCAGGTGCATCTACACTTGAAATTTCTAATAAGACATTTGATTTATTTGCTGTTTCAACAAACTTTAAATTGGTAGTAACTTTTGCCGGCTGTTTCATAATTCCTGCATCCCATCCTGGATAAATCCAAACGGTTTGTACAATTAAAGTGTAAGGTGTGTTTAGTCCTTCCTGAAAATTCACCTCTTTACCAGCTTTTGTCATTACAATATTTCCGATTTCTAAAAATTTAGGAGTCCAGATCTGATCTTTTGCCACAACCCATCTTTTGTGCCAAAGATTTCCATTTCCTTTTGCTTTTTTGTCTAAATCGGCTATATGCTCTTCAACATATTGTGATTCCGGTTTGTTTTCTTTCATCATAGTAAAATTACTATAATCAAATTCTGTGTTGATTTCTTTTTGATCTTTTAAAAAGTCAAAGTTTCCTTTCACTACATTCATATCTTGAGCAAATGCGGCTCCAGAAATAAGTAAGCATGCAATAATTAATTTTTTCATTTTTTGGTTAATTGAGGTTTATTTTTAGCTGCTAAAAGTAATCAAAAGGATGAATAATAATTTATTTCATGTTAAAATATTATTGTTATTTTTTTCAAAAACAAAAAACGGATTCCAATTGGAAATCCGCTTTATTTTTAAAATTTGTTTTTCTATCAGCTGGGGAAATGCAGATTTAAAAAGAAAAATTGGTTTTGTTCGGCAGTGTATGTCTGGAATGAAAAATATCCGTTTGTCAAAATACACGATCATTTGATAGCCAACATAGAGTATTACTAAATATTCAAAAAGAAAAAAGCCCTGAATAATCAGGGCTTTGTTTATCAAAAAAAAACGTTTCTAGATTCATTCCGTAGGAATGTCTCGTCGGTAGAAATTAAATTTGAGTTACGGTTGAACGTTCCGTAGGAACGTTTGATTAATTGACGGGTACATATATTTTTATAAATCAGATGTCCCTACAGGACATTAATGCAAAACGATAATATTTTTTTCTACCGATGAGATATTCCTAACGGAATATTTTTAATCAATTACAATTCAAATATCTTATCCATCAAAATCCATTTTTGTCCTGGTTTTGCCCAAGGAAGTGCTTGCTGAAATTTCCACATTAAAGTTTCCCATTCCTGAACTTTTTCGTTTGCAGCGTCGGCTTTGTCTTTTTTCTCAAAAGAGAAATTTTCGTCGCCTTCAATGATCATGAAAAGTCTATTTCCTGTGCAATAAATATCCAAAACTAAAATTCCAGCATCTTGAATGCTTTTTTTTATTTCTGGCCACACATTTTCATGCAAGTGTTTGTATTCTGCAATTAAATCTGCGTCGTCTTTTAAGTCTAGTGCAAGACAAAATTTTTGAGCTGCCATAATTTTATTTTTGTTGATAAGCTACAGCAGTCTGCTTACTTGTGCCTAAACCTTCGATTCCTAATTCGATTATGTCGCCTGCTTTAATGTAAATTGGATCTGGTTTAATTCCTAAACCAACTCCCGGAGGCGTTCCTGTACTAATAACATCGCCAGGAAGCAAGGTCATAAACTGACTTAAATAATGAACCAAGAATGGAATTTTAAAAATCAAGTTTGAAGTGTTACTGTTTTGGAATGTTTTTCCGTTTACAGTAAGCCACATTTTTAGGTTATTTACGTCACCCACTTCGTCTGGAGTTGCCATAATTGGTCCAAGAGGAGCAAAGGTATCAGAACCTTTTCCTTTTGCCCATTGTCCGCCACGCTCGATCTGGAAAGCTCTCTCGCTGTAATCGTTTAAAAGACAGTATCCTGCGATATAATTTGGTGCATCTTCTTCAGAAACATAGCTCGCTTTTTTACCTACAACAAAAGCCAATTCTACTTCCCAGTCTGTTTTTTCGCTGTTTTTTGGGATGATCAAATTATCATTTGGCCCGCATAAAGAAGTTGTAGATTTGAAGAAAATAATTGGTTCTTCTGGAATTGCAGCGCCAGTTTCTTCACAGTGATCTACATAATTTAATCCGATGCAGATAATTTTTGAAGGACGCGCAACCGGCGAACCCAAACGTACTGAATCACTAACTTCTGGTAAAGATGGATTGTTTTTTAAAGCTTCTTCTAATTTTGCTAATCCGTCATTTTCAAAAAAAGCTTCGTTGTAATCTGTTGTTACGATAGACGAAACATCATATCTTTTATCATTTAGTAAAACACCTGGTTTTTCCTTTCCTTCTTCTCCAAATCTTATAAGTTTCATATTTTAATTTTTAGTTTCTTGCCACGAATTACACGAATTTTCTCGAATTAAAATTTGTGGAAATTTGTGTAATTCGTGGCTATGTTTTTTTTTTTTAATATTTTAGTTGTTCAATTTGATGAATCCGCCATCAATTGGGTAGTCTGAACCTGTGATGAAAGACGATTCGTCGCTGCACAAGAATAATGCTAAAGTTGCGATTTCTTCTGGTTTTCCCATACGTCCGATTGGTTGTGATTGAGATAATTTTTCGAAGATTTCTTCTTCTTTTCCTGGATAATTTTTAGCAATAAATCCGTCTACGAAAGGCGTATGAACCCTTGCAGGAGAAATAGAATTACATCTGATTTTATCATTCAAATAATCTTTTGCAACTGATAAAGTCATGGCCATAACCGCTCCTTTTGCAGTAGAATAAGCAAAACGGTCAGGAATTCCAACCCAGCAGGCAATAGAAGCCAAGTTTAAAATTACACCTCCGCCAGAGCTTCTAAGTGCAGGAATCGATGCGTGAAGACAGTTGTAAACTCCTTTTACGTTTACATTCATAATACGGTCAAAATCAGATTCTGGAGTCGTGTCTACTTTTCCAACGTGAGCAATTCCGGCGTTGTTTACCAGAATATGAATATTTCCGATTTTCTCGAAAGTTGATTTCACTTGTTCGTGGTTCGAAACGTCGCAGGCATGTGCGAAAACATTTCCGCCGTTTGATTTTATTTCTGCAACCGTTTCTTTTGCACTTTCTTCAGTCAATTCTAAAATGTGAACTTCAGCTCCCTGTTTAGCAAATAAAACTGAAATCGCTCTTCCAATTCCGCTTCCTCCGCCAGTGATAATTGCTTTTTTATTTTGTAATGAAAACATTTGATATAAATTTTTATGAGTTGTTTTTAATAGTCTTTTACAAAGATACGCCGCGTTTCCACGGAATAAAATCGTCTTGGTTTAATTGAACTGCTTTCGGAATAATTTCGCCGCTTGCTGCTTTGATGCAATATTCTAAAATTTCTTCGCCCATTTCTTCAATAGATTTTTCACCGCTGATAATTGGTCCGCAGTCAATATCGATAATATCTTTCATTCTTGTTGCTAGAACAGAGTTTGTCGCCACCTTAATTACAGGACAAACTGGGTTTCCTGTCGGAGTTCCTAATCCAGTAGTAAATAAAATTAAAGTTGCTCCAGAAGCCGCTTTTCCAGTTGTTGCTTCCACATCATTTCCTGGTGTGCAAACTAAACTCAATCCTGGTTTTGTAACCAATTCGGTGTAATCTAAAACATCAACAACAGGAGAAGTGCCGCCTTTTTTGGCTGCTCCAGCGCTTTTGATAGCATCTGTAATTAATCCGTCTTTGATGTTTCCTGGTGACGGATTCATATGAAAACCAGAACCCACTTTATGCGCCAGTTCATCATAAGATTCCATTAAATCTATGAATTTTTTGGCTTTATCTTCCGTAATACATCTGTCAATTAAATTCTGTTCAGCGCCGCATAATTCTGGGAATTCGGCCAAAAGAATTTTTCCGCCTAAAGCCACTACTAAATCAGATGTGTAACCCACAGCAGGATTTGCAGAAACACCGCTGAAACCATCGCTTCCGCCGCATTTTACACCAATGCATAAATCGCTCAAAGGCGCATCAGTTCTTTCATATTGGTTGATTTCAATTAAACCTTCAAAAGTCTTTTTGATGGCATTGGTAATCAAAACTTCTTCGCTTTCTGTCTGCTGCTGTTCAAAAATAAACAACGGTTTGTCAAATTCTGGGTTTTGTCTTTTTACATCATTTACAAAATCCTGAACTTGTAAATGCTGGCATCCTAGACTCAAAAGCGTGATTCCACCAACGTTTGGATGATTGGCATAAGAAGCTAGTAAAGCACTCAAAGTAGAAGCATCCTGACGCGTTCCACCGCAGCCGCCTTGGTGATTTAAGAATTTAATTCCGTCTACATTTTCAAAAACACGTTTGTTTTTTGGAGTCGGATTTAATTCAATATTAATATCATTAATGTCATTTCCGTTCAAATAACCTTCCAGTAATTCGTGCGTAAATTGATTGTATTTGTCTGTTACAGCATAACCCAATTGCTTGTGTAATGCTTCTTTAATAACATCAAGATTTCTGTTTTCACAAAAAACCGTCGGAACAAAAAGCCAGTAATTGGCTGTTCCAACACGTCCGTCTTTTCTTTTGTAACCTTTAAAAGTTCTGTTTTCAAATTTAGAAACATCAGGGGCATTCCATTCGTAAGAAGCGTTTCTGTAAGCGTAGGGATCTGCGGCGTGTTTTAAGTTTTCGGTCGTCATTAAACTCCCTTTTGCCGCATCGCATTGTACTTTTCCGACCAAAACACCGTACATGTTTACTTCTTCTCCCTGCTTCATGTCCTGCATGTAGAATTTATGTTTGGCTTTGATGAGGTCTTGTAAAACGTAAGTTTCGTTTTCAAAAAGAATAGATTCTCCTTTTGGCAAGTCGGTTAAAGCTACCAGAACATTATCGTCTGGATGCAGTTTTACCACTAATTTTTTAGTTGTATCAAGCATTGTCTTGTTGTTTTTTTTCTTTTTTGTGTTGTCGTTTTCTGTAGTTAGGGAAGAAGTTAAGCACTTTGATTTCCCTAAAATTTGGGCAGTAAACGAAAAATAAAATTAGTTTTTTTAGCCTTTTATTATTAGTCTAATATTATCCGTGTATAATCTTTAATTATCTTTGCATGATGAAATTGGAACAAACCAAAATAGCGTCTTATCTCAATACAAAAGTTTCGGTATTAAATCGTGTTGAGCCTTTTTTTCAAGCGCCCTTTCATTCTCATCCCGAATTAGAATTGGTGTATGTAAAAGAGAGTTATGGCAAGCGAATTATCGGAAATTCGGTAATGCCATTTGAACCCGGCGATATGGTTTTTTTAGGTTCTGATATTCCGCACGTTTGGCTAAATGACGAGAAATATTATCAGGGAATTGAAGATTTAAAAGCCAATTCGATTGTCGTATATTTTCATAAAGATATTTTCGGACCGACTTTTTACGAATTAAAAGAAACCCAAAAAATCAACGAACTCTTTTTTCAGGCTGGAAAAGGGATTTCGATTATCGGAAAAACCAATAAGCAGATTGCTAAAAAACTGGAGAAGTTAGTTTCAAAAAAAGACTTTGAGGTAATTGTCGGACTTTTTGAGATTTTGTCTATTCTTTCAGAAAGTCAGGATACGATCTATATCAATGACGAAATTTATTCTTTGATGCAGAAAGATTCAAAAGTAGATCGTCTTTCAGAAGTTTTTCAATATGTGAATAAAAATTACAAGAAGAATATTTCTTTAGAAGAAATTGCCGCTGTCGCGAATATGACTCGGACTTCTTTCTGCAGAATGTTCAGAGTTAAAACAAAGAAAAATTTTGTGGATTATCTGCACGAAATCAGAATCTCAAATGCCTGTAAATTGTTGCTGGAAACCGATAAAAGTATGTCTGAAATTGCATACGAATGCGGTTATAAAACAGCTTCAAATTTTAATAAACTTTTCAAAAAAGTTAAAGGAATAACGCCATCTGATTTTAAAAATAATGCGAAGATGAGTTTTGCCACAGATTATAAAGATTAAAGGGATTTTTTAAATCTGCCCAATCTGCTAGATATGCGTGAAATAAAAAATATAGCCACGAATTACACCAATTTCCACGAATTAATTTCTAAATAAAAAATTCTAGTTAATTCGTGTAATTCGTGGCAAAAAAAATATTTTAAATAGATCGATCTAAATGGGTATAACCGCCATCTACATAAATAATCTGTCCAGTAGTATGACTTGATTTTTCAGACAATAAGAAAACCACCATATTAGCAATTTCTTCTGCCGTTGTCATTCTGTTTTCTAGCGGAATATTTTTAGTTATTGCGGCTAATTTTTCTTCTTTATTTTCAAAAGTATTAATCCACGTTTCGTAAAGCGGTGTGTAACATTCTGCTACAATTACAGCGTTTACACGAATGCTGTATTTTAATAATTCAACGGCCCATTCTCTGGTTAAAGCATTTCTTCCTCCGTTTGAAGCAGCGTACGCTGAGGTTCCGCCTTGTCCTGTTTCGGCAGTTTTAGAACCAATATTTACAATTGCTCCTTTTGATTCTTTCAAATATGGAAGCGCATGCTGTGCCATTAAATAATAATGCACTAAATTTTTATGAAGCGAAGCAGCGAAATCTTCATAATTTCCATTCTCTAATCCAACACCGTCATTAACGCCGGCGTTATTTACAAGTCCGTCAATTCTGCCGAATTTTGCGATTACGGCTTCAACGGCTTTTTTACAGTCTTCAGGTTTGGTAAGATCGGCAGCAACTTGATGCGCTTCTTTTCCAATGGCTTTTAATTCTTCTACGGCTTTGATGTTATCATTTTCGTTACGTCCAACGATAAACGGAATTGCATTTTCTTCGGCTAGAACTTTAACGATTCCTAAACCAATTCCTTTTGCGCCTCCAGTAACGATAATGATTTTTTGGGTTAATGATAACTGCATGATTTTTATGTATTATAATTTATTGCGATTTTTTTTGCCACGAATTACACGAATTAACTCGAATTTTTTATTTAGAAAATTAATTCGTGGCTTTTATTTCTATGTGTTAGAACTTTTTTTAAAAATTTACAGCTGTTGTTCATGACAAACAACAGCTGTAAAAATAGAGAGAATAGAACTGATAATTTATTACCAGAACTTAACATAAAGCGCCACAATAATCAATAATGTAATTACGATTAAGACTGTTGTCTGCGGTTTAACTTTAAACATTCCTGGTTCTGTTTCGAATGCTTTAGGGTTTACTTTTGGACCAGCGAAACTCATCAAGATCATCACTAACATAGTAAAGAAGAATGATAATCCCATACAAATGTGGAACGGAATTTCGAAAGCTCCTTTTCCGTTAGGATAAGCTGTGTATAAAAGTGTATCGTTTCCAAATAATGCAGGAGCGTATTCGTTGAATAAAACTGACAATGCGAATCCTAAAATTACACCCACGATTGCTGCTGCACCAGTAGTTCTTTTCCAGAACATACCAAGGAAGAACATAGCAAAAACTCCAGGGCTGATGAATCCAGTGTACTTTTGGATGTATGTAAATCCGCCGACACCACCGATTCCTAAAACGTCATTCCAAGTAAATAGAACGGCTAAAAGCATTGCAGCAAAAACGGCAATTCTACCAATGTTTACCTGTTGCTTTTCTCCAGCTTCTTTTTGAATATATTTTTTATGAATATCTAATGTATAAATTGTAGAAATACTGTTTACTTTTCCAGCCAAAGAAGCTACGATCGCAGCCGTTAAAGCCGCAACAGAAAGACCTTTTAATCCTGTTGGAAGGAAAGTTAATACAGCAGAATAAGCTCCGTCTTTTCCTCCAACTAATTGAGGTAAATGTCCGTTTGTGTATAAAACGTAAGCAGCAATACCAGGAAGCATTACGATAAGCGGCATTAATAATTTTAACATACCAGCAAATAAGATTCCTGTACGAGCTGTTTGTAAATCTGCTCCAAGTGCTCTTTGCGTGATGTATTGGTTACAGCCCCAATAGTTTAAGTTGATAATCCAGATACCAGCAAGGTAAGACATCAAACCTGGGAAAGTCAAATATTTATCAATTTCTAATTGAGAAGAAGCTGCAGTTGGTTTTGGAATAATCATTTTGAAATGCTCAGGCGCCTCAGTCATTAATACTTTGAATCCTTCGATTGCACTACTGCTTATTCCTAGCTTTTCTCCAACAGTTACTAATGCAATATAAGAAGTTACCAAACCTCCAATAATTAATACAGCAACCTGAATAACGTCTGTATAAGCCACAACTTTCATTCCTCCAAGAGAAATAAATAAAGCAAATACAGCCAAACCGATCATAATAGCATGAAGATATTCTCCACCAGCAAGACCGTTAATAGCCACTGCCCCTAAATATAAAATAGAAGTTAAGTTTACAAAAACGTACAAAAACAACCAGAAAACTGCCATAATCAAAGCAGTAGATTCGTTGTAACGTGTTTTTAAGAATTGTGGCATTGTGTAAATCTTGTTTTTAAGATATACAGGAATAAACCACACAGCTACAATAATAAGTGCAACGGCAGCAAGCCATTCGTAAGCAGCAACAGCGATTCCTAAAAAGAAACCTTCACCGCTCATTCCGATGAATTGTTCTGCAGAAATGTTAGAAGCAATTAAAGAAGCTCCAATTGCCCACCAAGTTAAATTTCCTTCAGCCAAAAAGTAAGCTTTAGCATCTTGTTCGTCTTGTTTACGTTTGCGATAAACGGTATAACCGTAGACCGAGACTACGATAAAATAGATAATAAAAACCGCATAATCTGCGAAAGCGAGGTTTTGGTTCATTGTTAGTAGTATTTTAAATAATTATTATAGGGTTAAATTTGTTTGTTTGGTTCTAAATTGTTTTTTATGTTGTGTAATCTTGTTAAAAATGCAAGATGTGTTTTATTTCTGTTATTTTTTTACGAAAATAAAAGCGGAAGCCAAATGTAAAATAAAAATTTAGAAATCAGCTACTGGTAAATGTGTTTTTTACATTTATTCAATCGAAATTGTGTTAAATTTTTAGCATTTAGCTTTATTGCACCGGCAAACCATTAGGCTTTTACCAGACTTTTATAATGCACATCTGAAAGCTTTCTTAAAATTTCAGCACTTTTTTCTGGTGTAATATCACGCTGCGATTCGCCTAACATTTCATATCCTACCATAAATTTCTTTACCGTTGCCGATCTTAACAACGGCGGATAAAAATGCATGTGAAAATGCCATTCCGCATGATCAAATCCATCTGTTGGCGATTGATGAATTCCTGAAGAATAAGGGAAAGAAGTATTAAATAAATTGTCGTACTTCGTTGTTAATTGTTTTAAAATTTTAGCAAAAGCGTTGCTTTCTTCAGCAGAAAAATCGGTGATTTTGTTGGCAGCTCTTTTGCTCACAATCATAGTTTCGTATGGCCAAATAGCCCAAAAAGGCACTAACGCTACAAAGTGATCGTTCTCAATTACAATACGCTCCCCAGTTTTCAATTCGGCCTGAACATAATCTTCCAACAATGTTCTTCTATTTTTATCGTAATATGATTTTAAACTGTTATGCGTTTTTTCAACCTGAGTTGGTAAAGAAGACTGTGCCCAGATTTGCCCATGCGGATGCGGGTTGCTGCAGCCCATTACACTTCCTTTATTTTCAAAAATCTGAACGTGGTTAATGTACTTGATGTTTCCTAAATCAGTATATTCTTTCTGCCAGGTTTTAATAATATTTTCAATATCTGCAATTTCCATTTCTGGGAGAGTCAAATCGTGTCTTGGCGAAAAGCAAACCACTCTCGAAATTCCTTGTTCTGGTTTTACTTTAAAGAAAGTATGTTTAATATCGTCTTCAAAAATAATTTCCTCTTGTTTCATCGCAGCAAAATCATTTTCAAAAACAAAACTGTTTTCGTATACTGGATTAGTTTCTCCATTGGCACGAACATTTCCCGGACATAAATAACAAGTGGGATCGTATTTTGGAAGTTCTTCCGTAGAAATAGTTTCATTTTGTCCCTGCCAAGGGCGTTTTGCACGATGAGGTGAAACCAAGACCCATTCGTTGATTAGAGGATTGAAGCGTCTGTGAGGATCTTCGTTAATGTCAAAATTTTTCATTGTAGTGTGTTGTGGTATTAAAGTAGTGTTGTTCCGTTTGAGATTTTTACATCATAGAATTTTAATTCAATTCCAAATTTATCTAAATAAAGATTTGAAAACTTATGTTTTACCTCATTTTCTTGACCTTTTTTAACTAAATTAATTGTACAACCTCCAAAACCGCCTCCCATAAGTCTAGAACCTATGATAGATTCGTCATTTTTTGCAGTATCTACAAGGAAATCTAACTCTTCGCAGCTTACCTCATATTCCTGTGATAAACCATAATGAGTTTCAAAAAGTAATTCTCCCAGATGTTCAATATTTCCCTTGTCTAAAGCTTCGCACGCTTTTATGACACGATTAATTTCTTTAACCACAAAATGAACTCGGCTGAAAACTTTTTCAGTCATTTTATCCTTAAGACTCAAAACCTGTGCTTCTGAAGCATCTCTAAAACTTTTTACTTCTGGAAAATGACTTTTTATGATTGATAAACCTTCTTCGCATTCAATTCTTCTGGTATTGTATTCTGATGTAAAAAGCGAATGTTTCACATTAGAATCTAATAAAATCAATGAATAATCTTTAAAATCGGCATTGTGATATTCGAAATCTAAAGTGTTGCAGTCCAATTTTATCACTTTATTTTCAAGACCATGAACACTTGAAAACTGATCCATAATACCGCAGTTAATACCCACCCAGTGTTCTGCTTTTTGTCCTAATAATGAAATGTCAACTTTCTCAATTTTTAAATCGAAAAGCGATTTGATTCCGAAAATCATTCCGCATTCTAAAGCCGCAGAAGAAGATAGTCCAGAGCCAACCGGAATATTACTGCTGAAAACACAATTGAAACCTTCAAAAGAAAATCCGTTATCCTGCAATTGTTTAATTACACCTCGAATGTAATTAGTCCAAACCACATCACTCAATTTTACTTCTTCAGTCAGGTTAATTTCAAATTCTTCGTTTAAATCGATTGCAATTACCTTAGAAGTTTTAGTATTGTTTTTTTCAAAAGCAAAACAAATTACTTTGTCAATTGCAGCTGGTAAAACATAACCATCATTGTAGTCAATATGTTCTCCAATAATATTAATTCTTCCTGGAGAAAGTACCGTTTTTTGAGGAGAAGATCCAAAAGATTTCTCAAAAAAAGCAACAGTGTTTTGTATTAAAATATCATTCATTATAAAGTGAGTGTAATGGTGGTTTTGGAATTTGGTTAGTTTAAATTTTCAAATTTGTAAAGCGTTTTTTGACTATACTCTTCGCCTTTTTTCAAAACAGCATTTGGGAAATGACTATGATTGGGTGCGTCTGGAAAATTTTGAGTTTCAAAACAAATACCGCTTTGCGCATTGTAATCGACATTTTCTTTTCCTTTTAATTTTCCAAAACAATTTCCTCCTACATATATATGTACACTAGGCTGATCGGTGTAGACATTCATTCTCAGTTTGTTTTTTAAGCTGATTAGCTGTGCTACGATTTCTGTTTTAGAATTCACTACAAAAGAATTGTCAATTGGAAACGGGCAGTTTTTAGTATTTCTAAAATCAAAAGCATGATTGGTTAAATCGGTATAATTTCCAGTCGGGATATTATCTGGATTGGTCTCCAACATTTTATCCGATTTGATAAACATTTGTTGCTCTAAAACATTTCCATCATGTCCGTCAAGGTTAAAATAACTATGATGTGTCAAATTGATAACGGTATCTTCTGTAGAAACAGCTTTGTATTCTAATTGCAGTTCGTTTTCTTCATTTAAAGTGTAGGTCAAATAAACGGTCATTTCACCAGGAAAAATTTCATCTAAATGCTCACTCAAAAGACCAAAAGTAATAGAAGGATTTTCGCCGGTTGAAGCATTAGTTACGCTCCAGACTTTTCTCCCAAATCCCATATTGCCTCCGTGAAGCGTATTGCCATTATTATTTCCGTCAAGCTGAAATTTTTTATCATCTATGCTAAAAGCTCCATTATGAATACGACCGGCATAACGGCCAACAGTAGTTCCAAAATAAGGAGCGCTTGGTAAATTATAAGATTCTAAGTAAGCTTCTAGATTATCAAATCCTAAAACAACATCTATCGATTTTTCATTCAAAGGAATTTGGATGGAAGTTACTGTTGCACCATAATTGATGACCTGAACTTTCATTCCGTTTTTGTTACACAATTCAAAAGAATAAATTTCTTCTTTATTGGGCATTAAACCAAACAATTTGCAATTATGAGTCTCCTTTAAATGCGATATGTGTTTTATTTCCATATTATTTTTACCAAAAATGAAATCCAAAAATAGAAACATTCTCTATCTTTGCATACCAGTACCTACCAGTTTTTAGTATTAATAGTCAAAATGACTTTATTGTGAACATCATTTCAATTCAAAATAATATTGGGCTTCCAAAATATAAGCAGATTATTCTTTCAATAGAAAAAGCGATTGAAGAGGGCAATTTAAAAAAAGGAGATCGTCTTCCATCGGTCAATAAAGTCTGTTTAGGCTTTTCTTTATCGCGCGACACAGTGCTTCTGGCGTATGACGAATTGAAAAAAAGAGGAATTATTTACGCTATTCCAGGAAAAGGTTATTATGTAAAAAGTGTTGAAATCACTATTACTCAGAAGGTTTTTCTTCTTTTTGACGAGCTTAATATTTTTAAAGAAGATATTTATAATTCGTTCCTAAAAAATATTGGTAAAAATGTTCAGGTTGATATTTTCTTTCATCATTTTAATGTTCAAGTTTTCAAAAAACTGATAAATGACAGCAACGGAAATTACACAAAATATATAATCATGCCGACGAACTTAAACGATATCGTCGATTCTATAAAAACCCTACCAGTAACCGATGTAATTATTTTGGATCAGACTAATCCAGAGTTAAAAATGTTTCCAGCTATTTATCAAAATCATCAAAAAGATATTTTTGAAGGATTACTGAAAGCCAAAAAAAGATTGGAAAAATATAAAAAACTGATTTTGATTTTTTCAGGTTTTAGAGAGCCGCCGGGAATGAAACTTGGTTTTGAATCTTTCTGTCAGGAATACAATTATGATTACGAAATTATTTCGGATTTCAGCAATCAATCTATTGCTTTAGGAGATTTATATATTATTCCTCATGACCGCGATCTGCTTTTGGTTATAGAAAATGCCATAAATCGAAAACTAAAATTAGGCGAAGATTTTGGAATTATATCTTATAATGAAACCGCTTTAAAGAAAATTGCTGCCAACGGAATTACAACCATTTCAACCAATTTTGAATTGATGGGAAAAATTCTGGCCGATATGGTTTTGAAAGGAACAAAAGAGCAGATCGAAAATAAATCTGCTCTTATAGTAAGGAATTCTTTATAGCGACGTGTCAATTATAAATTTAGAACAAAATCGTTGAGTAATTTTTCTTCGTATTTCTCTTTATTAAAGGTGTATAAATAAGAACCTTTTCGAGAAGACTGCATATCTTTTTCGTCTAATTTATTTAAGATTTCTAAAGAATTAATTTTACTGATGAAGTTTCTTTTGTCCAGTTCTTTGCTCAAAATCGCTTCATACAATTCTAAAAGCTGGCGCATGGTAAATTTCTCAGGAAGTAATTCAAAACCAATTGGCTTTACAGAAGTTTTGTAACGAAGTCTCTTAATGGCATTTTGTACCATTTCATTATGGTCAAAAATTAAGTTTGGTGCATCATTAATTGGAAACCATTCGGCGTGATAATTTTTAATTAATTCTGCGTTGTGATTTTCAATATTAATCAAAGCAAAATAAGAAACCGAAATAGTTCTTTCTACGGGGTCACGATCGATTTCGCTGTAAGCATACAACTGCTCCATATAAATATCGTTAAGACCAGTATAGGTATTTAGTATTCGGATAGCTGCTGCATCTAAAACTTCGTCACGTTTTAAAAACCCTCCAATCAAAGACCATTTTCCTTTCTCGGGTTCGAAATCTCTCTTGATTAAAAGTATTTTCAGACCCTCATGATCGAATCCGAAAATGATGCAGTCAACCGCCAGTAAAACTTTATCGGCAGAACTATAACTATTTAGCATATGTAATTAATTTGGACCGTAAATATATAAACTTCTTAAAACCTTTCATAATTTATTAATGTTGATTTTACACTTATGTTAAATAGCAGCGAATAAGAATATTTATGTGTATTCGATATTAATTGCTAAGGTAAAGCTGTTTTTTACTTATTAATCTTCTCAATTTCAAATCAAAATAACGAGTCAAAGGTAGAAACATTTTTAAAAGAGATATACACTAGGATTATTATTTCATATTCACAATTCAAAAATTGAGATTGTTGTTATAAAACAAATGGTTTTTGCTTTTTTTTGTCAATTTTTCAGATTCTTAACTTTTTATTTGTTTAAAGATATTTTGGTTCAATCCCTTTAAGAATGCTTGTTTCCAAGGCAAAATTATGAAATATGTTTTTTGCAACCAGTTGTTCTGATAATTTTATTTTTTTATGAGACTTATTTTTGTTTAAATTTACAAATGTTAAACGAACACTTATAAAACTAAAAAACCAACATCTTTAGAAATTCTGCAGCCACGCAATTTTCTGAAAACCAAAACCAACAACAGATTATGAAAAAACCACTACTAATCTTGTTTGCTATATTTTTTATTCAAACAATTACAGCTCAAAAAGAATCGGTTATTATTTCAGTTAAAAATGATGCAGCAGCACCGATTATAAATAGAAACATTTATGGTCATTTTGCTGAACATTTAGGACGCTGTATCTATGGCGGATTTTTTGTGGGAGATACTTCAAAAATTCCCAATACAAACGGAGTTCGAAATGATATTATCAAGGCATTAAAAGATTTGAAAATTCCAAATTTAAGATGGCCCGGCGGCTGTTTTGCAGATACCTACCATTGGAAAGATGGGATTGGTCCAAAAGAAAAGCGTCCGACAATTGTAAATCAATGGTGGGGAGGCGTAACAGAAGACAATAGTTTTGGAACACATGATTTTTTAAATATGTGTGAATTATTGGGAGCAGAACCGTATTTATCTGGAAATGTCGGAAGCGGCACAGTTCAGGAATTAGCAGACTGGGTTCAGTATACCAATTTTGGAGGAAAAAGTCCAATGAGTGATCTTCGAAAGAAAAACGGAAGAGCAGAACCTTGGAAAGTAAAATACTGGGGAATTGGAAATGAAGCCTGGGGTTGTGGCGGCAATATGACTGCAGATTATTATGCTAATGAATATCGCAAGTTTGCCACTTTTATATCAGATTGGAACAATACTGGAGGTATTACAAGAATTGCTTCGGGATCTAATAGTTCTGACTACAATTGGACAGAGGTTTTGATGAAAAACATTCCGCTGAATATGCTGGGCGGAGTCGGTGTTCATCATTACGCAGTAATTGACTGGGGCAAAAAAGGGGCAGATGTTGATTTTACAGAGAAAGAATATTTCCAGACCATGCAGTCTGCCTTAAAAATGGAAGAGTTAGTGACCAAACATGCTGCCATAATGGACAAATACGATCCAGAGAAAAAAGTGGCGATGATAGTCGATGAATGGGGAGGCTGGTATGAAGTTCAAAAAGGGACAAATCCAGGGTTTTTATATCAGCAGAATACAATGCGAGATGCTGTCTTGGCGGGAGCAACTTTAAATATTTTCAATAATCATGCAGATAGGGTTCGTATGGCCAACTTGGCACAATGCGTTAATGTGCTTCAAGCTGTAATCTTAACCGACAAAGCCAAGATGATTACAACGCCAACCTATCATGTAATGAAAATGTATAGCGTTCATCAAGACGCGAAATTACTTCCGATAAATTTTAAATCCCCGACATATAATTTTAATGGAGAATCAATTCCGGCTGTATCTGTATCTGTTTCAAAAGATCAAAAAGGATTAGTTCATATTTCACTGGTAAATATTGATGCTGTAAATAAGAATAAAATCGAAATTGATGTAAAAGATCTTGGCGTTAAAAATTTTACAGGGACTATAATTACAGCTTCAAAACTACAGGATTATAATTCTTTCGAAAATCCGAATAAAATTATTCCGGTTGCTTTTAAAGGTTTTGAGAATAAAAAAGGAAAGCTTGAAATCACAATTCCGCCTTTCTCAGTATTAGTTTTAGAAGGAAAATAATCTTTAATAAATGTAAAAATATCTTCTTAAAAGTGAAGGTTTTTATTTTAGAAGTGAAATAATCACAATATTATAAATGTATTGTTAACATTTATTTTTTGATTAAAGGCTAAAATGCTATTTTAATGCATTTATAGCAAAAATTAATTATGCAATTTCAATTAAGTGTTTTTTATACACTTATAAAGTATTTATCTCTATATTTGTCAATATTTTAAAAATAAAATACGAATGAAAAATTATGTAATAGGATTGGACTACGGAACAGATTCTGTTCGCGCGGTGCTAATTGACACTGAGAATGGACAGGAGCTGGCATCGAATGTTTCTCATTACAAAAGATGGAAAAACAAGCAATATTGTGATGCTTCCATCAATCAATTTCGCCAGCATCCTTTGGATCATATCGAAGGATTAGAAATTACAATTCAGAATGTTGTAAAAGAAAGCAAGGTAGATCCCAAGTTGGTTCGCGGAATTTGTATCGATACAACGGGATCTTCTCCGGTTCCAGTTACAAAAGATGGAACTCCATTAGCATTAACAAAAGGTTTTGAAGAAAACCCAAATGCGATGATGGTTTTATGGAAAGATCATACTTCTATAAATGAAGCAAACGAAATTAACGAACTGGCAGTAAGCTGGGGTGGAGAAGATGTAACCAAATACGTTGGAGGAATTTATTCATCAGAATGGTTTTGGGCAAAAATCCTTCACATTGCAAGACAAGACGAAGCAGTTCGTAATGCAGCACACACTTGGATGGAGCATTGCGATTTAATGACGTATTTGTTAATTGAAGATAAAGATTTAAAAATATTTAAAAGAAGCCGTTGCGCCGCAGGTCACAAAGCAATGTGGCACGCTGACTGGAACGGACTTCCTCCAGTTGAATTCTTAGAAAAATTACATCCGTATTTAGCACAGCTTCGCGGTAATTTATATGATGAAACCTATACATCAGATTTAGTTGCTGGAAATCTAAGCAAAGAATGGGCAGATCGTTTAGGACTTTCTACAGATACAGTTGTGGCTGTTGGAACTTTCGATGCGCATTCAGGTGCAGTTGGAGCTAAAATCGAAGAGAATACTTTGGTTCGCGTTATGGGAACTTCAACCTGCGATATTCTGGTTGGTTCTTATGATGAAGTAGGAACAAAAACGGTTCGCGGAATCTGCGGACAAGTTGATGGTTCAGTTATTCCTGGCTTTATTGGTTTAGAAGCAGGACAATCTGCTTTTGGCGATTTATTGGCTTGGTACAAAGAATTATTGATGTGGCCGACAGAACATTTATTAGGTTCTTCGTCTCTTTTAAATGATACTCAAAAAGAACAATTAAGAGAAGAATTCAGCGATAAATTAATTGTTGAATTAACGAAAGAAGCAGAGAAAATTCCAGTTTCAGAAAGTCTTCCAATTGCTTTGGATTGGATTAACGGGCGACGAACTCCAGATGCCAATCAGGAATTAAAAAGCGCGATTTCCAATCTTTCTTTAGGAACAAAAGCACCTCATATTTTTAAAGCTTTAGTAAATGCAATTTGTTTTGGAGCGAAGAAAATTGTTGATCGTTTTGAAGAAGAAGGTGTAAAAATTGACAGCGTAATTGGAATCGGAGGAGTTGCAAGAAAATCCCCTTTTATCATGCAGACTTTGGCGAATGTTTTAAACAAGCCAATTAAAATCGCAGCTTCAGATCAGACTCCAGCTTTAGGTGCCGCAATTTACGCAGCCGTTGCAGCCGGAATTTATCCGAACGTAATCGAAGCAAGCCAGAAAATCGGAAGTGATTTTGATGGAGAATATTTCCCTCAGACAGATAAAGTTGAAGCGTATCATAAACTGCTTTTAGCGTATGAACAATTAAGTTCTTTTGCAGATCCAAACATTAAAATTTCTCAAAATGAGTTCTCTTTATAAAGATTTAAAACAGGAATGTTATGAAGCCAATATGCAATTAAATGCATTGAATTTGGTGGTTTACACATTCGGAAACGTAAGCGCTGTCGACAGAGAAAATGGTGTTTTTGCCATTAAACCAAGCGGCGTTCCTTACGAAGATTTAAAACCTGAAGATATTGTAATTGTAGATTTTGATAACAATGTTATTGAAGGTACAATGCGCCCGTCATCAGACACCAAAACGCATGCATATTTGTATAAAAACTGGCCAAATATTGGTGGAGTGGCTCATACGCACGCGACTTATTCTGTGGCTTGGGCACAATCGCAGCAAGATATTCCGATTTTCGGAACAACGCACGCCGATCACTTAACGGCTGATATTCCGTGCGCACCGCCAATGGCAGATTCTTTAATTGAAGGAAACTACGAACACAATACCGGAATTCAGATTTTGGATTGTTTCAAAGAAAAAAATCTTTCTTACGAAGAAGTAGAAATGGTTTTAATTGGAAATCACGGTCCATTCGCCTGGGGAAAAAACGCAGCAAAAGCGGTTTACAACAGTAAAGTTTTAGAAGTCGTAGCCGAAATGGCGTACCTGACATTACAAATCAACCCAAACGCACCAAGATTAAAAGATTCATTAATAAAGAAACATTACAACCGCAAACACGGAAAAGATTCGTATTACGGACAGTAAATGATTTTAGATTTTTGAATTCAGATTTTAGATTTAGAAAAAAGAACATAGAATATAGAACATAGATTTTCTGCGATTTCAAACTTGAAACAAAGAAAACCTGAAACAAAATAAAAAAATGATAGACATTTCTCAAAAAGAAGTATGGTTTGTAGTAGGAAGCCAAGAATTATACGGTGAAGAAACACTTAGAAAAGTAGCAGAACATTCTCAGATTATTGCAAAAGGATTAGACGCTTCGTCTTCAATTCCGGTAAAAGTGGTTTACAAAGATGTAGTAAAATCTCCATCACAGATTTTAGATGTATGTTTAGCGGCAAATTCAGCTAAAAACTGTATCGGAATTATTGCTTGGATGCATACTTTTTCACCAGCAAAAATGTGGATTGGCGGTTTAAGTATTTTGAAAAAACCATTATGTCATTTGCATACACAATACAATGCTGAAATTCCATGGGGATCCATCGATATGGATTTCATGAACTTAAACCAATCTGCTCACGGAGATCGTGAATTTGGTTTCATCATGTCTAGAATGCGTAAAAAACGTAAAGTTGTCGTTGGTCACTGGGAAGACGAAAGAGTTCAGAAAAAATTAGGAATCTGGTCAAGAGTGGTTCTTGGATGGGACGAACTTCAAAACTTAAAAGTAGCTCGTATTGGAGACAATATGCGTGAAGTTGCCGTAACAGAAGGTGATAAAGTAGAAGCTCAAATTCGTTTCGGAGTTTCGGTAAACGGATACGATTCTTCAGATGTTACCAAACATATTGAGAAAGTAACAGAAAAAGAACTAAATGATTTATTGGCTGTTTACGAACAATCGTATACTTTAACCGATTCTTTAAAAGAAGGCGGAGCGCAAAGAAGTTCACTTGTTGAAGCTGCAAAAATCGAATTAGGATTAAGAGCTTTCCTTGAAGAAGGAGGTTTTGGAGCTTTTACAGATACATTTGAAAACCTTGGCGCTTGGAAACAATTACCAGGAATTGCTACACAAAGATTAATGGCCGATGGTTATGGTTTTGGTGGCGAAGGCGATTGGAAAACAGCTGCAATGGTAAGAGCTTTAAAAGTAATGAACATTGGTTTGGAAGGCGGAACTTCTTTCATGGAAGATTATACGTATCACTTCACGCCGCAAAAATCGTATGTTTTAGGTTCTCACATGTTGGAAATCTGTCCATCTATTGCCGACGGAAAACCTTCTTGCGAAGTGCATCCGTTAGGAATTGGCGGAAAAGAAGATCCAGCTCGTTTGGTATTTAATTCGCCAGCCGGAGATGCAATCAATGTTTCTTTGGTAGATATGGGAACTCGTTTCCGTTTAATTGTAAACGAAGTAGAAGCGATTAAGCCAATGGCTGAATTACCAAAATTACCAGTTGCAAGAGTTTTATGGGATTGTAAACCAAACCTTGATATCGCTGCAACAGCTTGGATTTTAGCAGGAGGAGCACATCATACAGTTTACAGCCAATCGTTAACAACAGAATACATGGAAGATTTTGCAGACATTGCCGGAATCGAATTGTTGGTTATTGATGAAAAAACAACGGTAAGAGACTTTAAAGATAAAATTAATGCAAACGAGGCATACTATCATTTGTTTCAACACGGATTGTAGTCTGAGATGCTAAGATACTAAGTTGCTAAGGTTCTAAGTTTTTGTTACTTTTAGCTTGCTGGGTAATAAATCACTTTGTGAAAATAGAACGCTGATGAAACGGATTTGCTAATGCAAAATCGCGGATCAAAACGGATTTTAAATATTAAAAAATCGGTGTAATTCCGCGTTTTCGTGAAACGAATCTGTCTAATCCTCGTCAAAATATAGCATTTTTTTTACGTGTGACAGATTATCTTTAACATCTAACATTTCACAATAACCACAAAATTATCAAATATGAATGTATTAAAACGTTGCGTTTTCGGTTTAAGCCTGTTAAGTCTGGCTGCAGTTTCAGTTCAATGTAAAAGCGATAAAAAAATGGATACTACAACAGTTTCTTCTGATGAAAAAGCTACAGTTACGATTGAAAAATCTTCTTATGGTACAACTGCTAAAGGAGAAAAAGTAGACAGTTATAAATTGAAAAACCAAAATGGGATGGAAGTAGACATCATCACTTTTGGCGGTAGAATTACAGATTTAAAAGTGCCTAATAAAGACGGCGTTTCTGAAAATGTAGTGATTGGATTTAATTCTTTGGCACAATATGAAAAAGAAAATCCGTTTTTTGGAGCTTTGATTGGAAGATATGGAAACCGAATTGCTAAAGGAAAATTCACTTTAGACGGAAAAGAATATTCGTTAGCAATCAATAATGCACCAAATGCTTTGCACGGTGGACCGCAAGGATATTTTAATGTTGTTTGGAAAGCCGATGAGGTGAAATCAGGGAACACAGCTTCTTTGAAATTATCATACTTAAGTAAAGATATGGAAGAAGGTTATCCTGGGAATTTAAAAGTTTTTGTAACGTATACATTAACAAATGATAATCAGTTAGATGTTCTTTACGAAGCAACGACTGATAAGAAAACTGTTATAAATTTAACGCAGCATTCTTATTTCAATTTATCTGGAGATTTTACCAAAACAATCTTAGATCACGAATTGACATTAAATGCCGATAAAATTGTTCCGGTAGATGCAACTTTAATTCCGACAGGAAAATTAGAAGATGTTGCCAATACGCCTTTCGATTTCAGAAAACCGAAATTAATTGGAAAAGACATCGAAGCTAAAAACGAACAATTAGAAAGAGGAAAAGGTTACGATCACTGCTGGGTGTTGAACAATCCTGAAAAAGGAAAAACAATAATCGCAAAAGTATATCACGCTCCAAGCGGAAGAGTTTTGGAAATGACAACAGACGAACCTGGAATTCAGTTTTACTCAGGGAATTTCCTTGACGGAACTTTACCAATGCCAAACGGAGGAACTTTTGCACACAGAACTGGATTATGTCTAGAAACAGAACATTATCCAGATTCTCCAAACCAGAAAAATTTCCCAACAACGGTTTTAAACCCGGGAGAAAATTATAAAACGAAAACAACTTTTAAGTTTTCAGTAAAAAAATAATTTTTAGAATTTGTTAATTAGTTCAATTCTCTAGAAAACCTCGAAAGTTATGCTTTCGAGGTTTTTTTATGATTGAAAGTTTCGCCACGAATTACATGGATTAGCACGAATTTTTGTCATTTCTGACAATATTGTGTCAAACTCTGCGACACTGCGACTTTGTGAGATTAAATAATTACAACTTATAAATCTTAACTTAGCAATTGAAAACAAAAGTAAAATGAAACATTTATTCAAAGCAGCGCTAAATTGGACTTCAAACAAAAATCAACAAGAACCAGTTTCAAGATCTACTAAAAACCATCAAATAAAAATTGAAGGAAAGCCCATTTTAAATGTCTCGGCAGCGAAAGCATTCAAAGGCGATCCATCATTATTTAATCCCGAAGATTTGCTTTTGAGCAGTTTGGTTTCCTGCCACATGATGTCTTATTTGTATGTATGTTCTCAAAACGGAATAGAAGTTCTCGAATATTCAGATAATGCCGAAGCAGTACTCGAAGTTAGTCCAGATGGAAGCGGGCGTTTTGTTGAGGTAAAATTAAAACCAAAAATTATTATTGCTAATTCAGACAAAATAGAGTTGGCATTAGAACTTCATAAAAAAGCAAATCAATTGTGCTTTATTGCTAATTCCTGCAATTTTCCTGTTTTGCATGAGGCGAGTTGTGAGGTTTAATAGTGGTACTATTTGTTCAAAGATAGATTATGGAAAACCATAAACTAGATAATTGTATAAAGATTACATTTGGATAATATAAATCCAATCATCAAAAAATGAAAAAAATTGTTTTCCTAATCTTTTGCATATCTAATATAGTTACTGCTCAAGTAAGTTCTTATAATAAAGGGCTTAAAAAGAACACTGTGGTAATAGATTCTTGGTTTTTAAATAAAGGAGTTGAAACATTTGCTACTAAACAAAATCCCATTGGGTATAAAGAAAGTTACGATGAATTAAAAAATGCATTATCTCATTTTAACTTAAACATTATGGAGCCTGAGGTAGATGAATCTCTAATAGATGGTACAGTGCAAAGCTTACGTGATTTCCAAAATTTAAGCAATTCATTTAAAATCGAGTGGTCAAAAATTAATATGGTATGGAGGGCTGAGAATTATCAAATTAATTGGATATGTGGTGATGAACTCAATGTAATATTGATTCAAAAGATAGGGAAATAACAGCACAAAATCGTTGCTTGTTTTTGTTTAAATAGTGGGCAAAACCATAATGTTGCAAAAAAGTATCTTGGGGAATGAGTGTTTTAGAACCACTCAAGTAAATGAATAATCACAGTTTTACTTGTACTAGCGGAACTTCAGAAGGTATAAAATCAAAAAAACCTCTTCCGTTAAGAAGAGGTTTTTGTACCCGGAGCCGGAGTCGAACCGGCACGGTTTCCCACAGGTGTTTGAGACCAGCGCGTCTACCAATTCCGCCATCCGGGCTTAGCAGACGAAAAATAAACCATAAATGACTTATTTAACGCAATAGAATGAAGTCATAAATGGCGTCATTCCTTTAACACGGTGCAAATGTAAAAAATAAAATTAAATCAACTACTAAAAATACTTAAATTTTTCCTTTCAGTGTCCAATAAATTTTCTAAATTTGCAGCTCGTTAAAACGAAGCACACACAACTAACTACACCCGAGGCATTTATATGCATTTTGCTTTACCAAAAATTGGGAGGCCAAATAATACAAGTGCAGCGGAGCAAAAACAACAAATTATAATGTCGCACCTAGAACCAGAAGCTAAAATTTTTGCTTGTTCACAAAGTGTTTATCTTGCAGAAAAAATTGCAAAAGAGTACGGAATTCCGTTAGGAAAAGTAACGATGTCAACGTATAGTGATGGAGAATTTCAGCCATCTTACGAAGAGTCAATTAGAGGTTTACGAGTATTCATCGTATGTTCGACTTTTCCAAGTGCAGATAATCTGATGGAATTGTTGTTAATGATTGATGCCGCAAAACGCGCATCTGCAAGACATATTACAGCTGTAATGCCTTATTTTGGTTGGGCAAGACAGGATAGAAAAGACAAACCAAGGGTTCCAATTGGAGCTAAATTAGTAGCAAACTTACTAACAGCTGCAGGAGCAACAAGAATCATGACAATGGATCTGCACGCAGACCAAATTCAAGGATTTTTTGAAAAACCAGTAGATCATTTATTTGCATCTACAATCTTTTTACCATACGTAGAAAGTTTAAAATTAGAAAATCTAACAATTGCATCTCCAGATATGGGAGGTTCAAAAAGAGCATATGCTTACTCTAAGTTTTTAGAATCAGATGTTGTAATCTGTTACAAACAAAGAAAAGCAGCGAACGTTATCGACACTATGGAGCTGATTGGTGAAGTAAAAGGACGTAACGTAATCTTAGTAGACGATATGATCGATACAGGGGGAACTTTAGCAAAAGCTGCCGACCTGATGATCGAAAAAGGAGCACTAAGCGTAAGAGCAATTTGTACACACGCTATTTTATCTGGCGGTGCGTATGAGAAAATCGAAAACTCGAAATTAACCGAGTTAATCGTAACAGATTCTATTCCGTTAAAGAAAGAATCTAACAAAATAAAAGTGGTAAGCTGTGCGCCTTTATTTGCTGAGGTTATGCAAATGGTTCACCACAATAATTCCATCAGTGGAAAATTCATTATGTAAAAGCAGTAAGCTTTAAGCCTTAGGCTGTAAGCATTGTTACACATTCTGAAAAAGCCTAAAGCTTATTGCTTAAAGCTTACAGCAAAATAGAATATTTATTTAATAACTATATTTTTTTACAATGAAATCGATTACAATTAAAGGATCAGAAAGAGAAAGCGTGGGCAAAGTGTCAACTAAAGCCTTACGTAATGCTGGAGCGGTTCCTTGCGTGTTATACGGAGGAAATCAAGCAGTACACTTCTCAGCAGACGCTGCAGCGTTCAAAAACTTGGTTTACACTCCAAATGCACACACAGTTGTGATTGAGCTTGGAAAAGGAAAATCATTCAATGCAATTTTGCAAGATATCCAAGTTCACCCAGTATCTGACAGAATTTTACACATTGACTTCTTCCAATTATTTGATGATAAAGAAATCACAATGGAAGTTCCTGTAAAAATCGTTGGTACATCTAAAGGTGTTCTTGCGGGTGGTGTTTTACGTTTAAACACTCGTAAATTAAAAGTTAAAGCTTTACCTAAAAATCTTCCTGATTTTGTTGAAGCTGACATCACTCCACTTGAAATGGGTAACAAATTATATGTTACTAAAGTTGGTGCTCCAGAATACAAAATTATGCACCCAGACAACACAGTTGTTGCTCAAGTAAGAATTTCTCGTGCTGCTATGAAAGCTGCTCAAGAAGCTGCAAAAGCTGCAAAAGCTCCTGCAAAAGGAAAGAAAAAATAATTTTTTTCAAATCAATACAAAAAGCATCAATCGAAAGGTTGGTGCTTTTTTTTTGAGGTTCTGAGAGGCTTAGGTTCTGAGGGGCTAAGTTTATCTGTTTGCGTTTGTTTATTGATGTCAGGCTGAGCGGAGTCGAAGCCTTTAAAAGCAATTATCTAGTTCCCATATTCCAATAGCGATCTAATTATTTCTCAGAAGCAGAAACTTTTATTTATTTTAAGATCTAACAAACCTGCCATCCGCTATATCTTTTCCTGGCTAAAGAAGCCAGAAAAAGGATGTCGAGAAAAGCAATATAATAAGACTGTCAATAACAGTATAATACGGTTTAATTACCATTTAAAAATATAAGAAAACAAAGTATAAAAAAATCCGATTACGTTATGTAATCGGATTTTTAGTTCTATTCTTATTTAAGAATATAATCTTTATTATTTTTTATCAGCTAATTGTTTTACCAAAGCTTTTAACTCTTCGATTTGAGTTTGTTGCTCTTTTATAGCATTAATTAAAACTGGAACCATTTCAGCATAGTTAACACCAAGTGTTTTATTGGCATCATCAGCGACATTTACCACTTCAGGTAAAATAGTCTGTACTTCCTGTGCTGATACTCCAATTTTTACTTTTCCACTATTGTCATCTTTCCAGTTATAAGAAATAGGATTAATTTTAAGCACATCAGCTAAGCCGTATTTAAGCGGTGTAATGTTTTTCTTAAAACGAATATCTGACATTTGAATTGTACCGTTAACTGCGAAAACAGCTGCCCATCTATTTGTAGCTGTACCTAAATTTTGTGTACCACCCATTCTAGGATAAACATTCCCGTTTTCATCTATTGTCATTTGATCGGCTACATCCGATGTTCCAAATTTTAAATCACTCAATTTAGGTGTTGCTGTAGAACCTTTATAATAACTTGCAATTGTTGATAAAACAGTTAATGCGCTACTACTCGTATTTCCTCTCATACTTATTGATCCTAAGGCATCTCCAGTTATTAAAGGAGCAGGAGATGCGGCAGAACCACGCTGTCTGTCAAAAATTATAGTAGGCGAATACGATGTAGCTGATGAGGTATAAGTTGATATTCTAAAAATACTTCTATTGCTAATATCAGAAGCATCTTGTACCATATGTATACCTGCAACTGGAGAAGTTGTTCCAATACCCACATAACCGTTTTGATCAATAGTCATCCTTGTTAATCCAGAGGTTCCTAAAAACATATTACTAAGTTTGTTAGTTCCAGTGCCTAAATAAGTAGCAGTCAGATAACTCAATTTGTCCATACCTGAATCATTTCCTCCACACCATATTCCTCCTATTGATTGACCAGAAGCCAAGGTAGCTTGTCTAAACTGAATTAATGGGGAGAATCCTTTTGATTCTATGATTACATCATCCGTAAGTCCGCCATTTCCTACTACGTGTATTCTGGCTTCTGGATTGTTTGTGTTAATACCTAAGAAACCATCTTTTGCTGTTAAACGCATTTTTTCGGTATTATTAGTAATAAATGGAATATCAAAATTAGTGATGGTACCGAATTTTTTTTCTACATCCAAGCCATTATTACCGTCGTTACCATCTAATAACCAAGGCATATCCGACGACCATTCAATTATTCCTGATTTGTTTGTAGTAAGCATTCCTGGTGCGTTTACTGCGGGAACCATGTTTACTTGTGCATTTACAAGTGTAGCACCAGTTCCTGAAACAACTTTTAATACCTTCCCGCCATTATCAGGTGTTGTAGTAGTAAGATCTTTCTTTACAACATCAACAGTAATATCTGCATCTAATACTTTACCGCTTCCTGTTACTGTAACTACAGAGCTTCCTGCTAACAAACTTCCTTTAGTTATTGTTTGTGGAACTGATGGCCCAGTCGCCCCAGTTGCTCCAGTTGCACCCGTTGCCCCAGTTGCACCCGTAGCCCCAGTTGCCCCAGTTGCTCCAGTTGCACCAGTCGCCCCAGTTGCTCCAGTCGCTCCAGTCGCTCCCGTTGCACCCGTAGCCCCAGTTGCACCCGTTGCTCCAGTTGCACCCGTTGCTCCAGTCGCTCCAGTCGCACCAGTTGCTCCAGTTACACCCGTTGCTCCAGTCGCACCAGTTGCTCCAGTTGCGCCAGTTGCACCCGTTGCTCCAGTCGCACCAGTCGCACCCGTTGCTCCAGTCGCACCAGTCGCTCCAGTTGCACCCGTAGCTCCAGTTGCGCCAGTTGCTCCAGTTACACCCGTTGCTCCAGTCGCACCAGTTGCTCCAGTTGCGCCAGTTGCACCCGTTGCTCCAGTCGCACCCGTTGCTCCAGTCGCACCAGTCGCCCCAGTTGCACCAGTGGTTCCAGTTGCACCCGTAGCCCCAGTTGCCCCAGTTGCTCCAGTGGCTCCAGTTGCTCCAGTCGCACCATCTGCTCCAGTTGCACCAGTCGCTCCCGTTGCTCCAGTCGCACCCGTTGCTCCCGTTGCTCCAGTCGCACCATCTGCTCCAGTTGCACCATCTGCTCCAGTTGCACCAGTCGCTCCCGTTGCTCCCGTTGCTCCAGTCGCTCCCGTTGCTCCCGTTGCTCCAGTCGCTCCAGTCGCACCCGTTGCTCCCGTTGCTCCCGTTGCTCCCGTTGCTCCAGTCGCACCATCTGCTCCAGTTGCACCATCTGCTCCAGTTGCACCAGTCGCTCCCGTTGCTCCCGTTGCTCCAGTCGCTCCAGTCGCTCCCGTTGCACCCGTTGCTCCAGTCGCACCCGTAGCTCCAGTCGCACCATCTGCTCCAGTTGCACCAGTCGCACCAGTTGCTCCAGTCGCACCAGTTGCACCCGTCGCTCCAGTCAATCCTGTTGGGCCAGTTGCTCCCGTCGCTCCATTATGACCATTAATAGGAGTCCAAGTACCATCTGAATTTTGTACATAAACTGTATTAGTTATTTTATCAGTATAAATATTAATATTTTTACCTGGATAACCTGGATCGCCTTTTTTACCTGGGATACCATTGCCTTCTGCTGTTCCTATACCGGTTCCTTCTCCAGAAACTGCAATTCTATACCATTTATCGACATACCAGTAATAATAGCCTGGAGTTATATCTGAAATGGTTTCAGTATTAAAAACCAGTAAACTATTAACATTTCCATTTTTAATTGTTGTGGCATCTGTAGATCCTGTTAAAGGAACTCGAGGAATTAAAATTCCTTTATCTGAAGCAACAACTTCTAGCTGTGTTGATGCATTTGGCTTCAGTGTTCCAATACCTACTTGTGAGTAGGCACCGTAACTGGCTAGCACAAAAAGCAAAGGAAGAAATTTATTTTTCATAGCGTATTCTTTTAATTATGGGCGATTTAGATATTTATTTTGGCCCTTTTTTTGAATGCACAAATTTCTTTTTAAGCCTACTGGAATTTTGCCCCAAGATGTTTTTTTTTAAACAGATTAAGGTTTTTTTGTAAGATTAATTGTGTATTTATTTGTTTCAATTTCAATTTTAAACTAGAGAAAATTATAAATGTAGAGGATTTAATTTCGTAATTAAGTTTATTTTTGCAACATGATAAAATGGGTAATAAAACTGTTTTCATCAACACCAAAAGAAGAGAACATAGATAATATGAAAAAATATTTAATCGTAGGATTAGGAAATATCGGAGCCGAATATGTAAACACCAGACATAATATCGGGTTTAAAGTGCTTGATTTTTTAGCTAAAAAAGAAGGTCTATCATTTGAAACTGTAAAACTCGGTTCAATGGCAGAATATAAGTTTAAGGGAAGAACTTTTTTTCTTTTAAAACCAAACACTTATATGAACTTAAGTGGTAAAGCCGTAAAATATTGGATGGACAAAGAAAACATTCCGTTAGAGAATATTCTTGTCATTACAGATGATCTAAACCTTTCATTTGGAACCATCCGAATTAAGCCAAAAGGAAGCGATGGCGGTCATAATGGTCTTAAAAACATAAATTTAGTTCTGAATACACAACAATACACTCGTTTTAGATTTGGTATAAGTGATCAATTTAAAAAAGGGCAGCAAATAGATTATGTTTTAGGAGAGTGGAATGAAGAAGAAGAGTCAAAATTACCAGAACGTTTAGAGACTTCGGCAGAAATTATCAAAACTTTTGGGACAGCAGGATTAGAAAATACCATGACTACTTTCAATGGAAAATAAAGATTTACAAGTGTTTATCTTCTAAAAAAGCAATTTATCGATTAATTAAATTGAATTATAACGAAATAGTATTTTCTATTCCAAAGTTAAATGTCTAAATTTGGGATAAATTATTATAAACCATAAAAATCCTAATATCATGGCTTTTGAATTACCACAATTACCTTATGCATATGACGCATTAGAACCACATATTGATGCTCGTACAATGGAAATCCACCATACTAAACATCACAATGCATATACGACAAATCTTAATGCGGCTATCGCTGGAACAGATTTAGAAGGAAAAACAATCGAGAATATCTTGATCAACTTAGATAAATCTAATGCGGCAGTTCGTAATAATGGTGGAGGTTTTTACAACCACAATTTATTCTGGACAGTAATGTCACCAAACGGAGGTGGATTACCAACAGGAGATTTATTAGAAGCAATTGAAGCTTCTTTTGGATCATTTGATGAATTTAAAGCAAAATTTGCTAAAGCTGGTGCAACACAATTCGGTTCAGGATGGGCTTGGTTAACAGTTCAAAAAGGAGGGAAATTAGAAGTTGTAGGTACTCCAAATCAAGATAATCCATTAATGCCAGAAGTTGCTGGAAACGGTGGAACTCCAATCTTAGGAATGGATGTTTGGGAACATGCTTACTATTTAAACTACCAAAACAGAAGACCAGATTATATTGAAGCTTTCTTTAGTGTAATTAACTGGACAGAAGTAGCTAGAAGATTTGCTTTAGACAAATAGTCTATTCAAAGAAAATAGAATAAGAAAAGACGGATGATCGAAAGATTATCCGTCTTTTTTTTGTCTATATTCTTTTATTTCTCTTTAGTCTATTTTCTGTAATCTATATTCTCATATCTTTTTTTCTCTTCTAAAAAAAATAAAAAAGGTGGAATTTCTTCCACCCTTTTTGCCCCAAATCTACCATATACTTAACCTACTAATGTTATGGTGTAGTAAATATATAGAAGGTAGTTTTGTAAAAAAAACTTTTTAGATGAAAGGTAAGTAAATCCGATAAATGGAATGTAATTAATTGATTTTGTTAGATTTATTACAATAAAAAAGGTGGAATCTCTTCCACCTTTTTTGCCCCAAATCTACCATAAACTTAACCTACTAATGTTATGGTTTAGTAAATGTATGGAAGGTAATTTTGCAAAAAAAACTTTTTAGATAAAAGGTAAGTAAATCCGATAAATGGAATAATCTGTTGTGATGTAAATACTTAAGTGTATTAACGAATAAAAAATCGGATTTTAATAAGCTTTTTTTTTGCCCCAATTTATTATAAACTTAATGTACTAATGTCTTTGAATATATGTATGGAAAGTGTTCTCTGAAAAAACTTTGTAGTTAAAGGGAATAATTCGATCAAGATAAAGGTAATCTCTTGTTTTAGAAATATTTGAGTTTATTCCAATAAAAAAGGTGGAATTTCTTCCACCCTTTTTGCCCCAAATCTACCATAAACTTAACCTACTAATGTTATGGTCTCTCAAAAGTATTGTAGCTTTTCAATTTCACCAAACAAACAGGATGAACGGCAAAAAAAACCGATGAAATGCACTATTTAACCTTTTGTTAATACTTTTTTAATAAGCTCGAGCGTCTTTTCCTTCGTAAAAATTCATAAAGGCACGATTTACAACTCTATTTCCGCCAGGAGTTGGGTAGTCTCCAGTGAAGTACCAGTCACCTAAATTTTTAGGACAAGCTTTGTGAAGATCTTCTACAGTTTGGAAAATAATTTTCACTTCAGCATTGATTTCTGGAGAGCTTAACATTTCTGCAATTTTATCTGAAATCTCCTCATCTGTAAATTGATCGTAAATTTCTGTTACATAATTTACAACATCAGAATCTGAGAAATTTTCTTGTGCTTTACATTTAGCATAAACTTCATCTACTATATGGTATAAGTTTCTTTCTTTTAATAAAGCAAGTGCTGCTCTAAAGGCAACTAAACCTTCTAGTTTTGCCATGTCAATTCCGTAACAATCTGGGTAACGAATTTGAGGTGCAGATGAAACAATAACAATACGTTTTGGTTTTAAACGATCCATCATTTTAATGATGCTCATTTTTAATGTAGTACCACGAACAATACTGTCGTCGATAATAACTAAGTTATCTTCTGGTTTAATTACGCCATATGTAACATCGTAAACGTGAGCTACTAAATCATCACGGCTGCTGTCTTCTGTAATAAAAGTTCTAAGTTTAGCATCTTTAATAGCAACTTTCTCTGTACGTATTTTTACAGCTAAAAGCTCCTGAAGTGTTTCGGCAGTCAGTGTATTTCTGTTTTCTAAAATATAATTGTTTTTTCTCTGATTCAAGAAATCCTGTGCAGCTTCAACTAAACCATAAAATGAAGTTTCAGCAGTATTTGGAATATAAGAGAAAACAGTATTGTCTGTATCGCTGTCAATTGCTTTAAGAACAGCAGGTAAAATTAATTTCCCTAAATTTTTACGTTCTTGATAAATTTCAGCGTCACTTCCTCTAGAAAAATAAATTCTTTCAAACGAACAAGCTTTTTTAACGGTTGGTTCCAAGATTTGATTCATAGAAACTTTACCGCTTTTCTTAATGATTAAAGCATTTCCTGGTTCAATTTCCTGAACGCTTTCAAAAGGTACATTAAATACAGTTTGAATAACTGGTCTTTCAGAAGCTACAACAACTACTTCGTCGTCTTGGTAAAAATAAGCTGGACGAATTCCTGCTGGATCTCTAAAAACAAAAGCATCACCGTGGCCCAATAAACCAGCCATTGCGTAACCTCCATCTAAATTTTTAGCTGAACGAGCTAATATTTTAGCAATATCCAAACGCTCAGCAATTACTGGAGAAGCTTCTCTTTTTGAGTAACCTTCTGTTTTACAGTCTTGATACAATTGCATTACTTCTTTGTCTAAGAAATGACCAATTTTTTCCATTACCGTAACAGTATCCGCCATTTCTTTTGGATGCTGTCCAAGTTCAACTAGGTTTTCAAAAAGTTCTTTAACATTGGTCATGTTGAAGTTTCCTGCCAAAATCAAATTACGGTGCATCCAGTTGCTTTGACGTAAAAATGGGTGAACGCTTTCGATGCTGTTTTTCCCAAAAGTTCCGTAACGAACGTGTCCTAAAAACAATTCGCCAACGTAAGGAATTTGTGATTTTATTTTATTGATGTCGTCACCAATTTCAGGCTGTGCTTTTAATTCTTCGCTGATTCGCTCATTGATTTGTTTAAAAACATCTTGTATCGGCTGTGCATGATTAGAACGAACTCTGCTGATGTAGCGTTGTCCAGGTTCTACATCCAATTTAATGCTTGCAAAACCAGCACCGTCTTGTCCACGGTTGTGCTGTTTTTCCATCATTAAATACATTTTCTGAATTCCGTAGAAAGCAGTTCCGTATTTTTCTTTATAATATTCAAGCGGTTTAAGAAGTCTAACTAAGGCTATACCACATTCGTGTTTTAAAGCGTCGCTCATTGTTTTTTGTATTTGTGTTGTTGTAAGTTGTGTGTATTAACGTAATAAAAAAGCCCCGTTTTATCGAGGCTTTTGCGCATTATATTTCTATGTCAAACTGAGTTAACGACTTAAATTGCTGTAATCGAATCGCTACTTCTCCTTTACTTAATGTTTCCATCCTTTCAGTTCCAAATTTCTCTACGCAGAACGAAGCTAAATTTGAGCCGTAAATAATTGCATTTTTCATGTTGCCAAACGAAATGTTTTCGCTTTGCGCAATAAATCCTGAGAAGCCACCTGCAAAAGTGTCTCCAGCTCCAGTTGGATCAAAAACCTCTTCTAATGGTAGAGCAGGTGCAAAGAATACTTCTCTGTTGTGGAATAAAAGTGCTCCGTGTTCTCCTTTTTTGATCACCACATATTTTGGTCCCATATCTTGGATTTTGGCAGCAGCTTTTACTAATGAATATTCACCAGAAAGTTGTCTTGCTTCTTCGTCATTGATTGTAATAACATCTACACGTTTAATAACGTCTAATAATTCTGGAAGAGCGCAGTCCATCCAAAAGTTCATTGTGTCTAAAACAACTAATTTTGGTTTTTTCTCCATTTGATCTAAAACACTGCTTTGTACCAACGGATGTAAGTTTCCTAACATCACAACATCAGCATCTTTATAGTTTTGAGGAACTTTTGGCTGAAAATCAGCTAAAACGTTTAGCTCAGTAACCAATGTATCTCTAGAGTTTAAATCGTTATGATACAATCCGCTCCAAAAAAACGTTTTACCGCCTTTTACAATTTCGATACCAGAGATATCAATATTTTTTGAAGTCAATAAATCTAAATGTTCTTGAGGAAAATCGTCGCCAACTACAGAAACTATGGCCGATTGCAAGTTAAAAAATGAAGCTGATAAACCAATATACGTTGCAGCACCACCTAATATTTTATCTGTTTTTCCGAAAGGAGTTTCGATCGCGTCGAAAGCAACTGTTCCAACAATCAATAATTTATTCATTTTATGAATTTCGAATTAGGGTGCAAAGATACTCTATAAGTTACAATATTGCAACGGTTTAGGTTCTCAAAATTTTCTTAAAAAAATAATATCGATTTCGGATGTAATTATATTGTAAATGAGTGAATTATATTTGATTTAATAGAGTGCTTAAAATATGATTTCCAGATTTAAATTGCAAGTTTTATTTTTGAAATATATCTAATTTTATCTGAGCTTTTAAAACAAGTAGTTTTTCTTTTTCAGATTAAAACGGAATATTTTTTTGAGTATGATTGGCCTTATTTATTTTATGCCTTTAATCCATTTGATGGCATCTTTCATAGGTTCTTCAGAGTCTGAAAATGCGGTATTGTGACCCAAGTTTGGAAATAATTTATATTCATAATGTTTTCCTTTAGATTTTAATACATCAAGATATTCGATTGATAGCTTTACCGGGACTTGAATATCTTTACCGCCAAAAATCCAGATTCCTGGAATAGATAATTTAGCTAGAATGTCTTTGGGATCTGTATCAATAAACTCATATTTATCAGGGTCATTGAATACATGTTTTCTTGCCTCTTCTTCTGAGTGCGTATTCCAGAAATTTTGATCTCCATTGGTGAAAAATTGAAATCTCAATTGTTCTTTAACCGTTATAAGAGCGCCGCTAAATATTGTCATAAATTTAACTTTGTTGTTTTTTTCTGCGGTCAATGGAATTATCCATCCAGCTTGACTGCCTCCTATTAAACCTATTGGTATTTTATCATTTGATAAATATTTAGACAAACTATTTACGGCAGCACTGGCATCTAAAGACAAAAGATTTAGATTGGAGAAATCAACATTATTAGTTCCTACTTCAGGTCCGGCATATACACCGCCTGATTCTCCGACTCCGCGTTTGTCATACGTTAAAACTGCAATTCCATTATTAGCTAGAGTTGTAGCAAAGTTTATCATTCTTTTTTCTTGTCCAGATCCATGAATAATCACAACGGCTGCCTGTATATTTTTCGGTGTAAAAATAGTACCAGAGAGTGAAATACCTTCACTAACAAATTTTATTTCCTTCTTAGTAAAGGCTGGCTGGATTGCTGATGCATAACCAGTAACAAAAAACAACAACAATAAAAGAGAATAGCTGCTTGTTTTTTTTGCTCTTAAAAAGTGTTTGAAAACTAACTTTTTATTTTTCATTTTTATAGTTGATATTTCTTATCAAAATAATTCTTTAAAACGCCAACCTGAATCAAAATCATGAAAGGAACAATTAAAACAGCATACATGATATTTTTAGAGAAGTGAATTCCCGAAAAAGCAGGTGTAATTTTGTCTGTATATGCTTTTCCGATTTCCAGATTGTTTTCTGAAACTGAAAAGAAAGATAAATAAAGTACCAAAGCAAATAAGGCTGTTCCAATGAAAATCCAAACGGGTTTAGAAATCAAAGGCTTGTATGTTTTAAGTTTTCTTTGTTCTAAAACCAGAACTTCAGCCATGATTTTTGAAGTAAAATCTATTGATGGTGACTGCAGTTTGTCTTCAGCCATCATTTTATCAATAAGGTGTTCTATGTTTTTATCGCTCTCTTTCATAACATTCTATTATTTCTGGTTCTAACTGCTGTCTCAAAATTACGGCTAATTTTTGTCTGCTTCTAAATAATTTTACTTTCGCATTGTTTGCCGATATATTCATGATTTTTCCGATTTCTTCCAAATTCTGATCATCAAAATAAAATAAAGTCAAAAGGAAGTTTTCGTCACTTGGTAATAAATTTAAACATTTTTGAATCGTCTGCTTTCGTTCTTTTTCTTCCAAAGCGCTCAAAGCATTGTCCATCGTTTTAATTAAATGGGAAGAAAAATCATCTATAGAAATATTTAAATCGTCTTTTTTACTTTTCTTCAATCTGTCGAGGCAGGTATTATAAGCAATTTTATAAATCCATGTTGAAAATTTAGAATCGCCTTTAAATTTAGAAAGAGAACTATAGATCTTGATGAAAGTATCTTGTGCAACTTCTTCTGCCTCCTCTCTGTTTTTAACCATTTTGAGTGCCAAAGTAAAGATCATATCTTTATAACGATCTACAAGAACGGCAAACGAATTGGTGTCGCCTTGCAGAACTTTGTCGATATAATGTTGATCATTTATTGTACTCATATTATATAGGACGACAGTTTGTATGTTTAGGTTACAAGAATTTTAAAAAAATAAATTTCAATTTTTAAACTCCAAATTCCAATTGGCTTTCTGAACTTGGCCAAAGTTTAAAAACTTTGACCAAGTTTGTACCGTGAAAATACATTCAAAATTAACTGATTATCAGTGTGTTTTGGGATTTGGGATTTAAAAATTAAAATTTTTCACTAAAACTTGTAACCTGAATTTGGAAAGCTTCGTCATATGGAGTATCAATCAATTAAAAACGTAAATATTATGGACAAAATTTTTATTCCAATCAGCTTTTTTTTAATGATCTTCGGGATCGTTTATTTAATTTATTCAACTAGAAACAGAGAACGTTTGGCACTTATCGAGAAAGGTGTTGATGCCAGTATTTTTATGCAGGGAAAAGGAAGCGGAGTTCCAGCTTGGAAAATCTTCGTTGTAAATCTAGCATTCTTATTAATAGGAAGCGGAGTAGGGATCTTTATTGCCTTATTGATTACTACCTATACATCTTTGAATGACGGAGCAGTTTATCCTTCAATAATTTTCATAATGGCAGGTATCGGACTTTTGATTGGATTTAAAACAGCAAAAGACTTAGATAAAGAATAAGTAAAGTAAAAGTTTAAGTTAGTACAAAAAAAACGCATCAAATACTTGATGCGTTTTTTTATTCTTTAGATCCTATAGTTTCGTAGTAAACGTCTACAGAAAGTTTGGGCTGCATAGATGCCATAACGGCAAGTTCATCACAGCGTTCGTTTTGTGGATGATTGTTGTGGCCTTTTATCCATTTAAAATCGACCTGGTGTTTTCGGTAGGCAACTAAAAAGCGTTTCCATAAATCTGGGTTTTTTCTCCCGGCAAATTTCTTTTTTTCCCAGCCTAAAACCCATTTCTTTTCAACAGAATCAACGACATATTTAGAATCAGAAATCACAAGGACTTTCATATTTGGCTTTTTCAGTTTTTCTAAACCAACAATTACAGCCAAAAGTTCCATTCTATTATTAGTAGTAAGCCGAAAACCTTCGTAAAATTCTTTTTTGTGAGGTGTTCCAACCAATTCCATGACTACGCCGTAACCTCCATTTCCAGGATTTCCTTTTGCTGCGCCATCTGTATATATATGTACTTCGTGAGTCATTTATTTAGAGTGTAGATTTTAGATTTTAGATTGCAGATTTCTGCGACCTAAAAATTGGAATTTGGAATTTAAATTTTGGAATTTGAATCTTCCAGAATCTTATGGATAATCTCAGGAAAATGTGTTTGTTCCAGCTCATGAATCTTTTCTGCAACAGTTTCTGGGGTGTCTTCGTCTGTTAAGGATATATTTGCTTGAAAAATAATACCGCCCTCATCATAATTTTCATTTACATAATGAATAGAAATTCCAGTTTCTTTTTCTTTGTTATTTACTATAGCCCTGTGAATGTGCATGCCGTACATACCTTTACCGCCATATTTAGGTAAAAGTGCAGGATGGATATTTATTATTTTATTTGGATATTGTTCGATTATGTTTTCAGGAAATTTCAATAAAAAACCTGCAAGTACGATCAAATCCGGGTCGATTTTTTGTATTTTTTGTAATACATTTCGCTCTAAAAGTTCGTTTTTTGCGAAGATTTCGACTGGAATTTGATGATTTTTTGCTCTGTCAATAACTTTTGCTGAGGCATTATTTGTAAAAACCGAAACCACCTTTGCAATTTCACTGTTCGAAAAATATTTTATAATGTTCTCTGCGTTAGTTCCTGATCCTGAGGCAAAAACGATAATTTTTTTCATAATAGAATTTATTTTGAGAATGCAAAAAACGGAATAAAAAACGAAAATAAATAGCTTTAAAAGACCTTTCTTGAAATTAATTTTATAAATTAGTGTCACATTTATAAACTAAATAGTTGTTTTAAAATAAAGTTTTTTATTTTTGCCAACAAATTAAATTCTAAAATTAAAGATTATGTCAGACATTGCATCAAGAGTAAAAGCGATTATCGTAGACAAATTAGGTGTTGACGAAAACGAAGTTGTAACAGAAGCAAGCTTCACTAATGATTTAGGAGCTGACTCATTAGACACTGTTGAGCTTATTATGGAATTCGAAAAAGAATTTGATATTCAAATTCCAGACGATCAAGCAGAAAACATTGCTACTGTTGGTCAAGCTATTTCTTATATCGAGGAAGCTAAAAAATAATAATACCACACCCGAATTTTAAAAATTCCAAATTTGAATATCCAAATTCCAAAATTGGAGTTTGTTTTTTAAAAATAGAAATTTTTAAAAGTCGGGTGTTATTATTTTTTTAAATTTAAATTTCGATTGATTTTCAATCAAAAAGATATATTTATATTGTAATTCCCATGGCTCTTAAGTAACAATAAGTTAAGAAAGCGTGGGTTTTATTTGTTTAAAGTACAAAATACATATTTATGGCATTAAGGCGAGTTGTTGTAACAGGATTAGGTGCACTTACTCCTATCGGGAATAATATCCAGGATTATTGGAATGCACTTGTGAATGGGGTTAGCGGAGCGGCTCCTATAACATATTATGATACAGAAAAGCATAAAACGAAATTTGCCTGCGAAGTAAAAAACTTCAACATTGAAGATTACATGGATCGTAAGGAATCTCGTAGATTAGATAAATTTGCGCAATATGCAATTGCTGCCAGTGATGAAGCTATTAAAGATGCTGGAATTACTAATGATAATGTAAACAAACAAAGAGTTGGTGTTATCTGGGGAGCAGGAATTGGAGGTTTAGAAACTTTCCAAGACGAAGTTATGTATTATGCTAAAGGTGATGGAACTCCAAAGTTCAATCCGTTTTTTATCCCTAAAATGATTGCCGATATCGCTCCTGCGCATATTTCTATGCGTAATGGTTATATGGGACCAAATTATACTACGGTTTCTGCATGTGCATCTTCTGCAAATGCATTAATCGACGCTTTCAACTACATTCGTTTAGGAATGTGCGATGTTATTGTTTCTGGAGGTTCTGAAGCTGCAGTTACAATTGCAGGTATGGGAGGATTTAGTTCAATGCACGCTTTATCTACAAGAAACGAAAGTCCAGAAACGGCTTCAAGACCTTTTGATGCAACCAGAGATGGTTTCGTTTTAGGAGAAGGAGCAGGAGCTTTGGTTCTTGAAGATTACGAACATGCTAAAGCTAGAGGTGCTAAAATTTATTGTGAAATTGGCGGTGGCGGAATGTCGTCTGACGCTTATCACTTAACTGCACCACATCCAGAAGGAATTGGAGTAATTGCCGTAATGGAAAATACTTTGAGAGATGCTGGAATGAACCCTGAAGATGTAGATCACATTAATACTCACGGAACTTCTACTCCATTAGGAGACGTTGCTGAGTTAAAAGCGATCAGTAAAGTTTTTGGAGAACATGCTAAAAACATCAACATCAACTCAACAAAATCAATGACAGGACATTTACTTGGTGCTGCTGGAGCTATTGAAGCAATTGCTTCGATCTTAGCAATGCAACACGGAATTGTTCCTCCAACGATTAACCATACTGTTGTTGACGAAAATATTGATCCATCATTAAATCTTACTTTAAACAAACCTCAAAAACGTGAGGTAAATGTTGCAATGAGTAATACATTTGGTTTTGGTGGACACAATGCTTGTGTATTGTTTAAAAAACTAGTTGACTAATTTCTGTATATGAATATTATCAAAAAAATATTTTCTAAATCCCGTTCTCTAGAAGACGGGATTTTTTTTGACACTATTCAGAAAATTCTTGGTTTTCAGCCTTCTAGCATCGATTTTTATAAGAGAGCTTTTACGCATCGCTCTTCTAATAAACTGGATCCAAATGGGCATCCTATTAATTACGAACGCTTGGAATTTTTAGGAGATGCGATGTTAAGTGCCGTAATTGCCGCACATTTATTTAATAAAGCCCCAAATGGAGATGAAGGTTATTTAACCAAAATGCGCTCAAAAATTGTGAGCCGCGAACATTTGAATGAATTAGGTAAAGATTTAAACTTAGTACAGTTTGTAGAAAGTAAAGTGCCAATTCAGCACTTTGGCGAAAACATTCATGGTAATATTTTTGAATCTCTTATTGGAGCAATTTATTTAGATAAAGGCTATTCTTTTTGTGAAAAATTCATACAGAAAAGAGTAGTAACTCCTTATGTCGATATTGCTCGACTTGAAGGAAAAGTTATAAGTTATAAAAGTCTTGTTATTGAATGGTGTCAAAAAGAAAAAAGAGTTTTTCATTATGATATTTTTGAAGATAATGGTATAGACGGACAGCGTTTATTTGGTGTTAAACTTAGTATTGACGACAAAGTAGTTGCGAGAGCGAGAGCAACTTCAAAAAAGAAAGCCGAAGAGAAAGCATCTCAAAGAGCTTACTTTGCGTTTCAAGAAAAAATTGACAAGAAATAGCTGCAAAAATGTTGTAAGTATCACAATGCTACAACGTTTTCGTTTATAATTTAACAAAACAACCATGTTATAACCGTTGAAGCTCCGTTTAGAAATAGTATATTTACAACTTGATTTTTCAAGACATGGCTATTCATAGATTGGATTTAGACGAATTTGACGAAATTGATTATTATTTAATGGCAATTCATACTTCATTAGAAGATTATCGATTAGCCTATTTTATAAATAAAATCCTTCCGATAAACTTAAGTAAGAGCAAAAACGAGATCCATGCTCAGACTAAGGAAGGAGAAGCAAATTTTTCGAGATTCTATTATTATGATTCTGAAAAAGCTGTTTCCTGGAATTTAATTCAGAATAAAAATGAAATCATTTCTGTGAGTACGAATGATTTTCAGAATTTGTTTTCTAATGAAACAAGTGAGGTTTCGACAACAATTCATTTACTTCCTGAATTTAAAAAAGTCGATTTTTTCCTGAAAATAGACAATAGCGAAGAGGCGCTTAATTTTTCAGAAATTCAACAAAAACTAAATACCATTGAAAGTATTGCAGCTATTTATGCTGTAGATACAGATAAAATAAAATCAAAAAACAATCTAATTTTTTAAAAAAAATGTTAACAAACAAGAAAACCAAAATTGTTGCTACACTTGGCCCGGCTTGTAGTACAAGAGAGATCATCAAAGATATGATCGATGCAGGGGTTAATGTGTTTAGAATCAATTTTTCGCATGCAGATTACGAAGGAGTAAAAGAAAAGATTAATATTATTAGAAGCCTTAACGATGAGTTTGGTTACACTACAGCAATCTTAGGAGATTTGCAAGGACCAAAACTTAGAGTAGGTGTAATGGAAGAAGGTACTGTAGTACATGATGGTGATGAAATCACTTTTACAACTGCAGAAGATATTATTGGAACATCGAAAAAAGCCTTCATGAAATATCAAAATTTTCCAAATGATGTTAACGTTGGAGAGCGTATCTTGCTTGATGATGGTAAACTTATTTTCGAAATTGTTTCTACAGATAAAAAAAGTGAAGTTGTTGCTAGAGTTATCCAAGGTGGAGAATTAAAATCTAAAAAAGGAGTTAATCTTCCAAACACAAAGATTTCTTTACCAGCTTTAACTGAAAAAGATATTGCCGATGCGATTTTCGCAATTGAGCAAAGAGTGGATTGGATTGCGCTTTCGTTTGTAAAAACACCACGCGATTTACAAGACTTACAAGAATTAATCGCAAAGCATTCTGACGTTAAAATTCCAATTATTGCTAAAATTGAAATGCCGGAAGCTCTTGAGAACATGGATAAAATTGTAGCGTATTGCGATGGTTTAATGGTGGCACGTGGAGATCTAGGAGTTGAACTTCCTGCTCACGAAGTACCGTTGGTTCAAAAAGATTTGATCCGCAGAGCAAAAACAGCTAGAATTCCTGTTATTGTTGCAACTCAAATGATGGAGACAATGATTACAAGTTTAACTCCAACAAGAGCAGAAGTTAATGACGTTGCTAACTCAGTAATGGACGGAGCAGATGCTGTAATGTTGTCTGGAGAAACTGCTACAGGAAATTATCCAGTACAAGTAATTCAAAAAATGGCACAAATTTGTGAGGCTGTGGAGAATTCACCACTAATCCAAGTTCCACAAAATACTCCGCAAATTAAAACAAAACGTTTTGTTACTAAAACAGTTTGCCACCAAGCAGCTTTATTAGCAAATGAAATCGAAGCTAAAGCAATATGTACTTTAACAAACAGCGGTTATACAGCTTTCCAAATTTCAGCTTGGAGACCAGCTTCTGCTCATATTTTAGTATTTACTTCAAACAGAAGAATCTTAACACAATTGAATTTATTATGGGGAGTTAAATCTTTCTACTATGATAATGAAGAAAGTACAGATGATACTGTAACAGATGTAAATCAAATTGCAGTTGAAAAAGGTTATGCACAAAAAGGAGATTATTTAATTAATCTTGCTGCAATGCCAATCAAAGAAAAAGGAATGGTTAACACTATGAGAGTTTCTGAAATAGAGTAAATTATTCTATACATATATTTTAAAAGCCGCTTGATTCAAGCGGCTTTTTTTGTTTTAAATCTTTTACTTACACATTTTTCACCTCTGGCTACAAAGATTTCTGTTTAATAGAATTAATTAATAGTCATTTTTACTATATGTAAAAAAGCGTTTTCTTCTATTTTTCATTTATCATTTTTATAAAAATGATGCTTTTTGTTGCAAATTCCTCATTTATGTTGTTTCATTTTATAAAATGAAACAAGCTCTCGCCAAATAAATACAATTATTCGCTCATTTATTAGCTAATTTTGAGAAGCTTAAAAAAAAGTTAAAAAAATATCTCAAGTTTCTGGAATAAATCTTCCAAACCATATCAAAAAAATATACTCCATTAATAAGTTTTTGAAAGCAGCATTTTACCCATTTTTCTTTCGGATTTACAAACTCATATAAATAACAAGATCATTAACGAATTTTTTTTATCATGAAACAGAGTAAACTTAAAAATGCCATAATGCTTTTTGCATTTGTTTGCTTCACACTTATTGAAGCAAATGCTCAGAATAGTAAAAAACCAAATATTCTGGTGCTATGGGGTGATGATATAGGAACAACTAATATTAGTGCCTATAGTGATGGAGTTATGGGATATACCACCCCCAATATTGATCGTTTAGCGAATGAAGGAATGCGATTCTTACATTATTATGGAGAACAAAGCTGTACTGCTGGCCGTGCAGCGTTTTTAACAGGACAGCATGGTCTAAGAACCGGATTGACAAAAGTGGGTTTCCCTGGAGCACCAATGGGAATGAGTCAGTTAGATCCTTCTGTTGGAGGAATAATGAAAAGCCTTGGATATGCAACTGGACAGTTTGGTAAAAATCATGTGGGAGATCGTAATGAGAGTTTACCGACAGTTAATGGTTTTGATGAATTTTTTGGAAATCTTTACCACCTAAATGCAGAAGAAGAGCCAGAATTGCCAGATTATCCAAAAGACCCAGAATATCTGAAAAAATTTGGACCTAGAGGAGTATTAAAATGTACTGCAACAAATGTTGATGACGGAACTACAGATCCTCGTTTTGGAAGAGTTGGAAAACAAAGAATCGAAGATACAGGACCTCTTACTAAAAAAAGAATGGAAACTGTAGATGACGAAACATCAGCAGCAGCCATCGATTTTATTAAAAGACAAAATGCAGCGGGAAAACCATTTTTTTGCTGGTTTAATGCCACTCGTATGCACCTTCGTACACATGTTAGAGCAGAACATAGAGGCAGATATACACACGGCGATAGTGAATATATCGATGGTATGATCGAACATGACGAAACAATTGGTAGTATTTTGAAAGCCCTAGACGATTTAGGAATTGCTGATAATACTATTGTTGTGTATTCTACAGATAACGGTCCTCATATGAATACATGGCCAGATGGCGCAATGACTCCTTACCGCTCAGAAAAAAATACAAACTGGGAAGGTGCTTTCCGCGTACCTTGTATTGTTCGCTGGCCAGGACATATTAAAGCAGGAACTGTAACTAATGAAATAATGAGCCATAACGACTGGATTCCCACATTTGCTTCAATTGCAGGTGAGCCAGATATAATAAATAAACTTTTAAAAGGTTATTCTGCAAATGGAAAAACATATAAAGTGCATTTAGATGGTTTTGATCAAAGTAAATTTTTAGAAGGCAAAACACCAAAAAGTGCCAGAGATAAATTCTTTTACACAGATGATGACGGACTTTTAGTTGGGTTGAGAGAAGGAGATTATAAATATGTTTTTGCCGAACAAAGGTTAGGAGGAACATTAGGAGTCTGGGCAGAACCTTTCACCAAACTGCGTTTGCAAAAGATATTTAATTTATATCAGGATCCTTTTGAAAGAGCTGATATAACTTCAAATACTTTTTGGGATTATCAGTTGAATCATGTGCAACTAATGTATGGTGCAATTCAAGATGTCGTTGTATTTGCAGAAACATTTAAAGAGTATCCTCCAAGATCAATTCCACCAAGTTTCTCTGCTTACACAATTATGGAAGAAGCGATGAAAGATATTAAAGCACAAAAATATATTGAGAAAAACGTTCTTCCTAAATTAAAAGAGGATGAAGCAGAAACAAAAAAGAAAAAATAGAAATAGTATTTAATAAAAAAAAGCTTGAGTTACCCCATAACTCAAGCTTTTCAATAACTTAAAAATCAATATCATGATGTATAAGAAAATATATATATTGCCCTTATTTCTATTGTTGTTGGTTTCTTGCAAAAAAGCTGATACAGTTTCAACAACGACTTCTACTGCTTCTGACACTACAAAAATTGCCACAAGTTCTGATCCGCTGCCAAGCTGGAATGATACTCCGTTGAAAAAAGAAATTATCGATTATGTTACCAAAGTCACCAAAGAAGGAAGCGCCGATTTTATTCCTGTACAAAACAGAATTGCCACTTTTGATAACGACGGAACGCTATGGGCTGAAAAACCTTATGTTCAAGAACTATTTGCTTTTTACCGTGTAAAAAAAATGGTGGAAGCCAATCCTTCTTTAGCACAAAAACAGCCGTTTAAAGCCGTTGTAGAAAAAGACAAATCTTTTTTTGAAAAAGGAGGCGATAAAGCGCTTATCGAATTAGTTGCTGCAACCCATACAGGAATGACCGAAGACGAATTTGAAGCTTCTGCCAAAGAGTTCTTTGCCGGAGCCAAATATCCAGGCAAAAACGTTTCTCTAAAGCAAATTAGATACCAGCCTCAGTTAGAACTGCTGAATTATCTCCGTGCAAACGGTTTTAAAACTTTTATTGTGACCGGAGGAACCATAGAATTAGTCCGTGCGATTTCGGAAGATTTTTACGGAATTCCAAAAGATCAAGTAGTAGGAACTTCTTTTAAATACAAATTTGATGATGCCGCAAACAGTATAAAAAGAGAACCTGCTTTAGATCAATTTAATGATAAAGAAGGAAAACCTGTTGGCATACAATTGCATATTGGTCAAAGACCTGTTTTTGCCTGCGGAAACGAAGGCGGCGCTGGTGATCTTGCCATGCTTAGATATTCTCAAGGAAGTAAATATCCTTCATTCCAAATGATTGTAAATCACAATGATTCTATCAGGGAATATAACTATCAGGAAAAAGATAATTTATCACTAAATACGGCTGCTAAATATAAGTATCACGTAATAAGTATGAAAGACGACTGGAAAAAGATATTTCCAGACCAATAATTTGAATTAGTGAAAAGTAAAATGAAACAGCTTTTAAAGTTGAAAGTTGTTTCATTTGATTTTCTGAGAATGATTACGAAATCCTTTTAAAGTCTCTGATTATGAAATATGTATTAGCAAATAATAGCATCAAATTATTCTCTACGGCGGTATTTTTTCTTTTAAATTTCGCTGCATTCGCACAAGAAGAACCTGCAAAACCAGGCTCAAGTGCTCAAGAATTAGCAGATAAATTAGCCAATCCGGTTGCTAGTTTAATTAGCGTTCCATTACAAAACAATCTTAGTTATGGTATTGGACCATTTAACGGATCAAAATATACTATAAATATACAACCCGTAATTCCTTTTAAATTAAGTGATAATTTAAACTTAATTACGCGTTACATCCTTCCAGTAGTTGATCAACGCGATATAACTGGTGAAAACACGCACGAATTTGGATTAAGTGATGCAACTGTAACAGCCTTTTTCGCACCTAAAACGAAAGGACTTATTTTCGGAATTGGACCAGCGTTTTTAGTACCAACTGCAACAGAGAAATTCTTAGGAACAGAAAAATTTGGTGTTGGGCCAAGTGTTTTGGTAATGCATCAAGGCAAAGGACTTTCGGTTGGTTTTATAGCCAATCAAATTTGGTCTGTCGCGGGCAATGAAGACCGTGCCGATTTCAATAGTTTTTATACACAAATCTTTCTTTCACACAGTTACAAAAGTGGAGCGAGTTTAGGCGTAAATGCCGAAATTACTCAAAACTGGGAAGCCAATACTACTTTAATTTCCTTAAATCCATCCATTGGAGCCGTTACCAAATTAGGAGATCAAGTCGTTCAGTTTGCTGTTATGCCTCTGATACCAATTGTAGGGCCTCATGAAATTAAACCCGATTGGGGATTAAGAGCTGTTGTCGCTTTTGTATTTCCAGGCTCTTAAAAGGCTTCTTCATTTAAGATTATTTCTCATTTAAAAAAGTTATTCCATGAAAAAAGCACTTCTAATTTTAGTTGCAGCAATTCTGTTTGTCAGCTGCAAAAAAGAAACATCAACTTCAGAAAAATCAACTTCCAATGTAGAAGCAGCAAATGCAGTTCCTTCAGATCAGGATATTGTAGATGCTTATACTTATTTATATGCAAGATATTTAGTACTGCAACAAGAAAATTATGATATCAATGTCGAGAAAATAGGATACAATAAAATCAAATACAATCCGCTGGGTTCAGCTCAGTTTGTAAATCCAAATTTAGATGTCGCTTATCTAGAAGCTTGGATTGCTGTAGATAAGGATCATGCAGTTATTTTAAATGTTCCTAAAATTGAAGGACGTTATTATACCGCACAATTATTAGACGGCTGGGCCAATGTAATTGTCAATATCAACAACCGTAACTTTCCTAAAACTCCTTACGGGAAATTTGCTTTGGTTTTAAAAGGATCAAATCCAACCATTCCTGCAGATGCTGTAAAAATAGAACTGCCGGCAGAAAAAGCAAAAATTCTGGCTCGTGTAGAATTAAAAGGAACTCCAGATATTGCACAAAAACTGCAAAAACAATTTACGCTGACAGTTCCTGAAGGAATTAAAATTGCGCCTCCAGTTGCTATTCCAGATTTTACACCCAAAAAACCAATTGGCGGTGAAATATTTGACAAAGTCGAAGAAGTCCTAAATTCTTATCCTGACGTAATGCCAAAAGGAAAAGAGTATCAGGCCAAAGCAATCGCAATTGGAGAATATCGCAAAAAAGATGACAAAGCCAAAGCCCGTATCGATGAAATTGTTGAAACAAAAGCAATTCCAGGATTTTTAGCTGGAGCAAAAGGCTTTGGAACTCAAAAAGGAGGCTGGTCAGTATCATACGCGACAGGTAATTTTGGTGATGATATTTTGGCACGTGATATTATTAATTATGGAGGTTTATGGGCTAATAAAATTGATGAAGCCATTTATTTCATTGGATTAATTGACAGCAATAAACAGCCATTAAGCGGAGATAAAGTTTATGAAATCAGATTTCCAAAAGATGGACTTCCAGACAAAGTGGTTAATGCATTTTGGTCAGCAACGGTTTACAGCGTACCTGATTATCGAGTAGTACCTAATAAATTAAAACGCTATAACCTTAATAATGTTTCGGGTTTAAAGAAAAATCCTGATGGTTCTTTAAGCATTTGGTTAGCTTCTTCATTGCCAAAAGATGCAATCGAAAGCAACTGGCTGCCAACTCCTGCAGGAAAAGGTTTTTCTATCAACTTTAGAACGTATGTTCCTAAGAAAGAAGTTCAGGATGGTAAATGGTTTCCTGCTCCTATTGAAGAGAAAAAATAGCACTTTTTAATACTCAAAAACAAAAGTTATGAAAAACAAAAGCCTTATAATACTTGTAGTTTCTATGCTGATTTTAGCTGTTGGATGTGAAAAAAAGACAGTAATAAATGAAACGTCACCATCTGACACAACAACAGTTGTGGCTTCTGAGTTTGGAACTCCAGTAAAAATGGATGGCGAACTGCCTTCAAAAGAATCGATTCCGGTTTTGTTTGATGAAATGGATTTTCAGCAGGCAACCCAATGTTATTTATGGGGATTGCCAATTGTGGCTTTCGCCGAATGGCAGCAAATTCATTACAAAACATTTAATGCTACAAGTAATGACCTTGTTTTTTATAATACTTATAATGACCGTTTAGGAATTCTAACAGGAAATGCTACAACGCCTTATATTATGTCATTTATTGACCTTGCTGCAAACGGACCAACGGTTATTGAAATGCCCGCAGGACACACAGCAGGCGGGCTTGGAGATTTTTGGCAGCGTGAGCAAGCCGTAATTGGTGAAATGGGACCTGATAAAGGGAAAGGGGGAAAATACATTTTAGTGCCGCCAACGATGAAAGATTTCAAACCAGCAGGATATTTTATAGTGCCGTGTACGACAGTAAATATGTTTTTCGGATTCAGAGCATTAGATCCAGATCCAAAAGCGACTGAAACATTGGTAAAACAAGTAAAAATTTATCCATACGCACAACGCGCCAATCCAACACCTACAAAAGTGGTAAGTCCGCCGGCAGGAAAAAAATGGTACGGAATTCAGCCAACGGGAATCGCTTATTGGGAACGCCTTCATGCTATTTTACAAAACGAACCAGTTGAAGAACGCGATCGTTTTTTCATGGCCTGGCTTAGAAATCTCGGAATCGAAAAAGGCAAACCTTTTACGCCAGACGAACGTCAGAAGAAAATTTTAATTGCCGCTGCTGCGAAAGGACAACAAATGGCCATGGCAAATTCTTTCAACAAAAGATTCAAAGATGTGAAACACTGGCCGGATAAAAAATGGGATTATGTAATGATCATCAAAGATCCCTCGCAGCATGCTGATAATTACGACGAATTCTTCGAAAGAACTTCTTATTTCTATGAAGCCGTTACATATTCAAAAGCTATGATTACCAAAATTCCAAATGTCGGTCAGGCGTATTTAGGCTCGTATTATGACAGTGAAGGCAACTGGTTAGACGGCGGTAAAAATTACACGCTGAAAGTTCCGGCAAATCCACCTGCAGTCAATTTCTGGTCGATTACGATTTATGATACAGCAACACGATGTTTGATTGATAATCCGCAGAGAAATGCTGATTTATCTTCCCGTAAGGATCTGATAAAAAATGCCGATGGCTCTGTTGATTTATATTTTGGACCAAAAGCTCCAGCAGGAAAAGAGAAAAACTGGGTGCAGACTTTACCAGGAAAACACTGGTTTACTTATATGCGCTTTTATGGACCGACAACAGCTTATTTCGATAAGAGTTGGAAAATGGATGATATTAAAGAAGTGAAGTAGATTAAAAACAGATTATGGCTGAAGAATTTGAAAATAGAACTGACACTTCATTTGATGCTGCAGCTTCAAAAGCGGAACGTTTTGAGAAAGGCGCTGCCATTAGGAAAGTTACGTCCCGTTCGGTTCATCGGCAATTGAATCTCGCAGATGATCGCGAAGATCCTGTAGAGATTCTCATTAAAACAAGTATTGGAAGAATCGAAAATCTATTGCCTATTCGATATAGCCGAATGATGGAGTCGCCTTTTGCATTTTTTAGAGGAGCCGCCGCAATTATGGCTGCCGATTTGGCTCACACGCCCAATACTGGAATTCATTTGCAGCTTTGCGGTGATTGTCATTTGATGAATTTTGGCGGATTTGCAACTCCAGAACGTAAACTGGTCTTTGATATTAATGATTTTGACGAAACATATCCAGGTCCGTGGGAATGGGATTTGAAAAGACTGGCTGCCAGTTTTGCAATTGCCGGGAGATGGAAAAAATTTTCGAACAAAACCTGTAAGGAATTTGCATGGAATGTCGCTGATAGTTACAAAAGGCACATGTTGGAATACAGTAAATTATCGGCACTTCAAATTTGGTACGCGCATATTGACCTGGCAGAATTAATAGAAAAAGGAGAAGACGAAGAAATAAAATCCTTTCAGCAAAAACGAATCAAAAAAGCAGCTGAATATACCGCACACGAAAAAGAGTTTGCAAAAATGACTTATCACGAAGGTTCGCGCGCAAGAATAAAAGACGATCCACCTTTAATTTATCATCCAACGGGAGAAGAAGGAAAACGAATTTTGAAAGAAGCCGAAATTGTGCACAAACGTTATATCGATTCTCTGCCAGATGATAAAAAGGTGCTTTTAAACCGTTACACTTTACACGATCTAGCTGTAAAAGTGGTAGGTGTAGGAAGTGTCGGTACAAGCTGCGGTATTAGTTTACTGATGTCGGCAACTGGTGAACCTATTTTTTTACAATTTAAAGAAGCCCGAAAAAGTGTACTCGAAGAAAATGTAAAAATTAAAAACAAGTATCCGCACGAAGGAGAACGAATTGTAATGGGACAAAAGCTGATGCAGTCTGCCTCGGATATGTTTTTAGGATGGACAAACGACAGCCAGAACAAGTTTTTTTACATCCGCCAGCTTCGTGATGCCAAAGTAAAACCAGTTCTTGAAATAATGAAAGAACAAAATATGAATGATTATGCCAAAGCCTGCGGATGGGCACTTGCAAGAGCGCACGCAAGAACAGGCGACCCATCTTTATTATCTGGATATATGGGCAAAAATGACGAATTCGCCGACGCAATTGCCAAGTTTTCCATTTTATATGCAGATCAAAATGAGTCAGATTACAATAAAATGGTCGAAGCTGTAAAAGCAGGAAGACTCCCAATTTCGCCAGAGATATAATTTTTAAATAACTGCATAGAGTAAAATAAATTTGAAATTTATGAATTTAACAAGGAGGAAAAAAAACAAGTAAGATTTTATTTATTTAATTGAATTATTAAATAAAATGATTTATCTTTGAGAGTAAGCTAAGTAATTGTTTAGTAGATACTTGTGTGTATTTAGGTCGTATTTAGCCATTCTAAGCCCTTCTATTCAAGATTTTAAGTTTTTAATACATTCTAGTTAAAAATAATTTAATTAACAATTTAAATACTACAAAAATGATTAAAAGAACAAATCTTCGTATACTCCCAGTATTGTTTTTGGGATTAATTTACAGCTGTTCTCCAACTGTAAAAGTCACATCAGATTATGATCATTCTGCCAACTTTGGCGAATATAAAACCTTTGCGGTTTATGATTTAAAAGCACAGCAAGGCCAAGTTAATCAACTAAATGTTGATCGTGTAACAAAAGCTATTCGAAACGAAATGCTTGCTAAAGGCTTTACAGAATCTAGTAATCCTGATTTAAAAGTAAATGCAGTTTCGATATTAAAAAATAAAACTTCTGTAAGTGCAAACACAGATTTTTATGGATACGGCGGTATGTATCGTCCGTACGGATATTGGGGCGGCGGCGCTATGATGGGAGGAGCCAATACAACATTCAATACCTACGATTATGTCGATGGTTCATTGGTAATTGATATTGTCTCTACTAAAAGTCAAAAACTGCTTTGGCAGGGAATTGGAAATGCTGAAATTGACAGTAAACCAGATAATCCCGAAGAATTTATAAATGGTGCTATCAAAAAAATACTTGCTGATTTTCCTCCAGGATCAGCTAAAAAGTAAATAATCAATAGTACAGCTTTGTGCCTGTCAATTGAGGCAGGCTCGAAGCTTCTATTTGAATGCTCCCTTTCGCATTTTTAAGAGAAATAATGCTAATTAACCTTAAAAAAAATGATCGATATATTACTTTCACTCTTCTTTTTTATAGCCACAATTGCAGGTCTGGCTACCTCAATTATGGTGCTTTTTTCCAAAAAAAACTATTCAAAAAGTTTCTTTTTAGGAATGTTTTTGCTGAGTCTTGCAGTGGTAAGTATTTACAATTTTTATCTGTCTGCCAATACCATTAAAAACTTTCCAGAACTATTCACTATTACAAAATCGTTTATTTTTTTAGCTGCCCCTTGTTCTTATTTATATGTTAGAAACATTTTATCTCTCAATAAAAGAATCAGGAAATACGATTGGCTTCATTTTCTGCCTTTTGTTATTTATTTTGTATTGACACTTTTTGCATACGTTGGAAGTTTTACCAATCTAAAAGCGGCACATTATATTGCAATCAAAATCAAAAATCCATTTTCTATTTTAGCCTTGACGATTTGGCTGTCCTATGTCTTTTTTCAAACCATGTTGATTTTAAACTATGATCTGAAAAAATTTAAAGGAGATCAATTTCATCGAATTAAAGTAATCAACTGGATCAAGATTTACAATCTTATGATTTTGTTTTTATTTTCTGCGCTTTTTGTTCATCACTTTCTGTTAAGAAAAATTGATGTTGTAGACATTTCCTGCTATTTCTTAATTTCATCAGTTTTGTTTTTTACTGTGGGATGGCTTTATTTCAAACCTCAAATTTTTCATGATGAAGAAGAAACATTCGATTTTATAAGCGACAATACGGTTGCTGTAAAATCAAAAGAAATCAAGAATAATCTTCTCATAACATATGAGTTAACACCCGAGAAAAAAGAAGATTATTTATTAAAACTAGATTATGTTTTAAATGCTAAAAAGCTTTTTTTAAAGAAAGATTTTGTAATCAGAGACTTGTCTGATGAAACAGGAATATCTGTTCACCATTTATCCAATTTAATTAATTCTGAATTTGGACTTCATTTTCAGGATTATGTAAACCTCAAAAGGATAGAATATTTTAAAGATAAAATAAACGATCCAGAATGGAAAGATTTGTCTCTAGAAGGAATGGCTTGGGATTCTGGTTTTAAATCCCGTACAACCTGTTTTAGAGCATTTATAAAGCATACTGGGAAATCACCATCAGAATATTTTAAAACCATTAGAATAAATCCTGATCGTACAAGTGCTTACTATTTTAAATAAGAAATAGCTGTTGTATAAAATCAGTTATGATTAGCGCTCGTAAAGTCTTAATTAATTTTAAAACATTTCGATATGAAAGCAAAAATTAGTAATTCGAAAAAAGCATTACAATCAATTTTCACCATTATATCATTAGCCATTTCCTTTCACAGCACGGCACAATTAAAAGGAGGACATATTCTTGGCGCCATGGGACTTCAATCAGGAACTCAAGCTCCAGAAAATACTTTAGCAGTATATATTCCAGGTTATATTTATACGGCATCTTCGTTAAGGAATGGTGACGGGGACAAAATTGGCAATCCAGATTTGACTATGTTTATAACTGGGGCAGGAGCCTCTTATGTAAGCGACTTTAAAATTCTGGGGGCCAATTATGGTGCAACTATTTTATTAGCAGGTGCTTCTAATACTATTCAAGGAAGTTATATCGATTCAAAAAGTGATTTTGCGTTTACAGATATGTATGTACAGCCCATTCAGCTGGGCTGGCATAACAAAAGAGCCGATTTTATTTTTACTTACCAAATGTATCTTCCAACAGGAAAATATGAACTTGGCGGAAGTAATAACAGCGGTTTAGGAATGTTTATGAATGAGTTTTCAGCAGGAACAACTTTGTTCTTTAATGATAAAAAAACATTTCATTTTTCAGCATTAGCCTCTTACGAAATTAATGGAAAGAAAAAAGATACCGATATCAAAACAGGTGATATCCTTAGTGTTGAAGGAGGTCTCGGGAAAACTTTTTATTGTATGAATGCTGAAAAAACAGCACCAAAAGGAATATTAAATGCAGGTTTAATTTATTATTTCCAATACAAAGTTTCTGATGATAAAATTCCAGTAGGAAGCCTATTGCTTGAGCCAGATAAAGATCATGTCGGCGGACTTGGCGCTGAGATTAATTACCTTCATATTGGCTGTATGACTTCTGCAGGATTGAGATGGATTGGAGAAGTTAACGCTGTAAATAGATTTCAAGGAAATACCTTCTTCATTACGCTGGCACATGTTTTCGAGTTCAAGAAAAAGTAATTAAGAGATTTCGGAACTTTAAGAATACGGTAATTTTTAAATGTAAAACGATTCAGCTTCTTTATATGAAAAACAAAAAAACACCACCAAAAATTATCCTATTCTTGCTTGGATTTCTATTGTCATTTAATGTTATAAATGCACAAAAACAGCATATAAGTGCAAAAGATTCTCTAGACGGAGCGTTTGATTTAAGTGATTATATTATTTACGCACACGGATTTCTGGTCGTTCCAACCGTAATTACAGAACCAGCTTTAGGAGGAATTGGAGGTGCAATCGTGCCTGTTTTCTTAAAAAAACATGCACCAATTGTAGACGAAAATGGTAAAAAGCGTTTTATAAATCCAGATATCACGGGCGGAATCGGGATGTATACAGGAAATAAAAGCTGGATGGTTGGGGCTTTTCGTTCAGGAACGCTTATTAAACCCAAAATATTATACAGAGTTATGGCTGGCTATGGCGATATGAATTTATCATTTTATGCTAACAACAGACCAAATCTGCCAGATCAGGAATTTAAACTCAATTTTAAATCTACTATTTTTTATACACAATGGCTCAAGCAGTTTAATAATCCAAAATGGAGTGCAGGACCACAATATCTTTTTTTAAATTCTAAAATAAACCTGCCTGATGTTAATCTTCCCCCGCCATTTGTAGATCCAAAAGATATTAAAAGTACCATAAGCCAGCTCGGATTAGCAGTGCAATTCGACGGACGTGATAATATTTTTACACCAGATAAAGGAATTAGGCTTCAATCAGATTTCTTCTGGTCAGATAATATTTTAGGAAGTGATTATGATGCCTGGCGCGTCAATTTATCTGCAATTGGATTTTATCCCTTAACTAAAAAATTAATCGGCGGGCTGAGGATTGAAGGGGAACAGGCGTTTGGTAACCCGCCTTTTTATCTTTTGCCGGGAATTAATTTAAGAGGAATTCCAGCCGCACGATACCAAGGAAAAACAAGTATTGTAACAGAAGCCGAATTAAGATGGGATTTTTACCGACGATGGAGTATAATGGGTTATGGAGGTCTAGCAAGTGCTTTTAACGATTGGGACGATGCTTTTGCAAAACCAGTTGTTTATAGTTACGGAACAGGTTTCAGATATTTACTGGCCAGAAAGTTTAAACTCAGAATGGGTGTTGACGTTGCAAAAGGACCAGAAGATTGGGCTTACTATATCGTTTTTGGAAGTAATTGGTTGCGATAAATTAAAAGCAAAAAACTTGTAAGAAGTTGATTTATAAAAAAATAATTTTGAAAAGCCTCAATATTGCATTATTGAGGCTTTTTGTCGTAAATAACCTAATAATTATATTCATTAAGAAAACATTAACAATTAAACATTACACAAATTCTATAATATTTAATTGTTTTGTAACAAATTAGAAACATTAGAGACTAATTTTATTAAACTTTAAACATAAATTATGAATACATTTTCATTCAAATCAGTGTTTGCAGCTTCAGTATTTTTAGCTGGAACAGCAGGCTGTTTTGCGCAAGACGTGTTAGTAAATTCACTTAAACTAAACGCTAGCGACAAAAGTAAAGAGAACTTTAAATTTACAGAAGTAATTAACTTAGGTACAACCTCAGTAAAAACTCAAGGTTCATCTGGAACTTGCTGGAGTTATTCAACAAACTCATTCTTAGAGTCGGAAATGATTCGTTTAGGAAAACAGCCAGTAGAATTATCTCAAATTTACTCTGCAAGAAATGTATATGTTGACAAAGGTGTAAATTATGTTCGTATGCACGGAGCAATTACCCTTGGAGACGGAGGAGCTTTGCACGATGTAATAAATATGTACAAAAAATACGGAACTGTTCCTAGAGAAGTTTACACAGGATTAAACTACGGAACAGATAAAAATAAATTTGGAGAAATGGCTGCTCTAATCGAAGGAGTTTTGGCAGCTGTTGTTAAAAACCCGAACGGAGAATTGACACCAAACTGGCAAAAAGCTTACACAGCAGTTATTGATTCTTATTTAGGAAAAGTGCCTGATAACTTCAATTACAAAGGAAAAAACTATACGCCGCAATCTTTTGCAAAAGAAGTGGTTGGAATTAACCCAGATGATTATGTAGAAATGTCATCTTTCACAACATCTCCGTACTATCAAAAAACTACAATGATGGTGCCAGACAACTGGTCATTGGATCAAGTTTACAACGTAAAAGTAAACGATATGACAGATGTTATAGACAATGCTTTGAAAAAAGGATATACTGTAGCTTGGGCAACAGATGTTAGCGAGAAAAGCTTCAGCTGGAAAAATGGTGTAGCTTATGTTGCATCTAAAAAATTCGACGATATGACGGCTGAAGAAAAAGCAGACATGTTTAACGGACCAAAAGCAGAACCAGAAATTACTCCAGAAATGCGTCAGGCTGCGTTTGATAACTACGCAACAACAGACGACCACGGAATGCACATTATTGGTTTAGCAAAAGATCAAACTGGAAAAGAATACTATATCGTAAAAAATTCTTGGGGAGAAACAAACGACTACAAAGGTTTCTTGTTTGTAACTAAGAACTTCGTAAAATATAAAACTACAGCATTATTAGTAAACAAAGGAGGAATTCCAACTGAGATTGCTAAGAAGTTGGGGGTTTAATTACTCTGAGTTTTTAAATAAATAGGAAAGCGCTGCAATGAAAATTGCGGCGCTTTTTTTATTGATTAATTATATATTTTTCATTAAGCCATTTTTCCTATAAACAATTTAAGGAACCTTTTTCCCTAATCAGGAACACTTAAAAGAAAAGAAGCGCTTCAACGTTTTTTCTAGTTATTTGCGGAGAATATTAATCGTAACGGCTTGAATGGCATATATTTAATAAAATTTTAAGGCGATCCATTAATTTTATTGAATATTTATGAAAAAGCTCGAAGCGTTTTTAAGCGCATTTTTAATAATAGTATCTCTTAATTGCTTTGCACAACAAACTGCAAATGCCCAGGGATCTTCCGCTAACGGAAAAACTATAATTTTAACCGACAATCTTGCTTCAAACAGTGATTATGTTATAAAATCATATTATGTAGAAGAGAGAATCAATAAACTTTTTGGAGGCAGAATTACAACTTATGAGGTAACTAAATTGGATATGGTTTATACCAACGATTTAGGACCAAATAATACTAGAACTATTATTCCGAGATATGTCAAGCGAAAACAAAAAGGAGCAAGTATGACACAGCCTGAAGTTTCTATTGAAAGTATAACAGCCTATTCAGAGCCAGTTGTGGTTAAAGTTCCAGCTGAGCCTGAAAAATATGTCAAAGTAGATGTAACGAGAACTTATGAAAGAGTGCTGGAAAAAGGATATAAATCTCCAGAAATGCTTCAAAAGGTTGCGGATCGACTTTACTTCGAAGGAAACTTTAATACAGCGGCAGGATATTATGAGCAATTGTTTAATCTCGTTAAAGATCCAGATGTTATTTATTATTACAGATACGCCCAGTCTTTAAAATCAGTCAACCAAATCGAAAAAGCTGATTTGTTGATGAAACGATTTAAAAGCGAGACCTTGGTAGTGAAGTAGATTTTGTTAGCCGCAGATTTTAACCGCAAAGACACTAAGAAAAAGCGCAAAGGTTAATTAGATCTAATTTTATAGATTTTGAAAATCAATATTAAAAAAAAGGTGAACAGTTGAAACCAAAGGCTATGTTAATTTGATAATTTAAACAAAATGGTTTACATAAATCAAAAAATCAAGCATGTTATTAGATATCTTGTTTGTCATCTCGAGGGGCCAGAGATCAATGGTTTGTCGACATAGATTGGCAATTTAAATTGTGTAGTTTCTTGCGTGATTTCTTCCTTTGGTCGAAATGACAAAATTGGCGCTTTTTGCGTAAAACCCTGCGCCTTTACTATTAAAATAATCAGTCCTAAAGTATTGGAATTTGGAATTTTTTAAACTTTGGAATTTGACAAAAAAAAAGACGATCAAATTGATCGTCTTTTTTTTAAGCTCCCCCTCTTGGGCTCGAACCAAGGACCCTCTGATTAACAGTCAGATGCTCTAACCAACTGAGCTAAGGAGGAATCACCTTAAAGGTAAATATGTTTGCTAAAAAAAGTTGCTCCCCCTCTTGGGCTCGAACCAAGGACCCTCTGATTAACAGTCAGATGCTCTAACCAACTGAGCTAAGGAGGAAGTTGTTGCTCTTTTTAGCGAGTGCAAATATAAAACTATTTTTAGTTTCTCAAAAACATTTTCACTCTTTTTATTAAATATTTTTACTTGCCTACAATTGCTTTGTAAATGTCGTTTCCGTTAGCAAATAGTAATAGTGAAATAAGTAAAACAAAACCAACCATTTGCGCATTCTCTAGGAATTTATCACTTGGTTTTTTACCGCTGATCATTTCATACAATAAAAACATTACGTGACCACCGTCAAGTGCTGGAATTGGCAATAAATTCATAACTCCAAGCATAATTGACAATAAAGCCGTGATTGACCAAAATACTTCCCAGCTCCAAGAAGTAGGGAAAATATTGAAAATTGCTGCAAAACCGCCAACTTGTTTGTAAGCTTTAGTTTCTGGATTAAAAATCATTTTCAATTGTTTTCCGTAACCTACTAATTGATCTTTACCTTTTTCAAGACCAACCGGAATAGATTCGAAGAAACCATATTCTTTAGTACTGATTTTATAGTAACCTAGTTTTTCTAATGATTTCATGTCTAAACCTCCTGCAACCACACCTAGTTTTCCTTCGTTATTAACTTTTAAGGTAATTGGAGTTTCTTTTAAATCACGTAAAACAACAGCTGGAATTGATTTGCCTTTATTAGCTTCTAAAACTGTTTTAGCTTCATCAAAGTATTTAATCTTTTGTCCATTTAAAGAAAGAACCAAGTCTTTTGGTTTTAAGTTTTGATTAGGAGATTCTTCCGCAACTTTACCAATTGCAAAAGGAGTACGAATACCAATAAGAAGTCCTTTTTCTGTTTTAGAAAGTTGGTCTACAAAATCAGTCGGCATTGTTATAGTCTGCTGTTTTCCGTCTCTTTCAATTAAAACATGTTTTGCCATGATAACATTCATGTTCATATCACTGTCGTAATTTTCTACAGCTTTTCCGTCAATAGAAATAATTTTATCGCCAGTTTTAAAACCAGCTTTAATCATAGCAGGATTTTCAATTGCAACACCATCCTTTAAATCGGCATTAGCAATATAAGTATCTCCGTAGGCAAAAGCCATTCCGATATAAATAATAAAAGCCAGAATAAAGTTTACAGTAACGCCGCCAAGCATAATAATTAAACGCTGCCAAGCTGGTTTAGTACGAAATTCCCAAGGCTGTGGAGGCAGAGCCATTTGCTCTTTGTCCATACTTTCATCAATCATTCCAGAAATTTTCACATAACCTCCAAGCGGAAGCCATCCGATACCATATTCTGTTTCTCCTATTTTCTTTTTGAAAAGTGAATATTTAACATCAAAAAACAAATAAAATTTTTCGACTCTTGTTTTAAACAATTTTGCAGGGATAAAATGCCCTAATTCATGAAGAATAATAAGTAAAGATAAACTCAATAGAAATTGAGAGAGTTTGATAACTATATCCATTTTTTATTTTTAGTTCGTATTTAACGCACAAAAGTAGCGTTTTCTTATTTAATTTAAGACCGCAAGATAATGTTTAAGGTTTTAAATGTTTGTTAATAATTGACCTTACTTTTCAATAAAGTAAATATTGTTCGTTTGTTAGTAACATTTTTGATTATTTGTTACAAATATCTTCGGCAAGTATTTGTAAAATGAGCTTTTATTCTTTGGTTATAAATAAAAAACAGTAAATTTCGGAAAAAAAATATTGAGAACAATCTTACATTATTTGTTTTTGGTTCGTTTTAGAAAATTAGTTTCTAAAGATGATAATCTGGCAGTATTTCTAATTATAGCAATCCATTTTGTCAGCGCATTTTTAATTTATAAAAACTTCGAAAAGTTCAGGAGTTATGTTCCCCTCCTTTTCTTGGAGATAGTGGTTTATCATTTGCAGAGGTTAGATGTAGAGCTTCTAAAAATGAAAAAAAATTATAAATTAATTCTATTTATAGAATACCTTATTTATTCATCTCCATTTTATTTAGTACTCTTATTAAAGAATGAATTTATTTTTATCGCAGCAATTATTTTGTTTAAGATTCTATTAATCAATGCTCCTAAATTCAATTTAAAAATCATTAAATATCCTTTTGATACATTTAATATCTACTGGCATATCTCGTTTAGAAAATACAAGCTGATTTATATTCTTCCAATTTTGATTACCATTATTTTTATGGCGGTAAACAGTAAAAATCAAAATCTATTGTATGCGGTTTTTTTAGGTTTGTCTTTAATAACCTGCATTCCATCCTTTGAAAGAGAAACAATAGAAGAAATAAAACAGAATCCTTTTAGTGCCAAAAAATACTTGATTTTTCAGTTTAAAAATTCAATTATTAATACTGCTTATTTAGTGCTTCCAGTAGCTCTAACATTGTGTTTCTTATTGCAGTGGGAGAAATTAATATTTCTCATTTTTATATTTATTGTTCCTCTTTTAAATCTTCTGTTCAAGTATATCTATTTTAATAACAATTATTTACAGCAGATTTTCTTTACTCTTTTTATAGCTTCAAGTATTTTTTTATTTGGAGTTCCATTGTTGGCAACACCTTTTATTTATAAAAAAACGATTCAAAACTTAAACGAATTAAAAACATGCTGAAGATTATTATTGATCAGAAAAAATATAAAGACAAATCAATATTAGAAAACATTAATATCAGTATTGATCAACCTGGAATTTATGGTGTTATTGGTAAAAACGGTCAAGGTAAAACAACACTTTTTAAATGTATTTTAGGTTTAGAAAAGTTTAATGGAAGCTGTTCCATTAATGAAGAAAAAGTAGTACTGCAAAATGCAGGCTGGGTTCCAACAGATCCTCCAATTTATGGAGAACTTACTGCGGTCGAATTTTACGATTTTTATGCCCATTTAGTAGATGTAAAAAGAAAAAACACGGAACAAATATTTGAAGTTCCAAGTAATCAATTAATACGCGAGTTTTCTACAGGAATGAAAAAGAAAACGTATCTGAATGCCGTTTTTCAAAAAGAGTTTTCAATTTATATTTTAGACGAACCTTTTAACGGTCTCGATTTAGAATCAAATTATTTGTTGATGAACCATATTAGAGCACTTTCAAAAAAGAGTATTATTTTTATTTCTTCGCATATTTTAGAGATACTTTACAGGGATTGTGGCAAAATTTTTCTACTTCAAAATAAGAACATTACTCAGTTTGAAAAAAGCCAATATTCAGAAATTGAGAAAGAATTGTTTGCGATAAATAATATTGAATAGAATTTGGTTTAAATGTTTGTTAATTAATAAACATTTCAATTTCACGTTTTAACAAGATGCCGTAACTTTACTTTTTAAACTGCTGTCATTTTCAATTGGTAGCATAAAATCTTCAAAAGTTACAATTATGGCTTCACAATTATTTTCTCCATTAACTATAAAAAAAATTACATTAAAGAATAGAATTGCAATTTCTCCAATGTGTCAATATTCTGCAGAAGACGGTTTTGCAAACGATTGGCATTTGGTTCATCTAGGAAGTCGAGCGACTGGAGGTGCTGGATTAATTATTCAGGAAGCGACTGCAGTTTCTCCAGAGGCAAGGATTTCTCCTTCAGATCTTGGAATTTGGAAAGACGAACATATCGAAAAATTGAAGCAAATCAACCAATTCATTATTTCTCAAAATTCAATTCCGGGAATTCAATTGGCGCATGCGGGACGAAAAGCAAGTGTTTCGGCTCCGTGGCTTGGCAATAAAAAATTAGATTTCGCTCAAGGCGGATGGCAGACCGTTTCTGCAAGTGCGATTCCGTATCATGATGACGAACCATTTTTTCCAGAAGCTTTGGATAAAAACGGAATCCAAAAAGTAATTTCAGATTTTAAAGCAGCAACCAAAAGAGTAGTAGAAGCGGGATATAAGGTTTTAGAAATTCATGGCGCGCACGGATATTTGCTGCATCAGTTTTTATCTCCATTGACAAATGTGAGAACAGATGAATATGGAGGAAGTTTTGAAAATAGAATTCGTTTTACTTTAGAAATTGTAGAAGCAGTTCAAACCGAATGGCCATCTGATTTACCATTATTTGTTAGAATATCAGCAACTGACTGGGCAGAAAACGGATGGAATCCTGAAGAATCTGTACAGCTTTCAAAAATATTAAAAGAAAAAGGAGTAGATTTAATCGACGTTTCATCAGGTGGATTGGTTTCGTATCAAAAAATTACGCTTGGTCCAGGTTATCAAGTTCCTTTTGCCGAAAAAGTAAAAAAAGAAGCTAATGTTTCAACTGGAGCAGTTGGTTTAATTACCGAAGCCAGACAAGCCGAAGAAATACTAAAAAACGGTCAAGCCGATTTAATTTTATTCGCCAGAGAATCTTTGAGAAATCCGAATTTGCCTTTAGATTTCGCTAAAGAATTAGACAGCGAAATTCAATGTCCAAAACAATACGAACGAGCTAAGATTTAAAATTTATTAGCTACAGATTTCAAAGATTAAAATGATTTCTTTTTAATGTTTTTCGATACGAATTTCAGGAATTATTTTAAACTTGTAAAGCAACGATTTGTGTAAATTCGTGAAATTCGCGGCAAAAAAAATCCTTTTTAATCACATTAATCTGTGGCAAAAAACTAAAAATAACATGCAAAAAATAAAAACAGCACTTTTATCATACGGAATGTCGGGAAAAGTTTTTCACGCACCGTTTCTAGATATTCACGAAGGATTTGAATTATTAGGTTCTTGGGAAAGAAGCAAAAAGTTAATCCAAGAAGATTATCCATACGTTAAAAGTTACGCTTCGATAGAAGAATTATTAAACGACGATGTAGATTTAGTAATTGTAAATACCCCTGTAGGAACACATTATGAATATGCTAAAAAAGTCCTTTTGGCAGGTAAACATGCAGTTGTAGAAAAGGCTTTTACAACAACAGTTGCGGAGGCAAAAGAACTGGCAGCAATCGCAAAAGAAAAGGGATTGAAATTAGCCGTGTTTCAAAACAGAAGATGGGACAGTGACTTTAAAACAATCAAGAAAATTATCGACGAAGGAGTTTTAGGCGATTTGATAGAAGCAGAATTTCATTTTGACCGCTATAATCCTTTATTGAGCCCGAAGGCACATAAAGAAACGGCAAATGACGGTGCTGGAGTTTTAAAAGATTTAGGTCCGCATTTAATAGATCAAGCGGTGAGTTTATTTGGCTGTCCGAAATCGGTATTTGGAGATATTCGAGTAACCAGAGAAAATTCTGTTGTAGACGACTGGATCGATTTGACATTGTTTTATTCTAATTTCAGAGTAAGATTAAAAGCAGGTTTTTTTGTGAGAGAAGCCAATCCAGCATATACGATTCACGGTAAAAAAGGCTCTTTCTTAAAACCTCGAGGAGATGTTCAGGAAGATGATTTAAAAATCGGAAAAAAGCCAAATTTAGAATCCTGGGGAACAGAAGACGCAAATCTCCAAGGACTTTTACACACAGAAATTGATGGTAAAATAGTAAGAGAAAAAATCCCGACACTTCAAGGTAATTATTTTAGTTTTTTTGATGGAGTTTATGATTCTATCGTAAACGATAAAAAGGAACCTGTTACTGCAGAAGATGGTGTAAAAGTGATGCAGGTTATAGAAGCTGCAATTGCAAGTAATGCCCAGCAAAAGGTAATAAGTATATAATAAGTATGTAATTAAATGTTTCGTCGGTAAAAAATATAATGTTCAGTCGCATTTACGTTCCATAGGAACGTTTGATTTTGTTGTCATTTTTATAATCTAAATGTATCAAACGTTCCTACGGAACGTAAAATATCGCAACGATATAATTTTTCTACCGACGAAATGTTCCTATGGAACAGAGAAATATAAGTACAAAGGGGTTTTCTCGAAAGTTGAGATTGCTCCTTTTTTTGTTTTTAAAAAAAATGACGCAGATTATAATTCTACTAAACGCGAAAAGTTGTAATTTTAATAAGAAGATTTCAATTGAAAACCTTCGAATTTATAAACAATAACGTTGTATATTGAGCATAACAATAGGTTTTATGTGCTTTGACAAGTGTTTTTAGTATTTTTGAAAATATCATTTATTAAAAATTAAATATGCTGATAAATTTTAATCCATTAGCGCTTTTTCAGACCAAAGGTAAAATCAAGAAAGTATTTAGAGAAGCAAAGGCTTCCTATTTAAATCGGATTCGTTTTGCCGTTGGAATGTTTTATTTCGGAATGGGTTTAAGTTTTGCAACATGGGCAAGCAGGATTCCAGATATTAAAACGGCTTTGCATTTAACAGAAGGCGATTTAGGTTCTATACTTTTTGCCCTTCCAGTTGGACAATTAGTGATTATGCCCTTTTCGGGAAAAATGGTTACCAAGTGGGGAAGTCACCGCATTTTGATTTTCTCTTTAATAATGTACGTTTTCTGCTTAATTAATTTGGGTTTAGCAACAACAGCATTACAATTATCACTTGGGTTATTTTTATTTGGCCTGTTTGGAAATCTAGCCAATATTGCTGTAAACACACAGGGAGTTTATACGGAAGTTTTGTTCAAAAAAACAATCATGTCAGCATTTCACGGAATGTGGAGTTTTGCAGGATTTACAGGAGCATTAGTCGGTTTAGGTATGCTTGCTTTAAAATTAAGTCCATTACATCATTTTCTAATTGTTGCTGGAATAGTTTTGCTTATGGTTGCTTTTAATTTTAAATTTTTGGTGCGAGCCAAAGAAAAAGTAAAAGTAAAACAAGAAGGCAAAAAACTATTTGTAAAACCAGACACAGCTTTACTTTGGCTGGGAGTAATTGGGTTTTGCAGTATGGCAAGCGAAGGCGTTATGTTCGATTGGAGTGGTGTTTACTTTAAAGATATTGTACAAGCGCCTGGCGCGTTAGTAGTTTTAGGCTACACTTCTTTTATGATTATGATGGCTGGCGGAAGATTTTTGGGTGACGGATTAATCAATAAATTTGGTCGTGAACGCGTTATGCAGATTAGCGGCGTTATGATTTCTGCGGGACTTTTTACAGCTGTTTTTCTTCCTTATATTATTCCGTGTACAATCGCTTTTATGTTCGTTGGTTTGGGCGTTGCCACTATCGTTCCAACCGTATATAGTATCGCTGGGAAAAATCCAACCGTGCCAGCAGGAGAAGCCCTAACGATTGTTTCGAGTGTAAGTTTCTTAGGTTTCTTGATGGGACCTCCTGTAATTGGGCATATTGCACAAAGTTTTGGTCTTCAATTCTCTTTTGCTTTTATCGGAATATTTGGAGTTTTGATCGCTTTTATGGTTTCTAAAATTCGCACTACAGCTTAAGCTATCGCTTATGAGTACTTAATTAGCTTTTCATTAATTAAAATAAATTTGAAAGAATTTACTTATATTTAAATATTTTACCTATTTTTGAATTTATAGCCTCACCGCTAAAACTTAGAATTTCTTTTCCAAAAACCAATTTTATCTTTTGAATAAGGATTGCGATCCTAAACTATTTTCAAAAATAAATTGGAATTTTTAATGGTAAAAAAATACTTAGCAGCTTTAATTTTAATGGCCTTTACTTTTGCGTCGGCACAGCAGCAAGAAATAACTGTTACTGGAATCGTTATTGATGCGCGAACTCAAAATCCGCTGGAAAATGTAGTCGTGACGATACAGAATACAGCAGTGATGCAGCTCACGTCAAAAGATGGAAAATTTGAACTTCATATATTTCCGCAAAAAGAACAATTACTTTTGCTGAGAAACCAAGGATACAAAGATTATATTTTAAAAATCCAATCTTCAAAACAAAACATTAATCTAGGAACTTTACAGATCGAAGATACTTATTCGGATGAAGTTCCAGCTGCATTGATTACTTTGTCTGATAATGATTTTTCTGAAGATAACAGCTCCTCAGAAATGACATCTGGACTTTTACAATCTTCAAAAGATGCCTTTATGCAGGCATCTGCGTTTAATTGGGGTCAAGCTCGGTTTAGAATTCGCGGTTTAGACAGTGAAAACGGAACCATGATGCTCAACGGAATGACAATGAACAAAATCTACGACGGAAGACCGCAGTGGAACAATTGGGGAGGCTTAAATAATGTATTGCGTAATCAAGAATTTTCGGTTGGAACGGCTGCATCAAATTATACTTTCGGTGGAATTTTAGGGACACAGCAAATAACAACTCGAGCTTCCTTATACCGAAAGGGAATATCACTTACATTTTCTGGAAGCAATACAACATACACTTGGCGTGCAATTGGAACATATGCATCTGGAATGAATTCTTCTGGTTGGGCTTATGCGGTTGCAGCTGGAAAAAGATGGGCGGATGAAGGTTACTTTGAAGGAACAAATTTCAATGCAGATTCTTTTTTCATTAGTGTCGAAAAGAAATTAAACAACAGAAATTCTCTGAATTTTACAGGGTTTTATACTCCGAATTCGCGCGGAAAAAATTCGGCAAATACAAGTGAAGTGACCAGTTTAATGGGCGAAAAATACAATTCGTACTGGGGATTACAGAATGGTGAAAAACGAAACGCAAGAGTTAAAAATGTTGAAGAACCATTAGTAATGCTGAATCATTATTTTAAAATTGATGCTAAAACAAACCTGAATTCGAGCGTTATGTATCAATTTGGGAAAGTCGGAAACAGCAGTATAGATTATCAAAATGCAGATAGTCCAGATCCCGTTTATTATAAAAAAATGCCAAGTTATTTTAGTTCGCTTTATGCGAAAGATCAAGGACAATTTTCAGGTGAGTTTACTCCAGATTATGAAAATGCAGCAAAAAATACAATTGCACTTCTAGAAAATCCTCAGATTGATTGGGAGTCAATGTATCTTGCTAATCAAAATCCAACGGAAAATGGTTATGAACCTGCCAAAAGTAAATATGTTCTTTATGAAGACCGAACAGACGATAAGACGTTTGCAGTAAATTCAAACTTAAACACGCAGATTACTCCAAATATTTCATTTGATGGCGGATTCACTTTCCGAAAATTAAAATCACATAATTTTCAGTATTTGCTGGATCTTTTAGGCGGAGAATATTTTGAAGATATTGATCCATTTTACAAAGGAAATCTTTCACAATCAGATTTACAGCATCCAGATCGAAAAGTTAAGAAAGGAGATATCTATGGGTATAATAATAATTTGCTTGCTAATACTTTAGATGTTTTCACGCAGTTTAAATTTACTTATAATAAAACAGAATTTTATCTGGCACAATCATACGCAATGTCGGATTATCAAAGAGAAGGATTGTATCAAAACGGACTTTATCCAACTTCTTCACTGGGAAAAAGTGATAAGGTTAACTTTGAAAATTTTGGTTTCAAAGGCGGATTTACGTATAAAATCTCTGGAAAGCAGCTGTTGTTTTTTAATGCAGCGCATTTGACAAGAGCTCCTTCTCTTAGAAATACATTTTCAAATTCACGATTAAATAATTCGATAGTTAATGGAATTGAAAGTGAAAATATTAGCAGTGCTGAAGCTAATTATGTTTATCGTTCACCAAAACTTAAAATGCGTTTTACGGCTTATTATACTTTAATAAAAAACACTTCAAAAATTTCTTTTTTCTATGCCGAAGGAATTTTCGATAACGGAGCAGGTTATGATGCTACAGATGCTTTTGTAAGTCAGACTTTAACGCATTTAGACAAGAAAAATACTGGAGCAGAATTAAGTTTAGAATATCAATTTTCATCGACAGTAAAAGCGACCTTGTCTACAGCGTACGGAAATTATGTTTACAGCAGTAATCCAAACGTATCAATTACAAATGATGCAAACGCAGCAAAAGATGGTGCGCAGACTACCTTTGATTTTGGTCAAGCCTATCTTAAAAATTACAAACAGCCAGGAACTCCGCAGCAGGCTTATTCGTTTGGAATGGAATATCGCGATTCAAAATTTTGGTGGCTGGCTGCTAATATTAATTATTTGGCAGAAAGTTATATCGATGTTTTGCCAATTTCAAGAACTTCCCAGTTTTACATAAATCCAGCCAATAATTTTCCTTTTCCTGAAGCAACTTCAGAAAGAGGAAATGAATTATTAAAACAAGAAAAGTTTGATCCAGTATCATTATTAAATATAAGTGGAGGAAAGTCATGGCGCATTCGTAAAAAATATATAGGTCTTTTTGCCAGCGTTAATAACGTTTTCAATTCAATATATAAAACTGGAGGTTTTGAACAGGCGCGGAATGCAAACTTCAGAGCTTTAAATCAAGATATTTCCAGCGGAACTCCATCCTTTGGTCCTAAATATTATTATGGTTACGGAAGAACTTATTTTTTAAATCTCACCATTGGATTGTAAATCAAAATCTCATGAAAAACATATTTTTAAATTCATTTTTTGGACTATCATTATTTATTATCACGAGTTGCAGTACCGAAGTCGAAACGCCGAAATTAGTCTGTACACAGCCAGATTTCACAGTAAATAAGAATGTAGAAAAAGTATATGAACTCTCAAATAATACAGCCAAACAATATTTGTATGATGATATAATCGAAGCGTATGTAGTTTCTAGTGACGAAGACGGTAATTTTTTTAAGACGATTTCATTGCAGACAGTGCCAACTTCCCAAACTCCCTCGATTGGTTTTAGCGTTCCAATAGATGCTTCAAATACCTATATTGATTATCGCATTGGAAATAAAGTTTATGTAAAACTTAAAAACCAATTTACAGACTTATACTATGGCGGATTAAGAATTGGAAGCTTATATGTGAGCAATGCCGGCGATCCAACAATTGGCAGGATTTCTCAAAATGATTATAAAAATGTACTGAATGCTTCCTGTACAATAATTGATGAAAATACTTTGGTGGAATCGCTTTCTATAGAAGAGGCTCTTAAGGACAATAAATTAAACACATTAATAGAACTAAATGATGTCGAATTTACAGAGGCAGCTTTAGGGCGCCATTATTTTGAAGAATCAAATAATGTGGGCGGATCAACCAATTGGAATTTGCGAGATAAAACCGGAAACCAAATTATTTTTAGAACCAGCAGTTATGCAAAATTTGCAGATCATTTTGTGCCGGAAGGAAGTGGAAAAGTAAGAGGGGTTTTAACCAAATTTGGCACAGATTATCAATTGATGGTAAGATCTGACAGTGATATTGATATGAATGGAAAAAGAAATGTCCCATTTTTTGCAGAAGATTTTCAATCGGTTAAAAACAATGTCAATTTTGCGCTTCCAGGTTGGAGCAATATTGTAGAAAAAGCAACTAAACTGTGGAAGAGTATGGTGTACGCTGGAAATGGCTACGCAGAGTTTAATACCACAAGTACGACAGCAGCCGAAAATATTGCATGGCTTGTTTCTCCTAAAATTAATTTAGCAGGATATAAAAATGCCGTGCTTTCTTTTAGAAGTGCACAGCACGATTTAAAAATGGATTCGCCTTTAAATACGTTAGAAATTTATGTTTCAACCAATTTTGATGGTTCGAATGTTACCAAGGCAAAATGGACAAAATTAGAAGCTAAAGTTCCTTCTTTAGCAACACCAACACGTGAATTTATAAGCTCTGGAGGAATTGATCTCTCGGCGTATTCTGGAAATATTCATATTGCATTTAAATACATCGGTTCTGGAAAAGATAAAACTTTAAACGGTGCTTTTATGGTTGATGATATTAAGATTTTTGGAGAAAAATAGGACGTAATTTTTAAATTCAAAATTAAATAGTTGATTTTTAGAGCTTTATTTAAAAGTTTGTAGTTTTCGTATTTCAAATTCCTGAAATTTAATTGAATTTTGTATTTTGGTCATCCCAAATCAATACAAATACCTCATGAAAACCTACTTTCTTGCCATCTTGATGATGGTTTTTCCATGTTTACTGCATAGTCAGGACGCTCCTGTTAAATTGAAGCAGATCAATATTGTTAAAACAAATTACCAAAATTCTAAAGACGGTGAAATTGTAAATAAAACAATGGTCTTTAAAGATGGTAAACTTCAAACCGTAACAACTTCAGACGTTGTACAGCATTTCTTTTACAACAAAAATGGTTTGCTTGATATGACTGTTAAGGATAAGGTTGGAAGCGACTGGAAAGAAGTCGTAAATTATACTTATGATGCTGACAACAATATTACAAAGTTTGTCAAAAAATATCAAGAAGGACCAAATTATATTACTAAAGTGGTTTCATTTGTTTATGAAGGTGCAAGGATTAAAGTTACTACAAAAAAGAGCACGAATCACCAGAATTTAGTAGATGATATCGAATATCTTGTTGAAAACGGAATCATTGTAAGACGTACTTCACGCGATAGAAATAAACAAATTATTGGAAAACTTGAATACGTTTATGTAAACGATAATGTATCTAAACACAAAGGATTGGTTGGAGATAAAATTTCTAAGACCTACACTTACGATGATAAAAAATCGGTGGATCAATTAATTGTTCAAAGCTTGTTTGGTGATAATTACAAAGTAATTGTACCAATGATTTCTTACCATGAAGACGAATTTGCCTTTGAATCGATTTCATACAATAATGAAATGAATTTTAGTCCTTCGTCTACAGCTTTAGTAGCGGTAAGCAGAAAATACAAATACAACAAACTAAACTTTCCGATTTCTTGTTCGCAAATTGAAGAAAACGGAATTGTAAAAACAGAAAAAACGTTTATTTACGAGTAAATATTTCAAATTTAGAAATTATTCAAAATGGAATTTTGTTGAGGTAAGCTTAACAGAATTCCATTTTTTTATAATTTGCTGTAAAAGCAGTTGTAGATATAAATTTAAAAACGAAATTGTATAATTGATTGTAGCTTACAAATGATTAAATTTGCAACTTATTCAAGACTATGTTAGAAAAAGAAGTTATAAATTTTGAGAGAACAGTAATTGTTGGAATTGTTACTCAAAATCAAAGTGAAGAAAAACTAAATGAATATTTGGACGAATTAGAGTTTTTGACATTTACCGCAGGAGGTGAAGTTATTAAACGCTTTTCGCAGAAAATGGAACGTCCGAATCCGAAGACTTTCGTGGGTACGGGAAAAATTGATGACATCAATCTTTTTGTAAAAGAAAACAAAATATCGACAGTAATTTTTGATGATGAATTAACGCCTTCACAGCAAAAAAATATTTCGAGAATTATTGATTGTAAAATTCTGGATAGAACCAATTTGATTCTGGATATTTTTGCGCAGCGAGCTGAAACTTCATATGCAAGAACTCAGGTAGAATTGGCTCAATGTCAGTACTTACTTCCAAGACTTTCTGGTTTATGGACACACCTTGAGCGTCAAAAAGGGGGTATTGGTATGCGTGGACCTGGAGAAACAGAGATCGAAACCGACAGACGTATTGTGCGTGACAGAATTTCGTTGTTGAAAGATAAAATCAAAACCATTGACAAGCAAATGAGCATTCAGCGTAGTAATCGCGGTGCGATGGTTCGTGTGGCTTTGGTTGGTTACACAAACGTTGGGAAATCGACTTTGATGAATGCAATAGGTAAAAGTGATGTTTTTGTTGAGAACAAATTGTTTGCAACTTTGGACACTACAGTTCGAAAAGTGGTGATTAAAAACTTACCTTTTTTGCTTTCTGATACCGTTGGTTTTATTCGAAAACTGCCAACCCAATTGGTTGATTCTTTTAAAAGTACACTAGATGAGGTTCGTGAAGCAGATTTGCTTTTGCATGTTGTAGATATTTCACATCCAGATTTTGAGGATCATATCGAATCTGTAAACAAAACGTTGCAGGAAATTAAAAGTAATGATAAGCCAACGATCATGGTTTTCAATAAAATCGATGCTTACCGTCATCTCACTATTGAAGAAGATGATTTAATTACCGAAAGAACCCGCAAACATTATACACTCGAAGAATGGAAACAAACTTGGATGAATGATGTAGGAGAAGGCAAAGCTTTATTTATCTCAGCAAGAGAAAAAGAAAACTTTGAAGAATTTAGAGAAACGGTTTATGAAGCTGTTCGACAAATTCATATTACTCGTTTTCCTTATAATAAATTCTTGTATCCAGATTATAAGGATGCGATTGAGAAGGAAGAAGAAAATGAGGAATAATAATTTTTTTACCGCAAAGAGCGTTAAGATTTTTATATTATAGTATCATAAAAAACAAAGTTCGCAAAGCTAAATAACATCCAGCTTTGCGAATTTTTATTTTATAAAATTGAGCTTTGAAAAAACTTTGCCTCTTTGCGGTAAAATATGATAAGACTTTATAGATTAAAATCCGAAGTTAACTCCTAAACCAAATACTTCTCGAGTTTGGAGACCTTCAAAAGCGTTATCATCGTAAATTGCTTGGAATGCTAAGTTAGCAGATAAGAATTTGTTTATTTTCATAATGATATTCAAAGAGTAATTGATATCAACATTTTGAGGATGTTCTAAATAATTAGAGTATAAATTCAATGTGTTTTCTGCAGTTACATTGGTCATAATAGCCAATTTGTAATAAAGTGAAGCATAAAAACCTAGTTCATAGCGCATCGTTTTGCCTTCGTCAACTCCAAAATAATCGCCATCTACATAAGGCAGACCTGTAAATCTATCAATTCCGCTTGTATAAGCATTGTCTACAAAAGTGAATTTTGAAGTAAGCGGTGCAAAATTTATTTTCAGATTTTCATCTTTAGACCAGTAAATACCAGGTCCAGTAGTTAGATATCCAGGTGACATGAATTTAGTCTGCTCAGTTCTAATTTCTTTTCCGTTAGCATCCTGACCGTAAATATAACCCGTTGTAAATTGCGTTCTAAAGTTTAAAAAGAAAGAGTAGTACCACTCGCCAAAAGCTCTTTTCCCTACAATTGAATTAAACTCTAATCGGTCATCGGTTTTTTTTCCGAAGTCGGTATTTTTAGTTTGTAAAAGTCCGTAAGAAGCAAGGATTTTATTATCCCAGGTTACATCGTCTTTTTTATAATTAAAGTCATAGTTTATTCCTAAAGTTCCAGAAAAACTATCTTCACCACCAGCGATCCAGTTGTTGAAGCTTGATTGGTTTAACAAAAGAGATACTGTTCCTTTTGCTTTCCAGCCTTCTCCTTCAATAGTATCATTAATTTTTTTTACTGCTTTTTCGGTATTCTGAATTAATTCTTTTTCTGAATTTTGTGCCTGAACAATAGCAAAGTTCGCTAAAATGCATAGTAATAACGCCAGCTTTCTCATGGTTGTTTAGTTTAAGTGTATTATCAAATATACTAAAAACCAATTGAAACTAGATAATTATCGCTTGTAATTGCAGGTTATTTCTTAGATTCTTTGTATAAAGGTACTGCAGAGCATGCTTCGCCATACATTATGCTGCGAGCAAATGGCTGTAAATAATTTGCAGCTAAAATATAAGCACGCATAGGAACGGGTTTTCTAGAACATCCTTTTACAATTACGGGTTTGCTTTTGTAAACAGAATAATCAATTTTACTTAAAATCTCTTCGTAAAGACTTGCATCAAGATCTTCGATTGTTCCGTTAACTACTTTTTTGGCATACGGAGCCAAATGAACACTAACCAGAATTAATGCCCAAGCTGGAATAATAGCATCTGTACTGCAATGTACAGCAACATATTGATCCTGATATTGCGACCAATCATGATTTTTTAGGTGCTCTCTAAAGTCTTTTTCTTTCAATAAAAATCCTTCCAAAAGCCATTGCGAAATGTCAATTTGCACACGCATTCCTTTTGGATAATAATCCTCTAAATCAAAAACTTCTAAAGCACTATTGGCAACTTTATTGATAATTTCTTCCATGGTTATTAGTTTTCAGTCACAGTTCTCAGTCACAGTAAAAACTGAAACTGAGACTGTAAACTGTACACTTTTAAAGCATTCCTAATTCTAATTTCGCTTCTTCACTCATTAAATCTTTACTCCAAGGTGGATCAAAAGTAATTTCTACTTCAACATCTTTAATGTGCTCGATTGTTTTTACTTTCTCTTCAACTTCACGTGGTAAGCTTTCTGCAACTGGGCAGTTTGGAGATGTAAGAGTCATTAGGATTTTCACTTCGTAATCTGTATTTACCATTACGTCATAAATTAATCCTAACTCGTAAATATCAACAGGGATCTCAGGATCGTAAATTCCTTTTAAAATTTTTACGATTGATTCTCCTAATTCGTTTGTGTCTATTTCTTGTTCCATTGTTTTTATTTGTTTTTTGCCACGAATTTCACAAATTTCCCGAATTAAAATTTGTGTTAATTCGTGAAATTCGTGGCAGAAGAAATTTAATTTTTGTTTTTTGAATCAAATGCTAAAGCATACATTTTGATGTTTTTAATCATCGAAACCAAACCGTTAGCACGTGTTGCTGATAAATGCTCTTTTAAGCCGATTTCATCAATAAAATCGACATCAGCTTCAAGAATATCTTTTGCTTTTTGATTAGAGAAAGCACGAATTAAAATTGCAATTATTCCTTTGGTCAAAATAGCGTCGCTATCTGCCGTGAAAACAATTTTATCGTCTTGTTCTTCACCTTGTAACCAAACTTTTGACTGACATCCTTTAATTAAATTCTCATCGGTTTTATATTCTTCTTTAATCAGCGGAAGCGTTTTTCCTAGCTCGATGATGTATTCATAACGCTGCATCCAGTCGTCGAACATTGAGAATTCATCTATTATTTCGTTTTGTATTTCTTTTATTGTCATAATTATTCTTTAACAAAATCAACTAATAAATTTACTAGTTTTTCGATTTCTTTAGGAGGAAAACCATTGTCGAAACCTTGTGTTTCATAGATTTTTCCATCTTTTGTAATTTTTAAATTTCCTATCGCAGCACCATCGTATGTACGTTTGTCAGTTGGTGCTTTTAAAGAAGAAAGATTGTCTAAATTAACTTTAGAAAATGCAGTAACAATTTCGTTCCATTTTGCATCATCAATATTAATTTGCACAGGTTCAGCATTACGTGCTGTAGTAACCAAAACCGATTTGTTTTGTGCTACGATAGTTTTGTAATAACCTCTTGAGTGTGCAGAATATTCAATTTGTGTTGAAGTCATATCTGTTTTTTTTTGACTGCAGCATCCAGTTGCAATAAAAAGCGTTAAAAGCAATAAAGACAATATTCTCATAAAAATAGTTTTTTTTAGCTTAGCATTGTTTGTGCTTTTTTAACGGCATCAACCATTAAATCAATTTCTTCTTTAGTATTATAAAAAGAGAAAGAAGCACGAATTGTTCCAGGAATACAGAAGAAACTCATAATTGGCTGTGCACAATGATGTCCGGTTCTTACGGCAATTCCTAATTTATCTATAATAGAACCAATATCATACGGATGAATTCCATCAATATTAAACGAAACTACAGATGCTTTATTTTTCCCCGTTCCGTAGATTCTCAAACCTTCTATTTCAGATAAACGTTTTGTGGCGTATTCCAAAAGTTCGTGTTCGTACTCTTGAATATTTTCGAAACCAATAGTATTCAAATAATCAATTGCAGTTCCAAGAACAATTCCGCCGGCAATATTTGGTGTACCTGCTTCAAATTTATGAGGCAAATCTGCGTAAGTAGTTTTCTCGAAAGTAACTTCTTTGATCATTTCGCCGCCGCCTTGATAAGGAGGAAGTTTGTTTAACCATTCTTCTTTTCCGTATAAAATTCCAGTTCCGGTTGGACCGCACATTTTATGTCCTGAAAAAGCATAGAAATCGCAATCCAATTCTTGAACATCTGGTTTTAAATGCGGAACTGCCTGAGCACCGTCAATTAAAACAGCGGCACCAACAGAGTGCGCTTTATCAATTATATATTTTATCGGATTAATGATTCCAAGTGCATTTGAAATATGGTTAAGTGTAACCACCTTTGTTTTTTCCGAAAGCAAAGCATCAAACTCTTCTAGAATTAATTCTCCGTTTTCATTAATTGGAATTACTTTTAAAACCGCCCCTGTTTTTTCACACAACATCTGCCAAGGCACAATATTACTGTGATGTTCCAATGACGAAACAATTACTTCGTCACTTGGTTTTAAAATTGAAGCAAAACCATTGGTTACTAAATTAATACCATGAGTTGTTCCAGAAGTAAAAAGCACTTCATGAGCATGTTTTGCGTTTATATGTTCTTTTACTTTACCACGAGAAACCTCGTAAGCGTCAGTAGCTAACTGGCTTAAAGTGTGAACGCCACGGTGAATATTGGCGTTGATTTCTTGATAATATTTTACTTCCGCATCGATCACAACTTGTGGTTTCTGAGAAGTAGCTCCGTTGTCGAAATATACTAAAGGTTTTCCGTTAACTTTTTGGTTAAGAATTGGAAAATCAGCTCTTATTTTTTGAATATCTAGCATGTCTTATTTAGAAAAAATCTATTTACAAAAGTACTAAAACTAAATTTGTTTATACAGGAATTCTATAATTTCCTTTTATGGCATCATTGTTACAAGGCGTAAATGCTGATTCTGTAAAAATCGGTTAACTTTTCTGAATTATCTGAATCAGATTTATAATTTGACTCCTAAAAACGTGAACATAAATTATTTATATTGCAATAAAAATAACGTATCAATGAAAAAATTTCTCAAAGTATTTCTGCTTGTAGTTGTTCTGGCTTTTTTATATTTCGGATTTACAACTTACCCTAAACTGGATTTGATTTCTGGATTTTCTGCCAAGAGTATTGCATCAGGACATTTTATAGATAATCGTTCGAAAGAATTAATTGAAAAAACCGACAATGATATCGACATGATTGATTTGGCAACGAATGCAATTGATGATGCAGGAAAATTTGCAACTTCAAATGTTTATGGTTTAAAAGAAAGAAAAGCGATTTACAGAGAAGGTTTAGGTGCTGTTTTGATTAATGATGATTTTGATGTTTCGAAACCGTATCTGCTGCCAAAGAGAACCAAATTGGTTAATAATCTTCCTTTTCCTTACGGTAATAAGGAGCCAAAAGATACCGCATTTTCGAATATTGATTATTCCAAATTAAAAAAAGCGGTTGATAATGCTTTTGATAAACCTAGTGGCGGAACAAAAAGAACCCGTGCAGTTGTGGTTTTATATAAAGACAAATTAATTGCCGAAAAATACGATAAAGGTTTTAATAAAGACAGCAAAATTTTAGGCTGGTCGATGACAAAAAGTATCACAAGTTCGGCTTTTGGTGTTTTGGCAAAACAAGGAAAAATCGATATTTACAAACCGGCACCAGTTAAAGAATGGCAAAATGACGAACGCAAAAATATTACGCTTAACGATTTGCTTCACATGAATTCTGGTTTAGAATGGGAAGAGAATTACAGTACAATCTGCGATGCCACAAAAATGCTTTTTCAGGCTGAAGATATGGGGAAAGTGCAGTTGGATAAACCAGCTCAATTTAAACCCAATACACATTGGAATTATTCTTCTGGAACAACCAATTTATTATCCCTGATTTTAAGAAGACAATTTAAAACACAGCAAGAATATCTTGATTTTTGGTACAGCGCTGTAATCGACAAAATAGGAATGAATTCGATGATTGTAGAGCAGGATATGAGTGGAACTTTTGTAGGTTCATCATACGGATGGGCAACACCGCGCGATTGGTCAAAATTTGGATTGTTATATCTAAGAAAAGGAAATTGGAACGGCGAACAAATCCTTGACGAAAGCTGGGTTAAATATACCGCAACACCAACAAATACTTCTGAAGGAAAATACGGTGCGCAATTTTGGCTAAACGCAGGAGGGAAGTTCCCTGATGTTCCTCGTGATATGTTTTACTGCAGTGGTTATCAAGGCCAGATGGTAGCGATTATTCCGTCTCTGGATATGGTAATTGTGAGAATGGGAGTGAGAGAAGGTGATAAAAGTTTTGACTTTAATGGGTTTTTGAAAGAGGTTATTTCTTCAGTAAAAAAATAAAATTTTAGCGCAAAGACCCCAAGTAAAAAGCGCAAAGTTCGCAAATTTTATATAAAAAACTTTGCGAACTTTGCATAACCTTTGTGTCTTTGCGCTAAAACCTGACTACAAATCAAATCCTAAATTCACGCCCAATTTCATGGCAATGATTTTAGTAATTCTTTGTTTTAATTCTGGTATTTTGATGCTTTCGATAACGGCATTTGAGAATGCGTACATCAATAAAGCTTTTGCTTCTTTTTTCGGGATACCACGAGACTGCATGTAGAACATTGCTGTTTCATCTAATTGTCCAACAGTACATCCGTGAGAACATTTTACGTCATCTGCAAAAATCTCTAATTGTGGTTTTGCGTTGATAGTTGCTTTGTCACTCAATAAAATGTTGTTGCTTTTTTGGAAAGCGTTTGTTTTTTGAGCTTCTTTTTCTACCAAAACTTTTCCGTTAAAAACTCCTGTTGAGCGATCAGAGAAAATTCCTTTATAATCTTGGAAACTTTCGCAGTTTGGTGTTGCGTGGTTTACTAAAGTGTAATGGTCAACGTGTTGTTTGTCGTTTAAGATAGAAATTCCGTTAAGCGTACTTGTCAATCTTTCTCCAAAATGGTAAAAATTTAAGTTGTTACGAGTTAGATTTCCTCCAAACGAAAATGTATGAACAGAAGCGTGACTTTCTTGTTGCTGAGAAACATAAGTGTTGTCAACTAAGTTAGCTTCGCTATTATCATTTTGAATTTTGTAATAGTCAACAATCGCACGTTTTTGAGCAAAAATCTCAGTAACAGAATTTGTTAAAACTGGATTTTCATTCAAACTTTGGTGACGTTCGATAATTTGAACATGTGAATTTTCACCCACAATAACCAAGTTTCTTGGCTGAACCATTAACGCAGCTTCATTTCCTGTTGAGAAATACATAATTTCAATTGGTTTGTCAGCTACTTTTTTCTGTGGGATATTGATAAAAGCACCTTCAATTGCAAAAGCTGTATTCAATGAAGTCAAGCTGTCATCTTTACTTGCTATTTTATTGAAGTAAGTATCAATAACCATTTTGTATTTTGGTTTGGTCAATGCCGATGACATCAAACAAACATCGATTCCGTCGTGAGTTGTAGAAGATAAATGTGAACTAAAAACACCATCAATAAACACTAATTTATAAGTGTCAATTTCGTGTAAAAAGTATTTTTTTACCTGATTAAATTCAATTGCATTTTCCTGCTTAGGAAAAACCGTAAAGTCATTTTTTAAGATGGCATTTAGCGATGTATATTTCCAAGCTTCTTCTTTTTTGGTTGGGAAACCTTTATTTTCGAAGTTTTTTAAAGCATTTGTGCGTATGTCGTGTAAATCTGAATGTACATCGACACGCTCTTCAAAAGCCATAAAAGACGATACTAATTTTTCTTTTAAATCCATTGTTCTTTTTAGTCTTAAAGTCGAAAGTCGAAAGTCGAAAGACTTATGATTGTCGACTGTTTTTGCCTAAGGTCAAGAATTAAAGCATAAAGTTTTTGACTTTATGACTTTCGACTTTATGACTTTGGGCTCAAATATTTAATGAAACCACTTAGCAACTTCGATATTTCTGTTATCGATTCTAAAAGCATTTCAAATTCTTCTTTTATAATATATTCTAAATCAAAAGCTAAATATAATTGAGATCTGACTTCTCCTGCGGATGCTTTGGCTACATATAAAAAATAAACAAATTCTTTATCTGTATTTCTCTCAAAACCCTCTGCTATATTTGATGATATAGAAAGGGATGCACGTCTTATTTGTCTAACAAAATCAAAGTCTTTTTTAAAATTAGAATTTTCAGTAATCAAATATATTTTCTTATTGAAGATTCGAGATTTTTGCCAAGAATTTATTTCTTCAAAAGATTTAAATTTACTCATTGCTCTATTTTCGACTTTTGACTTTCGACTTTCAGACTATATTAATTCTCCGCTTTAATCCAGTCGTATCCTTTTTCTTCCAATTCGTAAGCCAATTCTTTTCCTCCAGATTTTACAATTCTTCCGTTGTAAAGAACGTGAACGAAATCTGGAACGATATAGTCTAACAAACGTTGGTAGTGAGTAATAACGATAATTGCGTTTTTGTCGCTTTTCAATTTGTTAACTCCGTTTGCAACGATTCTTAAAGCATCGATATCAAGACCAGAATCGGTTTCGTCAAGAATAGCCAATTTTGGTTCCAACATTGCCATTTGAAAAATTTCGTTTCTTTTTTTCTCTCCTCCAGAAAAACCTTCGTTTAAAGAACGAGATAAAAATTTACGGTCGATTTCTAATAATTCAGATTTCTCACGAATTACTTTCAACATTTCGTTTGCCGGCATTTCTTCCTGACCGTTTGCTTTACGAGTTTCGTTGATAGCAGTTTTCATAAAGTTAGTTACACTAACTCCTGGAATTTCTACCGGATATTGGAAAGAAAGAAAAACTCCTTTGTGAGCTCTTTCTTCAGGAGCTAAATCAGCAAGATCTTCTCCGTCAAGAATTACCTCCCCGTCTGTAACTTCGTAGTTTTCGTTTCCTGCAATAACAGCAGAAAGTGTACTTTTTCCAGAACCGTTTGGTCCCATAATAGCGTGAACTTCTCCAGCTTTAACTTCTATATTAATTCCTTTAAGGATTTCTTTATCACCAATTGAGGCGTGAAGGTTTTTTATACTTAACATGTTATTTTTGTTTAAAGTTTAAAGTTTCAAATTCTTAGTTTTAAGAAATGCTACTTTAAAATCTTTTTTTGTTTAAACTATTTATTTTTCAATTTAGGTTTTGTGAAAAGTTTCTATTTTAAGGATCAAAGCATTTGTAAAACTTGAAACCTGAAACTTTAAACTTTTATCCCACAGATCCTTCTAAAGAAATCTCTAATAATTTTTGAGCTTCTACAGCAAATTCCATTGGAAGCTTATTCAATACATCTTTACTGAAACCGTTTACAATTAAGGCAATCGCTTTTTCAGTTGGAATACCTCTTTGGTTGCAGTAAAAAACTTGATCTTCTCCAATTTTACTTGTAGTTGCTTCGTGCTCGATTTTTGCTGATGGATTTTTACTTTCGATATAAGGGAAAGTATGCGCACCGCAATTGTTACCCATTAACAATGAGTCACATTGCGAAAAGTTTCTTGCATTCTCTGCTCTTGGAGAGATTTGCACTAAACCACGGTAACTGTTTTGTGATTTTCCAGCAGAAATACCTTTAGAAATAATAGTCGATTTAGTATTTTTTCCTAAATGGATCATTTTAGTTCCCGTATCAGCTTGTTGGAAATTATTAGTAACAGCAATTGAATAAAATTCTCCTACCGAATTATCTCCTTTAAGTACACAAGAAGGATATTTCCAAGTTACAGCAGAACCAGTTTCAACTTGTGTCCAAGAAATTTTAGCGTTTGTTTCGCATAAACCTCTTTTGGTTACGAAGTTGTAAACCCCGCCTTTTCCTTCTTTGTTTCCAGGGAACCAGTTTTGAACAGTAGAATATTTAATTTCAGCATCATCTAAAGCAATTAATTCAACTACAGCAGCGTGCAATTGGTTTTCATCACGGCTTGGAGCTGTACATCCTTCAAGATATGAAACATAACTTCCTTCATCTGCAATAACAAGGGTTCTTTCGAATTGTCCTGTTCCTGCCTGATTGATTCTGAAGTAAGTAGAAAGTTCCATTGGACAACGAACGCCTTTTGGAATATAGCAGAAACTTCCATCAGAGAAAACCGCTGAGTTTAATGCTGCATAGAAGTTGTCTTTTTGAGGTACAACAGTCCCTAAATATTTTTTTACTAATTCAGGATGTTCTTTAATAGCTTCAGAAATCGGACAGAAAATAATTCCTTTTTCAGCCAAAGTTTTCTTGAAAGTTGTTGCTACAGAAACAGAATCGACCACAATATCCATTGCGACATTGTTCATCATTTTTTGTTCATCAACAGAAATTCCTAACTTTTTGTACATCTCTAAAAGTTCTGGATCAACATCATCCAAAGTTTTATTAGGATCTACTTGTTTTGGAGCTGAATAATAAGAAATTGCCTGAAAGTCTGGTTTTTCGTAATTTACGTTTGCCCATTCTGGCTCGATCATTTCTTTCCAAGCACGGAAAGCCTCGATGCGCCATTCGGTCATCCATTCAGGTTCTTCTTTTTTAAGCGAAATAGCTCTAACAATCTCTTCGTTTAAGCCAATAGGGAAAGTCTCAGATTCTATATTGGTATAAAATCCGTACTCATATTCTTTTGTTTCCAGTTCGATTTTTAAATCGTCTTCGGTGTATTTGCTCATTATTTTTTTATTGTCTAAATAGTTTTAAAGTCTAAAGTTCGAAAGTCATTTTAAGTCCTCACGACTTACGACTTTCAGCTTTGACTAAAGAGAGAATGATTCTCCGCAGCCACAAGTTCTGCTTGCATTTGGATTATTGAAAACAAATCCTTTTCCGTTTAATCCGCCAGAAAATTCTAAAATTGTTCCAGCTAAATATAGAAATGATTTTTTTTCAACAGCAATTTGGATATCATTGTCTACGAATATTTTGTCGTCTTCTCCTTTGGTTTTGTCAAATTTTAAATCATAAGACAAGCCAGAGCATCCACCGCTTTTCACTCCTACTCTTACGTAGTCGCTTGCGGCGTCAAAACCATCGTCAGTCATCAAGTCGATGATTTTCTTTTTGGCAGTATCAGAAACTTTTATCATTGTTCTTAGATGTTTGTTTTTAATAAGCATTTCTTGTCTGTAATTAATTTAGTACAGATTTAAAGCGCTAATTTTCAATGTTAAATAGAAATTATCTGCAAAGATACGACTTAAAAACCTTTTTCCATAACGGTTCACATTATTATAACAAATGTGAAAATAGATATTAGTTATTTTGATAAAATCAACCTGAAAAAAGAGGCTAATAATTCGAATAAATTAATTTTACGATTTTAAATTGAATTTATTGCCTATAAATGTTAAAAAACAAGTATTTATACTCAATTACAACCCATGCTTTATTGGTACTTTTGCAATAAATTGTGAGTAATTATGAAAAAACAACAGAAAAATAATTGGGTAAAAATCTTTTTTGCAGTTTTTTTTGTTTTTGGAGTAGGTGCTGCAGTACTAGTTTTTAGCAATGAGTCTGATAAAAATGAAAATAAGGTTAAAAAAGAAAGTACTTCCAAAATTCCATTTGTTAATACAGAAAACACGGAACAAAAAAATATTTTAGATTCTCTAAATACACTCAAGGCCGCATACGATGTTGCTATTTTAGAAAATACGGCGCTATCTCAAGAGTTGGAACTAGAGCGTAAGAATGTTGAGAATTTAATGGAAATCATTAAGGCTTCTCAAAATCCATCTGCTGCTCAAATTAAAATATTTAGAAATCAACTTTCAGATTTGAATTTTTCTTTAGAAGGAAAAGTGTTAGAAATTAAGAAATTGAAATCTCAGAATAAAAATTTATTGACAGAAATTGAAAGTCAGAATGTTGTAATGTACAACCAAAAAGCAGAAAATGATACACTTATTTCTAAACAAAAGAAATTAGAGTCTACCTTAAAAGATGCATCAAAACTTTCTCTAAGCAATTTTAAAGTAATTGCTCTGCGCGAAAAAAGCTCGGGAGCAGAACTGGAAACTACAAAGGCAAAAAGCACAAAAAAACTTAAAGCTATTTTTACTGTTAATGGAAATGTTGTTGCAAAAACAGGAAAAAGAATCTTTTACATTCAAGTACTCGACCAGAAGAATAATGTTTTGGGTGATAATAAATTGATTGAATTTGGAAATGATAAAGCTCTGGTATATAGTTTTATTGTGAGCACAGATTTTCAGGGTAAATCGGTAAATGTGTATGGAATTCTAAATGACCAGTTTAAAGAAGGAACCTATTTTGTCAATTTCTTCGACAAGCAGGAAATAATGGGAAGCGCTTCGATTACCTTAGAATAAGCGTTTTTTAAAAATAAATTGTAGTAAAAGGATTTTGTATTTGCTAGCTTTGTTCTTTTACAAAATCAAACTCATGAAACTTTACCCAATCGAATCTGGAAATTTTAAATTAGATGGCGGTGCTATGTTTGGTGTTGTTCCAAAGACAATATGGAACAAAACAAATCCTGCTGACTCTAATAATCTCATTGATATTGCCGCACGCTGTTTATTGATCGAAGACGGAAATCGTTTGATTTTAATTGATACAGGAATGGGCGATAAGCAATCGGAAAAGTTTTTTGGTTATTACTCACTTTGGGGATCTCATTCTATAGATAAATCTCTAGCCAAATATGGTTTTAACCGAGATGATATTACAGATGTTTTTATGACGCATCTTCATTTTGATCATTGCGGCGGAAGCGTTCAATGGAATTCTGATAAAACAGGATATGAACCAGCTTTTAAAAATGCAAAATTCTGGACAAATGAAAATCATTGGGAGTGGGCTACAAAACCAAATCCAAGAGAAAAAGCGTCTTTTTTATCTGAAAATATTCTACCAATGCAGGAGAGCGGACAATTGAATTTCATCGAAAGACGAGAAACCGATTTTGGATTTTCAAAAGAAATGGGCTTTGAAATTTTCTACGTAGACGGCCACACCGAAAAACAAATGATTCCTTATATCAAATACCAAGATAAAACAATCGTTTTTTGTGCCGATTTATTAGCGACTGCCGGACACATTCCACTTCCTTATGTTATGGGCTACGATACAAGACCTTTGCTAACAATGCCTGAAAAATCAAAATTCTTGAATTTGGCAGCAGACCAAAATCATTATTTGTTTTTAGAGCACGATGCTCATAATCAAATTATAACGGTCGAACATACCGAAAAAGGAGTTCGATTAAAAGAGGTTTTTACCTGCGAGGAGATTTTTTAAGATAGAAATTAAACTATAAAAAATCCCATTTTCAACTGAATGAAAATGGGATTTTTAATTTTTACGAATAGTGATTATTCTACAATTACTTTTTTCGCAGAAGCGGCATCTCCATTGATTAAATAAACATAATAAACTCCTTTAGGTAAACCAGATAAATCGATCGTATTATTTGTATTGGCATTATTTAAAGTAAAAGATTTTACCAATTGGCCCAATGAATTGTAAACTGTTGCTTTGTCTAATGAAGTATTATCAATAGTTATTTCTCCTTTTGTTGGGTTTGGATGAACTACTACTTTGTCGAAAACAGAATCTTCAACACCTAAAGTAGTACAGTTTGTTGAATAAACGGTTGTTGGGTCTTTTCTTTCTGCCCAGTTTGTATTTGAATAATTTTCATCATCGACCTGAATGCATTTTAATTCTGGGTTGTCTAAAATTGAGATATCGGTCAATAAAGTGTTGTTTCCATTTTTTATATTTAATGAAGTCAATTGATTACTATTGATATTTAACCAATATAATTTTGCATTTAAAGGAAGGTCTAATGTTGTTAATTCGTTTTCATTAAGTATTAAATATTGGAGTAAAGTTTGCGCTTTTAGATCTATATTTTGTAATTTATTTTTAGAAGCTAATATTCCAATCAATTTTGTATTTGAAGAAATATCCAATGTTGCTAATTCGTTGTCACTAAGTGATAAATGTTGTAATAAAGTATTTGTATTAATATTTATATTTTTTAATTTATTTCCAGAAGCATGCAATCCAGTCAATTTTGAATTGGAAGAAACATCTAGTGTTGTTAATTGGTTTTTATTAAGTAATAAAAATTCTAATAAAGTGTTTGCTCTAAGATCTATATTTTTTAACTGACATTCTTCTGCACTTAATGACAGCAGCTTTGTATTTGAGGAAAGGTTTAATGACAGCAATTGATTATCGTCCACATTTAAGTTGACTAATTCTTTAAATGCTTCAATTCCTGTTAAATCGGTAATTTCAGATCCTTTTACATCTAATTCTTTAATAGGTGCAATATTGATAGTTAGCACTTTTCCATCGGGAATTCCAGAATCTAGGCCTAAACTAATTAATTTAGTTTCAAAATTGATATCTGGAATTAATGTAACAGCGTTACAGTCTTTAGTGAGACTCGCAGTGGCATCTTTTGTAATGCTCCAGTTTTTGAAGGCATAAGCTACATCATCAACCAGAATACAGTTCAGATTATTAGAGGCACAGCTTAACGATGTTAATGTAGTGTTATTGGTAAGATCTAAACTAGTTAATAGATTTCGATCACAATTTAATGAAGTTAAATTTAAATTAGAGTATAAATCTAAATTTGTCAATTTATTTGAAGAAATCCATAATGTATTTAATGCTAAATTTTTAGATAAATCAATTGATGTTATTTGATTTTCATTACAATATAAGTTTTTCAACGCCAAATTATTCGATATATCTAGACTCGTGAGGTTATTGTTGTAAAGTCCTAACGTATTTAGTGCTAAATTCTTAGAAACATCAATTGTAATCAATTTATTGGAAGACAAAGACAAATCTTGCAAATCTATATTCCTTGATATATCGATAGTCGTTAATTTATTCTGAGTACATCTCAAATTAATTAATTTTATATTTTTTGAAAGATCTAAAGTGGTAATTTGATTATTAGAACAATCTAGGGTTGTCAAACTGGTAAAATCCTGAATTCCTGTCAAGTCAGCAATTGAATTCCCATAAATATTTAATGTTGTTATTGAAGCAACATTTGAAGTCAAAACTTTTCCGTTAACACCATCTCGGTCAATTCCAAGTGTAATGAGTTTGTTCTCAAAATTGACATCTGGAATTAATGTGTACGCTCCGCAGTCTGTGCTGAAGCTTGTCATGGGATCTTTTACTTGAGACCAGATTTTATTAGCATCTTCTACGTTATCCACCTGAATGCATTCCAGGCGATTGCCATAAAATGTGGCATAAGAAGCATTAGGATTGAATAAATAATTGGCTCCGTTTTTTATATTTAAATAAGTTAACAAATTTGAGTGCGCTGTCATCACACTCAGTTTATTATTTTTACTCAGATCGAGACTTTTTAGTAAATTATTATTACACCATAAGCGATCAAGTTTCAAATTAGTGGAGACGTCGAGAATTTTGATGTTATTATATCTACAATCTAAGCCTTCCAGCAATAACTGTTGAGAAACATCTATGCTTGTAAGCTGATTGTGGTTACAGTCAATAATTTTTATTGCTGTATTGTTAGAAAAATCAAGCGATGCTAAGTTATTATTTGCACATTGCAGGCTACTTAAGAGAGGATTATTAGTAAGATTTAATGTTGTTAACAGATTATTACCACACTCTAAATTGGTTAATGCGGTGTTTTGAGATAAGTTTAATTGAGTCAATCTATTATTATTACAATTGAAGTATCTTAACGCAGTAAAATCTTCAATTCCTGTAATGTCAGTAATAGAACTGTTGCTAACATTCAAAAAAGTCAAAGTAGCTACATTGGAAGTCAAAACCTGACCGTCTGGAGCACCTGAATCAATACCCAAGCTGATTAATTTGTTTTCAAAATTAACATCTGAGATAGTAGTATACTGTCCATAAATACAAAAATTTGCCAATAGCAATAATAAGAGTAATTTTATTTTCATAAAAATTTGTTTACAATAATCAGATTTATAAATAAAATAATATTTTATCTGCAAAAATAAATAAAAACGACCATAATTATAAGTTTTTACATGTTAAAATTTAGAATAATTTATTATCTTAAACTGATTAAGTTTTAAAAAAGAATTGATGTTTCAATCTAAGATACTACGGTCCATTCAATAAGTATCTGATTCAAATTCCATTATATCAACTCATATCATATTATTTGTTTCTGGAACATGATGCACACAACCAAATAATAACAGTTGAACATACGGATAAAGAAGTTCGATTAAAAGAGGTTTTTACCTGCGAGGAGATTTTTTAAGCGGAGGTTTATTTACTAATAGATTAAGTTTTATATTCATTCATTTTTTTAAATATGATTCTCTAAATCATTTAATATAGTTGTAAGCTTTTTTGATAAGTGGACAATTATTCACGTTATTCTTTTTTAATATAGAGTTTTTAATATGTAGATGCTTTACAATGATTTGAATTTTAATTGTTTATGCTAATTTTCATGATGGTAAATTTTAATTAAAATTTCATAACACATTGTTAACAGTTAGTTTTTTGTAACAAAAAAGCATAATTTAGACCCATCTTTTAACTTTACTTATATAATAGATACATGAGTCATATAAAACCTCTTAAATTATCTGCTTTTGCATTACTTGTTTTAGCAGGATGCAGTGCAAGTTTGCAAGCGCAAAAATCAGTGCCAAAACAACCAATTGTTGCTCCTTTAGCAGTTGTTAAAAAAGCACCAGTTAGTGAAAACGAACTAAAAAGATGGAGTCATCTTGATTTAGTAAAAGATTCTATCCCAGGAATGAGTGTTGATAGAGCTTTAACTGAATTGCTTCAAGGTAAAAAAGGCAATAAAGTTATTGTTGGTATTGTAGACTCTGGTGTAGATATCGAACATGAAGATCTGCAGGGAATGATCTGGACTAATGCAAAAGAAATTCCTGGAAACGGAATCGATGATGATAAAAACGGATTTATTGATGATGTTCACGGATGGAATTTCCTTGGAAATGCTGTTAATGAAAATCTTGAAATGACACGTATTGTCAAAAAAGGAGACGATGGTTCTGCTCAATACAAAGAAGCTTTAGCCCAATACAACGAGAAATACGAAAAAGCTCTAAAAGATAAAGAACAAGTTGATTTTTTATTAGATATTCATAATACTATCAAAAAAGAACTAAATAAAACAGATTATAAAGTTGAGGATTTAGCATCTATTACGTCAACAGATTCAAAAGTTGCTAGAGCAAAAGCAATAATGACTCAAATTTTTACAAATGCTGGTCCAACTTTTAACCCAGAAGCTGATTTTGGAGAATATAAAGAGCAAGTTTACGATCAATTGAATTATAATTTAAATAAAGAATTTGACGGAAGAAAAGTCGTAGGCGATAATCCAGAAGATATTAAAGACAATCATTATGGAAATAATGTTGTTTTTGGTCCAGATAAAGAAAAAGCACTTCACGGAACTCACGTTGCTGGAATCATTGCACAAATCCGTGGAAACAATTTAGGAGGAGACGGAGTTGCTTCGCCAAACGTTGAGATTCTGACTGTGAGAGCTGTTCCAGACGGTGATGAGTATGATAAAGATATCGCTTTAGCAATTCGTTACGCAGTAGATAATGGTGCAAAAGTAATTAACGGAAGTTTCGGAAAAAGCTTTTCTCCGCACAAACAATGGGTTTACGATGCTATTAAATATGCAGCTAAAAAAGACGTTTTAATTGTACATGCTGCTGGAAACGACGGATACAATATCGATGAGACAAAAAACATCAATTATCCAAATGATTCTGAAGACAACGTAAAAGAATTTGCTGATAATGTAATCACAATTGGAGCAATCAATAAAGAATACGGAGAAACGGTTGTTGCACCATTTTCTAACTTTGGAAAAATTAATGTTGACGTATTTGCTCCAGGTGAAGAAATCTACGCAACAGTTCCAAACAATAAATACAAATATTTACAAGGAACTTCGATGGCATCTCCAAATGCAGCGGGTGTTGCGGCTTTAATTCGTTCTTACTACCCAAAATTAAAAGCTGCTCAAGTTAAGAAGATTTTGATGGATTCTGGAGTTGCACTTCCTTCTAAAGTCATTTTGGGAGAAAATCCAAATCCAAATGAAAAACCAGTAGCGGTTTCTTCTGCAGAATCATCAAAAACTGCAAAAATGGTAAATGCTTATAACGCTTTATTAATGGCAGAGAAGATGTCTAAAAAATAAAGAATAACACACTATTAATCTAATGGAAGAGTTCGCGCTCTTCCATTTTCTATTACATATAAACATGCGAAAAATTATTTTACTTTCTTTCCTGAGCTTTGGTTTAAACACAGCTTTTGCCCAAAACACCTCATATTGGCAGCAGCACGCCGATTACAAAATGGAGGTTTCAATGGATGTAAAAAACTATCAGTATAAAGGAAAACAAGAATTGGTTTACACCAATAATTCTCCTGATACTTTAAGAAAAGTATTCTATCATTTGTTTCCAAATGCTTTTCAGCCAGGAAGTGAAATGGATGCGCGTCTTCATTTTATCAAAGATCCAGACGGAAGAATGGTAAATAAAGTAAAAGGTGCAGACGGAAAAGATGTAAAACAAAGCCGAATTGAAACTTTAAAACCAAATGAAATTGGATTTTTAAAAATCACAAATTTTAAGCAGGATGGTACTGCAGCTCAAACAAGAGTTTCAGGAACTATTCTAGAAGTTACTTTGGCTAAACCAATTTTACCAAATTCAAAAACTACTTTCACATTAGATTTTGACGGACAAGTTCCAGTGCAAATTCGTCGTTCGGGAAGAAATAATTCGGAGGGAATTGAACTTTCGATGTCACAATGGTATCCAAAATTAGCTGAATTTGATTTCGAAGGCTGGCACGCAGATCCGTATATTGCGAGAGAATTTCACGGTGTTTGGGGAAATTTTGATGTAAAAATTACAATCGATAAAGAATACACAATTGGAGGTTCTGGATATTTACAAGACAAAAATTCAATTGGACACGGTTACGAAGATGCTGGTGTGACGGTTACTTATCCTAAAAAAGCAAAAACGTTGACATGGCATTTTATTGCTCCAAATGTTCACGATTTTACATGGGCAGCAGACAAAGAATATGCACATGATATTGTAAAAGGACCAAACGATGTTGATTTGCATTTTTTCTATAAAAACACTCCAAAAGTGGCAGAAAACTGGAAACAATTAGAGCCATTAATGGTAAAAGTAATGGATTATTACAACCAAAGAGTTGGAGCTTATCCGTACAAACAATATTCATTTATTCAAGGTGGAGACGGTGGAATGGAGTATGCAATGTGTACTTTAATGCTAGGAAATGGAAAACTGGAAGGAATTCTTGGGACTGCAACACACGAATTAGGACACTCTTGGTTTCAGCATATTTTAGCTTCAAACGAATCCAAACATCCTTGGATGGATGAAGGTTTTACAACTTACATTGAAGACAGCGCTTTGAACGAATTAAAGGGAGATAAAAAAGAAGTAAATCCATTTAAGGGCAATTATGCTGCTTATTATAGTTTAGTAAATTCTGGAAAAGAACAGCCGCAAAGTACACACGGAGATCGCTATGACGAAAATCGTCCTTATAGTATTTCTTCTTACGTAAAAGGAAGTATTTTTCTTTCTCAATTAGAATATGTAATTGGAAAAGAAAATGTTGATGCTACTTTAAAAAGATATTTCAACGATTTTAAATTCAAACATCCAACTCCAAATGACATCAAAAGAACAGCAGAAAGAGTTTCTGGAGCTGAGCTAGATTGGTATTTAACAGATTGGACGCAAACATTAAATACGATTGATTACGGAATTAAAGACTTTGCTGATAATGCAGGAAAAACAACTGTAACTTTGGAGAGAATTGGAAGAATGCCAATGCCAATCGACTTAAAAGTAGATTATACTGACGGAACCTCTGAGAACTTCTACATTCCGTTAAGAATGATGAATTTTATTAAACCGAATCCAAATCCAAATCAAAAAAGAACTGTTTTAGAAGACTGGGCTTGGGCACAGCAAAACTATAGTTTTACAATCGATAAAAACAAAACTGCAATCAAAAAAATCACTATTGATCCGAGCGGATTAATGGCTGATGTAAAAGCTGCAAACAATGTTTTTGACGTGAAATAATCTTCATTTAAAGAATAAAAAAAGTCCCGTTTAAATTAATAAACGGGACTTTTTATTTTTAGATCATTAAGGTTTAACTCAAATGCTCGATCATATCTTTTGTCATAGATTCCAGATCAAATTTATGATTCCAGTTCCAGTCTTCTCTGGCAGAACTGTCGTCAATACTTGCCGGCCAGCTGTCAGCAATTTTTTGACGGAAATCTGGATTATAAGTGATTTCAAAATCAGGAATATGTTTCTTAATCTCATTCGCAATTTCTGTCGGAGTAAAACTCATTGCAGCCAAATTATAAGAAGAATGTATTTTAATCTGCTCAGCAGGAGCTTTCATAATATTAATTGTTGCATCAATAGCGTCATCCATATACATCATCGGCATTTTGGTTTCAGACGATAAAAAGCATTCGTATTTTTTATCAGCAATGGCTTTGTAAAAAATATCAACAGCATAATCTGTAGTTCCGCCGCCTGGAGGAGTGGACCAGCTGATTAAACCAGGATAACGAATACTTCGAACATCAACACCATAAATATTATGATAATACTCGCACCATCTTTCTCCAGCTTGCTTGCTGATTCCGTAAACTGTTGAAGGTTCCATTACAGTATATTGTGGCGTGTTTTCTTTTGGAGTCGTTGGTCCGAAAACCGCAATACTCGAAGGCCAGAAAATTTTCTGAATCTTTTTTGCTTTCGCTAAATTTAAAACATGAAAAAGAGAATTCATATTTAAATCCCAGGCAAAAGCAGGATTTTTTTCAGCAGTAGCAGATAAAAGTGCCGCCATTAAATAGATATCAGTAATTTGATGAACTTCTACCAAATGTTCAATTTGATTAAAATCTAAAGCATTGACCACTTCAAAAGGTCCCGAATTAACAACATCAGTATTTAATTTTCGAATATCAGAAGCGATTACATTTTCGGTTCCGTATAATTTGCGCAGTTTTTGCGTCAGCTCTGTTCCAATCTGACCGCAGGCACCAATGATCAATATTTTAGGATTCATTTTTCGATGATTTTTAGAGATACAAATATAACGTTTTCGCAATTACTTGCGCTTTTTTGAAGAATAAATTATAAATTCAACAATTAAAAAGTTTGTTTGTTGGATAATTCTCTTTTACAAGGGTGTGTCTTTGTGCCTTTCAAAAATCTATGTAAAAGATCATTTTTATTGATAATAAAACCAAAGAAAATTATTTTAAATCTGCATAATCTGTCGTAAAAAAAAGATAGTAATTTATGTGAATCAAAGGCAAAAATCAGAATTCGTAATTGTAAATTTACTTTGTAACTTTGTAGCTTAATGTTTTACCAAATGAAATATAAGATATCTCTTTTTCTGCTTTTTGTTTTTGTGTTGAATTCATGTCAAAATCAAGATGAAAAACGTCTTGCTGAAAATGAAAAAGAAGCAAAAAAGAAAGAAGCTATTTTTAATAATATAAATAAAGGCTGGACGTTTATTGATGAGCCTATCAATGAAATCTCAGAACAAAAATTAAATTCTTGGACAGAATGGCGAGAGTTTATGAAAGAGATTGGAGATAAGCCAAGAAAAACAATTGGAGCATTTCAGAAAAAATCGGCTGCTATTTCTAAAAAAGCGATGGCTTTAAATAACAATATTCCGCCAGAACTTAATGTGCCTCAAATAAAAAGCCGTATTTCTATTTTAATTACCAAAATAAAAATGATGGATTTATTTATTCATTTAAATAAAGTTCCAGATGATAAAGTGGTTTTTTTGATACAAGAAATCAACAAAGAATTAATTTCGCTGGAAAGACAAATGGATAAAATTGTCGAAAAAGCCAAAATTCCGAAAGAAGAAGGAGAAGCAGATTTCCTTAGAATGTTAGACACTACGCGCGCGATACCGAGTTCTACGCCGCCATTAGATCAAAATAAACCTAGAGTTGAGTAAAAACGCCTTATACACGATATACGACAATCTGCCAAAAGCACAGCAGATTGCATCAAATTTACTGGAAGGAAATCAGATAAAAATGCATCTCAGCGGATTGCTGGGATCTGCCGTTTCATTTGTTGTCCGCTCTGTTTTTAAAAAAACTGAACTGCCTTTTTTAATTGTTTTAGACAATAAAGAAGAGGCTGCGTATTACCTAAACGATTTAGAGCAGATGATTGGCGAGCAGGATGTATTGTTTTATCCCGCTTCATTCCGTCGTCCCTATCAAGTTGATGAAACAGATAACGCGAATGTTCTGCTTCGAGCAGAGGTTTTAAACCGAATAAATTCCCGAAAAAAACCAGCAATAATTGTTACATATCCAGAGGCACTTTTTGAAAAAGTAGTTACGCGCCAGCAATTGGATAAAAACACGTTGAAAGTTTCTTTAAACGATAAAATTTCAATTGATTTCATTAATGAAGTTTTGTTTGAATATGAATTCAAAAGAGTCGATTTTATTACAGAACCGGGAGAATTTTCGGTTCGTGGAGGTATTGTCGATGTATTCTCATTTTCAAATGATCATCCGTATCGAATTGAATTTTTCGGAAATGAAGTAGACAGCATCAGAAGTTTTGATGTAGAAACACAATTATCTGTTGAAACACATAAAAAAATCACCATTATCCCGAATGTCGAAAACAAGATATTTCAGGAAAACCGTGAAAGTTTTCTAGATTATATTGCGGAGAAAACAGTACTTTTTATTCAAAATACTGATGGACTTTTTAGTCAGTTAGACAAACAATTTGCAAGGGCAGAAGAAGCTTTTTCGAAACTTTCGGGAGAAATAAAACATGCCGAACCAGAACAATTATTTTTAAATCAGGCTTTGTTTATCAAACGAGCTTTAGATTTTTCGATAGTAGAATTGGCTTCAAAACCAATTTTCAAAACCACTAAAAAATTCGAATTTCATATTCAGCCTCAGCCCTCGTTCAATAAACAATTTGATTTATTGCTGAATAATCTGAGCGATAATCATTTTAACGGATATAAAAATTATTTATTCTGTTCGAATGAAACGCAGGCCAAACGTTTTCATGATATTTTTGAATCGCTGGACGAAGCGAATTCTGAGAATATCAGAAAACAATACAACACTATTGTACTGCCTTTATACCAAGGTTTTATTGATGAAGAAAATCAGATAACGGCTTATACCGATCACCAGATTTTTGAACGTTATCACAAATTCAACATCAAAAACGGTTATTCTAAAAAGCAGAATATTACGCTTAAGGAATTAACAGCACTTTCTGTTGGTGATTATGTAACGCACATTGATCATGGAATTGGGAAGTTTGGCGGATTGCAGAAAATTCAAGTAGAAGGCAAAACGCAAGAAGCCATAAAATTGGTTTATGCGGATAATGACATTGTGTATGTGAGCATTCACTCGCTTCATAAAATTTCCAAATACAACGGAAAAGACGGAACGCCGCCGAAAATATACAAATTAGGGTCTAACGCCTGGAAAGTTTTAAAACAAAAAACCAAAGCGCGTGTCAAACATATTGCATTCAATTTGATTCAGCTGTATGCAAAGCGTCGTTTAGAAAAAGGTTTCCAATTTGCGCCGGACAGTTATCTTCAGAACGAATTAGAAAGTTCGTTTATTTATGAAGATACGCCAGATCAAACTAAATCGACACAAGAAGTAAAAGCCGACATGGAAAGCGATCGCCCAATGGATCGTTTGGTTTGTGGAGATGTTGGTTTTGGAAAAACAGAAGTTGCGATTCGTGCTGCTTTTAAAGCGGTTGACAATAGTAAACAAGTTGCCGTTTTAGTGCCGACGACTATTTTGGCTTATCAGCATTATAGAACTTTTTCGGAACGATTGAAAGATATGCCAGTTTCTATTGGTTATTTAAACCGATTTAGAACGGCAAAACAAAAAGCACAAACTTTAAAAGATTTAGCCGAAGGAAAACTCGATATCGTAATTGGAACACACCAATTGGTCAACAAAAATGTAGTTTTTAAAGACTTAGGTTTGTTGATTGTTGATGAGGAACAAAAGTTTGGAGTTAACGTAAAAGATAAATTAAAAACTATTGCAGCAAATGTTGATACGTTGACATTAACAGCAACGCCAATTCCGAGAACTTTACAATTCTCTTTAATGGCGGCGAGAGATTTGTCTGTAATTACAACGCCTCCGCCAAATCGTTATCCTATTGAAACGAATGTTGTTGGTTTTAATGAAGAGATCATTCGTGATGCGATTTCGTATGAAATTCAGCGAAACGGACAGGTTTTCTTTATCAATAATAGAATCGAAAATATAAAAGAAGTGGCAGGAATGATTCAGCGTTTGGTTCCAAACGCAAGAGTTGGAATTGGTCACGGACAAATGGACGGTGCAAAACTCGAAGAATTGATGTTAGGTTTCATGAATGGAGAATTCGACGTTTTGGTGGCAACGACAATCATCGAAAGTGGTTTGGACGTTCCAAATGCCAATACCATTTTCATTAATAACGCCAACAATTTCGGATTATCAGATTTACATCAAATGCGCGGGCGTGTTGGACGAAGCAACAAAAAAGCATTCTGTTATTTCATCTGTCCGCCGTATTCATCTATGACGGAAGATGCAAGAAAACGTATTCAGGCATTGGAACAATTCAGTGAATTGGGAAGCGGTTTCAACATTGCAATGAAAGATCTGGAAATTCGTGGAGCAGGAGATTTATTGGGCGGAGAACAAAGCGGTTTCATAAACGAAATTGGTTTTGATACGTACCAAAAAATCATGAATGAAGCAATTGAAGAATTGAAAGAAAACGAATTCAAAGATTTGTATCCAGAAGAAAATAATATTGATACTAAGGAATATGTAAAAGATATTCAAATCGATGCCGATTTTGAGCTTTTATTTCCAGATGAATATATCAATAACGTTTCAGAACGTTTGGTTTTATATAACGAATTAGGCGCCATAAAAGATGAAGCTGGTTTACAGGAATTCGAAAGAAAGCTAATTGACCGTTTCGGACCTTTGCCAAAACAAGCAACTGCCTTACTAAACAGCATCCGCATAAAATGGATTGCAACGCGTGTTGGAATCGAGAAATTAGTTTTGAAACAAGGCAAAATGATAGGCTATTTCGTTTCAGACCAGCAATCTGATTATTATCAGTCGGTGAAGTTTAGAAATGTTTTAAATTTTGTTCAGAAGCATAGTAATCTTTGCAAAATGAAAGAAAAACAAACCGTAAACGGATTACGTTTATTATTGACTTTTGAAAATGTGAAATCTATCAAACGTGCTTTGGAGTTGATGGAGTTGTTTGAGGAATAGTATAGAATAAAGTGTTGCCACAAATTACACGAATTAGTACGAAATAATTTAAAGCTTGAAAAATAAAAATTAGTCCTGATTTTTGTGATTCGTGGTAAATAACATTAAGTTTTATTTATCTTTTATTTAAGAAAAACCTTAGAACTAAAAAGTTTTCTTTGATCAAATTTTCAAAGACAACTTTATATGCAGAATCAATTCATCCTCCTATTTTTATTTTTTGGATTAACTACAATCTTCGCTCAAGAAAAGGGTAAAATCATTTCAAATGATTCTTTAAAATCAGAAACAATCGATCCGCTTCGTCCCTCAAAAGCAGCATTTTATTCAGCTATTTTACCAGGTTTAGGTCAGGTTTACAATAAGAAATACTGGAAAGTTCCTTTAGTTTATGGAGCAATCGGCACAAGTACATATCTATATATTGACAATCAAAAAAAGTACAATATCTACAGAGATGAATATAAAAGCAGATTGGAAGGAAATACGAGTAACTCAGATTATTTAGCTGGATTAAGTGAAAGTCAATTGATTTCTGCTCAGAAACAATTTCAAAGAAACAGAGATTTATCCGCCCTGTTTATGGTTGGTTTTTACGTCTTGAATATTATTGATGCTAATATCGATGCGGCATTATCGCAGTTTAATGTAAGCGAGAAATTAGCATTTAAACCTTCCGTAATCAATAATGATATTACATTAAATAATAATTTTGGGTTTGCTTTAAATTATTCTTTTTAAAAAAATCGCCGCGAATTCACAAATTAGGTTAAATTAAATTCGTGAATTCGCGGCGAAAAAAATTATTTAACAATTAGTTTTTTAGTTACATTAAAATCTTTAGAAATAATGTTTACAATGTAAATGCCTGAAGATAAATGATGATTAACTTGTCCTGAAGAAGAAAGTTTTTCGGTTAAAAGAGTTCTTCCATTCAAATCAGAAACAAAAATTTCGGCAGTATTGCCACTTGCTAATTCTGGCATTAGAATATGAAATTCATTGTTTATTGCAGGATTTGGATAAATACCAATTACAGGTTCTGCTGTTGAAACTTCTTCAACATTTAGTGCCATTTTTGATGTACCAACAGTAGTTGGTTCCAACTGCCATTGTGCGCTGAACCAGCCGTCTTGTGAATTTCCATATTGAGCAGATCCTGTTTGATTTTCAACATGAATAATATTTCCTGTCTGCCATCTGTTTCTTAATCTTACCCAGGTTCCGTCAATATAATCGCTGGACCATTGTGCACTCCAGAAAGTAGTATCTGTTATATTACATTGAACAGTTCCTGTTTGTCCTTCGATATTAATTAACTCTCCAGTTGCTGCATTTTTAAGAACGAAGTAAGTGGCATCAATAGCGATTTTCTGCCATTTGTAGTTGTTTCCAGAAACCGTTGTTCCGTAGCCAACATTTGTCCCGGCATCAGATAAATAAGCTCCTGTCCATCTGTTTTTAATTGTATAATATGTTCCTCCCGTAGAAGTTGTAGAAACTGTTACGACACAAGTACTCGTTTTATTTCCGTCAACAGTTGTAACGGTAATTGTAGCAGTTCCATTTGCTACAGCAGTTACCAATCCTGAACTATTTACTGTTGCCACAGCAGTATTGTTTGAACTGTAAGTTACGGCTTTGTTTGTCGCTGTTGATGGCGAAACTGTTGGCGTTAATTGCTGTGTTGCACCAACTGATAAAGCTGCAGTAGTTGGAGATAAAGTTACACCTGTAACGGCAACGCCCGTTCCTGGATTAGAATCGTACCAAGTGTTGTTCATATACCAGCCAGTTTTGTTTCGGCTTAAATCGGCAGTTTGATTGGTTCCGTCGTTGAAAATTAAATTTGTTGAGGTTACATTGGTAAATGTATAACTGTACCATCCGCTTCCCGCATCGCTCATGTTTACGCCCGGCCAGGTTGCATTTGCTAAAACTCCTGCTGGTAAAGCACTCCAATAATAGATTTTAATTCCAGTTCCCCAGTTTGATGGTTTATAGAAATAAACCGTAAAATTCGTATTCAGATTTACTGTAATTGTTGCCGACGCTGTTTTATTTCCGTCTTGTGTTGTTGCTGTAATCGTTGCTGTTCCTGCAGCAACTGCCGTTACAAGTCCGCTTGAGTTTACCGTTGCAATTGCGTTGTTGGTTGAACTCCACGTTACATTTTTGTTCGTGGCATTTGCTGGAGAAATTGTTGCGGAAAGCTGTTGTGTATTTCCTGCATATAAACTTGCCGTTGTTGGTGAAACACTTACAGATGCAACTGGAATTGCCGCTACTGTTATAGCTGAGGTTGCTGTTTTATTACCGTCAACGGTTTTAACTGTAATAGTTGCTGTTCCTGCTGCAACGGCTGTAACCAATCCAGAAGTATTTACAGTTGCTACAGCTGTATTGCTGGATGTCCAGGTTACGTTTTGGTTTGTGGCATTTGCAGGAGCTATCGTTGCATTTAACTGCTGTGTTGTGCCTAAACCAACAGTTACCGTTGTCGGACTAACTGAAACTCCAGTTACGGCCACAACAGGCGCATTGGTATTCGTTAAAACCAAATATTCAAAAGCAGCAAATGTTCTTGTCGCGCCTGTTGTTAAAGTTACAGAGGCATTGTTATTATATGGATTTACATAAGTTCCTGCTAAAGACGCTGGGATTACATACGATTTTGAAGCATTTCTTAAATTCGACATTACGATTACTTTTTCTGTACCTAATGTCTTAGTAAAAATACTGATATCATCATTTGCATACGTGGTTAAATCACCACGTCTGATGGCAGTACTAGTAGTTCTGAAATTTAAGATTTTGGCGAAATCTGCAGCAGCTGTCGGGTTTTGAGACCAGTTGAATTTGAAGTTTGTCCACGGCCAATCAGTTTTGGGTTCGTAGTCGATTTCCTGTCCGCTCATTAAGAAGGGAACACCTCTCATATAAGCTGAAACTAAAAAGTTGGCAACAATTCCGTTATGATTTTTGAAGGCTACGAACGGTCTTCTTACGCCATCATCATTGGTGTACGTATCATGATTACCAGTATATCGAACGATTTGCTGATTTCCAGTTGCTTTAGCATATTCATAAGTAGATTGGTCTTGAAGTCTTTGAGAAACTGGTCCTCCATTAGCAATATCATATAAACCGCTGTGAAACCATCTGTCGCCATAATTCATGTCGAAACCAACCTGAAAATTTTCTTGTCTGTCTCCTTCGGCTAACATTAATAAATTATGAGAAGAAATACCTCGAAGGTTTGAGTTGACTTCAGACCAGAAATCTAAAGGAGGATTATTGGCATAATCGCAGCGATAACCATCAATGTTAGCAGCGAAAATCCAGTAACGCATTGCATCTTTGATGGCTGCTCGTGTAGCCGAACTATTAAGGTCAAGCGCAGCAATATCGGAGAAGTTTCCTAATTGCTGAATAGTTGTTCCAGTTCGCTTATAATATTCTGGATGAGAAGTTGTCCATCCATGATCCCATGAAGTTCCATTGATAGCAATATCTAGAATTACGGCCATTCCGCGGCTGTGAGCGCCATCGACTAAAGTTCTTAAATCTGCAAGAGAACCATATTCTGATCCTACAGCTTTAAAATCTTTAATACAATAAGGCGAAGCCGAACTTCGGGAATCGGTGCCATGAGGAAAAATCGGCATTAAATAAATAACATTTGTGCCGAGTGCTTTTATATTGTCTAATCGGGCGGTTACTCCAGCTAAATTTCCGTTAGCACTAAACGGACGTATATGCACTTGATACATATTGACATCTCTCGGATCAGGCACACCGGCAAAAGGTGTTCCGTATTGCGGAGGATCCTGCGCATAAACGGAGCTTGCAAATAATAATAGAAAGCAAACTAATGCTTTGGTAATATGAAATAATCTAGTGGTAATTTTGATTTTCATAATAATAGTTTTTTGAATGCTTGTCGGCATTTCTAACTAAAATTCATTCTCACTCGCATTGTTTTTAAATTCGACAAACATTTTGTGGTTAATAGTTTTCAAGTAGTAAATTTTTTAATTTTTTGCTCATTAATGAGCATAAGTTTCTGCCACGAATTTCACGAATGAGCACAAATTTAATCTGCAGCTAATTCTCGTGTCAATTCGTGAAATTTGTGGCAAAAAACTTAGAACCTAAGTTTCTTAAATTATAACTTTTTCAATCCTTTTAATTCTGTAGAATTTCCTTCTTTGATGCTAATAGCTGTACCTCCGCCTGGAGCTAAATATTGCTTCAGTTTGCTTTTTGAGTTTACGATAACTTTAGTAACGGTATATTTCTGAGGATTTACATTCCAGTTGGCTTCTTTAGCATCAGCATAAATTGTGGCGATGAAATTTTTTCCAGCGGGTAAATAGTCAAATGAAATGCTGGCAGTTCTTGCATTTTCATCTGTAATACCACCAATAAACCACTCGTTTTTGCCTTTTGCTTTACGCGCAATTGTAATGTAATCTCCAGGTTCAGCTTCTAGAATATAACTATTGTCCCAATCTACAGCAACATCTTTAATGAACTGAAAAGCATCTGGAAAACGCTCATAATTCCCCGGAATATCTGCTGCCATTTGCAACGGACTGTACATAGTTACATAGTATGCCAATTGTTTTACCAAAGTGGTATTAACACGCTGTGAACTTCCTGTTCCGTAATACGAAAGATCTGTCTGGAAGATTCCTGGTGTATAATCCATAGGACCTCCCATTAATCTTGTAAATGGTAAAATCGTAGTATGATCTGGTGCTAAACCTCCCATAGATTCAAATTCCGTTCCGCGAGCAGATTCTTGAGCAATCCAGTTTGGAAAAGTTCGGTGTAAACCTGTTGGACGAACGGCTTCGTGACTGTCAATCATAATTTTATAATCGGCTGCACGTTTGGCTACATTGATGTAATGATTGACCATCCATTGTCCATCATGGTGTTCGCCACGCGGAATAATTTTTCCAACATAACCGGTTTTTACAGCGTCATAACCGTTGTCATTCATAAATTGAAAAGCACGATCTAAACGTCTTTCGTAATTGGTTGCCGATCCTGAAGTTTCGTGGTGCATGATAATTTTCACTCCTTTTGAAGCTGCATATTCATGAACTGCTTTTACATCAAAATCTGGATATGCCGTTACGTAATCAAAAACTTCTTCTTTCCAGTTGCCAATCCAGTCTTCCCAGCCAATGTTCCAGCCTTCGATAAGGATCGCATCAAAACCATTTTTAGAAGCAAAATCAATATATTCTTTGGCGCGTTCTGTTGTAGCACCGTGTTTTCCGTTTGGAGTAAGTTTCGTAAAATCATCTGTTAATTTCACATTATTTTCTTTTCCAAAAGCCCACGTACTTTTTCCAGCTACGAAATATTCCCACCAAATTCCGATGTATTTTACGGGTTTAATCCACGAAACATCTTTATAACTTGTTGGTTCGTTCAAATTCAAAATTAATTTTGAAGCTAAAATATCTGTTGCTTTATCGCTTACTACAATAGTTCTCCAAGGCGATTGCGCATCTGTCTGCATATAACCTTTTGCGCCAACCGCATCTGGTGCTAAATGACTGATCATTTTGTTGTTTACTGCATCAACTTCAAGGTACATTGCCGGATAATTGATTAATCCAGCTTCGTGAATGTTGATGTACAAACCATCATCAGATTTCATCATTGACGGCGTTTGAACAGAAAGCTCTTTTATGGGCCACTGCGAATTGATTTCGATCGTCGCCTTTTTCATCAACGAAGGAATCTCTGAAATTTTTGAGGTTGTATACGCATATTCGTTGGTATCATAATCTCCTGGAATCCAGAAAATTTTATGATTTCCAGCCAAATTAAATTGAGAACGTTCTTCTTTTATTACAAAATAACTTAGATCATTTTGTTTCGGAAATTCATATCTAAATCCCAATCCGTCGTTAAATAAACGGAAACGGATGCGAATAAATCTATTGTTGTTTTTTGCCTGAGCTAAAGTGACAACCAATTCGTTGTAATGATTGCGAATTGTTTTTTCTTCGCCTAAAACTGGATTCCAATTTTCATCAACAGAAGATTGTGCTGTATTTGTAATGGTAAAACCATCCAAAAACGAAGGCAGGTTTTGCAGTTCTAAGCCCAAAGAACTTGGTTTTATAACTGCTTTTTGTTTATATGATAATTGGTAAGACGGAACGCCGCCTTCTTTTAATTCAAATTTTAAAGAAAGATTTTTGTCTGGCGAAGTTATTTCTTGTGCCTGAATCCATAATGTGTGGACAAGTAGAAAAAATAAAAACGCTGTTTTTTTGCTCAAACAAATTTGAAGCAATGATTTTTGGGATTGAAAATTCATGTTATTAAGTTTTTTGCAAATTTAGGTTTTAAAGCTGCATAAGAATATTAATTTTTCAATACTAAATATTGAAAGGGTTGAAGTGTTATTTCAGAACCTACAGTTACGGCAGCTCCAGTAAAAGCGTCTTTCCAGTTTCCTTTTAAAGTATTTGGAATAAGATGTTTTACTGTTGAATTGGTTAAGTTAGAAAGTACAAAAACTTTTTCTGCATCTTTTTCCATCGTAAATGCACTTACGGCATCACTGCTATAACCTGTAAAAGTTCCTTTTTTAATGGCATTACTTGTATTTCTAAAGGCAATGATTTTTTTGTATTCTGCCAGCATTTCAGTATCAGCAGTACTCCAGTCGATTGGTGTTTTGGCAAAGTAATTTAATCTTTTATCGTAACCAATTTCCTGACCATTGTAAATCATTGGAACAGATTTTAAATAAGCAGCTACGACAAAAGTTGCAATTGATCCTTTTTTACCTCCAAAAAGTTCTAATGGAGTTCCGTCTGAAAGATTTACGTCATGGTTGCTTGTGTAACGAACAACTCTATTTTCTGGCTTGTAATTGTTTGCATATTCAGTTGCATTCGAATCCTGAATAGTTGTAGCAGGTTTGTTGTTTTTGAAAAGCTGTTCTAACGTGCTGAAGAAATTGAATCCAAACGTATAATCAAAACCTGATGCGAAATGATTTACTTTAGAACCTTCGGCAAGCATTAAAATGGTTTGATTTTTCTTGATTTTTCTCAATTTTGAAATAGCATCAGACCAGAAATCTTGAGGAACAAAATCAGCATAATCGCATCTGAATCCATCAACATTTGCGTTGTAAACCCAGTATGACATGGCGTCGATCATCGCATCTTTCATTTCAGTGCTATTAAAATTTAATTGAGCTACATCATTGTAATTTGTTCCTGGCGGAATAATAATGTTTCCGCTTGCATCTTTTTGGTACCAGTCTGGATGTTGTGTAATCCAAGTATTATCCCAAGCAGTATGATTGGCAACCCAGTCTAAAACAACTGCCATGTTTTTTTTATGCGCTTCTTCGACTAAAGTCTGCAAATCTTGTAACGTTCCGAAATCGGGATTTACGGCCTTATAATCTTTTACCGCGTAAGGAGATCCTAATTCGCCTGAAGCTCTTTCTTTTCCAACAGGATAAATGGGCATTAAATAAATAACATTTGCTCCCAGTTCCTGAATTTGTGTTAATCTGTCCTGAACGCCTTTTAATGTTCCTGCCTGGCTAAAAGCACGAATATTTACCTGATAGATTATAGCATCTTCTTTTTTTGGCATTTTTTCAAAAGGAGCTCCATATTGCGTATATGGAGATTCTGGTGTTTTTGTATCGTCGTCAGATGAGCTGCACGAAACAAATGCCAAAGTAAGCAGTAATGCGTACACGATTTTTATGTTAAATTTCATGATTTTACTTTTTATATTTTAAATGGTTGAGAAGTAACCTGCCTTTCGAAGTAAAAAGACAGGTAAACTCAAACCAAACTAAACTTAATTTTTATCTATTTTTTTGTGATTGTATAAGTTGCTGTTGGAGGATATCCAGTAGTTGCAGGATCAACATCATTTATTTTGAATGTGATTTCATACGTACCGCCTTCGCCAACATAATGAGCGCCTGGATCATCTAAATACACAATTCCATCTGTTGTATTCTTAGGCCCGTAATTGATTGTCCAGTTATTATTTAATCTGAATTTTACATTTCCTGGAACCAAAACTGCGGTTATTTTCCATGTTTTTGTCTGGTAATCATAATTCATTGGTGTACTGTTATCCCAGCCTCCAGAAGTTCCATCACCAACAATACCCCAAGAATAAGGTGTAGCTGTCCATTTTAAAGTATTTAGATTTACTTTAACCTGATACGAACCTTCGCCCGGAAGCGCAAAATCTTTCGTACTCATGTTTTGTAGGTCGCTGTTAGTAGCACCTGCACCATAGTACTGTTCCCAATTTCTTCCCTGATTTAATTTAAATACAGGGCCATAACCTGGTTGTACCGTAACATAACCTTGATAAACACCTTTTGCGATAGCCGTTAAAGCAAGAGCAGTGTCTACATTCCATTCTCCCTGATAGGCTCCAGGCATATAAATTTCGCCGAAAACAACACTTTTTTCATAAGGAGTAACAGTCAAAGTAACTGGATATGAATAGACTTTGCGATCCATTGTTGCTTCTACGCGAACGACTAATTTTCCTTGAGTATCAATTGGAAGTCCTAAATCGACAGCAATTTTATTTAGATCCTGACCAATTAGAGTTTTGCTTAAAACATCGGTGCCAACTTCAATTCGTTTTGCTTTTAACCAAGCGTTAGAGCCGCTTGTATCTCCAACTAAATCAAATTGAAGGGCATAAGTTACTGGAGCTTCAATAGGAAAAGAAACGGATGGCCAAGAAACTAGTAATACCTGATCTTCTGCAGTGTCTTCTGTTAATAATATTGTATTGGATGAAACGCTGATTTCTGATGGAAAACTAACAGATTTTAATGTTGTTAATTCGGCGTCGCTTTCGCAGGATGAACCCAAGAAAAGCAAGCTGCCTAATATGAATATTTTATTGATATATTTTTTCATGATAGTCTTTGTTTTTAATAACCTGGGTTTTGTTTTAATCCACGATTGGCATCTAGAGCTGAGGTTGGAATTGGGAACAATTTTCTGAAAGCAGGAGAGGCAGGTCTAAATTCATTTGCCAATAAAAATTTGTCAAAACGAATCATGTCTTGTCTTCTGTGTCCTTCCCAGTTTAGTTCGAATCCTCTTTCATTGTAAATATCATCAAGAGTTGGGTCGTGATCTAAAGCATTTAACCCGGCACGCTGTCTGATTTGGTCTATGAAAGGTTTTGCAGCGCCTGGATTTCCTAAGCGTGCATTACATTCAGCCATCATTAAAATAACATCTGCATATCTGAAAATAGGGAAGTCGTTAGAAGCTCCTCCGCCCGTTCTTGGCGCTACAGGATAAAATTTCACGTTTCTAACTCCGGCTTGCGGATCTGCTCCTGGATTGTCTAATGAAGCAACCTCAAGTGTGTAATTGAAACCGCCTGGCTGTTCTCCAAATAAAAACTGTTTTCTGCGAATATCATTTACATCGTACTTTAAGAAAAATTCTTTAGGAACAATTGTACCGTTCCATCCGCTGAAACCAAATAGAGCTTGTGCGTGCGGACCATATAAACTGCGAACCGCATAAACGTTACGAGATACAACATCTAAGGTTGCGTAAATTGGTAAAATGGTTTCATCTTCAGGAAGTACATCTCCAAATAATTCATAATATTTACTTCCTAAAGGATTTGCAGCATCTGCCGCTCCTGAGTGAAGTGAAAATCCGCCTTCAGCAACTTTGTTACAAGCGGCTAAACATTCGCTCCATTTTGGAGTTCCTGTGTATACTTGAGCGTTCAGATATACTTTTGCCAGTAAAGTATAACCCGCCCATTTATTGAATCTTCCATAATAATTGCCACCTCTTGTTCCAGAAAGCAGTTCTACATTTTCGGTTAATTCTTTTACGATAAAATCATAAACTTCTTTACGGCTTGACTGCGGAATTTTATCAACAGTAATATTATTATCAGTAAAGAAAGGAACATCGCCATAGTCATCAATTAATAAATAGTAAAAGAAAGCTCTCAATGTTTTAGCTTCAGCAATTTTAGAAGCTTCGGCATTTGATTTTTCTAATAAACTAACCGCTAAATTAGCATTGAAAATAGATTTATAAAGCCAGTTCCAAGTATTGTTGATAATGAAATCTGTTGGCAGCCATTCATGTTTGTGCAAACGGGCGAAATCCTGCTGCCAGTCACCTGTATTTCTGTGTGGAATAACCTGCTCGTCTGATGACATACAGTTCATATCGTACCATCCGTTGTCTGCACCTGCATAACCAACACCAGAGGCATTATCTCTTACGAAATCACCAGGAACTTGGGCGTAAACGCTTGCAAGCGCTATATCAGCCCCTTCTGGAGTTCCGTAAAAATCTTCTGCGGGATATTTATCGTACACATTTTCGTCTATATCTGTACAACTAAAAAGAGTCAGGAAACACAAGCTTCCTGTTATCAATATATTTTTAATTTTCATGTCTTTTACTATTTAAATTTTACAGTCAAACCAAACGCCACGCTTCTGGTACGAGGATAAATTCCTCTATCGCCTCCAAAGTTATCTTCAGGTCTGCCACTTCCGCTTACGTTCAATTCTGGATCAATACCTGAATAATCCGTGATCAGGAATAAGTTGTTTCCTGTAAGTGAAAGTCTAATAGTATCAATGTATTTATCTGTGAAACGGAAAGTATATCCCGCTGTAAGATTTTCTAAACGAATGAAAGAACCATCTTCTAGCCATAAATCTGAACCATAAGGAGAAGTATAAATTCCTTGATCTACGGCACTTGCCAAGACATTCGATTTACCAATGTTTTCTAATCTGCTTAAGTTAGAACGCAATCCGTTATAGATTTTATTTCCTCCAGAACCTCTTAATAAAAGAGAAGCGTCAAAGTTTTTATATCTGTAAGATGGATTAAATGCAAAAGTATAAGTTGGTAAAGCAGAACCAGCGTAGTAACGGTCCGGACTTTTTACACCTTGATCAATTATACCATTTCCGTCGCGGTCCAAAACAGTTTCAACATTGTTTTCGTTTTTGCCGGTATGTTCTAGAATATAAAATGCTCCAATTGGTTTTCCTTTTACTAGATAAGAGTTTGCGGCTCCCCAACCCACATAATCAGTGTTTAAAGGAACGCCATTAATGCTTCCATCTAAATTTAGGACTTCATTTTTCATAAATGAAGCGTTTCCTGCCAAAGTCAGTGTGCTGTTTTGTGTTTTAATAACGTCGTAAGCAAGAGAAACCTCAATACCTTTGTTTGAAATACTTCCCACGTTTGCCTTAATAGTAGGATAAGGATAAGGAGGTTGAGGTACTGTATAATCAAATAATAAATTTTCTGTTTTAGAATCATAGACATCGACAGTTCCCCTTAATCTGTTATTTAAGAGTGCGAAATCAAGACCTAAATTGGTTTGTTTTTTGGTTTCCCACTTCAAATCGGCATTTGCATTTTGGGTGATTATGTAGTTTGTAATTGGCGAACCTCCAAAATAAGTCGTTCCGCTGCTGCCCACTAATGAAATTGAGTTTTGCGGATAAAGTCCTTGCTGGTTACCCGTTTCTCCATATCCTACTCGAAGTTTTAATTCGTCAAACAAACGTTGGTTACGCATAAATGGTTCTTTTTCAATTTGCCATGCAACAGATGCAGAAGGGAAATTTCCCCATTTATTATTAACACCAAACACAGAAGAACCATCACGACGGATACTGGCTGTAACTAAATATCGATCTAATAACGAATAGTTTACTCTCGCTAAAAATGAAGCTAAAGTTCTGTCGTTTTTATAGGTTTCAATATCGCCAGGACGAATTTTTGTCAAATCTCCTAGCTGAAGTGCATTATAAGTGGCTTTATCATTAATAAAACCTCTTACTTGTGCAAAACTTCCCTGATACATCTGATTTTGCCATTCGTATAAACCTAATACGTTTATATTGTGTACGCCAAATGTTCTCTTGTAATTCAAACTAAAGTTCGTAAGTTTCTCATTTTGTCTGCGGTTTCTAACATTTCCATAACCATTTTGATCAATGGCATAAGCACTTGTTGAAACTACAGGAAGATAATAACCTTCGGTTGTATTTGTTTTTCTCCAGCTTCCAAACCAGCTAGCCTTTAGACCTCTAGCCAAATCTAAATCAGCTTTTAAACTTGCAAATAAGTTGTCATTTTCTGCATTATTTGAAACAGATTGAGCCGTTGCATACGGGTTTAAGTATTGAAATACGTTAGGATCTGTAAAATAAGTTCCATCAGTATTGAAAACTGGATCTGTTGGTCTTACTAAATATGCGTTAGTAATTAAGTTTGAAGTATACGCTGCAGTTCCAATACTTTGAATAATGCTGGTTGTATTATTAATTCCTGTGTTTAAATTAAAAGTTAAACTTAATTTATCATCAAGTGCCAGTTGAGTTGCTTGAATACGCCCAATGTATTTTTGATTACTTGAATTAATTACAACTCCATCTTGCAAAATCGCAGTTAAAGAAGCTCTATAATTAAATTTGTCCGTTCCTCCACCAAAAGAAAGTGTATGAGTTTGTGTTAAACCAGTTTGTGTCAAAAGGCCGTACCAATCTGTATTAGAACCATGATTTGCAGATGCAGGTACGCCAACACTTTGTGCAGTGGCCCACCACTCGTCAGCATTTAACATGTCTAATTTTTTTGGAATAAAATCTAAAGATGTAGAACCAGTATATTCCATAGTAGTTTTACCTGCTTTATTCTTTTTAGTGGTAATTATAAGGACACCCGGCGCACCGCGAGAACCATAAATGGCAGTTGCAGAAGCATCTTTTAGAATATCATAACTTTCAATTTCGCTAGGGGGAACTTGGCTCAGCAAATCCATATTTCCCTGAATTCCATCGACAACTACCAAAGGATCACTTCCCCCAATTAAAGAAGAAATTCCGCGAATACGAACACTTGGACCAGAACCTGGCTCGCTTCCTAACTGTGTAATATTAACACCTGCAGCTTTTCCCGCAATTAATTGTAGCGGATTTACTATTGCACCTTGATTCATATCTTTGGCACCAATAGACGAAACAGCACCAGTTACATCTCTTTTAGATGTTGTACCGTAACCCACAACTACAATTTCTTGCAAATCGGTTGCATCTGGAAGAAGCTGAATATTGATAACGCTTTGGCTGGCAACTACTTTTTTCTCTTTATATCCAACAAAAGACACAATAATTACCGATTGGCTACTTTCAACCGTAAGCTTGTATTTTCCGTCAAAATCAGTTACCATTCCGTTTTTTGTTCCCTCTTCAATAACAGAAGCGCCTGGTAAAGGCATGCCATTTTCATCGGTAATTATACCTGAAACGGTTTGCTTTTGAAATTCAATTACCTGTGTTTTAAGTTCTGGCTTCTTAAGTATAATTTGCGTATCACGAATTTTAAATTCGGTTGGAGTTCCTTTAAAAAGTTTGTCTAAAACCACATATATAGATTGATCTTTTACAGAAATTGAAACGGTTCGATCTAAGTCGATGTCGCTCAATTTGTAAATAAATCTAAAATCTGTTTTTTGTTCAATGGTCTCAATAACCTTTTCGATTGTTGAATTGTTTAATTCAAGGGTAACTTTTGTCTTTTGGGCATAAGTATTCCCTCTAATATTAAACATGGCGACCAAAATAAGTAGTGTAGTTAGTTTCAATTTTAGGTCATTTTGGAACAATGAGTATAGAAACCCATTATTCTTAGATTTTTTTTTCATAATTTTGTTAATTGATTGTAGTTAATTCGTTATATTCAATCACTTAGTAAATCGGAAATTGTTCGCAGCTCTTTCCGATTTTTTTATTCTAGTATGCTTTTTTCCTCATAAATTTTCATTGGTTTAGTGGTTATTTAATTAGTATTTGATTGTTTTTTATGGTGTAATTAATGCCATGAATTTCATTAAAATAACTCATTACATTTTCTATAGATTCTTCTTTAAAACTTGCATTAAATTTCTCGTTCGCCAGTTTTTCATTTTTATTAATGATTGTTACGTTATAGCGTCTTTCCAGTTTTGTAATAATGTTTTTGAAAGTCATGTTTCTAAAAGTCAATCCGCCCTCTATCCAAGAAGTATAAATTTCTGTTATAACGGGTTTTGTGAAAATTGAAGCGTTTTGTTTGTTGAAACTTCCTTTGAATCCTGGTTTTAGAATAGTGTTTTTACTCGCATCAAAATCTTCATTAGAACGATACATTCCAACAGAACCTTCTACTAGGACAACATCGGTAAGAGCATCTTCAGGGTAATTAGAGACGTTAAAGTGAGTTCCTAAAACGCGCACGTTTAGTTCGTCGGCATTTACAATAAAAGGATGTTTTTTATCTTTTGCTACATCAAAAAATGCCTCACCGTCAAGATATACCTGACGATTTTGACCGGCAATAAATTTTACCGGATATCTCAAAGTTGTTCCAGAATTTAAATGTACCAAAGTTCCGTCTGATAATTCTAAACGGAATTTTTTACCAAATGGAATTTTAAGAGTATTGTAGGTTAACTTCTCAGAATCTGTTTCTTTTTCATAAACCAGTTTGTCTCCGTCTTGATTTCCAACAATATTTCCATTTTTATCATGAACCTGCACTTTTCCATTTTCTGAAATAATCTGAACACTTCCGTCTTCCATTTGCAAAACGATATCTGTGCTTTTAAAATCGAAAGGAACTTCAGCAACTTTATTAGAAAAAACTTGTTTGTAGGCAAAACCAATTCCAAGCAATACCAAAAGAGATGCAGCAATAGAAATATATATTCTACGATTTGATTTTTTAGAATGAAGTTCAATGACGTTTTCTTCTTCTTTTCCTGCAGCTAAAATATTGTTGAAGATAGAGTCTGCTTTTTCAGCCTTCATTTTTGGCATTTCGTTTAAGAGCTTTTGTACATCTTCAACTGTCGGGAAATCTTCTGTAAGTTTGTTATTACGGCAATAGGCAATTACTTGTTCTGTTTCTTCGGCAGTACATTGATTGAGAATAAACTTTTGTAAAAGCGTTTTTATTTCAGAATTTGAATTCATTAAGAATGTTTTTAGGTTCTGTGTTTATATAATACAGTTGAAGAGAAGGCGAGTACTATTCAAACGTTGTAAATTTTTAAATTTTAACATTTGAAACAGTTTTTAATTTTTTATGTAGTTGATTTTTAGTCTTTTGAAATTTTTTTTTTTTAAATAATTAATGATTAACCAGTTTGTCATCTAGAAGAATTTCCACAAAGAATAAAATTTATAGCCAAGCTTAGAAATGCTAAAGTTTATTCAATTGCCTCCAGTTTAACTGGAGGTCATAAAATGCTTCATGATACTAGGCTTTAGCCAAAATAAATAGTTTGGCTAAAGCCTTTCGTGCGGTTTCATTATAAACCTCCAGCTAAAGCAGGAGGCAATTGAATTTTTTAGCCACAGATTTAAAATATTAAAAAGGGATTTTAATCAGTTGAAATCCTTTAATCTGTGGCTAAAAAAAGATCAAAAAAAATCACTCCGAAGAGTGATTTAATGGCATTATTGTGGTTTTGGTTAGATAATTTCATCGTGAAGTTGAAAAAAACCGCGCATCGATTCGAGCGCTTTACTCATTTGGTTCCGGACCGTGTTTATCGAGATTCCGAGTTCCTGACTTATTTCTTCATAGCTCATTCCTTTTTTCCGAGACATTTTAAAAATCTGCCGTCGTTTGGGTGGAAGCTGCTTTATGGCTTGTTTTCGGAGTTTTTTGCAATCGGCTTCGCGAACTGCATAGTCACCGTATTCATGTGTTTTCTGACTTTCGTAGAAAACGGCTTCTTTCAATATAATTTCATTCGCAGCTTTATTCAAAACATTAAAAGCCTGATTTCTTGCGATTGTAAAAATGTAAGATTTAAAAGATTGTTCAATGTCTAAATTCTCACGGTTGAGCCAGACCTTCAAAAAAACATCCTGCACATTTTCCTCCGCTGCCTCTTTTGATTTTAGAAGACTGATGCTGTATCCATAAATATCTTGGTGGAATAAATCAAAAAGTTGGCGAAAAGCTTTTTCGTTCCCGTTTTTGAGTTCACTTACCAATAATTTTTCACTATGGTTGGCAGCTTCTAACAATTTAATTCGCTTTTATTTAATTCTAATGGTATTAAACTATCAAAATAAGAGGTCGGAGATCTGACTTCATGGCAAATATATAAAAATATTATTCGCAACAAATTATATATAAAAAAACTTAATTCTTATTTTCAAGTAGTTTTTTAAATAAAACAGGCAAAAAGTACTGGCAAGTCGCTTTCACGCAAGTAAGTGTCAGATTAACGCTTTTGTAAAATAAAATTTAATTTAGAATTTGACTTTTGAGAATATTCTTATTTGCGAAAAATGAAATTTAGTCGAAAATGATAATTTCATTTCAAAAAAAATCCTTTTATCTTTAAATAAAAAGACAAAAGGATTATGAGTAAGAGAATCAAAAATGATTCTTAAATATTATAAATTTGATTAGTTTTTCAAATCTTTAATTACTTTAAAAGCAACATCAACCTGATCTTCTCCAACTAAAATTGTAAATTCATTTGAAGTAGAAATTACCTCATTAATAATAATTCCTTCCCAAGCTAAACGCTGGAAAATGAAGTAATAAATACCTGGAACTACAATATTTTCTTTTGGTAATTTTACAGTAATTGAAGCTAAATTATCTAATTTCTGAATTAATTTTTCTCTCATAAAGTGTTTTTCAACTAAATGATTCACACTGCTGCTGACAACGATATTGGTTTCGTTTACGCCACGAGATGAGGTATAGAAGATATCAGATAAAGCATTAATATCAGAAATTAAATCGGCTTGTTTGTTTAGAACAGTTTCAGAAGCTGCAAAAGTGTAATCCGTAAGTTCAGAACGAACCGTGATTTCACCTATGTTTTTAATTACTTTATTGATTTTGTGGTTTAGTTTAAAATCTAGTTCTTCCGTAAGTCGTTTTAAAGACATTACAACAGCGCCTTGTTTTACTTCTTTTCCAAACTCACTTTCTAATTCGGTCATAATATTTCGCGAAAGTGAAGTTAGGTTAATAATTCCGAGTGATAGGGCATTTAATAAAAATGGTTTTGTTTTAATGTAGTTTTCTACAATAGAAGAAACAGTTTTCATAATTCTTTTTTTTTTTTTTGTATTCGGTTGGTTGTTAATTTAACATTGCGATGTTATAAATCTTTGCAAATATAAATAAAAAAACAAATTGTTACAATTATAACAATAAAAAATTATGTTAAAAATGATAAAATGCGTCGGTAAGATGTTCAATTGCAAATGATTCGCCGTTTTTATGGATGGCAACGATGTCAAAACGGATTTCAATATCTTCACCAAAATCCTTTTCCCTATCGTTTATGTAGGCATTTACTGCTTTAATGAGTAATTGAATCTTTTTTGGCTTGACAAAATCCTGCGGCGATCCAAAATCTAAACTTGAGCGCGTCTTTACTTCGATAATTGCTAAAATGGAATCTTTTTGAGCAATTATATCTATTTCGGCTTTTTGAAAAACATAATTTCGCTCTATAATTTTATAACCATTTTCCTCGAGATGTGCAGCTGCGAGATCTTCTCCTAATTTTCCTAAATCATTATGTTCTGCCATGTTTTTTTTGTTTTAAGTTTCAGGTTATTTGCATGCAAAGACGCGAAGTCGCTAAGAGTATTTAACTTGGCGGCTTCGCGTCTTTGCGAGATTTTTTATGTGGTATTCTTGGGTTTCCTTACGAGGATTCGGTGATATTATTTTTTAAAAGTAACAGTACTTCCAGAAGCAGTAACTTCCATAGAAACGATATTTCCCATAATTAAAGCTCTGTTGTCTCTAATGTGGCCGGCTGGGAAATTGAAAATTACTGGAATGTTATATTTCTTTGTCACATCATCAATAATCTCTAATGCATTTTTCCCCCACGGAACTTCATTGTCTTTCATACTTGTCATACCTCCAATGATTATTCCTTTTAGATTTTCGATACATCCATTTCGTTTCAAATTCATCATCATACGATCGATATGATAAAGATATTCATCTAAATCTTCAATAAATAAAATTTTATCCCTGCAGTCAATCGCAGACGGAGAACCTAATAAACTATATAAAATAGAAAGATTACCGCCAACCAATTCTCCAGTTGCGCTTCCTAAACGATTCATTGGAGTTGGACTGATAGAATATGAAATTGGTTCGCCAAACAAACTTGCTTTTAACGAACTCACCGCGTCTGGAGTTGCTCTAGGAACAGTTACGGGCATAATACCATGAATAGATTTATACCCCATTGTATTTAAATGATTGTGCAAAACAGTAACGTCACTAAAACCAATAACCCATTTTGGATGTTGTTTGAATTTGGTAAAATCTAATAAATCTAACATCCTAACAGTTCCGTACCCACCGCGAACACACCAAATAGCTTTAATATTCGGATTGTCTAATTGCTTTTGGAAATCGGCTGCTCTTTGTTCGTCAGTCCCTGCTAATTGATAATAGTCTAATCCGATTGTGCTTCCAACTACGGCTTCTAAGCCCCAGCTGTGGAGTAAATCTATAGTGGGTTTTAAATTGTCGTCAATATTTTTTCTGGCTGTTGCCAAAAGAGCTACAGTATCTCCTTTTTGTAAATAAGGTGGTGTTATCATGTTTTGTTGAGATTGACAAGTGAATGATTGAAAAGCAAAAGTAAGAAATGCGATTTTATAAAGAACAAAGTGTTTTTTGAGGTATTGTAAGCTTTTCATCTTCATATTTCTTTTTGCTTAAAATTATAAATTATTTTAATTCTAGTTCTAATTAAACGGTTGTACTCCATATTTTATTTCTAGTTCTTTTAAAATTAAAATTAATCCTTTATCAGCTTCTTCAGATTGAACATTCGCAAATAGAATAAAAGCTTTATCGATTGTTTTACAAATATACACTTTGGTTAAAAATGTTCCTGGATTTCCGTTATGAAATGAATACTGAATTTCCTCATTTTTGTTAATTTCAGAATTCCATCCAAAAGAAAATTCAGGTAAGCCAAAATGCATATAATCAAACTCTTCTGCAGTAAAAAGTTTTGATTTTCCTTGTAAACCTTGAAGATGCATTTGAATGAACTTACAATAATCAGGTAAATTTACATTTATATTTCCTGCTGATGAAAGCCAGTTTAACTTGTAATTCAAGGCTGGTTGTTCGGGACTTATATTTTCGTCATGTCCCCAAGTTTGATTTTCATCTTTTAAATTTGGCTGGCCAAATTGAAAATCAATATTGAGATTTTTTCCTAATTCTGCTATTAAACCCTCATAACTTTTTCCAGTTGCTTTTTCGAGCATTAGTCCTGCGGCAACGTAACTTGGATTAGACCAATAGACATCTTGTTTTTCAGAAATAGTTTTATTTTGTTTAAAAAACCAAGAAATAAATTCATAACGTTGTTCTTGTGCATTTCCTTTAATTTCTTTTTGAGTTGGTCTTTTATTTCCATACGACCAAATAGGAAGATGCGCTCTTAATGTTATAAAATCTTTTAAAGTAAAGTTGTAAGTGGCTGGATTGCTTTTGGCTTTTAATTCTGGATACAAATCAAAAAATTTAGTTTCCCATTTTATTTTACCCTCTTTAACTAATGCCGCCGCTAAATAACTTGTAATGGTTTTGGTGAGAGAACCTAAGCGAAATCTATCTGATAAATCTGCTTTAAGATTGCTGTTGATTTTTTTATATCCTAAAGCATTTATTTCTAAAACTGAATCAGAAGAAACTACGGCATAAGCAATTTCTGGAATATTGTATTTTATCCTTACACTATCAATAAATTGACGGTTTTGTTGTGGATAACATAAACTACTGCATAAAAACAAAATAAAGAATACCAGAATTTTTTTCATTTTAAAGAATACCAAATTGAATTAGCAAGGTACACGAGAATTTGAATATAAAAAAAGCAAATAAAAAAAATAATTTTTAGAAATTTCTTACAAATAATTTATTTTTCTAATTTGGACTTTTTAAATTAATCAACTTATGCGTCTTATTGTTTTCAATTTTTGTTTCCTATTTTTCTTTTGTAATATTTCAAATTCTCAATCCAAAAAATATAAAATACACACTATAGCATTCTACAATTTTGAGAATTTTTACGACACAATAGACGATGCATTTACAAATGATGATGAATGGACACCAAATGGAGCACAGCATTGGACAACAGAAAAATATCAGCAAAAATTAAAAAATCTGGCAAGAGTTTTATCTGAAATTGGTACACCAGAAAATTCAAACGCACCAATTATAATTGGAGGTTGTGAAATCGAAAATCGCGGTGTTTTAGAAGATTTAATTAAGGAGCCAAAACTGCGGCAGTTCGATTTGGGAATTGTTCATTTCGATTCGCCAGATAAGCGAGGTATTGACGTTGCCTTACTTTATCAGAAAAAATATTTTCGGCCATTTTCTTTTTCAAACATTCCTTTAATTATTTATAAAAAGAATATCGCAAAGAAAGAAGAACTCTCGGAAGATTTGGATGATGAAGTAGAAGTAAAAAAAGAAAACAATAATCGTGTTTTTACTAGAGACCAGCTTTTGGTTTCAGGTTTTTTAGAAGATGAAGAAATACATATTATTGTGAATCACTGGCCGTCTCGCTCTGGCGGTGAAAAAGCTACTAGTTTATTTCGGGAAGCAGCAGGAAAATTAAACCGAAAAATTATTGATTCCTTACAGCGTATTAATCCGAGAGCAAAAGTTTTGACAATGGGCGATTTGAATGACGGACCATTGAATAATAGTGTCAAAACTGGTTTAGGAGCAAAAGGAAAAAAAGCTGAAGTTCTAGAATTTGGCGTTTTTAATCCGTTTGAAGAAATGGCAAATAAAGGAATGGGAACAATTGCTTTTAGAGATTCCTGGAATATATTCGACCAGATTATCATGACGGAATCTTTTCTCAAAAATGATTTTTCAACATTTAATTTTTGGAAAGCAGGAATCTTTAAAGCACCATATCTTATTCAGACTTCAGGACAATATAAAGGTTATCCGCTTCGAAATACATTGGCAGAAGCAGGTTTTAGTGATCATTTTCCAGTATATATTTATTTGATAAAAGAGGTTCAATAATTTTCAGTCGTAGTCGCAGTTTTCAGTCACAGTTTTAACTGAAAACCGAGACTGTGACTGAATACTAACTAACGACTGAAAACTTTTCACTAACTTAGCTTTTCATAATTTAGTATTTAAAAAAATGGCTATAGCAAAACCTTTTAACCTGACACAATGGATTGACGAAAACCGTCATTTATTAAAACCGCCTGTTGGAAATAAAAATTTATATGTTGATTCTGGAGATTATATTGTAATGATTGTTGCGGGGCCAAATGCTCGAAAAGATTATCATTATAATGAAACAGAAGAACTTTTTTATCAGTTAGAAGGTAGTATAAAAGTCGTTATTCAAGAAGATGGTGAACGAAAGGAAATGGAATTAAATGCTGGTGATATGTATTTGCATCCTGCTAAAGTGCCGCATTCTCCAGTTCGCTCAGAAGGTTCTATAGGATTAGTTATTGAACGTAAACGTGCTGGAAAAGGGTATACAGATGGGTTGCTGTGGCATTGCGATAAATGCAACCACAAACTTTACGAAGTATATTTTGAATTGCACAATATCGAGAAAGATTTCCTTCCTCATTTTGAACATTTCTACAATTCAGAAGAATTAAGAACATGCGATAAATGTGGAACAGTAATGGAAACTGATCCTAGGTTTACGGCGAAGAAATAATAATGAAAAACCACAGAAATCATATATTTATGTGGTTTTTTTGTATGTTTGTATTAAAAATGAGATAAAAAAGGATCAATTATGATACAAGAAGTAATCGCATATAAGAATATAATAGACAATATTGAAGATTTAATGGATAAATCTCCGTATAAGAAAAATTATATTATTGAAAAAGTTGGTATTCCCAGCCCCACATTTTACAGAAAATTAAAAAGCCGGACTTTTACTGCTGATGAAGTATTATCTATTGCTAAAATACTTTCTCCAGAAGAGAATTTTATGTTAGAATTAAAAAGTGAAATTGAGCAAGGAAAGCGAGATATAAAAAACGGAGATTTTATAACTCATGAACAAATGTTAGCTAAGCTTAAGAGTAAAAATCTTATATAAAGTTTATGGGTTTTTGTCGATTATTATAAAAAGAAATCAATTCGATATGATCTTCATTAATTTGATAGTACAACGTAACGTTTTTTGAAATAGTCATACTTCGACATTTTAATTTTGAATTATATTTTCCAAGCATAGGATTGTTTTCTAATAAAGTTATGATTTTTAAGACATCTTTAATGAATTTTTGAGCTATGACTGGCGACCAAAATTGTTCAAGGTAATTGTAAATATTATCAAAGTTATACTCTGATTTTTTAGACCAAATAATCTTCATTATGAATTTGAATATTCGGCTAAAATATAAAAAATAACTTACAAATTTATCGCTTTTACAACTCAAATCTTTTTCCTTGTTCGGGATAGATTATCTTCAATCCCAAATCATTTTGATCCTTTAACTGCTGTTTAATCTTGGTAATATTTTTAGCAGGCGGTTTTAAATGTGTAATAATGATTTTGAAATTTTTTAAGGAATCTTTTCCAGCTAATTCTTCCAAAATGTGAAGTTCTTTCATTAAATAATTTGGGGTTAAATGACCAAATAAAAATTTATCAGGCTGTTCGTTCGGAAAAGAAACTTCAATAAAAATTCCTTTTAATTGTTTGGCTTTAACCAAAGGTGCAACTGCTGTCCATAAATCACGGAGATTATTGCTTTTTTCAACTTCATCTGGTCCAGTATCTCCTAAATAAAGTACATAATTATTTTCATTTTTAACTAAAAATGCAGTGCTTTCAAACGGATTGACATGACTTAGCGGAAATGCTTTTACTGTCATTGTGGTATTGCTAAGCGATGTTTCTTCGCCAATATTTAAAGTCTGAAAATGGTATTTTTTCAAAGGAAAACCAACGCCTTTGTCTCCAAAATTAGCCCAGGTCTGATCGTTAAAATAATGGTTTTCCATCATTTCCATACATTTATTAGTTGCGTAAACTGTTTTAGAAGAATCAGCAGGAGAGTTAATAATTAATCCCGAAACGTGATCTAAATGCGCGTGCGAAATTAGATAACCTTTAATGTATTTTCGTAAGACTTCATTAGTTGAAACTTTGAATGATTTCTTTTCAATCGCTTTTTCAATTCCTGCGTTTATAGTTCCTGCATCTAAACAAATAAAATCTTTTGTGTTGGATGGTGCTACTAAATAAGCCGAAAGATTTTTTTCATCGATACCACCTTTCACGCCTAAAGGCACAATTTGAAAAGAAGATTTTTGTTCTTTCTGAGAAAATATATTGGTTGAAATTAAAAGAAAGCAAACTAAAAGCCGACTGAAAACATTCATGTTTTTTTATTTTATTTAATGCAAATTTCATTAAATAAATTCAATTAATGCTGTTTCATTTCTGTTAATACTATTAAATAACCTTAAATTTACTTCTCTTTATAAATTAACTACAACTAGAAATTAATTCTAAAACGATATCTTTACATAAAAAATATAACAATTTTAACTAAAAAAGTTACAATGACAACAATAGCATCACAATTTGGCATGAATGAAGCTTTGGAAAAGCTGGGAATAAAACTAGTGAACGAAGGGACTTCAACAGGAACAGAAAATTTTGCATCGGGCGAAGTTTTGGATAGTTTTTCTCCAGTAGACGGAAAATTAATTGCTTCGGTTAAAACTTCAACTCTTGAAGATTATGAAAAAGTAATGCGTTCCGCTACAGAAGCTTTTAAAACTTTTAGATTAATTCCTGCGCCGCAGCGTGGTGAAATTGTGCGTCAGTTAGGGGAAAAATTGCGACAAAACAAAGAAGCTCTTGGAAAATTGGTTTCTTACGAAATGGGAAAATCATTGCAGGAAGGTCTTGGGGAAGTTCAAGAAATGATCGATATATGCGATTTTGCAGTTGGATTATCTCGTCAGCTTCACGGATTAACAATGCATTCTGAAAGACCAGGGCACCGTATGTATGAGCAATATCATTCACTTGGAGTTGTCGGAATTATTTCGGCATTCAACTTTCCTGTGGCGGTTTGGTCCTGGAATACGGCTCTGGCTTGGATTTCGGGTGATGTCTGTGTTTGGAAACCTTCTGAAAAAACTCCACTTTGCGGAATTGCCTGCCAAAATATTATTGCTCAAGTTATTAAAGAAAATAATCTTCCAGAAGGAATTTCATGTTTACTAACTGGAGATTACACTATAGGGGAGTTATTGACAAAAGACACTCGTATTCCATTAATTTCTGCTACTGGTTCTACAAGAATGGGGAAGATTGTAGCCCAAGCTGTTGCAGGAAGATTAGGTAAATCTTTATTAGAATTAGGCGGAAATAATGCCATTATAGTTACTCCAGATGCAGACATAAAAATGACTGTAATTGGAGCTGTTTTTGGAGCTGTGGGAACTGCAGGACAGCGTTGTACTTCAACTCGAAGATTGATTATTCACGAAAATATTTATGATAAAGTAAAAGATGCGTTAGTAGCTGCTTATAAACAATTAAGAATCGGAAATCCTCTTGACGAAAACAATCATGTTGGACCTTTAATTGATATGCACGCTGTGGAATTATACGCAGCAGCTTTAAATAGAGTAGTGGCCGAAGGTGGAAAAATTATAGTTGAAGGAGGAGTGCTTTCTGGAGAAGGTTACGAAAGTGGATGCTATGTAAAACCTGCAATTGCAGAAGCAGAAAATTCATTTGAAATTGTACAGCACGAAACTTTTGCCCCTGTTTTATATTTGATTAAATATTCTGGAGAAGTAGATAATGCAATTGAAATTCAAAATGGTGTTGCTCAAGGATTATCATCAGCAATTATGACGAATAATTTGCGTGAAGCCGAAAGATTTTTGTCTGTTACAGGTTCTGACTGTGGAATTGCAAATGTAAATATCGGAACTTCAGGAGCAGAGATTGGCGGTGCTTTTGGCGGTGAAAAAGAAACTGGAGGCGGACGCGAATCGGGTTCTGATGCTTGGAAAATCTACATGAGACGCCAGACGAATACAATTAATTATACTACAAATCTTCCTTTGGCACAGGGGATTAAATTTGACTTGTAATATTTTAATTAAAAAAATAAAAAAGGCTTCCAGATTTGGAAGCCTTTTTGTTTAGTTTTATTTTTTTAATAGTGTTTGATTAAATGAACCGTCGGTTGTGTAAATTTTGGCTAGATAAGTTCCAGGAATTAAACTGCTTGTATCAATACTTTCAGTTTGTTTTCCAGAGGTAATAACTAAATTTCCAGAAATATTATAAATAATAACTTTCTCGACTTTTTGATTTGGATCTGACAAATATAAAGTACTTGAAACTGGATTTGGATATAATATTATTTTCGAATTAGTGCTTTCAGCTACTAAAGCATCGCTTGCTGGTGCAACTTTTAATGTACTGCCTCCATAAACTGTACTGATGTAAAACAAATTTGCAACAGAACCTTTTGTTATAGTATGTGAACCTGCAGCGATTGATGCTGTTATAATACCTGCCGATGCAGTATAAGAAACATTATCTACTTTAATTGTTCCAGTAAAATTGGAGTCAAAAACCAAAGTTAATGTAGATGTACTTGTAGTTGTATAGTTGATAGTAGTACTAGATTCTATTTTTAAACGCTCTGTTAATGTTAAACCGTTATAGGTTACAGATCCAGGTGTAGAATTCATATTTCCTGTAATTGCATAAAATGAACTCGTTTTTCCAGATGTAGTAAAGTTATGAATTTCACTTCCAGAAGAACCTGTCGAAACAGTAATCGTTCCAGATGCTGTTACTGGAGATCCTGCTGTTCCAGAAGTCGTTACAGAATACGATATATTTGCTGTTGGTGTTCCTGTAATAGTTATTGTTTTTGCGGTTGTGTTTTTTACAAAGCTTAATCCAGAAGCTGGTATTCCAGTAACGGCTGCGTCTGTGGCATTTCCACCCCAAGTAAATACGATTGTGCTAATTGCGGTTCCAGAAGCGACAGTTTGACTATTGTTTCCAGAAGAAGTTAAAGTTTGGTTTCCTGCCGCAGTCACGGTTATAGTTCCAGATCCAGTTGCTGGCGAGCCGCTAGTTCCAGAAGTTGCAATTGAGTAAGAAACAGTTGCAGTTGGTGTACCAGTAATAGTTATTGTTTTTGCAGTTGTATTTTTTACAAAAGTTAATCCAGAAGCTGGTAATCCTGTTACAGTTGCATCTGTTGCATCACCGCCCCAAGTAAAAACAATTGAACTTATCGCTGAACCACTTACGACAGTTTGATTATTATTTGCAGATGAAGTTAATGTTAAAGTCTGAGTTCCTGCAGGCGGATTACCTTCTCCTTGTACCGAAACTAAAGTCCCTGTATAATTTGTCAGTGCCGTTTTTAATGCAGTAATTACTAATGATGAAGTATCGTCAGTTGCATTATTAAATACCCACTGTAAATCACCTCCCGAAACACGTCCGGCATATTGCGTTGTTTTCGTTTTTGCTGTTGATGGCTGATCGATTACAAGGTTTTTCACGTATAAAGCAGCATCAGTATCAAAATTATTATAGGTATTCGCTCCCGATTTAGATTTCACAGAACTGCTTACAACTTCACCTCTTGTTGTAGCTACGTAAGCATCAAAATCTGTTGTAGAGCTGATTTTTCCTGCTATATTGTATAAAGGATTTGGATCATTGTAAGCTACGAAACGCATATTGTTTGTTCCATTTGAAGCATCGAAAGTATTGTTGAAAGCTTTAATACTTCCTCCAGCTTCGCCAGAAAATGTCCCCATTGTACCAGCGTTGTTTACCTGATTGGCTTCATCCCAAATATCAGTTCCTTGAAGAGAAGTCAACATTGGATGTTTACTATTTCTAAAATAATTTCCTTCTACAAATAAGGAAGATCCCAATGTAGATCCTGAGCCATATTTTGCAACCCCATCAAAATAATTGTTATAAATGTGAGCAGAATAATAACGTACTCTTGGATGACGAGAATCAGAATGATCGAACCAGTTGTGATGATATGTTATGTACAAACCAGATGTTGTTCCTTCACTTAATCCTAAAAGACTGGCTTTTCCATTATCCCAAAAGTGATTGTAAGACAATGTAATATAAGTTGAAGTTTTATTGTCTAATGCGCCATCTCCTTTTATTTGATCGGCATCACTTCCTGCATTTCCATAAAATAAATCACAATTGTGAACCCAGACATGATCATTATCTTGCTGCATTCCAACATTATCTCCAGCTGTACTGTTGCAATTCATGAAACCAAGATTATTCACTTCAATGTTGGATGCCGATTTTAAACGAACTCCCCATCCATTAGCTACAGCATCATTACCAATTCCTTCAAAAGTTACATAACTTGAAGCATTGTTAGCATTTTCAATTACAACATCGCCACCTTCCATAACAGTCATATCAGTAATATTTCCGATCAAACGAATGATAAACGGACGAGTGTCTTTTCCTTTCTTAATCGCATAAAGAATATTTTGTAAACCAATGCAAGGATTTGTACTTGCTCCAGTAATATTCATTGAAATCGTGTTTTTGGTATTTTGTGTAATGTAAAGAATAACGGCATTATCCTTCGGAGTACCGTCAGCTTTGTATCCGCCGGGAACACGGCCACCTTCAAAAGCAAATCCATTTCTATCGTGAGCAGTAACAGCTAAATTACCTGTAGTAGCTCCAGTTCCTTCTGTCCCATTTACGACAGGTTTTACTTTTACAGTATAAGTCCCAGCTTTCAAGCCTGGAATATCAGCACGAAAGTAAGATCCATAACTTCTAATAAGCTGATCGTCTATTTTTTTGTCTGTAAATCCGTTTCCGGTGTAATAAACATTGTAAGACTGCGCACCACTAACAGGCTGCCATTTAACAAATGCTGTTTCTAACCAGCCTGAAGCTTCGGTAATTGTAAGTGATTGAGCCCATAACTGAGCTGTCATGAGAAAGACAACCAATAAGAGTAGGTTTTTTTTCATAATTGTGTGGTTTAAGAATGTTAATAATAGTAAGTGGTTTTACTACCGTTACAAGTGGTTAATTGTAATCGATTACACAAAAATATATATTAATTCTTAAATCAATAATTATTTTATCAAAAAAAAGATAATAACAAAAAATATTAGCGTTTAAAATATTAAAAATGTAATAAATTGCATTGATTGTAATTTATTACATATTGTGAATATTGGCAAAATGCTTAATTTTATTAGTATTTTGTGAATTTCATTTTCTAATATGTGATTTAATAATAAAAATGCATTTTTTTTAATTACATTTATTACATTGTAAAATTTTGTAAGAATACACTTTGTTTGTCTTTTAAAATATAAGAAATAGTTTTAAAAATGAAGAAGTTAATTCCGTTTTAGAAATAGGGAAAAATAGATTTGAATTGATTGCAACAAAAAAGCCTTTCTGATTTTACTCAAAAAGGCTCTTAATAATATTAAATAGATTATTAGTCTTTGCTTGATAGTTTAGCTAGAAGTCTTAAGAATTCAATATACAACCAAACTAATGTGATCATTAGCCCCATTGCACCATACCATTCCATAAACTTGGGCATTCTTTCTTGAACACCTTTTTCAATTAAATCAAAATCTAAGAATAGATTAAGAGCGGCTACAATAATCACAAAAACGCTGATACCAATGCTCATCATTGAATTTCCATAATGAACAGGAGTAAAGCTTGTAAACATTGATATAAGCCAAGAAATTAAATAATAAGTTGCAATGGCCAACGTAGCTGCAATCACAACAGATTTAAATTGTTCGGTAACTTTAACAATTTTGAATTTGTATAAACCTAAACAAACTAAGAAAGTTACTAGAGTTGCTCCAACTGCATTAATTACAATTCCAGGAAATTTCAATTCAAATATGGCAGAAATCCCTCCAATAAATAAACCTTCAAACAATGCATATCCTGGAGCTAAATAAGGTGAAGCCTGAGGTTTAAAAGCAGAAACAAGTACCAGAATAAAAGCAACTATTGCTCCTCCAATTGTTGGCAGCATCGGGTTCATTCCATTAAAAGCCATCCACCATGTTACCATAGCGGCACCACATAAAATTAGAAATAAGATTGCCGTTTTATTAATTGTTCCAGACAAAGTCATTTCTTGATTGTAATCAATAATTTGAGCTTGGTGTACTTCTTCAGCTTTTGAAGTTGCACTAGAAAAACGCTTACTGTTTAAAAACGGATTTTTTGAATTAAAGTTCATAATTTAATACATTTAATTGAACTCAAATATATGGAGATTTTTTGAAGTGCAATTGAATGAGAGAAATTTTTAACATGAATTTCTCTTCCTTATTTACGGTATAAAAAAAATCCACCAAAACTAAATTGATGGATTCTTTTATATTTTAATTTAAGAAGAAATCTTATTTAATTCAAAAGATCTAAAACTAATGAAGGGAATAAACCTAATGCAATATTTAATACAATAGACACTACTGCAACGGCATAAATAAGAAATGGTTTTCCAGTTCTTTCTTGATTTGGTTCTTTAGAATACATTGCTATAATTAGTTTGAAATAATATCCAACACTTATAATAGAATTGATTACAGCAACAATTACTAAACCAATATATCCTGCTTGGATAGTTTGATTGAATAAGAACAACTTCGCAAAGAATCCTGAGAAAATCGGGATTCCAGCCATTGATAATAATGAAGCTGTAAGAATAGCAGCCAATAACGGATTTGTTTTTCCTAAACCATGAAAGTTTGTAATGTCTTCATTGTCATGATCTCTGCATACATATAAGATAACACTGAAAGCAGCGATCCCGGCCAAAGCATAAGCTGCAGTGTAATATAATAAAACACCAGCAGAAGCAGAAACAGTTAATAATGTCATTAACATGAAACCAGCATGAGAAATTCCAGAAAAAGCAAGCATACGTTTAACGTTCACTTGTCTCAGTGCCATAATGTTACCAACAGACATTGAAGCGATTGAAATGATAACCACTATAACTTCAAACGTATGTAAAAGATCTTGGTTTTCTAATGAAGAAATGAAATTCATACCAGCAATTAATTTGAATAAGGTTGCAATTGCGACCACTTTTGCCAATGTACTCATCAAAGCTGTTGTTAAAGCTGGAGAACCTTCGTAAACATCTGGAGCCCAGAAATGGAAAGGAACTGCAGCAACCTTAAACAACATTCCAACTACCATTAAAATCATTCCGATAGGAAACCAGATTGGTAATTCTGCAGACAATGCACTTTCGTGTATTTCACTGATGTCAAAACTTCCCATTGCTCCATAAATCAAACAAATTCCAAATAAAATAATACCTGAAGCAAATGATCCCATTAAGAAATATTTCATTCCCGCTTCGTTACTTTTTAAATTTAAACGTTCGCTGGCCGCTAAAACATATAAAGCGATTGATAAGATTTCAATACCTAGAAAGAACATTGCTAAGTTTCCAAAAGAAACCATTGCAACAGCTCCGGCAAGTAAGAATACTTTAATTGCCACGAAATCTGAAATTTTTGATGGATGTTTGTGATAAAAATTATGGCTTAATGCTACAAGGAAAATCGTCAAAACGATGAATAACGATGAAAAAGCTGTAGAGAACTTTGACACTGCTATCATATTGTTGTAATAACTTTGTTCAGTTCCAAATTCGTAGAAATTAAGAGCCAAGACACCTAATAAACCAACAATGGTAATAGGAACGATGGCTTTTCTTAAATTAAGAATTTCAAACAATAGGCAGAAAATACCCAATCCTGTTATAGCTATTAATGTATTCATTTTTGTCTTTTTGAGTTAGGATTTCAAATTATGATTGTAATCCTAATTTATTTTTTGTTTAAAATATTAGTTCTTATTGATAACTTGTAAAATCGTTTCCAAGCTTGGTGTAATCAAATCTGTAATTGGTTTTGGATAAAATCCGAAGAACAATAAAACAGCAATTATTACTGCAAATGAAATTCCTTCGTTCAAAGAAACATCTGCAAAAGTTTTAGAATTGGTTTCGCCTAACATTACATGCTGGAACATTCTCAACATATAATAAGCTCCCAAAATAATTGTAGTTCCTCCCAAAATTGCAAACCAAATATTGATTTGAGATAAACTGTATAAAACTGTAAATTCTCCAACAAAGTTAAAAGTACTCGGCAATGCAACAGAAGCTAATACTAAGATTAAAAACATTGAAGTAAATTTTGGAGACTGCGTACGGATACCGCCCATTTCTCCAATTTCTCTAGTTTCAAATCTTCTGTAGATTACTTCAGCAGCAAAGAATAATCCAACTACCACAAAACCGTGAGCGATCATTTGCAAAACAGCACCTCTTAAACCATCAAGAGTTAAAGTATAAGATCCTGCAGCAATTAGTCCAACGTGAGCAAGAGAAGAATAAGCTAATAATTTCTTCAAATCTTTTTGTCTCAATGCAACGATCGAACCGTAGATTACACCTGCAATTCCTAAACCAATAAAGATATACATGTATTCTTTAGCAGCAATCGGCGTAAGAGGCAATTGCCAGCGAATTACACTGTACAATCCCATTTTTAGCATGATACCAGATAAAAGCATTGTTCCAACAGTTGGTGCTTTTTGGTAAACATTTGCCTGCCAAGTGTGAAACGGAATAATTGGAATTTTGATAGCATAAGCTAAGAAGAAAGCCAAGAAAATCCAGAACTGTTCGCAAGCAGATAACTCTACTTTATATAAATCTTCAATTAAGAAAGAACCAGCTTTTTGATATAAATAAATGAAGGCAGTTAACATGAATAATGAACCAGCAAGGGTGTAAATAAAGAATTTAACCACAGCTTTTCTGCGTTCTTCAGCATCCCCATTACCCCAAATTAAAGCAATAAAGTAGATTGGAATAAGAGCTAACTCCCAGAAAATATAATATAAAAGACCATCAGCAGCTAAGAAAGTTCCAGTCATTGCAAAAGCCATAAATAAGATCAATGCATAAAAACCTTTAGCATTTTTATATTCATTTCCGAAAGAAGAAAATATGATAATCGGAGTTAAAGCGGCAGTTAGTAAAACCATTGCAAGTCCAAGTCCGTCAGCATTTAAAGCAAATGAAATTTTTGGCTGTGTAATCCAGCTGTTGATTACGCTGATATTTTCACCAGCAGAAAAATTATTCAATAATACAATTGAACATCCTAAAGCGGCTAAACTAAAAAGTAAAGCAACTTTCGAAGCTAGTTTGTCACCAGAAAAATAAGTGGCAAATGCACCAATTAAAAGTATAATTAATATAGTAGAAACGTTCATAGTAATAATATTATTGAGCTAAAAATATATAGGAAACAATTGCACAAAGTCCTAAAACAAAAACAAATAGATATAATCCTATACTTCCGGTTTGTAATTTTTTTCCTTGAAAAGCAATTTCGTTTGCTATTTTACCTAATCCAAAAACAAGAGCAGATAATCCGGTTTCGATGTAATCTCTAAAGAATTTAGATAAACTATTAACAGGTGCTACAAATACAGCATCGTAAATTTCGTCTACATAATATTTGTTGTATAACACTTTGCTTAAACCAGTAATATTTTCATCAGATTCTGGAACATTATCTTGTTTAAAGTATTTTACGTAAGCAATTAAAATTCCAAGTAATCCTCCTAAAACAGCGACACCCATTAGAGTATATTCTGTTGTGCCTAAATGATGTTGTTCACCAGCCACTTTTGTGAAAAGAGGAGCAAGATATTCATTCAACCAGCTGTTTCCAGGTAAACTGATTAATCCGCCAAAAGTTGCTAGAATAGCTAAGATGATAAGTGGAATTGTAATTAATGAACCACTTTCGTGTAAATGATGTTTTTGCTCTTCAGTTCCTCTAAATTCTTTAAAGAAAGTCAAGAATATTAATCTAAACATATAGAAAGCTGTCATAATTGAAGCAATAGAGCCAACAACGTATAATGGAATACTGTGGTGGAAAGCAGTCAATAAGATTTCATCTTTAGAAAAGAATCCAGAAAAGAATGGAACTCCTGAAATTGCCAATGAAGAAACTAACATAGTCCAGAAAGTAATTGGCATTGCTTTACGCAGTCCACCCATCTTACGCATATCTTGCTCTCCGTGTAATCCGTGAATTACAGATCCAGAACCTAAGAATAAACAAGCTTTAAAGAAAGCGTGCGTGATTACGTGAAATACTGCTATTTCGTAAGCTCCAAATCCTAATGCTAAAAACATTAATCCTAATTGTGAAACTGTAGAGTAAGCGAGTACTTTTTTAATATCAGTTTGAACCAATCCAATTGTAGCCGCAACTAATGAAGTGATCGCTCCAATAATTGCAATTACGTTTTGAACATCGTGAGCTAAATCAAAAACAAAGTTTAATCTCGTTACCATAAAGATACCCGCAGTAACCATTGTAGCAGCGTGGATTAATGCAGAAACTGGAGTTGGTCCAGCCATCGCATCAGGTAACCAAGTGTATAACGGAATTTGAGCAGATTTACCACAAGCTCCAATAAACAAGCATAAAGCTGCTAGAGAAAGTAATGGTAAATTTAAATTAGAAGCTCCAGCAATTGCCGTTTTTAAAGTTGCATAATCTAATGTAGAGAACATCGAACCAATGATGAACATACCGATTAATAAACCTAAATCTCCAATTCTGTTCATGATGAAAGCTTTTTTAGCAGCATCATTGTAATCTTGGTTTTTATGCCAGAATCCAATTAATAGGTAAGAACAAAGTCCAACACCTTCCCATCCGATGAAAAGAACTAATAAGTTACTTCCAATTACAAGTGTAATCATGAAGAAAACGAACAAGTTTAAGTAAGCAAAAAACTTGTGCATGTTTTCGTCATCATGCATGTAACTAATAGAGTATAAATGAATCAAAGATCCGATTCCAGTTACAAAAAGTAACCAAAGAACAGATAATTGATCTAATAAAAATCCAAGATTGATTTTTAAGTTGCTGATTTGAATCCAATCAAATAAAGTAACCTGAATTCCTTTTCCAGTTGCTGTTATTTGATTAAAAAGTAAAAGAGAAACTACAAAAGAAATTGCTACGGCAATAGTTCCGATGGCACCAGAAACTGTTTTTCCTAAGCTTTTTCCAAAAAAGACATTTACTAGAAAACCTAGTAAAGGAGTTAAAACTAAAATTAAAGCTAAATTGGTATCCATTTCTGATTATCCTTTTAAATTTTTTAAATTATCGATACTAATTGAGCCGATATTTCTAAAAATAGAAACTAAAATGGCCAATCCTACCGCAACTTCGGCTGCAGCAACTGCCATCGAGAAGAACACAAACACTTGTCCTTGTGCATCTTGATGATAAGTTGAAAAAGCAACAAATAAAAGGTTTACCGCATTCAACATAATTTCGATAGACATGAAAACGATAATAGCATTTCGTCTGTACAATACACCAAAAATACCAATACAGAAAAGTACAACACTTAAAAAGATGTAGTTTTCAATACCTATTTGATTTAATATATTACCCATTATTTATTATTTAATTTTTCTTTTTTAGACAATAAAACTGTTCCAATCATTGCAACCAAAAGTAAGATTGAAGCAAATTCGAATGGAACCATATATTCGTTCAATAATATTTTACCTAAAACTTTAATCGATTGGAAATCTTCTCCTGTAGAGTCGTATTCGCCAACAATTGGTTTAGAATTGATGAAAAGCGCAATCAAAACGATTAATATTAAACAGAAAGATACAATTGCACCTAAACGTGTAATTCTAGGACGGTGTACTTCTCGCTGTTCGTTCAGGTTCATCAACATGATTGTAAACAGGAACAAAATCATAATAGCTCCGGAGTAGACTATTATATGTACAACTGCTAAGAACTGAGAATTTAATAATAAATAATGACCAGCAATTGAAAAGAAACAGATCACTAAATAAATAGCCGAGTGAATTGGATTTCTGCTGAAAATCGTCAAGAAAGCAGTAATAACTGTAATAAACGCTAAAAAGCAAAAGATAACTTGAACAGTAGTTGCGTGTGCAAAATCAGGAATATGTATCATTTTTAGTTCGCGTTTTTAAGTTGAGCATTTTTCATAGCCATTTCTAAAGGCATCACTAATTTGTCTTTTCCGAAAATGAAATCTTCTCTTTCGTAACTTGCAGGAACTAAAACTTTAGAAGTAGTTAAGTAAATAGCGTCTTTTGGACAAGCTTCTTCACACAAACCACAAAAAATACAACGAAGCATATTTATCTCATAAATCTCAGCGTATTTTTCTTCTCTATACAAATGTTTTTCATCCGGTTTACGCTCAGCAGCTTTCATTGTAATGGCTTCTGCAGGACATGACAAGGCACATAATCCGCAGGCAGTACAGTTTTCACGACCTTGCTCATCGCGTTTCAACATATGCTGACCACGATAAACTGGACTCATTGTACGCACTTGCTCAGGATAGTGAATAGTCACTTTTTTTCTGAATAAGTGTTTCAATGTGATAAACAATCCTTTTACAATCGCCACAAGATACAATCGCTCTAAAAAAGTCATCTCTTTATTAGAGACCATCTTTTTTCTACCCGATAATGATATAGTTTCTATTGACATTTTTACTATTATATTTTGTGATTTTATAATTTGAGGTAATCAAATTCAAAATCTATTTTGTTTTTATTTGAAGCTTAATCCTACTGTCCGCTGTATCTTTTATTATTCACATAAAAGGATATTGCTTATAGAAGGTCTCGAGCAGTACGGTTCTTAGAATCCTAAAGCAGCTGCGATATCGTGTCTTAAGATAACAGCGCCCGTAATCATAATATTAATAATCGAAAGCGGAATTAAAATTCTCCAGCCTAAGTTCATTAATTGGTCATATCTAAATCTTGGAATTGTCCAACGAACCCACATGTAGAAAAATATGAAGAAACATATTTTAGCAAACAATACCGCGATTCCTAATAAGTTACCAGTATTAACGCCAACATTTTCTACCATCCACTCCATTCCTGGGTAATTATATCCTCCAAAGAATAATACCGAAATAATAGTTGCAGAAGTAAACATACTCGCATATTCAGCAAACAAATAGAATCCCATTTTCATTGACGAATATTCTGTATGGTAACCTCCAATTAATTCTGATTCACATTCTGCTAAGTCAAAAGGTGTTCTGTTAGTTTCTGCAAACGAACAAATTAAGAAAATTAAAAACGACAAAGGCTGATAAAAAACATTCCAGTTCATACCTTGTTGTTGTAATGACATTTCTTTTAAGCTCATTGTTCCGGTCATCATCAATAATGCAATCATCGATAATCCCATCGCAATCTCGTAAGAAACCATTTGAGATGCTGCACGAACAGCTCCCATTAATGAGAATTTATTGTTAGAAGCCCATCCACCAATCATGATACCGTAAACTCCAACAGAAAGAACTCCAAAGATATATAACAAAGCAATATTAACATCTGTTGCCTGAAGGATAACTTCTCTGCCAAAAACATGAAGTCTGTCTCCCCAAGGAATAACAGCACTTGTCATTAAGGCTGTACTCATTGCAATTGCAGGACCTACAACAAATAAAAATCTATTTGGAGTATTTGGAAAAAATTCTTCTTTAGAGAATAATTTCATACCATCGGCAAGCGGCTGTAATAAACCTCCCCAACCTGCGCGGTTTGGACCAACACGATCTTGTAAAAAAGCTGCAACTTTACGCTCAGCCCAAGTGGAATACATCGCCATAATCATTGTTACGGCAAAAACCACAACAATTACAACACTCTTTTCTATAATAAACGCACCATCTACCATCGTTAAGAATTTTTGTTGTTAGTGTTTAATGGAATTTCAGCCATACTAATTTTTTTACGGTCAACATCTCTACCCATAAGAATATTCTTTTCAGTATCGATTTGTACTTTTTCTAATTTTTGAGTGTAGTTATTTTGGTTGATAACAGAATCTTTTTCAAACTCTCTTGGTCCTTCAATAACCCAGTCGTTTACATCTTTGTGATCAAAACGACAGCTGTTGCAAATGAATTCCTCAACTTCATGGTACTCATCTTTACGACCAGTTACACGTTGAATTTCTCCACCAAACATCCAAACAGTAGTTTTACCACAGCATCCTGGAGTAGTACATTCTCTATGTGCATTGTAAGGTTTGTTAAACCAAACTCTTGATTTAAAACGGAAAGTTTTGTCTGTTAAAGCTCCAACCGGACAAACATCGATCATGTTTCCAGAGAACTCATTTGTGATGGCTTTAGAAATACAAGTCGAAATATTAGCGTGATCACCACGATCTAATACTCCGTGAACTCTATTGTCTGTCAATTGATCTGCAACTTGTACACATCTTTGGCATAGAATACAACGGTTCATATGCAGTTGAATATTTGGACCAATATCTTCTGGTTCAAATGTTCTTTTTTCTTCAATATAACGTGATTTTGGATTTCCGTGCTCAAAACTTAAGTTTTGAAGATCACATTCTCCAGCCTGATCACAGATAGGACAGTCTAACGGGTGGTTAATCAATAAAAATTCTGTCACAGATTTACGCGCTTCGGTAACTCTTGCAGAAGATTTACTGTTTACTTCCATTCCGTCCATACATCCTGTTACACAAGATGCCATCAATTTTGGCATTGGTCTTGGGTCAGCCTCACTACCTTTAGAAACTTCGACTAAACAGCAACGACATTTTCCACCGCTGCCTTTTAATTTTGAGTAATAGCACATGGCTGGCGGTACCAAATCTCCACCAATCATACGTGCAGCCTGCAGGATCGTTGTTCCTGGCTCTACGTCTATACTTTGACCGTCTATGGTTACTTTCATCTCTATATTTTGTTTTTTTAGTTTCAGGTTTAATGTTTCAGGTTGAACTTGAAACTAAAAAAACTTGAAACTTGAAACTATTTTAAACTGTTTGTCTGCCTACTAAATGCTTCACTTGCGAAAAAGGTTCAGCAACAAAGTGATCTCTATTTTTGATTTTTTCAGGAAAACGAACGTGATATTCAAATTCATCTCTAAAGTGACGAATTGCAGCTGCTACTGGCCAAGAAGCTGCGTCTCCTAAAGGGCAAATTGTGTTTCCTTCAATTTTACTTTGAATGCTCCACAACAATTCGATATCTTCTTCACGGCCTTGACCGTTTTCGACTCTCCATAAAATTTTCTCCAGCCATCCTGTTCCTTCACGGCAAGGTGTACATTGTCCGCAAGATTCGTGGTGGTAAAAACGTGCAAAGTTCCAAGTGTTTCTTACCACACATGCAGTATCGTTATATACAATGAATCCTCCAGAACCTAACATAGATCCAGTTGCAAAGCCACCATCACTTAAAGATTCGTAAGTCATTAAACGATCTTCACCATTTGCTGTTTTGAAAATCAAATCTGCTGGTAAAATTGGTACAGAAGATCCTCCTGGCACAAATGCTTTTAATGGACGGCTAGAAGACATACCTCCTAAATATTCATCAGAATTCATGAATTCGTCAACACTTAAACCTAATTCAATTTCGTAAACTCCAGGGTTTTTGATGTGTCCAGAAGCAGAAATTAATTTAGTTCCCGTAGAACGTCCGATTCCAATTTTAGCATAATCGTCACCAGAATTGTTTACAATCCATGGCACCGTTGCAATAGTTTCAACATTGTTTACCACTGTTGGATTTGCCCAAAGTCCTGAAACTGCTGGGAAAGGCGGCTTAATACGAGGATTTCCTCTTTTACCTTCTAAAGACTCAATAAGTGCAGTTTCTTCTCCACAGATATAAGCTCCAGCTCCACAGTGAACGTGAAGTTCAAGATCGTAACCTGAACCTAATATATTTTTTCCTAACCATCCTGCAGCTTTAGCTTCGGCGATTGCTCTTTCTAAAATTTTGAAAACCCACATATATTCTCCACGAATGTAGATATAGGAAAGGTTAGCTCCCAATGCGTAGCTTGAAGTAATCATTCCCTCGATCAATAAGTGAGGAATATACTCCATCAAAAAGCGATCTTTAAAAGTCCCTGGTTCAGATTCGTCAGCATTACAAACTAAATGTCTTGGTCTTCCTGATTTTTTATCAATAAAGCTCCATTTCATTCCAGCAGGGAAACCTGCACCACCACGGCCGCGAAGCCCCGATTTTTTTACTTCTTCAGTAACTTCGTCTGGTGTAAGAGTTTTTAAAGCTTTTTCTACAGAAGCATAACCACCATTTTGGCGATATACTTCGTAGGTTTTAATTCCAGGAATATTGATTTTATCTAATAATATTTTTTGTGACATCTTATTTATCGTGTAATATTATTTTATCATCTCTACAATCAGCAATAATCTGATCGATTTTTTCTTCTGTCAATTTCTCTTTGTAGAAATCACCTAACTGCATCATTGGAGCATATCCGCAGGCACCTAAACATTCTACACCAGCAATGGTAAACATTCCGTCTGGAGTTGTTTCGCCCATTTTAATGCCTAATTTTTCAGAAGTATAATCCATTAAATCTTCGGCACCACGCAGGCAGCAGCAAGAAGTCTGGCAAAACTCAAACATATACTTACCAATTGGCTTTTGGTTGAACATGGTGTAAAAAGTAACCACTTCATAAACTTCAATCGGTTTTATCTGAAGAATTTCAGCAACCTTATCTTGAAGTTCAATACTAAGCCAGTTGTTGTGTGCATCCTGAACTTCGTGCAAAACAGGCAGTAAAGCCGATTTTTGTTTGCCCTCAGGATAATGACTGATCAATTCATTGATGCGGTTCATCAATGCTTCGGTCATGTTTATTTCTTGTTTGTAATGTTTACGTTCCATTTTTAATTTTAGATTTCAGATTTTAGATTTTAGATTTTTTCAATCTTTCTCTACAATCCATGATTCTTCAATCATTGTTTAAGTTTTAGATTCTTCAATCTGAATTTTTCAATTCCTAATTATAATTTTAAATCTAAATTCTAAATGCATTCTCAATCAGCAATCTAAAATCTAAATTCTACAATTTTTAGGCATCTAATTCACCTGCAATTACATTTAAACTTGATAAAATAACAATTGCATCAGAAAGTAAAGCACCTTTGATCATTTCTGGATATGCTTGGTAATAAATAAAGCATGGTCTTCTGAAATGTAATCTATATGGAGTTCTACTTCCGTCTGTAACTAAATAAAATCCGATTTCTCCGTTTCCTCCTTCTACCGGGTGGTAAATTTCTGCAACTGGTACAGGAACTTCTCCCATTACGATCTTAAAGTGATAAATTAAAGATTCCATAGAAGTGTAAACATCTTCTTTTGGAGGAAGGTAGTAATCTGGAACTTCAGCATGATATTCGTTTCCTGGAGGCATTTTTTCTAACGCCTGACGAATAATGCTTAAACTTTCCCAAACTTCAGCATTACGCACACAGAAACGATCATAAGTATCTCCTGATTTTCCAACAGGAACAATAAAATCGAAATCTTCGTAAGATGAGTAAGGCTGTGCAACACGAACATCATAATCAACACCCGCAGCACGCAAGTTTGGACCTGTAAATCCGTAAGCCATTGCTTGTTCAGCAGAAATTGCGCCTACATTTACAGTTCTATCAAGGAAAATTCTATTTCTTTCAAATAAGTTTTCGAATTCTTTCCAAGCAATTGGAAATTCTTCAAGGAAAGTATCTAGTTTTTTGAAAGCTTCTGGAGACCAGTCTCTTTCAAAACCACCAATTCTTCCCATATTTGTAGTTAAACGAGCTCCACAAATTTCTTCGTAGATTTCGTAGATTTTTTCTCTAAATTGAAAAACGTATAAGAAACCAGTATACGCACCAGTATCTACACCCAAAATCGAGTTACAGATTAAGTGGTCTGTAATACGAGCCAATTCCATTACGATAACTCTTAAGTACTGTGCTCTTTTAGGAACTTCAATACCTAATAATTTTTCTAAAGTCATCCACCATCCCATATTGTTAATAGGAGAGGAGCAATAGTTCATACGGTCTGTAAGAGGTGTAATTTGATAAAAAGGACGATTTTCGGCGATTTTTTCGAAAGCTCTGTGGATGTAACCAATAGTTGGTTCAGCCTCAAGAATTCTTTCCCCATCCATCAACAGTATATTTTGAAAAATACCGTGTGTTGCAGGGTGTGTCGGACCTAAATTCAGAACTGAAAGTTCACTTCCGTCTTCGTTTAGTTTCTCCTTAATTATTTTAGCATAACGATGCTCTGGTGGTAATAATAGTTCTGACATTTTATAATGTTGAATTATTTATTTTTTAGCAATTTGTTGTTGTTCTTCCAAAGAATCTGTCGTCTTTATCAGTTCTTCCGCTGTCTTCCATTGGGAATTCTTTTCTCATCGGGAAAGACACCATTTCGTCCATATTCAAAATACGTTTCAATTGCGGGTGACCAATAAAATTGATACCAAAGAAATCGTATGTTTCTCTTTCCATCCAGTTTGAACTTAAAAAGATATTTGAAATTGATTTGATTTCTGGTTTTTCACCATTTAGAAAAACTTTGATCTTTAATCTTTTGTTTTCGTACCAATTGTGCAGGTGATATACAACTGCAAATTGACGTTCTGCTTCATTGTCTGGGTAATGAATACCACATAAATCAGTTAAGAAATGAAAACGTAATTCTGGATCGTTTTTAAGGAATAAAATCAACGCTGTAATTTTATCAGCCGAAGCTTCTAAAGAAAAAATATCTCTTTCTTGTTGAAAGTTAAAAACATCGTTATTAAATGTTTCTGTAAGTTTATCTTGAATCTGGGTATTTTCTAAAGCCATCTTATGAGATATTATATGAAGCTAATAATTCTTGGTATTCTGGTGAGCTTCTGCGTCTCACAGATTCGCTTTTTACCAATTCTTGAAGTCTCATTACTCCATCTACGATTTGTTCTGGTCTTGGTGGGCATCCTGGCACATAAACATCAACAGGGATTACTTTGTCAATTCCTTGAAGAACAGAGTAAGTATCAAATATTCCTCCTGATGAAGCACATGCTCCAACTGCAATTACCCAGCGAGGTTCTGACATCTGTTCGTATACTTGTCTTAAGATAGGTGCCATTTTTTTTGAAATAGTCCCCATTACTAATAACATATCTGCTTGACGTGGAGAAAAACTCACACGCTCAGATCCAAATCGTGCCAAATCGTAATGTGAAGCCATTGTTGCCATAAACTCAATTCCGCAACAAGATGTTGCAAAAGGTAAAGGCCAAAGAGAATTCGCGCGTGCCAAACCAACAACATCATTAAGTTTTGTAGCGAAGAAACCTTCTCCTACAACTCCTTCCGGTGGCGCAACCATATTTACTTTTGAATCGCTCATTTTATTTTAGATTTTAGATTTTAGATTTTAGATTTTTTCAAATCTTAGTCTATGATCTATATTTTTAAAATCATTATTGTATTTTGAGAAATTAAGCTTTCAAATCTAAAATTCTAAATCAAAACAATCTAAAATCAAAAATCTGAAATCTAAATTTTCTTATTCCCACTCTAGTGCTTTCTTTTTGATGATATAAAAGAAACCAACTAAAAGTAATGACATGAAAACTAACATTTTCAGCATTCCTTCAATTCCTAAATCTTTGAAGTTTACCGCCCAAGGATAAAGGAAAATTACCTCTACGTCGAACAATACAAATAAAATGGCAACTAGGAAATATTTAACAGAAAACGGAATACGGGCATTACCAACAGATTCGACACCGCATTCGAAGTTTTTATCTTTAACTTCAGAGGTTCTTCTTGGTCCTAATTTTCCAGAAATAATGATTGTTCCTACTACAAAACCAACAGCTAGAATAAACTGCATTAAAATAGGAATGTAACTGTATTGATCAGATTGCATAAACTTCGATTTTTTACTTAAAAAATGAGCCACAAAGATAACTTTCAACTCTGTAAAACACAAGCTAAAAAAGGTTTTAAGTGAGGTACGAAATAGCGTTTATGCCTAATTTTTATTGATTATAAATAACAGGACGTTATTTTAATATTATTTTAAGAAAAGAGAAAAAAAAAACGTCTCGATATTAATCGAAACGTTTTCTAGACCATTCAGAGGCAAAAAAAATAAATTGCTATATTTTTCTTAGATTACTGCTACTTTAGCAGCAACTTTCCCTTTTCTTCCTTCTTCTTCTTCATAGCTTACACGGTCTCCTTCGCGTAATTCTTCCGCGTTAATTCCTGAAGCGTGAACGAAGATATCCTTTCCTGTTTCTTCGTCTGTAATGAATCCATAACCTTTAGATTCATTGAAAAATTTTACTGTACCTGTACGCATTGTAATTGTAATAATAATTTATAATAAAGCAAATGTAACATATAAATTCATACAAAAGACACTAAGGTGTTAATTTTTTGTAAAAATTATTGATTTCCAGTGTTTTTACGTAGTTTATTGCATCAAATTTTATATGAAATACCATAATTTGAGAATCATTTATTGTAGGAATATAAAAACAAGCCATTTGTAAGAATTTCATATTTCGAAAAATGATTATTTTAAGATTATTTTGATGTTTTCATATAAAAAAAGCGCCTGAAAATTTTTCAGGCGCTTTTAGGTATTTAATTTCTATAATTTAGATAGAATCGATTTTAATATGTAATTCTTTCAATTGTGCATCGTCAATTGCTGCAGGTGCATCAATCATAACATCACGTCCAGAATTATTTTTAGGGAAAGCAATGAAATCTCTAATAGTTTCCTGACCTCCTAAAATAGCAACTAATCTATCCAATCCAAAAGCTAAACCACCGTGAGGAGGCGCTCCGAATTGGAAAGCGTCCATTAAGAAACCAAATTGCGCTTTTGCTTCTTCTTCGGTAAACCCTAAATATTTAAACATTAACTGCTGAGTAGCTTTATCGTGAATACGAATAGATCCTCCGCCAATTTCGTTTCCGTTTAAAACCATATCATAAGCATTTGCACGAACTTTTCCTGGTTCTGTTTCTAGCAAAGCCATGTCTTCTGGTTTAGGAGAAGTAAATGGATGGTGCATAGCATGATAACGGCCGCTTTCTTCATCTAATTCTAATAATGGGAAATCTACAACCCATAATGGTGCAAATTCTTCTGGTTTACGCAATCCTAAACGAGTTGCTAATTCCATACGAAGTGCAGAAAGCTGTGCACGTGTTTTGTTTGCAGGACCAGAAAGTACAAAAATCATATCTCCCGGATTTGCTTCTGTAGCTTTTGCCCAGTTTGTTAAATCCTCTTGATCGTAGAATTTGTCTACAGATGATTTAAACGTTCCGTCTTCGTTGCATTTTACATACACCATTCCTGATGCTCCAACTTGCGGACGTTTCACCCAGTCAATTAACCCGTCAATTTCTTTACGAGTATAATTTCCTGCTCCAGGAACTGCAATTCCGACAACTAATTCGGCACTATTAAAAACTGGAAACTCTTTATGCTGTGCAAATTCGTTTAATTCGCCAAACTTCATTCCGAAACGGATGTCTGGTTTATCATTTCCGTATGTTTTCATGGCATAGTCGTAAGTAATTCTAGGGAATTTATCTACTTCAATACCTTTAATTTCTTTTAATAAATGTCTTGTCAAGCCTTCAAAAACATTCAAAATGTCTTCTTGTTCTACAAATGCCATTTCGCAGTCGATTTGTGTAAACTCCGGCTGACGGTCTGCGCGTAAATCTTCATCACGGAAACATTTCACGATTTGGAAATATTTATCCATTCCTCCAACCATCAAAAGTTGTTTGAAAGTTTGCGGTGATTGTGGCAAAGCATAAAACTGTCCTTCGTTCATACGGCTCGGTACAACGAAATCTCTTGCTCCTTCTGGAGTAGATTTAATTAAATAAGGAGTCTCTACTTCGCAGAAATCTAAATCTGATAAATATTTACGAACTTCCATTGCCACTTTGTGACGGAATAATAAACTGTTTTTTACAGGATTTCTTCTGATATCTAAATAACGATACTTCATTCTGATATCTTCTCCACCGTCAGTTTCATCTTCAATTGTAAATGGAGGAGTTAAAGCAGTATTTAAAATCGTTAGTTCAGAAACTAAAATTTCGATTTCACCAGTTGGAATGTTTTTGTTTTTAGCTTCACGCTCAATTACAGTTCCTTTTACTTGAATAACAAATTCTCTTCCTAGAGTTTTAGCCAATTCAAAAACTGTTTTATCGGTACGGCTTTCATCAAAAATAAGTTGTGTAATTCCGTAACGGTCACGTAAGTCAACCCAATTCATAAATCCTTTATCGCGTGACTTTTGTACCCAGCCCGCTAGAGTAACTTCCGTATTAATATTTGAGGCATTTAGTTCGCCGCAATTATGACTTCTATACATGATGCAAATTTTAGACTGCAAAAGTAAACACAAAATTCAAATTAATATAGTAAAGTGATAAGTTGATGTAGAATAATTTTAAATATTTTGTTAATTCTTAAATCACGAAGCTTTAAATTCTTTAGTTTTGAATCATTAAAAACAAATTTAAATACCTATGAAAAAACTTTTTGTTGCAGGGTTGGTAATTTTTAATGCTTTGAATGTTATTGGTCAAAGTAAAAATTCGATTAAGTTCACGGCTAAAATATCAAATAGAAACAGTGACACTTTAGTTATTAAAGGAAAAGATAATTTTAAGCAAGTAATTCCAATCAATAAAAAAGAGGTTTTTACTGCGGCTTTTGATGCTCCAAAAGGATTTTATATGTTTTCTGATGGAACAGAATCTTCAAATTTATATTTAAAACCAAATTCTGAAGTTAATCTGACCATGAACGCTAAAGAATTTGATGAGACTATTGTATATAAAGGTAAAGGTGTAGATGAAAGTAACTTTTTGGCGCAGCAAGCTTTAAAAGATGAAAACTTTCAGAAAGATGCTTTTTCTAAAGAATCAGGGGAATTTACAGCATTACTTGATGCTAAATTAAAAGCAGATACAGAAAGTCTTGAAAAAGGAAATTTTGACCCAGAATTTAAAACAGCACTAAAACGTAGTTTTGACGGTTTCCACCAATATGCTGCTGAAGAATATGAAAGAGCTGCAAAAGCTAATAAAATGGTTGGAAAAGCTTCTCCAGATTTTAATTACGACAACTTTAAAGGCGGAAAAACAAAACTGTCTGACTTAAAAGGGAAATATGTTTACATTGACCTTTGGGCAACTTGGTGCGCGCCTTGTAGAGCTGAAATTCCGTATCTTCAAAAGATCGAGGAAAAATATCACGGGAAAAACATTGAATTCGTAAGTATCTCTATTGATAAATTGAAAGACAATGAAAAATGGAAAAAGTTTGTGACAGATAAACATCTGGGAGGTACACAGCTTTTTGCAGATAAAGACTGGGAATCTGAGTTTGTCGTTAATTATGGTGTAACTGGAATTCCGAGATTTATCTTAATTGATCCACAAGGAAATGTTGTGAAGTCTGAAGCGCCTAGACCATCTGATCCTGAACTTGATAAACAGCTAAGTGCATTATTGAACTAAATTATTTACGAAATTTATAACGTTATCGTAAATTAGAGTTTTTTCTAAAATACCAGTAAAACCAGTGCTTGAGCGCTGGTTTTTTTATTGTTAATACTTTTCCAATGTTAAGTTTTTATTCAATGTTACCAAATTGTTAAGTAAAAGTTTGTTTAATGTAAAGTATTAACTATATTTGATAACAATTTGATAACATTCAATAACATTTAATACCTAAAGATATGAAAAAGTGTGTGATTTTAGCGGCTGTGTTATTCTCTGGAATTCTAACAGCACAAGAAACAAAACCTGAATTGGAAGCTGTTGGAAATAAAGTAAAAGCTACTTACTATTATGACAATGGAAAAATACAGCAGGAAGGCTTTTTTAAAGATGGAAAATTGGACGGTGTTTGGGTATCTTATGATGAAAACGGAAATAAAACTGTAGTAGGTGAATATGCAGATGGATTAAAAACTGGAAAATGGATGTTTTTCAATGAAAAAAATCTTTCTGAAGTAGCTTATGTAGATAGTAAAGTTAGTTCTGTTAAGAATTTACAGAAAAACCCTGTAGCCAATAGAAATTAATTAAAAAGATTTATTGAGATAAATAAAACCGTTCTTTTCAGAGCGGTTTTTTTATGCCTTAGATCTTTTTCTTTTGTATTTTCTTCCGTACCAAATAATAAATCCAGTTACAGGAAGCGCTGCAGCAAATAAGCTTGCTATAAAAGCAATAATTTTTCCGGGTAAATCTAATATTTGGCCGGTGTGAATTCCGTAATTCATTTCGACAATCTGTAATCCCAGAGTTTTGTTTTCAAAAGGTTGTTTATCAATTAATTTCCCATCATTTGGATGAAAGTAATAATTGCTTTGATGATCGTATCTTAACGTGTGCGGATAAGCGCCTGTACTAATAATATCTCCTTTTTGCTGCGGGATTAATACAAAAAACATTTCGGCATTTGGCTGTAGTTTTGTGGTTTGAATATAAGCGCGATCTATTGCTGTAATTGAATTGGTTTTGAATTGAGTTGTGTCAATTACAGGAAGTTTTGTTTCGACTGCTTTGTCGCCGCCAAAATTAAATGTTTTGTAAATTCCGTCGCCAACCCATTCGTAAGTAAAGGTAAGTCCGGTAATGGCTAAAATTAATGCTATAATCGAAATGTAAAAACCAGAAGTATTATGCCAGTCATAATTTACCCGACGCCATTTTGCAGACCATTTTACTGTGAGACTTCTTTTAAGGTCGGATCTCTTTTTAGGCCACCATTGTATAAGTCCAGAAATTAATAACAGAATAAAAATAATGGTCGCACCGCCAATAATATGTTTTCCAATATAATCGGGAAGAAGTAAATACAAATGAATGTATTCAACAATAATAAAAAAATCTGTTTCTGGATTTTCTGCTTTTAAATATTTACTAGTATAAGGATTGAAATAGAGGTATAAATTTTCAGTTTCAGAATAAGTATAAACAATTGCTGAACGGTTTTTGCCGTAATAAGAAACCATGCTCGTTTTATTCTTCGGAACAATCTCTTTTGCTTTTTTTTCTAAAACAGAAGGCAGTATAAACGGTTTGTTTTGAGTTTCAACCAATCGCCATTCTTTTCTTGTAACATCTTTTATTTCATCATGAAAGCAAAAAATACAGCCTGTAATACTGATTATAAAAACAATAAGCCCAGAAATTAATCCGAGCCATTTATGCAGAAAACGTATTTTGGTTTTGAATCCCATTTTTGATTAAAAGCGTAAAAGTAGGCTCAAAACTTATATGGGACAAATTATTGTAGATTATTTTATTTGTTATGGATGTTTATGCAAAAGATTTAGATAGCGCAAAGACGCTAAGGCACAAAGTTTTTTTGCGCGGATTCTACAGATCTAAGCAGATTTTTGTTTTGTTCACTTTAATTAAAAAAAAAACTATAATTCTTATAATCTGTGGAAAAAAAATAATTAAGCAACCGCTTTTTTAGATTTTAAATGGTAGGCAACGTATAATGAAATCGAAGCCAGGAAAATCCAGAAAACATCAATAAAGAAAATTTGAATTTTGTTGTTTAAGAAAGATGTCCAAAACCAATCTCCTGAAACAATTCCGTTTGTAATTGGAATTAAAAATCCTAAAAAACTTCCTGAAATTAAACAGAATTTATTGGTAAAAGCATCGTTCTTTTTAATGATAAAGAAGATTGCAAGTAATAACCATCCGCCAAAATAAAGCGTAAATAGATTCGATTGGCTCAACGGATAGAAAATTTTACTTCCAATAAAAGCCAAAGCAGTAATTGGATACATGCTCAAACAAATAGCCAGATAAATGCGAACAACAGCTGCATTGAATCGTCTTTTCTTTTCAGGCATATTATTTTTCTGTCTTGCAACCAACCAAATCATAACTCCAGAGATAATTACAAAACAGGTAATAATTCCTAAAATAAAGCTCACGATTTTTAAAGCATATCCGCCATAATCACCAAAATGAATGCGGTATAAAACATTTTTTACAACATCTAAGTAACTCGTTTGAGAGATCGGATCTTTTTTAGCAATTTCTTTTCCATCAGCAATTCTGTAAACAACTTTTCCGATTCCAGTAAATTTTTTGTGGCTTAAAAGTTCTCCTTCAACTAAAACATGCATGTTCGCATCGCCGTAGTTTTGAATAAAAACGCGTGTGATTTCAAAATCAGACCAATTCTTTTTTGTTTTAGCAACCAGCTCATCAATATTAAAAGGAGCTGCTAGTTTCTTATTTTCAAATTTATAATCAGGATCTTTATATTCTAATTCTTTATACAATTTATCTTGATCGCCATTGTATAGAGCCATTACTGCGGGAGCTACGATCAAAAGTTTGATCATAAAAAAAGCACCTGTAACTGCATATACGAATTGAAATGGTAAACCAATCATTCCAAGCGCCGTGTGCGCATCTGTCCAAAGTGTTTTTAATTTTTCTTTCGGACGGAACATATAAAAGTTAGATACAATTTTTTTCCAATGAAGCAATACTCCAGTTACAATTGCGAATAGGAAAAATAGAGCTGTAAAACCTGAAAGATAATATCCTATTGGATAAGGAATTTGTGCTAAGAAGTGCAAACGATATAATAGCTCACCTAAAGAATATGATTCTTCATAAGTAAAAGATTTAAAGTTTTTTGTGTTTAAATAAAAAAACTGTCCTTCTTTTTGCTTGGCTGGAGCCAGAGTATCTTTGGTCCCTTCCATATAAACAGCTACTCTTTCTTCTGTAGAAGGCTTAGAAATAGTAATATTTCTTCCGTGCAAAACATATTTTTTATCAAGATGCTGCAGGGCTTTATTGTAGTCTAACTGAATTTCTCTTGTAATTGCTGTAGATTCACTTCTTTCCCAATTAATGATATCATCTCTAAAAAAAGAAAAAGATCCAGCAAAGAAAATTACAAAAAGCACTACACTGATAACGATTCCGCTGACAGTATGTGTATGAAAATAGATATTGTAATGACGGTTGTTCATAAATATTATTTTGCCGTATGGTTATAAGTTTGACCCAGATAAATAAAAAGACAAAAAAGTAAAGTCAGCAGGATGTAAATTCCCCAGATTTTCCAGCCGCTTTTAGCTAAAAATGCAATTACCATTAAAGCAACCCAAAGAATAAAACCAGTAAAAGCCATTGTTATTAAAACATCTGCACGACTAAACCAAGAAGCTAAAGCCAAATGAAAAGTAACAGAAACAAAGTATCCTCCTAAAATAGCAGCTGTTATTTTGGTAAAACGAGGCCAAAAAGCAGGATTTAAATATTTTGAATTTGCCGGCATATTTTAATTTAATGAGGTTTCTAATTATAATAAAGTTCTAGTAATGCAACTATAATCAAGATTGCTAGAAGTGCTTTACTGTTTACTTTTTTTAATGGTGTAAGTATAATGATTAAACTTCCAACTGTCATTAGCTGAACAAAAAACATCAAAGTACCACAGCCTAAAGACTGAGTAAAAAGCCACATCAAATAAGCAGATAATAAAAGGGCTAGTCCGATGATTTTTGTCTGTTTTGGATTTTTCTGCATCCATTTTTCAAAACCTAAATCATAAGACAAAACCGCTCTTTTTGAAGTATAATAAAGCGTATAAAAAGCTAGAAAAACGATAAGGCTGGCAATTGTTATCATAATCTTAGAAATTTAAAAACCACCTTTCTCTTGCAAGAAAGGTGGTTGAATGTTTTTATTAAAATCTGTATGAGAAGTTTGCTGCAACAGTTCTCATATTTCTTGGATGAATTGTAGACCAACCATCGTAAGTGTCAACATTAGTAATATTGTCTAATTTTAATGTCAAGGTATATTTTTCAGTTCCGTAGAATACTGATGAATTTAAAACTGTATAAGAAGGTAATGCAAACTGACCTATAACATTTCTGTTCATGATTAAGTTTTTATCAGCATAGTTTCCTCCAAAACCTAAACCAAAACCTTGTAAATCTCCTTGAGGGAATTTATAACTTGCCCAAAGATTTGCTAAATTTCTTGGTCCAGAACTTTCTGGTCTTTGTCCTACAAACGATGGATCTCCAGCGTTTAAGATAGCATCAACATAACTGTAACCAGCAACGATGTTTAAACCAGCAACTGGATTTGCCACGAATTCTGCTTCAAAACCTTTGTTTCTTTGTGCTCCATCTTGGAAAGCTGTTTGAGTTGTTGCACCATAAATTACGTAAACTTGATCTTTTACTTGAATGTCATAGTAGCTGAATGTTGCATAAAGTTTATCTTGAAACACGTTTAATTTTGTTCCAATTTCGAATTGGTTAGCATGCTCTGGTTTAAAAGTTCTTGGACGTGTAGATCCGTCAGCTAAAATTTCTGTTACTGGAGCAGAATTAGCGAAACCATCCATATAGTTTGCAAAAATCGAAACTTTATCAAGAATTGGCTGGTACACTAAACCAAATTTAGGAGAAAAAGAAGTTTGATTAAAATCATCATCTTTTGTTGCTACATTTCCAGCAGTAATAAAACGGTCCACACGTAAACTTGCCATTGCAGACAAAGCAGGAGTAAAGTTAAATACATCAGAAACATAAGCACTATAAACTTCTTGCTTTGTTCTATTCATGCTAATTCCTGCATTAGCGATAAGAGCGTCAGTTCCTGCTTTAGTTAGATTTCCATTATCTCCATTTGTAATATATTTAGCTGGGTCTGTAATTTGGTATAAATACTGATTTACAGTTGCTACATCTAGATTACCAATGTAAATATTACCATTTGTTACATAATTTGAACTATTGTCAATTAATCCTCTATTAAAGTAATCCAAACCAGCAACGATTCTGTTTCTCATGTTTCCAATTTTGAAATCGCCAATAAAGTTCTGCTGAATGTCAGTTGTTAGGGTTGTTGAATTTTGGTAATTCATATAACGTGATAAAACAATTCCTTCACTTATCTCATCAGGAGCATATTGCGTGCCTTCGTAGATGTAAGAATAGTATCCTTCAGATGAAGATGAACCTCTTGAAACTACAGTCTGCGAAGTCCATTGATCATTAAATTTGTACATCATTTGACCTTGTAAGTTGTATGATGGTGTTTCAATTGCAAGTTCATTACTAGTGTAAGAACGTTTATTATCATAACCTAATTCATCCATATTATGAACTCTCAATACAGCACCTCTATCTAAAAATAACATAGTAGGGTTAGTCTGTTTGTTGTTCATAAATTCTGTATTGATGAAAAACGAAAGTTTGTCACTAACTTGGTATGATAATGATGGTGCAAAAAAGAATGATTTTTTGAATCCTGCATCTTGAAAACTATTTTCTGTGTGGTAAGCTGTATTTACACGGAAATTAATTTTGTGCTCGTCGTCTACTGGAGTATTAACATCTGCAGTAACTCTGTTTAAACCATTACTTCCAGCAGTATAACTAACCTCTCCACCAAAATGATCGTAAGGTTTTTTTGTAGTTAAGTTAATTAAACCTCCGTAAGAGATTAAACTACTTCCAAATAAAGTTCCAGATGGTCCTTTGATTACTTCAATTTTATCAATGTTTGCAGGATCTAAACCTCCGTTTGATAATCCTGGTAATCCATTAATCATAGTTGGCTGTACAGCAAATCCTCTTAACGAAAAATATCCTGCACCGTCACCTCCACGACCCGTAGAGGCCCAAAGCGGTGTTAATCCTGGAGCATTTTTTAAAGCGTCATCAATATTTGTAACAACTTGCTCTTTTAAAAGTTCGCTTGTAATTGTAGTATATACTTGTGGATTTTCAAGATTTTTAAGAGGTAATCTTGAAACTTGTTGTGTTTCTTTACGAGCAAATGTGTTTTTTTTAGCATTTCCATTTAAAACAATTTCATCTAATTGTTCTGAATTTGAGCTAATAATAAAATCTTCAACTAAATCATCACCGTTATTTAAGGTAATACTTTTTTCTTTTGATGAGTACCCGACAGCAGAAACTCTAATTACGTAGTTTCCTGGTTTAAGATTTTTAATTTCATAAAAACCATTGCTATCTGTATTGGTTCCTATTTTGGTTCCTTTTAATGATACCGAAACATTATCAGCAGCTTCATCATTGGATAAACTAATTTGACCTTTAATAGTTGCTTTTTCCTGTGCAGAAGCTATTGTGCCCGCTAATAAGAAAAAACAAAAACTCAAAAAAGAAATTGTAAATTTAGATTTCATTTTTATTTAGAATTGATTTTAATAGCGCAAATTTACATGTTGAATATAAATCATGCAAGTTTGTTTTTATTTATTCTAAATAAAATATTTTTAAAGGGTAAAATTTACATTTGTTTAAAAAATTAACAAATTAAGGAGATTTTAAGCTAATATTAAGCAAAAAAAACCTGTTCGTATTAATGAACAGGTTTTTTGTATAGCAGAAAATTATTATAATTACAATTCTAAAGCACGTTTAGCATCGCCATTCATTAATAATTCTACTGGATTTTCTAAAGCCTCTTTTACAGCAACCAGGAAACCAACAGACTCACGTCCGTCGATAATTCTGTGATCGTAAGAAAGTGCTACGTACATCATTGGGTGAATTTCAACTTTACCGTTTACAGCGATTGGACGCTCGATGATGTTGTGCATTCCTAAAATTCCTGATTGAGGAGGGTTGATGATTGGAGTACTTAACATACTTCCGAAAACACCACCGTTAGTGATTGTGAAAGTTCCTCCAGTCATATCGTCAACTGTAATTTGACCATCACGAGCTCTTAAAGCTAATCTTTTGATTTCAGCTTCGATACCACGGAAAGTCAATAATTCAGCATTACGAACCACAGGAACCATTAATCCTTTTGGTCCAGAAACTGCGATTGAGATGTCAGCAAAATCATAAGCGATTTTGTAATCACCGTCCATCATTGAGTTCACATCTGGGTATAATTGTAAAGCTCTTGTAACTGCTTTTGTAAAGAATGACATAAAACCTAAACCTAAACCACCGTGTTTCGCTTTGAAAGCATCTTTGTATTCATTACGAATTTGGTTGATTGGCGTCATGTTTACTTCGTTGAAAGTAGTAAGCATAGCAGTTTCATTTTTAGCTGAAACTAATCTTTCTGCTACTTTACGACGTAACATTGATAATTTTGTACGCTCAGTTCCACGGCTTCCACCAGTTGGAGTTCCCATAGAAGGCACTGCATTTACAGCGTCATCTTTAGTGATTCTTCCGCCTTTACCAGTTCCAGAAACTGTTGCTGGAGCAATATTTTTTTCGTCTAATATTTTTCTTGCCGCAGGAGATGGAGTTCCGGCTGCATAACTTGTTGCTGCTGGAGCTGCTTTCGGTGCTTCAGCTTTTGGCGCTTCAGCCTTTGGAGCTTCTGCTTTTGGTGCCTCAGCTTTTGGAGCTTCAGCCGCTGGAGCTGTTGCATCACCTGCTGGTTTTGCAGCATCTGTATCAATTAAACAAACTACAGCACCTACTGCAACTGTATCACCTTCTTCAGCTTTTAGTGTAATTACACCGCTCATTTCAGCAGGCAATTCAAGAGTAGCTTTATCTGAATCTACTTCAGCAATAGCCTGATCTTTCTCTACATAATCTCCGTCTTTTACTAACCAAGTTGCAATTTCAACTTCTTTTATTGACTCCCCTGGTGATGGGACTTTCATTTCTAAAATCATCTTTGTTTTTGTTTAAGGTTTTTATGGTTTTAATCCCGATAGCTATCGGGACCGAAACTTGAAACATTTTTTTTATCTAAATAAATTTTTATCGAATACCATTCTAATTGCATCTGCATGACGACGTTTTGCACGTGTATAACTTCCAGATGCTGGCGCAGCGTAAGCTTTTAACGAAGCTAATCTCCATTTTACTAGATCAAAGTTCATTAACATAAAACTGTAAGCTCCCATGTTTTTAGGTTCTTCCTGAGCCCAAACATAATCATCAGCATTTGGATATTTTGCAATGATTTCTTTAATCTGCTCAACAGGGAAAGGGAACAATTGCTCGATACGAACAACTGCAACATCATTTCTACCATTGTTTTCTCTTTCTGCAGTAATGTCATAGTAGAATTTACCAGTAACAAAAACTAAAGTTTTTACTGCTTTTTTATCTACTGTATTGTCGTCAATTGTTTCTTGGAAGCTTCCGCTTGCCAGTTCTTCAACTGTAGAGACACATCTTGGATCTCTTAATAAACTTTTTGGAGAGAAAACTACCAAAGGTTTACGGAAATTAGTTTTCATTTGTCTTCTTAACAAGTGGAAGAAGTTAGCTGGCGTTGTACAATCTGCAACATACATATTTTGTCTTGCACAAAGTTGTAAGTAACGTTCCATTCTTGCAGAAGAGTGTTCTGCACCTTGTCCTTCGTATCCGTGAGGCAATAATAAAACAATACCGTTTTGGTTGTTCCATTTGTCTTCACCACATGAAATATATTGGTCAATCATGATTTGGGCTCCGTTAGAGAAATCTCCAAATTGTGCTTCCCAAATAGTTAATGCTTTTGGATTAGCCAATGCATATCCGTAATCAAAACCAAGAACTCCATATTCAGATAAAAGAGAGTTGAAAACGCCGAATTTTCCTTTTTTGTTTTCGATAGCATCTAAAAGAATTACTTCTTCTTCAGAATCTTCAACTTTAACTACAGCATGGCGGTGAGAGAATGTACCACGCTCTACGTCCTGACCGGAAATACGAACGTCAAATCCTTCTGTTAAAAGTGAACCGTAAGCTAGAGCTTCTGCAGTTCCCCAATCGATAGTGTTGTTGTCGTATCCTGCTTTTCTATCCGTAACAATTTTAGTTATCTTGTTAATGAATTTCTTGTCTTCTGGTAATGTTGAGATTGTATTGATGATAGAATCTAATCCTTCTTTACTAAAGGTAGTATCTACTTTTTGAAGCATTTGTGTATCAGTTACCTGAACAAATCCATCCCATTCGTTTTTCATGAATGGAGTTATGATTGTTAAATCTTTTTTACGAGAAGCTTCTAAATTTTCCTCTAAAGCAGATTTGTATTCTTTTTCTAAAGCATTTACATAAGATGCATCGATTACGCCGTCAGACAATAATTTTTCAGCATAGATATCTCTTGGATTCTTATGTTTAGCGATGATTTTATATAAAACCGGCTGTGTAAAACGAGGTTCGTCACCTTCGTTATGACCGTATTTTCTGTATCCTAGTAAGTCGATAAATACGTCACGTCCAAACTGCATTCTATAGTCTAATGCAAAAGACATTGCATGTACAACAGCTTCAGCATCGTCAGCATTTACGTGTAAAACTGGTGAAAGTGTAACTTTAGCAACGTCTGTACAATAAGTAGAAGAACGAGCATCTAAATAGTTAGTCGTAAAACCAACTTGGTTGTTAATTACAATGTGAATTGTTCCTCCAGTTTTATAACCGTCAAGCTGCGCCATTTGGATGATTTCATACAAAATACCCTGACCTGCAATTGCAGCATCTCCGTGAACGGCGATAGGTAGTACTTTTGAAAAATCTTCTGGGAAATATTTATCTTGTTTTGCTCTTGTAATTCCTTCAATTACAGCTCCAACAGTTTCTAAGTGAGAAGGGTTTGGTGCTAAATTGATATTGATGCTTTTTCCAGATCTTGTTTTTTTGTCGGCAGTAAGACCTAAGTGGTATTTTACGTCACCATCAAAGTATTCTTGATCGTAATCTTTTCCGTCAAACTCACCAAAGATATCTTGAGTAGATTTTCCGAATATGTTTGCCAAAACGTTCAAACGGCCACGGTGAGCCATTCCCATTACGAATTGTTCAACACCTTTTTCCGCAGCCTGCTCAATTAAAGCATCTAAAGCTGGAATAATAGATTCTCCACCTTCTAGTGAAAAACGTTTTTGTCCAACATATTTAGTATGAAGGAAGTTCTCGAAAGAAACAGCTTCGTTTAATTTATTTAAGATCGTTTTCTTTTCTTCTGTAGAAAAATTAGGCTGATTATTATCAACTGCTAATTTATCCTGAATCCATTTTACAACACCAGGATTTCTAATGTACATATATTCAATACCAATATGCTGGCAGTAAATAGCCTTAAGGCGATTTACGATATCTTGTAAAGAAGATGGTGCCATTCCAATTGTTTGTGCAGCATCAAAAACAGTCGAAAGATCTGCTGTAGATAATCCGAAGTTTTCGATATCCAAAGTTGGAGATGAAGTTCTACGGTCACGAACTGGATTTGTTTTTGTGAATAAATGCCCGCGCGTACGGTATCCGTCAATTAATTTAAGAACGTTGAATTCTTTCTTTAGTTTTTCAGAAATCTGACTGTAATCTGTGTTGTCGCTAGTCACGTACTCAACTATAGTCTGCACTGGATTTTCGTCGTTATAAGTAGTCATTCCAAAGTCAAAACCTTGAAAGAAACTTCTCCAGCTAGGCTCAACGCTGTCTGGGTTTACTAGATATTGATCGTATAATTGTGCAAAAAACTCGGTATGCGCTGCGTTTAAAAATGAAAACCTATCCATAATATGAGTGAATATACTTTTTGTTATATAGAAAGGCAAAAGTACAACAATCACATTTATTTAAATCTTTTTTTTACGTACTTTTACGTAAAAATTTGTTAAAATAAACGTTAACTATGAATAAAATTCAATTTTCAATCGATTGCAGATATTTATTTGTGATTTTGACAGCCTTATTCTCAAGTTATTCTATTGCACAACAAAAATATGTTATTGACAACAGTAATCATTTCTGGGAAAAAGTACAATTTGGCGGCGGATTAGGTTTAGGAATTGGTTCTGGTTATACTGATATTTCTGTAATGCCAAGTGCCATTTACAATGTTAACGAAATTGTTGCCGTTGGTCTTGGTTTACAATTTGGTTACTTAAACTCAAGAAACTATTATGAATCGTATGTTTATGGCGGAAGCGTAATTACGCTTGTAAACCCGATTCCTGAACTTCAATTATCCGCAGAGTTAGAGCAGGTTCGTGTTAACACAGATTATGATTCTACACCATACAGGCCAAGTTATTCTGATAATTTTTGGAACACCGCTCTTTATCTAGGTGCAGGTTACAGAACTGGAAATGTAACTATTGGTGCACGCTACGATGTTTTATACGATCCAGACAGAAGTCTTTACGGATCTGGATTTATGCCTTTTGTGAGAGTTTATTTTTAAGTTGCTATCCCGAAGTCTCGGGACTGAGATGCTAAGATTCTAAGGTTATTATTGGCTTGTAACATTATTACAGTTTAAAATAAAATAAGTTTTTTCTTTCTTTTGGTTGCTCTTATAATTAACTTTGTAATTGAAAAAAAATTAAAACCACTAATAGATTGGAGGGTTTAATTATAAATATCAAAGAATCAACTTAAAGATGGGACAATTGCCAAAAGAAATTGAATTATTTCAAAAAACGCTTGAAAGTTTAAAAGGAATAGAAAATGTTTGTAGTGGAATTGATAATTTAGAAGGAATTAAAGGCTCTGAATTAGGAAGTTCATCATTTTCGCATCTTCCTATTGCAACACTTTTAAGGACTGATGGAGGGTTGAATGATGAAGTAATGTTGCAATTTGAATTTACATTAGATCGATCTGTTGAAAGTTTAATTTCGTTAGAGTTTCTTTCTTGGTTTATTCGTGATCATTCAAGAGGAGGAGGTTTAATACAATTGAGAACATTTGCACTTCCTCCAAAAGCAGGGAATTATTCTCAGCTTGGAGAAACTTTAAAATTTCATATTGATTATTTTGTTGAAAATGCACCAGAAACATTACAACCAATTCTTGATAAAATTTCTAATTTAAACACCTCTTTAGAGCTATTTATTAAGCTTTATGAAATACCGTTAAAAGGCTAATTAATTATAGTCTTTATTTGTAATAATTTCGAAACCAAACCTTCTGCCACTCTCTTTTTAAAATCAGAAAAGCAACTTGTTCAGCAAGAATGACTAAATCTGATCCGTCAAGTTTTTTGATTTCGATTTCAGAAACATCAATTATATAAAGAAGGTTCAAATATTCAGCAAACTTGTACTGAATCATTCTGTAGATTTTTTCGTGAAGTTGGATTTTTAATTCGTCAGGTGAAATGCTAAGCGGAAAATCAATTCCTTCATTTGCCAAATTAAAATCTTTATTAATCTGCTCAATCAAGTTTAAATATAAAGTCTCTGCCTGAGCTTGCTCTAAAAGTGCTTCTGTACTAGTTGGTGCTACAAACATGAGATTTTAGATATTAGATTGTTGATTTTAGATTTATTGAAAACTGATTACTAAACCTTACGGCCCATTAAATTTTCGCCGAAAGTTCTTAAAACATTTTTCTTTTCAGCATTAATTTCCATTTTTTCTAAAGTTTCAAAAGCTTTAAACGTATACATTTCGATTGCTTCTTGTGTCGCTTTTGAAGCTCCAGATTCATTAAAAATAGCTTTTGCAGTTTCTATTTTTTCTGAATTATCTTCTAATTGTAAACTGAATAATTTTTCTAATTCTTGAGCTTTTTCTGTACAAGAAAACTCTAAAGCTTTTAGATATAAATAGGTTTTTTTGTTTTCAATAATATCGCCTCCAACTTGTTTTCCAAAAGTTTCAGGGTCACCAAAAGCATCTAAATAATCATCCTGCAATTGGAAAGCCAATCCTAAATTAAGTCCAAAATCATAGATTAAATCAGCTTCTTTTTCAGAAGTTTTGGCAACAATTGCACCCATTTTCATGGCAGCGGCAACCAAAACAGCTGTTTTGTATTCAATCATCTTTAAATATTCGGGAATCGTAACATCTTTACGAGTTTCGAAATCAACATCCCATTGTTGTCCTTCGCAAACCTCAAGAGCAGTTTTACTAAATAATTTTGCCAGGTTTCTAAAAACTATCGGTTCGTATTGTTCAAAATATTGATAAGCTAAAATAAGCATGGCATCTCCTGAAAGTATTCCAGTATTTAGATCCCATTTTTCATGAACTGTAACTTGTCCTCTTCGCAAAGGCGCATCATCCATAATATCATCATGAACCAGCGAAAAATTATGGAAAACTTCGACGGCCATTGCAGCTGGAAGTGCAGCATCGTACTCGGTATCAAAAACTTCAGCAGCCATTAAAGTTAAAACAGGACGTATGCGTTTTCCGCCAAGTCCTAAAATATATTCAATAGGTTCGTAAAGGTTTTTAGGTTCTTTATGTATGTCTTGTTTTTTAAGATAACTAATAAAAAAATCCTGGTACTGGCTAATATCGTGCATAATGAAATTCTGATTTACGAGCCTCAAAGATACAATTCAATTATGAATTTTCGCTTTCTAAATTTCATTTGCTGAGAAAACATTAAAATTTAAAATAAAAACGACTAAGAATGAATTTGTTAAAATATTTTTTAAAAAACTTGGAAACTTTTTTGGTATTTACAGTTTCCTGTCTATATTTGCAACATCAAAATGGAAACTTGAAACACTGTGAAAGTTTCCATAAGAGTTTGAATGATTTATAAACTCATTAAAATCAGTTATTTATGAAAACAACATGGACTTTAGATTCTACTCAATCAGATGTTTTAATTAAAATGAGACATTCGATAATTGCCTATTTAGGAGGAACTACGAACAAATTTGGCGGTTATGTGAGCTTAGAAGACAATGAAATTGAAGATGCATCGGTTGAATTTTCACTTGATATTAATAATAAAACTGAAAGCTTTCAGCAAATTGACACCAATTTACAGCTTCAGGATTTTTTTGATGTAGATGAGCATCCAATCATTAGTTTCAAATCGACTTCATTCCAAAAAGTAAATAACAATATCAATTTCTTTAAGGGAGATTTAACGATAAAAGATGTTACGAGAGTTGTAGAACTTGATGCAGAATTTATAGGAGTGAATACTTATAATGGAGAAAAAAAAGTAGCCTTTGAAATTAAAGGTGAAATTAAGCGTCAGGACTTTGGCTTAGATTATAACTCTTTTCATCATAATGGGGGCTTAGCTCTTGGAAAAGACATTAAGCTAATAGCTAATCTTGAATTTAGCATATAAATCTTACATGCAGGAATAATTTAATGTAAAATTATTACAAATATTACGGAAACTATTTTTTAAATTTTAGTTTCCTAATTATATTTGTATGGCAATTGGGAAAATTAAAATGAAAGAGAAAATCATAGCAAAAGCCAGTGAGCTTTTTTTAAAGCTCGGCTTTAAAAGTGTTACAATGGATGATATTGCAGGAGAAATGTGTATTTCGAAGAAAACGATTTACAAATATTTCTGTAATAAAGAGGTTTTGATTGAAGAGAGCACTTCAATGGTACACAGACAGGTTCATGAAATTATGGATACCATTGTTGCTAAAAATTATAATGCGATTCACGAGAATTTTGAAATTAGAGAAATGTTTCGTGATATGTTTAAAAACAATACGGATACTTCGCCTATCTATCAGTTAAAAAAACATTATCCAGAGATTTATCAAAATATTTTATCTCACGAAATTGAGCAATGCACACAATGTTTTAGAGATAATATTGAAAAGGGAATACGAGAAGAGCTTTACAGACCAGATTTAAATGTAGAAATCTATGTGAGATTTTATTACACGTTAATCTTTCATATTAATGAAAATACAGTTTCTGAAAGTGAAGCACAAAGAATAGAGTTAGAGGCATTAGAATATCACACTCGTGCAATGGCAACAGAAAAAGGAGTGCAAGAATTAGAAAAACAGCTTAAAAAAATTATCAATTAATTATTATTCAAAACTATTTGTCATTATTGTTAGAGAGCGGGAAGATAATAATGGCGATACTATCTCAAAATTTAAAAATAAATATTTAACTACATATGAAACGAATAGTTCTTATAGTTTTGTGCACAATTGGCTTATCGGCCAACGCACAAGTAACCACTTTAACCTTAAAAGACGCTGTTAGCTACGCGCTTGTAAATAAAGCCGATGCTAAAAAAGCAAAACTTCAGGTTGAAAACAGTGAATACCAAATTCAAGAAGTACGTTCTAGAGCGTTACCTCAAATTAGCGCAAATGGAAACCTAACTTATAATCCGGTAATTCAAACAACTGTTATTGACGGAGCAGGTTTTGGTGCACCGGGAACTACAATCCAAGCAGCATTTGGACAAACTTGGACTTCTACTGCGGGGCTTTCTTTAACTCAGGCAATATTTGATCAATCTGTTTTTACAGGATTAAAAGCAGCAAGAACTACACGTGAGTTTTATCAAATAAACGATCAGTTAACAGAAGAACAAGTTATAGAAAGAGTTGCAAATAATTACTATTCTGTTTATGTACAAAAAGAAAGATTGGTTTTGTTAGACAGCAATTACGTAAACACAACTAAAGTTCGTGATATCGTAAAAGGGCAATTTGATAACGGTTTGGCTAAGAAAATTGACTTAGATCGTATTATTGTAAAAATGTCAAATATCGATACAGAACGTCAGCAGATTAAAAACCAAATTGCTTTACAGGAAAATGCTTTGAAGTTTTATATGGGAATGCCTATTGAAACTCAAATCGCGATGCCAAAAGAAGAATTTGAAGTTGTTCCTGCTGCATTAACAGAAGAACCAAATATCGAAAACAGAACAGAATATCTGCTTTTGAAAAAACAAGAAGAGCTTTTAGTCTATAATAAAAAAGCTGTTGAAGCTGGATATTATCCAACACTTTCATTAACTGCTGGGTACAACTATATCGGTCAAGGTCCGGAATTTCCTTGGTTTGCAAAACCAGATAAAGGAGTTTACTGGTCAGATTTCTCAGCAATTGGATTAAATCTGCATGTGCCAATCTTTACAGGTTTTGGAACTCGTGCTAAAGTAAGACAAGCTGATGTTCAAATTAGAGAACTTCAGGAAGATATTAAAGACACCAAACTTTCACTTGATTTAGATTATAGAAACGCCATTACACAAATCAATAATAATTTGGTAACAATCGAGAATCAAAAAGAAAACATGCGTTTGGCATCTGAGATCCTTAGCAATACTAAAAACAATTACCTTCAAGGTTTAGCATCTTTAACCGATTTGTTAGACGCTGAAAATGCATCACTTGAAGCTCAAAACAATTATACAAGAGCAGTTTTAAATTATAAAATTGCCGAAATATCTCTAATCAAATCGAAAGGCGAACTTAAATCTCTTATTAAATAACTAATTACAATGAAGAAAATAATTATAACAATCGTAATCATAGCCGTAGCATTTTTCGGGATTAGCTACATATTAAATAAAAATAAGAAAGAAAACGAAGGTAAAACTGCAATCGTAGCAGAGAAAAATGCTGCTGTTTCTGTAAAAGTTGCAACAGTTAAAACAGAAGATGTTAATCTTGGTTTTACTGCAAACGGAAACTTTGCACCAATTCAGGAATTAACTTTCTCTGCAGAAAAATCTGGAAAAGTAATTAGTGTTTTAGCAAAAGAAGGTGACTACGTAAGAGTAGGACAAACTCTTTTAACAGTAAGAGGTGACGTTATTAATGTAAACGCACAACAAGCACAGGCAGTTTATCAAAATGCAAAATCTGATTATGCGAGATACGAAAATGCTTTTAAAACAGGTGGTGTTACAAAACAACAATTAGATCAGGCAAAATTGGCTTTGACAAATGCTCAGTCTAATTTGACACAAGCAAATATTAATGTTGGAGATACTAAAGTAAAAGCACCAATTAATGGATATATCAATAAAAAATATATTGAGCCAGGTTCTATTTTAGCTGGAATGCCTGCAACTGCTTTGTTTGATATCGTAAATGTTTCTAAATTAAAATTGGCAGTTACAGTAAACGAAAGCCAAGTAGCAAGTTTAAAATTAGGAAATACAGTAAACATTACAGCAAGTGTTTATCCTGATAAAACATTCTCTGGAAAAATCACTTTCATTGCTTCAAAAGCAGATGCTTCATTAAACTTCCCAGTTGAAATTGAAATCACAAACAATGCTAATAACGACTTAAAAGCAGGTATGTACGGAACTGCAAACTTTGGTTCAAACAACCAAAAACAAAACTTGAAAGTGGTTCCTAGAAATGCATTTGTTGGAAGTGTAAGCAGCAACGAAATTTTCGTAGTTGAAAATAACGTGACAAAATTGAAAAAAGTGGTTGCTGGAAGAATCTTAGGAGACAAGGTTGAAATCATCAATGGTTTGAATGACGGAGATACTGTAATTGTTACAGGTCAAATCAATTTACAAGACGGAAATACAGTAGAAATTATTAAGTAATTGTACGCTTTAAGCCGTAAGCAATAAGCTTTAAGCCTTTAATAAAAGCCTAAAGCCTACAGCGTATAGCCTACAGCAAAAAACAACATATATGAAATTAGCCGAAATATCCATAAAACGTCCGTCGTTAGTAATTGTATTGTTTACAATTCTGATTCTTGGTGGATTGTTCAGTTATAGCCAATTAGGCTACGAGCTGATCCCAAAATTCGAAACCAATGTTATTACGGTTTCAACTGTTTATCCGGGTGCTTCTCCAAGTGAGGTTGAAAATACCGTAACAAAGAAAATTGAGGACGCGATTGCATCTTTGGAAAATATCAAAAAAATTGACTCGAAATCTTATGAGAGTTTATCTGTAGTGTCAATTACATTGCTTTCTACTGCAAATGTTGATATTTCGATGAATGATGCGCAGCGAAAAATTAATGCGATTTTGAGTGATTTACCAGATGATGCTGATCCGCCGTCGTTAACCAAATTCTCTTTGAGTGATTTACCAATTATGACGCTTGGTGCGAATGGTAAAATGGACGAAGCTGCTTTTTATGATTTGATTGATAAAAAGATTGCTCCAGTTTTATCTCGTGTGCAAGGTGTTGCCCAGGTAAACATTATTGGTGGGCAGGAACGTGAGATTCAGGTAAATCTTGATGCTGTTAAAATGCAGGGTTACGGACTTTCTGTTCCTCAAGTACAGCAGACAATTTTAACTTCGAATCTGGATTTCCCTACAGGTAACATCCAAACTCGTAACCAAAAAATATTAATTCGTTTAGCGGGTAAATATAAAAATGTTGATGAATTAAGAAATTTAGTAGTTTCTTCACAAAACGGAATTCAAGTTCGTTTAGGAGATATTGCTGATGTTCAGGATACACAAAAAATCGCGGAAAAAATTGCGCGTGTTGATCAAAAAAGTGCAATTGTACTTCAAATTGTAAAACAATCAGATGCAAATGCCGTTGCGGTAAGTGAGCAGTTGGTTAAAACAATCAAAACCTTAGAGAGCGATTACAAATCAGCTCAATTGAAGTTAGATGTCGCAAAAGACAGTACTATATTTACACTTGAAGCAGCAGATTCTGTTGTACACGATTTATTAATTGCGGTTATTCTGGTAGCATTTGTAATGTTGTTCTTCTTGCACAGTATTAGAAACTCATTGATTGTAATGGTATCTATTCCTGCCTCTTTGATCGCTACATTTATTGGAATCTATTTATTAGGTTATACCCTTAACTTAATGAGTTTACTTGGTTTATCTCTTGTTGTTGGTATTCTTGTTGATGATGCCATCGTGGTATTGGAGAATATTTACCGACACATGGAGATGGGTAAAAGCCGAATTCGTGCGTCTTACGACGGAACTGCCGAAATTGGCGGTACAGTAACCTCGATTACATTAGTAATTGTGGTGGTGTTCTTACCAATTGCAATGAGTACAGGATTGGTATCAAACATTATTACGCAATTCTGTGTTACGGTAATTATATCTACAATGTTCTCATTATTGGCTTCATTTACTATTATTCCGTGGTTATCTTCACGTTTTGGAAAATTAGAGCATATTGAAGGTAAAAATCTTTTCGGTAAAGTTATCCTTGGATTTGAAAGCTATTTAACTCGTTTTACGAACTGGGTATCAAACTTACTAAACTGGTGTTTAGATCATTATGTTAAAACAATTGTAATTGTATTAGTAATGTTCTTTGGTTCTATCTTCTGGTTAATGGGAGGTGGATATATTGGAGGAGAGTTCTTCGCATCATCTGATAGTGGTGAATTCTTAGTACAAATCGAGATGCCAAAAGATGCATCGTTAGAGCAGACTAACTTTATGACGCAAAAAGCAGAAGCTTTCTTAAAAGGAGAGAAGTATGTTTTCAGTCAAATTACAACTGTAGGACAAACCAGTGAAGGTTTAGGAGCTGCTCAGGCAACTGCTTACAAAGCTGAGATCGATGTTAAAATGATCGAGCAAAAAGATCGTACAGATGATGCAAACGTTTATGCTGCTAAAACAAAACGTAAGCTGGAGAAAATCTTAGTTGGAGCTAAAGTAAAAACAGTTCCTGTAGGTATCTTAGGTACGGCTGAGGATGCAACTTTAGGTTTGATCGTTACAGGTCCAAACGTAGAAAGTGCCATGAAATTTGCAAAATTAGCTGAAGCTGAATTACGTACAATTCCTGGAACAACTGAGATCAAATTAACAGTTGAAGACGGAAACCCAGAGATTAACGTTCAGGTTGATAGAGATAAAATGGCTGCTTTAGGACTTACACTTCAAACGGTAGGTTTAACAATGCAGACAGCTTACAGCGGTAATACTGACGGTAAATTTAGAGCAGGTGAATACGAATACGACATCAATATCAAATACAACGAATTTGATAGAAAAAACATTACCGATGTTAGTAATTTGATTTTTATAAACAACGCAGGTCAGCAAATTAAATTAAATCAGTTTGCTACAATTACAGAAGGTTCTGGACCGAGTAAATTAGAGCGTAGAGATAAAACAGCTTCTGTAACCGTACAAGGACAGAACGTTGGGGTGCCAGCCGGAACAATTGTAACACAATGGCAGGAAAAATTAGATAAATTACAAAAACCAACAGGTGTTAACTACATCTGGGGTGGTGACCAAGAAAACCAATCAGAAGGTTTTGGTACATTAGGAATCGCATTATTAGCGGCTATTATTTTGGTTTACCTTGTGATGGTTGGTTTATATGATAGTTTCGTTCACCCGTTTGTTGTATTGTTTGCAATTCCGCTTTCATTTATTGGAGTATTATTTGCACTGGCATTAACAAACAACACATTAAATATCTTTACAATCTTAGGGGTCATCATGTTGATTGGTCTGGTGTGTAAGAATGCGATCATGCTTGTCGATTATACCAATCAGCGAAGAGCTGCTGGAGAATCGATCAGAACAGCATTAATCCAAGCAAACCACGCACGTTTACGTCCGATCTTGATGACAACAATTGCGATGGTATTTGGTATGTTCCCAATTGCATTAGCCTCTGGAGCTGGAGCAGAATGGAAAAACGGATTAGCTTGGGTAATTATTGGAGGTTTGATTTCTTCATTATTCCTAACGTTAATTGTAGTTCCTGTAATCTATGATATCATGGAGAAAATCATTAGAAAATTCTCTAAAGGAGAAAAAATCGATTACGAAGCTGAAATGGTTGCCGATTATGAGCATACAGAATTAAGCGAAGACGGTTTTAATCCGAAACATACTCATTAATAGTTTTGATTTTCAATAGAAATTCCAAAGTCCGAAATTGGAATTTCCCCATTAAAATCCCAAGTTCCTTCAATTAGGAATTTGGGATTTTTTTGATTCTTGAAAAATATAGAGATAATTTTAAATCATTCAATAATGAAATTCAAGTTCCTTCAAATTGGAATTTGGAATTTTAGTATTGGAATTTTAACCTTGAGATTTGGAATTTTTCTATTGTTAATTTAAAAATATGTTTATTTGCATCACCTTACTAAACTTACTATGCTACAAAAAGATAAATCTGCAGCAATTGGTTTTATTTTCATAACCATGTTAATTGATATTACAGGATGGGGAATTATAATTCCTGTAATTCCAAAATTGATTGAAGAATTGATTCATGGAGATATCAGCGAAGCCGCAAAAATTGGCGGCTGGTTAACTTTCGCATATGCGATCACACAATTCGTTTTTGCTCCAGTAATTGGAAATTTAAGTGATAAATTCGGAAGAAGGCCAATTATATTAATTTCACTTTTCGGATTTTCTTTAGATTATATTTTACTGGCTTTTTCGCCTACAATTATCTGGCTTTTTATAGGAAGAATTATTGCAGGAATTACGGGCGCCAGTATTACAACTGCTTCTGCATATATTGCAGATGTCAGTACAGCCGAAAACAGAGCTAAAAACTTTGGATTGATTGGTGCCGCTTTCGGATTAGGATTTATTATCGGACCTGTTATTGGCGGATTATTAGGACAATACGGATCAAGAGTTCCTTTCTACGCAGCAGCAGTTTTGTGTATGGTCAATTTCCTTTACGGATTTTTCATTTTACCAGAATCACTTAAGAAAGAAAACCGCAGACCTTTTGACTGGAAACGTGCTAATCCTGTTGGAGCTATTTTAGGTTTAAGAAAACATCCAACTTTAATTGGCTTAATAGCAGCTATATTTTTATTATACGTTGGTTCTCATGCCGTACAAAGTAATTGGAGTTTTTTCACCATTTATCAGTTCAATTGGGATGAACGAATGATCGGAATTTCATTAGGAATAATTGGTCTTTTAGTTGGAGTTGTACAAGGTGGATTGGTTCGTTTTATCAACCCAAGAATAGGAAACGAAAAAAGTATTTACATTGGTTTGGCGTTATATACAATCGGAATGCTGTTGTTTGCTTTTGCAACAGAAAGCTGGATGATGTTCGTATTTTTAATTCCATATTGTCTTGGCGGAATCGCTGGTCCGGCTCTACAATCTGTTGTGGCGAGTAAAGTTGCGCCAAGCGAACAAGGAGAAATTCAAGGAACTTTGACCAGTTTAATGAGCGCGTCTTCAATCATTGGTCCCCCTATGATGGCGAATACCTTTTATTTTTTTACACATAGTGATGCACCTTTTAAATTTGCCGGAGCGCCATTTATTTTGGGTGGAGCTTTAATGCTGCTAAGTACAGTTGTAGCTTATTTTTCGTTGAAAAAACATACTGTTCCCAAAATAGAAATTGATAATCAAGAAACAATATAAAACTAAAAAAGTCTTCATTCTAATGGAGACTTTTTTATTTGGAATTTGGAATTTGGAATTTGGAATTTGGAATTTGGAATTTGGAATTTTTCTATTTAAGGTACAAATAATGATTAAAATAATCAATTATAGCTTTTCCTTCCAATAAAACATCGGCACCAATAATCCCATGAACAGGTTTAGCTTTAAAAGATTCTAAAGCTTCATTTACATGAGAAAGATCAAAAATTACAATACTGAAATCCTTGTTTTTCCAAGATCCTAACTGCAATTTATTTTGAGACGAAATCTGCGTTTTCATGCCGCTTCCGCCTGCTCCAGATGCTTTTGTTTTTGAATTTTTTGCAGCCAATTCAAAAAGTTCAATACTTTCAAAACCCACGCACGTATTAGATGCGCCGGTATCTAAAATGAAATTGCCAGAGACACCATTAATTTTGGCTTTTATCTGTAAATGCTGCGTTTTAGTTATCTTGAATTTTATTTTTTTGTAATTCTCTGTTTTGAGAATTTCGTGAAGATTTTCCATTTCTGTAATGATTGAAAACCAAAAATAAGCCAATTACAGCCAAAAAACTAATGATATAGAAGATATAATTTGGAGACTTTTCTGGTTTTTGAAGAGTTCCGTAATACACAAAAGCACTCCAATAATAAGGTGACTTTTTTGCATTGGGAATTGATTTATTGTTTAAATAATCCAGTTTTGCATTGGTATTCGCTTCAAAATAAGGAACATCTTTTTGAATGTTTATATAAAAATCCGACATAAAAACCGAAGTCGTAAAATCATTTACTTTCCATAAAGAAAATAATAAATTTTGTGCTCCTGCAAATTGAAAACCTCTAGCAATACTCATTGCGCCTTCTGCTTTATACAATTTACCAATACCGGTTTCGCAGGCACTTAAAACCACTAAATCTGGATTGATATGAAGATTATATAATTCAGAATACAGAATTTCCTGATCGGAAAATTTAATACTTGCAGGAGTTTCAATATCGCCAGAAGATGCATGTGTACTCAAATGAAGCATGGAATAATGAGAGGCATTGTTTTTAAAATTAGTAAAACTTGCATTTGAATTTTCTAAATATTTTCCGCTAAAATTACTTCGGATAGATTCCATTTCTTTCTTGGAGTAACGAAGTTCAAAAGCCGATTTCTCAAAAACAGGAAAAATTCCTAAAACCGTTTTTTTCGAGTTAGAAATTGGTTTTGAGTTGAGGTAAATATTTGCTGACGTATTATAAGCAATCTTGAAATCGTTCAATAAATAATTCATTTTGCTAAAATTCGTCGTATTTGATTCTCGAGTAATTAAAGCTTCAAAAGGAAGAAAATTTAAAATTCCGTCAGGAACAATTATCAGATTTTGGTTAACATAATTGGTAGGTAATTTCAATACATCATAGGCAATTTTTGCATAGTGATTATAACCTGAAATGTCATTTGTAATAGCTTCCGGACTATTAAAATAGTTTATAAACTGAACAATTTTTGGAATTGCAATATCAGTAATATTAATATGGTTTAAAGCAATTCGGTTGTTTTGTAAAATGAAGAAATAGAGATTTTCGGATCCCATAAGATAATAAACCATCATCGCTTTATCATTTTCCAATTTCTTAAATAATGCTTTCAAATCACATTTTTCAGGAATGTAATCTGGGTTTTCAGATTGGATTTTTTTTAGTGAAATCATCAATTCATTTTGCTTTTTTATAAATTGATTGATCTTCAAAATATCAGCAGAATCTCCTTTTTGCTGTTCTTTTATAATATTATTATTTAGATTTTGAAGTTTGTATAAAAGTTTTTTTTCTTCTGTCGAAGCATTTTTAATAGTAGAGTGATAACTTTTTAAAATTCCAGCTTTTGTATTTTCAGCCAATTGAAAGGCCTTTTCCAAATATGAAGTTTTGCCTTCTTTTTTAAACAATTCATTACAAATAGAAATGCATTTCTCGGTACGATTTCGAGATCGCAGCTGCATCAGGATTTTAGAATTTTCATAAATCAAACTATTCATCATTAAATCTTCGATATAAAAAGACATATCAAAAGCTATAAGTGCCTTTTTGGGCTGATTTATCCTTAAAATTTCGGCTTGAAGATCGAGCGCGTCAACCAAGACTGTTTCTGCATACAATTGATTTTTCGCTGGAAGAACATTTTTTGAATTGTAATTTGGAATCAATGTTTTAAAAACGACAGCAATTTGCTTTGTACTTTCTTCATATTTTTCTTCATCAAAAAGCAGTAAAGCTTTTTCATAATAAAGTTTAGCTAGTTTTCTAGGCTGTTGATTTGTTGTCTGCAAAAATAATTTTTCAGCTTTTTCTAAATAAGATTTTGCAGCATCAAAATTTTGTCTTTGACGATTTAGAGCAGCAAGATTTCGATAAGAATTCGATAAGGTTTCCGATTGATTTTTTTCGGTTTGAAGATATTTTATCGAAGATTCAAATGCTTTCGTAGCTTTTCGATGAGTTTCTGGTCTCATTAAATCTCCTGTAGAACTTAGCAGATAATTATTCCCCAGATTATTCCATAAAATTCCCATTTGCAAATTGGATAGTTTCTCCGTTTTTAAAGTCTTTTCTAAAAGTTCAATAGCCAAAGAAATTTTGCCTGAACTCTGATAAACATTTGATAAATTAAGAATTGCGGCAAACTTTTGTTTTTGTGCTTCAGGATAATTTTTAGAAGTATTTACGATAAAAAAGTATTGTTTTATGGTATTTTCTGCACTGTCATAGTCGCCTAAAACGGTATATAAATTTCCCAAAGGTTTTAAGCAGAACTCAATAATGTCGTAATCGCTTAGTTTATATTTTTGATAGATTTGCCACGCTTTTTCATAACTCGAAATCGCATTTTGAGTCTGCCCAAACTGATTTTCATAATATGCTTTATTGCAGTTTAGAATCACAATGGCCAGTAATTCATCTTTGGTTTTAGGTTTAGCGCTTTTCCAAAAATCACTTTCAATATTTCTTAAATTTTGTAACGCTTCCGCGGAAGGATGAGCCGTAAAACCATCAATCGCATTATAAATTTTCTCAGCCTGATTTTGTCCAAAAACATTTAGACTCAGGAAAAGGAAAATAAAACCATATAAGCGATATAAGTTCATATTAAGCTGTTTTTTATTTCAAAGAGATTCGCAAAGAGAGCTCAGAGAGGCACAAAATACGTTTATTTACTTTGTAAGTCTTTGCGAAAAAACTTTGCGTATCTCTGCGGCACAATCTCTAAAACTTCCAAATTCCATAAAACTGAAAATAATTGAAATTCTGTTCAAAATTAATCACATATCGCGCGCCCAAACTCGGACCAATTCTGGCAAAACCAGCTGTAAGATCAAGCAGTAATCCAGTTTTAAAATTGGTAAAAGATTCTTTAGACGAACTCGATTCTGAACGGGTATTAATAATATATTTATCACTGTCGCCTTCAAAAAGATCTATTGTTCGATTGTAATTTTGTTGGGATGAAACATCAAAATTAGCCTGAATTCCAGCCCCGACTCCAAAGTAATTATTAATGTTGTAACGAATTAAAACAGGAACTTCCCAATTGACATTTTTGTTTTCTGTTGAGGTCGTAACACGTTGCAATTGTTTTTGTCCGTTAGGATTCAATACAGTCTCAGTTAGTACAGAAATGTCGCTGTCGTATTTATTTAATGCATTTTCCCACTCAACCTGCCAATAAAAGCGATACGATTTAAAAGGCGAAATTGTAGCGCCAACAAAATAACTGGTCGAATTTTCTAAATCTGGATATAAATTGTAACCCGCTTTGGCACCAATCGAAATTCCAGGCAAAAATCGAGTAGTGGCATAATTGGTAATTATCGGTTCGTTCTTGTCAAAAATAATGGCGGTTCTGCTTTTGGTTTTTACTTTATGAAAATCTTCTCCAAACTTCATCGAATATTTTACAAAACCTTTTGTAGAATCTTTTTCGTGCACATTTTTCTGTTCGCTTCCTGGGAGATAAATGTTTTTGAAGGTAAAAATGATTTGTTTCTGTTTGATAATCGTGTCTAGACAGCTTATAGTTGGTTCTTCGCCTTTAGGGCAAATTGGACATTCGGGATACATGCTTTCAATCTGGAAAGTTTTCTTGTCAAACATATCAGGAATATCAGTTTCCAAGCGAATTTTTCGAGCGGGACCTTCTCCGTTATTCTGAAAACGGGTTTTAAAATTTACCCTTTTAAAACGCACCAATCTATAATTCATAAACCTTCCGTTAGATCCCATTTTGTTTGGATCGTGAGAAGTTACGATTTCCATTTCCAGATTTTTTACTTTATGGTTTTTATAACTTCGATTCGGAACAAAAATACCTCGCATCGTAACCGTTGCACTCGTGTCTTTAATCATTTCAGGAGTAGTTTTGAAAGTATAAAAAACATTTCGCGTTTCTCCTGGATTGGCGTCATCAAATTCTAAAATAGAAACATTATGATATGTTTTATTGGCGTCTAATAACGAGGCATCCAAATCTTCTTCTGTAGTTGTATTTCGGTATTTTTTGGTTTTGAAATTTCCTTCGGCGGAAGCCATAAAATTATTCGAATCGTTAAGATCATCAACCGCAGCAACTAAGTTTTCTTTTATTTCACGTTCTCCTGCATAAGTTCTAAAGTCGCTTAATTCGAAATTGTTGTGTTTGAATTGCTTTTCATTATAAAATAAATAAAGCTTTCCGTTAGAAACATAATTTTCCAGATTTTGATAACTTACTACGACTACCATTTCCTGATCTGGAATAGGATCACAATTCTTAATAATAGCAAACCCATTCTGATCGGCAATTGAAGCGATATCGTTAAAATTCGTATCCGTAATATCATTTACTGCGACTTTTTTCGGGCGGGTTGCAGGAGGTTTCCCGTTGTCATAATTGTTTGTTACAGCAAGTCTTGTGGTGTAATTTCCTTTCTTTTTGTACACATGTTTGGGCTCTGCTTCTTTGCTGTAATGTCCGTCGCCAAGTTCCCATAAATAAGAATAACTTGGTTTTGGTGCACCAGCAATCGGAATCAAAGGCGGTGTTTCAGGCTTAAAAATAACCTGATTTCCGTTTTGTGTAAAACCAATATTGGCTCTTCGGGTTATGGTGTCTTTAACTTTTGTTTGTCCAATAGAATAAATGCTGAATAGAATAAAGAAAATAGACAGTTGTGGTTTCATAACTAGACAGTTTTGGGTTTTAAAATCAACAGAATCAATCTTAAAACAGGATTAAATGTAAAAAAAAGTGATGAGCAAATCACCACTTTTTCTTAAAAAAGCATTTGTAAGTTACTGAATGGCATTAATTGCAGCAACCAGCTGAGCTTCGGTACCGACTGTTGTTTCGGCAAGGGTAAAAGTGTAAACGTCATTGGCAGCAACGGTTACGGGTTTTATCGCATATCTCCATTGGCCATTGTCTTCAGTCACAAAAATCACGTGACAAGCTAATCCAATAGGAATTTGTCCATAATGTTCGCTAAATAAACCTGCAGGAGTAAAAGTATCAAGTTTGGCAAGTGCATTTGTTCCTTCGCCGTCGTAAGAAAGGTAAATGGCGCTGTTGTTATTATCATATCCTTCTGGTGCTTTGGCTAAAATTGTTGTTTTTGGTCTCGGATCGCTGTAAAAACGATCAACGTTTGTCCATCCAAAGTTTCCGAATGTTACATAATAATTGTTTCCTTCACCTTGTACGCCGCCTTTTCCTCCAGTTCCGTCAGCGTTTGGTTTAGCTTCTCTCCAAGCCAATTCTCCTTTTTCATCAATTACACCAGTCCACAAACTCATTAAATTGTCAAAACCGTCAGTTAAAGCTGTTGGAACAATCATATTTAATGAGCAAGAAGTTTGAAGTTCTACTCCGCCCTGAGTTGCTTTAATAAAGAATTCACCGCCAGAGATTAATAAATTTTTCTTTCCATCAGAAGTAATTCCCATTGTTGGTTTATTGGTAACCAGCATATTTCCTTTGTCAAAGAGTTCGATATATTCAATATCTACTTGTCCAGTTACGGGATTTCCGTTTTTGGTCAAACAATCTCCGTTAATGTAAAGCTTTACACCCTTTGCGGAAGTTAAAGTTACCACTCCATTTCCCGCGGTCATGGTAAAATTTTGAGTATTCCTTTTTACACCTTTTTCACTAATACTTTTAAACGCTGCTGAAGTTGGAGGTGAAAGTTTAATATCATCTCCGTCGCTGTTATCGCAGCTGGCGAAAGTTGTCATTGCTATTATTAAAAGACCGATTTTTTTAAAATTTGTTTTCATAATTTCTAGTTTTATAAATCTGGCTTGATTGTTTCAAGTGGTTTTCAGATTCTGGTTATTAATTTTATAGTTAAATCAATTCGGGTTTAATTTTGTTACCCTCAGTTTTGAATTATTTTTTAAGCTTATATGGTTATATCAATTGGCTTTAAAATTTGTTACCCATTTATTTGTTTTTTTATTTAGGCAGAAAGGCATTTATCTTCAAATAGATTTCCGTCTTCGTCAACAGCTACGAGAATATCTTTCTTTTGAGAGAAATTTAATATGAGATAAATCCAGACAATTATCCAGAAACCTAAAGTCATACAACTGATAAATAAATGAAGGGAATGATTTATGGCTTTTTTTTCTTTAGATAAAACCACATAAGGCAGTTTCTCATTATGTTCTGTAATTACAAAACCGCTGCGAGTTTTGGCTGCGATTATCTCGTAGAATCGATCTGTGTTTTTTTCGTTTACAAATTGGTAACTTTCCATTTCTTTTAATTTTTTAAAGGTTTTTAAAAGACTTTTGTTTTCATAAATACAATTCATTGCATTATTGTTACCCTTTGTTTTGAAGTTTTATGAGATTCTTTTTTTACATTAGTATTAAAATAGCTTTCTATGGATCAAAATAAAATTCATCCTGACCAAAAATATATCGATGGACTTGCCGCAAATGATTCGGTGGTTATTGAAATGATATATAAAAAGTTCGCTCCAAAAGTAGTTTTGTTTATAACCAACAATTCTGGAGATAAGGATCAGGCGCAGGATGTGATTCAGGAAATTATGATACTGCTTTTTAATCAGGCGAAAGCCAATGCGCTTCAATTGACTTGTCCGTTTGATGCTTACTTTTTCTTATTATGCAAAAGACGCTGGCTCAACGAGCTGAAAAAATCATCGAATAAAGGGGTAACAATTCTAGAAGATGTTTTATCTATCAATGAATCTGCGCATGACTTGATTGCACAAACGGAAGAATTTGACGAAAAACAAAAGCTTTTTGACACCATGTTTCAGAAATTGGGAGAAAAATGCCAAGAAGTTTTAAAACTCAGTTTTACTTTAAAATCAATGGAAGAAGTGGCCGAAAAACTCAATGTAACTTACGGCTATGTTCGGAAAAAGAAATCGTTATGTGTTGGGCAGTTAACGCAATGGATTCAGGAAGCGAAAAATTTTAACTCTTTAAAAAACAAGTAATCATGAACGAAGAACGCTATATCTTATTTGATCAATATCTTCAAGGCGAACTGACCGTTGATGAAAGAGCTAATTTGGAGAAACAATTAGCTGAAGATCCAGAATTGGCATCGGCATTGGAGAGTTTCAAAGAAATGCATTTTCAATTGGAAAATAAATTCGGACAAGAGCAGGATCGAGAAATTTTTAAAGAAAACCTAAGCCGAATTTCAGATAAATATTTTAATAAAAATAAAGGAAAAGTAGCTTCCCTTAAACCTTGGTATTACGTCGCGGCAGCGTCGGCAGTTATTTTATTCGGATTGTTTTTCTTTGATTATAACGAGAATCCTTCGTTTGATGATTATAATCATCCAGAAAGCGCTTATTTTACAGAAAGAGGTGTCTCTGAAGAAACTTTAAAACAAGCAGAAGATAATTTTAATGGAAAAAGATATGCAAAAGCAATTCCGCTTTTTGAAGCAATTTTAAAAGAAAATACATCTCCGGAAATTCAATATTTTTATGGTATTTCTTTGGTTGAAGAAAGTCAGTACGATAAAGCAGATACTATTTTTAAAGAATTGCAAGCAGGGAACTCTGCTTACAAAGAAAAAGCAAAATGGAATCTGGCATTATCCAAATTAAAACAAAAAGACTATAAAGCCTGCAAAGAGATTCTTCAGACTATTTCTCAGGATTATGAAGATTATGATGAAGTAGAACAGCTTTTAGATGAGTTGAATTAATTTAAAATAAAAAGCAAATTTGAAAATAAATTAAAAATTTTCCTGCTTTTACGTGAAACCTCAATCGAATTTAGATTTTTAGTTCTAAATTCGATTTTGTTTTTATAAGAATTGCCACCAAAACAACCAAAACTAACCAACCCAATTCGATGAAAAAAATCACATTGTTTCTTTTTATCATTTTTTCTCAAACCATTTTTAGTGCTGCTAAAATTACAGAAGCCGAAAAGCTTTTTGCCACTTGCAAAGTTTGGGGATTTTTAAAGTATTATCATCCAAAAATTGCTGGAGGAGAAGTCAATTGGGACAATCAATTATTAGAAAAACTGCCGAAAATAGAAAACGCGAAAACAAAAGAAGAGTTTTCATTAATATTGGAAAACTGGATCGACGATCTCGGACCAATAAAAGAAGTAGCGCCAATTGCAGTGCCAAAGGATGTAAAGTTTTTTGATAAGAATTTCGATTTAAGCTGGTTTAACAATAATTTGTTTTCTAAAAAGCTTTCGAAGAAATTAAAATTTATTGAAGAGAATAGGTTTCAAACCACAGAAGAAATAGGCCCAGGTTATAATCCGCTTAAAAATGGAGATTATTTTAATCTTCAGTTTGATAATAAAAACTCAAGAATCTTGTGGTTTTTTATGTATTGGAATTTAGTCGAGTATTTTTTTCCATATAAATATATAATGGACCAAAAATGGGATATAACTTTTGATCAAATGCTTCCTTTGGTTCTTGAAGCTAAAAATGACGACGAATTTTATACCGTTGTCCGAAAAACAGCCTCTAAACTCAATGATAGTCATGTTGAATTTGCGACATATAGTGGCAGTAAATTTGAGGAAAATAGAAGATTTTTTCCTGCTGACTGTAAGATAATTGATAACAAAATAGTGGTTACTGAAATTCTTGCAGACAGCCTTGCTCAAGCAGATGATATAAAAGTTGGAGACGTAATTACGAAAGTAAATGATAAAACAATAGCAGCATACATTGCAGAATATAGAGATTTATTTGGAGCGTCAAACGAACCAACTCTTTTAAGTAAAGTGGTTAGGAAAATTTTACATAGTAATTCTGAGAAAGTCAATGTGGAGTTTTTAAAAGACGGCAAGCAGATAACAAAAGAGATGACATGGTACAATTATCATGATTCTCACAGAAATGAATTTAAAAAAGGAGCTAAAAAGAAAAAAGAAAAGTTTACAACTTTAAACCAGAATATCGGATATGTAGATATGGGACTTATTAAAAGTATAAACGTTCCTGATATGATTGAAAAATTAAAAACAACAAAAGCAATTGTTTTTGATATGAGAAATTATCCGAATGGGACTTATAATGATATTGCCAATTTTTTAAACGCTCATCAAGAAAAATTTGCGATTTACACGCACCCAGATTTTAGTTATCCAGGCAAATTTAAATGGACAGAAGGATCAACCTGCGGTTCTGAAAACAAAGATAATTACAAAGGAAAAGTTATTGTTCTGCTTAACGAAGAATCCTTAAGCCAGGCAGAATGGACTGCAATGTGTTTTCAAACAGCAGGTAATACTACAATTATAGGAAGCCAGACTGCTGGAGCAGATGGAAATGTAACCGAGCTTGATTTTAAAGGATTTCATACAAGATATACAGGAATTGGAGTTTATTATCCTGATGGACGCGAAACCCAAAGAATTGGCATCATTCCTGATATTGAAGTAAAACCAACCATAAAAGGAATTCAGGAAGGAAAAGATGAGGTTTTAGATCGTGCTTTGCTTTTTATTGAAACAGGAAAATAATTAAAATAAATGTCATCTTGAGAGAAGTCGAAGGCTCAATAAGCATTTCGAAAAGAATTGGGGGCTTTTCTTTGCTTACTTCGACTTCGCTCAGTATGACAAAATAAAAGATTAAAATCAGCAGACCTTTGTCAAAGCTCACAACTTGACAAAGGTCTTCGTTTTTCTATACAAATTCTACAAAATTGCTATTCTTTTAATATTGTCGTAATTTTGACAGCTTTAAAATTATACCCTTGAATTTGAGACCTATTATTACAGATACACACACGCATTTATATTCTGAAGAATTTGATCAGGATCGCGACGAAATGATTCAGCGCGCTATTGATGCCGGCATTACTCGTTTTTTTATTCCGGCAATCGATGCGGCTGCGACACAGTCTATGTACGATTTAGAGAAAAATTATCCTGAAAATATATTCCTGATGATGGGGCTGCATCCTACTTACGTGAAAGATAATTATCTAGACGAATTAGCGCATGTAGAAACTGAATTGTCCAAAAGAAAGTTTTACGCAGTTGGAGAAATCGGGATCGATTTGTACTGGGATAAGACACATCTTAAAGAACAGCAAATCGCTTTTAAGACGCAAATTCAACTGGCAAAACAATACAAACTTCCAATCGTAATTCATTGTCGAGAAGCTTTTGACGAGATCTTCGAAATCTTAGAAGAAGAAAAATCTGAAGATTTGTTTGGGATTTTTCATTGTTTTTCCGGAACTTTAGTACAAGCACAGCAGGCAATTTCCTATAATATGAAATTAGGAATTGGTGGTGTGGTAACATTCAAGAACGGAAAAATTGATCAGTTTTTAAATCAAATTGATTTAAAACATATTGTTTTGGAGACAGATTCGCCTTATTTAGCGCCAATTCCATACAGAGGAAAAAGAAATGAAAGCAGTTATTTAGTCAATGTAATTTCTAAACTGGCAGCTCTATACGATGTTTCTGAAGAAGAGATTGCAGTAGTTACAACTCAAAACTCCAAAGACGTTTTTGGGATTTAATATAATCGTTACTTTAATCTAATTTTTTTTTTGTTCTTTTGCCCACTTAAAATCGATATAAATAATGCAGAAATTTGATGCCATTCGACCGTTTTATGATTCCGAAATAAATGAAGCACTTCATGATGTGGTAAACCATCCGATGATGAAAACCATGATGAACTTTACTTTTCCGGAAGTAGAAGATGAGGTTTGGAAGGATCAATTGAAGAAGACACATTCGATTCGTGATTTTCAATGCAACTTTATTTATAACACGATACAAAGGGTTTTAGAAAAAAGTTCTGAAGGACTTACAACTTCGGGTTTTGAGAAACTGGAAAAAAACACTTCTTATTTGTTTATCTCGAATCATAGAGATATTCTTTTAGATACAACATTATTAAATGTCTGTCTTTTCGAACATGGTTTGGTCATGACGGCATCGGCAATTGGAGATAATCTGGTCAAAAAAGCTTTCTTGGCTACTTTGGCAAAATTGAATAGAAACTTTTTAGTTTTAAGAGGATTAACACCTCGTGAAATGCTTCAAAGTTCAAAATTATTAGCCGAATATATCGGACAATTGCTGCTTCGCGAAAATCGTTCGGTTTGGATTGCCCAAAGAGAAGGAAGAACAAAAGATGGAAACGACGAAACCAACCCAGGAGTTTTAAAAATGATTGGAATGGGTTCTGATGAAGAAAACTTGATGGATTATTTTAAGAAATTAAAAATCGTTCCAGTTTCGATCTCTTATGAATACGACCCAACAGATGTTTTGAAAATGCCGCAATTAATGGCAGAAGCAAATAACGAAGTTTACGTTAAAGATAAAAACGAAGATTTCATGACCATTTTAAGCGGTATCATGGGAACTAAAAAGAGAATCCATATTTCTGTTGGAGATGTTTTAGACAAAGAAATCGATCAGATTGTGGCTGAAAATGACAATGTTAATAAACAAGTTCAGGCTTTGGCACAAACTATTGATGATGTTGTTTTGAAAAACTACCAATTATGGCCGACCAATTTTATTGCATACGATATTTTAAACGAAACCGATAAATTTGCTCACAAGTACAAAGAGAGCGAAAAATCGCTTTTTGAGCGTCGTTTAGAAATGCGTATCGGAAGCGATAATCCTGTTACCAGACAAGGATTTTTGGCAATGTATGCCAATCCTGTTGTCAATAAATTAAAATACCAAGATGTCATCTAAAGCTAAAATATTATTGATTTATACCGGAGGAACAATCGGTATGAGCAAAGACTTTGAAACAGGGGCACTTAAAGCCTTCAATTTTGGTAAATTAATACAAAAGATTCCAGAAATTAAGCAATTGGACTGTGAAATCGAATCTATTTCATTCGAACACCCAATTGATTCTTCTAATATGAATCCCGAAATGTGGACAAAAATTGCCACAATTATCGAGGAAAATTACGCTGCTTATGACGGATTTGTGGTGCTTCACGGATCAGATACAATGTCATATTCGGCTTCTGCATTGAGTTTTATGCTCGAGAATTTAACTAAACCGGTTGTGTTTACAGGTTCTCAGCTTCCTATTGGAGATTTACGTACCGATGCAAAAGAAAACCTGATTACAGCGATTCAGATTGCTTCACTTCAAGAAAACGGAAAACCAGTTATTACCGAAGTCTGCTTGTATTTTGAATACAAATTGTACCGCGGCAACCGAACTTCTAAAGTAAATGCAGAACATTTTAGAGCTTTTACAGCACCAAATTATCCTGAATTAGTAGAATCTGGTGTTCACTTAAAACTAAACAGACATTTATTTCTTCCTATAAATAAAAACGCCGATTTGATCGTTCACAAAAATCTGAATAATCATGTAGCGATAATCAAAATGTTTCCAGGAATGAGCGAAGTAGTTTTGGCTTCAATTCTTGCTATTCCAGATTTAAGAGGAATTGTTTTAGAAACCTACGGCTCAGGAAATGCTCCGACAGAAGATTGGTTTTTAAATTTAATTGAGAAAGCAATTCAATCAGGATTGCATATTGTAAATGTTACGCAATGCTCAGGCGGAAGCGTAAACATGGGCCAATACGAAACCAGTACAGCCTTAAAATCTCTTGGAGTTATTTCAGGAAAAGACATTACTACCGAAGCAGCAATTACTAAATTGATGTATCTGCTTGGTCATAATATTCCACAAAACGAGTTTAAAGATATTTTTGAAACTGCTTTACGCGGGGAGATATCGTAGATGAAAATTCCAATATAAAAAATTCCAAATTCCAATTTTGAGATTCACTCAGTTTGGAATTTGGAATTTTTATATTGGAATATCTCTCTAAAATTGGAATTTGGAATTTTAATTTTTGGAATTTTGATAAGGAACCGGACAAGTTTCCAAATCTTCGATAGCTCTATGTTTTTTGTAATACAAATAAACAATTACAGAAATAATACAGATAATTCCCTGAATAGCCACTGTTGCTCTAACACCTAAAAAGTGGGAAACATAGCCAATAATTAAACTTCCAACAGGAATCATCCCTTGATAAGCCATCATGTAGTAGCTAATGCTTCTTGAGCGCATATTGATAGTACTATGAGTCTGAATGTAGATGTTGATAGAAGAAGTTTGTCCCATCATTCCTATTCCGCTTAAAGTCATACAGATAAGAGCAATTGTAATACTGCTTGAAAGGGCTAGAATAATGACGCTGAAACCAAGAAGTAAACTTGCAGAGATCATTAATTTGCTCATATTTTCAGCAGATTTTAAATTGGCCAAATAGATGGCAGATAAAACAGAACCAATTCCGGCAGCACTTTCAAACCAGCTGAAAGTCTGAGCATTTCCGCTAAAAATATCTTTAGCAAAAACTGGCATCAAAGTATTAAAAGAAATTACAAACAAACTGCTGCAGGTAAGCATAAGAAGCATTCTTGCCATTTCGGTTTCTTTTTTTACATAATCTAAACCTTCAATAAGATCGTCGAGCATATTTAACTTATTTTCGGCTTTAATGTGCGGAGTAATTTTCATCATCAGCAATGAAATCAAAACCGGAACATAACTAATGAAGTTCCCGATAAAACAAATGTCTTCTCCATATTGGTGCAGAATAATTCCCGTAAGTGCAGGTCCTGCGATACGAGCAAAATTGTTCATTGTGGAGTTAAGAGCAACGGCATTTGGAAGATCTTCTCTTTTATCTACAATATCGATCATCATCGTTTGACGGCAGGTCATATCAAAAGCATTGATAATTCCCTGAATAAGACTCAAAGCCAGAATAAAGTTGATATTGTAAATTTTTAGGTAAATAAGCAAAGCTAAAGTTCCAGCCTGAAGCATTGCAAGAGACTGCAAAACAATCATGGCGCGGTGTTTATCGTAACGTCCAATAATGCTTCCTGCCAACGGAGCTAAAAACAGTGACGGAATCATGCTTAAAAAAGTCGCCAATCCCAGTAGAAAAACAGATCCCGTTATACTGTAAACCATCCAGCTTACTGCGGTTTTCTGCAGCCAGGTTCCAATTACGGAAACAGATTGACCATAAAAGAATAACTTGAAATTTTTTGATTTTAACGCTTTAAACATAACCTTGAAATATTTGATACAAAGGTCGGCATTATGATTTCATTAGAAAAATTAATAATTTTACTTATAATAAGTAGTAAAACTTATCAATATGGAAATTTATCAACTGCAGTATTTTATCAAAACAGCTGAGGTTTTGCATTTTACCAAAGCTGCCGAATTGTGTTTTGTAACCCAATCGGGACTTTCGCAGCAAATTAAAAAGCTGGAAGAAGAGCTCGGAATGCCTTTGTTTAAAAGAATTGGGAAAAAAGTACAATTGACAGAAGCTGGAGCTGTTTTCTTAATTCATGCTAAAAAAGTGGTAGAAAACGTAGAAAATGGAAAACAGGCAATCGAAGATTTAAATGAAATGATTGGCGGAGAACTTCGAATAGGTGTAACCTATATCTTCGGATTATTGATTCTTCCTGTTGTAAATGCATTTGCCAAGAAATACCAAAATCTCAAAATTATTGTCGAGTATGGAACTACCGAGGTTTTAGAACAGAAATTACTTGATAATGAATTAGATTTAGTATTCGTTATTTCGTCACACGAAATTGAAATGCCGATTCAGAAAGTACCATTATTTACTTCAAATATGGTTATGGTGGTTTCTAAAAATCATGCTTTAGCCCATTTAGATAAGATCGCTTTTAAGAAAATAGAAGAGATTCCGCTGATTTTGCCAGGGAAAGGATCCAATTCGCGAGAATATGTCGAAGAACTGTTTAAAAAGTTTAATATGAAACCTAAAATTTCAATAGAGCTCCAGTCCATTCACGCATTATTGCAAATGGTAGAAAATAGCGATTGGGCAACAATTGTTGCCGAGATGGCTCTAAAAGATTGGGACGATCTCAAAGCTATTCAAATTACAGGAGTTATTACTAAACGAGATTCATATATGCTCACGCTGGGAAGCTACCAAAAGAAAGCAGTAAAACTGTTTATGGAAGAATTTAAAAAAAGCATTTAAAGTAAATTTGCATTTTGTTTTTGTAACTCAGATTTTTTTGTGTTCTTTGCAGACCAATAAAGAAAGGTGTCCGAGTGGTTGAAGGAGCTAGCCTGGAAAGCTAGTATATGGGTAACTGTATCGAGGGTTCGAATCCCTTCCTTTCTGCGAAATAAAACCCGAATTTCATTGTTTGAAATTTGGGTTTTTTTGTTTCTTTCGTAAAAAAAAGGTATTTATACTTAATGATTAATTGTATTAAGGTTTATATATTCGCCTATAGTTAAACATTGTCATAAATTTGATGTTAATAATGTTGCTATTTTTTAGACCTAATATTGTTTTAAATTTAATTTTCGACATTCATAAGTTCGGTAATTTTTTAATAACCATAAATTAAATACTTTGGATAAAATAATAAAAACACTTCACTTAAGACTAGATAGTACCTCTAAATCATTAACTAAAAATGCTGTTTCACAATTGATAATTAGAATATTATTTCAATTAGAAAAGCCACTTACTATTGGTGAAATTTCAACAGAAGTTAATCGTCTATTACAGACATCTATTTCAGAAGATAGAATTATCGAAGGTGTAAATAAACTTTTAGAAAAAAATGAAATTAAAATCACAGATAAGAAATATAAGCTTACAAAATCAAATGTAAGGACTTTAGAAAAAAGATATAATGAGTCTAAAGAGAGATTGGAAAGAATAATTGATAATTATTTTGTACCGTTTCATTCTAGTAGGGCAGCTATTTTAGAGTGGTTTTCTGATGCAACAGTGGAATTTTTTAAATCATATTCAATTGAATGGATATCTGATTTATGTTATTCTAAAACAGAGAGACTGAAAACTAAAAAGGAAGATATATTAGATCATATTAGAAGAAGGACTAAAAATAATAAAGAATTAAATGCAGACGACTTTAATACGTTGATAGAAAAATTTATTGACTGTATTATTTATAAAAAAGATCCTGATTTAGATGCACATCTTTGGCAATATGGAACATCTGCATTTGCTGCCAATTTATTGCAATCATCTGTTGGAGCTGACCCCATGTCAATAAATGCATTTAGAGATTCAAAATGTGTTTTAGATACAAATGTTTTGATGAATATTGGGCTTGAAGCGAGCGAATACCATGAGGCAATAAAAAAACTCGAAAATGTTTTTGAAAAGCTAAACATCGATACAGGATATTTTCATATAACCGAATTAGAATATACTAAAACAATAGCAAATAAAAAGAAAGAAATTCTTCGTGCGGTCGAAAAATTTTCATATGATGTATTGAAGGCTACTGATGATCATTTCTTACAATCTGCGATTAGAAGAAAGTGTTTTCAATTAGAAGACTATGAAAGCTTTTGTGCCCAAATAGCTTTGCCACCAAAAAAAATGGATTCTTCAAAAGAAATTAGATTATTTAATAATGATGAAGCCTTAGATAAACAAATTGAAACAGCTCAAAATGATGAAGAAAAAAAGACATTAATAAATTCTATTTATAAAAAAGCAACAGGTAATTTTAAGAAAGAATCTCCTTTGCTTCATGATGTTGGAATGATTGCTGGCGTTGAGTATTTACGAAAGAATGAAAAAGCATTTATTCTTTCTCAAGAAATATCAGTGAATAGGTATTCTCATGCTAAACCAATTAAAGATGATTTGCCAATAGCAATAAAATTGGAGACTTTAATTAATATGCTAGCTATTGATAATGGTGGAACGGATGTTAATCCTTTAGATTTTTCTACACTTTTTGCTAATATCATTAGATTTGATTTACATCCAGATAATAATACTTTTCAAATTGCTGATTTGTCAAAATTATTGGACACTGAATTACAAATTGAACAGTTGCCGGCTGAAGAGGTTGTTAAAATAGCACAAAATTTACATAATAATAGACTTAAAGGATTACCAGAGGAAGAAATAAGTCTTTCCTTAAATAGAGAGTTTCAAGAAGTAAAATTAAAATTTATTAAAGACTATGATGTTGTTTATGAGAATTTATCTTATGAAAAACGAGAACATGAAATTAAAACTAAGAAATTAAGTAAAACAGAAGAAGCATTAAAAAACAGAATACGCACTGAAGAAATTGCAAATTATGAAGCTATTGTATTGAGAAGTAAAGTGACATGGTTTTTATTCATTCCTATTTGTGCTGTTATTTTAACTTTTATTGGGATTTATTATTTGAGATTTTATAAAGAATCTCAAATCATAGATTATATAATTGGTTTGGCAGTTAACATTGTTTTTTGGATTCTTTCATCAATTTTTTTCTCAAAACCTTATTTGTATAAAAAGCAATTATTACTAAAAAACAATTTAGATTTAAAAGTTGAAAGTAGATTTGAAAACGAAACAAGATAAAATGTTTAGCTAATACGGATAAAAGCCATTACTTCCCCTTAAGCAATTTCTCCAAATACTCATTTTTATCCTTCTCAGCCTGTACCAAACGCTCATAAAGTTCAACAACTTTGTCAAGAGGATTAAAAGTACAATCATTATAATGCTTGTTAAAAGCTGCATTATCATAAATATTATTAAAGTAATTAATTACGGCTTCTTCCGAAAAGTTTTTAATTGCTTCAACAGTCATTCCAAGTACTTTTGCCACTTCTTTCAGTTTTTCTTCGTCTATGGTTTCGCTGTTTTCCATAGCTGAAACAGTCTGCTGACTCATTCCTAAAGCTTGTGCCAAAGCTTCTTGTTTCATGTCTTTCAGCTCACGAATTCGGCTGATTTTTCTTCCTATATGATATGGTTTGGTTGCTGTGCTCATAAAATCAAAGGTATTTAAAATTTTTTATAGAAAGATAAGTTTGAGTAAAAAACAAGTATTTTTTGTAAGATACCGTTTGTAATTATGTAGGATATAATTGGAGATAAGTATAAATTAAAAACAAAAACCTTACATTAGTATACAATCCATCTCATTTAAGAATATGAAATCAACCTCAATCGCATTTCTCATTATACTGCTCTTATCTTCCTGCGCTTCATTTTCAGACAAAATGATAAAAGATGCTAAAGTAGCTTTATCAGAAAATAATTTATCGAAGCTGGAAGGAACTTATGAATTATTTCCAGATTTGAAATATGATGAAAAAAGCAAGGTCAAGCCAATTGCTTCTGAAGATTCTAAAATAAACCATAGTCTCAATTATTTTGTTTCATCTAAACAGGTGAAATACGATTCTAAATCGAAATATTCTGTTGAGGTAAAACTAATTAATAAGAACACTATAAAGTTTATTACCAAAAAAGAAACTGCTAAAATTGACAGCATTGAGTTAAGTGGAAAACTCAAAAATGGACTTTTTTACCTAGACAATAAATTCTTAAAACGAAACGGCGTTCCCTATCTTGCCGGCGGTTTTACCAATTATAAAACAAGAATCGGACTCGCAAAAGACAACGGACTTTTGGTCAATTATGCTTATGATAATTCTGGTGCAATTCTTTTTCTTTTTTGGGCTGGATCTGCTTATAATTTGGGCTATCATTACAACCGAATCAAGTAATTTTTAAAGTTTAAATTTGTGGATTAAAAAGTATTTGCATGTATAAATATCATTTTCGTCCTGCGTATAAATCTGAAGAGCTTTTAATTGATATTTTTAATGGAGCTGAAAATGAATCGTTTATTCCTGATTTTGTTCATGCGATTCAGGAATTAAAACCAAAAATGATTGATATTCTCGATTTATGGATGAACGATGAAGTATTAATGACGTACGATTCTGAAATTGGAAGTTTTACAATTTCGAAAGATATCTGGGGTTTTGCTTTTATAATGGCAGAAAATAATCAGGATGGCTTAGCAAGGATTGATTCGATTTTGGAACAGTCAGAACTGTTTGAGAAGGTGCAAGTTGATTTTGAAAATTATAAATGAAAACGAAAATTTCTAATCTAGCCCCGATAGAAACGATATCCTTTTGTGGCGGGGTTCGCCGCAAAAGATATAGTGAATAGCGGGACTAAAGGTTTTATGAAAATGAATATTATCTGCTTCCTAAAACAAAAAAAACAGCAACACATAGTCCTGATAAGTTATGCTAAAAATGCTTTTCTTTAGATTATTTTATTACAGAAATTATTATATATTTGGCTGCTGTGTAATATAAATTATTTGATGGATTTACCTCCTTATTCGCCAGGTTTGCATAAACTGGTTACTTTACATGTCGACGAAATTTCTAAGCTTACCAATAGTGACGGTTTTGTTGCGGTTACCAATTCCATTTTAGAAAAATATGAACTTGAAAAGGTTGGTGTTGTAGTGCATGATTTTGAAAACGAAAGTTTTACAATTTCATTCTGCCTAAAAGAATCTCATATTTGTATACACACCTGGCCAGAATACAAGCAGCTTACTTTGGATGTTTATTTGTGCAATTATCTTCAGGACAATTCACAGAAAGTACGTGCTGTAATGGCCGACTATATTGCCTATTTTGATGCAGAAATTATTAAGGATTTTGAAATTAACCGATAAGATATGAAGATTCCTTGTTACGATTGTAATACAGAAACCGAATTAGAGGTTGGTTTTGAAGTAATCAATTTTGTCTGTCCGAAATGTCAGAGTTTATATGCTATTGACAAAGAGGGAAAGTTTCGAAGAAGATCCAAATATAGAAACGTTCTCAGAGATTATCCGCTAGAAATTGGTGATGTAGGATTTCTGAAAGGGAGTGAATACAAAGTTACAGGCTTATTAAGGAAAAATGTACATCCTAATTATACATGGACAGAGTTTATTCTACAGAATGACGCTAAAGAATTTCTATATCTTTCTGTTTCTAATGGACATTGGATGATGCTTACCGAAATGGAAAGTATTGAAGAACTAAAAAAAGGTGTTAAAGTTCTAAAGCATGATGATGTAGATTATGATCTGTTTGAACATTCGGATGCTGAAATTATAGATGCACAAGGTTTTTTTGATTTTGAACTTCCTCAAAACAAATTAATTCATCTTGCTGAATTTATAAATCCGCCTAATATCATTTCTGTTGAAAAGATGAATAACGTACAAACGGCATATTATGGTGAATATGTGAGCAAAAGTGTCATTCAGAAAGCTTTTCCAAAAAGAACAATGCCATATCAGTCTGGTGTTAATATGATTCAGCCATCTCGCTTTGACCTTAGAAATACAGCCATTATTTTCTGTCTTTTCGCCTTATTGATTATAATGGCAAACTGGTATATTTATAAAGATCAGGTGGAGCAAAATGTTTTCAATAGTGCTATTAAATTTAGCGAATTTGATAATAAAGAAATTACCAGTCCATCTTTTGTGCTCAATGGTGCTTCTGCTCCTATGACGATTAAGGTTTCAACAGGGGTTAATAATTCATGGGCAAATTTGAATGTTGCTTTAATTAATGAAGATAATGGCGACGAGATTTATGCCAACAAAGATATAGAATACTATTACGGTTATTCTGATGGAGAATCTTGGACAGAAGGGAGTCAGTCTGAGAAGTTTAATATCTGTGGCGTAAAAGCAGGTAAATACCATCTTCTAATAACACCAATGAAAGCTCCTGAAGATGCTAATAATAGTGAAATGAATGTTAATGTGGTTTGGAATCAGCCTTCGAATAGAAATCTATGGCTGGTTATCATCGGTATGGTTGTGATTTATTTCGTAATACGATATTTTAAAAATCAATTTGAAAAACAGAGATGGTCAGACAGTTCCTACTCGACTTACGAATAATAATATGAAAAGAATTTCAGATTTCTTTATCAATAATTGGGCGCCATTAGCAATTGGATTCTTTTGCTTTGGAGTTTATATTTATTTTGCTCTTGCAGGGAACAGAATCTGCGATTGTGAAACCACAGAAAATTACAAACCAACAGGAAGCCGTTCCTCTTATAATCATTTTTACCACAAATAAAAACTCAAACAATATGGAATTAATTCACGCGCAACCAATAGTAAATTCAATTATTTATTCTTTTTTAGGCATTATCATTTTATTAATCGGTTATTATATTATTGAAAAACTTACTCCAGAAAATACTTGGAAAGAAGTTGTAGAAAAGAATAATGTTGCTGTTGCCATTGTTTTGGCAGCATTTATCATTGGAATTTCAATGATTATTAGCGCCGCAATTCATGGGTAAAAAATTTCTTAGGTTTGAATTTCTTTTACTCTTTGCCGTATTTATAATTGCCACTTGCGGACTTATTTATGAGTTGGTTGCAGGAACTCTGGCGAGTTATTTATTAGGCGATTCGGTAAAACAGTTTTCATTTATTATTGGCGTGTACCTGTTTTCTATGGGTATAGGTTCTTTTTTTTCAAAGTTTTTTCACAAGAATCTGCTTAACACTTTTGTAGAAATAGAAATACTGGTTGGACTTATTGGAGGTCTGAGTTCGGTAGTTTTGTTTTTACTGTTTGAAAGTGTGGGCTCTTTTCAATTCATCCTATATTTATTTGTTTTCGTAACCGGATTTTTGGTTGGTTTAGAGATTCCGCTTTTAATGAATATTTTAAAAGACAGAGTCGAGTTTAAAGATTTGGTTTCGAATGTTTTTACATTTGATTATATCGGAGCATTATTGGCTTCCATATTATTTCCTCTGGTTTTAGTGCCAAAATTGGGAATTATGGGAACCTCTCTTTTCTTCGGAATGATAAACGTAAGTATTGCTATTGCTTTATGTTTTTTATTGAAAAGAGAACTAAAGAAACCCGCTTTACTGCGTGCAAAAGCCGTTTTTTCATTTTTATTATTGCTAGGCGTTTTTATTTTTTCGAATGATATTCTAGCTTACTCAGAAGGGAAATTGTACGGAGAAAACATCATTTATACCAATTCAACACCTTATCAGCGTATTGTTTTAACGCACAATAAAAGCGATTATAGGCTTTATTTAAATAATAACCTGCAATTTAGTTCGGCAGACGAATATCGTTATCACGAAGCTTTGGTTCATCCCGTTATGTCGATGGCAAAAAGTGTAAAAAACGTTTTGGTGTTGGGAGGTGGAGACGGTTTGGCAGTTCGCGAAATATTGAAATACAAAGAGGTGCAAAAAGTAACTCTTGTAGATTTGGATGAAGGAATGACAAAGTTGTTTAAAACTAATACAGTCTTGACCAATTTCAATAAAAGTTCACTTAATAATTCTAAGGTTACCGTTATTAATACCGATGCTTATATCTGGGCTAAAAGCTGTAAAGAGAAATTCGATGCTGTGATAATCGATTTTCCAGATCCGTCCAATTATAGTTTAGGGAAATTGTACTCGGTTAATTTCTATCAAACCATAAAAACTATTTTACATCCAGATGCAGCGGTTGTTATACAAACCACTTCGCCATATTTTGCGCCAAAATCTTTTTGGTGTATCAATAAAACAGTAATGCAGGTTTTTCCGCAGGTCGATGCGTATCATGCCTATGTTCCGTCGTTTGGAGAGTGGGGGTATACCATTGCCATAAATGGTTTTGGAACAACTTTTAATACCGTAAACCGAATAGCTGACGGACTAAAATTTTACAATTACCAGTTTGATCGTTTTAATTATTTTACCAACGATATGATTTCAAATCAAATCGAAATCAATCGTTTAGATAACCAGATTTTAGTACGCTATTTTGATGAAGAGTGGGGAAGACTGCAATAAATCCAGAAGGAATTTTATAAAAGGTGTCGGCGCTTCATTGCTGCTGATTCCGTTTCTGCAGTTTTGTTCTGATAAAATTGCGGTACTAATGATTCGTTTATCCGGCACCAAACATTTGCTCGGACATCGTTTGTGGATCAAAGATTTTCCTAAATCAACCAAACAAATTGAGATTCCGTATCTAATTGTCGGAGGAGGTATTGCTGGCTTAAGTGCAGCACGACAATTTCAAAAAAGAGGAATAACAGATTTTTTAATCGTAGAATTAGACAATCATTTGGGAGGAAATTCTTCAAACGGAGAAAACAAATATTCCAAATATCCTTTGGGTGCGCATTATCTGCCGCTCCCTAATTTTCAAGATAAAGAATTGCTTGGTTTTCTCGAAGAAGAAAAAATAATTCTGGGTTACGATCCAAAAGGTTTTCCTGTTTTCGACGAATTACAATTGACTTTTGCACCAGACGAGCGTTTGTTTTATAAAAATAATTGGCAGGAAGGCGTTGTTCCAAAAGACGGAAACACGGCTTCTGATGATTTGGAGTTTCAGAAATTCTTCAAAGAAATGGATATTTTTAGAACAGCAAAAGGACAAGATCAGAAATACTTATTTGATATTCCGCTTTATCTTTCATCGTCAGATGAAAAGACGAGAGCTTTAGATAAAATTACAATGAAGAAATGGTTTAGAGATAATCATTTTACCTCTGAACCTTTATTCAATTATATCGATTACTGCTGTAAAGATGACTTTGGTTTAGGAATTGAATTTGTTTCGGCTTGGGCAGGGATTCATTATTTTGCAGGAAGAAAACAAGACAGCACAGCCGAAAAACACGAGAGCGTTTTAACTTGGCCCGAAGGAAATTCGCGTCTTGCCAATCATTTAAAAAAGTATACAAACGATAAAGATTTAAAAAGCCATTTGGTTTATGAAGTAAAAATCGAAAATAACAAAGTAATTGCAAAAGCTTTTGATGATGTCAGCAAAACAACTGTTGAAATCATTGCAGATAAAGTAATAATGGCTTCTCCGCAATTTGTAAATCAGTATTTGATCAAAGACAGAAAAACGTTTACCCAAGATTTTCAGTATACACCTTGGCTTTTGGCAACTTTGATTGTAGAGGATTTGCCCGATAATTTCAGTTTTCCGCTGGCTTGGGATAATGTAATTTACGGTTCCAAAGGTTTGGGTTATGTTTACGATCAGCATCAGAATTTAAATCAGGTTCAGGAGAAAAAAGTAATTACATATTACTTTAGTTTTTCTTCTGCAGATTTAAGAAAAACGAGAATAGAGTTGTATAAAAAAGATAAAGAATATTGGAAACAGTTTGTTTTGAATGATTTAAAAATTGCGCATCCTGATATTGAAGAATATACAGAAGACATTGAAGTTTTTCTATTAGGGCACGGCATGATTTCGCCTGCGCCGGGGTTTATTTTTGGAGAATCGAAGAAACTAGCCAAACAGAATATTCAGAATGCTGTTTATTTTGCACATAGCGATTTATCAGGAATTTCGATTTTTGAAGAAGCTTTTCACCAAGGAATTAATGTTGTAAATGAGATTTTAGATGGAACAACCGTGGATTCATAAAGCAAAAACAGATTTAGCATTCATTATAGGTCCGTCATTTTTTGTGCTGGCCATAATCTTTATTTTTCAAGATTATATCACAAGAATTGAAGAGAATTATTCTTTTTATACTTGGCTTTTTTTAATTGTTTTTATTGATGTAGCACACGTTTATGCAACATTATTCAAAACCTATTTTGTTGCCGATGAATTCAAGAAACAAAAACAAAGATTGATTCTTTTACCGATTATTTGTTTTTTGACAGGAATTGTACTTTTTTCTTTTGGCAGTTTAGTTTTTTGGTCGTTTTTGGCTTATGTTGCTGTCTTTCATTTTATCAGACAGCAGTATGGTTTTATGAGATTGTACGCCAGAAAAGAAACCAAAACTAAAATATCGGTTTGGATTGATAATCTGGCGATTTATGCTTCAACCGGATACCCAATGTTGTATTGGTTTTTTTCGTCTAAGCGAAAGTTCAACTGGTTTGTAGAAAATGAATTTTTTAGGTTTGAAAGCCAAACAATCTTAGAAATCCTATTTTGGATTTATATCGGAATTTTGATTTTGTATGTCTTTTATACTGCCATAAAATCAATTCGAAATCAGTTTTTTAATATTCCGAAAAACAGCATTATTCTTGGCACAGCACTTTCTTGGTATTTCGGAATTGTGTATTTTAATGACGATTTGATTTTTACTTTACTAAACGTCGTTTCGCATGGAATTCCTTATATGGCACTGGTTTATTTTAAAGAAATTGACGGAAAATCAGATTCAGAATTAGGTCGTTTGTCTTTTTTAAAGCAATATAAAGGCATTCTAATTTACGTTGTTATTTTAGTTTTAATTGCCTTTTCAGAAGAATTTCTTTGGGAACTTTTTGTTTGGAATGAAAACATAAGTATAACCAATTTTGATTTTTCGAGCTGGCAGATTTTATTAGTTCCTTTGTTGAGCGTTCCACAGTTTACACATTATCTGTTGGATGGCTTTATCTGGAAATCTAAAAAATAAATCTAAAGCTTAATCTCAAACAAACTAAAAGAACCTTCTTTATAATGCTCTGGCAATTCATTGGTCCATTCTATGGTGCTGATTCCTTTGTAAGTGAAACCACAGCTGGTGTAATATTTATTAATTCTTTCGTTACCGCTGTGGGTGTCAAGCCGAATGTAGTCTTTACCATTTTCTTTGGCATATTCTTTAGTCCATTGTATGATTTTTTTGACGTAAGAATGCCCTCTGAATTTTGAATTCGTAGCAATACGATGCAAATATACCGCAGGATCTTTGCTGGCTTCTTTCCAAATAATTTCATCATTAAAAGTAAGTACAAATGTACAAGCAACTTCATCTCCTTCTTTGATTACAAAATGACGATTTTCGGCAATTTCTTTTTCTATTAATGTCCTTTCAAAACCTCTCCAGCTTTTATTATTGACTGTTTTTTGATACGATGTAGCTTGATTGTAAATATCGAAAACAGCGTCGATATCTTGAGTTGTAGTTTTAAAAAATTCCATTATTGGGCTAATTCTGTAAATTAATGAATCTTCAAAGATAAATCTTTCAACAGCTTTATACGGGTGAAATGTTTAATTTATGCTTTTTTTATCAGGGTTTAACCAAACGACATTTTGTTCAGAATTGTGATCTTGTCCAATAATATCTTTGTACAATTCTGGTCTTCTAGCTTTTATATAACGATTTCCTCCTGCTTGAATGCATTTTTCGGGAGTAATTATAGCAGTTGCAAAAGAATCATCAAAAGTTCTGCATTCTGCTAATATATCTCCAAACGGATCAATAATCATAGAACAGCCATTTTTGAGCTGGTCCTCATCCATACCAATCGGGTTTGAAAATATGGTATAAACCGCATTGTCATAAGCTCTTGCCGGAAGCCATTTCATAAGCCAGTCACGGCCTTTCATCCCATCAAATTCTAATCGTAACGATGTTGGATCAGCTTCTCGGTTTTCCCAAAGCTGCGGAGCAACAAAACCAGCGCCCGGTCGGGTAGAAGGTGTGCACATTGTTACATGAGGCATAAAAATAATATCGGCTCCTAGAAGCTTTGTGGCGCGGACATTTTCTATAATATTATTGTCGTAACAAATTAAGATACCGCATTTCCATCCTGCAATTTCAAAAACACAATAACGATCTCCAGCGGTTAAATATGGATTTATAAACGGATGTAATTTTCGGTATTTGGCCACTAAACCATTTCTGTCAACACATACATATGCTTTGAATAAATTATCATTTTCATCTTTCTCAAAAAGCCCTGCCAATATTACAATGTTGTTGTTTTTAGCAATTTGAGTCAATTTTAAAATACTTTCGCCGCTCGGAATTAATTCTGCCAAGTCCAGCATTTGCTCTTTGGATAGATTTCTTGCGAATGTATATCCTGTTATTGAACATTCGTGAAACGAAATTACATCGCAGCCTTCTTCAGATGCCTTTTTCGAAAGCTTTTCAATTACAGATAAATTATAGTTTTTATTGCCGCTTTTGTTTTCAAATTGAGCTGTAGCTATTTTTAGATTTTTCATATTGTTCACTATTAATTAGGGTCAAAATTAGTGTGAGCAATACGTTATAAATTGTATAAAACCGACATTTTAGAATGTTGATGCGGGAAATCTTTTTATAAGATTGTTGGTTAGTTTTCCCGTGGTGCAGACATATTCTGTTGGAGTAATTCCGGTATGTTTTCTAAATTCTTTTATTAAATGCGACTGATCTGAAAATCCTGCATTATAACAAATTGTGGTTAGATTGGTGTCGTCAGGTTTGTTTTTTAATAATTTCAAAAAATGATGGATTCGTATAACATTCCCAAATTTCTTCGGATTTAATCCAATGCATTCTTTGAATTTTCTTTCCAAATGTCTTTCGGTATACCCAGTATATTTAACCAATTCTTTTATAGAAAAGAGACCTTTTTTGTCAATGATAAAATTTAGGGAACCATTTATTAGGAACTGATTTGAAGACGGTTTAGAGGCAATGATTGATCTGAAGAAATGATTTAAAAGATTAACACGAGCCTGATTATTTTGTTCTAATAATTTTTCTTGGAGCTCAATAATTTTTTGGTCAAACACATCTTCTACCGGAATAATAGAATCGTGAAATTCATGGGCAGGAATTCCTAATAATTGATGAATTCCGTTGGGTTGAAAAACGACAATTATTAATGTTATTTTATTCTCAGAATATAGATCTTTAAAACCGTTAAGCTGTCCATACAAAAATGAAGCTGGTAAATAATCTTTTACTTCGCCGATTTCAGAAATGAGTTTACTTTTTACAGAAAATACAATACCAGTATTACCATCAGAAAACAAACGAAACTTTTGGACAGCAGTTTCTGCATTATCTAAAAACAGATAATGTTTGATATAAGGTGATAATTCTTTTGATGGCGAAACCTGCATAACTCTAATTGATTTGAATGCAAATTGAAATGTCATTTTGCAAGTAATTATGAGTTTAGCAAAATTAGGGATATTTTTCTTGAAAAACTTTTAGTATCTAATCTAGCCCCGATAGAAACGATATCCTTTTGCGGCGGGGTTCGCCGCAAAAGATATAGTGAATAGCGGGACTAAAGGTGTAATGAAAATGAATTTTCTGCTTCTGGAAATAAAAATATTAATTCTGCAAAGCTTTTTTTACCTCCGGCATCATTTTGTCCACAAATAATTTATAGGCTGATTCTGAAGGGTGTAAACCATCTGAAGCAACAAGATTGGCACTGTTGAGTCCTTGTCGTGTAATGTCTGTAATGGAAACAAAAGCCACTTGATTATTGGCACAATATTTCTCGGCAAAAGAATTGTATTGGTCAATTTCGGCAGAAATCGTTGAGGTTTGATCACCGGCGAGACTTTTTCCGTAAGGCGTGTAAGCATAATCTGGAATGGAAATGACGACAACATTTTTTCGGTCACCTTTGGCAAGCATGATTGCTTTGGTTACCAATTCTGGAAATTCTTTTTCGTAAACCGAAAAATTTCTGTGTTGATATTGATTGTTTACACCAATTAAAAGCGTCACCAAATCGTAATTGGCTTCTGGATTTTGTGTGTTTATTGCTGAAAGTAAATTGGATGTTGTCCAGCCTGTTGTAGCAATTATTTTTAGCGAAATTGTACTGGAATACATCGCGTTTAAACTGGTCTTTAATTGTTCTGGAAAACGACATGTAGCACAAACACTCTGCCCGATTGTGTAACTGTCGCCTAATGCTAAATAATTGATCGAACTAGCAATTGGTGGCTCTGGGGTTTTGGGAGGGGTTACAACTGGCGGTGTAGTTGTGATAGGAGCAGATTCTTCTGATGAGCTGCAGCTCATCAGAAATACTGAAAGTATAATGGTAACTATTTGTTTAAAATATGGTTTCATAATTTGTTTAAATTTAAATCTTGAGGTCGTTTTAAACAAATAGTTACGTTAAATATGCGGGTTTGGATTTATTAAACCATTTCGGTTTTCATCACAATATCTTCTTCGATTGCATTCCAAAGTCCGATACGTCTTTCTAGGGCTAGAATAGAAACTTCTTCTACTTCTTTCCATTTTTGAGCATCATCTTCGCATAATTCTGTAATCATTTGCATGGCCATTGGTCCGTGTTCGTCGGCATCCAATTCGATATGTCTTTCAAAATAGTAAAGCAATTTTGTCAAATCGACTTCTGGAAGATTCTTTTGGAAATTTTTTAGGATTTCGGTAAACATACTCGGAATCAAATCTTCTCTTCCAAAAGTAAATGCAGCGGCAATTTGGTGTGGTTTTCCTTCTTCAATAACTCTGAAAGTAAAATCTAAGAAAGCTTTCACATTCGGGTGAAGCTGACTTTGTTTAATAGCAACAAATATATTGTGAAGCGAACTTACTTCTGATAGGAAATTTAAAATACCAGTTGTGTCAGCGCCACAAGCTTCCATTGCTTCCAAATACATTTCGTAGTGACTTTGTCTTCTTCCGTCAAGCGTTAAATCTGTTTCTTCGGCAAGAACAATTTCATTAATTAAATAACGAGTTTCTGGATTTTTAGTAGCAAACCAAGGCGTTGTTGTGCAGGTAAGTTTGGCTTGTAAAGCTTTCAATAACGACATAAAATCCCAAACAGCAAAAACATGACTTTCTAAAAAACTATGTAAGTCATCTATGTTCTGAATCTTATTATATAAAGAATGTTTTAACAGTTGGTCTTTTTGTGGTTGTATGCTTTTGTTTATTGCTTCAATATTCATTTTTGGAAAAAATTTTGGTGCAAAGATAAAAAGCTTCTTTGTTAGAAGAAGCTTTTTAAATCGATTTTGTATATATTTTAATAGTTGTCTACTATTTAAATGCTGGAATTCCAGTCACATCCATTCCAGTTATTAGTAAATGGATGTCATGAGTTCCTTCATAAGTAATTACACTTTCAAGATTCATCATGTGACGCATAATAGAGTATTCACCAGTGATTCCCATACCTCCAAGCATTTGTCTAGCTTCTCTTGCAATGGTAATTGCCATGTTAACATTATTACGTTTTGCCATCGAAATTTGTGCTGTAGTAGCTTTTCCTTCATTTCTTAAAACACCTAAACGCCAGGTTAATAATTGCGCTTTTGTGATTTCAGTAATCATTTCGGCTAATTTCTTTTGCTGTAATTGAGTACCTCCAATTGGTTTTCCAAACTGAATTCTTTCTTTAGAATATCTTAATGCCGTATCGTAACAGTCCATCGCTGCTCCGATTGCTCCCCAGGCAATTCCGTAACGAGCTGAATCTAAACAGCCAAGTGGAGCTCCTAAACCAGATTTATTAGGTAAAAGATTTTCTTTAGGAACTTTTACGTTATCAAAAATCAACTCTCCAGTTGCAGATGCACGAAGCGACCATTTATTATGCGTTTCTGGAGTTGTAAAACCTTCCATTCCTCGTTCTACAATTAAACCATGAATTCTTCCTTCTTCATTTTTTGCCCAAACAATAGCAATATCAGCAAAAGGCGCATTTGAGATCCACATTTTGGCACCATTTAAAAGATAATGATCTCCCATGTCTTTAAAATTGGTAATCATACTTCCAGGATCAGAACCGTGATCTGGTTCGGTCAAACCAAAACATCCTATAAATTCACCAGTTGCTAGCTTCGGAAGGTATTTCATTCGCTGTTCTTCATTACCATATTTCCAAATAGGATACATTACTAAAGAAGATTGAACAGATGAGGTAGATCTTACGCCAGAATCGCCTCTTTCAATTTCCTGCATGATTAAGCCGTAAGAGATTTGATCTAATCCCGCTCCGCCATATTCTACAGGAATATAAGGTCCGAAACCGCCAATTTCTCCAAGTCCTTTAATAATTTGTTTAGGAAATTCTGCTTTTTGAGCATATTCTTCTATTATAGGAGAAACTTCCTTTTTTACCCATGCTCGAGCAGATTCTCGAACCAATTTATGTTCGTCGGTTAGTAAATCATCTAGGTTATAATAATCTGGAGATTGAAATAAGTCTGGTTTCATGTTTTTTAATTTTACTTAAACAAATTTACGTAATAAAAATATAACAAATAACGCTTAAATTGTTATATTTTTTTAAGGCAAAAATAAAATTAATAGGAATTTGGCAAATTAATTGTAGTTTATTGATAATTTATAGACTATTTTTGAATACCAAAAACTAATTAAATGAGGCTGATCATCTCTTTTTTATTTTTATTGATACTTAATACTACTGTGGCTCAACCTAAAAAAGAGCTTACTGAACAAGAGTATTTAGAATTGCAGGATAAAATTCGTTTCAGCATGAACGGTAATTTTGATGAAGGACTTAAGTATGCTGCTGAATTACAAAAATCTAGTAATAATGAACATTTAGCTTTTGCTTATGGATCAGGATCTTATTTATATCAACTAAAGAACAATAGAGCTAAGTGTGATGAATGGTATAAAAAAGCACTAGAATATTATAATAGAATTCCCGAATCTGTTCAAAAAATAAATCTTCGCGCCTACTTATATAATTATAGAGGATTAACGGAATGGAAAAGAAAAAATTTCAGTAATGCTTTAAGTAATTACCAGGAAGGAATAAAACTTTCTACCAAAACATTGGATGTTATACAGATCGTTAAGTTTAAAAGCAATATAGCTTTAGTTAATGAAGAAGTAGGGAATTATGAACTTGCTATTAGAAATCTAAGGCAGAATAGTATTTTTTTAGATAAAAATGAAAGTCTATACGAAAAAGATCAATTTCAAAATAGTAAAAGTAATATTTATACCAATTTAGGAAATGTCTATGAAGGCTATTTCATGAAAGCTCGAGGTAAATTATTTTTATTAGATTCTGCCGAATACTTTTATAAAAGAGCAATCAATTATTCGCAAAATTATTTAGACAATAAAATTACTTCTACTCTTAGTTTAGGAAATATTTATCTATACAAAAAAGATTTTAAAAATGCAGAAAGAACCTACTTCGATATTTCGATGTATGCTAAGCAAAATAATGATGATTATTATTATAGGATTGCAAATTATAATTTAGGAGACCTTTATCATTCATTAAAAAATTATGATAAAGCTTTGGTATTTTTAAAGAAGGTTGATTCTATGTCTGTTAAAGAAAAAAAAACAGATAGAATTTCTTTTCAGTCCAATTATCTTCAGGCTAAAATTTATAGTGCAAAAAATGAACCCGAATTAGCTTTCAAATATTCTAAAATGTATTTAGATTCTTATGAAAAGTACGAAGGAGAATTAAGAGAAGAAGCTTTAGAAGTCAATTACAAACTGGGTACGGCGAATCTTAGCGATGAGATGATAAGCATTCAGGAAAAGTATAAGTACGAGGTTTTATGGAATAAAGCCCTTAAAGTTTTATATGTTATTCTAGTTGTTGGAATTGTGTTTTTCCTAATTAAAAATATTCGGGACAAAAATAAAGCACAGAAAAAAATGAATGCTTTAATTGAAGAATTTAAAGCTAATCTGGAGAAAAAAGAAATTGAAAAAGCTGAAATCGAAAAAGCAGCTGCAGAACAAAATATACTTGTTGAAACTCCAGAACTAGAAGATACATTACTTAAAAAGGAAAATGCAAACCTTAGTATTGATGAAGCTAAAGAAAATAAAATTGTAGAAAAATTATTGGCACTAGAAGAAAAATTAGAATACCTAAATCCTGATTTTACATTGTCTTATGTTGCCAAAAAAATCAAAACTAATACAACTTATTTGTCTTATGTTGTAAATAAACGATTTGGTAAATCTTTTGGAGAATATTCTAATGAGTTAAAAATTAATTATGTTATTAATCAAATGATTACAAACCACTTATATCGTAAATATTCAACACAGGCAATTGCAGAAAGTGTTGGGTTTAAGAATGCGGTTTCATTTGCAAAATCGTTTCGCAAAAGAACTGGAGTATCTCCAGCTCAATTTGCGAACAATATTTAAAGCTGTACTATTAACCATTTCCGTTTCCTCCAGTACCTTTAGCAGGATTGTTTTTTGGATCAACATCTTCTCCATCACCGCCTCGGATAATTTTTTGAGCTTCTTTATTTATTTTTTCTAATTGAAAGTCTTCAAATGTCAATTTTATATTTTTCATGTCGTATGTTTTTTAATTATTATTTACACTATTATAAATGAGATTAACCATTTCCGTTTCCTCCAGTACCTTTAGCTGGATTGTTCTGCGGATCGACATCTTCTCCATCACCGCCTTTTATAACTTTTTGAGCTTCTTTATTTATTTTTTCTAATTGAAAATCTTTAATTGCCAATTTTATATTTTTCATGTCGTATGTTTTTTAATTATTATTTACACTATTATAAATGAGAGTTAACCATTTCCGTTTCCTCCAGTACCTTTAGCTGGATTGTTCTGCGGATCCACAGATTCTCCATCACCGCCTTTTATAACTTTTTGTGCTTCTGTGCTTATTTTTTCTATTTCAAAATCTTTGATTTTCAGTGAATTATTTTTCATGTTTCTTTTTTTTTGGATTGCTTTTTATACTATTTACTATGTGTTTTAATTTTGTAGAAAGAATTAACCATTTCCGTTTCCTCCAGTACCTTTTACAGGATTGTTTGTGTCAGTAGGTGGTGGTGTTTGGCTGTCATTACCTCCGCCTTTAATAGCTTGCTGTTGTTGTTTAGAAATTGTTTCTGTTTCAAAATTTTCTAATGTGAATGCTGAATTTTTCATGTCTTTTAATTTTTTTTGGATTTAAATTTAATACGATTAATCTTTCATAAAATTTTTAAGCAATTTTGTCATATTGCGATGAAAAAGCGCTAAAAATTGGTTTACGTTAAGAATTTTGGGTTGTTATTTTACTTAAAAAAAGCAATAAAATTGAACTTTATTTATAAGTTAAATCTTGTCAAATTATTTTTAAGCATTGCTTTTTTGGGGGGATTTTTGCTGCGAATTTGAGGTTGATTTTAGACTTTTTTTGAGTCATTTTAATCTCTTCTATTTTGTTTTTTCTTCTTCAAAACCATTCGATTTTGATACCATGTTTTTCATGTTTTTCGGTATTTAGATTATTGCTTTTCCAAAACTAGGCAAAAAGTAAAGCCGTTAATCGAAAATAGCCTTTCTGAGCTTTTTATACTAGATAATCAATCATAATATATTGTTTTACAGTAATTTATGTTGTGTACTATACTTGGTATAATTTATAAATTGTATGTGGTATAATTAATAAATTGTATATATGCATGCGATTTTTATCAATAAAAACTACAATATTTGCAGTGTAATTATGATTTAAAAACGATCAAAAGCGATGTTGAAACTGGTCCAAAAATTTCTACAAATTAATCGATACTCAGATATAAAAAATGAGTTCAAGGATCTGTTTTTGTCTCATCCCAATTATCCGAGTTTATTTGCGATTACAGATTCATTCGATTTGCTTTCTGTAGAGAATGCAGCAGTAAGAGTTTCGAAAGAGCAAATTGTAGATTTACCGTCTAATTTTTTGGCGTATTTTAAAGATGAATTGATATTGGTTGAAAAGACTAAAAGTGGTGTTCGAATTACGACTAACAAAAAAGGAACTCAAAAGTTATCTTATGATAAATTTCTTTTGGACTGGAATGGAGTAATTGTTGCTATTGAGCCAAATAATGTAGTTTCGAGAGATAATTTAAAAGTAGAATATAATTGGTTAAAATATTTTCTGCCTCTTGCCCTTCTTACAGGATTATCTTTTTTCTATAACGGCTTTGATTTATTTAGTACTATTTTTTTAGTAACATCAATATTGGGTTTAATCGTGAGCATATTTATTGTTCAGGAGAAATGGGGTGTTAAAAACACTGTAATTTCAAAATTTTGTAATTTAAGTTCTAACTCTTCTTGTCACTCAGTAATTAGTTTTAATGACGATATAGCAAATAGATGGTTGAGTTTTTCAGATTTACCATTGCTTTTCTTTAGTTCAAGCATTATTGCAATTTTGGTACAGCCATTGAGTTCAGCAGTTTTTGTTGGGTTTTTAAGTCTGTTGGCAATTCCAGTAGTAGTTTGTTCTATTTGGATTCAGAAATTTGAAATTCAAAAATGGTGTGTTATGTGTTTAGCAGTATCATTTTTAATTGTAGTTCAAAGTGTTTTATGGTTTTCATCAGACCTATTTACATTGAGCTTTAGTTTAAGTGCTATTTTTCCTTATGTATTTTCTTTATTGCTTTTAATCCCGATTTGGGCAACAGTTAAAGTGATGATTAGAAAAATGCTTGATAATGAAAGTTCATTAAAAGAACTTAAAAAGTTCAAAAGAAATTATTCTTTATTAAACTTCTTGTCTAAGAAAGTAAAATACACAAAAGGATTTGAAGATTTAAGAGGGTTGAACTTTGGAAATAAAAATGCAGCCGTAAAGCTTTCTATTATACTAAGCCCAAGCTGCGGACACTGTTATAAAACTTTTCAGGAAGCTTTTGATTTAGTATTGAAGTTTCCAGATAAAATATATTTGAACGTTCTTTTTAATATTAATCCAGAAAACAACGACAATCCTTATAAGGCAGTTGTTGAAAGACTTTTAACTATTAATAGAACAACGCCTGGAAAAACAGTAGAGGCAATTTCTGATTGGTACATTAAGAGAATGGTTCATAAAAAATGGCTTAAAAAATGGCCTGTTGAGTCAGTGAGTATGATGATTAGTCAGGAAATTCAAAAACAATATGATTGGTGTTCAATGAATAATTTTAATTACACACCAGTTAAAATTGTAAACGAAAGGTTATTTCCAAATGAATATGAGCTGAATGAGTTAAAATACTTCTTGAACGATTTTGTCGATGAAGTTCAAATTTTAGAAAAAACAGCATAAAGTGAAAACAGAATTTAAACTGTTTAAATAGAAATAATAACCCCTAAAACCTGCAGTTATGTTAAAGAATATTTTGAAGTTGAAAGGTGCAGTAGAATTATCTGCTAATGAGCAAAAAACAATAAACGGAAGTAACGCTCCTATTTGTGATGACGGATTTAAAGCTAAAAGATGTACAGAATTTGGAACAGTATCATCATATTGGGATTGTGTGCCAAATAATTATGTCGGAAGCTGTTAAGGAAATTTTTAAGCATCAAGTTTTTTACAGATTTGAGGCTTATACCCAGAAAACGTAAATAACCAATTATGTTAGAAAAGATTTTAAAAAGTAAAGAAACTAAAAAGCTGACAAAAAAAGAGCAGAAAAACATTTTGGCAGGTGAATATGCACTAGAACCAAATTGTAATAATCCTGCTGACGAAAAATATTATGCTTGCTAATTTGAATATTTAAATAGTAACAGAGACCAAAAAACTCTGTTACTATTAAAAATGAGATTAAAGATGTTAAAGAAAATTTTAAATCTGAACGGTGCTCAAAGTATTAATAAAAATGAGCAGAAAACCATGAGAGGAGGAATTCCTGAGTGCTGGATTTATGCCTTAGAAGCTGGATGCATTTTAATTTCATCAGACGAAACTTGTCCTTTAAATACCACATCAGGTATTTGCGATACAAGTCGTCTTTGTTGTTGATTTTTTTAACTTTTTTAGAAGTAATACGATATAGCCTTATTTAGAATTTAGTCATGTTTTTTTTGAATGTATAGGCGCTCGATCGTGGAACATTGAGCAAATTCTCAGTATTGATGATTGGTACTGGGATTCTTAGGAGTTGGCCGCTGTGTTAATTTTAATTGGTTAGGGTAAACCGCGGCCATGTCCTAAAGAAATTGTGTTACTGGTAATTTTGTTTTTAAATACCCAAACAGAGAAGATTTATATCTTCTCTGTTTTTTTATGGATTAACAAGAATTTTTTTTCTTAAATTGGCCTTGAATAAATCAAATTGAAATTGAAAAAATTCACTCATTACAGACAAGCCGATCATAAAGATTGCGGGCCGACATGTTTAAAGATAATAGCTAAATATTACGGTAAGACAATCAATATTCAGGAGTTGAGAGATTTTAGCGAAACAACTCGTGAAGGAAGTAATTTGCTTTTTTTGAGTGATGCTGCCGAGAAAATCGGTTTTAGGACTTTAGGGGTTAAATTGTCTGTAAAGAGAATAGAGGAAGCTCCGCTGCCATGTATTCTGCATTGGAATAAAGATCATTATGTTGTTCTTTACAAAATAAAAAAAGGTAAATACTATATATCCGATCCCGCTTTTGGACTTTTAGAATATAACAAAGAAGATTTTGTTAAGTTCTGGATTGGTAATAATGCAGGCGATGAGACGAAGGAAGGAATTGCATTACTGATCGAAGCGACACCAAACTTTTTTCAATCTGATTTTGACAAAGAAGAAAATTCCGGTTTAGGATTTAAATTTCTTTTTAAATATTTATTTCAATACAAATCATTTCTTATACAGCTTGCAATTGGACTTGTAGCCAGCAGTCTGCTGCAGCTTATTTTTCCATTTTTAACCCAGAGTATAGTCGACGTCGGGATTCAGAATCAGAACATTCATTTTATCTATTTAATTCTTTTTGCAATGCTTTTTATTTTTGCAGGAAGAACTGGTTTGGAGTTAATTAGAAGCTGGATTTTACTTCATTTATCAACGAGAATCAATATTTCGTTAATTTCAGATTTCTTTATTAAATTAATGAATCTGCCTATTTCCTATTTTGATGTCCGCATGACAGGAGATATTATGCAGCGAATAAACGATCACCGCCGTATCGAGAGAATACTTACCACATCCTCTCTTAATGTGCTGTTTTCTGTAATAAATATGTTTATAATGGGAGCGGTTTTAGCCTATTTCAATCTGCAGATATTCCTAGTTTTCTTTTTAGGAAGCGTGCTCTATTTTGCATGGATAACAATGTTCCTAAAAAGAAGAGAAGTTTTAGATTATAAACGTTTTGCAGAAGTTTCAAACGAACAGAGTAAAGTAATGGAGCTGATAAACGGCATGCAGGAAATAAAGCTTCATAATGCCGAAAAACAAAAACGCTGGGGCTGGGAGTATGTGCAGGCAAGACTTTTTAGGGTTTCAATAAAAGGCTTGGTTTTAGAACAGGCACAAACGATCGGTTCGTCGGTTATCAATGAGCTTAAAAACATTTTTATAATTCTTCTTTCTGCAAAACTTGTAATTGATGGATCCATTACATTAGGGATGATGCTCGCGATAAGCGCCATTGTTGGAAATTTAAATGGCCCAATTACTCAGTTAATAGAATTTGTTAGAGAATTGCAGGATGCTAAAATTTCACTTGCCAGATTATCCGAGATTCATCAAAAAGAAGATGAACTGCAGCAGGAAGTGCACCAGACAACTGAAGTGCCGAATGATGTTGATATTGAGATTAAAAATCTTTCGTATCGTTATTTAGGTTCAGATATTCCAGTATTGGATAATTTAAGTTTAATCATCCCGGCCAATAAAGTAACTGCAATTGTGGGTGTCAGCGGAAGCGGTAAAACAACCCTGATGAAACTGCTTTTGAAATTTTACGAACCCGAAAAAGGAGAGGTTTTAATTGGAAATGCACAGCTTAAAAATATATCTCAAAAAGCCTGGAGGTCAAATATTGGTGCTGTAATGCAGGAAGGCTTTATTTTTAGTGATACAATTGCAAATAATATTGCTTTTGGAGTAGACAGGATTGATAAAGAAAGATTAATCTACGCTTCAGATGTGGCAAATATTAAAGAATACATCAGCAGTCTGCCGTTGGGTTTTAATACTAAAATAGGAGCGGAAGGTATTGGAATGAGTACAGGCCAGAAGCAGCGACTTCTTATTGCCAGAGCTGTTTATAAAAACCCAGAAATACTTTTCTTTGATGAGGCTACTTCTGCATTAGATGCCAATAATGAGAAAGAAATAATGAAAAAATTAGATATTTTTTTCAAAAATAAAACGGTAATCGTAATTGCGCATCGATTGAGTACTGTTATGAATGCAGATCAGATTGTGGTTTTAGATAAAGGAAAAATTATCGAAATCGGAAGTCATTCAGCATTAGTAGAACAGAAGGGAAATTATTTTGAACTGGTTAGAAATCAACTGCAATTAGGAAATTAATCATGGCTGAAGATACATTTGAGTTAAGAAGCGAAGAAGTTCAGGATATCCTGACCAAAGTACCGCATTGGATGATCCGATGGGGAACAGTGCTGATATTTGCCATAATTGTAATGCTGTTTTTTGTTTCCTGGTTTGTCAAATATCCAGATGTTGTGCATACCGAAATCGTAATTACCACTAATATTCCTCCTGAGAGAATTGTTTCGAAATCTTCTGGTCGTATTGAGGCAATTTTGGTAAAAAACAAAACTTTGGTTCCTAAAAACAGCACACTGGCCATCATTGAAAATACCGCTGACTACAAGGATGTTTTTTTATTAAAAAGCATTGTAGACAGCTATGATATTAATGCTAAAAAAGTATTTCCGTTTGCGATGCTGAAAAATAAACAGCTAGGTGAAATAGAAAGTGCCTTTGCTGTTTTTCAGAAAGATTATCAGGCTCAGGAATTAAACGAAAATCTGCATCCTTTTGAAATTGAAAGCAGGGCGCAGAGCTCAGAGAAAATCCAGATCAAAGAAAGACTGGATATTCTCCAGCAGCAAAAGGTAATTAATGAAAGTGAACTGGAACTGCAGAAAAATGAAATAGCGCGTTTTGAAGTTTTATTCAATAAAGGAATTATTTCTGCTCAGGAAATGGAATTGAAGAAACTGGGTTATCTTCAGGCAATGAAGAGTTATAAAAGCCTTTTAACCTCGATTTCCCAATTAAGGTCCTCTTTGATCGACAATACAAAATCGAGCCAAAATTCGCACATAAACAGCACAAAAGAGGAGGTTAATCTTGGAAGGAGTATGGCGCAGTCATTTTATCAGCTGAAAAAAGTGATAAAAGACTGGGAACTGGCTTATACATTAAAATCTTCTGTAAGCGGGGTTGTTACTTTTCTGCAGGTTTGGAACGAAAATCAGACTATAAATGTGGGGGATAATGTTTTCTCTATAATTCCAGATGCTAAAAACAGTTTTGTTGGAAAAGTAAAAGCTCCCGCTCTGAATTCAGGAAAAATAAAAGTAGGGCAGAGAGTCAATATTCGTCTGGCCAATTATCCTGATAGAGAGTTTGGTGTATTGAAAGGTGAAATCAAAAATATTTCGTTAGTGCCCGATAAAGATGGAAACTTATTGCTGGACGTCGCACTTCCTAACGGCTTAAAAACATCTTATAATAAACAAATTATCTTCCAGCAGGAAATGAAAGGAAGTGCCGAAATTGTGACAGAAGATTTACGATTAATTGAAAGAATCTTGTATCAATTTAAAAGTATATTTGAACAAGTTTAGAATTTCAAATAAAAATCCTTAGTTAGTTCGATATATTCTGGAGTATAAACATGTCTGTCGATTTCGATAACTAATTCATCGATTTCAATTGTGGAAACTTCATTGCGGCTAAAAGCCAGTAAACTTCGCTTAATTTCTGATTTTGGAGTGCCTTTTACCCTTGTGATTTTTATTGGGTACAATTCAGCTTCTTTTGCTAAAGCGATGAATTTTTCTTCTTCTTTAAAAGGAATAATTATAGCAAGTACTCCGTTTTCTGAAAGCAATAAATCTGCAGCTTCGACGATTTCTTCAAAAGGCATTGCATCTTGAAAACGTGCTAAATCTCTCTGTTCATTCTCTGTTTTGTAATCTTCAGCATAAAAAGGAGGATTCGAAACAATCAAATCATATTCGTCTTCAGGTTCTTCGATAAATTCGTCTAAACCAGCATGAAAGCAAAATAAACGATCTCCCCAAGGAGAACTTTCAAAATTTTCAACGGCTTGTTCGTAAGCATCTTCATCAATTTCAAGAGCATCGATTTGTTCTGCATGAGTGCGCTGCGCCAGCATTAAAGCGATAATTCCTGTTCCTGCACCAATATCCAAAATACTAAACGGATTGTGATTTATTGGAGCCCAAGAACCCAATAAAACGCCGTCTGTACCAACTTTCATTGCACAACGATCTTGATTAATGGTAAATTGCTTAAATGAAAACATAAGTGAAAAATTCCAATTTTTTTTTTAAATTCCAAATTCCAACCAAATAGTGTAAATTCCAAAGCGAAATTCTCAAACCAATTGAAAGCAGTAAATCAGTAAGATTTATTGTTTGGCAAAAGTAAGATTAAAATCTTAATAATTATTTTGAAGTTTTCGTGATTATTGCTGATAAAATTTTACGCAATTCTTCTACCTCAAATAATAAAGAATCAGAAATCATTCTTTGATCAGGGTTTAGTTCGTGTAATAAGCGCAGCCAGAATTTAGATTCTTTGGCTTCTTTTCGGGATATTTTAAGTCTAAATATTAAATCTTTATCACCTAATTTTTCATTCGCTTCAATGTAGTTTGCTCCCACAGAACCAGACGATCTTATTAATTGTTTGCCGTCTTCAATATTGGATGTTGTTTTCGATAAAGTTCTAATATATGTTCGACATTCTTTTGCAAACAAGAAAGTCCTCTTTTCTAAATCATAGGGTTTATTCATAAAGAAAATAATTTTCAAATTTTTAAATTCAAATATTTGAAGTTCAAAAATAAGAATTTATACTTATGTAAGTTTTTCTTTAATAAAAATATAAAGCCATAAAACTTCGATACCAAATTAGAATTTGGAATTTCATTCTAGTTTGGAATTTGAAATTTAAAAAAAATTGGAATTTAAACCTAAAGGTACATCTCCACAAGACCTTCTGGAAGATCCATGATTACTTTTTTGTTGTCGCGGTCAATCTTTACCAAGAAATGGTCGATCATTGGAACTAAGATTTCCACTTCACCATTTAAAACTTCAAAAAGTGGTTGAGCAGTTGAGTCATTAATAGAAGTTATTTTTCCGAAAACACCTAAACGTTTGTCTTCAATTTCAAAACCAATAACTTCGTGGAAATAAAATTTGTTACCTGTAAGTTTTGGTAACATGGTTAAAGGAAGATAAATCGCATTGCCTACTAAAGAATCTGCTTCTTCCTCTGTATTTACATCTTCAAAACGAACTCTTAGAAAGTCGTTTTTATGTAAAGAACTTGTTTCAATAAAAAAAGGAACCAAGTGTTTGTTGTGTTCAACAAACACTGATTCCAGATTTTCGTATAACTCAGGTTCATCCGTATCTAAATAGATTAGAACTTCACCTTTGAAACTAAATTTTTTAGCGATTTTACCTAAATAAAAACATTCTTCTTTACGCATTCTCGCTAAGTAAAATTATGCTTCAGTTGTTTCGTTATTCTCTTCAGCAGCAGGAGTTTCTTCAGTTGCAGCTTCAACTTCAGCAACTTCTTCTTCTTCAACTGCAGGAGTTGCAGCAGCGATAGCATCAGCTTCAGCCTGAGCTGCAGCAGCTAAACGTTTAGCATTAACTTCTTGTTCAGCTTTTAAAGCTTTAGCTTTAACATCAGCTTGTGCTTTTGATAAACCATCTTTTTTAGCATCAACTTTTCCAGCTTTAGCCTCTAACCAAGCAGCTAATTTAGCGTCAGCTTGCTCTTGAGTTAAAGCTCCTTTACGGATACCTCCATCAAGGTGGTGTTTCAATAAAGCACCTTTGTAAGAAAGGATTGCTCTAGCAGTATCAGTTGGTTGAGCACCATTGTGTAACCATTTAACTGCGCTGTCAAGGTCTAACTCAACAGTTGCTGGGTTTGTGTTTGGATTGTAAGTACCGATTTTCTCTAAGTATTTACCATCTCTTTTTGAGCGTGCATCTGCAGCTACAACCCAGTAAAAAGGTTTTCCTTTTTTACCGTGTCTTTGTAATCTAATTTTTACTGACATAATCTTGTGATTAAATTTTGAGGTACTCGACCTCTGTTAATTAAGGGCGCAAAGATATAATTTTTTTATCAATAATGCGTTTCAAAAAGTATTAAATATCTTTAAGATAAATTTTTACCATTTTTTTGGCTGTTTTTGCTTTTCCTTTCAAACGTTTATTAATTGTAATGCGGTATTTTTGTGCCAAATTCATCCTAAGAATATGAAAAAATACTTTTACTTTTTACCACTTATATTTTTACTAACATCATGCACAGAGGATATTAGGTTTAATAATCCTGCTTTTCAAACTTTAAAAGATAATGTTTTTTGGAGGGCTCAGAGCTATAAGTCGGGAACAGAAACAACTGGAATTTTTGTTGTTGAAGGTTCTTTGGGTTATGAAAAAATAAGTTTTCAGCTCCCTGCACCATCTCAAAAAACATATATTTTGGGTGTAGATGATGTTACAAAAGCGACATTTAAAAATACTTATCCAGGACAAGAAGAAGAATTTACTACTGGAGAAGGCAAAGGCAGTGGGCAAATTATAGTTACAGAATACAATACTATTGATAAGACAATTTCGGGTACATTTAAATTTACAGCCATTAATGTAAATAATGGTGCTGAAAAAAAAGAAATACATTTTACAGAAGGTGTTTTCTATAAAATCCCCGTTGAACTAGATCCTAAATTTACCATAGATTAAGGTTTTTGAGGCTTTTTAGGTTTTAAAATCAAAATAAAAACATAAATAAACTAATATATAGTAGATTACAGAATAATAAGAGTACATTTGCTTATTATTATAAATAAATATCTATGAATATTTTTGTTGGAAGCCTTCCATTCAGTATTGAGGAAGCAGATTTAAGAGAGTCTTTTGAGGCTTATGGAACAGTTGACTCTGTTAAAATTATTACTGATAAATTTACTGGAAGAAGTAAAGGCTTTGGTTTTGTTGAAATGCCAAATGATAGCGAAGCTCAGAAAGCTATCGACGAATTGAACGGTGCTGTTGTTTCAGGACGTACAATCGTTGTTAATAAGTCTGAGCCAAAACCAGAAGGCGAAAGAAGAAGTTTTAATAACAACCGTGGAGGAGACTCTCGTGGAAGTTATGGAAACAACCGTGGAGGAAATGACCGCGGAAACAGAGGAGGATATTAATATTTTTTTTCTACAATATAAAAGGGATCAACGCAAGTTGATCCCTTTTTTTGTTTAAAGTTTCAGGTTTCAAGTTCGAGCAACTTGGAACTTTAAACCTGAAACAAAAATTAACTAATTATACATTCGCAGCTAACCAGTCACCAACTTCTTTAGTGCCGTATGCTTTTCCTCCATTAGCTAGATCTTCGGTAACTACTCCAGCTTCTAGAGCCTTGTTTACTGCATCTCTCATTGCTTTTCCTTCTTCCATCAATCCGAAATTTTCGAACATCATAGCAGCAGATAAAATAGTAGCCATTGGGTTTGCTATGTTTAATCCTGTAGCTTGCGGGTAAGAACCGTGAATAGGTTCAAACAAAGATACTTCAGCTCCCATAGAAGCAGAAGGCATTAATCCCATTGAGCCAGAAATTACAGAAGCTTCATCTGTTAAAATATCTCCAAATAAGTTTTCAGTAATCAATACATCATAAGAGTTTGGCCATTGTACTAAACGCATAGCAACCGCATCAACAAATTCGTAGCTCACTTCAACTTCTGGATAATCTTTTTCCATTGCCTGAACTGTTTCTCTCCATAAACGTGAAGTTTCTAGAACGTTAGCTTTGTCAACGCAGCATAATTTTTTAGAACGTGTCATTGCTAATTCGAAACCTTTTTTAGCCAAACGCTGCACTTCAGCTCTTGTGTAAACACAGTTGTCAAATGCAGTATCGCCATTGTCTCTTCTTCCTTTTTCACCAAAGTAAATACCGCCAGTTAATTCTCTTAAGAAAACTAAGTCAGTTCCTTCGATTCTTTCTCTTTTTAATGGAGATTTATCTAATAACGAAGGGAATGTAAAAGTTGGTCTAACGTTTGCGAACAAACCTAACGCTTTACGCATTTTTAACAAACCTTGTTCTGGTCTTACAGGTGCAGAAGGATCATTATCGTATTTAGGGTGGCCGATTGCTCCAAAAAGAACTGCATCAGCATTTTTGCAAATTTCGTGTGTTGCATCTGGATAAGGTTCGCCTACTGCATCAATTGCAGCAGCTCCAGTTAAAGCTGGTTTCCAAGTGATTTCATGTCCGAATTTTTTTGCAATAGCATCAGATACTTTTACAGCTTCATTTATTACTTCTGGTCCGATTCCGTCTCCGGCTAAAAGGGCTATGTTTAATTTCATTCTATGTGTTATTTAAGATTCTAAGGTTCGGAGTTGCTAAGATTCTAAGGTTTTTATTCTTAGTGACTTAGTTTTTTTTTAAAAGGTTCCAAGGTTCTGAGTTGCTAAGATTCTAAGGTCAAAGAAAAAATCTTAGTAACTTAGAATCTTAGTCTCTTAGCACCTTAGGCTATTACGTTAAGCATTTTCTGTGTTGCAATAATCGCTGCAACGGTTTGATCAGAGTCTAATCCGCGGGTTTTGAATTCTTTTCCGTTGTTAACCCATGTAATGATGGTTTCGCACAACGCATCAGAACTACTTCCTGGCGGGATTCTTACTGCATAATCAATTAATTTTGGGAGCGTTAATTTTTTGCTTTTATAGATTTTGGATAAAGCATTCATAAAAGCATCAAACTGACCGTCTCCCTGTGCATTTTCTTCGATGATTTCCTCGCCAAATTTTAAACACAAAGTGGTCGATGGACGCATTCCCTTTGAGTGTACTAATATATAGGACTCAATTTTTATTTTTTCTTCGTAAGTATGACTGTCCAAAACATCTGAAATAATGTATGGAAGGTCTTCCTTAGTTACAGTTTCTTTTTTGTCGCCCAATTCGATAATTCTTTGGGTAACCAATTTTAGATCTTCATTGTTTAGTTTTAAACCTAATTCCTGAAGATTTTTTTCGATATTGGCTTTTCCAGAAGTTTTTCCGAGAGCATATTTTCTTTTTCTTCCAAAACGTTCTGGAAGTAAATCATTAAAATATAAATTGTTTTTATTGTCTCCATCGGCGTGTATTCCAGCTGTTTGTGTAAAAACATTATCGCCGACAATTGGCTTATTGGCAGGAATTCTATAACCTGTAAAAGTTTCCACTAATTTACTGACCGTATATAAAGATGTCTCTTTAATATTAATGCTTACTTCTGGCAGATAATCGTTTATAACAGCAACAGTACTTTCAAGGGGTGCGTTTCCAGCACGTTCTCCCATTCCGTTTACCGTAACGTGAAGTCCGTTTACTCCAGCTTTTATGGCTTCCATAACATTAGCGATACTTAAATCGTAGTCGTTATGAGCATGAAAATCAAAATGAATTTGAGGATATTTTGCTCTAATTTTCGAAATAAATTCAAAAGTCAAAGACGGAATTAAAACACCTAAAGTATCGGGAAGTAAAATTCTTTTTACGGGCTGCGTGGATAGAAAATCCAGGAATTGAAAAACATAATCAGGAGAATTTCGCATTCCGTTGCTCCAGTCTTCCAGATAAACATTCGTTTCAATATTGTTTTCTTTAGCTAAAGCTATGATTTGAGCGATTTCAGAAAAATGCTGTTCTGGTGTCTTTTTTAATTGATGTGTTAAGTGGTTCATTGAACCTTTTGTTAACAAATTCTGCACTTTAGCGCCGGCTTTTTTCATCCAATCAATTGAAACACCTCCGTCAACAAATGAAAGCACTTCGATTCTGTCAATATAACCGCGTTCTTCAGCCCACGAAGTAATGCCTTTTACGGCTTGAAATTCTCCTTCGCTCACGCGCGCCGAAGCAATTTCGATTCTATCAATATTTAGTTCTTCCAGCAATAATTGCGCAATGGTTAGTTTTTCTGCAGCAGAAAAAGATACTCCTGAGGTCTGTTCACCATCACGAAGCGTCGTATCCATTATTTCAATTTTTCTTTTTTCCATATTGATGTTTCTAACGGGTCGAATATTATTAATATCCTATTTAATTTTGTCGCTGATTTTACGGATTCGCTTTACGAAGACGCTGATAAAACGGATTTTTTTATATTGAATAGAATAAAATCCGTGGCAATCCGCGCTTTTGCGAAAGGAAATCAGTTTCATCCGCGTCCTATTATTCTAGAAAGACCCGACTGGTCTTTGAAACCTGTCGGGTCTAATATCCTGAATGAGATTTCTATTTAGTAAGGAAGTTTATCAGCGAAAGCTTTAATATCTTCTTTCATATCTTGTAAATAATCAATGTCATCAAAGCCATTAATCATATTGTTCTTTTTGTAACCGTTAATAGCAAAAGATTCTTGCTGACCAGTTGACAATAAAGTAATAGTCTGTTCTGGAAGATTGATTTCTAATTCTGTTTTAGGATCAGCTTCAATCGCTTTGAAGATATTTTCCAAAAACTCGGGACTGATTTGTACTGGTAAAACACCAATATTTAAACAGTTTCCTTTGAAGATGTCAGCAAAGAAACTAGAAACTACAGCTCTAAATCCGTAATCGTAAACTGCCCAAGCAGCATGCTCTCTAGAAGATCCTGAACCGAAGTTTTTTCCTCCCACAAGGATTTTTCCAGAGTAAGTTGAATCATTTAAAACGAAATCTGCTTTTGGAGTATCGTCTCCGTTGTATCTCCAGTCTCTAAAAAGATTGTCTCCAAAACCTTCACGTTTTGTAGCTTTTAAGAAACGAGCTGGAATAATTTGATCTGTATCAACGTTCTCAATTGGCAGTGGCACTGCACTGCTGGTAAGTATATTAAATTTATCGTATGCCATTTTTGTTTTTGCTTTAGGCTGTTTTCTGCTTTAGGCTATAAGCTGTATGCTTTAAGCTTTTTGCACAGCGTTTATTTTTTATTTGCTTTAGGCTATAAGCTTTAAGCTGTAGGCCTTTTTTAAATTCTGTTAGAAGCTTAAAGCCTAATGCTTAAAGCTTACAGCGGGAATTAAAATAACTCTCTCGGATCTGTTAGTTTTCCTGTAACCGCAGCTGCAGCAGCCATAATTGGACTTGCAAGAAGTGTTCTTGATCCAGGACCTTGACGGCCTTCAAAGTTTCTGTTTGAAGTACTCACTGCATATTTCCCAGCAGGAACTTTGTCATCGTTCATTGCTAGACAAGCAGAACAACCCGGCTGACGTAATACGAAACCAGCTTCTGTCAAAATATCCAAAATACCTTCTTCTTTAATCTGCGCTTCAACAACGTGAGAACCCGGAACTAACCAAGCGGTAACATTATCTGCTTTTTTTCTTCCTTTTACAATTTCTGCGAAAGCTCTAAAATCTTCAATACGTCCGTTTGTACAACTTCCTAAGAAAACATAATCAATTGGTTTTCCAATCATCACATCATCTTCGTGGAAGCCCATGTAGGCTAAAGATTTTTTATACGTTTCCTCACCGCCTTCAACTTGGTTGGCATTCGGAATATGTTTTGTAATACCAATTCCCATTCCTGGGTTTGTACCGTAAGTAATCATTGGTTCGATATCTTCCGCTTTAATGTTTAATTCAGCATCAAACACGGCATCAGCATCCGTTTTAAGAGTTTTCCAATATTCAACAGCTTTTGTCCAAGCTTCACCTTTAGGAGCATATAATCTTCCTTCAAGGAAATCGAAAGTAGTTTGGTCAGGAGCGATCATTCCGCCGCGAGCACCCATTTCGATACTTAAGTTACAAACAGTCATACGACCTTCCATAGTCATGTTTTCAAAAACATCACCAGCATATTCAACAAAATATCCTGTTCCTCCGGAAGTAGTTAATTGAGCGATAATATAAAGTGCAACGTCTTTTGGACCAACACCTTTGCTTAATTGACCGTTTACGTTGATACGCATTTTCTTTGGTTTAGGCTGCATAATACATTGAGTAGAAAGCACCATTTCAACCTCAGAAGTTCCGATACCAAAAGCAATAGCTCCAAAAGCACCGTGAGTAGACGTATGTGAATCCCCGCATACAATAGTAGCACCTGGCAAAGTAATTCCGTTTTCAGGACCAACTACGTGTACAATTCCATTTTTTTGATGACCTAATCCCCAGTGAGAAATTCCGTATTCGATTGCATTGTCTTCAAGAGCTTTAAGCTGATTAGCAGAAAGCGGATCCTGAACTGGTAAATGTTGGTTTATGGTTGGTGTATTGTGATCTGCAGTTGCAAAAGTACGTTCTGGATATAGTACGTTAACGCCTCTTGATTTTAATCCTAAAAAAGCAACAGGACTCGTAACTTCGTGAATGAAATGGCGGTCAATAAAAAACACATCTGGTCCATCTTCAATTTTACGCACTACATGTGAATCCCATACTTTGTCAAATAATGTCTTACTCATTTTTATTTTTTTTAATTGTAATTTCTATAACCACAGCAATCTCCTGTTCATTATAATAGCAAAACAAAAGTAAAAAAAGATAGAAAAGCGTCAATTTCAATATTTCATTATATACGATACCCAAATTAAATTACAAATTGCGAAACTGCTTTTATGCATTAAAATTTGAAAGAAAAATGATAAAGAAATTGATTTTGATTTTCTTTTTCGGCTTTAATTTTCCTTGTTTGTTTTTTGTTTTAATAGTTTGCAAATTTATCTCAAAATCGCTATAAAATATAAGGATTTAATTAAAAAAATCTAACAAAATGAATAAAAATAGTAATAATTGTTAGTTTTGATTTCTGTGTGCAAGCCATGCTTTTGCGGTTTTTTAAAGCTTTTAAAGGAGTTTAATTGACATTATTTAGATTCAATAAAGTATCAAAATACTACGACATCCAAGAAGTATATTTTTATAAAATTTTATGTTTTTTTTAGTCAAAAAGGGAATTTTTGCTGCTAATAATTTTGAAAATTAGTTCAATGAATTTTTAAATTCGAGAGGAGTAAGGTTTGTTTTCTTTTTAAATAATTTACTAAACGACTGCGGATATTCAAAACCCAGTTGATACGCAATTTCTGCGACTGAAAGATCGGTAGTAATTAGGAAATCCTTTGATTTTTCAATCAGTTTTGAATGAATGTGCTGCTGTGTATTCTGTCCGGTTAAATTGCGGAGCATGTCACTTAGGTAGTGTGTAGACACGTTAATTTTGGAGGCAAGAAAATCTACTGTTGGTAAACCCTCTTTTAGGGTTTCGGCATTATTTATATAATTATCCAGCGTTTCTTCAACTTTGATTAATAAGTCATGACTGATTGTTTTTCTGGTAATAAATTGACGTTTATAAAAACGATTACTGTAATTCAGCAAAACATCAATATACGAAACAATTACATCCTGGCTCATTTCGTCTATAGCGTTCCGAAGTTCAGTGTCAATACTGTTTAATAAACCTATAATAATTGTTTTTTCGCTGTCAGAAAGATGCAGTGCTTCGTTGGTGTCATAAGAAAAGAAACCGTATTTTTTGATGCTTTTTCCCAAAGGATAATTTCGAATAAAATCTGGATTAAAAAGTAGTGTATAACCGCCATATTCAGCACCTTCTTCATTTTCAGTAAAAATTAACTGATTGGGAGAAGCAAACAGGAGTCCGCCTTCATTAAAATCATAATAGCCTTGACCGTAGCCCATTTTGCCATTAGTGGAAAACTTATAAGATACCTTATAGAAATCAAGTAAAAAGGCATGATTCGCTAAGTCTCCATTAATGACCAATTGTGTATTGTCTACCAAACTCACCATCGGATGAAGCGGTTTGGGCAATCGAAGCAGGTTATGAAACTGCGATATAGAAGAGATTTTTTCCGGATTATTGTTTTTCTTTTCCATGATATAAAAATAAGAAAATTATAGGATTAATCAGGCTTTCCGACAAGTATTAAACAATCTTCTTGATTTTGAAAGACCAGCTTCGGAGAAGCGAAATATGTATAGAAATCGTATTTATTATTGAGAGCAAAGCTCCAGCGGAGCGAAATATAAATGTATTGTGTGAATATTTCGCTCCGTTGGAGCTTAATAAAAGATTGTTCAATGCTTTTTAGATAGCTTCATCAGGAATTATTACGCACCCAAAAACTGTTTTCCAAATTCGGTACGGAAAGTTTCAGCGCCTAACTCTAATCGTTGTTTGTAAAGTGCTTTTGCGTCTTCTCCGGCAACATATCTTAATTGATTTTTTCCGTCAGTTGCAGCTTCATAAACGACATCGGCAATTTGCTCTGGAGTCGATGCCATTTCAAACATCGTGTCAACACTTGCAAACATACTCTTGGTCATGGCCTCGTATTCGGGTTTTGCTCCTGTATCAAGAGAGCCATGCAGAAATTCTGTTTTAATACCGCCTGGAGAAACTGTTTTAATATTTATTCCAAATGGATTTAATTCATAAGCCATGCTTTCGCTCCAGCCTTCTAACCCCCATTTTGTTGCGTGATAAATTGATCCTAAAGGAAAAGAAATCAATCCGCCAATTGAAGTTGTTGAAATAAATAATCCGCTTTTTCTTTCTCTGAAATACGGGATAAAAGCATTTGTAACACGAATTACTCCCAATAAATTAGTATTCAATTGTTTTGTGATCTGATCATCTGAAAAGCTTTCTAGAGGGCCAATTAACCCATAACCAGCATTGTTAAAGACAATATCGATGTCACTAATTTCAAGTGCTTTTTGAACTGTATTTTGTATTTGATCGTAATCTGTAACGTCTAACGGTAATAGCGTTACGTTCTTTAAATTAGAAAGTTCTGTTTCTTTTTCTGGAGTTCTCATAGTTGCAATTACATTCCATCCTTTTTCGTGGAATAATTTTGCTGTTGCTTTTCCTAAACCTGATGATGCACCTGTGATAAAAATTGTTTTCATGATTATTATTTTTTAATTGTTATAATTTGATGAAGCAAAGTTCAGGATACATCACAGTTTAAAAGTGTTCATTTTGGTGTAATGAGTGTTCAAAATGAATAATCGATGATTTAACGTAAAATTATAACGCGGATGACACGGATTTGCTTTGCAAAAATGCTGATTAAAACGGATTTTGTATTTTATCTGAAAAACCCGTTTTAATCAGCGTCTTTCGTGATAACGAATCTGTGTCATCCGCGTTGAAATCCATATTTTGAGTTTTTTAAGAATTACATTTTACAAGGTGTTAAAAGTGCTTTTGTTAACAACTTTCGCTTCGTTATTTCTCTAAAAAAAGCGTAAATTTGAATTCTCTCCATAATTTGCAAAGCGATTTTTTACGTTCCATATAATCAGATGGTTATATTGGAAAAGTTTGGAATTTGGAATTTAATTTTTGCTATTTAAACATATGTATTTAATATTCGATACCGAAACAACCGGATTACCAAAACGATGGGATGCCCCGATAACCGATTCTGATAACTGGCCCCGCTGTATACAGATCGCTTGGCAGCTTCATGACGAAATGGGACAGCTTATTGAGCATCAGGATTATTTGGTAAAACCAGAAGGATTTAATATTCCGTATGATGCCGAACGTATTCACGGAATCTCGACTGAATTGGCTGAAGCCGATGGAATCTCTTTGGCCGAAGTTTTAGAAAAATTCAACATCGCTTTAAGCAAAACCAAATTTATCGTTGGTCAGAATTTAGGTTTCGACGTTAATATTATGGGAGCTGAATTTCATAGAATGGGCGTGGATTCTCCTATGGGTACAATGCCGGTTTTAGATACTTGTACAGAAGTTACGGCTTCGTTATTGCAGCTTCCTGGAGGTCGTGGAGGAAAATTCAAACTTCCAACCTTAACAGAATTACACAGTTATCTTTTCAATCAGCCATTCGCGGAAGCGCACAACGCAACTGCCGACGTTGAGGCAACTACGCGTTGTTTCTTGGAATTGGTAAGAAGAGAAGTTTTTACCAAAGAAGAATTAGACGTTCCGAAGGAATATTTCAAAGAATTTCAAGATAGAAATCCGCAGGAATTTAAACTGATTGGTTTAAAGCATATCAATTTAAAAGCGGCTTCTGAAAAAGTTAGGGAACAAATCAAAGCTTTACAAGTTGATGATACTCCAACTGTAGTTTCAGAATCTGATAAAGCAGATTTTAAAGCAGCAAAATTTGCTCATTTACACAATCATACACAGTTTTCGGTTCTGCAGTCCACTATCGGAATCGGAAATATTGTTGCGGCTGCAGCCAAAAACGGAATGCCTGCAGTTGCCATGACGGATACCGGAAACATGATGGGAGCTTTTCACTTTGTGAGCGCCGTTATGAACCATAACAAAGCAGCATCTGGAAAAAACAAAGCTCTGGTTGAAGCGGGAGAAGAGCCAACAGAAACTGAGGTAAAACCAATTGTTGGCTGTGAATTTAATATCTGTGAAAATCATTTAGATAAAAGCAAAAAAGACAACGGTTATCAGGTTGTTTTACTGGCGAAAAATAAAGCTGGTTACCATAATCTGGCGAAAATGGCTTCGATTGCTTACACGGAGGGATTTTATTATGTTCCGAGAATTGACCGAAAAATTGTGGAGCAATATAAAGCAGATATCATGGTCTTGTCTGGGAATTTATACGGAGAAATTCCGAGTAAAATCTTGAATATTGGTGAAAATCAAGCAGAAGAAGCTTTAATTTGGTGGAAAGAACAATTTGGCGAAGATTTCTATTTAGAGGTAATGCGCCACAATCAGGAAGATGAAAATCGCGTAAACAAAACCCTGATTGAGTTTTCACAAAAGCATAATGTCAAATTAATTGCGACCAACAATACTTATTATTTAAACAAAGAAGATGCCAATGCCCACGATATTTTACTTTGTGTAAAAGACGGTGAAAAGCAGGCAACACCTATTGGACGCGGTCGAGGATATCGCTACGGACTTCCAAATCAGGAATATTATTTCAAGTCGGAAGAAGAGATGAAAAAACTCTTTGCCGATTTGCCAGAAGCGATTATCAATATTCAGGAAATTATAGATAAGGTTGAAGGATATTCTCTTTATCGAGATGTATTGCTTCCGAAATTTGATATTCCAGAAGAATTTATGGTTCCCGAAGATGAAGCAGACGGCGGTGTTAGAGGTGAAAATAAATACCTGCGACACCTTACTATGGAAGGTGCCAAAAGAAGATATGGCGAAATTACAGAATCGATTCAAGAACGTTTGGATTTTGAATTATTAACGATTTCGAATTCTGGATATCCAGGTTACTTTTTGATCGTACAGGATTTCATCGCCGAAGCCAGAAAAATGGACGTATCGGTAGGGCCAGGTCGTGGATCTGCAGCGGGTTCTGCCGTTGCGTACTGCCTCGGAATCACCAATATTGACCCTATTAAATACGACTTACTTTTTGAGCGTTTCCTTAATCCTGACCGTGTATCGATGCCCGATATTGATATCGATTTTGATGACGAGGGTCGTGGACGTGTAATGGATTACGTAATCAATAAATACGGACAAAAACAGGTGGCGCAGATTATCACTTATGGTAAAATGGCAACCAAATCGGCAATTCGTGATACCGCTCGTGTACTGGATTTACCTTTGTTCGAAGCCGACAGAATTGCCAAACTGATTCCGGGAATGATGCCGTCAAAATGGAATTTGGCACGTTTTATTTCTGAAAGTGAAGAAGAGGTAAAAAAAGCACTTCGTTCTGACGAATTTGATAATGTAAAAGAATTAATCGCGATTGCCAATGAAGATGATTTGGCAGGAGAAACCATTCAGCAGGCAAAAATCCTGGAAGGATCAATGCGTAATACTGGAATTCACGCCTGCGGGGTAATCATTACGCCGTCGGATATTACGAATTATGTTCCCGTTACTACCGCAAAAGATTCTGATTTATATGTAACCCAGTTTGATAACTCGGTTGCAGAAAGTGCCGGGCTGCTTAAAATGGACTTCTTGGGTCTGAAGACCCTTACGCTGATAAAAGATACCGTTAAACTGGTAAAATATAGAACAGGAATTGATTTAGATCCAGATAATTTCCCGATTGATGATGAAGAAACGTATGCGCTTTTCCAAAGAGGTGAAACGGTAGGTATTTTCCAATACGAGTCACCTGGAATGCAGAAATACATGAAAGATCTGAAACCAACAGTTTTTGGAGATTTAATTGCGATGAATGCACTTTATCGTCCAGGACCTTTGGAGTATATTCCGTCTTTCGTTCGAAGAAAAAATGGTGACGAAGAAATTAAATACGACTTAGATGCCTGTGCCGAATATTTGTCTGAAACCTACGGAATTACGGTTTATCAAGAGCAGGTAATGCTTTTGTCTCAGTCTTTGGCAGGATTTACAAAGGGTGAGGCCGACGTTTTGCGTAAAGCGATGGGTAAGAAACAAAAAGACGTACTAGATAAAATGAAGCCGAAGTTTGTGGAACAAGCTGCTGCTAAAGGTCACGATGCTAAAATTCTAGAGAAAATCTGGAAAGACTGGGAAGCTTTTGCGAGTTACGCCTTCAACAAATCGCACTCGACTTGTTATGCTTGGATTGCGTATCAAACGGCTTATTTGAAAGCGCATTATCCTGCAGAATATATGGCAGCGGTACTTTCGAATAATATGAATGATATTAAACAAGTGTCATTTTTCATGGAAGAATGTAAGCGTATGGGATTACAGGTTTTGGGTCCCTGTGTAAATGAATCGTATTATAAATTTACGGTAAATGATGAATATGCTGTTCGTTTCGGAATGGGAGCGATTAAAGGTGTTGGTTCTGGAGCCGTTGAAACTATTGTAGCCAACAGAAAAGACGGAAGATACAAATCGATTTTTGATTTGGCGAAGCGAATTGATTTGCGTGCTGCCAATAAAAAAGCGATTGAGAATTTAGCTCTTGCCGGTGGTTTTGATTCATTTGAAGGAACAACCAGAGCGCAGTATTTTCATGATGATGGCGACGGAATTACATTTTATGAAAAAGCAATGCGTTATGGATCGAAGTTTCAGGAAAATGAAAATTCCTCTCAGGTAAGTTTATTTGGGGAAACCAGCGAAGTACAAATTGCAGAACCAGTTGTGCCTCCATGCGAGGACTGGAGTACAATGGAAAAACTGGCCAAAGAAAAAGAAGTTGTCGGAATTTATATTTCTGGACATCCTCTGGACGATTTTAGATTTGAAATGAAATACTTCTGTAATGCCCGATTAGAAGCATTAAAAAGTATGAATGAATATGTGGGTAAAAATTTGAACTTCGCCGGAATCATTAATAACGTACAGCACCGTGTAGCTAAAAATGGAAAAGGCTGGGCTGTATTTAATTTAGAAGGATATGACGAAAGTTATGAGTTTAAAATTTTTGGTGAAGAATATTTAAAATTCCGTCATTTCCTGATTCAGAATAATTTTGCCTACATAAAGATATTGATAAAAGACGGTTGGGTAAATCATGACACAGGTAAAAAATCTGAACCGAGGATGCAGTTTGTAGAGATACGACAACTGCAGGATATTTTAGAAGCTTTTGCTAAGAAACTAATTGTCCTATTAAATATTAAAGATATTCAGGCAGAATTTATTCATAAACTGAGTCATTTGTTTAACGAGAACAAGGGAGATAATTCTGTGACTTTTGAAATCATGGAATTAGAAAAGATAAAACGATTAGTTGAGGTAGAAACACCAACAGATTTTGAACCCGATGATGCCGTTTTTGAAGATGAAAATGAAAACGAAGATGAAGTACTTGAAAGTACAAAAGTGCAAGAGGTAAATGAGGTTGAAGAAATAAAAGTCGTGACGAAATTAACTATGCCAAGTCGTCGTTTAAAAGTGAGAATTTCAACTGAATTATTGCAGGAATTGGAGAAAATGCAGATCAATTTTAAATTGAACTAAAAAATTAACAGTTAAAATTTAACCAGATGTTAAATTTTTTAGTTAAAAATATGCATGCATAATACTTTTTTAGTAATATTGCCCAAAATTACAACGTTTTCGTGCCAAGTCTAACTTTACAAACTATAAGAATATGTTAAAATACTCTAAGTTTGTATTAATCAATTAAATCAGAATTATGAAAAAGAACCTATTTTTATTAGGATTATTAGTTTGCTCTATGGCCACAATGGCGCAAACAGAAAAAGCAGATAAACCAGAAAGCTGGTATTTTAAACTAGGTGGATCTTATTTTATTCAAACAGCAGCTACAGAGTTTCCAATTGTAAATGGTGCATTGCCAAATACAGATGTTTATGCCGCAGATGGTACAACATTACTTTCAAGAGAAACAAATCACGGCTCATTTGGGGAAGGATTTCGTACAGGTATAACTGCAGGATATCGTTTTACAGCTCGTTTGGGAGTTGAAATGGGAATTAATTATTTTAGCAGTGCTAGTAAAACTATGGTTCAAACCACTAATAGATTAGTTGCTGCTGGACCTACTTTTGCTAGTGGAAAAGCAGTTGGGAAAATTGAAGCTTTTGATGTTGCTCCAGCTCTTGTATTGTTTTTAGGAGAATCTCACGGCTTTGAACCTTATACGAAAGTAGGAGTTATTGTACCTATACACGGAGATTTAACAATCGAAACTACTAGAACTTACACTAATCCTGCGGGAGTTGTCAATAGTTATGCTAAAGATGTAGTAAAACCAAATCCAACAGTAGGGTTTTTGGCAGCTTTAGGAACATCATATAAATTAGGTAAGCACATAGCTGTTTTTGCAGAATTAGAGTACCGTAACTTTACTGTTCATGGTAAAAGTAAAGAAACAGAGGTATATACTGAAAATGGTGTAGACAAATTAAACACGCCTACATCTTTCCGTCCAGACGCTTCTTATTCTGCTAGTCATGTTGATTACGTTAAGCAATTAAACACAGGGTCTAATCACTATTTGTTTAATCCAAATACTGCAACAACAAATATTCCTACTGATACAACTAGACCTAATGATGCTATGAATGATATTAGTTCGTATGTTGGGATCTCTGGATTAGGGTTGACTTTCGGTCTTAAATACAGCTTGTAATTTTAGACTTTTTATAGTTTACAAAAAGAGGATATTCATAACGAATATCCTCTTTTTTTTTACAGATACCAGCCTTTGTCAAAGTTTTTACGATGAATTGCCTCCAGCTTTAGCTGGAGGTTGAAAATGGACTAGAATAAAAAGGCTTTAGCCAAACCTAAATTTGGCTAAAGCCCTATTACTGTAATAAATTCATAAACCTCCAGCTAAAGCTGGAGGCTATTCAATTCTAAATATTATTATTTTGAAGAATTTCTAAACTCTTTCAAAACTTCATCAATAACCCAAGTCGTTCTTGAGCCAGAAATCCCTTTTGATGGAGAAGCGCCTTCTCCTAAAAGTTCAGCAATCACAGTTTCTATAAATGGCTGTTGAATATGTAATGGATTTTCTATCGTAATACTTTCTTTTTCTCCATCTGCATATTGAATATGCAAAGGATCATTGCCAAAAGTTGAGAAAGAAATTTTTCCTTTATCACCCACAATTTCAGTATTATCATAACGTTCAAAACTGGCAAAATTCCATAGACCAGATCCGTGAATTCCGTTTTCGAATAAAAACGACATCGAAACAGCATCTTCAGCAGGATAAGCTTGTAATTGAGAAGTTGCATGACCGCGAACTGATTTTATCGGACCTAAGGCGAAATCTAGAAAATCTAGAGTATGACACGCTAAATCAACAAAAATTCCACCCCCGGAAATGTGAGGCAGAACAGTCCACGGAAGATTGATTTCATCATCATAGCGCTGTTCAAAAGGATGATATAAAACACAGTTTACATGTCTTATTGTTCCTAATTTTCCTTGGTCGATAATTTCTTTTATTTTTAAGAAACGCGGTAAAGCTCTTCTATAATAAGCAACAAACAACGGAACATTATGTTCTTTGCAAACGCTGATCATTTCATTACATTCTTCAAAAGTCAGCGCCATTGGTTTTTCAACATAAACTGGTTTTCCGGCTTTGGCACATAAAATAGTATATTCTTTATGAGATGATGGAGGAGTTGCGATATAAACAGCATCGACTTCTGGATCGTTTATTAAATCTGCGGCGTTTGAGTACCATTTCGGAACATTATGGCGTTTTGCATAATCTTCAGCAAGTGCGGCATCTCTTCGCATTACAGCAACTAAAGCAGAGTTTGGGGCTTTCTGAAAAGCGGGTCCGCTTTTTACTTCGGTTACATTCCCACAGCCTATAATTCCCCATTTTATAATTTTCATCGTTTGGTTTTTTAGTTTCTCAAATTTAAAAAAGGTTTGCCACGAATTACACGAATTGTCACGAATTTATTTTTTGAATTTTTGCCACAGATTAAAGGATTTTCACAGATTAAATTAAAAGCACGCGAATAAATCATTTTAATCCTTTTATATGTGGCAAAAAAGAAAGCCACAAATTCACAAAATATATTCGTGAATTCGTGGCTTAAAAAAATCCAGTTTAAAGTTTTACTTTTTCGGTAAAGCTTTAAAACCCATATTGTAAAGTGTGAAAGCTTGAATGTCTACATTTTCTTGTATCGAAGCAGCAACAGATTTTCCTGCACCGTGACCAGCTTTAACATCAATTCTAATTAATACCGGATTTTCTCCTGTCTGTTTTTCTTGTAATTCAGAAGCAAATTTGAAACTATGCGCTGGAACCACACGATCATCATGATCACCTGTAGTTACCATTGTTGCAGGATAATGAGTTCCTTTTTTAACATTATGAACAGGAGAATATCCTTTTAAGTATTCAAACATTTCTTTGTTGTCTTGAGCAGTTCCATAATCAAAAGCCCATCCTGCACCAGCTGTAAAAGCATTGTAGCGAAGCATATCCATAACTCCAACCGCTGGTAAAGCCACTTTCATTAAATCAGGACGCTGCGTCATAGTTGCTCCAACTAATAAACCTCCGTTCGATCCTCCGCGAATAGCTAGATAATCTGATGAAGTATATTTTTGAGCAATTAAGTATTCTGCCGCAGCAATAAAATCATCAAATACATTTTGTTTTTGCAATTTTGTTCCTGCATCATGCCATTTTTTACCGTACTCGCCGCCACCTCTTAAATTGGCAACTGCATAAACACCTCCATTTTCCATCCAAACAGCATTTGCTATACTGAAACTTGGAGTTAAACTAATATTGAATCCGCCGTAACCGTAAAGTATAGTTGGGTTTTTACCGTCTAATTTGATTCCTTTTTTATAAGTAATAATCATTGGAACTTTTGTGCCGTCTTTTGAATTGTAGAATACTTGTTTAGACTCGTAATCTTCACTTTTGAAATCAACTTTTGGTTTTTGATATACTTCTGATTTACCAGATTTTGGTTCAAAAGAATAAATACTTCCTGGAGTTGTGTAATTTGTAAAGCTGTAATACAAAATCTTTTCTTCTTTTTTGCCGCCAAATCCGCCTGCAGTTCCAACAGCAGGAAGTTTGATTTCGCGAACCAATTTTCCGTTGTAATCATATTGTTGTACAAATGAAACAGCATCCTTTGTATAATTAGCAAAGAAGTATCCTGCTCCAGTTGAAGGAGATAAAACATTTTCAGTTTCTTTGATAAAATCTTTCCAGTTTTCCACCTTCGGATTTGCAGCATCTACAGTAACTACGCGTACGTTTGGAGCATTTAAGTCAGTTTCTATAAATAACTTAGTTCCCTCATTTTCAATAATTGAGTTTGAACTATTGAAATTATCTACAATCGTAACAATTGGACTATTAGGTTTCGTCAAATCTTTGATGTACAATTCATTTCCATAAGTAGAATTGGCAGCAGAAATAATTAAAAAATGATCATCTTCGGTAACATAACCGCTTACATATCTTCTTTTTTGATCTGCACCAAAAATTACTTTATCCTCTTTTTGAGAAGTTCCCAGTTTATGAAAATACAATTTATGCTGATCTGTTTTGGCAGATAATTCACTTCCTTTAGGTTTGTCATAACTTGAGTAATAAAAACCTTCATTTCCGTGCCAAGAAACCCCGCTGAATTTTACATCAACTAAAGTATCTTCTAAAACTTTTTTAGAAAGAGCATCAATTATAATTACTTTTCTCCAGTCACTTCCTCCTTCAGAGATAGAATAAGCGGCTTTGTTTCCGTCTTTAGAGAAATCTAAACCTCCAAGAGAAGTTGTTCCGTCTTTAGAAAATGTATTCGGATCTAAGAAAACTTCTTCTTTTCCATTTGCATCTTTTCTATAAACAACAGATTGGTTTTGAAGACCATTATTTTTAGAATAATAAGTAAACTTTCCTTCTTTAAAAGGAGCACCTATTTTTTCATAGTTCCATAGTTTTTCCATTCGTTTTTTAAGTTCTTCACGAAACGGAATTTTATCTAAATATCCATAAGTAACTTCATTTTCAGCTTTTACCCAAGCTCCAGTTTCTGCAGATTTGTCGTCTTCAAGCCAGCGGTACGGATCGCTTACTTTGGTATCAAAATATACATCAACAGTTTCTCCTTTTTTTGTTTCAGGGTATTTTAGCTGCCCGAATGAAATTCCTGCGGTTGTAAGTGTCATTAATAAAAATGTTTTTTTCATAGTTAGTTTTTATCTGTTGTAACAAAAATAGCACTTTTTGTGAGATTGGTAAATGTTTAACGCAAAGAGCGCAATGTTTTAATCTCGCAAAGACGCGAAGTCGCAAAGAGGTTTTTTTAACTTTGCGTCTCTGCGTCTCTGCGAGATTTTTTAATTACAACTTTTTAAATTTAGCGAACTTTGTGTAAACTCTTTGTGCTCTTTGCGGTTAAATTAAATATTATAGATTAAAATTTACTCCCAAAACGATATTTCTTCCAATATTCGGAATTCCGTCTGTTTTTAATCTAGAAAGGTGTGCAATATATTTTTTATCAAATAAATTGTTTCCGTTTAAGTTAATGTCAAATGCTGTTTTTCCTAGTTTTACAGTTCCTCCAAAACCTAAATTTACTAAAGTATAACCTTTAGAAGCAGTTTCAAATCCGCTTACATTATCTTGGCTGAAAGTAGACGAAACATTTAATGAAGCAAAACCTTCGCTTAACCAATCTTTGATATTAAATTCAGTTCTAAGCGTGTTGTTCCAATTGTTAGCAGGAATTAAAGGCAGATAATCATCATTGTCTTTTTTACCTGTTACAGTTTCAAAACTAGTTTCAAAATGTAACCAATCTAAAGGATGCGGATGAAAGTGTAAACCAACTTCGCCTCCAAACAATTTTGCATTATCTTGAACATAAGCAAAAACATCATTATCATCTAAAACGTCTCCAGTTGGAGAGGTATAAATATAATTGTTTACGTGATTGTAAAATCCGTTAACAAAGAATTCGAAATGTGTATTTTTGTATTCTAAGTTCAAATCAGTCTGAACGTTTTGTTCTGTTTTCAAATTAGCATTTCCAATTTCATAACGATTTGTTCCTTCGTGAACACCGTTTGAAGTTAATTCAGCTAAGTTTGGTGCTCTAAAACCAGTTGCCACATTTAAACGAAGCGTCAACGGTTCTGCCAGTTTTGTTTTATATCCCAAAGAAGCATTAAAACTGTCAAACGATCTATCTAAAGCTTGAAAATAGCCTTCTTCGCCTTCAGTTCCGTGAGCAATTGAAGTAATATTTCTGTTATCAAAACGCAATCCGGCTTGAATAACACTATTATCCCATTCGTAATTCGCAGTTCCAAAAACGCCAAAATCATTGGTTGTAGCATCTGGAATTAAATATTCTTCACCAGAATTTTTATTGGTTTGATGCATTCCCTGAACTCCAAAAATAGTTTCGATTTTTCCGAATTTAGGTAAATGATATTTTGCATTATAGTTGAAAGTATTCAATTTCATGTGAAGAGAAGCCTCGTTACTGTCTTCAAATTCGCTTCTATCATTAGCGATATAACCTAAGTCAACATCTAATTTTGAGTTTTCAAAAAAGATTACATTATTCAAACTCAATAAATGATTAAAAATTCCTTGTCTCGGAAATTGAGTGTCTTTGCTTGAAGATTGTTCTGCAATTCCATCTTCTGGAATTCCGATATCTAGTTTGTTGTAATTGTATCTTAAAACACTAGAGAAAGTAGAGTTGCTATATCCAATTCCAGTTTTAAAATCAGTTTCATTGTAACGCGAATTGGTTACGCGGTCGCCATCGGCAATTTTGTAATCAGAATGTGTGTTGTAACTTCCACGAACTAAGAATTTCCAATTATCTGTCGAAGTTTTTAATCCGATAGAAGAATTACTTCCCTGCGTATTAGTGAAATATTTTTGACTGAAATTAGCTTTAAAATCACCAGCATCAGCAAATTTTTCTGGATTAAAGTATAAAACTCCTCCCAAAGCATCAGAACCATATAATAAGGAAGCTGGTCCTTTTATAACCTCGACACTTTCGATTCCGGCATCATTTAAACCTAAACCATGTTCGTCTCCAAACTGCTGATTTTCGATACGAACGCCTTGAGAATATACTAAAACACGATTACCGCTAAGTCCGCGAATTACTGGTTTTCCGATAGAAGTTCCAGTCGAAATCTGAGAAACTCCAGGAATTGTTGCTAAACCTTCAATTAAAGTTGAGGTACCTTTTTGCTGTAATGTTTTAATGCTTTCGTGCTCAATTTTCATTACGTTTTGCGATTGCAATTTATTAAAAGGCGTAGAAACAACCACTTCATCCATTTCTAAAACAGATTCTAAAAGAATAATATCAAGGGTGTTTTCCTTTACTAATTTCGCAATAGTTTGATTCTGATTAGCATATCCAACATAAGAAAAAGCAATGCGAAGACTCCCGTTTGGAAGATTTTTTAATTCGTATTTTCCGTTCACATCTGTTGTTGTTCCTTTATGTAATTCAGGTGCGTAAACTGAAACTCCTGGTAATGGCTGATTTTGAGCATCGGTTACAATACCTGAAACCGAATTTTGAGCAGTAAGAATGCTCGAGAACCCTAAAATAAGGGTAATTACAATTTTTTTCATTTGAAAATGATGCTATAGTTAAATTGATTTTTTCTTTTTTGAATGAAAACCAAAACGAGCAGCAAAGCATTCTGATCCTAATTAAAAATAAGTTAGGATTAGGAAACTCAACGCAGTTTCAATTTAAAATAAAAAGAAAATGTGATTTTTTTAGAAACCGAAAAATTTAAGAAAATACAGCAAAAGGAGGTCCGCGCAATAAATAGGCGCTTGGGGAAACAGAAAAAATCTTTTCTGACAGCGGAAAGAAATAAGGAATATCGCTGTTGAAATAATAAAACTGAAAAGAGAAATCTTGCGGAACCACAAATGATTCAAACGCAAAATTACAAACAAAACAAACTTCATAATTATGATGCTGGTGCGTTATTTCTCCGCTGGGATCATTGTAATTATGATGACACTGCTTTTCTAAAAGCTGTTTTGCAATATGCTCATAACTGTGTATCGACTGAAACAATATCGAGAACAATATTGTTACAGCAAAAGATAAACTTAATATGAGCTGTTTTTTCTTCATTTCCAGCAAAGGTATAAAAGATAAAAAGAAAATTCATTTATTTTTTGCTTATCCCTATTGATTTATTGCAAAAAACGCAGCAATTAATTTTAATCTCCAACAAAAAGAGAATATTTATATTTCTTATCGTTACTAGAAAAAGCATTATGTTATATTTGTATATGAAATAAATAGACGCAGAAGAGCGTTTATTTTTAAAACCTCTTTAAAACCAAACCACGATATGCGAATTATTTTTAGCTGCTTGTTTTTACTCACTTTTTTTAGCTCTTTTGCACAAGAAGAAGTTAAACCTGAAGTAAAACCAGTAATCAAAATTGATTCTTTATATCGAGAAGATCAGTTTTTCTTTTCGGTTACCTATAACATGTTTACAGATATTCCTGATAAGTTTAAACAGAATAAATTTTCTTTGGGACTTTCTGGAGGTTTTCTGCGCGATATGCCGGTTAACAAATCAAGAACAGTATCAATTGCTGCCGGTTTAGGATTAAGCTATCAAAATTATTATCAAAATCTAACCATTTTTCAAGATGGATCAGGTGCAATTGCTTATGGGGTAAATGATTACGGAGAATTTGTTTCAAATCGTTATAAACAATATTCTGTAGATCTTCCAATAGAATTTAGATGGAGAAATTCAACTTATGAAAGCACTAAATTCTGGCGTATTTATGGCGGTGTGAAATTGAGTTATGTTTTTTCGAGTGCATCAATTTTGGATGATGGAGAGAAAACCTATAAAATCAATAATAATCCCGATATCAACAAATTTCAATACGGACCTTATCTTGCCGCGGGATATAATACCTGGAACATATATATTTACTACGGTTTAAATCCGTTGTTTAATTCTGCCACTACTGGGGCTGGCGAAAAAATCAATTTGAAAACTTTAAATGCCGGATTGATCTTTTATATTTTATAACCACAGGTATAAAAATAAAAGCTGGGGCATAATTCCAATAAATAATCCAATTAATATTTCTCTTGATGTATGTGCATTCATCTCTAAACGGGATGAAGCCACAACTCCAGATAATAAAATAAGCAAAGCCGGCCAATATGGATTATGCATTTGCAGGTGAATGTTTAAGCCAATTACAAAAATGGCAAAACCACAAATAGCAACCATATGTAAACTTGCCTTTACTTTAAATAGTGTACTTACTAAAGCCAAAATTGTACTAAACAAGGCTCCCAGAAAAAAGAAATGAAGTTCAGGATAACGAATAATAACTATACTTCGTTTTACCAGTAAAATATACAAAAAGCACTGTAAAATTAGCGGAATGGTGCGTTCTGAAGTCTGGCTCAGCATGATCGATTTTACATGTCCAGTTGATCGCAGCAGTAAATAAAATAAAACAGGAACAACCACATTAATCACCAAAATCTGGATTAAAACAAAATATTTTTCCTGTGTGCTAAAAATGTCTCCTTTATAGAATAAATAAAACAATGTTGCATACAACGATATAAAAATGGGGTGTAATATATAGGAGAAAATAGGAAGTAACTTTTTCAAAACGCTCAAATTTGTGGTAATAAACAAATATACAGAAATATAAATAGCGAAGCTAAAACGCTTTATTTTTTAAGAAAATCACAACTCTTTTCTATCTTTAATATCTTAATTTTGAAAAAAAGATTTTCCTAAATGAGCCTAAATTTAAAAAGCCTAGTTTCAGTTCTTAATGCCAAATGGATTGGCTCTGATGAATCTATTTCTATAGATCATATTTCGATTGACAGCCGTTCACTCCAAAACGGACCTCAGACATTATTTTTTGCCTTGGCCGGCATAAACAATGATGCTCATTTATTTATTCCCGATTTAATAGAAAAAGGAGTGCAGAACTTTGTTGTGCAATATATTCCCAATAATTATTCTGGAAAAGCTAATTTTTTGGTTGTTGAAAATACGCTGGAAGCATTACAGAAATTTGCAGCATATTATAGAAATCTTTTTCATTTTCCAGTTATTGGATTAACGGGAAGTAACGGAAAAACGATAGTAAAAGAATGGCTTAATTTTTTACTAAGTCCAGAATACAATATTATCAGAAGTCCAAAAAGTTACAATTCGCAGGTTGGCGTGCCGCTTTCGGTAATTGCTATTAACGAAAAACACAATCTCGGAATTTTTGAAGCTGGAATTTCTACGGTTAACGAAATGGTTAATCTCGAAAAAATCATTAAACCTACAATTGGCGTGCTCACAAATATTGGAAGCGCGCACGATGAAGGCTTTTTAAATTTAGTGCAGAAGATTGATGAGAAATTGCTTTTATTTAAAGACTGCCCAGTTATTATTTATCAAAAAAATGAAGTTGTAGATTCTTGTTTGACACAATTTGCAGCCGAATATATGCTTCATCCTCGAAAACTTTTTTCATGGAGTTTTACCGATAAAACTGCTGATGTTTTTATTCTGAAAAAAGAAAGTAAAAACGATCACACCCAGATTCAATATCAATATCAAAATGAAATTTTTGATTTAGAAATTCCGTTCAGTGATTCGGCTTCTTTAGAAAACAGTATTTCTTGTTTATTGGTTTTATTGCATTTTAACTATGATCAGGCAGCGATTCAAAATCGAATCCAGATGCTTTATCCCGTTCGAATGCGCCTTGAAGTTAAGAATGGAATTAACAATTGCAGTATAATAGATGATAGTTACAGCTCCGATTTTCAATCGTTAAAAATCGCTTTAGATTTCTTGGAAAGCCAAAAAAAGAATGCTGCTAAAACAGTTATTTTGTCGGATATTTTTCAAAGCGGATTTTCCAATGAAGAACTATACTCAAAAGTTGCTGACTTAATTGCTTCTAATAAAATAAACCGTATAATTGGAATTGGAGAAACGATTAGCGCTTTCGCCTCTAAATTTTCAAACAGTACTATTTTTCCAACTAAAAATGACTTTATCGAGGCCATTGAAAGTTTAAATTTTGCCAATGAAACCATTTTAATAAAAGGAGCAAGGTCGTTTCATTTTGAAGAAATTGTTTCAATGCTTGAAGAGAAAACACACGAAACAGTTCTTGAAATTAATCTCGATGCAATCAGTCATAACTTTAATTACTACAAATCGAAACTGGCACCAAATGTGAAAATGATGGTAATGGTTAAGGCTTTTGGTTATGGAAACGGAGGTTTGGAAATCGCTAAATTATTAGAACATCATAAAGTAGATTATTTAGGTGTGGCTTTCGCCGATGAAGGGATTTTGTTGAAAAACGGTGGTATCAAACTGCCTATTATGGTTTTAAATCCAGAATCGACAAGTTTTCCATCTATTATACAATATCAGTTAGAACCTGAAATTTACAGCATAAAAGGGCTGAATGCCTTTTTGAAAATTGCCCGCGAAAAGAATCTAAAAGATTTTCCAATTCATATTAAAATTGATACTGGAATGCATCGTTTAGGTTTTGAAGACAATACGATCGACGAATTGATCGCTACTTTAAAAGGAAATTCAACAGTTCGTGTTCAAAGTGTTCTATCGCATTTGGCAACAAGCGATGAACCAAAACATTATGCATTTGTAAACCAACAAATCAACTTATTTGATAGACTGTCGTCAAAATTAATAAGCGAATTAAATATCAATCCGATTCGTCATATTTTAAACACTTCTGGAATTAGTAATTTCCCGAATGCGCAATACAATATGGTGCGTTTAGGAATTGGTTTGTATGGAGTTTCCAACGATCCATTAGAACAAAAATATTTGGAAAATGTTGGAACCTTAAAATCGATTATTTCACAGGTTAGAACTATTCCCGCTGGAGACAGCGTGGGTTACGGACGCCGTTTTATGGCCGAAAAAGAAACTAAAATTGCTACAATTCCAATTGGTTATGCGGACGGAATTGCCAGATTGTGGGGAAATGAAGTTGGTTTTGTTGTCATAAAAAATCAAAAAGCACCAATTGTTGGAAGTGTCTGTATGGATATGCTGATGGTAAACGTAACCGAAATAGATTGCAAAGAAGGCGATTCTGTAATTATTTTCGGCGAAAGCCCAACCGTTATTGAAATGGCAGCAGCTTTAAAAACAATTCCGTACGAGATTATGACGAGTATTTCGCAGCGCGTAAAACGGGTATTTTTCCGATAATCTTAAAAACTTTCAATAAAATTCCGTATTTTCGATATTCACTTATTATAAACACAAACACGTTAGATATGGGATTTTTTTCAGAATTTAAGGCATTTGCAATGAAAGGCAACGTAGTTGATCTTGCTGTTGCAGTAATTATTGGAGCGGCTTTTGGTAAAATTGTAAGTTCATTTATTGAAGATGTAATTACGCCTTTAGTATTAAAACCTGCTTTAGATGCAGCTCATTTGTCAAGAATAGAAGATTTAACAGCTTTTGGAGGTGTTAAGTACGGTTTGTTTCTTTCGGCAGTAATTAACTTTATTATTGTGGCTTTTGTTTTATTTCTGATAATTAAAGGATTAAACAGTCTTAAAAAGAAAGAAGAACCAGCTCCAAATCAACCTGCAGCACCAACTCAGGAAGAATTACTTACTCAAATTAGAGATTTGTTGAAAAACAAACAATAAGATATAATACCGCTACACTAAGTCTAACTTAACCGCCTTCTAAAGAGGCGGTTTTTTTACAAAATGTTTATTTTGTAACATTTTGTTATTTTTTGTGAATCACCTTGTTTAGACTTTTATTATACTTATTTTTGTCCTATAAAATTTGATTATTGAATTATTTAAAAATATAAAAATGAGAATTGCAGTTGTAGGTGCTACCGGAATGGTTGGCGAAGTAATGCTTAAAGTTTTAGCGGAAAGAAATTTTCCGGTTACAGAATTAATTCCTGTTGCTTCTGAAAGATCAGTAGGAAAAGAAATTGAATACAAAGGAACAAAATATAAAGTAGTAGGCTTACAAACAGCTGTCGATATGAAAGCGGATATTGCTGTTTTTTCTGCAGGTGGAGATACTTCATTAGAATGGGCTCCTAAATTTGCTGCAGCAGGAACAACTGTTATCGACAACTCGTCTGCTTGGAGAATGGATCCTACTAAAAAATTGGTAGTTCCAGAAATCAATGCTTCTGTATTGACAAAAGAAGATAAAATTATTGCAAACCCAAACTGCTCTACTATTCAAATGGTATTGGCTTTGGCTCCACTGCACAAAAAATACAACATTAAAAGAATCATTGTTTCTACTTACCAATCGATCACTGGAACTGGTGTAAAAGCGGTAAAACAACTAGAAAATGAGTACGCAGGAATTCAAGGTGATATGGCTTACAAATATCCAATTCACAGAAACGCGATTCCACACTGCGATAGTTTTGAAGAAAACGGATACACTAAAGAAGAAATGAAATTAGTTCGTGAAACTCAAAAAATTCTTGGTGATAATACAATTAGAGTTACAGCTACTGCAGTTCGTGTGCCAGTTGTAGGCGGACATAGCGAAGCGGTAAACGTTGAGTTTACAAATGACTTTGATGTAAATGAAGTTCGCGAAATCCTACACCATACAGATGGAGTAGTGGTTCAGGATAATTTAGATACCTTTACTTACCCAATGCCATTATATGCAGAAGGTAAAAATGATGTTTTTGTTGGAAGAATCCGTCGTGACGAAAGCCAGCCAAACACATTAAACATGTGGATCGTTGCTGACAACTTAAGAAAAGGTGCTGCAACAAACACGATTCAAATCGCTGAATATTTAATTCAAGCAGGTTTGGTATAATCTGAGAGATTAAAGAAAATTGTTATAAAGAGAAAGCCGTAATTGCAAAATTGTAATTACGGCTTTTTTGATTTTATAAATGGCTTATTCTGTTTGCTTTATGGCTTTTTTAGGTGATTTAATAATTTGAGGAAAGTATTTTTGCCAAGTTAAAATTATAAAAATATGGACAGATCTAAAATAAAACAGAAGCTTATCGATTTTACCACTACTGGAGTACAGGAGTTTTTATCACAAAATCCAGATCTTGAATTTTATGCTTTCGCCTACTCTTGTAATGCTGAAGATGCGCAAGTAAATTTATGTTTCAATACCATCCAGGATTTTGAAAAAACTCTTAATCGTTATAAAAATGGCAGATATAGTGAGTATTATAGATTAGATGAAGCTGTTAAAGGTCTAAAGTATAATATAGGTGATTGGGAATATATGTGTTTTGATACAATTAATGTTTTGTCAGAAGAAGAATTGAACAAAATATTTAATGATTTACCAGATGATGACTATAAATCTTGGAAACTCTTTGTTGAAGAATTAATGGAACTTTTTTGTGAATGTTTACTTGAATTTAGAGAGTCAGAAATTTATAAAACTATACCTAAAAATGAAAATTTTGTATCCTTTTCTATTGATCATGATGAAGATTTTGAAGATGCTGAACAAAGAATGTTACGAGTTGAGAATAAAAAAAGTGATAGTAAATAGATAAATTGTTATAAAGAGAAAGCCGTAATTGCAAGATTGTAATTACGGCTTTTTTGAATTCTATAGGATTGTTTTTTTGTTATCTAGTGTTTAAAAATTACTTTTGTAAATAGAGTTAAATTAAGTTTTATGGCATTTCCAGTCGATCTAAAATATATAATTGAAACGGAAGAAGAATTAGGAGTAAGCTTTCCTACTTTGTTCAAAGAAAAAATGACAGCAGAAAATGGAGGTGAAGCTATAACCGAAAACGATAATTGGAATCTTTACCCGTTTTTTGATAAGAGCGATAAGAAGAGAATAAGCAGAACTTGTAATCATATTATTTTAGAAACCAAACAAGCTAAAGAATGGGATAATTTTCCAGTAAATGCGATCGCTATTGCAGGAAATGGTTGTGGTGATTACTTAATTCTTATTCCTTTAGATAACAATAAAAAATTAAGTGAACGTATTTATATATGGTATCATGAAACTGGAGATTATGAACAAGTTGCAGAAAATATAAAAGCATTAATGGAATCTTAGCCAGCTATTTAAATTTGTTTAATAAAAAAATATTATAAAGAAAAAGCCGTAATTGCAAGATTGTAATTACGGCTTTTTTAATTTAAGTTGAAATTATTTCTTTTTCATTAATTCTTCACCACATTCTTTACCAATTTTTTGAACCAAATCACCATTTTTTGGATTTTGTAAATCAGCTGGACCTAAATTTTGTTCTTTTAATTTTGTAAAAAAACAATCTGCAATAAAGGAAACATCTTGTGCTTTTGCACCTGTGCTAAGCAAAGTCTTTTTTAAACTGCTTTTAAAAGTTTGTTCGGTTTCAGGATTCCAGCTATTTTGGGTTGTAGATTTAAATTTAGAAAGTGCTTCTTGCAAACATTGCGCTCCCATTTGTCTTACAGACATTACAACTCCAGGTTTTTTAATATCGTTTGGTTTTAAATTATCCGCTTTAATTTTATCAAAAACACAATCTGCAATATAAGTTGCTTGTTCATCTGAAAACATTCCTTTTCCTTTAGTTTTTGCAGTTTCTATAAACTGTTTTTTAAAATCAGCTTCTTTCTCTGGTGTCCATTCGTTTTTGTTGCATGAAAATAAAGTAACTGTCAATAATGTAATGCCGATAAAGCTTAAAATTCCTTTCATTTTGGTCATTGTTGTTAATTATAAATGATTTAAAAAGAGCTTAAGAAGATTTTTGTTGCTCTAATTTTTCGCAAAAGTAATTTTTAAGAAAGGACTGTTTGGTCTTTAAAAGACATAATAGTGTTATAAAAAGACAAATATATTTCGAAATAAAACCTTATAATATTATAATTATGTCTTTAGGGATCACTGCAAAGGTGTTAATAGTATTTGTTTTGCAGAAAGTATAAGTTTTGAAACTAAAACTATCAAATTACGGATATAGCATTATTATAAAAATATGGAAATAAATTTTACCCTAACAGAAAACGACTTTTTACAACAACAACTCTATCTAGCATCAAAAAGTAAACTAATTAAAAAACAAAAAAAATTAGCTAGAGTATTTGTGACACTAATACTGTTGCTAATAGGATTTTTGTTTTATTTGAATAAATGTTTAGTTGAGGCTTGTTACTTTACGAGTGCTGGAATTGTTTGTTTTTTTATTTTTCCAATATATTTAAAACATTATTATCAAAGACTTTTTAAAAAATATGTAAATGAAAATCTTAAAGAGAGAGTTGGTATTGTATCAAGTATAATATTTAAAGAAGATTTATTTGAAACTACTAGTGAGAATATTGGAAAAGCAGAATTGAATTTTTCTTCATTTGAGAATATAATTGAAATTGCAGATTATTTTTTTATTACTTTTAAAGCATCTGGAAACTTGATGATTCCTAAAGATAAAATTGAGAATGTTGAAAATCTAAGAAATAAATTAAAAACAATTGCTGAAAAACAACAAATTGATTTCCTCTCAGAACTAGATTGGAAGTGGAAATAAAACCTTGATTTTTATCAAACAGAAAACTTAAATTCATTTTTTTAACTCATAATGATGGGATTAGATTTACATCTTTTTTCAATTCCAGGAAAAGCTGATTTTGTTATTGAGAAAGCAAAATCAAACTTGTCGTATGCTATAGATTTTGATAAAATTTTAGATGTTAAAACTTTAAGGCTTCATTTAAAAATGATCCAGAAAAATTCAGATGTAAATACTGAAAATAGATTAGAAGAATTAATAGAGGACTCGATTAAGGTCGTGTATTTTTATCCAAATCAAAATATTGAAAATTATAACTTTTATAGTCGGACACGAGGCTACGATACCATTAATTATCTCTTAAAACATTATTTAAAGGATAAAAACAAAATTAAGGTCTCAGAGATTTTCTATTCAGGAATTATGATTGAAAATGATTCGCAATTTGTAAGATTTGAGTATATAAATCAGGAAAAAGTGAACGAAATTTATAATCTTCTAAAATGTGTTGAATTTGATGAGCTTATTAAATATTATAATCTAGAAGAAATGCAGAATATAGTTTATAAACTAATACATCCTGATAAATTTGTTTATTTGAAAGAAGAATTCAACGAACTTAAAAGATTTTACGAAGAAGCAGAAAAGCTTAATGCTTTTGTTGTTGTAAAAATTTCATAAAAAAAGCGAGAACTTTTAAATTCTCGCTTTTTTTTATTTTTAATATTCCGGAGCCAGTTCTAATTCCAGTCCTTCTAATTCTGTAGTAATTGGAATCTGACAGCCTAAACGACTATTAGATTTAACATAAAATGCTTCCGAAAGCATGGCTTCTTCTTCATCTCCCATTTCTGGTAATGCAACATCATTTAGAACATAACATTGGCAGGATGCACACATGGCCATTCCGCCACAGGTTCCTTCAACAGGAAGTTCGTATGCTTTGCATAACTCCATTATATTCATTGCCATATCAGTTGGAGCTTGTAATTCGTGTATAACTCCTTCTCGATCCTTAATCTTTATTAATACATCCATTTTTAATTATTGGAATTTTATTGTAGAATTTGAAAACGTGTTCAAATTCCTTATTAATTTTAACTTTTTTCTTTTAAGCTAAAAGCATATTCTTTTCGATTACTGTCTTTAAGGCGCATTTTTACACCAATAATATTGCCTCCTTTTTCTAATATCGTGACAACTGAAATAACAGAATAATAATCCTTATCTGATTGAAATATTAATGTTCCCTCGTAAGTAGAATTTAATATTCCTTGTTTGTCTGTCTGAGCACTAAGTTTTCTTGGGTGCGCGAATTCGGCAGAGCTGTAAGTTGCTTTATTTGAGAATTTAGCTTTTCCTTCGCAAAGGTCATATAAAAAATCATAATTGCCAATTCTCAAGGTACCTTCTTCATTTGTTCCTTTGGTAGAAAAAATAATCTGTCCCGAATATTGAAAGTCAGACCATTCTTCAGATTCATTTACCCATGCTTTGTCGGCAAAAAGCGTTTGACTCTGTTGAGCATAATTTACAGCGCTTGTAAACAATAATATAAAAAGAGCGTAGTATTTTCTCATAAGTTTAGATTTTAGGGTTATGTTTACAAATTTAAATTAAAATGTAACAAATCTCTAACTAAAACTCTTAAAACTTTGAGTTTTTTTTTGTGAATGTCGCAAAAACCATTGCTTTTTGAAGGTTTTTTTAGTATTTTTTTAAACAAATCATAATAAGACTTATTATTCTTGTTAATTATAAAACTTTACTTTCAAAAAAAATGAATTTTTTGTTACATAATATTTACCACCGTTTCTATTTGTGGCGCATATTTTTTTATCGTTGTTTCAACACCTGCTTTCAACGTCATTTGATTTACGCTGCAGCTAATACAAGCTCCTTCCAGGCGAACTTTTACATGTTTATCGTCTTCAATAGAAATTAATGAAATGTCTCCTCCATCAGATTTCAAGAATGGCCTAATCTCATCTAAAGCCAATAAAACATTATTTGTTAATTCTTCTGTTGTCATAATATTTAATGTGTCAATTAAATAATGTGCCAATGAGATAATGTGTTAATTAGATAATTTTAAAATTATCCTAAATTACTTTAAATCATTATCTCATTGCCTCATTGTCTAAATTATCTAATTCTTTTTTACTGCTGAGCAGCCAGCCATAGTTGTAATCTTGATAGCTTCTGTTGCTGGTAAACTTTCGTTTCTGTTTACTGTTTGCTGTACAACGTTACGTGTAATTTCTTCAAATACTTTTTCTATAGGAGAAGCTGTTTGCAATGCTGCTGGGCGACCGTAATCTCCCGCTTCACGAATAGATTGTACAATAGGAACTTCTCCTAAAAATGGTACATCTAAGTCTGCAGCAAGGTTTTTAGCACCTTCTTGTCCAAAGATGTAATATTTATTGTCAGGTAATTCTTCTGGTGTAAAGTACGCCATATTTTCAATAATTCCCAAAACAGGAACATTAATATTATCCTGCATAAACATTGCAACTCCTTTTTTAGCATCTGCTAAAGCTACAGCTTGTGGAGTACTTACTACAACAGCTCCAGTAATTGGTAAAGACTGCATGATAGATAAGTGAATGTCTCCAGTTCCTGGAGGTAAATCAAGAAGCATAAAATCTAATTCTCCCCAGTCTGCATCAAAAATCATTTGATTTAATGCTTTTGCTGCCATTGGACCTCTCCAAATTACAGCCTGACTTGGAGCCGTAAAAAATCCGATTGAAAGCATTTTGATTTCATAACTTTCAATAGGTTTCATTTTTGATTTTCCGTCAACAGTAATAGAAACTGGTTTTTCGTTTTCAACGTCGAACATAATCGGCATCGAAGGACCGTAAATGTCGGCATCGAGAACACCAACCTTAAATCCCATTTTTGCAAGTGTAACAGCAAGATTTGCAGTTACAGTAGATTTTCCTACTCCTCCTTTACCAGAAGCAACTGCAATGATATTTTTGATTCCAGGAATAGCACGGCCTTTGATTTCAGGCTTCTCTGGAGATTCTACTTTAATATTTACTTTTACTTTAGCATCAGGCGATATTAACTCGTGAATAGTCTTTTTAATATCATCTTCAGCTCTTTTTTTAATGTGCATAGCAGGCGTGTGCAGTACTAAATCTACCACAGCTTCGTCACCAAAAGTAATAACATTGGTTACAGCGCCGCTTTCAACCATATTTTTTCCTTCTCCAGCAATAGTAATGGTTTCTAAAGCCTTAAGAATTTCTTTTCTATCTAATTTCATTGTAATGGGCTATTTTTCTATTGTATGAAGTCGGTTTAAATATTATGTTTATTTAAACTGATTTCAGGGTGCAAAGATAACAGATTAAGTTCGGAATTAAGCGATTTTGAATTGTAATTATTGATAGAGAGATTATTCAAAATTATTATGTAGTCCTTTAAAGCGTTTTTTATATTGAAGAAATTAGAGTAAAAGATTTAATATCAAAATTATTGCAGCTTTCAAATTAAGCTGAAATTGTAGTTTTTGTATAAATTTTCTGCTTTTTTAAATTAGAATCTCATAAATCTTCGCTATATTTGATTGCCCAAATCGATAATTTCCAGTTAATAAAAAAGTATGTGAAAACTAGTTTTTTAAGTAATGTCTATTGGGTTTTCGATATTTTTTACAAAAGTTATTTCTATCATTTAAACTTTAAAAATATGCGAAATTTTACTTTTTCAACAATCGTTCTTGCGATTTGCTTTTTTGCATTTTCATTTAAGTCATTTTCAGGCCAAAAAAGCAAAGAAGCTTCAGCAAATTATAAATATGCTTCAATCATAACTATAGATGCGGCATCTATAAATGCTTTTTTTAAAAAATATCCCAAACTGAAAAAATATCAAAAAGATGTAGAGGATATCTACAAAAACAAACAATACAAATCTATTTGGTATGATGATAAAAGCATAACCGAATTTGGTGCATTACTGTATCAAAAAGTAAATGTGCTGAAAGACCAGGGAATAAATAATGAAATGCCTTATAAAGAAGTAATCGATCAAGCATTTAATGAAAGTGATAATATCACCCCTCCGCAAATAGATGCAGAATTGCTCCTTACAAATATGTATATTTTTTATGCCAGTAATGTTTACTCTGGTGTAGATCCTGCGACTTTAAAGAAAATTGGCTGGTACTTACCGGCTAAAACTATTTCGTATTCCAGAATTCTAGATTCGCTGATTGTCGACACAAATCGATTAAATGAAGACGATTATTTATTGTTTAGCCAATATTATAAGCTGAAAGATGCCTTAAAAAAATACAGAAAAATAGAAACTGATAATCTTTGGCAGAAGATAACAATTGATAGTGTAAACTTTAAAGAATTGAGACCAGATGATAAGGGTATTGCTATTCAGCAAATTAGAAATCGCTTATTTGTTGTGGGAGATTTAAAGCAGGATTCTAAAAGTGATGTTTATGATGAAGAGCTGATGGCCGGCATACTGAACTATAAAAAGCGTTACAATTTAAAATTAAACTATGTTATAACGAGAGATCATATCAACCAAATGAATGAACCGATCAGCAAAAGAATTAAAACTATAATGCTGAATATGGAAAGATGCAGATGGATTCCGACCAAATTGGCCAGAGCGAATGAATATGTAATGGTCAATATTCCGTCATTTAGAATGTTTTATGTAAAAGATGGAAAATACGAACTCGTCTCTGATATCTTCGTTGGTAATAGATTGAGCGAAACTGTAATTTTTAGCGGTACTATGGACCGAATCGTATTTAGTCCCTACTGGTATGTTCCGAACAGCATTATTCAAAACGAATTAAAACTCCAGATGGCAAACGATAAAAACTATTTGGCAGATCATAATATGGAATGGAATGGCGGGAAAGTGAGACAAAAACCTGGACCTAAAAACTCTTTAGGACTGGTAAAATTTATGTTTCCGAATCCGAATGATATTTACATGCATGATACACCTGCAAAAAGTTTGTTCGAGTTTGAAAATCGTACGTTTAGTCACGGCTGTATTAATGTAAAAGAAGCAAGAGCATTAGCATTGGCAATTTTAAAAGATGATCCAGACTGGCCGGTAGATAAAATTGATAAAGCAATGAGCGGTGAAAAAGAAACAACCTGCATGCTTAAAAATAAAATTCCAGTTTATATTGGATATTTTACAGCTTGGGTTCAGGATGATGGCGAAATAAATTTTTTCCCAGATGTGTACAGCAGAGATGAAAGTTTAGATAAACTGCTTTATTCTGATTCGGTAAGTATGAAGTAATTGAAATAAAAACCCGGCAGATTTCTTGGGAATCTGCCGGGTTCTAAAAAAAATGGGTCTACAAGCTTATTCGTATTTTAAATATTTTAAAACATCTATTTTAGTTACTTGGAAAGCTTTTGTTAGAACAATTAATAAAGTTAAAAACAAAAGAGAAATCAGTGCAATGCCAAAAGGAACAGTTGATATTCCGATTCTAAAAGCAAAATCTTCAAGCCATTTTTGCAATAAAATGTAGGCAGGAACAATTCCGATTCCAAATCCTATTAGACAAAAAAGAATATATTGTTTTGACAATTCTTTTAAAAGAGCATCTGTTTCTGCTCCTAAAGTTTTTCTAATAGCGATTTCTTTCAATCTTCTCTCCATCGAAAATGATGCCAAAGCAAACAATCCGAAGATCGCAATGATGATTACTACTAAATTTAAGATAAAAAAGAGGTTTTTTTGTTTTACTTGTTCCTCATAAGTTTTCGCGAATCCTTTATTAACGAATTCATAATCAAACGGATAATCAGGGTTAATATTAGCTTCCCAATATGTTTTTAATTTTGATAATGTTTCACTCAAATTATTTGGAGAAACTTTTACATAAACATTTTGAAAATTATTCCATTTTAGAGTTTTCATGTTGATAAAAACCATTGGCGGCACCTTATTTTGTAAACCTGTAATATGGAAATCTTTTACAACACCTACAATCTTAAATTTTAAAGTTCCTTTTTCGGTGCCCCAGCCCGAAGTGATAACGGTATTTATAGGGTTTTTAAGCATTAATTCTTTCGCTAAGGTTTCATTTATCAGCCAGTTGTCTATGGTGTCTGAAGCAAATTTTGGCGATAAATTACGGCCTTCTACAATTTTAATTTTCATCATTTCCAAAAAGCCAAAATCCATTTCGACATTTCTTGGCTGTACAAAAATGCCATTATGAGTAAAACCAGAACTAGAATTCGTACTGTTTCCAAAAGTTCCTGCAAAAGTAGAGACTTCTTGAACGCCAGGCATTTTAAGAATTTCTTGTTTTGTGGTTTCGTATTTTTGACCTTTTTTGCTGTAATCCTGATAATTAAACGGAATACGAATTACTTGATTACCGCTAAAACCAAGATCTTTATTCATCATGTAATCAACCTGAGAATTTACAATTAAAGCACCGATAATGAAAAATGCTGCAATTCCGAATTGAAAAATAAGCATCGAATTTCGAATCCAGATGCCGCTTTTACTTCTAGAAAAATTACCTTTTAAAACTTTTAGGGTTTCGAAATTTGAGATATAAATGGCAGGGAAAATACCCGCAAGAATGATTACTAATCCAAATATTAAAATGAGCTGCAGGTAAAATTCACTGCCATTCATAGTCAAAGTTTTTCTTAAAAAAGTATTGTAATACGGTAGAGAAAGTTCTACGATTGCCAGCGCAAACAAAATCGCCAGTGTTACAATTATTGCTGTTTCGAATATAAACTGTGCAACAATCTGGTTTTTTGAAGCTCCCACAATTTTGCGGACACCAACTTCTTTAGCACGTTTTATAGCAGATGCAGTCGCTAGATTAATGTAATTTACCAATGATAAAACTAAAATTAAAAGAGATAAACCTGCCATAATATACAAAAGCTGCAAATTTCCTTTCCCTTCTGGAGATGCTGAACCTGAAGATTTTGTGCCATGCAAGTAGCGTGTTTTCAGCTGGTCAAGTATAACTTTGACTTCGCCATTCTCTTTTATGTACTGCTCAACAGTTTGGCCGCTTGCTTTAGCATCTTTTAAAGTTCTGTTTACAAAATTTACGTTTTGCATTTTCTTTAAAACCGTTGCAACGTCAACACCTTTTTTGGTTTTAATCATCAAACCATAACTAAAATTCCCCCATTGATTAAGATCGTTTTCACGCAAAATCCCTCCAAAAACATAATTAGGTTCAACAGATGAAGGTTTTACAATGCGATAAACAGATTTTACAGTATAAGACTTATCGTCATAAGTAATAGATTTTCCTATCGGATCTTCATCTCCAAAAAGCAGTTTCGCCTGTTCTTCTGAAATAGCTGCACTGTTTTTTTCTTTCAGAATATCTTTTTTGGCACCTTTGATTATTGGGAAAGGATAAAAATCAAAAAAGTTATTATCGGTTACGGTTATCTTTTTATCAATTACTTTCTTATTCTGATATTTGATTACAGCTTCGCTGTACCAATCGTTTAAGAAACAAATTTGCTCAATCTCAGGAATTGTAGTTTTGCAAGTTTGTCCAAAAGGAATTGAACTTGTGGTCCAAGTGTCTCCAGTTGCGCCTATTTTGTTAAGTACCTGATAGACATTTTCTTTTTCAGGATTCCATTGATCGTATGCGTGTTCATTGTTCCAGTATAAAATGGCGAAAATGACACCAGAAATTCCGATACTTAATCCTAAAACATTTAAGAACGAAAACAATTTGCTTTGTCTTAAATGATAAACAAATATTTTAAACCAGTTGAAAATCATTTTGATGTATATTTTTATAGTTGATATGGCAGTTTATAAAACCGTTTGGTTCTAAAGAAGAGTAAATATTTTGCAGGCCAGCTCTACCAGAGCTACGAGTGCAGTAACAATAATTTTGATCATCATTTTTTATTTAGCGTCCATAAAAACATCAACATTACGTTGGTTTAATTTCTCAGAAAATATAACTCCGTCTTTCATGTGAATGGTTCTTTGCGAAAAAGAAGCATCATAATCAGAGTGGGTAACCATCAAAATTGTAGCACCTTTAGCATGTAAATCGGTTAAAAGTTCCATCACTTCATTACCATTTTTACTGTCTAGGTTTCCAGTTGGCTCATCGGCCAAAATAATTTTCGGATCATTAACCAAAGCTCTTGCTACGGCAACCCTTTGCTGTTGTCCGCCCGAAAGCTGCTGTGGAAAATGTTTCAAACGATGAGAAATATTCAGTTTCTCGGCAATAGCTTCAATTTTTTGTTTTCTTTCAGAAGCTTTTACGTTGTTGTAAAGCAGCGGTAATTCGATATTATCGTAAACAGAAAGTTCATCGATTAAGTTGAAGTTTTGAAAAATAAAACCGATATTTTCTTTTCTCACCTTAGCTCTTCCTTTTTCCTTTAGACCAATCATTTCCTGATCTAATAATTTATAGCTTCCGTCGCTCGCGCTGTCCAAAAGTCCGATGATATTCAATAGAGTTGATTTCCCGCAGCCAGAAGGCCCCATAATAGTTAGAAAATCTCCTTTTTTTATTTCTAAATTAATTCCGCTTAAAGCAGCAGTTTCGATTTCTTCTGTTCTAAAAACTTTGGTTAAATTCTGAATTGTGATCATAATTTTTTAGGTTTTGAAATGTTATTAAATACGTTTTTTGATTGATGATTGAAACGATGATTTTTTTGTTTTTTTGTTGTTTCAAGTTTCAGGTTTCAGGTTGGTTGGCGGCGTGAAACCTGAAACTTGAAACTTGAAACAAAAATTACTTGTCAAGCGAAAGCTCCTCAATATCTTTATAGTCAGAATAAGAAGAAGTAATTACAGATTCGCCTTCTTTTATACCTTCTAAAACTTCATAGTAAGCAGGATTTTCGCGTCCTAGTTTTATATTTCTTCTTTCGGCTTTGTTTCCTTTTACCACAAAAATCCATTTTCCTGCTGTTTCCTGATTAAAACTTCCTTTTGGAATTACAAGAGTTTTGTTCTTTTCAGATAAAATTAGTTTCACGCCAAAGCTAAGTCCGTCTTGCAGTGCAATATCTTCTTTTGAAGTAAAAACCAATTCAACTGTAAAGTGGCCGCTTTTTACTTCTGGGATAACTTTAGTAACCAAAACCTCAAGATTTTTTCCTTTGTATTCGACTTGGCCTTTTAAGCCTTCTCTAATTTTTTCTAAATAAAACTCATCAACATCAGCAGAAAGTTTGTAACCGCGTTTTGAATCGATTTTTCCAATGCTTTCCCCAGCTTGAAAAGTTTTTCCTAAAACAGGTTCAAAAGAAGTTAATCTTCCAGATTCTGGCGCTGTGATTAAAAAATTCTTTTTGTTGTTTCTAAGGATTTCCAAACTTTTCTCCATAGTTTGAATCGAACGATTAATTTGAGAAATCTGAATTTGATTGGTTTGTTTCTCTTTTTGAATACTCTGCTGAATCGTTCTTTTACGTTCTTCCTGAAAACGAAGACTCTCCTTAAAAGTATTCCAATCGTTTTTCGAGATTACATCTTTGGCAAACAGTTTAGCATTTACATCGTATAATCTTTTGGCGTCGTTGTAATCATGTTCGATTAAAACAAAATCTTTGGTTAAATTTAGTTCTTGATTTCGGATATTTAATTTCCCAGTATTTAAGTTGTTGATTTGTTCGATAATAGCCGTTTCCTGAGTCAAATAATTCAATTCTGTATTCGGATTGTATAAACGAGCCAGCGATTGCCCTTTGGTCACCATTGCACCATTTTCTACAAAAATTTCTTTTACAGAACCACCTTCAGTAACGTTTACAAGCATTACATTTAAAGGTTCAACTTTTGCCTGAAAAACAACAAAGTCTTCAAAAAAAGCTTTTTCAGCTTTTTGAATTACCAATTCTTCAGTTTTTACATTTAAAGTTCTTTTGGTGTTAAAAGCAAAAATGATGATTACCGCCAAAGCTAAAAAAACAGCAATTGCTATTGCGACATATCTAAATTTTTTACTTTTACGAGGAATTATCTTGTCCATTTTTTCAATATTTTACTGATAATCAATAGGTAAATACTGTGCCATAAAATTTATTATTTGTAAAGTCTTGATTTTAAAGAAGCTTTTAAAACCGCTTTGAAAAACTAGTGTTCGATAATGAACAGTTGACCGTTCGGAAGCGGACAGAAAAAATACCACATGAGAAAGAAACAAGCCCAAATATTAGTTGTAGACGATCAGGAAGAAATTCTTTTTTCGGCAAAAATGATTCTTAAAAAGCATTTTGAGACGATTTTTACAACAAATAGTCCCAAAAAAATCATTTCAATTTTAAGCGAAAATGAAATAAATGTGGTTTTGCTTGACATGAATTACCGAATTGGTTTTGAAGATGGGAGGGAAGGAATTCATTGGCTGAAAGAAATTAAAATACTTTCGCCCCAGACTATTGTGATTTTAATGACGGCTTTCGGAAAAATTGAAACGGCTGTAGAAGGAATAAAAATTGGAGCTTTTGATTATGTTCTAAAACCTTGGAACAATGAAAAACTCTTAGAGACAATTGATAAGGCTGTAGTTGAAAGCAGAAAGAACAGCAAGAAAACATCTTTGGATAAAAATGAAAAAACCGAAAAGAAATACTTTGTCGGAACTTCGGCCAAAATAAAACAAGCCTATTCCATAGCTGAAAAAGTAGCCAAAACGGATGCCAATGTTTTGATTTTAGGCGAAAATGGAACTGGTAAATATGTTTTTGCCGAATTTATTCATCAGCATTCTGAAAGAAAAAATCAGCCTTTTGTACATGTCGATTTAGGTTCGTTAAGTGATAATTTATTCGAAAGCGAACTTTTTGGTTATGCAAAAGGAGCTTTTACAGATGCAAAAATTGACACTCCCGGACGTTTTGAAAACGCTTCAAACGGAACGATTTTCTTAGATGAAATCGGAAATATTCCGCTTCATCTTCAGGCTAAATTACTTCACGTTTTACAAACTAAAACCGTAACGCGTTTGGGCGAAAGCAAACCCAGACCTTTAAATGTACGTGTTATTGCCGCGACCAACAGCGATATTAAAGCCGAAGTAAAGAACAAAACTTTTCGCGAAGATTTATTGTATAGAATAAATACGATGGAAATAAATCTGCCATCCCTGCGCGAAAGAAAAGACGATATTGTGCCAATGGCAAATTTTATCCTGCAACAGATTGCAGAAAAATACAATCAGGGTCCCGACGTTTCGGGATGGCGTTTTGATGACAATGCAGCTCCATATTTAGAGCGATATCCTTGGAAAGGAAACGTTCGTGAAATGGAAAATAAGATCGAACGAGCTTTAATTTTATCTGAAAACAATACAATTTCTGTAATCGATTTGGATATTCTAGATTTTGAAGAAATTCAGGAAAACGATGAAAATCCGTTGTCTGAAATGGAGAAAAGCGCAATCGAAAAAGCATTATTTAAACATAACGGAAATATTTCTAAAACAGCCGAAGAACTAGGTTTGTCACGCGCCGCCCTGTATCGAAGAATCGAAAAATACGATTTAAAGAATTAGACTTAAAATAAGTTTTGTCACAGATTTAGACGATTAAAAATGATTATTATATGCTGCGCGGTTTAGATTTAATTTAGGTTGATGATTAAGATCAATCTTTTTAATTCTTAAAATCTATGGCAAGAAAAAATAAAACATGAAGAATTGGAAATTTTATAACGCTTTGTTTGTAAGGGTTTTGTTTGTCATGATTCTTTTTTTATGCAGTGTTTTGCTGCTTTACAAAGGATTTCGATTCAACGCCATTTTAGCTGGTTTTTTTGTATTGATTTTTCTGTTCGAAATGTACTTTTTTGTCAAGAACCAATTATTGTTTTATGACAAAACGATAAACTCCATTTTGCACAATGACTTTTCTACGCATTTTCAAGAAGAACATAAAAAAGACAATTTCAAGAGTTTATATCTTTTGTATGATACTTTAAAAGTTCAAAAACAGGAGCAGACTTCAAAAGAATTGATTTATCGTTCGATATTAAACAGTATCGATACTGCAGCTTTAATTTTAGAAAAAGACAATGATACTTGGTCAATTTTTATAATGAATGACTGCTTTTCGAACTTATTCAAAGTGCCGAAAGTGAGTCATTGGAAATACCTAAAAAATTATATTCCTGCGCTTTGCAGCGAAATCGAAAATGTTGGTTTTACAGAACTAAAAACTGCTATTTCGATCAAAATTGAAGATCAAGATCTGCAGACTTTTATGCTGCAGACTTCGCATACATCAACGTATGATAAAGAATATTTTATTATTCTATTAGACAGCATTCAGCGTGTTATTGAGAAAAAAGAAAAAGAAGCGTGGATTAATTTAATGAAAATCATTTCGCATGAATTAATGAATTCATTAACTCCGATTCGGGCGCTTTCACAGAATTTACTTCACATTGTAGATCAGGAAAAGCTCGAAGAAGATGATTTTGAAGATATTAAAAGCAGTATTTCGACCATTATAAACCGGAGCGATCATTTACAGGTTTTTGTTGAAAATTATAGAAAACTAGCCATGCTTCCGACACCAAATAAACAAATGACGCCCATTAATGCCTTGTTTGAAGATTGTCTGCGAATTATGAGTCCGATTTTGAAAGCAGAAGGCATCGAATTGGTTAATGAAATCAATAGCTCCCGTTCTATTTTGATAGATAAAAACCAAATGGAACAAGTGATTATTAATTTGATTACCAATAGTATTCATGCTTTAAAAGAAAAAACTGAAAAGAAATTAATTCTTTCCAGCTATACCGAAAACAATCGTTTCTTTATTATAATTTCTGATAATGGAAGAGGAGTAGATCCTGAAATTAGAGATAAAGTTTTCTTGCCTTTCTTCACAACTAGAAAAGACGGCGCTGGTATTGGCTTGACGCTTTCTAAAAATATCATCGAAGCGCACGGTGGTTATTTAAGCTACCAAACCGATGAAGAGAAAACAGATTTTGTTATTTGCTTGATTTGATTTTTTTGAACCATATAAGTGATATAAGTTCATTTAAACATTGCGTATAAATTTTACGCAAAGTTATTGGTATTTAATCGCGCAAAGACGCAGAGTCGCAAAGGAAAACTTAAAAAGGAAAACTTAGCGGCTCTGCGTCTTTGCGCGATTAATTGATAAAGTAAAGCAAACTTAAAACGAACTTATATGGTTCAAAAAACTTAAAGTTCGACTTCTGGTTTCCAAAAGTGTTTTTCTAAATCTACAATTTGGTTATTGACAACTTTAATTCCTTCGTTCTCTAAAAGCTGCTGCATTAAATTCGTTCCGTCAAAGTGATGCTTTCCTGTTAAAAGTCCTTTTTGGTTTACGACTCTGTGTGCAGGAACATCGTCCATATTATGGCAGGCATTCATTGCCCAGCCAACCATCCTGGCAGAACGGGCGGCTCCCAAGGCTTTTGCAATTGCACCATAAGAAGTTACTTTTCCGTACGGAATTTGTCTTGCGATTGTATAAACTCTTTCGAAAAAATTTTCCTCAGACATGATTTTATCATTTTGCCACATATTAAACTACAAGTTTCACGCATATTTTAAAGATTTAAGCAGATTAAAATTGAAGCAAAACTTAATTAATCTGCAGCATAAATATCTGTTTGAATCTGCAAAATCTCCGTGAAAAATTATTCACCACAAAATAGAAAATTATTTTAATCCTTTCAATCTGTGTCTATAAAATTAACCGAAATAATAATTTAAAATATTAAAAAGTGTTACAATTGCAACCAAGCCCGTAATGCTTCCAATGATAGTATTCATATTTCGCATCAGGTAATCGGTTTTCTTTTCAATTCTGCCGAAGAAGGCAATATAGCTGTATAAAACGGCAAATGAACCTATTACCGAACCGAGCACAAAGGTAAAAATGATATTGTTTTCGAATACAAAAAGATGGTACGAAGCCAAAGTGACACTTACCACAACATAATAAGGAATTGGAAAAAAGTTTAAGCTCGAAAGCAGCATCCCGAGGAAGAATCGACTTTTTTTACTACTCTTCTTTATTTTTGATTTTTTCTTAGTTATCGGATCTTTTGCAATAAACAAAAAGTAAATTGTAAGTATAGAAAATATAACAAAACCTACTTCGCGCAAAAGCGTTACCACATCTGGACGGTTGTCAATTACACGAGCAAATAAAACAGCTACATAAACTTGGAAAAAAATCACCAAAACCGCACCAATAACAAACCAAAAAGCATTCTTTTTTCCTTCTTTCAAGTTTATTTTGGCTGCTGTCATGTTGATTAATCCTGGTGGAATAATCCCAATAGCGGCGGCAATAAAACCTGAAAGTAATGGAGTAAGATATACCATTCAGTTGTTTAAGTGGTTAAAAGATAGTTTTCAGAACTAAAATTAGTCTTTAATTTTGAAACGAATATACGTAATTGCCTTGTTAATTTCTAAATATTGTTTCTCATAAAATGTCTGGATTGAAGTTACAACTTCTGGGCTTCCTTCATTTTTGTAAACATTATGATTAGCATATAAAACTTCGTGACCTTCACCATGAAGCAATCCAAGCGTATATCCGTGCATAAATTCGCTGTCGGTTTTAAGGTTTACGACACCGTCTTTTTTCAGGATCTTTTTGTATAATTTCAGGAACTCAGAATTTGTCATTCTGTGTTTGGTTCTTTTGTATTTGATCTGCGGATCTGGGAAAGTAATCCAGATTTCATCTACTTCATTTTCAGCAAAAATATGATCGATCAATTCGATTTGAGTACGTACAAAAGCAACATTATGCAAACCGTTTTCAACAGCTGTTTTAGCACCACGCCAGAAACGCGCGCCTTTAATGTCAATTCCGATAAAATTTTTGTCTGGGTATTTTTCAGCTAATCCAACAGAATATTCTCCTTTTCCACATCCTAATTCTAAAACTAAAGGATTATCGTTTTTAAAGAAATCAGAATTCCATTTTCCTCTTAAGGGCATTAAATCGCCCACAACTTCTTCTCTGGTTGGTTGAAAAACGTTTTGAAATGTTTCGTTTTCTCTGAATCTTTTTAGTTTATTTTTACTTCCCACTTTTACAAAAATTTTCCGCAAAATTAAGGAATATAAACGAATGGATAAGATGTAATTGCGGTTTAAATTTTATCAGCCACGAATTTCTATGAAGTATATTTTGTTTTGCCACGAATTTCACAAATTTTCACGAATCAATTTTAAACTGATTGCGAAAAGAAATTAGTGAATATTAGTGAAATTCGTGGCAACAAATATTAACCGTAATGAGGTTCTGTAATTGGTTTAGATTTTGGATCTAAAGTTTCGTCGTGTTGTGATAAATCCAATCCGATGTGTTCTGACTCCTCAGAAACCCTTAACGGAATAATGAAATTGGTTACTTTAAACAAGAAATAAGCTCCGAAGAAAGTAAAGATTGAAACCAATACCAATGCCATCATGTGATGTCCAAAAACATTCCAGCCTCCGTGAAGTAAACTAGCATTTTCTCCGTGAGCAAAAATAGCCGTTAAAATCATTCCCATAATTCCACCAACACCGTGACAGGCAAAAACGTCAAGTGTATCGTCAAATCTTTTTGAATATTTACAATTTACAGCCGTGTTAGAAACCAAAGCCGTTACAAATCCGAAGAACATACTTTCTGGTACAGAGATATATCCCGCAGCAGGGGTAATCGCCACAAGACCAACAACCGCTCCGATACAGGCACCTAATGCAGAAACTTTTCTTCCGTTCATTCTGTCAAAGAAGATCCACGTTAACATTGCGGCTGCAGATGAGGTTGTAGTAGTTGCAAAAGCCATAGCGGCTGTTCCGTTGGCAGCAAGAGCAGAACCAGCGTTGAAACCGAACCATCCAAACCAAAGCATTCCAGTTCCTAATAATACAAATGGAATATTGGTTGGAATATGCTGACTGTTTTTTCTTTTTCCTAAAACAATAACACCAGCTAAAGCAGCAAAACCAGAACTCATATGAACTACAGTTCCTCCTGCGAAATCTTTTACTCCAAAATAGCTTCCTAAAACACCTGTCGGATACCAAACGGCGTGACATAAAGGAGCGTATATAAAAATGGTAAATAAACTAATGAAAACTAAATAAGAAATAAAACGAACACGTTCTGCAAATGAACCCGTGATAATTGCCGGACATATAATGGCAAATTTCATTTGGAACAAAGCAAAAAGCATGAACGGAATCGTATTTGCCAATTGTTTATGAGGCAGAACCCCAACATAATCCATAAAAGCAAAAGTTGTCGGATTCCCGAAAAAGCTGTAAAAATGATCTCCAGAACCAAAACCAACCGGTTCTCCAAAAGCAAGACTAAAAGCTACCACAACCCATAAAAGCGTTACCACTCCTAGACAGATAAAACTTTGAAGCATAGTTGAAATTACATTCTTTTTACCAACCATTCCGCCGTAAAAGAAAGACAATCCAGGTGTCATGATGAGTACCAGACAGCTTGAAGTAAGCATCCAGGCAACATCGGCAGGAACAATATGATCTGTAGTTCCAAATTCTGATAGGACATAACTATTTTCTGTTACTGTTGGCCAAAATGCACCTATCGTACATACGACACTGATCATGATAAAGGAAATAATCCAGCGTTTTTCTATTTTCATTTTTAAAATACTTTGTTAACCCTATTTTTTTTGGGGTCAAAGTTAAAAAAAAATAAAGATTCTTGTTTTGAAGGCTGTTAAAATAGAGGTGTGGGCTTTATTTTGGTTGATTTTTTAAAATAAGGGGTGTTTTTTTGACAGTATCCTATTTTAAAGTTACAAAAAAGTATCGTTTTTGCCGAATTTATTAAAATTAATTTCTCAATACGTTTCGTAAAGTGCTATAAAAGTTATGTTTATAATAAGAAAAGCCTAAAATGTTTTATTTCTTTTGAAGCTTTGCTATTAAAGCATCTTCAATTGGAGATTTGATTTTGGTTACAGCATCAACTTCGTCATTCGGAATGGTCATGGATAAAACATAATGCTGGATTTTCCATTCTTTACCCACTTTTACCAAAACTCCAGAACCACGGCAGATTTTCATTTGAGTGTCCAGCAATTCGTCAAACCAAGCTAATTTTCTAGTTTTGTCAAAAAAGATGTGGCGTTCTAATGCTTTAAAATTCCATGTTGTTCCTTTATCGAAATACGGTTTTGCCCAAGTTTTAAAATCCTTTTTCTGCCAATTTTCGGTTGCATCGGTTCCTATATAAATAGCATCGTCTGCCAAAGTATTGAAATAAGCATCAAATTTTACGTCGGCAGCGGCTTTGTGCCAAGCATCTAATGTTTGATTTATTTTGTCTTTCTCAGTTTGAGCATTTGCAAAAGAAGCAACGAATAACAGAAGTAAAAATGTTTTTTTCATGAGATGTATTATTTGAGTTTAAAGGTATTAATTTTTTTGAACCATATAAATGATATAAGAAAGTGGAAGTTTTATAATTCTGGTTTAACGCAGATTTTAAAAGATCCAAGAAAATAAACACAGATTAATTTCTAAAAAAATCTGATATGGCGTAATCACGAAAAAACGATTATATTTGAGAGATTTTTAAATACCGCCCCAATGAATCCAAAAATACTTATAAGTTCACTCGCTATAACTTCTCTATTATTTGTTTCTTGTAAAAAAGAATTAGAGCCTCAAGAAAGTACAGCAACCTCTGAATTGGTAAGGTTAGGACTTGCAAAAGATACTACAAAAGCTGCAACATCGGTTGTACAAACTCCAGCTGCAAACCCTAATACAGTTTTGAGCGATACAAAAGGACTTAACCCAGCACACGGACAGCCAGGACACCGCTGTGATATTGCGGTTGGAGCACCTCTAAATTCTGCACCAACACAACAAGTACAAGCGACTCAAGGACAAACTGTTCAAGTAAATCCGACTCAGCAAAAGGTAGTTACAACTACAGCTACGCCAGTTAAAGTTGCCAAAGGAATGAATCCGCCGCACGGACAGCCAGGGCATAGATGTGATATTCCAGTTGGAGCGCCGTTAAACTCACCTGCAGCAAAAACTACTGCCACAGCTTCAAATACAGCACAAAGCGGATCGGTTTCTCAAAGTTTTACCGTAACACCTCCACCATCAAATGCAGTTCCGGCATTGTTAAGTACAGAAAGTACCGATAACGCAGTAGCAGACGGACTAAACCCAGCACACGGAAAACCTGGACATCGCTGCGATATTGCAGTTGGAGCTCCGCTGCCAAAGTCATAAATCAGTAATCGAATTGATATAAAACAAAAAGGACGTTTCATTTGAAACGTCCTTTTTTATAGAAATAAGCGCCAATATTAATGTGCTTTTATTTTTTCAAAAGTTGTAGTCAACGATTTTTTAATTTTTGCCAAAGCCCCGCTAAATGCTTTTTCAAGCGTATCAGCGTGTTCTGTAACAGTGATTGGCTGTAATTTTACAGGACGAACTTCGATTACGCATTTTTTGTCTTGCAGACTGAATTTTTCTCCATTTTCATCTCCAAAATGAACTTCTATTCGGGTAATTTTATCCTCAAAACGAGCTAAACCTTTTTCTAATTCTGCAGAAAAGTAACTTTCTAATCTTGCATGTCCATCAATATTCTTGTCGGTGTTGATTTGTACTTTCATAACGGATTATATTTAATGATTGTTTCTCAAATCTATCCATTTTAGAAGGAAAAGCCAAGTGAGTTAAGGAAATATTATGAATTTTCGGGAGATTTATTTTTCAATTTTGTAATTTAGATTGCAACTTAGAATCAATAAATTTTAATAAAGAAAAAACTTACAATTTATTTTTTGTTTTCGTATGTTTGTACTTCCTAAATGCAAAATATATGAATACAAAAAAAATTATTGCCCGTGTGGTATGGTGGCGGTATTGGAAACAATCGCAACGCTCTTTGCAGCGTAGGACACCTAATCTATGCGGGTTTTATATTTCCTAAATGCAAAATTATGAGTACAAAAACCTTTTCAAAAGAAACAGAATTAAGGTTAACTGAATTCTTCAACAATTCTATTGATGCCAAAAGTATGGCAAAAAGCATTCGACAAGTAAATTATATTCTTGCCTTAAATGTAATGCACGAAACTGAATTTCTGCAGCAAGAAAATATCAGTCTGGATGAAAGCTTTTACTGGCTGAATAAATTGGCGGAGATTTTAGATCCTTATTTGGATGTTGAATAGAAATTAAAAAAGCCACTGGGAAGTGGCTTTTTAATTATATACTATTACTAGTTTTCTGGGTAAATAGTATTGAAGTAGTTTTCGAAAGCTTTACATAATAACTCTTTATCAATTTCTAATAATTCTTTTCTAACATTCGACCCTTTGATATACTTCTTATCATTTTCGGAAATTTCTTCACCATCAAGTTTTTTTGTTAAAATGTTGCTAAGTAAAACACTATTGCATTGATAGTATCTTGGATAAAATTTCTCAATAAATGACCAGTAATCAAATTTATCTTCTTCTTTTTCTTTTACAACTTTATGATTATTCTCTTCAAATTCTTTTATTACTTCAAATTCTAACCAGCCAACTGCTTCAGCCATTCCTCTATAAAAGGCATTCCTTTCTGATTGAGTTTCAAAAGTGTATTTTTTTACATTAATCACCTTTTCGAAATCATCAAAGGATTGATTGTTATAATATTTTGTTATTTGCTCTTTGCCAAAAATTATTTCTGTTATAAATTTCATTTTTTAAAAATTGTTGTTTGATGAAAATCTAAATATTCTTTGGAGGGAAGGAATCTGTCAGGTAAAAGGATTGATTTATTTTGATACTTTAAAAAGAAATCTTCTACAGCATTATCAAATTTATAATCGCTGAAGTACTTGGAGACTTTTATTTTATAATCGGTTGTAATAGTTATGAAGCCTTTATCGAAAGCTTTATCATGAATTGAATTTATACAAACTCCATTATGAGGATTTAATCTAATTTTGTCATCTTTAGCCCAGGGAATTATATGGCTTGCAACAAGGAAATCTGGAATTGATAATCCTGTTATGCAACATTTAGAATTGTATGATGAAAGAATTGTTGAGCGAAAGAAATTCTGATTGACTCTTGCTTTTATAATTGCTTCTCTCTCTTTGCCTAATGGTAAATTATCGAGATCAATTTTTGAAGTTTTTTCAATAGGTTTATTTGCAAAATTAGAAATAATTAATTCACTTTCGTAGCCGAGATTTTCCCAATTGCTACTAAATTCATCCCAAACGATTTTATCAAGTTTACTTGCGTTCGCTAATCCAACAATTCCTTTTGCTTTTAATTCTAAATCGAAACTTCCAAAGTTTCCGATTTTCATTTTTAAGGAATTAGCGCTTCTGCCTATGATCTTAGAGATCCGGATTATCTCAGGATGATTTGATGAAACTCTATTAAATGGAATTTTGCAATACGTATTTAAGGCTACTACTGTTTGTTCTCGAGTCCAATTTTCTACTGCCATGAATTATTACTTGTATTATTTATCTCACGTAAAAATATAAAAATATTTAAGTGCTCTTTGAAATCTATAAAAAGACTTTTTTCAAGAAAAAAAATTACCCCTTATCCTTCTTCCCCCACTTAATCTTCATTTTCCCATCATTATCATAGGCAATCAAATGGAGTACAATTCCGCGTTCGCGAACGGCTTTTCGTTCTTCTTTAGTAGAAAGACTGGCATCGTTTTTGGAATTTCGAAGCGGAATCGTAAGCGCTAGATTTGTGCCTCGGCCGAAAGAGTAAATTCCGTCTATGTCAAAGTTTAAGACACTTGAGCTTATGGTTAATTTATTAATGTCGATTTGCTCTCCGCGAAGATTAAGCGAACCCGATAAGTCGCTGAAAGTAATATTCTCAACATCACGTCGCGGAAAAGCAAACTTGCCAATTTTTACAATAGGATCAAAGTTGAGCAGCGCGCCTTGATTGACATTAAAATCTAATTTCCCTTTCATGGAGTTGACAATCAAATCGCCTTTGCTGTTCATTAAACCCACAACATTAGCATTGCTTGTTAGTCGGCCGCGAATATTTTTTGGACTGAAAGATTTGATTCCGAAGTTGTTGAAAGACCTTAAAAAACTCGCAATATCTACACGACTTACTTGAGCTGTCGAACTAAAAATATATTGGTTTCCACTTGGCTGAATGGCCCCATTAAAGGTAATACTGCCGCCAGAAGTCTGTAAAGTTCCATTTTTAAGAAGCAATTTAGAATTCAGCATTTGCAATGTTGCTTTTGTGTTGGTTGCGGTAAGCGAACCATAAGTAATTTTATCGGCTTTTAGATTAATCACCGCAATACATTTCTCGATTACCGATTTTAGCTGATTCGTAAAATTGACATTTTTCTTTTTTACTTGTTTTTTCTGAGCCATTTTTTGAGACGGAGAATTTTTCAAAATGCCTAAAAATTGTTTAACATCAATATTCGGGCAGTAAATATTCCAGTTTACGACCATTTTTTCTGGTGCGTCGTAATAGAGATTTAGAAAATTATCGATTCTTCCGTCAATGCGGATGATGTTGTTTTTATGTTTGTAAGCTATTTTCTTGATAAAAAGCGCTTGTTCTGTAAACGATAACTGTACAGCCGTTTTTTCGGCATGAATATTTTTCGGAATATAATCAAATGTGGCGTTATCGATATCTACTTCGCCCGTAAAGCGGGGTTTGTTGATGTACAAATCGACAATATCAAATTGAAAATTTAAATTAGCTTTTGCATGTCCGCTTTCAAAATGCAGTATTTTTTCATTCGTCATTCCGTTAAGTTTTGAAATGTCAAAATCAGAATTTACGAATCCAGTTGCAATGGGTTTTTCCAGATTATTAATAACCGCCTGCGGAATCTGCAGTGGAATATTTTCATAATCGGCTTTAAAACGGGTTAAAATAATCGCAGAGTTAGGATCGCTAAAACCTTTTTCTGGTTTGAAATTATTCGTAAATATTCCTTTGAAACTGCAATTGGTAAACAAGCCATCGGGAATTGTAAGTTCGTTATTTCTAATATCAGCCTGAACCACAATTTTTGGATCTCCTTCGACATTCAGATCACCTTTAATATCGCAGTTGACTTCGATCGGTTTTTTTAAATCAAACTGATTGAGTTTGGAACTGATATTTCCCGACAATAAATTAGAAGCATTTTTCCATAAAATATTAGTTTCAATATTGATTCCGAAAAGCGAATTTTGTTTTCCGATATTAAAAAAAGCCACAATATCAAAAGCATCAGAACCAATTTTAAGTTTCTGGGTTTTAATGTCTATTTTTTGATGTTCTTCTGAATAGGAAATATCAAAATTACCTTCGAGCATTTTTTCTTTTGCAAAACTTCCATGAACAGTATTAAAAGCAAGACTATTAATTTTTGTTTTTAAAAATAAATTAGTGTGCCAGTTTTCATCATCGTAATCCACTTTTGAATCTAAGCTCGCGACATCAAAATCAAATAATTTATGACCCAAATGATTAGCAATAATGACATGAACATTGTTGAGGTTTACTTCATCAATCGTTGTTTCGGGTTTTTCTTTATTGGTTTCTGCTTTTTTCTTTTTTGGCTTAAAGATGTTTACGTTGGAATAACCATTTTCGGCTTTGTAAATATAAATTTGAGCATCGTTAATTAGAATTTTATGAATGTTGATTTCGTTGTGCAGTAAACTCCAAATATTTAAACGAGCTTCTATTTCGTTGGCTTTTAATAAAGTATGTTTATGACTTTGCCATTGATTGTCTTTTATTTCTACTTCTTTTAAAGCCAAAGTAAAATTTGGAAAGCCAGTTAAGAACTTATAATGGAAATCGGTAACGTGAAATTTTCCATTAATATTTTCATTGATTTTATGATTGACTTTAGCAATAATTTCGGCTTTATTTTGATTGAAATAAATAGACAAGCAGCCACAGGCAATTAAAAGTATTGCGACTAACCCCAGAATAAAAAATCCAAACCGTTTGGCATATTTTTTAAAAGGATCAGACTGAAGAAATGTTTTTATTTGAAGTAAAATTTGCTGCATTTAGATTAAATCTTTTGGAGTATTAAAGATACTACAAAAAATATTAACATTTTATTAGTTTGGTTTTCAGTTTAATATGTCGTAAATTGAGTTATCAAAAAACATTCTAGAGTTGATAATAAATGACAATACATTTATAATGAAAACTAATTTAGTAATCGTGTTTGATTTGTTTTAAATTTTTAAATTTGTACTGTAGTTTGAAAGTTAATCATTCAAACATAATTTTAATCTTAATATATTATGGCATTAGCAATAACAGATGCTACTTTTGATGAAGTAGTTTTGAAATCAGATAAACCAGTAATGGTAGATTTTTGGGCAGCATGGTGTGGTCCTTGTAGAATGGTTGGTCCAATCATTGACCAATTAAGCGATGAGTACGCTGGTAAAGTAGTTGTTGGTAAAGTAGATGTAGATGCTAACCAAGAATTTGCTGCAAAATATGGTGTGCGTAACATACCAACCGTTTTGGTTTTTCATAACGGTGAAGTAGTAGGAAAACAAGTAGGAGTTGCTCCTAAACAAACCTACGCAGATAGTTTAGACGCTTTATTGTAATCTTTAAAAGGTTACGATTGATATAAAAAAGGTTTGACGAAAGTCAGACCTTTTTTATTGGATTTTTTTGGCAGAATTTTTTAAAAATAAAACTATGTATCTATGTGTTTAAAAACAATAGTAAAAGTAGTTCCAGCATCTGGTTTAGAATTCACTTCTATTTTACAATGAATAGCCGTTGCTAAATCGCGAATTAAATGCAGACCCAAACCAGATTTGATTCCGATAACTTCAGATTCGTCGTATAGCGCTTTAAATTTTTCCTGCGTTCCACCTGGTCCATTATCAGTAATTGAAAGATAAGTTTTTTGATTTTCCTGCCAGGCTTTCCAGATGATTTTTGCATTTGGAGTTTTGTCTAAAGCTTTAATCGCATTTCCAGTAAGATTTCGAATAATGGTTTTTAAATAATTTTCGTCTGTTTCTAAAATGATATTTTCTGGATTTTCAAATACCATTTCAATATTTTCTATACTCGAAAAATGTTTTTTAGTTTCTTCAAATAAAGCATTGATTTCGGTTTTTCTAAACTGTGGTTTAAAGTTTTCCATCTGTCCTTTGCTCCAAAGCAGAATATCTTCCATCGACGATAATAAATTTTCGGCGCCGGTTGTAATTTTATGCTGCATTCTGATTGCAGTTTCTTCGTCGATTAATTCGGGATTTTCTTTTTGAAGATGCAGAAAATGAATCAAGTTTGAAACTGGGCTTCTCAAATCATGATTTAAAATACTAAAAAATCTTGCTTTGATTTTGTTCGCTTCATCCAATTCTTGGTTTAAAGCCTGAAGTTTCAAATTGGTTTTCTTTCTGTTTTGATTTTGTTTGAATAATAATAACCCGATAATACAAACCAAAGTAATTCCAGAAATTAAGAAAATGCGCTGTATTTTGGCATCTTCAATTTGAATATTTTTGATTGTATTCTCCGTAGAAAGATATTTGATTTTCTGCTGTTTGGTTTTGTTCTGATAACGAGCTTCGGCATTTGCAATATTCTGTTTAGCAGACTGTGCCATCATTTCGTCATTGTTTTTGCTGTAGATTTCGTTATAAAAATAAGCTTCTTTCCATTGCCCGAGTGCGGCATAACTTTGAGATAGTTTTTTATTAATCATAACAAAAGACTCTTTGTCATATTTCAAAGCCTTTTCAGATGCTTTTTTTAATACTTCAATGGCCTTTTTATGTTCTCCTTTTTCGTTTAAAACCTTTCCGAAATTGGTATTTGCTTCCATTATAATATCCGGATCATTCGATTTTTGAGCGTAGAAAACAGATTTTTTTGCAAAATTATAAGCTTGGTTTATTTTGCCTTCGTCTGCAAAATGCTCCGACATGCTTCTATTAGCAAAACTCAAATTGATAAAAAGAGAATCTTTTGCTGTTGGATAAGTATATACTAAATTGTAATATTTTCGAATGCTGTCTTTTTGCTTTAAAGCAACATAGCTGTGCAGGTAATAGTTGCATAAAAAAGCACTTACATACGGAGAGTTTTTTACATACGGTTTGGCTTCGTTAAAATATTCTATTGCTTTTTTAAACTGCTTCATTTTGGTATAAGCGCTCCCAATTTGAAGATACGATATTCCTATGTTTTCAGTACTCGCTATGTCTCTTTTAAGCAGTTTTTTGTATGAAATCGCCTTTAATTGATAATCAATAAAAGTTTCATATTCCGAGTTATTCTGGTAGTATTCGGCGATACTCCCGTTTAAAACAGATTTTGTATAATCGCTTTTGGTAGTATCCACAACTCGTTTAATATATTTTATCAAAGATTTGCCTTTTGCAGTATCCTGAACGGAATAATAAACATAATTAAGACGCATCAAAGCAGTGGTCTCGGTTTTTAGATGTCTGGCTTTGCGGGCGTACTTCCAGGCAATTTCATAATTTTCTAAAGCTTTCTGATATTGATTGTTGGTAAATTCATATCCGAGTCCTCTTTGAATATAAAACCGGCTTAAATAAGCATTATGATTTTTAGCAAGAGAAATTCCTTTTTCTGCCGCAGTTATGAGTTTAGGATAATCTTCTGCATCAAAGATTTTTCGAGTGTATGCAAGCCAGATTTTAAGTTTCTCATTTGTCGTGCTGTAACGTGCCAAATTAGGTTCCTGCTGTGCAAAAGCATTCCAACTTATAAATAAGAGCAGCAAGAACTTGAGATTTCTCATGCAATTAGATTTAAGTTTTCCTTGTAACTTCTTCCAATTGGTATTACGGCATTATTATTCAAGATAATTTCGGTTGAATTTATCTTTTGAACATATTGTTTCTGGACGGCATAACTTCTGTGAATACGCACAAAAGATTGAAAATGATCTTCTTTCAAAAGATTTCCAATGCTCGAAAGCACACAATGTCTTTTTCGTTCTGTAACTACCAAAGTGTAATCTTTTAAAGCTTCGAGATACAAAATCTCATGCAGCTTAACTTTGGTCTGTTCGTGGCCTTCTTTAATATAAATAGTATCACCGCCAATACTGGCTTCAAACAAAGAAGCTTTGAGTTTAATTTCCATAAACTCTTCAATACGATTTACAGTTTGTGTAAAACGATCAAGCTTTAAGGGTTTTACAATAAAATCAAGAGTTTCAATCTGGAAACTTTCTACGGCATGTTCAGGATGCGCCGTAATAAAAACACAAACTGGAATTTCGAGAGTTTGTTTTCTAAACTCAATTCCGTTTAAACCCGGCATATCAATATCCAAAAATAAGATGTCGATTTTCTCTTTCTCTAAAAAAGGAACAGCATCTTCAGCCGATTCAAAAACCCCTAAAATATCCAGAACAGGAAACTTCTTAGCATAAGAAACTGCTGTAAGTCTATCAATTTCGTCATCATCAACAATAATACAAGTGTATTTTTTCATCATTCAAACTTAATTTATGTTGTCTGTCTATTTAAAATGTTGTTCGTCTATTGGCTGTTTTTAGCTTGAACTCTTTGGTGCAAATTTGTCCTGTAATTAAATCACAAGGAAAAAAAAAGTTCCTGTCGATTGTTGCAAAAATAAAGCTATTGAATTAAAAAAGAAGTATTTAATTAATTTTTTAAAACCAAATTGTTATGAAATTTTCAAAAACCATTTTTACAATTTTCTTACTAGCCATTTCTACAATTTCATGCAGCGGCGATGACGGAACTGATGGTGTTAATGGGGCAGACGGAGCGCCAGGAGCAGCCGGGACAGCAAATGTTATTTACAGTGCATGGTTAACAGCACCAGCAGCAGCTGCAGAAACAATAGACGGTACTTCGGGAATGTCTACAACTATTAATGCGCCAGAACTATCAGCAGACATTCTTTCTAAAGGAACCATATTAGTGTATGTTTCTTTTGGATCAGGTACTTACACAGTGCCATACACATCTACCGCAGGAGGATTCGTAAATACAATTACGGCTATTTCTAATCTGCAAAAAATCAAATTATTTAGATTTAGACATGATGGAGGAGGAACAGTAAACCTGCCAACAACGCTTAACTGGCGATATATTTTAATTCCTGGAGGAGTAGCGACCACCGCAAAAACTGCAAAACTGGACTATTCTAAAATGAGTTACGAAGAAGTTTGCGCACATTTTAACATCAAACCTTAATTCTGAAATCAAATAAATCATTAATTAAAAATATATATTATGAAAGTTCTAAAAACTATTTTGACCGTTTTATTAATTGCCGTTTCTACGGTTTCATGCAGCAACGATGACGATAAAGATGCTGTTAAATATAATGAAGAAAATCCTCTAGATGCTTATATGGCAGGATCTGGATTTAGCCAGAAAGCTGTTGATGTAAAAAACTCAGGAATTTATGAATATGGTTTTAGTTTTAAACCAACCGTAACGGGAAAAATAAACTCCTTGATTGTAAAAATTCCAGATGTAAATCCAACTTTAAGAGTTACTTTATGGGATGCTGCAACCAAAACAGTGATAAAATCTGAAACTATAAATGTAGCTACAGCTAATGTTACAGTCGAAAAAGCAATTTCGCCAATCGCACTAACTAAAGATAAAGAGTACTTTTTTACAGTAAATAGTGACGACTGGATCAACAGAACAAAAACAGATGGATCTGCAGCGACTTATCCAATTGTGGCTGGAAATATCACTATTACAGGATATGCGTATATCTCAAGTACAGCTGCAGAAACTATTTTCCCAACAAATGCACGTAATACCTATTATGCAGGTGACGTTACATTTAAATTTCAACAAACAGAATAATTCTTTTTTTGGATAGCTTTGAATTAGTAAAGGAAAAGGTTTGGCGGTAGTCAAGCCTTTTTCGTTAAAAATACAGTTTGTTTTTTTTAGACTTGACGGGTTTTTAAAACCTGTTAGGTCTTTTTTTGGAACTTATTTTCTATTTTTAGCAAATCTTATATTCCTTTAAAAATGAAAATTCTATACACCTTTCTTTGTTTTTTTATGTTGATTTCTAATGGTTTTTCCCAATCAAAAGAAAAAGAAAGTGTGCTTTTAGAAAATGGGGTTTCAGAGCAATTGGCGCAGTTTCGTAAAAAGCAGATTTCAGAAGTTCGGTATAATTTGTCATTTGAGATTCCAAATCAGAAAGAAGAAAATATAAATGCTCATTTGACAGTAAATTTGAATATATCTGATTTAAGTCAGCCTTTACTTTTTGATTTTAAGGAAAAAACGTCCAACATAAAAACAGTTGCCATAAACGGAAAAAGCCTTGCCATTGTTCACCAGAACGGACATATTGTAATTCCTTCTTCGGGTTTAATTTTAGGAAAAAATGCGATTTCAATTTCTTTTATCGCGGGTAATTTATCGTTAAATAGAAATGACGATTTTCTATATACACTTTTAGTTCCAGATCGCGCAAGTACCTTATTTCCATGTTTTGATCAGCCAGATATTAAAGCTGCTTACAAATTGAGTCTTTCTGTACCAAAAGATTGGTCGGTTTTGGCTGGAGCCGATGTAAAAGAGAAAATCGATAAAGGTAATTTTATCACATATATTTTTGGAGAATCAGATAAAATGAGCACCTATTTATTCTCTTTTGTAGCAGGGAAATTCAAAAGCACGACGAAAAAACCAGGTTTAGAAATGACGATGCTGTATCGTGAAAACAGTCCAGAAAAATTCCGCGTAAGCGCAGATACTATTTTCAATCTGCATCAGCAATCCTTAGATTTTTTAGAAAAATATACCAATTATAAGTTTCCGTTTCAAAAGCTGGATTTTGCTTCGATTCCAGTTTTTCAGTATGGCGGAATGGAACATGTTGGCGCGATTCAGTACCGAGAATCAACTTTGTTTTTGGACAACAGTGCAACGGATAGTGAAAAATTAAACCGAGCAAAACTCATCGCGCACGAAACCTCACATATGTGGTTTGGCGATTTGGTCACAATGAAATGGTTTGATGATGTTTGGATGAAAGAGGTTTTTGCCAATTTCATGGCCGATAAAATAATGAACCCGATTTTTCCGAAAGTCAATCATAATCTGCAGTTTTTTACCGCGCATTATCCTAGCGCTTTCGCGGAAGATCGATCTTTGGGTACACATCCTATAAAACAGCATCTGGCGAATTTAAAAGATGCAGGTTCGCTTTACGGAGCTATTATTTACAACAAAGCGCCTATTATGATGCGTCAGTTAGAAGCTTCGATGGGAAAGGAAGCTTTTCAGAAAGGAATTCAAAACTACATTCAAAACTACGCCAACGACAATGCCGATTGGAATAATTTGGTAGAAATTCTGGATGCAGAAACGCCGCTCGATATGAAAAAATGGAGTGACGTTTGGGTAAACAAATCTGGAAGAGCGATTTTTACGGATAAGATTGAATACGATTCTAAAAACCGAATTAAAACTTTTGAAATTCAGCAAAAAGCAGAAGATAACTCCAATAATATCTGGCCTCAGGTTTTTCAGATTGGTTTGGTTTATGCCAATGATGTAAAAGTTCTGACGATTAATATTAATGATAAAAACACCGTTTTAAAAGAAGCCATCGAACTTGAAAAACCAATTGCCGTTATTTATAATTACAATGGTTTTGGGTACGGAGTTTTTCCGCTTGACGGAAAAAATTTGGATTATATTTCTACGTTGAAAGATGAGGTTGCAAGAGTATCGAGTTACAGCAATCTTTATGAAAATACATTGCTTGGACATGTTTCGCCAGATAAAGCTTTTAATTGTTTTCTGAAAGCAATTCAAACAGAAGAAAACGAATTGGTTTTGAGAATCACTTCTAATAATTTAAATACAATTTATTGGAGATTTTTTACCGAAAAACAGCAGAATAAAGTTCAGAAACAGCTTGAAGGTATTTTGTACGAACGTTTACAAGCTAATTTATCAGCCAATATCAAAAAGACATTGTTCGGATTATTCAGCTCGATTGCCTATTCTAATTCGGCGAAAGCCAGTTTATACAAAGTTTGGAACAGAGAAATTTCGATTTCGAATTTAAAATTAAACGAAGACGATTATACCAACATGGCAATGAATCTCGCAATTTTCAAACATCCAAAAGCAGATGAAATTTTGGAAAAGACGAGAACAACATTTACAAATCCTGATAAACAAAAGCGTTTTGAGTTTCTGCTTCCATCATTATCCAAAGACGAATCGGTTCGTAATGCTTTTATGGAATCTTTAAAAGAGGATAAAAACCGTGAAAAAGAATCGTGGGTTTCTGTTGGATTAGCGAATATTCATCATCCGCTTCGTCAGGAAAATGCACAAAAATATATCAGATTTTCATTAGATTTGGTTGATGAAATTCAGCGCACGGGAGATATTTTCTTCCCGAAAGACTGGCTGGATAATACAGTTGGAAAATATTCTTCGAAATTTGCCTTTGATGAAGTACAGCGATTCTTAAAAGAAAACCCTAATTTTAGTCCTATTTTAAAAAGGAAATTATTTCAATCGACAGATTTGCTTTATAAAGCACAAAATATTAAAAAAGAAACCGAATGAAAATCGAATCGGAAATAGAGAAAGTCTCCAGTTTTCAGCATCTAGAAATGCTGGCCAATCAGGTTGTGGAAGGTTTTATATCGGGAATGCACAAAAGTCCGTTTCATGGATTTTCGGCTGAATTTGCTGAACATAAAGTGTATAATGCAGGCGAAAGCACTAAACATATCGATTGGAAATTATTTGCCAAAACCGATCGTTTGTATACGAAACGTTTTGAGGAAGAAACCAATTTACGATGTCATTTAATTGTTGATAATTCATCCTCAATGCATTATCCTGAACTCAAATCAAATCAGCCTTTTTATGAAAAGAAGATTGGTTTTGCAGTTTTGGCCTCGGCGGTTTTAATGAATATCTTAAAGAAACAACGCGATGCAGTTGGATTGAGTGTTTTCTCCGATAAATACGAATATTATGCACCAGAAAAAGGAAGCGATCGTCATCATAGAATGCTGTTGAATAAATTGGAAGAATTATTGGTTCAGCCAAAAGTTAAAAAAACGACCGATACGATTACCTATTTACATCAAATAGCAGAGAAAATGCATCGCCGCTCGATGATTATTTTGTTTACTGATATGTTTCAGACCGAAGATGATGAAAAGCTTTTTAATGCCTTACAGCATTTAAAACACAATAAACATAAAGTAGTTTTGTTTCATGTGGTTGATAATGAAACCGAATTGAAATTTGATTTTGACAATACGCCAAGAAAGTTCATTGACTTAGAATCAGGAGAAGAGGTTTCTATTTTTGCAGATAATGTTAAATCAGAATACGAAAAAAGGGTAGAAGCCTATTTTAAAAATCTAGCTTTAACCTGTGCGAAGAACCAAATTAAGTACGTTCCGGTAAATGTTGGTGACAATTTTGAAAAAATATTGACTACATATTTGGTTGAAAAACAAAACTTTGGGTAAATGTTTTAAAATTTATTTCATTTTTTTTACAAAAACACTTGCAGAAATGAAATTCTGTACTATCTTTGCAACCGCAATAACGCAGAGGTTTGGTAGTTCAGTTGGTTAGAATACATGCCTGTCACGCATGGGGTCGCGGGTTCGAGTCCCGTCCAGACCGCAATATTGGGAAAAGCCTTTCTTTTAAGAAAGGCTTTTTTGCCCAAAAACGGTATCTAAGATTAGTTGTGTTGTTTTGCTACGACTTTGTAACTCGTAGCTGGTTTAGTAGTTAGACCAATGAAAAGCTTTCCACTTTTGTGGATGGCTTTTTTGATTTAAGACATATCGTGATAGTAGATATTAACCGCAAAGTTCGCAAAGATATTTTTAAAAGAATGCAGAGTTCGCAAAGCTAGAATTAATATAGCTTTGCGAACTTTGCGTTTATTTGGTAAATCAATAAAACATCTTTGCGTGCTTTGCGGTTAAAAAGAAGGAAAGTTCTTCTTTTTTTAATTTGCAGACAATTTTTAAAATATTGGAATTTAAGTAATTAAAAATTTCTCAATTTTTATTCCTAAAAACCCTTGCAGAATCCAACTTCTGTTGTATTTTTGCACTCGCAATAACGCAGGGTTTGGTAGTTCAGTTGGTTAGAATACATGCCTGTCACGCATGGGGTCGCGGGTTCGAGTCCCGTCCAGACCGCAATATTGGAAGAAGCCTTTCTTAACGGAAAGGCTTTTTTGTTTTTATGCTTTAAGGTTTAACCGCAAAGTGCGCTAAGATTCACAAAAGGTTCGCAAAGTTTTTTAAGCTTTGCGAACTTTGTGTTTTTAACCTTGCGAACTTTGCGGTTAAATTTCTTTCTTATCTTTATAATGAGAAATCACACCAATGGAACATTCCGGTCAGAAATTAGATAAATATTACATCAAAAAAGTAGATGCTGATAAAAAAAGCATTTACTGTCACCACGATTTGATGGGTGAATTGTTTATTCCTACACACAAACATGATAAAGCCCAATTACTTTATGCAGAAGGCGATGTCGTTTTTGTAACAACGGAGACCAAAACCTATTTTCTGCCCGCAAGACATTTTATATGGATTCCGAGTGGAGTGGAACACAGTATTCAGCCGAAATCTGAAAATGTGATGATGCGAAATTTATATTTTCCGGTTGAAAAAGGAGAAGATGGATTTTATCAGGTTGAAGGTATTTATCCCGTCAATAATTTATTGTTGCAAATGATGCTTTTTACCAATCGTTGGAATGGCGATCTTAAAAAAGGAACTCCAAACTTTACCATTGCAAAAGCTATAAAAGCGATTCTGCCGCAAATCTGCACCAATAATCTTCCGTTAGAATTGCCTCAGCCAAAAGACAAACGGCTTAGTAAAATTTTGCGTTTCATTGAAAACAATCTAGGCGAAACGATTCTGTTTGCAGATGTTGCTCACGAATTTGGTTACAGCGAACGCTCTTTGTATCGCTTGTTTCAAAAAGATCTCAAAATGTCTTTTATTCAATATTATACCATTCGAAGAATCTTAAAAGCAATCGAACTTTTATTAGAAAGAAAACTATCGGTAAAAGAGGTTGCGCTAGAAGTGGGTTACAATAGCGTTCCGACTTTTAGCAATACTTTTTTCAAGATTTTAGGACAACGGCCTTCCGATTACTTAAATGGAGAAGATATTCTGTAGTTTTTTTAAATCTGCTTGAAATATCACAAAGCAAATCCATTTTGTAATAAATTGTTTTTCAGTATTTTAATATAACGTTTTCGAAAAATAAGTTTTTAACGTTTGTCCGAAATGAATACGTTATTGACTTTTTAGAATTATCAGTCATCGTAAAAATGAAGGAACTTTGCAGTATAAAATATTTATGTATTCATGTTCCTTAAAATAACAAATTCTACAGAAGATTGTTTTCTCAAAAAACTAATACTATTGCTAATTTTATTGGCATTCAATAGTTTACAAGCGCAGGAAATTCATACGGTTTCATTAAAAGAAGCGATGAAACTGGCAAAAGAAAACAACAAAAAAATCCTTCGATCTCAATTGGAGATTACGCTCACGGAGCAAAACATAAAAGAAAGTAAAGAACTTCGTTTACCGGATATCGAATTAAACGGCGAGTATTCCAGAATTACCAATATTACCGAATTTAAAGGAAATGGTTTCTTGAATGGAAAAGAAGTTACAAAGGCAATTCCTGAAATTTATCAGGTGAATTCGACTTTTAAAATGCCAATTTATGCTGGAAATAAAATCAATAATGCCATCAAAATTGCCAATCAGGAAAGCGAAATCGCTAAAATAAAAACCGAAAAAACCGAAAATGATATTGAGCTCGAAGTAGTAGCCAATTATCTTTCGATTTATAAAATGATGGAACTTCAAAAGATTTTTGAAGAAAACATCAAAGAAGAAAAAAGCCGATTGAAAGAAGTGCAGTCGCTTCAAAAACATGGAACGGTTACGAAAAACGAGGTTATTCGTGCCGAATTGCAGCTTTCAGATCGTGAACTAAATGCGCTTACAAACTCCAAAAACATTAAAATTGCGCTTCACGATCTGAAAACACTGCTTCAGATTCCGGAAAACGAAGAAATTGCGATCGATACAACAGCTAATCTTGACGAATTGAATGGTTTAGATCCCTACGATTTTTATATGAATAAAGCTTTGCAAAACGAAGAAATGCGCATTGCAAGTCAGGAATTAAATATCAAAAAAACGGAACTGCAATTGGTGAAAGGAAATTATCTGCCAACGGTAAACTTCTTCGGGAATTATGGTTTTTATTATCCTAACTACAAATTTTTTCCGCCAAATCCGTATTTGTACACTTTAGGTCAAGTGGGAATCGAAGCGCGTTTTGATATTTCGGCTTTGTATAAAAACAAAACCAAAGTAGAACAGGCTAACAAAAAAATCGAATGGCAGCAAATGCAGTCGGAAATTATAAAAGATGAAATTCAGGATCAACTGTATAAAGAGCATACGCAATATCAGGAAATCCTTGAAAAATTTGTGGTGGTCGACAAAGCTTTGGATTTAGCCAATGAAAATTACCGAATTGTAAAGCTGAAATACTTAAATCAATTGGTTTTAATAACGGAAATGGTCGATGCCGATAATGCTTTGCTTCAGGCGAAATACAACAAAATTTCTACGCGATTGGATGCAGTTCTGAAACATTACGAATTGCTTCATACGGCGGGGATTCTTCCTCAGAGTTAGATGTTAGATGTGAAAAGTTAGAAGAAAGAGGCAAGAGGCAAGATTTAGAAGTAGATAATAGAAAATAGACAAGAAAAGATATAGAGTTTATGGTTAAGATAAAAAATGAAACTAGAAGAAACAAAACGTTTCATATACTAATAACGGTTATTGCGTGTGCGCTTGTGGCGAGCGGGGTTATTTTGGGAATTTGGTTTTACGTTTTCAACAGAAATCACGAAGAAACCAATGACGCACAAGTAGAACAATATGTAACGCCAATTATGTCGAGAATTACAGGTTATGTACAGGAAGTTCGTTTTAATGAAAACCAATTTGTGCATAAAGGCGATACTTTGGTGGTGATTGACAACAGAGAATATCAATCAAAATTGAATGTGGCTTTGGCCGATGTTCAAAACGCCAAACAAAACAGCGTTGTAGCACAAAAAAATGCGATAAATACGGCCAGCGCAACTGCAATTAACGAAGCGCAATTAGATGCTGCAAAATCGAATCTTTGGAAAACAAAATTAGAATACGAAAGATATCAGGCTTTGGTGAAGGATGAAGCCGCAACTTCTCAGCAATTAGAGAAAGTAAAGGCAGATTATGAATCGGCGCAGGCACATTTTCAGGAAATGAAAAATAGAATTCATTCGGCAGATTTAAGTACATCTGTGGCCGAGGCTAATGTTCCGACAACACAAACGAATATCGCATCCAAACAAGCTCTGGCAGACAATGCGGCATTATTTCTTTCGTACACGATCATTACAGCGCCTTACGACGGCTGGGTTGGAAAACGAACTTTACAGCCAGGGCAAATGGTAAAAGAAGGACAATCATTGCTTTCAATCGTAAGCAAAGAAAAATGGATTACAGCCAATTTTAAAGAAACGCAATTGCAGTATTTAACTGTTGGACAGGAAGTCGAAATAAAAGCCGATGCATTGAGCGATAAAACTTTCGTTGGTACAATTGCTTCTTTATCGCCTGCGAGCGGGGCAAGATTTTCATTGCTTCCGCCAGATAATGCAACAGGAAACTTCGTTAAAATTGAACAAAGAATTCCAGTTCGAATTCAGTTAAAAGATACCGACAAACAAACCGATTTTTTAAGAGCGGGAATGAATATCACCGTGATCGCGGCACACTAAAATGGAAGATAAAAGTATTTTTAAATCTTGGGTTCCAAAATGGGCAATCATTATTATTTTGTTTGTCTGTCTTTTGCATTCCATGATTTTATTGGGAGTTTATACTTCAAACGTAACCTACGCAGCGAGTTTTCTGGACATCGAGCCAGAAGATTTGCAGTTTGCGATGTGCGTTACGTATGGAACTTTGCTCGCCACAATTTTAATAGAAAGCCGATTTTCGAGTTTTTTCCCTGCAAAAAATTACTTGATGGCGGTTTATTCCCTAATCGGAATTACGATTGTTTCATCGGCTTATATTACCAATTTTTATCTTTTTTTATTGCTGAGAATTGCCGAAGGAATCTTAATGGCTCTTCCGGTAATTACGATCAGACAATTATTAATTGAGCAGTTTAATTCTAAAAATGCCATTATAATAGGTTTTTCGTTTTACTACGGTTCGCTGTTATTGTCAACGCCATTTATTATGAATATTGCGGTTTGGTTTCTGGATCATTACGATTGGAAATACATGCTGTACGTTTCGGGCGGCTTGCAGGTTTTGAATGTCTTTTTAATCTTAGTTACTTTTCGTGGGCACCGAATCACAAAGAAAATTCCGTTGTATCAAATCGACTGGATGAGTTATTTTTTGGTTTTAACTGCCATTCTTTGCGGTGCTTACTTTTTTGTTTATGCCGAAAAAAAATATTGGTTTGAGTCTTCGCACATGGTTGTAATGCTGATGATTGCACTCATTACAGGAGGTTTATTTATCTTTAAAGAACGCTTGGTAAAAAGACCGACTTTTGATTTTGAAGTCTTTAAATATGCCAACCTGCGAATTGGGTTTTTATTGTTTTTTCTTTTCTATATCAGCAGGGCAACACTGAGTCTTTGTCATTCGGCGATGTTTTCGATTTGGAATTGGGATCCGTCGCGTGTGGCGGGCGTGCAATACATAAACGGACTAGGAAATGTAATCGGACTTATTTTAGCGGCCTATTTTCTGATGAAATCTGTTTCGACAAAAGTTATTTTCATTATTGGATTTTCGCTAATTGCATTGTTTCATTTTTGGTTTACGTTTCTTTTTGTGCCCGATGTGGCGTTGTCAGATATTATCGTTCCGTATATTTTGCAAGGAATCGGTGTTGGGTTTTTATTTGTTCCGCTCATCTTATTTACCACATCATCGGTTCCGGCAAAAATGGCGGTTTCTTCGGGAATTGTTGGAGTTTCGGGTCGTTTTTGGGGAAGTACAATTGGTTTTTGCGTGATGCAGAATGCGGTTGTATTTTTAAACAAAAAGCACTTTTTAAAATTAAGTCAGTTTGTAACAGGCGAAAATCCAGAAGCACAGCAAACCATAACTGCAACAGCGCAGAGTTTTATGGCAAAGGGATATTCTGCAGATAACGCCAATACTTTAGCGTTGAAGAAAGTCTTCGGGACAGTTGCGAAACAAGCGGCTTTATTAGCTGATATGGAGATTTATACCATTGTTGGTTACGGTTTGGTGGTTTTGATTATTCTAATAGCATGTAATCAGCATTTGAGACAGACAATGACTTTGGTTAAAAGTAAGATATGGATTGGTTGATGAATTAATCTCGCAAAGGCGCAGAGTCGCAAAGGCTTTTAAAGCCGCAGATTAATAAGATTTAAAGGATTTTTTTCTCATTTGATGTCATTTCGATCCCGAAGTCTCGGGATCGAAATGACAAACAGTACTTTGTAAACATTACTTAAAATAAAAACTTTGCGACTCTGCGTCTTTGCGAGATTCAAAAAAACTCTTAGCGAATCTCTGCGAAAAACCTCCGCGAATCTCTGTGAAATAACCCTTTATTACCCTATCTTGCAACCGTTAAAAAAATATAGAATGAAACAGCAATGTGTAATTTTTGATATGGATGGCGTGATTTCGCACACCAATCCGCATCATGTGAAGGCTTTTGAGGCGTTTTTCGATAAATATAATGTTCCTTATACAAATGAAGAATTCGAAGAACATATGTACGGAAAACATAACAGTTACATCATGACGCATTTCTTCAAGCGCCCAATTGCGGGAGAAGAACTGCTGAAACTCGAAGACGAAAAAGAGGGAATGTTTCGTGAAATTTATAAAGACAAAGTAGATACGATTCCGCATTATTTGGATTTTTTAAGCGAATTAAAATCTCGCGGATTTAAAACGGCTGTTGCAACTTCGGCGCCGCGTGCCAATCTGGATTTAATTGCAAACGCTTTAAAAATCTCAGACAAAATGGATTCGATGATGTCCAGCGAAGACGTAACACTTCATAAACCAAACCCAGAAGTATATCTAAAATCGGCAGAGCGTGTTGGCGTTTCTCCGTCTGATTGTGTGGTTTTCGAAGATTCTTTTTCGGGCGTTACAGCAGGATTAAATGCAGGAATGAAAGTTGTTGGCGTTTTGAGTACACATACGAAAGAACACCTTCCTGTATGTGATTTTTATATTAATGATTATAGTGAAATTAATGTGGATAAGATTATTGAAATATTAAATTCCAATAAATAAATTCCAAATTCCAAACTGTACGAGAGACCTTTGTCAAAGTTTTAACTTTGACAAAGGTTTTTTCTTGCAAATAACCAAAACAAGACAAACTTTTAAGACTATTTCTCTCCAGCAATTACAAGTGCATTTCCATCAATAATAACATTTCCGTCAGGGAATTTTTCATTTACTAAAGTAAAAACTTCTTGTCTGATTTTTTCTCTCATTGCATCATCGGCATTGCTGAGTGCGGCGACAAAAGGCGCGGCAATTTCTGTGATCAGATTCCAATAGACATCTGCAGTACCGCAATTTAATTTGCCAGTCAGTTCTGTTTCGGTAGTATTTTTAAACCCAGCTTGTTGGAAAATATCGGTTATTAAACCGCTTTTCGAACAGCGAAACATTCCCGGAGCTTCGGGAGGCGGAGGCGTGAGCTGCATGTTTCTGTTAATCGTTCCGCCAACAGCAGTGACCCAGAAATTTTTCTCAGGTCCGCTCCAGACCGCGGTTGCGATTTTGCCGCCAGGTTTCAGAACGCGATACATTTCTTTTGCTGCTAAAAGCATATCAGGAAAAAACATAAAACCCATTCTACAGCTTATCGCATCGAAGGTATTGTCATAAAAAGGAAGTTCAGTGACATCGCAAGCTTTAAATTCGACATTTGTAATTCCTTTTCTAAAAGCATTTTCGCGGGCAATGGTAAGCATATCGTCAGCGAGATCGGTAATAACGACTTTTCCGTCAGAAAGCATCGCAGCAATGCTCAAACCTGGTTCGCCAGTTCCAGCTGCGACATCTAGAATTACGTCTGATCCTTTTGGGTTTATCGAACGAATGATTTCATCGGCAAAAGGCCTCATAAAATCCAGAATTTCATGATCCCATTTTTTCCAGCCTGGAGAAAATTTGTTCCAAGATGCTTTTTGCTGTTCCCGAATTTCTTGTAGTTGTGGTTCCATTTTGTTTATTGTTAGGTTGTTGAAAACGAATTTTATAACCGAAACAAAATTTGGGGAATTTGTTCTGCAAATAGGCAAAGAGAAGAGTTTTTGGCAGATTTTTTTTTGGATTAGCAAAGTTACGGAATAAATCTTTTTGGTGAACTGGTTTTAGTGTTAATTTATTGATTAATAGTGTTTTGTGTTTTTGTTTCTCATCAAAAATTACCACCAAGTATTGTTATTCGATCCTGAAGTTTCGGGATCAAAATGACAAACTAGACTTAAAAAAAAATAAATTACATACATTGCCTCCTGCTTTAGCTGGAGGTTTCTGTTTGAAAAGAAAAAGGCTTTAGCCGAATCAATAGTTTTCCTCCAAAAAAGCAATCCAGCCTTTTTCAAATTCTTCGGGTTTTATGCTAAGTGCTTTTTCGATGCTGCCAAATGAAGCAATTAGTTTGGGCAGGCTGTCTTTTCCCCATTTTTGGGTCATATATTCGATGATTGTGTAGCCGATATTATAAATCTGATTGCTTTTATTAAGCTCTTCTAAAGTCAGGTTTTTGCTTTTGGCGTATTTTACGCTTAGCGAATTTACTTCTCCAGCCTCAAAAATACTGATCGATTCCCAAAGCCAGCGCGGATATTCGGCTTTAAACTTTTTATCAAATTCCTTTTCAAAAGTAAGTCGGTCTTGGGTGATGATTGTTTCTTTTGCCCTGTCGATTAATATATTGAGTTGAACGCAGTGCGTAAATTCATGAAGCGCAGTTTTGAGAGGATCGTCTGGAAAAATAGAATTGAACCAATTGGTCCACACAAAATGAAATTCATTTGGACCACGGCTCGTACCTTTTGTGTTTTCTTTTAAACCAGTAGCGCTATTAAATTTGTATTGCGAACCATAAACAAAAACCTTTATCAAGTCGTGTTGTACATCTTTTAGATTTTCTCTTATTTTCGCATAATTGTTCTCGAGATGAGTGCTGACTTTTTCAGCCTCACTTTTATAAATTCCGCTGTAAGAAATAATAAAATGTTCTGATTTAAGAGTTCGGATTTCCTGTTTAACGGTAAAGCTTCGAACTGTTCTTGCAAAGTAAAAAACCGCAATAATTCCTAAAAGAATAATTAATAATCTGTATTTTCTCATGTGTTCTAAATGTTTTTTTGAGATTTAAAAACAAGCGAATTTTGAGAATTAAGTTTTTGGTGTTTTAAAAATAAGAATATTTAAAGACTAAACACAAAAAGATTTAAAGAAATTTCTGAAGCAGTTTCTGTTTTTGCCACAGATTATTAAGATTAAAAGGATTTTTGGTCGTTATTTATAATTTTTATGATTTCATTTCTCGTTCCTCGAAATGACAAACTAGACTTAAAAAAAGAAATAAATCAGATGAATTGCCTCCCGCTTTAGCTGGAGGTTTTTTTATGATTGAAGGTGAAAAGCTTTAGCCGAATTATTATTTCAAAGGAAAATTAAATAATTCTTTAGGTTCAATATCTAAAGCATTGGCGATTTTTACAAGAGTTTTTATGGTAGTGTTTATTTCAGCTCTTTCGATTCTGCCTATTTGAGTTTTACGAATCTCACAATCATCAGCTAAATCTTGTTGAGACATGCCTTTTTTTTCTCGTAATTGTCTAATGTGAACGCCAAGATTTGCAATAAAAGTTTCTTGTGAAATATCCATATTTCAAAATTCCTAAGATTTATTTTTGCCTAGGTCACATTTATGCGCTCAAAAGTATTATATTTGAAAACTTTAAAAAATAAGATAATGACTACAGAAATACTTTCGAATGAACTTGAAAATAGACTACAAGCCTTTTTTACTGATGTTATCGATCCAAAAGATATGGCGAAAACTATACGAGAGGTAAATTATATTCTTTCGTTATGTTCCATGCGCGGATGCGAAACTGTAGAAACTGAATTCAATAATCTCGAAGATAATTTTTATTGGCTCAATAGATTGGCAGAAGCTCTGGATCCTTATTTGGATGTTGATTAAATAGAAGAATCATTTCATTTCGACGAAAGGAGAAACGAAAACAGCAAATCGACAAAATGATATTGTTTCTTAATTTTTTTCATGTTGTACACCCGTCGTTTTGCTGTAATCTCCTTTCGTCCAGATGATCGATGTTGTGTTTTCAGCTCAATTTGCTGAATTTAAATTTTGAAAATGAAATAAAATAATGTTATGAAAATTTTGCTACATTTAGATTTCATAAAGATATCCAAAAAATATGGTAGACCTAAATCTCGAAGAAATTAAATTAATTCATGAAGTTTCAAAGCCATTAATACAACCATTAATAAATTCTTTAATAACTCCAAAAATTGATCGTCTCAACAATTGGTTAAAAAAGAGAAATAATGATTATAAAATCGAAGATCATTATTGGGAAAATAAATTTTCTAAATATCTTCAAGAAATTTATAAAGAATCAAGTTTTTTGACAACTTTAGTTTTTCCGAATACAGGAACTAAAATAAAAAAATTATATGTGCCTTTAACTATTATATCGTATAATGGTGATCATATTTATCAAATAAAAGAAAATGAAAATATTCCTTTTGATAAATTTAGTAGAATAATTATTTCTGATTATGCAGGAATGGGAAAATCTACATTGTTGAAATGGATAACTCTTTCAGTAATTGAACAAAATATTAGTATTCCAATTTTGATTGAGCTTAGAAAGATTAATGAAAAAAATTCTTTGTTAGAAGAAATTTTCAATCAAATAAACCCTTTGGATAAATCTTTAGATAAAGATTTGACCTTTGAACTTATGAATTTAGGATCTTTTACAATTTTGCTAGACGGATTTGATGAAATTCCATATGATATTCAAGAAACCATTACTGGTCAAATTGTAGATTTGGTAAGAAAAACAGGAAAAAATAATTTTGTTATTACATCTAGACCGGAATCCGCATTATCAACATTCTCAGATTTTCAATTATTCCATATACAACCATTGAGAGATGAGGAAGCATATAATATTATAGAAAAGTTGGATAATTTAGGTCAGGTAAAACTAGGTGAAAGTTTAATTTCTGAAATTAAAGAAAAAAATACTCAAGTACATGAATTTTTATCAAATCCATTTTTAGTTTCATTATTATATAAATCTTATACTTATAATAAAGATATTCCTTCTAAGAAAATTACATTTTATGAAGAGGTGTATAGTTGCTTGTTTAAGCATCATGATTTGTCAAAACAGGGATTTAAAAGACCTAAGCGTTCTAACTTAGATATTTATGATTTTGAAATTATTTTAAGAAATATTGCTTTCGAAACCTCAAAAATAGGTTTGGTAATTTACACAAAAGATGAACTAATTCATCATATTTTGAAAGCTAAAAAGAATAATGAAAGTATAAGTTTTAAAGAGCAAAATTTTTATGATGATTTAACGACAACTGTTCCGTTGTTTAATATTGAAGGGCAAAAAATTAAATGGGCACATAAGTCAATTCAAGATTTTTTTTCAGCAAAATATATTTCAAATCACTCCAAAAAAGAAGAGATTTTAGAATTGATATTTAAATCAAAAAAGCATTCCTACTTAAATATAATTGATTTATTGTATGAATTGGAGCCAAAAGCATTTTCAAAAGTAATTACAAAAGTCGTTTTAGAGAATTTTGTTGAGTTTTATGAAACTCAATTTTTGTGGAATAAGAAAATACCAAAAGGTCTTATAAATGAAAGAATTGGACTGACTTTTGGAGCTCAATATGGTTTTTTAAAAGCTAAGGATTCACGATTTTCTTTCAATGATGCCAGAAAGCGTTTTTTGGAAGAGACAAGTGCAAAAAGAACGGAAACTTTAATATCTCTTTATCATACGAAACCGCCTTATTATTTTATGAGTGAATCTTCATTTTTAAAAGAGATTATAAAAATCTTACATTTAAAAGGTGAAAATTTATTTATGTCAGTGTCTTACAGTGAAAAAACAATCACTGCAATTTTAGATCAACTAGTTTTTAATAAACTTCATTTATTAAATGATAAAGAAAATGAAGTTTTTAATTTGAAAAAGAATTTTGCTTTATTTAATTCTAGCATAAAAGATGGAATTATGGAGAGAAATCTACTAGTAAAAGATATTTTAGATTACGAAAAATGTAAAAAAGAATTAGTGCGTATTAATAAACAAATTATTGCAGATGATACTGATGATGAATTAGATAATATATAAAAAACAAAAAAGCTTCTGATTTCTCAGAAGCTTTTTTCAGTGCGGATAATAGGACTCGAACCTACACGCCTTGCGGCACCAGATCCTAAGTCTGGCATGTCTACCAATTTCACCATATCCGCTCAATTGTGGGTGCAAAGATAAACATAACTTCTAAATTTCAAAGCATTTTTTTAAAAAAATTATTAATTCTCTTTTTTGTATTTTTGAGTTTCTATAAAAATAATTTAAATGGAAAATATTAAGTCCTACGTTCAACAACATAAAGATCGGTTTATCAATGAATTGATCGAATTATTAAAGATTCCGTCGGTTAGTGCCGACACTGCATATTCTCAAGATGTTATTGACACAGCAGAGGCTGTAAAAGAAAGTTTAACAAAAGCAGGCTGCGATTTTGTCGAAACTTGCGATACTCCAGGTTACCCAATTATCTACGGAGAGAAAATTATAGATCCAAATCTTCCAACGGTTTTAGTTTACGGACACTATGATGTGCAGCCGCCAGATCCGTTAGAATTATGGACTTCGCCACCTTTTGAACCTGTTATTAAAACTACAGATATTCACCCAGAAGGCGCAATCTTCGCGCGTGGAGCTTGTGACGACAAAGGGCAGATGTACATGCACGTAAAAGCGCTTGAGTTAATGGTACAAAGCAATACTTTGCCTTGTAACGTAAAATTCATGATCGAAGGTGAGGAAGAAGTGGGTTCTGCAAGTTTGGCTTGGTTCGTAGAACGCAATCAGGAAAAACTGAAAAATGACGTTATCCTGATTTCAGATACAGGAATGATTTCTAACCAACAACCATCAATTACAACTGGTTTAAGAGGTTTGAGTTATGTTGAGGTAGAAGTTACAGGTCCAAACCGCGATTTACATTCTGGTTTATACGGTGGGGCTGTGGCGAACCCGATTAATATTTTAGCAAAAATGATTGCTTCTCTTCACGACGAAAACAATCATATTACAATTCCAGGATTCTACGATAAAGTTCAGGAATTATCTGCAGAAGAAAGAGCTGAAATGGCAAAAGCGCCTTTTAGTCTAGAAAAATATAAAAATGCTTTGAACATTGCTGATGTTTACGGCGAAAAAGGATATGTAACTAACGAAAGAAACTCAATTCGTCCAACATTAGACGTAAACGGAATCTGGGGCGGTTATACTGGCGAAGGTGCTAAAACGGTTATCGCGAGTAAAGCTTTTGCTAAAATCTCGATGCGTTTGGTTCCAAACCAAGAGTGGGAAGAAATTACAGAATTGTTTACAAAGCATTTCACAAGCATTGCTCCAGCTGGAGTTACAGTAAAAGTAACGCCTCACCACGGTGGACAAGGTTATGTAACGCCAATTGACAGCATTGGTTATCAGGCAGCCAATAAAGCGTATACAGAAACGTTTGGAGTTCCTGCAATTCCGGTACGTTCTGGAGGAAGTATTCCGATTGTGGCTTTGTTTGAAAAAGAATTAAAAAGTAAAACAATCTTAATGGGATTTGGTTTGGATTCTGATGCGATTCACTCACCAAATGAACATTTTGGAATCTTTAATTACTTGAAAGGAATTGAAACTATTCCGTTGTTTTACAAGTATTTTGTGGAACTTTCTAAATAGTTTTTTTAACCGCAAAGAGCGCTAAGGTTTATCGCAAAGTTCGCTAAGATTTTTTTAAGTAAGAATTTATAAAAGTTCGCAAAGCTTCATTAATAGCTTTGCGGACTTTGTGTTTATAAACGTAACCTTAAAAAAAAGCTTTGCGCTCTTTGCGTTAAAAAAAACTGCAAAGAGTTTCAAATCCTGTAAGATATAAAACCGTTCAGAAATGAGCGGATTTTTTTTGTTCTTATAAATACGGGGTTTAAACTTTCAACATTAAAATTTTTAATTTTCTCTTTGTTTTTTATTGAATAAATTAACTTAATTTAGTTATTTTTATTATTCAGTTTGTTTTTATTTTGAAAATAATTCTATGTTTTAAAAATTTCTAATTTTATTTTAATGTTGCTTTAATGTTTAAGAATGGGCTTAATAGAAAAAAAGGTTAGATTTTCGCCCATTGGGTACACGAGATATCTTAGAGGATTAAAAAAACCTCATTCGATGTTTCGGGAAGGAAAAATTTTGGAAAGTCTCGCATCAAAATCATGGGAAATTGCTCCTGGAAATACCACCGTTTCGCCAAAAGCTTATTTTCTCGACGGTCAGTTAGAACGCATTACAGGCACAGCTTATACCGATGATCCTTATGCTGCAATGCATGGCGGTTTTAGTGTCGAACATGCCCCAACATACGCTTATAAGCTAAAAGATGCTTGGATGATGAATGGGTTTATTTATAAAGGACTTCATAATTTCCGACTTCATCCTTCTTTTCAACTTTCTAAAAAGATGAATTATTTTCCGCCCGCTATTATAGAAGCAGAAATTAATGATGCTGCAATTTATAGCACATCAGAAGGAAATCAATATTTTGGACTTTGGCTGACCGATGATTGTGCTAATTATGCCTTGGCTGCAGCTGAAGGAGTTCCAGTAACTTCGAATATTATTCCTTATTCGCACATGCTTGAATATGAATCATTTTTAGAAATGAATCCAATTCGAACAAATGCGGCTTACTTAAAAAATGCTATTTTCTTTGATGATAATTGGGGAAATAATCAAAATAAACATACCCGATTCGCTGCTAATAGAAACAAATTATTGTATTTGTTTCCCGCAGCTTCACATCCTGGAGTTTTCATCCTGCGTCGAAATTCCGGAATTTCCCGGGTTATGTTGAATGAAATCGAAATCGCCGAACAACTCCGAGAAAAATACGGATTTAAAATTGTCGATGTTACCAAGAATAGTGTTTCAGAAATACTTTCGGCGTGTTCTGGTGCCAAAATTCTTATAGGTATTGAAGGCAGTCATTTATTTCACGGACTCATGACTCTTGAGTCAGGAGCTTCGGTTTTGGTCCTTCAACCTCCAAATCGTTTTAGCGCTGTCATTAAAAATACTACAGATATGGAGAATATCAATTACAGCTTTGTAGTCGGAATTCAAAAAGAGGAAAATTTCTATATCAATTTTGAAGAAGTGGAGAGAACGCTTTCTTTATTAAGGTTCTAAGTTGCTAAGATTCTAAGGTACTAAGGTTTTTGTCAAAGTTTTAAACTTTGACAAAGAAAAACCTTTGTCCCTCAAAAAACAAAAAAAATCCGCTTCAATTTCTGGAAGCGGATAAAATTACAAACTAAAAAATCTAAAAATTAACATGCAGATCCAGATTAAAATAAATCTGGATTATATCCAAAATAAGGTACTTTTTGTTCGTTAAAAATTACACCATATTCTTCTAACTCTTTTAAAATAGGCTCGTAAACTTCTTTTTTAATCGGAAGCTGTACTCCGGGAGTTGTTATTTTTCCATTGAGAATCAATAATGTTGCAATGGCAACCGGAAGTCCGACTGTTTTTGCCATAGCAGTATAAGTCTGGTCTTCTCCAGTACAAACCATTTTAGAATCGATTTGTTTCTTTTCTCCGTTTATTTCATATCCGAATTTATGATACATTACAATCATATCTTTGTCATCTGGTTCAAGAGCCCAGCTGTCGGTTAAGATTTTTTCTAAAATTTGTGCAGGTGTAGCGTTAGGCAGATTCACTTTTTTGTGTGGGTTAAATAAATCCAGTTCCAAAAGTTTATCCCACATAATATCGTCTTGATCAATTTTTAAAATCAAACGTGTTTTGATTTCAACAGAATCTGTCGGGTGATACGGAAGAAAAGAATTCACAAACTGACGATAACTCATATTTTCAGAATCTTCAATAATATAGCTGTCATCAGTCATTCCGAGTTGTACAAACATATTCCAAGCTCTAGAATATCCCACTCTTCGAATAGTTCCTCTATATAAAGTGAGAATATCGTCTAAACCGTAAATAGATCTGTATTTAAGAGAATCCCGATTTGAATAAGCTTCAAATTTCCCGTAGCCCTCAACTTCTAGGAATTCAGTTCTTCTAAATAAAGCACTGTACGGGATATATTTATAAGTTCCTTCCTGAATAAATTTGGCTGCGCCCCCTTGTCCGGCCAAAACCACATTTCTAGGCGCCCAGGTGAATTTATAATTCCATAAATTATTATCAGATTCAGGAGCTACAAGTCCGCCGCAGAAAGATTCAAACAATAGCATTTTTCCGCCTTTTGATCGAATTTCATCAATAACCTTCATGGCGCTCATATGATCGATTCCTGGATCAAGACCAATTTCGTTCATGAAGATTAAATTGTTTTTCTGAGCTTCTTCGTTCAAAGCCTGCATAGCATCACTTATATAAGACGCAGTAACCAAATGTTTTTTGAATTCCAGACAGTCTTTTGCAATTTCGATATGAAGATGTGCAGGCAGCATCGAAATCACAATCGAAGCATTGGCAATAGCTTTTTTTCTTTCTTCGGCATTAAAAATATCTAAGGCAAGCGGAGTAGCATTCGGATGATTTTGTGTCTTTGCTTTCGCTAAATTCAATGAAAGGTCTGCTACAGTTAAATGCAGTTTTTCTTCGTTAGATTTTGACAACAAATACCGAATCAAAGAAGATGCAGATCTTCCTGCTCCAATTATTAAAACGTTTCTCATGCTTTAAATATTTAACACAAATATATTAAAATGTTACAATTATAACAATTTTAATTGAATAAAATTGATTTTTATTTTTTGTTTTGAGGGAAAAAATAATGTAATTCTATTTAAATAATCTAGAAACTAAAGTGGTTTTTTGGTTTGTTTGAAGTATTTTTGTTTCAAATTTCAAAAGATATAAATCATGAAACGAAGAATTGTTCTTACTGGAGCTTTTATAGGTATGTTAGCTATTATTTTGGGTGCTTTTGGAGCTCATTTATTAAAAAAATATCTTTCGGTTGATCAATTAAATACTTTTGAAGTTGGTGTTCGATACCAAATGTACCACGCTCTTTTTCTGTTGTTTTTATCTACGCAAAAAGATATTGCAGAAAAAACATTAAAAGCTATCTATAATTTAGTAGTTGCCGGAGTCGTTCTTTTTAGCGGTTCGATTTATTTATTGGCAACAAAAGACTACACTTTGTTTGATTTTAAAATTATAGTATTCGCAACTCCTGTGGGTGGTTTTCTATTAATTATCGCTTGGACGCTATTATTCTTTACGATTTTGAAGAGAAAATCATAAAATCCCGAAAAAAAAATTCTGTCTAAGAATTAATCTTTAATTTTGTCTCATAAATAACATATAACTTTAGTTATGTGAATTTTTTCTATTTTAGGTTGTAAAACTAAAATAATATAACAAATTCGCTTATAAGGTTGTAAATAAACAAATTAGAAGCAGTTATTTTTTTCTTTTTGTAATTTTTAAAGTGAAATTTCTCTTTTTTCGTATAAATCAAAGTGAAATTTAATTATTTTAAAACGAATAAGAATTAATCTGTAATTTTGCTTCTGAAATAAATATCACACACAACTTAAAATTTATGGACACTAACACAGTTTTCGCGCAATCGATTTCGTTAAAAGAATTAGGAATTGAAAATGCAAAAGTTCGTTATCAACTATCTGCAGATGAATTACATGCGATTACTTTGCAGTCAGGACAAGGTGTTGAGAATTCTACCGGAGCGTTGGCAATTAATACAGGTGAATTTACAGGTCGTTCTCCACAAGATCGTTTCATTGTAAAAGATGATATTACAAAGGATCAAGTTTGGTGGGGAAATGTAAATATCCCGTTTGAACCTCAAGCTTTTGAAAAGCTATATAATAAAGTAACAGCATTTTTATCAGACAAAGAAGTTTTTGTTCGCGATTCTTATGTTTGCTCTGATCCAAATTATAGATTAAATGTTCGTGTTGTAACCGAAACAGCTTGGTCAAATTTGTTCTGTTACAATATGTTTTTACGTCCAGAAGAATCGGAACTGGCTAATTTTACTCCAGAATGGACAGTAGTTTGTGCACCAAGTTTTATGGCAGATCCTGCTGTAGACGGAACACGACAGTCTAATTTCGCAATTTTGGATTTTACTAAAAAAATCGCTTTAATTGGAGGAACAGGTTATACTGGAGAAATGAAAAAAGGAATTTTCTCTGCATTAAACTTTATACTTCCAGTTTTCAAAAATACACTTCCTATGCACTGTAGTGCGAATGTTGGAGAAGACGGAGATACAGCAATTTTCTTCGGATTATCTGGAACAGGGAAAACAACTTTATCTGCAGATCCAGAACGTAAATTGATCGGAGACGACGAGCACGGCTGGACAAATGAAAATACTGTTTTTAACTTTGAAGGTGGTTGTTATGCTAAAGTAATCAACTTAACAGAAGAGAACGAACCAGACATTTTTAGAGCAATCAAAAAAGGAGCGCTTTTAGAAAATGTGGTTTTTAAAGCAGGAACAAACGAAGTAGATTTTGACGATGTTTCGATCACGCAAAATACTCGTGTAAGTTACCCAATAACTCATATTGATAATGTACAGCCAGGTTTGGTGGGACATAATCCAAAAAATATATTTTTCTTAACGGCTGATTCTTTCGGAATTCTGCCTCCAATTTCAAGATTAAACCCAGGTCAGGCGGCATACCACTTTATTTCTGGTTATACTGCAAAAGTTGCTGGAACAGAAGCTGGTGTAACTGAGCCTCAGCCTAATTTCTCAGCTTGTTTTGGTGCACCGTTTATGCCTTTACATCCAACTCGTTATGCTGAAATGTTGAGCAAAAAAATGAAAGATGCCGGCGTAAAAGTTTGGTTAATCAATACAGGATGGACTGGCGGACCTTACGGAATTGGAAGCCGTATGAAATTGAAATATACTCGTGCCATGATTACAGCTGCTTTAAAAGGAGAATTGGATAATGTAGAGTATGCAGATCATAAAGTATTTGGAATTGCAAAACCACAATCTTGCCCGAATGTTCCAGAAGAGATTTTAAATCCTAGAAATACTTGGGAAGATAAAGATTTATATGATCAAAAAGCATTAGAATTAGCACAAAAATTCAAAGCTAATTTTGCCAAATTTGAAGAGTTTGCAAACGCTGAAATCTTAGCGGGAGCACCGATTACAGAATAAAAGGAATTAGTTAATTCAAATTAAAAAAAGCTGTTCAGTGATGAACAGCTTTTTTTGTTTTTTGTGTATGTCTGATACTGCTTATTTGTCTCCCTGAGCGAAGTCGAAGGACGCTTCAATTGGAAACTGGGCTTCGACTTCGCTCAGCCCGACAATGAGTAATTTTTAAAGACATTGAAACGCAGTTTTCAGCACAGTTTAAAGGAAAGTACTGAAAAACTGCAATTTCAAATCAACACTGAATCTTTATTTTTTAGCCTCGTCTATGCGTTTTTGGATCAAATCCCAAGCATAATAATGGAAAGTCATGCCGTTGCTCATCGCTACGAAAAGTCCGTTTTTGTATTTTGGACCTAAGTTTACACTTGTAACATCAGCACCATCGCATTCAATTGTTGAAGTTGGAACTTCTGCCAATAAAGGATGGCTGTTAGGATTTCCTTTTGCTCCTTCTCTCGAATAAACCATAAAAGAATTTGCTTGTTGATTGGATACTAAAATGTAACCTGTAGAATCTGTTTTTTTGTAAATCGCAATTCCTTCGTGATCTGCCTTGAAATCTTTTTGACCAAAGAAAGCCAGTTCTTTATTATCATTTAAAGCAGGATCAGCTTTGTATTTTCTAATTCCAGCTTGTTCGTCGCAATAGTAAACAAATCCTAATTCGTTATCAACTGCTATAGCTTCGATTTCTTTTTTACCGCTGTAAGTCCCGAATTTACGAACCACTTTTGCAACAGCAAATTTTCCGCTTCCAGAAAGTTCGTACTGCCATAAATAACTGCCAGAAGCTCCTGTTTTTCTTCCTACAATAGCAAAAATTTTCTGATCACTTGGACGTTTATATAATGCAACTCCCATTGGATCTCTTTCTGCATCTCCTTCAAAAACAGGGATTCCGCCATTGTCGATTGGTTCTAAATTTGGTAGACTGAAAATTCTAATCTTGTTGCTTTCGCGCTCTGTTGTAACAGCAATATCTACTTTTTTTCCGTTAATGATCAATCCGTAAGCGATGTCAACATTATTTGGACGTTTTAATGGAATTGATTTTTTAAGGATTTTTCCATTCAAATCAAAAGCATACAAACCACCATCGGTATCTTTATCAGTTCCAACAATAATACTTTTTGAAGCATCAGTTGGGTTAATCCAGATCGAAGGATCGTCTGTATCATGAGGCAATGCTTCGGTAACAGTTGTTGGTTTTACGGCATTTGGTTGAATAGGAGCTAATTTATCGTCTTTACAAGCTGTAAAAGCAAGGCTTAAAAGTAAAAAAGCAAGTATCGATTTATTTTTCATTTTGGTATTTTATTTTAAATGAATTAGACAGAACCGCTAAGTCCTGTCTAATTTAGTAGTTTTTAGTATTGATTTTACAAGTCTAATTTCAATCCGAAATTGTAACGAGCTTGATAGTATTCTGCTTGTTTCGTATGAGCAGCAACTCCTTGATAGTAACGCAGCGGCTGATTGGTTAAGTTATTAGCTTCTGCAAAAAAGCGAAGTTTTGGAGTAATTTTATAAGAAGCGTTTGCATCTAAGAAAAACTGCTTGTCATAGTAACTGTCTTTGTAAGACTCAGAACCTAATTCATCTAAATAATCAGATGTAAAGTTTGTTGAGATTCTTGCTGAGAAACGTTTGTTTTCCCAAGATAAAGATCCGTTAAACATATGTGGCGTTGTACCTGGAAGACTAATGTCGTTTCTTTCGTTTCCATCCTCATCTGCAATTCCTTTTGCTTTAGATTTTGTGTAAGTATAGTTTAAATAGATACCAAAACCTTTTAAGAATTTACCAGGAAGAAAATCTAACTGACGCTGGAAAGCAACTTCGAATCCGTAAACGTCAACAGTGTCTCCGTTTCTTGATTGTAAAAATGACCAGTTTTCTCCCGCTGGAATTGGATTTACTTGATTTGGAAAATCTGCCGCAAATTTAGTATCAGTATATTGATTGTCGCTGTAGTTGTAAATGAAATCATTTAATCTTTTGTAAAAAACACCTCCAGAAATCAAACCAACAGATTTGAAATAGTTCTCTGCCATGAAATCATAATTGTATGAATAAGTAGCATCAAGATCAGGATTTCCAGCTGTAATTTCTTTGTCTGCAGCAATGTTGTTTACATAAGGAGCTAATGCATAATAATTTGGTCGTGCTAAAGCAGTGGTTGCAGCAGCTCTTAAAATCAAATCTTTTGTTGCATTGTATTGGAATGAGATGCTTGGTAAAAGATTGGTATAAGAGTTTGTATTGTTGATTTTGCTCTCTAATTCTTCTTCGTCCAATACACGGTTTCCTGTATAATCAATGTGAGTATTCTCCACACGGAAACCTAAAACCATAGAAAGTTTATCATTAAAATCCTGATCCCATCTTACATAAGCAGCAGTAATTCTTTCTTTAGCATTATAGTTTACTGCTAAATATTCTGCTGGATCTGCTTCTTTTTCAAACAAAGCAGCGTTGTTTAAATCTAAACTTCCTAAAAAGCTAGCTGAAGCAAAAGTTCCCGGAACATATTTACTTCCTGGATTAAAATCTTTTCCATCAAAATAACTTGTTGGAACTTGTGATAATAACTCCATATCGTCGTTAATTGGAGTATAAGAATAGAACATATTATTTCTTTCTTTCTCTTTTAAACGAAGTCTAAGACCCGTTCTCAGTCTTCCTTTTTCACCTGCAATTACAGAAAAAGGAAAACGGATATTTACTTTTGCACCAAATTCGCTTTCACTTGTTTCATCTGTATTTTCAGTAACAGAATCAAATTTAAATTCGTCTGTTGATTCGCCAACAGTTGTCATTAATGGAAATCTTGGATTAGATAAATCTTCAAACATTTCTAAACCTTTTTGACGGTATTCAATATAACGCTCACCTGGACGGTATTCTCTAGCTTTTGCGTAGTTTGCAGACCAGTCTAAATCTAATGTAGAATTGATTAGGTGTTCTCCACGAAGCGAATAATTTTGAACTCTTTGATCTTCTAATCTTCTGTTTTTGTTTCTGTTGTTATCCAAACCACCTTTTGTCTGACGTTTTACACGACCTTCAAATCCTGTAATTGTTTCGCCATCGTAAATAGGCTCAATATCATCGTAAGTTGTTCTGAAACGATTTTCTCTATCGTCTCTCCAGTTGTAAATTGCATTAGCAAAAATGGTGTTATTTTCGTCAAATTTGTAATCTAAAGCAATAGATCCGCTGCGGCGAATACGCTGTACATCATATTTTCTAATTTCTGAAGCTTGTAGGTATTCATTTCCAAAATCATCTTTTACCCATTCGTTTTCGATGTTATCAGATCCGTAATCAACATTGTTGTAAGAACCGCTGAAAACTGCGCCTAATTTATTATCAAAAAAGCGATTACCATATACGAAACCAGCAGTGTAAGAAGCGTGGTCACGAATTGGCAGATATCCTCCTGCAAGCGTTGCAGAAATTCTTTCGCCATTTGGAGTTGCTCTAGTAATTAAGTTTACAGAACCTCCAATCGCGTCTGCATCCATATCAGATGTAAGAGTTTTGTTTACTTCAATCGTAGAAATCATATCAGACGGAATTAAGTCCATTTGTACATTTCTGTTATCTCCTTCTGCTGAAGGAATTCTGTCACCATTTAAAGTAACCGAGTTCAAAGATGGCGCCAAACCTCTAATAATAATATTACGAGCTTCACCTTGGTCATTCTGCATGGTAATACCTGGAACACGTTTTAAAGCGTCTCCCACATTGGCATCTGGAAAACGTCCCATTTGGTCAGATGAAATTACGTTTCCAATATTTTTATTGTTTTTTTGCTGATTCAATGCTTTCGCCTGACCTTTTAAGATGTCTCCAACAATAACTTCATTCAGTTCAGTTCCAGAGGTTTTAAGAGCAAAATCGATTACATTGTTTTTTCCTTGTTCAACTTTTATTTCCTGAGTTAAAGAAGTATATCCGATATATTTTACTTCAACTTTATAAGTTCCTTCATTAATATTCAATAACTCAAAACGACCGTTATAGTCAGAAACGGTATATTTTTTTTCGCCAACTATTTGAATCATAGCTCCAGGAAGAGGCAGTTTGTCATCAGCGTCTAATATCTTTCCAGATATAATCGCCTTTTGGGCAAAACCCGTTAGAGATAATAAAAAGAGTGTTAATACTAAAAATTTTTTCATTGTGTGTGTTTAGTTTGATTTTGGTTGCGAAGCTAAAGCCCCAGTATTACTAAACCCTTGAAAAAAAATTAACATAGTGTTATGATTCCTACCCAACATTAGAAATAGATTAATGTTAAAATAACATTCAATAAAAAAAGGAATTTCGTAGCGTTAAGTGAAAACAAATCAACTATTTGTCTGAGAATTAAATTTTTGGCGTTAAATTTGCCGTATCAATCACAATCAAAAATCATCAATCATGTTAAAACAATTTTTTATCCTATGTTCAGGAGTCGACCGAGACCTCTTGAAAGACTGCTCAGAAGGCGAACAAACTAAATATGTTGGTATTGGCGCCACTGTATTTTTTACAGCAGTTATGGCTTTCTTAGCCAGTGCTTATGCGCTTTTTACCGTTTTCGATTCTATTTATCCCGCTTTAATTTTCGGATTTGTATGGAGTTTATTGATTTTTAATTTAGACCGATTTATCGTTTCTACCATTAAAAAGAGAGATCGTTTTATGGACGAATTCCTGCAGGCAACTCCACGTATATTATTAGCGATTATTATTGCAATCGTAATTTCTAAACCTTTGGAAATTAAAATATTCGAAAAAGAAATCAATACCGTTTTATTGAAAGAGAAAAACGAAATGGAGTTGGCCAATAAAAAACAAATTGGAACGTATTTCAAAACAGATTTAGATAAAAATAAGGCTGAGATTGCAGCTTTAAAAGCAGATATTGTAAAGAAAGAAAAAGAAGTTAACGCTTTATATTCTACTTATATTACAGAAGCAGAAGGAACTGCTGGAACTAAAAAATTAGGAAAAGGTCCTGTTTATAAAGAAAAACGCGAGAAACACGATGCATCTTTAAAAGAATTTGAAACTTTAAAAACAGCAAACGAAGCTAAAATCGCTGAAAAAGAAAAAGCAGGTGTAAAACTTCAAGCCGATTTAGATAAAAAAGTCTCTCAGACTCAGCCTATAATTGAAGGTTTCGACGGCTTAATGGCGCGTATTAATGCATTAAATAAGCTGCCTTGGCTTCCGTCATTTTTTATAATGCTGTTATTTTTAGCAATTGAAACTTCTCCAATTATAGCCAAATTATTAGCTCCAAAAGGTGAATTCGATTTCAAACAAGAAGAAGCCGAAACAGCAATGAAAGCTACTTTGGCACAAAATAAATACCAACGTGATTTATTGGTGAAAACCAGCGCAGAAATGCACGATAAAGTTTATGCAGATATTGCCGAAGATAAAAATCTTTACGATTTGCAACGTAAAAATGCAAAAGAGTTACTAGAACTGCAGTCGCATAAATTTGTAGAAAAGCAGAAAGCGACTTTGTAAAATGTAATCTGTAAAATGTAAAAAGTCTTAAGCTCTAATGAACTTAAGACTTTTTTATTTTCAGTAAGAAGTCATTTCACTTCTCACAAAATACATTTTACATATAACTTAAAATCTCTTTTTTATAAGCATCGTACTCTCCCTGCATGATCAATCCGTTGTCAAGGAGTTTTTTGTAATTCTGTAATTTATCAAAAAGTTCCTCTTTAGATAAGTCACTTAATTTACGTTCTCCAGCTGGCTGTGTTGGAAGCGGCTCATAAGTTGTTTCTGTAAAAGCTGGTGCAGAAGGCAAAATTTCAGCAAAACTAGTTACTTCTTCAGTTTCTACTTCTTCAACTTCTTCAGCTTCGTCTTCGTATTCTGGTTCAACAGTTTCTTGAATTGGTGTAGCAGCAGAAACAGGATTTTTCAATAAATCCAATTGCTCTTTAGCGTAAGTATAAATTTTTCTAGCCTGAATTTTTGGAATATAATCAATAGAAACAGCCAAATCTGTTTTGGTACCAAATGAAAATTCAGAACCTAAAATGTTTTCTTTTACAAAAGTACTCGCAATATCATCCCAAGTGTAATCTGTAAAATCCATAGAAAGACCTAAATTTTTAGGCTTACAGATAATGATACGCTTGTTTGTTAATACAATGCTGTCTGGAAAAACAGTAATAGCAGGCTTTTTTTGCACTGCAATATATCCAACTTCTTCGCCTTTCATTAATAAATCTGTAAGTTTCGAAGTGATTTTTTCAATCGCTTTTGGATCTTGTTCTTCGTTCAGAAATTTTTTAAATTGTTCTTTCATTTTTTTAAGTTGCTAAGTTACTGAGCTTTTAAGTTGCTGAGTTTTTTTACTGACGTTACAAATGTAATGCCTAATTTTCTAATTCGATAATTTCATTCTGAATTTTCTTTGTCAAACTTTTGAAAACCAATTCATACGAGTGATCGATCAATTCTTTGACAAATTTGTCTGGAAGATTTCCGTTTAAAGCAATCGTATTCCAATGTACTTTACTCATATGAAATCCAGGTTGTATTTCATCATATTCAGCTCTGAGTTCCTGTGCGCGGTCTGGATCACATTTTAAATTGACCGATTGCTCGTTCTTTTCCCATTGCGATAAAGAAGATAGGGCAAACATTTTACCGCCAATTTTAAAAACCAAAGTGTCTTCATCAAACGGAAAATGTTCGCTGACACCTTTTTTCGAAAGACAATATTCGTAAAACGTTTCTAAATTCATATTATAAAAAAGTTATGATTCAACACGAATTACACAAATTTCACTAATTGAACTGTTTCGTGGCAATTAGTGAAATTAGTGTTTATTAAACTATTTTTTCCATCATTTTTTCAGGATGATTGAGTTTTGTAAATCCGAATTTCTCGTATAAAAAGTGAGCGTCAGTTGTGGCTAATCTCCAAATTTTGACATTTTGAAGTTGAGGTTCCTTCATCATCGTTTCAATTAAGATCGACGAATATCCTTTTCCACGATGTTCTTCGGTTATAAAAACGTCCATTAAATAAGCAAATACCGCGTAATCGGTAATTACTCTTGCAAAACCAATTTGTTTGTCATCTAAATAGATTCCAAAACAAACCGAAGCATCAATTGTAGTCTGCACTTCTTCAATAGTCCGTCCTGCAGCCCAATAAATGTCTTTTAAAAAGTTTTGTATAAACGGAACGTCGAGTTTGGTTTTATCAGTAGATACGCTAATCATAGTTTATTGTTTTTCTTGCCACGAATTTCACGAATTTTCACGAATTAATTTTTTCACTTCAAGCATGTAAAAATTAGTGGGAATTAGTGTAATTGCTTCGCCAATTCGCTTTCGCTCGGGTCGTGGCAAACTTTTTAAATCTTATATAAAATTGGTTTTGATGGACTTGCGTCATTTTCAAACGAAGCGATTTGAAGATTTAGTATATAATTTCCATCTTCAATTTCGTCTGGAACATAAATCATTTCGGTAATTGTCGCATTTAACCGTGCATCAGAATTAAGATTATGAGTGTCTTTTACATTCCAAAATGCTTTGTGAGCCAATAATTTGCCTTCGTCATGTTCTTTATCAACGCTTGGTAAATCAATCAATAAATGTTGAATTTCGCTTTCGCGGATGAAAGTGGCAGCTTCTACAGACAAATAAGGCGGATTTGTATTCGAATATTTTCTTGATTTTTTTTCTTTTTGATTGGGAAGTGTTCTAATAATCAAAGCCTCGAACGATGTCACATTGAGCGAAGTCGAAATGCTTTCCTTCGTAATCACAAAATCATCTCCAATTTTTTCAGGCTGAACCGTAATCAATTTAGCAAAAAAGAAAAACTGTTTTAGCGATTGATTAATGCTGTAAAAATCATTTGTAATATGTCCTAAACATTCTGTGTGCGTACCATGTCCATGAGGGTTGAAGAATATATTATTAAAATTTGTAGATGATTTTCCTTCCGAAACTTTTCCGATCCAATCGCCGAAAACTACAGGTTCAATAACTGGTTTTTCGATATACCAGGCAATTGGGTTTTCGTCTGTATTGGTTAAAGGAATTGAGATATCAATGGGTTTTGATAAGTCGATTTGATATTTATTGTCTAAAAATGCTAGCATAATGGAACACGGATTTTACGGATATTCTAACGCAGATTTTACAGATTGATCAGCGTTGCTTGCATCCGTTTTATCAGCGTCCAAATTTTATTCTTCCAAATTTAGATAAAATAAATCTGAAGCAATTCCATCTGTTAAAAATTTTCCTTTTGGAGTTGGTTTTAGAATGTTGTTTTCAATGGAAAGCAAATCATCGTTTAAGAATTTTTCAGATTGTTTTTTCAGATAATTCAAATATTCCAAACCGAATTCATTTTCAATTCTTTCTAAAGAAACGCCCCAAATCGTTCTTAAGCCAGTCATAATATATTCGTTATAGCGATCTGAAATAGTCAGAATTTCTGTTTCGATCGGAAGTTCGTTATTTTGAATCGCTTTCAAATACAATGAATTATTCGCAATATTCCAGCCTCTTTTTTCGCCGTCATAACTATGCGCCGAAGGCCCGATTCCAATATATTTTTTTCCTAACCAATAGGCCGAATTGTTTTTGGAGAAATAATTCTCTTTCCCAAAATTCGATAATTCGTAATGGATAAACCCATTCTTTTGAAGCATTTCAACCAAAATCATAAAATGATTTGAAGCGGCTTCATCTTGCGGTTCAGCGATTTTTCCAGTCTGAATTAATTTGCTCAAGGCTGTTTTGGGTTCAACTGTTAATGCATAACTCGAAATATGCGGAATGCCAAAACTCAAAGCCGTTTCGATATTCTGTTTCCACATTTCGTCGCTCATTCCTGGAATTCCGTAAATTAAATCGAGTGAAATATTATCAAAATATTTTGTCGCTTCTTGTAAACATTTTATGGCTTCCACCGAATTATGAGCGCGGTTCATCATCTTCAAATCTTCTTCATAAAAAGACTGAATACCAATGCTTAATCGATTTATAGGGCTTTTAGATAATTCAAAAATTCGCTCTGCAGACAAATCATCGGGATTAGCTTCAAGTGTAATTTCTGGATTATCTGAGACTTTATAGTTTTTATAAACTTCTAAAATTAAAAAATTGATTTCGTCATTGGTCAAAACAGAAGGAGTTCCACCTCCAAAATATATTGTCTCTACTCCTGAGAATTCGGGATCGTTCTCAAACTCATTTTTACGCATGACAATTTCTTTGGCCAAAGCCAAAACCATTTCATCTTTCTTTTTCATTGAAGTCGAAAAATGAAAGTCACAATAATGACAAGCCTGTTTGCAAAAAGGAATATGGATGTAGATACCGCTCATTTTTTTTAATTAGATAATGTGCCAATTTGATAATTAGATAATGAAAATTAGGTTCGAAGAAATTATCTAATTATCTCATTTTCTAATTTTGTCCTCATTTTGTTTCACAAAAGCATCCCAGCCCGAATAACTTTTTCCTGCTACGACTTTTCCTGAATTAAAGTGATGACAAACTGCCGCTGCCAAACCGTCGGTTGAATCGAGATTTTTGGGTAATTCTTTTAATCCTAAAAGCTGTTGGAGCATTTTCGCAACCTGTTCTTTGCTGGCATTTCCGTTTCCGGTAATCGCCATCTTTATCTTTTTAGGTTCATATTCCGTGATCGGAATATCTCTTGAAAGGCCTGCTGCCATGGCAACGCCTTGTGCGCGTCCAAGCTTTAACATCGATTGTACATTTTTACCAAAAAAAGGCGCTTCAATCGCAATTTCGTCAGGATGATGCGTTTCGATTAATTCGATGGTTCTTTCAAAAATGATTTTTAGTTTTTGGTAATGATTGTCATATTTGGACAATTGCAATTCGTTTAACTGCAAAAATTCCATTTTTTTATTGATGACTCTAATTAATCCAAAACCCATAATTGTGGTTCCAGGGTCAATTCCTAATATGATGCGTTCTTTTGTCATTTTTTGTTGGTTGCACAAAGTTTCGCCAAGTTGCCACAGAGATTCACAAAGTTTTTATTTTCTCCATGTATCTTTGTGATTTCTTCGCGAATCTTTGTGAAATAGCTTTACTTTTGCGGCATGATTTCAATTCCTCACAAAGCTAAGCAATTCCTAGTTCTTCTAATCAAACTTTTGATTGTTGGCGGTGCATTTTATTTTATTTACAATCAGCTGGCCAACAACGACAAATTGGACTGGAATAAGTTCATTGTTTTATTTCGAAAAAATCAGTCGGTTTTAGGCATTTCGTTTATATTACTTTTGAGTGTTTTGAATCGCTATTTTGAGATTCTAAAATGGCAGAATCTCGCCAAAGCAATTTATCAAATCTCGGTTTACGAAGCCACTAAGCAGGTTTTAGCCGCTTTAACGGCAGGAATCTTTACACCAAACGGAGTGGGAGAGTACGCTGGAAAAGCTTTGTATTATCCAAAATCGGAAGCTAAAAAAGTTGTTTTTCTAAACTTAATCTGCAACGGAATCCAAATGATTTTAACGATCATTTTTGGAATTTTTGGCTTACTTTATTTCAATGCACAGTTTAATGTTATTACAACCAAAACAGTCTTAATCTTGTTCGGAGGATTTCTGCTAATTCTGATTATTTTATTTTCAATCAAAAAAATAAAAGTCAAAGGATATTCAATTGAAAAACTAATTCATAAAATCAACGAAATTCCGAAGCCTATTCATAGAAAAAACATTTTTTTAGGCATTTTAAGATATTTGGTTTTTTCGCACCAATATTACTTTTTGTTTTTAGCTTTTGATGTCGATCTGCCTTATTTAACTTTAATGGCAGCAATTACATCAGTATACTTTTTAGCTTCATCATTACCGACATTTCAGTTTCTAGATTTTGCAGTTAAAGGAAGCGTCGCTATTTATTTTTTCGGAATTCTTGGCGTTAACGAATGGATTGTCATTTTTATAAGCACTTTGATGTGGTTTTTAAATGTTGTATTACCAGTATTTTTAGGGAGTTATTTTGTGCTGAATTTTAAAACCAAAACAGCAGCATGATTTTTGCTTTGTTTGCCATATTAGCTATTTACATTGTAAACATTAGTTTGCTAATTTATGGTTTTTTCAAAGTCAAAAAATATCAAAAAAAAGATTTAAAGCCACAGACAAGTTTTACCATAATAGTTCCGTTTCGAAATGAAGAAGAAAACCTGCCAAAGCTTTTAAATAGCTTTTCGACACTAAATTATCCAACAGATTTATTTGAAGTAATTTTAGTCGATGATAATTCGAGAGAGAAATTTCAAGTCTCACATTTCACATTTCACATTTCACAAATAGACAATATTCGAGTTTCAAAATCGCCCAAAAAAGATGCTATTACGACTGCAATGCAATACGTAAAAAACAATTGGGTAATTACCACAGATGCTGATTGTCTTGTTCCAGAAAACTGGCTTTTAACTTTTGATAATTATATTCAGGAAAATAAAGTTTCGATGCTGGCGGGAGCAGTAACGTATGAATGTGGAGATTCATTTCTGCATCATTTTCAGCAATTAGATTTGACAAGTTTACAAGGCGCAACAATTGGAAGTTTTGGTTTGAACAAAGGTTTTATGTGTAACGGAGCTAATTTTGCGTACACCAAATCATTGTTTGAAAGTTTAAATGGTTTTACTGGAAATGAGACTATTGCAAGTGGAGATGATGTCTTTTTACTGCAAAAAGCAATTGAAAAATTTCCAAATGAAGTTCATTACTTAAAAGCTCAAGAAGCCATTGTAACTACAAAACCAACAGAAAGCTGGAAAGCATTATTTCATCAAAGAGTGCGCTGGGCGGCCAAAACGAGTTCGTATAAAAGTAGCTATGGGAAATTTATGGGATACGTTGTTTTCTTTGGAAATTTGAGTTTTGTAATTGCTTTTTTGTTACTTCTCTTCCAAATTTTAAATTATCCGTTTTTTGTTTTATTTGCTTTTTTAAAGTTTATGGTTGATTTTGTTTTGCTTTCAAAAACAAATCAGTTTTTAAAGAATACAAGGCTTAAAAGCTTTTTATTGAGTAGTTTGTTTTATCCTTTTTTTAGTACAAGTGTAGCTTTGTATAGCTTATTTGGTTCGTACGAATGGAAAGACAGGCGCTTTATGAAATAACTTTATATAAAAGGGTAAAACTATTCCTTTGCTTTCAAAATTACAGGCAGAATAAATTGTGTTTTTACAGGAATGCCTCGTTTTATAGCTGGATTTACTTTTGGAAAATCAACAAGACGCGCATGCAGAATACTGTCAATTTTTATAGTATCATAGGCAACAGAATCTTTAGGAAACTGAGGCTCAAACTTCATAGTTGCATTTGGAAAAATTGTTACTTTTACTTCAATAGTGTCCAATTCTGGGTACATAATCGATAAAGTATCAACATTAAGTTTTTCTTCAATAAGATCAGACATTACATCAAAAAAGCACTGCTGGCGAAGTTTTTTATCGGCTATTTTTTCACAGTTTGAGACAGATGGGTATTCGTCTACTTCTTTCCAGTTGATCGATTTCAATTCTTTTTGAAGTAATTCTTTTTCAGACGGAACCTGCTTCTCAAAATATTGACAAGAATTAAAGATAATACAGATGAAAAAAAGTGAAAACGGCCTCAAGATTTTAATGTTGAATGAATAAACAAAAATACAATTATTTTTTTTAGAGATTCTTTCAATTACGCGGAATCTTCATATTTTAAAGGTACAATTTTAAAGTTTGTATAGCAAAAAATAAAGTAGTAATTTGTAAGAACAAATTTATCAAAACTATATGGATTTACTTTTAGTTACACTAGGTTTTATATGCATGATTGTTGGCATTTTTGGCAGTTTTCTTCCTGTTTTGCCTGGGTTGTCAAGCTGCTGGGTGGGTTTGCTTTTGCTATATCTAACCAAAGCAGTAGAAAATAATTATTGGGTTTTAGGAATAACTTTTGTTTTAATGGTAATCATAACAATATTAGATTACGTAATCCCATCGCAGGGGACAAAAAAGTTCGGCGGAAGTTCGTATGGAATATGGGGGACAAATATTGGTTTAATTATCGGAATTTTGGCGCCAATTCCTTTTGGATTTATCATCGGACCTTTTTTGGGAGCACTTGTCGGAGAATTGTTATACGACTCACAAAATCATAAACGGGCACTAAAAGCGGCAACAGGTTCCTTGCTTGGGTTTCTTGCTTCGAGCTTTATTAATTTTATGTTTTGTGTAGTCTATTTGGGCATTTTTTTAAGCGTAATGTGGAAATATCGAAACATTTTGTTTTAATTATATAACATTTCTTTATCTTATACGTTGTCTTTTATAAAAACATCAAAATTTTCTTAACTTTTTTATCTTTTGTGTTTGAGTTCTAAAGGGTTGTGTTTACAGGTGTTTACGCATTTTTTATGTTAACATGAGGTTATTATCTATGTAAATTTTTAACTTATTTTTTGGAAATGTTAATTTATTTTATATTTTTATCACAATAAACGATAAAAAGCCTCACTTTATCGGTTATTTTGAACAAATTTAAATAATGTTTCTTTAATAAGTTAACGCGTATGACCCCAAACCTACAAATTGAACTTAGACGTTTTATTTCATCTAATGTTGTCTCCAAGTTGAACAAGTTTTATTTTGAAAATGATGCCCTTTTAATAAAAGGAATTGATGTCTCGATCGGTACAATTTTAATGGGACTCTACAACAAAGCCGAAGAATCTGATTTTTATTCTGAAATAGCCTCGATGATAAAAGAAGATTCAACTTTTTACCAAGAAATTGACTTTAACGCAGGTAGAATTTTATCAGTTGATGATTGTTACCGTTTAGAAGGAAATTCATTACTTAAAGAATTGTTCTCGAATAAAAAAGGAAGAATTTCAGAAATGGTTTCAAACGAAGTCGGTATTAAAAGCGAAACAGCCAGAGAAATACTTAACTTTTCAGCACTGCTTGTAGTTTCCTACTTAAGAAATAATCTTCAATTACTAGAAAGTTTAAAATTACTTCTCGAAGACCAAAAAAGAGACATTTTAAATAGTATTCCTCCTGGAATCAAAATCATACTCGGTTTTTCATCTTACGAAACAGTAGAAGATAAAAACCAATCTATCGGAAGATCAATTTTTACCCTTTTCGGACATAATTTCTTTAGTTTCTAAAATAAAAAAATCCCATTTTCAAAGAAAACAGGATTCATTATAACAAAATTTGAAAAACTATTTAGCGTTTTTCAAATTGATGATCTCTTGGTCAGTCAAAAAGCGCCAGTTTCCTCTAGGAAGATTCTTTTTGGTCAAACCAGCAAATGCAACACGATCAATTCGTAAAACATTATATTCAAAAGACTCAAAAATAGAACGCACCACTTTTACATTCGAAGTACGAAGTTTAAGGCCGATTTCACTTTTGGGCTCATTATCAATATAGCTAATTTCCTCAACAAAAACGCGGTGTCCGTCAAGAACCAAACCTTTGCTGATTTTTTCAAGATCCTCAAACTTTAAGTTTTTGTCTAAAGAAACCTGATAAATTTTAGACGATTTTTGATTTGGTAAAGTAAACTTACGGATCATATCTGTATCGTTTGTAAATACCAATAAACCAGTCGTATTTTTATCCATTCTTCCAATTGGAGCAATTTTTGCATTTGTAGAACCACGAACAAGTTCTAGAACGTTACGATATTCTTGACCTTCATCCAGAGCTGTCGTAAAGTTTTTAGGCTTATTTAATAAAATATATTCTTTCTTTTCAGGAGTCAAAGTAACACCGTCAAAGTTTACTACATCATTCAATTTTACCAAATATCCCATTTCAGTTACTGGAACACCGTTTACTTTAACGTTTCCAGACTGAATATAAATGTCAGCATCACGACGCGAACAAATACCAGAGTTCGAGATGTATTTGTTTAAACGAATTTCATCTGAAGCCTTTTGTCTTTTCGGAGCCTGATTTTGTTTTTTTACTTTTTCTTCCGCAGCAGCATTAGCGGCTTTAACCTCCGGTTTCACTTTTTTCGGCCCTTGCGCACGTTTCGCCATAGGAGGTTTTGGCTTACTAGAGTTTGATCTTGAGCTGTTTGGTCTAGATCCGCCTCTTTTATTATTGCCTTCCTTGTTGTTCATAAAATCATTAATTTGTGCAAAGATAGTTTTTTCCTGCTAATAAATCTTAAGTTCAATGTTCTTAGATTAATAGCAATAAATTTTAAGAAGTAAGGAGCATCACAATTGGCTTTTTTTCAGGCATTATTTCCCGCTTTCCGTTCCAATTTTTTATTTTTTAAAGAAAAAAATAAAAAGATTTCCACTTCAATCGGGGCTAGATTTCAAACAATTGGCTTCTTTTAAATATTTTGGAGTAAGTTATTGCACAAAGGTTCACAAAGTTTACACAAAGCAACCCCAAAAAATCTTCGTGAATCTCTGCGAAACTCTTGGTGTATCTCAGTGGAATAAAAAAATTAATAATTAGAAATCAATTCACGCCCATGCCATAAAACGCTCGGATTGATCAAAACAATGCAGAAAACACCCGAAACGATTAAGAATTTCAAAACATTATGAAGCATTAAAAACTGCTCCTTAGAATTCGATTTCCATAAATAAATCAAGAAAAAAAGCAAAACCCCAAAGCAGGCATAAAAGTAAATATCCATATAACCCACATCGTAAATATTTATTAAAACATAAACAGGTAAAATGGTTAAAATCGTTAAAGCAGTAATAACTTGTTTAGAGATTTTTTCACCATACAAAACAGGAATTGTTCTATAATCCGTTACCAAATCACCTTTTAAGTTTTCCAAATCTTTAATCATTTCTCGAATCAGCAAAAGTAAAAACAAGAAAACTGCATGTGCCGAAATTACCACAAAATGACTCATATGATTTTCAATTTCTTCAAACGAAATTTTATTGTAGAAATACAGTAATATGGCAAAAAACGGAGTAACAGCCAGCAGTGCAGACATTAAATTCCCGATAATTGGATATTTTTTTATTTTATGAGAATAAAACCAAATCAGGAAAATATAACCCGAGAAGAACAAAAATGCTCTCCAAGAAACAATAAAAGCCATTAAAACAGCAAGAAAATTCAAAGAAAAATAAACCGATAATTTAGTTTTTTGACTCACTAATCTGTCCAGCATTGATTTGTTGGGACGATTAATTAAATCTTTCTGGCTGTCGTAAAAATTATTGATAATATAACCCGAAGCAATCGTAATCGCCGAAGCAAAAACAATTAGAAATAAATGGAAATCAAGAAGAATATCCAGCGCCCTAATTTCTGGTGCCAAAATAAAAATAGCCGATAGATATTGCGCTAAAACTATAATTGGAATATTGTAACCCCTAACTACAGAAAACAGACTAACAATTTTCATTACTAAAAGTTTGTGCTGTCTGCTTAACATATAAAATAGTTTGTAAAGGTTTAGATAAGGGAAGTTAAAGGATATTTTTGATTATAAAAATTTACAGTTTGTTTTTTAACAATTCTTTAGAGCCATAGCCTAATTTTCTGATGCATGCCAGTGCTTCTTTTTGCGAAATCTCAACGTTTTTGATGTCTTTTTTCTCAACAAAAACAACAGAGCCACTCCACGGATTTGGAGCATCGGGTATAAAAACAGTAAAACTATTTTCGTCTATTTGTTCTATCAAAAATGCAAATTGCCAGCCGGCATCTGTAGGAACAAGAATTACTTTTAAATCTTGATTAGATTCAATTCCCATAATGTTTTCATTCATATTTTTCATAAATGAATATCCGGGAACAAAACTTAAAATTCCGTTTTCTAATTTCTTAATCAGTTTTTTAGCTTTGGCAGTTCTTGACAATAAACCTGCAGCGAAACAAAAAACGATTATAATTATTATTCCAACAAGTTCTTGCAGTGCAATTCCTAAAACATGTACTCTCGGTAGATTTTTTACAAGCGGAAGAGTGACTTTTTGAATAATGCCATATCCTTTTTCAAGAATAATAAACAGTACGACTAAAGGTGCTAAAAACAGAATTCCTCCTAAAAAAGTTGCTTTGAATATTTTTAAAATACTTTTCATAATAAATAACTTTTTAGGATGAAAACTTATGAAAATCTACTCAAATAACTTCGGTTTTAAAGAGTTAAAACTGATAAACAACTTCTAATTTATAGTCTTTTAAAGATGCTTTTGCACGTTCCAAATCTTCTGTAAAACCAAGAATGTAACCGCCGCCGCCAGAACCACAAAGTTTTAAGTAATAATCGTTTGTGTCAATTCCGTGCTGCCAGATTCCATGAAACTGTTCTGGAATCATTGGTTTAAAGTGATTTAAAACAACTTTAGAAAGTTTTTTAGTATTGGTAAACAAAGACTTCATATCGCCATGCAGGAAGTTTTCTACACAGGCATCAGTATATTTAACAAATTGATTTTTTAGCATTGCACGGAAACCTTTGTCTTTTAGGTTTTCCATGAAAATGTTAACCATAGGAGCTGTTTCGCCTACTATTCCAGAGTCTAATAAAAAGACAGCACCTTTCCCGTCAAAACTTTGAGTCGGAATGCCGGTTGCTTCAATATTATCTTTAGAATTAATTAAAATCGGAATGCTCAAATAGCTGTTTAACGGATCTAAACCAGAACTTTTTCCGTGGAAAAAGCTCTCCATTTGAGAGAAGACATTTTTTAGATGTAATAGTTTTTCTCGTGTTAAGTTTTCTAAAACTGTGATTTTGTTGGTAGCATATTTATCATAAATAGCAGCAACAAGTGCACCGCTGCTTCCAACCCCGTATCCCTGCGGAATGCTAGAATCGAAATACATACCAGTTTCAACATCATTTTTTAAAGTTTCCAGATCAAAAGTAACCAATTCTGGTTGTTGTGTCTGTAAAACTTCCAGATAAGCAGTGAAGCTTTGTAAACTTTTGTTTGATGCAATAGCTTCTGCAGAAGGCTCCTCAGACTTCTTTAAGGCGCCATTGTAAAAATTATAAGGAATAGAAAGTCCCTTAGAGTCGCGGATGATTCCGTATTCTCCAAAGAGTAATATTTTTGAGTAAAATAATGGTCCTTTCATGATTTATTTTATGTCTTTTTTTATTTTATTTGGGTTTTGTCGTGTGTCAAAAAATGCAATTATTTCAACTCTTTTTGTGTTGAATTTATAATAGATTGTTGTTTGTTTTGACAAGACGCATTTGTGATAGTTTTTATTTAGTCCTGATTTAGGAAAAATTTCAGGTTCTATTTGTATTAGATAAATTGCTTTGTCCAGCTTTGATATAAATTTATCCTTTACTTTTTTTGACCACTTTATTTCCAGATATTCAAATAATTCTAATAAACTTTTTTCTGCATTTTTTGAAAAGATTATTGTTCTTTTCATTAACGATGCTTTTTCATAATATCTTCATACAAAACAAATTCACCTAGTTCAATTTGTCTTTCCCCTTCTTTAATTTCTTCTTTTTGTTCATCAGTTAGATCATCCCACCAATCTTTTTTCTTTTTGGTCAACAATTTTTTGACCGCCAAAATGATTGAAAGGTCATCCGTACCTTCCAGAATATCTATCACTTCACGTTTTTCTAATTGAATATCCATAATCAAAATTTTAATTAAAGATACGCAAAATTATAATGCGATTGCGCCTTCGCCAATTTTGTCGCAAATGTACTGACGATTCTGACAAAATACAACTAATTCGTCTTGAATAAATTGTAATACTTTTTCGGTAACGTTTTCGGGATAAAGGACATGCACATTTGCACCAGCATCCAGCGTAAAACAAACCGGAGTTTTAGTTTCGTTTCTAAATTTCCAAATTGCATTTATAATTTGCAGCGTATTTGGTTTCATCAAAATAAAATACGGCATCGATGTCATCATCATAGCATGTAAAGTCAAAGCTTCACTTTCTACAACTTTGATAAATTCATCTAAATTACCGTTTTCAAAAATCCTGATTAACTGATCTAAGTTTTCATGTGCCTGAGCAAAACGTCTTTCGGCGTAAGGGTGATTGTGCATTAAATCGTGACCAACTGTACTTGAAACTTGCTTTTCGCCTTTATCAACCAATAAAATGGTATCTTGATAATTCTTGAAGTTTTCATGAACAGTATATGGAAATTCAACTCCAAATAAATCAGTACTTCCTTCAATATTGGCCTGATTTCCCCAAACTACAACATTTCCTTTTACGCTTCTGCAAGCACTTCCAGAACCTAAACGAGCGAGAAAAGATGCTTTTTGATAGAAATAATCTTCTGTTATTTCTGGGTTCAGTAATTTCTCTAAACTCATAAAATTCATTGCTAGAGCTGCCATTCCAGACGCTGAAGAAGCAATTCCGGAACTATGTGGAAATGTATTCTGAGTGTCAATCGTAAAATGATAATCTTTCAGAAACGGAAGATAAACTTCAATTCTTTCTAAAAACTTTTGAATTTTCGGTTTGAAGTCTTCTTTTGGTTTTCCTTCAAAAAGTAAATCAAAAGAAAAATTTCCGTGGTTGTCTTTTTTTGAAAAGCCCAATTTCGTAATTGTTTTACAATTGTTAAGCGTAAAACTTACCGAAGGATTAGCCGGAATCTGATTGTCTTTTTTCCCCCAATATTTAACTAAGGCAATATTGCTTGGAGCGCTCCATTCAAAGTTTCCGTTTTCGATTGTTGAAGTATATGAATTTGGTATAAAATCAGCTGCTGTTAACATGAATTGTAAAATTTTGGCAAAGATAGTTTTTAAATTTTTTCACCATATAAGTTATTTAAGAAATATAAGTTGGGTTTTCTAAAATGAACTTATATTTCGTATATGGTTTAAAAATTTCTTTTGACTATTTTTGAATACAAAATTTAATGCAATGAATAAAATAGTTAAGATCGTAATCGCTTTAATCATTTGTTTAGCAGTAGGATATTCTGCAAGTTTGGTAACGAGACCAAGTGTAGAAAGCTGGTATCCGACTATTGAAAAACCAGTTTTTAATCCGCCGAACTGGATTTTCATGCCGGTCTGGACAATTCTTTACATTTTTATGGCAGTTGCTGCGGGATTAGTCTGGGATAAAATAAAAGAGCAGACAGAAGAAGTTAAAAAAGCACTTCTTTTCTTTATAATTCAACTTATTCTTAATGCAATTTGGTCGTATTTATTCTTCGGATTTAAAAATCCGATGCTTGCGTTAGTTGAAATTGCACTTTTATGGCTTATGATTTACGAAACTTATTTAAAGTTTACCAAAATCAACAAAACAGCTGGTTACTTATTGATTCCGTATTTGGCATGGGTTGGGTTTGCGACCATTTTGAATGCCAGTATTTGGTGGCTGAATAAATAGTTTTATTGACGGGATTCTGTTTTGAACTTCTTAAAAACGTCGCTTTTTGCATACAAAAAATCTATTGTAGTTAATACGTTATTGTTTTCTAAAAGTTTTTTAGATTGTGGATCTGCATCGCAAAAATCAATAAATAAATCAACTTCATCTACGTTTAATTTTAAATCTTTGGTAAAAAAAGAGGAAGGAATTGATGCAGCTACAAGTTTTTTGAAATTTATTTCAGGAACTTTCTTTTTAGGTGCTTCATTTTCTTTTTTGAATAAATCAGCAATGAAACCTCCTATGGCAATAAAATTCATACCATTGACAATGGTTCCGTCGTTAACTCCAGTATATTTTTGCAAAGAGGAAGAAGGGATTACATTCGAATCGGCATTGGCCGTACCTACATGAGGAAATTTGATGTTGGTTACTACAACTTCATTTAATTCTTCTGCTTTCACAACCATGTTGACAATAATATTGTTTTGATCCATATTTGCCTGAGAAATTTTTAATCTGGTAAAAAAGTAATCTTTAACAAAAAATAGTAAACTGTCTTTTTCTTTCACCATAATTGAGAAGTCTCCCAATTCATTGGTTCTGGTGCTGGTTTTTGCTGTTTTATTAATAACCTCAACCTTATTAATTGGATTATTATTAGAACTAACTTTTCCGTGAAGTAATTTTTCTGTTTGAGAAATAGAAAACTGGTACGTAAAAAAGGAAATTGTGGTGAGTAATTTTACTTTCATCTAGTGGTATTTAGTTGAAAGTAAAATTATTAGAATTGTCTTAATGAAAACTTACCGAATCTGTAAATTCTTGTTAAAACAAATTCTGAAAGTTTTCAGTTTGTAAGACTGTGAATATAAACTGTGGCTGATGTTATTTATAATAGTTGAATTAAATCGGAAGGATTATGAATAACTACTTTAGCTCCGCTCGCTAACAATTCACCTTCTGTTCGATATCCCCACGAAACTCCAACCGGAAAGATAGTAGCATTTACTGCAGTCTGCATATCAATATCAGAATCACCTACGAAAAGAATTTCTTCAGGTTTTAAATTCCATTTCTTACTTATTTCTAAGGCTTCAAACGGATTTGGCTTCTTTAGCGCTTCGGTACTTAAGCCAACTGCAGCATCAAAATAATTTGGAAATATTTCTGCAGCTATTTTTTTGGTAAGCTCATCGGCTTTATTAGAGAAAACCGCTAATTTGATATTTTGAGAAGCCAGATTATCTAATAATTCAACAATGCCTTCGTACGGTTTTGTTTTAATCGTACAAACTTCACGATAGGTGTCGATCATACAATCAAAACAATTTTCAATTTGTTCTTCTGAATTGTTGGATGCCGGTAAAGCTTTGCTCACTAAATTTCGCAAACCGCTTCCTATAAAATATTGATACGTGTCGTAATTATGAGTTGGGTAATTTAGACCTGTAAGTACGGTATTCATTGCGTCTGAAATATCTTCTAATGAGTTTACTAATGTTCCGTCTAAATCAAAAATAATTCCTTTAAATTTCATTCTATTAAATATTTTGAGCCAAAATAAACCCGCTTGTCCAGGCATTCTGAAAATTAAAACCTCCCGTAATAGCGTCGATATTTACAATTTCGCCTGCAAAATAAAGGTTTTGATGGATTTTGCTTTCCATGGTTTTAAAGTTAATTTCTTTTAAATCGATTCCGCCTGCGGTTACAAATTCTTCTTTAAAAGTGCTTTTTCCGTTTACTTTAAATTCGGCTTTTGTGAGTTGAGAAGTTAAATTTTGCAATTGATTTTTAGATAAATCGGCCCATTTAGTTTCTGTTTCAATTCCTGAAGCCAGAACCAAACTTTCCCATAATCGATTTGGGAAATCAAAAGGAGATTTTTTTGAAACTGCTTTTTTAGCATGTTCTTGTTTTAGATCTTTTAAGGTTTTTTCGGCATCTTCAAAATCAACATCATTTAACCAATTGACGAAAATCATAAACTGATAATTTTTATCGTGTAAAATGCGTGCACCCCAAGCCGAAAGTTTTAGAATTGCAGGTCCGCTCATTCCCCAATGTGTAATTAATAAAGGTCCTGTAGATTCCAGTTTAGTATCTTTTACATTCACGGTAACCTGTGCTGCAACGCCGGGTAGTTCTTTAATTCGGGAATCTTTGATGTTGAAAGTAAATAGGGAAGGAACGGGACTTACAATTGCATGTCCATGTTCTTGAAGCATTTCCCATATTTTTGGGTTGCTTCCTGTTGCCATTACTAATTTTTCTGTTGCGAAATTATCACTTTGTGTATCAATTTTCCAGTGATTTTCTTTTTTGAAAATAGACTGAACGCTTTGCCCTGTCAGCACTTTTATGCCTAATTTTTCTGTTGCTTTTAAAAAACAATCAATTATGGTTTGTGATGAATTAGAAACAGGAAACATTCTGCCATCTTCTTCAATTTTTAATTCTACGCCATGTTTTTCAAACCATTCAATTGTATCTCCGGAACAAAATTGATGGAAAGGTCCGCGAAGTTCTTTTTCGCCTCGAGGATAAAATTTAACCAATTCGTTGGGTTCAAAACAAGCGTGTGTAACGTTGCATCTTCCGCCTCCAGAAACGCGGACTTTAGAAAGGACTTCTTTTCCTCTTTCTAAAATGGCAATTTTAAGTTTCGGATTTTTCTCTGCAATATTAATAGCCGAAAAAAAACCTGCAGCGCCTCCGCCAACAATTATTATGTCGAAATTTTTAATCATATTTTTTGAGTTGCCACGAATTTGATTCGCCTGTTTGCTATCGCTCGGGTCACAAATTGGTACTAATTTTTTTCTGCCACAGATTACACAGATTTAAAGGGTTTTTTCCTTTGCCACGAATTATGCAAATTTTCACGAATTAAATTTATTGCATTAAAATTTGTGTAACTCGTGGGTAAAAAAATCTGGGTTAATCTTTTTAATCTGTGGCTAAAATTTTAAACTTTATATCTTGTCTGGATTATCAGAGATAATGCCATTTACTTTATAACTTTTTACTTTTTGAATGTCTTCCGCAGAGTTTACTGTCCAAGGCAAAACTAAAAATCCTTTTTCTTGAATTTTCTTTACATTTTCGATATTCAATAATTGAAAATCAGGATGAATAGATTTTGCTTTTATTTTTTCGGCGAAAGCCATAGCGGTATCAAGATCTTCTTCTGTTAAAACACCAATTGCAATATTTGGATTCAGGTTTAAAGTTTCTTCCAGCATATTCCAATCGAAACTCGAAACTATAAAATGATTATAACTCCAGTTTTTTTCTGAAATATATTGTTCAATTAACTGAACCACTTTACTTGGAGTTCCTAAACCTTTTAATTCGATATTGATAAAACATTTTTTATCGACCAAATCAAAGACTTCATTTAAAGTTGGGATTTGGTATTTTTCATCAATCAAAAATGATTTTAATTCAGATAAAGAAAAAGTGTTTACAATACCTTTTCCGTTAGTGGTTCTGTCTACGGTTTCGTCGTGGATTACGATGATTTGTTCGTCAGCGCTTAAGTGAACGTCAAGTTCAATTCCGTCTGAATTTAAGTCTAAGGCTTTTTGAAAGGCTTTTAAAGTGTTTTCAGGTTCGTAGGCTTTGGCGCCTCGATGTGCAATCTTTAAAATATTCATTTTATAAAGGTTCAGAGTTGCAAAGGTACAAAGGAGCAAAGGAAAAATAATAGCATCACTTGATAAAGCATTGAAATGATTTTAAAGATGGGATAAATTATATCTCTCGCAGATTTTGCAGATTCAGCAGATTTTCTTTTTTAATATCTGCTGAATCTGCCGAATCTGCTAGAGAAAAAAATTAAATCTGTTCTAATAAAACAATTCCGTATTTACTGTCAATACTTGCTTTTCCATTGATAACTTCTGTTTCCTGATCAGAGAAAAAGTCTCTTACTTTCATTCCGTTTTCGAAAATTGAATTTACAGGAAGTTCTTTTCTGCCTTCCGGTAAATCTAAACCGATTATGACTTTATCTGTAAATGATTTATTAGAATAAATTCTTGAAAACACATAATATTCGCTCTCAATTTTGGAATGAATTCCAGCGCCAACGGCAGGATGATTTCGTCTAAACTGCCCTAACTTCTGCCAATGCCACAGCATTCTTTGTGTATCGGGATCCTTCTTAATATCATCCCAATTCATATTCGAACGCAAAGTTGCATCTCCCTGAGTTCCCTCAATTACTAAGGAACGATTCGATTCATCTCCGTAATATACTTGCGACATTCCTGGGGCAAGTAAAAGTTTGGTTCCGGATTCAAAACCTCTTGTGCGATTGGCATCAAAAGGCTGGCCGTCGTCGTGAGAAGACATATAATTAAGGACAGAATAACCTTTTAAATCATTCTGTAGATGATTTGAATATTTCGAAAATAAAGTCTCATAATCGCTTTGAGCGGCATTCCATTTAAATTCAAAATTGATTAAGCTGTTAAAACCATTTTCAAAATAATTGACTTTTCGATCTCCAAAATCATAATCCTGACCACCGCTTATTCCATAACCATAAACTTCAGCGATCGTGTAAAACGGGTTCTGATCTAAAACTTGTAGAGGATGATGTTTTTTCCAAGTTTCAAATGCATATTCACATTCTTTTTTAAAATCGGCCCAAACACCTTCTTCGGTATGTTTTACAGTATCGGCGCGGTAACCATCAATTCCGAATTCTAGAATATAATCGGTAAGCCATTTTATGATGTAATATTTTGGACTTCTTGGATATCCTGTTCTTTTGAAAAATTCTTCTAGTGAAGCGATTTCTTTTTCATAACGGCCTTCTTTTTTCCATTTTTCAATCAAAAAAGGCGGCAGTTCTACATTTTGAGTGCTTTCGGTCTTTACGTCTGGAAGATTTTCTACCAAAGTACACATTGTAGTGTTTTCAAAAGATTTGTAGTCGCATACAACGCCTGTTCTTACCCAGTCCGAAGGCCAAACAGGATCTTCTGGAGTTACTGGACCAGTATGATTGATAACTCCGTCCAGAATTATTCGAATGCCTTTTGCGTGTGCTTTTTTTACTAAATTGGCTAGGTCTTCTTTCGTTCCGAAATTTGGATCTAAAGCAGTCCAGTCTTTTGCCCAATAACCATGAAAACCGTAACTAAGTCCAGTTCCTTCGTCAACGCCATCATGAATTTGTTCAACAATCGGCGTAAGCCAAATCGCATTTATTCCTAATTGCTCAAAATATCCTTCGTCGATTTTTTTGATGATTCCGATGATATCGCCGCCTTCAAATCCGCGCAGTTTTGCGGGAGTTTTGGTTCGGTTGAAATTGATGTCGTTTGAAGTGTCTCCATTATAAAAACGATCGGTAAGTAAAAAATAAACATTTGCTCCTTCCCAAACGAAAGGTATTTTCGAAGTATTTTCTTTATTCATTGAAACTGATTTTGAGCCAGAACAACTCATTGTTAAGTATACTAAAGATAAAGAAAGGAAAATGTATTTTTTCATTTATTCTAAATTTAACGAAGATTTATAATAAAAAGATTCCGCCACGAATTCACAAATTTTTATTCTCAAGATTGTCAAAAATAATTCGTGAATTCGTGGCGGAAAAAAATAGTTTCTCGCAGATCTCGCAGATTCGGCAGATTTTTTTTAAAATTATCTGCTAAATCTCCTAAATCTGCGAGAGAAAAAAATATTGTTATTCCAATTCTAAAACCAAAGCTGATTTTGGTTCTAAAGTAATTTCAGAACTTAAATCAAATGTTTTTCCAGTAATAACATCTTTTCCTGATTTAAAGTTTTTGATGCTTTCTTTGAAACGATTTGTTTTCACAACTTGCTCTTTTGCATTGTTATTGAAAACTACCATAACAGTTTTAGCATCGGTATATCTGAAATATACATAGGTGTTGTTTTCTGGAATATAATGTTTCATTTTTCCGAAATGAACCGCTTCGTTTGTTTTTCTCCAGTTGAATAGTTTTGAAGAGAAATCAAAGTAAGCCGCTTGTTCAGCCGTTCTTCCTGCTGCAGTGAAAGCGTTGTTTTTGTCGCCAGCCCATCCGCCTGGGAAATCCTGACGAATATCGGCATCACCGCCTTTTCCTTTATCACCGCCCATTCCAATTTCTGAACCGTAATAGATTTGCGGAATTCCACGAACGGTTGCCAATAAAGTCATTGCCAGTTTGTATTTTGGTAAATCATATTTGAATTTTTCATTCATACGATCCGTGTCATGATTTTCAGCAAAAACCAAAATGTTATTCGTATTTGGATATAAATAATCCATTGCAAAATTGTTGTAGAATTTAATCAACCCGTTGTCCCAGCTTGGTTCGTCTTCATTAAAAGCAGAAGTAACTTGACTTTGAAGCGTAAAATCCATTACACTTGGCAGATTCGAGTTGTAATTTTCGATTGCACCAATTTTGCTGTCTTTCTGCCAAAAAGCTAAATTCGCCTGATTGTGCATCCAGATCTCTCCAACAATATTAAAATTAGGATATTCATCTGTAATAGATTTTGCCCAATTTGCCATTGCCGTTTTGTCTGAATAGTTATAAGTGTCTACTCTAAAACCGTCAAGATTTGCAAATTCAATCCACCAGATTGCGTTTTGAGTTAAGTATTTTGCAACTAACGGATTTCTTAAATTTAAGTCTGGCATAGAAGGTACAAACCAGCCGTCAACACAAACTTCCTGATCTATTTTTGAAGCATGAATATCTGTAATTACTTCACGTCTGTGGTGTGTTTGCGTGTAGTTTTCAAATTGATTGATCCAAGATTTTGTTGGTAAATCTTTGATCATCCAATGTGTAATTCCCCAGTGATTGGTTACATAATCCATCACCAGTTTCATATTTTTTTTGTGCATTTCTGCTGATAAGCGAGCGTAATCATCATTCGTTCCGTAACGTGGATCAATTTTGTAAACATCAGACTGCCCGTAAGTGTGGTATGAATGCTGTTTGTCATTGTCCTCGCATAAAGGCGTGCTCCAGATTGTAGTTGCACCAAGAGACGAAATATAATCTAAGTTTTTAATGATTCCTTCGATATCGCCGCCATGACGTCCGCTTGGATCTTGACGATTTCCTTTTTCAGTTAAAGAAGTATCGCTGTCATTTTTAGGGTTTCCGTTAGCGAAACGATCTGGCATGATTAAGTAGATTAAATCAGAGGCGTCGTAACTTTTTCTGTCGGCAGAATTCGCTCTTCTTTCTTTAAGAACATATTTTTGTTTGAAGGCAACTTTATTATCGTTTTTGAATGAGAAAACTAATTCAGAAGCTTTTACATATTTCGTATCAATAGTTACGAAAAGGTAATTTGGGTTTTCTGTTTTTTCTACATTTTTAATCACCACATTGTTTGAAACCGAAGCTTCGTATTGTGCAATATTTTTTCCGTAAAACATAATTTGCAGTTCCGAATTTTTCATTCCTGCGTACCAGAAAGGCGGTTCTACTTTTTGGATTTGGGCTTTCGCGGAAGCGGAAAACAGCAAAACCAATAGTATTAATCTAAAGATATGATGGTTTATTTTTAGGTTGTTCATAGTGAGTAGAATTTAAACCATATAAGAAATGTAAGAACATTTAAGACAAAAACTGGGGAGATTTCTATTTAAATGGACTTACATTTCTTATATGGTTAATTAAATTATTTGTTTTCAATAATACTTATCGCATAACCTCCTCCAGGAGCAGATAACTGAGATAATTTTGATTTGTTTGTTACAGCAATTTTCTTGATAGTATAAGCTTGCGGATTAGTTTTGTAATGCGCATCTTTTGCATCAGCATAAATTGTTGCCGTGTATTTTTTACCTTTTTCAAGGAAATTGAAATCGATGTTTGAAGTACGAGGCGTTTCTCCGTTTACGTTTCCAACAAACCAGTTGTTTGTTCCTTTTGCTTTACGTGCGACTGTGATAAAATCTCCAGGTTCAGCCTCGATATATTTACTTTCAGACCAATCTACAGCTACATCTTTAATGAATTGGAATGCATCTGGAAAACGATTGTAGTTCTCTGGAGTGTCAGCTGCCATTTGCAATGGACTGTACATTGTAACGTATAAAGCCAATTGATTACAAATTGTACTGTTTACATGAGATGTGTTTTCAGGATTCATTTTGCTGATATCCATTTCGAAGATCCCAGGCGTGTAATCCATTGGACCTCCAATTAAACGTGTAAAAGGTAAAACCGTAACATGATTTGGTTTAGAACCTCCAAAAGCTTGATATTCTGTTCCTCTTGCAGCTTCGTTTCCAATTAAGTTTGGATACGTTCTTGCAATTCCTGTTGGGCGAACTGCTTCGTGAGCGTTCACCATAATTTTATAATCTGCTGCTTTTTCGATTGCGTATTGGTAATGGTTTACAATCCATTGGCTGTAGTGGTTTTCACCGCGAGGTAAAATATCTCCAACATAACCGCTTTTTACAGCATCGTATCCGTTATCGTTCATGAATTTGTAAGCTGCATCCATATGGCGCTCATAGTTACGAACAGAACCTGAAGTTTCGTGGTGCATGATGATTTTTACACCTTTAGATTTTGCGTATTCGTGCAGACCTTTTACATCAAAATCTGGGTAAGGTGTTAAGAAATCAAAAACATAATCTTTAGAGTGCCCAAACCAGTCTTCCCAGCCTTCGTTCCAACCTTCAACCAAAACAGCATCGAAACCATTTGCAGCAGCAAAATCAATGTATTTTTTTACGTTAGCGTTGTTTGCTCCGTGTGTTCCGTTTGGTTTTGCTTTTGCAAAATCAGTAACGCCCAATTGTACTGTTGGATAATCATTAGTGTATGACCAAGAGCTTTTTCCTGTAATCATTTCCCACCAAACACCAACGTATTTTACTGGTTTAATCCAAGAAGTATTTTCAATTTTTGAAGGATCATTTAAATTATACGTCATTTTTGAAGCTAAGATTTCTCTAGCGTCATCGCTTACAATAATCGTTCTCCATGGTGAATGATTTGGCGCTTGCATATGACCTTTGTCACCTTTTGCATCTGGAGTTAACCAAGATTCGAAAACTAGGTTTTTATCGTCTAAATTCAAGTGCATACAAGAATAGTCAATCAAAGCAGCTTCGTGCAAATTAATGTAAATTCCATCATTAGTTTTTAACATCAAAGAAGTCTGAACTCCTGTTGGCGAAAAAGATCTTTGAGAAACGTTTGCTGTATATGCTTTTTGAGATAAACCTCTAATTTCAGATAATTTCGATTTTGTATAATCGTATTCCTGAGTATCATAATCTCCTGGAATCCAGAAAGCCGTATGATCTCCAGTCATTGCAAATTGAGTTCTTTCTTCTTTAATTACAAAATAAGTTAGATTCTTTTGCGCTGGGAATTCATATCTAAATCCTAAACCGTCATCGAATAAACGGAAACGAATTACGATTTGTCTGTCTGTTCCTTTTTGATTTAAAGTAACAGCCAATTCGTTATAATGATTTCTGATGTGATCTACTTCTCCCCAAACTGGTTTCCAAGTCTCATCAAAAGTTGCAGTTTTAGTATCAACAACAGTAAAATCGTTTAATAAAGATTTTTTATCATCTTTAAGTTCAAGACCCAATTTACTGGTTTTTACAACTTCTTTGTTTTTGTATTTTAAATTGTACGTTGGAGTTCCGTCGTTTTGAAGAGAAAATTCCATTACGAACTTGCCTTCGGGTGATTTTAATTGCTGCGCTGTTGCAACGGTGCTAAACGCAAACAAAATTAAACTTGCGAAAAATAAGTTTTTCATGTTTTTTGATTTTTAGAGTATTGTAATTTAATTTATTTGTACAAATTTACTTGCAATTACAGGATTTCCGTTAACTACAATTGTTAAATCTTGATCGCCGTCTACAGTAAATGTTGTTTCGTTATGATTTACAGCTACTTTTAAAATTTGATTTCTGAAATTGATTTTAAAAGAGTAACCTTTCCATTCTTTTGGGATTTTTGGAGAGAAATGCAATTGGTCATTTTTCACACGCATTCCGCCAAAACCTTCTACAATGCTCATCCAAGTTCCCGCCATCGATGTGATGTGACAGCCTTCTTCGACTTCTTTATTATAATCATCCAAATCCAAACGAGAAGTTCTTAAATAAAACGTATATGCCATATCCATTTTATCTAAAGCTGCAGCCTGAATCGAGTGGACACACGGGGAAAGCGAACTTTCGTGAACCGTAAATGACTCGTAGAATTCAAAGTTGCGTTTTAATTCTTCTTTAGAGAAATGATCTTCGAAGAAATAGAAACCTTGTAAAACATCGGCTTGTTTAATATATGGTGAACGTAAAACACGATCCCAAGACCATTTTTGGTTAATAGGACGCTGTGATTTATCTAAATCTTTTACTGGAACTAAATCTTTGTCTAAGAAACCGTCTTGCTGTAAATAAATTCCAAGTTCTTCTGAAATTGGGAAATACATGTCATCGGCCACTTTTTTCCATTCCTGAATTTCTTCTGCCGAAAGGCTTACTTTTTCTAAAATGCGCTTGTGATCTGCAGGATATTCTGAAGCTACTTTTTCAATTTGTTCTGCAGCAAAATCAATACACCATTTTGCAATATAATTGGTGTAGAAATTATTGTTGATGTTGTTTTCGTATTCGTTTGGTCCTGTAACACCAAGAATTACGTATTGGTTTTTATCTTTAGAAAAAGAAGCTCTTTGGTGCCAGAAACGTGCAATCCCGATTAAAACTTCTAATCCTTTTTCTGGAATATAAGAGTAATCTCCAGTATAACGGTTATAGTTGTAAATCGCAAAAGCAATCGCCCCATTTCTATGGATTTCCTCGTGTGTGATTTCCCATTCGTTGTGGCATTCTTCACCATTCATGGTAACCATTGGGTACAATGCAGCACCGTTTTTGAAACCTAAATTATCTTGAGCGTTTTCAATTGCTTTGTCTAATTGGTTGTAACGATACGTCAATAAGTTTCGAGCAACCTGCTGATCTTTTGTAGCCATGTAAAACGGAATACAATAAGCTTCAGTGTCCCAATAAGTTGATCCACCGTATTTTTCTCCCGTAAAACCTTTTGGTCCAATATTCAAACGAGAATCTTTTCCTGAATAAGTTTGGTTTAATTGAAAGATATTGAAACGAATTCCCTGCTGTGCTTTTACATCGCCTTCAATCGTAATATCTGACATTTCCCAGATTTTTGCCCAAGCCTCAATTTGATTTTGAAGTAAAGCATCGTATCCTGAATTAACAGCAGTTTTTATTACTTTTTCGGCTGCAGCCAAAGTATTTTCGTGGTTCAAAGAAACGGTATAACCTCCGATTTTTTGAATTGCTGAGGTTTGTCCTTTTGCAATAATAGTTCCGTAAGTATATTGAACTTTGTCTGCAGTTGAATCGATTGTAGAAGGCGAAACGTGAATATCTTCATCATTTGCCAAAATCGTATTGTGCATGAAAGTTGTCACTTTAAAATGCGTTTTAAAAGTCTGCGCTGTTACAAAAGCTTCGTTTGTGCCTTTTTTAACTTCAAGCGGTTCCCAGAATTTTTCTTCCCAGTTCGCATCTTCATTGGCTACACCAGCATCAACGTAAGGTTTGTAAACGATTTTTGCATCTTTGTTTAAAGGCGTGATTTCATATTTTATAATTCCCGCTTCATCTAAATCTAATGAAAGAAAACGACGAACATTTACGGCAATTTCAGTTCCGTTTTTTAGAACAGCTTCAAAAGAACGATTGTACCATCCTTCTTTCATATTCAGTTCTCTTTGGAAATTTCTAACTTCAGTACAATTATTTAAATCAAGATTTTCTTCGTTGATTTCAACGTCAATTCCAATCCAGTTTGGAGCGTTTAGTACTTTGGCAAAATATTTCGGGTAACCGTTTTTCCACCAGCCCACTTTTGTTTTGTCTGGATAATAGATTCCAGCGATGTAACTTCCTTGAAAAGTTTCTGCTGAATAGGTTTCTTCAAAATTGGCGCGTTGTCCCATTGCGCCGTTTCCGATACTGAAAAGACTTTCAGACGATTTTACTCTTTCGGCATCAAATCCTTCTTCTATAATTGACCAATTATCTGGTTTTATATAATCTTGGTTCATTTTTTCTTAATTTGATAATTCGTTAATTAGACAATTAGATAATGCATGTTTGCAGCAATTATCTAATTATCAAATTGGCACATTTTCTAATTGATTAATTTTTCTATAAAGCTTGTTTCGATTTGGGTAAAATCTTTAAAAATATAGTCAGCTTCATGTAAAATTGTTTCCTCACCAATTCCCACGCTTACCATTTCGCCTATGTTTGCTGCCTGAATTCCGGCAACAGAATCTTCAAATACAATTGAATCTTTTGGATCAATATTTAACAATTGAGCCGCTTTTAAGAAAACTTCCGGATCTGGTTTTGCATTGGTAACATCGTTACCGTCAACAATAACATCGAAATACGAAAGAATTCCAGTTTTTTCAAGAATTGGTCGGGCATTTTTACTCGCAGAACCCAATGCAATTCCTTGGTTTTTATCTTTTAATAGTTTTAGAATTTTAGCAACTCCTGGAAGAATCTCGCTTTCGTCCATGTCAACTAAATAGGATAAATAATCTTCGTTTTTTTGAATTAACCATTTGTCTTTGTCTTCCTGAGAAGCCTGAACATTACCTAATCCAAGTATAATGTCTAACGAACGAACGCGGCTCACGCCTTTTAAAAGTTCGTTGTCTTCATGTGTAAAATTTATATTTAATGATTGGGCAATTTTCTGCCATGCTAAAAAATGGTATTTAGCGGTATCAACGATCACTCCGTCAAGATCGAATATGAAGGCTTTTTTATTATTATTCATGAATTTCAATTTTAGTTCTGCTATTTACTCTAAGTGTAAGTAATCCGGCAAAAATCATAGATACACCTCCAATTATTAAGGCGTAAATAGGTTCGTTATGAAAGAATTGTTTGATTACAAATCCTAATATGGTAGCGGCTACAATTTGTGGTATTACTACAAAAAAGTTAAAAACTCCCATGTAATAACCCATTTTTGCTGCTGGTAAAGCACCAGATAACATTGCATAAGGCATTGATAAAATACTTGCCCATGCAATTCCAACTCCTAACATGGGCAGGATTAGCATTTGCTTATCACCAATAAAATAAATTGAAATTAAACCAACACCTCCTGCGCATAATGCCAATAAATGTGTTGCTCTAACGCCTACTTTTTTTGCAATGATTGGTAATAAGAAAGCTACTGCAGCAGCAATTCCGTTATAAACTGTAAATAACACAGAAACCCAGTCAGCAGCATCGTTGTAAACTTTTGAAGTCGTGTCTGTCGTACCAAAAATGTGTTGTGTAACAGCTTGTGTTGTGTAAATCCACATAGAGAAAAGCGCAAACCAAGAGAAAAATTGTACCCAGGCTAATTTTTGCATTGTTTTTGGCATATTCAATAAATCGGTCATGATTATGGTAAAGCCATTTTGAACTTTTTTAGTTCGTAATTGTGATGCAATTACAAATAAAACACCCATAAAAATTAGTCCGATAAATAAAATATACAATTCTTTTGCCAGGCTGTTTTCAAAAATTAGAAATGAAATTAATCCGCCAATACCGGCAAAGACTAATCCTAAAAGCAATTGTTTTTTTGTAGAAACTCCAGATTCTGTTTCTGGATTAGAAAGATTTTGAGAATCTTTTTTACTAGTAGCTTCAAATGCATGAAGTTCTTCAGGCGTGTATTCAGTTGTTTTAAAAACAGTCCATAGAACAGAAAGCAGAAAAACAATTCCGCCAATGTAGAAAGACCATTTTACAGCATCTGGAATAATTCCTTTAGGGGCAACATTGCTGACATCAAAAACATTTGTAAAAAGATAGGGTAAAACAGAACCTACAACAGCACCTGTTCCAATAAAAAAACTCTGCATTACAAAACCTAATGCACGTTGATGGTCGGGTAAATTATCGCCAACAAAGGCGCGAAAAGGTTCCATTGAAACATTTATCGAAGCATCCATTATCCATAAAGTTCCTGCCGCAATCCATAAAGTAGGAGAGTTGGGCATAATGAATAATGCGATTGAAGACAAAATGGCTCCAATTAAAAAATAGGGGCGGCGTCTTCCTAAACGAGTCCAGGTTCTATCACTGAAATAACCAATAACGGGCTGAATAATTAAACCTGAAACAGGCGCAGCAATCCACAAAATTGGGATTTCGTCTATTTTAGCACCAAGGGTTTCAAAAATTCTAGAAGTATTTGCGTTTTGCAGTGCAAAACCAAACTGTATTCCCAAGAAACCGAAACTCATGTTCCAAATTTCCCAGAAACTTAATTTACGCTTTTCCATTATCGTAATTTGTGAAAAATTATACGATAAGCGCTTTGCTTATCAAAACTTACTGTTTTTTTCGAAGTAAAAGTAAAAGCCTTGACGGGCGTAAAAGTATTAATTATTTTTTTATTTATGCTAATAAAAAAGCCATAAATATTTTTTATGGCTTTAGAATGTGTTGATTTTAAGAAAATTAGTCAGTAGATTCTCTTTTTATTAAATGTGTTTCTATAACTTCTGTTGTATAGTTTTCGTTTTCTTCTTCGTCATCATCATGTTCAGCTTCGAGTCGTTCAATAAGCATTTTAGCCGCTTTATTTCCCATTTTTTCCCCACTCTGACTTACGGTTGTAATACTTGGAGTAGAATATTTGGAGATGATTCCGTCCGTAAAAGCAATTACAGCTAAATCTTCCGGAACTTTTAATCCCATTTTTGATGCAGTTTTGATAATGGTTACCGCAAAAAGTTCATTTACAGCAAAAACAGCATCAAAAGCTCTGTCGTGTAAAAGCTGACTAATAGTGATTTCGCAGGTATCAACATCTTCAATTTTTATGATTAAATCTTCGTTGAAAGGAATTCCGTTGTCTAAAAGTGCTTTTTCGTAACCATCAGTTCTTAGTTTTCCGACACTCACATAGTCAACAGTTGTTACTAAGGCTATTTTTTTTCGTCCGTTATCAATTAAACTCTGAACAGCTTCATAAGCCGCCGCTTTATCATCAATAATTACTTTATCGCATAAAATATCATTAGTAACGCGGTCGAACATTACAACCGGCATCCCTTGGTTAATGACTTCTGTAATGTGATGAAAATCACCTTTATATTGTGTTTCTTTAGAAAGAGACATGATGAAACCGTCGATACTTCCGTTGGCTAACATTTCCATATTTAAAACCTCCTTATCAAAAGAATCATCAGATAAACAAATGACAACACTATAACCATTTTCGTTCGCAACCTGCTCAATTCCATTAATTACAGTAGAGAAAAAGTAGTGTACAATTTCGGGTATAATGATGCCAATACTTTTGGTTTTTCGGTTCTTTAAACTAAGAGCAATATTGTTGGGTTTATAGTTATAAAACTTTGCAAAAGCCTGCACTTTTAAGCGCGTTTCTTCACCAATTTCAAGACTGTTTCTAAGTGATTTTGAGACAGTTGAAATGGATACATCAAGTTCCTTTGCAATCTGTTTTAGGGTTATTTTGCGTTTCATGGCGTAAAGTGAAAAAAATCTAATTAATAATAAAGGTATCTGAAAATTTTATAATTGACAATTTTTGACTGAAAAGATTACAAAATATAGAAAGTTTTCAACACTACCACGTTTTCGTAACTCAATAAAAGTTGTCTCTGGTTGAGCATGTTAATAAATTCATAATTTTGAAATTCGAAGTAAAATTAAAAACTTAACTAACAGTCAAAAACTCAAAACTAATTTAAACAAAAAGTATGAAAACAATTTACAAAAAGTTGTTATTTTTATTCCTTCTGCTTCCGTTTACTGTGTTAGCTCAAAGCACATTAACAGGAACAGTAACTGATCTTGCCACGGGTCAGCCAATACCAGGAGTAAATGTGAATGTACAAGGTGCCGCAGGAGGTACTTCTACAGATTTTGATGGTAAATTTCAATTACCGAATCTAAAAAATGGAGACAAAATTATAGTTTCATTTATTGGATACAAAACATCGACTATTGTGTTTAATGGTCAAAAAAACTTAGCTGTATCTCTAGAAGAAGATACAAATCAACTTAAAGAAGTTGTAGTACAGGTAGGTTACGGAACTGTTAAGAAAAAAGATGCAACAGGTTCTGTTTCTCAAATCTCTGCGAAAGAATTTAATAAAGGTATTAACGTAACTCCAGAGAGTTTAATTAGTGGTCGTATTTCGGGTGTAAATGTCACAGGAGGAGGGGCGCCAGGTGCAAAAGCAGATATTAGAATTCGTGGAGGATCTTCTTTAAATGCATCAAATGAACCATTAATAGTTTTAGACGGACTTCCGTTAAGCAATGCAGTTCCAAGTGGAGCAACAAGTATTTTATCTACAATTGATCCAAATGATATTGAATCATTTACAGTATTGAAAGATGCTTCTGCTGCTGCAATTTACGGTTCTCGTGCTGCAAATGGTGTAATTGTTATTACTACCAAAAAAGGATCAAAAGGAGCTGTTAAAGTAAATTTCAGTTCTCAAGTTGGTATTAATACAGTAGCGAATACTGTTGATGTAATGAGTGCAGATCAATTCCGCGAATTGGTAAATACAAAAGGAACTCCTGCTCAACAAGCTTTATTAGGAAATGCTAATACAAATTGGCAAAATGAAATTTTTCATACAGCACTTACAACAAACAACAATATCTCTGTAAGCGGGTCTTTATTTAATAAATTGCCTGTACGTTTATCTGTTGGAAATGTTGATAATCCTGGAATCCTAAGAAACACTTCTTTTGAAAGAACTACGACATCGATATCGTTAAATCCAGTTTTATTTGATAATCATTTAAAAATTGATATTAGCGGAAACTTATCTTTCGGGAAAAATCAATTTCAAGACGAAGGAGCTGTTATTGGAAGTGCAATCGGATTTGATCCAACGCAGCCAGTATACCAAGCTGGATCTCGTTATGGAGGTTATTTCGAATGGTTAGAGCCAACTGGAAACTTACCATTATTACCAGCAAGAAACCCTGTTGCTAGATTAAATCAAGATGATAGAAGAGCAACTTCTACAAGAAAATGGGGAAATGTTAGATTAGACTACAAATTCCATTTCTTCGAAGATTTAAGAGCTGTTGTTGAAGCAGGTATCGATAGATTTGATAGCAGCGGATATACAGAAGTAAGTACTCAAAGTGCTTTAGGATATCAGCCAAAACCTTTTAATGGTCCAGATTATGTGAATCTAGGAAACTACAGCAGTTATACTGATGCACTTCAAAATAAAAACTTAAATGCTTATTTTAATTATACTAAAGATTTAGGGAAATTTAAAATTGATGCAACTGCGGGTTATAACTATCAGTTGTTTCAAAAAGAAAAATACCAATCAGGAGAAACTAGACAGCCAAATCCAAATGAGGATGTAATTACTGATCCAGATATCAATCTTCAGTCTTATTTCGGTCGTTTGAATTTAGGTTATGACAGTAGATATTTGCTAACTCTTAACTACAGAAGAGACGGAACATCTCGTTTTTCAGAAGCTAATAGATGGGGTAATTTTGGAGGAGCTGCTTTTGCTTGGAATTTATCTGAGGAAGCTTTCTTAAAAGATAATGCTACTGTTTCTACTTTAAAATTAAGAGTTGGTTACGGTACAACTGGTCAGCAAGATATATCTGCACAGTATGATTATTTAAGAAGAGTAACTCTTGGAACAATCAACTCTCAGTATATTTTTGGTAACACAATTTATGCAACTGCAAGACCAGAAGGATATAATGAAAATATTAAATGGGAAGAATTAGCTGAGACTAATATTGGTATTGATTACGGATTCTTCAACGACAGAATTACTGGATCGATAAATTATTTCAATAAAAAATCAACAGATTTATTAGCTGAAATTGCAGTTCCAGATGGAGCAAACATTAGAAATCAAGGTTTCTTTAATATAGGAAGCGTTGATACAAAAGGTATCGAGTTCAGTATTGCTTCTGACATTATTAAAACAGATAATTTGACTTGGAATGTAGCTTTCAATACTACTTATATTCATCAAGAAATTGCTAACTTAGGAATTACAGTTCCGGGTTTCCAAGGTTACTTAACTGGAGATAATATCGCTGGTGGTAATGGAAACAAAATTCAAATAAATTCTGTTGGATATGCTCCAAACTCATTCTTTGTTTACGAACAATTATACGATGCAAATAAACGACCAATTGCTGGTGCGTATGTAGATAGAAATGGAGATGGGAAAATTGATACTGGAGATCGTTATAGATTTCATAAAACAGCACCAGATTATACTTTCGGATTGTTTTCTACTTTAAACTACAAAAAGTTTGATTTTACAATGAACTGGAGAGCGAGTTTAGGGAACCGTATTTTTGATAACGTAAGTTCTAACTTAGGATATTCTGATGCTGGTTTAAGAAGACAAACAGATTTATCGAATGTAAGTTCAGATTACTATAACACTGGTTTTACATTTGAAGATAATGGTACACAACGTTATTTATCAGACTATTTTATAAAAGACGCTTCTTTTATTAAACTTGATAATGTTACGCTTGGATATACTTTTGATAAAACAATTATAAAAGCAGCTTCATTAAGATTCACTGCTGGTGTGCAGAATGTTTTTATCCTTACAAAGTATAATGGTTTAGATCCTGAGAAATTCAATGGAATTGATAATAATGTTTATCCGAGAGCAAGAACATTCTTGTTTGGTGTGAATGCAAGCTTCTAATAGGAAAATCATAATTTAAAAAATTAATAAAATGAAAATATCATTTAAATATATATCTTATTTTTTCCTACTTATGTTAGGATTAAGTATGACGCTTACCTCATGTACTGACGACTTAAATGTTACGCCAGGAGATGATGATGAATTTTTATCAGAGACATTTTTTCAAGATCCAGCATCATACAAACAAGTATTAGCAAAATTATATGCTGGATTATATGTAGGAGGTAATGATGGAGATGGTTCTGCAGATATTGCTGGACTTGGTGGAGATTTTAGTAGTTACTTAAGGTTACTTTTTGTAACTCAGGAATTTACGACAGATGAGGCAATTATTGCTTGGGCAGATGGAACGTTACCAACATTAAACTCTCAAACATGGTCTCCGTCTAACGAGTTTTTAGAAGGAACTTTTTCAAGAGCTTTCTATCATATTAGTGTAGCAAATGAGTTTTTAAGACAAACTACTGATGAGAAATTAACAGCTAGAGGTGTTGACGCTGGGTTAAAAGCTGAAATCGCTACTTTTAGAGCAGAAGCTCGTTTTTTAAGAGCGTTCTCTTATTACAACTTAATGGATTTATTCGGAAATGTGCCAATCACTACAGAAAATGATCCTGTTGGATTCTTTTATCCAGTACAAAAAACGAGAGCAGAAGTTTTTGCATTTGTTGAGTCAGAGTTGAAAGATTTAGATAGCAGTTTAGCAGCTTCTAAAACAAATGAATACGGAAGAGTTGATAAAACTGCAGCTAAATTTTTATTGGCTCAAATTTATTTAAATGCTAAAGTATACACAGGAACTGCTAGAAATGATGAAGCTGCTACATTATGCAACGAAATCATTACTAGTTCTGGTTACACATTTGCAAATATTCCTTACGGATATTTGTTTTCTGCAGATAACAACACAAATGGTGCTCAAAACGAAGTTATTTTCCCAATTGTAGGTGATGGTAATGCAATTAGAGCTACTGGAGGTGGAATGAGTTTTATCATGCACGCTTCAATTGGAGGTAGTATGGATGCTGCTTCTAGAGGTATGGATGGAGGATGGCAAGGTATCAGAACTCGTAGAGAGTTTGTGAACCTTTTCCCAGACGAAACTGCAACTGGAGATAAAAGAGGAACATTCTACACGAATGGACAATCAAAAGACATTAAAAATGTTGGAACTTTTACAGATGGTTATGCTGTAACGAAGTATATCAACAAAAAAGCTGATGGATCTGCAGCACAAAGAAATGATATTCCAGATATTGATTTTCCAATGTTCAGATTGACTGACGCTTATTTAATGTATGCTGAAGCAACTTTAAGAGGAGCTACAACAGGAAATGCTGCGACTGCTTTAGTATATATCAATCAAATTAGAAGTAGAGCTGGGGCTCAAGCTATAACAGCACCTCAATTAACTCTTGATTTTATTTTAGATGAAAGAGGAAGAGAGTTGTTCTGGGAATGTCACAGAAGAACAGACTTAATTCGTTTTGGAAAATTTACTGGAGGTTCTAAAATCTGGCAATGGAAAGGTGGTTCTATTAATGGAAGTGCAACTGATTCATACAGAGATTTAATGCCTATTCCTGCAAGAAACATTCAGGCAAATCCAACATTAAAACAAAATCCAGGATACTAAACTAATCTTATAACTAAAAATAAACAAAATGAAAAATCTATATAAAGTATTAATCGCATTCGTTGGTGTATTAGCAGTTTCTTGTAACGCAGACGACGTAGAAAACAGACCAGTAATTGAAGCATCAACAGCTCCAGTTTTATTAACACCAAAATCTGATTTTAGTATTGTTCTTTCTAAAGACACAGAAAATCAAGTGGCTACAACAGTAGTTTGGAATGATGCACAATATAACGGGTCTCAAACGGTTGTAAATTATACCATTGAAGTTGCAAAAGCAGGAACAAGTTTTGCTACTCCTGTAGTAGTTTCTAATACGACTGAAAGGTTTAAAACACTTACAGTTTCGGAGTTAAATTCAGCATTAGTAAATGGAGGATTTGTTGAGAAAGAAGAAAACAAAATTGATATTCGTATTAAATCTGTTGTAGGTGCTTCAGGTATTCCACAATATTCAAATTTTTACACTATTACAGCTACTCCATACCACGTGCCATTAGCTAGTTCTCACTGGTTAGTTGGAGCTGCAACTCCAGGAGGATGGACATGGGCAGGTGATGCTGAAACAGAATTCCCATTAGTAGTAGGTACAACAAATGTTTACAAAGTAACTATCGTTCTTAAAAGCGGAGAAGCTTTTAGAGAATTCTTAGGAAACAACTTTACAAGTGATGGAAACTGGGATGCAAGTCATAACTATACTTACTATTCAGGTTTAGGTTATACTATTGATGATGAATTAGTAAATGCAGGAGATGGTGACAGTAACTTTAAATATACTGGACCAACTGGATCAAGAGTTTTAACTATTGACAATGGTGCGAAAAAAATAACATTAGACTAGTTTTTAATGTGATTCACAAAAAGGGCTATCTCGAGATAGCCCTTTTTTAATCAAACTATCTAACCGGCAAACCAATATAATTATGAAAAGAATTCTACTATTATTTTTTTTATTGCTGACTGCATTTTCATTTGCACAGATACAGACAGCAACTTACTCTATAACTCCTTCAACTTTTGAAGATACTACACCTATTACGATTACAATTAACGGGAGCAGTATTAATGAATCTACTTGGGCAGTTACAGGAAATGCGCTTTACCTTTGGTCATGGTCGTATGATGTGAACGATACAAATCAAATGGATTCTCCGTCTAACGGATCTTGGACATCTTCAAATGAAGCAGCTAAATTTACTTATAATGCAGGAACCGATACTTATACCAAAACATTTACCCCATCTGTATATTTTAATAGAAACGGAATCGGAAGAATCGGTTTTCTAATTAAAGCAAAAGACGGAAGCGGCACGAAACAATCTCAAGATATTGTTGTCGAGGTTGGATCTTTTCAAGTTTCTCTGTCTTCCCCAATAGAAAATAGTACTACAATTATTAATTCTGGGTCTAACTTTGCTATTACCGCAACAAATACAGGAGGAGCTGCAAATTATACTTTAAAATCAAACGGAGTAACGATCAATACTAATACAAGTACATCAAGTTATTCTTATTCGCACACCAATATAACAAGTAATCAAAGCTACGAATTGATTGTTGTTCAAGGTGCTACTACAATTTCAAAGAAATTCTCAGTAGTTGTAAACCCAAATACTGTTTCGCAAGCTATGCCGGCTGGATTAGTAGACGGAATTAATTATAATATTTCTGATGCAACAAAAGCCACTTTAGTTTTAGATGCACCATTGAAGGACTTTGTTTACGTCGCAGGAAGTTTTAATAATTGGCAGCCAACATCAGCTTATGCAATGAAAAAAGATCCAAGTTCAGGTAAATTTTGGCTTGAATTAACTGGATTAGTTTCTGGTGTAAATAATACCTATCAATATTGGGTTGTAGATGCAACGCCGCTTGCAAATTCGCCAGCAATGGTTAAAACGGCAGACCCTTATTCTACTTTGGTTTTGTCACCTTATGATGATGCTTCGATTCCTGTGGCAAAATACCCAAATATGCCAGTTTATCCTGCGGGACAAAATTTTGAGGTTACAGTTTTAAAAACGGGTCAGACTCCTTATAATTGGCAGGTTACTAATTTTGTAAAACCAGAAAAAGAAAAATTAGTGGTTTATGAAGTTTTAGTGCGTGATTTTGATGCGAACAGAAGTTATCAGAGTTTAATAGATCGAATAGATTATTTTAAAAATCTAAAAGTTAATGCTATTGAATTAATGCCGGTAATGGAATTTGAAGGCAACGAAAGCTGGGGTTATAATACTTCATTTCACATGGCTTTAGATAAATTCTATGGAACGTCAGACAAATTAAAAGAGTTTATCGATTTATGCCATCAAAACGGAATTGCTGTAATTCTAGATGTTGCGCTAAACCACGCTTTTGGAAGAAATCCGATGGTAAGAATGTGGATGAATGACCCAGACGGGGATGGTTTTGGTTCGCCAACTGCCGAAAATCCATATTTTAATACGGTTGCAAAGCATAGCTATAGTGTTGGAGAAGATTTTAATCATCAATCTCTAAAAACTCAAAATTATGTCAATCGTGTTATTAAACAATGGATTGAAGAATACAAAATTGACGGTTTCCGCTGGGACTTAACTAAAGGATTTACCCAAGCTTGTACGGCAGCAGATGAAAGTTGTACAAACGCTTATCAACAGGATAGAGTAGATATTCTAAAAAAATATGCAGATTATTCATGGAGTTTAGATCCAACACATTATACCATTTTTGAACATTTAGGAAGCGATATTGAAGAAAGAGAATGGGCAAATTATAAAATTACTGAAACGCCAAGCAAAGGAGTTATGATGTGGGGAAAAATGACTAATCCTTATAATCAATTGTCAATGGGTTACGCTTCAGATAGTAATATTTCAAGAATGACTAGTGTGAGTCGTGGTTTTAATGCGAATCGTTTAATGGGTTATGCTGAAAGTCATGATGAAGAACGTCTAATGTACAAAAATGTACAATATGGAGCTGTTAATGGAACTTATAACGTAAAAACATTAAATACAGCATTGTCAAGAATGTCTGCGATTGGAGCAGTTTCATTATTAGTTCCAGGGCCAAAAATGATTTGGCACTTTGGAGAATTAGGAATGGATGATTCTATTTTCAGTTGCAATAACGGAACCGTAAATGATGATTCAGGAACAATTCCCGGCGATTGTAAATTAGATACAAAACCACAGCCTCAATGGACAGAAAATTGGATCGGAGATTCTAATCGTAATAAAATTTATAACGATTGGGCTAAAATGATTACGCTTAAAACCGTAGAACCTGTTTTTTTAGGTACTCCCACAATGACAAATGCGAACTCTTTGTTGATTAATATCAAAATTGAAAATTCAGCTCTGACTGCAGCGGAATTAAAAAATGTTTTGATTTTGGCCAATTTCGATACCACGGCACAAAATGTTGCAACAGGTTTTCCGTATCCGGGAACTTGGTATAATTTAATGGATAATACAACTATTAATGTAACCGATGTAAATGCGCCAATCAATCTGCCTCCAGGAGACTATCGAATTTATGGTAACAAAACAGCAAACTTAGCGATTGATGATTTTGAAAAAGGCAATATGGTGAGTCTATATCCTAATCCAGTTTCAGATTATTTCACTTTAAATAGTTCTTTTAAAAAAGTTCAGGTTTATTCCGTTTCAGGACAATTAGTTAAAAGCTTTACTTCAAATAATAATGCTGATTTTCAATTTGGCGTAAGCGAATTACAAACAGGATTATATCTCGTAAAAGCTTCTGATGAAAATCATAAAACTCAAGTAATGAAGTTTATTAAAAAATAAACGTTGAAAATATATTTTACAGATTAAGAATTTGGTTAGGTTAGTGAGGAAAAAGGGCTGTTCTACATAATGTAGACAGCCCTTTTCTATTTTTGATTGTGATGTTTATTTCTTCTTATTATATTCTCCGATCAGAGAATAATAACCAAATGTACCCAGGCCCATGACAATCAGCGGTGTCAATATAAATAAGATAATTACACCAAATACTAAATCGTCTTGCTGGTCTGAAAGCAGTTTAGGTAAACCAAATTCAAACACACAGAAATAAGCTGCTGCAGCTGCTAAAGCAATCCATAAAGCCCCTAAAACTTGTTTAATCGCATTCATTTTTTTAAATTTTAAAGGTGAGTAGTTTTGTTTTTGTTGTCAATATATATCATTCCAATTACAAAGCAGATTCCTGCAATTACAATAGGATACCATAATCCGTCTAGATAATAATCTGGTTTTCCGGCCGATTTGGCGTGAGTTACAAAATAAGTAGAAATAGCAGGGAGTAATCCTCCAAATATTCCGTTTCCAACATGGTAAGGAAGCGACATAGAAGTATATCTGATTTTAGTTGGAAACATTTCGACTAAAAATGCGGCAATTGGACCATAAACCATTGTTACAAATAATACTTGAATAAAAACTAAGAAAATTAAAGTCCATTTATCTCTTGAATTAATTGTTATTGAAACACTAGTTTGTACATCCTTTTTCTCCATGTACGTTTTTTTCTCCAAGACGGTTGTGCCATCTGTGTATTTTTTTTCTGTTGTAACAATAGAACTTCCGTTATCTTTTGTTTCAGTAGTTTCTGTCGGGTTTTCTACAATTTCGGTTTTTTGGTTTATATCTGTTGTATCGTACATCATCTTATAAATAGGTCTATAAGACAATATGGCAATCAGCATTCCGAACATCATAATATATTTACGCCCAATCTTATCGCTCAGCCATCCAAAAATAATAAAAAAAGGAGTTCCAATTAAGAGTGCAATACCTAATAATTCATCTACTTGCGAAGAGTCAACATTCATAACCGTTTTCATAAAACTCATGGCATAAAATTGTCCTGTGTACCAAACAACGCCTTGTCCCATTGTTGCTCCAAACAAAGCCAGTAAAACGAACTTCATATTATATCTGTTTCCAAAACTTTCTTTTAACGGATTTGTACTAGTCGTTCCTTCTTTTTTAGCTTTCGCAAAAACAGGCGATTCATCCATATTTTTTCTGATGAGATACGAAACGCCAACCATAGCAATAGAAACCCAGAAAGGAACACGCCATCCCCATAAATCGAAATCTTCTGGAGAAAGAATACTCTTGGTTGCTAAAATAACCATTAAAGAAATAAATAAACCGACAGTCGCAGTGGTCTGAATCCAAGAAGTCCAATAACCTTTTTGACCAGCTGGAGCATGTTCTGCTACATAAGTTGCTGCTCCGCCATATTCACCTCCAAGAGCTAATCCTTGTAATAATCTCAGAATTAGAACTAATAATGGTGCGAAAAAACCAATCGTTTCGTAACTCGGAATACATCCTATTAAAAAAGTAGATCCGCCCATTAATAATAAGGTCGCCATAAAAGTATATTTCCGACCAATAATATCTCCCAGTCTTCCAAAAAATAAAGCACCAAAAGGACGGACTACAAATCCGGCTGCAAAAGTGGCTAAAGTAGATAAAAATGCTGCGGTCGGATTATCACTGGGAAAGAACTTGGTTGAAATAACAACGGCTAAACTGCCGAAAATATAGAAGTCATACCATTCAATCATGGTGCCCATAGAAGAGGCTGAAATTACTTTCCAAATGCCCTTAGTAGAAGTTTCGCTCATAAAACTGCTTTGAGATCTTATTAGTAAATGAATGTTAAAAATATAGCTTTACGAATATAGAAGTTATTTTTTTATTCAGTCAATACTTTTTTAACAAAAACTGTTAATTTGTTGACTTATTGGATTAACCGCAAAGTTTAGAAAGAAAAAACGCAAAGGTTCGCAAAGTTTTTTTGAATTGACTTCAGCTTTAGCTGGAGTTGCATAAAATCAAGCGGAATGACTTTTTTTGAAACAAAAGAAAATTTGAAGAGGTTTTTAATCGCAAAGACTCAAAAAAAAATACAAAGGTTCGCAAAGTTTAATTTTAAAACTTTGCGAACCTTTGCGTAAATCTTAGCGCACTTTGCGGTAAAAAAAACAGAAAAGTATAGAAAAACAGAAAACCCGAATATTTCTATTCGGGTTTTGTGGTACCTCCAGTCCCGAGGCTTCGGGAGAACCAGGGACACATATTTAGTTTCTTTTGGATAAAATATCTTTTAAAATTGACGGATCATTAATTATTTTATCATTAAAGGTTTTGCTTTTCATTCTTTTAATAAAGCGTTCCAAGTAAAGAGCTTCGTCTCTGTCATTACAATTAAAAGTCAAAACGATTTCCCAGTCATTGGCAATCTTGGTAAAGGAATTTGAATAAGAGTGATTATTGTGTTTTATTACTCTTTCGTTTATGTTATTGGTTTCGCCGATGTAAAATTTTTGAGATGATTTTGAATAGAGAATATAGAGATAATGCATTTGAATGAGTATTAAAAAACAAAAAACCCGAATATTTCTATTCGGGTTTTGTGGTACCTCCAGTCCCGAGGCTTCGGGAGAACCAGGGACACATATTTAGTTTCTTTTGGATAAAATATCTTTTAAAATTGACGGATCATTAATTATTTTATCATTAAAGGTTTTGCTTTTCATTCTTTTAATAAAGCGTTCCAAGTAAAGAGCTTCGTCTCTGTCATTACAATTAAAAGTCAAAACGATTTCCCAGTCATTGGCAATCTTGGTAAAGGAATTTGAATAAGAGTGATTATTGTGTTTTATTACTCTTTCGTTTATGTTATTGGTTTCGCCGATGTAAAATTTTTGAGATGATTTTGAATAGAGAATATAGAGATAATGCATTTGAATGAGTATTAAAAAACAAAAAACCCGAATATTTCTATTCGGGTTTTGTGGTACCTCCAGTCCCGAGGCTTCGGGAGAACCAGGGACACATATTTAGTTTCTTTTGGATAAAATATCTTTTAAAATTGACGGATCATTAATTATTTTATCATTAAAGGTTTTGCTTTTCATTCTTTTAATAAAGCGTTCCAAGTAAAGAGCTTCGTCTCTGTCAGTACAATTAAAAGTTAAAACGATTTCCCAGTCATTGGCAATCTTGGTAAAGGAATTTGAATAAGAGTGATTATTGTGTTTTATTACTCTTTCGTTTATGTTATTGGTTTCGCCGATGTAAAATTTTTGAGATGATTTTGAATAGAGAATATAGAGATAATGCATTGAATGAGTATTAAAAAGCAAAAAACCCGAATATTTCTATTCGGGTTTTGTGGTACCTCCAGTCCCGAGGCTTTGGGAGAACCAGGGACACATATTTAGTTTCTTTTGGATAAAATATCTTTTAAAATTGACGGATCATTAATTATTTTATCATTAAAGGTTTTGCTTTTCATTCTTTTAATAAAGCGTTCCAAGTAAAGAGCTTCGTCTCTGTCAGTACAATTAAAAGTTAAAACGATTTCCCAGTCATTGGCAATCTTGGTAAAGGAATTTGAATAAGAGTGATTATTGTGTTTTATTACTCTTTCGTTTATGTTATTGGTTTCGCCGATGTAAAATTTTTGAGATGATTTTGAATAGAGAATATAGAGATAATGCATTGAATGAGTATTAAAAAGCAAAAAACCCGAATATTTCTATTCGGGTTTTGTGGTACCTCCAGGGATCGAACCAGGGACACATGGATTTTCAGTCCATTGCTCTACCATCTGAGCTAAGGTACCGTTGTGCGGTTAATGCGGGTGCAAAGATAGAATCATTTTCCGTTTATCCAAAACATTTTAAAAAAAAAATCAATTCGTATCTTCGCAGAAACAAAAAGTAAAAATGATTTTAACTGTTGATGTCGGAAACACCAGAATTAAAGCATCTGTATTTGAGGGAAATACTGCTCTGGAGAATTTTATTTTTGAGAAAAATGAACTGGAAGAAAAAATTGAAAAAATTTTAAAAAAATTTCCAAACTGCTCCGATTTGGTTGTTGCATCAGTAGGAAGTATCAAAAAACAATCCTTTTTAACTTTCGAAAATCAATTAAAAGTTCATTTTTTTACACACGAAGATGTATTTCCTTTTCATAATAAATACGCAACACCAAAAACATTAGGAATAGATCGAATGATTTTGGCTGCGGGAGCAACTTTAAAATTCCCCAAACAAAATAGATTGGTTATTGATGCGGGAACATGCATAACCTACGATTTTATCGACGAAAATGATAATTATTTAGGAGGAGCCATTTCTCCGGGTCTTCGCCTGCGTTATGAATCACTGCATAATTTTACGGCCAGACTGCCGTTACTTACATTAGAAAACCCTGAATCATATATAGGAAACTCAACGGCACAAGCCATACATTCTGGTGTTGTCAATGGTTTCGTCTATGAGATTGACGGTTTTATCGATGATTATCGCAGAGAGTTTTCAAATTTTATCATAATTTTAACGGGAGGCGATGCAGATTTTTTGGCTAAACGATTAAAAAATACCATATTTGCCAATTCAAATTTCCTTCTGGAGAGTTTGAACCAAACATATCAATATAAAATCGACAATGATTAAAAAAGTATTAATAAGCGCTTGTTTGCTTATATCGTTCGTTTCATTTGCTCAACAAGGTACTGCTTCGCCTTATTCTTTTTTCGGAATAGGAGATGTAAGATTCAAGGGAACTCTTGAAAATAGATCTATGGCTGGCGTTGCAGTGGAGCAAGATACGATTCACTTAAATTTAGATAATCCTGCAAGTTATGCCAGTTTAATACAAACTACGTTTACCGTTGGGGGAACTTTTGCGACTTCTAATTTAAAAACAAGTACGCAATCTGAAAAAGCACAACGTAGTACTTTTGATTATTTAGCATTAGGAATTCCTATGGGAAAATTTGGTGCTTCTTTTGGTTTGATCCCAGTAACTTCGGTAGGATATAAAATTTTGAATAGTTCTCCGACAGAAGGAGATGTTAATTCACAGCTTGACGGAAAAGGAGGGGTAAACAAAGTTTATTTCGGATTAGGATATAAAATTATCCAAAATTGGAATATTGGTATAGATGCCCAATACAATTTTGGAAAAATTACAACAACAAGTGTAGAAGGTATTTCTGGTGTGCAAAATGGAACAGCAGAAGTAAATACATCTGAATTATCAGGTATGGCTTTTAGCTTAGGAACGATGTATCAAAGAAAAGTGTACAAAAAGGTTAGTATATTTTCTAGTTTGAGTTATTCATTTGCCAGTAATCTAAGTTCAGATAATACAAGAGTAATTTCAGTACAAGGTGACCCTGATCCTTATATATATCCTGCAACTTCAACAAAATTAAAACTTCCAAATAAATTAAGCATTGGTTTAGGAATCGGTGAAGCAAGAAAATGGCTTGTAGGTGCAAATATGACTTTTCAAGGAGATGGACAGTTAGCAAATTATTACAATTCAGCTCAAAATGTAAGCTATGAAAGTTATTCTAAATATGCTCTAGGAGGATATTATCTTCCTAATTATAATTCGTTTACAAGTTATATGAGTAGAATTACCTATAGAGCTGGTTTGAAATATGAAAAAATTGGTTTGATTGTAAACAACGAATCAATTAAAGATGTCGGCATGACATTAGGAGCTGGAATTCCGATTCCAGGATCTTATTCAAATTTGAATTTCGGAATTGAATTTGGTAAAAGAGGTACAGTTTCTTCTAATTTAGTTCAAGAAAATTACGTGAATTTTAGTTTAAGTTTCTCTTTCAACGACAAATGGTTCGTGAAGAGTAAATTCCAATAAACATAATATTTATCTTTTCTAAGCTCATTACAATTTATTACATTTGGCGAATGAATTTACCAAAGAGATATAGTCTGCTAGTTGTCACAGTTTTTGCTGTGACACTATTTTTTGGGTGCGAAAGTAATTTTAAAGATGTTCAGAAAATTAACTTCTCAGAGTTTGTTCCGGCAAGTGATGCAGATACAGTTAATATAAAATATACAGATTCTGGACGTATTTCAGGTATTTTAATAAGTCCTAAAATGCTGGATTATTCGAATCTTGATTTTCCTTTCACAGAATTTCCTAAAGGATTAGATGTTACTTTATATGACAAAAAGCAAAAGCGTACCTTTATAAGAGGAAATTATGCGGTTTCGTATAAAAATACAGGGATTATTGATTTGATAGGAAAAGTAAAAATCACCTCTGAAGCTGGACAGGTTTTGGAAACGGAGCAATTGTACTTCGATCAGAAAAATGAATGGTTTTATACCGAAAGAAAATTTAAACTTACCGATAAAAAAGGAGTTTCTCACGGTCAGGGAATAGATTTTAGTAAAGATTTTAAAGTGATTAATTCGCAGCGAATAAGCGGCGAAATTGAATCTGAAGAATAAAAATATATCATGGGTTATTTAAAATATACACAATTTATCTATATCGCATTTGCACTTTTTTTTGCTTATGATGGTATAATGAAACTAAACGAAGGAGATGAAAGTTATCCCTTCTACTTTGTAATCGCAGGAATGGCTATTTTTATGTTTTTCTTTAGAAGAAGGTTTCTTAATAAATACGATAACCGTAACAAAAAACAATAAAAATGGAAATTAGTATTATAATAATATGTTTAATACTAGCAGCCTTTTTCTCTGGAATGGAAATCGCGTTTATTTCCTCCAACAAAATTTACCTCGAAATAGAAAAGAAACAAGACGATTTCTTGTCTCGAATCTTAACTAAACTTACCGAAAATCCATCCAAATTTATTGCGGCCATGCTTATTGGCAACAATGTCGCTTTGGTTGTTTATGGCTTTTTTATGGGCGATCTGATTTTGAATTGGATGGCGCATTTTGGTCTTGTTTTTTCGGATTGGTGGAATGTTCTTGTTCAAACTCTGCTTGCCACATTTGTGGTTCTGTTAACTTCAGAATTTTTCCCTAAAGTATTTTTTCAGATTTATGCGAATTCTTTAATTAAGATTCTCGCTCTTCCGGCCTATTTATTTTACCGATTATTTTATTACATTTCAACTTTCTTTATTTGGATTGCAGATTTTGTGCTGAGTAAATTTTTTAAAACAGAAGGAAATCAGATTCAATTATTTAGCAGGATTGAACTTGGAAATTATATTACAGAACAAATGAGCACGGTTGAAGAAGATGAAGAAGTAGATTCTGAAATTCAGATTTTTCAAAATGCTCTGGAGTTTTCAGGTGTAAAAGCACGCGATATAATGACACCTAGAACAGAAATTGTAGACATAGATTTGTTTGATACAGTTGATGACCTTAAAGCGTTATTTGTCGAAACAGGATATTCTAAAATTATCATTAGCCAGAATTCTTTAGACGATATAGTGGGTTATGTGCATTCGTTTGATTTATTCAAAAAACCAGCGACAATAAAATCGGTTTTGATGACAGTTGAGTTTGTTCCTGAAACAATTTTAATAAAAGATGTTTTGACTTTATTGATTAAAAAACGTAAAAATGTCGCAGTTGTCTTAGATGAATATGGCGGAACTTCTGGAATAATTACAATTGAAGATATTGTCGAAGAACTTTTTGGTGAAATTGAAGATGAACATGATTTAGATGAAGAATTAATTGAAGAAGAAATAGGCGAAGGCAAGTATTTGTTTTCGACAAGATTAGATGTTGAATATTTAAATGAAACCTATAAATTGATGATTCCTGAGGAAGATTCTTATGGAACTTTAGGAGGTTTTATTGTAAATCATACAAAAGAAATCCCACAAAAAGGAGATAAAATTGTAATAGATAAGTACCATTTTTTTATAAAAGAGGCGTCAAATAAGAAAATAGAACTAGTCAAATTGACAATTAAAGATTGATTTTTTAAATTATTAAAAAAAAATGTGTAAAATAAAACGCTAGTTGTATTGTTATTAACTAGATAATTGTATTTTCGCAAACTGAATATAAAATTAACGATAATAAAATGGCAGTTTTAGCAAAAATTAGACAGCGTTCCGCTTTATTGATAGGAGTTATTGCACTTGCATTATTTGCATTTATAATACAAGATCTATTTACAAGAGGAACATTTGGTCAAAGTTCAAAAGATGTAGGAAGCATCGACGGAAAAGATATTTCATTTGAAGACTTTAGAGTTAAAGTTAGTAATGTTGAAAAAAGTGGGCAAGGTATTACTTCCACTGAAGCTGCAAACAGAGTTTGGGATCAAGAAGTTTCAATCGCTTTATTGTCATCACAATTTGATAAATTAGGATTGAGAGTAGGTGAAAAACACTTATTAGAAGTTTTAAAATCAGATCCAAACATTGGTAAAAACCCAATGTTCTTAAATGCAGCAGGAATTTTTGATGTAGTTAAATTTAAAGATTACTTCAAATCAAATCCAGAAGCAGCACAATACATCGCTCAAAAAGAGAAAGATGCAGAATTGAACGCAAAGTTTCAAATCTATAATACTTTAGTTAAATCAGGACTTTACACAACTGCTAGTGAAGGAAAGTTAAAGTATGAAATGGAAGCTAATAAAGTAAGCTTTGCTTATGCTGCAGCTCCTTACTCTTCTATTAAAGATAGTGAAGTAAAAATTTCTGATTCAGAAATTGTAGATTATATGAAGAAAAACGAGAAAAAATTCAAAGCGGATGCAACTCGTGAAATTCAATATGTTCTAGTAGAAGATAAAGCTTCTAAAGAAGATGAAGCTGAAATTAAATCAAAATTAAATGCATTATTGTCAGGAAGTGTTGTTTACAATGCTAAAACAGGTAAAAATGATACATTGCCAGGTTTTAGAACTGCAACAAATATCGCTGAATTTGTAAACGCAAATTCTGATGTTCCTTACGATTCTACTTATGTTCCTAAAAATGCTTTACCAGCTGTAGATGCTGATAAATTATTCAGTTTACCAGCTGGAGCAATTTACGGTCCATATGTTTACGGAAGATACTATGCAATTTCTAAATCTCAAGGATTTAAAGCTGGAGTTAACGCAAAAGCTAGTCATATTTTAATTGCATACGAAGGTTCTCAGACACCATCACCAAAAGAAAAAAGAACTAAAGAAGAAGCAAAAGCTAAAGCTGAAGAAATCTTAGCTCAAGTTCAAGCTAATCCAGATAGTTTTATGATGTTGGCTTTTACAAGTTCTGATGATTCATCTGCACAACAAGGTGGTGATTTAGGATATTTTGGTCAAAACCAAATGGTAAAACCATTCAATGATTTTGTATTCAATAACGGAATTGGTAAAGTTGGTTTAGTAGAAACTCCTTTCGGATTTCACATTATCAAAATTACAGACAAACAAGACGGAATTCGTTTAGCTACAATTGCTCAAAAAATTGAGCCTTCTGAAGCTACATCTGATAAAGTATTTACTTTGGCAACTAAATTCGAAATGGATGCTGCTGACAAAGATTTCAATGCTGCAGCAAAAGAATTAGGTTTAAAAGTTGCTCAGCCTGTAAATGCTAAAGCTATGGATGAAGCTTTTGGACCATTAGGAAACCAACGTAACATTGTAAGATGGGCTTTTGACAAAGAAACAAGCAAAGGAGACGTAAAACGTTTTGAAATTGCAAATATCGGACACGTTATCGCTCAATATAAAGGTGAAAACAAATCAGGTTTAGTTTCAGTTACAATGGCAAGACCTTACGTAGAGCCAATCTTGAAAAACAAGAAAAAAGCTGAATTATTAAAAGCAAAAATGACAGGTTCAAGTATTGAAGCTATCGCTAAAGCAGCTGGAGTTGCTGTTCAACAAGCAACTGATGTAACTTTAGATAATCCAGTATTACCAGGTGGAGTTGGACAAGAGCCAAGAGTTGTTGGAAATGCATTTGCTTTAACTGCAAATAAAATTTCTGCTCCAATTGAAGGAAACACGGGAGTATATGTTGTTAAAAACATTAAAACGGTAAAAGCTCCTGCAATTGCTAATCACGCTGCTTATGTAGAGAAAGTAAAAGCTCAAAGCGCAAATGATGCTAGCAGAGTATTACCAGCGTTGAAAAACAATGCAAAAATTGAAGATAACAGATTACAATTCAATTACTAGTAAATAGTAACTAATACCATAAAAACCCGAAACGTCATTAAGATGTTTCGGGTTTTCTTTTTTTTATTGAAAACTAAATAATTCTATTTTGTAATATTTTTTTGTTAATTATCTTATAGTATATAGGAATAATCGAAATTTAATTTAAAAAATTTGTGATATTCAAATTATTACAGTTAATTTGTCCAGAATTTAAAATTTAACATATTTTTAGCGTTTAAATTACTGTTAGAAAGACAATTAAAACAAAAATTAAATATTTTACTAAATAAACATTTAATGTTTTTTACTTTAAAAATTTTTAAAAAGAAGCCAAGAGTATATACCAAAATTGAGAGTCATATCTTTGGGATTATTACCGAGCTTTTAAAAGTTAGCAGTACCGACATCAATGTTGATGAATTGGGTGGAAAGTATTATTTGAGTAACGAAGAACAGCATTTTAAAGTTACAATCTTGAGTAACGATTATGTAATAAGATTGACCAATACACATGATTCTGTAGCCGAAAAATATGATAAGATCTTTGTTGAAGATGTTTTAAAGGCAGTAAAAGAAGAAAAGCACCGTAGAATGGAACTTGTTTATGATTCTATTACAAACAGTATCGAAAAAATGGCTGAGCGTTTGCACAACAGACTTATTGAATCAAATGAACAAGAAAGCCAGTCAGTTCGTCGTTTAGAAACAAAAGACGTTAAAAACAAGAAAGTTAACTATTAAATACTTTGTAGAAAAGACTTCTACAAAATCATTTCTTCGTAAGTTAAAATCGTTTCGTACCCTTTATTGGAGAAATATTCTTTAGGGTTCTCTTTTGAAACTACCATAACAAAATCACCACCCCAAGCTCCAAGACTTTTTATTACACCCTTAAAATCTGAAAAAAGAGCTTCTTTTATAGTCTGCATTTCTAAAATATTACTTAGGTGAATCTCATGTTTTTGAACTGCTGAAGCAAATTCTTTTAGTGTTTTAGCATTCAGAATAGCGTGCGTGATTTTATTGTTTTCGGCAACACTTTGCGCTAAATGATGATTCTTATTATTGTTGTATGCATATATTGCAGACTTACTATTTTGTTTTTTATTCAAATAAACAAAAAAGATATTTTCTTTATAGTCAGGGTTAAACTCAACTTGTTCAACAAAATTGTCTTTTACACGATATATGACAGGTGTATTATTCTGAGCGCAGGCAATATCATACCCACTTCCGCCAAAACTATTATTTAATAATGTAAATGCATTAATATTTGCCCATTGCGCAATATTATTTATGAGAGTTGAAGAAGTTCCTAATCCCCAGTTTCTTGGAAACGATAGATGAGTACTCACTTTAAAACCTTTGGCTGAATCTATAAATTTTGGATTTAAAGCATAAGCTTCGTGAAGAATATCAATCAAAGTAGATTTTACAGTTTCGATTTTTGCTTCTGGCCGATTTATGATTTCGTCAAATGAAATTGTTTCTTCAAACCATAAATGTTCATCATAGTCATAACTTTTCCATTCAATTTCTTTATTTTCGCCGCTTTCAATTACCAGATTTTGACCGAATTTTGCAGGCAGCGCAAAAGCTTCTGCTCCGTCTAATACTAGATATTCTCCAGCAATTAAAAGTTTTCCGTTACTGTAAAATGTTTTTTTCATTCTATATTTTTTAGCTGTTATATCTCGCTTCGCGTTTTGAGCAAAGGCGAAGAGAAATTGAAAACAGCTTTTGAATTATTTTCTCAAGTTTTCAATAAAATCTACCACAGCGCTATGAGTAACGGCTGTTTTTTTAAAATGCGCCTTAATTAGACGGCGTTCTTCATCGGTAGCTTCAAATTGATTTATGATATTATTTAAGTGCATTTTCATGTGACCCTCTTGAATTCCAGTAGTTGTTAAAGACCGAAGAGCTGCGAAATTTTGTGCTAAACCAGCAACAGCAACAATTTCCATTAATTCCTGAGCAGAAGGATTTTCTAATATCTCTAAACATAACTTTACTAAAGGATGTAAAGAAGTTAATCCGCCAACTGTACCTACTGCAAGTGGAATTTCGAGCCAGAAAGTAAAAATTCCGTTTTCGATTTTTGCATGAGATAAACTAGCATATTGTCCATTTTTAGAGGCATAAGCGTGTACGCCGGCTTCTACAGCTCTAAAATCATTTCCAGTTGCTAGAATTACCGCATCGACACCATTCATTATACCTTTATTATGAGTCACTGCTCTAAAAGGTTCAACTTCTGCAATTTGAACAGCTTGTACAAAACGCTCAGCAAATTCTTTTGGGTTTGTAATATGTTTTTCTGCTAATTCTTCAATCGGACAAGAAACTTCAGCCCTAACCAAGCAATTTGGAACATAATTAGACAAAATACTCATAATAACTTCTAATATTTCGCCATTTTCGCATAAGTCGCTATTTTGAGCTTCTTCTTTTAAAGTTGATGCAAATTGTTCTAAACAAGAATTGATAAAATTAGCGCCCATGCTGTCTTTGGTCTCAAAAGTAGCGTGAAGCTGATAGTAGTTTTCTAGAAGACTTCTTTTGTCTTTTAGTTTAATATCTAAAATACCACCGCCACGTTGCTGCATATTCTTAGTAATGGCTTGGGTTTCTGAGAAGAATTTCGGTTTTATTTGGTCAAAAAAGCTATTTAATTTTTCTGCATCACCATTAAAAGTAAAATGAACCTGGCCAATTTTTTCTGTATTAATTATGGTTGCTTTGAAGCCGCCTCTTGTAGACCAATATTTCGCTGCTTTAGAGGCTGCTGCAACAACGGAACTCTCTTCAATAGCCATTGGGATGGTTTTGTATTTTCCGTTGATTAAAAAGTTTGGAGCAACTCCAAGTGGGATATAAAGGTTTGTAATGGTGTTTTCGATAAATTCATCATGAAGCTGCTGAAGCTTTTCGTCTGAATTCCAGTAATTTCTTATAATATTTTGCACCTCTTCAGGGTTTGAAAAATATTCATTTGCAATCCAGTCAATTTTTTCTTTTTTGGATAATTTAGAAAATCCAGCAACCGCGTTGTTCATTCTCAGTATATTAAATAATAATGTTGCGGCAAATATACCATTTTAAGAGATTTGTTTAAAATGTATTTTAAAAATGGAAAGTACGCAATCGTTATTTTTTTTAACATTTAACACTTAAAATGTGTATTATGTTTATTTTTTTTACTAAAATTGGGCTCTTTTTTATATTTAAATTAATTGTAATGAGTACAAGTAAAATTACTGTAATACTTTTATTTCTAGTTGCGACTGTTTTTGGCCAACAAAAAATCACTATCGAAAATATTTACGGCGGAGCATTTCGAGCAAAAGGAATGGCTGAATTGCAATCGCTAAAAAATACAGATCAATATACTGTTTTAGATGTAGATCAAGCAAGCAGAAGTATGCAGATTGGCCTTTATGATTTTGGAACTTTGAAAAAAGTATCGAATTTAATTGATACTAAAGATCATAAGGAACTTGCAAACGGAATTGACAGCTATACTTTTGATGCTTCAGAAAAAAAGATTTTAATTGCGTCTAATACCAATCAAATCTTTCGCCACTCGTTTACAGCTGATTTCTACTTATATGATATAGCTTCAAAAACATTGACAAAACTTTTTGATCAAGTACAAGAACCAACTTTTTCTCCAGACGGAACTAAAATCGCTTATGCAAAAGAAAATAACCTATATGTATACGATGTTAATTCGAAAAAATCGACTCCAATTACAACAGATGGTAAAAAGAATGCTGTAATTAATGGTATTACGGATTGGGTTTATGAAGAAGAATTTGCTTTTGTCCGTGCTTTTGACTGGAGCAAAGACAGTAAAAAAGTGGCTTACATTCGTTTTGACGAAAGCCAGGTTCCTGAGTTTTCAATGTCAATGTTTCACAAAGATTTATATCCTACAATTGAAACATTTAAATATCCAAAAGCTGGAGAGAAAAACTCAGAAGTTTCATTACATATATACGATGTAGCTGCTGGAGCAACTAAAAAAGTGGATTTAGGAAATTACAATGATTTTTACATTGCAAGATTACAATGGACAAACGATGCAAATGTACTTTCTGCTCAAGTTTTAAATCGTCACCAAGACAATCTTGATTTGTTATTTGTTGACGGAACTACCGCTGCTGCAAAAGTTGTCTTGAATGAAAAAGATAAAGCTTATGTAGATGTAACAGATAATTTGACTTTCTTAAAAGATAATAGTTTTATCTGGACAAGCGAAAAAGACGGTTTTAACCATATTTATTTATATGATAAAACAGGAAAACTTAAAAATCAAGTTACAAAAGGAAACTGGGAAGTAACTTCTTACTACGGTTTTGATGAAAAAACAAAAACTATTTTCTACCAATCTACAGAAAATGGTTCAATTAATAGAGATCTTTACAGAATTGGATTAGACGGAAAAAATAAATTACGTTTATCTAAAAAAACAGGAACAAACGCTGCAACCTTCAGTCCAAATTTCCAATACTTTATTACTACTTTCTCTAGTAATTTACAGCCTACGACTTATACTTTGAATGAGTCAAAAACTGGAAAAGAAATTCAGGTTATCGAAAACAACCAAGCTCTTTCAGATAAATTAAAATCTTATAATCTGCCTGCAAAAGAATTCTTCGTTTTAAAAACGGCTAAAGGAAATGAATTGAACGCTTGGATTTTAAAACCAAAAGATTTTGATCCTTCAAAAAAATATCCTGTTTTTATGTACCAATATTCTGGTCCAGGATCACAACAAGTAAATAATGACTGGAATAATTCTGATGATTATTGGTTCTTATCATTAACACAGCAAGGTTATATTGTAGCTTGTGTTGACGGAAGAGGGACAGGTTTTAAAGGAGCTGATTTCAAAAAAGTTACTCAAAAAGAATTAGGAAAATATGAGGTAGAAGATCAAATTGATGCAGCTAAAGTAATCGGTTCTTATCCTTATGTTGATCCTGCTAGAATTGGAATTTTTGGATGGAGTTACGGAGGCTTTATGGCTTCTAACTGTATTTTCCAAGGAAATGATGTTTTCAAAATGGCAATCGCTGTTGCTCCTGTAACAAACTGGAGATTTTATGACAGTGTTTACACAGAAAGATATATGCAGACGCCGCAGGAAAATGCAAGCGGATACGATCAAAACTCGCCAATTAATCACGTTGACAAATTAAAAGGTAAATTTTTATTGATTCACGGTTCTGGAGATGATAATGTTCATGTTCAGAATTCAATGCAAATGATGGAAGCTTTAATTCAAGCTAACAAACAATTTGATTCTCAAATCTATCCAGATAAAAATCATGGTATTTACGGCGGAAAAACTAGAGTTCAGCTTTATAATAAAATGACTAATTTTATCAAAGAAAATTTATAATCTAAATCTTTTAAACTTAATTAAATAAGCGAATATAATATGGGAGAAAATCAAGTAAAAACTGCGCATCCAAAAGGACTTTGGGTATTGTTTGGAACGGAGATGTGGGAGCGGTTCAATTTTTATGGAATGCGGGCTTTATTGACTTTATTTCTTGTAAATTCATTATTAATGAAAGAAGAAGAAGCCTCATTAATTTATGGAGGTTTTCTTGGACTTTGTTATTTAACACCAATGCTTGGTGGTTTCGTAGCCGATCGTTTTTTAGGAAACAGAAACTGTATCCTATTAGGAGGATTGCTGATGGCAATTGGACAAATGCTTTTATTTACAAGTGGAAGTATTTTTGAATCTAATTTGAGCTTAGCAAAAATTGTAATGTATTCTGCACTTGGAGTTATCGTATTTGGTAATGGATTCTTCAAACCAAATATTTCAAGTATGGTGGGAAGTTTATACCCTAAGCAGGAAAAAACAAAATTAGATAGTGCTTTTACTATTTTCTATATGGGAATTAACATTGGTGCTTTTTTAGGCCAGTCCATTTGTCCTTTATTAGGAGATGTTAAAGATGCAGGAGGAATTAGAGACATTCACGCTTTTAGATGGGGATTCATGGCAGCTTCTGTTGCGATGTTGTTAGGAACAATTCTTTTTTACTTCTTAAAAAATAAATATGTAGTTTCTCCAGAAGGAAAACCATTAGGAGGATTACCTTCTAAAAATGATGCTTCAGATTTTGAAGAAGGAGAGGCGCAAAAAGCTAATTTTTCGAATAAAGCTTTATTGATGGCTGGAGTTGCATTTATTGCTTTAGGATTCTTTTTCCATTATGCTGTAGGTCAAAATTTAATTTATACTTTGATTTATTCAAGTGGATTGGCATTGGCGGGATTAATTATATCTGATACTTCTTTAACTAAAGTTGAACGCGATAGAATTATCGTAATTTATATCGTATCATTTTTTATTATTTTCTTCTGGGCAGCTTTTGAGCAGGCAGGTTCATCTCTGACTTTTATTGCTGATAACCAAACAGACAGACATTTCTTTGGCTGGTTAATGCCGCCTTCGATGGTTCAGATTTTTAACGGATTGTTCGTTGTAGTTTTAGCAGTTCCATTTAGTATTTTGTGGGATACTTTAAGAGCTAAAGGCAAAGAACCAATTTCTCCAGTAAAATTAGCTGTTGGTTTAGTGGTAATTTCTATCAGTTTCTTAATGATTGCAACTCAGGTTTCTTATATCGGAACTTCGGGATTATTACTGGTTAAATGGTTGATTTTATTATATTTCTTAAATACTTGTGCAGAGTTATGTCTATCTCCAATTGGATTGTCATTGGTAGGTAAATTGTCTCCAAAACGTTTTGCTTCTTTGCTTTACGGAGTATTTTTCTTGTCTAATGCATCAGGTTATGCATTAGGAGGAACTTTAGGTTCTATTTTACCTGCAACTGGAGATAAATTTGCAAAAGCAAAAGAATTAGGAATCGATCTTCAAGCAGTTTTAGATAAAAAAATAATTCCAACAGCAGATCAGTTAGCATTGTTGGATCAGCATCAGATTAGTGCTTATAATCCAGTTTTCGCAGGATTTGAAATCCATAACTTATATGAATTCTTTATGGTTTTTGTGGTTCTAACAGGAATTGCAGCGATTTTATTATTTGCTTTAACGCCATTATTGAAAAAATTAATGCACGGTGTTAGATAAAATGGAAAAAAACATTACACTAGAAGAAATTCAAAATTTTGAAGGCAAGTACCCAAAGCAATTGTGGTACTTGTTTTTTGTTGAAATGTGGGAGCGTTTCTGTTTTTACGGAATGCGGGGCGTACTTACAATTTTTATGGTTGATCAGCTTTTCTTAAAAGAAGATCATGCCAGTTTACAATATGGAGCCATTCAGGCTTTCGTTTATGCTTTTACATTTGTCGGAGGTATTTTTGCCGATAAAATATTAGGATTTAAAAAATCGCTTTTTTTTGGTGCAATCGTAATGATTCTAGGGAATCTTTTAATTGCGGTGTCGCCTCACGATTTATTCTATTACGGAATTGCTTTCTCAATTATTGGAACAGGTTTTTTTAAGCCAAATGTTTCGTCAATGGTTGGTGAATTGTACAAAGAAGATGACGGCAGAAGAGATGCAGGTTACGGAATGTTTTATGCTGGGATAAATGTTGGAGGTCTTTTTGGAGGTGCTCTTTGTGTTTATTTAGGGAAATATTATTCTTGGCAGTTGTGTTTTTTATCGGCGGCTTTAGTAATGTTTTTAGGGTTGATGACATTTTTATTCACTAAAAAATATTTAGGGCCAATTGGAGATTCTCCATTATTGAATTTAAAACCTTCTGCAAGGAGAATTCGTGAAATTGCAGTTTACGTACTATCGCTTTTAAGTATTCCATTTATTTTTATAATGGTGAAGAATACTGATTATACAGATTATTTCATGTATACAATTGGTATAATTGCCGTATTATATTTTGCTTACGAATTAATGAAATTGGGAGACATTAAACTGCAGAAAAAGCTGTTTGCAGCATTTTTGTTTGTGTTTTTCTATCTTTTATTTAATGCGATTTACGAACAGAGCGGAGGATCATTGTCGCTTTTTGCTAAAGATAATCTAGATGACAAACTTTTGTTTTTCAGCATTGATCCGAATATTATAAACAACAGTTCTAATACTTTCTTTGTGGTTGTTTTAAGCCCGCTGATTGGTTTGTTGTGGATCTGGATGGGTAAAAGAAAAATTGAGCCTAATACATTGATTAAATTCGGAATTGGATTCTTGTTTTTAGCAGCTTCATTTTATATTTTTTATTTGACTAGATTTTTTGCTAATGCTAAAGGAATTGCATCTTTAAATGTTTTTACTTTTGCTTATTTAGTAACAACAATTGGTGAGCTTTGTTTAGGACCAATTGGAATGTCTATTATTACAAAACTTTCTCCAAAAAGATTGTTTGGAATGATGATGGGATTATGGTTCTTGGCAAGTGCATTTGGGCAATTGGCAGCAGGAAAGTTAGGAGCAGAAATATCAAGATCTAATACTGGAGATACATTACTTTCTAAACTACAATCGTATACAGAAGGGTATTATCAATTAGCTATTTATTCTCTTGTGGCAGGAGTTGTTTTAATCGCAATTTCGCCATTGATTAAAAAATTGATGCAGGAAGTAAAATAGATTTTATTGCAATCTGTTTTTGTGTAAATTTGTGAAAAATTTCTCATTATGAAAAAAATAGTACTTATTGCTTTATTTTTAATTGGTGCTGCGAATGTTCAAGCACAAGAATTAAAATGGTACACAGACGTTAGAGAAGCGATTACTGTAAGTAATAAAGAACAAAAGCCTTTATTGATGTTTTTTACAGGCAGTGATTGGTGTGGATGGTGCATTCGTTTGCAGAATGAAGTTTTAAAAACAGACGAATTTAAAAAATGGGCATCAAGTAATGTAGTTCTGGTAGAATTAGATTATCCAAGAGGTGTTCCTCAAACTCCAGAGCTTAAGAATCAAAATAATGAATTGCAGCAAGCCTTCGGGATTCAAGGCTTTCCAACAATTTTCTTCACCAGTGCAGAATCTAAAGATGGAAAAGTAAATTTTAAAGGTCTCGGTAAAACAGGATATGTTGCCGGCGGACCATCGGCTTGGCTGACTGTTGCAGAAGGAATTGTTCATCCAAAGAAATCATAAGTTTAAAACTAAAATAAATATAAAGCTCCTTACATTGTAAGGGGCTTTTTTTGTTTAGTAAGAAAAATTTTTCAATCGCCTTTCGTTATTTTGAGTATTTGGTATTTTATTATAGATAAAAAAACATATAATGTATTTTTTGTGCTAATAAAAATTGGAAAATTAAAATATTATGTTAATTTCGTCATGCTAATCTAACCAAAACCAATTAATATGACTAAAAAACTACTTATCCTACTGTTTTTTTTAGGTTCATTTATGATGCAAGCGCAAAATCTAGCATGGAGAACTAACATGACCGATGCTATTGCAATAAGTAATGACCAGAAAAAACCAATGCTGATTTTATTCACTGCCTCAGGTGTACCAGAAAATCTTCAAAATGAAATCTTTAAAACTCCTGATTTTGCCGTTTGGTCACGTGATAATGTGATTCTGGTAAAATTAGATTTATCAGACATGAATGCTTCAGATAGTGATCGTGAACAAAATGTAAAATTGAAAAATGCATTTGGTGTTGAAGATCTTCCAGAAGTATGTTTCGCAATGGCATCAGTAAGAAAAAACAAAACTACATTCAGCGCTCTAGGAAAAATTGCCTATAAACCTGGAGGAGCAAAAGCTTGGATTGCAGAATCGAATTCGATTTTACATCCAGCTGAATAATACAATTACATTTAACTTTTATTTTAATTTTTTTAATCCCTTTTTGTTTTTACAGGAAGGGATTTTTTTTGTTTCAAAAAACGTTATAACGATTTAATTTTTTTTGCTAGTGTTTTTTTAACATTTATTAAAAAAATATCGGTTTATTATCAATTTGATTTTTATGCTTAAAACTTGGTTTTTAATTTATTAAATAATTCTTTTGATTCTGTTTTTATATTATTTTAGTTTTAAATACATAACCAAAACCAAATTTTATGCTTCAAAAACTACTTATTCTACTACTCTTTTTGGGTTCATTTTTTGCCAATGCGCAAAATATAATTTGGAAAACAGACATTAATGATGCTGTTGCCACAAGTGCAGAAAAAAGAAAACCTTTAATGATTTTCTTTACAGGTCAAGGAGTAAATCCTCAGCTTCAAAATGAAATTTTTGCTACTCGCGATTTTGAAGATTGGTCTCGTAAAAACGTTATTTTAGTAAAACTAGATCTTTCAGATCCTTCGGTTCCTGATGCAGCTAAAGAACAAAACCTTAGATTAAAAAATGCTTTTGGTATTGAAGAAATTCCGCAAGTTTGTTTTACAGAAGTTAACGTTAGAAAAGGCAAAACCAACTTCAACAAACTCGGTCTCATTTCATATATGTCGTCAGGCGTTAAGGCTTGGATTTCTGAGTCTAATTTGATTTTAAACCCAGAATAAAAAGATTTATAATTTGTAATATCCCTTTTCGTTCGTTGGATGGAAAGGGATATTTTTTTTGAGACAGCTGTTCTTCCAAGATTTTTGGATAGTATTTGAATTCGAGCCATCGGCAATTATAAGTTTTGGCCGAATGCTTTTCAGTACTCTGTCTAGATTTATTTTAGGACTCTGAGTAAGAATCAAAATGTCTGGCGCTGCATTAGAAGGAAGAATTCCAGTGCTGTCAACGATTAGAATTTTAGTGTCTTTAAAGTAGAGTAAATTTTTAATCTTTTCTGTTTTGGTTAAAACAATTGAATTACCAACGAGATACATATTTAGGCTTCTGCTGTTTTTATTTTTTGCGAAAGTTGTATCTCTGGTAAAAAGAACAGTATTTTTTCCAATTCGTTCTGATATAAGAGTGCTATTTTTTTCATGATAAACAATCAATTCCTTTTCGCTTTCGGTTCTGAATTTAGTGAGAATAAAAGCAAGCTGAATTAAAATTGTAGAACTAAAAACAAGTACGAGTTTAGTGTAATCTGGTTTCTTTAACCATAGAATTACATAAATAATGAAAAGGTAAAAGGTGAATAAATAATAAGGGTTAAAACTAATATCTCTTATAACAAACGAGTCAATAGAGGCAACGGCATGAATCATTAGATTTAAGAGATAAATGCTTTTTTCAAAAATGATTGTTACAAAGTAAGGCGGACTCGTAAAAATTGCAATTATCATTACCACAATTCCTGCAATCATTATAAATGACAGAACAGGAAGAATTATAATATTAGTGACAAAAAATAAACCTGGAAATTGGTGAAAATAATACAAACATAAAGGTAAAGTACCAATTTGTGCAGCGAAAGAAACGGTTAAAGCTTCCCAGATATAAACCATCAATTTATTCTTTGGTTTGTAGATGTTTTTTAATAGCGGCTGCAACCAAAGAATAAAAAACAAAGCCAAATAACTTAACTGAAAACCGACATCAAATAAAAAATACGGTTCAAAAAGTAATATCAATAAAATTGACACTAGTAAAGTGTGGTAAATATTACCTGTTCTTCGCAAATGATTGGCAATTGCTACAAATGAAAACATTACAACAGATCTCAAAACCGATGGTGATAGACCTGATATTATTGCAAATCCAGCCAGTGAAATTAAAATAGAAGCAAGTTTAATTAAAGAACCCTTTTTTGTGTTTGGAATTGGTTTTAAAATAAAGGTTATAAAAAGCATTATAAAACCTACATGTAAACCTGAAACAGATAAAATGTGTGTTGCTCCAGAATATTGATAATCTTGAATAATGTCTTGTGAAATTTCTTGCTGCTGACCTAAAATCAAGGCAAGAGCGACATTCATTTCAGCTTTATTAAATTTTGCTTTTTCGAGGTTTAAAACTATTCTGGAGTGCAGTTTGGCACAATAATACCAAATGTCTTTTGTAATAGTTTTGCTGACTAGTATTTCTTTTTTTTGACAATAAATCTGTGCATAAATTTGTTTGTCGGCTAGGTATCTGCCGTAGTCAAATTGATTCGGATTTTTATTTGATTTATTTGCCTGTAAAGCCGTTTGAATCTTAATAGTATTCCCGATTATCAATTGATTTTCAGTACTGTCCTTTTGAATGTTAATTATAATTTTTCCAGAATAAACCTTATCTGAAATACTTTTAATATGACCAACATAACGATCGCTGTAATCGTTACTTTTGAGTTTTTCTCTAAGAATTATAGTTATTGACTGCGGTTTTTCGAATGCTGATTTGCAATGTGTATAGTTATTTTTTTGAAGTTTCTCGGTATGACTTAAAAGTGTTACAGCCCCAATAACGAAAGAGAAGATATACACAGAAACACCAAATATGATATACTTCTTGTTGTGTTTTAGATTCCAGAAATAGCTGAAACAAAATAGTATCAAAGACAATGAAAGTGGAATCATCAGCATTGAAACAGAAAAATGAGAATAGTAGGAAGCAATAACTCCCAAAATAAAGGCAATTGTTATTTTAACTAACGGAAAATCTAATACTTTCATGCTCTAAAAGTATTAAATATTTGTAAGAAAAATAATAAAAAAAATGCTTTTTTTAAGGAAGTACTCTATTAACCTGCTCGAAAGAATTTTTATAATAAGGTTCTTTGGTAGAAGAAATAATTACACCTTTTGAAGTAGAAGAATGAACAAATTTAACTTCATCTGAATTCGCTTCTGTAATTAATCCCACATGATTGATTTGTCTGCTTTTATTGGTTTTAAAGAAGATTAAATCACCTTTTTTGGCGTCATTCAGCGGAATTACTTTTCCAATTTTAGCTTGGTCATAAGAGCTTCTTGGAAGTTTTATATTTTCACTTTCGAATGTCGTGTAAACTAATCCAGAGCAGTCGAAACCGCTTTTTGTAGTTCCGCCAGCTTTGTAACGAACGCCAATATTATCGGTTGCTTTTTCAATTAAATTGTTAACCAGAGTTCTATTTTCTCTTTTAGATTCATTTTTGCTCACGGCAGTAGAAGTCGATTTACAAGAAGTAAAAGCAACAGTCAAAAGCAGAAAAATTATAATTCTCTTCAAAACGTGGTAATTAATTATTTTTTAAATCGGCAACTATAAGTTTGGCAGTTTTTTTACTCGCGCCAACTCCTCCAAGTTTTTGCTCTAAAATATCATAGTTTTGAAGCAGTTTAGAGCGATAATCCGGTTCTAATAATTTTTGAAGCTCTTCTTTAATTCGCTTTTTGTTGCAGTCAGCTTGAATCAATTCAGTTACAACTTCTTGATCCATAATTAAATTAACCAGCGAAATGTACTTTAATGTAATAATACGTTTCGCGATTTGGTACGAAACTTCACTTCCTTTATAACAAACTACTTCGGGAACTTTAAAAAGTGCTGTTTCAAGAGTTGCTGTCCCAGAAGTTACCAAAGCAGCTGTTGAAGAGCGCAGTAAATCGTAGGTCTTGTTTGAAACAAACGCAATGTTTTTGTTCTTTAGAAACTGCTGATAGAATTCATATTCCTGACTTGGGGCGCCGGCAATTACAAATTCGTAATCTTGAAAATCATCAACAACACTTAACATTACACTCAGCATTTTGGTAATTTCCTGTTTACGGCTTCCCGGTAAAACAGCAATAATTGGTTTTTCGCCCAAATTATTTTCTTTCCTAAACAGAGCTTCATCAAATGCAGGCTGATTCTGAATAGCATCGATTAAAGGATGGCCGACAAAATCAACTGGAAACTGATGTTTATCTTCGTAAAAACTTTTTTCAAAAGGCAAAATAACAAACATCTTATCGACGTCTTGTTTGATTGCTTTAATACGGTTTTCTTTCCAAGCCCAAATTTGAGGCGAAATATAATAGTGAGTTTTATAACCTAGCTCTTTTGCCCATTTAGCAATTCGCATATTAAAACCAGGATAATCTATAAAAATAATGACATCTGGTTTAAACTCAGTAATGTCTTTTTTGCAGATTTTTATATTGTTTAAAATGGTTTTTAAGTTGAAAACCACTTCTATAAAGCCCATAAAAGCTAGATCTCGGTAATGTTTTACAAGAGTTCCGCCTGCTTTCTGCATTAAGTCACCTCCCCAAAATCGAATGTCTGCTTGAGGATCTTCAGCATACAAAGCTTTCATTAAATTAGATCCGTGTAAATCTCCAGAGGCTTCACCTGCTATTATGTAATACTTCATGATGGTTTTTTTGAAAAATGCTCAAATTATAATTCAGCAATTATTGTAACAAAGCAAAGATAAGATTTAAATAACTAATGTAGAAATGGCCAACACAATCACGGCTAAAATTACGCCTCGAGCCATTAATTCTTTGTTTCTTTTTAAAAGAATGGCAAAAACGCCTAGGTCTAAAAGTGTTCCTAAAGTGATAATTTTTCCAAGATATCCCTGCTGTTTAATAATATGAATACCCGAAGAAATATCAAAATTTGTAAAGAATGTGATGAACAAATAACTTCCTAAAAGAGCGGTAAAAATTCCGATTATAAAACCGACAAGTATTTCTTTAATCATTTAATTTCCATGTATTAAGTTGTTGAATAGAGTGGTGGGCAGTCAAGTCAAATTGTACGGGAACTACAGAAATATATCCGTTTTCCAGCGCCCATTCATCTGTATCTTCGCCTTGATCTTCGTTTACAAATTTGCCGGCAAGCCAGTAATAATCTTTACCAAAAGGAGTTTGTCTTTTATCAAATTTTTGGGCGTAGTATGCTTTCGCTTGACGGCAAACCTTAATTCCTTTAATTTCTGTTTCTTTCAATTTCGGAAAATTGACATTTAAAACTACACCTGGAGGCAGCTTATTAGCTAGTGTTTCTAAGGCAATTTTTTTGACAAAAGACTTAATAGGTTCAAAATCGGCATTCCAATCAAAGTCTAAAAGTGAGAAACCAATGGCTTGAATTCCTTCTATTCCAGCTTCAACCGCAGCGCTCATAGTTCCCGAATAAATTACATTTATAGAAGAATTTGAACCATGGTTAATTCCCGAAACGCATAAATCTGGTTTGCGTTTTAAGATTTCATTAACTGCCAGCTTTACACAATCTACAGGGGTTCCAGAGCAGCTATATTCTGCAATTGTGTCATCATCTTTAGAAATCTTATCGAGAAACAAAGTGTTGTTAATCGTTATAGCGTGCCCCATTGCACTTTGGGGTTTGTCTGGAGCAACGACGATTACTTCGCCGATTGTTTCCATAACACTGATAAGAGTTCGTATTCCAGGAGCTAAGATGCCGTCATCATTAGTTACCAATATTAAAGGTTTTTCGGCTTTCATTTTATGAATATTATGTGTAATTTTAACAATTGTAAGATTTTAAAAACAAATGTAACCACAGATTTATCGGGATAAGTCACAAATAATGTAAAATTTGTCAACTAAGTTAAAGAACTTTTTTGCGAATTAAACATTTTTATATCTTTAACAAAAAATTATCGTGACGTTAGCTCTCGTGGCATAGTTTTTAACGTAACTTAGATAAAAAAAATTGATGAATGCTATTATAAAGTTTATGAAAAGAAATTATAAGATACTCATAGCCGTATTGTGCTTATCGCTTACATTATTTGCATTTAAGATGAATGCCGATAGAACAATCGACCCTGATCCGAATAGAGATAAAACACTTTTAGAGTTACTAGCATTTGTTATTGAAAAAGGACATTATAGTCCAGCAGAAATAAATGATGAATTCTCAAAAGGGATTTTTAAAGATTATATTGAAGCGTTAGACCCTTCAAAGAGATTTTTCCTGCAGTCGGATATTGATGAATTTAAGCAGTATGAATTAATGCTTGACGATCAGTTTTTGAATAAGGATATTACTTTTTTCAACCTAACTTACACAAGGTTGATGAAACGTATGGAAGAAAGTAAAAAACGTTACAAAACGATTTTAGCTCAGCCATTTAACTATAATGTTGATGAAACTTTTAATGCCGATTATGAGCACATTCCGTATGCGAAAAACTTAACTGAGATTAACGAAAGATGGAGAAAACAAATTAAATTATCGACTCTTTCTTCTCTTGTTACTAAACAAAAAATCGAAGAAGAAAAGAAGAAAAAAGATCCAGCTTATAAAGAAAAATCTTTTGAAACTTTAGAAAAAGAAACACGCGAAAGTTCTTTAAAATCTCTGGATGATAATTTTAGTGTTATTAAAGATTTGAATAGAGAGTACTGGTTTTCAGTTTATTTGAATTCTATTATGACTCGTTTTGATCCGCATACAAGTTATTTTGCACCTGAAGAAAAAGACCGTTTTGATGTAAACATCAGTGGTAAATTAGAAGGTATTGGAGCACGTTTGACTAAGAAAAATGATTTCACTCAAATTGATGAATTAATTTCTGGCGGACCTGCTTGGAAAGGAAAACAACTAGAAGCTGGTGATTTGATTTTAAAAGTTGCTCAAGGAAATGAGGAGCCTGTAGATGTTGTCGGAATGCGTTTGGATGATGTTGTGAAGAAAATTAAAGGCCACAAAGGAACTGAGGTTAAACTTACAGTTAAAAAAGTGGACGGAAGTATTAAAGTAATTTCGATTATCAGAGATGTAGTTGAAATTGAAGAAACTTATGCTAAGTCTAGTATTGTAGAGAAAAATGGTTTAAAATATGGAGTGATTTATCTTCCTAAGTTTTATATCGATTTTGAAAACAAAGACGGACGTGATGCTGGAAAAGATATCGCTCTTGAAGTAGAGAGATTGAAAAAAGAAAACGTCAACGGAATTGTTTTAGACGTACGTGATGACGGTGGTGGATCTCTTTCGACAGTAGTTGATATTGCTGGTTTATTTATCGAAGAAGGACCAATTGTTCAAGTTAAATCTGCTGGTAAAAAGAAAGAAGTTCTATACGATAAAGACAAAAAAATCGAATGGGATGGTCCGTTAGTAATCATGGTGAACAGTTTTTCTGCTTCGGCTTCTGAGATTTTAGCTGCAGCGATTCAGGATTACAAACGTGGTGTAATTATCGGAAGTAAACAAACTTACGGTAAAGGAACGGTACAAAACGTATTAGATTTGAATCAATTTGTTCGTAATGCAAATTATGGAGATCTTGGAGCTTTGAAAATTACAGGACAAAAATTCTACAGAATCAATGGTGGATCTACTCAACTAGAAGGTGTTCATAGTGATGTTGTTATGCCAGATCGTTACGCTTACCTAAAAATGGGTGAGAGAGATATTGACAATGCAATGCCATGGGATAAAATTGATCCAGCTGATTACAGCACTTGGACTTCTAATGAGAATTTTAATAAAGCTATTATTAATAGTAAAAATAGAATTGCTCAAAATGCTCAATTCAAATTAATTGATGACAATGCAAAATGGATTGACGTTAAGAATAAAGAGAATACTTATAGCTTAAACATTAACAGCTTTAAAGCAACTCAAGAACAGGTAGAAAATGAAGGTAAGAAATACAAACCAATTTTAGATTATAAAAATGATTTGGTTTTTAAATCACTGCCTTACGAAGAAGTTGAAATGAATGCTGATGCTACTTTAAAAGAAAAAAGAGATGCATGGCACCAAGCTTTAGCAAAAGATGTTTATGTAGAAGAAGCATTAAATGTTTTGGATGATTTACAAGGAAAAGGTTTAGTAAAAAATAATGTTTCTCCGAAAATGAAAAAGGATAAACTAGTGAAGTCTTAAATTCGGAAGAATTTAATTTGTTTAAAAACGCTCTATAAATGTTGAATTTATGGAGCGTTTTTTTTGTAAGTTTAGCCCTTAATAAAAATGGTTTTATGAAAAGTTGTATAGTTTTAGTTTTGATGAGTTTTGCATTATTATCTTGTAAAAAAAACAATATAGAGATTAATGAAAGCAAGAATGATAATGAAATAGTTTCTTTTTCAGGAAACTCAAATAGTACAGATTCTTTATACACGTTTGCTTATCTGCCAACATCTACAACAAAACAAATTGTAAAACATCAATATTATACGCTTTCGTACAATGAAAAGTTTGAACAGGCAGAATGGGTGGCGTACGAACTAAAGAAAGAATACTTAAAAAACCATGACTATAAAAGACCTTATTTTATAGAAGATCCAAAAGTAACTACTGGTTCTGCAGATTGGAGGAATTATAAAAAATCAGGTTATGATAAAGGGCATCTTTGTCCTGCGGGAGATATGGAATTTAATAAGGATGCTTATAATGATACTTTTTACACTTCGAATATTTCTCCTCAGAAAAAAGAATTTAATGCTGGAATTTGGAATAGGCTAGAGCAGAAGACACGTTATTGGGCAGGAAAATACAATGATATTTATGTAGTAACGGGCGGAATTCCAAAAGATTCAGACAAAAAAATAGGAACAGAAAAAGTTGCTGTTCCTAAGTATTTTTATAAAATTATCTTAGCCAAATCTGGAAAAGAGCATAAAGCGATTGCTTTTCTAGTTCCAAACGAAGAAAATGATAAATCTATCTATGATTTTATGGTTCCAATCGAGACATTAGAAAAAATGACTGGAATTAATTTCTTCCCGAATTTAAAAAACTTAAAAAGTAGTAAGGACTTTTAACTCGGCAATTGTTTCAATTTGATTTTCAGCTTTAAAAACAAAACTTCCAGCGACCAATACATCGGCTCCCGCTTCTACTAATTGTTTTGCATTTTTGTTGGTAACGCCGCCGTCAATTTCAATAAGAGTTGACGCATTTTTACGTGTAATTAATGCTTTTAACTTTTTGACTTTGTCATAAGTGTTCTCTATAAATGATTGTCCTCCAAAACCAGGATTCACACTCATAATACAAACTACGTCAATATCGTTAATAACGTCTTCTAAGAGATCAATATTAGTATGAGGATTCATAGCTACTCCAGCTTTCATTCCTTCTGCTTTAATCGCCTGAAGCGTTCTGTGCAAGTGTGTACAGGCTTCGTAATGTACTGTTAATCCGTTAGCCCCTAAATCTGCAAAAGTTTTAATATAGCGATCAGGATCGATAATCATTAAATGCACATCGATATATTTTTTCGCATGTTTTGAAATAGCTTCTAAAACTGGCATTCCGAAAGAAATATTCGGAACAAAAACTCCATCCATAATATCAATATGAAACCAATCAGCCTGACTGTTGTTTATCATTTCAATATCGCGCTGTAAATTAGCAAAATCTGCCGCAAGAACTGAAGGAGCAATAAATGTATTTTTCATTTTGTTGTAGTGTGTTGTTTTTTTTACAAAGATAAAATTTTTATGCTGTGCGTGGTAATTTAACCGCAGAGTGCGCGAAGAATTTACGCAAAGTCCGCGAAGAATTATAAAGTAATTTACTAACAGTTCAAAGTTTGCAAAGCTTAGCGGACTTTGCGTTAAAAAAAAGAAATAAAAAACTCCGGTAATCAGCCGGAGTTTCAATCATCAATCAAAAAACGAACAGTCAATCAAACTGTTGTTTGTGGTAAAATTCCAATTTAAAATAACCAAATTCCAAGCCAATTGTAATTTGGGATTTAAAAAATATTGAAATTTAATATTGTTTTATCCTAAATAAGTTTTAAGGATTTTACTTCTTGAAGTGTGTTTCAATCTGCGGATTGCTTTTTCTTTAATTTGACGAACACGCTCACGAGTTAAGTCGAAAGTTTCTCCAATTTCTTCTAGCGTCATTGGGTGCTGGTCACCAAGTCCAAAATACAAACGAACAACATCAGCTTCTCTTGGAGTTAATGTTTCTAATGAACGTTCGATTTCAGTACGAAGAGATTCGTGAATTAATTCTCTATCTGGATTTGGAGATTCACCAGAACGTAACACGTCATAAAGGTTAGAATCTTCTCCTTCAACAAGAGGTGCATCCATTGATAAGTGACGTCCAGAGTTTTTCATTGACTCTTTTACGTCATTTACAGTCATATCAAGTTCTTTTGCAATTTCTTCAGCAGAAGGCGGACGCTCGTTAGATTGCTCTAATAAAGCATACATTTTGTTGATTTTATTGATAGAACCAATTTTGTTTAATGGCAAACGTACAATACGAGATTGTTCAGCCAAAGCTTGAAGAATCGATTGACGAATCCACCATACGGCATAAGAAATGAATTTAAAACCACGAGTTTCATCAAAACGTTGAGCCGCTTTAATTAGACCTAAGTTTCCTTCATTAATTAAATCTGGAAGAGTTAATCCTTGATTTTGATATTGTTTAGCCACAGATACTACGAAACGTAAGTTGGCTTTTGTAAGTTTTTCTAAAGCTCTTTGATCACCAGCCTTTATTCTTTGTGCTAATTCTACCTCTTCATCAGCGGTAATTAGGTCAACTTTTCCAATTTCTTGTAGATATTTATCTAACGACGCAGTTTCACGATTAGTTACCTGCTTGGTGATTTTAAGTTGTCTCATGTGTTGTCTCCCTATTTTTTAAAGTGTACAAATGGTTATACGTAATGAGATACAAAAAAGTTACAATATTTATATTTTTTTTTAAAATTTATTGTTTAGCATTTAAAATCAGGATGTTGTTTTAAATAAAAATATAAAAAAAACCTTGGCAGAGTAAGTTTGTCAAGGTTTTTTTTATCATAAATAAAATTATTTTACTGTAATGCTTTTTGAAACATATATCGGCTGTCCGCTTTCGGTAAAGCCTTCTAAAACGACTTCAAAATCTCCTTTTATATCAGAAGTGTAAAATGATAAATTGTCTTCTTTGGTTTCTAATTTAATATTTGGTTTCCATAACAATTGATATCTGTAATCTGGAATTCTTTGTAATTTATTTCCAGCTGAGTAATCAGGATTATTGTAAACTTTTTCAGGATTTGGACGCTGAATTTCCATTGTCTTTAAATATTTCTTCGCATAGTTAACGGAGAATTCGTTGTCTTTGGTTTCAAAACTAACCAAACCACCATACAAATTCGGACCATAAACGTAAGGTTCTGTAATTAAGCTTACTTTATTTACATTAGCCATATTGTAATCAAAAAGATCACTCGGATCTTGAATCAATAATCCATCAACAAGAACCAATGGCGGACCATAAATTTCTAAATCTTTTTGTAGATTTCTAACGTGAAGCTGATATTTGCCATTATTTCTTCTGTAATAAAGTTCTATAATAACTTCAACTATATTTTCTTTTAAAGTTGGAAATCTAGTATAATCATCTAATACATATGTTTTTTCAACAGTACTAAAGAAAGGATTCATAACGGCTTCTGTAACTAAGCTGTCTTTTTTAATTTGATAATAAGCATTTTGAATTTGGCTTGCAGTAGATCTTTCTTCGATATCTTTTTTCAGATCTGGAGACAAATTAAGCTTAGATGTGAATTGCAAAGAAGAAGTATCAAACTTTGGAAATGCATCTAAATTGATTACGAAATCATTTTGTTTATCATCCAATACCTGCAATATTGCATTTGGGAAATTCGGAAATTGATCTAATAAGAAAGCAAATTTTCCTTGAGCATTTGTTCTAACAATTTTTAATACATATTCTTTTCCAGGTAGAGATAAAGCAATCGATTTGTTGCTTACATCGCGATTTGTATTTGATGTAATGCTTCCAGTAATTAGCTCAGACCTAATTTCTGGAATATAATTAAAAGTGTTTGGCGTATTAACGTAGCTTTCGGCTGATTTTTTAGCAAATTCTGAAGCTGTAAGTTGTTTTATGGTCGGAATTTGATCTATTTTTCGAATTGAAACAGAATAGTTGCCTTTTTCAGTTGCTTCAGTTAAAGTTTTTAATTTTAAATTGACTTTATCTCTTGTGTAATAACTTTCTTTGTCAAACTCAAAATCAATTCTTTTGTCATTTCCTGAATTAGAATTTATGGTCTGAATTGCAGTAGTTTTTTTCGTTGGATCAGGAATATCAAATGTGATATTATCATTTGGTTCTTGAGTTTGAAAAGGATTTATGATGAAAATATCTATTTCATGTTTCTGAGAATTTACATTATTCAACATCCATTTGGTGTAAGCGATAACTTTATAATTTCCAGTTTTTAAGGTTGTAGGGATGAAATATTCGCCATTTCCGATTCCGTTGTCCAGATATATTTTATTTTTTTGAAGTGACTTTTTCTCGCTGTCAATAAGTTCAACATAAGCAATTTTACTTATTTGGCTCGTTTTATTATTCAGCGGATTCAGACAGTATAATTTGAAGAAAAGTGTTTCTCCAGTCAAAAATGTTGTAGTGTTTGAGTGCAGAAAAATAGTTTCCTGATCTGAGATACTAGGTACGGCATTTTTGTTTTGCGAATTCTGAGCAAATACAAATGTGCCTTGAATTAACAAAGAGATCAAAAGTGTCAATTGTTTAATTCTGTCAAGAATATTAGTTTTATTATGTATAGAAAGGTGTTTCATGAATTTTATAAGATTAATCTATCCAAAATGGAGGAACGATATTAGAAGAAAATGTAGTACAGTCACCACATGCTGCTTTAACCATAGAATATGATAAACCGCTAGAAGATAAATAAACTAAATAACGGCTTGAAATCGCAGAGCGTAATTGAGTTCCGTTGCAAGGAGGGTCTCCTAAACAATCTACAAATTCTCTCACATTACAATCACTTTCATAGTAAGGAGGAAGAGGTTCTTTAGGAAATAAATCTGCGTAATTAAAGAAAATTCTTTCTGATGAAACTGAAGATACTTCAAAAAATCCAATCACTTTTTCTGTTGGATTCTCTACAGATTTTATATTTCCATAGAAAAAACCAGGTTGCTTTGGTGAAAGAACACTTCCTGAGCTGGATAGATCTCTTAAAGTTTTATAATAGGTATAAGCCGCTAAATTTTGAACATATTGTTTTACAAAAATACTATAACGATGAGTGATTATATAGTTTTGATTACTAATAAAGCGTACTGGAAAATTAACTCTATCTTCACTAAGACTATTTGTGTTGTTTAAAATTATATCATCTGACTTTTTTGTTGAGAAGCAAGTTCTAGTCTCTTTTGTTCGAAGGCTTACAAGAATATCTTCTCTTGCAGGCGAACCTGGAAAATCTTCATTTGGATTTGCAGGTACTGCGGGAACATTTACTATCGATGTTTGAAACGGACTCCATAAAGGAGATTCAATTTTGTACGTTTCTACATATTCATACCTGTAATATTTTGAAGTATTACTAGGGTCATAGCTGTTTACATTAATTTGTACACCTCTTTCTCCTTTAACATTCTCGACAGTTGCAGTTAAATTATCAATTTTGGTTTCAGTTGTTAAAACTTGTTCGTCAGAAGTATAATTTTTTCCATCACTTGTTCTAATTTTCAATTGATATTTTCTTCCTGGCTCTGCTTTAAAAGGAGTAATAGATGCATATAATGTATCTTTTTCTTCAAATTGATACTCATTTCCTTGATCGTCAGAAACAGAAACATTGGCACCTTTTTCTAGTTTTGGACCAGTTTCTTCAAGCTCATATACTTGAGAAAGTCTTATAGTTTGATTTTTTAGTTCATTAGTAATAGTTCCTTCTACGACAAGAGCACTTTCAAAATCATTATTCTGAAAAACATATTGTTCAGTACAACTGCTGGCAGCAACCGCCAGAATTAAGAAAAGAGAGATTTTATATATGAAATTTTTCATGATTTTAGAACTTGAAATTGTATGTAATACTTGGAATTGGAATAGAGAAAATAGATGTTTTATAAGCTTTAATTTGTCCTTCTTTTGTAACAAAGAATACTGAATAAGGATTATTGCGTCCCAATACATTATAAACAGATATATTCCAAAAGCTATGTGCTAACTTTTTGATTTTGTGATTTCCTTCGATGTTCAAACCAATGTCAAGTCTGAAATAATCTGGAATTCTAAATTTATTACGATCACTATATACAGTGTATTGTTCATTACCATAATCATATCTTCCAATAGGATATGTAATTGGTCTTCCTGTTTGATAGATAAAGTTACTAGAAAAACTGTAACGTTTTGTAATTCTGTAGTTTAAAACAGCGCTAAAGTCATGCGGTTTATCAAAATTAGAAGCAAAATATTTTCCGTTATTTACTTTTTCTGACTGAAACTGACTGTCTAGTTTTATTAAAGATCTCGAATAAGTATATCCAAGCCATCCGTTTAATTTGCCTACTTGTTTCTTTACTAAAACTTCTATGCCGTAAGCTTTCCCTTCTCCTTGTAAAAGTTCAGTTTCAATGTTTTCATTGAGTAACAATTCGGCACCAACTTTATAGTCTAAGATGTTTTTAGATTTTTTGTAATATCCTTCTAAGCTAAGTTCAACATCACCATCTTTTAAATTTTTATATAAACCTAAAGAAACTTGCTGTGCACTTTCGGGCTTAACATTCAAGTCAGATAGTTTCCAAATATCGGTTGGAGACTGAGTTGTGTTATTAGAGAGTAAATGAATGTATTGATATGTTTTATCATAACTTGCTCTCACAGAAAAGTCATCCGTCAAGAAATATCTAGCAGCAATTCTAGGCTCAAGTCCGCCATATCTTTTAATTACCTCATTGTTGCCGTATGTTTTGGTTTCAATTACTGTAGCATCGTTAAAAGGTGCATTCGGTTCGTAAATTCTTTGAGTAGATTTTCCTAAGGCAGCAAAAGTCGAGTAACGTAAACCAAAATCAAGCAAGAACTTATCACTTATTTTAAAGTTGTCACCAATATATGCTGCAGATTCTAAACCTCTTTCTGTTTCAACATCAATTGGAATTAAAGTCGACTGCGGATTTGTTGGATTTAAATATCCCGGGTCAACAGAGTACAATTTTGTTGAAAGACCATAGCTGAACTTATGTTTTTGATTGTATAAATAAGTCATTTTTAACATTGCCTGAGTTTCATCAATTTTATACCCAAAATCAAAATTATCTACTCCTTCAGATTGATAATCAATGTTGAATTTGTATTCACTATTAGTTACTATTAATGAACCTTTATTTTTCTCGTTAAAAGTATGATTCCATTTTAATGTAGCTAATCTGTTGCTGTATTTGTATAATGAATCTGAAGATACGCTAAATTTATCATGGCTGTAATAAAGTGTAGATTCGATATCGTTGTTAGCATTTATTTTATGATTGTATTTTAAGATGAAATCATAGAATGATGCCTGGCTGTTTTTTAACTTCTCGTCATCTAAGCTTTTTAAAATCCAATCAGAATAGGTAGCTCTTCCTCCGGCAACTAAACTTGATTTTCCTTTTACAATAGGTGTAGAAATCATTAAATTGCTGGTTACGGGACCAATGCCGCCTTCTCCCTGAAATTTGTCTACATTACCGCTTTTTGAAGTAATGTCAAAAACAGATGATAATCTTCCTCCAAATTCAGCAGGAATGCTTCCTTTATAAATATCTACTTTTTTGGTTGTGTATGGATTTAGCGCTGTAAAAAAGCCAAAGAAATGTGAGGGATTATAAAGAGTTGCATGATCCAGTAAGAATAAATTCTGATCTTCTTTACCACCTCTGACATTAAAACCAGAAGATCCTTCTCCAGCCGTTTTTATTCCAGGCATTGTTAAAGCAACTTTCAAAATATCGCGTTCACCAAGAACCAAAGGTACATTTTTAATTCCTTCAGAATCAATTGTTGTTACACCAGTAATGGCAGATTTTGCGGCCTTACTTTTATTTGTTTTAATAAGGACTTCATCCAATTGGTTTACATTATCTGTCAACGAAAAGTTTAAAGATCCGTCATTATAAACCATTATATTTTTAGTGACTTTGTTATATGAAAAGCTATCGGTTTCAAGAACATTTAAACCTCCTGGAACTTGAAGGCTGTAATACCCTTTTTTATCGGTAGTAGCAGAAAATTCCGAATTAGGAACTTTTACCATAACGTTTGCAAGACCAGAATTGTTTTTTCCACCTTTTACAAATCCAGTAATAGTGTAAGTTGCTTTCTTTTTCTGATTTTTTACCTCTTTACCAATCAGAATAAGGTCTCTAACGTTTTTGTTAGGGTTTCTTGAATTTGTTTTCTTTATAGAATCATATTGCTGATAGAATATTGGGGTCGTCATCTGGCCATTTTCATCTCTTTCAAGAGGAATTCCAAAATAATCGTCAGGTAATTGACTATAAATGATACTGTTATTGGTTACGATAATTTTATTTTCAGAAATATAAAAGTTAAAGCTTGTATTCTGAAAAACATCTTCCAGAACTTCACCAACTCGAACTTCTTTATATTGCTTTGTTATTGAAACACTATCGTTTTCAAACCATTTTTCATCAAAATAGAATTTGTAATATGATACTTTCTCGATATCTTGTATAGCAGTTTTTATATTGGCATTCTTAAATTCAACGGTTATTTTGTCACTAATTACTTGAGAATAAATTATTTGTTGAAAGGCTATTAAAAATAATATAAGAGTAATTTTTTTCATTTAATTAGAACTTTTTTTTAAAAGACCATTGATTTGTTTCGTTAGATTTTCCATAAATTGATTTTTATTGGAATCTTCTAATTTCTTGTCTGTTTTATAAATACCATTTATTTCCTTTTTATAATCTGGGAAGATTTTCTTAAAATCTTTTTCGGATTCTACCTTATAGAAATAGTTTTTGTATTTTATAAAATAGTTGATTTTATAAATGTAATTGTAGTAAACAACATCGGCCTGAAGCGACTTTACCTTTTCTTTGAAATGTTTGGTATAAAGAGAAATATTATCGCCAACATATGTTTCTTCGTAAATACCTTTTATAAGTGAAGGGAATTTAATTGATTCTTCTTTTAAGTTGACAAATTTTTTATTTTTAATAAAGAAATAATCAACCTTTTGCGTGATCAAATTTATAGGTAAATTTTCTGAAGAACCATTCTGCTTGTAAATAACTTGATCCAGCAGAATATCATATTTTAAGTTAACATTTGAGTAAATCTGACCTTCATAACTAATATCGCCCAGATTAAACTCTTCCGTATAATATCTATTTTTTCCAGCTAATGGACGAAAGGGCTCGCTATGAACAATTCCGTTATTGATATTTAAGTTATCTTTTCCGACTGCTTCATCGAAATAATCGTATAATGATGATTTTTCAACAGATTGTGAATGTAAATACGATATGTTTAAGAAGGTGCCAAATATCAAAAGATAAATAGCTTTTTTTTGATAATTTTTCAAAGGAAATGTGGTTTATTGTTTTTTGGATGATTGGCTTCAAAAGTATTAAAAAAAATGTTATAAAAATCACGCAAAAGTGTTAAAATGTAATAAAAACATTATATTATTAAATCGAAAAACCCCAATTCAGTTAATGAATTGGGGTTTTCTATGAATAAACCTTTAGTAAACTAAGATCTGATTACTCTTTTTTGTCCTCGCGTGGAGGTCTAGGAACAAGTGCTTTTTTAGACACTTTTTCTTTTTTAGTTTTTGGATCAACTCCTAAGTATTTTACTTGGAAAACATCTCCCATTTTAACTACGTCAGCAACGTTTTCAGTGCGTTCCCAAGCAAGTTCAGATACGTGAAGCAATACTTCGTTTCCTGGTGCAGCAGTATATTCTACTACAGCTCCAAAGTCAAGCATTTTGATAACTTTTACTTCGTAAGCTTCTCCTAATTGTGGTTTGAAAGTAATAGAAGCAATTTTTGCTAATACAGTTTCGATACCAGCAGGATCTGTACCTAAGATTTCGATAACACCTTGCTCATCAACCTCATTAATAACGATAGTTGTTCCAGTAGCTTTTTGTAATTCTTGAATTACTTTTCCACCAGGTCCAATTAATGCTCCAATAAAGTTTCCAGGAATAGTTCTTGTGATGATTTTTGGCGCATGTGCTTTAACGTCAGCTCTTGGAGTTGCAATAGTTTCAGTTAATTTACCTAAAATGTGCATACGTCCGTCACGAGCTTGGTTAAGAGCTTGTTCCATAATGTCATAACGTAATCCATCAATTTTGATGTCCATTTGACAAGCTGTAATACCATCAGCAGTTCCAGTTACTTTAAAGTCCATATCTCCTAAGTGATCTTCATCACCTAAAATATCAGACAAAACAGCAAATTTCTCACCATCAGTAATCAATCCCATAGCAATTCCAGAAACTGGTTTTACCATTTGAACTCCAGCATCCATAAGAGCCATTGTTCCAGCACAAACTGTTGCCATAGAAGAAGAACCATTAGATTCTAAAACTTCAGAAACAATACGAATTGTATAAGGACAATCTGCAGGAATCATGTTTTTTAATGCTCGTTGAGCTAAATTACCGTGACCAACTTCTCTTCTTGAAGTTCCTCTTAATGGTTTTGCTTCACCAGTAGAGAAAGGAGGGAAGTTATAGTGTAAATAGAATTTCTCTTCACCTTGTTCAGATGGAGAATCGATTTGGTTTGCTTCTCTAGAAGTTCCTAAAGTTACAGTTGCCAAAGCTTGAGTTTCTCCACGTGTAAATAAAGAAGATCCGTGAACTCTTGGTAAATAATCAGTTTCACACCAGATTGGTCTGATTTCTGTAGTTTTTCTTCCGTCTAAACGAATTCCTTTTTCAAGGATAACATTACGAACAGCTTCTTTGTTTGTTTTGTAGAAATATTTCCCTACTAAACCAGCTAAATCTGGATTTTCAGCATATTCTTCTTCTGTAAACAAAGCTTTAGCTTCTTCTTTTACAGCTGCAAATTTCTCACCTCTTTCACTTTTTCCAGAAGCTTCTTGTGCAATTGTATAGCATTTATTGTAAGCAGCAGCTTTTACTTTTGCGTAAACAGCTTCGTCTTCGATTTCACCTTCGTAAGTTCTGTATTCTGGAGAACCAACTGCAGCTCTTAATTTTTGTTGAGCAACAATTTGAACTTTAATAGCTTCGTGAGCAAATTTGATAGCTTCTACCATTTCTGCTTCTGAGATTTCTTTCATCTCACCTTCAACCATTGCAACAGAGTCCATAGAAGCTCCAATCATCATATCGATGTCAGATTTTTCTAATTCTTCTCTACTAGGGTTGATAACGAATTTCCCGTCAATACGTGCAACACGTACTTCAGAAATTAAGTTATAAAAAGGAATATCTGAAACTGCTAATGCTGCAGATGCTGCTAAACCAGCTAATGCATCTGGCATAACTTCTTCGTCATGAGACATTAATTGAATCATAACTTGTGTTTCAGCGTGGTAGTCGTCTGGGAAAAGCGGACGTAAAACACGGTCAACTAATCTCATTGTTAATACTTCGCTGTCGCTTGGACGTGCTTCTCTTTTGAAGAAACCTCCTGGGAAACGACCTGCTGCAGCAAATTTTTCGCGGTAATCTACCGTTAATGGTAAAAAGTCAACGCCTGGGTTAGAAGTGCGAGCTGAAACTGCTGTTGCAAGAATCATTGTGTCGCCCATTCTTACTACTACAGAACCATCAGCTTGTTTAGCTAAACGTCCTGTCTCGATTGTGATGCTTCTGCCATCACCTAAATCGATTTTTTCTACAAATAATTGTGGAATCATAAATTTTTTCCTTTTGATTATACAATGGGTTTTAGTTGTGTTGTAGTGTTGTTGTGTGTAGTTGTTGTTATCTAAAACCCAATGAAAAACCAAACTTTTTTTCTTGTAATATGCTTGTAAGCAGTTGTAATTGTAAAAACAAAAAGAGGCACTTTCGCACCTCTTTTATATATTGATTATTTTCTGATATTCAATACTTTGATAATCTCACGATATCTGTTGATCTCTTTCTTTTTCAAGTAATCCAACAAAGCTCTTCTTTTACCTACTAATAGTACAAGAGAACGCTCAGTGTTGTAATCGTGACGATTTTTTTTCAAGTGTTCAGTTAAGTGAGCAATTCTGTAAGTGAACAATGCAATTTGACCTTCTGCGCTTCCAGTGTTTGTTGCACCACCGTGTTGTGCGAAAATCTCTTCTTTCTTTTCTTTAGTTAAATACATTCCAATATTATTTAATGATTTTTATGTATGTCATACATCTTTTGTAAGACGGTGCAAAATTAGATTAAAAAAACAGAAAAATCAAAAAAAAATACAAGAATCTAAAAATAGAATATTGATTTTTGTTTTTTGAGTAATTTGCTACCTTGTCATTTTACTAATTTGTTACTGTTATAGGTATCGAATACTGCACTCTAACGGGTACGCCTCTTTGTTGTCCTGAATTCCAGTTTTCATAGCTGGTAATAACTCTGACTAATTCTTCATCCAGTCCGTATCCTAATGATTTTAAGATTTTTGGCTCAACAATTTTTCCGTCTTTTGCAATTATAAATTGTACGATTATTTTCCCAGCTACTTTATTATTTACAGCTTCTTTTGTTTTTACAAAATTATCCCCAATGAATTTATAAAAATCGTTGACTCCTTTTTTGGGTAATGGTCTTACCTCTAAAACATCGTATTTACGTTCAACTCCTAAAGAATCGGTGCTTTTACCAGAGATAAACCTTCCTTTCTTATAAATATCGATATAACTATAATTTAGTTTTTTATTAGTTCCGGTCCAAATTTCATCTTTGTAGCCGTTTTTTATTTTTCCTTTGACAATAAGCTCTTTGTCATTTTCATCATAATTCCCATTTCCATTAACAACTAAATGCTCGTTTTTAGAATTCCAATAATTATCCATTCTAAAATCAGAGCTTAGTGTTTTTTCATCTTGAAAATATTCTCCTTCTAACTTTGGATTTCCATTTTCGTACCATTCATTAAAGCGGCCTTTTAGTCTTCCTTTAAAATAATTTTCTTCTCTTTTTCTATTTCCATTATCATAGTAGTAGACAAATTTACCTTCTTTGGAAAATCCATCTTTTGTCTTAGAATTCCCTTCCATTTTTAATACACCAGATTTATAATAATCTTTAATTTGATATAAATCTTTTTCTGTATGATAGTCTTTTATAATTCTGTAAGAACTGTGATTTTCTTTTGAAGCGTCTTTTCCAATCGAATCAAAATAGATGATTTTATCTGATGCGTTTTGCGAAAAAATAAGCATTGGAAGCAATCCTAGAAGATAAAAAATTTTTCTCATAAATATTTTTTGTAGTAAAAATAGTGTTTTGAGAATTACTCTATCAAGAAAATTATTTTGATTTAAGATTTTTTTTCGGATTTTGTTTTTCAGTTAAAGATGAATAAGATGTTTTTACGTTGTTTTCATCAACACTTATTCCCGAAGTTAAAATCCCCTTATCATAATTGTCGACAAAAGTCTTTTTGTGCAATAGGTCGTTTCCTTGCCAAGAACCCTGTTTCAGTCCATCTTTAATCGTTCCTTTTTGTGATACAAACTTATCTGTTTCCTCATATTCTCCATTTCCGTCAGTCACGGTTTGGCTTTTATCTTCATCCCAGCAATTAAGAATTAAGGTTTGAGATTTCTTTGTTTTTGGCTCCCAAATATTTTGTTTCTCAGATTTTTTACTTTGGTTTTCGTACCAATTAATTTCCTTGCCATTTTTGTGGTCGTCAGTATAATTAACAACAGCTTCCTTGGCTCCGTTTTTGTAATAGTAAATAAACTCTCCGTCTTTTTTTAGAACATCACGGTCTAAAGTAGCGCCAGTCATCTTCTTTCGTCCATTTTTATAGAAATCAGTTACGACATATCGCATGCTTTTTTGCGAATAATTGGTAATTACTCTCGTATAGCTGTAATTGTCGGGTGTGCATTCCTGATTTAACGAGTCTAAAAAGATTTTTTTTGAGACCATGCTAATTTGTGCAGACAGACTAACTGAAATTATCAGAAGCAAAAAAAGGAATATGTTTATTTTCATTCAGTTCTATTTTTTATACTAAAAATAGTCCTTCTAGAATAGTTTAGCAACTTCCTGATTAACAAATTCTAAAAATCTTTCGTCAGCCTCTGTAAACGGATCAATAACATGACTGTCAATATCAATTTGACCAATATTTACTCCATTCACAAATAACGGAACTACTATTTCAGATTTAACTGTAAAACTGCATGCAATATAATTATCCTGTGCTTTAACGTCTGGCACTACAAAATTAGCATTACTTTCTGCTACTTGTCCGCAAATTCCTTTTCCAAAAGGTATAACAGTATGGTCTGTTTCTGCTCCAACATACGGACCTAGATGCAAAGTTTTCGCTTCGTGATTGGCAAAATAAAAACCAACCCAGTTGTAATATTCTATATTTTCATTTAAAAGCTTGCAGATTGCTAATAATTTCTCGTCTCTATTTGCTTCATTGCCAGTAACAATGGCGGTTATTTGTGGTTCTAATTCTTGAAATGTCATGATGTAAAATTTTATACAAAAGTATTTAAAGCTGAACTCAAAAAATACATAAATTTGAAAAAAAAATCTCTTGAAAAAATATTTAGTTCAGTTTAAGCCTTTCTTGATTTTTGTAAGCATCTTTTTCTTGACATATATTGTCTTGACTTTGCTTTATAAATTTTATTTAAATAGTTATGAAGCAGACGATTTAGATGGTATTACTATAGTTACAGGTAAAAATGCAGAGTTGTTGTTAAAGCTTTTTAATTATGATGTAATAATTCAAAAAAGCTCTCAAAATCCTTGGCAGGAGATTATTATGAATGGTGCTTATTTAGCTCGTATAACCGAAGGCTGCAACGCGGTAAGTGTAATGATTCTTTTTGTTTCATTTGTCGCAGCTTTTTCTGGAAAGTTTAAAAAAACATTCTTATTTATAATCTTAGGACTTATCTCTATTTATATTTTGAACGTAATTAGAATTGCTCTTTTAACGGTGCTGTTATTCTATTTCCCAAAACAAAACGCATTTCTTCATGGAGTTTTGTTTCCGTTAATTATTTACGGATATGTTTTTATTTTATGGATTTTTTGGATTAATAGATTTTCAAAATATGCTAAATAATTTAAAAGAAAATAAGTTTAAAATCTTCATAGCAATAGTTATTGTAGTATGCTTTGCATTAATAAGAGCATTTGAAACAAAATTGTTTTACGATCCGTTTTTGAACTATTTTAAAAATGACTTTCATAGTCAGCCTTATCCTCAAGTTGAAACTCCAAAGCTCTTTTTAGGACTTTTTTTTCGATATTTATTAAATGCAGTTTTGTCTTTGATCTTGATTTACGCATTATTTAAAGATCGTGATATTTTAAAATTTAGTTTATTAATATATACCTTGTTTCTAGTCGTACTATTGGGAATGTTTTATGTAATTCTAGAATATTTTCCAGATGCAAGCTGGCTTCTTTTCTATGTAAGAAGATTCATAATCCAGCCTATTTTAGTGTTATTGTTTATTCCAGGATTCTATTATCAGCTTCAGAATTCAAAAAAATAACATTTCTTTTTGTTTTTTATCGATTGTTTTTTGAATAGCTTTGCAGTATGAATTTGAAAAAGTGTACAGGTCTATTTTTGGCGTTCCTTTTATTGGTTTCCAATATTGGGTTTGCTTTTGATGTACATTATTGCGGAGGGAAAATTGCTTCCGTTTCATTAAACACAACAGTACAGCCTGTTGTAGAAAAAAAATGCTGTGGTTCAAAAGAGAAAAAGAATTCTTGCTGCAAGGATAAACTGGTTCACTTTGAAAAAAAATCAGACAATGCAACTTTCAAATTTTTCTTTTTCCAATTTGCATTTCCGGCTGTTATTCAAGACTATAAGCCTTTAGCCTTTTTAGCACTTCCAAATTTTAAAAAGAAAGAAGTCCTTTCGTATTATTCAGATGCGAATGCGCCCCCCTTATTCAAATTATATCATCAGTATATTTTCTATTCCTGATTTTAATGTTAAGATGCACTGCAGGTCTTGATTAAGACTTTGCATTTACATTTTGATGGTTTTTGTTTTGAGCAAACATCAAACATGTAATTCTTTTCAACATTAAAATCATTTTTTATGCAAAAAAATATAATGCTTTTTATGGCGTTTTTGCTTTCTGTTGCTGCTTTTTCGCAAGAAGATTTAGAGGAAGTAAAAATTAATAAAAAGCAAAAAGGAATAAAAAAATCCTTCACAGTAACAGCCAATACATCTTTAATTACAAGTAAAGAGCTGCTTAAAGCCGCTTGTTGTAATCTGGCCGAAAGTTTCGAAACAAATCCATCCATAGATGTCAATTTTTCGGATGCCTTAACAGGAACCAAGCAAATTAAAATGCTCGGTTTAACAAGTCCTTATTTAATGATTACCGAAGAAAATATACCTTCTGTTAGGGGAGCTTCACAAGCATACGGTTTATCATTTACTCCAGGAACGTGGATCGAAAGCGTGCAAATCACTAAAGGAGCGGGGAGTGTTATTAATGGCTACGAAAGTATTTCCGGTCAAATTAACACTGAGCTTTTAAAACCTTTAAACGATATTCCTTTTTTCCTAAATGCTTATGGTTCAACCGATTCTCGTTTTGAATTAAATACCCATTTCAACAAAAAACTTTCTGATAAATGGGCAACAAGTTTATTCGTTCACGGAAACACACGTGTAGCCAAAAACGACATGAACAATGACGGATTTTTAGATAATCCTTTAGGCAAACAAATCAATGTTTTAAACCGTTACCAATATTATAATCCAGAAAGTGGTTTGGTTAGTTTTATCAATTTCAGGTATATGAATGATAAAAAACAAACAGGAGAAGTTGATTTTGATAAAGATCGTGATCGTGGAACCACAAATTTTTGGGGATCTGAGATCAATACAGAACGCTTTGATGTATCAACAAAAATAGGTTATGTTTTTAAAGATATGCCTTATCAAAGTATTGGTTTTCAAAATGCATTCAACAGTCACAAACAAGATTCTTATTTTGGATTAAATCAATACGATATCAAACAGAATAGTTTTTATTCTAATTTGATTTTCAATTCCATCATAAACAATACAATGCACAAGTTTACGACTGGTTTGAATTTTACATACGATCAATATCAGGAATTTGTAAATGTTACCGACTACAGCCGAATTGATAACTCGGTTGGAGCATTCTTTGAATATACTTATGACAATACAGATAATTTTAGTTTGATTTTAGGAGGACGAGTAGATAATCATAATCGATTGGGATTTTTTGTTACTCCTAGATTACACATGCGATATAATCCTTGGAAAAATGGTGTTATTCGTTTTTCTGCAGGCAGAGGAAAACGTACAGCGAATATTTTTGCCGAAAACCAGCAGCTTTTTGCCAGCTCAAGAAATTTTTCGATCTTGGATTCAAGCGGAAAAGTATATGGACTAAACCCTGAAATTGCATGGAATTATGGTGTGAGTTTTTCGCAGAAATTCCGTCTTTTCAATAAAAATGCAGATGCCGGTTTTGACTTTTATAGAACCGATTTTCAAAATCAAGCTGTCGTAGATTTAATGCAAAGTCCGCAGCAAGTGTTGTTTTATGATTTGAAAGGAAGCTCATTTGCCAATAGTCTGCAAGTGGAATTTAATTATGAGCTCATTCATAATTTAAATTTAAGAACAGCCTATAAATATTATGACATCCAAACCGATTATTTAAGGGGAACATTTCAGCGTCCGTTACAGGCAAAACATCGCTTCTTAGGAAATTTAGAGTATGAAACAACAATGGATGAAGACAAACAATGGAGGTTTGATTTTACCTGTAATTGGTCTGGAAAGCAGCAATTGCCTTATACGGCTTCCAATCCTGAGGCAGATCAATTTCCAGATTTTTCGCCTTCATATGCTGTAATGAATGCCCAAGTAACTCGTGTTTTTTCTTCTGTTTTTGAAGTATACATTGGAGGAGAAAATATTGGAAACTATAGACAAGAAAAAGCAATTCTAGGTGCAGAGAATCCTTTTGGACCAAATTTTGATGCCTCTGTAGCATATGCTCCAATTTTTGGGCAAATGTATTACGCGGGTTTAAGATTTAAGATTAAATAAAATTTTAATCGCAATAACAATTTCAAAAATCAATATAACAATAATAAATAGTAAACAAAATGAATAAATTAGTTTTAATAGTAATGATATCTTTTTTAGGGTTTTCTGCGCAGGCACAAACTAAAAAGAATAAAAATTTAAAATACACCACAGAAGTAAACGGAAACTGTGAACAATGTAAGAAAAGAATAGAAAAAGCGGCTTATGGTGTTCCCGGAGTAAAAACTGCTAGCTGGGACATAAGTTCGCATCAGCTTTCAGTTATTTTAAACGAAGAAAAATCTTCTCCTTTAGATTTAAACAAGGCAGTCGCAAAAGCAGGTCATGATACTAAGGAGGTTAAAGCTGAAACAGCAGATTATGACAATTTACACACTTGCTGCAAGTACGTAAGAGAATAATTATTTTTAAAGCCCAAGCGTTAGTTTGGGCTTTTTTTAATAGTTAATTTATGTTTAAAATACCGCATTTTATTGCGGTTACAGTAAATTATTGTTACTTTCACACACTTATAAAGATAACCAACTTCGTTTTATGAATAATTTTGATTGGACCCAGTTAATTAACCCTGAATTTTATATTACTTTAAGTGTCGGAGGTTTTCAGATTGGGTTGTTTATTGTGCTGTTTATAGTGTTTGCTGAAACAGGGCTTTTTGCAGGTTTTTTTCTGCCTGGAGATAGTTTACTTTTTTTAGCAGGTATTTATAGCCGTGACTTGATTGAAAATGTTATGTTTATTCCTAACGATTTTTTAAACGTACTACTACTTGCGACTTTAGTGGGAATAATGGGAGTTTTAGGAAATATGACAGGTTATTGGTTTGGAGCCAAAAGTGGTTATTATTTATTTAAAAAAGAAGATTCATTCTGGTTTAAGAAAAAATATCTGCTTCAATCAAAAGATTTCTTCGAAAAGTATGGAGGAAAAGCCATTATCTATGCTAGATTTCTTCCTATTTTTAGAACGTTTGCCCCAATAGTTGCAGGAATTGTTTCGATGGATAAAAAGAAGTTTATGTTTTATAATATTTTGAGTTCTTTCCTTTGGTCTTTCATATTAATTTTTGCAGGACATTATTTGTACGGCATCTTTTTAAAACAAGGAATAGATTTGAAAAAACATATAGAATATATTATTATAATTATTGTAATCATATCAACATTCCCAGTGTTAATGAAGCTTTTGAAAAAGAGACCAGCAGAAAAGATATAATAAGAAATAAAAATAAAAAAGTCCGAAGCTTCAAAACTTCGGACTTTTTTATTTTCATATTTAATTTAGAAATAATTTCTATTTATATAAATGATTCTCTCTAGTATTTACTATAGTGTGGTTTCAACCGGATATAAGAAAATAACAAACACTTTTGATTATTAGAACGAACTTGTAAGAGTTCTGTAAATGTTAGTGTTTCTTAAGAAGTTTTAAAATTTGTAGTTAACAATTAACAAATAACAATTAACAAATAACAATTAACAATTAACAATTTTAAAACCTACCATTCATTTACTTTGTTAGCGTCCATTTTAAGAAAAATAAACAACAAAATGGTAAAACCCCAGAGTCCAGAACCTCCGTATGAAAAGAAGGGTAGAGGAACCCCAATTGTAGGGAATATTCCAATTACCATCGCAATATTTACAAAAAAGTGTATAAAGAGAATACCTGCGACACAATATCCGTAGACTCGGCTGAATTTTGTTTTTTGTCTTTCAGCTAAATAAATTACTCTAAGCAATAATCCAACGAAAAGTGCAATTACGGTTAAAGAGCCTGCAAATCCCCATTCTTCACCAACTGTTGTAAAGATATAATCGGTATGTTGTTCGGGTACAAATCCGCCTTTGGTTTGTGTTCCTTCCAAGAAACCTTTTCCAATCCATCCCCCAGATCCGATTGCAATTTCAGACTGATTGGTATTATATCCAATACCTTTCATATCGACGCTTTTACCTAATAAAATATTGAAACGGTCTCTATGGTGTTGTTTAAAAACGTTATCAAAAACGTAATCAACAGAAAAGACAAAACCAGAGATTAAGGCTAATAATATAGCGCTCAAAATTATATTGCGGTCAACAGCCCTGCCTTTGAAATGGATAATAGCTAATACAACAAACGCAATTATGACAACTACATAAGGTTCTAGTACTAATGTAAGAACAAAGAGAACAATAGTAATAAAAGCGGTCCAGACATACCAAGAAGGTAGGCCTTCTCTATATAAAACAAGGATAAAAACACTGTAAATTAAAGCACTTCCAGGATCTGGCTGTGGTAAAATAAGTATTACAGGTAATAACATAATAGCTAATGCCTGAATCTGTCTGTTGGTTTCTTTTAAATTAATTTGAGTGTCACTCAGGTATTTAGCCAGCGCCAATGAAGTTGCGGCTTTTGCAAATTCTGAAGGCTGTAAAGTAAAACTTCCTATGGCATACCAGCATCGTTGACCTGCAATCGTTTTTCCGAAAAGAAATAGGCCTGCAAGAGATAATAGAGAAACTCCAAAGATAATACTGGCATATTTTTCATAAAACTTACCATCAACAAAAAGAACTATAAATATCAAAGGAATAGTACAGCAGATAAAAATAAGCTGTTTTTGATAAGTTCCGTCAGTTGACAATAATGAAGACGAATAAATATTCAGCCAACCTAAAGTTACCAGCGCAATATAGATAAAGACACTTATCCAATCGATATTATTTTTTACACTTTGATTTTTCATTTGAAATAATCTTTCTTAGTTTTTCTTAGTAGTGTCTACTGCTGTTTTCTTAACTTCAGTGGTTGGTGCTGTTGTGACTGGTGCTTTTGGTTTTACAATTTTGGCTTGTAAAACAGAATCTTTTGGTACAGATTCTATTTTAAGAGCCTCTCCTAATCCGCCCAATTTCGCATATTCAGAAAGTAAGCTTTTGTTTAGTACTCTTACTTCCAAATCAGTTCTCGTGATTTTTTTTCTAAGATATTTTTCTATCATTAAACTCGCAATAGGTCCAGCTACAGTAGCTCCAAAACCTCCGTTTTCAATCATAACTGCAATTGCAATTTTCGGATTATCTTTTGGTGCGAAAGCGACAAATATCGAGTGATCTTTTAGTTTTTCTCTTTTACCGTTTATTTTAGCATAGTTTTCAGCTGTTCCTGTTTTTCCACAAATATCGATTCCTTCTACTCTAAGAGCATATGCGGTACCTTTATTGTAAACATCAAATAATCCGCTGATAACTGGCGGAAAATATTTCTGATCAATAGTTGTAACATGCTTTGTGGTAAACTTTTCGTCAATTTTTTCTCCTTCAATCTTTTTAATGATATGAGGAGTATAATAATAACCCTGATTTGCAACAGTTGCCATCATATTGGCTAATTGAATCGGAGTCATCAAAACTTCACCCTGACCAATTGCATTTGATACAATGGTGGAACTTCTCCATCCTCCGTTAGGGTAAATTCGTTTATATGTTTTAGAGGTCGGAATATTTCCTTTTTTGCCAGTTGGTAAATCATAACCCATAAATTGTCCTAAACCAAAACTTCTTACGTGATCACTCCAAACATCTACAGCCTTGCCAGGATCAGAATACTTGTTAATTGTTAACATGTATGCCTGGCCAAAATAAGTATTACAAGAATTGTAAATTCCATTATGCAGTTGATGAGGTCCAAAACCGTGACATTTCATGAAACGGCCTCCACCATAACTAAATCCGTGATGACACATAAAAGTGGTTTGCTCATTAATTACACCTTCTTGAAGAGCAACTAATCCAGTAAGAATTTTAAATGGAGAACCTGGCGGATATTCTGCTAAAAGTCCTCTGTCGTATAAAGGTTTCGCTATAGAGTCACGATACAAAAGCGTATAATTCTTAGATCTTTGGCGTCCTACCATGATACCAGGATCGTAAGAAGGCGCAGTAACTAATGCTAAGATTTCTCCTGTTTTAGGTTCAAGAGCTACTATCCCTCCTCTTTTATTGATCATCAATTCTTCGCCGTACTTTTGAAGTTCGGCATCAATAGTTATATTGATGTCTTCTCCAGCTACAGCAATTGTGTCGTATTTTCCCTCTTTGTAAGGACCAATTTCTCGGTTATATTTGTCTTTCTGAATGTATTTTACACCTTTTATTCCGCGCAAAATTTCCTCATAACTTTGCTCTACCCCCTGTTTTCCAATTAAATCTCCACTGTTATAGTATGGATTTTTCTCAATTTGTTTTTCATTTACCTGAGTAATAAAACCAAAAATATTGGCTCCATAATCTACCTCATAATCACGAAGTGATCTTTTCTGGAAATAAAAACCATCATATTTTCTGATTTTTTCCTGAAAAGCAGCAAATTCATTTTTATTTAACTGCGAAAGAAAAACAGAAGGAAGTCTCGGGCTGTATACTTTTGCTTTTGCAATACGCTTATTGTATTCTTCTTGAGTAATATTTAGAAGTGAACAAAATTCAGCAATATTAAGGTCTTTCTTTACTTCTCTAGGAATTACCATAATATCATACGAAGCCTGATTAGCCACAAGGAGTTTTCCATTTCGATCATAAATGTAACCTCGCTCAGGGTAATCATAAACTTTTTTTATCGCATTATTTTCTGATTTCAATTTAAATGAATCATCAATAATCTGCAGATAAAATATCCTAATCACTAGCAAAGATGCTGCAATAATAATTATAGTGGGCAGCAGAACTTTTCTCATCGTTTATTGGGCTTAATAAGATAAATTATTATTATTGAGGTGATTATAGTAAAGATAGAGCTGAATAAGGTTCGGAGTAAAATGTCCCAGATAAATTTAAACTGAAATGCCTCGAGAACAAATAATACAATATGGTGTATTAAAACCGATACCAATATAAATGAAAAACGCTCTGGAGTTAGAGATTCATTTAGTTTTATAGTTTGATATTCATAACTAAGTCCGAAAGAAAACTTAAAAATATAAGGCCTGTAGTAGGCTAGAATAACACAAGCAGTTGCATGTATTCCGCCAGAATTACAAAACATATCCATTGTTAATCCTAGTAAAAAACTAGAAAGAATTAAACCGGCTTTATTGCTGTTTACAGGATATAAAATAATGTACAAGATATACGGAAAAGGACTTATGTATCCTAAGAAATTCATATTGTTGAATATAACAATCTGAATTGCCAGCAGCATAATAAATCGAAAAATATTTACCAACAAAGCGCTATTCATCTTTTTCTTTGCTTTTGTTTTCTAAATTAATAAGTTCTTCTCTGTCCTTACTCTTGATAATATAAACGTGTCCAAGATTTGTCATGTCATTAAATAGCTTAACATTTATGACATAATAACTTGTATTCTTTTTGATGTATATTTTATCTACCGTACCAATATTGATTCCTTCTGGGAAAATCACAGATTGACCTCCAGTTACAATAGTATCGCCTTTTCTAATAGAAGCTAATCTAGGAACATCTTCTAATTGCACAAATCCTGTACTTTTTCCATCCCAAGTTAATGAACCAAAATGATTTGATTTTTTGATTTTAGCATTAATCTGCGATTTCATGTTTAAAATACTCACAACAGTAGAATATCTTGGCGAAGTATTATCAACAACCCCAATAATTCCTAAGCTGTTAATAACACCCATATCTTGTTTAATCCCTTCATTGCTTCCAGCATTCAAGGTGATGTAATTTTCATGTGTATTATAAGAGTTGTGAATTACTTTTGATACGATTATGTCAGCAGGTTTTACACCTTTTATACTGTCAGGTAAAGGTAATTTTGTAGTGTCTTCCTTGTTGAATAAAAGACTTTTTAATCTTGCGTTCTCAAGTACAAGTTCGTCGTTTTCAGCTCTTAAATTCAAATATTCATTTACACGATTTATTTTTTCATAAACACCGCCGCTTAAAAAATTAGCAGAACTGATTACCTTGCTTCTGTGATAAGAATGAGATTGAATTGTGAGTCCTAACGAAATACCTAAAAGCAGCAAAAACAGCAATCGATTACTGTTTCTTATAATGAAATTAAAAATTTGCTGCATTTCTTGTTTGGTTATTTTGTTTCAGGATATGCTTTATGGTTTCAGATTTTATAAGGATCAAATATTAAAAATTTGACCCTTATAAAAGTAAATTGATTGTTATTTTGAATCTTATTTGATTAAGATACTTTTAAATTTTGCAATATTTTTAAGTGCCATTCCTGTACCGCGAACAACAGCTCTTAAAGGATCTTCTGCAATGTAAACAGGTAAATCTGTTTTTTGAGAAATACGTTTGTCAAGACCTCTCAACATAGATCCACCACCCGCTAAATAGATACCAGTATTATAAATATCGGCAGCTAACTCAGGAGGAGTTTGAGATAATGTTTCCATTACTGCATCCTCGATACGTTGAATAGATTTGTCTAAAGCTTTTGCAATTTCACGGTAAGAAACATCTACTTGTTTCGGTTTACCAGTAAGTAAATCTCTACCTTGAACAGACATGTCTTCTGGCGGACCATCTAAATCTTCGATTGCAGCTCCAATTTGAATTTTTATTTTTTCAGCAGTACTTTCTCCAACAAAAAGGTTATGTTGTGTACGCATATAATAAACAATATCATTTGTGAAAACGTCACCGGCAATTTTTACAGATTTATCACATACAATACCACCTAAAGCAATTACAGCGATTTCTGTTGTACCACCTCCAATGTCAACAATCATGTTTCCTTTTGGCTGCATGATGTCAATTCCAATACCGATTGCAGCGGCCATTGGTTCGTGAATCAAGTAAACTTCTTTTCCATTTACGCGCTCACAAGATTCTTTTACTGCACGCATTTCAACCTCAGTAATTCCAGAAGGAATACAAACTACCATTCTTAATGCTGGTGTAAACATTCGCTTTTTTAACGCAGGAATACTTTTAATGAACATATTGATCATTTTTTCTGACGCGTCAAAATCTGCAATTACACCATCTTTTAAAGGCCTTATGGTCTTGATGTTTTCATGCGTTTTACCTTGCATCATGTTGGCTTCTTTACCAACAGCGATGATTTTGCCTGATACTCTATCACGTGCTACGATAGAGGGGCTGTCAATAACAACTTTATCATTATGAATGATTAAAGTGTTTGCGGTACCAAGGTCTATTGCAATATCCTCAGTCATGAAATCAAAAAATCCCATAAGTTTTTTAGGGGTTTAAAATGTTATAAATTATTTTGAACAAAGTTAAACAAATTAATGTTTAAAATGACGAGTTCCTGTAAATACCATTGCAAGATTATTTTCGTTGCAATAATTTATGCTTAATTCGTCTTTTATCGAACCTCCTGGCTGAATTACTGCTGTAATTCCTGCTTTTTTGGCTAATTCTACACAATCCGGAAATGGGAAAAATGCATCACTCGCCATCGAAGCTCCATTTAAATCAAATCCAAAAGCTTTTGCTTTATCAACAGCTTGTATTAAGGCATCAACTCTTGAAGTCTGACCTGTACCTGATGAAATCAATGTTCCATTCTTAGCAAAAACAATTGTGTTTGATTTTGTATTCTTGCAGATTTTAGAAGCAAAGATCAAATCTTCGATCTCCTGAGCAGTAGGTTCTGTTATAGTAACGGTTTTTAAATGCTCTTTATTATCCGTAATATTATTTCTATCCTGAATTAACAATCCATTAAGACAAGTTCTTACTTGGCGAGATGGTAATTCAACATCATTTTGAACTAATATAATTCTGTTTTTCTTTTCTTGTAAAACAGCAACAGCTTCATCATCATACGCTGGAGCAATAACTACCTCGCAGAATAATTTGTTGATTTCCTGAGCTGTAGCTAAGTCAATTTTAGTATTTGAGATTAATACACCTCCAAAAGCAGATGTAGGATCGCAAGCTAAAGCTGCCAAATAAGCTTCGCTGATTGTTTTTCTTGATGCTAAACCACAAGCATTGTTATGTTTTAAAATTGCGAACGTTGGTCCGTCAGTTTTAAATTCAGCAATTAAATTTACTGCAGCATCAACATCAAGTAAGTTGTTGTATGATAATTCTTTTCCGTGAAGTTTGCTGAACATTGCGTCAAAATCTCCAAAGAAAAATCCTTTTTGGTGAGGGTTTTCACCATATCTTAAAACTTGACCGTTTGCAATACTTTCTTTGTAAATAGTCTCGTCTGTGTTGAAATAATTGAAAATAGCTCCGTCATAATGAGAAGAAACGTGGAACGCTTTAGTGGCAAACAATCTTCTGTTTTCAAGAGTTGTTGCTCCGTCTTGTTCTGTAATTAAATCTAAAAGCAAACTGTATTCATTCACAGAAGCTACAATTACAGTGTCTTTGAAATTTTTTGCACCAGCACGAATTAATGAAATTCCGCCAATATCAATTTTTTCAATAATATCTTGTTCGCTTGCACCAGAAGCAACTGTTTTTTCAAAAGGATACAAATCAACGATAACTAAATCGATTTGAGGAATATCAAATTCCTTCATTTGTTGTACATCACTTTCATTATCCTGACGATTCAATATACCACCGAAAATTTTTGGATGTAAGGTTTTAACCCTTCCTCCAAGAATTTCAGGAAAAGATGTAATGTCTTCAACAGGAACTACAGGAATTCCAAGGTTTTTGATAAAATCTTCAGTTCCTCCAGTAGAATAAAGTGTAACATTTTGTTCGTGTAATTTTCTAACGATTGGTTCTAATCCATCTTTCGAAAAAACAGAAATTAATGCCGATTGTATTTTTTTAGTTGTGCTCATTTTGTAGTTATGATTTTGAGACTGCAAAAGTAGTTTTTTTATATATTATATTAAAAAAAATTAGTGTAACAAAATGCTAAAAAAATCTACTGATGAGTAAGTTAACTTTTATTAGGTTTTTGATTTTAAATTATTGAATTTTACTTTATTGAAAAATACTAAAATATGCTTGTTTATTTAAGATTATTAAAAGAAAGTCTGAGCTTTGCTATCAACGCTTTGCGAAATAATAAATTACGTACTTTGTTGTCGCTCTTAGGTGTTACAATTGGTATTTTTTCAATTATTGCTGTTTTGGCTGCCGTTGACTCTTTAGATAAAAAAATCTCTAAAGATTTGAGCAGCTTAGATAAAAATACGATTTATTTAATGAAATTCTGCTTTGGACCATCTGAAATTCCACAATGGAAAAGAGAACAGTTTCCAAATGTAAAGTATGATGAGTATATAGGGTTGAAAAATTCAATGAACGATACTGATCAAGTAGGATATCAGCTTTTTGTAAATAGAGAAAGTTTAAAATACGATTCTAAAACGGTTAGTGATGTAAATATTGTTCCATCGTCAAGCGAAATGGTTAACATTGATGGATTAAGTTTCGATAAAGGTAGATTTTATAACGAATCTGAATCTAATTCTGGAACAGCAGTTATTGTTCTTGGATATGATATTGCTGAAGGACTTTTTGGTTCAAGTGATCCAATTGGAAAAAATATCCGTTTGTACGGACAGCGATTTACCGTCATTGGTGTAATGGCAAAACAAGGTGCAGGTTTTTTTGGAGATAGTAATGATACTTCGGTTTATCTTCCAGCCAATTTTTTACGAAGAATGTACGGGGACACTGATGCCATGACACCTGTGATTATTTTAAAACCAGTTAAAGGAGTAGACATGGAAGCTTATAAAGCTCAAATAGCTCAAAAACTCCGAGCTATTCGCGGAATGAAAGCGGGAGAAATGGATAATTTCTTTATTAATGTACTTTCTGGATTTACTGATTTTATTGATGGGATTCTAGGACAAATGAATGTTGTTGGATGGATAATCAGTGGATTTTCGCTTTTGGTCGGTGGTTTCGGAATCGCTAATATTATGTTTGTTTCTGTTAAAGAAAGGACAAACCTTATCGGAATTCAGAAATCATTAGGAGCAAAAAATAAATTTATCTTATTCCAGTTTTTATTTGAAGCTGTAATTTTATCAGTTATAGGCGGAATCATTGGACTTCTTATGGTTTGGGGAATTGCTTTAGTTTTAACTAAATTACTTGATTTTGAATTTGTTTTGAGTTTAGGAAATATTCTTCTAGGAACTGGTTTAGCGGCATTTATCGGTTTAGTTTCGGGAATTTTACCTGCTATTTCTGCAGCAAATCTAGATCCCGTAGAAGCTATTCGAACTGGAATGTAGTTATTGTGTGTATTTGCTTCTGAAATTTTAAAACTAGAATAATTGTTGTGGTGGTGTAGATAATTTAAATCGGAAAACAATGAGCTTTATCCTAAAAAATGTTGATACAGTTGAATCTATTTCTAGAGAAGATTTTAAAAAGAATTATCTAGATAAAAGAAAGCCTCTTATAATAAAAGGATTAACCAAAGATTGGCCTGCACGAGAAAAATGGTCTACGGATTATTTTAAAGAAATTGCAGGAGATATTGAAGTAAAGCTAGTTGATAATTCTAAGGCAGATCCCGCAAAAGTAATTAATGCTTCTATTGCCAGTATGAAATTTGGTGAATATCTCGATTTAATAAAAAGAGAGCCGACTCAATTACGTATTTTTTTCTTTAATCTTTTTAAACACAGGCCTGAATTAATTAATGATGTAAAAATCCCCAAAGAATTAATGGGTGGTTTTATAGAAAGTATGCCTGCTATGTTTTTTGGAGGCTCAAAGGCGATTACTTTCCTGCATTACGATATTGATCTACCACATCTCTTTCACACACATTTTGGTGGCAGAAAACATATAATCTTGTTCGATAATAAATGGAAAAAGAGGCTCTATTGTGTGCCAAATACTACTTACGCTTTAGAAGATTATGATGTTGCCAATCCAGATTTTGAAAAATTTCCGGCACTAAAAGGAGTAGAAGGCTATGAGGTTTTCCTAGAACACGGAGACACTCTATTCATGCCTACCGGAATGTGGCACTGGATGCGCTACATAGACGGCTCTTTCTCGCTAAGTCTTCGTGCGTGGGATAGATCAATAACTCGAAAAATGGGAAGCGTTTGGAGCTTATTTATGCATGGTGCAGTCGATAGCGCCATAAAAGTAGTTTTTAGAGAACGCTATGCAATTTGGCGTGAGAAACTAGCTTTTAAAATAGCTGAAAAAGAATTGAAAAAGGATTTGAAAAAAGCGAGTTGATTTATTCTTTTGTTTTTTCTAGCTTCGGTTTTATAAAAGGAAATGTAATTCTATTTTTGTCCCATTTGATCTCTTCTGAATTATAATACTCATTGTTTTTCTTGTATTTTAAAACTGTGTCTTCTTCTTGCGTCGTTCTTCTTATAAAATGACTAATATTCTTTTTATTCAAATAATCAAAAAGCAAGTTGTTTTTAATGGTGTCATTTTGAGAAGCAATGATTAAAATTTTTTTATGTTCTTCTTTTGTTGGAATATTTTTCGAAAGAAAATCAATGATTCTTGCTTGCGGGACTTTCATTATCCTATTTGGTTTTAAATCTATAAAATGTGGCACAGTGTCACTTGCAGGGATTGTTCCACATCCATATCTCATAAATTCTTTTTGATAGTAATAGTAATCTCTTTTTTTATCAATAATAAGCTGGTTTTCTGAATAGAAACCTCTAGGAGGTGGCGGACTTTTTGGATTCCTTTTTTCTAATGAATCATAATATTTTTGAAGTTTTCTATCTTCATAGGATATAATATACAATTTGTTTTCCTCAACAATCTTTTCTTCTTTATTATTGCAATTCAAAAGAAGAAAACAGATCATAAACCCAATAAAAATTCTCGCCATAAAAAATAAGATTTAAAATAAAGATATAAAAAAATCCCAAGAAGCAATTTCTTGGGATTTTTCTATTTTGAATAGTTTAAAAACTATCTAATATCATTGTTTTGAATCAAATCGATATATAAATTGATCTTATCTTTCAATTCTTTTCTTGGCGTGATAAAGTCTAAGAAACCGTGCTCTAAAAGAAACTCAGCAGTTTGGAAACCTTCTGGTAAATCTTTTCCAGTAGTATCACGAACAACACGTGGGCCAGCGAAACCAATCAAAGCGCCTGGCTCAGAGATATTAATGTCTCCTAACATAGCGTAAGATGCAGTTGTTCCTCCAGTTGTTGGATCTGTACAAAGAGAGATATAAGGTAATTTAGCTTCAGCTAATTGAGCCAGTTTTACAGAAGTTTTTGCTAATTGCATTAAAGAATAAGCAGCTTCCATCATACGAGCTCCACCAGATTTAGAAATCATAACAAAAGGCAGTTTGTTTTTGATCGCGTGATCGATACCTCTTGCGATTTTTTCACCTACAACTGCTCCCATAGATCCGCCAATAAAGGCAAAATCCATGCAGCAGATTACAAGTTCTCTTCCTTTAGATTTTCCTACTCCCGTACGTACAGCGTCTTTAAGATGAGTTTTTTCCATTACATCTTTTAATCTCTCTGCATATTTTTTTGTATCCACAAAATGCAAAGGATCTTTTGATGTCATGTTTTTATCTAACTCAACAAATTCGTTGTTGTCGAATAAAATTTCAAAATAGGTTGCGCTTCCAATTCGAACGTGAAAATCATCTTCAGGGCTTACGAATAAGTTACGAGCTAATTCGTCAGCATCAATAATTTTTCCAGTAGGAGATTTGTACCACAATCCTTTCGGAACGTCCATCTTATCTTCTGTAGCGGTCGTAATCCCTTTTTCTTGTCTTTTAAACCAAGCCATTTTTTAAAATTTAAGATTTAAGATTTTAGACTTTAGATTTTAGATTCCAAAAAAGAAATCTAAAATCTAAAATCAGATATCTAAAATTATAGTGTATTCACATTATTTAAATCAGCAAAAGCTTGTTCAAGTCTTGCGTTGAATGTTACTTCGCTTTCACGAACCCATCTTCTTGGGTCATAATATTTTTTGTTAGGAGCATCAGCACCTTCTGGGTTTCCAATTTGAGATTTTAAATAGTCAAGGTTTTTAACCATATAATCACGGATTCCTTCAGTGTATGCAAACTGTAAATCTGTATCGATGTTCATTTTGATAACTCCGTAGCTAATTCCTTCTCTGATTTCTTCAAGTGTAGAACCTGAACCTCCGTGGAAAACGAAATCTACTGGGTTATGTCCAGTGTTGAATTTCTTTTGTACGAAATCTTGAGAATTTTTTAAGATTTTTGGAGTTAATTTTACGTTTCCTGGTTTGTAAACACCGTGAACGTTTCCAAAAGCAGCAGCAATTGTAAATTTAGGACTTACTTTAGATAATTCTTCGTAAGCATAAGCTACTTCTTCTGGTTGTGTATATAATTTTGAGCTGTCAACATCAGAGTTGTCTACACCATCTTCTTCACCGCCTGTTATACCAAGTTCGATTTCCAATGTCATGCCCATTTTGCTCATTCTAGCTAAATATTCTTTACAGATCTCAATATTTTCTTCGATTGGCTCCTCAGACAAATCGATCATATGAGAACTGAATAATGGTTTTCCTGTTTCTGCAAAGTGTTTTTCAGAAGCATCTAATAAACCATCGATCCAAGGCAATAATTTTTTTGCACAGTGGTCAGTATGTAAAATTACAGTTGCACCATAAGCTTCTGCTAAAGTGTGAATGTGTTTTGCTCCAGCGATACCACCAGCGATTGCTGCTTTTTCGCCTGCATTTGATAATCCTTTTCCAGCGTTGAATTGTGCTCCTCCGTTAGAAAATTGAATGATAACCGGTGCATTTAATTTTGCTGCAGTTTCTAGAACTCCATTAATTGTACTAGATCCTGTAACGTTTACTGCAGGTAAAGCAAATCCTTTTTCTTTCGCATAATTAAAAATCTCCTGAACTTGATCTCCTGTAGCTACTCCGGGTTTAATATTGTGTGCCATTGTAATTTTTTTTATAGTTGTTTTTAGTTTTTAGGTTGCAAAAATAAGAATTAATTAGCATTAGAACGGATAATTTATACCAAAATTTAAAACCGAGTGTCCAAAATTATATTCTTTAAACCATCGATCTCCCTTCTCATGTGCCGGATTATAAGTCTTAAAGCCTAAATCTAAACGAATAACAAAAAAGCTTAAATCGTATCTTAAACCAAATCCTGTACCTAAAGCAATTTCTTCTAAATCGTTTAAGTTGTCAAATTTTGCTTTCTCATCAGTAACATTATCGAGCACATTCCAGATATTTCCGGCATCTGCAAAGATCGCTCCCTTTACATCACCCGCAATTTTGAAACGAAATTCTGCACTCATTGCAATTTTCATATTTGCCTCATTAAAGTCGTTTACGGCATTTGTACTTCCAGGCCCTAAAGCATAAGGCTGCCATGCACGGTTGTCATTTGAACCTCCGCCATAATAACTTCGTGAAAATGGAATATAATTTGAATTTCCAAACGGAATGGCAATTCCGAAAAAGCTTCTTACAGCAAGCACTTTTTCTTTTCCAAAATCCCAGTGTTTAATGTAGTCAAATTCGGTTTTGATATACTCTGAGTATTCTAAGTTGAATATCTCATAATTACCTCTTGCATTTTTAGGTAGATTTCCTATGCTTGAAATCGCAGATAATAATGTTCCTGCCGATTCTATTTTTGTTCTAAATTGATAGAAGTTATTATCTGCTAAATCTTTTTTGGTTGTTTTAGTGAAAGAATAACTTGTAGCCAAAATAAAATCATTTTCTGTCAGCCTAATGCGGCGCTCTTCAATACTTTGTACCTCTTTATATTCTGGATTTCCAGGCAGCAAAGCTGTTTGATTGGTTAAAACGTCATTGGTAAAACCTGTAGTTCCATTAGGTATAGTAAGGTCTTTTCTATTTTGCTCTTCTGTGGTTTCTCCCCAGTTAAGAGGGTTAATATTGTAATCTTTTCCAATATTATTCAAATCATTATAAGAAGATGTATAGACATTAAAATAATTGCCAGGATTTAAATTACGAACAAACTGTGCATTCAATAATTCTAATTTTGCAGTATTATGACGTTTTGGCGACCAGTTATAAGCAATACCTCCAGTAAAATTCTCTTTATCTAAACCAATATTCCGCTGTTTTGAAAAACCAGAAGTAATAGAGGTCGACGGAATCATACTTTTAGGAATGATTTTTTCAGTTCCAAAAGGCAGTAAAATTCTCGGAAAGTTCAATTTAAGATCCAAACCATATTCGGAAACATTGAAGAAATTGTTATTTGGATTTGCCATATCTCTTGAAGAACCAATATTTAAACGGGCAGAAATTTCTAAGGTTTCGGCACGATTAAATACATTTCGTATGGTTTCAGAAACACTTGCTCCAATTCCAAAATCTTGAATGTTAGAATGTGTTACGTCGAAGGTTGCTCCAAAACTATATTTTTTTCTAGGCGTTAAATAAACATTAGCAATAAGAGATTGAGCAGTAGAATCTCTTTTGTCTACTTCATATTGTATGGAAGGATAATTAAAGATCTTTAAATTGTTTAAATAACGAGAAGAAAGGGTAGTTCTAAAATCTGCGAAAGTACTTCCTTTGGTTATAAAAATAGCATCAGTTATGGCACGAGGCTTGTACTTAAGTTTGTTGTAACTGTAAAGATTGAAATTATTGTATGTTGTGCTGTCGGTTGGTTTTTTCTTTGAATTTGCGGCAGAATAATCGGTGTAAATATTAACGTCGCTAATAGTGTATAGTTTGAAAGGTTCAGTACGGCTTGAATCTCTTCCTTGAATAACATTATTAGTAATATTTAAAGTAACATCAGCTTTATTCTTTTTACCAATGGTATCAATATCAAAAGTTACGTAAGTGGGCTGAAAGTAATATGCACCATGATTCCTGAAATATGTTGTAATACGATTTTTTTCATCTTCAAAATCTGTAGTTTTGTATTGATTGCCAGATTTTAACAAAGAAGGTTCATTATTTGTTTTGTATAATGAATCTAGTGCAGGTGTCAATATATTACTTTTGATTGTATCCAGCTTATAAGCAGGACCAGTAGTGATGTTATAATTAATTGCGGCTCTTTTTCGTCCAACTGTATCAATAGTATAATCAGTCTTCACATTAAAATAACCATTATTGAAATAATAGAATTTCAAACGAAGCAATGATTTTTTAGTTTTAGAAGTATCAATAATTACAGGAGGCTCGCCAGTATTTTTTAAAAACTCATGAATTCCTTTGTAATAAAAAGACTGTCCCAGACGATCTACTTGTTTTGCAGATAATATTTTAGACATACGCTCATATTTGCCAGGATTGTTTTTGAATTTTGCCTGGTAAGTTGAGTCTGGATTTAAATTGGCTAAATTGTATAAATTCAATCGAAGTTTGTAACCCAATAGTTTACCATTAGGCTTTTGATACATTTGATTTGTGGCAATTTCGTCGTTTGAAGATTTGCCATTTACTATAATATTGTTTTTTACAAGAAGGTTTTTTCCATCGGGAACTCTTTTTACGGCATTACAAGCGCAAATAAGTATTGCAATTAGAAGAAATGCTATTATTTTTGTGGAATTATTTTTCAAGTGTTTTTTAATATTTAATTCAAAAGTACATTATTTTATGGTTAGTAAAAACCAAATAAAGCTTATCTCAAGTTTACATCAAAAAAAGCAGCGTTTTGCTAATCAATTATTTTTTGCCGAAGGAGTAAAAGTAATTCAAGAATTGCTGCAATCCAATTTTGAATTAGAACATTTATACACAACATTAAATGATTTTGAAGAGGTTCAATCTTCTAAACGAACTCTTATTAATGAACAAGAACTAAAAAAAATAAGTGCTTTAGCAACTCCAAATTCTTGTCTGGCTGTTTTTAAAATTCCTGCCGAAAAGAAAATAATCGATTCGGGTTTAATTTTAGCCTTAGACGACATTAGAGATCCTGGAAATTTAGGAACTATTTTACGTCTCTGCGATTGGTTTGGTATTAAACAAGTAATCTGTTCTAAAGAAACGGTAGATATTTATAATCCAAAAGTAGTGCAAGCAACAATGGGCTCCATTACTAGGGTAAATATAAATTACGTTGATTTAAAATCTTTCCTTGCTCAAACTAAACTGCCAGTTTTTGGAACTTTTATGGACGGCGCAAATATCTATCAATCAGAATTACCTCAAGACGGCATCATTATTATGGGTAACGAAGCTAACGGTATTTCAGAAGAGATTGAGAAAGTAGTTACAACTCGTCTAACAATTCCTAGATTTGGAGAGCTGCAAAAAACCGAAAGTTTAAATGTAGCTACTGCAACAGCAATTATTCTTAGTGAATTTAAACGAAATAGTTAGATTTTTGTTTTAATGAAAAGTGAAATTTATTAAAATCGCTCTAGATTTCATTGAATCAATATTTCCAGTCCACGGACTATCTGCAGTATTATCTCTGATAAGTTCGTCGGTTATACCAAACATTCCTCTTACAGAAGGCGAGAAAATGAAGTATTCAGTAAAAATATCAATTCCTACACCTAATTCATAAGCAGCGGTCCATTGTTTAACTCTAAATTTCTGCTGAAAGTTATCGTCTTTAGATTTAGAATTGCTCGATAAATTTAAAGTTGTAGACATACCGCCAACTAAGTAAGGACGAATGTTTCCTGTACGCAAAGCAGAGAATTTTAATAATAAAGGAAAGTGAATATAAGTACTATTTACTTCTCTCAAATAATCATTTTCTGAAGTTCCTACGCCAGGAAAATATAAATCACGTTTTGTATAATACAATCCTGGTTCAAAACGCAGATTAATATATTCCTGTAATCTTAAATCGGCAACAACACCCACATTAAAACCAGTAGTTTTTTTTACCTGAATATCAGCTTGTACAGGAGTTTTGTAATCAAATTTAAAGTCAAAACTATTAAAACCTAAATAATAGCCAAAGTAGACACGCTGCTTTTGCCAGTTTTCAAGATTAATAATAGGGTCTTTGCTAAACATGTTTTTAGCAAATTGAGAATACCCATTTGTCGCGAAGACCAATAAAAATAAGATTACAGCTTTTTTCATACTATTTTTTAGATGCAGAATAAATCGTTGCGACACCAAAAGTTTGAGGCATTGCCACAACATCTATAAACCCAGTTTTTCTCAAAATATTGTTTAAGGCTTCTCCATAAGGAAAAGCAGCAGCAGATTCAGATAAATAACCATAGGCATCATTGTCTTTAGAAAATAATTTCCCGATCAAAGGAAGTATATTTTTACTATAAAAATTATAACCTTGTTTATAAGGGAACTTATCTGGAACAGAAGTTTCTAATATAACAAAAACACCATTTGGTTTTAGAACTCTTAAGATTTCTCCAAAACCTTTTTCAAGGTTTTCAAAATTTCTAACACCAAAACTTACCGTAATAGCGTCAAAATAATTATCCTCAAAAGGCATGTTTTCAGAATCGCCTAAAACTAATTCAATAATATTAGAAAGATTTTTTTCTGCAACTTTCTTTTTTCCAACTTCCAGCATTCCTTCAGAAATGTCTAAACCAATAATTTTATCAGCATTAGTCTGTGCAAGTAAAATAGCCAAATCGCCAGTTCCTGTTGCAATGTCCAGAATAACTTTTGGTTTTTTGTCTGAGACTATTTTCAATACTTTTTTACGCCATTTTACATCAATTCCAAATGAAATGACACGGTTTAAATTGTCGTAATTCCCAGAAATGGTGTCAAACATTTGGGTTACTTGCTCTTTTTTACCTAAAGAAGAGTCTTTATACGGAGTTATTTTTTCAGACATTTTTTTTATTTAGGCAAATATAAACAATCTAGTTTAACTGTAATTGAGTTTTTTAATTTGTAAAATAAATGTTTTGAATGATTTATTTTAAAGTTAATTCCAGTTGTATTCTTGGCATCCCTAAATTTAGGGATTTTGATAAAATCACCAAATCACGGTATTGTCCAATCGCTCCATTATGAGCAACTTTGTAGAAGTAAAAATGATTAAAGTTTTAATGATTGGTAGTACCGCAAAGACTTAAGCAGATGGTTACTTTTTTTGCACTTGTAATTTCATTTGTTCTTGAAAAAGTTTTGTAAGTATTGTTCTTGGGGGGAAATACTATTTTATAGTGCAAAATACGTTCTTAGGATTAAATTTGTTTTTGGAAATTTTAATTTTCTGCCTTTAATATCTTAGTGGTATTTGTTATTAAAGGCGTTTTTGAGATTTATATCTCAAATAACATTAAATGTTATTCAGTTATTTCAAATGCTTTTTGAGTATTTGTGATTTTAAACAAAACTATTCTTGAGTAAGTCAGGTCTAAAAAATCAATCGTTTTAAAAACATCCTCCCAAAAGAGGATGTTTTTTTATTTATTTTCTAATGTAAGTTTCATAAGTATAATCATAAAGATGCTTTTCATCTTTGTAATTTTCTTCAGATTCTACCAAAATCCATTCACTTCTGCTAATTTTTGGAAAAAAAGCATCTGCTTCAAAAGTATGGTGAACTCTAGTAAGTTCTATTATATCGGTAAATGGAAGTGCCAGATTGTAAATTTCACCGCCTCCTATAATATAACTGTCATCATTTTCAGGACAAACAGCAATTGCTTTTTCAATACTGTCTACAACAATACATCCTTCTGGCTGGTAATTTTCCTGACGTGTAATTACAACATGAACTCGGTCTGGTAATGGTTTTGGAAAACTCTCAAAAGTTTTTCTTCCCATAATAATATGATGCCCTGTCGTAAGCGATTTAAAACGTTTAAAATCATTTGGCAGATGCCATACTAATTCATTGTTTTTTCCAAGCGCATTGTTTTCGGCTGCTGCCGCTATCATTATAATCATGGTATGCTGAAACTAAATTTTATTTTCATTCTCTTCATTAATAGAGGATTCAAGCTGCGTGATTCTTTTTTGTTGTAAAGCCACTAATCTGTCAATTTGCTCTCTTTCCCATTTTTTATTCATAAAGCGGTCGGTAATGTAAACTTTTATAAAATGTAAAATAAAAATAAAAAGCCAGATCGTAATACCCCAAATACACCAGTTTTGAGTTGTCCCTTCTCCAAAACCAAAAAATCTATTAGCAATAAATAAAAATAAACTTCCTAAAAGGAAAAGAACAAAATGAAAATATAGTATTTTTTTTTGTCTTAATCGTCGTCTAGCGTATTCGTATTGTTCGTGCACTTCTTTTTCCATAAGATAAATATGAGATTATAAAGTTAAAATTTATTTTTGAAAGTCAATATTTTGGAGATACAATATTTGTTTTAAATCGATATAAGAATTTGAAAAACAAAATTTTATGTCTTTAAAATTATAGATAAATCTAAAATGACATCCTGTTTTTAGCATTATCATAAATCGATTGCCGTAGTGGTGAGTGTTTGGTTGATTTTAATTAATTTTAGATGTATAAAACTAAAAACTAAATAGTTATGTCTTTAAAAAAACAATTTATCAAAACGAAGCCAGTTTGTAAAGTAACATTTTCTATAGATGCCAAAGACGCTGATTCGGCAGCGGTCGTAGGGGACTTTAACAACTGGAATGTTGAAGAAGGAACTTTAAGTAAGTTGAAAAATGGAACTTTTAAAGCGACTTATGATTTGGTGAAAGATGCGATTTACGAATTTAAGTATGTTATCGACGGGATTTATGTAAATGATCCAGAAGCAGATTTCTACAAATGGAATGATTATGCTGGAAGTGAGAATAGTGTTTTAGTTGTATAAAAAAATCCGCTTAAAATTCAAGCGGATTTTTTTTATAATTATACTGCAACACTTCCTTTTATAGCAGGATGCGGATCGTAATCTACTAGTGTAAAATCATTAAAATCAAAATCAAAAATGTTTTTAATCTCTGGATTTAAAATCATTTTTGGTAATGGTTTTGGTTCGCGAGTCAATTGTAATTCCAATTGCTCAAAATGATTGTTGTAAATATGTGCGTCACCAAAAGTGTGAATAAAATCGCCTGGTTCTAAATCGCAAACCTGAGCAATCATCATGGTCAATAATGCGTAAGAAGCAATATTAAAAGGAACTCCCAGAAATATATCTGCGCTTCTTTGGTATAACTGACAAGATAATTTTCCTTTAGTTTCTCCTTTTTCTAAATCTGGTGTTGCCACATAAAATTGAAAAAATGCATGACATGGAGGCAAAGCCGCTTTATTGTTAGCTACATTTTCTTCAAATGATTTTTTAGTGTCTGGCAAAACCGAAGGATTCCAAGCAGAAACCAGCATTCTGCGACTGTTCGGATTTGTTTTTAATTCAGTAATTAATTCAGTAATCTGATCAATTTCTTCACTGTTCCAGTTTCTCCATTGATGTCCGTAAACAGGTCCTAAATCACCATTAGAATCTGCCCATTCATCCCAGATTTTCACTCCGTTTTCCTGAAGATATTTTACGTTTGTATCGCCTTTTAAAAACCAGAGCAATTCGTAAATGATCGATTTTAAATGTAATTTTTTGGTCGTAACCATTGGGAAACCTTCACTTAAATCAAAACGCATTTGGTAACCAAAAACACTTTTTGTTCCAGTTCCAGTTCGGTCTCCTTTTTGACAGCCGTTTTCTAAAACGTGTTTTACTAAATCTAAGTATTGCTTCATAGATGCTTTAAGCTTTATGCTATAGGCTTTAGGCTTTTTCCTAAAATCTTGTAGCTTGGATTTTTTTATGTTTTTAGCTTAAGCTTACAGCCTAAGGCCTATGGCTTACAGCCATAAAATTATCTTTTCGAGATTTCGTCTCTAATTTTGGCTGCTTTTTCGTAATCTTCCTGAGAAACGGCTTGATCCAAAAGTTCATTCAGTTCTTGCAGGGTATGTTTTGCGTAAACTTCTCCCGATTGATTTGTTTCTTCCTCGTGTCCAAAAGTTTCTGGATTCGAAAGAACATCATCAATTTCCTGAGAACCTTGATCTGTATCTGCAGTATTTGATTTTAAATAAATTCCTGCTTTATCTAAGATGTTTTTATAAGTAAAAATCGGTGCATTAAAGCGTAAAGCTAAAGCGATTGCATCAGAAGTTCTGGCATCGATAATTTCTTCAATTTTATCTCTTTCGCAGATTAAACTAGAATAAAAAACGCCGTCAACCAGTTTGTGAATAATTACTTGTTTTACTACAATATCAAATCTTTCAGCGAAGTTTTTGAATAAATCGTGTGTTAACGGACGAGGTGGTTTTATTTCTTTTTCTAAGGCAATAGCTATCGACTGGGCTTCAAAAGCGCCAATAACGATAGGTAATTTTCGTTCGCCATCAACTTCGTTCAAAATTAGGGCATAAGCTCCATTTTGAGTTTGACTGTATGAAATTCCTTTTATAGATAATTTTACTAGACTCATATATGTTTGTAAAAAAGGCACTTAGAGCCTTGTTTTATTGCTTTTTTTGTTTGAAAAATAAAGCTGCAATTTTAATCAAAAAATATGGAACAAAAAAGCTGCCTATAAACAAAGATACAATATCTTGTTTTTAGGCAGCAAATATTTTGAAGAGAATTCTTGAATTAAGAATGCTGAGCTTTAAAAGCTTTTAATTTCTCTGTTAATTGAGGTACAATTTCAAAAGCATCACCAACGATTCCGTAATCAGCAACTTTAAAGAAAGGAGCTTCAGGATCGTTATTGATAACCACTTTTACTTTTGATGAGTTAATACCAGCAATATGCTGAATTGCTCCAGAAATACCTACCGCAATATATAAATTAGTTGCAACTGGTTTTCCTGTTTGTCCAACGTGCTCGCTGTGAGGTCTCCAGCCTAAATCTGAAACTGGTTTAGAACATGCAGTTGCAGCTCCCAAAACAGCAGCAAGATCTTCGATTAATCCCCAGTTTTCTGGACCTTTCAATCCGCGTCCGCCAGAAACTACGATATCAGCATCAGCAATAGAAACTTTTCCAGTAACTTTTTCAACAGATTCTACTTTCACTCCAAAGTCATTTTCTCCAATTGATGGATTAAAATCTTCTTCAGATGCAGATCCTGCGCTTTCAAAAATTCCGTAAGAGTTTTTAGCTAAACCAAGAACTTTTACATCTGTATCGATTTGAGTAATGTTGAAAGCTTTGTTTGAGAACGCATTTCTTTTTACTTGGAAAGGAGAGGTGCTAACTGGCAATCCTACAACATTTGATGCAAAACCAGCATTTAAAGCTACTGCAACCAATGATGAAAGATAAATACTATCTGTTGTAGAAGAAAGTAAAACTACTTTTGTTCCTTCTTTTTCAGCAGCTTGCTTAATTACATCGGCATAAGCTTTAGCAGTAAAACCAGCTAATTTATCGTTATTCACTTTTAAAACTTTATCAACTCCGTATTTGCCTAATTCGCTTACGTCGTTAATATTTACAGTCAAAGCTGTAACAGTTGTTCCTAAACTTTCGGCTACTTTTTTTGCATAAGAAGCTAATTCGAATGCAACTTTCTTAAATTTTCCTTCTGCAGATTCTGCATATATTAATATTGACATGATTTTTTTGTTTAGAGGTTATGAGTTTCAAGTTTCAAGTTTCAAGTTGATAAACTGAAAGCTGAAAACCGAGACTGAAAACTGATTACTAGATTACCTTCGCTTCGTTGTGTAATAAATTGATTAACTCATCTAAATTATCAGGAGAAATTAGTTTTACTGCTGATTTTGGAGCTGGTTTTTCAAATTTCACTGCTTTTGTATTTACTGGAGCATCAACTGGTTCTAAAATAGTTAAAGCTTTAGTTCTTGCTGTCATAATTCCTCTCATGTTCGGAATACGCAAATCTTTTTCTTCAACAAGACCTTTTTGACCTCCAATAATTAAAGGTAGAGTAGTGCTTACTGTTTCTTTACCACCATCGATTTCACGAACAGCTTTTACATTGTTTCCGTCAACTGTAAGAGCTGTACAAGAATTTAAAAAGTTAGAACCTAAAATTCCAGCGATCATTCCAGGAACCATTCCGCCATTATAATCAAGAGATTCTTTTCCTGCAATTACAAGATCGTAACCGCCGTTTTTAATTACTTCTGCTAATTGTTTAGCAACAAAAAAACCATCAGTAGGATTCGCGTTAACACGAATTGCTTCGTTTGCACCAATTGCCAAAGCTTTACGTAATGTTGGTTCAGTATCAGGACCTCCGACATTTACTACAGTTACATTTGCACCTTGTTGTTCTTGAAACCAAATTGCACGTGTAAGCCCAAATTCGTCGTTAGGATTAATAACATATTGTACGCCGGCTGTATCAAATTCTGAATCGCCGTTAGTAAAGTTAATTTTTGAAGTAGTATCAGGCACATGGCTGATGCAAACTAGTATTTTCATAAGTATATATTTTGAATTTATAATATGCTTTTACAAATTTAGAATTTAATTTGGAATAATTATACTATGCACGCATAATATTTTTTAAAACTATTACGATTTCGCAGATTCTATAGTTTGAGATGATTTTTATCGGAATCTAAAAATAAAAAATCAATCATTTTACCTGATTATTAGTAATTTTATAATATCGTACAAATTTGCGCTGTAAAAAAAATTGTGTTAAAAATACTAAACTTCGAATATTTACGTTTTGATGAATGAATTTCAGAGAAACAAAGAATTAAACAAATAGATTAAAGTTTGTCTAAAAAATATTTCCAGTAAATTAAGTGTGAATTTTACGTTATTATATCGATTTCGTAAATATCACAATTAACTTTAAAAAGTTAAAAGCTAAAGAGAGAAAGAACTTCATGCGATTTTAAATTCAATTTATGCTTTTAAGTTATTTAAAATATTTATTTTTGCTCTTCAGAAAATTCAACATACAATATAAATATGAGAACAATACAATTTAGAGAGGCCATTTGCGAAGCGATGAGTGAAGAAATGCGTCACGATGAATCCATATATTTAATGGGCGAAGAAGTTGCAGAATACAACGGAGCATATAAAGCTTCAAAAGGAATGCTTGCGGAGTTTGGCGAAAAAAGAGTTATTGATACTCCAATTGCTGAGCTTGGTTTTACAGGAATTGCAGTAGGTTCTGCAATGAACGGAAATCGTCCTATTGTAGAATATATGACATTCAACTTCTGTTTAGTTGGTATTGATCAAATCATAAATAATGCTGCTAAAATGCGTCAAATGACTGGGGGACAATTTAATGTGCCAATCGTTTTCCGCGGACCAACAGCTTCTGCTGGTCAATTAGGAGCTACACACTCGCAAGCTTTAGAAAACTGGTTTGCTAACACTCCAGGTCTTAAAGTTGTTGTTCCTTCAACTCCTTACGATGCGAAAGGACTTTTAAAATCTGCAATTCGCGATAATGATCCCGTAATTTTCATGGAATCTGAGCAAATGTATGGTGACAAAGGTGAAGTGCCAGACGGAGAATACACAATTCCATTAGGAGTTGCTGATATTAAGCGTGAAGGAACAGATGTAACTATTGTTTCTTTCGGAAAAATTATCAAAGAAGCTTTTATTGCTGCTGATGAATTAGCTAAAGAAGGAATCTCTTGTGAGATTATCGATTTAAGAACAGTTCGTCCTATGGATAAAGATGCAATCCTTAAATCTGTTAAAAAAACAAATCGTTTAGTAATTCTTGAAGAAGCTTGGCCATTTGCAAGTATTTCTTCTGAAATTACATATATCGTTCAAGAACAAGCATTCGACTTCCTTGATGCGCCAATTCAACGTATTACAACAGCAGACACTCCTGCACCTTACTCTCCAGTACTGTTAAAAGACTGGTTGCCAAACGCAGGTGATGTAGTAAAAGCAGTTAAAAAAGTATTATACAAATAATACATATTTAAAATACTCACAAAACTTCATCATTCATAGTTAATTGATGAAGTTTTTTTTTGCCCAGATTATGAAAAGAATAATTTTACTCAGCCTATTTTTTGTAATCGCATTTGCGACTATTGCTACTGCACAAACGAAAGTGAGTGGAATTGTTTTGGACAAATCTAATCAGCCGATACCTTTTGCAAATGTTGTTTTTAAAGGTTCAAATACTGGAATCGTTTCTAATGAAGACGGTCGTTTTTATTTAGAATCTCCAAATACTTATACAGCTTTATTAGTTACCTCGGCAGGATTTTCAGATAAAGAAGTTCCACTAGAAAAAGCAGTTAATTATAATTTTAAAATTGTTTTAGGCGAAGCCGAAGCACTTAATGAAGTTGTAATTTATACTGGTAAAACCTCCAAAAAGAATAATCCAGCGCTTGATATTTTGAGAAAAATATGGGAAAGAAAACGTAAAAACGGACTTTACCAATTTAATCAATATCAAATGCAGAAGTATGAAAAAGTAGAGTTTGATATGAATACTATTGATAGCGCATTCATGAAAAACAAACTTTTCAAGGGAATGGAGTTTATCTTTAATCATGTTGATACTTCGGATGTTACCGGAAAAACTTATCTGCCAATTTTTATCAACGAATCAGTTTATGATGTTTACGGAGATAATAAACTAAAGAAAGTAAAAGAAAACCTAACTGGAAATAAAATGTCTGGTTTTAATGGAAATCAGCAGATTTTATCATTTGTAAAAGACCTTTATTCCGATTATAATATTTACGATAATCATCTTAAATTTTTTGATAAAAGCTTCACAAGTCCGCTTTCGCGAACAGGAATTGATGTTTACAATTATGTCTTAAAAGACAGTGCGTATATTGATAAAAAATGGTGTTACAACATTGTTTTCTATCCAAGACGTAAAAACGAATTGACTTTTAAAGGTGATTTCTGGGTAAACGATACGACTTTTGCGATCAAAAAAATTAATATGGGTGTAACAAAAAGCGCCAATATTAACTGGGTAAAAGATATTTATATCGAGCAGGAGTTTGAAGTACAAAACGATTCTGTTTTTCTTCTAACCCGTGATTATATGATGTCTGATTTTGCTTTAAATAAAAAAGAAAAATCAAAAGGAGTTTATGGAAAACGAACGACATTGTATCGTAATCATAAATTTAATATTCAAAAACCAGAGAAATTCTATAAAGAAGAAGTCAATTTTATTGACAATGCAGTCTATGAACGACCGCCTGAATTCTGGGAAGAAAATCGTTTTGAAAAATTAAATAAAGACGAAGCAGGCGTTTATAAAATGCTTGATACATTGCAGACCGTTAAGCGATTTAAACAGTTGTATAATCTCGTCTCCATCTTGGGAAGCGGTTACGTCGAATTTAAGAATTTCGATTACGGACCTATTTATTCAACCTTTGGTTATAATGAAGTTGAAGGTTTAAGATTAAGGGTAGGAGGAAGAACTTATTTCGGACCAAATGACCCTTGGCGTATACAAGCTTACACAGCATACGGATTTGATGATAATAAATTCAAATACGGACTTTCAGGAAAATGGATGGTTGATAAGAAAAACCGAGTTATTATTTCTGGAGGAAACAGGCGCGACATCGAGCAAATTGGAGCCAGCTTAACCACAACAAATGATGTCTTAGGGCGAAGTTTTGCGTCTTCTGCTTTATTTACAACAGGAAGTAACGGAAAGCTGACCAATATAAACCTGAGCAATGTTTCTGTTGAAATGGAAGCCAAGAAGAACTTTATTGTTTCGGCTGGATTCTCATATCGAACATTAGAATCGGCTTCGAAAACTTTTAGTTTAGATTATTATACGACATTGCCAACTGCAGCAAATCCGATGGGAGTTGTTAAAAGTGACGTAAAACAATCCGAAGCCAATATTCAATTTGAATATATGCCGAACCGAAAAACGATTGGTTACGGAGTAGAAAGAGATTTAGTAGACAGTCCTTTTAGTCATTTCTTTGTAAACTTTAGTTACGGTCTTAAAGGAGTTATGGATAGTGATTTTGCGTATGAAAAAATTCAGATTTTCTATAAACAGCCTATTATTATCGGACCATTAGGAAGATCAAATATTATAGTAGAAACGGGAAAAACCTTTGGAACAATTCCGTTAGGATTGATGAGCGTAATTCCAGGTAACCAAACTTATTTTACGATAGAAAATACGTTTAGTAATTTGAATTTCTACGAATTTGTTACAGATCAATACACAACCTTACAATGGAATCATGATTTTGGAGGAAGATTATTTGCTAGAATTCCATTCATGAGAAAATTAAATTGGAGAGAATTTATAGGAGTTAGAGCCGTTCATGGAACTATTTCTGATGCTAATCGCGCCATTAATGCTTCTGGATTGCCTTATAATGCTCCTGAAAAAGTATACTGGGAATACAACGCCGGAATTGGAAATATCTTTAAAGTTTTCAGACTTGATTTTTCGTGGAGAGGAAATTATTTAGATATGCCAGATGCTCATAAATTTGCTATAAAAGGATCTTTCGGATTCTATTTTTAAGTTTTTAGATGAGGTTCACAGGTACAAAGTTACAAAGTCGCAAAGGTTTAAATCTTTGCGGCTTTTTTGTTTGACACTGATTTTGCAGATTTGTAATTTCTGCTAAATTTAAAAATCTGTTTAAATCTGCAAAATCTGCGTGAAAAAACTTTATACCTGCGAAATTCTTTTTTCTTTAATTTTGAATAGACTTAAATCAAAACCATGCAGGAAGCCATCGATTTTCTAATCAATAAAAATCCAATATTTCGAGAGATAATCGAGAAGTATGGACTTCCGGCAATTCCGAAACGACCTCAGGGATTTGAGACTTTGGTTTTATTAATCCTCGAACAGCAGGTTTCCATAGATTCGGCGAAAGCCACATTCTTAAAAATTAAAGCATATACTACTTGTAATCCAGAAACTATGGCTGTCCTTTCTGATGAAGAATATAGAAATCTTGGTGTCAGCCGTCAGAAAACAAAATACATTAAGATTTTAGCGGAAGCAATTTTAAATAAAGAATTAGATGTTGAAAGTTTGGCTTCAAAATCGGCAAAGCAAGTTCGCGAAGAGCTTATAAAACTAAAAGGCATCGGAAACTGGACAATAGATATTTATTTAATGTTCTGTCTTCAAGAGCCAGATTTGATTCCGTTAGGAGATATTGCAGTAGTAAATACCATTAAAGAATTGTTGAATATACACGATAAACAAGAAATGGAAATTCATGCCGAACAATGGAGTCCTTATCGATCGTATGCAACCTATTTGCTCTGGCATTACTACCTAAATAAGCGAAACAGAAAAATTACCTATTAAATGCTTGTTTTTTAAACTCTAATGAGGATAATTTAACCTTGTTTTTTATTGTAAAACTGGATTCTTTAGTTATTTTTGCAACCGAAATTATAGAAACAATAAAAAACGAAAATGACCGCAGACAAATTAACGACTTTCGATGTATTAATCGAAATACCAAGAGGAAGCAGAAATAAATACGAGTACGATTTTGAAATTAAAAGAATGCGTTTCGACAGAATGTTATTCTCTTCAATGATGTATCCAGCAGATTACGGATTTATTCCGGAAACTTTAGCTTTAGACGGTGATCCTCTTGATGTATTAGTTTTGGTAAACGAACCAACTTTTCCTGGATGTGTTATGGAAGTTAAGCCAATTGGTGTTTTCCATATGGCAGATGATAAAGGACCAGATGAAAAAATTATTTGTGTACCAGTTTCAGATCCAATCTGGAATTCATTAACAGATTTATCAGACATCAACCCTCACTTAGTAAAAGAAATTGAGCATTTCTTCCAAGTTTACAAAGATCTTGAAAACAAGAAAGTAGATGTTGAAGGATGGGGAGACGTGAACGAAGCATTTGAAATTATTGCTGAGTGTACAAAACGTTTTAACGATATTGAAAATAAACCAGAGGGATTATTTAGTATTAAATAATTTAAGGTTGTATATTTTATAAAAAAAGCAATACTCCGTCAGGAGTATTGCTTTTTTGTTTAAATTCGTTTCAGTTAGATTGTTGACTATTAACCAAAACCATTAAAAATTATGAATGCATTTATGATTTACCTGCCAATTATTATGGCAGTTTTAGGATTACTTTTCATGGGAATAAAAAGGACTTGGGTTTTAAAACAAGATGCTGGAGATGGCAAGATGAAAGAGATTTCAGATTACATCTACGAAGGAGCCTTAGCCTTCCTAAAAGCCGAATATAAACTATTAACCATATTTGTAATTATTGCCAGTTTAGCCTTGGCAGGAATTACTTTTATTCCGGGTGTAAAAACACATTTATTAATCGTAATTGCATTTATTTTTGGAGCATTATTTTCGGCTTATGCAGGAAATATTGGAATGAAAATAGCAACTAAAACAAATGTTAGAACTACTCAAGCTGCGCGTACAAGTCTTCCACAAGCCTTAAAGGTTTCTTTTGGAGGCGGAACCGTAATGGGTTTAGGCGTTGCAGGTTTAGCCGTTTTAGGTTTAACAGCTTTTTTTATCATTTTCTTTAATCTTTTTTCTGACGGAGTTTGGAAAGACACCGAAACAATGACAGTTGTTTTAGAAACATTAGCTGGATTTTCACTTGGTGCAGAATCAATCGCTTTGTTTGCCAGAGTTGGAGGCGGAATCTATACCAAAGCAGCAGATGTTGGTGCCGATTTAGTTGGTAAGGTTGAAGCGGGAATTCCAGAAGACGATCCACGTAATCCTGCAACAATTGCTGATAACGTGGGAGATAATGTTGGAGACGTTGCCGGAATGGGAGCCGATTTATTTGGGTCGTATGTAGCAACAGTTCTTGCCGCAATGGTACTAGGGAATTATGTGATCAAAGATATGGGCGGAAGTATCAATGATGCTTTTGGGGGAATTGGTCCAATTTTGCTTCCAATGGCAATTGCTGGTTTCGGAATTATATTCTCAATTATTGGGACACTTTTAGTAAAAATTTCAGATGACAATGCAAAAGAAGCACAAGTGCAGAAAGCATTAAATATAGGAAACTGGGTTTCGATAGCTTTAACTGCTGTTGCGTGTTTCTTTTTAGTACAATATATGCTTCCGGAAACGATGCAGATGAGTTTTTTTGGTGAAGGATCAAAAGCGATTTCATCATTGCGAGTTTTCTATGCTACTTTGGTAGGATTAGTTGTTGGCGGTGCTATTTCATCTGTAACAGAATATTATACAGGATTAGGAACAAAACCAGTTTTGGCTATTGTTCAAAAATCATCCACAGGGGCGGGAACAAACGTAATTGCTGGTTTGGCAACTGGAATGATTTCGACTTTTCCAACCGTATTATTGTTCGCTGGAGCAATTTGGATTTCTTATGCTTTGGCAGGATTTTATGGAGTGGCTTTGGCAGCATCAGCTATGATGGCAACTACAGCAATGCAATTAGCAATTGATGCTTTCGGGCCAATTTCTGATAATGCTGGAGGAATCGCAGAAATGAGCGAATTACCAAAAGAAGTTCGTACGAGAACTGATATTTTAGATTCTGTTGGAAATACAACAGCCGCAACTGGAAAAGGTTTTGCAATTGCTTCTGCAGCTTTAACTTCACTAGCATTATTCGCAGCTTATGTAACTTTTACAGGAATTGACGGAATTAATATTTTTAAAGCACCCGTTTTAGCGATGTTATTTGTCGGCGGAATGATTCCGGTGGTTTTCTCCGCTTTGGCGATGAATTCTGTTGGAAAAGCTGCGATGGATATGGTATACGAAGTGCGCCGCCAGTTCAAAGAAATTCCTGGAATTATGGAAGGAACTGGAAAACCAGAGTATGGGAAATGCGTTGAGATTTCTACAAAAGCAGCTTTACGCGAAATGATGCTTCCTGGGATTTTGACAATTGGTTTTCCAATTCTAATTGTCTTGATTGGAAAATTAGTTTACGGAGATAACAACCAGCTAATTGCAGAAATGTTAGGTGGATATATGGCTGGAGTTACCGTTTCTGGAGTTCTTTGGGCAGTTTTTCAAAACAATGCTGGAGGAGCTTGGGATAATGCTAAAAAATCTTTTGAAGCAGGAGTTATGATTAATGGCGAAATGACGTATAAAGGCTCTGATGCACATAAAGCAGCAGTTACTGGAGATACAGTTGGAGATCCATTTAAAGATACTTCTGGACCATCAATGAATATTTTAATTAAGTTAACCTGTTTGATTGGATTGGTAATTGCACCAATTTTGGGAGAAGGACATTCTCCATCAGATATAGCAGCTTCAGCTTCTTGCTGTGCAAAAACTGAAATGCATGGAGGAGTTTCTAAATGTGGAGACATGTCTGGAATGACAAAAGAAGAATGTATTAAAATGTGCAAAGAAAAAGGCTGTTCTCCAGAAGAAACGGCTAAATGTTTAGCGCATTTTGATGCAAGCGGAAAATACTCTGATGCTGGTTATGAGAGAAAATCGGTTCGCGTTGAGGTTAAAAATATAAATGGAAAAACGACTGGAACTGTTACTAAAAAAGAAAATGGTAAAACAACTACAGAAGTTTACGAAGGAACAGAAGAAGAAGTGCAGGCAAAAATTAACGCTGCACAATAAAAAATGATACTCACTATCCTAACAGGTTTCCAAAACCTGTTAGGTATCTATCTAGTTAAATGCTGAGAATAAAAAATACCTAACAGGTTTTGGAAACCTGTTAGGATCATAATTAACAGAAAAGCCTCTAAAAAATATTATTTAGAGGCTCCTTTTATTTCGTGTAAATCTGTGTAATTCGTGTTTAAAACAACCCGTTCAATTCAGCATCAATTCTATTAATGATGTTTCCCAAATCTTCTGGATTATCAACAAAATTAATATTATCAACATCAATAATTAATAATTTTCCTTTGGTATAAGTCTGAATCCAGGCTTCATATCTTTCGTTCAAACGGCTTAAATAATCAATAGAAATTGAGTTTTCGTACTCACGTCCGCGTTTATGGATCTGCCCAACCAAATTCGGAATAGAACTTCTTAAATAAATCAACAAATCTGGAGCTTTAACCAAAGATTCCATTAATTCAAACAAAGAAGTGTAATTTTCAAAATCACGGCTTGTCATCAAACCCATTGCATATAAGTTCGGAGCAAAAATATGTGCATCTTCATAAATCGTTCTGTCTTGAATGATTTTTTTCCCGCTTTCGCGAATTTGCTGCACTTGACGAAAACGGCTGTTCAAGAAATAAATCTGAAGATTAAATGACCAGCGTTCCATCTGATGATAGAAATCATCTAAATACGGATTATCAACTACATCTTCATAATGAGGTTCCCATTTAAAATGTTTCGCTAATAATTTGGTCAAAGTAGTTTTTCCTGCGCCTATGTTTCCTGCTATTGCTATGTGCATTACGGTGTTACGATTTTATAATTTGATATATCTGTAGATGTAAAAATAGATAAAATTTGGTCTTTGTAATAAAAATTGGTAAAGGTTTTTTCTAAAATTTTAATCTCAGAAATTACATCAGGATTTGCTTTGTTAATCCCTTTAAAATAAAGTAAGCTATCTCTGCTGAAGATATATTGTGAAGGATTTATTATTTCAATTTTATCAAAGTCTTGTATTTTGCCCAATGAAGTAATTTTTCCAAAAATGTCACAAGAAAACCAGTTGTTATTTTTATCGATCCAATAGAAAGTATTAAAATCAGTTTGATAATATTTGATTGGTTCAGTCAGCGGAATTGAAACTGTTTTATATTCATTTTTTAAATAATCAAAAAGACCAATCTGCTGATTTAAAGTGTTGTAAATCCATAATTGATTTTGAGTAGACATCCCGATTCCGGCAACTACAATAGGCGTTGAATTTTGCGAAAAATTAATTTCTGTCATTTTATTCAATTGATTATCCAATAAAACGACGCTATTAAAGTCTTCATAAAACAAAACTATTTTCAGCGGATTTTGTAAATCGACTTTTGTAATTTTTCCCAGAGAAACATTTTTATATTCAAATATCTCTTTCCCTTTAATTTTACTAAAAACATTATTTGTTATCTGATAAGAATAACCAAAAGAATCGTATCCTAAAAATTGTTCAGCTTCATTTTTATAATGAGAAATTAATTTCGGATTTATGCTGGCTTCCTGAGCAGTCAATGCATTAAAAGTGCAGAAAAGAAATAAAAAATATACAAGTTTTTGCACAGTTTCACGCATTAGAAATAAATTTACAAGAGTGCAAATTACAAAAATCCCTCATTAGAAGTTCAATTTTAGCATTTAAACCTTTTTTAATTCTAATAGTCTAAAAAATAAGGGCTTCTGTCTATGCCGTGCGGCTATTAATATATTTAATTTTTAGTACTTTTAAATTAATAATACATTTGATTGTAAGTTTCTCGGATTTACTCACTTTTAAAGAAAATGAAATGAAGAAAATATTTTTTTATATGACATTGATACTTGTTGGTACACAAATTCAAGCTCAAAAAGATTTTCAGGGAATGGCAGTTTATGAGTCAAAAACTCAAGCGCCAAAGTTTGAAGGAATGCGCGGAAACAGAGACATTACGCCAGAGATGCAAAAGAATATGGAAGAGCGTATGAAAAAAATGCTTGAGAAAACATTTATTCTAAACTTCGATAAATCGGCATCAATTTATAAAGAGGAGGAAAAATTAGAAGCTCCTGGACAGCAAGGCGGTATGCGTATTATGATGAACTCTTTCATGGGAGGCGGAGGCACTTTCTACAAAGACGTGAAAACAAAATCGTATACCGTTGATAAAGAATTTATGGGAAAAGAATTTTTAGTTGTCGATTCGCTGCCGAAATTAAACTGGAAGCTAGAGCAGGAAACCAAACAAATTGGCGGTTACAATTGTTTTAAAGCAACAGCAGTAAAAGAAGCAAGTAAAACCGATTTTAGAAACTTCCGACCTAAAAATAATGATGATAAAAAAGAAGAACCAAAGAAGACTTCTGGAGACACAAAAACCAATTTTGAGGATAACTTTGAGATGCCAAAAGAAATTGTTGTAACGGCTTGGTATACACCAGAGATTCCTGTAAACCAAGGACCAGAGAATTATTGGGGACTTCCGGGTTTGATTTTGGAAGTAAATGATGGAAGAACAACTATTTTATGTTCTAAAATTGTTTTGAATGCAAAGGATAAAGTAGAAATAAAACCTTCTAAAAAAGGGAAAGTAATTTCTCAAAAAGATTACGACGAAACAGTAATTAAAAAAATGGAAGAATTTAGAGAAATGAACCGTGGTCGCGCCGGCGGGCCACCTCCAATGGGAAGATAAATTTCTGGCATTTATTATTTATTCTAAGTATTCTTTTAATGAGCAAATTATATCTTTTCTTAGCTTTTTTAATTACTTCTGTTTCTTTTTCACAAAGTATTCGTTTTGATGGATTTATTCAAGACGAACAAAAAAATCCGTTGGAGATGGCCAATATTATGGCTGTAAATACAGCTACAAAAGCAATGGACTCTTACGGAATTACCAATGATAAAGGAAAATTCCAGCTGACTTTAAAACCGAATACTGTTTATACAATCAAAGTTAGTTACCTCGGAATGAAATCGAAAGAAATCGCCGTAACAACTAAAGCTGAAAACATGAACCAGAATATTGTGTTGGATGGAGCAGGAATTGAATTGGAAGGTGTTGAAATTGTACGCGAAATGCCCGTTTCTATAAAAGGAGATACGATTGTTTATAACGCAGATTCTTTTAAATCAGGAACTGAAAAAAAATTGGAAGATGTCTTGAAAAAACTACCTGGCGTTGAGGTAAATGCCGACGGAGAAATTGAAGTGGAAGGAAAAAAAGTCAGTAAATTGATGGTTGAAGGAAAAGATTTTTTTGACGGAGATACTAAATTAGGCGTAAAAAATATTCCCGCAGATGCCATTGATAAAATCCAAGTTCTTAGAAATTATAATGAAGTCAGTGCATTAAAAGGTCTGGAAAACGATCAAGACAATGTGGCGATGAATATTAAACTAAAAGATGGAAAGAAGAACTTTTGGTTTGGAGATGTTACCGCAGGAATTGGCGTTGGAGAATTAGACAGCCGTTATATAATTAACCCAAAACTATTTTATTACAGTCCGAAATACAGCATCAATTTAATTACCAATTTTAATAATATTGGAGAATTACCTTTAACGGCACAGGATTATTTTAAGTTCACCGGAGGATTCAAAAATCTAATGAAAAAAGGTGGAAGCAGTTTTAATGTTTCGTCAAACGATTTAGGAATTTCATTGCTTCGAAATAATCGCGCTAAAGAAATTGAAACAAAATTTGGCGCAACAAACTTTGCTTATTCAGTCAATAAAGCTTGGAATATCAGTGGTTTCGGAATTCTTTCTACTTCAAAAACAGAATTAGAAACCAAATCTCAGACTACATTTTTAAATTCTGGAAATCAGGAAAAAAGAGACGAAAATACAAGTCAAAAGAATAACTTGGGACTTTTCAAATTAAGTTCGACTTACAAACCAAACGATAAATTTCAGTTTGATTATGATATCTTAACCAAGTTGACCAAACAAGAAGAATTTTCAGATTTATTTAGAGAACAGATTGTACAGAACCAATCTACTCCAGAAACTATTTTTACAACAAAAAAGCAAGATCCAACTTCGATTAATCAGAACTTGAGTTTGTATTACACGCAAAGCGATAAAAATATTTTTGCTTTTGAAATGCAGCATTTGTACCAAGACGAGAATCCTTTTTACAATGCCAATCTGGAGACGCTTCCTTTTCGTTTGTCAGGATTTGTTAAACAAGATCGAAATGATTACAATCAAAATCGTTTTGTAAAAACCAATAAACTAGATGCTAAACTGGATTACTATTATATGGTAACGCCAAAAAGCAATATCAATATTACTTTAGGAAATACGTATTCGTATCAAAACTTCAATTCTCATATTTTCCAAATATTGGATAACGGAACACGAAATGATTTGAATGATTCGGCGAATAACAATGATGTAGATTATAGATTTAATGATGCTTTTCTAGGCTTTCATTATAAAATCTTAGCGGGAAAATTTACTTTAACACCAGGAGTCAGCCTGCATTCTTACCAAATGACAAACGGACAATTAGGAAGCGATTATTCTCAAAGTTTTACCAAATTACTGCCGGATTTCTTTGCTTTATATCAAATTAAAAAATCAGAAACATTGACTTATAATTTCTCATTAACCAATGATTTTACAGATGTTAATCAGTTGGCAGCAGGTTATGTTTTGTCCAATTACAGCAATTTGTTTCATGGAAATCGATTTTTAGAAAATGCCACTTCGCAAGTGCATTCGCTTCGTTATTTCAAGTATAATATGTTCAATTTTGAAAATATTTTTGCCAATGCAACTTACACGAGAAAAGTAGATGCTATTAAAACGAAAGCAGATTTTGATGGAATTAACCAATCTTCAGTTCCATACAATTCAAATTTAGCCGATGAAACTTTTTCTGGAATGGGATCTTATGGACGTTCGTTTTTAAAAAATTACAAAGCATCGGCAAGTGCGAGTATCAACTGGTCAAAGTTCAATAATATTCAAGATAACGAATTGAGAACAACCGAAAGTTTTGTGCAGAGTTACACCGTAAAAGCATCAACAAATTATAAAAAACTCCCGAATATCGAATTTGGGTACAATCTTTTGGTGAATAAATACAGCGGTTCTACCTTTTATACCGATAAACCATTTGCTCGATTAGATTACTATTTCTTAGATAGTTTTTCGTTTGTTTCGGAGTATGAATTTTACCATTATTACAACGGAGATAAAACGGTCGATAATGAATATGATTTCTTAAGTGCCAGTTTAATTTATCAAAAGAAAAACAGTAAATGGGAGTATAAAATTTCGGCAACCAACTTGTTAAATACAAGATATTTGAACGATGATAATTTTACGCAATTCTCTACAAGAGTTTCTCAATATACCGTACAGCCCCGATACATCATCTTTTCGATGAAATATAATTTATAGTAATAGAATTGGTTTAATTTTATAAATAAGGTGTTTATTTAAATAAGAATGGAATATCTTTACATGAATATTAACAGCCAAATTTTTATATTATGCGCAATTTTATTTGGAGTTTATTGCTATTTACTTCGGCAATTTCTATGTCTTTTTCTCAAGAAAATAATGAAAAAGGAACCTATTTATCTACAAACAAAGGCCAGAAAATCAAATTAAATTTATTGGATGGTAATAAATATGAACTTGTATTTTATTCAGGTGACTATGAGGTAAAAGGAGATTCATTGCTGTTTGCTAAAAACACAGCTGCAGCAACTAATTTTGATCTTTCTTTTAAAGTAGATAAAAAAGCTAAAAGCATAAAAGTAAAATTCTTAGATCCTTCGTACTATTCCTTTTATATAGGAACTCAAAAAGGTAAAGAAGAAATTAAATACCAAAGAATTTCAGACATTAAAACGAAGATAGATCCAGAATGGAAGGAAACTGATCTTACTTTTGAAATTGAAAAAGCAGACTTTTTATATTTAGTATTTGAAGATAATTACAACCCAACGACGGTTAATAAATATGCATTGCCAAAAGATGTTTCTGAAATAACAATTGGTTATGAATTGGCAGTTTTGGGAGATTTGAAAATTTCAGGATTTTTTGATAGAAAAACCAATCAATTGATAATCTCTGAAAAATCAGGATTAAATCCTTTAGTTTTTACTAATGAAAAAGATCCTCAGCCAGCAGCCAAAACTTCAAAAGTTACTCCTCTAGAAAGTTTGTCTATTGCAAATTGGACTTATCCAGGTAAAGAAAATGTTTTGGTGAACGAAGATTTTGGGACAGGACTTGTTGCAAAAGATAGTGTTGTGGTTGCCGTTGAAGATGTAGCAACTCCAGCTTATACACAATATGATTTTAAATTAAAAATTGAAAATAATCTGAACAAAGCCATTTCGGCGACTAAAGAATCAAACAATAATAAGTTTTTAGGAGTTTATGTCAATAGTAAAAAAGAAGCAAAAGAGAGTTTTGATTTATTTATAAAAGATCAAGAAACTCAAGCAGGATATAGTATGTACAATGCTTATAATCCTGTTTACGATGTTTTTAATTATTATTTGGCTGGAGCCGATGATAAAAAATGGCTCAAAAACAATAAAATAACAAATGATCCAAGCGTATTGGTATTGAACGGTCAAGGCAATATACTAGCAGTTGCAAAATCTGATTTAGAAGCTCAGAAATATCAATTTAGTTATTATGGTGATTTTTATCGCAAACTTCTGCGAACAGATGCTTTTTTAGCAATGAATACTGTTTTAAAGAATAAAAAAGCAGGTGATGCCGATATAATTAAGGCTTTTAATAAAGCAGCAATGCTCGAAGCTTCTTATGACTACGATTCAGAAGATGTAGTAACAGATCCTAATTCAACAGAATTTGTATTCACAAAAACACCTTTAGACAAAAAAGAAGTTGCCGCAAGTTGGAAAAAATTAATTGAAGCTCATCAAAAAGATACTAAATCAGATATGTATTTGGTTGAAACAATTGTAAAGGAAATCAAAAACCAAGGATTTACAAAACAGCTTTTTAATGAAGATAAAATTTTAAACGACACCGATTTCTTGGCGATAGACTATTTGCTTAAACATTCTGATGATATAGAAAACAAACGTGCAGAGTTCAATAGTATAGTAGGACAACTTCATAATGTTGGAAGTCCAGTTACTGAAATTTCAAATGCGTTACAGTTAAACCTTTATGCATCTCAAGATGGAGTTACAGGAAATATCAATAAAGAAAAAGTCAATTCTATTTATAAAAAGATAATTGCGTCTGGTAAAGGTAATTTTGATGCTTACCGCAATTATTTTGATTATTTAGGTCAGGTTGAAGACAAAGATGGTTCTAACACAACTTTCTTAAAAGAGTTCAATACCTATTTTGATAATACTTTGGCTGGAACAAGTCCAATTGAAAAATTAGACGCCATTTTTGCAGGATTAGATTCTAGTTCAAGTTATTCTTATGACGGATGGAATATGTTTAAAGAATATCATTCTAACCTAGCAAATACTGCAGCGTGGACTGTAGTGTTGAAACCTCAGAATTCTAACTTTTTAAAAGATGCTATCAAATGGTCTGAATATAGTTTGGTTGTTACTAAAAACAATCCGTATTATTTAGATACTTTGGCGCAGTTGTATTATAAAGACGGGCAAAAGCAAAAAGCAATCGAAACTCAGACTTTAGCAGTGAAATATTTATCTGGTGTGACTGAAGAAGAAACTGCGACTGAAATTAAAGACACGTTAGCAAAAATGCAAAACGGAACATATTAATAAGACTAAGTTCTAAAAGCAAAAAGCCGATTTCTAATTTAAGAAATCGGCTTTTTTATGTTTAGCTAACTAAGATATCTAACAATCTAAGTTAGTCTATAAGTCTAGATTTACAATCCAAATGCAGCTTTTACTTGGTCAACAAAATCAAGTTTTTCCCATGTAAACAACTCAACAGTAACCGTTTTTTCGTTTCCGCCTGGAGCAGAGAAAGTTTTAGTTACAGTTTCTGGTTTACGTCCCATGTGTCCGTAAGCAGCAGTTTCGCTGTAGATAGGGTTTCTTAATTTTAAACGCTGCTCGATAAAGTAAGGACGCATATCGAAGATAGCTTCTACTTTTTTAGCGATTTCACCGTTTGTTAAGTTTACTTTTGAAGTTCCGTAAGTTTCAATGAAAATTCCCATTGGCTCAGCAACTCCAATTGCATAAGAAACCTGAACTAAGATTTCATCAGCAACACCTGCAGCAACTAAGTTTTTAGCGATATGACGTGTAGCATAAGCAGCACTTCTATCTACTTTACTTGGATCTTTTCCAGAGAATGCACCACCACCGTGAGCACCTTTTCCACCGTAAGTATCAACGATGATTTTTCTTCCTGTTAAACCAGTATCTCCGTGAGGTCCTCCAATAACGAATTTTCCTGTTGGGTTAATATGGTAGTTGATTTTATCGTTGAATAAATGAGCGTGCTCTGGGTTTTTAGCGATAATTCTTGGAATCAAGATTTCGATAATATCTTTTTTGATTTTAGCAAGCATTGCAGCTTCTTCATCAAAATCGTCATGTTGTGTTGAGATAACAATTGCATCAATACGAGTCGGTTTGTTATCGTCGCTGTATTCTAAAGTTACTTGAGATTTAGCATCTGGACGTAAATAAGTGATTTCTTTGTTTTCACGTCTTAAAATAGCTAACTCTTGTAATAATTTATGAGATAAATCAAGTGCCAAAGGCATGAAGTTTTCAGTTTCGTTTGTAGCGTAACCAAACATCATTCCTTGGTCTCCAGCACCTTGCTCTTCTGGCTTCGCTCTGTCAACCCCTTGATTAATGTCTGCAGACTGCTCGTGAATTGCAGAAAGAATTCCACAAGAATTCGCTTCAAACATATATTCACTTTTAGTATATCCAATTTTACGGATTACCTCACGTGCAATTTGTTGTACATCAAGATAAGTATTCGATTTTACTTCACCTGCTAAAATTACCTGACCTGTAGTAACTAATGTTTCACAAGCTACTTTTGAATCAGCATCAAATGCCAGAAAGTTATCAATTAAAGCATCCGAAATTTGATCTGCAACTTTGTCTGGATGCCCTTCACTAACAGATTCTGACGTAAATAAATAAGCCATAATAATTTATTAAATTAACATTAAGCGAGGAAAAAGTAATTGCTGAAAGTGCTAAAGGAGAGTTCCTGCTTTAGCATTTTTTACTACTGAAATCTATCTTTCAGTATTCATAACGAACCATTTCATTATGAAGAGGTTGCAATCAGTTCAAATTTTTCCTCTGTATTCGGGTGCAAAGGTATAAAACCATTTTGATTTGCAAATTAAAGTTCAACTTTTTTTATTTTTTACAACAGAAATTTAACAAAAACATACTAGATTGATAGGGTAATAGAAATTATTTTGGTTTTTGTTTGGTCGATTAAAAAATAGTTCGCACATTTGCTTCGTTAAAATAACAGAAAGAAATGAAATTTACAATTTGCAATATGATGTCTTGTAAGATGCCGGAGTTATCCGCAGAGACTCTATTGTAGTTTTTTTTCAACAACATATATAGAACCTCTGCAGACCGCAGAGGTTTTTTTTGTTCAAAAAAGAAAGCTGTAAGATTTTTTTTAAGCCAAAAACAACTAATTAATCAGTTAAAAAAATGAAAAAAAATGTACTAATCGTTTTAGGTCTTTTTACATTTTCAGGTATTTATGCTCAGGACAATAAAAAAGAGCAGGATACTTTAAAGAGTAATGAATTAACAGAAGTAACAGTTATTGGATCTAGAAGTAAAAACAGAGTAAAAACAGATGTGCCGGTTCCGGTTGATGTTTTTAACGTGGGCGAAATAACAAAAGGTGCGCCGCAAACCAGCGTAACTCAAATATTAAACTATGTTGCGCCTTCGTTTACAAGTAACGCAACATCAACAGCAGATGCAACAGATCACGTTGATCCAGCGCAATTAAGAGGATTAGGACCAGATCAGGTTTTAATTTTAGTAAACGGAAAAAGAAGACACACAAGTGCTTTAGTTAATATAAACGGATCGCCAGGAAGAGGTTCTGTTGGAACAGATTTAAATGCGATTCCGTCTTTTGCAATAGAAAGAATTGAAGTTTTAAGAGATGGAGCTGCGGCTCAATACGGTTCTGATGCAATTGCCGGAGTAATTAATATTGTATTAAAAAAGAACGCTGACTTTCTTACTGGAGGAATTCAATACGGAACTAATTTGTCATCTGGATCTAATAATTTCGAAGGAGGAGCAGACGGGCAAACTGTTCAAGTCGATTTAAATTACGGAACTTCATTAGGAAAACCTGGAAGTTTCTTCAATATTACAGGAACTGCCGTTACAAGACAAGCAACAAGCAGAGCAGGAATTAGAAACAACGGTATTTTTAATGCCTATAATGCTGTTGAAAATAGAGCAGCACAAAATGGAGTTGAAATAAATTCATTATTCAGCAACATTAATACGACTGGAAACTCGGCACAAATTATTAGTTCATTACAACAATATGCGCCTCAAGTGAGCTATTTTACAGCAGCACAGCAAACTGCAATCGCATCTGCAACAACAATTGCGCAAATGCAGACAGCTTTGAATTTTGATGTTACTAATAATGAATTAGCCTACAGAGGACAGCAAAGAAGTGACTATAATATGAGTGTTGGCCAGTCAGAACTTGCTTCTGGTCAGGCATTTTATAATGCAAAATATCCTTTATCTGAAAGTACTTCTTTGTACTCTTTTGGTGGAGTGTCGTATAGAAATGGAAAATCGTATGCGTTTAACAGACTTCCAAATGGTTCTGGAACTTTTACGCAAGTGTATCAAAATGGATTTTTGCCAGAAATAGAATCAGATATATTAGATGCTTCTGCAGCGGTTGGCGTAAACACAGAATTATTTGGTTTTGATACCGATTTAAGTACAAACCTTGGAACAAACTCATTTAAATATGATGTAAACAATACTATTAATGCAACTCTTGGAACAAATTCTCCTTTTAGTTTCGATGCCGGTAAAGTTTCGTTTTTACAAAGTACAACCAATTTAGACTTTAGTAAAAAATACGATGTTCTTTCAGGATTAAACGTTGCTTTTGGCGGGGAATTCAGATATGAAAATTACCAAATTAAACAAGGAGATGAAGCTTCTTACGGCTTATATGATGTAAACGGAAATTTAGTAACGGGAATTTTACCAAGCACTTCTCCTTTAATAGTTACTGATTTCTTTGGAAACAAACGTGGAGCAGGAGCGCAGGGATTTTCAGGTTTCCAGCCTTCGGATGCTAAAGAAAGAGATAGAAAAAGTGGTGCAGGATATATTGATTTAGAATTGAATGCAACAGAAAAATGGCTCGTAAATGGAGCTGCACGTTATGAAAATTATTCAGATTTTGGAAGTACAGTTACTTTTAAACTAGCCTCTCTTTTAAAATTGACAGATAATATTAATTGGAGAATTTCTGGACAAACAGGTTTTAGAGCGCCTTCATTACAGCAAAAGTATTTTGAAGCAAGTTCAACACAATTCATCAATGGTTCGCCATATCAAGTAGGTTATTTTACAAACGATTCGCAGGCAGCCAAAAGTATTGGTGTAGAAAACCTAAAGCCAGAGAAATCAAAAAGCATCAGTACAGGATTTACATTTAAAATTCCTGAAGCTAACATAACCATTGCTACTGATGCTTATTTTACAAGAATCAATGATCGCGTTGTATTGTCGGGACAATATGCAAGACCAACAGATGCGCAAATTGCTGCCGCTACATCTCCAACGCAGGCAGAAGCGTTGACATTGTTCCAACAGGCATTTGATTTGAAAGGTGTAGAAAGAGCTTCGTTCTGGACAAACGGAATCGACTCTGAAACTAAAGGAATTGATTTGGTAATATCTCAAAAATATGATGTTATTCAGGATTTCGTAATCAGAAATGATTTTGCTTTGAGTTACAATGAAACCAAAAGAGTTGGAGATTTACACATTCCGCAATCAATAATTGATGCAGGAGGAGATCCATATATTTATTCTTTCTTTCCAGAATCAAGCCGAATTTATTTAGAAGAAGCCATTCCGAAATTAAAAGCAAACCTGATGACAACTTTTAGCATCAAAAAACTAGATATTTATTTAAGAAACAGCTACTTCGGAAAAGTTACAGATCCAGGAGCAACAGATGTGAATCTTGACGGATCAGCTTCTGTATACGAGCATCCAGAATACAGTGCAAAATTAGTAACAGATTTATCTTTCGGATATCAGATTAACGAACATTTTAGAGCGACTGTTGGATTTAATAATATAGGAGACGTTTATCCAGATAGAAACAATCCGGCAACTCCAGCTTTTACAAATACAACTCCAACTTTATCTCCAGCGCCAAGTACAGACTTGACCAATGCAAATCAGTTTGCTTATTCAAGAGCAGTTTCTCAATTTGGATTGAACGGAAGATTTGGTTTTGCACGTTTAAGCTTTAAATTTTAAGAATTCAGAATTTATGCCGCAGATTAATCAAATTAAAAGGTTTGTTTAATCATTTTAATTCTCTAATCTGTGGCTAAATTGGAGACATTTTCTAGAATAATTGTATATATAATAAGTGATTATAAAAATTTAATAATAAAAATCGAATTTTAATTTGGTAGTTAAAAAAATATTACTACATTTACTCTATCGAATTAGTCGAATTAAAAAAACAAGCCAATTTAAAAAATGAAAGCAATAGCAAGAAGAAATATGATGTGTTGTGGAATGATGCAAATGTGCATCCCGACTTGCTGTTGCCAAAAGTGAAAGATAAAATCTTTGTTATAGTTAGAACTATAAGCCCTTTTGGTAGCCATCCGAAAGGGCTTTTTTCATTTCAACATTTTAAATTTTAAATCATGAATACACTAGATATAAATACAATTGCATTTCAATACTTATTGAGAACAGATTCTCAAAAAAATAATAATAAAGTTGAAGAAACAACGAGTGATACTTTAAAGTATAACCCGGAACAATATTTAAAAACTCACAAATCAGTACTGTTTCACATGTACGCACTTGAAGAAGAAGGAGAAGATTTTTTTATTTAAGTCATTTCAAAACTTAATTACAATATAAACGTATAACAATACCTAAAAAAACTAAGAAATCATGAGTACACAAAAATTTGCAACAAACGCATTACACGCAGGACACGATGTTACTAAAAACGGAAGCACAAGAGCAGTGCCAATTTACCAGACATCATCGTATGTATTTAACAATTCAGATCACGCTGCCAATTTATTTGGTCTTGCCGAAGCTGGATTTATTTATACAAGATTAAATAATCCGACAAACGACGTTTTAGAACAGCGTCTGGCAGCACTTGAAGGCGGAATCGGAGCGGTAGTAACAGCATCTGGAGCATCGGCAATTTCTACAACATTATTGACTTTGCTAAAAGCTGGAGATCATATAGTAGCATCAAACAGTTTATATGGAGGAACTTATAATCTGCTGAAAGTTACATTACCAAGATTAGGAATTACAACAACATTTGTAGATCCTTCAAAACCAGAAAATTTTACCAAAGCGGCAAAAGAAAATACAAGAGCTTTTTTTGTTGAATCTCTGGGAAATCCAAAATTAGATGTTTTAGATTTAAAAGGAATTTCGGCAGAAGCCAAAGCATTTAAAGTGCCATTTATAGTAGACAATACAGTTGCGACACCTTACTTATTGAACCCAATTAAATATGGTGCCGATATTGTAATTCACTCCTTAACTAAATATATCGCTGGAAACGGAACTTCTTTAGGAGGCGTTATCATTGATGCTGGAAATTTTGACTGGGCAAACGGAAAATTCCCTGAATTTACCGAACCGTCTGCAGGTTACCACGGATTAGTATATCACGAAGCTTTAGGAAATGCGGCTTTTATTGCAAAAGCGCGAATTGAAGGACTGCGTGATTTTGGTTCTGCTTTGAGTCCATTTAATGCTTTTCAGATTATTCAAGGATTAGAAACACTTCCAATCCGAATCAAGAAACATAGTGAGAATGCTTTGGCTTTGGCCGAATGGTTAGAGAAACAAGATGAGGTCGTGTGGGTAAATTATCCAGGTTTAAAATCGAATAAATATTACGATTTAGCCCAAGAATATTTGCCACAAGGCCAAAGCGGAATCATTACTTTTGGATTAAAAGGTGGTTTTGATGCTGCTAAAAAAGTTGTAGATAATACAAAATTATTCTCTTTACTAGCCAATATTGGCGACACTAAATCGCTGATTATTCACCCGGCAAGTACCACACATCAGCAGTTAACAGATGAAGAACAAATCGAAACAGGAGTTTCAAAAGATTTGGTTCGTCTGTCTGTGGGAATTGAAGATATTGAAGATTTAATTGCAGATCTGCAAACTGTTTTTGAGAGTGTTTCGCTATCACAATACAGTATTAATAAAAATTAGGTTTTTTTGTTTTTTGTTTGAAAGATTGCCTTTAGTGATTGGTTATTGCTAAAGGTAATTTTTTATGAAAAGCATCATTATAAAAATTCAACCATATAAGTGATATAAGTTCATTTAGTAAAATGCACCACAGTGCGTCTAGCAATTTAACGCAAAGAAAATTAAATGAACTTATATCACTTATATGGCTAAAAAACAAAATAGTAGAAATTATGTCAAAGCTTAAAATAAACATTATCCTTTTTGGAATTGGAAATATCGGAAGTACTTTGATTAATCAGATTATTGAAAGTCAGGACTTTTTTCTTGAAAGTAAAAACGTAGATTTTCATTTTCCTATTATAACCAATTCTACAGTGGCCTTTTTCGAGAAAGAAGGTGTTGGTTATGCTTGGGAAACCAATTTTAGACAATTGGCTGTTCCTTTTAAAGTAGAAGATATTATTGAATTTGCTAAAGAAAATGAATTCGAAAACTTGATTGCTGTAGATGCAACAGCCAGTGATGAATTGGTGAAACATTATAATACGCTTATCAAAAACGGATTTAATATTGTGGCTGTCAATAAAAAAGCAAACACACTGCCGATAGACTTGTACAAAGAGCTGCGATCAAATCTTAAAAAGTATGACAAAGAGTTTTTGTATGAAACATCTGTCGATACAGGGATTCCGGTTTTGCAGACTTTAAGAGATTTGTATTATTCGGGAGAAAAAATCACCAAGATTCGAGGAGTATTTTCAGATAATTTGAGTTACGTGTTTAATAGATTTTCTTCTGAAGATGTTTCGTTTTCATCCGTTTTAAAAGATGCAAGTCTTTTGGGATTAATGAAATCAACATTCAAGGAAGATTTATCTGGAAACGACACGGCAAGAAAACTTCTAATATTGGCAAGAGAAGTGGGCAAAGATTTCAATTTCTCAGATATTCAAATACATCCTTTTATTACAGAAAATCATCTGGAACAAAATGGAGTGCTGAATAAAGAAGCAGTTGACAAATCATTTAAAATAGCAAAAATAACACAGTCTGATAACCATGTACTTCGTTATGTGGGCGAATTTGATTTTGAGAAAAATAAGCTGGAAGTCAAATTGATTTCAGAACCTGCACATTCTGCAATTGGACAATTAAAGGGCTCGGATACCATTTTTGAAATTTATACACAATCTTACGCACAGGTTCCAATTGTAATCCAAAGTGCATCGCCGTGCAAACAGGCAATTTCGAGAGGAATTATAACCGATATTTTGAAAGTAGCGGAAAGAATTAGAAATAAAGAGGCCGTTTGGTCTTAAAAACTTCGTAGAAAATAAAAAATATAACTAATGTTCTTTGATAAACTGATTCGTTAAGGAAGTTTAGAAAGCTTTAAAACTGCTTATTGATCAATTTTTTATAGTCTTTTTCTGTAAATTATTTTTGTAAGATGTTTTTCGACGTAAAAAAATCACTTTTTAACGTATTTTGTAATTAAATTCTTGAATTTTATTTGTTTAATAAAAATAATAGTTGCATATTTGTTATACCCAAAAACTACTACAATCAAATGAACTTAAAAGTCAACAAAATGTTTTGCGCCATTTCGGTTATAACCGAGGCTGGGTTGTCTATTGCTTAAAAAATTGTAAGAATACAATATATAGTAAAGCCTCCCAAAACATATTGGGAGGCTTTTTAATTTTACACAAAAATGCAGAATTTAAATAAAATACAATATAAATCACAGATGAATAAATCCTTACAGATGAACAAGATGTTTGCTGTCGCGCTTATTTGCGTGAACGTCTGTTGATACTAAAAGAATAAATGAGTTTAAAAAACTTAACCCTTTTGGTATCTGAAATTCCAAAAGGGTTTTTTTATTCCTGAAAGCGATTTAACATAAACATAAAAAAGAAATAAAGATTATAAAACGCAACTAAACTAAAACTTAATATCATGAGCACATTGAACTACTTAGCAAAAACGATTTCTACTTTGAAAAACAAAAGAACGAAAAGAAATAATCCGCCGCCGCCAGCAAACGAATTGGCTCACCCAAGGTTCGGAATTACTGAAACGGATAAAAATACCGAAAAAATAACACCAAATTCTTTGTTGTTTTTGATGTATTCAAAAGAAAATGAAACGCTTTTTATCTAAATTAAAAAGCATCGCAAAATAGGCTTCGGCCTGCTTAATTTTACTGGGCATTTCTGTTCGGTAAATTTTTGCGTATAATAGTTTTTGCTGCAATATGTTTATGAAATTTAGCAAACAGTTTCGATAAAATTTGTTTGTTAAAGAAATTAGTAGTTAATTTGCACTCGTTAAGTTCAAAAAAGTATTGAAATGTTATAAAGAAAGGACGAGGGATTAGACCCGATGAATCCTTAGCAACCCTTCGTTAATTCGAAGAAGGTGCTGCATTCTACCACGCCCAACGTGGAAAGATAACAACAAGAATTTTTCTAGTTTATACTAGTTTTTTCTTTCTAATATTTCCAGATACAAATCAGATAATACAACAGATTTGAAATTGGAAAATATACCAAACCCTATTAGCATACAAAATTTCACCACAGAAAATGGTGCGCTTTATCATACACTGCCTTTAAGTTTTACTATTGCTGGTCAGCCTTTGCATAGTGCGCCTATTGTTTTGGTAAATCATGCCTTGACAGGAAACGCCCAAGTTACTGGCGAGAATGGCTGGTGGAATAACTTAATTGGCGAAGGTAAAACCATTGATACTGCTGTCTATACCATTTTAGCTTTTGATATTCCAGGAAATGGAAGCAATTCTTTCCTAATCGAAAATTATCTAGATTTTACTGCCAGAGACATTGCCCGAATTTTTATTGAAGGACTAAAAGATTTAAATATTGAAAAGCTTTATGCTATAATTGGAGGCTCAGTTGGAGGCGGAATTGCTTGGGAAATCTTAGCTTTAGAACCAAATATCACAGAACATCTTATCCCAATTGCAAGCGATTGGAAATCGACAGACTGGCTTATTGCCAATTGCTTCCTGCAAGAACAAATTCTCAATAATTCTTCAAAGCCAATCGAAGATGCGAGAATACACGCCATGTTGTGTTATCGTTCGCCAGAATCATTCAAAGAAAAATTTCAGCGTACCATCAATCAAGATCTTTTGATTTTTAATATCGAAAGCTGGCTGGCGCATCACGGAAAAAAATTGCAGCAAAGATTTCAGTTAGCTTCTTATAAATTAATGAATCAGCTGCTTAAAACAATTGATATTACTAGAAATAGTGAAAGTTTTGAAAACTTACTGTCACAATCAAATGCATCAATTCATATAGTAGGAATTAATTCGGATTTGTTTTTTACAGCAAAAGAAAACGTAGAAACCTACGAAGAATTGAAGAAATTTAAAGACAATGTTTTCTACAGCGAAATTGATTCGGTTCACGGACATGACGCTTTTTTAATCGAGTACAAACAATTAGATCATTTACTTGCCGACATTTTTAAGGCAGAAACAATAAAAAAATAAAATGAAAGTATTAAAATTTGGAGGTAAATCATTAGCAAACGGAGAAGGACTTAACAAAGTTGTTTCAATCATTTCGGATAAAGTAAATCAAGGTGAAAAAATTACAGTTGTAGTTTCTGCACGCGGAAACGCAACAGATGAATTAGAATTTATTTTAAGCATTGCTGCTAAAAATGGCAGTTATAAAGAATTATTAGAGAATTTTAAAAAATATCAAATATCAGATTATCCGCATGTAGATTTTTCGGAAGAATTTAATGTTTTAGATAAACTTTTTGAAGGAGTAAGTCTAATTGGCGATTACAGTAAAAAAATCAAAGATCAGATTCTATCAAAAGGAGAATTGCTTTCGGCTAAATTATTGACTGCTATTTTAGTGGAAAAAGGAATTCCGGCCAATTTTGTAGATTCAAGAGAACTGCTGAAAACCGATTCTAAATTTGGTGATGCACAGCCTCTAGAACAGCTTTCAAAGAAAAACGTAGTAAATTATTTTAAAGAACATAACGGCGAAACGGTTAATATAGTTACAGGCTTCATTGGTTCCAACAACAACAACGACACAACTACTTTAGGTAGAAACGGCAGTAACTATACCGCTTCGTTAATCGCTAATTATTTAAATGCCGAAGAACTTCAAAACTTTACACACGTAGACGGAATCTACACGGCAAATCCAGATTTAGTTGCAGATGCTAAAAAAATCGAATATTTGTCTTTTAACGAAGCAAATGAGCTGGCTAATTTTGGAGCAACAATTCTGCATGCCAAAACGATAATTCCGTTATTAGAAAAAAATATTCCGCTTCGTATTTTAAATACTTTCAATCACGAAAACCGCGGAACATTAATTACATCCGATTCTGCCAAAGAAGGAATTAAAACACTTTCTGTTTTAGAAAATGTTTCTCTTGTGAATTTGGAAGGACGCGGATTACTTGGAAAAGCTGGAGTAGATGCCCGTATTTTTAAGGTAATGGGCGATCATAATATCAGTGTTAGTATTATTTCGCAAGGATCTTCAGAAAGAGGAATTGGCTTAGTTGTAGCAACAGATAAAGCGACAACTGCAGTTGTAGAATTAGAAAAAGAATTTGAAAATGACTTTTATTCGAAAGACGTAAATCAAATTACAGTTACAGATAATGTATCAGTAATCTCGATTATCGGACAAGATTTAAGTACATTCCATAAACCATATACAGCCTTAATCAAAAATAAAATTGTTCCGATTTTGTTTAACAACACTGTTACAGGTAAAAACGTGAGTTTGGTTGTTAAAAAAGAAGAATTAAACAAAGCCTTAAACGTAATTCACGGAGAAATTTTTGGTGTTTCTAAGAAAATAAACATCGCGATTTTTGGCCACGGATTAGTAGGAGGGACTTTAATTAACCAAATCTTAGAATCGGCTGCAGCAATTGAAAAACGTAAAGATGTTAAGCTGAATGTTTTTGCTATTGCAAACTCAAAAAAGCTGCTTTTAAATAAATATGGTGTAACTGCAAACTGGAAAAATGAAATTGAAACCAAAGGCGAGGCATATACTATAAAAGATATTATTGCTTACGCAAATGAACATCATTTAGAAAACTTAATTGCGATCGATAACACGGCAAGTGCGCCTTTCGTAGAAAACTATATTCCGCTTGTAGAAAGCAGTTTCGATTTGATTTCTTCGAATAAAGTAGCGAATACATTAAGCTATGGCTTTTATAAAGAATTGAGAAAAGCTTTAACTGAAAACCAAAAGAATTATTTGTATGAAACCAATGTTGGTGCAGGATTACCATTAATTGATACGATTAAATTACTGCATCTTTCAGGGGAAAACATCACAAAAATTAAAGGTGTTTTCTCGGGAACATTGAGTTATTTATTCAATAATTTCTCTGCGAAAGATGCTCCGTTTAGTGAAATCCTGCAGGAAGCAATTGATAACGGATACACAGAGCCAGATCCGCGTGAGGATTTATGCGGCAATGACGTTGGAAGAAAATTATTGATTTTGGCTAGAGAATTAGATTTACAAAACGAATTTGAAGAAATCTCTATTCAGAATCTTATTCCAGAGCATTTACGTGAAGGAAGTGCAGCTGATTTCTTGACGAAATTAAAAGAATTTGATCCGATTTACGCTAAAATAAAAGCAGACCAACAGCCAAATCATGTACTAAGATATATCGGCGAATTGTCTGGCGATTTACAAAATGACAAAGGAAATCTAGAAGTTAAATTAGTTTCAGTACTTTCGGATACAGCCTTAGGCGGACTAAAAGGTTCTGATTCTTTCTTTGAAATTTACACAGAATCTTACGGAGATCGCCCAATCGTTATTCAGGGAGCTGGTGCAGGTTCTGCGGTAACGGCAAGAGGAGTATTTGGAGATATTTTGAGATTGTCAGATAAAGGGTAATACGATTTTAGATTGAAGATTTTAGACTTGAGATTTTAGATTTACAAGGCTATAACAAAACAAAAAAAATAACAACACAATGAAAGTAACCTTAAACAGAGTAAATGACGCATTTCATTTTAAACTAAAAAATGAACGCGGACATATAGTTGACGTTGACAGCAGAGCCGAATTCGGCGGAAGCGATTTAGGAGCTAGTCCAATGGAGCTTGTATTAATGGGCGTTGCAGGATGCAGTGCAATTGATATGATTTCAATTTTAAAGAAGCAGCGTCAGGAAATCACTTCTTTTAATGCTGAGGTTGAAGGAACAAGAGTTCAAATCGAAGAAGCAAAACCTTTTAAAGAAATCGATGTGGTTTTTTATTTAGAAGGAGAAATCAATCCTGAAAAAGCAAAAAAGGCGGCACAGCTTTCTTTCGAGAAATACTGTTCGGTTGCCAAAACAGTTGAGCCAACAGCAGCTATTAAATATAAAGTCGTTTTAAACAACGAAGAATTAAGTTAATTAAATTAGTCAATTTGAGAATTAGATAATTCTCAGTTAGCTGAAAAGGAAAAATATTTTGCGAAACTTAGTGTTCACTTTGTGAATCTTTGCGAAATAGTTTTTCAAAAAAAACAAAAAACAACACAATGAATAAAGAAGAATTTGGTTTTGAAACACAAGCCATAAGAACACAATTAGAAAGATCACAGTATTTAGAGCATTCGGTGCCATTGTATTTATCGTCAAGTTTCGTATTTGAAGATGCAGAGGACATGCGCGCTTCTTTCACAGAAGAAAAAGAAAGAAATATTTATAGCCGTTTCAGTAATCCAAACACATCAGAATTTGTAGACAAGATCTGCAAAATGGAAGGTGCAGATTCTGGTTATGCTTTTGCAACGGGAATGGCAGCAGTATATTCTACTTTTGCTGCATTATTAAACTCTGGAGATCATATTGTTTCTGCAAGCAGTGTTTTTGGTTCTACTCACGCTTTGTTTATGACTTATTTTCCAAAATGGAATATCGAAACTTCATATTTTGAGATCAATAAGCCAGAAACAATCGAGAGTTTTATTAAACCAAACACCAAAATATTATACGCCGAATCACCAACAAATCCTGGTGTTGATGTTATTGATTTACAATTATTAGGAGATATTGCAAAAAAACACAACTTGATTTTAATTATAGACAACTGTTTTGCAACACCTTATTTACAGCAGCCAATTAAATTTGGAGCACATTTGGTTATCCATTCAGCAACAAAATTAATTGACGGACAAGGACGAGTTTTAGGCGGAGTAACTGTTGGAGATGCAGAATTAATCAGACAGATATATTTGTTCTCTAGAAATACAGGTCCAGCTTTATCGCCATTTAATGCTTGGGTTTTATCAAAAAGTTTAGAAACATTGGCAGTTCGTGTGGACAGACACTGCGAAAATGCTTTAAAAGTAGCTGAGTTTTTAGAAAGTCATCCAAATGTAAACAGCGTAAAATATCCGTTTTTGAAATCGCACCCGCAATATGAGATAGCAAAGAAACAGATGAAAGCTGGCGGTAACATCATCGCATTTGAAATTAAAGGTGGAATTGAAGCAGGAAGAAAATTCTTGAATTCGATACAACTTTGTTCATTGTCTGCAAATATTGGAGATACCAGAACAATTGTAACGCATCCAGCTTCTACAACACACAGCAAATTATCTGAAGAAGATCAATTAGCAGTTGGAATTACGCAAGGTCTTGTTCGTGTTTCTGTAGGTTTAGAAACTGTAGAAGATGTAATTGCAGATTTAAAACAAGCATTAGCTTAATTATATATTTCAATTTTCAAATAGTAAAGACGATTTTTAGCTGTAAATTTAATACAGTTGAAAATCGTTTTCTTTTTTTAAATTGTTGATAAAAAATATACTTTTGTTTTAGACGGCAATATTAATTTCAATTAGTTATGAGCAATAGAATTTACATTCTTGATAAAAAATTACTTGCTTCGGATAGAAAACGTTTTGAAGGTGGTATTGTTGATTTTATCTTTGCAATTGTCTCAATTTTTGTATCTGGTTTTATAATTGTAATCATCGGAAATATTTTTAATTGGGATATATTCTCTATTTGGCAAAGATTTGTGACTGATTCCACTTACTTAGCAGTTTTTACTTTTTTACTCTTTAATTATCTGCTTATGGAATCTTTCTTTGGAGGGACTATGGGCAAATTTGCTACAGGTATAACAATTGTTACCGAAAATGGCGAGAAGCCAAAATTTGATAAAATTTTTATTCGAACTTTATGTCGTTTAATTCCTTTCGATGTGTTTTCATTTTTAAATAAGTCTGGTAGATTTTGGCATGATTCCATATCAAAAACTTATGTGGTAAATAAAAATGATCTTGAACGAGACATGGAAATCTTTTATAAAGTTAATTTGATTGGAATTAACGAAGTAATTTGATAGAATTAGTAGAATTTAACTTTATTCTTTTGTGATAGTTCAAACAAAAAGCATATTTTTGTTGTTTAATAATTTGTAAGAGTTTGATCTGAATATCCCAAATCTAAATTCTACAATCTAAAATTATACATTAGTGCTTTCAAAGAAAACAAAATACGGAATTAAAGCTCTTACATATTTAGCCAGGAGAGAAAATAACGAACCTGTACAAATTGCTGAAATTGCGAAAAGTGAACATATTTCGATTAAATTTTTAGAAAGTATTTTATTGCTTTTGAGAAACTCTGGTTTTCTTGGAGCTAAAAAAGGAAAAGGCGGCGGTTACTACCTGATCAAAGATCCTAAGGATATTAGCATGGCAAAAGTGTATCGTATTCTAGAAGGGCCGATTGCATTATTACCGTGTGCCAGTCATAATTTCTACGAAAGATGTGATGACTGTGATGATGAGTCTACCTGCGCCGCACGTCGTTTAATGACAGAAGTTAGAGATAATACACTTAAAATATTAGAAAGTAATTCTTTAGCAGATATTGCTTTTTAGAATTTTCTTTTTAAAAATAAAAATGACCATTTTAGATTCTAAAATAGTCATTTTTTATGTTGAGTATTACAGTTCTAAAAAATCAATTTATATCCAGCCAGAAAAAGCATTACAGCAATAGCATTTCTCAAAAATAGATCAGGAACTTTTCCGCTTAAACTGCTTCCAATATAAATACCTGGAAGTGATCCCATTAATAATTGGCCTAAAAGCGTTAAATCTAAATTTCCCATAGAAGCATGTCCGATTCCAGCAACTAAAGTCAATGGAACAGCGTGAGCAATTTCAGTTCCTACCAACCGAGGAGTTGGTAAAAGCGGATAAAGGAAAAACAAAGTTACAGTCCCTAAAGCACCGGCTCCAATAGAAGTTAAAGTTACAGTCGCTCCCAATAATACTCCAATGCCAACAGTCAGCATATTTTGAGTATGGCTTTCGCTATGAAATTTATCTCCGGCATGTTTTTGCGAAAACTTTAAAATTCTGTTTTTAAATATAATAGCAACAGAAGTAAACAATAATGCCCAGCCTAAACTGTACTTAATAACGCGATTTATTGTCTCGATATCTGTTTTAATACTGTTGAGTATCCACAACGTTACTAAAGCAGCGGGAACACTTCCTAATGTCAGCCATCCTGTAATTTTCCAATTTATATTTCCTTTTTTATTGTGTACAAATATTCCGCCAGCTTTGGTAAAGGCAGCATATAGCAGGTCTGTTCCTACAGCTGTTGTGGGAGGAATATTGAAATATAATAAAATTGGGGTCATTAAAGAGCCCCCTCCAACACCTGTTAATCCAACAATAAAACCAACTACTAAACCTGCGATTACAAGACCAATTTGAAAATCCATAGAAAAAATTTGGCGCTAAAATACGACATTTTTATAATTATCCTATAGATATTGTAGAGATTGGAAAACGTATTTAATACACAAGTTTTTTTGATGCTTATATTGTTTGAATATCTTGGAAAATGGTATTATTTGTGAAATTATTCAAGCAAAGTTCTAAATACCTCTTTTAGAATGCAATGAATTAGTAATTAAGGCTTAAAAAAATAAAAATATTACTTTGTATTTTAGAAATAAGTATTATTTTTGCAAAGTAATCTATTAACCCGATAGGGTAATAGGTTTTGAAAACAAAAAGAATTATTTTTAATATGGAAAAAGAACTGAAAATAAATACGGCCGATTCTTTAAAAGAAAAGCTTTGGATTGGAATTCCTGTTGTTTTGTTAGTAGGTTTATTAACCGTGTTAATATACAATCATCATGCTGAGTTTTCGTGGAATGGATTTGTTGAAGGATTTAATGAAGAATTTTTAGTGTTTTTTGCCATTGGAGTTTTTGCTCAATTGGTAGACGGAACTTTAGGAATGGGATACGGAGCAACTTCAACATCATTTTTATTGGCTTATGGAGTTCCGCCAGTGGTGAGCAGTACTGCGGTACACGTTTCAGAAATGTTTACAACGGGAGCATCGGCACTTTCACACCACCGATTTGGGAATATCAATAAAAAACTGGTAAAACATTTATTGATTCCAGGTGTTTTAGGTTCAATTACAGGAGCTTACTTATTGTCGGACATAATTAACGGTGATATTATTAAGCCATTTATTGCAGTTTACATGATTGTTTTAGCGATTGTAATCATTAGAAAAGCATTGAAAAAAACAATTGTAAAGAAGAAAACTAAAAAATTAAGTGCTTTGGCCGCTTTTGGTGGTTTCATGGATTCAGTTGGAGGCGGAGGCTGGGGGCCAATCGTAACTTCAACATTATTAGGAAGAGGAAGAAATCCGAGATATACAATTGGTTCAGTAAATGCAGCTGAGTTTGCAATTTCATTTGCTAGCGGCATTACATTCATGCTTTTTGGCGGTATTCATGGCTGGCAGGTAATCATTGGATTGATTTTAGGAGGAGTTATTGCAGCGCCGTTAGCAGCATATTTGGTAAACAAAATTAAAAGAAAACCAATGATGATTGCGGTTGGAGTTCTAATTATATTATTGAGTTTAAAAACATTATCTAAATTATTATAATTCTTTAGATAGGGAGAAAGAGATTATGAGTGCGATTATTGTACAAGAATTATTAGAAAAAACTAAAGATTTTTCGCTAAATGAAACGTTAGTTTTTTTAGCAGAAAAATTTCCAGGAAAAGTAATTTTCTCAACATCTTTTGGTCAGGAAGATCAGGTAATTACAGATTTTATTGCAAAAAGCAATACTGATATTGCTGTTTTTACTTTAGACACCGGAAGATTGTTTCAAGAAACTTACGACGTTTTTCACAAAACTTTAAAAAAGTATAAAAGACCAATCGAAGTTTTTTTTCCAGAAGCTGCTTCAGTAGAAAATCTTCTGAAAACAAAAGGACCAAACAGCTTTTACGATTCAGTTGAAAACAGAAAAGAATGCTGTTTTATTCGAAAAGTGGTTCCGTTAAGAAAAGCTTTGGCAGGAAATTCAGTTTGGATTACAGGTTTAAGAGCTGAGCAGTCAGAAAACAGACAAGATTTAAACTTGTTTGAGTACGATGGAAACTTCGAAATCATAAAATTCAATCCGCTTTTAAAATGGACTTTAGAAGAAGTTGAAATTTATCTTCAGGAAAACAATGTACCTCAAAATGCTTTACACAAACAAGGTTTCGTAAGTATTGGATGTGCACCTTGTACAAGAGCAATTTTCCCAGGTGAAGATATCAGAGCCGGAAGATGGTGGTGGGAATCTAGCCATAAGGAGTGCGGGCTTCATAGTGCTAAGAAAGAGTAGAGTTTTAGAAGAAGCAAGAGGCAAGACTTTTTTTAGAGAATAGAAAATAGATTATAGAGTAAAGAGTGAAGATTTTAGATCAGGTTAAAAACTTGAAACTTTAAACCTGAAACAAAATTTTCACAACAAAATATCAAACAAAAAAACAATGAGTTCAGTATTAAAAACAAACGCTTTAGAGAGTGAAGCAATATACATTTTCAGAGAAGTAATTTCACAGTTTGACAAACCGGTTTTGCTTTTCTCAGGAGGAAAAGATTCTATCACATTGGTGCGTTTAGCGCAAAAAGCATTTTTTCCTGCAAAGATTCCGTTTCCTCTATTGCACGTAGATACGGGACACAATTTTCCTGAGACAATTGCTTTCAGAGATAAATTGGTTGAAGAATTAGGTTTAGAGTTGATCGTTCGTAATGTTCAGGATGCTATTGATGAAGGAAAAGTGGTTGAGGAAACTGGGAAATATTCAAGCCGTAACAGCTTACAGACTACAACACTTTTAGATGCAATTGAAGAATTTAAGTTTGATGCTTGTATTGGTGGAGCTCGCCGTGATGAAGAAAAAGCAAGAGCTAAAGAACGTATTTTTTCTGTTCGTGATGATTTCGGACAATGGGACGAAAAAAATCAAAGACCTGAGTTGTTTGATATTTTAAATGGAAAAATCGAAAATGGACAAAATGTTCGTGTTTTCCCAATTTCAAACTGGACAGAATTAGATGTTTGGAGTTATATCGAAAAAGAACAAATCGAGATTCCATCAATCTATTTTTCACATAAAAGAAAAGTTTTTTTGAGAGACGGTTTAATCTGGTCGCATTCTCCTTTTGTGTATCAGGAAGAAGACGAACAAATCGAAGAACGAATTGTTCGTTTCAGAACCGTTGGAGATATGAGTTGTACAGCTGCTGTTGAATCTTATGCAGCAACAATCGAAGAAGTTGTGGGAGAAATCAGATCATCAACGATTTCTGAAAGAGGAGCTAGAATCGATGATAAACGTTCTGAAGCTGCAATGGAAAAGAGAAAACAACAAGGATACTTTTAATAATTGTTAATTATGAATTGTTAATTGTAAATGCAATTAGGAACGAAATTTAAAAGTAGAATCAAAAAAAACAAAAACATACAGATTTAAGTTTCGAGAGAACATGAAACCTGAAACTTTAAACCTGAAACAAAAATATTAGAATGGACGTTTTAAAAATAGCAACAGCAGGAAGTGTAGATGACGGAAAAAGTACTTTGATCGGAAGATTATTGTACGATACAAAGTCATTGACAACTGATAAAATAGAAGCAATCGAAAAAAGCAGCAGACAAAAAGGATACGATTACCTTGATTTTTCTTTGGCAACTGATGGCTTGGTAGCAGAGAGAGAACAAGGAATCACAATTGATGTTGCGCATATTTATTTTTCGACTGCAAAGAAAAGTTACATTATTGCCGATACTCCAGGTCACGTAGAATATACAAGAAACATGGTTACAGGAGCGTCGACTTCTCAGGTTTCGATCATTTTAATTGATGCCAGAAAAGGTGTTATTGAGCAAACATACCGCCACTTTTTTATCAATAATTTATTAAGAGTAAAAGAGGTAATTGTTGCCATTAACAAAATGGATTTAGTTGATTATTCTGAAGAAGTTTTTAATAAAATCAAAGCTGATTTTCAGGCATTAAATGCAAAAAGTACTTTTAAGGAACAAAACGTAAGTTATATTCCCTTAAGCGCAATCAACGGTGGAAACGTGGTTGACAAATCAGAAAATATGCCTTGGTACGACGAACAAACTGTATTGGAACATTTAGAAGGATTACATGCTTCTGATGTTTTTGAAGCTGGAAAAGCGCGTTTTCCAGTTCAAACTGTTATTCGTCCAAAAACAGAAGAATACCACGATTTTAGAGGTTATGCCGGAAAATTATACGGAAACTCAATTAAAGTTGGCGATGCTGTAACGGTTCTTCCTTCTTTAACAGAATCAAAAGTATCTAAAATTCACTTTTTCGATAAAACATTCGATGAGGCCGTTGCAGGATCTTCGATTACAATCGAATTAGAAAATGATATCAATGTAACGAGAGGTGACATGATTGTAAAATCAGATGAGCTTCCAAAAATTGAAAAAGATATTACAACGACAGTTTGCTGGATGGATAGTAAAAAACTGGTTTCAGGAACAAAGTATTTAATACAGCATAATACGAATAGAGTTTTGGCAAAAGTAGAAAGTATTAAAAATACTATTGCAACTGATTACTCAGGAACGACTGAAGCTTCACAATTAGCAATCAACGAAATTGGAGAAGTAAGCATTAAATTAAGCAAACCGTTATATTTTGATTCTTATAATGAAAACAAATCAAACGGAGCTTTTATCTTAATTGATACAGCAACGAATACAACAGCAGGAGTAGGATTTATCAGGTAACCTGCTGTAAGCTATAAGCTTTAGGCAATAAGCTCTTAGCAAAAGATGTATAAAAAGGTATGCAAGAGCCTAAAGCTTATTGCTTAATGCCTAAAGCAAAAAAAACACAAAGTTAATAAAGCTTAAAGCGTATAGCCTAAAGCCTAAAGCGTAAAAGAAATGGAAAGTTTTAGAACAGAAATAGAAAATCCGATAGTTCAAAGAGAGATTATCGAATTAGAAAAAAAGATTCATTTATTCCGTGGAGGAAAAATTGATGATGAGCGTTTTCGTAGTCTTCGTTTAGCGCGCGGAATCTACGGACAGCGTCAGGAAGGCGTTCAGATGATTCGTATCAAATTGCCGTACGGTAAAGTTACCAGCGAACAATTAGTGCGTATTACTCAGGTTTCTGATGAATATTCTACTGGACGTTTACACATTACAACGCGTCAGGATATCCAAATTCACTACGTGAGTTTAGACAGAACACCAGAGCTTTGGGCAGATTTGGCTAAAGATGATATTACACTTCGTGAAGCTTGTGGAAACACCGTTAGAAATATTACAGGAAGTGAATTGGCTGGTGTAGATGTAAATGAACCATTTGATGTTTCGCCTTATGCACACGGACTTTTTCAATATCTGTTAAGAAACCCAATTTGTCAGGAAATGGGACGTAAATTCAAGATTTCGTTCTCTTCTTCAGACGAAGATACGGCTTTGAGTTATTTACACGATTTAGGATTTATTCCGAAAATTAAAGACGGACAAAAAGGTTTTAAAATCATGTTTGGTGGAGGTTTAGGATCTCAGCCAGCGCATGCTGAATTGCTTTCGGAGTTTGTTCCAGTAAATGAAATCATTCCAACAGCAGAAGGAATCATTCGTATTTTCGACAGATACGGAGAACGTGCCAAAAGAATGAAAGCACGTATGAAATTTTTAATCAAAGAAATAGGAAAAGATGTTTTTCTTGATTTAGTTGAAAAAGAGAAAAAAGCGATCGCTTTTGAAACATACGAAATTGATACGACTGCTTTTGAAGGTCCAATTCCAGAACCATTATTAGAAGTTCCGCAAGTTACAATCGAAGATACTGCAGCTTATGAAGCATGGAAAAAATCGAATGTAATTAAGCAGAAACAAGAAGGTTATTATGCCATCGGAATCAAAGTTCTATTAGGAGATTTTTATACGGATAAAGCCAGATTATTAGCCACTTTAATTAAAAATTACGCAGCAAATGAATTACGTTTTTCATTGCGTCAAAATATTGTAATACGTCACGTAAAAGAAGAGAATCTTCCTTTCTTTTATCAGGAATTAGCCAAATTGGACTTTGTTCATTTAGGATATAATTCTACAGGAGATATTACGGCATGTCCGGGTACTGATACTTGCAACTTGGGGATTGCAAGTAGTACCGGTATTGCAGAAGAATTGGAAAGAGTTTTAACTGCCGAATATCCTCAGTATTTAAACAACCGCGAAATCGAAATTAAAATTTCAGGTTGTATGAATGCCTGCGGACAACACAATATGTCTGCAATTGGGTTCCAAGGAATGTCAATCAATTCAGGAAAATTAGTTGCTCCGGCTTTACAGGTTTTATTAGGCGGAGGAAGATTAGGAAACGGATCAGGACGTTTTGCTGATAAAGTAATTAAAATTCCAAGCCGTAGAGGACCAGATGCATTACGTACCATCTTAAATGATTATGATGCCAATGCAAACGGAGAAAAATTCTTGAATTATTATGATGCAAAAGGAGAGAAATATTTCTATGAAATTCTAAAACCTTTCGCAGATGTTACCAATTTAACAGAAGCTGATTTTGTAGACTGGGGTAACGCAGACAACTATGTAAAAGCAGTTGGAGTTGGGGAATGTGCGGGAGTAGTGATCGATTTAGTAGCAACTTTATTGTTTGAAGCTAAAGAGAAATTGATTTTGGCTCAAGAATCTTTCGACGAGAAAAAATGGTCAGATGCTATTTATCATGCTTATGCAGGATTTGTAAATGGAGCAAAAGCTTTGTTATTGTCTGAAAACGAAAAAACAAATAATCACGCAGGAATTGTAGACTTGTTTGATACCGTTTTTATTGAAAAAAATAAAATAGAATTAAACTCAACTTTTAAAGATTTGGTTTACCAAATCAATAAAAATGAACCTTCTGAAGCTTTCGCTAAAGATTACATTGCCCAGGCAGTAGTTTTCTTTGATAAAATTGAAACTTTCAGAGCTCAAGAATTAGCAAATGCTTAATATAAAACCAAAAATAACTTTAGTCGGTGCAGGTCCGGGCGATCCTGATCTACTTACGCTCAAAGCTGTAAAAGCATTGGCTGAAGCCAACGTGGTTTTATATGACGCTTTGGCCAATGAAGAAATTCTGGATTACGCACCTAAAAATGCTATCCGAATTTTTGTTGGAAAAAGAATCGGAAATCATGCCTATACGCAAGATCAAATCAATCAATTAATTGTTGATAATGCTTTGACATACGGAAACGTAGTTCGATTAAAAGGTGGAGATCCGTTTATTTTTGGAAGAGGTGGTGAAGAAGTGGAATTTGCAGAAAGTTTCGGAATTGAAACTATCGTAGTTCCTGGAATTTCATCTGTAGTGGCAGTTCCTGCAAGTCAGGGAATTTCAATTACAAAACGCGGCGTTTCAGAAAGCTTTTGGGCCATTACTGGAACAACTTCAGATAGAAAATTATCTGCAGATGTTGCTTTGGCAGCTCAATCTTCTGCAACAGTTGTAATCTTGATGGGAATGCACAAATTACCTCAAATTATCGATTTGTTTCAAAAAGAAAATAAAGGAAATTTACCAGTTGCAATCATCCAAAACGGAACAACAGCAGAAGAAAAAGTTGGCGTAGGAACAGTTGATTCGATTTTAGAAGTTGTAAAACAAAAAGAATTAGGTTCACCAGCAATTATTGTTCTTGGAGAAGTTGTCCGCGAAAGCAACAAATTAAAAGGATTTTACGAAGAATTTCTATCAAAAGAAATCACAAGATAAAATTTCGCAGGAATCAACATTGGAGCATCCGTTTTTAACCGAATGTACGTGAAGAGATTGTTCCGTTAGGAACATTTCATCGGTAGAATAAAAAATGTTCCCAATAAAATGTTCTATTAGGAACATCTGATTGGTAAATCATCTAATTTTGAATAGATGAAAAATGATTAACATGGAACAAAACGAATTATATCCAATATTTCTAAAACTTCACAATCTGAATGTTTTAATTGTGGGCGGCGGAAATGTAGGTCTGGAAAAACTTTCTTTTTTGTTAAAATCGAGTCCAAATGCAAATGTTGAGGTTGTAGCGCCCGATTTTCATTTAGAAATTAAAATTTTAGCAGAAAAGCATCCATCAATTAAATTGACGGAAGCAAAGTTCAAAAAGAGAATGCTCAAAAAACGCCATATGGTAATCGCCTGTACAGATGATTTAAAGGTCAATAAAAGAGTGTACGATTTGTCTAGAAAGCGTTATTTAATTTGCAATATCGCCGATACGCCGGATTTATGTGATTATTATTTAGGAGGCATCGTTACGAAAGGAAATGTGAAAATCGCCATTTCGACCAATGGAAAATCGCCGACAACTGCCAAAAGGCTAAGAGAATTTTTCGAAGAAGTAATTCCCGACGATATTAATCAAATGGTAGAAAACCTAAATGAATACAGGAGAACCTTAAAAGGCAATTTTGAAGAAAAAGTGAAGAAGATGAATGAAATCACCGCTTCACTCAAAAATAGAGAGTAAAAATATCGCTTAGAAATGAATGATAAAAATCATTGTCAGTAGAATAAATTATTCGTTTCTTTGCACTATTAAGAATGATTATAAACAACAACATAATGATTAAAACAGATATACTTATAATTGGAGCAGGCCCAACAGGTTTATTTGCCGTATTCGAGGCAGGATTATTAAAATTAAAATGCCATATATTAGATGCTCTGCCTCAACCAGGAGGACAGCTTTCAGAATTATATCCAAAGAAACCAATTTATGATATCCCAGGATTTCCAGAAGTTTTAGCTGGAGATTTAGTGGATGGATTAATGGAGCAGATTAAACAGTTTGAGCCAGGTTTTACATTAGGTGAGCGTGCAGAAACAATCGAAAAACAAGAAGACGGAAGTTTCATTGTAACGTCAAACAAAGGAACTAAATTTCACGCGCCAGTTATAGCAATCGCAGGAGGTTTAGGAAGTTTTGAGCCTCGTAAACCACTTATTGAAGATATCGAGTTTTATGAAGATAAAGGAGTTAAATACTTCATCAAAAATCCAGAGAAATTCAGAGATAAAAGAGTAGTAATTGCAGGAGGAGGAGATTCAGCACTAGACTGGAGTATTTTCTTGGCAAATGTAGCTTCAGAAGTAACTTTAATTCACAGAAGAAACGAATTTAGAGGAGCTTTAGATTCTGTAGAAAAAGTACAGGAATTAAAATCAGCTGGGAAAATTAAATTAATCACTCCTGCAGAAGTTATCGGAATCAACGGTGCTGAGCATGTTGAGTCATTAGATATCGAAGAAAACGGAGCACACCGTAAAATCGAGTGTGATTATTTCATTCCACTTTTCGGATTAACTCCAAAATTAGGTCCAATTGGAGACTGGGGATTAGAAATCGAAAAAAATGCAATCAAAGTAAACAATGCACTAGATTACCAAACGAATATCCCGGGAATCTTCGCCATTGGAGACGTAAATACATACCCAGGAAAACTAAAACTAATCCTTTGCGGATTCCACGAAGCAACTTTAATGTGTCAAGCTGCTTACGGAATCATCAATCCAGGTAAAAAGTATGTATTAAAATATACAACAGTTTCTGGTGTAGACGGTTTCGACGGAACTCGTAAAGAAGCTCCAAAAGCAGTTGTTAAGGCAATAGTTTAATCGAAAGTGCTGATCCCGTCCCGAAATTTCGGGATCGGGACTAAGGGACTAAGGCGCTAAGGTTTTTATATACAAAGCTCAAACTTTTAGTTTGAGCTTTTTTAATTAATCCCAGAGGGATGAAATATTTATAGAAAAGAATTATTCGTTTGCAAAAGAGCTCCAGCGGAGCGAAATATATGTCGCTTCTCTGGAGCTTTTGTTGAGTTGGTAAATTGTTTTCTATAAATATTGCGCTCCTCTGGAGCTCGATTGTTTAAATTAAAAATCCTAAAAGAAAAACTTAGAACCTTAGCGACTTAGCCTCTCAGAACCTTAGAAAAAAACATTTGCAAATCGAAAGCCTATTTCATACCTTTGCACTGTTCTTAAAATTACTGTTAGTTATCACGAAAGGCGGAGGGATAGACCCAATGAAACCTTAGCAACCCTTTATCATAAAGAAGGTGCTAAATTCTACTTTATACGACATTTTCCAGTATTAAAGATAGATAACACAAATACATAACTCGTATTTCTCAAACTTTTCCTGACAACTTACAATAATTACTGAAACAGATTCTGTATCAGGAGCGAATCATTGGTGCATTTTTGCAGTCAATAGTTCCCGCTGTACACAAATATCTTTTATTCTGAACTCCAGAATAAAAGGATATTTGCTTCCATCGGGGCTAATTAGCATGCAATATTGCACTTTTGGAATTAGTGTGAAAAAAATATCGAAGGTTAAACTTCACAATCATAATAAAAAAACTTAGCATCTTAGAACCTCAGTATCTTAGAAGCTAAAGAAAAAAAGATATGGCAATTACGATACAAGAAGCAATAAAGAAAAATATCCTAATCCTTGACGGAGCAATGGGAACAATGTTGCAGCGCTATAATTTCTCCGAAGAAGATTTTAGAGGAGAGCGTTTCAAAGATTTTCCACATCCATTAAAAGGAAACAACGATTTATTATCCTTAACACAACCACAGGCGATCCGCGATGTGCACGCCGCTTATTTTGAAGCTGGTGCAGATATCGTAGAAACCAATACCTTTTCAGGAACGACAATCGGTATGGCCGATTATCATATGGAAGATTTGGTTTACGAGCTAAACTACGAATCGGCAAAAATCGCAAGACAAGTAGCCGATGAGTTTACCGCAAAAAATCCAGAGAAACCACGTTTTGTAGCTGGTTCAATCGGACCAACAAACCGTACGGCAAGTATGTCACCAGACGTAAACGATCCAGGTTACAGAGCCGTAACGTTCGACGATTTGCGAATTGCTTACAAACAACAAGTTGAAGCTTTAATGGATGGGGGATGCGATTTACTTTTAGTAGAAACGATTTTTGATACCTTAAATGCTAAAGCAGCACTTTTTGCAATCGAAGAAGTAAAAGAAGAACGTAATCTAGATATTCCAATCATGGTTTCAGGAACAATTACGGATGCTTCAGGAAGGACACTTTCTGGACAGACAGTTGAAGCGTTTTTGATTTCAGTTTCGCATATTCCGTTATTGAGTGTAGGATTCAATTGCGCTTTAGGAGCCGATTTGTTGAAACCGTATTTGAAAACATTAGCACATAATACAAGTTTTAATGTTTCGGCACATCCAAATGCAGGATTGCCAAACGCATTCGGACAATACGATGAAACGCCAGAACAAACGCAAGCTTTTATAAAAGAATATTTAGAGGACAATTTGATTAATATCATTGGAGGTTGCTGTGGAACAACTCCAGATCATATTAGATTAATGGCTGAGGTTGCGAAGGATTATAAGCCAAGAGTGGCGCCGGTTATTGCCTAAAGTTTCGCTCCTGCAAGGTTTTTAAAACCTTGTAGGTATTGATTGCAATAACTACTTTCAATTACTACGAGAAAATAATTAATTTATGAATGAAGGAAAATTTGAAATTGAAAGTGCTGAATGTGAGCTTTTTGTGTGTAGTTTTCAATGTATAAATGATTTTAGAATTTCGTTTAGGGAAAAGTTTGAATACATAGTTGCATTTCATGCGACTAATCTGAGTAATCAAGAATTTAAATATATTCAAAAAGAGGGACTCAAGGTAGCTTCAAAAGAATTGCTAGAAAAAAAAGCTAAACACAGATTTATAATAAATGAGACTGAAGAATTATCTAATGAGATTGAGAAAAGTATAAGTGAATGGTTTTCTACGGATAACCCACATGAAAATAAATTTTATACAAAAAATGAAATAAATTTTGGATTGCTAAAAGAAGATTTATTTGAACATTATCATTATTTGTTGTTCGGAGCAGAATCACTTTTACCAGTTGCCGATTATTTAAGGAAAAAATATCGTAAATCATTTAGACGAATATTAGTTGATTCAGGATTACACTATATTATAAAAGTTTTAATTCCTGTTGAAAAAACGAATGACGAATGGATTGATTGTATTTACGATTTCTTTAATGATCAAAATTCGGAAGTTCCTTTAGTTTATAATTACGATTTGCCAAGGGAAAATATTTTGAATATAGAAAAAGTAAATAGACCAATTGACAGACAAAATTTGATTTTAATATAATTTTAAAGAAAAATCGTCTTACGAAACCGAGTTTGCGTGAGGGATAGTAGTGAAAAGCCCACAGCCTGACGAAGGAAGAGCGAGGACTTGTAACAAATAGCCCGGCCCAGAGGGACACGCCCAAATTAATAAACATAAATACCTACTAAGTTTTTAAAACCTTGCAGGAAACAAAAGAGAATAAAAAAAACTCAGAATCTAAGCATCTTAGAATCTTAGTAACTTAAAAAGAAAATGGCAGAAAAAAGAAGAGACCTTGTATTATCAGGATTAGAACCATTGATTATTACACCCGAAAGTGTTTTTGTAAACGTTGGGGAACGTACAAATGTAACTGGTTCAAGAAAATTCCTAAGATTAATCAAGGAAGAGAAATATGACGAGGCACTTGATATTGCAAGACAGCAGGTAGAAGGAGGAGCACAAATCATCGATATTAATATGGATGAGGGAATGCTTGATGGCGTTACTGCAATGACTAAATTTTTGAATTTAATTGCTGCAGAACCAGATATTTCGCGAGTGCCGATTATGATCGACAGTTCGAAATGGGAAATCATCGAAGCAGGTCTTAAAGTAGTACAAGGAAAAAGCGTTGTAAACTCGATTTCGTTAAAAGAAGGAGAAGAAGCTTTTATTCACCACGCGAGATTAATCAAACGTTACGGAGCGGCGGCGATTATCATGGCTTTTGACGAAGTAGGTCAGGCGGATAATTACGATCGTAGAGTAGAGATTTGCCAGCGTTCGTATGATATTTTGGTGAACAAAGTAGGGTTTCCTCCGCAGGACATTATTTTCGATTTGAATATTTTCCCAGTTGCAACGGGAATGGAAGAACATCGCTTAAATGCTTTGGATTTCTTTAGAGGAACAAAATGGGTTCGCGAGAATCTGCCTCATGCACATATTAGTGGTGGGGTGAGTAACGTTTCGTTTTCTTTTAGAGGAAATGATACCGTTCGTGAAGCGATGCACTCAGTGTTTTTATACCACGCCATTAAAAATGGAATGACGATGGGAATCGTAAATCCCGAAATGTTGACGATTTATGATGATATTCCGAAAGACTTATTAGAACACGTTGAAGACGTAATTTTAGATAGACGTGACGACGCTACAGAACGACTTTTAGATTTTGCAGAAAATGTAAAAGGTGAAGCAAAAAGCGATGAAAAAGTAGTTCAGGAATGGCGTTTTGGAACGGTTCAGGAACGTATTACACATTCATTGGTAAAAGGAATTGATGCTTTTATTGAGGAAGACGTTGAAGAAGCCCGTTTGGCAGCAGCAAAACCAATCGAAGTAATCGAGATCAATTTGATGACGGGAATGAACGTGGTTGGAGATTTATTTGGAAGCGGAAAAATGTTTCTCCCTCAGGTGGTAAAATCGGCTCGTGTAATGAAAAAAGCGGTTGCTTATTTATTGCCATTTATTGAAGCAAGCAAACAAGCTGGAGATAAACAAGGAAACGGAAAAATCCTAATGGCAACTGTAAAAGGTGACGTTCACGATATTGGGAAAAACATCGTTTCGGTAGTTTTGGCTTGTAACAATTACGAGATTGTAGATCTTGGTGTTATGGTGCCTCCGGAAAAAATTATTGCAGCGGCGATTGAGCATAATGTAGACATTATCGGCTTAAGCGGACTGATTACACCTTCGCTTGACGAAATGGTGTATCTAGCCAAAGAATTAGACAAACAAGATATTAAAATCCCGATTATGATTGGCGGGGCAACAACTTCGCGAGCGCATACTGCCGTGAAAATTGCGCCTCAGTACAGAGAAACGGTAATTCACGTAAACGATGCTTCGCGTGCTGTTACGGTTGCAGGAAACCTGTTAGATCATAACCGAAAAATATATGCGGCAGATATTCGTGCAGAGTACGATTCTTTTAGAGAAACATTTTTAAATCGTTCAAGAGATAAAAATTTCCTCACGATTGAAGATGCCCGTAAAAACAAATTACAATTGGATTGGTCTGAATACACACCGACTAAACCAAAAGTAATTGGAGCACAAACCATTGAAATAGAACTTGATGTTTTGGTTCCGTATATCGACTGGACACCATTTTTTCAAACTTGGGAATTGTACGGAAAATATCCTGCGATTTTAACCGATGAGGTTGTGGGCGAACAAGCAACATCTGTGTTTAACGATGCTCAGGCGATGTTGAAGGTGATTTTAGAAGAGAAAAAACTAAAAGCAAAAGGTATCTACGGAATTTTTCCTGCGAATCAGGTGGATGATGACGATATCGAATTACGTGACGAAAACGGAAAAGTTTTAGATAAATTCTTAACGCTTCGCCAGCAGTCACAAAAAACAAAAGGCGCTCCAAACATCGCTTTAGCCGATTTTATTTTGCCAAAAGAAAGCGGAATTGAAGATTATATGGGAGCTTTCTGTGTAACCACTGGTTTTGGCGTTGACGAATGGGCTGCGGAATATGAAAAGAATTTAGACGATTATAACTCGATTATGGTAAAAGCACTTGCCGATCGTTTTGCTGAGGCTTTCGCCGAATATCTTCACGAAAGAGTACGTAAAGATTTTTGGGGTTATGATAAAGAAGAATCTTTAACCAACGAAGAATTAATTAAAGAAAATTATAAAGGAATTCGTCCTGCGCCAGGTTATCCGGCTTGTCCCGATCACTTGGAAAAACCAACGATTTGGAAGCTTTTAAATGTAGCTGAAGAAATTGGAGTGACGCTTACAGAAAGCATGGCGATGTGGCCGGCTTCATCGGTTTCGGGATATTATTTCGGAAACCCAAAAAGCCGATATTTCGGACTAGGGAAAATAAAAGAAGATCAGGTAGTAGATTACGCCAAACGACGAAACGTTCCAACAGATTATGCCATGAAATGGTTAAATCCTAATATTGCAGATTAACGAAAGTTATTTTTGTTTCAGGTTTCAAGTTCTCTATAGCAACTTGAAACCTGAAACTTGAAACTTTGAAACAACAAATAAAATGATTTAAGTTTTTGATTTCAGATTTTTTACACGAACTAAAAACTCAAAACACTTAACTCATAACCCATAACTTAAAAAATGAAAGTAACAGAGCATATAGAAAACGCCAAAGGAAAAACATTATTCTCATTTGAAATTATTCCACCTCAAAAGGGGAAAAGCATTCAGGAATTGTATGATAATATCGATCCTTTAATGGAGTTTAAACCGCCGTTTATTGATGTAACAACTTCTCGCGAAGAGTATATTTACATTGATCGCGGTAACGGACTTTTGGATAAAAAACTAACTCGTATGCGTCCAGGTACGCTTGGAATTTGCGCTTCTATTAAACATAAATACAATGTAGATACGGTTCCACATTTGCTTTGCGGCGGATTTACGCAGGAAGAAACCGAGTATATGCTGGTTGATTGTCATTATTTGGGAATCAACAATGTAATGGCGCTTCGCGGAGATGCCATGAAAGATGAGCAGTCTTTTACGCCAAAAGCGGGAGGAAATCATTATGCAATCGATTTGGTTCGACAAATTAATGATTTGAATTGCGGAAAATATCTTCATGAAGTAATGGATGTTGATAATAAAGCCGATTTTTGTATTGGAGTTGCAGGTTATCCTGAAAAGCATTTAGAATCACCATCATTACAATCAGATTTAAAAAGATTAAAAGAAAAAGTAGATGCAGGAGCAGATTATGTGGTAACGCAAATGTTTTTTGACAACTCGAAATATTTTGCCTTTGTAGAAAAAGCAAGAGAAATGGGCATCACAATTCCGATTATTCCTGGAATTAAGCCTATTGCTGTTCAAAGACATTTACAGGTTTTACCGCAGATTTTCAGAATTGATCTTCCAGAAGATTTGATCGATGCTGTAGATAAATGCAAGAATAATGCTGAAATCAAACAAGTCGGAATCGAGTGGGCAATTCAGCAGTCATTAGAATTAAAAGCAGCGGGAGTTCCGTTTTTGCATTATTATTCAATGGGAAAATCTGAGAATATCCGCCAGATAGCGAGTCAGGTTTTTTAAGGTTTTTGCGAGGAACGAAGCAATCTCAAGTTGTTTAGCTTTTGTGCTTTTTTAATACGGTTGCTTCGTTCCTCGCAATGACAAACAAGGCTTGGAATTTGGATTTTTTTTATTGGAATTTAACTTTAAAGATCATGAAACAAGAAGAATTACAAGCGATAGCCTCTCAACTAAAAAATCCATCGGGAGAAAAAGGAATCGAAATGGCAAATATGATGAACGAAACAAACATCAATATGACGCGCCATTCGATTCAAAATTTAAATATATCCAAAGAAAATAAAATTCTGGAATTAGGCCACGGAAACGCTGGTCATGTTGAATTTTTGTTTGAACAGGCGGAAAAACTAAAATATTATGGATTAGAAATGTCCGAGCTGATGTTTCAGGAAGCGCGCCAGATTAACAGAAATTTTGTGTCTCAAAAACAAGCTTTCTTTTCACTTTATGACGGAAATATAATTCCGTTTGAAGAAGAATCTTTCGATAAAATATTTACGGTAAATACCATTTATTTTTGGCAGGAGCCAGAGAAATTACTTTTAGAAATTTACAGGGTTTTAAAATCAAATGGAAATTTCTGCTTAACATTTGCAGAGGAAGATTTTATGAAGAAACTTCCGTTTACTCAATTTGAATTTGAACTTTACAGTACAGAAAAAGCGCAGAAACTAATTGAAAAATCACCTTTTAAGATTGTGTATACAGAAACACAGACAGAAAAAGTAAAAAGCAAAACAGGAGAATTGGTTGACAGAGCTTTTACGACTATTGTTCTAGAGAAATAATTTCTTGCCAGATTAATAAAGATTTACAGAGATTAAAAAATCATTTTAATCCTACTAATCTGTGGCAAAAAAAATGACTAATCAATTTTCGCAATCTTTTTTTAAGTACTTTCATTCTTTATTAATCATTCTGAATTATAATCGTTTAAAATTATGGAAGTTAAGAGAATCAATTTTTTACAGAGTTACAGCAGTATTTTAATGCTTCTTGGAGGTATTATAATAGGAAGTATTTTTGGATTGGTTTTCGGAGAAAAAGTTTTGATCATAAAACCGATTGGGGATATATTTCTGAACTTACTTTTCACGGCCATTATCCCGCTTATCTTTTTTACAATTGGTTCGTCGATTGCTAATTTGGAGAGAACAGAAAAGCTCGGAAAACTTTTCTTTATTATGGTTTTGGTCTTTCTGGCGACAATTCTTATTTCGGCAATTGTAATGATTTGCGCCGTTTATCTTTTTCCCATTCATGAGGATATCGCTATTGCCAAAGTTCCGTTTGAGGAAATTCAATCAGGATCTGCAGGAGATCAAATTGCAAAACTGCTTACGGCAAATGATTTCTTCGAATTATTGTCGCGAAAAAGTATGCTGGCATTGATTATTTTTTCTTTTCTAATTGGTTTTGCAACATTGCAGTCCGGCGAAAAAGGAAATGCTTTCAAGAGCTTTCTCGATTCTGGAAACGAGGTGATGAAACAACTTTTAAACATCATCATGAAATTGGCGCCAATTGGTTTGGGAGCTTATTTTGCCTATCAGGTTGGTGTTTTCGGGCCGCAATTGTTGGGAGTTTATGCAAAACCTATGGCAGTTTATTATGCGGCCTGTGTCTTTTACTTTTTTGTGTTTTTTAGTTTATACGCACTTGTGTCAGGCGGAAAAAGAGCTTTTAAAGTTTTTTGGAGTAATAACATAACGCCATCTTTAACCGCAGTAGGAACTTGCAGCAGTATTGCCACAATTCCTGCCAATCTTGAAGCAGCAGAAAAAATGAGAATTCCGGCACATGTTCGTAATTTGGTGATTCCGCTAGGAGCGCCTTTGCATAAAGACGGTTCTAGTATGTCTTCTATTTTAAAAATCACTTTTTTGTTTGCCATGTTTGGGAAGGATTTTACAGATCCGATGACGATTCTTTTAGCACTTGGAATTACTGTAATTGTTTCTATTGTTGAGGGAGGAATTCCAAACGGAGGTTATATTGGCGAAATCTTAGCCATAACCGTTTATGGTTTTCCGATGGAACAAGCGCTTCCAGTTGCTATGATTTTAGGAACTTTGGTTGACCCGATTGCTACTTTGTTAAATGCAAATGGTGATGTAATTTGTTCGATGATGGTTTCGAGATTCTCTGAAAAAACGAAATGGTAACGTTATTATAAGTTCCACATTTTTACCGTAAATATATTATTTCAACTAAAGGCTTAGGCTTCGCTCAGCCTGTCAATTAGTTTGAGATCAAAAATTATATAAATATGAATTCAATACTACAACACGATCTAAATGATTTTGAAAATATCTTAGAAAAAGCCAAACAACAAGGCGTTGATTTCTTGAATAATTTGGAGAATATTCCAACTTCAAATAAAAACAGAATCGATCCCAAACGAGACTTAAACGAATTAGGTTTAGGTTCTTCAGAAGCTTTAAAAGAGTTTAATGAAAGATTAGCACCTTTATTGGTTTCGTCTCCAGGGCCTCGTTATTGGGGATTTGTAACCGGCGGATCCACACCTGCTTCTATTGTTGGTGATTGGCTGGCATCGGTTTACGATCAAAATACACAATCGATAACATCTCAAGGCGGAAATTCGGCATTGATAGAATTTGAAACTATTAATTTGCTGCTTCAATTATTAGAACTTCCAGATTCTTTTTTAGGAGGATTTGTAACCGGCGCAACCATGTCAAACTTTACTTGTTTAGGTGTTGCCAGACAATGGTTTGGAAAACAGTTTGGAAAGGATTTTGCTAAAAACGGAATTTCAGAACCCATTAATATTTTAACTGCAACTCCTCATTCTTCTTCTATAAAATCATTATCGATGTTGGGAATTGGAAGTCAAAATTACACAGTTGTGAAAACAATTGAAGGGAATCGTGAGGCAATAGACATTATCAATTTAGAAGAAAAAATAAAAGAATTAAACGGAAAACCTTTTATTCTAATTTCAAGTGCTGCAACGGTAAACACCGCTGATTTTGATGATTTTGAAGCTATTTCAGATCTAAAGAAAAAATACAATTTTTGGTGGCATATTGATGCTGCATTTGGGGGTTTTGCTGCAGTTTCAGATAAATACAAACATCTGGTTGAAGGCTGGGAAGGAGCAGACAGTATTACAATTGATTGTCATAAATGGCTGAATGTGCCTTATGAAAGCGCTTTTTATTTAGTAAAAAAAGAACACTTAAACCTGCAGATTGAAACATTTCAGAACTCAAATGCTCCTTATTTAGGTAATGCTTTGGAGAACTTTAATTATTTAAATGTTCTTCCAGAAAATTCACGTCGTTTAAGAGCTTTGCCAGTCTGGTTTTCATTGGTTGCTTATGGAAAAGAAGGCTTTTGTGATATTGTTGAAAAAAGTACTTTGCTGGCACTTCATTTTGGAAATGCTATTATAGAAATTGACGATTTTGAACTTATGGCTCCAATTCGATTAAATAATGTTTGTTTTACTTTGAAAGGAGATGAAAATCAGGATAAAGTTGGTGAGTTTTTAACAAGGCTAAATGATACAGGCACAGTTTTTATGACGCCGACAGTTTATGAAAATAGAAATGGAATTAGAGCTTCGTTTGTAAATTGGCGAACAACTGAAAATGATATTAAAATTGTAATGAAAGAAATGGTCGAAATAGTTTCACAAATATAACCGTCAATATAAATGCAGAAGAGCCTGTTTTAAGGAAATGGGTTATTACCTAAAATTAATTTGAGTTTTAAAATGTAATATGTTGATTTTAAGATTTAAGTAAATTAAAAAAGCGGATAGTTTTTATTAAACTATCCGCTTTTCTCCGAAAAACTGTCCCGATAGCTATCGGGGAGAGACTGAAAACTTACTTCGTAATCTCTCTAAAAACAGCTTCTAGGTTTTTATTTTTTTGATTCAATTGTAGAGTTTTTAAACCATTTTCGTTGGCGAAATCAAAAATAGCGGGACGCATATCTTTATCAGTAACAAAAGTCAGTTCCCATGTCATGTCATGGGTATTAACGTAAGAACTTATGTTAGGCAGTTTAGCTAAAAGCTGTTCTTCTACTTTATAATCAAACTCTACTTCAATTACTTGCTCTTTATTTGCAGTAACTAAATGGTCTAATTTATTATCTGCCACAATTTGCCCTTTGTCAATAATTATGACACGATCGCAAATCGCTTCTACTTCCTGCATAATGTGTGTCGATAAAAAAACAGTTTTATTTTTTCCTGCATTTTTGATGACATTACGAATTTCCATTAACTGGTTAGGATCCAGTCCAGTAGTTGGTTCATCTAAAATTAAAACATCTGGATTATGGAGTAAAGCATTTGCAAGTCCAACACGCTGGCGGTATCCTTTAGAGAGCTGACCAATTTTTTTATGGCTTTCTGGTGTCAGTCCTGTCAGTTCGATTACTTCTTCAATTCTAGATTTTGGCACGTTATAGACATCGGCATTAAAAGCCAAATACTCACGAACATACAAATCCAAATATAACGGATTATGCTCTGGAAGATACCCAATAGAACGCTGCACTGCTTTAGTGTCTGACATGACATCATGACCATTTACAAGGGCTGAGCCACTATCGGCAAGTAAATACGTGGTCAAAATTTTCATTAAAGTAGATTTTCCAGCTCCGTTGGGTCCAAGAAATCCTACGATTTCTCCCTTCTCAATTTTAAAAGAAATTCCATTTAAAGCTTTTTGCTCTCCGTAACTTTTTGATATGCTGTTTACTTCTATCGACATAGACTTTTTTATTTGTTGCAAAAGTAAACAGAAATAGTTTCGATTGCTACATTTTATCTTTTAAAGTAAATATAAAAAAATCGAACAGCCCTTTATTCACGGCATCGTTATTGTTAAGGGAATGCTAAAATAAATTTAAACCCAAAAACATGAAAAAAATTCTAGTGATGGCTGCGTTGGCTATCTGTAGTTTTGCAAATGCGCAAAAAGGAACAATCTTAGTAGGTGGTAACATTGGATACACTTCTGAAAAAACTGAATTTGCAAACAGCGAAAGAACAGTAAACGAATTTAGCTTTTCTCCAAAAGTTGGTTACCAATTTCACGAAAACTGGACAGTTGGAGGTGAATTTACTGTAAGTTCTTCTAATGATGATGATGGTGTAACTGAAGAAAAAAATAACGGATTCAAATTAGGTGCATTTGTTCGTTATACAATGCCATTAAGCCAAACTTTCTCTGTTTTTGCAGATATGGGAGCAGGTTTCCAAAATGCAAAATATAAAGAATATGGTCCAGGAAATGCTTTTGCAAAATCTAAAGCAGATGGAATGTATGTTGGTGTAACTCCAGCTCTTTTCATTAACATGCAAAAAGGTTTCGGTTTAAACTTCAGCATTGGTGGTTTAGGATACGAGACATTAAGTTATGATAATAACGGTCCAGATGTTAACAAATTCTACTTTAACTTCGGTCAAACATTCAACATCGGAATCTCTAAAAACTTCTAATCTAAGTTTTATATATTCAATTTCAGAAAGCATCCGCCATCGCGGATGCTTTTTTTTTGTTTGAGATTTTTAAACTTTTGAAAATAAAAAGTTCTGGTTTAGCCCCGATAGAAGCGGTATCCTTTTATGGCGGGGTTCGCCATAAAAGATATAGCGGATAGCGGGACTAAAGGTGTTATGGAAACAAAAATCTTCTGCTTCTAAAAAACAATGCCAGTAAAAGTGAAGTCGAAACAAATCATAACTACAAGATTTTCGACTTCGCTTACTGGCATTGAAACAAAAATATAATCTAAATAAAAAGTATTAACTCACAGGGTTTTCAACTGTTGCTCTCATTTCCTGAGCCGCCGCAACCATTTCGATTAAAGCTTTTTTGGTTTCGTCCCAATGGCGTGTTTTTAAACCACAATCGGGATTTACCCAAAGCTGATCTACAGGAATTACGGCAGAAGCTTTTTCTAGTAATTTCACCATTTCTGTACTCGAAGGCACACGCGGAGAGTGAATATCGTAAACTCCAGGTCCAATTTCGTTTGGATATTTAAAGTTGGCAAATGCGTCTAAAAGTTCCATTTGCGAACGTGAACATTCGATTGTAATAACATCGGCATCCATGTCGGCAATGTTTTGAATGATGTCGTTGAACTCGCTGTAGCACATGTGCGTGTGAATCTGCGTATCGTCGTTAACTCCAGATGCAGAAATTCTAAACGCTTTTACAGCCCAGTCTAAATAGTTTGCCCATTCTTCTTTTCTTAAAGGCAAACCTTCTCGAATGGCTGGCTCATCAATTTGAATGATTTTAATTTCGGCTTTTTCTAAGTCTACAACTTCATCACGAATGGCCAAAGCGATTTGCGTACAAGTTTCAGAACGTGGCTGATCGTTACGAACAAACGACCATTGCAAAATAGTTACAGGACCTGTAAGCATTCCTTTTACCCATTTTGGAGTCAAAGACTGTGCATATTTTGACCATTTTACCGTCATTGGGTTTGGTCTTGAAACATCACCGTAAATAACTGGAGGTTTCACACAGCGGCTTCCGTAACTCTGAACCCAGCCGTTTTTGGTAAACGTAAAACCAGATAATTGTTCTCCGAAATATTCCACCATATCGTTACGCTCGAATTCGCCATGAACCAAAACATCGATTCCGGTTTCTTCCTGAAAACGAATCGTAGCTTCGGTTTCTTTTTCGATTAAATCGTTGTATTGTTCCGTTGTTAATTCTCCTTTTTTGAATTTCGCTCTCCAGCTTCTCACTTCAGCTGTCTGCGGAAAAGATCCAATAGTTGTAGTTGGGAACAAAGGTAAATTCAAAGCTTCGATTTGGCTTTTTCTTCTGGTGGCAAAAGTGCTTTTACGTTGGTCATCAGAAGCTGTAATTCCGGCAACACGCGCTTTAACTTCATTATTATGAATTAATTTTGAAGTTTTACGGTTTTCGTTTGCAATTACATTTCGCTCATAATCAACAGAGTTTTTAACGTCAACTTCGTTTGAAGCGAATTGTTTTAAAAGTACAATTTCGTTGATTTTTTGCTTCGCGAAAGCCAGCCATTGTTTGATTTCTGGAGTTAAAGTTGCGTCATTAGTTTCTAAATCCAAATCGCACGGACTGTGTATTAAAGAACAAGATGGAGCAACCAGAATTCTGTTTTCGCCTAAAGCATCAGTCGCTTTTTTGATTAATTCTAATGATTTTTTGAAATCGTTTTTCCAGATATTTCTTCCGTCAACAACTCCCAAAGAAAGATTTACGTTTGAAGCCAATTTCCCAGATTCTAAAATATCATCTAATTGAAGCGGGCATCGAACTAAATCTAAATGAAAAGTATCAACTGGTAAAGCCAAAGCTGTTTCCAGATTCTCGCCGAAGCAGTCAAAATAATTCGCTAAAATGATTTTAATATTCGGGAAACGTTTGTTGATTTCGTTGTACACTTTTGTGAAAGTGTTTCTTTCTTTGTCCGTTAAATTCAAAGCCAAGAAAGGTTCATCAAGCTGAATATATTCAGCATTTTCTGCTTGTAATTTTTCAAATATTTCGAAATAAACAGGAAGTAAAGCGTCAATAAGATCAATTCGGCTGAAGCCTTCTTCTTTTTCTTTTCCTAAAAGCAAATATGAAATAGGTCCAATTAAAACGGGTTTTGTCGCAATTCCTAAGTCTTTAGCTTCTTTAAATTCATTGATTATTTTTTCTGAAAACAATTCAAACTTTTGGTTTTTTGTGAATTCAGGAACAATGTAATGATAGTTGGTGTCGAACCATTTTGTCATTTCCATAGCTACAACATCTTGTCCGTCTTTTTGCGCGCCTCTTGCCATTGCAAAATACAAGTCAAGTGATGAATTTGTTTTAGCCAGTTCGTGATAACGCTGTGGAATTGCGCCAACTGTCAAAGTCAAATCTAAAACCTGATCGTAAAAAGAAAAATCGTTAGATGGAATTAAATCTACTCCGGCTTCTGACTGTAAATGCCAGTTTCTAATACGAATTTCTTTTCCCGCATCAATAAGTTCATCTGCAGAAATTTTTCCCGCCCAGTACAATTCAGATGCTTTTTTGAGTTCTCTGTTGCTGCCAATTCTTGGGTAACCTAAGTTGTTTGTTTTCATTTTTTGATTCAGTATTTTTTACTGTACAAATGTATTTCATTGGGTTTTAATACTTAAATTTGAGCTTATTTTAAGTAAAATGTATTTTTTAATTTATATTTTGAAGATTATTTTACTGTGAAATTGTCTTTAATGAACCTTTAGCCGTAAAAAAAACTATGGAAAACCTTGATAAAACCGATTTACTGATACTCAAACACCTTCAGGAAAACTCCAATATCAATACAAAAGACCTTGCGAGTAAACTATTTCTGACGGTTACTCCAGTTTACGAACGAATAAAAAGACTGGAAAGAGACGGATATATTACTAAATATGTAGCACTTTTAGACAAGAAAAAAATGAATAGAGGTATGACAGTGTTTTGTAATGTACGCTTAAAAGAACATGCCAAAAATGTGGGAAGTAATTTTGTAAAAGATATTGTAGCACTTCCAGAAATTATAGAATGTTACAATATTGCCGGCGATTACGATTTTATGCTTAAAATTTTGGTACAAGATATGGCTAGTTATCAGGATTTTGTGATGAATAAATTATCGACAATCGAAAACATCGGGAACACGAACAGTATTTTTGTTATGGGAGAAATTAAACACAGTACGGCTTTAGAGTTTTGATTTTTTTTTGCCACAGATTGTACAGATTAAAATGATTTTATAAATTCTACTTGAATTTTTTTGCCACGAATTTCACGAATTAATTTATGCACAATGATTTGTGGAAATTAGCGAAATTGGTGGCAGACAAAAACAATTAATCTTTTAAACCAATTTAATCCGTGGTTTATTTTTATCCTAAAATAAAACGTATTTTTGACGTTTAGATTCTCAATCTAAAATCTAAAATCAGCAATCTAAAATTATAAAATGAACTGGGAACAACTTTTATCATTAAAACGTCAAGGAGACACAAGCAAAAGATTACGTGTAGAACAAGATGATACTCGTTTAGGTTTTGAGGTAGATTATGACCGAATTATATTTTCTGCTGCTTTTAGAAGTTTACAAGATAAAACACAAGTTATTCCGCTTTCTAAAACCGACTTTGTACACACTCGTTTAACACACAGTTTAGAAGTTTCGGTTGTCGGACGTTCGCTTGGGCGTTTGGTTGGAAAAAAGATCATCGAAAAATATCCTTATTTAAAAGAAATTCACGGTTATCATATGAATGATTTTGGAGCTATTGTGGCTGCAGCTTCATTAGCGCATGATATTGGGAATCCGCCTTTTGGACATTCTGGAGAAAAAGCGATTGGAGAATATTTTTCTATTGGAAACGGACAGAAATTCAGAAATCAGCTTACAGATAAACAATGGCAGGACTTAATTGATTTTGAAGGAAATGCAAATGGCTTTTCGGTTCTTACGGCAAGCCGTCCTGGAATTGAAGGCGGACTTCGTATTTCGTATGCAACTTTGGGGGCTTTTATGAAATATCCAAAAGAAAGTCTTCCAAAGAAACCAACCAACAATATCGCCGATAAAAAGTATGGTTTCTTTCAAACAGATAAATTATTTTTTGAAGAAGTTGCCAAAGATATGGGAATGATTGCCAATAAATCTGGAGAAGATATTGGTTTTGAAAGACATCCGCTGGCGTATTTAGTCGAAGCTGCAGATGATATTTGTTACACTATTATTGACTTCGAAGACGGAATAAATCTTGGTTTGGTTTCAGAAGATTTTGCCTTAGAATATTTAATTAAACTCGTGAAAGATAATATTGGAGTTTCTAAATACAAGTCATTAACCACAAAAGAAGATCGTATAAGTTATTTAAGAGCCTTGGCAATTGGAACTTTGATAAACGACGCGGTTGATGTTTTTATCGAAAATGAAGAAGCAATTCTACAAGGAAAATTCCCTTATGCTTTAACAGACAAAAGCAAGTACAAAGCGCAAATGAATGATATTATCAAACTAAGCGTTGATAAAATCTACCAAAGCCGCGAAGTGATCGAAAAAGAAATTGTAGGATATCAGATTATCCAGACCTTATTGGATAAATTTATTACAGCTTTCAATAATAAATTTGAAGGAAATGCTTCAAATTACGATAAATTACTTTTAAAGATGCTGCCCGAAAAACATGATTTAGACAAAGGTAATTTGTACGAACGTCTGCTTCATATTTGTCATTATGTTTCTCTATTGACAGACGGAAATGCATTAGAATTATTTGAAACTATTAACGGAAGAAAAAATAATTAATGTTTTAAAAAAAATATCCTCTAAATGATTTTAGAGGATATTTTTTTGCTTTAGGACTATTTATTATTTAAAAGCATAAACAAGTCCTACACCAAGAACCTGTCTTAACTGCATCTTCGGACCTTCGTTTACTTGGCTTTTTGTTCCTGTAGCTGGGTCAACAACGTCTTTTTTCGTTTTAATATCATCATCATATATTAAATGAACACCGATATTTGCTTTCACATATGCATTAACGACAAGGTCTAAACGAGTGTCGTAATCTATATCGACGTTACCAAATTTATTCAAATAATCGGTATATAAACTTAATCTGTTTTCATAAAAAACGTTTTTATAAATTTCACTTTTCATGTATGCCGTAAAAAGTATACCAAATTCTGCTTTTACTTTTTGTCCTTCCTCGATTAATATCTGATTTTCGGGATCCAGCGGGTCTGTTGCATAAACTGCTTTTTTAACCCCGAAGGAACCTTGATTGGCAAGATATTGATCAAGTACTAAAGTAGTTTTTAACGTAATAGGAGAGAAGTAAAAAACTCTATTTTTTTCCTTGTTTGAATTCTCAGCTCCAGCTCCCAAAAAGATATAAGCTGGTGCAAAAGGCTTAGAGATTGCAATATCTCTGTTGGGATAGTTATAACCGTTTGTAAATTGCGTATTGAAGTTTAATTTAGAAGAATAATACCAGTTTGAGGCAGTGTCCTTTCTAAAACCATAAGTAGAGTTAAATTGAAATGCGTCGTCGGTTTTTCTTAATTCAGTTCCATCTTGTTTGTTTAAACCATATTTTACGATAAGTTCGTTTACCCATTTATGATTTTTCTTTGCGTATGTTCTTCCAAATTCACCTTTAAATAAACCTGAGATAGAACTTGTTCCCCCGGCACTCCAGTTGACAAAAGCAATTTCGGAGATATCAAAACCAAGTTGATTTTTTTTTGTCCAGTTCGAAGGCGGTTTAGGTGCTTGATTCGGACTCAAGGTAGTTTGTATAATCTGGGCAAAGTTATGAGAGGTACTCAAAAGCAATAATAGCAAAAGGGTAGAACGCAATAATTTCATTAGGTAATTTTTTTTTTTTGGTATCGCAAAATAATTATTTTGAACCGTTAGAAAAAAGATTTATTAAACTTTTAACGTCAACTTTACACAATTGTTGCAGTTGAGCAACTGTTCCGTGCTCAATAAATTCATCTGGAACACCCAAAATTTCAATATCATTTTTGAAATTATTAGATGCAGCAAACTCTAAAATTGCACTTCCAAAACCACCTTTTTTAACGCCGTCTTCTATTGTAATTATAGTCTTGAAATTTGAAAATATGGTGTTTAATGTATTGATGTCTAATGGTTTAATAAAACTAAAATTATAGTGGGCAATGGCTTCAGAATTAGGGCATTCTTTCAAGGCTTCTATAACATTATTTCCAATTGTTCCGGCCGAAAGCACCGCAACTTCCGTACCATCTTTTAGGCATTCTGCCTTTCCGAAATTTATTTTTTTATAATGTCCGAAATTTTCTACTTCCCAATTTTGTATTACGCCGCGGCCTCGCGGATAACGAATAGCAATAGGATGGTTTAATCCTAATTGAGCTGTATATAGAATATTTTGGAGTTCAATTTCGTTAAGCGGTGCATAGATAATCATATTCGGAATAGAGCGCAGATAAGCAATATCAAAAACGCCGTGATGTGTAGCGCCATCTTCGCCAACCAATCCTGCACGGTCCAAACAAAAAATTACAGGTAAGTTCTGCAAAGCGACATCATGAATTACCTGATCGTAAGCACGTTGTAAAAATGTAGAATAAATATTGCAATATACTATCATACCCTGTGTCGCCATTCCTGCCGCCAGCGTTACGGCATGCTGTTCTGCAATTCCAACATCAAAAGCACGATCTGGCAATTCATCCATCATAAATTTCAAAGAACTTCCAGATGGCATTGCAGGAGTGATTCCGATAATTTTTTCATTCTTTTTGGCTAAATCCAAAATCGTCAAACCAAAAACATCCTGATATTTAGGCGGAAGATTTTCTTCCTGTTTTAAATGAATTTCTCCAGTTAAAGCATCAAATTTGCCAGGAGCATGATATTTAACCTGATTTTCTTCGGCTTGTTGTAAACCTTTGCCTTTTGTAGTAACAATATGAAGAAATTTTGGTCCTTTTATATCTTTTAACCTCTTTAGCTCTTTAATCAGAGTAGGAAAATCATGACCGTCAATTGGACCCGAATAATCAAAATTCAAAGATTTGATCATGTTATTTTTCTTTGGATTTTTTCCTTCTTTAACCGCGGTAAGATATTGTTTAAGCGCACCAACACTTGGGTCAATTCCAATTGCATTATCATTTAAAATGACTAATAAATTAGCATCGGTAACTCCGGCGTGATTTAAACCTTCAAAAGCCATTCCGCTGGCAATAGAAGCATCTCCAATAATAGCAACATGCTGTTTGTCTAGATCACCTTTTAGTTTAGAGGCAATTGCCATTCCGAGCGCTGCAGAAATAGAAGTTGAAGAATGTCCAACGCCAAAAGTGTCATAAATACTTTCACTTCTTTTAGGAAAACCAGAAATTCCGTCGATTTGTCTATTGGTATGAAAAATTTCCCTTCTTTCGGTTAAGATTTTATGTCCGTAAGCTTGATGTCCAACATCCCAAACCAACAAATCTTCGGGAGTATTAAAAACATAATGCAGTGCAATTGTCAATTCAATTACGCCCAAACTCGCGCCCAAATGACCTTCTTTTACAGAAACGACATCAATAATAAATTGACGCAGTTCTTGCGCAACCTCAGTAAGCTGCTCTTCTTTTAAAAGACGTAAATCGGCAGGATTGTATATGTTTGAAAGTAAATTGCTTTTCATTGTAAGGTAAAAAGCAAATTTACGGTTTTAAATTTAATTTTATAAGCGAGATCTACTGCAATACTATTGGTAAAGAATATTGTCTCTTTACTTTTTTACCATTACTTTCTCCCGCCTGCCATTTAGGGCATGCGCTTAAAACTCTCTGGATTTCTTGTTCTATAGCATTATCAATTGTCGGAGTGCATTGAAGATAAGATACAGATCCGTTTTTTTCTACAGCAAAAGAGAGATTGAGTTTGAGGTTTTTGATATTTATATTCTCAGGTTTTTTAAATTCTTTTCCAAAATAATTATAGAACTGTTCGATTCCGCCTGGAAATTCCGCATTAGTTTCAGATGCAACTTCTCCAGTAGGAGTAGCTTTAATAACCGCTTTTGCATCGTTATTTTTCTTGTCGTTTATTTTTTCAGACTTTAGATTATCATTTTCTTTAGGTTTTACAAATTTAACCTGATTTGCTTTTGGTTGAGGGGGCGGCGGAATTAAATGGTTTGATTTTAGAGATTTACCCACAACAATTTCTTTGGATGATGTAATGGTATCTTTTACAACTTCCACATTTTGAATTTTTTGTTTCTTTCCGTCTTTATTTTGACAGCTAAATAAAGTAGTTCCCATAGCAATAAACAAAGCCAATAAAAACATTTTATGATAGCGTGTTTGAGAATGTAGAACCCGATTTGGAATTTGAATTGTAATCGAATCTAATTGCGATTTCTTAAATCTCCCGCAGACATTTTTGTTTTGATTTCGAATAAAAAAGGACTGAATTTCATCAGGAAGCATCGACGTAAAATCTACAACGGTTTTAGAACAGCTTATGCAGAAACGACCATTTTCACTAGGACTCATAGTGTTCCAGTTTTCGTGACAAGGTTTAGGAACAGTTATTTTGTGTTTGCTTTCCATATTTGAATATCAGAAAATAAATGTAATAAAAAATAAATACTAAAACCTTATTTTTGCAATTATGATAAATCCTTTCACCGACGAATATTTCATGAAAAAAGCTTTGCAGGAAGCTGAAATGGCTTTTGATAAAGGCGAAATTCCTGTTGGAGCTGTAATTGTTGTGGCCGATAAAGTAATTGCAAGCAGCCACAACTTGACAGAACTGCTAAATGACGTTACAGCGCATGCCGAAATGCAGTCGATAACCGCAGCCGCAAATTTTCTTGGCGGAAAATATTTGAAAGATTGTACTTTGTACGTTACGCTCGAACCTTGCCAGATGTGTGCAGGAGCTTTGTATTGGAGCCAGATTTCTAAAATTGTTTTTGGCGCTCGCGACGAACAGCGCGGTTTTCTGAATATGGGAACAAAACTGCATCCTAAAACGACTGTTGTTTCTGGAGTTATGGCAAATGAAGCTGCCGATTTAATGAAGCGGTTTTTTTTGGAGAGACGTAAGTAATTAGTAAAATAGTATGACAGATTTCTCAACAATCAAAAAGCTTTTTCACATTAGTGGACCAAATGGTTTTACTAGTGATGAAATTCAAATTATAAAAGATATTTTTGGAAATCTTCCTCAAGTTTTTGTTGATTATTATTCGGAATTAGGTAAAATCCAAAACTTAAATCAAACACAAGATTCCTTAATAATTCCGGAAAGATTTCAATTCTATAATCACAATGATTATCTGATATTTTATACCGAAAACCAGCACGCTTGTGTTTGGGGAATTCATAAAGATAATTTATCAAATTTTAATCCGCCCGTTTACATGAGTTATGATGAAAAGGAATGGAATTTGGAAACAGAAAAATTATCGGATTTTTTTAATGCTATGGCTTATCTGCAAGCCAGTTTTGCGTTAAGATTTACCTCAGACTGTTTTTATGAATTAGAAGAGAAAGAATTAAACTGGATTGCTGTTAATTATAAAAATAAAGGCGTCTCTTTTAAAAATTGGGCTGATGGAATAAATTTCTATGGAAATTATGATGATGATGTTATTGTTGTAATGAGTAATAATCAACTTTTTTATTCCTCAAATACCGAAGATCATTTTCTTGAAATGGATAAAGTTTTATCTGAACTCGGGACGGAACTTTAAATAGTCTTATGAAAATAAATGCCCTAGCCCAGATGGAAGCGGCATCCTTTTTCTTGCTTCTTTAGCAAGAAAAAGATATAGCGGACAGCTGGATTTAGCTCCTTATTAAAGCAATATGAGCGTTTAAACTTCAACAAAAGTTAAATAATCATTACTAGGGAATTTTCTTCTTAAATAAAATAAAAAATAGTTTACTTTTATCTTAAATTAATTCTGACTTTGCTTTGTAAATCTTACTAAAGTAAAAAGAATTAATTCTTCATTTGTTAACCATTAACTGTAGATAAAAGTGAAAATAAAAGGTTTCAGTCTCGTATTTTTTGTATTTTTTATTTTTCAATCTTGCGGCAGAAAATCGGCTGCCGATTTCAATTCAGATTTTTCACTATTCAAAGATTACATAACCAGTTTTACAGGCGGAATCGTTTCTTCTGATTCTGACATTAGAGTGGTTTTGGCTTTTGATAAAAACGATTGGAAGCCCAATCAGGAACTAGATGACGATTTGTTTGATATTTCGCCAAGTGTGAACGGAAAAGTCGTGGCACTTTCGACCAACACAATTGCTTTTATTCCGGAGAAAAAATTAAAAGCAGGAACAGAATATCAAGTTACCTTAAACTTAGATAAACTGACGGCGATTCCGAAAGAAAAAGAGGCAGAACTTTCTAAATTCAACTTTACAGTTAAAACCGTTAAACAGGATTTTACCATAAATACTGGCGATATACAATCGTACAGCAAAGAATATCAATATTTAAACTGTGTTTTAAAAACAGCAGATAATATTGATTTGGAAACGGCTCAAAAATTGGTAGAAGCCAAACAAAAAGGGAATAATCTTAAAATTAAATTTGAGAAAACGACTGGTCCAGCCAAAGAATTTCGTTTTATAATTGATAGTATTCAGCGTTTTTCTGAAGCATCAAATCTGGAAATTATTTATGATGGAAGCGATTTTGATATTGAACAGAAAGGACAAATCGATTTCCCGATCACCAGCATCAACGAATTTAAGGTTGTAAAGGTTGAGGTTCCTGATGGAAATAATCAACAGGTTTTAATTAATTTTTCTGAACCTTTAGAAAAAGGACAGGATTTTGCTGGTTTAGTTTCGATTCAAAACACAAATAATTTAAAATTTTCGACACAGGGAAATTTACTAAAAGTATATTTTACCAATCAAAATGCGCCTAAAAAAGAAGAACCTGCTGCAGTTGCAGCAGAAGAGCCAGCTTCTGCTGCGGTTGATTCGGCATTAGTTGTAGTTGACTCTGCAGCGGTTGCGATCGATACAGTGTCGACGGATAATGTTGTGGAGGTTGTTGAGGATGAAGAACCAGAACAAGTTATTACAGGTGAATTGCTTTTGGAGGTTTTTCAGGGAATTGAGAGCCAATACGGCAAAAAGATGGAAGCAAATTACTCTGAGAAAATCTCTTTTGACCAGATCAAACCAAGCATTCGTTTCATTAAAAATGGTACAATTCTGCCGAGTTCGAATAATTTAAAACTGAATTTTGAAGCCGTAAATTTAAGTGCTGTTGATGTAAAGATATATAAGATTTACAAAAATAATATTCTGCAGTTTTTGCAGTATAATGAATTAAACGGCGGACAAAATCTCAAAAAAGTTGCGCAGCCAATTGCCAAAACTACGCTGAATCTTAAAGAAAGCACGCTAGTAAACCTTTCCAAATGGAATACGTATGCTTTAGATTTATCTAAGATTATCAAACCAGAACCAGGAGCAATTTACAGGGTGGAGTTTGAGTATAAAAAGAAATATTCTATTTATAAATGTGAAACCTCAGACGGTGATCAGGAAGAATCAGAGGAAGAAGAAGTTGATGAAAATGATGTAAACTACAGTGGCAATTCTTACGACGATTATTATTATGATGATTATGAGTGGCGAGAAAGCCAAGATCCTTGTTCGGGTTCGTATTATTACAATGCTAAAATTGCAACCAATATTCTGGCTACAGATTTAGGGGTAATTGCGAAAAGAGGTGAAAATAAATCGTATTTATTTGCCGTAAATAATATTGTAACAACAGAACCAGTATCAAATGCAAGAGTTGATTTGTATAACTTTCAACAGCAAAAAATAAGCACGCAAGCTACAAGCAGTGAAGGAATTGCATCATTCCAACTGGACAAATTCGCTTATTTTGCTATCGTTACTTTAGGCGATCAATCTACTTATGTAAAACTTGATGACGGACTTTCATTATCTGTCAGTAATTTTGATGTTGCTGGTGAGACTTTACAAAAAGGGCTAAAAGGATTTATTTACGGAGAAAGAGGTGTTTGGCGCCCGGGAGATAATTTGTATTTGTCTTTTATTTTGAATGACGCAGCAAATAAACTTCCAAAATCACATCCAATTAAATTTAGATTAAACGATCCGAATGGAAAAACGGTTTATCAAACTGTTCAAAAAACAAACGATTTAAACCATTATGCATTTATAGTTCCAACCAGTCAAGATGCGCCAACAGGAAATTGGGAAGCGATGGTTAGTGTTGGAGGTGCTAAATTTTATAAAAGTATCAAAATCGAAACCATTAAACCTAATCGTTTAAAAATTAAAAATACATTTACCAGAAAAACACTTTCGTCATCTTATCCAAATACAGATAATCTTGAAGTAACGTGGCTTCACGGTGCAATTGCTAAGAATTTAAATGTAGAAATGCAGGCAAAATTCTCTCAGCAAACCACTACTTTTAAAGGATATGAAAAATATACTTTTGATGATTTGGTTCGTCAATTCAGCACAGAAGAAATTAATGTTTTCTCTGGAAAATTAAACGAAAACGGAAAAGCTTCTGTAAATATTCAGCCAAGATTACAGGGTCAGGCGCCGGGAATGTTACGCGCTTCGTTCATTACAAAAGTATACGAAGAAGGAGGTGATTTTAGTACAGATGTTATTTCAACAACTTATTCGCCATACAAAACTTATGTCGGAATAAAGTCGCCTGAACTAAACAAATACAATATGCTCGAAACCAGAGCCTCAAATCGTTTTGATGTGATTACGGTTGACGAAAACGGAAGACCAAAATCGGTACGAAATCTGGAAGTGAGGATTTACAAAGTAGACTGGCGCTGGTGGTGGGATTCTTCCAGCGATAACTTGTCTAATTATAATTCTTCGAATGCCACAACTTCGTACAGAACCAAAATGATTAGTACAGATTCAAATGGACGTGGAAGTTTTGAATTTACTTTGACGGATGAAGAGTGGGGACGTTATTTGATTCGTGTAGAAGATACAAACGAAGGGCACGCAACAGCATTAACCGTAAATATCGACTGGCCAATTTGGTCTGGAAAAACTCGTAACAGAGATGCTTCAACAGCAAATATGCTGGTTTTTTCTACAGATAAAAAGAATTACGCAGTTGGAGAAAAAGCGCAGATTTCTTTCCCTTCAAGTGAAGGCGGACGTGCTTTAATTTCTATCGAAAACGGATCTCGAGTTGTAAAGACAATTTGGGCTGAAACTAAAAATGGAGAAACAAAAGTCGAAGTTCCGATAACTGGAGAAATGGCTCCAAATGTCTATTTTAATATTACGTTGTTACAGCCGCACGCTTCGACTAAAAATGATTCGCCGATTCGTATGTACGGAATTGTTCCAATTGAAGTTGTGGATAAAAACACCATTTTGGCACCGACAATTAATATGCCTGATGTCTTAAAACCAGAACAGCCTTTTACGGTTAAAGTAGAAGAAAAGTCAGGTAAAGAAATGACGTATACAATTGCCGTTGTCGATGAAGGACTTCTGGATTTAACACGTTTTAAAACACCAAATGCTTGGGATAGTTTTTATGTTCGTGAAGCGCTTGGAGTAAAAACCTGGGATATTTACGATGATGTAATTGGTGCTTACGGCGGAAAAATAAATCAGATTTTCAGTATTGGTGGAGATCAGGATTTAGGTGGCGGAAAAGCTAAAAAAGCCAACCGATTTAAACCAGTAGTATTGTATTATGGTCCATTTAAATTGGAAAAAGGCCAGACTAAATCTCATCAATTAAAACTACCGAAATACATTGGTTCTGTTAGAACAATGGTTGTTGCCGGAGATGCGAATACTAGTGCATACGGTAGTGTAGAAAAAGCAACTCCAGTTAAGAGTCCGTTAATGGTTTTGGCTTCATTGCCGAGAAAAATTTCTCCATCAGAAAAAGTGACAATTCCGGTGACTGTTTTTGCTACTGAAAGCAAAATTAAAAATGTTTCGATTCAGATCAAAACCAGCAACGGATTGAAAGTGATGGGAAGTGCGGTTCAAAGATTGAACTTTTCTCAGCCAGATGAGAAAATGGCATACTTTAATTTAGTGGTTGGATCTGCAACCGGAATAGCTAAAGTACAGGTAATCGCAACATCTGGAAGTGAAAAGTCAACTTATGATGTTGAAATTGATATGACAAATCCAAATCCGTTGACTAGTACTTATACAGATGTTATTTTGACTCCAAACAGTTCTAAAACACTTTCGTGGAAAACATTTGGCGTAGCAGGAAGCAACAAAGCGAGATTAGAAGTTTCGTCAATGCCTTCAATGAATTTGAATGGAAGACTGCAGTTTTTAATTCAATACCCGCACGGTTGCGTAGAGCAGACAACATCATCTGTTTTCCCGCAGTTATTTTTAAGCGATGTTGCTGATATAGATAACAAACGTAAAGAAATTATTCAAAAAAATATTGCGGCCGGAATAGCAAGATTAGGAAATTTCCAATTATCAAACGGTGGATTGCCGTACTGGCAGGGAAATACAATTGCAGATGATTGGGGAACTTCTTACGCAGGTCATTTCTTGATTGAAGCAGAGAAAAAAGGATATGTGCTGCCAATTAATTTCAAATCGAAATGGCTGTCTTATCAGCAGAAAGAAGCGAAACAATGGCGTTTTGAACCGAAATACGGAAATGATTTAGCGCAGGCGTATCGTTTATACACTTTAGCTTTAGCAGGAAATGCCGATTTATCTTCAATGAACAGATTGCGAGAAACAAAAGGTATTTCGAATGAAAGTATGCTTCGTTTGGCTGCAGCGTATGTTTTAGCGGGACAAAAATCGGCTGGACAAAGTTTGTTTTTGAAAACAAGCATTGATGGTGATTCAGACGGTTACAATTATTACTATTACGGTTCAACTGAAAGAAATAGAGCCATGGCTTTAGAGACGATGCTGCTTTTAGGACAAAAACAAAAAGCATTTGTAATGGCTTCTAAATTGGCCAAAGAAATGTCAGCCAATCAATGGATGAGTACACAGACAACCGCTTACTGCTTATATTCAATGTCGAAATTTGCGATAAGCAACGGTCCAAAAGGAATTAATATCCAGTTCAGTAAAAATGGTAAAGGAGAAAATATAAATACACAAAAAACAATTGCAGATCGTAGTATTTCTGTTTCAACTGGAGCTAATAGTATTACGCTGAAAAACAATAAAAATAACACGGTTTATGTTCGTGTACTGAATTCAGGAATATTACCAATCGGACAGGAAAATGTAATACAAAATGATGTCTCGGCTTCTATAGTTTTCAAAAACAGAAAAGGAAATGTAATCAATGTTTCGAAAATTAATCAAGGAACAGAGTTTGTTGCTGAGGTTACCATTAAAAACCAGAGAAACGAAAGCGTTCAAAACGTAGCGTTATCGCAAATTCTGCCATCAGGATTCGAGATTGTAAATACACGTTTCACCGATTACGGAGATGCAGTAAACAATATTGCCGACTATATTGATATTCGCGATGATAGAACAAATTTCTATTTCGGAATGAAATCTAGAGAAACAAAAGTTTTTAGAATTCTGCTAAACGCATCTTATTTAGGAAATTATTATTTACCTGGATTGCAATGTGAAGCAATGTATGATAATACATTCCTAGCAAGAACAAAAGGATTCTGGGTTGAGGTTGTAAAATAAAGTTTTAATAAGAACTACGTATCCTAACAGGTTTCCAAAACCTGTTAGGTATCTATATGGCAACCAAAATAGTAGAATAGTAAATACCTAACAGGTTTCCAAAACCTGTTAGGATAATAATAAAAAGATTAGCAGTTTGGAGAAGGATATTTTTGAGGCAGGACAATATTATCATGTTTATAACAGAGGAAATAATAAAGAGAATATTTTTATTGAAGAGAAGAATTATCAATATTTTCTAGAAAAGATTAAAAAATATATTTTGCCAATTGCCGATATTTATGCTTATTGTTTGCTTAAAAATCATTTCCATATTGTTCTTCGAATAAAAGATAAAAACGATTTGCCAGAAAAATTTAGAGAAAAGATTTATCTGCCATTTTCGAATTTGTTCAACTCTTATTCTAAAAGTATAAATAAGGCTTATAATAGAACAGGGAGTTTGTTTCAGGAACACTTACAAAGAAATAGAATTGAAAACGAAGAGTATTTGAAACAGTTAATCCTATATGTTCATTTAAATCCTTTAAAACACAATTTTTCTAAAGAATTTCAAACCTATAATCATTCATCTTATCGTTCTTATTTATCAGACAAGCGAAGTAGTATTAATCGAGAGTTTATTATAGAATTATTCGAAGATTTAGAAAATTTTATATTTTGTCATGATGAAAGAAAGTTAATTTACGAAGGTGTACTTAATGATGTAAATTTACTTGATCAATAGAGAATTACATTTGAGTGTCCTAACAGGTTTTAAAAACCTGTTAGATATTATAAGTATTCGGTTTTTCTTTTAGGAATCTAAATAAATTGATACCTAACAGGTTTTTAAAACCTGTTAGGATAAGAACAATATAATTGTGAAAAACAAATTAAAAGCGTTTTTCCAACGCATTCTAAATTGGATAAAAAGAAATAAAATAAAATCAGCAATTGCATTTCTGCTCTTGCTGATTTACTATTTTTCGATACCCCGAACTTTATTTAAAGAACCTTATTCTACAGTTATAGAAAGCAAAGAAGGAGAGTTGCTAGGAGCAAAAATTGCCCGCGATGGACAATGGCGTTTTCCTGCGCAAGACAGCGTGCCGGATAAATTCAAAAAATGTATTGTTTATTTTGAAGATGAATACTTCTACAAACATCCAGGCTTTAATCCGGGTGCAATGATAAATGCTTTCAAACAAAACAGAAAAGCGGGGAAAGTTGTTCGTGGCGGAAGTACTTTAACACAGCAGGTTATCCGACTATCGAGAAAAGGAAAAAACAGAACCTATTTTGAAAAGTTAATAGAAATTGTTCTCGCTACCCGATTAGAATTAGGTTATTCTAAAAATGAAATTCTTGACATGTATGCTGCTCATGCGCCATTTGGAGGAAATGTAGTCGGATTAGAAATGGCATCGTGGCGTTATTTCGGTGTACAATCGAATCAATTGTCTTGGGCTGAAAATGCTGTTTTGGCGGTTTTGCCCAATGCCCCAAGTTTAATTTATCCAGGAAAAAATCAGATTAAATTACTAAATAAGCGAAACCGGCTTTTACTAAAATTACATCAAGATGGCATAATTGACAAGCAGACCTATGAACTTGCAATAGAAGAACCATTGCCTCAAAAACCCTATGATCTCCCTCAAATAGCACCTCATTTATTGCAGAGAGTGGCTAAAAATGAAGAAGGAACGCGAGTAAAAACAACTTTAGATTATGCGTTGCAAAACAGGGTAAATCAAATTGCGAGGTATTATTACAATCAGTACAAACAGAATGAAGTTCATAATCTGGCTATTTTGGTAATAGATGTGCAGAATAGAAATGTAATGAGTTATATTGGAAATTCTCCTTCAGATATTGACCATCAAAAAGATGTTGATATTATTGATGCCCCTAGAAGCACAGGAAGTATTTTAAAACCGCTTCTATACGGTGCAATGCTCGATGATGGCGAATTATTACCCAATACATTAATTGCCGATATTCCTACGCAAATTTCAGGTTACACACCGCAAAATTTTAATCTCACGTTTGATGGCGCTGTGCCGGCGCATCGTGCTTTATCACGCTCATTAAACATTCCAGCTGTTTTAATGCTTCAGGATTTTGGGGTAAATAAGTTTTATGAAGAGCTTCAAAAGTTTAAATTAAAAAACATTAATCAAACGCCCGACCATTATGGTTTGTCGCTTATTTTGGGAGGTGCCGAAAGTAATTTATGGGATTTATGTAGAACCTATGCGAACTTATCATCAACATTAAATTATTATACTAAAAATCAAGGAAAATATAGAACCAACGAGTTTTTAGAATTAAATTATAAAAATGATTTTGAATCTGATTTTGGTTCAGAAACGAATCAGAAAAACATTTTAGGTGCGGGTTCAATTTGGCTTACATACAATGCAATGGAAGAAGTCAACAGGCCAGAAGGAGATGAAGCTTGGAAGTTTTATGACAGTTCTTTAAAAATTGCATGGAAAACGGGAACAAGTTTCGGAAATAGAGATGCTTGGGCAATTGGAACCAATTCCAGATATGTAGTGGGAGTTTGGGTTGGAAACGCAACGGGAGAGGGGAGGCCAACTTTAACGGGAGTGACAAGTGCGGCACCGATTTTATTTGACGTGTTTAATTTACTGCCAAGGCAACGTTGGTTTGATACACCGTATAAAGATCTAGAAGAAGTTGAAGTTTGCCGTTTAAGCGGTTATTTGGCAAAAGAAAACTGTCCGAAAATTAAACAATGGGTTTCAAAAAAAGGGAAATCAACAAAAGTTTGTCCTTATCATAAAACCATTCATTTAGATAAAACAGAGCAATTTCAGGTAAACAGCAGCTGTGAAAGTGTCGAAAATATTGTGACTAAAAACTGGTTTGTGCTGCCGCCCGTAATGGCATGGTATTATAAAAGCCAGCACATTGAATATTTACCTTTGCCGCCATTTAAAGAAGGATGCGAGGGAACGCAAACCACAACAATGGATTTTATTTACCCGAAAGCAAACAGTAAAATTTACTTAACCAAAGATTTTAACAGCAACCTACAGCCTGTAATTTTAAAAGTAGCTTATTCTGAAAGGTATAAAGAATTATTTTGGTATGTAGATGATGTTTATAAAGCAACGACAAAAACATTTCATGAACTGCCAATTACGCCAACAACAGGAACACATTACATTACAGTTGTAGATGCTTCTGGGAATGAAATTAGAAGAAGGATTGAGATTGTTAGGGAATAAAATTTAAAAAGAAATTCCAATTTTTTGAAATCCCAAATTCCAAATTTTGCTTCTTTATAAAAGATGAAAGCTTATTGTATGTCAGGCTGAGCGAAGTCGAAGCCTGCGTGCCAATTGGAGTGCCCTTCTCCCGAAGCCTCGGGATCGCTCAGGGTAACATTCTAGGTATAATGACTAAGTGAGATTGCTTCGTTCCTCGCAATGACTCATAAAAAAACCGCCCCGATGCATCGGGGCGGTTTTGATTTTTATTCTGAAATAACATTTCCTTTTTTATCATAGAAATGGTATTCTAAGTACGTGTAAGCGTCACGAGGTATGATTTTCACCCATTTCTTATGTTCAAAAAACCATTTTGAACGTAATGATGGAAAACCTTTGCTGAGGTATGCAGCCACAAACGGATGTGTGTTGAGTACAACTTTATTGTGGGTTTTTAGAAGTCTTTCTAAATCAGAAGTGATCTTGTCAATTATTAATATTGGTGCTTCAATTTCACCATTTACTTTATTTGGATCCTCTTCTCTAGTTTTTATATTGACTTCTGGTCTTACTCGCTGTCTTGTAATCTGGACTAAACCAAATTTACTCGGCGGTAATATTTTATGCTTTGCTTTATCGTCGCTCATTTCTTCTCGCAAGAAGTCGAACAAAACTTTCCTATTTTCAGGATTAGACATATCGATAAAATCAACTACGATTATTCCGCCCATATCACGCAGACGAAGTTGTCTTGCGATTTCTGCTGCGGCAATCATATTTACCTCCATGGCCGTGTCTTCTTGGTTGGTTGCTTTGTTTGAACGGTTTCCGCTGTTTACGTCTATAACGTGAAGAGCTTCAGTGTGTTCAATAATAAGGTAAGCACCTTTACTCATGGAAACAGTTCTGCCAAAAGAAGTTTTGATTTGTCTCTCTATATTGTATTTCTCGAAAATTGGAGTATCATTTGATTGATAAAACTTTACAATCGATTGTTTTGAAGGTGCAATTTCTTGCAGATATTCCTTCGTTTGATGGTACAACTCTTCGTCATCTATTTGAATACCGCTGAAGGTATCATTAAATACATCTCTTAATATTGAAGAAGCTCTGTTAAGCTCTCCTAATACTTTTGATGGATGATGAGCAGTTGGTAATTTTTTACACATTGCAGACCATCTGCCAAGCAGGTTCTGCAAATCTTTTTCTAATTCGGCTACGTTTTTGCCTTCGGCTACTGTACGAACAATAACACCAAATCCTTTAGGTTTGATCGATAGAACAAGTTTTTTTAGACGATCCTTTTCTTTTTTGTCTTCTATTTTTTGAGAAATAGAAACTCTATCAGAAAAAGGAACTAGAACGATAAATCTTCCAGCCAATGAAAGCTCAGCACTTATTCTTGGGCCTTTGGTAGATATAGGTTCTTTAACTACTTGAACTAAAACAGATTGATTGGCACTTAAAATATCAGTAATGATGCCATCTTTGTCAATCTCTTTTTCAAACTGAAAGGTTTTTAGGGAGAAATCTTTTATTTTACCTGCGCTTACAAGTTTTATGAATTTCAGTTGGGAAGCTAAGTTTGGACCTAAATCGTGATAATGTAAAAAGGCATCTTTTTCGAAACCGACATTTACAAAAGCAGCATTAAGTCCAGCAACTGGTTTTCTGATTTTGGCAATAAAAATATCACCAACCTGAAAGTTGCTTTTTTCTTCTTCTTTGTGTAATTCAATTAGTTTTCCATCTTTTAATAAGGCAAAATCTACGGCTTCAGAACTAGATCTAATGATTAATTCTTTATTCACACTGTAAATTTTTATCTGTTTTTTCAGAAAATAGAATATAGAGAGAAGAGTATAGACTTGCGTCTAAAATCTAAAATCTAAGATCTAAAATCTTATCTACAGATGGATTAAACAATATTTTAACAGGTATTGAACCCGGGAGGGAAAGTTTAAATTTCAATTTTTAAATTCCAAATTCCAATTGAATCAATATTGATTTCTTAATTTTTGGATTTTGGATTTTATTTTTTGGAATTTTTGAAATTTCCCAAATTTCAATGAACGTTTAAAAAGAAAAAAGTAGTTTAAAACTACTTTTTCTTTTTGTGGCGGTTAGCTCTCGCTCTTTTCTTACGTTTGTGAGTAGCTACCTTATGTCTCTTTCTTTTTTTACCACTTGGCATATCGTGTCTGATTTATGTTAATTAATATTATTTTGCTTCGTTGTTTGTTTTAACTCCTTCTACAAATACTTTCGCAGGTTTAAACGCAGGAATGTTGTGTGCTGGAATTTTAATTGTTGTGTTTTTAGAAATGTTTCTTCCAGTCTTTTCAGCTCTAGTTTTTACAATAAAACTACCAAAACCTCTTAGGTAAACATTGTCTCCAGTTTCTAAAGAAGTTTTAACTTCTTCCATAAAAGTTTCTACTGTTGCTTGAACATCTCCTTTTTCAAGACCTAGTTTCTCTGAAATCTTCGCTACGATATCTGCTTTCGTCATTTTCTTTCCTATTTTATTTTATAAATGGTGTACTATTTTTTTGAGTTTGCAAATATAGGAATTAAAAAAATAATTAATCAAGCTAATTCGTTAAATTTTAATTACATAAACATTTACTTTTGTAATCTAAGTATTTTGCAATGGATTTTTCTAACATATTGATAAAATGGTATTTACAAAACAAGCGTGATTTACCATGGCGAAAAACGGTCGATCCGTACCAAATTTGGCTCTCAGAAATTATGCTTCAGCAGACGCGAGTTGCTCAAGGAATGCCTTATTTTTTTGCTTTTACCAAGGAATTTCCTACTGTAAAAGATTTGGCAGATGCCTCAGAAGAAAAAGTTTTAAAGCTTTGGCAGGGTTTAGGGTATTATTCTAGGGCTCGTAATCTTCATAAAACTGCTCAATATGTATCTAATGATTTAAAAGGAGTTTTTCCGGATTCTTATAAAGAGCTTTTAAAACTTAAAGGTGTTGGTGAATATACAGCGGCGGCAATTGCATCTTTTTCTTATAATGAATCGGTTCCTGTAGTAGACGGAAATGTGTTTCGTGTTTTGTCGCGATATTTTGATATTGAAACCGATATTGCCAATCCTGCAGCTAAAAAAGAATTTGCAGCTCTGGCCCAAGAATTAATGTCTAAAGATAATCCAGCGATATTCAATCAGGCGATTATGGAATTTGGTGCACTTCAATGTGTGCCGAAAAGTCCAAATTGCTCGATTTGTGTTTTTAATGATAGCTGTCTGGCTTTGCAAAAGGGAAAGGTAAACCAGCTTCCTGTAAAATCTAAAAAAGTAAAAGTGTCAAATCGCTATTTTAATTATTTGATATTGGAAGATGCTATAGGAAATACACTTATTCAAAAAAGAACTGATAAGGGCATTTGGCATAATTTATACGAGTTTCCACTCTTAGAGACTGAGTCGATAGTAGATTTTGATGTAGTTTCAAAAATCGCAAAAGAAGAAATGTTTCCCTCTTATACTATTATAGGTATAGAGGATTGTGCTACATCGACAATAATACATAAACTTTCGCATCAGCATCTGCATATACAGTTTTGGAAAATTAAAGTAAAAGAGAAAATAGAAAATGGAGTTGATCCAGAAAAATTAAAAACTTTTCCTTTCCCTATTGTGATTTATAATTTTATAGAAAAGCAAGAAATAATTTGCTAAAAAAATGTATCTTTGGTAGAAATACCACCAAAAACTATGAACGGAACATTAAATAAAGTGATGCTCATTGGCCATTTAGGCGATGATGTGAAGATGCATTATTTTGATGGCGGAAATTGCATCGGACGTTTTCAGCTGGCTACCAATGAAGTTTATATCAATAAAACAACTAACGAAAAGATCACTTCTACGGAGTGGCATAACTTGGTTGTACGCAATAAAGCCGCAGAAATTTGCGAAAAATATCTTTCTAAAGGAGATAAAATATATGTTGAAGGAAGGATAAAATCTCGCCAATGGCAGGCAGAAGACGGAACTACCAAATACACCACAGAGATTCAAGTAACGGAATTTACTTTTCTGACTACCAAAAAAGAAACTGCACATACGAAACAAAATCAAGATGCAGAATCAACAAAAAATACTAACTTTGATGCTGCTAATGAAGGGCTTCCGATTAACGATCTGCCTTTCTAAAGGATGTTTAACTAATTTTTTGCAATTTGGACCCGGAGCCCAGTTTATTTTTTACAACAAATCTAGACGCTAATTTAATTATTGGTTTCGTCGGAATATTTATTTTGTTGTTTCTTTCAGCAATAGTTTCAGGTGCTGAAGTAGCTCTCTTTTCTCTATCACAGCAAGAAATCGATGATACCCTAAACGATAATCAGGCAAAAGGTAAAATCATCTCAAACCTATTAGATAAACCTAAAAAACTGCTGGCTACATTACTGGTCGCCAATAACTTTTTCAATATAGGTGTTGTTATCTTATTTGCATATATAGGACAGAATATCTTTTCTACAATAAGTTCACCTGCTTTTAAATTTACGCTTGAAGTAGTTTTAGTTACCTTTTTTATCTTATTATTTGGCGAAGTACTTCCTAAAGTTTATGCGAGCAGAAACAGTGTGCGTTTTGCTAAACGAGTGGCATATCCGCTGGCTTTTTTAGATAAGATACTATCTCCTATAAGTTTGCCAATGCGTGCTCTTACTATATATTTGCAGAATAAATTGGGAAAACAAAAGAATAGTTTTTCGATTAATCAGCTTTCGCAGGCTTTGGAACTGACAGATTCTGAAGGAACTTCAACCGAAGAACAAAAAATTTTAGAAGGAATTGTTTCTTTCGGAAATACTGATACAAAACAGGTAATGAGTCCGAGAATTGATATTTTTGCATTAGAAATATCAGAATCTTTTGCGTCTATTTATCCTAAAATAATTGAAAAAGGATTTTCGAGAATTCCAATTTATCGTGATAATATTGATCAAATTGAAGGAGTACTTTTCGTAAAAGATTTACTGCCTCATATTGATAAAGAAGAATTTGACTGGAATTCGTTAATTCGAGAAGCATTTTTTGTTCCAGAGAATAAAAAGCTTGATAATCTTTTAAAAGATTTTCAGAGTTTGAAAAGTCATTTAGCAATTGTGGTCGACGAATATGGAGGAACTTCAGGATTAGTTTCTCTAGAAGATGTAATCGAGGAAATAGTTGGAGATATCAGCGACGAGTTTGATGATGAAAATCTGAACTTCTCACAGATTGATGAAAATAACTTTCTTTTTGAAGGAAAAATAAATCTGAAAGATTTCTATAGAATTGTAAATGTTGACGAAGATGTTTTTGAATCTCATAAAGGAGAAGCAGAGACATTGGCTGGATTTATCTTAGAGATCTTAGGTAATTTTCCGAAAAAAGATCAAAAAGTACCTTTTGAAAACTGTATTTTCACAATAGAAACAGTTGATAAAAAGCGTGTAAAACAAATAAAAGTAACAATAAATTAAAATGCCTAATAGAATACTTTCAATAACTGCAATTTTGCTTGCGCTAACGGTTTTAAGCTGTAAAAATGACGTTTTGCCTAAACCAGCTAGTTTTTTGCGATTAGATTATCCAGAAGCAAAATATGTGAATTTTGAGAACAACTGCCCGTTTGCTTTTCAAATGAATGAAGACGCCGTTATAAAAGGTGAAAAAGATTGCGGTTTTGCGATTACTTATCCAAAAATGAAAGCGACTATCTATTTGACATATAAGCCTGTAAATGGCAATATTGATAAGTTATTACGTGACGCCCAAAAACTGACATACGAACACGTAATTAAAGCAGACGATATTTTAGAACAACCTTATATAAATCCGCAAAAGAAGGTTTACGGAATGTTTTATCAAGTTGATGGAAATGCAGCGACTAATTCGCAATTTTACGTTACAGACAGCACGAAACACTTTTTAATAGGTTCGGTTTATTTTTACGCAAAACCAAATTTTGATTCGATTATGCCTGCTGCGAGTTATGTTAAAAACGACATGCAGCGTTTGATGGAAACATTGAAGTGGAAATAACAAAAAAGGAATCCAATTTTGGATTCCTTTTTTATTCCTCTCTATAACTAATTTAATATTCCGTAGGAATATCTCATCGGTAGAAAAAAAATAATTTCGTTTTACATTGTGTCCAGTAAGGACAATTGTTTTTGCGGAAATAACATTTATAAATGAACGCTCAAACGGTTCCTACGGAACGTTTAATTGTAATTCCAACTTTATTCTACCAACCAAACATTCCAATGGAATGAATATTTCTTAGAATTTAAGACTTAAAATTCGAAACTTTATATGTTTTTCCGTCTCCAGTATCTTGAACAACTTTAGTTAATGATTCAGGATTTTGAATGGTTTTATCAAAACTTACTGTTGCTGTTTTTTTATCGAAATCTACAGAAGCTTTATCAACTCCATCCAGATTTGCTAATTCTTCTTCTATTGTTTTAGCGCATCCTACAGCGCAAGTCATTCCTTCTATTGTAAAACTTGCTGTTTGTAAATTTTCAGGAGCAATTGCTTTATGTTCTTTTGGAGCGTTTTTTTCTGCGTTTACAACTTGAAGACTTTTATCTTCTTCTTTTTTACAACTAACAAATGCTAAACCGGCAATTGTTGCGGCGATTAAAATTCTTGAAATTTTCATTATATATAAATTTAAATTGCGATTTCTTTCTTGCAAAATTAATAAAAAGACAAAGGTTAGTTCGCAAAATTATTACAAATTTGCAGTAAAATGCGATTTATGGATACAAAGCAGTTAAAGTGGATATATTTATTGATTCTTTCTCTTATTTGGGGAAGCTCCTTTATTTTAATAAAAAGAGGACTAGTTGGTTTGACTGCGATTCAAGTCGGATCATTCCGAATTATTTTTGCTGCTTTATTTTTACTGATTATAGGTTTTAACAGTCTGAAAAAAATCTCTCGCCGTCAATGGAAATTTGTTGCAGTAACTTCGCTTTTCGGAACTTTTATGCCGGCTTATCTTTTTGCTATTGCAGAAACTCAAGTCGATAGTTCAATAGTTGCTATTTTAAATTCGCTTACTCCTTTAAATACTTTAGTTTTAGGAATAATTGCTTTCGGAATTCAGTTTCAGAAAAGGCAAGTTTTAGGAGTCTTTGTTGGGCTTGTAGGATGTTTGCTTTTGGTTTTAACTGGAGATTCTGCGCAGTCAGGCCAGAATTATGTGTGTGTTTTATTGGTGGTTATTGCAACTTTGAGTTATGCAATCAATGTGAATTTGATTAAAAAATATTTACACGATTTGAATTCCATAAGCATTACAACTGGGAATTTTGCGGTTCTGTTTCTGCCAGCATTAATTATTTTAAGCACAACTGATATCAGCCAAAAAATACATTTGGCAGAGACCCAGCACTCGATATTTTTTATAATGATTCTGGGTGTTTTAGGAACTGGAATTGCGAATATCCTTTTCTTTAAATTGATTCAAATGTCATCGCCGGTTTTTGCAACATCGGTAACTTATTTAATTCCGATAGTCGCTTTTTTCTGGGGATTATTAGATAACGAAATGCTGACTCCGATTCAGTTTTTCGGAGCATTTATTATTTTAATTGGCGTTTATTTATCGGCTAAAAAGTGATTTTTTGAATTATGAATTATGAGTTATGAGTGAAAAGTTATTTGTAAAATGTATTGAAGTTTAGTCTGTCACTCTGAGCGAAGTCGAAGAGCGTAAATGGCTTCAACTCCGCTCAGCTTGACAAACGTGATGAATAAAAAAAAGCTTTGTCAAAGTTTCTAACTTTGACAAAGCCCTTAAAAAATCTTATAACCTAAGTGACTTAGTAGCTCAAAACCTTTGTTCCTTTGAGCCTTTATAGCTTTGAACCTCTACTACAAAAAATCTGCTTCAGAAACTCCTTCGTTAATTTTGATATCAGACATTTTAATGTCTAATTCAAAACCAACATTTTGGACTAAATTATAAGGAACTTTAACTCCTTTTACTTCTCTGTAATCGTTAAAATTAGTGATTTGCGCTGCTGATTTACCGCCTTGTTCACGAATTTTAGATTCTGCCGTTTTTAAACCTGATTTAACATCATAGTAATAAGTTGTTTGCCCGTCTTTAATTACATAAGCATCACTTCCGTTGATTGGTTCAATTCCTTCTACTTTTAAATCAGTTCTTTTTACGAGCTGTAATTCTTCAAAAGGAGCTGCATTAGCTTTCATGTCGGCTAAATCTTTGCCTTCCAGATTTTTTCTTTGTCCTTGTTGTTCAACATAAGCGCCTTTTTCGTTTACAACTTGTTTCATTAAATTAATGGTTCCCATTGAAAGCGAAACCATCATTTTTCCTTTTGAATCTAATTTTGAAATAAAAGTCAATGGAGTAGGAGCTTGCGGAATAGTCGTAGAACCATTCATAAAAAGTGTTTTTACAGAAGTAACAGCTTTTTCTCCTCCAATTGCTTTAATGTAATTTTCAAAAACTGTTTTTGCTGTTATGTCTTTTGGAGCTTCTTTTTTTACAGAAGGTTTTTCGATTGGAGTTCCAAATCTATCATAATAGAAAATCGGAATTTGTAATTTTTCTAAACTCGAAATTACATCAGATCCTTTTCCAACAATTACAATACGCATATTGTCTAATAAGAAATATTTGTTTGCAACGCGATAAATATCGTCAGCTGTAACGTTATTGATTGTTTGGATATATTTTTCATAGAAATCAGCTGGAAGTTTTTCTGTTTCAATGTTTAAAGCATAACGGGCAACAGCCTGCGGTTTTTCAACCTGCATTACAAATCTTCCTATATATCCCGCTTTTACATTTCTTAATACTTCTGGATCAACTCTTTCAGAACGTATTCTTTTTATTTCTTTAATAAATTGAACAACAGCGCTGTCTGTAACGGTGTTTCTAACTGCAGACGATGCTTTGAATTTAGTCACATATTTTCCGCTTCCAATACTTGAGTTTGCTCCGTACGTCCAAGCGTGCTGCTCGCGTAAATTCATGTTCAAATAACTGTTGAAATCACCTCCTAAAATTTGATTTGCAATAACAGCAGGGAAAAAATCTGGATCGCTCATTCTTAAATTAAGAGTGTTAACTAGTGAGATTTCAGATTGAACAGCATTTGGAACATCTACAAAATCAATTTGTAGTTTTGAAGGATTTACAGGATCAGGGTAATTGTTTTTTGGAGCGTTTTGTTTTTTCCATCCGCTAAACAATTTTTCTACCGCTGCTTTTGTTTCTTTGAATTTGACATCTCCAATAACAACTAAATAAGCATTTTCTGGAACAAAATATGTACTGTAGTTGTTCTGAACATCTGCAAGAGTTACATTTTTTACAGTTTCTTCAGAAAGATATTCTCCTGTCGGATGATTTTTTCCAAAGGCTAAAACATCAACAACTCGGTTAGAAATTGCAGGGACACTTTTTTCGTCAGCTTTAAGACCTTCAAGTAGTTTTGCTTTTTCTTTATCAAATTCTGCCTGAGTAAAATTGGGTTGTAATGCACCTTCGGCCAAAAGCTCTAAAACGCGTCCAGAATATTTTGATAATGAGCTTGCATAAGCACCTTGCGAAGTAAAGTTTATACTTGCTCCGTAAAAGTCAATTTCTTCATTAAAAGCTTCTTTTGTTGTTTTTTTAGTCCCGTTTCCGATTAAACTGCTTGTTAATTCATCAACTCCTTTTTTATTACCTTCAGTAAATGGCGCATTATCTAGAGTAAGCGTAAAACTTACCCGAGGTAATTTATGGTTTTCAACTATCAAAACTTTCATGCCATTTGCTAAAACAAAGGTTTGCGGTTTTTTGATATTGACTACTGGCGCATTGCCTGGTTTGGGTTGTGGACGATCTTGTGCTTGCATAATTCCAGTTAGGAATAAAAGGATTAAAAAAGTATATATTTTTTTCATGATTCGATATTCTTAGTTTTGAGATTTAGGGGTAGGAATATAATCTAGAATTAAGCGTTGATTTGGATTTAAATATTTCTTGGCAACCTCTCTAATTTCTTCTCTCGTAATAGAATGGTAAATGTCGATTTCAGTATTAATTAAATTCACATCGCCATAAAGCAAATAATAAGAAGCAAGATTTTCTGCAATTCCTTCTACGCTAGAATTTGCATTTACATAGTTATTATCGAATTTGTTTTGTAATTTTTCATAATCTTTTTCAGAAATAAGATCGGTTTGAATTTTTACAATTTCCTCGTCCATTTCTTTTAAGATATCTGCAGTTGTATTTGGAGCCATTGGTAAACCGTACAAAATATACATTCCATAATCTTCCTGACTAAATCCTACAGCGCCAATCTGTAAAGCCATCTTTTTGTCATCAACAATCTTCTTGTACAATTTAGAGCTTTTTCCGTCACTTAGATAAGAAGAAATTAAGTCTAAAACTCGAGCATCTCTAGTTTTCATCGAAGGCGTTCTGTAAGAAGCAACAATCATCGGAATCTGAATGTTCGGGTCTTCATAAGTAGCTTTAATTGGCTGTGTAATTGGGTCTTCGATATAAGTTTGCTTTTTAACTTCTTCTCCTCTTGGAATTGGTCCAAAATATTTCTGAATCCATTCTTTTGTTTTTGTTTTATCAAAATCTCCAGCAACAACCAAAACGGCATTATTTGGTGTGTAGAATTTTTTATTAAAAGCCTGAAATTCTTCTAGAGTTGCGGCGTCTAGATCTTGCATAGATCCAATAGTTGTCCATTTGTAAGGATGTTTTTTGAACATGTTCTTTTTAACCTCAGGCAGAATGTTCCCATACGGCTGATTGTCGTAACGCATTCTTTTTTCTTCTTTTACAACTTCGTTCTGAGTTTCAACACCAATCTTATTAATAATAGGATGCATTAATCTTTCAGATTCCATCCATAAACCAAGTTCTAAACTGTTAGAAGGAAAAACTTCATAATAATACGTTCTGTCATCAGATGTGTTGGCATTATTAACGCCGCCATTTGCGGTAACAATTTTCATCCATTCACCGCGTTTAATATTTTGAGTTCCTTCAAATAATAAATGCTCAAAAAAGTGTGCAAATCCCGTTCTGTCCGGACGTTCATCTTTTGACCCCACATGATACATTACCGATGTGATAACAACTGGAGCAGAAGGATCGTTGTGTAAAATAACATGCAGCCCATTATCTAGATTGTATTCTTCAAAAGCTACTTTTTGAGCATGAGCCACTCCGCCGAGCATTAATGCAGCACTTAACATCATTATTGATTTTTTCATAAAGATTAATAATTTTATATATCAAACAAGAGTAGGTAGACCAGAGTTGATTTTAGTTACATCAAAAATAGTTTTTTTTAATTATCAATTAAAGATTTGTTTTTAATTTACGGCTATTTTAACAATCTTTTACTTTAAATAAAATCTATTTTTTGATTTAAAGTGCTTGAAATACAGCGCTTTTTGGGTTGAAAATATTTTTGCTTTTAGAGATTGCACAATAAATTATTAATTGTATATTTGCAACCTTAAAAATCAATAAATCAATTTGGTATGTATGCAATCGTAGAGATAGCAGGGCAACAATTTAAAGTAAGCAAAGACTTAAAGGTTTATGTTCACCGTTTGTCTAACGAAGAAGGTTCAAGTGTTTCATTTGACAAAGTTCTTTTATTAGACGATAACGGAAGCGTAACTTTAGGCGCCCCAGCTATAGAAGGTGCTTCAGTAGAAGCTAAAGTGTTACAACACTTAAAAGGTGATAAAGTTATCGTTTTCAAAAAGAAAAGAAGAAAAGGATACAAAAAGAGAAATGGTCACAGACAATATCTTACACAAATTGTAATTGAAGGTATTACTGCAGCGGGTGGAACTAAAAAAGCAGCAGCTAAAAAAGCAGTTGTAGCAGAAGATGCACCAGCAACTGAAGTTGAAGCAGCTCCAAAAGCAAAAAAAGCAGCAGCTCCAAAAGCAAAAAAAGAAGCTACTAAAGAATAATAACAATATTTAAACTCATACGTCATGGCTCACAAGAAAGGTGTCGGTAGTTCGAAGAATGGTAGAGAATCAGAATCAAAACGTCTAGGCGTTAAGATTTATGGTGGTCAAGCTGCTATTGCTGGAAACATCATCGTTAGACAAAGAGGTTCAAAACACAATCCAGGTGAAAACGTTTACATTAGTAAAGATCACACTCTTCACGCAAGAGTTGCTGGAGTTGTTAAGTTCCAAAAGAAAAGAGATAACAAATCTTATGTATCTATTATTCCTTTCGAGGCATAATAATCAAAGATTACTTTTTACAAAACCCGTTCAGAAATGAACGGGTTTTTTGTTTTTAATATTTGTTGCCGTGAACTCGACAAAGATTGGTCATTGCGAGGAACGAAGCAATCTCATGTGCAAAATCAATTAGTATGGGTGTGTTTGCTTCGTTCCCCAATGCAGCGAAAAAAAACCTTCGTCAATGTTTTAAACTTTGACAAAGGCTATAGGGTATTTTTTTAAATTGGAATTTGGAATTTTTAAATTGGAATTTATTATTCAGTATCCTTAGTTTCTTCCAGGTCTTCAGTTTTTCTTCCCACTTTTACTTTAGGATTATCTTGCGTTCCTGTTACAGTAAGCGGAATTCCAAATATGCCAAAAGGAGGTAGTCCTAAACGCATTTTTAAATTCATTTTTCCGTCTAAACTTGTTGTTCCTTCAATTCTTGGTCGGAAGCCGGCAAACTTAAATTTAAAACGTTCTACGGTTATGATATTGTTTTTAACGGTAGTTTTAATGTCAACTTTTGAAACATCTGGATTCTTCATAGACTCCGAGTTTGTTTGTTTGCTTACCGCATTAAACATTTTTAATCCTCTCACTTTTACATCTTTTACAGAAAGTGTTCCGCCGCCAACAAGTGAAGGATAAACGGGATCCATATTTCCATTTAGACGGCCTTTTAGCTGATAATCTAAAGAAACAATTCCCTGCGCTTTTTCTGCAGCGCTGGCCATTTTTCTAAAAACTTCTATTTCATTGTATGCTCTTTTAATATCAAAATCAGCAGCTTTAATTGAATAATCAAAATTTGCTTTTTGAGGCGTTACCGCTTGATAATTGGCATTCATTGAAACATTACATCCAATTAAGTTGAAACCAGTATTCTGCATGGTTAATTTACCATTTTTCATGCTTAAATTTCCAGTTGCATTCTGTAGATTTAGCTTGTCAAAATTTACCTTTTCGGCACTTGCGAATAATTGTAAGTTTAGATTTGTTGGAATAATGATCACGCCAGTCTGTTTATTTGCTGCTGGTTTTGTTTCTGTTTTAGGTGCAGGATTTTGCGCTACAGAAGTATTTGGATCTGTAGCAGACATAAATTCATCAACATTGATGTATCGTGCTGTAACTTTAAAAGAACCTCTTAAGATGCCTGTATTTGTTGTGGCGTAATTGAAAACGTTCTGAAGATACCCATTCATTTTAAAATCAGACTGTCCGTAAGCAGCTAAGAAATTATTAAATGACATTTTATCTTGATTGATTTTGAAAATGCCTTCTTTGATAATAAATTTCTTTGGAAGATATTCCGAAGCAATTCCGATATTTCTTAATTCAAGAGTTCCTTTATTGTGTAATTTGCTGTAATTTCCTTTTTCAGCGTCGCTTTGTTTTCCTTTTAAAACCAAGTCGGCTTTTACAAAACCATCTAGGTCAAGTCCTTTCTGTGAGAAGACTTTATAGATGCGATTTACGTCTAATTCGCCTTTTGCTTTTACATCATAAGTCAAATCATCAAAATTACTTAAGTCAGCCTGAACGAAAACAGGTTTGCCTTCAAACGTAAATTGAACTGGTTTTAGATTCACTTTTAAATCTTGAAAAGTACCTTTTTGATTTTCAATTTTAGAGTTAATCGTAATATTGGTAATTGGATTTGGATAATATGGCGTTTTTAAATATCCATTTTTCAAATCTATTTTACCGTTTGTAATCGGAAAGCGTTTGTTTTTTTGATCAAAGACCCCGTTAACTTTTGCATCGCTTACTAAAGCTCCTTTTAGTTGAATGTTAGGAATTCCAAGCGCTCTGGTTAATTTTTCTAAATCGATTTTAGCATTAAATTGCCCGTTAATATCTGGTGTGTTCACGCCTTTAACCAAAAACTTTGATTTTAAATAATCTTGATTGATGTTTAAAGAAAGGTTTTTAGCATCAACAATTACTAAATCGGGATTGAGAGACGGAACTTTTGTTTTAATGTCCAAATTTAAGTTTGAAACAGGAAAGGCACTTTTGTTGTAATTCACAAATCCATCATTTATTTTTACGTCTAAATTAAGATCTGGTGCAATGTTTTGTGAGGTTATGTATTTACCTTTCAAAGTAAAAAGAAGATTTGCTTTTCCTTTTATTTCAGTCTGCGAAAGCCATGTTATGTATTTTGGAGGAAAGGCTGTGAATACGTCATATAAATTACTGTTGTCCGATTTAATGACAAAATCCATATTATAACCATCTTTCAAAATGTCAAATTTTCCTTTAAGATCGACCAAAAGCTGGTTGATTTTAAGGTTGTTTTGCTGGAAAAAGAAAGAAAGAGAGTTGATGTTTATTTTGGTAATTAAATCGGCATCAATTTTTTTATTCATTAAATAAGGTTCGTCTTCATAAACGATATTTAATTTTTCAATTTTAGCTTTTGAGTATAAATCGAAAACAGCTTTGTTTAAGTCTCCTTTTCCTAAATAATTAAATCCAAGAGCATCAAAATGTACTTTTGTAGATTTATCGTCGTAAATAATTTTACTGTTTAAAATCTCAATTCGTTCCAGTTTTAAAGCAGCTTCAGAACTGTCTTTTGGTTGAGTAGATTGTTTTTGTGACTTATAAACGTTGTAATTCGCTTCTCCGTTTGGGTTCACTTTTACATTGATGAAAGAATCTGATAAGTAAATCTGGTCGATTTTTACAGATTTGCTAAAAATCAAACTGGCAACATTTATTCCAAAAGAAACCTCTTTTGCAGTAATGAATTTTTCGTTTTTGTATGGTGCTGATCCATTAAGACTTAAATCGTCTAAAGTTAATGTTAGTGATGGGAAATGACGAAAAAATGAAACCGAAACATCAGAATAATTAAGTTCTGCGCTCAATCTTTCGTTAGCCGTTTTTTTGATCTGTTCTTTAATCTGATCCTCAAAGACGATAGGCGTTAAAAATAATAATCCTAAAATAACGACGAAAGTTATTCCGAAATACTTCGCAATTTTAAATACGATTGATCTGGATTTACTTTTTTGCATAGCGAATTTATGGTATTTAGATATAAAAAAATGGGGTCAAAAAAAGAGCGTGATTTATCCGTGTACAGTTTCTTTTTTACCATAATTGGTAATAATAGAACCTTCGTATTCAATCCATTCTTTCCATCGTTTATCGATGTCGATATTGTCTTGATATTTTCTGGCAAAACCTAGAAAAGTAGTGTAATGTCCGGCTTCAGAAATCATTAAGTCGCGATAGAATTTAGCTAATTCTTCATCTTTAATATTTTCAGAAAGCACTTTAAAACGCTCACAGCTTCTAGCTTCAATCATTGCAGAAAACAACAATCGATCGCAAAGAGCATCTCTTCTGCTGCCGTCTTTTTTCATGAATTTAAAAAGTTCATTCACATAATGGTCTTTCCTTTCACGTCCCAAAGTAAGTCCGCGTTTCTTTATCACATCATGAACCATTTGTAAATGTTCTAGTTCTTCTCTGGCAATTACTAGCATTTCGGTTACTAATTCCTCTAATTCAGAGTTATAGGTAACAATGCTGATTGCGTTTGAGGCTGCTTTTTGTTCGCACCAAGCATGATCTGTTAAAATTTCTTCGATGTTTGACTCGACGATATTTACCCAGCGAGGGTCTGTAGCTAATTTTAATCCCAACATAATTTCCCAGCATTTAGTTCCGTGCAAAATTAGTGTTTTTTATCACTAATAATCACTAAATATCGTGCTATTGCGCTGAAAAAAGCATTATTTTGTAAGTTGAAATAAATTACAATGAATCAGTTAAAAAAACTTTTAATTATTGGGTTTGTGTGGCCTGAGCCAAATTCTTCTGCGGCAGGCGGGAGAATGATGCAGTTGATTTCAATTTTCGTAGCAAACGGATTTGAAATAACATTTGCCAGCGCAGCGCAGGACAGTGATTTTATGGTTGATTTATCCGAGCTTGGAGTAATTAAAAAGAGCATAGAACTTAATTCAGCTACTTTTGATTCGTTTTTGTTGGAACTAAATCCCGATGTTGTGTTGTTTGATCGATTTATGATTGAAGAACAATTTGGATGGAGAGTAATCGAAAACTGCCCAAAGGCCATCAGGGTTTTAGATACCGAAGATTTACATTGTTTGAGAGCAGCAAGACAAAAAGCATTTAAGGAAAAACGAACTTTTGAAATGACTGATTTATTTTCTGAAGAAGTTGCTAAACGTGAAATTGCTAGTATTTTACGGTCTGATTTATCTTTAATTATTTCTGAATTCGAAATGAAAATTCTTAAAGAAAATTTTAGAATTAGTTCTGACTTGCTTTTTTATCTTCCTTTTTTAGTGAATAAAATAACTGAAGATGATTTATTGCAATTGCCTGTATTTGATGATCGTCAGCATTATGTTTTTATAGGGAATTTTCTTCACGAGCCGAATTGGAATACCGTGCAATATTTAAAAGAAGCGATTTGGCCTTCTATAAAAAAAGATTTTCCAGAAGCTGTTTTGGAAGTTTATGGCGCTTATCCCTCACAAAAAGTGCTGCAATTACATCAGCCTAAAAATGGTTTTTTTATAATGGGAAGGGCAGCAGATGCTGATGAAGTGGTGAAAAAGGCGAGGGTTGTATTGGCTCCAATTCGTTTTGGAGCAGGTTTGAAAGGGAAGTTGTTAGAGGCAATGCAATGCGGAACGCCAAGTGTAACAACAACAATTGGTTCTGAAGCTATGCATGGTAATCTACCATGGAATGGTTTTGTTGAAGATGATCCGCAGGAATTTGCAAAAAAAGCAATTGCACTTTATAAAGATGAAAATCTATGGAAAGAGTCTCAGAAAAATGCTGTTGCGATTATTAATGAATGTTATCAAAAAAATAATTATTCAGACGAATTAACTAATCTGGTTAATAAATTATTAATCGATTCCACAAATCATCGGCTTCATAATTTTATGGGCAGTTTACTACAGCATCACGCGTATAAGAGCACCATGTATATGTCAAAATGGATTGAAGCCAAAAATAAAAATTAAGCCTCCATTTTTCCAAACCCTACAGTTTCACGATAAATCTGAGGCGAAACATCGGCATTGGTTTTAAAGAAACGGCTGAAATAATGTTCGTCATCATAACCTAGTTCGTAAGCTATTTCTTTTACGGTTTTATTGGTTAAGTACAATTCTCGTTTAGCTTCAATAATTATTCTTTCCGAAATTAAGTCCGTTAGTGTTTTATTGAAGTAATTCTTAGAGAGTTTTGCTAATGCTTTTGGTGAAATATTTAGCAGATCTGCATAATTTCCAGCCGAATGTTTGGTTTTGAAATTAAGTTCAATGGCATCTATCAGATTTTGAAGAATAGCAGGTTCTTTTGAATCTGGAACCGATTTCAGCTCTTCTAATTGCTCTGTTTTTAGTCTTGAAGCTGTAATTAAAAATATCTTTAAATACGAAATTAGCAGTTCATATTGTGCCAGTTCAGCATTTTGAATTTCAGCTTTCATTTGCTCAATAACCATTTTGAAAGTTAGCATCGCTTGTTCTGTAACACGAACATAAGGTGGCTGATAAATGTTATTGAATAAAACGCCGTTACATGAAACTTCTTTTTGATGCATGTGAATGCAGTAAAAATCTGGGTGAAAATGAATCGCAATTCCTTCAATTGGTTCGTTTACGCAAAGCATAAAAGGCTGATATGGTGAAAAGGCTATAAGAGAGTTTTCTTCAAATTGATGTTCTGCAAAATCAGCTTTTACTTTGCCTTTTCCTTTGGTTACCCAAATTAAAGAGTAGTAGTTGTTTCGTTGCAAATGGTCGAAATGGCTGTTGTCATCAAAAGAAAGAATTTTAAATGCTAAATTGCCATTTTGCGGATTTATCAAAGTTGAAACATTTGAAGAACTCATATGTAATAGTATTTTTGAAAATATAAAGATAGTTATGAAATAAATTCACAACTATCCTTATAAATTGTTTTTTGTTATAGTGTGCTGGTGTTTTAATTATACTGCTGGAAAATCAATTTCAGTATTAGCAACGTTATTGAAATAGTTTGTTAAAACATTTAAAGCGACATGAGCAATAGTTTCAGCGATTTCTGCGTCAGAAACTTCTGCATTTTTAGCTTTATTGACATCTTCATCGTTTACTAAACCATTTTTACTGATTAAAGTTTTAGCTAATTGTAAAATTGCTTCTGTTTTAGCGTCTGTTGAATTTCCTGTTCTTGCCGCTTTTAAAACCGCTGGATCTGCCTTAACTAATTTTTCTCCAATAAAGGTATGAGCTGCTAAACAATAATCGCAAGAATTGCTTTCTGAAACTGCTAATGCAATTAATTCGCCGGTTTTTGCGCTTAGTTTTCCGTGGCTCAATGCACCGCTCAAATTCAAATATCCTTCAAGAACTGCTGGTGAATTTCCCATTGTTCTCATCATGTTCGGAACTACACCTAATTTTGCTTGTACAGCGTTGAATAAATCTTTAGTTTTTCCTGTTACTTCTTCTGGGTTTAATGCTGTTAATCGTGTCATTTTATTTAAATTTTAAATGTTATTATTTGTTGTTGTCTTTTGACATTACAAAGGTGCGACGATTACAGATTTTGGAACATGGAGAATCTACGCTATGTGATGGACAATTTTCCCTGACAATTATTTTAAACGAAAAAATCATAATCTTGTCATTTCGACGGAGGAGAAATGACAAATAGTGCATATAAAAAAAGAGGCTGTCCGTAAAGTGACAGCCTCTTTTAAAATGATAGTTTAAAAAATTTATTTCAAAACACCTTCAACAGCTTGAATTGTAGTAGCATGATATCCAGCTTTTGCTTTTTCAAAAATCTGCTTAGCCCAAATTTTTCCTTCTGGGGTTTTAACCATTTCTTTATAAAGCATCATGACAGATCCAGTTCTGCTTATGCCAATTAAAAATTGTTCAATTGCAGGATATGCTGGTTTGTATTGGTGAATTAATGCCTGAACAAACCATTGGCGTTTGATAATGAAATTGCCTCCTTTTGTAAAGTTGAATTCATTGTCAATTGCTTCCATTTCTTTTACTGTAATATCTGCTGGAAGATGATCTATAAAATGCTGTTTTTCTGCAGTTGTTGTTATTTTTTTGCTTAATCCCTTTACGCCGGTTTCTCTCCAGCTTTTTTGAATTTTATCAATTGCGTCAAAATCGGCAGAACTTACGGGAGTAATGTTTGATGGAATTCCAGGTTTGTAAATCCAGTCTTCCAGTTTGATTTTGTCGGCTAAAGTTTTGTCTCCTTTTATCAGGTTTTCATTTAGATATTTTACAAAATCTTCTGTTGTAATTGATTTAAACGCATGTGCGTCAAAATAATTTTTAATGAAAACATCAAATTTTTCGCGTCCAACAGCATTTTCTATAACTCTTAAAAAAGCATAACCTTTTACATAAGGAATCATACTGATTCCGTCATCTGGATTTCTTCCTGTTAAAGATACTTTTAATCTTGTGTCAGGACTTGTTTCTCCATATTCTGCTACATTGTCAACTAGTTCCTTACGGGTGATGACATTTTGCATTTCAAATTCTTTCTTCCCAAAAATAGCTTCTCCTATTCGGTGTTCTACATAAGTTGTAAAACCTTCGTTTAACCAAATATCATCCCAAGTTGCGTTTGTAACTAAATTTCCGCTCCAGCTGTGGCCTAATTCGTGTGCTAATAAACTAGTTAACGAACGATCTCCTGCAATAACTCCTGGAGTTAAAAAGGTTAGGTTTGGATTTTCCATTCCGCCATAAGGAAAACTTGGAGGTAAAACCAAAACATCATAACGTCCCCAGCGATAAGGTCCATATAGCTTTTCGGCAGCGACAACCATTTTTCCTAGTTCAGCAAATTCCCAAGCCGATTTTTTTAGCATTGAAGGCTCTGCATAAACTCCAGTTCTGTTGTCTATAGATTGAAATTCAATATCTCCCACGGCAATCGCCATTAAATAAGACGGAATTGCTTTGTCTTGCTTGAAAGTATATACCCCTGTATCATTTTTCTTCTGCGGATTTACTGCGCTCATTACGGCTAATAAATCTTTAGGAACCGTAACTTTTGCATTGTAAGTAAAACGAATTCCCGGAGAATCCTGACATGGAATCCATGTTCTTGACCAAACGCTTTCTCCTTGCGAAAATAAAAATGGTTTCTTTTTGTCTGCAGTTTGTTCAGGCTTCAGCCATTGTAAAGCAACAGCGTCTTTTGTTGTGCTGTAATAGATGTTTACTTTGGTAGTATTGGGTTCAATTGTAATATGAAGCGGTTTTCCGTGAAATTCAGTATTCTTTCCAAGTTCAAATTTGGTTTCTTTTTCTTCGTCGCCTAGTGTTACTTTTGTGATATTTAAAGTGTTTTCGTCGAAAATAATTTCGTTCCCTTTGCTGATATTATCAATTAGCCAAGAAGCTTTTCCTGAAATAGTCTGTGTGTCAAAGTCGACTTTAATATCTAGATCAAGATGTTTTACAACAGCAAGTTCTGGTTTAGAGTAGCTGTGTTCGTCTGTAACAGCGGCTGGTTTTTCCGTTTGGTCTTTTTTCTGGCAGGCAATTACTGTCAGAAATAAAGCTGCAAGGATTAGTTTTTTCATTTTATGAAGTATTGAATTTGAGGATGAAAATTAAACAAAAAATCCCGTTTTGAATAAACAAAACGGGATTTTATTAAATATAACCTTCGACTTAGCTCGGGCTGACATGTGTATATTATGCCAACATTGTAACTGGGCTTTCGATGTATTGTTTTAATGTTTGTAAGAATTGAGCGCCAGTTGCACCGTCAATTGTTCTGTGGTCACATGCTAATGATAACATCATTGTGTTTCCAACTACGATTTGACCGTTTTTAACTACTGGTTTCTCAACAATTGCACCTACAGAAAGGATTGCAGAGTTTGGCTGGTTGATAATTGAATTGAATTCAGTAATACCAAACATTCCAAGGTTAGATACTGTAAAAGTACTTCCTTCCATTTCTTGTGGTCCTAATTTTTTGTTTTTAGCTCTTCCTGCAAGATCTCTTACAGAAGCACCAATTTGAGATAAACTCATAGCATCTGTAAATTTCAATACAGGAACTACTAATCCGTCTTCAACAGCTACAGCAACACCAATATTTACGTGGTGGTTGATGATGATAGCATCTTCTTTCCACTGAGAGTTGATTTTTGGGTGTTTTTTCAATGCTAAAGCACAAGCTTTAATTACCATATCGTTGAAAGATACTTTTGTATCTGGAACAGTGTTGATAGTTGCTCTTGCACCCATAGCTTCGTCCATACTTACTTCGATCACTAAGTTGTAGTGAGGTGCAGTAAATAAAGATTCTGCCAAACGTTTAGCAATAATTTTACGCATTTGAGAGTTTTTGATCTCTTCTGTGTAAACTTCTCCAGCAGGAACAAATACTTTTGGTGCAGCAGGAGCAGAAGCTTCTTGTTTTGCATCAGCAGGTTTTGCAGCAGGTTGTCCTTGAGCAGATGGAGTAAAGTTTTCGATATCGCTTTTTACGATACGTCCGTTTTCTCCAGATCCTTTAACTTGTGATAATTGAATTCCTTTGTCAGAAGCGATTTTCTTAGCTAAAGGTGAAGCTAAAATTCTTCCTCCATTTGATGAAGTATCAGCAGTTGCTTCTGTTTCTTTTTCAGCAGCAGGAGCAGCTTTTGTTTCTTCTGCAGCAGGTGCACTTGCAGTTGAAGCGCCTCCAGCAGTATAATTTTCAGCAATTCCAGAAATGTCAGTTCCTGCAGGTCCGATGATAGCTAATAAGCTGTCAACAGGAGCAGTGTTTCCTTCTTGAATTCCGATGTATAATAATGTTCCAGCATTGAATGACTCAAACTCCATTGTAGCTTTGTCTGTTTCAATTTCTGCTAAAATATCTCCTTCAGCCACAGTATCGCCAACTTTTTTCAACCAAGTTGCTACTGTACCTTCTGTCATTGTATCACTCAAACGTGGCATAGTTACAACTACAACACCTTTTGGTAATTCATTAGCTGCTTTTGCAGGAGCAGCAGTTTCAGTTTTTGCTTCTGCAGTAGGAGCTTCTTCTTTAGCTTCCGCTTTTGGCGCTTCAGCAGGAGCGTCACCACCAGCTAAAAGAGCAGAAATATCTTCTCCTTCTTTACCAATGATTGCAAGTAATGAATCAACTGGAGCAGTTTCTCCAGCTTGAATTCCGATATGTAAAAGAGTTCCTTCGTTAAAAGATTCGAACTCCATTGTTGCTTTGTCTGTTTCAATTTCAGCAAGGATATCTCCTTCGCTGATTTTGTCGCCTACTTTTTTTAACCAAGTCGCTACCGTTCCTTCCGTCATAGTATCGCTCAAACGAGGCATTGTTACTTTAATAGCCATAATTAATTATAGTTTATGAGGTGTAAATGGATAGTCTTCTTGTGCGTATACTACATCGTATAATTGTTGTAAGTCTGGATATGGAGATTCTTCAGCGAATTTCGCACACTCTTCAACTAAGTCTTTAACTCTTTGGTCAATTACTTCAATTTCTTCGTCAGTAGCATATTTTTGATCCTTAATTACATCAAGAACTTGAGTAATTGGGTCGATTTTTTTGTATTCTTCAACCTCTTCTTTCGAACGGTACAATTGTGCATCAGACATAGAGTGTCCTCTGTAACGGTATGTTTTCATTTCAAGGAAAGTTGGTCCATCGCCGCGACGCGCTCTTTCGATAGCTTCATGCATAGCTTCAGCAACTTTTACTGGATTCATTCCATCAACCGGTCCGCAAGGCATTTCATAACCTAAACCTAGTTTCCAGATGTCAGTGTGGTTTGCAGTTCTTTCTACAGAAGTTCCCATTGCATATCCGTTGTTTTCAACAATAAATACAACTGGAAGTTTCCATAACATAGCCATGTTGAAAGCTTCGTGTAAAGAACCTTGTCTTGCAGCTCCATCACCAAAGTAAGTCATGGTAACACCACCAGTGTTGAAATATTTATCAGCAAAAGCTAAACCTGCTCCTACTGGAATTTGTCCACCAACGATTCCGTGACCACCATAAAAACGGTGTTCTTTAGAGAAAATGTGCATAGAACCTCCCATACCTTTAGAAGTTCCTGTTACTTTTCCTAAAAGTTCTGCCATTACATTTCTAGGATCAACTCCCATACCAATTGGCTGAACGTGGTTTCTGTAAGCAGTAATCATTTTATCTTTGGTCAAATCCATAGCGTGCAATGCACCAGCTAATACAGCTTCTTGACCATTATATAGGTGTAGAAAACCTCTAACTTTTTGTTGAATGTATAATGCTGCAAGTTTGTCTTCAAACTTTCTCCAAAGCAGCATGTCCTCATACCACTTTAAATATACCTCTTTTGTAACTTCTTTCATCTGAATTCTTTCTTTTGCTAAAGTTGTTTGTGTTATCGATTATTGTGCCTGTAACGCAAAATAGTTTCCTCCCACAAATTTGCGCCCGAAAGGTCGGGATGCAAAAATAAGACATTACATTTAAGAACTAAAATTAAATAGCTACTTTTTGGCTTTTTTTTACAAGAACTTTTTGTCGAACATTAAAGGGAGTAAATTTTTTAGTGATGAAGATTTATAAACTTCGCCAATTTCGCCCATAAAATAGATTTCAATTGGTGTGTCCTGTTTTATTTCGTATTCAGCAATTGATTGTCGGCATGAGCCGCAAGGTGGAATAGGGGCAGTGGTCTGGTTTGTATCTGAAGCTGCTGTAATAGCCATTTTTGTTATTTTGGCTTCAGGATAAATGCTTCCTGCATGAAAAATTGCAACTCTTTCTGCGCAAAGTCCAGAGGGATAAGCGGCGTTTTCTTGGTTGGAACCTAAAACAATTTTGCCGTTGTCTAAAAGTAAAGCGGCTCCAACTCTAAAGTTTGAATAGGGCGCGTAAGCCTTCTTTCTAATTTCGACTGCTTGATTCATTAAATACTGAATTTCTTCTGGAAGTTCTTTTAAACTATCAAATATTGTAAATGAAGTTGTTATATTGATTTCTTTCATCTGTTTTTAAGGGAAAAAAAATCCAAATTCCTAAAATGCCGGAATTTGGATTGAGTTATTTTTATTTTAATGCAGCTCTTTAATAAGTTTCGTATTTGTCACCAAAGTTAAACGTTAAAGAGAAACGGAGTGTGTTTTCTAATGGATTTTTTATTTTCGAAGCCGAGAACAGATAAGATACATCAATTTTCATAATGTTGTATTTAAATCCTGCTCCTAAAGAGAAAAATTGTTTAGCTCCTTTTTCTGGACTTTCGTGATAGTATCCTAAACGCATTGCAAATGAATCTTGGTACATATATTCTGCAGCTACGCTATAGGTAACTTCTTTTACTTCTTCTTTAAATCCGCCTGGAGCATCACCAAATGATTTGAATACTCCTTGAAACCATCCAATATCATTATAGTCTCTATATCCAGCATCTGTAGCTTCTTGTTGTGTGATGTCTTCTGGATCATCAAAATCTCCATCTCCATTTGCGTCTACGGCAGTTCCTATGCCTGGAGGAGTCGGAACTAAAAGTTTGGTAAGTTCGGCGCTTAAAGTAAGTTTGTTGTAGTCATCAAAAATAAAATCAAATCCTCCACCTAATCTTAAATTAGCTGGCAGAAAGTTTGAACTTACATCATCATTGTCATAACTTATTTTTGGACCTAGATTCTGAAAGTTAATTCCGGCTCTCCATCTTCCGTTGAAATCCTGGTAAGCAATTTCTTCTGATTGATAAAAAGCGGCTACATCAACAGCAAAAGAACTGGCAGATGTTGCATCAACTTCTTCTGAAGCGACTTTTAGGTTAGAGTTTATGAAACGTCCTGCAACTGCCATCGAGAATTTTTCACTTAATTTTAGTGAATAAGATCCGTCTAAGGCAAATTCGTTTGGATTTACTTCTCGTACAGCTTCGTTAGGATCTCCAGTGTATCTTAGTTCAATTCCTCCAAAACCAAAATAACGAAAACTTGCAGCAAAAGCACTTTTTTCGTTGATTTTGTTGTAGTAAGTCAACTGACCTAATGAAATGTCGTTGGCAAGATCCGTCAAATACGGTGTGTAACTAATAGAAAGACCCTGAGCATCTTCTGCAAATGCGTATTTAGCGGGATTCCATTGTTGTGAGAAAACGTCGGACGAAGTAGCGACACCTTGGTCGGCTAAACCGGCTGCTCTAGCATCTGCGGCTACTAATAGAAAAGGTACTCCAGTTACTATAGGTCTTGATTCCTGGGCCTTTGAACTGCAGAAAATAAAAAAACAAATTAATAAAAGTGATATTTTTTTCATTTATGGGACTAATGTTTTGGTGATGCAAATATATATAATATTATAGGATGACAAGCTTTTCGTATTTTTCTGCTTTTTTATTTGTTAAATTTGATTTTACCGTGAGTTTGTAAATATATACTCCTTTTCCGATTCTGTCTCCAAAATCATCCTTTCCGTCCCATGTTATTTCTCTTGATAAAAATCCTTCTGTTGTTATTGTTTGATTTTTAGTCCAAACCACTTTTCCTGTAATAGTCATAACTTGAACCTGTACTTCCAGCGGTTCGTATGGTCTGTTATGCGAAAACCAGAATTGTGTATAAGTTGAAAAAGGGTTTGGGTAATTAAGAACGTGTGATAATGTCAATGATTCATCTCCAACAACTGTAAATTGAATTTCGCTGGTAACAGGATTATTATAAACATCCCAAGCAGTGAAGCTTATGGTGTGTAATCCTGGGGCTAAATTTCTAAAAGGGAAGCGTAAGTTCCCGTTTGTGTAATCGTCTAATTTTGTTTGATAATAATCATTCAAAATATAAGGATTGCTTACATCTCCATCTAAAATTGCAACAATATCATGCCCGATTCCACTTGCTGTATTAATTCCGTTTTCGTCTTCTAAAAAGGCTAAAAGGAAAGGAGACTCATTTGTAATGCCTCCAGACACAAAAGTTTCGTCGTTCATATATAACTTAACTTTTGGACTTATATTGTCCTGAGGTGCATTTTCGTTAATTCCTCCAATTTTAATGCTATTATTGTAGCCCGTTTGGTTTTCTAGAGCCTCATTTTTTTTAGAATAAAAACTAATTCGACCATTATCAACAGGAATTCTAATGTCTCTCGGAACAACAAAACTAAATTCAAATTGTCCATTTGTGACAGATGCATTTCCTCTAAAAATCGTTTCTCCTAAGGTTTTAAATTGTATTGGAGGGCTGAAACCGTCATTGTTTAAAGTCGAATTTGTAATCATTTTATCGAAAATGGCGGTGGCTAATTCTCCATTATAATTGCTTAAAAGAGTATTGTTTTCATCTGTAATTTCTCCTGATATTTTGATTTTTGACAGTGATTTTAAATCAGGTATAGCTTGAGAAATCACAATATCATTTACTTTTGTTAAATTAATCCTAGGTTTTGGAATTGCTAACATCAAAGCAGGATCGCCTATATATACAACAACATTACTGGCAGAACTTGGTCTTTCGTTTTTTGAAATTCTTAAAGATTCTGCAATGCTATTGTATTGATTTGAGCCATATGAAAGAAGATTTTTGCTTAATATGTCATTGAAATCTTCTGCATTTGGCTGGCCGATTTCACGAATTGTTGTCAGCATAGAAATTGCACCTCCTTTTGGGTTCCAAAATACATATTCTCCAGCTGTTGGTCTTGTTGGATCGTCAAATCTTGAAAATTCACAGGTAATTGTAACGAATAAAGGATATTTGTATTGATTGTTTAAATTCTGCCCATCTGATTTTTCCCAAATTCGTTCACTTGCTAATCCGTCTTCGCCTCCATGTCCCAAATAATTAAAAACTAATGCGCCTTTTTCAAAAGCATTAAAAAAATCGGTTCTTGCTTTGGGATATCGCGCTCCACCGGCAGAAGCTTCTTGTGTGTAAGAATCTAAAAGTATTTTTTCGATATTAAAAAAAGGTTTTTCTGTGGCTATCACATCGGCCAATCCGTTTTGGCGGGACTGTAATGTTTCGTCTCCAGATTTATCAGAATCATCGCTTATTAAAACAAAATTGTTTCTCCAGTTTCCGTACGATTTTGCATTATGATATTCTAAAACTTTGTTGACCATTTCCTGTGCTTGCGAATTGTCTGAAACAAGCATTCTTCCCACTGCAATGTCAATTCCTCCAAAAGGGTAAGCTATAATTCCTTCATCAGCATCCATAAAGCCAAAAAAATCATCAGAAGCAAATCCAGCTTCTCCAACCGTATTGCTTATTAACGATTGATATATAGGTACAATATTGGTGTTGTTAGAAATTCGGTCCTTGTAATCATACGAAGCATCACCAAATAGATTTAAATACTTTATTCTTTTTTCTGAAGAAGAAGCATTCTCGTAAATATATTTAACGCAATTTCGAATAGCTGCAATATCTTGTTTTCCGGAAGAGAACTCCTGATAAATATTGTCTAGTGAAATAACTTTTACATTTAAGTTTGAATTGATGCGATGAAAACTAGCCAGTCTTTCCGCTTGAGATATCAAAGATTTTGGAGATACAATTACATAATCGATGTCTTGAAAAGTATTTTGGCTATTTCTAAAAATTGTGCCTTTTAAGTTTTGATTTGCAATTTTTGATTGGTTGTCTTTTAAAGGAGTGTAATAATCCGCAGCATCAACTGTTACATATTTTCTAACTTCTCCTAAATTGGCTTTAAAGCTAAAAGTTGATTGATTTGCATTTTCAATTTTTGATACATTATATAGGTCTGTAATATCCCAAATCTGACTTATTCCCGCCGCATTTCCAATCGTGTAATTAACAACTCCACTTATAGATCCCGCATTGTTGTATTGAAACAAAAATTGCTTTCCAGTTCCTAAAAGTTTTCGTTTTGCTGTCAAATTGATGTAATCTAAATAGCCTTTTGACCCTGGAACTCCATTATTATTATAGGTAAGTTTTATTTTTATATTATCGGTTCCTGTAAAAGTTGTGTTTGTGGGTAATTTTCCAGTGTAGTATTTAGTGTCAGAATTTGTTATTAATGACGAAAAATTTATAGTCCCAACATTTTGTCCGTTGGCAGAAACAATAAATGAAGTAGGGGTAAAAGCCGTTGAAGCAGCATTTACTTCAATTTTTATTGGTGTAGAAGTGTCGAGATTTGGAAAACTGAATGAAAATTCCTGTTCCTGATTAATATCAAAAGATTCTCCAAGCCATTGACGACCTAAATGGACAATGTTAGTCTGGTCGATTTCATGAAATTGATAGTCATCAAACGTGTTCAGTTCTAAAGTGCTGTTCGCCGTTGGCTGATTTAAATTAGGAATTCTCTTTCCCTCAGTCCCAGACGCAGTTACATAGTAATAAGACTTAGTGTCGTACAAATTTAGATTGGTTTGACTTTCAGAGTTCCAGTTTTCAACTCCTTCGGCATAAAAAAGAATATAATCTTCATTGTTGAAAGTGCCGTCATCTTCACCGATAATCTGAATTGCATTTTCAGTTAAATCATCTGGATAATAGATGTTGTTGGCCAGGGGAAGCATTTTGCCACCGTTTCCGTAAATTTTTATTCTTCTCGGATCAACTCTCGAAGGATCAAATCCTAAGCTTTGTAAAAAGGACTTGCTTATTTTATATACACCAGATTTTTGAACATAAAACCGATACCAATCTCCAGATGCTAAAACAGAATTTGAAATTGCAGCAGTTTTTTGAAAGAAGGAAGTATTGTTTGTTCTTGCTGTTGAATTGTTTATATTGTAAGAAAATGACCTAATACGTTTAAAACCACTTCCATCCTTTATTATTGGATATAATGAAAGAAAAGATTGTTTTAGATCACGCGAATTTGTAATTAATAAAGATTCGTTCGGTTTTTCAGGTATGTTTGCAGTTGTTAAATCTCCTAATTCTGCTCTTGAAACCGACTCGTAAATAATATTGTTAATTTGTATCGAGCTGCCGTTTGAGACGTTGGATTGGTTGAGATTTTGGAGGAACGTTATGCTTTTTTTTGTAATATCGAAGCGAAAACTGCTTCCGGTAAAGGTTGGGATAATAATTTTATTTTCGCCGTAATTGATCTCCTTTTTGTTCTGCCAATTGATCGTGACGTCCCCATTTAACTGAGAAAATGAGAGAATTGGAATCAAAAAAATAAAGATGAATATTACTTGTTTCATTGGTTTGAAAAGCGAAATTTAATTAAAAAATAATTATTAAGTAAAAATATAGTATTTCATGTTACAGTAATAATAAAAAGTATATTTTTGCGTTCGTAACTAAAGGTTATTTTCTGGTAAAAAACAGCTAAATAAAATTATTAGAACAGATGTTGCTAATTAAATGTTAATTATTATATTGCAGCACCTAAATTTATCACCTAAGAATGAGTATGAAAGTAAACAAAATTGTAGCCTTGCAATTAATGATGTCAATGGTATTGATGTTGGGCATGGCTAGTTGTAGCAAAAAATCTAGTTCCTCTCACGCTTCTAGAGCAACTGGCTGGGATGTAGATAGTCAGAATGGAACTGCTGCTAGAAATGCAGGGAAAAAACAACAGGCTGGTCCTGGTTTGGTTTTTGTTGAAGGAGGTACGTTTACTATGGGTAAAGTACAGGATGATGTTATGCATGATTGGAATAACACACCAACTCAACAACACGTTCAGTCATTCTACATGGACGAAACCGAAGTTACGAATGGTATGTACTTAGAATACCTAGAATGGTTAAAGAAAGTTTTCCCGCCAACGGAAGAAAATTACAAAAATATTTACGAAGGAGCATCGCCAGATACTCTTGTTTGGAGAAATCGTTTAGGATATAACGAAACGATGACAAACAACTATTTAAGACACCCATCTTATGCTAACTATCCTGTAGTTGGTGTTAACTGGATTCAAGCAGTTGAATTTAGTAAATGGAGAACAGACCGTGTAAACGAAGCTGTTTTAGAGAAAAACGGGTATCTTAAAAAAGGTGCTAAAACGAATGAAGTTAGTGCTGATAATGCATTTAACACTGAAGGTTACTTAATGTCTCCAAGTACATCACGTGGTGGAAGCGAAGAGATTGTGTTAAAGAAAAATCCTGGAGGGAAAAGACCTAAAGCTGGTAAAGACGGTGTAGTTCCTGAAGAGAAAAATGTTTACGCTCAACGTTCTTCTGGAATCATTTTGCCAGAATACAGACTTCCTACTGAAGCAGAATGGGAATATGCTGCTGCAGCTGATGTTGGACAAAGAGAATACAATATCTACAAAGGTCAAAAGAAATATCCATGGTCTGGAGATTACACACGTTCTAGCAAACGTAAAAACAGAGGTGATCAATTGGCTAACTTTAAACAAGGAAACGGTGACTACGGTGGAATTGCAGGTTGGTCAGATGACGGAGCAGATATTACAAATGCTGTGAAAAGCTACGCTCCAAATGATTTCGGTCTTTATGATATGGCTGGAAACGTTGCAGAATGGGTTGCCGATGTTTACAGACCTATTATTGATAATGAAGCAAATGATTTTAACTACTATAGAGGAAATCAATATGCTAAAAACAAAATTGGTAAAGACGGTAAAGTTGAAATCGTTTCAACTTCTAACATTAAATATGATACTTTAAGCAACGGTAAAGTTATAGCAAGAAATCTTCCAGGAGAAATTGCTCAAGTTCCAGTTGACGAACAAGAAACATATTTAAGAACGAATTTCAGTACAAGTAATAATATCAATTACAGAGATGGTGATAAACAATCTTCTAGATATTTTGACTTTGGAGATTCAGAGTCTGGCGCTAAAGCTGATCAAGCAATGTACAATTCTCCTAAACATAATGTAACAACAGACAGTTTAGGTAAGATGATTAGAAAATATGATAACTCTAGTAAACGTACTACTTTAATCGATGATAAAGTAAGAGTTTACAAAGGAGGTTCTTGGAGAGATAGAGCTTATTGGTTAGATCCAGCTCAAAGAAGATATTTCCCTCAAGATATGGCAACTGATTATATTGGATTTAGATGTGCAATGTCTAGAGTTGGTTCAAAATCTGAAAAGAGAAAATCTCCTAGAAACTAAGATTTAGAAATTCAAGTATAAAAAATTCCAAATTCCAAAAGCTGAATATTCAGTCTGGAATTTGGAATTTTTTTATTGTTTTTTTTTTACTTTTATGACCTATTAAAAAATTTATAAATGAATATTCAAGACATTCATAACCTGTTTTTACAATGCAGTTCTCTTTCTATAGATACAAGAAAGATTGAAAAGAATTCAATATTTTTTGCCATTAAAGGAGAGAATTTTGATGCTAATACATTTGCTAAAGAAGCTTTAGATTTAGGAGCTTTATTTGTAGTAATTGATAATGAATCTTACTTTATTGATGATAGAACTATTTTGGTTAAGAATAGTTTAGAAACACTTCAAGAATTAGCGAAGTTTCATCGTACTTATCTAGGGCTTCCAATTGTGGCATTAACCGGCAGTAATGGAAAAACGACAACAAAAGAATTAATTAATGTTGTGTTGTCCAAAAAGTTCAAAACAAAAGCTACAATAGGGAACTTAAACAATCATATTGGAGTGCCATTAACTTTGCTTTCATTTACAAAAGAAACAGAGATCGGAATTGTCGAAATGGGGGCTAACCACCAAAAAGAAATTGAATTTTTGTGCCAAATTGCGCAGCCAGATTTTGGTTATATCACAAATTTTGGGAAAGCCCATTTAGAAGGTTTTGGTGGGGTTGAAGGAGTAATTGCTGGTAAAAGCGAAATGTATCAATATCTCGCAGCAAATCAAAAGACTGTTTTTGTCAATCTTGAAGATCCTATTCAGATAGAGAAATCAAAAGGTATTAAAGCATTTACATTTGGTGTCAAAAAAGGAAATGCAGATCTAAATATTCAAGAAATAACAGCAAATCCATTTGTAGCCATAAGCTATAACGATTTTGCAGTTGAATCGCATTTAATAGGGCTTTATAACGCAAATAACATCAATGCAGCTGTAGCTATTGGAAAATATTTTGAAGTAAATGAGAGCGATATAAAGAGTGCAATTGAGAATTATATTCCAGCGAATAACAGATCTCAAATGATGCAGAGAGGCAAAAATGAAATTATTTTAGATGCTTACAATGCAAATCCGAGCAGTATGGCAGTTGCGATTGCTAACTTTCTTCAATTAGATAAAAATAATAAAATGATGATTCTTGGAGACATGTTTGAACTCGGGGATGAGAGTTTGTATGAGCATAAAGTTATAGTTGATTCTTTAGCGGATCAAGATCAAGCATTATGTTTTTTAATAGGGAAATCGTTTTATGCTAATCAAGTTTCAAAAGAAAACATACAGTTTTTTGAAACATTTGATGCTTTTGCGGCTTTTATAAAATCATTTAAGTTTGATTCAAATACCATTTTAATTAAAGGTTCCAGAGGAATGGCGTTAGAACGGACTTTAGAATATATTTCATAAAAAAGAAGCCATCCAATTCGGATGGCTTTCTTTTTAAATACTCATTAAAAACCCAATTAGGTTTTCTTTTTTATTTAATCCTAATTTTTTTCTCAGACGATAACGAGCTAATTCAACTCCCCCAGTTGAAATGTTCATAATTTCGGCTATTTCTTTGGTTGACATATTCATTAGTAAATAAGTCGACAAATCTAATTCTCTTGGCGAAATAGTAGGGTATTGGCCTTTAAGGCGCTTTAAGAACTCAAAATGAACGTTTTTAATGTGTTTTTCTAAGTCTTTCCAGCTTTTATCTGTATTAACTTCTTTTACAATACTTTTGTGTAATTTGCTAAACTCAGATTTAGTATTGTCGTCTAATATGCTGGTATCAATGTCTTTAAGTTTATGAATAATTCCGTTTAATACTTTGTTCTTTTTTACAACTTGTAATGAGTTGTTTACTAGTTCTTTATCTTTTGCTAAGATTTTAATTTGAAGTTTATCATTTTTTAATTTTTCAATTTCTTTCTCCAAATCATGTTGCTCATGTCTTATTTTAGATTCTCTTTCAAGATATAATCTTCGTTGTTCAATTGTTTCGTAGTATCTATTTTTTCTGATCTTTAGTTTAATTCTGATAGATATTAAGTAAGCACCCAGTAAAATGAGAATTAGATAAAATAGATAAGCAAGGAAATGTCTGTACCATGGCGGAGAAACAGTAAATTCAACTTCAGCAATATTAGACTCTATGCCGTAGCTGTTTCTGGCTTTTAATTTCATTACATAATTTCCTTCTCTCAAATTGGTATATTCTTTTATGGCGGTAGACGACCATCCTCTCCAGTTTTCTTCAAAAGGCTCCAACCTATAAGAATACATTACATTTTCTTGATTTTCGTATATTGGCGATGCGAAAGTAAATTTTACTCGATTGGACTTATATGGTATACTGTACGATTCTGCCTGGTTTGTTAGATTACCTGTCAAAATAGTATCGCCAGGAAAAGAAAAACTTTCAATGAATGCTTTCGGTTTTGTCATGAATGCATTTGAAATGGTAGAATTGTAATGGGCTAAACGATCCGTTAAACCTATAAAAATATTTTGAGGATCAATAGCATTTACAGATACATAATTGTTCACTAAATTTCCTGTCAAGTTTGAAAATATAGCTTGTTTTTTAGCGTAAGTTCCATTGTGGTTTTTAACCAATACTCCTAGAGATTCATTAAATGCATACCATAAATTTCCTGAAGGATCTTCAATCAATGTATTAATAGTTGGAATTCCTTTAAATAAATTACTAATCTTTTTATCTTCAAAAAAAGCCTCCTGCTCAACTGAATATCTATAAAAATGATTGCGGACTTGAAAATAAACTTTACCATTAATATTTTGCAGGCTGTTGATTCCTTTATGATTTTCAGAAATATTAGTATGTTTTTTCATAAAATCAAACCTCTTCAAGTCGTCTGATAATTTTACTTGGTAGAGGAAAGGGTTTTTCTTAAGCCATAAATAGTTTTCATCTATTTCTACAGAAAAGTTATTTGTAGTTTCATCAAATCCTTTTACTTGATGTAAATAATCATAACCTGTTGCAGATTTTTTGAAAACAGAAAATCCGCTATAGCTTTCGCCAATAATATAATTTTCATGATTTGGAATTTTTTTGAATCCAAAATATCCTTTATTATCTAATATTTTTGATACTCTGTTCTTTTCAATTACCAATGCGCCGCTGTTACTGGCGCAGATAAGGACATTGTTTAAAACTTGAATATTCCAAACTTGAGAAATTGTTCCTTCGACTCTTGTAAATGGGCTGTCCTTAAACGATTTCCCCCACGGATGATAAAATAAACCTTGATTGGTGGCAACATATAAATTATCTTCAAATGTTGTTGAGGCATAAACTGTTCCTATATTATAACTGTAATCAAAATAAGAAAAAGGAGAATTCTCATTAATAAATGTAATACCATTGTCCAGACCAAGCCAGATGTTGTTTTTATTATCTATAAATGATGCTAAGATGGTATTGTTTTGAATGCCTTTTTGTCTATTTAAATGCTGAAGTATCTTTCCGTTTAAATCACAAATAATAGCGCCGTCTAGTACAGAATTTAGCACTATAAATTTGTTTTTAATTATAGATCCGCCAAGAGAAGTATTTTTCTTGATGAAATCATTTGCTTCTGTTGCCCAAGGTTTTATTGTGCCATTTTCTGAAACAAAAAGCCCTTTTTCTAAAGTTGCATATAATAATCGATTATTTGGTAAAGGAAAAAGAGACCAAATCTCTTTATCATTAAAAAGAGTTGTGCCTTCTACTGCTGTCAGTCTCCTGTTTTTGTATTCGAGCATTCCCAATGTTTTGTCTTGGAAATAAAGGCGATTGTTTACTAAAAATGAAAACTGGAATTTGTGAGGTGCGCTTAAAGTGGTTATTTTTTCGTTTTTCAGGAAAAATACTTTTGAAAAAGATTGAAATATAACCTCTCCTCTAAAGAGATGAATTCTCCAAATCAGATTAATGTTTTCCTTATCAATAGGACTTAATAGATTGTAGAGGGAATGATATTTTAATATTCCTTTTTCATCAATTTTAAAATAACCAAATTCATTGTTTCCTCCAACAAAAATTCTTCCTGAAGGATCAATTTTTAAGCTTCGTATTTCAGATTTATTAGGTAATGAATATTTATGCCAGTTAGATCCATCAAATTGGATCAAACCACTGTTGTTTGCAAAATAGATATTTCCGTTTTTATCCTGGTCTATACTCCAGTTTTGAGTTCCTCCTTTGTATTCTGATCTTTTGTAATTTTTAATATCTGGAATTCCAATGTTTTTTACCTGAGAAAAACTTATGTTTTGTATGAAAAATAGTAATGTAAGTGCAAAAGGTCTAACTATGAATTTCATAAAATTTTAAATGTATTTTTATTAGAAATGCTTTATAATGTCATTTGATTGTTTATTTTTCAATCTCAATGACTCTACTTTTTTAAATTATTTTTAATTTATAACGTTATAGTTGTTGTTAAACTAATGTAATATACGTTTTTTTTAATTAACATTTTTATAACAATTTTTTGTTAAAGCTAAAATACAGTAAATTAATATATTAAAAAAAAAATGTTGTGTTTTTGTAGTGTAACATTATTTAGTTTGAAGTGTTTTTGTAAAGAATTTTAATTCAAGTTTATTAAAATTTAACATTATAATTGCATTAAATTACTAATTAATTAACCAAAATTTTTAGAAAAATGAAATTGACAAAATTACTTATTTTTTGTGTTTCGTCTTTGCTGTTTTCGGCTGTCGCATTTGCTCAGGATGTGACGGTAAATGGAACCATAAATGATGAAAGTGGATTACCCGTCCCAGGAGCGACGGTTTTAGTAAAAGGAACGAATAAAGCTACTGCATCTGACTTTGATGGAAAATTTCAGATTAGTGCTCCTTCAAATGGGGTCTTAGTTATTAGTTTCGTTGGATTTCAGACACTAAATGAGACTATTAATGGAAGGACAAAGATTAATGCGATTCTTACTGCAACATCTCAAAATTTAAATGAAGTTGTCGTAGTAGGTTATGGTACTCAGAAAAAAGGCCTCATTACCGGTGCTTCTACAAATCTTAAAGGAGAAACGATTAAGGAACTAAATACAGGATCTGCTATGGAGGCGCTTCAAGGTATTGCTCCTGGTATTAGTATTACAAGAACAAATGGTTCGCCTGGGGCTGGTACTAAGGTAACTATTCGTGGATTGGGTACGAATGGAAACTCTAACCCATTGTATATCGTTGATGGTATTTCTGTTGGTAATATCGATTATTTGAGCCCTTCAGATATTGAATCTATTGACATATTAAAAGATGCGGCTTCTGCTGCTATTTATGGATCTAGAGCAGCTAATGGAGTTGTATTAGTTACGACAGTAAAAGGTAAAAAAGGAAGAGCTGCAAGAATTAGTTATGACAGTTACTTCGGTATTCAAAATATCTATAAAAATTTAGATCCTTTGAATGCGCAAGAGTATATGTACATTATTGATGAAGGAAGAGTAAACGATGGATTGCCTCGTCAAGATTGGCAAAAACTTTTGACTAATAATTCATGGTTAAATACTCAATTTCCTGGCGCTGGTACTCAATTAGGAAATGAGATTTGGGAGAAATTACAAAATGGATGGACAGGGACAAACTGGATTAATGAAATGAGTAAAAAAGATGCTCCGATCATGAATCATTCTCTTAACATTACTGGAGGCAGTGAAGATATAACTTATGCTTTCGGAGTTTCTTATTTTCAACAAGATGGTATTATTGGTGGAGATTTAGTTGATGCAGGTTTTAAAAGACTTACAACTAGATTAAATACTCAAATGGTATTGAAAAAGAATGATAGTCATAGCATCATTACTGTAGGAGAAAATGTTACTTACACTAATTCTCAAAATAGAGGAGTTTCTAATGGTAATATTTATGGAAATGATTTGCATAATGCATTAACTGCAAACCCATTACAGCCGGCTTATTGGCAGACTTCTATTGATAGAAATATCGATAAATTTGGATTTACACCAACTTTAGATGGCATTTCTACGGGACAAACAAATCCTTTAGCAGTAATGTTTTACAGAAGTAATTATAATTATCCAAAAGATAATAGAATTACAGGAAATGCTTTCTTAGAAATTGAACCAATTAAAGATTTGAAATTTAGAACGGTTTATGGTATTGATTCTTGGTTTGGATATGGAAGATCGATGAATCCAACATATAATTTGGGTGTACTCTATCAAGATTATATCAATGGTGCATCTCAGTATTCTTACATTGGGGCTAACTCAACTTGGACAAATACTGTTTCTTATAAAAAACAATTTGGAAACCATAATATTTCTGCCGTTGCAGGAACTGAGTTGATTCAATATTTGGTGAACAATAATGTTAGTGGTTCAAGGAATAATTTGACATTTGGTGAAGATCCGCGATACGCATATTTAAACAATACAGCTCCAAAAACAATTAATGATATTGGAACTAACGGAATGGATACTTCAGCTGGTGGAGGTGGTATTATGTCTTATTTTGCTAGAGCACAATATGATTATAAAGAAAAATACCTTCTTTCAGCTACAATACGTGCTGATGGTTCTTCTAACTTCGCAGAAGGAAAAAGATGGGGATATTTCCCTTCTGTTTCTGCAGGTTGGGTAATTACAAAAGAAGATTTTATGGAAAGTTCTTCTAAATGGCTTAATTCATTAAAAGTAAGAGGAAGCTGGGGACAAAATGGTAACCAAGATATTCCTAACTTTTATTATTCTTCAAATATTGCTTACGTTTTTCCTGGATACTTTTTTGGAGATACAAAACCAGTTTCTGGAACAACAGCTTATCCAGCTAGAGTTACCAATCCAGATTTAACTTGGGAAACATCGGAGCAATTAGATTTCGGTCTTGATGCAAGTTTATTTGATTCTAGATTAAACGTGACTTTAGATTGGTATAACAAAACTACTAAAGACTGGTTAGTTCTAGCAGCAGGAAGAGGAACGGATGGAGCTGCACCACCTTATTTTAATGGTGGAGATATCGAAAATAAAGGTTTTGAGTTTTCTGTAAATTGGAGTGATAAAATTGGGGGCTTTAAATATGGAGCTACTGTAAGTGGAGCATTCAATAAAAATAAAGTTACAAGAATTGCAAATGCTGACGGAATATTGCACGGACCTTCTAACGTATTATCACAAGGAACAGGAGAAATCTCAAGAGGTCAGGTAGGTTTCCCATTAGGTTATTTCTACGGTTTTAAAACAGCAGGAATTTTACAGAATCAACAAGAAGTTAATGAGTATGTTGGTCCAGACGGGCAGCCATATTTTAGCGATCAACGTCCTGGAGATGTTCGTTTTGTAGACCAAAACAATGATGGTATTATTGACGAAAGTGATAAAGTTTATTTAGGAAATCCAAATCCAGATTTTGAATTAGGGATTCAGTTAAATTTTGAATACAAAAATGTTTACTTGAACACTACTATGGCTGGTAAATTTGGTATGCAAGTTATGCAGTCATATAGATCTTTTGCAGATAGTCCTGCTCAAAATTATACTTCTGATGTTTTTGATCGCTGGCATGGAGAAGGTACATCTACTAAAATGCCTAGATTAAGTGCTACTTCAAATAGAAATAGCAATTATGTGTCAGATATTTATATGCAAAATGCAGATTATTTGAGAATAAATAACTTAACGTTAGGTTATAATTTCAACGAAGTATTTAAAGATTTCAAGTTTATCTCAAATCTTAAATTTTATGTTGCAGTAAATAACCTATATACATTTACTAAATATGATGGTATGGATCCAGAAGTTCGTTGGTCAGGAGATAATACAAATGCTCCATGGGCTTCAGGAATTGATTTAGGTTTGTATCCACAAGCTAGAACGGTGATGTTTGGTTTAAGTGCTGATTTTTAATATAAATACAATTACAATGAAAAAAATAAAATATTTAGTAGCGATTTCGGCTGTATTTATTGTAGCAAGCTGTGATGATTATCTTGATACTGATAATTTAACAGAAAAGAGTTTAGAGAATTTTTACAAGACACCTCAAGATATTGAAGAAGCAACTGCTGGAGTTTACAACGCTATTTATACAAATAACGTGCATAGCGAAGAGCAGATTGCAGCCAATCTTATGGATAATATGATGTTAGGAGGAGGAGGTCCTGATGATAAAACAGCCAAATGGGTTGATAATTTTGAAGATCCTGTAGATGATACATATTTAGATATGTGGGTTCAATCTTACAGAGGTATTGCTAGAACAAATGCAATTATAGAGAAAACTCCTCTTGCGGATTTTAGTACTTATTTCAATACTGCTGCTGAAGCTGATCAATTTAAGCAACAAGCAATTGGCGAGGCTTATTTTATGAGAGCGTTTTTCTACTTTAGATTGGCTAAGTTTTTTGGAGGAGTTCCATTAATCATAACTATTGATGGAAAAAAAGACGGCCCAAGAAATACTTACACTGAAACATTTGCACAGATTGCTTCAGATCTAAAAAAGGCAATCGAAACAATGCCGGCAACTCCTTTTACAAGTATTCCAACATCAAGATATGGTCATGCTAATAAATGGGTTGCAGAAGCTTATTTAGGACGTGTGTTTTTATTTTACACAGGCTATATGACAAATATGGAGAAACAAGCCACTGAAGAATTACCTTTAGCAGAAGGAGGTTCTTTAAATGCAACACAAGTAGCAAGTTATTTAACTGACTGTATGACTAATAGTGGTCATGCTCTTGTTCCAGATTTTAGAAACCTTTGGCCTTACTCTTATGTTAATAAAGCTTCTGGAAATAATGTTTTGCCATGGGCTGCAACTGAAGGTTTATCTTGGGTAGGACAAGATGGTATCAGCCCGACGTTTGGAACCGGAAATTATGAGACAATGTTCGTTCAAAGATTCTCTTTTGGAGATTGGAGCTGGACAAATGGTAATATTTATACTAATAGATTATGTCTGTTCTCTGCATTACGCGGTAATTCATTGGTGCCATTTGGAGAAGGATGGGGCTGGTGTACAGTAAATCCAAGTTTATATAGTAACTGGGAGGAACGTGATACAAGAAAAAGAGGTTCTATACTTGAAGTAGGTAAGGCCGATCAAGGAACGGCTGCTTATGCGCAAGATAAGGGAGACCATGAGACAGGATATTTCAATAAAAAATATATTTCGTTACAATATCCTAATGCAGGTGGAACTACTGTCGGAATGTTTGTTCAATTGTACAACTGGTCAAATACTGATATGCAATTAATGCATGCACAAGATTTTATCTTCATGCGTTACGCAGATGTATTATTGATGCATTCAGAAATTACTAAAACTGCTGCAGGTTTAAATGCAGTTAGAGCAAGAGCAAAGCTTGATCCAGTTGGGTATTCGCTTGAAAATATTAAAGCAGAGCGTTTGCATGAATTTGCGTTTGAAGGATTACACTGGTTTGATTTAATTCGTTGGGGAGATGTTGATAACGCATATAATAGCACAATTCCAGTTAGAAATTCAGGTACTTCAGCAGTTTACAGCGTAAAATATAGACCAGAGACTAAGGGTTTGGTTTCTATGCCTGAAACAGAACTTAGACTATCAAATGGAGTTTATTCACAAAATCCAGGGTGGTAAAATTTAACAATATTAATATAGATAAATATGAAAATCAATAAAATATTATATCTTCTTTTGGCTCTTTTTACGTTGACTTTTTCAGCATGTGATCCAATAGTAGATGAACAGCATTTAACGAATTCTACTGACGTTGCTGGAGTTGAATTAGTAGCTACTCAAAGCACTCCAGGAGGGAATAAGATCACACTTAATATGAAAACTCCAGGCGTGACTGGATATTGGGATTACGGTTTAGATAAAGCACTAACAAATGAAGTGACGTTTGTTTATCCTATCCCGGGAAAAGCAACATTTACCTTTGTTGGAACTCTAGGCGCTGAATTTTTTACTAAGACAATTGATGTTCAAATTAATCAGTTAGATACTCCTTTAGACCAAGACTGGTATGATCTAGTTGGGACTAATACGGCTGCTGGTAAAACTTGGGTTTTTGATGGTACGCAAGGTTCTGGAAGATTATGGTGGTTTATGTCTCCAAACGGAAGTGCAGAAAGCGCTATGACCGCGTGGTGGAATGCTGGAGATTGTTGTGCTCCAAGCGATGCGCTTGGGAAAATGCATTTTGATTTAAATGGAGCAGCAAATTACAACCATTATGAAACAACAAGTGCTGCACCAACAAAAGGAAGCTTTAAATTGGATATCAAAAATAAGCAGTTAACTATCATAAATTCGAAAATGTTAGGTTCGGCTGCAGGAAATGCTGATGGTGTTTACACTATCGTAAGTCTTGAACAAGATAAAATGATTCTTTACTTAAATAATAGTGAAACATATGGAACAGGTTGGACATTTGTTTTCAAACCTCAATAATAATATTTCATGTTAGTTATTTTCGAAAAAGGAAGATTAAAAAATTCCTTTTTCGATTTTTCAAACATTTATATTTCATTCTTTAAAATGAAATATTTAGAAGATTTAAACTATGGTTAGTTTAAGTTAAGTTTATTGCCTGGGTAGCCCGTAATTTCGATTATGGGCTATTTTTTTTACTTCAAATTTCGGGTGCTAATTAAATTTTAAAGTATTCAAAGAGAACTACTTCAATAATAGGCCGATTTTAGAATCATTTATCGATTGAATACTTTGTAATTTTTACTAATTAACTAAAACGATTCTATCTTCATGTAAAGTCTTAAAACAAACGTTAAGACTTTTTTTTTTTCAATAAGAATGTAATATCTGTCGAATATCGATAGCTAGACAGTTAAACTTCTAATATTAAAACAACATCCATTCTATGCCTGTTTTTGTTAGCTATAACGTACGTTAAATGGTCAAAGCAAACCAATGCCATATGATTATATTTCTTCATAAAATCAATGTTTTTTATAGCATTTATAGATCAATTTGAGTTAGATCTAAAGCAACTAGAATTTAATTTACTTTTTAAAAAAGCTCAAAATAGTATAACTCCTTAAAGAATTTTACAGCCAAAATTTTTCTACTTACTTCCATAATCCCCATCATTTTTGAAGCTTATTTCTTATAAAATACATAAAAATAAGAATTTACCTATTTAAAAAATGATTGCTAATAATGTAAAAAAAGTATTGTAAAAATATCATATTCTCGGTTTGCTAATTTTTTCAAAATTTGTTTGTTAAGTTATTGTAAATATTTAGAAAATAATAAGTTATGGTGATATTTACAGTACTATCTCGTTGTAGTTTATGATGCTTTTTAGTAAGTTTTGGTCATTTTAACTATATGTAGTGTTTATTGATAATATTAACTTTTCATTAGTACTATTTTTTGTTTTTTTAAATATTTATAAATCAAATTGTTATGATTTTTTTGATGTGTTTTTATAATATTAAAATCTTTAATTTGATGTGTTTTTGTAATGATTTTTAAATGTGAAAAGTGAAAATTTAGTTTTAGTATTGCATCAAATTACTAATTAATTAACCAAAATTTTTAGAAAAATGAAATTAACAAAATTACTTGTTTTTTGTATTTCATCTTTATTATTCTCGGTTATAGCTGTGGCTCAAGATGTCACAGTAAGTGGAATAATAAATGATGAAAGTGGTATGCCTGTTCCAGGTGCAACAATTTTATTAAAAGGTACAACCAAATCTACTGCATCTGACTTTGATGGAAAGTTTCAAATGCAAGTACCTTCAAACGGAACTTTAACAATTACATTTATAGGTTATACTACAGTAACTGAAGCTGTAAATGGAAGAACTAAAATTTCAATTCAATTAAAACCAGAATCACAATCTTTAAATGAAGTTGTTGTTGTTGGATATGGTACTCAAAAGAAATCTGTTGTAACTGGTGCAATTTCTAGTGTAAAAGCATCAGATTTGGAAGATTTACCAATTACAAGAGTTGAACAATCTCTTCAAGGTAGAGTTTCTGGGGTTACCATTGCAGCAAATGCAGGACAACCAGGATCTTCTTCTACAATACGAGTAAGGGGTATTACTTCTTTTGGAAATAATGAGCCTTTATGGGTTGTTGATGGTGTAATTGTTGATTCGGGCGGTATTGGTTATTTGAATCAATCTGATATTGCTTCTATGGAGGTTCTTAAAGATGCGGCATCTCAAGCTATTTATGGTGCTAGAGCAGCAGCGGGTGTTATCCTTATCACAACTAAAAAAGGTAAATCTGGTAAAATGAGTGTAAATTATAATGGTTACACTGGATTTTCTGCTGCTGCAAGAAAACTGGATTTATTGAATGCTACTGAGTATGCGACTATAATGAATGAAAGATATGCTAATGGGTATACAGATACTAGTAAACCTTATGATCTTCCATATAAAAACGTTTCTTCTTACGGAGCGGGAACTGATTGGCAAAAACAAATTTTTAATGATAATGCCCAAAGAACTGGTCATGAATTAAGTTTATCAGGAGGAAATGATGTTTCTACTTTCTACGTTTCTTTTGGTTTATTAGATCAAGAAGGTATTGTAGCTACTCCAATTTCTAACTACAATAGAAAAAACATCCGTTTAAACTCAACACACAAAATTGTAAAAGGATTAACTTTTGGGCAAACTTTAGGTTATTCACATGAAAAAAATGTTGGAATAGGAAACACAAATAATGAATATGGTGGACCATTAAGTTCTGCAATCAATTTAGATCCAACTACTCCTGCCATTGTTACAGATCCAACTGTTGCAGCTGGATATCCGTACAATCAAAATTATGTTTTAAGAGATCCAAACGGAAATCCTTATGGAATTTCTCAAGTAGTAACTCAAGAGATGAGTAATCCTTTGGCATATATCCAAACAAAATTGGGTAATTATGGATGGTCTGATAATTTTGTTGGAAATGCTTACTTAGAATTAGAAGCTATTAAAGGCTTAAAAATTAGAAGTACCTTAGGAGGTAAATTAGCATATTGGGGTTCAGAAAGTTTTACTCCAGTATATTACTTTAACTCATCTACAATTAATGCGAAAAATAATTTAAGCAGAAATTCAAACAGAGGTTTTGGATGGAATATTGAAAATACTATTTCGTATGCAAAACAAATCGAAGATCATAACTTTTCAGTTTTAGTAGGACAAGGTGCTTATGTCGATAATATTACATCTGGATCTACGGTGACTTATTTTAATATTCCCTACACTAATTTTGATGATGCAACTTTCCCGAACGATCATCCACAAGACAATATTACTGCTTCAGCTTACAATGGTTATGAGCATAAAGTAACTTCATTATTTGCAAGAGCGAATTATGATTACAAGGAAAAATATCTATTTACAGGTATTGTACGTCGTGATGGTTCTTCTCGTTTTGGTCAAAATTACAAATATGGAACTTTCCCTTCATTCTCATTAGGATGGGTGCCAACTAAAGAAAATTTCTGGCCACAAAATAAGGTAGTAACTCAGTTAAAGTTTAGAGGAGGATATGGTATTACAGGTAGTGATGCTATTGGAGATTTCAAATACTTAGCAACTATTGGTTCAGGAAGAAATTATACTATAGGAGATCAAGGTTCAGTAGTTGTTGGTAATAGTCCAAATGCACCTGCGAATCCAGATTTGAAATGGGAAGAAACTAGTCAGGCAAACGTTGCTTTTGATATCACTTTCTTCAATGACTTATCATTAACAACAGATTTTTATGTTAAAAAATCTACAGGTATTTTACAAGATATTGACTTACCTGGTCACGTTGGTAGTACTGGTAGACCGTCTGCAAACATTGCTGACATGGAGAACAAGGGGGTTGACTTAGAACTTTCTTACCGTAAAAAAATTGGTAAAGTTGGTTTAAGTTTAAGTGGAAATATTTCTTATTTAGAGAATGAAGTAACTAATTTAGGAAAAGATATCCAGTTCATTTCTGGAGATGCCTCTTTCCAAAATATGGGTGCTGTAACAAGAACACAAGTAGGACAATCTTACAACTCTTTTTACGGATATAAAACCCAAGGAATTTTTCAAAATCAAGCAGAAATTAATGCTTACACAAATGCTACAGGCGGTTTAATTCAACCAGGTGCAAGACCAGGAGATTTTAGATGGCAGGATCTTAATGGTGATGGAAAAATTTCAGATGATGATAAAACTTTCCTTGGAAGCCCACTTCCAAAATACACATACGGTTTCACAGTTAATTTGGATTATAAAAACTTTGATTTGTTAATCTTTACTCAAGGAGCAATTGGAAACAAAATTTTCCAAGGACTTCGTCGTCTAGATATCACCGATGCTAACTACCCAGCTTCTGCTTTAGGTCGTTGGACAGGCGAAGGATCAACTAATACATATCCAATTTTATCAACGGTTGATAACAATAAAAACTTCTCAAACCCATCAGATTTCTATTTAGAAAACGGAGATTACTGGAGAGTTAAAACAGTTCAAATTGGTTATAATCTACCAAGTGATGTAGTTGCAAAGGCAGGTCTTTCAAAAACAAGACTTTATTTGACTGGAGAAAATTTATTAACATTTACAAAATACTCAGGATATGATCCAGAGATTGGTGGAGGAGTTTTTGGTATTGATAAAGGATATTATCCACAAGCAAGAACTGTAATGTTAGGTGTTAATTTACAATTTTAAAATTAAGAATCATGAAAATTAAAAATATAAGATATTCATTCATCGCCGCTGGATTATTACTTCTAGGCTCTTCTTGTGGTGAAGATTTTTTAACAGTTGAGCCAAAAGGGCTTCCGTTAGTAGACAATTATTATAAAGATGAGTCAGAAGCATTTTCTGCGCTGGTTGCTGTTTATGATATAATGGGTAAACAATCTAAAGGTTTTGAAAACATGATAACTATGCTAAATGCTGGTTCAGATGATTTTTATGCTGGAGGTGGTGGACCTGGTGATGGTGCTGGTATACATGCTTTTGATAATTATAAACTGGACAAAATAAATATGCCAAGAAGTTATTGGGGTGATTTTTTTCAGGGAATTGCTAGAGCAAATATTTTATTGGCAAAATTGCCAGGAGTAGATATGTCTGATGCTAAAAAAACACGTTTTGCAGCAGAAGCAAAAGCATTGAGAGGCTATTTCTACTTTGAATTAGTAAGAACATTTAAAAATTTACCATTAATACTGACTCCAATTTCGCCTGCTGAGGGATATAACGTTACTCAAGTTAGTCCAGAAGAAATTTATGCGCAAATAGAAAAAGATTTAATGGAAGCAAAAGCTGTACTTCCTAATAAAGTTGATGTTCCAACAGAGGGAGGTCGCCTTTCAAAAGGAGCAGTACAGGCATTATTAGGTAAAGTTTATTTGTATGAGGGTAAAAATTCATTAGCAGCTGCCGAATTTGCAGACGTAAATGGTACACCTGGAGGAACTAGCATGTACGGTTACAAATTGTTAACTAAATTCTCTGATTTATGGGTAATCAGTAACAAATTTAACTCAGAAGCTATTATCGAAATCATGCATACAGATAAAAGTAATGCAGACTGGGGATTCTGGGGAGGCGGAGCTGACGAAGGAAACTCTGTAAATATCATGGTTGGCCCAAGAGGATATGGTAGATCTGACTTAACATTACCAGATTATATTTCAGGATGGAGTTTTAATCCAGTAACTCAAAGTTTATACGATGCTTTAAAAGGAGACCCGCGTTTTAATTCTACAATTTTTGATTTACGTGCTCTTAAAGCATCAGGAGCAGCAGATTATGCGCCTGGTGATCAAGATACAGGATATTTCTTAAAGAAATTTATGCCTTTAAATTCAGACACATCTACAGGCGGAGGAGCAACAGCTTTAAATTACAAACAAGATACTTATGCAATTCGTTTAGCAGATACTTACTTAATGGAAGCAGAAGCATTAGGAGGAACTGGAGCTAGAGCACAAGCTTTATTAGATGCAGTAAGAGCTAGAGTTGGATTGGCTTCAGTGCCAGTATCATTAGATGCAATTGCTAACGAGCGAAGATTAGAATTGGCTGGTGAAGGACACCGCTGGTTCGACTTAGTTAGAACTGGAAAAGCAGCGACTGTTCTTGCTGGTGACGGATTTGTTGCTGGTAAAAATGAAGTTTGGCCTATTCCACAAAAGGACTTAGAAAATACTCAGTTAGTTCAAAATCCTAATTATTAATTAGTTAATACAATATCATATGAAAATAAATTTAATAAAAAAACAAGGTTTTTTAGCATTGTTTTTTATGGCAGCAGTATTAAGTTTAACTAGCTGTCAGCCTGAAGATTCTGTTACTAATAATGGATTAACTGATGATAATGTTGATGCATCTTTTACGATTACACCTGTTGAAGGAAAAGTAAATACTTATAAGTTGGTGGCTCAGCCAAAAGGAGTTTTAAAATCATTATGGGATACAGGAGCAGGAGCTTATGTAGGTAAAATGGAAGAAGAAATTTCTTTGCCAGATGCTGGAACTTACACTATTGTACATACTGCGATAGGTAGAGGAGGTGCTGAGGCTACAGCTTCAAAAGAAGTAGTAGTTGCAACATCAGATCCTTTAAAAGGAAATTTAGTGCAAGGTGGTTCTTTTGCCACTGCTGAAGATCAAGCAAAATGGACTGTACTAAAACTTAGTGCTACAGGTGCGGCATTTTGGTCATTTGCTAATAACAGTGCAACCATTCACTCTCCAGGAGGATGGGCACAAGAAGGAATCTACCAAGCAATTGATGTTGTAAAAGACAAAGAGTATACGATAGACATGAAAGTTTCTTCTACTAGTGGTTCTGATGAAACTTGGTTTGAAGTTTACGCTGGTAAATCAGCTCCACAACCTGGAGTTGAATACAAAGACAATAAAGTGATGGGATTAAGTACTTGGGATGGTTGTGCAAAATCAGGTTTTTCAGGAATGCTTTCTGTAGTTGGATGTGTGAAAAACGACGCAACAGGTACAGTTTCAAATGTTGTAAAATTCAATGAAAGTGGAAAAATCTATTTACTAATCCGTTCTGGTGGTAATACTTTTACAAAAGATGGAATCACAGTATCAAAAGTTGAATTCCGAGGAAAATAAAGAGTTAAGTTAAGTTTAAGTTTAAGTTTGGTTGTAAGTAGCCCATAATCATTATGAGTATGGGCTATTTTTTAAATTCTTTAAAAGAGATTAAAAAAATCAGTTTTAGATTTCTCCAAAACTTCAATTAAAAAACAATAATAATTGGGAGCGAATGAAAAAAAATAGTCTAAAAATTTTATGCCTTTTGTTTACAGCTGCATGTTTTGCACAACAACCAAAAACAAAAAAAGAATTTACAACCAATGGTAAAAAAATAACCGTTTACACAACTGCAGAAAATTCGAAGTTACGATTAACATCTACAGATAACTTAACTTTTTCGGCTGCAAAACAGCCCTTAGAAACAGAATTTTCGGTTTTTGTAGAACCTGCAAAAAAGTTTCAGACTTTTATGGGAATCGGCGGCGCTATTACAGATGCAAGTGCCGAAATTTTTGCTAAACTTTCAAAAGAAAAACAAGCAGAATTCTTAGATGCTTATTACGATAAACAAAAAGGTATTGGCTATTCTTTGCTAAGAACAACAATTCAAAGTTCTGATTTTAGCAGTGGAAGCTATTCTTATATCGAAGAAGGAGATAAAGACCTGAAAACTTTTTCTATTGATCATGATAAGCAATATCGTATTCCTCTAATAAAACAAGCTATTCAAAAAGCAGGTGGAAAGTTAACAACTTATGCTGCGCCTTGGTCACCAAATGCTTTTATGAAAAGTAATAAAAATGTACTAAAAGGCGGAACACTGCTTCCAGAATACTATCAGACATGGGCAAATTTCTATGCGAAGTTTATTAAGGCATACGAAAAAGAAGGAATTCCGATTTGGGGAACTTCTACACAAAACGAACCAATGGCTGTTCAGACTTGGGAATCTTGTATTTATACAGCAGAAGCTGAAAGAGATTTTATCAAAAACTATCTTGGGCCAACTTTGAAAAAAGAAAATCTAGGGGATAAAAAAATTATAATTTGGGATCATAACCGCGATTTGATGAATTACCGTGCTAATGTAATTTACTCTGATCCAGAAGCATCAAAATACGTTTGGGGAATGGGGTTTCACTGGTACGAAACATGGTCTGGCGGTGCGCCGCTGTTTGATAATGTTGCTAAAGTAAATCAAGCATATCCAGACAAAAAACTAATGTTTACAGAAGGATGTATAGAAAAATTTGATGCATCAAAATATCAATTTTGGGGTAATGCAGAACGTTACGGAATCAATATGATTAATGATTTTAATAACGGAACAGTTGCTTGGACAGATTGGAATATTTTATTAGATCAAAATGGAGGACCTAATCACGTTGGAAATTTCTGTTTTGCACCAATTCATGCAGACACCACAACAGGGGAGTTAATTTACACACCATCGTATTATTACATCGGACACTTTTCTAAATTTATTCGTCTAAATGCGGTTCGTGTAAGTACTGCAGTAAGCAGAAGCGCATTATTAAGTACATCATTTTTAAATGCAGATGGAACTATGGCAACTATTGTTATGAACCAGTCGGCAAATGAACTTACATATAATTTGATTATTGGAGCTGAAAAAGCGGTAGTTAAAATTCCGCCACGAGCTATACAAACGCTTGTTTATTAATATTTTGTAGTAAAGTAAAGAAGAAGGCTAATCTGAATCATCCTTATTAGTCTTCTCTTACTTTTAATTTAAAAACTATTTTTTTAAACAACATGAAAACAACATCAAAACTATTTCTATCTGCCTTTATCTTAATACAATTAAGCTGTTTTACTTCAACAGTAACAGCTCAAAAAACCAATGCTTCATCGCAAAAAAAAAATAAAATAAAGGTTTTTACTACTGCCGAAAATACCAATTGGAATTTATCATTATCCAATGATTTAATTTCAAATAACAATACTACACAACAAAAAACTTCAACAGTATCTATAATTGTAAATACTGAAAAAACAGATCAGACTTTCCTCGGAATTGGAGGAGCAATTACAGATGCAAGCGCGGAAGTTTTTGCTAAATTATCTCCAAAAAAACAAAGGGAATTTTTAAATGCTTACTACGACAAAACCAATGGCATTGGTTATTCTTTAGCCAGAACCAATATTCATAGCTGTGATTTTAGCAGCGATAGTTATACCTATATTGCTGAAGGAGACAAAGATCTGAAAACCTTCAATATCGATCACGATCGAAAATATAGAATTCCATTAATCAAAAAAGCAATTGAAACAGCCGGCGGAAAACTAACATTATTTGCAAGTCCATGGAGTCCCCCAGCTTTCATGAAAGACAATAATGATATTTTGCACGGCGGCGTTTTATTGCCTGAGTTTGCTCCATCTTGGGCATTGTATTATGCCAAATTTATAAAAGCATACGAAAAAGAAGGAATTCCTATTTGGGGTTTAACAGTTCAAAATGAACCAATGGCCAAACAAAGCTGGGAATCTTGTATTTATACTCCAGAAGCAGAAAGAGATTTCCTTAAAAACCATCTTGGCCCAACTTTAGAAAAAGAAGGTCTAGGCTCCAAAAAGGTTATTATTTGGGATCATAATAGGGGAGACATGCTGGAAAAACGTGCAAATCTTGTTTTTTCAGATCCTGAAGTTTCTAAATATGCTTGGGGAATTGGATTTCACTGGTATGAAACTTGGAACGGAGGTCCGCCTCAATTCGAATCTGTAGCAAAGGTTCATGAAGAATTTCCAAACAAAAATTTAATATTTACAGAAGGCTGTATTGAAAAATTTGACGCCAAAAAATATCAGTTTTGGGGAAATGCCGAGCGTTACGGAATCAATATGATTAATGATTTTAATAACGGAACAGTAGCATGGACAGATTGGAATATTCTTTTAGACCAAAATGGAGGGCCAAATCATGTTGGTAATTTTTGCTTTGCACCAATCCATGCCGATACCACAAAAGACGAATTAATTTATACGCCAATGTATTATTATATCGGGCATTTCTCAAAATTTATTAGACCAAATGCCAAAAGAGTAATAGAAACAATAAGCGATAAATCTTTATTGAGCACTTCTTTTAAAAATTCTGACGGACAATTGATTACTATCGTTATGAACCAATCTGAAAAAGAGATTGTTTATGCTATCGAAAATCAAACTACAAAAAATACTATTACAATTCCAGCACATGCTATACAAACTGTAGTGTTTTAATTGTGCACGCTAACTAAATAACCAAGAATATGAAATTGAATACCAAAAATACTATTAAAGCATTTTTCTTTATGGCAGCCATATTGGCACAAGTAAAATGCTCTACTTCAAATGATACGGTCGAAAATCCTCCAGTAGATCCACCTGTGGTAAATCCTCCAGTAGTGGTTACAAACGACGTCGATTTTTGGCTGACAAAATCAGATCAAACTGCTTTGCTGGCAAAACAGTCTGGAACATTAGGTTTTGGCACAACATCTAATTCATTTACAAATATTGAAGTAATCGATTCTCAAAAATATCAAACAATAGACGGTTTCGGTTATACTTTAACAGGCGGAAGTGCTTATGTGATTAACAATTTAACCCCAGTTAAAAAAAGTGATCTTCTGAAGGAATTATTCGGAACTGGTGAAAATTCTATTGGAATAAGTTACCTAAGAATCAGTATTGGAGCTTCAGACTTAAATGCTTCACCTTTTACATATGATGATCTTGCAACAGGAGAAACAGATTTAGATTTGGCAAAATTCAGTTTAGAAAAAGATAAAAACGGAGTAATTGCACTTCTGAAAGAAATTTTGGCTATCAACCCTAAAATACCAATTTTGGCCACTCCTTGGACAGCCCCGCTTTGGATGAAAGATAAAGACAGTTTTATAGGCGGTAAATTACAGCCTAAATATTATGATGTTTACGCAAAGTATTTTGTAAAATACATTCAGGCAATGAAGGCAGAAGGAATTACAATTGATGCTGTAACTCCACAAAACGAGCCATTGCACGACGGAAATAATCCAAGTATGTATATGTCTGCGGCAGAACAGACCGTTTTTATAAAAGCTAATTTAGGACCAGCGCTAAAAGCAGCAAATCTTGCAACAAAAATTATAGCTTACGATCATAACTGTGATAATCCAAATTATCCAAAAGCAATTTTGGCAGATGCCGATGCATTTTCGTTTGTCGATGGTTCTGCATTTCATTTATATGCGGGCGATATCAGCGCGCTTTTAAATGTTTACAATGCTTATCCGACTAAAAATATTTATTTTACAGAGCAATGGACTTCGTCGACCGGAGATTTTGGAGGAGATTTAAAATGGCATGTTCGAAACGTAATCATTGGTTCTATGAGAAATTATAGTAAAAATGCCTTAGAGTGGAATTTAGCCAATGATGGAGCATTCAAACCTCATACAGATGGAGGATGTTCAATGTGTAAAGGAGCTTTAACGATTACATCTAGTGAAAATTTTCAGAGAAATGTAGCGTATTATATTATTGCTCATGCTTCAAAATTTGTTCCGATGGGGTCTGTTAGAATTCAAAGTAATTCAAGTGGAGATTTACAAAATGTTGCATTCATTACACCGTCTGGTTCTAAAGTTTTGATTGTTGAAAATGATGGATCTGCAAACCAGACTTTCAATATAAAATATAATGGAAAATGGGTTACAACTTCGTTAGACGGAGGATCTGTAGGAACTTACATTTGGAAATAAAGGCTTTAGTTTGAAATATTTTGACTTTAATAGTAACAAAAAGCAAAAAACAAACAAATTATATCTATCTTGATATTCAATTTATTAACTACAAACCAATCTTAAATGAACCATGAAAACAATCAATCTTGTAAATAAGGCAGGTGTGTTTACACTAATCTTATTGTTTATATTTCAATCTTGCAGCAGTAACAATGATGCAGGCGATGATTCTTCGGTAAACGCTGCTCCTTCTAATCTTTCTGTACAAGTAGAACCTGTTGGTAAAACTGCAGAAAACCCAAATGGAGATGGAAGCGGGAAAGTACAATTGACTATCAGTGCTACTAATGCACAACTTTATAAAATATTGATAAATAATGAACTTAAAGAGATTACTACAGGCAGTTTAACTTATGAATTTACAGCATCGGGAACTAAAAGTTATCCTATAATTGTTTCGGCTTACAACGGATCAAAGTTTGTGAGCAGTTCAACTTCAGTAAATGTTTTTGTAGCCTGTAAAGTAATCTGGTCTGATGAATTTAATGTAGACGGATCTCCAGATTCTTCAAAATGGGGATATAATACAGGAACAGGTGACGGTTGGGGAAACAACGAATTAGAATATTACACCAATCGATCTGAGAATGTAAAAATTGAAAATGGAACCTTAAAGATTACAGCAATTAAAGAAAATTATTTAGGAAGCCAATATACGTCAACGAGAATGCTTACAAAAGGTAAATTTTCATTCAAATATGGAAGAGCCGAAGTTCGTGCGAAACTTCCAGTTGGCGGCGGAACTTGGCCTGCATTCTGGTTACTTGGAGATAATATTGATACTGTTGGATGGCCTGCCTGCGGAGAAATTGATATTTTAGAATCAGTTGGAAACACCCCAAATGTAATTCACTCATCATTACATTCTCCAGGGCGTTCAGGAAATACCCCAGACACAAAAACAACAACTGCCGCAAACTCAACTACAGAATTTCATATTTATGCTGCCGAATGGAGTGCAGAAAGTATCAAATTTTATGTAGATGATAATTTATTCTATACTTACAAAAATTCAAGTACAACTCCTTTTAACCAAAAGTTCTTCATCATTCTTAATTTAGCAATGGGAGGAAATTTTGGAGGAGCTGTAGATCCCAATTTTACAAGTGCGACCTTCGAAGTTGATTATGTAAGAGTGTATAATTAACATAACTTTTAAATAGATTTTTTTCTGTAAAGCTTGGGAAAAACTAGCTTTACAGATTAAAATTTTTTTAACATGAAAAAGATAAACAAACTTGTTTTAGCAGCGCTGTTTTTGGCAGTAAACTCATTTTATGGTCAAAACCTAAAAATCATGACCTATAATATCCGCTTAGATGTTGCTTCAGATGGAGAAAACGCCTGGCCAAACCGAAAAGATTATTTTACTTCTCAAATTGGTTTTTACAGCCCGGATATTTTTGGAGTGCAGGAAGCAACACCCAATCAAGTTATTGATATAGCATTGGCTTTGCCAAAATACAACAAATTTGGAATCGGCAGAGAAGAAGGAGGTTTAGGAGAAGCATCTTCGATTTACTATAAAAAAGATCGTTTTAAAGTAGAACAATCTAATACTTTTTGGTTATCAGAAACGCCAAACGTGGTTTCAAGAGGATGGGATGCAGCTTGTAATAGAGTTTGCACTTATGGACTCTTTAAAGATTTAAAAACGAAAAAAACATTTTGGGTTTTTAATCTTCACTTAGATCACATGGGAGAAGTTGCCAGAGTAAAAGGTGTACAGCTCGTTCTTTCTAAAATAAAAGAAATAAATACTAAAAACTATCCCGTTTTTTTAATGGGTGATTTTAACTCAGAGCCTAATACGCCGCAAATTGCCGAAATCAAAAAAGTAATGGATGATACTAAAGATGTTTCAAAAGAAAAGCCTTTTGGTCCATCTGGAACTTTTAATGATTTTAAACATAATGAACCCGTAACATTATTATTAGATTACATCTTTATATCAAAAAATAGCGGACTTACAATTCAGAAACATGCAGTGTTAAGTGATTCTAAAGATTTAAAATATCCGTCGGATCATTTACCTGTTTTAATAGAAATAGATTAATGAAAAACAGCATCAAAAAACTTCAAATCCTAGCTTTACTGCCATTAATTGCAATGCAGTTCAATTGCGGATCTTCAAAAAATGGTACAACTACTAATTCTGGAAAAGTAGAATCTTGGATTACTACTTCAGATGAAACTTCAAAACTTAAAAAACAGCCTGATTTAGTTTTTAGTGCAGAGACAAATTCAAATCAGACAATTGAGGTAAATCCTTCGGAGAAATTTCAAACCGTAGAAGGTTTCGGGTTTTCACTAACCGGCGGAAGTGCCCAGGCAATTATAAAACTAGATAAGCCAAAGAGAGAAGCTTTGCTTCAGGAATTATTTTCTAGAAAAAATGATGCCATCGGTTTAAGTTATCTGCGAATTAGTATTGGAGCATCAGATTTGAATGAGAAAGTTTTTTCGTATGATGATGTGCCGGAAGGCGAGACAGATTTAAAATTGGAAAAATTTAATTTAGGACCAGATTTAGAAGATGTAATTCCGGTTTTAAAAGAAATTTTAGCCATAAATCCTAAAATTAAAATAATGGGTTCTCCGTGGTCGCCTCCAGTTTGGATGAAAGATAACGGAAGCTCAAAAGGAGGAAGTTTACAGCCAAAATATTATCAAGTGTATGCTGAATATTTTGTAAAATACATTCAGGCAATGAAATCACACGGAATTGTTATTGATGCCATTACACCTCAAAACGAGCCTCTGCATCCAGGAAACAATCCAAGTTTATTGATGCTGGCAGAACAGCAGGCAGATTTTATAGGCAATCATTTAGGTCCCGCTTTCGCGAAAGCTAAAATCAAAACCAAAATTATTGTTTACGATCACAATTGCAACAAACCCGAATATCCTCTAACCATTTTAAAAGATCCAAAAGCAAATCCGTTTGTTACAGGCTCTGCTTTTCACTTATATGAAGGAGATATTAGTGCTCTAACAACAGTTCATAATGCTTTTCCAGATAAAGATTTGTATTTTACCGAACAATATACGGGAACAGGAACAAATTTTGAAACTGACTTGAAATGGAGTGTCAAAAATGTAGTAATTGGTTGTATGCGTAACTGGAGTAAAAATGCACTTTCGTGGGGATTAGCAAATGATGAGTTTTACAAACCTTTCACCCCAGGAGGATGTTCTACTTGTAAAGGCGCATTGATGATTGATCAAAATCAAAATATCAAAAGAGAAGTGGGATATTATATAATAGGACATGCTTCGAAATTTGTACCAGAAGGTTCAGTAAGAATTGGAAGTAATATAGTAGGAAATTTACACAATGTTTCTTTCAAAACTCCGTTAGGACAAATCGTTCTGATTGTAGAAAATGACGGAGCTTCAGCAGAAACTTTTAATATTAAATACAACCAAAAACAAACCTCAACAACACTAAACGCTGGTGCTGTAGCTACTTACGTTTGGTAAACAACTTAAACTTATGAAGAAAGTAACCACAATTACGTTGTTGCTGTTTTCGCTTTTTGCGTCGGCACAACAGCAGACAATAGATCAGAAAGTCAACGATCTATTGAATAAAATGACAATTGAAGAAAAAATTGGACAGTTAAATCAGTACACAGGAGATAATCAGGCAACTGGACCAATTACAATTAATCCAAACAAACAATCCGAAATCAAACAAGGGTTAATAGGCTCTATGTTAAATGTTGTTGGAACAAAATATACCAGACAATATCAGGAATTAGCCATGCAGTCAAGACTTAAAATTCCGTTGTTATTTGGTCAGGACGTTATTCACGGTTACAAAACTACATTCCCAATTCCGCTTGCAGAAGCAGCGAGCTGGGATTTAGAAGCAATCGAGTTAGCGGCAAGAGTTGCAGCTACAGAAGCAGCGGCGAGTGGTATTCACTGGACATTTGCACCAATGGTAGATATTGGCCGTGATCCGCGTTGGGGACGTGTAATGGAAGGAGCTGGAGAAGATACTTATCTAGGTTCTAAAATTGCTTATGCAAGAGTTAAAGGTTTTCAAGGAAATAAACTGGGCGATTTAAATTCGGTTATGGCTTGCGTAAAACACTTTGCAGCTTACGGTGCAGGTGTTGGCGGAAGAGATTATAACTCTGTAGACATGAGCGAAAGAATGTTGTTTGAAACTTATTTACCTCCTTTTAAAGCTGCTTTAGATGCAGGTGCAGCAACATTCATGAATTCATTCAATGATATTAATGGAATCCCGGCAACAGGAAATGCTCATTTACAAAGAGATATTTTAAAAGGAAAATGGAATTTCCAAGGTTTCGTGGTTTCAGACTGGGGATCAATTGGCGAAATGGTAGCGCATGGCTATTCTAAAGATCTTAAAGAAGCCGCTTATGCTGCCATTACTGCCGGAAGCGATATGGATATGGAAAGTAATGCGTATCGTCAGAATCTAGCTCAATTAATAAAAGAAGGCAGAGTTTCTATTGATTTAGTGGATGATGCCGTAAAACGTATTCTTCGCAAAAAATTTGAATTAGGATTATTTGATGATCCTTACAGATATTCGGATGAAAAGCGTGCTGAAAAAGCCTTGTCAGATCCAGCAAACAGAAAAGCAGCACTTGAAGTGGCGCAGAAAAGTATTGTTTTATTAAAAAATGAAAACCAGACTTTACCAATTTCAAAAAATGTAAAAACTATTGCTTTCATTGGACCAATGGTAAAAGAATACAAAGAAAATATGGGATTCTGGTCTGTAGAACTTCCTGAGGTTGATTATAATAAATGGATTGTTTCACAATGGGACGGTCTTCAAAATAAAGTGGGTAAAAATACAAAGCTCCTTTACGCTAAAGGATGTGAAATTGAGGGAACAAACAAAGACGGTTTTGCCGAAGCTGTTGCAACTGCAAAACAAGCCGACGTTGTGATTTTGAGTATTGGGGAAAGACGCGACATGAGCGGTGAAGCAAAAAGCAGAAGCGACCTTCATTTGCCAGGCGTTCAGGAAGATTTGGTAAAAGCAATCCAAGCAACAGGAAAACCAGTTGTCGTTTTAATTAATGCAGGAAGACCTCTTGTTTTCAATTGGACAGCAGACAATGTTCCTGCAATTGTTTATACTTGGTGGCTGGGTACAGAAGCTGGAAATGCAATTGCAAATGTTTTATTTGGAGACTACAATCCGTCAGGAAAACTGCCAATGACTTTCCCGAGAGAAGTAGGGCAGGTGCCAATTTATTACAATCATTTTAGTACGGGAAGACCAGCGAAAACAGAAAGCGAAACCAATTATGTTTCGGCTTATATCGACTTGAAAAACTCTCCTAAATACCCTTTTGGATACGGATTAAGTTATACAAAATTTGATTATTCTGGTTTGAAATTATCGGCATCAAAAATAAAAAGTAACGAAACGATTAAAGTTTCTTTCCAATTATCAAATGTTGGAAAAGCAGCTGGAGAAGAAGTAGTTCAGTTGTATTTGAAAGATAAATTTGGATCTGTTGTGAGGCCAGTTTTAGAGTTGAAAGACTTTAAAAAAGTGAAATTAAATGCAGGAGAATCTAAAACAATTGAATTTACAATTGATAAAGAAAAACTTTCTTTCTACAATGATAAATTAGAGTGGACAGCTGAGCCAGGTGATTTTGAAGTGATGATTGGGGCTTCCTCTGCAGACATTAAATTAAAATCTGATTTTGAATTACTGGCTAAGTAATAATTTACTTTTAATAAATAAAAATGGGGCCGTTAAGCCCCATTTTTTATACAAATTATTTAAGACGTTTTTTAAAGTTGAATTTTATAAGATTAAGCAAACCTTGCTCTATAATATCAATTCCTACTCCAAAATTGCTGTCGGCAATCGTGTGATGATCTGTTCTGAACTTTTCAAAATCAGCTGCAGGAATTTCTAAATTAACCAGCGGTTTAAAATCTACAAAAATAGAGGCACTGTTTTTAGTTACTTTTTTACGGCTTGTATAATCAAAATAAGGATTATTTATGTTGCTTTCCTGGCGCGTAAATTTCTCTTCGGTATCTATTTTCTGATCTGTATGGAGATTGATTTCATATTTTTCGTTATCAAAATTATGCCAGAACGGAACATCGGTATGCATAAAATCGCGCGCATTATTCTTCACCACATTTCGATCAAAATACATTAAAAAACGATTCTTTTGATCATCTGTAAAATAAGGATTTTCAATAGATGAATTGTACTGAATTGTAAACTCATTCAGCATTTTATCATCACTGACAATTTCAATTGCAGCGTCTTTAAATATCGTTCTAATATCAGTTCCGTTTCGGTCACTAGAATAATTTAAAGTATAAAATAAGAAATTGTTCCAACTGTCAATTATTTCCCTTTTATTCGTGTTCTTAAAATATTTACGCATGTAATTGGCACGGTTTCCTTTGTATGTAGTAGTCAATTTTAGATGCCCTTCATTATTTTGCGCACTAAAATCTACTTTTTCATTAATACCATAATAAGAGAATCTATGTGGTTTTCTAATTTGTAACTGCTGGTTTGGTTTTACTTCCAAATAATGCATAAAGTAAATAAAACAGCGATTTTCAATCAGTCCAAATTCATCTCTGGTTGTAGCATCAATAAAATAAGTTTCATCCTTATAATTGATTTTTACAATCACATGATTAAAAGTAAGAAGAGAAGGCAGATAATGTTTGATGTAATGATCTGAATTGAAGTTAACCAATACAACAGACGAATCTATATTGATATAATCTAAAACCACTTTTAGTAAAACAGATTTAGCCTTGCAATCTCCCTGTTTGTTTTCATACGTAATAGCAGGTTCTTGCGGCTTATGCCCATTCATTTCATCAGCATTAAAAATATAATTTACATGGTTTTGTACATATTCTATAGCAAATCGAAGCTGCTCATCCTTATCTGAAATTGCATCTAGCTTTTCTACCAGCTTAGGAGCAAATTCTTTTAAAGAAGCGTTAGAGTAAATTTCGTCGTATAAAGGTGAAATATAATTAGATAAATCAGTCCAATTACTATCTGTCGCAAAATCAATATAAGGAGCAATTTCTCTGTTGATATCAAAAGAGTTGATGTAATTTTCTTTTTCAATTACAAATCTTTCTCCCTTTTTTAGATAATTAATTTCCGGTTCCAAAACATTTCCAGCGTTATCTCTATAGAATGTTTTCTTGTATGCGATTGGAGCTTTTCGGTCATTAATAAAAGTAAATTTATAATTTCCGTAAGCCCAGTAAGTACTTGGAGTTACGTAAACATATTTTAAATATTCTTTTCTAAGAAAATCACGATCAGTAAAAACTTTTACTCTTGAATCTTCAGCAATTAGAATATCATAAAGACGTAAATCTTTAATCGTAATATTTATTTTTTTAGTACTGCTCAAGACACCGCCTTCACTTTGATTTTCATTGTCCAGAACTTTAATCTTTGTATCTGGGATTTTATCAATCAAAACGCCGTCTCTAAGAACACTAATTCTGTGTATAATGAAGGTTTCATTTTCTTCAACAACAACATCTTTTACAGAAGCACTTTCTAGATTTGAAGGTTCATTAAGTGTATAGGCTACGCAGGCATATTCGCTGTTTTCTGTATCACTTGTATAGTAAATTTTATCTAAGAAATAACAGAAGTCTCTTCCTTCGTCAACCTGTTTATTTGAAAAGTCAGATTCTTTTATGTATCCAATTAGTTGATCATCATTTATTATTGAAGCCCAGTTTTCTGGTTTTTGAATTTTGTAACTTTCTGTTTCAATGGTATTTTCCATGTTATTTTTTATATGTGTATTCTTACTTAAAGCGAAAATAAGTAATAATGCGCTATTTTGCCTTATAATAATATGAAATTTATGGAAATAAAAAACCTCACGTGAGAGCGAGGTTCTATAAATGATTAGGTTGAAGGGAAATTATCTCAAGACAGTATTTATAAAATCCATAGCGCCAATTCCTTTATAAGAAGCATATAAAGCTCTTTCATAAGCTTCTTGTTTTGCTTTTTTATTTTTGACATCAGTTTCGGTAATCATTTCATTGAAAATTCTTTCCTGTTCTTCACTATATTTTAAAGAAGCTTCCAGAAGATATGTTTTTGAAACAAAGCCGAATGAACTCCAGATTTTTGTTCTAATTTTTTGATTAATATTTTTTAACGGATTGGCAATCATAACTCCTGTATTTTTAAACTTTCAATTTTTATCTTTGAGAAGAAACAAACTGATTTTTAGTAGATTTCTATAAATTAAGATTAGAATTTAACAATTCAGATCTGTAATGTGTTATTATGACGCAATGTAATTATTTTTTTTAAATTTGAACTTTAAATTTTAGTTAAAATTGTGATTCATACACTTCTCTATTTTATTAAGAAATGCAACTCTGTTTCGCAAAAGTAATTCGGTTTTATAAAAATGAAGTAAATTGCACTATTATTGAAAGAAAGATTTACCCTTAAATATTCGAATGTTAAAAGACATTATAGACAATAATGAAAATTACCAGCCTGGACTTTCTATCGATTGTGTAATTTTTGGTTTTCACGACAATCAGCTTAAAGTTTTATTGTTAAAAGTAGAACGAGCAGATAAATGGTCTCTTCCCGGCGGATTCATTCCAGTGGATCAGGATATAGATACTGCTGCCAATACGGTCTTAAGCAGTCGAACTGGAGTAGAAGGTGTTTTCTTGAGACAATTTGCGACTTTTGGAAAAGTAAAACGTAATGCACAGCATTTTGACAAAAAGATTTTAGAGTATTTACAAATAGAGGAAGAAAAAGGAAAATGGCTTACGCGCCGTTTTGTTACAATTGGATATTATGCATTGGTTGATTTTTCAAAAATTCTTCCAAATCCGATGAACAGATATGAAGTTGTAGAATGGATTGACCATAAAGAAGTTCCAGAACTTATTTTAGACCACCGTGAGATTCTCGATAAGGCGCTGGATACCTTAAGGGTTGAGTTGAATTTAATGCCAATTGGATATAATTTACTGCCAGAGAAATTTACCATTCCAGAGCTGCAGAAATTGTATGAAACTATTTTGGACAAAAAGCTGGACCGCAGGAATTTTTTACGTAAAATCACGAATATCGGAATTCTAACGAAGCTAGACGAAAAGAAAAGCAACGTTGCACACAAAGCACCAAACTTGTATTCTTTTGATAAAGAAAAATATGATGAGGTTTTAAAAAATGGACTGAATCAGGGATGGTAAAATTAATTTAACCGAGACATAAATGGTTTTTAAAACTTGTTACGTCTGATAAATAATTTACGATTATGATCTCAATTGAAACATTTAGAAAATTAGCATTATCGTTTCCAGATGCATCCGAAGAGCCTCATTTTGAGAAAACCTCTTTTCGTGTCAAAAAGAAAATCTTTGCCACTTTTGATGAAAAGAACAATCACGCTGTTTTAAAATTAAACGAAATCGATCAATCGGTTTTTTGTGCATCGAGCGAAATGATTTTTTATCCCGTTCCAAATAAATGGGGTAAACAAGGCTGGACTACTGTGGAACTTTCAAAAGTACGACCAGAAATGTTCGAAGATGCGTTAATACGTTCGTATCAAAATGTTATAGGTAAAAAGTAATACTATTCGAAATTCTATTTGACAATTGTTCTAAAAGTCAAATTTACCCTTGGTTTTTGAGTGGTTTTAGTTGGCGGTAATCGATGCAGCCAATGGGTCTGCGTTTCATCTTTCATAACCAATAAACTTCCATGTTCTAAAATCAGTGAAACCGTTTCTTTGGTTTCTTTATGTTTGAAAGCGAATTTACGTTCAGCGCCAAAACTTACCGAACCAATAGCGCCATTTTTTTTCAAATCTTTTTCGGCATCACTGTGCCAAGCCATTCCTTCTTCGCCAGAATGATATAAATTCAACAAACAAGAATTAAAAGTTTCTCCTGTTTTTTCTTCTATAGAAGTTTTTAGTTTTAATAATTCGGTTGTCCACGGAAGTGCTTTTTTCGTAGTGTTGGAATAGGTATATTCAAATTCCTTATCGCCGTACCACGCTACTTTTCGTTTCGTTAAAATTAGTTTTCCAAAGATAATGGCTTCATCATTTTTCCATTCAATTGTATTGAGCAAAATATCGCGATAGAAATCAGCTTCTTCTCGTGAAAACAATTTTCCGTAATAATTTACAGTTCCATCCTTAGGAAGCAAATTCGTAGTTTCGTCTATTTGGGGATTAAATAAGTCCATTTTTCCATTTTAAATATTCGGATTTCATGCAATGTCCGCAAGGCCTGAATCCATTATTTCGAGCTTGATTTTCAGAAGAAAAGAAAACCCGATTTTCGCGTTTCATTCTTTTTCCCGAAGAGCATTTCAGCGTTCCGTATATTTTTAGTTTTCGGTTGCCGCCAAAGCAAATTTCCGCATTTTTAATTTTACGGAGCAATTCAGAATCGGTTATTTTTTGATGATTAATCATGAAGTGGTAAGTTTTGTATTGTAGAGACGCACAGCAGTGCGTCTAACGTCACGTATCTCCACAAAGATTCTTTGTCGACAATCTTTGCGGAGACGCACAGCAGTGCGTCTCTACAGAAATATTGGGTGTCTATGACAACGCATCATGAAAAATAATTCCCAACGTATAACGTTCACCAGAATGAACTTCACTGACACCATGTTTCATGTTAACTCGATAATATCCTTTTGTTCCTCTTACAGGTCTGAAGTTAGTAGTAAAAACCAAAACATCTCCTTTTTTTGGTTTTAAAACAATTGCTTTCGATTGCGCTCTTGGCGTTTGCTGCGTTAATATAAATTCTCCGCCTGTAAAATCTTCATCAGGTTCTGAAAGAAAAAGTACAATTTGAATGAGGAAATAAATATCACCATACAGATCTTGATGCAAAGTATTAAATCCGCTTTTTCCATATTTTAAAATCAAAACCGTCGCCTTCAATTGATTATTGTCATGGCATTGTTTCAATAATTCTTCATGTTTTTCAGGAAAAAAAGTATTGATGTTTAGAGCTTTCATCCAGGCATTTGCAATTGGTGCCAATTTCGGATAAATAGAAGTTCGAATATTCTGAATCAAATCGGGCAGAGGATAATTGAAATATTTATATTCACCTAAACCAAATCGATAACGCTCCATTACCACAGTTTTTCGATATGAAGTTGGATTATCATAGTCGAATTTTAAATCTTCGCATTCTTCGTTTGTGAGAAGATTTGGGATGATAGAGAAACCACTTTGGTGCATAGATTCGGTGATGCTTTCCCAGTTTTGAGAAGCAATTCTAGATTGTATAGTTTGCATAGCAATTGGATTTTATGAAATTTTCAATGAAGGTTAATCATTGAAATTTGGAATTCGAAATTTGGAGTTTTATTTTTATGGATTTACCTGTGCGCCTTCCCAGCCAATTATGGCCGTTTTTCGGGTATTTCCCCACATATATCCGCCAAAAATTCCAGAAGACTGAATCACGCGGTGGCACGGAATTAAAAACGCAACAGGATTACTGCCAATTGCAGTTCCTACCGCGCGAGAAGCATTTGGTTTTTCAATTTGCTGTGCAATGGAACCATAAGTAGAAAGCTGTCCCATTGGAATTTTTAATAAAGTTTCCCAGACTTTCAATTGAAAATCGGTGCCTTTTAAATGCAGTTTGATTTCAGATAATTTGCTCCAGTCGTTTTGAAAAATAAATAGCGCATTTTGTTGTGCTAAATCTAATTTTCTTGTGAAAGACGCATTTGGGAATTTGTTTTTTAAATCCACAAATCCGATTGTTTCATCTTCGGCGAAAGCCATAAAACAAACGCCTTTTTGAGTTGACGCAACAATTATATTTCCAAACGGACTTTCGGCAAAACTGTAATTTATGGCGAGATTTTTTCCTCCGTTTTTATATTCCGCTGGAGTCATTCCTTCGATATTTACAAACAAATCATGGAGTCGGCTTGTGCCGGATAAACCAGTTTCATAAGCTGTTTCTGAAATCGTTGCCTGATTTTCTTTGAGTAGTTTTTTGGCGTGTTCGAGACTTGTATACTGCAAAAATTTCTTCGGACTTGTTCCTGCCCAATCGCTAAAAAGCCTTTGAAAGTGAAACGGACTCAAATGCACTTTCCCGGCAACCTCATCAAGATTGGGCTGCTCTTTAAAATTAGCTTTGATATAATCTATAGCTTCGGCGATACGATTATAATTGATGGTTTCCTGTGTGTTCATCTTCTTCAATTTTATAAGGCAAAGATCGATTGGTTTCTACTGCTATAAAATCCGAAACTTGCTTTGTTTTTTAATCGCAAAATCACAAAGGGACACGAAAGATTTAAACTTTGTTAATCTCATTTAAATCAATTTTTTGACGAAGCTTTTCGGTAACCGGGTCGATATACCGATAGGGGATATTGGGGCCTAAAGGCCGAAAAGGACCGTCTTTGTGATTTAAAAAAGCCGAATACCTGCCACAGCATTCTAATGTCACATAACTAAAATCAGAATCGCAGCTGCTAACCTGAACATTAATCCATTGTGGAACCTTACCATTTCTCCATAAATAATCAATTACGGCTGACTCTGAGGCGGGATTGACAGAACTTGTTTCGTCAATTTTATCATCTGGGAAAATTTCCTCGTCATTTTCTAAATCATTTTTATCAAATGAGCAGTTCGTTTTAATTATGAATTTATAACTCGCAGGTAATTTATTTATTACCATTTCTTGAGTGAAATCTATAAGTCCGTCAAGCGCTTTTTGTAAATTTTGTTTGAAATCTTCTTTTTCCATATTATTTTATTCAAAAAAAAGACATTTATTATTTCAGATTATCTTTCCGATCCGAAACACTTATCAATTTATAACCGTTTTCAGTTCTTAAAAACTCAAAATGATCTTGCCCTCGATCTGTTTTGTTTTTTGGATTGATGACAATGTTCATAGTAGGATACATCCAATCTTTAGATTCATTGCAATTGTTGAAATAGATTTCGTACTCACTTGACTCAAAAATAAACTGATTAAGTCCGCCAGAAGAAATAAAATAATCGGTTTTTGGATTTTTAAGTTCCTGTAATTTTAATTTTAAATAGGTATAATTTTGATTGATGAATTTAGTTTTAGACGAATTTATCCAGCCGTCTGGTTCTTTCCAGTAAGTAATTTTGTCAAAAGAATATTTTTCTAAATTGCCTTTGGATAAATCTTTAAGTAAATTGTTCTCTAACCAGAATTTAAATTCTTTTTCAAAATTTATGAAAGAATAATATTGTCCATCAACTCCCTTAAAATTTTCTCTTATTGGGTCTTTATTAGGTTCTTTTGATTTTTCTAAAGAATAAAAATTTAAATTGTCATTATAAGCAAAATTTTCAATTAAAACTTTGTTGTTGATGTCGATAAGAAATTCTTTTCCGCCAGACCAGAAAAAATGTTCGTCGCCTGGTTCTCTTTCTTTTTTCGCATCTTTAAGAACGGTAAGCACTCCGTTTCTAACATTTGATAAAGCACTATAATCAGCTGGAATGACGATTTTTCCTTTGCTGTTGAAGATTCCCATTTTATCAGTTTTCGGATCTCGAAATCTTATAAAACCCTCACTTTCGCAATCTGTACTGTTATCAAAAGTATATAAACTGTCACGCCCCACTATTTTTCCTTCCTTAGTTAAGTAATAGCTTTTCCACCTATTATTTTCCTCTTCTGTAACAGCAATAATATTTTCAAATTTACGTGCAATCGTAAACCCAGTAAATTTAGGTTCAATTTTAATTACACCATTTTTATCTTGAAAACCAATTTTTGTAGTGTCTTTGTTCCAAAAAGCAGTCCATGTATCGCTGGTTTGTGCAAGTGCAGTGCAGCTAACGAGAAACGTATAAAGAATTACAACCTTTTTCATGGAAATTTATTTATCGCAGATGAATTTCTGTTTCGTTATTTTTTGCTTCATCAAAGCAATCGGCACATAGCATTTTAAAATCGGCTTTGGCTTGAAAAACTTCAGTCCATTCCTCACCATTGTCTAGAAGCCACTGTTCGCATTCACCACACCAAGCAATTTGCGGAAGATCTTCTTCAGCTTCAGAATAGAAAAATCCGACTTTATCTTTTGTATCTATTGCCATTGCAATATGAATACATCCAAAAGTCATTTCTTTTGAGCCATGTACTTCACATAAAACATTTTCAATCATAATTATATTTTGGCGGGTTCTTTTATTTCAAATTTAAACTTAAAATTTCGAATTTAAAACAGAAAACCCGACAGGTTTCAAAAACCTGTCGGGTTTGATATAGATAATCAAAGAAATCTGAAATCTTAATTCAGAAATCTAAAATCAATTTAGTATCTGTAGTATTCTGGTTTGAATGGACCTTCAACTGGAACACCAATATAAGCAGCTTGATCTTCACGTAAAGTTTCTAACTCAACGCCTAATTTAGCTAAGTGTAAAGCAGCAACTTTTTCATCTAAATGTTTTGGTAACATGTAAACTTCGTTTTTGTAAGCTGCGCTGTTATTCCATAATTCGATTTGAGCCAAAGTCTGGTTTGTAAATGAGTTACTCATTACAAAACTTGGGTGACCTGTAGCACAACCAAGGTTTACTAAACGACCTTCAGCCAAGATAATGATATCTTTTCCGTTGATGTTGTATTTGTCAACCTGAGGTTTGATTTCGATTTTAGAAGCACCGTGGTTTTTGTTTAACCAAGCCATATCGATTTCGTTATCGAAGTGACCGATGTTACAAACAACCGTTTTATCCTTCATTTGTTCGAAGTGCTCTCCAAGAACGATATCTTTATTTCCTGTAGTTGTAATGATGATATCAGCATTTGCAATTACAGTGTTTAATTTTTTAACTTCATAACCGTCCATTGCCGCTTGTAAAGCACAAATTGGATCGATTTCAGTAACTGTTACAATAGAACCAGCACCTCTAAAAGAAGCAGCAGTTCCTTTTCCAACATCACCGTATCCACAAACGATTACTCTTTTTCCAGCCAACATTAAGTCAGTTGCACGACGTACAGCATCTACAGCAGATTCTTTACAACCGTATTTGTTATCAAATTTAGATTTAGTAACAGAGTCGTTGATGTTGATTGCAGGCATTGGAAGAGTTCCAGCTTTTACTCTTTCGTAAAGTCTGTGAACACCAGTTGTAGTTTCTTCAGAAAGACCTTTAATTCCAGGAACCAATTCTGGGTAACGATCAATAACCATGTTAGTTAAATCTCCACCATCATCAAGAATCATGTTCAATGGTTTTCTGTCTTCACCAAAGAATAAAGTCTGCTCAATACACCAGTCAAATGATTCTTCGTCAAGACCTTTCCAAGCATAAACTTGAATTCCAGCAGCAGCAATAGCAGCAGCAGCTTGATCTTGAGTAGAGAAAATGTTACAAGAAGACCAAGTAACCTCAGCACCAAGAGCGATTAAAGTTTCGATTAAAACAGCAGTTTGAATCGTCATGTGTAAACATCCAGCGATACGAGCACCTTTAAGAGGTTGTTCGTCTTTATATTCAGCACGAAGCGCCATTAAACCTGGCATTTCAGCTTCAGCTAATTCAATTTCTTTTCTTCCCCAAGCCGCTAGAGAAATGTCTTTTACTTTGAAAGCCACATAAGGCGTAGTTGTAGTACTCATTTATAGTGTATATTTGTATATTGTAAAATTTTTGCAAATTTACATAATAGGTTTTTATTTTTACTACTTTCTGTCAGATTTGTGAAATCTTTAATTTCTTAATCTCTAGAATGTTACTCTAAAAATCATTTTTTGCCATATAAGTGATAGGAGTTCATTTAAAAAAGATTCTTAAACTATGACCTTTGCAGTGAATTGCTTATATTTACTAATACATTTTTTGAGCCAGCGGTTATATTTTCTGATATTACTTATATGGTTTAAAATTAACCATTCATAATTTACAATTAAAAAAGAAATGCCTCTATTTCAGACCATACAATTCAATGAAACTACTAAAATTTTAATTTGGGAAATAACCGAATCTTTAGAAGAGTTATTAAGCAAAGTTGTGTTGAAAGAAAAGACACAAAAAAGATTGAACGGAATGAAGTCTCAAATGCATCAACGTGCTTTTTTGAGTGTTCGAATGCTGATTCAGGAAATGGGTTTTACAGATAAAGATTTGCATTATGACGAATTCGGAAAACCGTATTTTGATTGTCATAATTATATCTCAATTACACATTCATATCATTTTGCGGCAATAATTATAAGTCATGAGACCGTAGGAATTGATATGGAATTGCAGCGCGAAAAAATTCAGAAAATTGCAGATAAATTTACTGATTATGAATGCAATTATTTAGAGCCAAAATTTATAGAAGAATATATTAAAAAGCTTACCGTTATTTGGGGCGCTAAAGAGGCGATCTTTAAAATCAGAAATGAAAAAGGAATCAGCTTTAAAGATCATATTAGAGTTGAAGATTTTTCTTTAGAAAAAAAACAAACAGAGTCCAGTCTTCATTTTGATGATTTAGTAAAAGATTTTGATGTGCATTACGAAGAAATCAAATCAGATAATTTTGAAGGAACCTTTACTTTGGTTTATGCTTTTGAGAAGTAGTTTTTAGTCGCAGTTTTCAGTGACAGTTTTCAGCTTAGTCATTGCGAGGAACGAAGCAATCTCATTTGTTAAATCCATCATAGTCAAGGTTGAACGAGGATTAACTTTCTTTTTTTCTGTGCTGAAACATACTCATATACAGAAAAGTACTCATTTTTCGGGCGCGTCTTTTTAAGGTTTCGACATTTTCCCCTTCAAAATGTTCATCTAACGTCTGTGCCCAGTGATTCAGCCAGATACCGAATTCGTTTGCTGTAATATTTTCGTTAAAATGAGCATCAACTTCATTATGAACCGCATGTGGATTTCCTTTGTATTTGCGTACAGCAAATAAGTTTGTTTCCCAGAAATCGGTTAGCTTTTCAAGATGTGCATCCCAATCGGTAATCATTTTATTAAAATAAAAGCCGATTTCTTGATCGGCTCTTATTTTATCGTAGAACTGATGTACTAGAAATTCAATGTCAGCTCTATTTTCTATTTGTTTTTTCACAGAATAAAAGTGTTTAAAAGAATAAATGCTACACTTAAAAATGCACTCAGAATTAAAAGGTTAAAAACCACTTTATGTTTCATTTGTGCCAAAATTGAAGTGTTTACAAAGATACAGGCTAAAACTATAATAGCTAGCTGGATCATTTGAAAAACAGAAGTTCCATTAGCTAAAACGTACATAGCCGCAGCGCCACCTAAACAGCTTTGACCAATTACAGCCATTGCAGCAGAACCCATATAACTTTTATTGAAATTTTCGAAGGTTGTTTGATATAGTGTCATGATATTGAGATTTTTATACCACAAAGATACGCCCTCAATACCGCTGCATTTTATGATTTAAATCATAAAACAAGAACTTTTTTATCTGTATACTTTCCTGTTTATTATCTTCAATTCTCCTTTTTTTTCCAGAGCTTTTATGGCTCGAATCACAGTTTCTACACGCAAACCCGTTAAATCTCCGATCTGCTGTCTCGTAAAATTAATCAGATAACCATTTTTATCTTTTTGAAAATTAAAGTAAGCAATTCCGTGATCGATTAGTTTTAAAACCCTATGTTCTGGTTCATGTGTCGATATTTCCGCAGCCATAACTGATTTATAGTACAATCGCTGCGCAAGGTTTTCGATTATTTTAATGCTTATTGCAGGATTCTCTTCCAGCAGTTTCATAAAATTAGATTTGGGAAGAAGCAAAATCTGGCTGTCTTCTACAGCAATGGAATTGGCAGGATATTTTTGGTTTAAAAATAATGGAGGTTCTCCAAAAGACTGCTCTTTATAAAATATTCCCTGAATAAATTCTCGTCCGTCATCATTATAATTGCACATTTTAATTTCGCCAGAAGCTATCTGATAATAATACGCTGGCAGATTTCCTTCTTCAAAGATAATTTCACCTTTTGCAAAAGACTTTTTTACTGCACCATATTTCTTTAATAATTCAGCTGCGATCATAAATTGTTTCTTAACAAAGACATTACAAATATAATTCATTCATAATAGTTCTTCTACGTTAAAAACTTTTTACTTTTACAGTCATTATGGAACAAAAATTACTTATAACGATCCATCAACAAATTTTAGAAGCCAAGAAAAATGGTCAAAAATTATTGGCTATACTTCTGGATCCCGATAAAATTGTGTGGGAGAACTTAGATCATTTATTGCTTAAAATAAATCAATCTCCTGCAACCCATATTTTTGTTGGAGGAAGTATAGTTCAAAGTACTATTTTAGAAGATTTAATTGCGCAGTTAAAACAAAAAACAAATTTACCGGTTGTAATATTTCCTGGAGATCCTTCGCAGATTTCGCCACAGGCAGATGCTATTTTGTTTCTATCTTTATTATCGGGGAGAAATCCTGATTATTTAATAGAATATCAAGTTCAGGCAGCACCGATCCTAAAAAAGACAAATCTTGAGGTTATTTCGACAGGTTATATTTTAATAGAAAGCGGCAATGAAACAGCTGTTGCGCGCGTTAGTAAAACAAAACCTATGAACCGTGAAAATTTTGATTTGGCTCTTGCCACGGCACAAGCCGGTGAAATGCTCGGGAACAAATTAATTTATTTAGAAGCAGGAAGCGGGGCAAAAAAGCCTGTTCCTTTGGGAATGATTTCGCTGATTGCTCAAAACGTAGAAATTCCTGTTATTGTTGGTGGAGGAATTGTAGATTTGCAAGGAATTAAACAAGCTTATAATGCTGGAGCAGATTTAGTAGTTATAGGAACTGCTTTTGAAAATGACAGTCATTTTTTTGATTCATAAAAAAATTAACCGCCTTTAAATACCACAAAAATGATTGACTTTTTTCTTGATAGTTATAAAAATGCGCCGTTGTGGCATATTGCTCTTGAGTTTTTAGTATTTGTTTTTGGTATTTTAAGTGTTTGGTTGGCAAAAAAAGAAAATATTTGGGTTTACCCAACAGGATTAATTGCAACGGTAATTTCAGTTTACCTTTTGTATGTCGCAGGTTATATTGGAGATATGATTATTAATGCATATTTTTCAATAATGAGTATTTACGGGTGGTATGTTTGGGCAAAAGGAGGAACTGTTGAAGACAATCTGCCGATTACTCGTACAACTTTTAATGAAAAAATAATTGGAATCTTCCTGTTTATTGTTACCGTTTTTGTAGTTTTCGGAATTTATAAATATTTTGATTACGAAATTAAACCAGACAATTATGTAGACATGATTTCGTCTGGAATATTTTTTGCGGGAATGTGGTACATGGCCAGAAAAAAAATAGAAAACTGGACACTTTGGATTATTGGTGATATTATTGTTGTACCTCTCTATGCTTATCGCGGCTTAGGAATGTTGTCACTTCAATATATAATTTTTACAATTTTGGCTATTTCAGCTTATTTAGAATGGAGAAAGATCTTAGACAGCAAAAAACAACTATAATAAAAATTGCTTTATTTGGACCTGAAAGTACAGGTAAAACCACATTAGCAAAACAGCTTGCAGAATATTACGAAACCGAATGGGTTCCAGAATTTGCACGTGATTATCTACAAGAAAAGTGGGAAGAAAATAAGCATATCTGTGTTGCAGATGATATGATGCCAATTGCTTACGGTCAGACTGCATTAGAAAATCAAAAACTGGCTTCAGCAAATAAATATCTGTTTTGTGATACCAATTTGATGGTAACAAAAGTTTTTTCTGAAATGTATTATGGTTTTTGTGATCCGCTTCTAAATGAAGCCGCTTTGAAACACGAATACGATTTATTCTTTTTAACAGATATTGATGTTCCTTGGGAGAAAGATGATATTCGAGATACCCCAGAAGGAAGAGAAACAGTGTTTTCTGTTTTCAAACAAACCCTAATTGATACCAAAAAGCCGTTTATTACATTATCTGGAGATAAAGTGAGCCGTTTGAAAAAAGCGATTTCAATTATTGATAATTTAGCATTAGCCAAAGATAAAGGATTATCATCTGAGGATTTTGTTGAGATATATAATCATGGTATTCCTTTTGAAAATATTCTAAAACAATTAGATATATTTAAAAATGGAATAGCAAAAAGTAGTTTAATAAGTCCTGCAACAATCAGCAACGGTATTTTAAGTTTATCTCAAACTGAGTTTGTAGAAAAAGCAGCTTTTTTTGACAATCATAAAGAAAATCTAAAAATTAAAAAGTTTGTTCCTGCTTCTGGTGCAGCTACTAGGATGTTTAAATTTTTAACAGCTTTTTTAAATGATTTCGACATTCAGAAAGAAACAATAAATGCTTACATCAACAGAAAAAATGATAAGGAACTTGCCATTTTTATTGTTGGAATGGAGAAGTTTCCTTTCTTTAAAACTATTGATAAAAAATTACGAGAGCTTTATCCAGATTTCGAGACTTTAGAAAGAGATTATAAAAACTATTACTTTATACAAGTATTATTATCTTCAGATTATCTTAATGCAGCAAATAAGCCTAAAGCTGTTTTGCCTTTTCATTTATATAAAACACATATTGCGAATCCAATAGAAGAACATTTGAACGAGTGTGTGCATTATGCAACTGCAAACAATGTCTCCAATTTACATTTTACGGTTTCAGAAATGCATCAAGATCTGTTTGAAACAGCAATTGATCAGGTTAAAGAAAAAATTGAAAAGGAATCTGGCACTACTATTAATATTGCATATTCTTATCAAAATAAAAGTACAGACTCTATTAATGTAGACATACAAAACAAAATTGTTCGTAACAGTAATGGAAGTTTGGTTTTTAGACCTGGAGGGCATGGTGCCTTAATTGAAAATCTGAATAATCTGGATTCTGATATCATTTTTATTAAAAATATAGACAACGTAATTCAAAATCATATCGATAAAATTACATTGTATAAAAAGGCTTTAGGTGGTATTTTGATCGAGGTCCAACAGAAAGTGTTTGATTATTTAAGAAAAATTGAAAAAGGGGAAGTGACAGAAAATGATCTGGTTGAAATTGTGGATGTTTTAATCCAAAAGTTAAATATTCAAATGACTAGCGATTTTAATAAATTTACTTTTGAAAATAAACTTGCTAAAATCAAAGAACTATTAGACCGTCCGATCAGAGTTTGCGGAATGGTTAGAAACGAAGGTGAACCTGGCGGCGGACCATTTTGGGTGATGAATGAAAAAGGTGAAGTTTCATTGCAAATTGTAGAAACATCACAGGTCGATTTAGCAAACAAAAGACAGCTCCAAATTTTAGAAGATGCAACACATTTTAATCCTGTAGATTTGGTTTGCGGAATTAAAAATTATAAGGGAGAAAAATTTGATCTAAAACAATTTGTTGATCAAAAATCTGGTTTTATTGTTGAAAAAAGTGTTGAAGGAAAACCAGTAAAAAGTTATGAACTTCCAGGATTATGGAACGGATCGATGGCAAATTGGTTAACTATTTTTGTTGCAGTTCCTTTAATTACTTTTAATCCTGTAAAAACAGTAAATGATTTATTGAAAGCAGCGCATCAGCCACAATAAAATGGATACAGAAAAAATCATATCAGAGTTGGGCTTTAAAGCCGTTCGGAGCAGTGGCGCCGGCGGACAAAACGTAAATAAAGTTTCGTCAAAGGTAGTTTTGAGTTTTGATTTAGATAATTCTCAAGCTTTGTCTGATGAAGAAAAAATACTTTTAAAAGACAATTTATCAACTCGTTTAACTTCTGAAAATATTCTGATTTTGAATTGTGATGAAGATAGAAGTCAGTTAAAAAACAAAGAAATTGTTATAAAGAGATTTCTAGAGTTAATAAAAAAAGGACTTTATGTTCCTAAGGTCAGAAAAGCTACAAAAGTTCCGAAATCAGTAATTAAAAAGAGAATTAAAGATAAAAAGAACGTTTCGGATCTTAAACAATCAAGAAGAAAACCTGATTTTTAGTATTAAGATTGGAGAATTAAGTATAAAGAAAGAGATCACAAACTAAATCTTGATACTTTATACATTTATCTTAATACTTTTCTATATTTGCACTGTCTCAAAGGGGTGCTCTAAATAACGAGCTGAGATCATACCCAAAGAACCTGAGCGAGTAATGTTGCTAAGGGAAAAAACGACAATTTTAAGAGTGCACACTTTACATTGTCGTGAAACACATTTTATTAATTTAACAAAAGAATAATTCCCCCTTTTATTTGTAATTTTTTACAGATGAAAACTATCTTTAAAGGTACTGAGGTACTAAGTTGCAAAGGTTCTAATGTTCAAAAAATGAGCAGAATCAAATCTATTTTATTTCTTCTATTCTCTTTTTTCTATTCTCTTTTTTCTTTTGCGCAACAGCAAGATTCTACAAAAGTAAATTCTCTTGATGAGGTTCTGGTTTCTGCAGTTCGCGTTACTACAAAAACTCCAGTAAGTTTTAGTAATATGGATAAAAAAGAAATTAAATATAGAAACTTAGGACAAGATATTCCTGTTTTAATGAATTATCTTCCATCAGTTGTAACAACTTCTGATGCTGGAAACGGAGTAGGTTACACAGGAATACGAGTGCGTGGAAGCGATGCTACACGTGTAAACGTAACTATAAACGGAATTCCATACAATGATGCTGAAAGTCAAGGAACTTTTTGGGTAAACATGCCCGATTTTGCTTCTTCTGTAGAAAGTCTTCAATTACAGCGTGGAGTTGGAACATCTACAAATGGAGCAGGTGCTTTTGGTGCCAGTTTAAACATGCTGACAGATAGTTATGCAAGAAAAGCAACAGGTGAAATTTCAAGCTCTGCAGGTTCATTCAATACCATAAAAAATACGGTAAAATTTAGTACTGGGTTATTAAATGACCACTTCGAAATCGCAGGACGTTTATCTGCCATAAAATCACAAGGATATATTGATCGTGCAAGTTCTGATTTAAAATCGTATTTCCTTCAGGGAACTTATGTTGGCAAAACGACTTTAATTAAAGCTTTGGTTTTTGGAGGAACTGAAAAAACGTATCAATCTTGGAACGGAATTGATGCCGAAACTTTAAATACAGATCGTACTTATAATTCAGCTGGTAAATATACAGACGAAGCTGGAAATGTTCGTTTTTATGATAATGAAACCGATAATTACAAACAAGACCATTATCAACTGCATTGGGGCGAATCAATTTCTGATAAATGGAGTACGAATCTTGCATTACATTATACAAAAGGAAAAGGATATTACGAAAATTATAAGGAAGATGCAGATATGTCTGATTATAATCTGAATCCAGTTGGTGCTGTAACAACAACAGATTTAGTGCGTCAGAAATGGTTGGATAATGATTTTTACGGGACAACTTTTTCGGCAAAATATAAAGAAGAAAAATTAGATGTAATTATTGGCGGAGGCTGGAATAAATATGAAGGAGACCACTACGGAAAAGTAATCTGGGCGAGATACGCTTCGCAATCTGAATTAGGAGATCATTATTATGATGATTTTTCTACTAAGACTGATGGAAATATTTTCGCTAAAGCAAATTATCAATTTACAGAAGAATTGAGTTTCTACGGAGATTTACAATACAGAAATGTGAAGTATAAAGCAAATAGTGCTGAAACAGGTTTGGTAGATGATAACTTCAACTTTTTTAATCCAAAAGCGGGTTTGAATTATGCTTTCAATGAAAAAAACACTTTGTACTTTTCTTATGCCAGAGGTAATCGTGAGCCAAACAGAACCGATTATGAAGGTGGAAATGTAAAACCAGAGAAACTTAATGATTTTGAATTAGGATGGAGATTTAATTCAGAGAAATTTCAATTGAATTCTAATCTATATTATATGGGATATAGAGATCAATTGATTTTAACGGGAAGACTTGATGATGTTGGTGCGCCAATTCGTGCCAATACAGAAAAAAGTTATCGTTTAGGTTTCGAATTTGATGCAACAATTGCGATTACTGATAGATTTACTTTAAGACCAAACTTTACTTTGAGCAGCAATAAAAATGTTGATTTAGCTGTTGAAGGGGAATACTACGGAACAACCAAAATCGCCTATTCTCCAGAAGTTATTGCAGGAAATGTAATTGTGTATAAACCTATTGAAGGATTATATCTTTCGCTATTGCAAAAATACGTTGGAGAGCAGTACATGAACAATATTGAACTACCTGCAGCTAAGTTGGCAGATTATTTTGTAAATGACTTTAATGCTTCCTACGAAATAAAACCAAATTCTATTTTTAAATCGATTACGATTACGGCATTGGTTAATAATATTTTCGACAAAAAATATGTTTCAAACGGAGCTATGTGGGATATTTATCCATACTATTATCCGCAGGCAGGAACCAATTTCTTAATTGGGTTAAATCTGAAATTCTAATTGAGTTAAATGCAAAAAAAAGCCTGAAATTATTTTCAGGCTTTTTTTTAATTGTATACGTGAACTACACTTCCAGAAGACTCTACACGATATTGCTTCATCGGATATTCTTTTCCTCCCAGTCCTGTAAATAAATTATATTGAGTCTTATCGCACGAACAAACGGCATAAATTCCGTCAATTGTCATAGCGGTACAAGAGGCAAGTTCTTGGTTTGGGCATGCGGCATCAAAAGCGGTGTAAGTTCCTTCACCAGTTTTCATTACAATAATTCCTTTTGCTCCGTAGTTAGCAACAAAAACAGGATTACTAGGATAAATCAATTTATTGTAAGTTGGAAGATTGGTATCCAAGTACGCATTTACAGAATAATTAGGGATATAAGGATTGTTATTGCTCCTGTTGTTGTCGCTGCATGAGAATAATACAGCAGAAAGTGCGATAAAGAACCAGATTTTTTTCATTATTTTAATAAGAATTAGTGAAACAAAAATAATTTATTTAGATTTGAAATCTATATGATTAACATATAATTATGTACTATTAAAAATTATAGTATATTTGTGGTAAGAAAATCCCGTCGCGATGGGATTTTTTGTATTTATATAAACGATGAAGTTATGAGTAAAGTATCTTATTATACAGCAGAAGGACTAAAAAAGTTAAAAGATGAATTGGAGCATTTAAAAAGTGTAATGCGTCCTAAGGCATCTCAAGATATTGCAGACGCAAGAGATAAAGGTGATTTGTCTGAAAACGCGGAATATGATGCAGCAAAAGAAGCACAAGGTTTATTAGAAATGAGAATTTCTAAATTGGAAGAAGTATATGCAAATGCAAGATTAATAGATGAATCTCAATTAGATGTTTCTAAGGTTTTGGTTTTGTCTAATGTAAAAATCAAAAATCAAAGCAACGGAATGGAGATGAAATATACTCTAGTTGCTGAAAGTGAAGCAGATCTTAAAACAGGAAAAATCTCTGTAACATCTCCTATCGGAAAAGGGTTATTAGGAAAGTCTGTTGGAGAAGTAGCAGAAATTACAGTTCCAAACGGAATTTTGAAATTTGAAATTCTTGAAATCTCAAGAGACTAATTCTTTTAAAAGTGTAATCGTTAAATCGGTTAAACGAATAAACAGTTAAACGATTAACCCAAGAAACCATGAGTTCAATATTCACTAAAATAGTAAACGGAGAAATTCCTGCCTACAAAATTGCTGAAGACGATAAATATTTGGCTTTTTTAGATGTAAATCCAAATGCTAAAGGACATACGCTTTGCATTCCGAAACAAGAAATCGATAAGATTTTTGATATGGAAGAAGAAGATTATTTAGGCTTAATGAAGTTTTCTAAAAAAGTAGCGGCAGCTTTGGAAAAAACAGTTCCATGCAAGAGAATCGGAATAGCAGTTGTTGGACTTGAAGTGCCTCATGCACACGTACACTTAATTCCGTTAAACGAAATGGATGAAATGCGTTTTCAAAACAAAGTTTCTCTTTCTAAAGAAGAATTTGAAGCATTAGCAAAAGATATTCAATCGAATTTATAATGTTTTCACGAATGTCTGGCAAAGAAGTATAAGTTCGTTTTAAGAGCGAGCCGTAGACTTCGACTTCGCTTAGTCTGACAAAACAGATAATAAAAAGTGCAGTAAATTATTTTTACTGCACTTTTTTATTTAATAAGATTTGAAAAGTAGTTCCTTTTCCTATTTCAGACTGTAATACCTTTATATTCCCATTATGGTATTCCTCAACAATTCTTTTCGTTAAAGAAAGACCAAGTCCCCAGCCGCGCTTTTTGGTTGTGAAACCTGGTTCAAAAATGGTTTTAAATTGTTTTTTAGAAATTCCTGTTCCAGAATCTTTCACATTAATTTTTACATTAAAAGCATCTTGTTCAATTTTAAGATCTAAAGTTCCTTTTCCTTTCATGGCATCAATAGCATTTTTGACCAAATTTTCAATTGTCCAGCTGTGTAATGTTGGATTTATCATAGCAAAAATTGGTTCTTTTGGAGCTTCAAAAGAAAAAGCAACCTGTTTCGAAAATCGAGATTGAAGATACTCATATGCATTTTTTGTCTCTTCTACAATATTGTGATTTTCTAGAACTGGAACAGATCCAATTTTAGAAAAACGATCGGTGATAGTCTGCAGACGTTCTATGTCTTTTTCTATTTCAATACTTATAGAAGGATCAATCTCTTCGGTTTTTAATATTTCGACCCAGCCAATTAATGAAGACAATGGTGTGCCAATCTGGTGTGCAGTTTCTTTAGCCATTCCAGCCCAAAGTTTGTTTTGGGTTGCCATTTTAGTGCTTTTGTAAAAATTATAAATTAAAGCAACACATAAAACAATAATAAGAAATAAAGCAATTGGATAATATTTGAGTTTATTAAGTAATCCTGAATTTCCATAGTACAACGTCTGGTATTTCCCGGGAGCATATTCAAAAGTTATAGGCTCATTTTCATTTCTTAATTTATTCAAATAGGCTGCTCTTTTTTTCTTGTTACTAAGAATTTCATCAGGAACATTTGTCGCACTTACCACTTTGTCGTACAAAATAACTATAGCCGGAATAGAAGTATTGTTGTTGATGATTTGAAGCGGAAGTTCTACATCAGTATTTTCGTTTGCATTCACAATTGTAATTTGCGCATTTACAAAAAGTTTCATTTTTAAACGCTCCTCATTTTTAAATATTTGGAAGAAAGTATAAGTATTCCAAAGGATTAGAGAAATGATGATAAAGCAGAAGGAAATGATAATCCAGCGAGTTGTATTTGTTCTTTCAGAAAAAGACATATCAATTATTTTGTGGTATAAATATAACGAAATATACACATTTTATATTTTGCGACTGGCGAAAGTTTTTTTGTTTTATCTGCAAAACAATTTCTCATAATTAAACCATTTCAATACTTTTGCAGGTACCAAAATGAGATTTGGTTTTAAATCAAAAAGTATGATCAGTATTAATCCAAAAGAGATTCCAACGGCAAAGCTGCAGGGCTATCTGCAGAGCGCGATTGGTCCTAGACCAATTGCTTTTGCAAGTACAATCAGCGAAAAAGGAATTCCGAACCTCTCACCGTTTAGTTTCTTTAACGTTTTTAGTGCTAATCCGCCAATATTGGTTTTCTCACCGTCACGCCGCGTTCGTGATAATACCATCAAACATACTTTAATTAATGCCGAAGCAACTCGAGAAGTTGTTATAAATGTTGTAAATTACAACTTAGTACAACAGACGTCTTTAGCAAGCACAGAATATGGAGACGGAGTAAACGAATTCATAAAAGCCGGCTTAACCCAGATTCCTTCAGATTTAGTAAAACCATATCGTGTAAAAGAATCTCCAGTTCAATTTGAATGCAAGGTAACGCAGATTATTCCGTTAGGAGAAGAAGGCGGGGCAGGAAATTTAATTTTATGTGAAGTTGTAAAAATTCACATTCACGAATCAATTTTAGACGAGAACGGCGCAATAGATCAGCATAAAATTGATTTGGTATCGAGGTTAGGAAATAACTGGTATTCAAGATCAAATCAAGGACTTTTTGAAGTCGCAAAACCATTGACAACACTGGGAGTAGGAGTAGATAATATACCAGATTTTGTAAAAGCAAGTCCTGTTTTTGATGGAAATGATTTAGGTAAATTAGGCAACATTGAAGCCTTGCCTACAAAAGAAGAAGTTAGTATATTTGTGAAAGAAAATTTTTCTGTCAAAGGAGTTTTAAGTTCAGATGACCAGAAAAAAATACACTTAGAAGCCAAAAAATATCTCGACAATGGCGATGTTGAGTCGGCTTGGAAAGTACTTTTAGCAAAAAAATAAAAGAAAGAAAGAAACAATAATTAATATAGACGAAGATGGAAGTTACAGGAAAAGTAAAAGTGGTTAACCCAGAGCAGCAAGTTAGTGCCTCATTCAAAAAAAGAGAATTAGTTGTTACTACTGAGGAACAGTATCCACAACATATTTTAATCGAATTTACACAAGATAAATGCGATTTGTTGAGTAGCTATAAACAAGGAGAGGCAGTAAAAGTTTCTATCAATTTAAGAGGAAGAGAATGGGTTAATCCACAAGGAGAAACTAGATATTTCAATAGTATTCAAGGTTGGAGAATCGAAAGATTAGCAGATGCTGCACCTACGCAAGCGCCGCCAATGCCAACAGCAGAAACTTTTGCTCCAGCAACAAATGTAAGTGAAGACGAACCAGACGATTTACCGTTCTAAGAACGTTTAAATTTAAATATTTGAAATTCCAAATTCCAATTCATTGCTATGTTTTGGGATTTGGAATTTTAATTTTTGAGCTCTTTTGTTATTTATTCTTAAGTGAAAATGACAATGCTGCAGAAGTGTGGAATTTGGAATGTTTTCAAAATTGATTATTTAAAAAAATGTATTATTTATTCAAAGATTTATTTTTTCCGCCAGTTACAGAAGCAGATGAAGAAGGTGTTTTGGCTATTGGAGGCGATCTCAGTCCAGAACGTTTACAACTAGCTTATAAAAGTGGCATTTTTCCGTGGTTTAATGAAGGAGAACCCATTCTTTGGTGGGCACCAGATCCGAGAATGGTATTATTTTTTGATGAACTTGTAATATCTAAAAGTATGCGGAATATCTTAAATCGGAAAATGTTTAAAGTTACTTTTAATAAAAATTTCAAAGAAGTAATTTCAAATTGCCAGCAGATAAAACGTGACGGTCAAAACGGAACTTGGATATCAAACGATATGATCGATGCTTATTGCAAATTAAATGAGGACGGAATTGCAAAATCTGTTGAGGTTTGGCAGGATGATATTTTAGTTGGAGGTTTGTACGGAATTGATCTGGGACATGTTTTTTGTGGAGAAAGCATGTTTTCTAAAGTTTCAAATGCCTCAAAAACAGCTTTTATTGCTTTAGCTTTATATTTGCAAAAAGAAAATTATAAATTACTCGATTGTCAAGTTTATAATCCACATTTAGAGAGTTTAGGCTGTCGCGAAATTGATCGTGAAGAATTTATGTCCATTTTAAAAAGTAAGTAAAAATGAGTGTCGTTTATAGTGTAAAAGAAATTTATATTTATCCGATAAAAAGTCTGGCAGGAATAAGCTGTAAGTCTGCTTTTGCAGAAGAAATGGGATTTGAAAATGACCGCCGATGGATGCTAATCGATGCCGAAAATCAAATGCTAACGCAAAGAGAGCATCGCATTATGAGCCAGTTTTACCCGCAAATTTCAGATGGCAAAATTTGCATTACTTTTCAAGATCAAAAACATGAATTTTCTATTGATGAGCATTTGGAAAATTCGTTGGAAGTAAATGTTTGGGATGATAAAAGCGAAGTTGTTGAAGTAAATTACGAAACTTCAAAATGGTTCAGCCAGCATTTGGGATTTGAATGTAAATTGGTAAAAATTATAAAAAATGGAGACCGCAAACATGAAAGCTCCAGACTAAAAGAAACCTTCAATGTAAGTCTTGCCGATGGGTATCCATATTTGTTAATTGGGACAAAGAGTTTAGATTTCTTAAATGAAAAACTAGAAGATAAAATTACTGTTTTGAGATTTCGTCCCAATATTGTAATAAGTAGTGAAAATCCTCATGAAGAAGATGATTTTAAGACTTTTACCATTGGAGAAGTTCAGTTTAAAAACATAAAACCTTGCGGCAGATGTATTATGGTTAACAATGATCCTCAAAATGGACGTTTGAAAAAAGAGCCTCTCAAGACTTTAAGCAAATACAGAAATGTAGACAATTCAGTTTTATTTGGAACTAATATTGTGAGTTTAAATAACGGAATTATTAGTGTTGGCGATGAGGTTGTATTTTAGAAATTCAGCTTTGTAAAATTCCAGTTTAAAGTATTAAAAATTATCAATTCATTTTTTAAAGTTGGTAATTCTAGAATCAATTTTAAGGTTTCATGAGCCATCATATTACCAATAATTCCAGGCAATGTTCCTAAAACGCCATTCAAATTGCAATTAGGAACATCTTTTGGATCTGGCATTTCTGGAAATAAATCACGAAGATTTTTACTTTCTTTATGATTGAAAATCGCAATTTGTCCTTCAAACCTTAAAATGCTTCCATAAACTAATGGCTTTTTAAGCTGAACACAAGTATCATTGACCAAATAACGAGTCGAAAAATTATCAGAACCATCTACAATAATATCAAATTGTTCGATAATTTTTGAGGCATTTTCAGCAGTTAATTTTTCATTAATAGCAACAGCTTCAATCAACGGATTTAATTTAGAAACTACATCTTTTGCCACAGCTGCTTTGTGCTGGCCAATTTCATTTTCGGTATATAAAATCTGTCTGTGCAGATTATGAATTTCAATAGTGTCAAAATCCATAATTCCGATATAACCAACTCCAGCAGTTGCAATATATTGCAAAATCGGGCAACCCAAACCGCCTGCGCCAATTACTAAAACTTTAGCTTTTTTTAATTTTTCTTGTCCCTCATCACCAATTTCAGGCAGAATAGTTTGCCTGTTGTAACGAAGAAATTCTTGTATTATACTCATTTTTTTTAATTTTAGATTGATGAATAGTAGTGCAAAAAAAATCTGAAATCTAAACTCTAAAATCTGAAATATAACTTCTATCCCAATCTTTCCAAACGGGTTCGTAACCTTTCATTTTTATGATTTTTGAAATTTCTTCTGCAGAACGTTCATCACTGATTTCGAATTGTTCCAAAGACTGCGGATCAACAACATAACCACCCGGATTTGTTTTAGAACCAGCACTCATGCTCGTAACGCCAATTGGAATTATATTGTTTCTGAATTTCTCGTTCTCACGAGTTGAAATAGAAATTTCTAAATCCTCATTCCATAAACGATAGGCGCAGATTAACTGCGTCAGATCTTTATCATCCATGATAAAATTAGGTTCAATAATTCCTTCTGCAGGGCGGAGACGTGGAAACGAAACCGAATATTTAGTCTGCCAATATTTTTTTTGAAGATAATCTAAATGTAAAGCATTAAAGAAGCTGTCCGTTCGCCAATCTTCTAAACCTAATAAAACACCCAAGCCAATTTTATGAATTCCTGCAGAACCTATTCTGTCTGGAGTTTCTAATCTATAGTCAAAATTTGATTTTTTTCCTTTCGTATGATATTTTTTGTAAACTTCCTGATGATAAGTTTCCTGATAAACCAAAACCGAATAAACTCCAGCTTTATGCAGACGTTCATAATCTTCTGTTGAAAGAGGCTGAACTTCAACAGAAATAATCGAAAAATCTTTTCGAATCAAGTCAATTGCATTTAGAAAATAGTTAATATTTACGGTATAATTAGCTTCGCCTGTGACCAGTAAAACATGATCGAAGCCAGTGTTTTTTAAGGCTTCAACTTCTACTTTTATCTCAGCATCAGTCAGCGTTTTTCTTTTGATTTTATTGTCTAGACTAAATCCACAATAGGTACAAATGTTCTGGCATTCGTTGCTCAAATACAACGGTGCATACATTTGAATCGTTTTCCCGAAGCGTTTTTTGGTGATTTCATGGCATTTTTGTGCCATTTGCTCTAAATAATTTTGAGCAATTGGAGAAATCAAAATCAAAAAATCCTCGAGATTGTATTTGGTTTTAGCCAAAGTGCGTTCAATATCTTTTGACGTGGTTTTATATATCTTGGATTGGATTTCATCCCAATTATATTGCTCAAAAATAGATTTAAAAGTATTCATGTGAGTTTAGTTTTACTGCAAAAGTTTTTTAACGCAAAGCGCGCTAAGAATACGCAAAGATCGCTAAGCTTTGAGTTCTTGTCTTTGACAAAAAGTCCGCAAAGCTTTGCGAATTTTGCGAAAAAACCTTGCGGACTTTGCGTTAGGAAAAAAATTACTCATAAAGAAATGAAGTCAAAGGACTAGAAGCAACGGCATAATTTTGCTGATTAGCAATTCTAGCTTCAAAAGCTTTTCGGCCTGCAATTACAGCTTCTCTAAAAGCCTCAGCCATTAATTTCGGATTTCCAGCCACAGCAATTGCAGTATTCACTAAAACCGCATCGGCACCAATTTCCATTGCTTTTGCAGCGTCAGATGGAGCGCCGATTCCAGCATCTACAATTACCGGAACAATGCTTTGTTCGATAATAATTTCCAGAAAATCAATCGTTTTCAAACCTTTGTTACTGCCAATTGGTGAACCCAAAGGCATAACAGCAGCTGTTCCTGCACTTTCTAAATGTTTACATAAAACAGGATCAGCATGAATGTAAGGCAGAACAAAAAAACCGAGTTTTGCCATTTCTTCTGTTGCTTTCAAAGTTTCTATAGGATCAGGCATTAAGTATTTGGGATCAGGATGAATTTCTAGTTTTACCCAATTGGTTTCCAAAGCTTCACGAGCCAATTGTGCGGCAAAAACAGCTTCTTTTGCATTTCGTGCTCCAGATGTATTGGGTAATAAATTAATATTTGGATGTTTTAAATGAGATAAAATAGCGTCGGTTTCTGTTTCTAAATCAATACGTTTGAGGGCGACAGTAACCAATTCACTTTCTGAAGCCAAAATAGCCTGCTCCATTTCTTCATTCGAGCCAAATTTTCCTGTTCCTAAAAACAAACGTGATTTGAAAGTTTTGTCTCCAATATTAAACAATGACGTTTGCATATAATTTTTCTTTTAATTGTTGAATTAATTTTTCCTTTTCCTCGCTTTCTGTAATGATTCCAGAAACCGCAATTCCGTTAATTCCAGTTTCCATTAACGGATTTATATCTCGCAGTGTGATGCCTCCAATTGCATAAACAGGAACATCAATTTTATCTTTCTTCAGTCTTTGAAGAATGTCAAAATAACCTGACAACCCTAAAATTGGACTTAGTTTTTCTTTCGTTGCAGTAAAACGAAAAGGCCCTAAACCAATATAATCACAGCCGTTTTTGACATGATTCTGAATATCTTCAAAAGTATTAGCAGTTCCGCCAATTATTTTTTCAGAGCCTAAAATTGCTCTCGCTTCATCAATTTTTGTGTCTGTTAATCCCAGATGAACTCCATCTGCTTCAATTTGCTGGGCGAGATGTAAATCATCATTTACAATAAATTTGACCTGATATTCGTCGCATAGAAGTTTTACAGCTTCTCCCAAAGTGAGCCTATTTTGAGTTGTTTGATTTTTAAATCGCATTTGTATCCACTCACATCCAGCATCAAGAGCTTGATGTATATTGCGTAATTGTTCTTCGATTGTTTCGCCTTGCGAAATGTATTGCAGTTTATTATACATAATGATATCCGATTAAAGTTGAAGTTGAGCTCAAATAATTTTCGATATATATTTTGGCATTTTTACAGGCTTCTATCATAGTTTGGTTTAATGCTAAGTTGGATGCAATTGCAGAAGAAAGTACACAGCCAGAGCCATGTTTTTCAAAGCATTTCTGGTTTGAAGGAAGCAATTCTAAAATTTCATCTTCTAGAAATAAAGTATCTGTTCCTAAAGCCTTTTTGTTATGTCCGCCTTTCAATAAAATGTCTGTTAAGAAGCTATTTTCTTTAGAACTAAAATCAGGAAACAGAATTTTGGCTTCATGATAATTCGGTGTAATCAAATCGATTTTGGGAAGTATTTTATTTAATCTTTCATGATCTTCAATATTCATAAATACAAATTTTGTGGTCGATTTTAAAACTGGATCCCAAACGATTTTTGTTGAAGGAGAAAGTAGTTTTATAGTCGAAATAACTTGATTTAAGTCGTATAGAGAGGCTACAATTCCAATTTTGACAACAGCAATTTTATAATTAGAAAACAGCGTTTCGATAGACCGAATAACAAAATTCAAATTCGTCCATTCAATTTCATAAAACTGATTTTTCGTCTGAATTGTATTCGCTGTCGAAATGGCAAAACCAGTTACTTTGTGCTGTTCAAAGGTTTTGATATCAGCCAAAATCCCAGCGCCACCAGACGGATCTAAGCCTGCGATTGTAAGTACGAAAGGGCGATTTGCTGGCATAATGTAAATTGTTTTAAAGGATTTTCATTCTTCCAGATGCTTCCCAAAAGAGCAATATCATCAAAACCGTTTTGAAGCACTTTTTGAATATTTTGCGAATCAATGCCGCCTAAAGCGATGACTTTTGTTTTATAGTTTGTTCGTGATTTTATCTCTTCAAAAAGATCTGTTTCTGGATGATAATTTTCTTTTGAAATACTTTTAAAAACTGGACTTAAAAAAGCGTAATCAAAATCACTATCTAATAAATTGAAATCTTTAATAGAATGTGTTGATGTTGAATACCTACAAGGTTCTGAAAACCTTTCAGGAGAGTCATGAGTTTGCTTTCTTTCTTTTTCAGAAAAATGAAATCGGTTAATTCCAAAATCTTCTGCCAATGCATGATGATTGTGCAAAACAATTCGATCTCTAAATTCTAGTTTTATTTGATGAATGAACTGCGCCATTTCCAATTCAGAAAAATCAGGTTTTCTAATATGAAGCAAAGACAATCCCTCGGCAAATAAAGATTGAATCATATTTGTTTCATTTTCAACAGAAAAAGGATTCGTAATTACAATCATATCTTTCCTCTTTATTCTTTACTCTATTTTCTTCTAAATATAAATCTCTTTCCCCTGTTCAATAAATTCTTCTGATTTCTCCTGCATTCCTTTTTCTGCGGCAGCGACATCTCTAATTTCCTGAGATATTTTCATAGAGCAGAATTTTGGTCCACACATCGAACAAAAATGAGCCACTTTTGCACCGTCTGCAGGAAGGGTTTCGTCGTGAAATTCTCTAGCGGTATCAGGATCTAAAGCCAAATTAAACTGGTCTTCCCAGCGGAATTCGAAACGAGCTTTACTTAATGCATTATCACGATATTGTGCACCCGGATGTCCTTTTGCTAAATCTGCAGCGTGTGCTGAAATTTTATACGTGATTACACCATCTTTAACGTCTTTTTTATTGGGTAAACCAAGATGCTCTTTTGGTGTCACATAACACAACATGGCACAGCCGTACCAACCAATCATAGCAGCACCAATTGCCGATGTGATATGATCGTAACCAGGTGCAATATCGGTTGTTAAAGGTCCTAAAGTGTAAAACGGAGCTTCATGGCAATGTTCTAATTGTTTGTCCATGTTTTCTTTAATCATATGCATTGGTACGTGACCTGGACCTTCAATAAAAACTTGAACATCATGTTTCCATGCGATTTTGGTCAATTCGCCTAAAGTTTCCAATTCAGCAAACTGCGCAGCGTCGTTCGCATCAGCAATGGAACCTGGACGTAAACCATCGCCTAAAGAAAAAGCAACATCATATTGTTTCATGATTTCGCAGATTTCCTCAAAATGTGTGTACAAGAAGTTTTCTTTATGATGAAATAAACACCATTTTGCCATAATCGAACCACCACGTGAAACGATTCCGGTAACTCGATTGGCGGTTAAATGAATGTAACGAAGCAATACTCCGGCGTGAATGGTAAAATAGGAAACGCCTTGTTCTGCCTGTTCTATTAAAGTATCGCGGAAAATTTCCCAAGTTAAATCTTCGGCAACTCCTTTTACTTTTTCTAATGCCTGATAAATAGGAACAGTACCAATTGGAACTGGAGAATTACGAATAATCCATTCTCTGGTTTCGTGAATGTTTTTTCCTGTTGATAAATCCATTATGGTGTCAGCGCCCCATCGACATGCCCAAACGGCTTTTTCAACTTCTTCTTCAATGCTCGAAGTCACAGCGCTGTTACCAATATTGGCATTTATTTTAACCAAAAAGTTTCGCCCCACAATCATTGGTTCACTTTCTGGATGATTGATGTTGTTTGGAATAATAGCTCTGCCACAGGCAACTTCAGATCGCACAAATTCTGGAGTAATTTTGCTTTTTGGAGTGTTGGCTCCAAAACTGTGACCGCTGTGCTGACATTGCATAGCTTTTGTTTGCTCATTTAAAAGCTCGATACGCTGATTTTCACGAATCGCGATGTATTCCATTTCCGGAGTAATAATTCCTTGTTTAGCATAATACAATTGCGTTACGTTTGCGCCTTTTTTAGCTCTTTTTGGCTGATGCAAATACTCAAAACGAAGATGATTTAGCGTTTCATCTTTTAATCGGCTTTGACCATAATCTGATGTGATTTCATCTAAAATCTCGACATCATTACGATCTAGGATCCAACTTTCGCGTAAGCGTGGCAATCCTTTTCTAATATCAATTTCAATATTAGGATCGGTGTAAGGACCAGAAGTATCATAAACTGTTACGGGCGGATTTTTTTCAATTCCGCCATTTGAAAGTTTGGTGTCACTCAAAGCAATTTCGCGCATCGCTACTTTGATAGGATGAATTTCTCCGTTTATATAAACTTTTGTAGAATTTGGAAACGGGGTTCTGGATATTTGTTCTTCGTTTGTCATAATATTTTTGTTTCAGGTTTGAAGTTTCAAGTTTCAGGTTGATGCAGATTGTGTATATAGAGGCGCACTGGAGTGCGTCTACTTCCAGTATTAATTGGAATTTGGTTTTTAAAATTTGGAATTTATTTCTAACCTCCCTGCGTGGCAGAAATAATTAAGATTTCGTCAGTTCCTTGTACGAGGAATTCGTTCCATTTAATTTTTGGAACAACGGTATTGTTAATCGCAACGGCGATTCCGTTTTGTTTGTGCGGAATTTCGAGATCGAGCAATGATTGAACGCTTAGCGATTCAGCATTGAAATGTTTAATTTGTTGGTTGATTTTTAGTTCCATTCCCTTTGAATTTAGTATATAGTTATACTTTAGGAATGGCTACAAGAACGCATAAAAATGCGTGCAGAAGTCATCTTACTTTTCCCTACGCTAGTATGAACTAGATCAGGTTCAGAGGGTAAAATCTCAGCCTACAAGTTGTAGACACCCCTAAAGTGTGAAGCAAATATAATGATTTTTGTTTAAAAGTTTCAGGTTTCAAGTTTCAGGTTTAAAAAAAAACTGATACTGTCACTGAAAACTGCGACTGATTACTGAGTTCTTGTCCAGCAATCTTCGGCGTGATCATTGACCATTCCGGTTGCTTGCATGTGTGCGTAAATTACGGTTGAACCCACAAATTTAAAACCTCTCTTTTTCAAATCTTTACTTATTTCGTCAGAAAGAGGCGTAGTAGCCGGAACATCTTTTGAAGTTTTGGGATGGTTTATTATAGGTTTTCCATTTGTGAATTTCCAAATATAATCCGAAAAGCTTCCAAATTCTTCCTGAACTTTCATAAATGCCTGAGCATTTGAAACTGCTGATTTTATTTTAAGTTTATTGCGGATGATTCCGGTATTCTGCAATAATTCTTCGATTTTATCTTCAGAATAATTGGCGATTTTTTGATAATCAAAATGATCAAATGCATTTCTGAAATTTTCTCTTTTATTTAAAATCGTGATCCAGCTAAGTCCAGCTTGAAAGGTTTCTAAAATTAAAAATTCAAATAGAGTAGAATCATCATAAACTGGAACGCCCCATTCTTCATCATGATATTTTTTATATAAATCGCTGGCAGAACACCAGCCGCATCTTATAAGATTTTCTTGTTCCATTACTTCCCGATTTGCCAGCTGTATCCTTTTACTGTCGGAATATAGGCTGATCTGCCAATTATGATTAAGTTGTTATAGATTTTTTTCTCATATTTTATTCCAATTGCCGTACCTGAAGTATACAATTTATTGGATTTGAAAGCAATTTTCATACTGCCATCTTTGAATTTGGCATCAGAAACTTTTTCTAAGAGCCATGTAGATTTCCATTTTACGGCTATTTCGTCTTCCGCAATTTTTGTAATGCTTTTAACTATTTTGACAGCTTCTTTCGGGATTTGAAAATTTTGTGTCAGCTCTTTTTGAGTAAAGGTTTCACCTATTTCACTATTAGAAAGTATTTTTTTTAAATTAGCGAAAGTCATTAAATTATCGCTGCTTTCATTTTTTTCTGCTGTGCTTTGCAGATTTTGTATTTCAGGTTTGACCAGTGTATCTTTTTTTAATGCAGAATTATTTTTTGCATTACTGTTCTGTTTCCTTGTAAAATCTTTTATGGCCGATTTTTCTAAGGAGCTTTTTTTGAATTTTTTTTCTGAAACTGGGGTTAATTTATTTACAGAGGTAATCATTTCCTTTTTTGGCTGTTTTTTGGAATCGTTGCCACAGCTTGTAAAGAAATAAGTTAACGAAAGTAATATAATGAGACCCGTTTTTTTCATGATATTAAATTACACTTAATTTTTGAGAGAAGGGTCCTCATCTAAATATTTTTTAATCAAATGATGTCCTAAGTAAATTGCTGGTGTTAGTAAAATTGCAATTGCTAGTTTAAAAGTGTATCCAATTAATCCTGAAGAAATAAAAGTATCAAAATCAATTTTCCCTGGAAGCCAGAAAGCAATTCCAAGCACTATAAATGAATCGAACAATTGTGAAATTACAGTTGATCCTGTCGTTCTCAGCCATATTTTTTTATGTCCCGTTCGGTTTCTAAAGAACCAAAAAACGCTGACATCAATTAACTGTGAAACCATAAAGGCAATAATACTTCCCACAATAATCCACATACTTTGCCCGAATACAGCTTGAAATTGTTCATCATTTACTGGGCTGATTCCTTTTGCGGCAGGAATTACAATCGCCATAAACAAAATCAGAAAAGCATAAGCGATTAGGCATGCGGTTATAAAGGAAAGTTTTTTTACTCCTTTTTCACCAAAATATTCATTAATTAAATCTGTGGTTAAAAATACAATTGGCCAAGGTAGAATTCCTATACTCATTACAAACGGACCAACTTGAATTAATTTACCTCCAATAAGTTCTGCAACAACTGCATTCGTGATAAATATTCCTGCTAGAATTACAAAAACGATTTCTTTTCTGGTTTTAAACATGTTGTTTTAGGTGTTGATGTTTCAAAATTAAACTATTTCTTTTAAATCTTAGAATCCATCAATTTTTATAATTCATTATAACACTAAAGTTTGCTTTCGATTGGTTAATTTTGAGAATCTGTTGTTTTCTATTCGTTAGAAAATTTATACAGAAATTAATTAATGTTATTTATTATGAAAGCACAAATTGAGTTAGATAATCCTTTATTACAAGATTGGTCTGGTCCTTACGGAGGAGTTCCAGATTTTACCAAATATAAAGTCTCAGATTTTAAGCCCGCAATAGAATTTGCTATTCAGGAAAAGTTGAATGAAATAGATGCAATTGCCAATAATACCGAAAAGCCAACATTTCAAAATACAATTACAGCTTTAGAGCTTTCGGGTGAAAAATTAGAACGAATTCATGCTGTTTATGGAATTTACAGATCGAATTTAAGTACTCCCGAATTCAATATTGTTGATACCGAAATGTCTCCAAAATTGGCGGCAATAAATGATAAACTCTATCAAAATGAAAAACTTTTTTTAAGAATTGAATCTTTATACAAATCTGAAGATAGTAAGAAATTGACAGATGAGCAGCAGCGACTGCTTTGGCTTTATTATACTGATTTTGTTCGAGAAGGAGCAGAGTTGCATAAAGAAGATAAAGATAAAGTGGCCAAGATTAATCAAGAACTGGCAAGTCTTTTTACTTTATTCAGTCAGAAATTATTAGCAGAAGAAAACGATCAGTATATCGAATTAAAAACAGAATCTGATTTTGATGGACTTCCTAAAGAATTTAAAAATGCAGCAATAGCAGAAGCTAGAGAAAGAAATCTGAATGTTTTAGGATGTATTGGGAATACAAGATCTTCCATTGAGCCGTTTTTAACCTTTTCAAGCCAAAGAAATTTAAGAGAAAAGGCATTTGATATTTTCGTTAAACGAGGTGATAACGGTAATGAAAATGATACTAATAGTACTTTGGTTTCTATTTTAAAATTAAGGGCAGAAAAGGCAAAAATATTAGGTTTTAAGAATTTTGCAGAGTGGAGTTTGTCTAATAAAATGGCAAAAGATCCGCAAAAGACTTTAGATTTAATGGATTCTGTTTGGAAACCAGCTGTTGAAAAAGTAAAAAATGATGTTGCTGCCATGCAGGAAATGGTGAACCAAGAAGGAGGAAACTTCAAAATTCAGCCTTGGGATTACCGCTATTATGCGGAGAAAGTTCGAAAAGCAAAATATGATTTAGATGAAAATGAAATAAAACAATATCTTCAATTGGAAAATCTCCGTGAAGGAATGTTTTGGACAGCAAGTGAATTATTTGATTTAGGTTTTAAACAATTATTTGATGTTCCAGTTTATCACCCAGATGTTCGCGTTTGGGAAGTAAATAATAAAAATACAGGAGAACCAATTGGGTTATGGTATTTCGATCCATACGCGCGCGTAGGAAAGCGTTCTGGGGCTTGGATGAATTCACATCGCGATCAGCAGAAAATAAATGGAAAAGTACTTCCAATCGTATCTAACAATTGCAATTTTATAAAAGGAAATGCAGATGAACCAGTTTTAATTTCCTGGGATGATGCAACAACTTTATTTCATGAATTTGGTCATGCTTTGCATGGTTTGTGTTCCAATGTTACCTATCCAAGTTTATCTGGAACTTCTGTCGCTAGAGATTATGTGGAATTTCCATCGCAGCTATTAGAACACTGGCTTTCAACTCCAGAAGTATTAAATAAATTTGCACTTCATTATAAAACGAATGAACCTCTATCGCAGTCATTAGTAGAAAGAATTGCAGAAGCTGCTAATTTTAATGAAGGTTTTGCAACTGTTGAAACGATCTCGAGTTCTTTTGTGGATATGAAACTGCATTTAACAACAGAAACTATTGATCCGCATAAATTTGAGAAACAAGTTTTAGAGGAAATCAATATGCCGTCGGAGATTGTTATGCGTCACAGAATTCCACAGTTTGCCCATATTTTTTCAAGTGACGGATATGCTGCAGGATATTATAGTTATTTATGGGCCGATGTGATAAATGCAGATGCGTATGAGGCATTTTTAGAAGGAAACGGACCTTTTGATAAAAAGGTTTCTAAACGTCTTTATGATACTGTTTTAAGTGTTGGAAATACGATAGACAATGAAAAAATGTATGAAAATTTTAGGGGACATGCTCCAAAGTCAGATGCTTTAATGCGAGCGAGAAATTTTCCAATCGAGAATTAAAAGCTGAAATAAAAAAAGCCCGAATAACTAGTATTCGGGCTTTTCTTTTATTGAAAAAATAATATATTAACCTAAAGTAACTCTTTTGAAACCTGTAATTTCAACATTGAATCCTTTAACATAATCACCAACTTTTTTACTATCATCTTTGATGAAGTTTTGATCTAATAAAGCTTTTTCTTGATCTAAAGTAGTGTTGTCAGAGATGAAACGTTGTACTTTTCCTGGAACAATTTTATCCCAAATTTGTTCTGGTTTACCTTCAGCTTTCAATTCAGCTTTAGCGTCTTCTTCAGCTTGTTTTAAAACTTCTTCAGTTAATTGAGAGTAAGAAATGTATTTAGGAACATTTTTTAAAGTTTTTCCTAAACGTGCAGCTTCTTCATTTTCTTTTTCGATTACCGCAATACGAGCAGCAAGTTCAGAAGCAACGAAAGCAGGATCAAAATCTTTGTAAGATAATGTATCAGCTCCCATAGAAGCAACTTGCATAGAAACATCTTTTGTTAAAGTTTCAGCATTAGCGATTGGAGAAGAAATAGCTGTTAAAGCAGCAATTTTGTTTACGTGAACATAAGATCCAACGAAAGCACCTTCTAAAATTTCAAAGCCACCGATTTCGATTTTTTCACCGATAACACCAGTTTGCTCGATTAATTTTTCAGCAACAGTAATTCCATTGAAATCTGAAGCTAAGAATTCTTCTTTAGAAGAGAAGTTAATAGCTCTTTCAACTAAATCTTTAGCTAAAGTTACGAAAGCCTCATTTTTACCTACGAAATCTGTTTCACAGTTCAAAGTTAAAATAGCTCCTTTAGTGTGGTCAGCATTAACAAAAGAAACAGCAGCTCCTTCAGAAGACTCACGGTCAGAACGGTTAGCAGCAACTTTTTGTCCTTTTTCTCTAAGGACTTGTATAGCTTTATCGAAATCTCCATCAGCTTCAACTAAAGCTTTTTTACAGTCCATCATTCCGGCACCTGTAGATTGTCTTAATTTATTTACGTCTGCAGCAGTAATTGTTGCCATAATATTTTGAATTTTAATGTTAAAAGTAAAAATTCCAGCTTTTAAATCCCAAACTCCAATTTTAATAAATTATCAACATAATGTTTTTAATTTTTTTTCTTGGATTTTGGAATTTAAAATTTGGAATTTAAAATTTGATTTATTCTTCAGTTGCAGGAGCAGCAGCTTCAGCTTCAACAGCAGGAGCAGCTTCTTCAGCAGTTTCAACTTCTTTTTCAGAACCTCTGTCAGAAAGACCTTCGATTACTGCAGTAGTTACTAAAGATAAAATTTTGTCAATTGATTTAGAAGCGTCATCATTTGCTGGAATCACGTAATCAACCTCTCTTGGGTCAGAATTCGTATCAACCATTGCGAAAACTGGAATGTTTAATTTTTGAGCTTCTTTTATTGCGATGTGTTCAGCTTTGATATCTACTACGAACAATGCTGCAGGTAGTCTAGACATATCAGCAATTGAACCTAAGTTTTTCTCTAATTTAGCACGTAGACGATCAACTTGCAAACGCTCTTTTTTAGATAGAGTGTTGAAAGTACCATCTTTCTTCATTTTATCAATAGAAGACATTTTTTTAACTGCCTTTCTGATAGTTACGAAGTTAGTTAGCATTCCACCTGGCCATCTTTCAGTGATGTAAGGCATGTTTGCAGCTTTTGCTTTATCAGCAACGATGTCTTTTGCTTGTTTTTTGGTAGCTACGAATAAAATTTTTCTACCTGATGCAGCGATTTTTTTCAAAGCTTCATTAGCTTCTTCAATTTTAGCTGCAGTTTTATATAGATTGATAATGTGAATACCATTACGCTCCATATAAATGTAAGGAGCCATGTTTGGATCCCATTTTCTAGTCATGTGTCCGAAGTGAACACCTGCTTCTAGTAATTCTTTTACTTCTATTTTGTTTGCCATTTTTGTACTAGTTTACGTTCTGTTGATTAGCAATGTGTTTTGGCTTTAGGCGCTAAGCTGTAAGCTTTAGGCTTCGAGCATTGACTTTAAGACTTTCGACTTTAAGACTCAACCCATTTAGATGCTAAACTATATCCTACCTCGATAGGAGAGCAACAATAACTGTGTTTTTTAATTTCAATAAATAATTGATAATGTCTTGTCCCATTTGAACAAGACAGGTAATATTAACGTTTAGAGAATTGGAATCTCTTACGAGCTTTCTTCTGACCGAATTTCTTACGTTCAACCATTCTTGGGTCTCTTGTTAATAAACCTTCTGGTTTAAGGATTCCTCTGTTTTCAGCGTTAACTTCACACATTACGCGTGCTAATGCCATTCTTACAGCTTCTGCCTGACCAGTTGTACCACCTCCGTAAACGTTTACTTTAACATCAAAGTTGTTTACATTTTCTGTCATAGACAATGGTTGTAAAACTTTGTATTGTAAAGTTGCAGTTGGAAAGTAAGTTGCGAATTCTTTTTTGTTTACAGTGATATTTCCTGTTCCTTCAGAAACGTATACACGTGCAACAGCGGTTTTTCTTCTACCGATTTTGTGAATAACTCCCATTACTTAAGATCATTTAGGTTAACAGTTCTAGGTTTTTGAGCTCCGTGTTTGTGCTCAGATCCTACAACAACATTTAGATTTCTAAAAAGTTCTGCTCCTAATTTGTTTTTAGGTAACATACCTTTTACAGCTTTTTCTACTAATAATGCAGGGTTTTTAGCTTGCAATACTTTAGCAGTTAAAGTTCTTTGTCCTCCTGGGTAACCTGTATGACGCATGTAAATTTTGTCATTCAATTTTGTACCTGTAAGGTTAATTTTTTCTGAGTTGATAACAATTACGTTATCTCCACAGTCAACGTGCGGTGTGTAACTTGGCTTGTACTTACCTCTTAAGATCATTGCAACTTTAGAAGCAAGACGTCCTAAGTTATGACCTTCAGCGTCAACAACAATCCACTCTTTAGTTACAGTGGCTTTGCTAGCTGAAACTGTTTTGTAGCTTAATGCGTCCATAATATTATTTTAATTAAACATTCCATCCCCAATAAAGGGGATGCAAAAGTACAATTAATTATTTTAAAACCAAATACCTGAAAAGAATATTTTATGTACTGAAAATCAGGGCTTCAGTTTTTTAATAAATCAAGTCATAAAAAAAACCGTCTCACATTAAAGTAAGACGGTTCAGCATTTTTAGAAAAAAAAATATTAGACAATAAAAATATTGGCAATATCGACTACTTGTTGTGTAGTTAATGGTTCGTCATAAGCTTCTGAGCCAGCTGCTGCACCAAATGCTGTTGCAGTATTGAAGCCAGCCTGCATCGTTACACCCTCACCATCATAAACAGCTTGTGTGGCTGCCGGCATGCCAGCGCCTCGGTCAGAATTGGATATCCATCCTTTTAAACCTCGCAATCTTCTGACTTCAGAAGCATGACGAGCTTCAACAGAATGAATCTGAAGTGCTGCTGTTAATAAGTCTGGTGTAGTAATAAGATTTGCGGCTTGTCCTTTATAGGCTCGTACGCCTGTATCTTCAAAAGCTTGTGCCAAAGCTAAAAAGGTTGGATAATCATTAAAAGGATCAAAAGCGCCGCCAACTGTAAAGTCAAATGTAGGTTTTGGTACAAAATTAGCACTTGCTGTACCGCCAAGTCCTGCGATCAAAAATTTCACATGATCAGATTCGTGAGCAGCGATCTGCTGAAATACTTTTAAATCACGTCCGCCATTTTCAGATGCTGGAATTACTCCAGAATCTAATGCCATAGCATAAAATTCATTTTCAAGATATTCTAATGTTAATGCAAATTGCAAAGCCCCAATAGGAGTGGCAGGTGTTGCTGTAATATCTTTAGCGAATGCTTTATTAGTTAGAGCCGATAATCCGAATGGGATTGATGCTAAGGCTAAATTTTTTCCGATATTCCCAAACTGCGAAAAACTGTCTCTTCTTGAGCCTGTGCTTTTCATTAAATTGTCGTCAGTAAAGGTTTCTATAAATTTTAAAATGTTCATAATTTCTAAGTTTTACTGGTTAAGATTAAGGAAGGTATTTAGCTGTAAATTTTGTAGTAATAAAATTGGCTGCAATCGGCAGGATTTTAGATGGATCTTTAGCATCATCTAAACCTGTTGACATATTTACAATATCATCTCCGGCAAAATCTTTTGAATTCGGATTAATTAAACTTCTAATTGCTGAAGCATGTCTGGCCTCAACAGAAACAATTTTTCCAGCTAATAATAAGTAGTCAGCCGTTTTGATCAATTTTCCTGCTCCATTATAAGCAGCAACTCCAGTATCTTCAAGTGCTTTTGCAGTTGCTAAAACTTCGGTACGGTTATTAAAATTTAAAGAACCATAAGTAAAAGCCAAAGAAGGAAGTAATTGAGAATTTGGATCAGGAAGTGCTCCAGTCAAAGCAGCTTTGAAAAAATCTCTATGAACTACTTCATGATGATATAAATCTGTTAGAACTTGACGTTCTATATCATTAAATACAGTATTGAAACTGCTCGCGTTTACAACTTTAGTATAAAAATCTGCTTCTAACTGCTCTAAAGCGTAAGCGTAGGTTAGGACTCCAAAATCACCAGAGCCTAAATCAAAAACACCATTTCTTACTCCAGGTAAAGAAGTGTCTTCCATTGGGTTATCGTTATCATTGTCGCTGCAGCCAGCTAAAACTAAACCTGTGGTCACTAATGTTAATCCACTGAGCTTAAGAAAGCTCCTTCTGCTATTCAGTGAAGGATCAACTTCATGAATTTTAACTTCGTTTTTCATAATCTAGGTTTTTATTAAGGTTAATAACATTGTATTAAGCTTATTAACGAAATTTTTGTAGGTACGGTTTCAGAAAAATCCTCTTTTTTTATTTTATTTCGAATTGAGCATATAATTTCAAATACTGGTAGTTGTTTTTTGTTTTATTTTCGGTAATTCTACTATATTTGTATTAATTACATAAACTTTTATTAGATGAAAGCTAAAGCAACTCTAAAACAAATTGCGAAGGAACTAGGAGTTTCTGTGTCTACAGTGTCAAAAGCGCTTAACGACAGTCCGGAAATAAGTGAGCAGACGAAGGTGAAGATTAAGGAGTATGCCAAACTCAAAAATTATAAGCCGAATGTTATTGGTCTGAATTTAAAGAATCGTAAAACCAAAACCATTGGAGTTATTATTCCGAATATTCTAAATTCTTTCTTTGCGAAAGTTTTTAGCGGTATTGAGAAAGTTGCCGATAAAAAAGGATATAATGTAATTACTTGTATTTCTAATGAATCTCTTGAAAAAGAAGTTCATACTTTAGAGATGTTGAGCAACGGGACTATCGACGGATTTATTTTGTCTGTTTCTCAAGAAGCTCAAAAATTGCAGGACTACAATCATTTCTCTGAAATAATTAATGATGGAACTCCAATAGTAATGTTCGACCGTATTGCTGACGAAGTGGACTGTGATAAAGTGGTTGTAGATGATTTCGATTCAGCTTTAAACTCTACACAGCATTTAATTAATTTAGGTTGTAAAAATATAGCACTGATTTCTTCTGTAGATAATTTGAGTGTTGGGAAACTGAGAGCAGACGGATATTTGAAAGCTTTAAAAGACAATAATATTCCGGTAAACGAAAAAATTATTCTTCGTACAGATTCTGAAGAGGATATGAAAGCCAAAATAGATTCACTTTTTGATCATAAAATCGACGGAATTTTTGCTTTGGATGAAAATGATTCAGTTGCAGCTTTAAGAGTAAGTTTGAAAAAAGGATATAGAGTTCCAGAAGATATATCAATAATAGGTTTCGCAGACGGAATTTTAGCTTCAAGACGTTTGTCGCCAAGTTTGACTACAATAAGCCAGCATGGTGTTGAAATTGGAGAAACTGCAGCAAAAAGATTAATCGAAAGATTAGAAGAACCAGAAGGAACAATTTCAGAATATGAAACCATCGTAATTAAGACGAAATTGAAAGAAAGAGAGTCGACTAGAAAAGTTTAGTCAATAAAATATTATAGATAAAAAAGGACCATTCGAAAGAATAGTCCTTTTTTTTTGTGTGTATAATTTCTGTCCTTGAGAGGAACGAAGCAGTCTCAATAATAATGAGGCACAAAGTTACTTCATCAAATGAGATTGCTTCGTTCCTCGCAAGGACAAGATTGCGTAGATTTATAAATCTAAAATCAACAATCTGAAATCTAAAATAATTAATGCGCTTCTAACCAGTCTTTACCTATTCCAATTTCAACCTCCAACGGAACTATCATTTTAAATGCATTTTCCATTTCGTGTTTAATCATTGGCTGGATTTTTTCGAGTTCATCATTATGAACATCGAACACAAGCTCGTCATGCACCTGAAGCAGCATTCTCGATTTCCAGTTTTCGTCTTGTAATTTTTTATGAATATTGATCATTGCAATTTTGATAACATCTGCCGCACTTCCTTGAATTGGTGCGTTTACAGCATTTCGCTCGGCAGCACTTCTAACAACAGCATTTGCAGAGTTGATATCTTTAAGGTAACGACGACGTCCTAAAATTGTCTGTACGTAACCATTTTCACGAGCAAATTCAACCTGATCTTGGATGTATGATTTTAATCTCGGATAGGTTTTGTAATACGCATCGATCAAAGCGGCACTTTCACCGCGTGATAAAGAAGTTTGATTACTTAAACCAAAGGCAGAAACACCGTAGATAATTCCGAAGTTTACCGTTTTAGCGTTGCTTCTTTGTTCGCGCGAAACTTCTTCTAAGGCCACATCAAAAACCTTTGCCGCCGTAGCTCTGTGAATATCTTCTCCATTTTGGAAAGCAGCAATCATATTTTCTTCTCCGCTTAAAGCGGCAATAATTCTTAATTCGATTTGCGAGTAATCGGCAGAAATTAAAGTGTGATTTTCATCGCGAGCAACAAATGCTTTACGAATCTGACGGCCTCTTTCGGTACGAATCGGAATGTTTTGCAGATTCGGATTATTAGAACTTAAACGTCCTGTTGCAGCAACAGTCTGCATATAATCCGTATGAACGCGTAAAGTCTTTTTGTCAACTTGTTCCGGCAAAGCCATGATGTAAGTACTTTGCAGTTTCACCATTTGACGCCAGTCCAAAATTTGTTTTACAATTGGATTGTCATTAGCTAAATAAGTCAAGACTTCCTCTCCAGTTGCATATTGACCCGTTTTGGTTTTCTTTTGCTTTGCGCCGCCAATTTTAAGTTTATCAAATAAAATGTCTCCTAATTGTTTTGGAGAAGCCAAATTGAATTTCTCGCCGGCAGTTTCGTATATTTTTTCTTCTAAAGATTTGATTTCAACATCCATCTCTGTAGACATTTGTTTTAAGAAATCAACATCAAGACGAATTCCTTCAGTTTCCATCGCTGCTAAAACGCTTACTAACGGAATTTCGATTTCATCAAATAACTTTTTAGTTTCTGTTTTGTCTAGTTCAGCTGTAAATATTTCTTTTAATTGTAAAGTAATATCGGCGTCTTCAGCAGCATATTCTTTAATATCTTCTAAAGGAACATCACGCATGTTAAGCTGATTTTTTCCTTTTTTACCAATTAAAGTTTCGATTGATTTTGGTGAATATTTTAAATACGTTTCTGCTAAAATATCCATATTATGACGCATATCTGGATTAATCAAATAATGCGCAATCATGGTGTCAAAAAGTTTTCCTTTTACAGTAACGCCGTAATTAGCCAGAATTTTTAAATCGTATTTTAAGTTTTGCCCGATCTTTTCAATATTTTCATTTTCAAAAAACGGAACGAATTTGTCAACTAAAGCTTGTGCTTCTTCCTGGCTTTCCGGAAACGGAACGTAAAATGCTTTTCCTTTTTCGTATGAGAAAGACATTCCAACAAGTTCTGCATGCAAAGCATCGATTCCTGTGGTTTCTGTATCAAAACAAACAGAAGTCTGTTTTTGTAAATTCTGTAGAAGCAATTTAATTCCTAAATCACCTTGAATAGTTTGATAAGAATGTTCAGTATTTTCTAAAGTATTGTAAAATGAATTTCTAGCAGCTTCAGCGCTTTCGTCTAAAGTGGTTCCGCCTCCGCCAAAAAGGTCAAATTGATCTTCGTTTTTAGGCTGTGGCTTTTTGTATAATTTGGCATCAGATGCTGGAGTAGAACTTGCTAATTCATTTCCGCCTCCAACTTTAAATAAATTATCAAACTGCTCAGCCATTCTTCTAAATTCCAATTCCTGAAAAATAGCATCTGTTTTTTCGATATCAGGACGTGAAAGTTCATAGTCGTCTTCATTAAAAACAACATCACAGTCACATATAATAGTGGCCAGTTTTTTAGAGAGAATACCTTTGTCTTTATTAGCTTCGATATTTTCTTTCATTTTTCCTTTTAGTAAATGTGTGTTTTCTAAAAGGTTTTCCATTGTCCCAAATTCTTTCAAGAACTTTTTAGCGGTTACTTCACCAACACCAGGCAATCCAGGAATATTATCCACGGCGTCGCCCATCATTCCAAGAAAATCAATTACTTGTTCAGGTCTTTCCACTTCAAATTTGGCTAAAACCTCAGGAATTCCCCAAATTTCGATTCCGTTACCCATTCGGGCAGGTTTGTACATAAAAATATTTTCAGAAACCAATTGTGCAAAATCCTTATCAGGTGTTACCATGTAAACCTTATAATTTTGTTTTTCGGCTTGTTTGGCAATTGTTCCAATTAAGTCATCGGCTTCACATCCTGCGATTTCAATAATCGGAATGTGCATGGCTTTTAATAATTCTTGAATATAAGGAATGGCAATTTTAATAGCCTCTGGCGTTGCATCACGATTGGCTTTATATTCAGCAAACATTTCGGTTCTTACCTGACTTCCCTCTTTGTCAAAAGCAACAGCTAAATGATCTGGTTTTTCTCTTTTAATAACATCTAAAAGGGAATTCATAAATCCCATAATTGCAGATGTATCCATTCCTTTTGAGTTGATTCTCGGGTTTTTTATAAAGGCATAATAACCACGAAAAATTAATGCGTAAGCATCTAGAAGAAAAAGACGTTTTTGAGTTGACATATAAAAAATATTAGTCTGTAAAAATAAACAATTGGGTTTTTAAAAATTAGACTAATAAGATTTTTTTTCATCACATAAGTTATATAAGGGTATTTAACTTTGCAGATATTCATAAACTTTAAATACACCGCGCTAAAATGAAGTTCTATATTATATGGTAGAAAAAATGCAAAGAGTTAATATCAAGTTAAATTTTTTTATTCGTTGATTTCTTCATGATCTCTTCATTTTTCGAAGGTAATTTTGATCTGTAAAATAAAAAGTTATTAATTTAAATACTTAGAAATCATGAGAAATTTATTAATGTTATTAGTAGCAGTTTTAGGAACAAGTGCAATGGTTCAAGCTTTTCCAGCAAAAAATGGAAAAGAAGCTCCAGCTAAAGAGGTGAAAGCAACAAAACATCCTAAACACAAATCTGATAAAAAAGCAAAATCAGAAAAAACAGAAGCTTCAAAAAATGAAGCCCCAAAAACAGAAACTGCAAAAGTGAAAAAATAATGTTGCTTTTTGTTTTGTTTTCGAAGATTGTAAGGAAGCAAAACAGGAAGGATAATTATGAAGAATGAAGGTGGTAAAAGCTGATGAAGAAATTTGTCAGCTTTTTTCGTTAATGTTTTAATAATGCAGATTTTTCTTCTTTTAAATGATTAATTTTAATTTCGCTTAAGCACATTTTTTATGAATATTTTGATTGTTGAAGATAATCGTGAACTTGCGGTAGAGGTTTATGATTTTTTGTGTAATGCAGGATATATATGTAAAATCACGCATACCTGCAGCGATGCTTTAGAAGAGTTTAGCAGTAATGATTATGATGCGATGCTGTTAGATTTAGGACTTCCTGACGGAGATGGTTTTGAGGTATTGAAGACTGTTAGAAAAACAAAATCAAAAATGGCGGTTATTGTGTTAACGGCAAGAGGGGAGCTTGATGATAGAATTAATGGTCTGCATTTAGGTGCCGATGATTACTTAACAAAACCTTTTGCGTTAACAGAGCTTGGCGCCAGATTGTTTGCTGTTATTCGAAGAATACACGGCTTTACCTTAAATACACTTTCTATTAATGGCTTTGTATTACAGCTGCAAGATTACAAAGTAAGTTTCAATGATAATCCAATCAATCTTACGAAAAAGGAATTTGATATTTTTCAATATTTGGTTTTAAATAAAAATCGGGTAATTACTCGTTTGCAGCTTACCGAACATATTTGGGGAGATATTTTAGAAGTAAATTCAGATTCTAATTTTATTGATGTCCATGTTCGAAATCTCAGAAAAAAACTTGACAAACACGCACCTATAGATTGGTTCGAAACCGTTCGAAACGTTGGATATCGTATAAACGAATAAATCAATTTTTGTGAAGATAAAACATCAATTAGCTATTTTTAATGCACTGACAAGATTGTTGGTGATTTTGATTTTATGGCTGATGCTCCCTATTTTGGTAGAAAATGTAGTTTATCATCATATTAATAATAGTCTGCTGGAGAAAAAGAAGAAATTTATTGAACATTTGAACCAAGAAGAAATCAATGATTTTATAGAAAATCCAAATGATTCCACGGAGACTTTTTCAGAGTTTTCGACTCTTCACAGCGAGTTTTTAGTACTGTCCCGCGTGCCCATAAAACCACATCAGAAAAAAACAACTTTTAGCAATGATTATCGTGAAATTGAAGGTGAAGAAAATGAATACCGAATTTTGCAGCATCATTTTACTTATGAGGGCCAAGATTATCAACTGGAAATTGGGAGCAGCCTTAGTGAAGTAAATGATTTAACTTTTGTTATTCGATTCTTTATTATTGTGGTTTTTGTTGTGATACTCTTTATTACTTTTTTGGCTGATACGTTTTATATTGAATATCTTCTCAAACCTTTTTATAAAATCATTGATACAAAAATCAGACGGGTAAACGAACCAGATGCATTTGATCATACTCCGATAAAAGCCGGTTCAAGAGATTTCCGCGAACTTGATTTTGTTTTAAATCAAATGATGGATCGTATTTCAGAAGTTTTTAAAAAAGAAAAACAATTCATTTCTAATGTTTCGCACGAACTTCTAACGCCAATTGCACTGCTTAAAAACAAACTTGAAAACTTATTGCAGAACGAATCTTTAAATGACAACGCAGTCGATAAAATTGCAGGCTCATTAAAGACATTAGATATGCTAAAAAAAATCATCAATAATTTATTGCTTATTTCTAGAATAGATAACAATCAATATGAAGCAAATGAAGAAATTAATCTGCGTGAGGTAGTTCTGGATTTGCAAGAAGATTTAGAAGACCGTATTGATGACAAAGAAATTCAGTTTGTAAATCGAATGCAAAACGATTTTGTTTTTACAGGCAACAAAACCTTAATTCATATTCTTATTTATAATTTGGTTATAAATGCCATAAAATACAATAAGCCCAAAGGCAGTATTTTTATAGAAGACGGATTTGTTGACGAATATTATTTTATTTCGGTCAAAGATTCTGGAATTGGAATGGAAGAATCACAGCTGGAAAAAATATTCAGCAGATTTGCACGAATCAGCTCAGATCAAGAAGGACAAGGGTTAGGACTTCCAATTGCTCAAAGTATTGCTTCTTTTCACCGTGTTCAAATCAAGGTTGAATCTATTTTAAACCAAGGAACTGTTTTTACGTTATTATTTGAAAAAGCTAATTAAAAGTTAAAATTTGTTGTAAGACTTTATCTTCATTTTGTCTTCATTTTACGATTATATCTTTGACTTATAAATAATGAAATAATAATCAAAAAAAATCAGATCATGAAAAAATTAGCAATTTTAGCAGTAGCAGTATTAGGAACATTTTCAATGGTAAACGCTCAAACAACTCCAGCGCCAGCAACTCAAACAAAAGAAGCAAAAGCTCCTAAACAAGATAAAAAAGCACACAAAAAAGCAAAAGGTGAGAAAAAAGCTGAAAATACAAAAGCAGAAGCACCAAAAGCAAAATAAAACGGCACTAATTGTCGTAGACTAAAATAGTTTTAAAAGGTTGGTAGATTAAAGCTGAAAGAGCCATCTTTCAGCTTTTTTATTTTTTAATAGCGTTAAATTTTTTATAATAAAAAGCTATAAAATTTCCATTCTTTGTTACTTTGCTTAAAACTATAACAAATGATTTTTCGTTTTGTAATTCTATGCGCTCTTTTCTTATTTATTGAGTTTTATTCGTATCAGGCTTTTCGAACTTTAATTAAAGTTAGATGGGCTTTAGTAAGTTACCAAGTTATAAGCTTACTGCTTTTAATTTTTATCATTTATTCTTTCACACAGTTTGATCGATCTGTTGGGCAAACCAAGCAGACCATGTTTACTATGGGTTTAATGCTCTTGGTCTATGTGCCAAAGATTGTGCTGACATTGGTAATGTTTGGAGAGGATATTTTTAGAATAGGAGCAAGTATATTGAATTACTTCATTTACAATACTCCAAGAAAAGAGATGATGCCAGATCGTAGAAAATTTGTGAGTCAAATTGCTTTAGGTCTTGCGGCAGTTCCTTTTTTGTCTTTGATTTATGGAATTTTTGAAGGTAAATATAATTTCAAAGTTTTTAAACAAACAATATTTTTTCCAGATCTTCCAGATGCTTTTGATGGTTTTAAAATCATTCAGATTTCAGATGTTCACAGCGGAAGCTTCGATAATCCAGAAAAAATAAATTATGCTATTGATTTGATCAATGCACAGGAATCAGATATGATTTTATTTACGGGAGATATTGTAAATACACATGCAAAAGAAATGCATCCTTGGCTGGAGACTTTTAACCGTATTAAAGATTATAAATATGGAAAGTTTTCGGTATTAGGAAATCATGATTACGGTGAATATGTGACATGGCCTTCTGAAAAAGAAAAAGACGAAAATTTTCAGCAGATTAAAAAATTATACGATCAAATCGGTTTTAAACTTTTACTAAACGAACATACTTATATTCAAAAAGGAGAGGATAAAATTGCTCTTATTGGTGTAGAAAACTGGGGCGTAAATTTTAAAAAAGCTGGAGATCTTAATAAAGCTTCGGATGGTGTCAATCAAGATGATTTTAAAGTTTTAATGAGCCATGATCCAAGTCATTGGGAGGCTGAAATTAAAAATCATCCAAAGAACTTTCACCTGACTCTTGCTGGACATACACATGGTATGCAGTTCGGAATTGAAATTCCAGGATATTTTAAATGGAGTCTGGCACAATATATTTATAAACAATGGGCAGGCTTGTACGAAAATGTTGGAAGATACGTTTATGTTAACCGTGGATTTGGTTTTCATGCCTATCCAGGACGAGTTGGTATTATGCCCGAAATAACAGTTATTGAACTAAAAAAAGGCCGTAATGTCGCTTAATTCGTTAAAAATGCTAAATTTGTATTATATTTATTTCTTTTTATAGATTTAAAAAACTTAAAATTTTTGGTTTTATGTCAAAATTTGGAGAACTAATAAATGCTCAAGTTCCAGTGTTAATTGATTTTTACACCGATTGGAATGAATCTTCTGTTTCTATGCATCCTGTGATTAAGGATGTTGCTGCAGCGCTTGGTGATAAAGCTAAAGTGATTAAAATTGATGTAGATAAAAATCAGGAATTAGCAGAAGCACTTCGTATTAAAGGACTTCCAACCTTAATGATTTATAAGGAGGGACAAATGATTTGGAGACAGTCTGGAGAGCTTGATGCGAATACTATAATCGGAATTGTTCAAGAACAATTTAACGTCTAAAACTTTCTTTTTGATGTTGTCTTAGTGAATAATGTCAAATTTATACCCGTTTTCCTTTAAAAAATGAAGTGTTCGCGGTAAAGCAAATCTTAAATTTGGAGAAGCTTTAATACTGTCATGGAAAACAATCACACTGCCAGATTTTACGTTTTTTGTTACGTTTTCAAGGCATTTTTCAGGAGTGATGCTTTGATCAAAGTCAGCGCTCAAAACATCCCACATTACTATTTTATAGCCTAATTTTCTTAGCACTTTCGATTGCGCTTTTTTGATTTTTCCGTAAGGAGGACGAAACAGCAAACGATTAGGAGTTTTTTCTTGTTCGTCTAAAACCTCTGCGCAGTTTTTTACATTTTCAATATATTCATTGGTATGAATTTTCCATCCATTAACATGATTCATGGTGTGGTTTCCAATAGAATGACCATCTGTAATTAGCTTTTCAAATAAAGCTAGATTGGCTTTAATGTTTTTTCCAATGCAGAAAAAAGTAGCTTTTGCATCAAATTTTTTTAATTCAGATAAAACCCAGTCAGTAATTTCTGGAGTAGGGCCGTCATCAAAAGTTAGGTATATTTTCTTTTCATTGTTAGGAATGTCCCAGCAATATTTAGAAAATACCCTTTTTATAAATGAATTTGTTTTTACCCAATAAAAGCTCATCTTGAATTGAATTTACATTGTACGTAAAATTAAAAAATGCAGCGCTATTTATCAAACAGCGCTGCATTTTTTTAATTGTTAAGATTTTCGTATATTATCTATTCTTTTTCGCGTCCAAAACGTTCAAAAACATTTACATAAGTATTAAATGTCGTTTTATGTTTGTTGTAAAAAGCAGTGTCTTTATTGTCCTGCATAACATGCAGTAAACTTCTGTAACGTTCAATATCTGTAATAATATCTACTGCTAAATCAGTTTGGTCAGAAGGAGTTAAGGTACTGTAATAGTTTAAATCCTCTTTGTATTTTTGAACCAATTTGTTTAAAAGATCTTGTGCTTTTGCAGTTTCGCCAACTTTATAATAACCATCGGCAAAAGGTTCAACTAAAGAATAATAGCCAAATTTGTCTAAAGGCATTTTGGTTATAGCTAAATTAATGACTTTTTTAGCTTTGTCAATTTTACCCTCTTCAATAAGCTGGTTCATCAATCTTGAAAGATTCGTGCGATAAGTAATACTGTTTCTTCTTGTTTCAGGGTCATGGTAAATTTTTTCGCTTTCGCTGTTACCCCAATCCCATTTCATTACAATATCATACATTTTATCTGCATCTATTTGTCCCATATCTAATGGACCTCCATCTTTAGAAGGAGTATTTTTTATAGGAACCAATTTGTAAACCATTCCGTCTAACTGCAGATAATCTTTTAACCATAAATAATCTTCATCATCAAAAGCACCTCCGCTAAAATAAATCGGTCTTTTCCAATTGTTATTAGCTAAGATATCGAGCATCATTAATCGGTTTTTGTATAAAGCGCCTCCCTTAATATTAATGTCTAAATAAGGAACAATAGAATCATTGTATTTAGGATTAACCACTTTGTTTTTGATGATGGTATTTTTATCAACGTTCACTCTAATTTTGTTAGTTGGGTAGAAATGAATTGTTTGTCCATTTTGTAAACCAACAGTTGATTTAGGATTTTTGATAAAATCTATAAAGTCATTAAGATTCCAGCGAGTGTCAATTTTTTGAATATAAGCAACATAATCCAGTTTGTCTCCTACATATTGATCATGGGTAAAAGAAATAGGAAGCGCATTAGATTCATACGATTTGGCTTTCATTTGATCGATGTACCAATCAGTCATAAATAAACTTGTATTTACGATTTTTACATCTGTCCTGAAATGCTCAATCTCCTGTGCGTACCAAAGCGGGAATGTGTCGTTGTCTCCAATAGTAAATAAAATAGCATCTTTATCGCAAGAACTTAAATAAGCCTTTGCCATTGCTAAAGCTGTATATCTGTTAGATCTGTCATGATCGTCCCAGTTTTGAGCAGCCATTAAAATAGGAGCAGCCAGTAAGCTTCCTGCAATAATAACTGGTCCTGCAATTTTGGGAGCCAGATATTTTTGAATACTTTCATAGAGTGAATAAACACCAAAACCAATCCAGATCGCAAAGACATAGAAGGAGCCAACAAGAGCATAATCTCTTTCGCGAGGTTCAAAAGGTCTTTCGTTCAAATATATTTTTAATGCAATTCCTGTAAATAAGAATAAAGCCAAAAGAACATAAAAGCTTTTTAGATCTTTATTTGCGTGGTACATTAAACCAATTAAACCTAAGATAAATGGAAGGAAATAATATACATTACGTCCTTTATTGTTTAATACGTCTGAAGGTAAATTGTCCTGTGATCCTAAATGAATAGAATCTAAAGGTTTAATACCACTGATCCAGTTTCCGTCTAAATTATCATACTTACCTTGAACATCATTTTGACGTCCAACAAAATTCCACATCAAATATCTCCAGTACATATATCCAAATTGGTATTCGAACATAAAACCAAAATTGTCTGCTGTAGTTGGTTTTTCAATAATTAAATAGTCCTTGTAGCTTTGCAGGAATTTAACATAACCTTCGTTATCAATTTGTTTTTGAGCGTAAGCATGTCTAAATTCAGAAACAGTTTTTTCAACTTCATTGCGTAATTGAGCAGTAGCTTTATTATATTCATCTTCGCTTAACTGGCTTGGGTCAATTCCGTATTTAGCTAAATCCTCTTCATAATCATAATTAGGGTTGATTTTGAATTTCGGAGGATTTGTAAAGTTGATATAATTTTGAATGTGAGGGGTATCTGTACTCCACATTCTAGGCAGAATTGTTTTCTGATTGTCATCAGAATTTTGCTCTGCGTTTTTATAGTTATTAGTAATAATATATTTACCAGTTTTATAATCTCTTTCGTAGTTAGGTTTTTTATCTAAATAAGGTGTTTTAGCATCAAGTCCAGAAAAAACTTCAGTATACTGAGGCCCATAAAACAAAGGATTTACACCATATTGTTCACGATTATAATACGCTAAAACCTCAATAGCATCTGAAGGTTTGTTTTCATTGATAACCGTATTAGCATTCGCACGAACAGGAAGCATCATCCAAGTAGAGAAACCAATCAGGATGAATAAAATACATAATATTATAGTGTTGTAAAATATTAAGCCTTTTTGTTTGGTAAATTTTAATCCAAAATAAAAGAAAGCGATAAATAACAACGCTACAAATATGGTTCCTGAATTAAAAGGAAGTCCCATGCTGTTTACCATAAAGATTTCGGTTTTTCCGAAAAAAGCCATGGTTAATGGAAGAAGTAATTTGAAAATAAATAATAAGATTCCAATAACAACAACATTGGCAATTAGAAAGTTCTTAATAGTAACTTTTTCGTAATGTTTGAAATAGTATAAAAATCCGATAGAAGGAATAGTTAGAAGAGCCATAAAGTGAACTCCAAACGAAAGTCCGACAACTAAAGAAATAATTAAAAGCCATTTATTTCCTTTTGGTTTGTCCATGTCTTGTTCCCAGCGTAAGCCAAGCCAAAAAAGCAATGCAATTAATAAAGATGCCATAGCATAAACCTCGGCTTCTACTGCATTAAACCAAAAACTGTCGGAAAAAGTATAAGCTAAAGCTCCAACAAAAGAGCTTCCCAAAATAACAATCGAATTATTTTGATCAATCTCGGCAAAACGAGCTACAATCTTTTTTAAGATCATAGATGAAGACCAAAACATAAATAATATAGTGAAAGCGCTAGAAAAAACAGACATCATGTTAACCATTAGAGCTACATGCTGGGCATCAATCGCAAACATTGCAAAAAATGCACCCATCATTTGAAAAAGAGGAGCTCCCGGTGGGTGGCCTACTTCAAGTTTGGCAGCGGTAGCGATATATTCTCCGCAATCCCAAAAGCTCATTGTAGGTTCAACTGTTAAAGTGTAAGTAATTAAAGCGATTGCAAATGCAAACCAACCAATAATTGTATTCCATTTATTGAAATTGAATTGTGCCATATTTAGGTGTTAAAAATTTGAATGTTTTCTATCCTACAAAGAAAATGTTTTTTTGTGTAAAGAAACGAGCATTAACAAAAAATTCTACAAAACTATCTCCAAAAAGTAATGCATTGTATATTAAGTGTTTCTGTAGTTATAGGGGGTTTTTAAATTAAAAAAAGCAAAAAAAATCATTTTTTTTGCTCGAAAAGTTTGCACAAACTAAATAAAGCCTTAAATTTGCACTCGCTTAACAGCACTGCTGGTCTATGGTGTAATGGTAACACAACTGTTTTTGGTGCAGTCTTTCTAGGTTCGAGTCCTAGTAGACCAACATAAAGCCTCTCAGAAATGAGAGGCTTTTTTTATGCAAAAAAAAATACCTTAAAAATTTGCATAAACTAAATAAAGTTCTAATTTTGCACCCGCTTAACAGCACTGCTGGTCTATGGTGTAATGGTAACACAACTGTTTTTGGTGCAGTCTTTCTAGGTTCGAGTCCTAGTAGACCAACATAAAGCCTCTCAGAAATGAGAGGCTTTTTTTATGCTGTAAATTTTAATTCAGGTTTTCATACTTGTAAAATCAGGTTTTTAATCAGGTTAAATGTTATTTTTTGATTAAGAAATTATTTTTATCTATCTGTATATTAGTATTTTATATATTATTTGATATTGCAAAAAAAAATACTGCAGTGTTTTTTTGTTCTTAACTGATTTAATAATTTAATTGATTGAAATTATGGACAATTTAAAAAAATTGAATTTTACAGAGTTAGATTCTTCTGAGATGAAATTAGTGCAAGGGGGAGGCTGGGTTGATGATGTGGTAAAAATAGTAGACTTTTTAGGTGGTAATCTCGATGCGGCTGCGGCGTATCTTGGTATTACTGTAGAAGAGATACGTAGGTTGTTAGGGTTGTAATATGTATTGAAGATTGTGTTACAAGTCTTTAATTCTTAATTTGTTGTAAAAAAAAAGCTTCTCATTTGAGAAGCTTTTTAAGTTGTGATTATTATTTAAATCTTTAAGGTAATTACAGGTTTTACAGCGTGATTGACTAATCCCTCGCTTATGCTTCCGTTAAAAAAGTGTGCAAAACCAGTTCTTCCATGAGTGCACATTCCTATTATGTCGGCATTTATTTTGTTAGAGAAATTAATAATTCCTTTTTCAATATTGGTGTCATTGTAGGTTTGAGCTGTGTAATTGGTGATGCTAAACTGATCTACAAATTCATTAATGGCTTTCTCGGCAACGTGTGTAGGTTTAAAGCTGTTAGGAGTGCATATGTTTACAAGGTGTATTTTTGAGTCAAAGAATTTTGCAAAATTTAAAAGTTTTTCAAAAGGTTTTTTTGCTTCTTCTGAAAAATCAGAAGCGAAAACAATGTTAGTAGCATTAAAATTCGAAATATTTTCCTTGATGACTAGAACGGGTATTTCTGAATTTCGAACAACCTTTTCAGTATTAGATCCAATTAATAATTCTTCGACACCAGAAGAACCGTGTGAGCCCATTACGATTAAATCTACATCATGATCTTTGCTGATTTGAATGATACCGTGTATTGGTTTGTCCATTTTTACGATTTCGGTAACCTCTAATCCGTCCAGATAAGGCCTTGCAGAAACTTCGTCCAGCATTTCGTTGGCTTTTTTCATAAAAAGCATGCTTTCGGGAATGCTGATTCCGCCCAGAATGGCATCGTTTGCTTGATGTGGTAATTCGAGCATATGTAAAATAATGATCTCGGAATTGTTTCTTTTAGCAATTTGCGCGGCGACTTTTAAAGCGTCTTCTGCATGTTCTGAAAAATCGGTAGGTACTAAAATTCGTTTCATAGTTTTGAGGATTAATTGTATGAATAATTCAGTATTTTAATGCTTATATAAAGATAAGAAATATTTTTAGAGCAATCAATTTATTTGATTTATAAAAAAATCACTATATTTGCACTGTTATTTATTAAAATCTAAATAATGAGGGGACTAAATGTCCCCTCTTTTTATAAAATTATGACATTTAAAGAAAAAGTAAACGGATTAATTACGGAAGCTCTTCTGGAAAAACCATCTATCTTTTTGATTGATTTGGCAGTTTCGGATTCTTTTAAAATTAGTGTTGGTTTAGACGGTGATAATGGAGTGGCACTGCAAGATTGCATCGATATTAGTCGTGCAATAGAGAATAATCTGGATCGTGAAGAGCAGGATTTTTCGCTTGAAGTAGCATCAGTTGGAGTAGGGTCGCCTTTAAAATTAATAAGACAATACAAGAAAAATATTGGTAGAACGCTGATTGTTACTACAAATACTGAAAAAATCGAGGCAGAATTGATAGAAGCTAATGATGTTTTTATAATTTTGTCTTGGAAAGCAAGAGAACCGAAAAAAGTAGGAAAAGGAAAAGAAACAGTTCAAAAAGAGCAACAAATACCTTATACAGAAATTAAAGAGGCAGTTGTTACGGTAACATTTTAATTTTAATTAAAAAATTCGCATGGAAAATTTAGCATTAATCGATTCATTCTCAGAGTTTAAAGATAATAAACTTATTGATCGTGTAACGCTTATGGCAATTTTAGAGGACGTATTTAGAAATGCATTAAAGAAAAAATACGGTTCAGATGAAAATTTCGATATCATTATAAATCCTGATAAAGGAGATATGGAAATTTGGAGAAGAAGAGTAATTGTTGCCGATGAGGATCTTGATTTTGAAAATGAGGAGATTACATTGACTGAAGCAAGAAAAATTGAAGCGGATTTTGAAATTGGAGAAGAGGTTTCTGAAGAAGTAAAATTGATTGATTTAGGAAGAAGAGCTATCTTAGCGCTTCGCCAAAATCTAATATCTAAAATTCATGAGCACGATAATACAAATCTTTACAAACAATTTAAAGATATTATCGGTGATATTTATACAGCAGAAGTACATCACGTACGTCCTAGAGTAGTTATTTTGGTTGATGACGAAGGAAATGAAATTGTTCTTCCAAAAGAAAAACAAATTCCATCTGACTTTTTCCGTAAAGGAGATAATGTTCGCGGTATTATTGAAAGCGTTGAATTAAAAGGAAATAAACCTCAAATTATTATGTCTAGAACTTCAGAAAAGTTCTTAGAAAAATTATTTGAACAAGAAATTCCAGAAGTTTTCGACGGTTTAATTACAGTGAAAAATGTAGTTCGTATTCCTGGAGAAAAAGCAAAAGTAGCTGTTGATTCTTATGATGATAGAATTGATCCAGTAGGTGCTTGTGTGGGAATGAAAGGTTCTCGTATTCATGGAATTGTTCGTGAATTAGGAAATGAAAATATTGATGTAATCAATTATACAAACAACATTCAATTGTTTATTACAAGAGCATTAAGCCCTGCAAAAGTTTCTTCTATCAAAATTGATGAAGATAACAAAAGAGCTGAAGTATTCTTGAAATTAGAAGAGGTTTCTAAAGCAATTGGTAGAGGTGGTCACAATATCAAATTAGCTGGTCAATTAACTGGTTATGAATTAGATGTTATTCGTGAAGGAGATGTTGCCGGTACTGTTGCAGATGAGGATGATGTTGAATTAACAGAATTTTCAGATGAAATCGAAGAATGGGTAATTGAAGAGTTTGCTAAAATAGGTTTAGATACTGCAAAAAGTATCTTGAAACATGAAGTAGAAGATTTAGTAAGAAGAACAGATTTAGAAGAGGAAACAATTCTAGATGTTATGAAAATACTAAAAGAAGAGTTTGACAGCTAAGAGATAGCTGATTCTGCTCTAACAACACAACGAAAAAGGTAATAATAAAAAGGTTATATGTCTGAAGAGAGAGTAATAAGAATAAATAAGGTTTTAAGGGAATTAAATATTTCGTTAGAAAGAGCTGTAGATTATCTAAAAGATAAGGGAATTGCTATTGATGCAAATCCTAATGCAAAAATTTCTGATAGTGAATTTAATATCCTTCAAAGTCAATTTGCGGGCGATAAGGGGAATAAGGAGGCTTCAAAAGAGGTTGGAGAAGAGAAAAGAAAAGAGAAAGAAGCATTGCGTGTAGAACGTGAAAAAGAAATTGAAGACAAACGCAGACAAGAAGAAGAGCGTCAAAAACAGCAAGAAATAATAAAAGCTAGAGCTGTTGTTTCAGGACCTGTACAAGTTGGTAAAATCGACTTGAATCCAAAAAAACCTGCAATTACTCCTTCTGAAGAAACAACTAAGGTTGAAGAACCAAAAGCAGTTGTTACACCTGTGCAGTCAGAAAAACCAGTTCAAAATGAAACTGTAAAATCTGAACCAGTAGTATCACAGCCGGTTTCGGAAACAAAAAAGGTTGAAAAACCTATTATTACTGAGAAAAAAGAAGTGAAATCAGAATCTAAAGCTGCGCAGGAGCCAATCGTATCGACTGATCCAGCAACTTCAGAGGAAACGATCACTACTCAATATCAAAAGCTTTCAGGAACAACTCTTACAGGGCAGACAATTGACTTGTCTCAATTTAATAAGCCTAAGAAAAAGAAAGAAGATCCTAAAGCGGCTCAGAATAAACCAGGTACTCCTGGGGCTGGTGGTAATAACGCAAATAAAAATAAGCGTAAAAGAATTGCTCCTAAACCTGGAACTCCTGGAGCGCCAAAACCTGCAACGGGTAATAACGCACCTGGAACTCCAAATCCAAATAAAATTACGCCAAATAATAATGGTGGAGGTTTTAATGCTAACAGAAGTGCTAGACCTGGTTTCGTAAAAGGAAATCGTCCTGCGATTGTAGCTAAAGTTGAGCCAACAGAAGAAGAAGTAAAAAACCAAATTAGAGAAACTCTTGAAAAACTTCAAGGTAAAGGAGGAAAATCTAAAGCGGCAAAATATAGAAGAGACAAGAGAGAAACACACCGTCAGAAATCTGATGATGAGCAGAGAGCACTTGACGAAGGAAGTAAAACTATTAAGGTTACCGAATTTGTTACTGTAGGTGAAATTGCAATCATGATGGATGTGCCGATTACAAAAGTAATTGGAACTTGTATGTCTCTTGGAATCATGGTAACCATGAATCAGCGTTTAGATGCTGAAACATTAACTATCGTTGCAGATGAGTTTGGTTACGATGTAGAATTTATTACAGTAGATATCGAAGAAGCGATTGAAGTTGTAGAAGATAAAGAAGAAGATTTAGTAACAAGAGCGCCAATTGTTACAGTAATGGGTCACGTTGACCATGGTAAAACATCTTTACTGGATTATATTCGTAAAGAAAATGTTATCGCGGGTGAATCTGGAGGTATTACACAGCACATTGGAGCATATGGAGTTACTTTAGATAATGGACAAAAAATAGCTTTCTTAGATACTCCTGGTCACGAGGCGTTTACCGCAATGCGTGCACGTGGAGCTCAAGTTACAGATATCGCTATTATTGTAATTGCTGCGGATGATGATATCATGCCGCAAACTAAAGAGGCAATCAGCCACGCTCAAGCGGCTAATGTGCCAATTATATTTGCGATCAACAAAGTGGATAAGCCAAATGCTAACCCTGATAAAATTAAAGAAAGATTGGCAGGTATGAATTTACTTGTTGAAGACTGGGGAGGAAAAATCCAATCTCATGATATTTCTGCAAAAACAGGATTAGGAGTAAAAGAATTACTTGAAAAAGTTTTATTAGAAGCTGAAATCTTAGATTTAAAATCGAATCCAAATAAAGCGGCTCAGGGAACTGTAGTTGAAGCTTTCTTAGATAAAGGAAAAGGATATGTTTCTACAATTTTAGTTCAACACGGAACTTTGAAAATTGGAGATTACATGTTGGCTGGAAAACATCATGGTAAAGTTAAAGCGATGCATGATGAAAGAGGGCATACTGTTTTACAAGCAGGACCTTCAACACCAGTTTCTGTTTTAGGTTTGGATGGAGCTGCTACTGCAGGAGATAAGTTCAATGTATTTGAAGATGAAAAAGAAGCAAAACAAATTGCATCTAAACGTTCTCAATTAATGCGTGAACAATCTGTACGTACACAAAGACATATTACACTTGATGAAATTGGTCGTCGTATTGCTCTTGGTCAGTTTAAAGAATTAAATGTTATCCTTAAAGGAGACGTTGATGGATCTGTTGAAGCATTATCAGATTCGTTCTCTAAACTTTCTACAGAAGAAGTTCAAATTAATATCATTCATAAAGGTGTTGGTGCAATTACAGAAACTGACGTTAACTTAGCTTCTGCATCTGATGCAATTATTATTGGATTTAACGTTCGTCCTGCAGGAAATGCTAGACAGCTTGCTGATAAGGAAGAAATCGATATCCGTTATTATTCTATTATTTATGCTGCTATCGATGACTTGAAAGATGCAATGGAAGGAATGTTAGCACCAGAGATGAAAGAAGAAGTTTTAGGAACTGCGGAAATCCGTGAGATTTTCAAAATTTCTAAAGTAGGTTCAATTGCAGGTTGTATGGTAACAGATGGTAAAATCTTGAGAAGCTCTAAAATTAGAGTTATTAGAGATGGAGTTGTAGTTCATACAGGTGAATTAGTTGCTTTAAAACGATTCAAAGATGATGTTAAAGAAGTAAGTAAAGGTTATGATTGTGGTATTCAAATAAAAGGATTTAATGACATTGAAATCAACGATGTAATTGAAGCTTACCATGAAGTAGCTATTAAAAAGAAATTGAAATAATATTCAATAAATTATATGTAAAGTCCCAATGCAAATTGGGACTTTTTTTGTGGTTATGTTTAATTGCTGGCTTATTTTTTTATGAATTAAATGTGTAATTTAGTTGAATCAATTTTATAAAACTTATTGAATATGAAACTAAGAATATGTACAATTGTTTTGTTAATTAGTTTTTCTTCTTTATGCTTTTCACAGGAAGCTGTAGAGAAAGCTGCGCCTCCTGCTGGTAATGCATTAGTTGGAGATTACTATGGATCAGATGTTTCAAATGGTTCAGTTAATAAGGCGGTTTCGGTTGAGAAATTAGAGAAAGATTTAAAGATTACTAACAAAATCGAAAATGTAGCTGTAAAAGGCGAAGTGACGGATGTCTGTCCAAAGAAAGGATGTTGGTTGAGTCTTAAGACTGAAGATGGATCTGTTTTCTTTGTTAAAATGAAAGATTATGCTTTTTTTGTTCCTACAGCACTAAAAGGTAAAAATGTAGTTTTAGAAGGTGTTGCTGAGAAAAAAGTTACTTCTGTTGAAGAATTGAAACATTATGCAAAGGATGCTAAAAAGACAAAAGATGAAATAGATGCGATCAAGTCACCAAAAGAAGAAATACGATTTTTAGCGAATGGAATTAAAGTAGTAAATTAATTGTTGCTGCGATTCAAGTATTAAAATTTTGATATAAAACTGATTTAATGAAAGTTTGGACAATGTTGCTTCAGTCTATAATTAAAAAGAAGGTTTTGTTTTAAAATGATTGTTTTTACTTGTGTTTAATGAATTGTAGTCACTATCGAGAATATAAAAAAAGCGAGATATTTATCTCGCTTTTTTAGTGTCTTATTTTCCAGGTTTGAGTAAAAAAACGCTTTTATATCTTTTTTTAATTTCGGCTAAATTTCTTTCAGCTTCTATTCTGGTTTTAAAGTTTCCTACAATTACTTTATAATTTGGAGTGCTAAATATAATTGTTCCGTCAATGTTTGAATTTTCTCTTTTAAAATCCGACAGTGTTTTTTTTGCTTCATCGCTTTTCCCGCTAAAGATTTGGATTCGATAAGTATCGTTTGTATTTATTGACGTGTTAATTTTACGTTTGTCATTTAACAATTGCTCAAATTTAGGATCTTGATTCAATGTTAAATTTTGGTCTTGTGCGTTAATGTTATGCGCAAAAGCAATCGTTGTAATTGTTAATAAAAGGCTTTTTGAAGGACTTAAAATTCTCATAATGTGATGGTTTTTATGCAAAAATACTATTTAAAGTTTGAGTGTAAAATTTTAATATTATTTAGAATTGATATAAATTGATATTTAAGGGTATTTTAAGGTTTTGAGAATAGTTCATAAGTCGTATTTTTGTGCAAGTTTTAAAAGAGGGTGTGTGTTTTTACTGAATCTAATACAGAAAAAATCATACCAAAAATTAGTAGACAATTATTTATACTATATGAAAAAGGTGGGTAACCATAATTCGATCTCAAGAAAATTGCTGTTTGGCTTATCGCTGACGTTAATTTTCTCCCTAACTTCATTTGCTCAAGATGCTGCTGCTCCGGCGGCGCCTGAAGCTGCGGCTGCTGCTCCTGCTGCAGGTGGCGGTGATCCAGTAAAAGGGAAGGAACTTTTTAATGCAAATTGCGCTGCATGTCACAAATTAGATGCTAAATCAACTGGTCCTGCTTTAAGAGGGGTAGCGGCTAAGCATGATATGGCTTGGATTTACAAGTGGGTGCATAACAGTTCTGACATGATTAAGTCAGGTGATCCTGTTGCTGTTAAACTTTTTGAGGAAAATAACAAAGCTGTTATGACTTCGTTTCCTCAATTGTCTGAAGGAGATATTGATAATATTATAGCCTATACTTCTGAAGTAAAAGCTGAGCCTGCAAAGGCTCCTGGGGCTGCAACGCCTCCTGGTACTGATGTTCAAGGCGGTGGAATTTCAAATAACATTATTTTAGGAGCTCTTGCTCTTGTAATGGCTATTTTAGTTGTGATGTTGTTCATGGTGAACAAGGTTTTAACTAAAGTTGCAAATAAAAATGGTATTGAAGTTGCTCCAAAAGAAGCTAGAACTCCAATCTGGAAAGCTTTCGTTAAAAATCAATTCTTGGTTTTAGTGACTTCTATCTTTTTGCTTTTGGCAAGTGGTTATTTTGTATACGGATACTTGATGCAAGTAGGTGTAGATCAGAATTATGAGCCAATTCAGCCAATTCACTATTCTCACAAAATTCACGCTGGTGATAACGAAATCAATTGTAAATATTGCCACTCTGCTTCTCGTGTAAGTAAAACAGCTGGAATTCCTTCATTGAATGTTTGTATGAACTGTCATAAAAATATTTCTGAGGTTGCTGAAACAACTGCTACTCCTGAGTACAGTAAAGCTTTCTATGATGCGCAGATTCAAAAATTATATGATGCTGTTGGATGGGATAAGACTAAACAGGCTTATACTGGAAAAACTCAACCTGTAAAATGGGTTCGTATTCATAATCTTCCTGATTTTGTTTACTTCAATCACTCACAACACGTTTCTGTTGCTGGAATTGAATGTCAAACTTGTCACGGACCAGTTCAAGAATTTGAAATCATGAAGCAATACTCTAAATTAACAATGGGATGGTGTGTGGATTGCCACAGAAAAACTGATGTTAAGATGGAAGGTAACGCTTACTATGATAAGATTCATGCTGAACTTTCTAAAAAATACGGTGTAGAGAAATTAACTGCAGCGCAAATGGGAGGTTTAGAATGCGGTAAATGCCACTATTAATCGATTTATTAAGATTTTAATATATATATACAATGTCATCAAACAAAAAATACTGGAAAAGTGTTGAAGAGCTAGAAAATAGCTCTATTGTTGAGGCGCTTAGAAATAACGAGTTTGTTGAAGAAATTCCTACTGATGAGTTTTTGGGTAACGCTGATGCTTTATCTACATCAGGGACTTCACGTCGTGACTTTTTAAAGTACGTAGGGTTTAGTACTGCAGCTGTTACATTAGCTGCCTGCGAAGGTCCTGTTCACAAGTCTATCCCTTATGTATTACAACCAGAGCAAATCATTCCTGGTGTTGCGGATTATTATGCAACTACAGTTTTTGATGGTTTTGATTTTGCTAATCTTTTGGTGAAAACTCGCGAGGGTCGTCCAATTAAAATTGAAAACAATAAAATTGCAGGAGCTAAATTTTCTGCGAATGCTAGAATTCATGCTTCTATATTAGGGTTGTATGATAGCGGTCGTTTGAAAGAGCCTAAAGTAGATGGAAAAGATTCTACTTGGTCTGCTGCTGATCTAAGAATCAAATCTAGCTTAGCTGATGCAAAAGCTAAAGGTGGTCAAGTTGTATTGTTAACTAATACTTTAGCAAGTCCATCTACAGAAAAATTAATTGCTGAGTTTATTGCTAAAAATCCTAATGCGAAGCATGTTGTCTATGATGCAGTTTCTTCATCTGAAGCTTTAGATGCCTTTGAATCTGTATTTGGTGAGAGAGCTTTAGTAGATTACGATTTTTCAAAATCTTCTTTAATTGTATCTGTTGGTGCTGATTTCTTAGGAGACTGGCAAGGTGGTGGATATGACACTGGATATGCACAAGGACGTATTCCTCAAAACGGAAAAATGTCTCGTCACTTTCAGTTTGAATCAAATATGACATTATCTGGAGCTGCTGCAGATAAGCGTGTTCCAATGACTACAGCTGTTCAAAAACAAGCTTTAGTTCAAATTTATAATATTATTGCAGGTGCTTCTGTTCCTGTGGCTTTAGATGAAAAAGTTAAAGCTGAAGTAGTAAAAGCTGCTCAGCAACTTAAAGCTGCTGGACCAAAAGGAGTTTTAGTATCTGGAATTGAAGATAAAAATGCTCAATTATTAGTATTAGCTATTAATCAAGCATTGGCTAGTGAAGCTTTCACTACAGCTGGAGCAAGACAAATTAGAAAAGGTTCTAATGCAGTTGTTGCACAGTTAATTAAAGATTTGAACGCTGGAAGTGTTCATACTTTAATTATGAGCGGAGTTAATCCAGTTTATACATTAGCTGATTCTGCTGCTTTCGTATCTGGATTGAAAAAAGTTAAAACTTCTGTTGCTTTTGCATTAAAAGAAGATGAAACTGCGTCAATTGTTACAGTTGCTGCACCGGCTCCTCATTATTTAGAGTCTTGGGGTGATGTTGAATTGACAAAAGGAACTTATAGTTTGACTCAACCTACTATTCGTCCTATCTTTAATACAAAACAATTTCAAGACGTATTATTATCATTAAATGGTACTGCGGGTACTTTTTATGATTATATAAAAGCAAATTCAGGAGTGTTTACTGCTGGGTCATCTTGGAATAAAGTATTGCATGATGGTGTTTATGTAGTTGGTGCTACTGCTTTGGCCGGTGGTGCAATTGATGCTACTGCTGCTGCAAGTGCTGTTGCAAGATCTAAATCAGCTGGAGACTTTGAGTTAGTATTGTATACTAAAACGGGTATGGGTGATGGACAACATGCAAATAACCCTTGGTTGCAAGAATTTCCAGATCCAATCACAAGAGTTTCTTGGGATAACTATGTTACTGTTTCAAATGCTGATGCTAAGAAAATCGGTTTGTCAAATGAAATTGTTGCAAACGGAGGTTTAAATGGTAGTTATGCTACTATTACGACAGCTGACGGAGTTAAATTGGAAAATGTTCCAGTTATCGTTCAGCCAGGTCAAGCAGTTGGAACTATTGGTTTAGCTGTTGGTTACGGACGTAAAGCATCTCTAAAAGAAGAAATGCAAGTAGGTATTAATGCTTACGCTTTATATAAAGGATTTAATGGAGTTCAATCTGTATCTATCGTTAAAGCTGGTGGAGAACATGAGTTTGCTTGTGTTCAAGGTCAAAAAACTTTAATGGGTAGAGGAGATATTATTAAAGAAACTTCCTTAGAAGTATTTAATACTAAAGATGCAGAACATTGGAATGAAAAACCAATGGTATCTTTAGATCACCAAGAAGTAGAGGCTACAACAGTAGACCTTTGGGAATCATTTGACCGTACAACTGGTCATCATTTTAATCTTTCAATTGACTTAAACGCTTGTACTGGATGTGGTGCTTGTGTTATTGCTTGTCACGCTGAGAACAACGTTCCTGTTGTAGGAAAAGCGGAAGTTAGAAGAAGCCGTGATATGCACTGGTTGCGTATCGATAGATATTATTCTTCTGAAAGCACTTTTGAAGGCGATAACGAAAGAAAAGAAGGAATTGCTGGTTTATCTAGTTCATTATCTACATTTAATGAGATGGAAAAACCTGGGGATAATCCTCAAGTAGCATTCCAGCCAGTAATGTGTCAGCACTGTAACCACGCACCGTGTGAGACAGTTTGTCCTGTGGCTGCTACATCTCATGGTCGTCAAGGTCAAAATCATATGGCTTACAACAGATGTGTTGGTACTCGTTATTGTGCAAACAACTGTCCTTATAAAGTACGTCGTTTCAACTGGTTCTTATATAACAAGAATAGTGAATTCGATTATCATATGAATGACGATTTAGGTCGTATGGTATTAAATCCAGACGTAAACGTTCGTTCTCGTGGTGTTATGGAAAAATGTTCTTTCTGTATCCAAAGTACTCAAGCTGTAATTCTTCAAGCAAAACGCGAAGGAAGAGTAGTTGCAAAAGATGAGTTTAACAATGCTGTTGCTTGTTCTGCTGCTTGTTCTTCTGGAGCTATGATTTTTGGAGACGTTAATGATAAAGAAAGTGAAGTTGCTAAACTTGCTGAAAGCGAAAGAGCATATCACTTATTAGAGCATGTGGGTACAAAACCAAATGTTTTCTATCATGTTAAAGTTAGAAATACTTAGAAAAATTATTAATTAAGAAACAATATAAAGGATTATGTCGTCTCATTACGAAGCACCCATTAGAAAACCTTTAGTTATAGGTGATAAATCATATCACGATGTAACTGTAGATGTGGCAGCGCCTGTTGAAGGACCTGCAAATAAACAATGGTGGATTGTATTTACAATCGCATTAGTAGCCTTCCTTTGGGGGTTAGGTTGTATAATTTACACCGTATCTACCGGTATCGGAACATGGGGATTAAATAAAACAGTTGGTTGGGCTTGGGATATCACTAACTTCGTTTGGTGGGTAGGTATTGGTCACGCCGGAACATTAATTTCTGCGGTATTATTACTTTTCCGTCAACGTTGGAGAATGGCTATTAACCGTTCTGCAGAAGCGATGACTATCTTCTCGGTAGTACAAGCAGGTCTATTTCCAATTATTCACATGGGACGTCCATGGTTAGCATACTGGGTTTTACCTATTCCAAATCAATTTGGATCTCTATGGGTAAACTTTAACTCACCATTACTTTGGGACGTATTTGCGATTTCAACGTATCTTTCAGTATCATTAGTTTTCTGGTGGACTGGTTTGTTACCTGACTTTGCAATGCTTCGTGATAGAGCTATAACTCCATTTAATAAAAGAGTTTATTCTATCTTAAGTTTTGGATGGAGTGGTAGAGCAAAAGACTGGCAGCGTTTTGAAGAAGTATCTTTAGTATTAGCTGGTTTGGCTACTCCTCTTGTACTTTCTGTACACACGATTGTATCTATGGACTTTGCTACTTCTGTAATTCCTGGATGGCATACAACAATTTTCCCTCCTTACTTCGTTGCGGGAGCGGTATTCTCAGGATTCGCAATGGTTAATACATTGTTGATCGTTATGAGAAAAGTTTCTAATCTTGAAGCATACATTACATTACAACATATTGAATTGATGAATATCATTATTATGATTACTGGTTCTATTGTTGGGGTTGCTTATATTACTGAGTTATTTGTAGCTTGGTATTCAGGAGTAGAGTATGAGCAATATGCATTTTTAAATAGAGCTACTGGACCTTACTGGTGGGCATATTGGTCGATGATGACTTGTAACGTGTTCTCTCCTCAGTTCATGTGGTTTAAAAAATTAAGAACTAGTATCATGTTCTCATTCATTATTTCGATTGTAGTAAATATCGGAATGTGGTTCGAAAGATTCGTAATTATTGTTACTTCTTTACATAGAGATTACCTTCCATCTTCTTGGACAATGTTCTCACCAACATTTGTTGATATTGGAATTTTCATTGGAACAATTGGTTTCTTCTTCGTATTGTTTTTATTGTATTCAAGAACTTTTCCTGTAATTGCTCAGGCAGAGGTTAAAACAATTTTGAAAGGAACAGGAGATAATTACATTAGAGAAAGAGCAAATAAAGATTCACATCATGAGTAATAAAGTTATATACGCCATTTATAATGACGATGACATTTTGATGGATGCAGTAAAGAAAACTAGAGCTGCTCATCATCATATTGAAGAGGTTTTTACTCCATTCCCAGTTCACGGATTGGATAAAGCTATGGGATTAGCACCAACGAGATTAGCAATATGTGCTTTTTTATACGGATGTGTTGGTATTTCTGTTGCAACAACTATGATGAGCTATATCATGATTCATGACTGGCCGCAAGATATTGGAGGTAAACCAAGTTTTAGTTTTATACAAAACATGCCTTCTTTTGTGCCAATTATGTTTGAGATGACTGTATTCTTCGCAGCTCACTTAATGGTAATTACTTTTTATATGAGAAGTAGATTATGGCCTTTTAAAGAAGCTGAAAATCCAGATGTTAGAACAACAGATGACCATTTCTTAATGGAAGTTGCTGTAAATAATAACGAAGCTGAATTGGTTTCTTTCTTTGAAGGAACGGGTGCGGTTGAAGTTAAAGTAATAGAAAAGAATTAATTGTAGCTATGAAAAGGATATATAAAATAACACTTTTAGTTGGTATAACTATTTTAGTTTCATCTTGCCACAATAATTCGGCACCGAACTATCAGTATTTCCCTAATATGTATGAATCTGTAGCTTATGAGCCATATACAGAAGCAAAAATATTTAAAGGAGGAAAAGAAGGACAGCTTCCTGTTGCAGGAACTATTAATAGAGGTTTTGAGCCTTATGAATATGAAAATTCAACTGCTGGTTACGAATTGGCAAAAGCTAATTTAAAATCTCCTTTGGATTCTATTGAAAGAAATTCTGGAAAAGGTAAAGAGCTTTTCGAGATTTACTGTATCAGCTGCCATGGCGCTACTGGTAATGGTAAAGGTAAATTGGTTGAGAGAGAAAAATTTCTTGGAGTACCTAGCTATAAAGACAGAGAAATCACTGAAGGAAGTATCTTTCATGTTGAGACTTATGGTTTAAATGCAATGGGTTCACATGCAAATCAATTAAGTGCTCACGAACGTTGGTTAGTTGCTGACTATGTTCTGAAACTAAAAAGCCAATTATAATTGTTGAACAAACTGATCGTAATAGATATGTATACATTTTCAAGTAAATTAAAAACTTTTTCTATCATCTTAATGGCCGTTGGTTTATTAGGAATTGGGTATGGTTTTTTAAGTGCGCCAAAAGATATTCAAGAAGTTGAAAAAATACTAGCTGCAGAAGAACATGGTTCTCATGGTGCTGCACATGAAGAAAAAGCGGAGGCATCTCATAAAGGAGAAGGTCATCATGCTGCTGCTGAAGCTGCACATGACACTCACAAAGGTGCTGAGCACGCTGAAGTTTCTGGTGATAATGAACACGAGAAACATTTAGAGCACGTATTGCACCAATTACAAAACAAACCTTGGTCTGCAGTATATGTAGCTTGTATTTTCTTTTTACTGCTTTCTATGGGAGTTTTAGCTTTTTATGCTATTCAACAAGTTGCTCAGGCAGGTTGGTCTCCAGTTTTATTTAGAGTAATGCAAGGTATAACAGCTTATTTACCAGCTGGTTCAATTATCTTTTTTATAATTTTAGTTTTATGTGGATTACATTTCAACCATATTTTTGTATGGTTAGGTGAAGGTGTAACAGATCCTAATAGTCCAAATTATGATGCTATTATTGCAGGTAAGTCAGGATATTTAAACTTTCCTTTCTGGATAGCAAGAGCTTTCATCTTTTTATTAGGGTGGAACATCTACCGTCATTTTTCTAGAAAAAACTGTTTAGCACAAGATGAGGCAAACGATGATCTTTACTACAAAAAGAATTTCAAAGCTTCTGCTGGATTCTTAGTATTCTTTATTGTTTCTGAATCTATTATGTCTTGGGATTGGATTATGTCTTTCGATCCACACTGGTTTAGTACTTTGTTTGGATGGTACGTATTTGCTTCGTTCTTCGTAAGTGGAATTACTTCGATTGCTTTAGTGACTATATACTTAAAATCTAAAGGATACTTAGAGTATGTAAATACTAGTCATATTCACGATTTAGCTAAATTTATGTTTGGTATTAGTGTATTCTGGACTTATTTATGGTTCTCTCAATTTATGTTAATTTGGTATGCTAATATTCCAGAAGAGGTAACTTATTTCGTAACAAGAATTCAATTATATAACCTTCCATTCTTTGGGGCGGTTGTTATGAACTTTGTTTTCCCATTATTAATATTAATTAATACTGACTTTAAACGCCTTAACTGGGTTGTTGTTATGGCTGGTGTTGTAATATTATTAGGTCATTATGTTGATTTCTTTAATATGATTATGCCTGGTACAGTAGGAGACAAATGGTTTATTGGAGTTCCTGAAATTGCATCTATTCTTTTCTTCTTAGGTTTATTTATATTTGTTGTATTTACTGCATTAACTAAATCTCCTTTGCTTGCAAAAAGAAATCCTTTCATTGAAGAAAGTAAACATTTTCATTATTAATATTTAAAGAAGTAAACAGATGACAAGTTTGTTGGTAATTATAGTTTTAGTTTTATTAGCAGTTGCATTATGGCAATTGACCAAGATATTTGATCTTACTCAAGTAGGAGCATCTTCGGACGATTCTCAAGTTGCATCAGATAATGATAATAACATTCAGGGATATATTTTGTTTGGCTTTTTAGCGTTCATCTATATATTTACTATTTATGGTTTACTAAAATGGGGTAATTTAGCACTTCATACTCCTGCATCAGAGCATGGACTTTTAGTAGATAATTTAATGAATATTACTTGGGTTTTAATTTTTACTGTTCAAGTTATTACTCAAGGTTTATTATATTGGTTTTCTTTCAAATACAAAGGGAATAAAGAGAAAAAAGCATTGTTTTTTGCTGATAGTAATAAATTAGAGGCAATTTGGAGTATTATTCCTTCTGTTGTTTTAGCTTGTTTAATTCTTTATGGATTGTATGCTTGGAACAATATCATGTTTGTTGATAAAGATGAAGATGTTATAGAGATTGAATTATATGCTCAACAGTTTAAATGGACTGCAAGATATGCAGGTGCTGATAATACTTTAGGAAAAGCTAACGTGAGATTAATCGAAGGTGTAAATACTTTAGGAGTAGATATGTCTGATAAAAATTCTCAAGATGATATTGTAGTTTCTGAATTACATATCCCAAAAGGAAAAAAAGTGCATTTTAAAATGCGTTCTCAAGACGTTCTACACTCAGCTTACTTTCCTCACTTTAGAGCACAAATGAACTGTGTTCCTGGTATGGTTACTGAATTTGCTTTTGTTCCAACTTATACTACTGCTGAATACAGAGAGTTGCCATTTATGGTTGAAAAGGTTGCACATATTAATAAGCTTAGAGCTGAAAAAAGCGTTGATTTAGTTGCAAAGGGAGGAACAGCATTAGATCCTTATACATTTGATTATTTATTATTATGTAATAAAATTTGTGGAGCTTCACATTATAACATGCAAATGAAAGTTGTTGTAGATACTCCAGAAGACTACAAGAAATGGTTAAGTGAGAAAACTACTTTAGCTCAGGATATCAAAGCGGCTGCGGCTGCTGAGAAACCAGCTGCTGAAGGAGCTGCACCAACTACAGACACTGCTGCAAAAGTAATCGATACTGTTAAAGCAGTTGTTGATACAGTTAAAGCGGCTGTAGCTAAAGTTGCGATGAAATAATATTATTAAGAAAATTTAAAGTACACATATATGTCAGCAGAAGCGCACGATCACGATCACGGACACGATCACGAGCACGAACATCATCATAAAGACACGTTCATTACTAAATATATCTTTAGTATTGATCACAAAATGATTGCTAAGCAATACTTGATTACTGGTATTGTTATGGGAGTAATTGGTATTGCAATGTCCCTGCTTTTCAGAATGCAATTGGCATGGCCAGAGGAGTCTTTTAAGATATTTAATGTTTTATTAGGAGATAAATTTGCACCTGATGGTGTAATGGCAAATGATATTTATTTAGCTTTAGTTACAATCCACGGTACCATCATGGTATTCTTTGTACTGACGGCTGGTTTGAGTGGAACTTTTAGTAATTTACTTATTCCGCTTCAAATTGGTGCAAGAGATATGGCTTCTGGGTTCATGAATATGATTTCATACTGGTTGTTTTTCATATCTGCTGTAGTAATGTTATGTTCTTTATTTGTTGAGGCTGGACCAGCTTCTGCAGGTTGGACAATTTACCCTCCATTAAGTGCTTTACCACAAGCAATTCCAGGATCTGGTACAGGTATGACTTTATGGTTAGTTTCAATGGCTATCTTTATTGCATCTTCATTAATGGGATCATTAAACTACATTGTAACAGTTATCAATTTAAGAACAAAAGGAATGTCTATGACTAGACTTCCACTTACAATCTGGACATTTTTCGTAACAGCTATTATTGGTGTTATTTCTTTCCCAGTATTGTTATCTGCAGCTTTATTATTGATTTTTGATAGAAGTTTTGGTACTTCATTCTTCTTATCAGATATCTATATTGCAGGAGAGGTTTTACATTATCAAGGAGGTTCTCCAGTATTGTTTGAACACTTATTCTGGTTCTTAGGTCACCCTGAGGTTTACATTGTAATTTTACCTGCAATGGGTCTTGTTTCTGAAATTATGGCTACGAACTCTCGTAAACCAATTTTCGGATATAGAGCGATGATTATGTCAGTTCTTGCTATTGCATTCTTATCTACTATCGTTTGGGGTCACCATATGTTTATTTCAGGTATGAATCCTTTCTTAGGATCTGTATTTACTTTTACAACTTTATTGATTGCAATTCCATCTGCTGTAAAAGCATTTAACTGGATTACAACTTTATGGAAAGGTAATTTACAATTCAACCCTGCTATGTTATTCTCAATTGGAATGGTTTCTACTTTCATCACTGGAGGTTTAACTGGAATCATTTTAGGAGATAGTACTTTAGACATTAACGTTCACGATACTTACTTTTTAATTGCTCACTTTCACTTAGTAATGGGTATCTCTGCACTTTATGGAATGTTTGCTGGTATTTACCACTGGTTCCCTAAAATGTACGGAAGAATGCTAAATAAAAATTTAGGTTATATTCACTTCTGGGTAACTGCGGTTTGTGCTTATGGAGTTTTCTTCCCAATGCACTTTATTGGATTAGCTGGTTTACCAAGACGTTATTATACGAACACAAACTTCCCATTATTTGATGATTTACAAAATGTAAATGTTTTGATTACAACATTTGCTCTTGTAGGAGGTGCGTTCCAATTAGTATTCTTATACAACTTCTTTAGTAGTATTTTCTACGGTAAGAAAGCAGTTCAAAACCCTTGGAGATCTACAACTTTAGAGTGGACAACTCCAGTTGAGCATATCCACGGAAACTGGCCAGGAGAAATTCCTCACGTATACCGTTGGCCGTATGACTACAGTAACCCAAATCATGATGTAGATTTTGTACCTCAAAATGTACCAATGAAAGAAGGTGAAGAAGTTTTACACCACTAGAAATAAAATAATTAAAGGCTGTCAGAGATGACAGCCTTTTTTGTTTAGTTAAAGTTTTGAACGTTCAGTTTTACTATTTTACAAAACTAATTAGTTTCTATATCTTTGTAGGATGAATGAAAATCTAGATCCTACTACGAAAGGATATAACCCAGAAGAATTAGATCTTGAAAAAAGATTGCGTCCGCTGTCATTTGATGATTTTGCAGGACAAGATCAAGTTTTGGAAAATTTGAAAGTATTTGTTGCTGCAGCAAATCAAAGAGGTGAAGCTCTTGATCATGCTTTATTTCATGGGCCTCCAGGTTTAGGAAAAACAACACTTGCCAATATCCTAGCCAATGAGTTAGAAGTTGGCATTAAAATTACTTCGGGACCTGTTCTCGATAAGCCTGGTGATTTAGCTGGTTTGTTGACAAATCTCGACGAAAGAGATGTTTTATTTATTGATGAGATTCATCGTCTAAGTCCAGTTGTTGAAGAATACTTATATTCGGCAATGGAGGATTTTAAGATTGATATCATGATTGAATCAGGTCCGAATGCGAGAACTGTTCAAATCAATTTGAATCCTTTCACACTTATTGGAGCTACCACAAGATCAGGTTTGTTAACGGCCCCAATGCGTGCTCGTTTTGGAATTTCTTCACGTTTACAATATTATACTACAGAACTTTTAACGACAATTGTTGAAAGAAGTGCTTCTATATTAAAAATGCCAATTGCCCTTGATGCTGCGATTGAAATAGCTGGTCGTAGTAGAGGAACTCCTCGTATTGCAAATGCTTTACTTAGAAGAGTTCGTGATTTCGCACAAATAAAAGGTAACGGTACTATAGATTTAGAGATCGCTCGCTATGCTTTAAAAGCATTGAATGTTGATGCTCATGGTTTGGATGAAATGGATAATAAAATCTTGCTTACAATTATTAATAAATTTAAAGGAGGACCAGTAGGACTTTCAACTTTAGCAACGGCGGTTAGTGAAAGTAGCGAAACTATTGAAGAAGTTTATGAACCTTTTTTGATTCAAGAAGGATTTATTATGCGAACTCCTCGTGGTAGAGAAGTTACAGATAAGGCCTATAAACATTTAGGAAAGATAAATACAAACATTCAAGGTGGATTGTTTTAATTCATATAGACATGTCTATCAGTAAAAAATACAATTATCCGCCTAAGCTTTCTATTTTTAGATTTTTCTTGGATGCAGAAGGAGTTCGAAGAAATCCTATACCGTATCATCAAAAATACTTTAGAAATTTTGGTGATTCTTTTTCTATAAAAATTGGAAGTTCACGTCATATTATCTTATCAAGGGATAATGAGGTAGCGCAATACATATTACAGAAGAATCAAAAAAACTATCATAAGTCTAAGTTTCAATCTGTTTATCTTTCTAAATATTTAGGAAAGGGGCTTTTGACTGTTGATGGCGATTTTTGGTTAAAACAAAGAAGACTTATCCAGCCTGCTTTTCATAAACAAAAAATGAATCAGCTGGTTGAAAATATGAGATTGACTATTATTTCGGAGTTAGATGGACTTGTTGAAAACAAAAAGGTTGATCTTTTTCCAATAATGAGTGAATTGGCATTTAATGTTGTTGCTAAATCATTATTTCAGTTTTCGATACCAGAAGAAAAATTAAATCGTATTAAATTTATTATTGAAGAAGTTCAAAATTTTTTAATTAAAGAAATTAGGCTTCCTCATAAAGCTTGGTGGTTTTCTGTTAGCGGTCAAGTTAAAAAACATCTTGCACTAGCCGAAGAGAATAATAGCATAATTCAAGAGATTATTGAGGAGAGGACCAACTCAAGAACTGAGGTAAATGATTTACTTAATATGCTTCTTGAAACCCGTTATGAAGATACTGGTGAGGGAATGTCTGTAAAGCAATTAATAGATGAAATAAAAATTTTATTTATAGCTGGACATGAGACAACTGCAAATGCTTTAACTTTTACATTACACTTATTAGGAAATAATCAGGAAGTACAGCAAAAAGTATTCGATGAAATCACGAAAATTGAATCTGAGACGGATGATGTTGTGGAGCAGCTTCAAAGAATGACCTACACTAATGCGGTTTTAAATGAGTCTATGAGATTGTATCCACCTGCATGGATAACAGATCGCCAAAATGTAGAAGACGATACATTAGCAGGGTTTAATATTAAAAAAGACACTTTGATTGGTGTTTCTTTTTATGAATTACATAGAAATCCAAAATATTGGGAAAATCCACATGCTTTTAATCCAGATCGATTTTTAGGAGAACAAAGAAAGCAATCTATGCAATATTTCTATCCTTTTGGTGCTGGACCAAGAATGTGTATTGGAGCTGGTTTTGCCATTTATGAAATGTGTCTTGCTATTTCTTATATAGTTAAAAAGTACAAAGTTATTTCTGCTGGAAGTACTGTGAACTTTAATCCGTTAATTACATTAAAACCTGTTGGAATAGAAGTTACTTTTTCTAAAAGATAATGATTAATTCTAAAGAGAAATATTCGAATTTTATAAAAGCCGAAGCTAAAAGACTCGGCTTTCTTTCTTGCGGAATATCGAAAGCAGGATTTTTAGAAGAAGAAGCACCTCGGCTTGAAAAATGGCTTAATAATAACCATAACGGGAAAATGGCTTATATGGAAAACCATTTTGATAAACGTTTGGATCCAACTTTACTGGTTGAGGATGGAAAAAGTGTTGTTTCCCTTTTACTTAATTACTATCCAGAATCTTTGCAGAATGATGAAAGTTTTAAGATTTCAAAATATGCGTATGGACAGGATTATCATTTTGTAATTAAAGATAAACTAAAAGAATTTCTACACTCTATCCAAGAAAATATTGGAGAAGTATCTGGACGTGCTTTTGTTGACTCCGCACCAGTTTTGGATAAAGCTTGGGCAGCAAAAAGCGGCTTAGGATGGATTGGAAAAAATAGTAATTTAATTACTCAAAAAGTCGGTTCTTTTTATTTTATAGCGGAATTAATTATAGATTTAGAATTGGAATATGACCATGCAGTAACAGATCACTGTGGATCTTGTACAGCCTGCATAGACGCCTGCCCGACTCAGGCAATTGTAGCACCTTATGTTGTTGATGGAAGTAAATGTATTTCTTATTACACCATCGAATTGAAAGAAAATATTCCTTATGAAATGAAAGGAAAATTTGATGAATGGATGTTTGGCTGTGATACCTGCCAAGATGTTTGTCCATGGAATCGTTTTTCTAAACCTCACTCTGAACCTTTGTTCAATCCAAATCCAGATCTAATTTCTTTTACCAAAAAAGATTGGATTGAAATAACAGAAGAAACATTTAAACTTGTTTTTAAAAACTCTTCAATTAAAAGAACAAAATTTGACGGATTAAAACGTAATATTAAATTTTTAGAATAAACTTTTTTTGACTAATATATTGATATTCAGTGTATTTAAATCTCCTGAATCTACCTTGCTTTCATTTTGTTTCTTACGAAAATATGTGTTTTTGTCAATAAATTCTGTAGGAATTTAATTTAATCATAATTCTTTAAGAAATTTTGATCTGTTCATTATCAAATCTTTACATTTTTACTTTAAAATAGACTTCAACAATTGTTAAATATTGTTGTTTGACGAGTTTACCTGCACTTTGTCGACAATTGTCGTTGCAATCTCTTCCTTATATATACTTTCGTCGCTCCAAAACTACTTTACAAACTAAAAAAACAATTTTGTATTGAACCTATCATGACTATGGTCCAAACGCTACATTATTTATTTAGAGGTCTTTATGAGACTTTTATTGCATTTGCAAAATCCATTTATTCCTTTTTTTCGTATTTCACATACACACTAAAATCAATCATCAATTTTTTAGTGCTTAATATTTCTGTTCCACAAACTCAAGTTTTCTATGCGTAACTTTACTTTTAACTTGTCTAGATTTTCTAGGCACATCTTTCTTATTGTTTTTTTATTAATCTGCACTTACAATGCTTCGGCTCAGTTTTACACTAAGCATTACATTGCACCGGCTCCTTGGCAATACTTTAGTAAAGCTAATGAAATTGTTATTGCAACAAATTCTACAACTCCGGTTACAATTGAAATATTAAAAAGTGACGGTACTTTAATCACAAATTCTTTAACTGCTAGTAAAGGGTCTCCAGCAGTTTATAGATTTGCAGGTTTACCTAAAGATGCACCTGCATTAAAATTAAATACAGTTATAAATGCTGCTGGTTTAATAGTAACGGGAAGTAAACCGATATCTATAAATTTAAGAAATATTGCTTCTGATGCTTTAGGCGGTGAAGGAAGCGATAAAGATATCAAGGGAAACGCCGCATTAACAAGTTTTGGAGATGCAGGAATAGGTATTCGATATAGAATTGGATATTATCGAGATGGATCTCTTGGGAATTTTGGTGGTTATGGCGATCAACGCCCTATTTATAGTATTATGGCTATTACCAATGGTACGTCAGTAAAATTCAATAGTACGTTGATTACTTTAAATGCTGGTCAAAGTTATTTATTTACGGCACCAATAGGAACTTTAGTTGAATCTTCAAATCCTACTGTTATGAATACTTCTGCTGCTATTGACACGCCAGATGGTTGTGGTGATGGGGCTTATAACCAAATTCCTCCAGAAGCAGTTCTGGGTACAGAGTATTTTATTCAAAGAGGTAAAGGAAATGATACAGCAGAACAAACAACTGTTGTTGCAACAAAAGCAAATACAAAAGTAACAGTTGATACATTTTCTGCAACAGGAGTATTGACAGGGACGATTGAAAAAACTTTGTTGAATGCGGGTGATTTTTTTACATTCGGAAATGGTATTTCTAAAACTAATTTTTCTGCATCTAGAGTTTTCGCAACAAATACTGTTGCCGTATACTCGGGTACGGCAAGAGATTGTGAGGTAGATGTTTACACGATTGCTCCAGTATCTCAATGTGGAGGATCTAATTTTATTGAGACGGCAAAATTTAGAAATTATGGAGTAGGTTCTTTACCATACTTTGGATATGTCCTTTTAAAGGATGCTTCTTCAAAAGTATATGTAAACGGACAAGATATAGAAACAAAATCTGGAATTTCGGCTCGCCGTCAATTAGGAAATACTGGCTGGTACTTAATTAACTTTGAAGATACTCAAATAGGAAGCCCAGATGTTCTTTCTTTATCAAGTGACGCAAAATTAACAGTTTCAATAGTGCAGCAAGGAGGAGGATTTACAATGGCAGGTTTTTTCTCAAATTTTGCAGTTCAGCCTGAAGATCCAACTTTTAATTATATTTCTGGTGGTGGTTGTACAAATAATTCAGCATTATTAAAAACACAAACAGGATTATCTCCTTATCAGTGGTACTTAAATGGAGTAGCGATTGCAGGTGCAAATTCAGATACCTATACAGCTACTAAAACAGGTTCATATTCAGTTGCTTCGACTTTAACCTGTGGAGCTCAAACACAATCTAAACCTGTTTCAGTTACTTTATGTACGGATTTAGGTATTGCCAAAACCGTTGATAATGCAACACCATGCGTAGGTTCTAATGTAGAATTTACTGTGAAGTTGAGTAATTTAGGAGGGAATAATTCTACCGGAGTTTCAGTAAATGATCTATTGCCAACAGGTTATACATTCGTAAGTTCAACTCAAACAACAGGAAATTATAACGCTACAACTGGTGTTTGGAGCATAGGAGATGTAAATGGAGGTGCTACAGAAACATTAAAAATAATTGCAAAAGTTAATGCCTCTGGCGTTTATACAAATACAGCATCATTACCATCTACAACAACAGATAGTAATGCTGCAAATAACTCAGCAAGTGTTTCAACTACGCCAAATCCATTGCCAACACTTACAATTAATAATCCAGCATCTGTCTGTTCTCCTTCAACAGTAGATTTAACTTCATCAACTGTTACAGCGGGAAGTTCATCAAATTTGACTTTTACTTATTGGACTAATTCGGCAGCAACAGCTGCTTATGCAACTCCAACTGCAGCGACAGCAGGTACTTATTATATAAAAGCTACCAATTCTTTTGGATGTTCTGTTATAAAGTCAGTAGTAGTAACCGTTGCAACTCCTCCAAATTCAGGAGTTTTGTCTGGGGTACAGAATATTTGTACAGCTGGAACATCAAACTTTACATCAAATGGCAATACAGGAGGAGTATGGACAAGTAATAATACTTCAATTGCTACAGTAAACTCATCAACAGGATTGGTAACTGGAGTTTCCTCAGGTACAGCAACAATAACATATAAAGTAACTGGAACAGGAGGTTGTTCAGATGCAGTTTCTACAAGAACAATTACGGTAACGACAGCACCAAATGCTGGAACTTTATCAGGAACACAAAATATCTGTATTGGCGGAACATCAACTTTTTCATCAAGTGGTGATACAGGAGGAGCATGGACAAGTGATAATACTTCAATTGCTACAGTAAACTCATCAACAGGATTGGTAACTGGAGTTTCCTCAGGTACAGCAACAATAACATATAAAGTAACTGGAACAGGAGGTTGTTCTGACGTTACCTCTACGAGAACTATTACGGTAAGTCCAACACCGATTGCTCCAACAGCTTCAGCACAATCATTTTGTTCAGCTGATAATAAAACAGTAAACGATTTAACGGTTACTAATGGAAGTAATTTAAAATGGTATACTCAATTAACAGGAGGTAGTGCATTAGCTTCAACAGACATTTTAACAACCAGAACTTATTATGTAAGCCAGACTTCTGCAAGTGGATGTGAGAGTTCAAGAACCTCGGTAGATGTCACAATAAATCCAACACCAGTTGCTCCAACAGCTTCAGTACAATCATTTTGTTCAGCTGATAATAAAACAGTAAACGATTTAACGGTTACTACTGGAAGTAATTTAAAATGGTATACTCAATTAACAGGAGGTAATGCATTAGCTTCAACAGACATTTTAACAACCAGAACTTATTATGTAAGCCAGACTTCTGCAAGTGGATGTGAGAGTTCAAGAACCTCGGTAGATGTCACAATAAATCCAACACCAGCTGCTCCAACAGCTTCAGCACAATTATTTTGTTCAGCTGATAATAAAACAATAAACGATTTAATAGTTACTACTGGAAGTAATTTAAAATGGTATACTCAATTAACAGGGGGTAGTTCATTAGCTTCAACAGATATTTTAACAACAAGAACTTATTATGTAAGCCAAGCAACTAACACATGTGAAAGTGCACGAACTGCTGTAAGTGTAATTGTAACTGCAACACCATCTACGCCAATATTGAGCAGTATCACTCAACCGACATGTTCGACTTTTACAGGAAGTTTTACTATTAACAATTATGATTCAACGTATAATTATATAATAACCCCATCAACAGGAGTTATCAATAACGCAGGTACAATTACAGCACCTACAGGAAGCTATACAATTTCTGCATCAATTAACGGATGTTCTTCTGGAAATGTAAGTTTTGCTATTAATTCAATCTTATGTGCCAATGCAGATTCATTCGGAACAAAAACATCTGGATTATCTGCAGTAAATATTGGAAATGTAAAAACCAACGATACATTAAACGGTTTAGCGGTTACAGCAGCAAATACATCAGTAACACCAAAAACTGACGGAGTATTGAGTGTTGATGCAGACGGAGAAGTTACTCTTTCGGCAGATGCGCCAAGCGGGTCATACAGTATTACTTATGAAATCTGCGAAAAAAATACAGCGAACTGTAAAACAGCAGCAGCTACGGTTGATGTTGTAAATGGTTTAGTCGCCAATGCAGATTCATTCGGAACAAAAACATCTGGATCATCTGCAGTAAATATTGGAAATGTAAAAACCAACGATACATTAAACGGTTTAGCAGTTACAGCAGCAAATACATCAGTAACACCAAAAACTGACGGAGTATTGAGTGTTGATGCAGACGGAGAAGTTACTCTTTCGGCAGATACACCAAGCGGGTCATACAGCATTACTTATGAAATCTGCGAAAAAAATACAGCGAACTGTAAAACAGCAGCAGCGACGGTTGTAGTAGACAATAAAATAAAAGCAGTTGTAGATACAATTACACCAATTAATGGAAATATTGGAGGAACAACGGTTGTATTAACAGCAAATGATACCTTAAATGGCAATCCAGTTGTAATTGGAACTAATCCTGGTGAAGTTAGTATAAATATTGTTGGCACTTTACCAACAGGATTAACGTTAAATTCAAACGGAACTATTACAGTAAGTCCATCGACTCCAAAAGGAGATTACAATGTAGAATATGTAATATGTGAAGTTGGCGCTGTACCTGCAAACTGTGATTCTGTGACTATAGTTGTGCCAGTTACATCAGGCGATCTTGTAGCCAATCCAGATACTGTATCGTCAGTTGTCGGGTCAAATACAAATCAAACAGTAAATGTAAATGTTTTAGATAATGATACTAAAAACGGACAAAAATTAGATCCTTCAGATGTAAATCTGACTGTTTCAAAACCAGATCCAAAAGGATATTTAGTATTGAATCCAGACGGAACATTGACTTTAGGAGCTAATGCACCAGCGGGAGATTATGAATTAGAATATACAATCTGCGAGAAATTAAATCCTTCAAATTGTAAATCAAACACAGTAACGGTAACAGCAACTGCACCAAAAATTGAAGCAGTTGCAGATCCTGTAACTTCAATTAATGGAAATATCGGAGGAACAACAATTTCATTAACTGCTAATGATAAACTAAACGGAAATCCAGCAGTTGTGGGAACAGCTTCAGGAGAAGTTAGTTTTGAAATTATTGGAACACTTCCGTCAGGATTTACATTAAATCCAGATCATACTATTACTGTTGCGCCAAACACGCCGGCAGGAAATTATAATGTAGAATACCGTATCTGCGAAAATACTAATCCGACAAACTGTGATTCAGTAATTTCAGTTGTAACGGTTACATCAGGCGATCTTGTAGCCAATCCAGACACTGTACCGTCGGTTATCGGGTCAAATACAAATCAGACATTGAATGTAAATGTTTTAGATAATGATACTAAAAACGGACAAAAATTAGATCCTTCAGATGTAAATCTTACTGTTTCAAAACCAGATCCAAAAGGATATTTAATATTGAATCCAGACGGAACATTGTCTTTAGGAGCTAATGCACCAGCGGGAAATTATGAATTAGAGTATACAATCTGCGAGAAATTAAATCCTTCAAATTGTAAATCAAACACAGTAACGGTAACAGTAACTGCACCAAAAATTGAAGCAGTTGCAGATCCTGTAACTTCAATTAATGGAAATATCGGAGGAACAACAATTTCATTAACTGCTAATGATAAACTAAACGGAAATCCAGCAGTTGTTGGAACAGCTTTAGGAGAAGTTAGTTTTGAAATTATTGGAACACTTCCGTCAGGATTTACATTAAATCCAGATCATACTATTACTGTTGCGCCAAACACGCCGGCAGGAAATTATAATGTAGAATACCGTATCTGCGAAAATACTAATCCGACAAACTGTGATTCAGTAATTTCAGTTGTAACGGTTACATCAGGCGATCTTGTAGCCAATCCAGACACTGTACCGTCGGTTATCGGGTCAAATACAAATCAGACATTGAATGTAAATGTTTTAGATAATGATACTAAAAACGGACAAAAATTAGATCCTTCAGATGTAAATCTTACTGTTTCAAAACCAGATCCAAAAGGATATTTAATATTGAATCCAGACGGAACATTGTCTTTAGGAGCTAATGCACCAGCGGGAAATTATGAATTAGAGTATACAATCTGCGAGAAATTAAATCCTTCAAATTGTAAATCAAACACAGTAACGGTAACAGTAACTGCACCAAAAATTGAAGCAGTTGCAGATCCTGTAACTTCAATTAATGGAAATATCGGAGGAACAACAATTTCATTAACTGCTAATGATAAACTAAACGGAAATCCAGCAGTTGTTGGAACAGCTTTAGGAGAAGTTAGTTTTGAAATTATTGGAACACTTCCGTCAGGATTTACATTAAATCCAGATCATACTATTACTGTTGCGCCAAACACGCCGGCAGGAAATTATAATGTAGAATACCGTATCTGCGAAAATACTAATCCGACAAACTGTGATTCAGTAATTTCAGTTGTAACGGTTACCGGAGGAGATCTTGTAGCAAATGAAGATCTTGTACCATCAGCGGTTGGAGTTAATGTTTCACAAACATTAATAAATGTCTTTACAAACGATACTAAAAACGGAAATGCTCTAATACCGTCAGATGTAAATCTTACTCCAGGAACAGATCCAAAAGGATATTTAACAATAGATGCAAACGGAAATGTTATCCTTGCGCCTAATGCGCCAGCAGGAGATTATGAATTGCCATATACTATTTGTGAGAAATTAAATCCTTCAAATTGTAGTTCTAATGTTGTAAAAGTAACTGTAACAGAACCAAAAATGACAGTATCTGCAAACAGCTACTGTTCAAACAATGTTCCTTATGTAAATTATACAGTTACACCAGATAATTTTACAACAGCGAATCTATTGACAGTTAAATGGATCGACAGCGCAAATAATGTTGTAGCTACTCAAACAAACTTACCATTAAGCGGAAATATTATTTGGCCAGGCGCTATAGTTGACGGTAGTGGAAATGGAGTAGATTGGCCGGGATGGATTTTAAATAACGGACAATGGACAGAAGGTGCAGATGGTTTTGAGCTTACGAGAAATGGAGTAAAATTGGAATTTTCATTAAACCCAACCGTAACGGTTTCTGTAGCTTATCCAGCAGCAACTTCTGGTTGTAACGCTCGTCCGACATTCTCAATCAAAGCAAATAATGATGAGGCAGGACCAATTGATGTGAAAAAAGGAATGAATGCATCACTTAATATTTTTGCAAATGATTTTGTAAATGGGGTGAATCCAAATCCTTCAGATGTTATTTTATCAACTGTTGTTGCAAATCCAAATCTAACACTAAATACAGACGGATCAATCAACATTACTGCAAACACACCAAATGGAGTTTACGAATTGACTTATCAAATCTGTGAAGCTGCAAATACATCAAATTGTAGTCAGGCAACAATTAAAATTACAGTATTGAATACGCTTGATCCTGCTTCTCCAGCATCAAACGAAATTACTTTAGGGAATGATAATAATATTAGTGTAGACGGAATTAATGGTTCTCTAGAATTTGTAAATGTTTTAGATAATGATTTAATAAACGGACAACCGATCAATCCTGCAGATGTTGTGGTAAAACCTTTAACAACGAATGCCTATTTTGAATGGAATGCAGACGGAACTGTAAATGTTAAACCAAATACACCAGGAGGAAATTATCCATTGACGTATCAGGTTTGCGAAAAAGCAGATCCTTTAAATTGTTCAACAGCAGTAATGAATGTTTTTGTTGAAGTTCCAGCAATAGCAGTTATCAAAACCGCAGTATTCAATGATGAAGATAAGAGCGGTTATGCTAATGCAGGCGAAACAATCACGTACAAGTTTACAGTAACCAATACAGGAAATGTACCGCTTATTGGTATTACAATAACAGATCCATTAACTGGAGTAGTAGTTTCTGGCCAGCCAATTGATCTAAATGTAAACGAATCTAATGAAACTAATTTCACTGCAGTTTACAAAATAACTCAAGAAGACATTAATCTGGGCAGTGTTAGTAATCAGGCAATTGCACAAGGTAAAAGTAGTAGAGGTGTAGTTGTTGAAGACAAATCAGATGATTCTAGCAACAATGGCGACAATCCTACGGTATTAGATTTAAATGGATGTGCAATTAAAGTATTTAAAGCTTTCTCTCCAAATGGAGACGAAAAGAATGCAAGATTCTTTATTAGAGGCATAGAATGTTATCCAGATAATACTGTTGAAATTTACAACCGTTGGGGAGTATTGGTTTTCAGTATAGATCAATATAATAATACAGACAGAGTCTTTTTAGGATATTCTAACGGACGTTCTACGATTAAACAAACAGACGGTCTGCCTGTAGGAACCTATTTCTATATTTTGAAATACAAAGACAGTGCTAAAAACCCGCACGAAGAATCAGGTTACTTATACATTAACAAATAAAAATAGATGACGGCTTAGTTCTAGCTGAGCCGTTTTAAAACTTAATAAATGAAAAAATTAATTTTAATTTTTATGTTTTTTTCGATTGTGTCTAATGCGCAGCAAGATGCGCAGTATACTCAATACATGTATAATACAATCGAAGTCAATCCAGCTTACGCAGGTTCAAGAGGAGCTTTAAGCGTTTTTGGATTGTATCGTACGCAATGGGTTGGTTTAGATGGCGCGCCGGAAACAAGCACATTTTCTGTAAATACACCTTTAAGTAACAGCGATTTAGGACTTGGAGTTTCCTTAGTAAATGATAAAATCGGACCAACTGTCGAAAACACTTTATCAGCAGATTTATCTTATACAATACCAACTTCAGAAACTTGGAACTTGTCTTTCGGGATAAAAGGAACAGCAAATCTTTTTAATCTTGATGTCAATAAATTAAGTATGGAAGATCAGGATGATCCACAATTTCAAAACTTAAAAAACAGATTTAGTCCAAATGTAGGAGCTGGAATTTACTATCATTCAGATCGAGCATATATTGGATTATCTGTTCCTAATTTTATAGAAACAAATCGCTATAATTCTGACGACACCGCTATTTTCAAAGAAAAAATCAATTATTATTTAATAGCCGGTTATGTCTTTAATCTGGATCGTTTAGAGTATATCAAATTCAAACCAGCTTTAATGACCAAAATGGTAGAAGGAGCACCTTTGCAGGTAGATGTTTCGGGGAATTTTATGTTTAATGATAAATTCGTTCTTGGGCTTGCATACCGTTGGAGTGCATCAGTTAGTGCAATGGCTGGATTTCAAGTTACAAAAGGAATGTACGTAGGTTATGGTTACGATCATGAAACTACAAGACTTAGAAAATACAATTCTGGATCTCATGAGATTTTCCTAAGATTCGAATTCTTCAATAATTATAATAAAATGATATCTCCAAGATTCTTTTAATGATACCTATGAAAGTAAACAAATTAATTTTGATCTTTTTGCTGTCAGGCTTTTTCTTAAATGTGAATGCACAAAATCCATTCACAAATATGAATGTAAAATATGCAGATAAAAAGTACAGTGAATATGCTTACGCAGATGCAATAAAAGTATACGAAAACTTAGTAACCACAGAAACTAATAACGAAGGATTAATTCAGCGTCTGGCAAACTCATATTATTTTAATGGAGAATTAAAAAGTGCCTTAAAATGGTATGAACAATTATTTATGATAAACCCAGACCAAGAATCTGAATATTTATACCGTTATGCACAATCTTTAAAATCAGCTGGAAACTACCGTAAATCGGATGAAATTCTACAGAAATTTAATGAAAAAGCGGTTTTAGAAAAGAGAGCCGATTTAATTCGAAATGATAAAAATTATTTAGAGGAAATAAAAGAAAATTCAGGTCGATTTGAAATTGGAGATGCGGGAGTTAATTCTCATTTTTCAGATTACGGAAGCACTACTTATAATAACAAAATAATTTTTACTTCGGCGCGCGATACAGGCGGAGTGGTTAAGACTAATTTTCAATGGACAAATAGATCTTTCTCAAGATTATATTCGGCTGTTTTAATGCCTGACGGAAGTGTTGGAAGACCTGAACTTTTAATAAAAAGAAAAAAAGACAAATTCAATGAGTCAAGTCCGATTTTCACAAAAGATGGTCGTACAATGTATTTTACCCGAAATAACTTTACTGATGGCAAGAGAAGAAGCAACGATAAAAATGTAACGCTTTTAAAATTGTACAAAGCAGAATGGATTGACGAAGAATGGAAAAACATAAAAGAACTTCCGTTTAACAGCGACCAATACAGTACTGCACATCCAGCGTTAAGTGTAGACGAAAAAGTATTGTATTTCGCGTCTGATATGCCAGGAACGTTTGGCCAGTCGGATATTTATAAAGTAACTATTAATGAAGGCGGTACATTTGGGACACCAGAAAACTTAGGACCTTCAATTAATACCGAAGGTAGAGAAACTTTTCCTTTTATTTCTGGAGACAACGAATTGTATTTTGCATCTGACGGACGCCCAGGTTTAGGCGGACTTGATATTTTTGCTGTTAGAATAAAAGCAAACGGAACTTTTGATGAAGTTTTAAATGTTGGGGAACCTGTAAACAGTAAACAAGACGATTTCGCTTTTAGCATTGACAGTAAAATTAGAAACGGATTTTTCTCTTCCAATAGAGACAGCGGTCAAGGGTTAGATGATATTTATCGATTTACAGAAACTAGAAGATTAATCTGTGAGCAAAACTTAACAGGAACAGTTACAGATGCAGAATCTAATGAACTGCTGGCCAATACTTCTCTTACTTTATTTAACGATAAGTTTGATCCAGTTGGAACAATCGTTACAGATGAAAAAGGAAATTACATTTTTCCTGCTGTAAAATGCGGCAGAAAATATACTATTAGAACAGCCAAAACAGATTACAACGCAAAAGAAGTTTCTGTAAATATCCAAAAAGACGCAGAAACAACATTAATGATTGCATTAAACAAAGTGTTTGTTCCTCTTGCTGCGAAAAAAATAGAAATCAAAAAAGTTGCAATAAGTCCAGTAAAATTAGGATCGATAAAAGTGGGAGCAGATTTGGCAAAACTATTAAATCTGCCAATGAACTTTTTTGATTTGGGCAAAGCAACAATCAAAAAGACATCAGAACCACAATTAATGAAAGTGGTAAATCTTTTAAATGAATATCCAAAAATGAAACTAGATATTCGTTCACACACCGACAGCCGTTCGTCATCAGAAAGCAATCAGATTCTTTCTGAAAAAAGAGCGCAATCGACAAAAAACTGGCTGGTACAAAAAGGAATAAGCGAAGAACGTTTATCTGCCAAAGGTTATGGAGAAACACAATTAGTAAACAAATGTGCAGACGGAGTTAAGTGCACCGAAAAACAACATATGCAAAATAGAAGAAGTGAGTTTATTATTATAGCGATTTAAAAAAAGGAAATTTTCAATTTTTTAAATTCCAAATTCCAATCATAGAACCCTTTTCTAAATTTTAGAAAAGGGTTTTTTGTAAAAAAATGCTCTGAATTTTGGCATGGTTATACTTTTAATGTTTTTCCAGATATCCCTACGGGATAATATTGATATTATCATCATTATTTTTCTACCAACCCATAACTCCTAGCGGAGTTGCTCTTCTATATTTTTAATGGTACTGATATAACACCTGAGGAATAATATTTTGATGGTTACAATTTTTTTTTCTACCAATCCATAGGTTCTAGCGGAGTCTCTGATTTATTTTTAATGTGCTTTCATATATCCCTAAAAGATAATATTGGGATGATTATCATTATTTTTTCTACCAACCCATAAGTTCTAGCGGAGTCTCTGATTTATTTTTAATGTGCTTTCATATATCCCTAAAAGATAATATTGTGATGATTATCATTATTTTTTCTACCAATCCATAACTCCTAACGGAGTTGCTGTTCAATATTTTTAATGGTATTGATTTAATCCCTGAGGATTAAATGTTCTTTTAAACATCCAGATATAATATTACGATGATTATAATCACTCTTGTATCATGCCATAACTTCTAATGAGTTGCTAATTCATAATATTTAATTCTGCAAAATAACTCCGTTAGGAGTTAATGATTGGTAGAATCCCAAAATATCGCCATGCATTTTGTCCCATCGGGACATTTGATTACTATTTATATAATGTGAATCCTAAACGTTAAAAAATCAAATTTTATTCAAAAAAGAATTGTAAAAAGTTTCTTTCTTTAGTGGATAATTTTGAAAATCTAAATTTTGATGTATTATGTTTAAAATGAATTGCTTATGTTTTTAAAAAATCGATTTCGTTGCAAATCGTGTTTGTTTTTGTTTTAACTTTATAAACCTAAAAATTTTTCATTATGACTGTAGATCAAATACTTAAAGCAAAAGGAAGAAATGTCTATTCCGTTATTTCGAATTTAACGGTTTATGAAGCCTTAAAAGTAATGGGAGAAAAAAATATCGGAGCAATTTTAATTATTGACGATAATAATTTAAAAGGAATCTTATCTGAAAGAGATTATGCCCGTAAAATTGTTCTAAAAGATAAATCTTCTAAAGAAACTTTTGTTCATGAGATTATGGAAAGTAATGTTTTTACAGTAAAACTTTCAGATAATCTTGAAGATTGTATGGAACTTATGAGCGAAAAAAGAATCCGACACCTGCCTGTTTTAGAAGATGGAGTAGTAGTCGGAATAATCTCAATAAGCGATGTTGTTAAGGCAATTATAGAAATTCAAAAAGACACCATTAATCATTTGAATTCTTATATTTCTCAATAAAGCACACTTAAAAACAATAAAAATTTAAAAGGAGTCCAATTTCTATTGGACTTTTTTTATTTATCAAAATGGATTTTAAGAAAAGAAAATGCTAAAAATACGCCATTTTAAAACAAGACTTATATCTTTGTAAGCTAGAATAAAAGCTAAAAATAATGAACAAAGAGAGTAAAAGAAGAGAAGCGTTACTGTACCATTCAGAGCCGACTCCAGGAAAAATTCAGGTAGTTCCAACAAAAAAATATGCAACCCAAAGAGACTTATCACTGGCTTATTCGCCGGGAGTTGCAGAACCATGTTTAGCAATTGCAGAAAACATTGATGACGTTTATAAATATACAGCAAAAGGAAATTTAGTAGCCGTAATCTCAAACGGTACAGCTGTTTTAGGACTAGGAAATATAGGCCCTGAAGCAGGAAAACCTGTAATGGAAGGGAAAGGTTTGTTATTCAAAATATTCTCTGATATTGATGTTTTTGATATCGAAATCGGCACCGAAAATGTTGAAGAATTTATTCAAACCGTAAAAAATATTGCTCCAACTTTTGGAGGTATTAATCTTGAAGATATTAAAGCGCCAGAATCTTTTGAAATCGAAAGAAGACTGGTAGAAGAATTAAATATTCCGGTAATGCACGATGACCAGCACGGAACAGCAATTATATCTTCAGCAGCTTTAATCAATGCACTTGAATTAGCAGGAAAAAAAGCAGAAGATGTAAAAGTAGTAGTTTCTGGAGCAGGATCTGCGGCAATTGCTTGTACTGATTTATACGTTTTATTAGGCGTGAAAGTAGAGAATGTTTTAATGTTCAACAGTAAAGGACTTTTAACAAAAGACAATCCTGCACTTTCAGATTTACAATTAAAATATGCTGTCGACGGACCAAAAATTTCTTTGGCAGATGCAGTAAAAGATGCTGATGTTTTCATCGGATTATCTTCTGGAGATATTCTTTCGCCAGAAATGTTACTAACAATGGCAAAAAGCCCGATCGTTTTTGCAATGGCAAATCCGAATCCGGAAATCGATTATAATTTAGCTGTAGAAACGCGTAAAGACGTTATTATGGCGACAGGACGTTCAGATTTTCCTAATCAGGTAAATAACGTTTTAGGTTTTCCTTACATTTTTAGAGGCGCACTAGACGTAAGAGCGACAAAAATTAACGAAGAAATGAAAATGGCTGCCGTAAAAGCGTTGGCTATTTTAGCAAAAGAACCAGTTCCAGAGCAGGTTAACGTAGCGTACGGTGCAACCAAATTAGGTTTCGGACAAGAATATATCATTCCAAAACCATTTGATCCTCGATTGATTACAGTTGTAGCGCCTGCAGTTGCAAAAGCAGCAATGGAATCTGGTGTAGCAAAAAATCCTATCACAGACTGGGCAGCTTATGAAGACAATCTTCGTGAGCGTATGGGTAATGATAATAAAATGGTGCGATTGATTACAAATCGTGCAAAATTAGATCCTAAAAGAATTGTTTTTGCTGAAGCAGATCAGTTAAATGTATTAAAAGCAGCACAAATTGTTTACGAAGACGGAATTGGATTCCCAATTTTATTAGGAAACAAAGAAGTGATTTTAGAATTGAAAGCAGAATTAGGTTTTGATGCTGATCTAGAAATCATTGATCCTAAGACAGATGAAGAAGAAGTAAGACGTAATAAATTTGCAAATTCGTTTTGGGAAACAAGAGGGCGCAGAGGTGTTTCAAAATTAGATGCGGAGAAATTCATGCGCGAAAGAAACTATTTTGCAGCCATGATGGTTAATGAAGGTGAAGCAGATGCTTTAGTTACTGGATATTCTAGAAGCTATCCTTCTGTTGTAAAACCAATGATGCAATTAATAGAAAAAGCACATAATGCCTCTCTAATTGCAACAGCAAACATGATGCTTACTTCTCGCGGGCCAATGTTTTTATCAGACACTGCAATCAACATTAATCCATCTGCACAAGATTTGATTAACATTGCAATTATGACTTCTAAAACAGCAAAAATGTTTGGTATTGAGCCTGTTATTGCAATGGTTTCATTCTCAAACTTTGGTTCTTCATCTAGCGCAAGCGCGTCAAAAGTTAGAGAAGCAGTTGCTTACTTACATAAAAATCATCCTGAAATGATCGTTGATGGAGAAATTCAGGCAGATTTTGCTTTAAATCCAGAAATGTTGCAGGAGAAATTCCCATTCTCTAAATTAGCTGGTAAAAAAGTAAATACATTGATTTTCCCTAATCTAGAGTCAGCAAATATCACTTATAAATTGTTGAAAGAATTGTATAAAGTGAATTCAATCGGACCAATTATGATGGGTATGGGTAAACCAGTTCACATTTTCCAATTAGGGGCAAGCGTAGAAGAAATGGTAAACATGGCTGCAATCGCTGTGATTGATGCACAGGAAAAAGAAAACAAAAAGAATAAAATCTCACAATAAACGTTCTAACAAGGATTGAATAACTTTGTCGTAATTTTATGGCATTTTTATTATATTTGATACTAATAAAGTATATTTATGATAGCACATTTGCAGGGAAGATTAGTAGAAAAAAATCCTACAGAAGTTGTAATTGATTGTGGAGGAGTTGGTTATCAGGTGAATATATCACTGCATACCTTTTCTTTAATACCAAATTCTGAAAATATAAAATTGTATACGCATCTTCAAATAAAAGAAGATGCGCATACTTTATATGGTTTTGCAGAGAAATCGGAACGCGAAATTTTTAGAATGCTGCTTTCTGTTTCAGGAATCGGTGCAGGAATTGCGAGAACTATGCTTTCGTCAATAGAACCAAAACAAATTATAAATGCGATTGCATCAGGAGATGTAGGCGTAATTCAATCTATAAAAGGGATTGGGAACAAAACAGCACAAAGGGTTATACTTGATTTAAAGGAAAAAGTGTTAAAGTTGTACGATTTGGATGAAGTTTCAGTAGTTCAAAACAATACAAATAGAGATGAAGCGTTATCTGCTTTGGAAGTTTTAGGTTTTGTTCGTAAAGCGTCTGAAAAAGTAGTAGAAAAGATCGTTAAAGAAGATCCAGAAGCTACAGTAGAAACAATCATCAAAAAAGCTTTAAAAAGCTTATAAATTCATTTTATATAAAAGAATTCTATGCGTAAAATTTGTATTTTGTTGCTGGTCTTACTCTGCGGTAATGTTTTGCGTGCGCAGGTCACCCCGGCAACTCAAGATACAACTAAAACTCAGTTTTCAGTTGGTAAAATTGAAATTGCAGATCCACCAAGTATACTATCAGCTTATAGATACGATCCAATTACAGATCGTTATATTTATACCAATTCTGTTGATGGTTTCTCAATCAATTACCCTTTAATTTTAACTCCAAAAGAATACGAAGATTTAGTTCTAAAAGAATCTAGAAGAGATTACTTTAGAAAAAAATCAGATGCTATTGATGGTAAAAAAACAGGAAGCGAAGCCGCAAAAAAAGATTTACTTCCAAGATATTATATCAATTCCAGTTTGTTCGAAAGTATTTTTGGAAGTAATACCATTGATGTAAAGCCCACAGGATCAGTCGAAATGGATCTAGGTTTGCGTTATACCAAACAAGACAATCCTTCATTTTCGCCAAGAAACAGATCCAGCCTGACTTTTGATTTTGATCAAAGAATCAGTATGAGTTTAATGGGTAAAATAGGAACTCGTCTTGAGGTAAATGCCAATTACGATACGCAGTCAACTTTTGCCTTTCAAAACTTATTTAAACTCGCGTATACTCCATCAGAAGATGATATAATACAAAGTGTAGAAGTTGGTAACGTCAGCATGCCTCTTAATAGCACACTTATTCGAGGTGCACAGAGTTTATTTGGAGCAAAAGTAAAAGCACAATTTGGTAAAACAACTATTACCGGAGTTTTCTCAGAACAGAAGTCTCAAACCAAAAGTATAGTCGCAGAAGGTGGAGGAACAGTTCAAAACTTTGATTTGTTCGCATTAGATTACGATAATGACCGACATTTCTTCTTGTCACAATACTTTAGAAATAAATACGATTCATCTCTAAGAAATTATCCATTTATTGACAGCCGTGTTCAAATTACAAGACTAGAAGTATGGGTTACCAATAAACAGAATAGAGTAACGACAAACAATAATAACTTAAGAAATATTATTGCGCTTCAAGATTTAGGTGAAGGTCAAGTTAGCGGCGTGCCAGACAATGAAGTTGTAGTGATTACCAATTCGGCAGGATTTTTTAATAATCCTATAGATTCTCCAACAGACAATACGAATAATAAATACAATCCTGCAACAATCGGGCAAGGAGGAAGTTATTTAAATTCTAATATTAGGGAGATTGTTACTGCTGGTTCTGGATTTAACAATGCAAATGTAAGCGAAGGTACCGATTATTCTGTTTTAGAAAATGCTAGAAAGTTAACAACAAACGAATATACTTTTAATCCACAATTAGGTTATATCTCTTTGCAGCAGCGTCTGGCCAATGACGAAATTTTAGCCGTTGCCTTTGAGTATACTGTTGGAGGAAAAGTATATCAAGTTGGAGAATTCGGAAGCGATGGTGTAGATGCAACTGTAGTTACAGGAAACAATAACGCTAATCAAGCCATTGTAACGCAGAGTTTGGTTTTAAAAATGCTGAAAAGCAGTTTGACTAATGTTAATAATCCAGTTTGGAACTTGATGATGAAAAACGTTTATCAAATTCCACAGGCGTATCAAATCAAGCAAGAAGATTTCAGGCTAAACATTCTTTACACAGATCCATCACCAATAAATTATATAACACCAGTTCCAGGGACTCTTTTTCCAGATGATGATCCTGTAAATCCTGATCCAAATAATTATTATATTACTAAAACTCCTTTACTGAATGTATTTAACTTAGATCAGTTAAATTCTACCAATGACCCACAAAAGGGTGGAGATGGTTTTTTTGATTATGTTCCAGGAATAACAGTAGATGTTCAAAATGCTCGTATTATTTTTACAACCAAAGAACCTTTTGGAGAACTTTTGTTTAGAAAATTACAAAATACAGGATCTGGAGAAAATTATAATGATCCAACTACCTATAACCCAAATCAGCAAAAATATGTATTCAGAAATATGTACAGAAGTACACAAGCTGGTGCGTTACAGGATAGTGATAAAAACAAATTTTTATTAAGAGGAAAATACAAATCTTCGGGAAGTAATGGTATTCCAATTGGAGCATTCAACGTTCCACAAGGTTCTGTTGTAGTAACTGCGGCAGGAAGGGTTTTGGTTGAAGGTATTGATTATAGTGTTGATTATCAATTAGGAAGAGTGCAGATTTTAGATCCTTCTCTTCAAGCTTCCAATACACCAATTGAAGTTTCCTTAGAAAATAATTCAATTTTTGGACAGCAGACCAGAAGATTTATGGGATTTAATATCGAACGTAAAATGTCTGAAAATTTTGTTTTAGGGGCAACCTTTTTAAAGATGACAGAGCGTCCTTTTACTCAAAAATCAAGCTACGGACAGGAATCTGTAAACAATACTATTTTTGGTTTTAACGGAAATTACTCTACAGAAGTTCCATTTTTAACTAGATTAGCCAATAAGCTTCCAAACGTTGATACCGATGTTCCTTCTAATCTTTCCATTCGTGGAGAAGTTGCATTTTTAAAACCAGATGCACCAAAAGCCAGTGATTTTGAAGGTGAGGCAACTATTTATATAGATGATTTTGAAGGTTCTCAGACAACTATTGATATGAGATCTGCATATGCATGGAGTTTATCTTCGACTCCATATATTGGTTCAATAAATGATAATACATTTAATGCAAGTTCTAATACGTTAGATTATGGTTTCAAACGTGCAAAGCTAGCATGGTATACCATCGATCCAGTCTTTTATGCATCAAAACCTTCGGGAATTTCCAATGACGATTTGTCTTTAAATTCAACAAGAAGAATCTATAGTAGAGAGCTTTATCCGAATACAGATATTGCTCAAGGACAAATTCAAGTAGTTAATACTTTAGATTTAACGTATTATCCATCAGATAGAGGGCCTTACAATAACAATCCAAATTTTGGGGCAAGTAGTCCTTCGACCAATTTTGGAGGAATTATGCGTGCGCTGAATTCAACCAATTTTGAGCAGGGAAATGTCGAATATATTCAGTTTTGGGTACTGGATCCATATGTTGGAACAGGAGAATCACAGCCGACCAATACAGGTAAAATTTATTTCAACTTAGGAGAAGTTTCAGAAGACGTTTTAAAAGACGGCAGAAAACAATATGAAAACGGATTAGGACCAGATCAGGTAATGGTAAATCCGCAGCCACTTTGGGGAGATGTGCCTGCATCACAATCGTTAATTTATGCTTTTGACACCAATCCGGATAATCGTAGAAATCAAGATGTTGGTTTAGATGGACTTCCGAATTCAAAAGAAGCTTCTATTTATAATAATTACGCTGGTGAAAGTGATCCAGCAGCAGATGATTACACCTATTATTTAAATACAGATGGCGGCGTTTTAAATCGCTATAAAAAATATAATGGAACTGAGGGGAACTCTGCAGTAAGTGTAGATGATCCGAATCGTGGTTCTACAACTCTTCCAGACGTTGAAGATATCAACCGTGATAATACAATGAGTACAATCAATGCGTATTATGAATACAGTATTGATTTAAGACCAGGAATGCAGATTGGACAAAATTATATTACAGACATTAGAGAAGTAAAAAATGTTGAACTTCCAAACGGAAGCACAACAAATGCAAGATGGATTCAATTTAAAATCCCAGTTTCGCAGCCACAAAATACTATTGGAAATATTACAGATTTTAGATCGATTCGTTTCATGCGTATGTTTATGACTGGATTTAATGATCAAATGACGGTTCGTTTTGGAGCATTAGATTTAGTTAGAGGAGAATGGAGAAGATACACAGGAACATTAGATGCTAATGATACAAATCCAGAAAACGACGGAACTGAGTTTGATGTTGCGGCAGTTAATATTCAGGAAAATGGGACTAAATGCCCAGTAAATTATGTTATTCCGCCAGGAGTTCAAAGAGAACAAGCATATAACAACAATACAATCATTAACCAAAATGAGCAGTCTTTAGCATTAAGAATTGGAGGTTCAGGATTAGAATATCAAGATTCTAGAGCAGTTTTCAAAAATGTAAGTGTTGATATGCGTCAATACAAAAAGTTGAAAATGTTCATTCATGCGGAATCACTTCCAAATGATAGCCAGCTTTTAGATAATGAAATGATTGGATTTATTCGTTTTGGTAATGACTTTACGCAAAACTTTTATCAGATTGAAATTCCATTAAAAGTAACAAATACTGGAGGATCATGTGAGATAAGTCCAGATTTGGTTTGGCTGGAAGAAAATAATATTGACGTGGCTTTGTCTTTGCTGACCAGAATGAAAATATTGGCAATGAAGATTGATCCTAATGACCCAAGAAGAGATGTAAATGGTATTTACTATCCAGATAGAGATCCATCTATAGAAGGAGGTGACCAAGACGGTAAATTGACTTTAGGTATAAAAGGAAATCCGAATTTTGGTTTAGTTCGAAATTTAATGGTCGGAGTAAAAAGTGCTGCAGATCATAAAAACATTAATGGAGAAGTTTGGTTTAACGAGCTTCGTATGTCTGATTTGGAAAACAAAGGCGGTATGGCAGCCTTGTTAAATGTCGATACCAATATGGCCGATTTGATGACATTATCAGCATCAGGAAAAAAGAGTACCATTGGTTTTGGTTCTCTTGAAGAGGGGGCTAATGAAAGAGATCGTGAAGATATCCAACAATATAACATAGTAACAAACTTAAATTTAGGAAAATTACTGCCTAAGAAATGGGGAATTAATCTTCCGTTCAATTATGCAATTGGAGAAGAAGTTATTACACCAGAATACGATCCCTTTAATCAGGATATTAAACTGAAACAGTTAATTGCGAAAACAACAGATCCAGCAGAAAAAGATAATATTAGAACACGTGCAGTAGATTATACTAAGCGTAAGAGTATTAACTTTATTGGAGTACGAAAAGACAGAGCCCAAGAGCAGAAACCTCATGTTTATGATGTAGAAAACTTTACATTCTCCCAATCTTATAATCAGGTAGAAAGACATGATTATGAAGTAGAAGATTATGAAGATGAGCAATCGAACACAGCCGTGAATTATGCGTATACATTCCAGCCGAAAGAAGTGGTTCCGTTCAAGCAGACCAAATTCATGAAAACAAGTGAATATTGGAAACTATTGAGTGATTTCAATTTTAATTATCTTCCTTCAAATATCTCTTTTAATACAAATATTATTAGACAAAGTAATCGCCAGCAATATCGACAAGTTGATGTAGAAGGTATTGGTCTTGATCCGCTTTACAGAAGAAATTTTGCATTCAATTATCAATATGGTTTTGGATTCAATCTGACAAAATCATTAAAATTAAATTATACTGCTGCATCGAATAATATTGTTAGGAACTTTTTGAATGACGATAATTCGCCAAAAGAAGACTTTAATATTTGGGACGATTATTTTGATATTGGTACGCCAAATCAGCATTTGCAGCAATTGGTTTTAAATTATGATATACCAATTAATAAAATTCCAATTTTCAGTTTCGTAAAAGCAACTTATTCTTATACTGCCGATTATAATTGGCAAAGAGCTTCAACAGCATTTTCGCAATATGAAGAAGAAAATCCAGATGGATCGACAACTCTGTGGGATTTAGGAAATACAATCCAAAATGCTAATTCAAATACTTTAACTACAACATTAAATATGAACACGTTGTATAAGTATTTAGGTCTAACGCCAGGTTCTAAAACAGCTGCGAAAACAAAACCAACAGCGCCACCTAAGCCAGGTGAAAAAATTGTAAACACTGCGAAGCCAACAGTAAGTAGAAGTCCTTTCTACGACGGTTTAATTGGAGTTTTGACAAGTGTTAAGAACATTCAAATTAATTATACTAAAAACAGCGGTACTGTTTTGCCAGGATATATACCAGGAGTAGGTTTCTTTGGTACATCAAAACCATCATTAGGATTCGTATTTGGTAGTCAGGATGACATACGTTACGAAGCGGCCAAAAATGGATGGTTGACCAATTATCAAAATTTTAATCAAAATTATACTCAGGTAAGTAATAAACTTTTGAAAATTACAGCAAATGTTGATTTGTTTCCTGATTTGAAAATTGATTTAAATATGGATCGTGCGTATTCTGAAAACTCGTCCGAACAATATACGGTTAGAGATTCAATTGGAGGATTGTATTATAAGCCTTTGTCGCCATATACATACGGAATGTTTTCTATTTCAACAGTATTGATCAAAACTGCTTTTTCAACAAGTAATGAAACGCAGTCTGCGGCATTTGATGATTTTAGAAATAATCGTTTAATAATTGCAAATCGTTTAGCGGAAGATCATTATGGAGCAGTTATTCCTAGATATGATGCGTCTACTCTTCCAACAGAAGATCCGAATGCTCCATTGGATAATCTTGCAAATCCAAATAATAGTCAAAGAAAGTTAATCCAGTCAAATGATGGGTATCCAATAGGATTTAGTAAAAGTAATCAGGCAGTCTTGCTTCCTTCGTTTTTAGCAGCTTATACAGGAAGTGATGCCTCAAATGCTTCGACAAGTATTTTTAGAAGTTTCCCTATCCCGAACTGGACTGTGAAGTATAATGGTTTGATGCGTTATAAATATTTTAAAGATCATTTTAAACGTTTCTCTTTACAGCATAATTACAGAGCTTCATATACAATCAGCCAGTTTAGATCGAACTTTGATTATTTAGAAAATCCTAACGGGCAGGATGTCAATTCGAATTTCTTTAATAAAACAATTATGTCGAATGTTAACTTGGTAGAGCAGTTTAGTCCGCTTATTCGAGTTGATTTTGAGCTGAAGAGTTCACTTCGTTTATTAACTGAAATTAAAAAAGACCGAGCCTTATCGATGAGTTTTGACAACAATTTGTTGACAGAAGTTAAAGGAGTAGAGTATGTTGTTGGGTTAGGATATCGTTTTAAAGATGTAATTTTCTCTTCAAGATTGGCAGATAATCCAACTGGAATTATTAAAAGTGATATTAATATCAAAGCTGATTTTTCATATAGAAACAATGAAACTTTAGTTAGGTATTTAGATTACGATAATAATCAGCTGGCTGCGGGACAAAATATTTGGACCTTAAAGTTGACTGCTGATTATGCTTTCAGTAAAAACTTGACAGCAATATTTTATTATGATCATTCGTTCTCGAAAGCAGTTATTTCGACTTCATTTCCTTTAACGAACATCAGATCAGGTTTCACACTTCGTTATAATTTTGGAAATTAATTTTTAGTTTCTAAACTAAATTTCATTAGAAGATTATTACATTTGTGGCTTAAATTTTAAATTATCAATTTTCAAACATACTATTATGAGCATACCAGCAAATTTAAAGTACACAAAAGATCACGAATGGGTTAGCATCGAAGGAGATGTTGCGACTGTAGGAATTACTCATTTTGCACAAAAAGAGTTAGGGGATATCGTGTATGTTGAGGTAGAAACTTTAGATCAGACACTTTCAAAAGATGAAGTTTTTGGAACTGTTGAAGCTGTAAAAACAGTTTCAGATTTATTTTTACCATTAACAGGTGAAATCATTGCTTTTAATGAAGACTTAGAAAGTGCTCCTGAAACTGTAAATTCTGATCCTTATGGAGCAGGATGGATGATTAAAATTAAAATTGCTGATGCATCAGAGATTGATTCTTTATTATCTGATGAAGCTTATAAAACATTAATCGGTGCCTAAACAGTTATTATTACTTTGGGCGATTGTCTGTTCTGGAATTATTGCTTATTTCTGTTTGACAGATTCGGGTAATTTACCAGCAGTTAATATTCCAAGTCTTGATAAAATTGTACATTTCTGTTTCCACTTTGGATTTACAATTTCATGGATTTTGTTTTTCAAAAAAGAATTAAAAGGAAAAGAAGCAGACGATTATAAAGCTTATTTGATTTCGTTTATTTTTTCTGTTTTTTTTGGAATTACAATCGAAATCCTGCAAGCTGCTCTTACAGTTACCAGAGCTTCGGATGTTGCAGATGTTTTAGCAAATGCGCTTGGGGCGTTCACGGCAGTTTTTTCTGCTATAGCCTTTAAAAAGCAAATCAATAAAATATAATATTAGAAACCCACTTCGGTGGGTTTTTTTCTACAAGAAAAGCAAACTTTTAAAACGCTGTTTTTTATCAATATAAAATGTACTTTTGTGCTGGTTTTCTGCAACTTCGATCATGATAAATGTAAAGCAATATTTAGACTCCACATATTTAAAAACTGCATCGCAAGCTGGTCTTTCTGAAGCAGAAAATACAATTGTGGTTAAAAAGGCCATTCAAGAAGCTATTCAAGAAGGATTTAAATTAATTATGATTCGGCCAGAATATGTTTCTCTGGCTAAAGAAATGATTTCAGAAGCCAATTCTGTTTTGTTAGTAGGAACTGTAATTGATTTTCCAGAAGGGAAGTCAAGTCTTGAAACTAAGATTAAAGAAGCAAACGAAGCAATTGCAAATGGAGCCGACGATCTGGATTTTGTTTGTAATTATGAAGCTTTTAAAAATGGGGAAATAGATTTAATAAAACAAGAAATTTTATTTGGAACCCAGATTGGTCTAGCGAATAACAAAACTGTAAAATGGATTATAGAAGTTGCGGCTTTAACAGATAAAGAAATTATTCAACTATCGGCTTTGATAAAAAATGTTGTAGTTTCAAATTTTCAAGAAGAAGACTTTGCTTCAGTTTTTGTAAAATCTTCAACAGGATTTTATAGAACAGATAACAATGCTCCTAATGGAGCGACAATTCCAACTATAATTATAATGCTTGAAAATGCTTCACCTTTATCGGTAAAAGCAGCTGGAGGTGTGCGATCTTATAAAGAAGCATCAGAAATGATCAATTTAGGAGTTAAGCGCATAGGAACTTCAGCGGCAAAAGCAATTTCAAACGGAGAAAATTCCCCAAATCAATATTAAATAAATACCTATATTTTAAGTGAATAAGTTTTTTTTATCCCTTGTTTTAATTTTTTCATTTTTGATTGTTTCTTCACAGCAAAATGGTGCTTCTGTTCAACCGGGTTTTACGGCAGAAATGTTTCCTGTTTTTCCTAACTGCGAAAACTTAGAAGGTAAAAAACTAGAAAATTGTTTTTATAAAGAAGTTCAGGATTTTGTATTTAATAATTTTCAAGTTCCAGAAAACTTAAAGCAAAATAATTATAAAGGTGCAGTAAAAGTACTTTTTGAAGTGAATGCAGAAGGAGAATTTAAAGTAATTTATGTATCAGCAGCAAATGATGAATTGTCTCAAGAAGCAAAACGAGTATTTGAAAAATTTCCAAAAATAAAGCCGTCAACTTACAACGGAAAAGCTACTTATTCTAAATATACAATTTCTATCGATTTGCCGCTTAAAAGTTCAGAGCAGCTTGCTGCTGAAGCTTTGGCGGCATCTGAAATTTTAAAGCCAATTGAAAAACCAATGACAGAGCTGGATAGCATTGTATATAAAAAATACAATAATCCAGAATTTGAAAGTCATTTAAATATTCCTTTTTCTCACAGTTATTATGCTCAGTTCGATGCGGCAATGAACCAAGTGGGAAGCAATAATCATACGGCTTCTAAACCTTATACGTATGCTGAGGTTTCTAAGTATTATAACTTAAAAGCCGTTAATGAGTCTTTGCAGAAAAATGTTTCAACCTGGCTGGGAAGAAAATGGTGGAACGAAAATCTAGTACAGATTCAAGGAGAAGATTACTGGTTTTCTTTGAACCCTATTGTCGATTTGCAAATGGGTAAAGCTTCAGATCTTGATGCATCATATACTTATGTAAATACAAGAGCATTGAATTTTAGAGGAGGTTTAGGAAAACAGATCAATTTTACAACTACATTTTTTGAAAGTCAAGGGAGATTTGCAGGTTATTTTAATGATTATGCAGAGTCAATCAAGCCATCTGGTGGAAATCCTGCGATAATTCCAGGAGTTGGGATTGCAAAAAGATTCAAAACAGATGCTTATGATTTTCCTTTGGCTGATGCCAATATTACGTTTACACCAAACAAAATTTTTGATCTGCAATTGGGGTATGGCCGAAATTTTATAGGAGATGGTTATCGTTCGCTTTTAGAAAGCGATGGAGCAAGTCCTTATCCTTATTTTAAAATTAATACCAATTTCTGGAAAATTAAGTATACCAATACTTATATGTGGATGAAAGATGTTCGCCCAGAGGTAACGGTAGATAGAACATATGCTACAAAATTCATGGCAAACCATTATTTGAGCTGGAATGTTTCAAATAGATTAAATTTAGGTTTCTTTGAATCTGTAGTCTGGACAAATACCAACAACAGAGGTTTTGATATTAATTTTGTGAACCCTATAATTTTTTATCGTGCAGTAGAATTTGGATCTTCATCTAGAAGCGGAAATGCGCTTTTAGGGATAACAGGTAAGTACAAATGGAATAATAACATCAATTTATATTCTCAATTTTTGATTGATGAATTTTCTGTTTCGGATGTTGGAGCAGGGAATCAAAGCTGGAAAAATAAATTTGGATTCCAGCTTGGAGCAAAATATTTCAATGCATTTAATGTAAAAGATTTATTGTTTCAGGTAGAATTTAACCATGTACGTCCATATGTGTACTCTCATAGCGCAGTTATTACAAATTACGGACACAATAATCAAAGCGTTGGGCACCAGTGGGGAGGAAACTTTAAAGAGTTAATTGTGATTGGCCGCTATCATAAAGGACGTTTGTTTGGAGATGCTAAATTTACGATGGGAACAAGAGGTTTAGATTTTGACACAGCTGAAGACTCGTATAACTATGGTGGCAATATTTATAAAAGCTATGATGAAAACCGTCCTTATAATACAGGTGTAAAAGTAGGGCAGGGAAATAAAACAAGTATTTTCATCGCGGATATTCAAGGCGGATATTTGATTAATCCGATGACAAATTTGAAATTATTTGGAAGTTTAATTTATCGAAATTTCGACCCAACGCAGGAAACTGCTGCAACATTTAAGCAAAGTACAACTTGGTTTAGTATAGGTTTGCGTTCAGATATTTTCAATTGGTATTTTGATTACTAGTTTTTAATAAGATTTTTCGAAATAATAGTGTTAAAGTATGGCGAGTTCTTAATTTGTAAAGGTTTTATTGAAAAAAATCTATTTTTATAGGTCTAAATTCTACAATCTAATTTGTACATTTGCAGCACTCAAAAAAATACACAAACAACAACGGTATTGAACGCTGCAAAAAATACATTATCAATCAAATCAATATTTCTAGATTTTAAAGAGATTACTAAGGCTGGATTGGCTATTAGTGTTTTATTTTCTTCTATTGCAGGATATTTGTTAGGAGTTGATTCTGAACATCCATTTAAATGGAGTACTTTGGCTGTTTTAGCAGTTGGAGGATATTGCATGGTTGGGGCATCAAATGCTTTTAATCAAGTAATAGAAAAAGATATCGATTCGTTGATGGATCGAACTAAAAATCGTCCAGTTCCTTCAGGCAGAATGTCTCCAAGAGTAGCTTTGCTAGTAGCAAGCCTGCTTACGATTCTAGGAATTGCGCTTCTTTATACGATAAATGCAAAGTCGGCAATGTTTGCTGCAATATCTATATTTTTGTATACAAGTATCTATACGCCATTAAAAACGGTTACTTCTTTGTCTGTTTTTGTTGGAGCTTTCCCAGGAGCAATTCCATTTATGCTGGGCTGGGTAGCGGCGACAGGAGAATTTGGCATCGAAGCAGGAACTTTGTTTCTAATTCAGTTTTTCTGGCAGTTTCCGCATTTTTGGTCTATCGGATGGTTTTTATATGAAGATTATGAGAAGGCAGGGATTTTTATGCTGCCAACAGGTAAAAAAGACAAAGGAACAGCATTACAAATTATTTTATATACAATTTGGCTTATAATAGCATCATTGCTGCCGGTTTTAGGTTTTACAGGACAATTATTTATTTCTCCAATCTCAGCAATTTTAGTTTTTCTGTTAGGTATTTGGATGCTTTTTTATGCAGTTCGTTTGTACAAGTTAAGAACTGCCAAAGCAGCTAGAACATTAATGCTGGTAAGTGTTTCTTATATTTCGCTTTTACAAATTGTATATATAGTAGATAAATTTTTAAGATAGTTATGGAAATGACAATGACAACAAATGAAGAACAAGTAAGAAAGTCGAAATCAGCAAAACTGATTCTTCTTTTTGCGATGGTTAGTATGACCATGATGTTTGCTGGATTAACAAGTGCATTTGTAGTAAGTAAATCAAGAGCAGACTGGTTGAAGAATTTTGAGCTGCCTTCTGCGTTTTATTGGAGTACAGCTGTAATTATTGCTTGTAGTGTTACTTTTTATCTGGCTAAAAAAGCCATCCAAAAGGACAACAGAAGCGCTGTTACGGGATTGCTTTTGGGAACTTTAGCGTTAGGGATTTTATTTGTAGTGTTACAATTTCAAGGATTTGGACAAATTGTTGAACAAGGATATTATTTTACAGGAGAAGGTAGTTCAATTACTACAACTTTCTTGTATGTTGTAACGGTTACGCACTTGTTACACTTGGCTGGCGGATTAATTTCACTTTTAATTATAATTTATAATCATTTTAAACAAAAATACAATTCGACTCAAACTCTTGGTATAGAACTAGGTGCGATGTATTGGCACTTTTTGGATTTATTATGGGTATATTTATTTTTATTTTTATTTTTCTTTAAATAAGAAAAAAACGTAAATTTGGGAACTTTTTAACGAATATCTTTTATGGGAGCGACAGTTACTACTGCAAACAACGACGAAAAAACTTGGGGAGGCGGTCATGAGATCCAGCCACTAGGATCAAGTTATGGAAAAATGATGATGTGGTTTTTTATCGTATCAGATGCCTTAACATTCTCTGGATTTCTAGGAGCTTACGGTTTTTCTAGATTTAAATTTATTGAAACTTGGCCTTTGGCTGATGAAGTGTTTACTCACTTTCCATTTATGCATGGTGTTGCGGCTCCAATGTATTATGTAGCTTTAATGACTTTTATTTTGATCTTTTCATCTGTAACAATGGTATTAGCTGTTGATGCAGGTCACCAATTGAAAAAGACAAAAGTTGCAATTTATATGTTCTTAACTATTATTGGAGGTTTAATTTTCGTTGGTTCTCAAGCTTGGGAATGGAAAAACTTCATTAAAGGTGAATATGGTGCAGTTGAAACAGTTGGAGGTAGTTTACTTCAATTTGTGGATAAAGATGGTAAAAGAGTAGCTTTGGCTGACTTTGCTGTTAAATTGCCAGAACAAAGAGAAGCTTTAACAAGAAGTCATTCAACTTGGTTTATGGAAGATGCACAATCTCTTCCAACTTACACAGTTGCTGAAGTTCAAGCAGGATTTAAAGCTCATCCAGAAATTTTAATTAGAACAGAAAAACTTACTGATAAAAAGAAAAAGACTGTTTTATCAAGAGAAGAATCTGAAGCTCATTTAGCAAATGCTAAATATGTTGTAGAAGGTGCTAACTTGATTAGAAACGAATATGGTAATAAATTATTCGCTGATTTCTTCTTCTTTATTACAGGTTTCCACGGATTCCACGTATTCTCAGGAGTTATCATTAATATCATCATTTTCTTTAATGTATTATTAGGTACTTACGAGAAGAGAAGAAGCTACGAAATGGTAGAGAAAGTTGGTTTATACTGGCACTTCGTAGATTTAGTTTGGGTATTTGTATTTACAGTTTTCTACCTAGTTTAATTTTTAGAATTTAATCATTATGTCACACGAGCACGTATCAAATACAAAAAGAATCTGGTTTGTTTTCGCATTACTTTCTGTAGTAACTACAGTAGAAGTTATATTAGGTATCTACAAACCTGCATCATTAGAATTCACTCATTTTGTTGGATTGAATTTATTAAACTGGATTTTCTATATCCTTACAGTTTTTAAAGCATATTATATTGTATGGGCATTTATGCACATGGAAGGTGAAAAAAGCAGCCTTAGATGGTCTGTTGTTTCTCCTGTTATCTTCCTAGTTTTATATTTATTGTTTATTCTATTGACAGAAGGACATTATATTTATGGGGTTTTTAAAGATTCTACTATTAAATGGAATTTTTAACATGATATTAATTCGAAAAGAGTCCCGATAACATCGGGATTTTTTTATTTTTGTACCTCAATAATTTCCGTTAATACAATGAAAAAAAATATAGTTCTCTTTGTACTTTTTGTCCTGCCAATTGTAGCTTATTTATTTTTTGCTTCTGGGGTAAATAGTTTTACAACACTTCCTGTAATAACACCAAAAGTTGCTGATTTCGGAAATTGGAAATCATTAAACGGAAAAAAAGTTTCTCTTGATAAAAAGATAACTGTACTTGGTTTTTCAGGTTCAAATATATTAGATAATAGAGGGAATTATTTTAACTTAAATGAAAAAATCTATAAACGTTATAATGGTTTTGAAGATCTTCAGTTTGTAGTTTTATGTCCGCTTGGTACCGAAAAAGAAGCTCAGAAAATTATTGACGCTTTATCTCCTTTTACAGATGTTAAAAACTGGAATTTCGTATTTGCTTCAAATGATGAAATTCAAAAATTCTATGATCAGCTTCATTTAAAACAGAAACTAAATCAGAATCTTGGAACTTCAAATGTTTATATCATTGATAAAGAACGCAATTTAAGAGGAAGAAAAGATAAAGACGAGTATAAGGAAGGGTATGATACTTTTCATCCGTCAGAACTAAGCAATGAAATGCTGGATGATTTTAAAATTATCTTATACGAATACCGCGCCGCTTTAAAGAAGAATCATAACGCCACAAAGCAACTTTAAAATTCATTTATAATGTTCAAAAATAAATCATATATAGGAATCTCCTTTATCATTTTGATTTTTGGGATTTATGCAGTTCCTAAAATTGTAGATCGAGTAAAAAACGGTGAAGTCGTAAAAGGAAATCGCTTAGATAATGTTGGTTCTAAATCTTCAAAAGAAGCAAAGCTTTTGACAATTGGGCCAGCTCCAAAATTTGAATTGACGAATCAAGATAATGTCAAAATTTCAAATGATACTTATAAAGGAAAAGTATACGTTTTAGAATTCTTCTTTACAACATGTCCTTCTATTTGTCCAAAAATGAATATGAGTATGCTGGAAATTGAAAAAGCTTTTTTTGGAAATCCTAATTTTGGAATTGTTTCTATAACAATTGATCCAAAACATGATACACCGCAGGTTTTAAAAGATCATGCTAAGCTGCTTGGTGTAAAATCTTCAAATTGGAATTTCTTGACAGGAGATAGAAATGTAATTATGGATTTATCAAACAAAGGTTTTAATCTTTATGCTGGTGAAAATGATAAAGTTAGCGGCGGATTTGAGCATTCTGGTTTATTTGCCTTGATTGATAAAGATGGTAATATTCGTTGCAGAAAAGATAACTACGGAAATCCAACTATTTATTATGATGGTCTAGATAAAAAAGGAGTTCGTGATATTCAACAAGACATTAAAATTTTATTAGAAGAATAAAAATGGAAGATAATAATCTAGAGAAAAAATATAGTAAATTAATTATTGCTGTTTCAATTGTAATTCCCGTTGTTGTTGCAATTTTGTTTGGAGTAAAACTAAAAGATTTTGGTTTTAATGTAGAGCCATTGTCTGTACTGCCTCCCATCTATGCAACAATTAATGGAGTTACAGCTATTGTTTTGGTTTGGGCCGTTTTAGCAATAAAAAATGGAAACCAGAAATTACACGAACGATTAATGACTTTTGCAATTGCCTTATCTGTAGCGTTTTTGGTTATGTATGTGGCTTATCATATGACAGCAGATTCGACTAAATTTGGTGATTTAAATCATGATGGAGTTCTTGATTTGGCAGAAAGTGCAAAGGTAGGTTCAATACGATACTTATATTTTATCATTTTGATCACTCATATTTTACTGTCGATAGCAATTATCCCACTTGTACTAATTACTTATGTAAGAGCATTGGCGCAGCGATTTGACAGACATAGAAAAATAGCTAAAATTACTTTTCCAATTTGGTTGTATGTTGCTGTGACTGGAGTAATAGTTTTTTTAATGATTTCACCATATTATGCTAACTAAAAATAAAATACATAAAGGAAAATTCAAGTTTCAAACTTTTGTATTTGCGATTTGTATTTTCTTTATTGGAATTGCAGCAAATGCTCAGTGTGCCATGTGTCGCGCCGCTTTGTCTGGTGATTCTAATATTAAGAAAGCAGAAGCAGTTAATGACGGAATTGTTTATTTAATGGCCATTCCGTATTTACTGGTAATGATAATAGGATATTTGATTTATCGAATGTATCAATCTAAAAAACAAAAAGCAGTGTAATTTTACACTGCTTTTTTTATTTAAGTCCGTTAACGGAAACATTTACAGTTCCGTTTATTTTTATAAAAGCAATAATGGCTTGATTGGTAAGCTGAATTTTATCGAACTGTATATCTTCTATTTTTCCATTTACAAATACACCAGGCATCGGAGAGTAGTTTTTTAAATAGCCTGCCATACTTTTTTTACCTTCTTCCAAATTAGGCTGAATAGAATATCTGCAGCTTTCTTCCATTTTTCGTAAAACGTATCCTTGTGCAAGCCAATTGGCAGTTCTCATCAATCTGCTTTTGGTGTCTAATACATAGTCTAGTTTTTCGAAATAAATTTCCTTGGTTTGTGGATTATATTGTGGAAATCCATTTAAATAAAGCGTTCCATTTATAGAGCCTAAAACATCCAATGCAATTACCATTTTGCCGTCCTTATGCCAGATTGTAACATTTTTAACCGTTACTTTTTTGCTGCCAGAACCAAATTCCTGACCAGCGAAATTCTTGGTCATAATTTTTGAAGCATCAACATAACTTGAAATAGCAGCAATATTGGCAGAAATCTGATTTGGAATTTTAGCAACAGGCTTTAGAACAATTTTACTGGCGTTAAATTTAGAGTCAGGCTGTTTACCGACAATAGTTTCCATATTACATTTCATACCCATTTCGAGTAAGAAAGAATCATTTTTGAGTTTGGCATTTGTCGAATAAATTTCGATGGGAACAATTCGCAGCCAGCTTTCGTAAGTGTCACTCATCTCAAAAGGCGTGCAGATTTTTTCTACTGCCTGAAGCACATTCGGTTTAAAATCCATTGATTTTTCAATAGCTTCATCTATTTTCTTTTCTAATTTATCTTTAAAAATAGAAATTGCGGGATTTATTAAATACGTAATCGGCATATTTTTACCAAAAATGCTCATTGTTGGACTCTCGCTCCAGTCAAGAGATTTGAATTCAGTTTTGGTGGTAAGTTTCCAATTTGTTAGAGCAGCTTCGCTGGACAATGTTATAATTCCATTTAGATTAAATTCCCTAACATCATATAATTCTACACCTAACTTTTTGGTGCCAATACGATACTTGAAGGTAGCTTTAAGCGGTAAGATTGTTTTTATTCTCTTATCTGGATTTGATGGATCATTCTGAATTTTAATTGGAGCTTGTTTCCAGATCTTCATTTCAATATCATCATCTTCGATAGTATTGTCTTCATAAATTAATCCGTTTAAGAGAGCATTTGTTTGATTTTCAATATCACTAAGTTTAATCGTAATGGGTAAATTGATAAACGAAGGACTGCTGTCGTAGACTAACGGACTTGCGTCGTCTGGTTCTGGTTTTAATGTTTCTAATTTTTGAGTAGAAGAACAGCTTGTTAGTATTGCAAGTACTATAAACATTGGAATAATTGAAGAAAGCTTCATTAATGTGAATTTTTAAATCGAAACAAAATTACGAAAACAATCATATTTTATTAAAAAAGTGTAACAATTACTACAGATTGAAGTCTTATACAAAAAGGTAACGAAATTATTAACTTTTTATTATCATAATTTACTTAATAAAAACGTTATTATTGTCTCAAAAATTTAACAATACCATGATCGAAATTAAAGATTTACACAAATCCTATAAAATGGGAAGTTCAGAATTACATGTATTAAAAGGGATTAATTTTAATATTGAAGAAGGAGAATTAGTTGCGATCATGGGATCATCTGGTTCGGGTAAATCTACTCTTCTTAATATTTTAGGGATTCTGGATGAAGCCGATTCTGGAAGTTATATTTTAGACAAAACTCCTATAAAAAAATTAAACGAAACGATTGCTTCAAAATATCGTAATAAATTTTTAGGATTTGTTTTTCAATCTTTTAACTTAATTAATTACAAATCTGCGCTAGATAATGTCGCTATGCCATTGTATTATCAGGGAATTAAAAGGAAAGAGCGTTATGAAATTGCAATGAAATATTTAGAGAAAGTTGGTTTAGGATCACATTCTCACCATTTACCAAATGAACTTTCTGGAGGTCAGAAACAACGTGTGGCTATCGCAAGAGCATTAGCTTCAAATCCGAAAGTTTTATTGGCGGATGAACCAACAGGAGCTCTTGATACTAAAACTTCTTATGAAGTTATGGAACTGATTCAGGGAATTAATGACGAAGGAAAAACGATTTTAATTGTTACACACGAACCTGATATTGCCGCAATGTGCAAAAGAAATGTAGTCCTAAAAGACGGATTAATTATTGATGATAAAAAAGTAGAACAAGTTAGAGCTTCGTCTTATGTTTAATATTGAACGCTGGCAGGAAATATTTGAAGCCATTTCTAAAAACCGATTAAGAACATTCTTAACCGGAATTTCTGTGGCTTCCGGGATATTTATTTTGGTTATTCTGCTTGGTGCAGGAAAAGGTCTTCAAAATGGAATTGAAAAACAATTTGAGCGTGACGCCGCAGGAATTATAGAAGTTTGGTCGGGAACAACAACCAAAGAATACAAAGGGTTGAATCCAGGCAGACAAGTTCAATTTCGTAATAGCGATTATAATCAGTCGGTTCAGAAATTTGAAGATAAATTAGATTTAAGAGCTTCAACCAATAATTATTGGGGACAGTCTTTTAGCTATGGAAAAGAATCTGGAAGTTACCAATTTAGAGGTGTTGATCCAGATTATGGCGGAATAGAAAACCTAACGATAGTTCAAGGACGATATATAAATAGCAAAGACCTTCAGAATAATGAAAAGGTTGCTGTTATTGGAATGAAAGTAAAAACGGACTTGTTTAAAGATAAAGAAGCACTTGGGGAAGAAATATTAATCAATAATATTAATTTCAAAGTAGTTGGAATTTTTACTGATCCAGGTGGAGAACGTGAAGAAACTAGAGCTTATTTGCCATTATCAACAGTACAGAGAACCTTTGGCGGTGGAGATAAAATCAGTAATTTGTTTTTTACATTGAAAAAGACAAATAATTATGATGAAGCTTTGGCTCAGTCTGAAAAATTTACACAAGATTTAAAAGACTTATTGAAAAGTAAAAACATGGTGGCTCCTGAGGACGACAGCGGAGTTGGGGTTTATAATTCGGTTAAAGATGCAAAACAATTTTACGACTTGAATTTATATATCAGATTGTTTTTTTGGTGGGTTGGTATTTGTACAATAATAGCTGGTGTTGTGGGAGTTAGTAATATCATGCTGATTATTGTAAAGGAAAGAACTAAAGAAATTGGAATTAGAAAAGCATTAGGAGCATCTCCATTTTCTATTATCACAATGATACTTCACGAATCAATTTTTATTACAACAATCGCTGGATTTGTTGGACTTTTAGCAAGTTTATTATTGCTTGAATTTGTTGGGCCAATGGTTCAGAGTGAGTATTTTAGAAATCCAGAAGTTGATTTTAATGTAGCTTTGACAACACTGTTTTTATTAGTGTTTGCTGGCGCAGTTGCCGGATTTTTTCCTGCATACAGAGCCGCTAAAATTAAGCCTATTGTAGCACTTAGAGACGAATAGATATGTTTAAAAAAGATAATTGGGACGAGATTTTACAGGCTTTAACTGCCAACCCTTTCAGAACTATTCTGACAGCTTTTGGTGTTTTTTGGGGAATATTTATTTTGGTAATTTTACTTGCTGCCGGTAATGGTCTGGAAAATGGTATTAAAAAAGGATTTGATGGAATTGCCACAAATACCATGTTTATGTGGAGCCAGACAACCTCTAAGGCCTATAAAGGTTTGCCAAAAACACGAAGATACGATTTTAGAAACAGCGATGTTACTGCTTTAAAAGCGGCTTTGCCAGATTTATTATATGTTTCGCCTCGTAATCAATTGGGAGATTTTAACGGAACAAACAATGTGGTGAGAGGAACAAAAACTTCATCATTTACAATATATGGAGATTATCCTGAGCTGATCAAACAACAGCCAATGGATATTATTAAAGGACGTTTTGTCAATCAGCAGGATATTCAGGAGAAAAGAAAAATTGCCGTTATTGGTAAAGGTGTTATCAGCGAACTTTACGGAAAAGAAGAAGAAGCTGTTGGGACTTATATTAAGATTAATGGGATTAATTTTATGGTTGTTGGAGTTTACAAATCTAAACAGCAAGGAGGAAACGCAGAGCAGGAGCAAAAGAATATTTTTATTCCTTTTACAACTTTTCAGCAGGCTTTTAATTACGGAGACAAAGTGGGATGGATGGCGCTTACAGCAAAAGACGAAACTTCTATAACCGATTTAAAACCTAAAATTTTAGAGATTATAAAATCTTTGCATTCTATAAATCCAACAGATGATAGAGCGGTTGGAAATTTCGATTTATACGAACAATTTAATAAGGTGCAAAGTTTGTTTAATATTTTAAAAGTAATTGCATATTTTGTAGGAACATTAGTTTTGATTTCTGGTGTAATCGGAATTTCAAATATTATGCTTATTGTAGTTAAAGAACGTACAAAAGAAATAGGAATAAGAAGAGCTTTGGGAGCAACGCCCGCAGCCATTCGCTCGCAAATATTATCAGAATCTATTTTTCTAACTATAATTTCTGGAATGCTGGGAATTGCCGTCGCAACCGGAATTATAGCACTGTTAAATTTAGCACTGGATTCGATGCCTCCAAGCGATAATACTATGTTTGCCAATCCAAGTGTTGACTTAGGAGTTGTATTTGTTGCCTTATTAATATTAGTTGGATCAGGTTTGCTCGCGGGATTTATTCCAGCACAGACTGCGATCAATGTTAAACCTGTAGATGCTTTAAGAACAGAATAAATTATCAATCAAAATAAATCGATTAAACCAAGAACAAATGAAAAAAGGAGTAACTATAACCATTTTAATATTTATTGCGATCGTTTTTTTTGGCGCACTTTACTATTTGTATGCTAAAAACCAAGAGTCGCCAATTGTGTTTAAAACGGAGAAACCAGAAATTAAAACGATTGTAAAAAATACAATTGCAACTGGTAATATTCAACCTGATGAAGAGGTGTTAATCAAGCCAAATATCTCGGGTATTATTGAGCAGGTGTATATCAAAGCGGGTGAGAAAATCAAAGCTGGAGATATGATTGCAAAAATTAGAGTTGTGGCAAACGTTTCTAACGTAAGCAGTACACAAAATCAAGTGCAGACTGCTAAAATTGCTTTGGATAATCAAGAACGACTTTATAAAAGGCAAAAAACATTATTTGAAAAAGATGTAATCTCTGCAAATGATTTTGATGCTGCTCAAGTAGCTTACAATCAGGCAAAACAAACTTATCTGGCAGCAAAACAAAGCTTAGATATTGTTAAAACAGGAACAACATCTTCTTTAGGAAGTTATGCCAATACTTTAATTCGCTCTACAGTTAACGGAATGGTTTTAGACGTTCCTGTAAAAGTTGGAAATCAAGTTATTGAAAGTAATAATTTTAATGAAGGAACTACAATTGCCAGCGTTGCTGACGTTGGAAGAATGATTTTTATTGGAAAAATTGACGAATCTGAAGTAGGTAAAATCAAAGAAAAAATGCCTATTGAGATTACAATTGGTGCCATTGAAAACAAAAAATTTGATGCAGTTCTAAACTATATTGCGCCAAAAGGTGTTACAGAAAATGGAGCAATTCAATTTGAAATTAAAGCTCAAATGGTTAATAGAGATGACACTTTTATTAGAGCTGGTTTGAGTGCAAATGCTTCAATTATTTTAGAGAAAGCAGATAAAATTCTGGCAATAAAAGAATCACTAGTTCAATTTGACAAAAAAACACAAAAACCTTATGTTGAGATCGAAACTGCGCCACAGAAATTTCAAAGAAGAGATTTGGTTCTTGGGGTAAGCGACGGTATCTACGTTCAAGTTAAAAGCGGTGTAAAGAGTACAGATAAAATAAAAATCTGGAATCAAGGACTGATTAATGACGCAGAAAAAAAATAATTTAATTTGAAGTTTTGAGGATCTTTTTGGTTTTAAAAAATGTTAAATTTGCGTAGTTTCATTTACTGCGCTTTCATTTAAAATATATGAAAATAAATAAAATTAATAGTCTGGTTTTTGCAATGTTATTCGGTTTTGGATTAGCTGGACACGCGCAATCAAAGCAATGGACATTGGAAGAATGTGTGAGATACGCATTAGAAAATAATATTACGATAAAATTATCTGAATTAGACGTAAAAAATGCTGATATCGATAAAAAAGGTGCGTTAGGAAATTATCTTCCATCTGTTAATGGTAATGCATCTCACTCATGGAATATTGGTCTGAATCAGGATGTTACAACTGGTATCTTACGTAATCAAACTACTCAGTATTCTTCAGTTGGTCTAAATGCTGGAGTTGATATCTACAAAGGTCTCCAAAATCAAAATACTTATAGAAGAGCGAAGTTATCTATTATCGCATCAAAATATCAATTGTTGAAGATGCAGGAAGATATTTCTCTGAATGTAGCTAGTGCTTTCTTACAGATTTTATCAAATAAAGAAGATTTAAAAGTTAAAAAAGAACAATTATCAATTGACGAAAAGCGTTTTGCTCGTTCTGAGGAAATGGTAAATGCAGGAACAATTCCTCGCGGAGATTTGTTTGATTTAAAAGCAACTGTAGCCACAGATAAACAAAATATTGCTATTTCAGAAAATAATTTATTGATTTCAAAATTAAGCTTAGCTCAGCTTTTACAATTGAAAGAATTTGCCGATTTTGACGTAATAGATAATACAAATCTACAAGATGAGAATAATATTCTTGGTCAAACTCCAGTTGAAATTTATAACAAAGCAAAGGATATAAGAACAGAAGTTAAGCTGGCACAAACAAATCTTGAGATTGCTGAAAAAAATGTTGCTATAGCAAAGGGAGCTTATCAGCCAACACTTAGTGGTTTTTATGGTTTTAATACAAGAGCAAGTTACAGCGATCAAGTTAAATTTGACGCAAACGACCAACCCTATACAGTAGGACCAGATCCGATATTCCAACAGTTTAGTGATAATAAAGGACATAATTTTGGATTACAATTAAATGTTCCAATTTTTAATGGATGGTCAGTTAAGAACAATGTGGAAAGAAACAAAGTAAGTTTAGAAAAATCTAAAATAGATTTAGAACAAAAAAGTTTAGATTTGCAACGTAACGTTTATACTGCTTTTACAGATGCAAAAGCAGCCCTAAATACTTACGAAGCGTCTACTGTAACTTTAGAAGCAAGACAGCAAGCTTACAATTATGCAAAAGAAAAATACGATGTAGGTTTGATGAATTCATTTGATTTTACTCAAGCTCAAACATTGTTGACAAATGCACAGTCTGATGTTATCAGAACAAAATATGATTACATGTTCAAAATTAAAATACTTGAATTTTATTTCGGAATTCCAATCGTTCCCATTATTACAAAATAATTTATTATGTCAAAAAAAACAATTTATTTCTTAGTAGGTGGTGCAGTAGTACTTATTGCAATTTTAATCGGTCTTTCGAAATCGGGAGTTATAGGAAATAAGGATGAAGGAAAAGAAGTAGAAATATCAAAAGTAACAGCTTCAACAATTGTTGAAACAGTTTCGGCAACAGGTAAAATTCAACCAGAAATTGAAGTGAAGATTTCTCCAGAAGTATCTGGGGAAATTATTTTACTTAACGTAAAAGAAGGTCAGGTTGTTAAAAAAGGAGATTTGCTGGTTAAAATTAACCCAGATTTATATACCTCTAGTTACAACCGTTCGGTATCTAACTTGTCAGGTTCTAAAGCTGGTTTAACACAATCTGAGGCTAGTTTTAAAGAAGCAAAAGCTAATTATGAACGTAATAAAACCTTGTACGACAAAGGTGTAATCTCAAGATCTGATTGGGATAAAGCTATAGCTTCATTTGAAGTGGCGAAAGCGACAAAGCAAAATTCATATTACAGTGTTCAAAGTGCTTCGGCTTCTGTAAGTGAAGCGAGAGACAATTTAGGACGTACAACTATCTACTCTCCTGCAGACGGAACAATTTCTGTTCTAAACGTAGAATTAGGAGAAAGAGTTTTAGGAACGCAGCAAATGGCTGGAACGGAACTTTTGCGTGTTGCTAACCTTAATAATATGGAAGTTGAAGTTGACGTAAACGAAAATGATATTGTAAAAATTAAAATTGGAGACGAAGCAAACGTTGAAGTTGATGCTTATTTGAAAAAGAAGTTTAAAGGAATTGTAACTAGTATTTCTAATTCTGCAAGTACAACTCTAACTTCTGATCAGGTAACTAATTTTAAGGTTAAAGTTCGTATTTTAAAACAATCGTATCAAGATTTGTTAGAAGGAAAACCAAGTACTTATTCTCCTTTTAGACCTGGAATGACAGCGACTGTTGATATCATTACAACTACAAAAACAAACGTTTTGGCAGTGCCAATTAGTTCTGTTGTAGTAAAATCGGATACTGCGGCTGTAAAAGATTTTACGGTTGAAGATCCTAATGCTGATAAAAAAGCAGCTCCAAAAAGCGATAAAAAATTCGAATGTGTTTTTGTAAAAGTTGGTGATAAAGCTAAAATTAGAATCATTAAAACAGGAATTCAAGATGATACTAATATTGAAGTAATGTCTGGCTTAAAACCAGGTGATGTTGTAATTACGGGACCATATACAACAGTCTCTAAAGATCTTAATTCTGGAGATAAGGTAAAACTTAAGAAAGCTGAAGGTTCTAAGAAATAACAATACAATTCAATACTAATTTTAAAATATAATACTTTGTCTTTTATTCTCAACATCGAAACGGCTACTAAAAATTGTTCTGTATCTGTTGCTAAAGATGGGAAAACCATTGTTTGCAGCGAACTTGCAGATGAAGGATATTCGCATGCCGAAAAACTTCATGTTTTTATTGAAGAAGTAATTGCAAAAGCAGGCATTTCTGTTCAGGATTTAAATGCAATTGCAGTCAGCCAAGGTCCAGGATCTTATACAGGATTAAGAATTGGTGTTTCTGCTGCAAAAGGGTTGTGTTATGCTTTAAATATACCTTTAATCGCTATCGATACACTTAAAACTTTGGCTTCTCAGGCAGAAGTTACAGATGGAAAAATTATTCCGATGTTAGATGCACGCCGTATGGAAGTTTACAGCGCCGTATTCAATACAGATTTGAGTATCGAAAGAGCTATTAAAGCCGAAATAATTGACGAAAATTCATTTCAAGAATATACAGATAAGCTTTACTTTGTCGGCGATTGTGCCGATAAATGCAAAGCCGTTTTGACCAAAGAAAATTTTGTGTTCTTAGAAAATATCAAATATCCTTCGGCACAAGCTATGAGTAAAATCAGTTTTGATAAATATCAAAAAAGCGACACTGTAGATGTCGCTTATTTTGAACCTTATTATTTAAAAGATTTTATGATTACTGCCCCGTCAAAAAAGCAATAATAATTATTTTTGAATCGTAAAGGGCTGAACAGATATTCCTGCTTCATCCAATGCAATTTTGCAATTCTCTAAAGTATCTGAAACTACCGAGCCAAAGTCTGCCTTTGCTGCCCAAGGGCGAACTGCAAAATCAACAGAACTGGCAGATAGGTTTTTTACAAAAACTTCTGGCGCAGGATTTTTAAGAACCTTCGGATTTGATAGTAAAACCTCTAAAAGAATATCTTTCGCTTTTTTGATATCCGAGTCATAAGAAACTGAAAATGTCAAGTCCGCTTTTCTTTCAGCCTGCATTGAATAATTAATGATCGTTCCGTTTGATAATGCACCATTTGGTACAAAAACGGTCTGATTAGTTCCAGTAATCATTTTTGTTACAAAAATTTGAATTTCTTCAACAGTAGCAATAACACCTTGTGCCTCAATTGTATCGCCAACTTTAAAAGGTTTAAAAACAATAATAAGCATTCCTCCTGCAAAATTCGAAAGCGATCCTTGTAAAGACAAACCAACAGCAAGTCCCATTGCTCCTAAAATCGCAACAAAAGAAGAAGTTTCGATTCCAAGTTTTGAAATAAAAGTGACAAATAAAAGAATTCTAAGTGCCCATAATAAAATATCTGCTAGAAATTTTGTTAAAGTTGGGTCAAGATTTCTCTTCACCATTATTTTTCTAATCAATCTGTTTATTAGTCTGATGGCATATAAACCAACAAATAGAATTAGAAATGCAGAAATTAATTTAGGAGAATAATCAACTAAGATGTTAATAAATCTCGTGATGTAAGTACTAACTTGGTCTGAAGTAACTTCGTTCATGATTTTAATATAAAAAAAACCTTCTCAAAAGTAGAGAAGGTAGGTTTGTGCTGCAAATATAATTGAAATTCTTATATAAGAAAAAAGGCATTAAGCATTAACAGCTTCAACCTTTATAGCTTCATCGTTCAACATGCTTTTCAGCATATTTTCGATACCGCTTTTTAAGGTAAATGTTGATGATGGACAACCGCTGCAAGCACCTTGTAAAAGCACTTTTACCGTTTTATCATCTTCATTATAAGATTCAAAAGCAATATTTCCACCGTCAGCAGCCACTGCAGGTTTTACATATTCTTCTAGAATATTAATAATTTGTTGAGAAGTAACGTCTAGTTTGTCAAACGCTTCATCTTTTGTTACTTCATTTTTTGTTGTAGTTTGAATTAAACTTTCGTCTAAAACAGTTCCGCCATTTTCGATAAACTGTTTAATGAAAGTTCTAAGTTCTAAAGTAATTTCAGACCAGTCGTTAATCTCGTATTTTGTAACAGAAATATAATTCTCATCAATAAAAATTTCTTTTACATACGGAAATTTAAACAATTCCTGAGCTAATGGAGAAGAAGCAGTTTGATCGATATTTTTATATTCTACAGCATTACGAGTCAGCATTCTGCTTACTACGAATTTTAGTGCAGAAGGATTTGGAGTAGTTTCTCCGTAAACCGTTATGGGTTGTTTTTTTGTTTTAGTTTCATCAACTTTAATGATAACTCCTCCATTCTCAACAAAAGAACTAATTTGTTCAGCAACAGCATCTTTAACGTCATCCCAATCTACAATACTATATCTTTCGATAGCAATAAAATTTCCAGAAATATATACTGTCTTTACGAATGGTAAATAGAATAACTGCTGAGCAAGTGGAGAAGCCTGAGCCTCGTCGATGTTTTTAAACTCAAAGTTTTGATTTTGAGTAATGAAATCTTCAAATTCAAACTTTAATATAGTAGGATTTTGAGTTTCTTTTATGGTGATTTTTGTCATGGTATTATATTTTTTGCAAATTTACTAAAGTTATTTTCTACTAATAGCTATATTTGATTTTTTAATAAAATAATTAAGACTCTTTTCAAAGAAATCGTATTAAATTGCAGGAGTGAAAATTATATAGATACAAAATTGCCTTTATGAAATTAAAAATCAAGGTTTTATTAGTTTTTCTTATTACTTCATTTTATTCTTTTTCTCAGGAAGGAATACCTGTTTATTCTGACTATTTGTCTGATAATTATTATTTAATTCACCCGTCAATGGCTGGTGCCGCTAATTGTGCAAAAATTAGATTAACTGCTAGAAAACAATGGTTTGGGCAAGAAGATGCGCCATCTTTACAAACATTAAGTTTTAACGGAAGAGTAGGCGAGCGCTCTGGGGCTGGTATTATTGTTTTTAATGATAAAAACGGATATCATTCACAGAAAGGGGTAAAATTAACTTATGCACATCATATTATGTTTTCAAGAGATGAAATTGATCTAAATCAGTTGTCTTTTGGAATTAGCGGAGGTTTGATACAGAATCAATTAGATGAAACGAAATTTGGAGGAACTTTTGATCCGATCGTTTTTGGTTCGATTCAAAAAGACTCTTATTTTAATCTTGATATTGGAGCTTCTTATAATTTTATGGACTTTTATGCACATGCAACCGTGCAGGGTTTACTAGAAACAAGACGAGAATTATATACTGACTATGAAAGTGATAACCTTAGAAAGTTTTTATTGAGTGTAGGATATGTTTTTGGTAAAAATGATAATATTACCTGGGAACCGTCTATTCTTTTTCAATTTTTTGACCAAACCAAAGAGAAAACACTAGACATAAACCTTAAAGCTTACAAAAATATGGATTTTGGAAGTCTTTGGGCGGCTCTTTCTTATAGAAGAGGTTTTGATGGAGCTCAATATCTTTCAGGAAGCGGAGTTTCTTCTCAAAAATTACAATTTATAACACCAATTGTAGGTGTAAATTTTAAGAATTTTATGTTTGCATACACTTATTCTCAAGTGATGGGAGATGTAAAATTTGATACTGGTGGTTATCATCAAATTACTTTAGGAATTAATTTATTTTGTAAAAAAGCACGTTACGATTGTAACTGTCCTGCAATTAACTAAATTTTATTTTTTATGCTGATTAAATCTGTAAACGGAAAATCACCTTTGATTCCAGAGGATTGTTATGTTGCTGAAAATGCGACTATTGTAGGCGATGTTACTTTTGGCGATTCTTGCAGTGTCTGGTTTAATGCTGTTGTTCGAGGAGATGTTCATTTTATTAAAATTGGCAATAAAGTAAACATTCAAGATGGCGCAATTATTCACTGCACCTATCAAAAACATCCAACAATAATTGGAGATAATGTTTCGATAGGGCATAATGCTATCGTACACGGCTGTACTATTCATGATAATGTTTTGATTGGAATGGGCGCTATTGTAATGGATAATTGTGTTATAGAAAGTAACTCAATCATTGCTGCTGGAGCCGTGGTTACACAAAATACGGTTGTAACTTCTGGAAGTATTTATGCAGGCGTTCCCGCCAAAAAAGTAAAAGACATAGATCAGTCTAATTTTGCAGGTGAAATCGAACGCATTTCAAATAATTATGTCATGTATTCAAGCTGGTTTAAAAACGAAGATTAGGCTTAAAAAAAAATCAATATAAAATTCCAAATTCCAAAAGAATCAAACCTTGGAATTTGGAATTTTCTTTTTTGGGATTTAAAAAACTTAGAGGTTGATTTTTTCGAAGAAAGTATTTTTATAGCTTTCGCTGATAGGAATACGTTTATCGCTTATTAATACCTTATTTTTTTGAATAGATTTCACATGTTTTATATTGATAATATACGATCGGTGAATTCGTGCAAAACCCTTATTAGAAAGTAAATTTTCTAATTTAATCAAGCTGATTAAAGTCAAAATGAATTTATTATCTGTAGTGTAAATTTTGACATAATCTTTCAAACCTTCAATAAAAAGAATATCAGCAAAATTTAGTTTTACATTTTCGTACTCCGCGCGTACAAACATAAAATCTTGTTCGATTTCTGGAGCAGTTGTATTTTCCGAAATTGCTTGAATTGCTGTTGCCGGCTGTAAAACCTGCTGTGCTCTTACTACCGCTTTTAAAAATCGATGAAAAGGGATTGGTTTTACCAAATAATCGACCGCACCAAGATTAAATCCTTCTACAGCATAATCTGAGTATGCAGTTGTAAAAATAACCAAAGGCTTTTTTTCGATTGTATTTAAAAAGTCAATTCCAGAAAAATGCGGCATCTGAATATCCAAAAATACCAAATCAACATTATTTTGATTAATAAATGAAACGGCATCAATCGCATTGTTGAACGAATTTACTAATTCAAGTGAGTCCACTTTTTTAACAAAATCCTGCAGTAGTTCTACAGCTAAAGGTTCGTCATCAATAATTACACATTTCATTTGTTCTGGATTAAATTTTTACAATTTGTTTTGGCATTCAAAAGTAATTTGAAACCAGTAGATTAAGTTTTAAAGTTTTCATAAAATACTGGTTAAGAGATCACAATTAAGCGTTAACAGTTATCGTTTTAGTAAGAGTGTAACCGTCTGTTAAATTGCCGGTTATAGTTGCCAAGTCATTAGATAAACTATCAGCAAAAACATTATCTTTTGTATTTGCGGTATCGGCCTGTCCGTGTGCAGCATAATTACTGCTAGAATATACCTGACTTGAAACGTTTTCTGGAAAAGCAATTTGAGTTACTAATAAAGAACTGCCAGTGCTCGATAAAACTTCAACATGTACATGCGGCGCCCTTCCTTGATACCAGCCAGGATAAATCGAAATAAAAGAAACATTTCCGTTGGTATCAGAAGTTTGTCTTCCTCTTAAAAAATGTACAGAAGTATAATCTGTCTGCTGCATAGATGTTCCTCCATATTCAGAATAATTTCCGTCTTTATCACAATGCCAGACATCTACTAAAACTCCCGACAGAGGTTCGCAATTGTTCTTTTGGTTTTCAATCTTTAAATTAATCAGCAGAGCAACTCCAACACGATCAGATTTAATATTTTCTAAAACCAGCTGGCTTGGCGTTTTGATGGGAAAAGGGCCTTTTGTCTCTGAAGGTGAAACAGTACAGCTTCCATCTCCAGAATTACCTGAGTTGGTTTCATCATTGTCACTTTTGGAGCATGATTCTAATAATTTTGAAGCTGTTGCTAATGAAGCAATGCCTAAAATACCATTTCGAATGAATTTTTTTCTGTCCATAATCAGTTGTTTAATCTATTGCGGTTTTAATTTCATCTAATTTTAGATTCAAATGAACTCGGTAATATTCATTATCCTGAGTAATGGTTAGTTCGTGCGCGTTAGGGTACAATAAATCGAGACGGTTTTGAATGTTCACCAATCCAATTCCTGAATTTTCAGGATCTTTTACATAATTTTCGATGGTATTTTCAATCCAAAAATCAAGATTATTATCAGTAATCAAAATTTTAATTTTTACGTGGGCTGCACCTTTATAATCGGTTCCGTATTTAAAAGCATTTTCGACAAAAGAAATCAATAACAATGGCTCAATAAATTTATTCCTAGTATTGCCATGAACATTAATTACAATGTCTTCAATGTTGTTTAATCTGAGTTTTTGCAGTTCAATGTAATTCTGAATATAGTTAACCTCTTTTTCTAAAGCCACCGTTTTATTGTCTGTCTCATACAGCATATAGCGCATAAGTTCAGACAAGGTCACGATGGCATCAGGGACCAAATCAGATTTTTTGTGTGCCAAAGAATAAATACTATTTAACGAATTGAATAAAAAGTGCGGATTGGTTTGTTTGCGCAGGTATATTAATTCTGTATTTGTTCTATGTGTTTCTGCAATAAGTTTATTTTGCTGATTATTATAGAATTCGGTTAATGTTCTAATAATAGCGCTGATCGTTATAATTAAAATATAGAAAAATGATGGACCAATCTTAAAAAAAAGTGGCTGTCTCATTTCAATTCTATGCGTCATTCTGCCTTTCGGGAAAAAATGCGGACCTTCAGGAATCATTCTGGCAGGCATTACATTTTCGGGTCTTAAATGTCTAAATTCAGGAATAAAATAATTTATCCTAATAATCATAAAAGCGGCGATAAGGCCAAAAGCAACTATAAAATAAAACCAATATTTTTTTTGTAAAAGATAAATTGGAACCAAGTAAAAATAGTTCAGATAAAACAATACAATCCCGGTTATCCATTGCACATAGAAGTCATTATTGATCTTAAACGGACTTTCATAAAACTGTATTAAGGAAGTTAAAATAAAGAAAATCCATATTACACAATGAAACAAGATTTTGTTATAGCCTGTATTTTTAATGGTATCTAGCTGCATTTTACAATTTTATTTTTAATAAAATTAAATCTTTTTTGGTTACCGTTGGGGATAAGTTTTCTTTGAGTTTTTGTTTTACAAGATCAGCAACTTTCAAAGCATCATCTTCTGTTTTAAAACTTTTATTCTCACTAATTGCAGGAATAATTGACTGCTTAATCAAAATCTTTTCTTTGTATGAAATGGTATAGCCCCATCCCGAATTTGTTTTAAAAGCACTAGATGTCAGAACTTCTTTTTTAGCGCAGGCAGCAAAAAATAAGAGAAATGCAATAAATAGTAAATTCTTCTGGATGATATTCCAGAAGAATTTTTTGATATTAATTATCGTCATCATTTTGTTCTTCCAATGGTCTAAATTCCCAAGCATCATCAAAATAAGTAGAACCAATTCTTCCTAACATATAAAACCCGCGATTGTTAATTGCAAAACCAACTGCATCAGTTCTTGTAGCGCCTTCCATTGGAGTTCTTTCTACCCATAAGTCGGTTGTCGGGTTGTATTCCCAAATTGTTTTTACGTTTTCACCACCTACAACATATCCTAATCCATTCATAGAGAAACTTGATGCATTAGAACGTACAATTGCATAATCGTCGTTGTAGCTGTCATTATCATCTGTATCTTTATCAATATCTCTTTTTCTAGTCCAAACATCTGTTGAAGGATCAAACTCCCAAAAATCTTCTTGGTAAACTCCGTTATTGACACCAGTTGCTAAGTACGCTTTATCTGCAATTACAAAAACTGTGGCATTACGTCTTTTGTTTCCGCTAAAGCCATTTACAAGTGTCCAAGTATTGGCTTGATCATCATATTGATAAAAATCTTTTAAATAATTTCCATCATAACCAGTACCAAAATAAGCTTTACCGCCGGCCTGAAAACCTACTGCTGCATAACGAGCCGTTCCTGCAAAATCTGTTTTTTGTGTCCAGCTGTTGCTAGAAGGATCATATTGATAAAAATCTTTCAGTTTATTTGTTCCATCATAACCAAGACCAACATATCCTTTTTCGTTTAATGCAAAACTAGATGCAGAGCTTCTGCCTACGCCTGCAAAGTCAGCCTTCTGCTCCCAATAATCTCCAGTTGAGTTATAAGCCCATAAATCTTTTAAATAAACATCGCCAGTATAACCTCCGGCTACGTAAGCAAAATCTCCAATAACAAAACTTGTTGCACTAGATCTTGCAGGGCCGTCGAAGGCTGATTTTTTAATCCAGTTTCCCATTAAATCGTCATCATCATTGTCATTGCTGCAACTTATAAAAAAGAGGCCTGAGAAAAGCGCTGTGAATAAAATTCCTTTTTTTAGATTAATCATAGTTTATTTAATTATTTATTGTTTGTATTTGATCCCGACTCCTAAAACGTAACCATTTCCAGTATTGTAGTCATAAACTTTATGATCGTTATTGTTTAATAAGTTGTATTTTTTATTAAAATCATAACCCGCTTTAAAATTTAAAAACCAATTTTTGGTGACATTCCTTTCGTACTCAAAAGCCGATGTCATTTGTGATAAAACTGCTTTTTCGGCATTACTATCTTTATCAGCAGAAACATCCAAATGATAGAAGTTTCCATTAAAACTGTTCGTCAGACTAAACTTGTTTCGTTCATTATTTGAATAGGAAAACTTTGAATCTGGAAACCCAATTCGAAAGTTAGTTTTCTCATTCATTTTATAATCAAAAGCAATAATTGGAGTAAATTTTGGTGCACCAAATATTGATGTCCGACCAGCTCCCAGTATTACATTTAGTCTTGAACTGATTTTTTGGTTAATTTCCAGATTTCCTAAAACAGTAAGATCTGAGAAATCTAAATTTCCCTGAAAATTTGCTGTCGGAATTATAGAAATCTGCCAGTTTGTTTTTTCTGACATCTCATAAGAATATTCAAATTTGTTTTGAATTTGATTGAATTTATCCTGATCAGCATTGAAATTATAAGGATTGAATTCGTAATTCACTTTCAAATTCGAGTATTCTACTGTGTTAGTAATAGTGTTTTGAGTTCCAATTTTTTTTTGATAAAAAACTGCAATATCTGTTTCATTAAAATTTATCTTTTTTGTGGGCTCCGTTTTGATATTCATAGAAACACCAAAATGTTCTTGGGCTTTCATTCCTAAAAAAGAAATCAAAAAAAGAGAACACATTAAAAACCGTACTTTCATTATTTATTTTATTGGCTCAAAATTAGGTGGATGACGGTCTTAAAAAAAAGAAGATATATGTACGCCGTGTTTTGATAGACAAAATCGTTCTTTTTATGGTCGAATTAAATTTTGAGAGTGCAATTGGTATTGTAGATCGTTTTGAGTGATTTGTAGCTTAAAAATGCACAGTAGTATATGTTATAGTGTATCACCAAACCCTGCATTTTATATTTGCTCAAAAAATATATTATGCACAAGTTTATATTGATACTGCTTTTTGTACTAACCATATTTTCATGTGGTACAGATACTGACACGGGGGAGTTTACGGTTGGATCAGATTATTTGGCTTTAAGTAATAAAGTAATTATGATTGATACGGTTACAGTCGACATGTCAACTATAAATTTCGACTCCCTTGCAACTTCAAACCGCTCTAGAATTCTGATAGGAAACTATGACGATCCAATTTTTGGAAAAGTGAAATCAGATAGTTATTTTCAGCTTTCTACAAGTGTTTATGCTTTATCTAGTGTAGGATCAGATACAGAATCTGTAAATTATGTTTTCGATTCAATTTCGATGATTCTTAAATATGATCGTTATTATTATGGAGATACCACCAGAGTACAGACTTTTAATATTCATCGATTAACTCAAAAAGTCAAACCTAACACAGAAGATAACAATTTCTATAATAATTCGACTTTGACTTACAGTCCCGAAAGTTTAGGGACAATATCTTTTAAGCCAAGACCAAAAGAAAAAGATTCTATAAATATTCAAATGAGTAAAGAGTTTGGAGAAGCTCTTTTTCAAAAAATAAAGAAAAGGGAGGTTACAGATTTTGATAGTTTTACAGAATATTTGAAAGGACTTGTTTTAGTCCCAGAAAATTCTACCTCTTCAAATGTAATCGGATTTAGTGTTTCGTCCAGTAAAGTCCGATTGTACTATTCTAAATACCAAACAGATAGTGAGACGCCTTTTATAATTGATTTTACAATTCTGGATGCTACGAAACAATTTAACTCTATTTCGCTCAATAAAACGGGAACTATACTGCAAAATCTCCCCATTTCCAGTAGTAAGTTATCTAGCACGCTCACTAGTAATCAAGGATTTATTCAATCTGGAACAGGTGTAGCCTGCCGAGTCGATTTTCCAAATATAAAGCAGTTTAAAAATATTGCTGTAAATGGAGCAATTGTAGATGCAGAATTAATTTTGAAACCAGTAAACAATTCTTATTCTGAAAAATATCCTCTGGCAGATTCGTTGACTGTTTATGTTGGCGATAATTTAAATAGAATAAGCGGCACATTGGTCAACTCAGCCGGAACTTCTGTTTATGGAAAATTGAATAAGAAGAGTGATGAGTTTAACGAAAATGTTGGGTATTCAATTTCAGTTGGAAATTTTCTCCAGAAAGAAATGCTCAAGCAATCAGATTCGAGATCCTCTCTCATACTGACTTTACCAGGAATTGCCCAGTCTGTTAATAGAATAGTTCTAGGCGATCAAAAGCATTTGAACAATAAAATTCAGCTGAAAATTTATTATATCTCATACTAAATGAAAAATAAAATTGTTTTATGGAGCTGCTTCATTTTGATGTCGCTGAGTTCGTTTTCACAAAGCATTTCAAGTTCGCCATACTCATTATATGGTGTTGGAAGTTTATATGATTCAGATTTTGGTTATCTGTCTTCAATTGGTTCATCTGGAATTGCTTTGCCTTCAGATACTTTTATCAATAATCTAAATCCGGCTTCGCTTGGATTTATGTATCAAAATCATTTTTTATTTGATATTGGAGGAAAAGCTATTGCAACAACATATCAAAGCGGTTCACGCTCAGAGAAACGAAATAACTTTCAGTTTTCTCATTTGGCTTTTGCTTTTCCAGTTACAAAAAATTCTGGATTTAGTGTATCAATGCGTCCGTATTCTAGCTCAGTATTTAAAATTTCAAATTTGAAACTGCCAATAGCCGACAGCCAAGAATATTACTATGTAACGGCACAAGGATCGGGCGGTTTAAATAATTTGGATTTTTCATACGGATATAAATTTGGAAAGAAATTGACATTAGGAGCAACTGCAACAGTACTTTTTGGAAATACAGTTGATGAACGTTCTTTTTTAATTTCAAATTCAATTACAACAATAAATAAAAAGACAAATTATAGTGGCGTTCGGGCTACACTTGGGGCTCAATATAAAATAGATTCGACTTTTACGGTTGGTACAACATTTAAAGTTCCGACAAGAGTAAAAGCTTCTAAAATACAGTCTGTAACAAGTATTGCAGATGAAGTTCAATCTTCTATACAAACTGACCAAGCTTCAGATACAGATGATTATTATATGCCTTTAGAAATAGGCTTTGGAGTGAGTAAACGATTTAAGAATAATTTGAATCTGACGTTAGATTACGAAAAAAGTTTATGGGGCGATACAAAGCAATCTGACTTATATGGCGACTTTTTAAACCAAGATCGTTTTGCACTTGGTTTTACCTATAGTTCTAAAAAGAATGCCCGAAAATATTGGGATAGAGTAGGATATGCTGCCGGAATAAATTATGACACGGGTTATCTTGAAGTTGATTCACAACGTGTAAAGAATGCATCATTTTCTGTAGGAATTAATCTTCCAATAGATAATACTTTTTCATCTTTGAATGTGTCATATTCGTATGGACAAAAAGGAAGAATAGCAGATGATCTCATAAAAGAAAATTACCATAAAATATCACTTAATTTATCGCTGGACGGAATTTGGTTCGTCAAGCGAAAAATTGAATAATAGATTAAAAGTCTTTTCTTATTACTGGATATTTATATTCTAAAATTGACTCAAGAACTTTAGGGTCAGAATTGACATAAAATACAGGATCATTTTGTATCATATCTGAAAAGCCTACTTTATCTCGAAGTAAATTTTTAGTTTGTCTGGCAACAGCTTCTCCCGAATCAATAATTTTAATATGGTCTGGGAGAATTTTTTTGATCTGAGGAATCAAATAAGGATAATGACTGCACCCTAAAACCAGATAATCAATATTAGCTTCAATCATAGGTTTTAAGTACGATTCCAGCAGTTGTGTCATTTCTGGCGAGTATAAATTTCCATCTTCAATAAGTTGAACAAGGCCATAACCAACTTGTTCAATTATTTTGGTATTTTGAAACATTTCGGCAGTTTTATTAAACAGCTCACTGTTTAAAGTTCCTTTAGTGGCAAGAATTCCAATTACCTGAGTCTGAGAATTGTTTGCTGCGGGCTTAATTGCAGGTTCGATTCCAACAAACGGAACATCGTAGTCTGCGCGGAGTTCAAATATGGCATTTGTCGTAGCGGTATTGCAGGCAACAACAATTAGTTTACAATTATTCTCTAGTAAAAACTCTACATTTTTTTTACTTAAATCAACTATTTCATCTTTGCTTTTTTGACCGTAAGGTGCGTTTTTGCTGTCAGCCAGATATATCGTTTTTTCGTTTGGAAGCAGATCATGAATGGCGCTCCAAATGGAAGTTCCGCCAATGCCAGAATCAAAAACGCCTATAGGATTGTTGTTTATCATAAAGCAAATTTAATATTTTTTGATAAAATTTATTACTCTAAGTTAATTCAAATCTAGAAATTATACGAGAGATTAGTTTTAATTTTTTGTAAAAAAAAACTGCTCAAATTATACAATTGAGCAGTTTGATTATACGAGTTCGAATTTCTTAGAATCCTAAATCTTTTTTAACGTCAGCAGTGATGTTTGGACCATCAGCTAATAATAAAGTAGAACCGTCTAAAACGTATTGGAAACCTTTAGCTTTTCCAACTTTTTGGATAGAAGCTCTAACTTTTTCCATTAAAGGTTTTACGATATCAGTTTCTTTTTGTTGTAGTTCTTTTTGTGCATTGTCTCTGTAATCAACAATTCTTTTTTGCATATCTTGAACTTCTTTAGAACGCTCACCGTTAACAGCATCAGTTACTGTAGCAGCTTCTGCCTCATACTTTTTGATTTTTACTTGATATTCATCAACCATCTTTTTGTATTCAGCATCATATGTTCCACTTAATTTTTGCAGTTGATTTTGAGCGTCTAGCATAGCAGGCATTTTCGACATGATCTCGCTTACATCAACATGAGCTACCTTCGCTTGTGCGTTCATTGTGTTACTTGCTCCTAAAATAAGAATTGCAGCAATTAGTAAAGTTTTGATTTGTTTCATCATTTTTAAAAATATTAATTAATTATTGGTCGTATTTGTTTTTTGTGTTTCGGCTTCTTTTGCTTTTTTAGCCGCTTCTCTTTCCTCTAAAATTTTCTTTCTTTTCTCTTCCAATTCTTTTTTACGCTGTTCGTAAAGCATCTGTCTTTCTTCTGCTTTAGTCATCGTTGGTTCAGCGGTTGGTGTTTGCTCAGTACCATTTGTACCAGGTGCACCACTCGTAGCGGCAGGTTTAGCTCTTGTGTTTGTTTTTGCTGCCTCTGTTGCTGTTGTTGTTTTAGCTGTTCCAGAAACCGTGCCATTTTTTTTAGCTTCTCTCTCAGCAGCTATGGCATTTCTTCTGTCTTCGTATTCTTTTTTCTTAGCTTCTTGTTCTAATTTTCTATCTTGAATTAATTTTTCTCTTGCTGCTTTTTTCTCGTCAAGAGCTTTTTGACGATCGGCCATTGCTGGATTTTCATCTATTGCATTTTCAAGATTCTCTTTAGCTTCCTGCTCTTTCAATTGTTTTTTCGTCAGCTGCTCACGTTTTTCAGTACGATTTAAAACCCTTAAAACTTGATCACTGATGTCAAATCTTTTATTACTGAAAAGCATTGTAAGATCTGATGATTTGTCAAAAATAAAATCATAATTTTTAGCTTCTGCAATATCTTGAACAGCAGTAAAAACCTGATCCTGAATTGGCTTTGCCAAAGCAGCTTTCTGACGCATTAAATTACCATCAGCTCCAAACTGTTTCTGCTGATAATCCATCATTTCTTGTTCTTGAAACTTAATTTCAGTTTCTCTTTCTTCTATTAATTCTTTAGTAAGTAAAGCTTTTTCTGCTTTTAAACTTTCCTTTAGGGTATTAATATTTAATTTTTTAGCCTCAACTTCCTGTTTCCACTTTTGAGCTTTTAACTCTAATTGTGATTTGGCTTCTTTGTAATCGGAAACATTTTCTAAAATATATTCCATGTCGATGTAGCCTATCCTAGTCGTCTTACCTTGTGCCTGACTTGTATTTGCTACAATCAAGGCTAAAAATATAAATAAAAATTGTTTTCTCATAACATAACTTTATTTGATGATTTTTAACCAAACGTTATTTCTCTAAAATTGTTGTCCAATGATAAAGTGAGTTTCCCATCCATTAGCTTTTGTTTGTCCAGGAAGAGCATCAAATCCGTAACCAAAGTCAATACCTAATAATCCAAATGCAGGCATGAATACACGTAAACCAGCACCAGCAGAACGATTTAAATCAAATGGGTTGTAATCTTTGAACGTTGGATATGATGAACCTGCCTCTAAGAATGTTAAAGCATAAATAGAAGCTGATGCTTTTAATGTAATTGGGTAACGTAACTCCATAGAGAACTTGTTATAAATAGTTGCTCCAATTGCATCTCCGCTAGCATTTACTGGAGTTAAAGAGTTGTTTGGATAACCTCTCAACTGAATAGTCTCTCTACCATCCATTGAGTAGTTGGCCATACCATCTCCTCCTAAGTAAAAACGCTCAAAAGGAATTACACCTCTTTCTTGATTATAAGCTCCTAAGAAACCAAATTCTGTTAAGGTTCTTAATACTAACTTTCCATATACTTTAGTATACCAGTCTCCTTTAAATTTAACTTTATAGTATTCTAACCAATTGTATTTTCTCTGATCGACTTTTGCAACATCAGTATCAGCACTTCCAAAGTCTGAACCAACACTTACATAACCAGTTTGTCCGTTTACAGTTTCTGTTTTAACATAATCGCCATTGTTAAGCGGTTTTCCGTCTACACCACTTCCAGATGTTCCAGTATACTGTGTTTTATATTCTTTTTCATTTTTTAAATTTCCATAATCAATTCCATTAAATAATGAATATGGAGGTGTTACTTTCGCCGAAATGCTAAACTCTGAACCATAAGTAGGGAATATTGGGTTCACACCTTTATTACTTCTTGAAAGTCCAATCGTATATGCTAAGTTTCTTGATGCACCGTTACCAAAAGTAAATAATCCTGTATTATAATTGTTCAAATCATAATGCTGATAACTTACAGACTGTGATAATACAAAGTAGTCATCTGGCACAGTTAATCGTTTAGCTAAACCAACTTGGAGTGTAAAAATATTAAAACTTTTGCCACGATCAACAGTTCGGGTAATATAATTGTTAAGAAATTGCTTACTATAAGAGATAGAAGAACTAAATTGTACAGGTTTCTTTCCTCCAAACCAAGGTTCTGAGAACGATAAACTGTACGTTTGGAAATAAGTACTTCCTTGTAAACGAAGCGCTACTTTTTGTCCATCTCCCATTGGCAAAGGCTTATAAGCTTCTTTGTCAAATAATTTTCTAGCAGAGAAGTTATTAAACGAAAGTCCCAATGTTCCGATGAAACCTCCACCGCCGTAACCTCCTTGAAGTTCAACCTGGCTAGATCCTTTTTCTACAACATGGTATTCAATGTCAACAGTTCCTGCTCCGGCATCTACGTTTTTAAACTTAGGATCAATTGCCTCAGGATCAAAGAAACCTAATTGTCCGATCTCACGAATAGTTCTTACAAGTTGTTCTTTACTATATTTTTCACCTGGTTTTGTTCTTAACTCACGGTAAATTACGTGGTCATTTGTTTTGTCGTTTCCAACAACTGTAATTTTGTTGAAATAGGCAATTGGACCTTCTGTAACTCTAATTTCAAAATCGATTGTATCGTTAACCGTTTTTACCTCTACAGCATTGATGTTTGAGAATAAGTAACCGTTGTTTTGGTATAAATTGGTAATATCTTCTGCATCAGGTTTTGTCTTATCGGCAATTCTTTTTTCTAATAAAACTCCGTTGTAAGTTTCTCCTTTTTTAATCCCTAAGTAACGGTTTAAAAGCTGATCTGAATATACTGTATTACCTAAGAATTTAATATTTCCGAAGTAATATTTATTTCCTTCTTCTACATTAATTTTAATAGCAAGTGTATTTTTCTGTTTGTTGTATTTAACAGAATCGTAAATGATACGTGCATCACGGTATCCTTTCTCCTTATAAGAAGCAATTACTTTTTCTAAGTCAGTTTTATATTTTTCTGGAATAAATTTAGAAGCTTTAAAAACACGAATGAAGTTTTTCTGTTTCGTATCTTTCATTGCAGCACGCAATTGATTGCTTGTAAGCTGTTTGTTTCCAATGAAATCAATACTGCTGATTTTTACTTTATCTCCTTTATCTATCCTGACAAGCATATTAACCTGATGTCCGTTAATAGTGTCTGGAGTATTTGTTATAGTAACTTTTGTATTATAATAACCTTCTTTTTTGTATTTGTTTTCAATATAGTTTTTAGTTGTAGTAATTAAGTTTTCGTTGACAATTTTGTTTTTTGTCAAGTTATTGTCCTTAATTAAACCTTCTACTTTACTTTTCTTAACTCCAACGAATTTAACTTCGTTTAATTTAGGAAGTTCAATAATATTTAAATCTAGATAAATACTATCATTTTCTACTTTATTGACGTAGAAAGCAATTTCATCAAAAAGGCCTAGTTTACCTAATTTTTTAATTGCACTACTAATTTCTTCTCCAGGTACAGTAATTTCCTGTCCTTTTTGAAGGCCTGAAAATGTTACTACAGTCTGTTCATTGAAGCTTATTTTACCAACAACGGAAACTTTGGCCAGAATATATTTTTTTCCTTGATCAAAAGGAACTCTTTCTTGTGCTTTAATTTGTGAAAAACTACCCAAAAGTAATAGGGTAAGGACTATTTGTATTTTTTTTTGCAACACTAAAAAATTATTTAATTTGTTCACTGGTCTTTCCAAATCTACGTTCTCTTTTTTGATAACTAATAATAGCCTCATATAAATCTTGGTCTTTAAAGTCTGGCCACAAGACATTAGTAAAATACAATTCTGCGTAAGCGATCTGCCACAGCAAAAAATTACTTATTCTATGTTCTCCACTTGTTCGTATTAATAAATCTACGTCTGGTAAATTTTGCGTGTAAAGATGCTCATTTATAATTGAATCGTCAATAGTGTCTATTGAAATTATATTATTTTTAACTTTATCACTAATTGCCTTTACAGCATTTACAAGCTCCTCTCTAGATCCGTAGCTTAAGGCAAGAGTAAGTGTTAATCGAGAATTGTTTTTTGTCTTTTCTATAACATCCAAAAGTTCTTTTTGGGCTGTTTTTGGTAATTTGTCAAGATTTCCAATTGCATTGAGTCTAATATTGTTTTCTTGAAGCGTAACGAGCTCTTTTTTTAATGAATTGATCAATATTTTCATCAAAGCTTGAACCTCAAGTTTTGGTCGGTTCCAGTTTTCAGTTGAGAAGGCGTATAGAGTTAAATATTCAATTCCCAGCTTAGCTGAGGTCTTGATTATTTCTTTTACTGATTTTGTACCATTTTCATGTCCAAACGCGCGCATGAAACCTTGTTGTTTTGCCCAGCGTCCGTTACCGTCCATAATAATGGCAAGGTGTTTAGGTAAGTTTGTGTGATCTATTGATTCTATTAAATTCATTTTATTATTCTGCGCAATAGCAAGGTTTTTGTCCAAAGGTATACGTTAAGGTGATACCTGAAAAAACATACCAGTCATTATTATTTAAATTTCCAAACTTTAAAATATTTGGATTGTTTGTTTTAGGATTGCTTCCGTCAATGTTGTCTGTAAAAGTATAACGTGCTCCAGCTTCAACTCCTAAAACAAGATGCGGCGTTATGTTCGATTTTACACCTAATATAATAGGTATAGCAAAAGAGTTTGAATTATCAGAATAAATTGTGTTTGGGCTTGTATTATATCGATATAAGTTGTCGAAGATAAAGAAATTTAGACCTGTAAATACATAAGGAGTAATCTTTGTATGATAATCATGAAGATTAAAATCGAAAAAATTAAACTCAAGTCCTGCAGAAAGTTCTTTAATATTGTTTTCAAAACGATATCCTCTTTGATTTCTACCTGTTTCTTCAGATTTGAAGTCATTTCCAATTACACTTGATTGTGTATATGAAAATCTCCAGGAATGCCTTGGGCTTCTGTTCCATTTATAAAGAACACCAAAAGCTGGTTTTTCTGGGGCGATATAAGTTGTTTTTCCAACGTCACCTACAAAGTTACTTCCGCCAAAAAAAACACCTATCTCATTGATTTGAGCATTAAGTGTAATAAAGGGGAAAAAACATAACAATAAATTAAAAATTTTCTTCATTTAATTCAAAATTGCGTGCAAATATAATAATTATCAATACGAATCAAAGTTCCTTTGGTTAAATGTGCTCCTTTTTCAATTTACATTATGATTTTGAGTCATTTAATGATGATTCACTACATGCAGAACGAGAAAATGTGGTATTATCGTATAGTGAAGAATCAGAAAAGAGTTTAATTTCTTTTATCTTCTCCCCAGAGCAATTTATTTCTTAAGGTTTTTAAGAACGTTTCGCCTGGTATTTCAACCATTTTTATTTTATAATCTGTTTTTTTTATTTTTAAAATTGATTCATTTTTCACTGAAGAAATTCTCGAATCTAAAGAAACCAAATATTGGTCTTCTCTTCCTGTTACCCGCAGTGTGATTTCTGTGTCATCTGGAATAACAAGTGGTCTGGCAGTTAAATTATGAGGCGCAATAGGTGTTATTACCAAGCTTTTTACATCTGGTGTTAAGATGGGACCGCCGCAGCTTAAAGAATATCCAGTAGAGCCGGTAGGAGTAGAGATGATTAATCCATCTGCCCAATAAGAATTTAAATATTCGTTATTCAAATAAGTTTCAACAGTTATCATCGAAGTAGTATCTTTTCTACTCACTGTAACTTCATTCATTGCAAAATTAAGTTCTTCGAAGGCATCATTCTTTGGCTCAGAAGTTAATCCTAATAGAGTTCTTTCAGAAGTGGTGTAATTTTGATCAATAACGAACTGTAACAAACTATCAATATTTTCTTTTTGAACTTTAGCAAGAAATCCTAATCTTCCTGCATTTATACCTAATAAAGGAACGCCTGAATTTCGAACAAAAGCAGCTGCTCTCAAAATTGTTCCATCACCGCCAATACTAATCAGCATTTCAAAACTATTATCTAAAGCAGTGCTTGGCGAAAAAGTTTTATATTCTTTTTTTATCAGCTGCTTTTCATAAAGCATTTTCAGAAAATTTTCTTCAATTACCATTTCAACATTGTTGGAATTGAAAAAAGAGAAAATGTCTTTTATAATAGGTTCAGTACTATTTTGATAATATTGTCCGTAAATGGCTATTTTCATTCGAGTTAAATTAGGTAATTTGTCAATGTGTCAATCAGATAATTTGCAGCTGTGAAAATTATCTAATTAACTAATTTTCTCATTGCCACATTAATAATTTATATATTAAGGTATTTGTCTAAATAATCAGAACGTTCTTTCAAGCTATTAATATAGGTGTCTTCCTGATGTTCTGAAATAATCTCATAGCCATATCTTCTATAGGTCTGAATAATTTCATTTATCGCTCCTAAACCAATTTTTACTGTAATTTGAACATTTTCCAGATCAGCTTCAGATACAAAAGAACCTAAAACCTTACCATTATTGCTTTCTACAATCTGCATTACTTCGCTCATAGAATAATCTAAAAGACCTTTTTGAACAATAATAATCGCTCCTGGCTCTTTTAAAAATGGAGTTTCCTGAAAAAACTTCATTATATCTTCCATTTCATAATAACCTATATAAGCATTATTTTCATCAAGAATTGGAAGAATATTGGTATGGTTTTTAGCAAAAACTTCCAGAACATCTAGCCAGATCATCGATTTTCTGGCAAAAAAACGTTCTAAAGTATATTTGTAGTCAATTGCTTTTTTATCGGTGTCAAATGTTTCTACATCCTCAGAAGAGATGCTTCCAATAAAAACCCCATCTTCTAAAATGGGAAAATGAGAAAAATTTACATCGATAAAAAAGTCCTGGATCGAGGCTATCGTTTCCTGACTATCAATCGCTCTGAAATCATTTGTGATATAGTTTGTAATTTCTGTCATAAATCATTGAAGATATTTGATGCAAAATAATCAAAAAATACCGAAAACTGCTGCGTTTTACTTTGTATTTTTGTCGTAACAAATATAGTGTTACTAGAATTAATTATCTATTTATATGACAAAGTTAAGTGTAAATATCAATAAAATTGCAACGCTTCGAAATGCAAGAGGCGGAAATGTTCCTGATTTATTAAAAGTTGCTGTAGATATTCAGCGTTTTGGAGGACAGGGAATCACGATTCATCCACGTCCAGATGAGCGTCATATTCGTTATCAGGATGCACGCGATTTAAAAGCAGTTGTTACTACAGAATATAATATTGAAGGAAATCCACAGCATAATTTTATTGATTTGGTTTTAGAATGCAAACCGGATCAGGTAACCTTAGTTCCAGATGCAATTGGAGCAATAACATCATCTGCAGGCTGGGATACCATCAAAAATCAAGAATATTTAACAGAGGTTATTGGAGAGTTTCAGAGAAACGGAATTAGAACTTCGATTTTTGTTGATCCGATTCTGGAAATGATTGAAGGCGCTAAAAAAACAGGTACCGACAGAATTGAATTGTATACAGAATCTTTTGCACACCAATATAGTTTAGGAAACGAAAAAGGAATTGAACCATACGCTAAAGCTGCCGAATTGGCAAACGAATTAGGTTTAGGAATCAACGCTGGACATGATTTGAGTTTAGATAATATCAAATTTTTTAAAGAAAATATTCCAGGCTTATTAGAAGTTTCTATAGGTCACGCTTTGATTTCAGAAGCACTTTATCTTGGTTTGGATAATGTAGTGAATATGTATTTGAATAAATTGAAATAATTCTTCAGAATAAAAAATATAAATATGCTTTACTCAAAAATAGAAGGCGAAGGAAAACCATTTATTATCATGCACGGGTTTCTAGGAATGTCTGATAATTGGAAAACTTTGGCGGGACAATATGTAGAAGCTGGATTTCAAGTTCATATTTTGGATTTAAGAAACCACGGACGCAGTTTTCATTCAGATGAATGGAGTTACGACGCAATGGTTCAAGATGTATATGAATATTGTCAAGCCAATAATTTAAGCAGAATTGATATTCTGGGGCATTCAATGGGTGGAAAGGTTGCGATGCTTTTTTCGACAACACATCCAGAAATTGTAGACAAATTAATTGTAGCAGATATAGGTCCGAAATTTTATAAACAGCATCATCAGGATATTTTGGCAGGATTAAATGCAATAGATTTTTCTGTAAAACCAAGCCGAAATGATGTAGAGGCAACTTTATCACAATATATTACTGATTTTGGAACACGACAGTTTCTACTAAAAAATTTATATTGGAAAGAACCTGGACAATTGGCTTTCCGATTTAATTTGGAAGCTTTTAATAATAACCTAGATGCAATTGGAAAACCGCTTCCAGATAATTTGGTTTTTGATAAACCGACATTGTTTATTCGCGGAGGAAATTCAGGTTATATTCAAGATACTGATATGGATTCGATTCGTTTGCATTTTCCAAATTTAAAATTAGAAACTATTCCAAACGCAGGACATTGGCTTCATGCTGAAAATCCTAAAATGTTTTTTGAATTGACAACGGAGTTTTTGAAAGAATAATCTCTTTTGATAAAAAATTATTACTTTTAAATAAATTTTAAACCTGAATAACTATGAAATTATTACTTAGACTCCTTGTTACCGCTGCCTTAGTTTTATTGTTGTCTAATCTTTTGACTGGTGTACACGTTGCAAGTTTTGGGACAGCTGTAATTGTTGCAGTAGTGTTGGGATTACTGAATGTTTTTATAAAACCAATTTTAGTCATTTTGACTTTACCAGTTACATTTGTGACTTTAGGTTTGTTTTTGCTGGTAATCAATGCTATAATTATTTTGCTGTGTACTAATATTGTTGGAGGCTTTGCAGTCGATTCCTTCTGGACAGCATTGATTTTTAGTGTTATTTTGTCTATTCTGCAATCTATTACCTATAAAATATTAGGAGACGATAAATAAAAACAAATCGAGCAGATTAAAACTGCTTCAAATACAATAGATTAAAAACTTGGTTGGGTTGCAAAAATTTTATAATTTTGCAACCCAATTTTATTATGTAAATTAAAGAAGAAGATGGATATTAAAAGAGTAGCAATAGACGCTGTTAACGAGACAATTGTAATGAACGTGGTTCATATGGATTATAAAGGTCAAGTGGCAAAAAGAATCAACGAAAAATTGCCTTTGGCGCAAGTAAAAGGATTTAGAAAAGGACAAGTTCCTAAAGATCTTGTTGAAAAACAATACGGAAAAGGTATTAAACAAGAAGAAGTTAAAAAAGTAGTTGATTTAGCTTTAGAGCGTTATATTCAATCTGAAAGATTAAATCTTTTAGGAACTCCTCTTCCAAAAGTAAACGAAAACCTTGACTGGGATGCTGAAGAATTAACTTTTGAATTCGAAATTGGTTTAGTGCCTAACTTCGAAATTGATTTAGAAGCTAAAAATAATATCGTAAAATATATTGTTACTGCTGACGATAAATTAATCGACGGACAAGTAGAGCGTATTCAAAAACAATTCGGTAAAGCAATTCCTCAAGATAAAGTTGAAGCTGATTCAGATTTAACTGGAACTTTCACAAACGAAGAAAAAGGAATCAACAATACAACTACAATTTCTGTATCTACTTTCAACAAGGAGGCTGGAGATAAATTCATCGGTAAAAAAGTTGGAGATGTTGTTACAGTAAGCACAAAAGGTTTATTCGAAGACGATCACCAATTAATGGATTACTTAAAAGTATCTCATGATGATGTTCATGGTTTAGATATCGAAGTAAACTTTACAATCGAAGCTATCAACGGATCAGAATTGGCAGAATTAAACCAAGAATTATTTGATAAACTTTTTGGGGAAGGAAAAGTAGCTTCTTTAGAAGATTTAAAAGCTAAAATCAAAGAAGATGCTGAAGCTCAATTCGCGCAGCAAGCAGATCAAAAATTATTGTTAGACGTTCAAGATTTCTTGATCGAAAACACAAAATTTGATTTACCAGCAGAATTCCTTAAAAAATGGTTGCAAACTGTTGGAGAGAAAAAACTTTCTGCAGAAGAGGCTGAAGTTGAATACGCAAGATCTGAAAAAGGTTTACGTTTCCAATTAATCGAAGGAAAAGCAATGGCTCAAAGTAATATCCAAATTACATTTGAAGATTTGAAAGAGTTTACATCAAACGCAATCAGACAACAAATGGCTCAATTTGGACAAACTAACCCAACTGAAGAAGAAGTTCAAGGAATCGTGGCTAGAGTTTTATCTAACCAAGAAGAAGTGAAAAGACTTTCTGAGCAAGTTGTAGCTGCTAAATTGTTAGATTTATTCAAAGAGAAAGCAAATCCAACAACAAAAGAAGTTACTTACGAAGAATTTATTGCTGCTTCTTACGGAGAATAATTTCTGAAAAATAATTATATTTGAGCGTCAAGAGATTTTTCTTTTGACGCTTTTTTTGTTTCGGCTGTATGTGATATTCCAGATTTTAAAAAAAACTTAGTCCCGAAGCTTCGGGATAACATCTCATACCATTTGAAACTTAAAAAAAAGAAGACATAATGACATTCTTTATAAAAGGGTATGACCTTTGCAGGGAATAAAAATGTATACACCAAATAAACGTAAAACTTAGAACAAAATACATATGAACTACGGTAAAGAATTCAAAAAATTTGCTACAAAGCACCAAGGAGTAAATGCAATGTATTACGATAAAATCGTTGCGGCGATGACTCCAACTAATATGACTCCATATATTATTGAAGAACGTCAGTTGAATGTTTCTCAATTAGATGTATTTTCAAGATTAATGATGGACAGAATTATTTTTTTAGGAACTGGTATCGATGACCAGATTGCTAACATTGTTCAGGCTCAATTATTATTTTTAGAAAGTGCCGATGCTTCAAAAGATATTCAAATTTACTTAAACTCTCCTGGAGGAAGTGTTTATGCAGGTCTTGGAATCTATGACACAATGCAGTACATTAAACCAGATGTAGCTACAATTTGTACAGGAATGGCAGCTTCTATGGGAGCAGTTTTATTATGTGCAGGAGCTGCAGGAAAACGTTCGGCTCTGCCACATTCACGCGTTATGATTCACCAGCCGTCTGGAGGAGCACAAGGTGTTGCGACAGATATGGAAATCAACTTACGTGAGATGTTGAAATTAAAAGATGAATTATATCATATTATTTCACAACATTCAGGACAAACTTTTGATAAAGTGCATAAAGACAGTGAGCGTGATTACTGGATGAAAGCTGACGAAGCAAAAGAGTACGGAATGATTGATGAAGTTTTGAGAAGAGGATAAAACTTAGTTTCAAGTTTCTGGTTTCAAGCTGCTATGGTTAACTTGAAACTTGAAACAAAATAAAACTTGAAACAAAAAATAAAAGTTAAGAAGTTACTAAGTTTTTGAGGTTTTCGTTGAAAGTCTCAGAAACTTAGTAACTTTGCAGCTTAGTAACTAAAAAAGAATGGCTAAAGTAGTATTAGAATGTTCGTTTTGTGGAAGAAAGAAGCCAGAAACTAATTTATTGATTGCTGGAATCAATGCACATATTTGTGATAAGTGTATTGAGCAGGCACACGGAATTGTATTAGAAGAATTAAAGTCTAGTGGAAGCGCAAAACTTGTTGGAGATTTAATTTTAAAGAAGCCAAAAGAAATTAGGGCTTTCTTAGATCAATATGTTATTGGTCAGGATCAAACTAAAAAAGTAATGTCAGTTGCGGTTTACAATCACTACAAGCGTTTAATGCAGCAGCAATTAGACGACGAAGTAGAGATTGAAAAAAGTAACATCATTATGGTGGGTCAAACCGGAACTGGAAAAACATTAGTTGCAAAAACAATTGCAAAAATGTTAGATGTTCCTTTGGCTATTGTTGATGCAACAGTATTAACAGAAGCTGGTTATGTTGGAGAAGATGTTGAAAGTATCTTAACCCGTTTACTTCAAGCTGCTGATTATGATGTAGCTAAAGCAGAAAGAGGAATTGTTTTTATTGATGAAATTGATAAAATTGCCCGTAAGAGCGATAATCCATCAATAACACGTGACGTTTCTGGTGAGGGAGTTCAACAAGCATTATTAAAATTATTAGAAGGAACTGTTGTAAACGTACCGCCAAAAGGAGGTCGTAAACACCCAGACCAAAAATTTGTTGAGGTAAATACTCAAAATATATTGTTTATTGCAGGAGGAGCTTTTGATGGAGTAGAACGTATTATTTCTAAACGTTTAAACCGTCAGGCAGTTGGTTATTCCACTTCTAAAAATGTAGACAATATTGATAAAGACAATTTACTGCAATACATTATTCCAAAAGACATTAAAGATTTTGGATTAATTCCAGAGATTATTGGTCGTCTGCCAGTTTTAACACATATGGATCCTTTGGATAAAGAAACACTTCGTGCTATTTTGACACAGCCTAAAAATGCATTAATAAAACAATATCAAAAATTATTCTTGATGGATGATGTTGAGTTTACTATTACAAACGAGGCTTTAGATTTTATTGTGGATAAAGCATTAGAATATAAATTAGGTGCACGTGGGCTTCGTTCTTTATGTGAAGCTATCCTAACTGATGCTATGTACGAATTGCCAACTTCAGATGACACTAGTCTGACAATTGACAAAGAATATGCAGAACATACATTAAGTAAAAATTTATTGAAGCGCATGGAAATTGCTTCTTAAATCTTGAATATCACTTTGTCAAAGTTTTAAACTTTGACAAAGTTTTTTTTTAACCTGCTCAATGAGCAGGTTTTTTTATGATTTTCAAAAACTTTTTGTTTGTTGTATGGAATAAATTTTAAAGATTTTTTTCTTCTGAAAACAAAAAGTTGAATTTTAGCCCTGATCGAAACGGCATCCTTTTGCTCTGGGGTTCAGAGCAAAAGATATAGTGTAGAGCAGGACCTAAAGTTCTTTTGAAAACAAAATTTTCTGCTGCTAAAAAAAAACTACTGCACCCTAAATTTCTCTCTATATTCAATTGGTTTCATACCGACCATTTTATAGAACACTTTTCTAAAAGCTTTTGGGTCATTGTAACCTGTTTTTTCGATGATTTCTGAAATGGAAAGCTGAGTTTGCTCTAAGTATTTTTTTGAACTTTCGACTCTTATATTCTGAAGATATTCTATTGGCGGAATTCCGGTTACCTGCTTAAAGCGACGTGTCATGTTTCTGGCACTTGTTGGAATGTCTTTGGTAATTTCTTCCAGTTTTTCTATTGTATGATATTGGCTTTCAATTTTTTGCTGCAACATCGCCACCAAAGTATCATTGTGCAAATGATTGGGTCTAAAAGTGCTGAAATAACTTTGTTTATATCTGTTTAAATCGATAGAAAAGATTTTAGCAATATTGACAGCCATTTCGTTGCCGCAGAATTTTTGAACTAAAAGAATTAATAAATGAAAAGTTGAGGTAGAGCCGCCGCTGGTATACAAACTTCCATCAGCAGTTAGAGTTTCTTCGGGTTTTAATTTCACCATTGGAAAAGCTTTTGTAAAAGCACTGCAGGCGTCAACATGTGTGGTAGCCAGTTTTTCGTTTAACAAACCAGAAGCCGCAAACAAAAATGCTCCAGTACAAAAACTGGCCAATTCGGCTCCAGCTTGATGTTGTTTTTGCAGCCAAGGAATGAAATTTTTATTCTTCTTAATCATTTCACTCATATTGTCAGTTGTAAAAGCGGGAATTAAAATCAGATCCAAAATAATATTAGACGTTTCAATTACGTTAGATACATATCCAAACAAATTTCCCTCATCATTTTGTTCTTTCGATTGAAAAATCATGATTTCAAATGGTTTTTCGTTTCCTGAACTGAGTTTGTTAGTAGTTTCAAATACTTCTAATATCGCTGCAATACTTAATAATTTGTAGTCGTGAGGTACGATTAATCCTAATTTCTTGCTCATGGTTTTTATTGTTTTTGAAATGTAACTTCAAACAAAAATAATCATTTTGTCTTAAATGCCCCTAAAAATGACTTTTATTGGCATTTTTAACTAATCTTAAAATTTTACATTTGTTTTAATTAATTCGTAATTTTATAAAGATGAAAACAAAGATATTCTTAAATCTTGCTGTAAAAGATTTAAATCGTTCAGTATCCTTTTTTAAGGATTTAGGCTTTTCATTCGATTCTAGGTTTACAAATGAAAAGGGAACTTGTTTAATTGTTGGTGAAAATATAAATGTGATGCTTTTGGTTGAGGACTTTTATAAAACATTTACCAATAAGCAAATTTGTGATACCGCTACAACCAGCGAAGTCCTTATTTCTATTTCTGTTGAAACACGCGAAAGAGTGAATGAAATAATGGAAAAAGCAGTTAAAGCCGGCGGAACTGATTACAATAAAGAGCATGATTATGAGTGGATGTACCAAAGAACTTTTCTGGATCTAGATGGGCATCACTGGGAAGTGTTCTTTATGGACGAAAGCCAGATACCAAATAATTAATTATGATTTCAGTAGAAGCTATAATTAACGCGCCGATAGAAAAAGTTTGGGAGCTGTGGACATTGCCTGAGCATATTATGAATTGGAATAATGCTTCTCCAGATTGGCATACGCCTTTTGTAGAAAATAATGTAACAGAAGGAAGTAAATTTAAATTTACTATGGCTCTAAAGGACGGCAGTGATGGTTTTGATTTTGAAGGTATATACACGAAAATTGATAAATTTTCATTAATAGAATATAAGCTTTATGATAATAGAACGGCAAGTGTTCATTTTGAAATTCAAGACAATCAAGTAAAAATTACTGAAACATTTGAGCCGACAACAATCGAATCTGCAGATATGGAAGAAAAATTTTGTACGGCTATCATTCAAAATTTTAAAAGCTACGTGGAGAATTTTAAACGATAAATCAATTTATAAAATAAAAATCATGATAACAATCAAAAATACCGTTAATGCATCTTTAGACAAAGTTTGGGATTTATGGAATACGCCAGAACATGTTAAGAATTGGAGTTTTGCATCTCCAGACTGGCACACACCGTATGCAGAATCTGATTTAAGAGAAGGAGGAAAATTTAAATCGACTATGGCAGCAAAAGATGGAAGCATGAGTTTCGATTTTGAAGGTGAATTTACTTTGGTTAAACCAAAAAGTGCACTCGAATATGTTATGGCAGATGGAAGAAAGGTTGAAATTAAGTTTGCAGAAACGGCAGACGGAGTCGAAATTGTTGAAAGTTTTGATCCAGAAACGCAAAATCCAGAAGAAATGCGGCGCGCAGGCTGGCAGGCAATTTTGGATAATTTTAAAAATTACGTAGAAAAAAAATAATTTTTTTCTTTAGGTTCAAAGGCTCAAAGATTCAAAGGCTTAAAGGCTAAAAGGTTCAAAGGTTCAGAACTTCAGAGGCTTACACATTACTTACTATCACAATATCTAACCAAAAAAAACAAAAAAATGACAAAACAAATATGGTTGAATCTTCCTGTAAAGGATGTAGCAAAAGCGAAAGATTTTTTCTGGAAAATTGGTTTTTCGTTTAATGAACAGCATGATACGCCAAGTTCGACGTGCATGGTTGTAGGTGAAGGACATTTTGTTGTAATGCTTTTTGAAGAAATGCTTTTTTCCAGCTTTTCTCAAAACAGTATTACCGATACTAAATCGAGCTCGGAAGTATTGATTTCGATTGATGCTGAAAGCAGAGAAGAAGTTGATGAATTAGCAGAAAAAGTAAAAGAAGCTGGCGGAACTGTTTTTGCTCCTCCTGCAGAAAGTCAAGGTTGGATGTACGGCTGTGGTTTTGCCGATTTAGATGGTCATCGTTGGAATGTTTTATTTATGGACTTTAGTAAATTACCAAATTAAGATGGAAAAATTAAAATTTAATATCAGTATCAAGGCTTCTAAAGAAAAGATTTGGAAAGTCTTATGGGAAGACGAAACTTACAGAAAATGGACCGGAGTTTTTTATGAAGGGTCGTATGCAGTAAGTGATTGGAACGAAGGTGGAAAAATACACTTTCTTGGGCCTGATGGTGGAGGAATGAATAGTATAATCGAGAAAAAAATCCCAAATGAATATATGGCTTTTAAGCATTTGGGAGAACTGAAAGATTTTAAGGAATTACCTCTCAATGAAGAAACAAATGAATGGAGCGGTTCAATGGAAACCTATAGATTAACTCAAAACGGAGATGCAGTTGATCTTGAGGTAGAAGTTGATGTAACCGAAAAGCATATAGACTATTTTAAAGGTACTTTTCCAAAAGCATTGGATCGAATTAAAGAATTGTCTGAGGAATAAGTAAGAGAGAAAAGATTAAAGAGTAAAGAGTAAAGAGTGTATCTATAACTAAAAGATTAGTAAAAAAGACATTAACAATTTATAATTAACAATCAACAATCAACAATTAATAAAAAAACATCATGGCAGCAATAAATCCTTATTTAATGTTTAATGGAACTTGCGAAGAAGCATTTCTATTTTATAAATCAGTTTTCGGCGGCGAATTTCCGTACATCGGAAAATATAAAGACGCACCAGCAGAAGAAGGCGAGCAACTCTCTGAGGAAGCTCTAAATAGAATTATGCACGTTTCACTCCCAATTGGGAATACGATTTTAATGGGAAGTGACAGTCATCCAAGATATGGGGATGTTGGTTTTGGTGATAATTTCTCCATTTCGATTAATGTAGAAAGCACAGAAGAAGCAGATAGAATTTTTAACGGACTTTCGGCAGGAGGAAAAGTAGAAATGCCTATGAACAAAACCTTCTGGGGTGCATATTTTGGAATGTTCAAAGATAAATTCGGTGTGAACTGGATGGTAAATTTTGATGAAAATCAGCCGAATAAATAATTAAAAAGTTATGTTATTTTAATAGCGGAACATAATTGTTAAATTACTCCAAAAAGCACATGAAAATGTGCTTTTTCTTTTCAAAAAAACAAAGATTATTCTTTTTTATAAAGCATAGATTGTCGATTTTTGTCGCTTCAAAATCAATAATAGGAAAAATGGCGATAGAAGATAAAGAGATAATTTTATTAAAAGTTTCAGGGCACGATAAAATTGGAGTTACAGCAGGTTTAACAGCTGTATTGGCTGCGTACGATGCTAATATTTTAGATATTGGACAAGCTGATATTCATGATACGCTGTCACTTGGAATTTTATTCGAGATTGAAGCAGGGTCTTCTTCTGCGCCAGTTTTAAAAGATCTTTTGTTTAAAGCCTATGAACTAGAAATTAAAGTGAAATTTATTCCGATTTCTATTGAAGATTACGAAAAGTGGGTAAAATCACAATCTAAACAGCGATATATCATCAATATTTTGGGCGAAAAACTGGCCGCTTCACAATTGGCAGCAGTGACCAAAATAATGTCAGATCAAAACCTGAATATCGATTCTATCATTCGATTAACAGGAAGAACTTCTATTGTTGAAAAAGAAGAGTATCCGCGTTCTTGTATTCAATTGTCTGTAACAGGCGAAATCGTAAACAAAATTATTATGACGGCAAGTTTTATGGAAATTTCCAGAACACTTAATGTTGACATTTCTTTTCAAGAAGATAATATCTATAGAAGAAACCGCCGTTTAGTATGCTTCGATATGGACTCAACGCTTATTCAAACAGAAGTAATCGACGAGCTTGCAGAACTTAATGGAGTAGGAGATCAAGTAAGAGCTATTACAGAATCGGCTATGAATGGAGAGATTGATTTTAACGAAAGTTTCAAGCAGCGTATGGCTTTACTTGAGGGTTTAAGCGAAGAAGTGCTGCAAAATGTTGCCATTAATTTACCAATAACACAAGGAGCACATCGTTTGATGAAAGCCTTAAAATATTACGGTTATAAAACTGCAATACTTTCTGGGGGATTCACCTATTTCGGAGAATACCTGCAAAAAGAATTAGGAATAGATTATGTTCACGCCAATCAGTTAGAAATAAAAGACGGAAAACTTACGGGTAAATATATAGGTGATATTGTAGACGGTCAGAAAAAAGCAGAATTCTTAAAAGCAATTGCTGAGAAAGAAGGAATTCACATTAATCAAACCATCGCAGTTGGAGACGGAGCAAACGATTTACCAATGCTAAATTTAGCGGGTCTGGGAATTGCTTTCCACGCCAAACCAAAAGTAAAAGAAAGCGCTTCAACTTCAATTTCAAGTTTAGGTCTTGATGGAGTTTTATATCTTTTAGGTTACCACGACAGATATATTGATATGATGTAATTCGAATTGTTACTCTGAGCGAAGTTGCAAGATTTTATATAGAAAATGGCTTCGACTCCGCTCAGCCTGACAATAAAGAAAAATTACTTTCGAGCTTCTAACTCTTTTTTAATTTCTTTTAAAGTATTCATATTCAAAATAAAAATAGGAAGCAATGCAATCGGAATAACGTTTGAAGCGCTAAAACCTTTATTCGCTACAAGAAAAATGTTAAGTCCAAACAAAAAAAGTAATACTACACCAAATAGGTAAGTTACTGTTTTTAAAGATTTTTGTGTTTTGACTAATTCTTCACTAGTCATTTCGTTAAAATTCTTTTTCATTTTAGTTGAAGATTTTAATTGGAAAATTAAACTTTAATAGACTGCATCTCCTTCAACTGCTCCAAATAATCTCTTTGGTTCGAAAGTCTTGGAATTTTATGCTGTCCGCCTAATTTGTCTCTTTCCTTCAGCCAATCATAAAATAGATTTTCACGAGCTACATTAATTACTAAAGGGTTTAAAGTCATATTATTGTAGCGTTTAGCTTCGTAATCTGAATTTAAAGTTTGTAAAGTTTCGTCTAGGACTTTTTGGAAAAGGCCAACATCAGCAGGTCTTTTCTTAAATTCAATCATCCATTCGTGTGCGCCTTTTTCTTTGTCCTGCATAAAAATAGGAGCAACAGTATAATCAATCACTTCGGTTTGTGTAATCTGGCAGGCTTTTGCAATGGCTTGATCGGTATTTTCAACCATTAATTCTTCACCAAAAACATTAATATGATGTTTCGTTCTTCCAGTAACTCTTATACGATATGGATTTAATGATGTAAAACGAACTGTATCGCCAATTAAGTAACGCCACAAACCAGAATTTGTAGTAATTACAATAGCATAGTTTTTATTCAATTCGACATCGACCAAACGAATTACTTTTTGATTCGAAGTTCCAAAAGTGTCCATCGGAATAAATTCATAGAAAATCCCGTAATCAAGCATCAATAATAAATCACTCGAATTGTTCAAATCCTGAATCGCAAAAAAGCCTTCAGAGGCATTGTAAATTTCGTAATATCTAAAATCTTTGCTAGGTAGCAATTTTTTGTATTGTTCTTTATAGGGAGAGAAACTCACTCCGCCGTGAAAATAAACTTCAAGATTTGGCCAAAGCTCTAATAAACTTTGTTTACCAGTATTTTCTAAAACCTTATTCATTAAAACCAACATCCAGGAAGGAACTCCCGCAAAACTGGTAACATTTTCATTTTTGGTTTCATTAATAATTGCAGCGATTTTTGTTTCCCATTCACTCATTAACGAAGTTTTACTGCTTGGTGTACTGCTGAATTCAGCCCAAATTGGCATGTTCTCAATTAAAATTGCAGACAAATCGCCAAAGAAGGTGTTGTTGTTTTCGTAAATCTGAGAACTTCCGCCTAAGCGAAGACTTTTTCCTAAAAAAAGTTCAGAATCTTCATTGTTATTCAAATACAGGCATAAAAGATCTTTACTGCCTTTGTAGTGGCAATCTTCTAGTGCTTCATTACTTACAGGAATAAATTTACTTTTTGCGTTTGTAGTACCGCTCGATTTGGCAAACCATTTAATTGGAGTTTCCCAGAAAACGCCTTGTTCACCCTGACGTGTACGTTCAATTAAAGGCTGTAATTCCTCATAACTTGCAATAGGAACTCTTTCTGCAAAAGTTTGATAAGATTTTATTGTCGAAAATTCATATTGTTTTCCAATAACAGTATTTTCAGATGCCGTCAATAAGTTGTGCAATAGTTCTTCTTGAACTTCATTTGGGTATTTTAAAAAAAGTTCTATTTGGTGAATCCGTTGTTTAAGGACCCATGATGCAAACGAATTGATTATAGATAGAGGCATGAATTTGTTTTTTAGATTACTGATTTTAGGTTTTAAATTTTACAGGTGATGTAAAAACAAAAAACTTAAAATTTGAATATCGAGAGACAAATAGTAACTTTGTCTTCATATCAAAAATAGTATTTTTTTGTAAAAAACAACCCGATTTCTAGCAAAGATTCTAATTAGTAGGTCGAATTTTAACACTAAAATGTCCAATTCTTTTGATAATTCCAAAATAGCAATATAAATAAAAATACGAATGCAATATCAAGGTGTCCTGACAAAAATGCAAACCGAACTTGGAAGTCCAATTCAATATTATTTGGTCTTCGAAGACAGTTTTCTAAATGTTAATCAATTATTGGATAAAGAAATCGAAATTAGCTTTTTGGGCTACCAGTGTTTAAATTGCAGTAAAAAGAAGAAAATTTACCGTCAAGGTTTTTGTTACGACTGTTTTTATTCTAGTCCGGCAGTTGGTGACTGGATTATGAGACCAGAATTAAGTACAGCACATTTAGGAATTGCAGACCGTGATTTAGATTATGAATCAAAAGCACAATTACAGCCGCATATCGTGTATTTAGCCGCTGCTTGCGAAATAAAGGTAGGAGTAACTCGTAAAACTCAAGTCCCAACTCGTTGGATCGATCAAGGTGCATCTCAGGCAATTGCAGTTGTTGAGGTTCCAAATAGATATCTAGCAGGAATTACAGAGGTTGCTTTAAAAAACCATTACACGGACAAAACCAATTGGAGAAAAATGCTTCAAAATTCTACCGAAACTTTTGATTTAATTGCAGAAAAAGTGAAAATTGAAAGTTTAATTCCAGCTGAGGTTAAAGATTATTTTTATTCTCAAAAAGATGATTTGTACGATTTACAATATCCTGTTTTGATTTATCCTGCAAAAGTAAATAGCTTAAATCTGGATAAAATGCCTTCGTTTCAAGGAAAATTAGTTGGAATAAAAGGACAATATTTAATTTTTGAAAACGGAACTGTTTTTAATGTTCGTGGTTCCGAAGGCTATGTTGTAAGTATAGACGTCTAGCATTATTTCCTGTTTGTCTATCCTTATTCAGCACCCGTATAATAATTTTCATCAATTATCATAATCATTGTATTTTTAGAATTTTTAAGAATAGGTGATGTGAATTTTGATAAATTTGATTACAATTTTGTAATAATTACTTATTCAAAGAAATTAATTTTAGAAACAAAAAAAAGCCTAGATTTGAAGTTTGTTCTATCTAAGGCTTTTTTTTAAAATTAAATCGAAATTATTTAATTCTTTAATTATAAATAATAAATGAGTACTTTAAGCAAAATAAACAATTTTAGAAGAGGCGTGATGCGTGGTCTGACTAAAAACATTGGAAAACCAAAAACGGAACGTGATATTGTTTTGGTTGATAAAGCTGAAATTAAACGCGTTTTAATTTGCAGACCAAATGGCAGACTGGGCAATCTTTTATTAATTACGCCGCTGGTTCAAGAAGTAGCAGAAACTTTCCCGAATTGTAAAATTGATTTGTTTGTAAAAGGTACATTAGCACCAATTGTTTTTGAAAATTATCAGGCAGTTAACAAAACAATTCATTTACCCAAAAAACCTTTTAAAAGTTTAGTTGAGTATATGAAGGTTTGGATTTCTATTAAGAGCGAACCTTATGATATGGCTATAAATGTCGATCAAAATTCTTCTTCTGGCAGATTGGCTGTACGATTTTCAAGAGCAAAGTATAAATTTTATGGAGATTTAGACGGTGAATTAACAGAGTCAAAAACGGATTATGACCATATTGCTAAATACCCGGTTTATAATTTCAGGACTTATTTAACAAAATTAGGATTGCCTAAAAGCAATAAAATAGTAGCATCTTTGGATCTTAAACTTACTGATGCAGAACTTGATAACGGAAAGAAAATTTTAGATCTTATAACTCCAGATCCGTCAAAACGAACAATCTGTATCTTTACTTATGCAACGGGAGCTAAATGCTATTCAGGAGAATGGTGGGAAAACTTTTATTCTAAACTTAAAGAAGAATACAGCAATTATAATATTATTGAAATATTGCCAGTTGAAAATGTTTCGCAAATTGGGTTCCAAGCGCCAACTTATTATAGTAAAGATATTCGCGAAATGGGATCTGTATTGGCAAATGTAGATTTGTTTATTGGTGCAGACAGCGGTATTATGCATTTAGCAAGTGCTGCTCAAACTCCAACTGTTGGATTGTTCTCAGTTTCAGAATTAAAAAAATACGCCCCTTATGATAGTGGAAGTGTAGGAGTGGATACTAGAAAATGTATGCCTTTAGAATATTTCCAAATTATCAATTCAATTTTAGATAACGGGAAATTAAAAGTATATCCTAAAGCAGTATAAAAAAAGGCCAATCATTTGATTGGCCTTTTTATTAGTATACTGAGATTAGTTTTTCTTTTTGAAAAGACCATTCAGCAAATCACTTGCTTTTTTGGTAACCTCTTGTGTTTTCTGTTCTTTTTCTGTTTTTGCAGCCTGCGTTGTATCTTTAGCTTTTGTGTTTTTGTTGATTAAATCAGTAAGAGCCGAAGTTCCTTTTTGAGTCAATTTATCTTTCTGCTGATTAACCAGTTGGGTAGTCAAACTACTTACGGCAGTTTTCATATCTGTACTGATTTTAGGATTCGAAAAGTTTCCAGTCAAAGAAGCATTAATTGGAATATTATCCAGTTTTGCGGCATCTGCAGGAGACAATTTTGCAATTAAATTGTTGGCTTCTGTTCCTAAATATTTAGCAGGAACATCAAACTTAATGGTGTAATTCATAGTTTGGTCAAAACCGTGAGTTCCTCCAACTGTAGCTTTAATATCTTGATATTTAATATCAAATGGTTTTACGTTTACTCTTCCGTTTTCAAAAGTCAGAGCTGCTTTAATATCATTTAAATTAACTTTGTTTAAATCAATAAACTTAACATTTGAACTTAAGGCATTAAGTAAAGTTGAGTTTTTAGCATTTACGGTAGTCGAAAGCAATTGACCGATTAAGTCTCCTGAAATCGATTTTAAATCTGGCGTTAATTCTTTCGCATCTAAATTTCCATTCAGTTTAATAGTCGAATTTAATTTTCCATTAATAATTCCAGCTATTGGGGCAATTTTTTTCATCATGTCCAATTGCGTAAAAGTCTGTGCAATATCAACTTGATTAAATCCTAAATTCATATCAAAAGTTGGAACCTTTTCTTTTGTAGAAACAGCACCATTAAGACCAATTGTTCCGCCAAAAATAGAAGTTTTAAAGTTTTCTAAAGTTGCTTTTTCATCTTTGATAAGTAACTTTCCAGAAACATCTTTTAGTTTTAAATTGTCGTATAAAACAGTTGTAGCTTTTGCATTTAAAGTACAATTTAAAAAAGCAGGAATCTTCATTGCTTCAGCTGGTTTTGCCGGAGTTTTAGTCTCTGTTTTTGCAGGTTCGCCAGAAGTCATAAAATCATCAACAGCCAATTGATTCGAGCTCATGTTGAAGTTTCCTCTAAGTTCTTGTTTTTTAAACATAAAACCGTAGAAATTCTCCAACACTCCGTTGATAGCAATATCACTTTTTCCAGTTGTCGCATTAAACTGTTTTAAGTTAATTTTGCTCGGATTGAATTCTACCAATGCCGTACTGATGTTCATAGATTTATTGTTTTCATCTGTATATTTAAATCCAGATAAACTCATTGTTCCAGCATTTTTTATGTTTTGATACTGGCTTTTTTCAACAGAAGCCATGTCAAAATTAGTTGTAACGTCAGCTTTTAAAATTCCAGCCAAAGGTTTATCCATTTTAATTGGATATGCTTTCGAAAGGTTCGCCAAATTGATTGTTCCCTTTAAAGCCGCATCAACAATCGGATTTACGGTTATGTTTTTAATATTTGCTTTAGCGTTAAAAACATCCTGATCAATTCTGAAAGATAACTTGTCTAAATTCACATAAGTATCGTTTAGAATTCCAGTTTCGTTAATGATTTTAGTATCAATTACAATATTTTGAACTGATTTTGGAAGGTTTGGATATTGGAAAGAAGCATTATTAGATGCGATTTCAATATTAAATTTAGGAACCGTTGTTTCTGTTAATTCACCTTTTGCAAAACCATTTACGGTAAAATCTCCAGTAGTTTTTACGCCGTCTAAACTCGAAGCATAAGCTGAAGGGATTAACCCTAAGAAGTTGGTAAATGATGAAGTAGGTGTTTTAAATTTCAAATCGTAAATCTGTTTATTTTCAGCCATTTGAATGAATCCGTCAAATTCCAAAGGTAATTGATTGATTAAAGCTTTATTCTCTTTAAAAGTATATTTGCTTTTTTCTAAATCAATTCCAAGAACTGCGTCTAAAGTAAGTTTGACATTTTTCATGTAATTCATTTTATCCATGTCCAATGAAACTTTTGCAGTAGTTTTTGTATCCAAATCTAATTTTGAATTGGTAAAATTTCCAGTTCCTTCATGATTCAAACTGTCAATAACCATCTTGATTTTTGAACCTTGATCGATATATCTAAAAGTGAAATTCTCGATTTTATAATTTTGAATTTTTAAAGAAAGCGGTTTGCTTTCTTCACTTTTTTTGTCTTCTTTTTTATCTTTTAATGCGATATCAAAGTTTCCAACACCATCTTTATTGAAGATTATATTTACTAATCCGTTTGTAGAACTAATTCCCTGAATGCTTAACGGTTCTTCTTTTCCTTTGAAAAGTTCTTTGATACTCATTTTTAAATTTAACTCGCCTAAAGAAACTAATGTATCGCCTTCAAAAGGAGCTTTGTTAATAATCACAAGTTTCTCAATTCCGACTGTTGCGTTTGGGAAATTTTTGAATAAACTTAAATCAGCATCTTTAAAACTTACTTTGGCATCAACACTTTCGTTAATGGCCTCGGCAATTTTGGCTTTAATTTGATCTTTAAAGAAATACGGAATGGCAAATAATGCGGCAACAAATACCACAATGACTATGGCACTTATTTTTAAAACTTTCTTTAGCATATAAATAGATTTGAGGGTTTAACATCTTAAAAATCGACTCCTGCAAAAATAGTTTTTTTTAGCAGAGTGCGGAGATAAAGTTTTCTTAAAAATGTAAGAATTTTACTTTTGTTTGTTAAATAAAAAAAATCCGATTGAAATTAGTTCAAACGGATTTTTAATATTCTTTATTTCATTATTTCTGAATAAATGAAACAATCTTATCGACCAGCGTTTCAGATATAGGAAGTGTTTCATTATTATAACTCGCTAAATTGGCGTCTTTATCGCCGTCAATGATTTTTAAAACGTGATTCATTTTGTCAATTATAACCATTTCAGCATTCTTATTGGCTTCAGATAAATTTTCGGCATCTTTCACAGTAACTTGGATGTCATTGTCTCCTTGCAGAATTAAAATTGGAATAGTAACTTTCTTTATTTCTGTCTGAGGATTGTATTTGAACCAAGAAATGAGATAAGGCTGAATACTTGGTCGGAAAAGTGAAACCACCATCGGATCAACTTTTTTTACTGTAAATCCGTTTTTTAAACTGTCGATTATAGGAAAAGTCATATCGTTAAGCTGTTTCATAGATCTTGAACCAATCTGCGTTTTGATAATTTTATCTGCAGAATCACCTGCACCCGCAATCGAAACAAACTTATCTGCTTTGGCGCACGCAATCATTCCTATTAATGATCCTTCGCTATGCCCAATTACTACTATTTTAGAGAAACGTTTATCTTGTTTTAAATAATTAATCCAGCTTTTAGCGTCGTCTATATAATTTTCGAAAACCAAGCTGCTTTCAGATAATCCGCCGGCTGCTTTGCTTTCGCCAATTCCTCTTTTATCAAATCTTAAAGATGCAATTCCATTTTTAGCCAGCGCCTCTGCAAGCATTTTTAAAGAATTGTTCTTCATCATTGCATTGTTCCCATTTCGATCTGTTGGTCCAGATCCTGCAATAATCAAAGCGACTGGATATTTTTTTGTTAGATCTGGCGTAGTCAGCGTACCAAAAATTTGATTGGTATTTATTTTTAAGACTGCTGGAGTTTCTTTAAAAGTAATTTCTTTTTTGTTCTGCGCATTTAAAACGCTCCAAAACAAAACCGTTAAAAAAAGGATTATCTTATTCATATTAATAAATATTGATTCCGTAAGGCATTAATGCTTGTATTCCTTTTTGTTTTTGAAATTTCTTTACCTGTTCGATAAGAAGATAATTTTCTTCTCCAATTTCTTCTTTAATGAAAGCTTCTTTCGATTTAGCAAAAGGCATAGTAGAAAGTAAATCGTTAAAAGTCTTTTCGTATTCAGGATAATTCTGAGTGCTGTATTTTTTTATTTTGGCAATCTTAGCAGCTTCGGCAATTGCAGCATTCAATCCTCCAATTTTATCTACTAAACCTAATTTTAAAGCTTCTGTTCCTGACCACACTCGGCCTTGCGCAATAGCATCAACTTGATCGAAAGACATCTTACGTCCGTTCGCTACACGCGTTACAAAAGTGTTGTAAATTTTTTCGACTCCTTCTAAGGTAAAAGCCTTGAACTTCTCATCAACTGGCAAAAACGGACTGTAATTTGCTGCGTTTTCATGAGTTTTTACTTGTTCTGAATTGATTCCTAATTTATTAGCCAAAGGACTGAAGTTTGGAAGTACTCCAAAAACACCAATTGATCCTGTAATTGTATTGTTTTCTGCAAATATTTTATTGGCGTTGCAGGCAATGTAATAGCCGCCAGAAGCAGCATAATTCCCCATAGAAACCACGACTGGTTTTACTTTTTTAGTAACCTCAATTTCTCTCCAGATTAAATCAGAAGTCAGGGCGCTTCCTCCTGGGCTGTCAATTCTAAGAACGATCGCTTTTACGTCGTCATTTTTTCTTGCTTCCTGCAAAGAACGACGCATCGAACCTTCTCCAATAGTATTTACATCTCCTTCGCCGCTTCCAATTTCACCTTGAGCATAAATAATTGCAATTTGATCAGTTGCATTATTAGCTAGGGCAGTTGTAGCATTATTTTGAGTATAATCTAAAATCGAAATTTTATTGTAATCTTCATCTTTATCTACTTTCAATGCTTTTCTAATGGCATCGTGATACACATCTTCATAAGCAATTACGTCTACCAAATGTTGCTGCTTTGCCATTTCAGGAGTTCTTGCTAAAAGTCCGTTGGCAATTTCATTTAATTTTGGCAGCGGAATATTTCTACTTTTTGAAATATCGGCAGAAACAGTAGCCCAAATTGAGTTTAAAAGCGCAGTAATCTGTTCTCTGTTGGCATCACTCATACTATTTTGTAAAAAAGGTTCAACAGCACTTTTATATTTTCCATGACGGATCACTTCCATGTGAATTCCTGATTTTTCTTGAAAATCTTTGAAGAACATTACTTCAGAAGAAAGTCCTTTAAAATCTAAATCACCAACTGGATTTATATATATTGTATTAGCTACAGAAGTTAAATAATATTCTTTCTGCGAATATGTATTGGCATAAGCCCAAACAAATTTTCCTGATTTTTTAAAACTTTCAAGAGCATTTCTTAAATCTTTGTATTGAGCAAGACCCAACGAAGATTCGTCATTTAAAATAGAGATTCCTTTAATATTATCATCTGTTTTAGCCGCTTCGATTGCATTAATCACATCAGTTAAACCAATACCTTTTTTATCAGAAAAAGCAGTTACCCAAGGATCTTTATACTTCCCAGCATAGTCATCTTTGATTTCCTTTAAATTAAATTCAATAACCGAATCAGATTTAACAGAAACCTTGTCGTCTCCGCCAAAAAGTGTGACAATAAAAATTACTCCAAAAAAGAAGAGCATAATAAATACAAAAATACCAATTACGGTAGCAAGTACATTTCCTAAAAACTTCATATGTATATTTTTTTAATAAGTAGAGAAAAAGGGCAAAATGTTACAAATTAGACATCTAAAATTATGATAAAATCTAAGACGTCGTTTCACAAATATATTGGTTAATTCTAAAATAGTTTTAGTTAATTTGCATTAATTATGAAATTACAGCATCAAGTCGTTTTATCGATAGGCAGCAACCAAGGCAGCAGACTAGAAAACATCCAAAAATGTATTGATTTAATCCATCAAAAAGTAGGTACTGTCATTCAGGTTTCAAAACTTTACGAAACTCCTGCATGGGGTTTTGAGAGTGATGCATTTTATAATTGTGCACTTCTTTTGCATACCAATTCTTCTGCTCAAAAAATACTAAATCAAGTTTTGAAGGTCGAAAAAGAGCTGGGAAGAATTCGCTTGAATCAAAAAGGTTATCAATCCAGAATTATTGATGTTGATTTAATTGTTTATGATAATGAAATTATTGATTCAGAGAAACTAAAAATTCCGCATCCGCTGATGCAAAATAGGAATTTTGTTTTGCTTCCGATGCAGGATTTGAAGCTAAATTGGAAACATCCTATTTTGCAGAAAACTATAACAGAACTAATTGCTGTTACTCCAGACGAAAGTGTTTGTACTATTGTTCAGGATTTGAAAAACCCGCTCGATGAAATTCCTTTAAATCAATTTAATTATATTTCTTTTGAAGGAAATATTGGTGCAGGAAAAACAACTTTGGTGCATAAGATTGCAGAAGATTTTAATGCTAAAACCGTTTTAGAAAGATTCGCAGATAATCCGTTTCTTCCAAAGTTTTACAAAGATCAAAATAGATATGCTTTTCCTTTAGAAATGTCTTTTTTGGCTGATCGTTATCAACAGTTATCAGATGATTTGGCGCAGTTTGATTTGTTCAAAGATTTTATTGTAGCTGATTATCATATTTTTAAATCGCTGATATTTGCTAAAATTACGCTTGCAGAAGATGAATATCGTTTGTACAGAAATTTGTTCGATATCATTTACAAAGAAATGCCGAAACCAGATCTGTACGTTTATTTATATCAGAATACAGAACGTCTGCTTCAAAATATCAAGAAACGCGGCCGTAATTACGAACAGAACATCGAAGCATCCTATTTAGATAAAATCAACAACGGATACTTAGAATACATAAAATCGCAAACCGACTTGAATGTTTTAATAATCGACGTTTCAGATCGTGATTTTGTAAAAAAACACGAAGACTACGTTTTTATCTTAGATGAAATCAAGAAGAAGTTACGCTAATGTGGTAATTAGATAATTAGTCAATTAGATAATTCTTTTGTGTTTTTAAATTATCTAATTTTCAAATTGGCACATTTTCTAATTCTCAAATTGACACATTATCTAATTAAATCATCTTTTTAAAGTAAAATGCCCTCTTAAAATCGGCTTAGTATCATCAATTTTTAAAGCGTACCAATAATCAGAAGCAGGAAGCGGAATTTGGTTTAAATTGCCGTCCCAGCCCATTTTTGATCTGCTTAATTGTGCAACTAATTTTCCGTATCGGTCAAAAATAGTGACTTCTGCCTGCGGATAATTTTCCATTCCAGTTACCTCCCATACATCATTGAAAGTGTCGTTGTTTGGAGTGAAAAATGGAGGAAAAACAAGAACTACAAATTGTTTGGTAACTTGTCCGCATCCGCTCTTTTCTCGCGCATAAGCCGTTTGAAGCCCGCCAGGAACATTATAAAAAATGGTGGAATCTTGATAATTAATTCCATCCAGAGAATATTCAAAATAATTTTCGGCTTTAACAGGATAGATAATCGCTCTTGTTCCTTCAACATCGATACGATCAATTTGTGGAACTTTATGCTCTTCAACCACTATAGTTTTTCTGCTTGTGCAATTCTCAGGAGCTGGACTAGTAACATCAACAGTATAAGTTCCTCCAGAATTAATGGTAGTAGTTTGAGTTGTTGCTCCATTTGACCATTGATAATTCATTCCAGAAATCCCCGCGTCTAGTGTTATAGTTTGAAGCTGGCACAGAGGTAAAGTTTCATCAGTTACTGCAGGCGGTGCATAAATTACAATGTCTACAGGAATTCGGGTGGAGTTAATACAGCCGTTATTAGAAGACTCAGCATAATAAGTCGTGTTGGAAGAAATTACAGGAGTTACGAAATTATTTCCCGAAAAAACACTATTTCCTCCTGTAGAAGCTGTAAACCAGTTGATGCTTCCAATATTTGAAGTTGCTTTAATAGTTACAGATCCAGGTCCGCAATTAGTATATGTATTTTGTTCGGCAATTGGGGTTGCTGGAGTGGCATTTACTGTAGCAGTTACAGATTTTCTATTCGATTCGCAGCCCGCATCAACATAATAAGTTGTAGTTGTACTTATTGAGGGAGTGGTGTAAGAAGTTCCGGTTCCTAATAAATTTCCTCCCGTAGCGGCATCATACCATCCAATAGTCGCTCCACTTGATGCCGTTGCAGTAAATGTAAAAGTTCCCGAATCACAAACTGGACCCGGATTTGCTGCTGGCGTTGCAACGGGAATTGTAATTTTTGTACTTGCTGCAATTTCCAGTGGAGCTTCGCCTGGCATTCCGCCGTATTCTACAACATATCCTTTTGGCTGATAATTATCGCCGGGAGTCAATGATCCTGTGTTTGATAAATCGTTCCAAGAGCCTCTTATTCCAACTCCTGGCTGTGTAATATGTGCATAATCTTCATCTCCCTGCTGATTAGGTTCTCTCGTATTCCAGAAAGCAAAATTTGGAGTCGAACCGTTTGCATTTCCGTTCCAAAAAATAGTTCCAGCTTCAGGGCCGGTAACCCATTTCCAGACACCTTCTGTTTCCGCATCGCTTCCGCCAATCCATCCAGTTCCAGAAGCCTGTTCGCCAATTAATTTAGCCTCATCGGCAGATAAAACTGTAGCTAAATATCCTTGAAGACCGTAATATGTACTGGCAGCGGCTAAATCTCTTGCGTTTGTCCATGTAACGCCTACATTTGGAATAAATAAATAGTAATGTTCTGTAGAAGGAAGATAATTAGCTTGACCGATTGTAATAGAAAAAGTTCTTGTTCCAGATGCCGTTGCAGACGAATTGGTGAATACAACATCTTTTACTGCAGCAACAAAATCAGCATACGGAATTATAGTGGAAGAGGTTAATCCAGATAATTGTAATTTTCCTGAAGTTGTGTCCCAGCTCGTTATAATATTTGGATGTGATGCAGGATTAGCTAATTCTAAGCGATCAAGTCCGCTGGAATATCCTGATGAAATCTGTATATAAAGTACCTGTGTTCCGTTTTCTGCTGGATCATGATTGATGGTAAAATCGGTAACAATATTAATTGTAGTTTGTGGACAGTATAATTGATCTCCTTCTGCAATAAGTTTAGGAGGATCAATTACGAAATTGTCTTTCTTATGCTTCTTTATTTTGGGATTTATAGAATGTTTTGAAGTAAGTGTATTCTTTTTGTTAAAAGTTTTTGTATTTTCATTTGCAATGGAAAAATTAAAACTTAAAACGGAAAATAAAACAAGAATGGTTAGTAATTTGATATTTTTCATTTGCTAAAAATATCAATTAATTAATAACAAAAAAAATAATTTCTATTTCGGCCAATTTATTTTTTGAAACAAATCCCAAACTACTATTCCAGCGCTAACTGCTATATTTAGTGAGTGTTTGGTACCAAGCTGAGGGATTTCAATACATCCATCGCATATTGCAACAGCTTCCTGTGCAACACCATAAACTTCGTTACCAAATACCAGTGCATATTTTTGATCTTTTTCAATTGTAAAATCTTGAAGAAAAATCGCACTTTCAACCTGTTCAATGGCCATTGTAAGCACATTTTCTTTCTTTAAATTTTCAATAACTTCAAGAACATTTTCATAATGTTCCCATGCTACAGTTTCAGTCGCGCCAAGAGCAGTTTTATGAATTTCTTTGTTTGGAGGAGTGGCAGTAATACCGCATAAAATAATCTTTTCAATCAAAAATGCATCTGCCGTTCTAAAAACAGAACCAATATTGTGAAGGCTTCGGATATCATCTAAAACTAATATTAAAGGTGTTTTTTCAGATTTCTTAAAATCTTCTATAGATTTACGGTCTAGTTCGCTGTTTTCGAGTTTTCTCATTGGTGTTGAATTGTAGTCATAAAAAAAGCTTCCAAAGATAAGGAAGCTTTTTCGATTATTTATATGTTTTTCAGATTAGCTTTTTACTGGATCTGGTAAAACAGTACCTTTAATAGTAAGGATTTTTGTAGGTTGTCCTTCAGCATTAGAAGTAACAGTTACAGTTTTTGTAAAAGCACCAACTCTGTCAGTAGCATATTTTACACCAATAACACCTTTAGCTCCTGGAGCAATTGGTTCTTTTGGAGTAGTTGGAACAGTACATCCGCAAGATCCTGTAGTGTTAGTAATGATTAATGGTTTAGTTCCGTTGTTTACAAAAACAAACTCACGTTTACCATCAGCATTGTGAGCGATAGTTCCGTAATCAATAGTTTCTGTTTCGAAAAGCATTCCTGCTCCTTCAACTTTTGCAACTTTAGCAGCTTTAGCTTTTTTAGTTGTTTGTGCATTAGTAGCTGTAATACCAGCTACAGCTAACATAGCGAATAAAATTATTTTTTTCATCTTTTTAGGGTCTTTTTTTAAATGATAAACAAAGCTATGTAAAATTCTGAAACCACAACCTAAAAATATCTTAAAATATTTTAATTTTTGAAGTTTTCGAATTGCCGTTAAAAAATCATAAATTCGCTGTCTTAATTTTTTCATTTAAAACATAATAATTTGGCAGCTAAAGATAAAGTGGTGAAAGAAACACCTTTGATGAAACAGTACAACGAAATCAAGGCTAAATATCCTGATGCATGTCTGCTTTTCAGAGTAGGGGATTTTTATGAAACCTTTGGAGAAGACGCCATTAGAGCTTCAAAAATTTTAGGAATAACATTAACTAAAAGAGGAGCAGGGTCTGATACAGAAACGGCTCTGGCTGGTTTTCCGCATCATTCTGTAAATACCTATCTGCCAAAATTAGTTAAAGCCGGACTTCGTGTAGCGATTTGTGATCAGTTGGAAGATCCAAAAATGACTAAAACCATTGTCAAAAGAGGTGTTACAGAATTGGTAACTCCGGGAGTTTCTTTAAATGATGAAGTACTGCATTCAAAATCAAATAACTTTTTGGCCTCGGTTTATTTTGCCAATAAAAATATCGGAATTTCTTTCCTGGATGTTTCTACTGGAGAGTTTTTAACAGCTCAAGGAAATGCAGAGTATATCGATAAATTATTGCAGAATTTTAATCCAAGTGAGGTTTTAGTTCCAAAAAATAACAAGAGCGATTTTAAAAATGCTTTTGGTGAAGATTTTCATAGTTTTTATTTAGAAGATTGGATTTATAAAGAAGATTATGCTTTAGAAACCCTCACTAAACATTTTCAAACTGTTTCTTTAAAAGGGTTTGGTGTTGAAGAATTAAAAGAAGGAATTATTGCGTCGGGTGCGATTCTATATTATTTATCAGAAACGCAGCATAATCGTGTGCAGCATATCACGGCGATTCAGCGTATTGCAGAAGATGCCTATGTTTGGATGGATCGCTTTACGATTCGAAACTTAGAATTATATCACAGTTATAATCCAAATGCAGTTACGCTTTTAGATGTTATCGATAAAACACTTTCTCCAATGGGAGGACGTTTATTGAAACGCTGGCTTGCTCTGCCCTTAAAAGACAGTAATAAAGTAAAAAGCCGACATGAAGTTGTCGCTTATTTAAAGTCGAATCCAGAAATTCTGCATAACATTCAATATCAAATTAAGCAGATTTCAGATTTAGAGCGTTTAATTTCTAAGATCGCTGCAGGAAAGGTATCTCCAAGAGAAATTATTTATTTAAAAGAATCTCTAGATGCTATTATTCCGATAAAAACTTTGGCGCTCGAAAGTCCGCAGGAAGCTGTAAAAGTAATTGGAGACAGTCTTCATGCTTGTGAGCTGCTTCGCGAAAAAATTAAAACGACATTAAATCAAGATGCGCCTGTTGCAATTTCAAAAGGAAATGCAATTGCAAGCGGCATTAATGAAGAATTGGATGAACTTCGTGCGATTTCAACTTCTGGAAAAGAATTTTTAGAAGGAATTGAAAGAAGAGAATCAGAAAGAACAGGAATTTCATCGCTCAAAATTTCTTTTAATAATGTTTTTGGATATTATATTGAAGTTCGAAATACGCATAAAGATAAAGTTCCAGAAGAATGGATCCGTAAACAAACTCTTGTAAATGCTGAACGATATATAACGGAGGAATTAAAAGAGTACGAAACCAAAATTTTAGGTGCCGAAGAAAAAATATACAAAATAGAAAGTGAGCTTTTTGAACAATTGGTGGCTTGGATAAGTACTTATATTAAGCCGGTTCAAATGAATGCTTATTTGGTTGCCCAGTTAGATTGCTTGTGTTCTTTCACTCAGATGGCAGTAGAAAACCAATATGTACAGCCAGAAATCGATGACACTTTTGAATTAGATATTAAAAACGGAAGACATCCTGTAATTGAAAAACAATTGCCAGTAGGAACGCCGTATATTGCCAATGATGTTTTTCTGGATAGAGAAACACAGCAGCTTATTATGATTACCGGGCCAAACATGTCTGGTAAGTCGGCTATTTTGAGACAAACAGCTTTGATTGTATTGCTGGCTCAAATGGGAAGTTTTGTTCCTGCAGACAGCGTTAGAATGGGAATTGTAGATAAAATTTTTACCAGAGTCGGAGCTTCGGATAATATTTCGATGGGTGAATCTACATTTATGGTTGAAATGAATGAAACCGCTTCTATTTTGAATAATATTTCAGATAGGAGTTTGGTGTTGCTGGATGAAATTGGAAGAGGAACTAGTACATATGATGGAATCTCGATTGCTTGGGCAATTGCTGAATTCCTTCACGAGCATCCAGGAAGAGCAAAAACTTTATTTGCGACGCATTATCATGAATTGAATGAAATGACAGAATCGATGCCGAGAATCCAGAATTTTAATGTGGCGGTAAAGGAATTAAAGGATACTGTTTTATTCGTTAGAAAGCTGGTAAAAGGAGGAAGTGCTCATAGTTTTGGAATTCACGTTGCAAAGATGGCGGGAATGCCGCAGCTTGTTATTTCTAGAGCACAAAAACTTTTGAAGAAATTAGAGAAGAATCATTCCAGTGATGCTTTGCAAGGAATAAAAGCGGCTAATGACGAAATGCAGATGAGTTTCTTTAATTTGGATGATCCTTTATTGGAAGAGATAAAAGAAGAGATTTTGAGCCTCGATATTAATGCAATCACGCCAGTAGAAGCCCTGATGAAGCTGAATGAGATTAAAAGAATGTTAGTCAAAAAATAAATTTAAAAATTTTCAAGTTTAAAGTTTAGGTTATCAGAAAGTTATAAAATAAGTAAAATATTTTTAAAAAAAATGCTTGTGTAATTGAATAAATGTCCTAAATTTGCACTCGCAATACGAAACAAGTCAAGTATTGCAGAGTTCTTAAATAGAATTTGAAACGCGAAAATAGCTCAGTTGGTAGAGCGCGACCTTGCCAAGGTCGAGGTCGCGGGTTCGAGCCCCGTTTTTCGCTCAAAATCATATAATGCTCGGATGGTGAAATTGGTAGACACGCTGGACTTAAAATCCAGTGAACAGCAATGTTCGTGCGGGTTCAAGTCCCGCTCTGAGTACTAAAGCCTCTTCTTTTGAAGAGGCTTTTTTTATGGTGTAAACTTGTAAAAAATAAATTTACGAAGTAAATTTATTTTTAAGAATCTAAGAATCTAAGAATCTAAGAATCTAAGAATCTAAGAATCTAAGAATCTAAGAATCTAAGAATCTAAGAATCTAAGAATCTAAGAATCTAAGAATCTAAGAATCTAAGAATCTAAGAATCTAAGAATCTAAGAATCTAAGAATCTAAGAATCTAAGAATCTAAGAATCTAAGAATCTAAGAATCTAAGAATCTAAGAATCTAAGAATCTGAAATCTCCAATCTAAAATCTAAAATCTAAAATTATAAATGGGTGCTTTTGTAATCAGTAGGCGTTTTAACGATGAATATAAATTTACATTTACTTCGCGAAAAGGGAAGGTTATTTTTACAAGCCTGAGTTATGAATTGAGGTTTGAGTGTGAGGAAGATATTGAGAAATTTAAAGCGAATATTGAACTTGCAAAGTTTTTGAAATTTAAAGGCTCTGGCGGGAAGTATTTTTTTAAATTGATGCTTGGTGATGCTCAATTTGCGACAAGCCGTAAATACAGTACAGAATTGCTTTTGCAGAAAGGAATTAAGGAAATTGTAACTTATGCTTCCAGATCGGAAATTTTGGATTTCTCTTCAAATGAATTGATCTTTGATGATGAGGAGACTGAGGAGGAATTGGAAGAAGTAATAGAATAAAAAAAAGCGTTCACAATAGTGAGCGCTTTTTTTTTATGAAGCTAATCAATTCTGTGAAAATTGATCATAAAAAAAAAAACCATCTGAAAAGATGGTTTTAAAATCGTTAGAAACTAGGTTCTAATTATTTTTTTACTTCTTCTACTTTAGCAGCAGCTGAATCAACTTTAGCAGCAGCAGAATCAACAGTTGCAGCAGCTGAATCAACAACAGCAGCAGCTGAATCAACAGTAACAGCAGTAGAATCTACAGCAGCTTCTGAAGCAGCAGCGTCAGCTTTTTTACAAGATACAACAGTTAAAACAGCAACAACAGCTAAACTTAAAAATACTTTTTTCATCTTACTTTATTATAAAAGGTTAATTATTAATTCGTGGCAAAGATATAAATTTTTTAATATGTAAAATATTTTTTCACTTTTTTTTTAAAATATTTTCCTTACTCACGATTATCTTAGTTATCAAATAATATGCCAAATTAACAAAAATAAATTATATTATTGTATGTTTTGTGTAATTTATTTTTTGTTGAAAATTCTATCGCTCTTTTGGCTCTTTTAATTCCGTTTGTTATGGTTTATTTTGTTTTTTAAGGATAATTCTGTTTGGTTAATTAAACTTAAAATATGTTTTTATGGGTTTAATTATCATAAAAAAGATATAATCGCGACCAATTTTGGAATAAAAACAATTACGAAATGGTTTTTATGATAGTTTCTGTGGCTCCTTTATTATCTTGAATAAATGATTTGCAAATGCTGCTCTTTTTTGTAAATAATTCATTATCAGATAGTAATTGGTCGAAAGTCTTTTTTAATTCAACTGTATTAGAAATTACCATGCATCCTTGCAATTCCACAAGCGAAACGGCTTCTGCAAAATTAGAATAGTTAGGGCCTATAACAATTGGAATTCCAAAAGCAGCAGGTTCTAAAATATTATGAATTCCAGGATTACCAAATCCGCCGCCCACATAAGCAATTGTACCGTAGCTGTATATTTTAGTTAAAAGCCCAATGGTGTCGATTATAAACACATCGTATTTTGATAAATCCTTATTTTCTTTTTCAGAAAATAAAATCGTTGATTTTGTAATTTGTGCTTTAAGCTCAGCGATTTGATCTGCTTTTATATTGTGAGGAGCAATGATGAATTTTACATTTTCTGGTGCTTGATTGATATATTCGGCAATTAAAACTTCATCTTTTGGCCAAGAACTTCCAAAAACAATTACTGGCTGATTATTTTTGAAATTTTCAATATAACCAAGTTTGTTATCTCTTTCTAAAATTGCAGCAACACGGTCAAAACGAGTATCGCCGGAAACAATAACATTAGTAAATCCGATTGATTCTATTTTTTGTTTGGAACTTTCATTCTGAACAAAAAAGAAAGTAAATGCTTCTAATGCTTTTCTATAAAATCCGCCATACCATTTAAAGAACATTTGATTGTCTCTGAAAATTCCAGAAATCAAATAAGTCGGAGTTTTGCTTTTTTCTAATTCTTTTAAATAGTTGAGCCAAAACTCATATTTAATAAAGAACGCCAATTCGGGATGAACTAATTTTAAAAACTTTTTAGCGTTGCTTTTTGTGTCCAAAGGCAGATAGATAGTGACATCGGCAACGGTATTGTTTTTACGTACTTCATATCCTGAAGGTGAAAAAAAAGTAACAACAATTTTGTGTGAAGGATATTTTTCTTTGATTTTCTCTATTACAGGAAGTCCCTGTTCGTATTCTCCTAATGAAGCTGAATGAAACCAGATGGTCTTGTCATCTTCTTTAATTTTTTCTTCTAAAATGGAAAACACATTTTTTCGGCCTTCAACAAAAAGTTTAATTTTCGGACTAAAAAGTGCAACTATTTTAAGAAAAAACGCTGCTAAAGAAACGGCTAAATTATATAAAAAAAGCATGTAGTAATTTTTGCAGCTAAATTACATTTCTTTCGTTTATTTTCATTGGTTTGAAGGTATTAATAACTATTTTTGTTCCTTCTTTCTGGCATTCTGGTTTAATAGAAAGGCTTTTTAAATAAAATATCGAAAATGAAAAAAATACAAATGGTTGACTTAAAAAGTCAATACGAAAAAATAAAATCTACTGTAGATGCTTCAATTCAAGAGGTTTTAGATACAAATACTTATATTAACGGACCTTTGGTTCATCAGTTTCAAAAAAATCTTGAAGACTATCTAGGAGCTAAACATGTAATTCCATGTGCAAATGGAACAGATGCTCTTCAAATAGCTATGATGGGGTTAGATTTAAAACCGGGAGATGAAGTTATTACTGCCGATTTTACTTTTGCCGCAACTGTTGAGGTTATTGCTTTGCTGCAATTAACTCCGGTTTTAGTTGATGTTGATTTACATAATATGAATATCGATATCGAAGCAGTTAAAAAAGCGATTACTCCAAAAACTAAAGCAATTGTTCCAGTGCATTTATTTGGACGCGCTGCCAACATGGATGCTATCATGGAAATTGCAGCGGAACATAATTTATATGTAATTGAAGATAATGCGCAGGCTATTGGTGCTGATTATGTTTCTAAATCTGGAACAAAATCAAAAGTGGGAACAATTGGTCATGTTGCTGCGACTTCATTCTTTCCTTCTAAAAATTTAGGTTGTTATGGAGATGGTGGAGCAATTTTTACCAACGATGATAAATTAGCGCACATCATCCGCGGAATCGTAAATCACGGAATGTACGAACGTTACCATCACGATGTTGTGGGTGTAAATTCACGTTTAGATAGTATTCAGGCCGGAGTTTTAAATGCAAAACTACCTTTGTTAGACGAGTACAATAAAGCACGTCGTTTAGCGGCTTCAAAATATAATGCAGCTTTCGCTGGAAATGCACATATCATTACGCCAGATTTTGCTGCAAACGAAAATGATCACGTTTTTCATCAATATGTATTAAGAATTTTAGATGCAGATAGAAATGCTCTAATGCAGCATTTATTAGATCAAGGAATTCCATGTGCAATTTATTATCCAATTCCATTGCATTCGCAAAAAGCATATGTAGATCCTCGTTATAAAGAAGAGCAATTTCCAGTTACAAACCAATTAGTGCAGGAAGTAATTGCTTTGCCAATGCATACAGAACTTGATGACGAGCAGATTAAATTTATAACCGATTCTGTTTTAGAATTTCTGAATAAATAAAATATGAAGAAATTAAGCCTTTTAATTTTGATGATTCTTGTTCAGTATTCGGTTTTTGCTCAAAAAACAAATGCTAAAGAAGAAAATGCTGTTAGTACTCAAGTTGAAATTTTGCGTCAGGCAATGATTGATGCTGATGGTGCAAAATTGAAAGCATTAACTTCGGACAAGTTAAATTATGTCCACTCAAATGGTAATTTTCAAAATCAAACGGAATTTATTGACGGAATAGTTAGCGGGAAATCTGATTTTGTATCTATCGATTTTCAGAATCAGACTATAACTATTCAAGGTGATGTTGCTATAGTTCGACATGTCCTGGCGGCTCATACCAAAGATGATGGCATTGATAGAGATATTAAAATAGGAATAATGCTTGTTTGGCAAAAGCAAAAAAATAAATGGATCCTTATTGCAAGGCAGGCTTACAAATTAACTACATAAAAACAACCACAAAATGAAAGTATTAGTAACAGGAGGATTAGGGTTTATTGGTTCTCACACGGTAGTCGAATTGCAAAATGAAGGCTTCGAAGTTGTGATAATTGATAATCTTTCGAATTCTTCAGAAGATGTTTTAAAAGGAATTACCGCGATCACAGGAAAAACGCCTTTATTCGAAAAAATTGATTTAAGAGAAAAAAGTGCCGTTCGGGATTTCTTTAAAAAACATAACGATGTTACTGGAGTTATTCATTTTGCTGCTTCAAAAGCAGTTGGTGAAAGTGTGGAGCAGCCGTTATTGTATTATGAAAACAACATTAGCAGTTTAGTGTATCTTTTACAAGAATTACAGCAAAAACCAGAAGCTAGTTTTATATTCAGTTCATCTTGTACGGTTTATGGTCAGGCCGAAAAAATGCCAATTACAGAAGATGCACCTGTGCAGACAGCAATGTCTCCTTATGGAAACACGAAACAAATTGGAGAAGAGATTATAACAGATACTGCGAAAGTAACTAATATAAGCGCCATATTATTGCGTTATTTTAATCCTGTTGGAGCACATTCTTCAACTGAAATTGGGGAATTGCCATTAGGAGTTCCTCAAAACCTGGTTCCTTTTATTACACAGACAGGAGTAGGATTGCGTCAGGAATTATCGGTTTTTGGAAATGATTATCCAACTCCAGATGGAACAGCTGTTCGTGACTACATTCACGTTGTCGACTTAGCAAAAGCACACGTTATTGCGTTAAAGCGTTTGTTGGATAAAAAGAATTTGGCGAAAGTTGAAACGTTTAATTTAGGAACCGGAAAAGGAAGTTCAGTTCTAGAAGTAATTCACAGTTTCGAAAAAGTAAGCGATAAAAAATTGCCATACGTAATTAAACCGCGCCGCGAAGGTGATATCACCGAGGCTTACGCAAACACAGATAAAGCGAACAATGTTTTAGGCTGGAAAGCAGAACTAAGCCTAGACGAAGCAATGGCTAGCGCTTGGAAATGGGAACAGAAAGTTCGTTCTTAGTTTTCGGTCTCAGTTTTCAGTTTTCTGACTATATAAGTAAATTCGACAAATATATTCTGTAGAGACGCACTGCAGTGCGTCTAACAATAAGTGAAAAATCCCAAATAATCAATTTAGATTATTTGGGATTTTTATTTTGTTCCGATTTATTTTGTAAATTTGTAAGATTAAAAATGTAGGAATTATGGACTCGGAAGAAGAAAATAAAAAAAACAATAAGGTTGAAGAATCCAGAGTTGAATACGAAGTTCAGAAGCCTAAGTTTAAAGGAATAGATCGAGAGACTTTTGATTTTGATGCCGAGTTTGCAAAAGGATTAACGCCAGAGGAATTTAAAGCTGAAATGTATAAGAGAATAAAAGCATACCCTTGGAAAAAATAATTTTTGAAAATTCTGTTCTTGAATATTTTGATAATTTTTTTTTGCGCTTTTTGAAGAGGAATATTTCAGTTTTCCTGAGTCAGCTCAGAATTATATTGATAAAATAGTTGGTTTTGTTATTTCAAGTATTTCAAGTTTTCCTCATAAGAAAACTCCAAAATCACTTCAGTATTTAGGTTTAAATTATATTTTTTATAAACCCAATACCAGAACAACTTGGTACGTGTTTTTTGAAAAAAGAGATCAAAGTTATTTAATAACAGCAATTATAAATAATAATAGTTTAGAAGTTAGTGAGCTATAGAAAAAACAAAATCCTCATAAATATTTATGAGGATTTTTTATAAGTATAGTTTCAAACTGAAAACTGAAAACCGAGACTGAATACTTAAAAATTAAGCATTCGCAGTAACAGCTTCTTTATCAATTTTATTAATCAAACCAGCTAATACTTTTCCTGGGCCAACTTCAGTAAACAAAGTAGCGCCGTCAGCAATCATTTGCTGAACCGATTGAGTCCATTTTACAGGAGCAGTCAATTGTATAATTAAGTTCTTTTTAATTTCATTTGCATCCGAAACAGCATTTGCAGTTACGTTTTGGTAAACCGGACAAATTGGAGTAGAGAAAGTAGTCGCTTCAATTGCAGCGGCTAATTCTTCTCTTGCCGGTTCCATCATTGGCGAGTGAAAAGCCCCTCCAACAGGTAAGATTAAAGCACGTTTTGCTCCCGCAGCTTTCATTGCTTCACAAGCTTTTTCAACCGCTGAAGTTTCACCAGAAATTACCAATTGCCCTGGGCAGTTATAATTTGCGGCAACCACAACTCCGTCGATAGAAGCACAAACTTCTTCTACAACATTATCATCTAATCCTAAAACTGCTGCCATTGTAGATGGGGTAATTTCGCAGGCTTTTTGCATAGCAAGAGCACGTTGAGAAACTAATTTTAAACCGTCTTCAAAAGATAAAGTTCCGTTGGCAACCAAAGCTGAAAATTCTCCTAAAGAATGTCCTGCAACCATTTCTGGTTTAAAATCTTCGCCTAAAGTTTTAGCTAAAATAACAGAGTGTAAAAATACAGCAGGCTGTGTAACTTTAGTTTCTTTTAGTTGTTCGGCAGTGCCTTCAAACATAATATCAGTAATTCTAAAACCTAAAATTTCGTTAGCTTTTTCGAATAATTCTTTGGCTAAAGCCGAGTTTTCATATAAGTCTTTGCCCATTCCTGTAAACTGTGCGCCCTGACCTGGAAATACGTATGCTTTCATTTGTCTAATTTAATTTTTACTTTTTTTTAAAATTGAAAATTAGTTTCAATTGGAAGGCAAAAATAGTATTTTTTTAGCTCGTATAGTCCTTAAACATATAAATCCATGCTAATCTTGAAAATCGCAGGTTGAAAGAAGTAAGCAAAGTAATAACAATTGCAATAATCGGAATGATTCTTAAATCGAAATTTGTTTCAAAGAAAAACTGTGCAACACAATAGGTTGCAATACCTTGAGCGACTGTTAATCCGTAGTTTACATACATAGCGCCAAAGAAATAGCCAGGTTCTTTTTGGAATTTATAATGGCAGTGACTGCAGTATTCATTCATTTTTGGAAGTCCAAAAGTCAAAAATATATTTTTGTCTGTAAACACTTTTCCTTTATGACAAACAGGACATTCGTTACTTAAAATATGAGTTAATGCATTTGACATGATCTTGTTATTTTTTATTTATACAAAGGTAATATAGAGCAAGATAAAAGTCTTTTTTATATCTTCGCTACTTATAGCACAATAAAGACATTTTGTTTGAGTTTTCAAATTCCAAATTCCAAAATCTGCAATCTACAATCTAAAATTTAATAGCGCATGAAGAAATATCCAATTTATAGTGTTCAGAATTTTAGCTGCAATGATGTTCACCGAGATTTTTATGTGAATACTTTTAAAGAGCATCTAAAAAGTCACAGTTTTGTCGAAGAACCACACCGTCACGATTCCTATTTAATGGTATTTTTTACGAAAGGTTCAGGATTGCACGAGATCGATTTTGATCAATTTGAAATCAAAAGAGGAAGTCTTTTTGTGCTGCAGCCAGGACAAATGCATCATTGGAGTTTATCTGAAGATATTGAAGGTTTTGTGATTATCTTTTCGCAGGAATTGTACAATTTATACTTCAGACAGAAAAATATAAACGAATATAATTTTTATCATTCTATTCATAATCGACCAGAAATGGTTTTTGAAGAAAATGAAATTCCGAAAATCCAGCCTTATTTTGATCTGCTGATACAGGAAAATAATGAGAATTTAAAGTATCAGCTCGACAAAATGTTGAATTTGTTGGATTCGATTCATATCGAAATTGCTCGCAAATACGGTGAAACCTATTCGCACCAAACTCATTCTTACAATATCAAAATCAATAAATTTGAATCTCTTTTAGAGAAATATTTCAGAACGGAAAAACTGCCATCTTTTTATGCAGAAAAACTAAACATCACCCTGAAGCATTTGAACAGAATCTGTAATGAAATCCTCCAGAAAACTGCCACAGAAGTAATTACAGACCGCGTAATTTTAGAAATAAAAAGAATGCTGATCGATAAACAATTAGCTGTAAACGAAGTTGCCTTTAAAGTAGGATACGAAGATTATTCATATTTCTCCAGATTTTTCAAAAAACAAACTGGAATGTCTCCAACGGAATTTCGAAATATAAAATGAAGTCGAAGTTACTAAAAAAAATCCTGCACTTCCTAAAAAGTGCAGGATTTTTAACCAACCAAATTAAAACCTATTATAAAGTATTAAGCTTGTTTTACAAATTGTAATTCAATGTTTAAACGAACTTCTTCGCCTACTAAAACACCACCAGTTTCAAGAGCTGAGTTCCAGTTTAAACCCCAATCTTTACGATTAATTTTTCCTTCTATGCTTAAACCTACTTTTGTATTTCCCCAAGGATCAGTCAAGATTCCGCTGTATTCTACAGGAAAAGTTACGCTTTTAGAAACACCTTTAATGTTTAAATCTCCAGTAATTTCATAGCTTCCTTCATTGATTTTTTTGAAAGATGTTGCCTTGAAAGTTAATTTTGGATGATTTTCAGCATCAAAGAAATCGCCGCTTCTTAAATGTCCGTCTCTGTCTGCATTTGCAGTATCGACAGAAGCGATATCAGCAGAAAATTCAATTGCTGCATTTTCGAAGTTGTCTCCTTCTGTAGTAATTGTAGCGTCGTATGTTCCAAATTTTCCTGAAACATTTGTAAACATCATGTGTTTAACTTTAAAACCAATTTCTGAGTGAGTTGGGTCAATTGACCATTTTGTAGTTGCCATAATTTTATTTTTTAAATAATTAATTTCATTTTGATAGGACAAAGTTACGGTGAGAGTATTCTTTGAGCACTTAACCTAGATTAAGAAATAAAAAATGAGGTAATTTCTTTTACGAAAATCTAGGTTGAGATAAGTTTTTCTCGCAGATAAAATCTGCAAAATCTGCGGGAGACTTTTTTCTTTATTTATTGAAATTACAAAAAAAAGAAACGATAACAATCTGATTTATAGATTTATTATCGTTTCCAAGTACAGGTATTAATTGTTTTTTGTTTGAATTAATAGTTCATCGGAATATCCATCAATAAAAATTCAGCATCTGTATTGGCTTGAATTTTTAAAATGTCAGTTCCTGAAATTCCAACTGCATCACGAGTGTTTAATTCCTGACCGTTGATGGTAACGTTTCCTTTTAAAACAAAAGCATAAACGCCATTTCCTTCTTTTTTGATTGTGTATTCAGTAGATACACCTGAGTCAAAATTACCCATATTGAACCAAGCGTCTTGGTGAATCCAAACTCCGTCATCATCTGCATTTGGAGATAAAATCTGAGAAAGTTTATTATGTCTGTCCGCAACATCCAAAGTAATTTGTTGGTAACGCGGAGCAACGTTTCTTTTATTTGGAAACAACCAGATTTGCAACAATTTAGTCTGTTGATCTGCGTTCGGATTAAACTCGCTGTGCTGTACCCCAGTTCCGGCACTCATTACCTGAATATCACCATTTTTGATGATTTCAGTATTTCCCATACTGTCTTTGTGCGCCAAATCGCCCTCTAATGGAATCGTAATGATTTCCATATTATCGTGAGGATGCGTTCCAAAACCCATTCCGCCCGCAATTGTATCATCGTTCAAAACACGAAGTGCCCCAAACTGAATTCTATCTGGATTGTACCAGCTTGCAAAACTAAAACTATGATAAGCATTAAGCCATCCGTGATTTGCGTTTCCTCTTGTTTCTGCTTTATGTAATACTATATTTTCCATGACCTATGTGTTTTGTTGTTTTTATAGTACAAAGATACCGCCAAGGCCAAGGAAAAGCACTTAATCTAGATTAAGAAAGATTTTTGGGGTTTTGAGGTTTTTAGATTTTAGGTGCAAAGGCTCAAAGTTGCAGAGGTTCAAAGGTTTTAAGGTAGAGGCGCACAGTAGTGCGTCTAACACACAGTTTGTCATCTCGACGAAGGAGAGATCACACAAGTGGCTCGACAAAGATTGACGATTATGCAGATGGAGTTTATAGTGTGATCCTTCCTCAGGATGACAAAATTGAGTAGGAATTATTTCTTAGTATAAACTAACTAAATATTTTAGTTTGATTCAAGAGTAGCAACAATACTACTAAAGTTTTTCTTTTTAGCAATAGAGAGTGCTGTTTCTCCTTTTTTTGCTATTGTGTCTTTGTCTGCGCCATTTGCCAGCAGGTATTTTACAATTTCTTCATGGCCATAATAAGCGGCACACATAAGTTCAGTGAAACCATCTTTTGCAGCAATATTCATTTCTGCTCCTGCTAAAACAAGAATTTGAACATATTCCATAATTCCAGTTATAATAGCTGACATTAATACTGTAACTCCTTTGTGGTTTTTATTATTTACATTAGCTCCAAACTTCAAAAGAGTTTTTATTGCTTCGATTTGTCCTTCACGTGTAACCGCCCAATGTAAAGTGGTCATTTTATATTTATCTTGTATGTCTGGATTTGCTCCGCGCTCCAGAAGTGTTTCTAGTACTTGTATGTTTGATTTTGCACTAAAAAGTGCAGTGTCTTTGTATCCACGTTCACTTTTGAAATTAATGTCGATATTTGTGTCAAGAATTATATTTAGTATTTCCAAATTATTCTGTACTACAGCATAACTTAATACACGGTCACCTACCATATCGGTAATTGAAATGTCAGCACCTGCCTTAAGTAATTCTTTAACTATTTTTATATCGTTATCCTTGACTGCCCACATTAGTGGAGTTCTTCCGTAACTGTCTTGCGCATTTAAACCTTTTTCTAATGACTTTAATAATTCAGAAGTAGTAAAATCCATTTTTCTGTAGCTTTATTCTTTCTTTTTTTGGTAAAACTACGAAAAATATTAAAAAAGAATTAGAGATTATGCATGTTGAATTTCTTGTGTGATCTCTCCTTTGTCGAGATGACAAGATTGTGAGAAGATATGTTTAGTTAATTATATTCAAAGTGAAATAAAACTTTGCGACTTCGCGTCTTTGCGAGATTTTAAAAAAAAAAACTCCTATTACTTGATTTTAATCAATTTCCCTTTCCCAACCACCTCATCAAGATAATTAGCAGCAGAACTTTTCTTATCATGCATGAAAAATTCAATAGTATCTTTTTTGATTTGATCTTTTGGGATACTTATAATTAAATCAGTATTGATGAAATTGTCTAATAATATTGTATTGCCATAAGAAATTTTCCCCTTTGGCATAAACTTGTTATCAAAGACAAAAACACTATCCTTAAAAGTAATTTTATCTTTTTGGATATAGACATTGTTGTTTTCAATTAAATAATTATAACGTCCGGTAAGTTTGTCTGTCTCCTGATTGAAGCTAATAAGAAACAGCGTTATTGTTAAAGCAAAATATTTCATAACGTTCTAACTATATTGATTAATAAACTGCTGTACAACAAAATCTGTGTTGTCATGGCGTTTTTTCATTTCCAGGGCAATTGGCGGTGCAGCTCTTTCCAAACAGTTTTTTACATCGCAGGTTTCACACGTAACACCAACGATTCGTTTAATAAGAGGTTTTCCTTCAATGAATTTAAATTTCTTTTTCATCGTCGGATTAATTAAAATTCCAACTGAAATGCTTCTAATATTATTCTCTACAAAAGGGTCTTTTGTTGCCGATGAAAAGACTAAATATTCATTCCCGCTATGTACATAACTCGAGATTTGAGCATCAAAAAAATGCGGTTTATTTTGTCTGATCGCTTCATTTATAGTTTTTACCGAAACCCATCTTCTGCAATAATGCTCGTTGGTTTCGTTAGCGTGCGGTTCTTGCTGATTCGTAATGTGAAGTTCCTTTTTTATCTGATAAACATCTGAACCAATAGGATGCGACATTCTTAAAAAGAATAAATTTTTCAACTGAAAATCTTTCGGTAATAAATTCGTCAATCGCTGATAAAAAGATTCAGGAGAAACTTCGAAACTTTCAATTAAAGAAACAAATTCTTCTGGATTCGGTTTTTCATTATTTAGGAAATTATTGATTTTGTCCACAACCAATTTTCTCGGCAATAACAAAGCGCCCGCAAAATAAGAAGCGTAAAAATTGTTCAAAACCTGATCGAAATTTTCAAATTTAATCCAGCTGAATGTCAGTAATCGATCTGAAATTTTTAAATAATTATAAGCAATTTCTTTAGCTAAAATAAAAGCTTTCTGCGGAGCGTCAAGTTCTGTTGAAAGTAGTAAAGTTCTGCTTTTCGGAACATAAATCGAGCGCAAATCGCCCAAAGCTTCCTGATCGGTAAAAGCAATTTCTTTTATAGTGTATTCGTATTCTTCTTTTAAAATCGCTTCTAATTCTTCAATAGTAATTTTTGAATCGAGATTGATCTGAAACGACTTAGAAAACGCAATTACTCTCTCTTCTAAATCTTCAAAATAATTACTATGCGCTTCCTGATACGATCGTAAAGCGGCTAAAAAGAAACTTTCACGGCTTAAATTATAATGCTGTGCAATTTCTATAATGGTACTAATAAACGCATTGACTTTGGCTGGAGCATTAGCAATAATATCTATTAAATCCGCTTCCTGAATTCCGAAAAGATCTAGCGGAATCTCTTTTAAAATTCCAGATTTTAGAATTTCGCCAATAGGGGCTAGGTTGTTATCGAGTTTTAAAGATACCATTTGGTCATAAGTCACGTCCAAATGTTTACATAAAAGCAAGATTTTATCTGCTTTTGGATATTTTTTTCCCTTTTCAATTTCGTTTAAATACGATTTTGAAAGATTCGTCAATTTGGCCAAGCCAAAAAGAGAAAGATTTTTTTGAGTTCTGACTTGCTTGAGTTTAAGCCCAAATATCAGCTTTATATAGTCTTTTTCGATATCCATAATATCAAATGTAACTGATTTACAAATAATCGCCAAAAAAATATTTTTAAATTTTAGCGAACGTTCGCTATTTTTATAAAAAACTTTTTGTAACATTGTAGTATAAAATCTATTAGCTATGAAAAACCAATTAGAAATTACCGAAAAGGCGATGGAGTTTTTAGCCGAAAAGAAGCTTCGTTATCCAAAGATCTGGACAGAAGAAGCGATTGCTTTTATAACTGAACTGCATAGAAAATTCGAATCACAGCGAAAACTATTGCTTTTGCAGCGCGAGCAAAAACAAGTCACTTTTGATCAGGGAATTATGCCGGTTTTTATTCCTGAAACGAAAAGTATCAGAGAAGGCAATTGGACAGCAGGCGAAATTCCGAAAGATTTATTAGACCGAAGAGTAGAAATTACGGGACCCGTTGATCGCAAAATGATTATCAACGCTTTGAATTCGGGAGCAAAAACTTTTATGGCCGATTTTGAAGACAGCACTTCGCCAACCTGGCAAAATTTGATGGAAGGCCAGCTGAATTTAATCGATGCCGTAAATAAAACAATTACCCATACCGATTTGGTGAAACAGAAGTCCTATCATTTAAATGAAAAAACGGCAACACTAATTGTGCGTCCAAGAGGTTTACATCTGCCGGAAAAACATCTTTTAATTGAAGGAAAAGAAGTTTCGGGTTCGTTGGTAGATTTTGGTTTGTATGTTTTTCATAATCATAAACGACTTTTAGAAAACAATTCGGGACCATATTTCTACATTCCGAAATTAGAACATTATCTAGAAGCACGCTGGTGGAACAATGTAATTGATTTTACCGAGGATTATTTGAAGCTGAAAAGAGGAACTATAAAAGTGACGGTTTTAATTGAAACGATTACAGCAAGTTTTCAGCTCGATGAAATTATTTACGAATTGAAAGAACATATTGTGGGCTTAAATTGTGGGCGCTGGGATTATATTTTTTCATACATCAAAAAGTTTAGAAAAAATCCAAAATTCATCGTTCCAGACCGCGATCAGGTAAATATGACTTCGCCTTTTATGAATGCATATTCGAATCTGGTTATTCAAAGATGTCATAAAAGAGGCATACATGCCATTGGCGGAATGGCAGCGCAGATTCCGATTCGAAATAATGAAGAAGCTAATGCCATCGCTTTCGCGAAAGTGAAAACCGATAAAGAACGCGAAGTTCGAAACGGCCACGACGGAACTTGGGTAGCGCATCCGGATTTGGTTTCGCTTGCAAAAGAAATCTTTGATAAAGGAATGCCAACTCCAAACCAGATTCATATTAAAAGAGAACATCGAAAAATTACAGAAGCAGATTTGATTGAACCACCAATCGGAATAATCACTGAAAACGGCGTTCGAAAAAATATCAACGTAGGAGTTTTGTATCTGGCTTCATGGCTGAACGGTCAAGGCGCGGCAGCTTTGCATAATTTGATGGAAGATGCCGCAACCGCAGAAATTTCGAGATCGCAATTATGGCAATGGCTTCAGAATAAAGTGGTTTTAGATAATGGACGAAAATTAGATTTGGCTTATTATCATGAATTGGCTTTGGATGAATTCAGAAAAATCAAAGAGGAATTAGGAGAAGAAAATCACGAAAAACAACAATTTCCATTGGCTGAAAAAGTACTGGAAAGATTAGTTGTAAATGCTGATTTCGTTGATTTCTTGACTATTCCATGCTACAAATATTTATAAAGAATTAAAAATTTAGAATTAAAAATTAAAAATGTTTTCACGCAGATTTTTAATTTTTAATTCAAAATTTTTAATTGAATAAAATGCTTTACTAACCACTTTAACTACACTATTTATGAAAACAACAGAAGACAGAATTCAGGAATTGATTAACGATTGGATTACGAACCCGAGATGGAAAGGTGTTGAACGTCCTTATACTGCTGCCGAAGTAGTTACGCTTCAAGGTTCTTATCAAATTGAGCATTCTATTGCTAAAATGGGAGCGCAAAAATTATGGAGAAAGTTAAAAAGTCAGGATTATGTTGCGGGGTTGGGCGCGTTAACTGGAAATCAGGCGATTCAGGAAGTCGATGCGGGTTTAGAAGCGATTTATTTGAGCGGCTGGCAGGTTGCAGCAGATGCAAATCTGGCGGGAGAAATGTACCCAGACCAGTCGCTTTATCCCGTAAACAGCGTTCCTATGGTGGTAAAAAAAATCAATAACGCTTTATTACGCGCCGACCAAATTCAGACGGTAAATGAAGTTGAAGATAAAAAAGACTATTTGGTTCCGATTGTGGCTGATGCCGAAGCGGGTTTTGGCGGAAACTTAAATGCTTTCGAATTAATGAAATCTATGATTGAAGCTGGAGCTTCTGGAGTGCATTTTGAAGATCAGCTTAGTTCTGCTAAAAAGTGCGGACACTTGGGCGGAAAAGTTTTGGTGCCAACTCAGGAAGCGATTAATAAATTAATTGCAGCACGTTTGGCTTCGGATGTTATGGGCGTTTCAACTTTAATTGTAGCAAGAACCGATGCTGATGCGGCAAATTTATTAACAAGCGATGCAGACCCAAGAGACAGGAAATTTTTAACAGGTGAAAAAACTGCCGAAGGTTTCTTCTACGTTAAAAACGGAATTGATCAGGGAATTGCAAGAGGTTTGAGCTACGCGCCTTACGCTGATTTAATTTGGATGGAAACCAGCAATCCGGATTTGGATTATGCGAGAAAGTTTGCGACGGCTATGAAAAAAGAATTTCCAGATAAAATGCTGGCTTACAATTGTTCTCCTTCTTTCAACTGGGCTGCAAAATTATCAGTTGCGGAAATGGAAACGTTCAGGGAAGATTTGGCTGCAATGGGTTATAAATTCCAATTTATTACTTTGGCAGGATTCCATGCTTTGAACACTAGTATGTTTGAATTGTCTAAAGCGTATAAAGAACGCGGCATGGCAGGATATTCTGAATTGCAGGAACGCGAATTCGCTTTACAGAAAAACGGATTCAGAGCGGTAAAACATCAGGCTTTTGTTGGAACTTCTTATTTTGATGCGGTTCAAAATACCGTAATGATAGGAAAATCAACAATAACAGCGATGAAACATTCTACAGAGGTTGAGCAATTTTAATTCAAAGGCCAGTTCAATGAACTGGTCTTATTTTTAGCCACAGATTTACAGATTAAAAGGATTTCTTTTTGCCACGAATTACACAAATTTCCACGAATTTTATTTCAATTTTAAAGCAATTTAATTAGTGGAAATTTGTGTAATTCGTGGCCAAAAAAAAAATTATTTCTTCAAAAGTCTCGCTTTCATTTTGCTGAAAAATTCAGGCGTTACTCCAATAAAAGACGCAATTTGTTTTTGGGGAACTTTGTGAATTAAGGTCCCGTATTTTTTACTGAATTTTTCGAAACGCTCTTCCGCAGGTAAACTTAAATTATCCATTAATCTTTGCTGATTGGCAACTAATGAATTTTCAATTAGAATTCTGAAAAAGCGTTCCAGTTTTGGAATTTCAAGATACAATTGTTCCTGATTTTCTTTGGATAATGAAACCACTTCTGCTTCTTCCAAAACTTCAATAAAAAGCTGACCTGGTTTTTGCGAAAAATAACTGTACATATCGCTCATCCACCAGCCTTCGCAGGCAAATGAAAGTACATGCTCCACAATATTATCGTTGATATTGAAACTTCGTAAAATTCCCGAATTAACGAAATAAGAGTGTTTGCAAACTTCGCCGGCATTCAATAAAATTGTTTTAGGTTTATAAGTATTCGTTTCTAGCTTAGATAAAAAAAGTGCCTGCTCTTCTGGTGTCAAAGAAACATGTTTAGCAATATTTTCGAGTATTAATGCCATTATTTTTTATCATCTATTAAGGTGAATGAAGTCGCTTTAAATCTATCGTTTACAATTTCTCCTGTAACAGAAGCTTTTCTAACGGCATTGCAAAAACCTTTTTCAGAGTGTGCGTCACCGTGATCATGAATAGTTGTTCCGTCAACAAAATAGGATTTGCCGTCAATTCGAACGGCCAAATCACAGCTTTTACCTTTCATTCCAAATTGGCATTCTCCGCACGAAGCTTCAACTATTGTTGGTTTGTCAAATTTCTTTTTGGTTTGCGCTTGTGCTGTAATCCCGATAAACAGGAAAAGCGTGAATATAATTTTTTTCATTTCTTAAGAATTTACAGTTATTAATTTTGCCGTTTCTTTGGCGCGTTCTGTTACTTTTTCGATTGGAGTTATTAATGAATCATTCGCTAAAACAACGCCCATTCGGCGGTAGGGTCTTGAAGTTGGTTTTCCAAAAATCCTGAAATCAGTTTTTGGCAAAGCAGCGACTTTTTCAATTCCGCTGAAAGTTGGATTTGTCGAATCTTCTGATGCTAAAATTACAGCACTTGCTCCGGCTTTTTCTAATGTAATCTCGAAAATTGGAAGACTTAAAATTGCTCTCAAATGCAATTCAAATTCATTGAAATTCTGCGTTCCGGCCAAAGTTACCATTCCGGTATCATGCGGGCGAGGAGAAAGTTCAGAGAAATAAACACCTTCATTAGTCAGGAAAAATTCAACACCAAAAAGTCCCGCACCGCCAAGAGCTTCGGTAATTTTTTCGGCCATATCCTGTGCTTCGTACAAATCAGCTTCAGAAACTTGCGCCGGCTGCCAGCTTTCCTGATAATCGCCACGTTCTTGTCTGTGTCCAATTGGGGCGCAAAATAGCGTTGGATTTCCATTTTGGGTAATCGTCAAAAGGGTAATCTCAGAATGAAAATCAACAAAAGCTTCTACAATAACTTCGATAACATCGCCACGTGAACCTGCAACGGCATATTGCCATGCTTTTTCAATATCGCTTTCTGTTTTTATAGTCGATTGTCCTTTTCCTGATGAAGACATCAAAGGTTTTACCACGCACGGAATTCCAACTTCCTGAACGGCTTTTTGTAATTCTTCTGCAGATGTTGCGTATTGATATTTGGCTGTTTTTAAACCTAATTCTTTTGCGGCTAAATCACGGATTGCCTTACGGTTCATGGTAAAGTTTGCCGCTTTCGCTGAAGGAACGACTGTGATTCCCTGCTTTTCGTAATCGTAAAAACGTTCGGTTCGAATGGCTTCTATTTCTGGAACTATAAAATCTGGTTTGTGTTTGGCTACGATTCGGTCTAAAGCTTCGCCGTCAAGCATATTGATGACTTCAAAACCGTGTGCAACTTGCATCGCTGGAGCATTTTCGTAACTGTCAACAGCTATTATGGTTTGTCCGATTCGTTGTGCGGCAATGACAAATTCTTTGCCTAATTCGCCTGAACCTAGGAGTAGTATTTTCATTTTGGAGTGTTGTATTGTTTGAGTAGTAAAAGTACAGAAAAATGCTTTTAACCGCAAAGTTCGCAAAGAATTACGCGAAGAACGCAAAGTTTTTGTTTTTAAGTTAAAATAAGGTTCATAGAGGTTTCACGCAGATTTTGCAGATCGAGCAGATTTTTTTTAATTTGAAATTTAATTTTTAGGTAAACTAACCGTATAGTTTGTCATTTCGATCCCGAAGCCTCGGGATCGAAATGACAAGATTGTGAGAAATTATAAATATAAAAGTTCTTGTTAATTCGTTTGCGTGAGGGATAGAAGTGGAAAGCCCACAGCCTGACGAAGGAAGTGCGAGGACTTGTAACGGATAGCCCGACCCGGAGGGACACGCCCAAAATACAAAACCGATACTTCTTTTAAAAAGTATCGGTTTTGTATTTTAATGAAAATGATCTTCTTCAATCTCAAATTCAGCATCTTTTTCCCAAATTTCCATTTCACAAGGCTTGCAATTGAATTTTAGTTTATACTCTAATTCTCCTTGCTTTAGTACTAATGGTTCTTTTACCTTGACACCCACTATGTCTTTTTGGTGTATCGGACATTTTTTTAATTCGTACTTGATGCAGTATTTGGTTGTCATTACACGAGATTTTCCTGGATCCCATTGTAATTCAAATGCTTTTTCGATTTCGGTAACACCGTGACGTTCGTAGAATTTACGAGCGGTTTTGTTTGAAACATTGTACATGAAATCTAATTTTGTTTCAGGATACGGATGTGACGTTTTTACCAATTGGTGTTCTTCGCGTTTGTAGTTCGCCAAACGAATTTCAGTTAACTGATCGTAAACAGTTCTTCGCATTTCGTTGATTTTTGAAATAGGAAGGAACCAGTTTTGAGAAAACATAATATTGATTTCATCAGCTTTGTAAGGTGTAAAACCTGTTTTTGCTAATTGCGTTTTGATATTTTCTTCGATAGATTCGCCTGTTTTGGTCTGCTCTTTTGCGTATTCTAAATTTACGACGCTTACATTTCCGTCTTCATCGGTTGCGATTAATTCGAAACCATTTTCAGTTTCAGTAAGTAATAAAGTGGTACTTAATTTACGAACTGCACTGTCTTCTCTTTCTACAATTTTGATAAAAGCGGCGTCATTATTTCTATAAATGAAAGTTCCGTCTTTAACTTCTTTTAAAACGTTTGGGTATAATTTGCCGTTTTCGGCTTTGTTTACATAGATTCCGTCGGCTTCATTGTTTTCGTTGATAAAACAAAGTCCGTCACCGTTGTTTAGTAATTCGCCGTTTTCGATTTCGTATGCATTTCCAACAGTTCTGATCAATTTACCAATATACTGCCCTTTTGATTTTGGACTTTCCCAAGAACCAATCGAGCTGTGTCTGTCGTTTACGAAATAATCAGTATAACCACGGTTGAAAGTTCTGCTTAGAGAAGAATCAAAAGTGTAGGTACAAGTTCCCGAAGAAGCTTTCATGTATTTTTCGCTTCCAGCTCCTTCTAAAAAGCTGTCTAGTTTTTGACGTAAGTAAGAAACGTTGTTTTTAACATAAACAACATCTTTTAATCTTCCTTCAATTTTAAAAGAAACAATTCCGGCTTCAATCAAATTCGGAATTTGTTCTGAAATATCTAAATCTTTTATCGAAAGTAAGTGACTGTTTCTGATTAAAGTTTCTCCGTTTCCGTCGATTAAGTTATACGGTAAACGACAGTTTTGCGCACAAGAACCACGGTTGGCGCTGCGTTCTCCGTTGGCTACACTCATATAACAATTCCCGCTGAATGAAACACATAAAGCTCCAGTTACGAAAAATTCTAATTCAACATCAGCATGATCGTAAATTGTTTTAATTTGGTGCAGGTTCAATTCACGTGCTAAAACCACACGTTTGATTCCGGCATCTTTAAGGAATTTAATTTTATCGGCATCACGATTATTGGCTTGTGTACTGGCGTGAAGTACGATCGGAGGTAAGTCCATTTCCATAATTGCCATATCCTGAATAATCAGGGCATCGACACCAATATCGTATAATTCCCAAATCATTGAGCGACACGTTTCCAGTTCGTTATCGTACAATATGGTATTCATTACAACAAAAACCTGAGCATTAAATAAATGCGCATATTGTACCAAAGCAGCAACATCTTCAATAGAATTGTTGGCATTAGAACGCGCACCAAACTGCGGTGCACCAATATAAACTGCATCGGCGCCACTGTTTATGGCGGCCATTCCTCCAATTAAATCTTTAGCAGGAGCTAATATTTCAATTTTCTTCTTCATTTTTAGAACTTTAGGCTTTTGTGGTATTCACGGAAAAAAGTTTGCAAAGTTCTTATAAATATTTCGAGTTTGCTAATGATGGAGGGATTTTTTTGAAATTGTTAACTTAATATGGAATGATGATGATTAAGAGAATATTTTTGAGATTTAACCTAATAGGAAAAGAATATCCCGCAGTAAATCCCCGAAAGAATATTCAGAAGCAAGGTTTCTGCAGAAAGAAACTCAAATTTCTATATATTTTTTTGGTTCCAATGCAAGTCCAGACTTATGAAAATATAGGGTAAAATACCTTATTTAATATTTCATATACTACGAAAAATAATATTTATTTTTCAGTTTTAAAACAAAAAAACCGCCCGATCCTAAAACCGAGCAGTTTTCAAAAAAAAAAGCATGAATCGATCGATCGATTAATTCGCTCTCATTTTAATTTGTGATAATGTGTTTTGAATACTGTTTAACTGTTTTGAAACAACTGAAACTTGGCTGTATTCAAGATGGTTTTCTTCGAGTGCCATTTTGTATTTTTCAATTGCAGCTTCTTCACCTGTAACGCAAGCATTAATGATAGCTTCTGTATCTCCTCCTGTAAATGATGATTTAATATCAATCCATGCACGATGTAAGGCTCCTAATGGTCCACCGCCAGAAGTATCTGTTGATTTTCCTAATTTATTGATCTCGTCTTGTAATTCAACAATAAATAAAGCTCTTTCTCTAGCATATTCTAGAAAGTCAGTTTTCATTGCTGGATTTTCTACGTGCTCTGCAGCGTTGGTATATCCTAATTTTCCGTCTTCAAGAATTGAAATTAATCCTTCTAAAGTTTTAACTGCTTCTTTTGTGGTTTCATCTGTATGTATCATGACTAATAGTTTTTAAATTAATACATTACAAAGTTGGCAATTATTAATCGGTCTGTTTTACAGGATTATAGCTGAGGTTTTACAATATTGTGGAATGGGAATTTTGAAAGTTATATTTTTTCGATTTTTACAAATTAGCAGATGTTGTAACCAAAAAATGACTTAAGTCGTCAAAAGGTTATCAATCATTAATCAATAAAAAAATGAAATCATTATTACAATACGTTCTCGCTTTATTTTTAGTTTTCAGTTCGAGTGTTTTTTCTCAAAAACTAGAAGCTAAAATTGATAGTATTATAACTGCAAAATTTAAACCTGAAATTCCCGGAGCTGTTTTTTTGGCTGCAAAAAACGGAAAAGTGGTATACAGAAAAGCATTTGGAATGGCAGATTTGGAACTGAATGTTAAAATGAAACCAGAGTTTATTTTTGAAATAGGTTCAATTACTAAACAGTTTACAGCCATTTCTGTTTTAATGCTGGCGGAGCAAGGGAAACTCAATTTGAACGATGAAATCACAAAATTTATTCCAGATTATCCAACAAATGGAAATGTAATTAAAATACATCATTTGCTTACTCATACTTCTGGAATTAAAGATTTTACAAGTATGAAATCTATAAAAAATATTGCCAGAGAAGATTTGTCCCCAAAAGAATTGGTAGACTTTTTTAAAGATGAACCAATTGATTTTAAGCCTGGAGAACAATATAAGTATTGCAATTCTGGATATGTCCTTTTAGGTTATATTATCGAAATTGTATCGGGACAAACATATCGTGATTTTATAAGTGAACGCATTTTCAGGAAAATAGGAATGAATAATACTTTATATGCTAGTCATGAGAGAATAATTAAAAACAGGGTTTCAGGTTACCGTGATAAACAAGGTTATGTAAATAAAAATTATATTAGTTTTTCTATTCCTTATGCAACGGGTGCAATAATGTCTAATGTAGATGATATGCTAAAATGGCAAAATGCTCTTAATAAGAATGTATTACTAAGTTCTGAATTTACTGAAAAAGCTTTTACTAATTATCAATTAAATGATGGGACAAAGATTGATTATGGATATGGCTGGCACTTAGAAAAAATAAAAGATAAAGTCGTGCGCGAACATGGAGGAAGTATTTTTGGTTTTAAATCAATGGGGATTTACGAACCTTCTGAACAAATTTATGTTATTGGTTTGAGTAATTGTGAATGTAATTCTCCAACTTTAATTACAACAGCTATTGCTTCACTTTTAATAGATTAAAATTAAAAAGGGTATTTTTTTAAAATACCCTTTTTAATTTTTTACTTATGAGATAGTATATTAAGCAGTCAAAGCTTCTTTGATTCTGCGTAATGCTTCTTTTAAAATGTCGTCACTTGTTGCGTAAGAGAAACGAATACAATTTGGATTTCCGAAAGCGTCTCCAGTAACAGTTGCCACGTTTGCTTCTGCTAAAAGATACATCGAAACATCGTTTGCATCTTTAATCTCAGTTCCTTTTAAAGTTTTTCCGAAGAAAGAAGAAACATCTGGGAAAACGTAAAATGCACCTTCTGGAACGTTGATTTTAATTCCTGGAATTTCTTTTAGTAATCCAACAACTAAATCTCTACGTGTGTGGAAAGCTTGAACCATGTGGTTTAATACACTTGGATCTGCGTCTACAGCTGTAATTGTAGCACGTTGAGCCACAGAATTTGCTCCGGAGGTTACTTGTCCCTGAATTTTTGTACACGCTTTTGCAATGAATTCCGGTGCTCCAATATAACCAATTCTGTAACCTGTCATGGCAAATGCTTTTGCAACTCCGTTTACAGTAATTGTTCTGTCTAACATTCCTGGAATTGAACCGATACTGCAGAAAGTTCCTGAGAAATTGATGTGCTCATAAATCTCATCGGCAACTACATATATATTTGGGTGTTTTTCTAAAACTTTTGCTAGAGCTGTTAATTCTTCTCTGCTGTAAACAGATCCTGAAGGGTTACAAGGAGAAGAGAACCACATCATTTTTGTTTTTGGTGTGATAGCAGCTTCTAATTGCTCTGGTGTAATTTTGAAATCTGTTTCTACAGATGTTGGAACTTCAACTGGAACTCCGCCAGAAAGTTTTACGATTTCGAAATAAGAAACCCAGTATGGTGCTGGTAAAATAACTTCGTCACCATCATTTAACATTACCTGTGCAATGTTGTATAAAGATTGTTTTGCTCCTGTAGAAACTACGATTTGAGTTGGTTTATAATCTAATCCGTTGTCTCTTTTGAATTTTCTGCAGATTGCTTCTCTCAATTCTAAATAACCTTCTACTGGAGAATATGTGCTGTAATTTTCGTCGACTGCCTTTTTTACTGCTTCTTTAATGAAGTCTGGTGTATTAAAGTCAGGTTCACCTAAACTTAAACTGATAATGTCTTTTCCCTGCGCTTTTAATTCGCGTGCCAAAGCAGCCATTGCTAAAGTTTGTGATGTCGCAAGGTTGTTAATTCTGTCTGAAAGAATATGGTTCATTATAAAAATTTTGAATGTCCTTAATTTCAACTTTAATTAAGGAAGGTTAATTATTAATAGATTTTTTAGTTTAAACAGATAATTCAGGCTTCATTCCTAATTCACGTAAATGCTTAAAGTGAGCTACAATAGCACTTCGCATTGTTTTGTACTCATAATAAGGCAGGTTGCATTCTTTTGCAGTTTCCTTTACGATTTTTGCAATTTTACCATAGTGAATGTGACTGATGTTTGGAAAAATATGATGTTCGATTTGGTGATTTAATCCACCTGTGTACCAGTTTACAATTGCATTTTTTGGTGCAAAATTAGTTGTAGTATACAATTGGTGAACAGCCCATGTATTGTCCATTTCTCCTAATTCATTTGGAGAGGGATTTGTTGTATGATCTACAACGTGTGCCAATTGAAATACAACACTAAGAATTAATCCAGCTGTATAATGCATTACAAAAAAGCCAATTAGCACTTTCCACCAAGTAATTCCAATTACCATTGGTAAAACAATCCAAATTGAAATATAAATAAGTTTAGTGATGATCAAAGTTGTCCAAAGAATTTTTGGGCTTTTTGGTTCTCCGTAAGATAATTTTCTTTTCAGATAATTTCTCATTTGCTTAAAATCGGTTGTGATTGCCCAATTGAAAGTCAATAAACCGTATAAGAAAACAGAATAATAATGTTGAAAACGGTGAAAACTATGCCATTCTGCATGTTCTGTAAAACGAATAATTCTTCCAGCGTCTAAATCTTCGTCGTGTCCAGGTATATTAGTATAAGTATGGTGAAGTACATTATGTTGTACCTGCCAGTTGTACACATTTCCAGCAAGAACATAAATGGTTCCTCCCATAAATTTATTGATCCAGCTTTTATTCGAATAGGAACCGTGATTTCCATCGTGCATTACATTCATTCCAACTCCAGCCATTCCGATACCAATTACGATTGATAAAAGAAGCATTACCCAAAAAGGCATGTCTAATGTAAGGATTAAAAAATACGGAGTTAAAAAAACTGCGAATAGAATAACGGCTTTTAAGTGTAACTTCCAGTTTCCAGTTTTCTGAATGTTGTTTTCCTTAAAGTAATTGTTTACCCGTGAGTTAAGTGTCCTGAAAAATTTCAGATTGTCTTGCCTTGCAAATGTAGGTGCAGTGTTATTCATAATTATTTTAAATAGTTTTCAAAGGTAATTATTATAAATTCTCAATTTGCAAAATTGAGTTAAATATTTCAATCGTAAAGTAGTACTTTTGTTAAAAATTTACAGCAATGGATGAGATATTGAAATATTTTCCAAATTTGACCGATCTTCAAATCGAACAATTTCAAAAATTAGACTTTTTGTACCACGATTGGAATGAGAAAATCAATGTGATTTCTCGTAAAGATATTGATTCATTATATACAAAACATATTTTGCATTCGTTAGGAATTGCAAAAATTATGAAGTTTGAACCTGGGGCAACTGTTCTTGATGTTGGAACTGGCGGTGGTTTTCCTGGAATTCCGTTAGCGATCCTTTTTCCGGAAACTCGTTTTTATTTAATAGATGTTATTGCTAAAAAGATAAAAGTAGTTCAAGGTGTTGTTGATGCATTAGAATTGAAAAATGTAAAAGCAGAACAAAAACGTGCCGAATTGGTAAAAGGAGATTTCGATTTTATAGTGAGCCGAGCGGTAACTAATATGCCTGATTTTGTTTCTTGGATAAAAGATAAAATTAAGAAACAGCATAAACACACTTTAAAAAATGGAATTCTATATTTAAAAGGCGGTGATTTAGCCGAAGAGCTAAAAGATTTTCCAAATGCAACTTTATATGATTTGGCTGCAATATTTGATGATGAATTTTTTGAAACCAAAAAGGTGGTGCATCTTCCTTTAAAATTCAAACCATAAATGAATAAAAACAATAACCCGCAAAGAATTCTTTACGGGTTATTTTTTGAATTAATAGTTGTTACTACTAAGATGCTTTTCTAGAAAAATCTAAAAAAGGATTTGCTTTAAGATTTAGGTTATCAATAAAATTATGAATTGCATTTTCTGATGCTTCATTGCTATATTTAAATTCTGAATCAAAGAAAAATTCACGAGAGATTACAGGCTCATTTGATGAATTGTATACAGCTTCATCTGTTTCATCCAAAGCTGTATTTCTGTAAGCACAAGGATGTGTATTCATTAATGTTGTTATGGTTTGACTGAACCATTTATCAAATTTTTTCTTTTTTGGAGTAATATGGCGTGCCAGTAAAACTAGACCTACAAGTTCATTTTGTAAAAAGTATGACCCTTTTCTGTATCTCACATCAATCATTCTCACATTCATCAGTGCAATCCATAGAGCACCATTTACTGCACCTGTAGCTGAAATTTCCAAATCTGTATCAAACAATAAAGGATTAGTTTGCTCACGATTGCTTATAGAACACCAAAGAGCTTCAATACGCTTCTGTGTATCACACGTTGCTTGAGTGTAACCTGTAAAACGCCAATAAACCCATTCTAATAACGCAGCAGTCAATCCGATTGAACCTTTATGATTAATTTGCATTAATGTATTTTCTAAATCTTCATTTCCTTCAATTGGATCTAATAACTGATCGATTTTCTTTTTTGTCCATTTAAAATCAATAGGATGTCCAATACTTTTTGAGTCCATTATTACTTTAGGAACATTGTTTAAATTTCTCATATCTTTTTTTTCTTTTACTTAAACTTGAATTTATTGGGACAAATTTAAAGGGGTCGGTATTTAAAAAAAGGCACAAGAAGTTTTAAAAGTATTAAAATAAGCTTTTTGCAATCTCTACTTTGTTGAAAATCAACATTATAAGAAAAGTACTACAAAATATAATTGTAAGTCAATTGTGAACATCCTAACTAAAAAAACAAAAGCTGAACATTTTTAAATGGTTCAGCTTTTGGTAATATTTAAATATAAGATTTATTATCCTAAGAATGGGTATCTGTAATCTTCTGGAGTTACAAAAGTTTCTTTGATAGTTCGTGGAGAAGCCCAACGTAATAAGTTCAATGCAGAACCTGCTTTATCGTTAGTTCCAGATGCTCTTGCACCTCCAAACGGCTGCATTCCTACAACAGCTCCAGTTGGTTTATCATTAATGTAGAAGTTACCAGCGGCATTTTGCAATTTCGTTGTTGCTACTTCAATAGCATAACGATCTTGGCTAAATACAGCTCCAGTTAAAGCATATTCAGAAGTAGTATCAACTAATTCTAAAGTCTCTTCCCATTTTGCATCTTCGTAAACATAGATCGTAATTACTGGTCCGAATAATTCGGTTTCCATTGTAGTATATTTTGGATTTGTAGTTACAATAACAGTTGGTTCAATAAAGTATCCAACAGATTTATCGTAGTTACCACCAACAATAATTTCAGCATCAGCATCTTTTTTAGCCTGGTCAATATAACTTGCTAATTTATCAAAAGAACCTTCGTGAATAACTGCTGTAATAAAGTTTCCAAAATCTTCTGGAGAACCCATTTTCATAGATTTTACGTCAGCAATTAATTGTTCTTTTACAGCTGGCCATAAACTTTGAGGAATATAAGCTCTTGAAGCTGCAGAACATTTTTGACCTTGGAATTCAAATGCACCACGAGTAATTCCTGTAGCAACTTGTTTTACGTTTGCGCTTGGGTGTGCAATGATGAAATCTTTACCACCTGTTTCACCAACGATTCTTGGGTAAGTTTTATAATTTTGGATGTTTGCGCCAATTTTAGCCCAAATATCTTTAAATACATGAGTAGATCCTGTAAAGTGAACACCAGCAAAATCACGGCTAGCTAAAACAGTATCTGTAATCATTAGAGCATCTCCAAAAACTACGTTGATAACTCCGTCAGGAACACCAGCTTCTTTGAAAACATCGATGATGATTTTTGCAGAAAACACCTGGCTGTCACTTGGTTTCCAAACAACAACGTTACCCATCATTGCAGCACTTGCCGGAAGGTTTGCAGCAATAGCAGTAAAGTTAAAAGGAGTAATTGCATAAATAAAACCTTCTAAAGGTCTGTATTCTACACGGTTCCAAACAGTAGAATCTGATTTTGGCTGATCGTTGTAGATTTGAGTCATAAACTCAACATTGTAACGTAAAAAGTCAATTAATTCGCAAGAAGCGTCGATTTCTGCTTGGTGAATATTTTTAGATTGACCAATCATTGTAGCTGCATTAATACGAGCTCTGTATGGTCCTGCGATAAGTTCTGCAGCTTTTAAGAAAATAGCAGCACGTTGTTCCCATGCCATGTTTGCCCAAGCATGTCTTGCTTCAAGAGCATTTGCAATCGCTTTTTCTATATGTTGTTTTTCAGCTAAATGATATTTTCCAACGATGTGTTTGTGATCATGTGGCGCTGTGATATTTTTTGTGTTTCCAGTTCTGATTTCTTCGCTTCCAATATATAAAGGAACGTCAATTTGAGAATTCCACAATGTGGTATACGCAGCTTGAACAGCTGCCTTTTCTGGCGAGTTCGGTGCGTATCCTTTTACAGGCTCGTTTACCGCTTTTGGTACATGAAAAAATCCTTTAAGCATGTTATTTAAAATTAGATTATTAGATAATTTAAGTTAGACGATTTGAGTTTTGTTACGAATAATCTAACGCTGCACAAAAGTACAAAGGATAAATTAATAAATTGATAATTTTATGATTAAGATAACGATAAAAAAGACAGAAGTAAAGTATGTCTTAATTTAGAGCAAAAGGAGCACACATTCTAAAAGTAGGAACAATTACTTTAAATGTTTTTGTAGTAGTAAAATTGATCATATTAAAATGACCTTTCATTGCACCATAAGGAGATGATAATAAACAGCCTGAGCTATAAGTATGGTTTTCACCTGGTTTTAAAACAGGTTTCTTACCAATTACACCTTCACCATCTACAACTTCTAGATCGTTTAGAGAATCAAAAATTTCCCAGTGACGTGAAGTTAATTGTACCGAATCTTTACTGTGATTTTCGATTGTAACCACATAACTAAAGGCAAAGTGAATCTTATAGTTTTTGAAGTAAGTACCTTCAAAACTAGTTAAAACCGATATTTTTATGCCTCGTGTTATTTGAGAAACCATACTAACCTAGTAAATCTGTGTGCGTTATAGGTACAAAGCTACGAAAAAAATCTATGAATCCTAAAACCTTAACAATGTTTTAATTAACGATGTTTATTGAGTTTGCGTTTCCTTTTCCAATAACTCGCTGGTAACGATCTGTTGCTTCTTTATAATAAACCAGAATTGTGTACTCGTTTTCAGTTTGATAAAAGTTTCCGTCTATAGCATTTTCATAATCGATAACACCCTTTTTATCAGCAACCGTATATTGAAAATTAGTAAATCCCTGCTTGATCATAACAGCTTTTTCAAAAACGCCTTTATCAGTATTATAATCCATTTTATATTCTGGAGAAAGACTATAATTATTAAACATTCCAGTAATATAGATGTCTTTGTTTAGTCGAAAGGCAGGTGCAGAAAGTGAGAAATAAACCCAGGCATAATCTGCTTCAATGTCATTATTAGAACCATTAATGTTCTTAACAACAAAATTTCCGTTTACATCTTCATAATTGGTGTAAATCTGGTTTCCTCGTGCTTGATTCGTATACAAATAGGCATTATAAATATCATTATTGGCACCTACACGGCCCACATTATTATTTGCGGCACGAATATCTTTGTTTTCAAAATATAAAAATTCATTCCCGCCCCAAAATTGAGTTTCCGCATCATATTTATAAACCAATTGATTTCCAATTGTGTATTGCGGAACGATATTTTTAATGGCTGTATTGAAATTTCCATTCTGTAATAAAAGAACCTTTACATTTTGTGTTGGAGTTTGAAAAGTAATGTCATTTGAAGCAATAGAAAAATCGAGATTCTGTTTGTAATCAATGTTGCTAAGGTTTCTACTTCTTTTTACTTGAGCGGCAACAGTACAATGCGAATCGTATAAAATAAATTTTCTCGAAAAAACAACTTCTTTATCTTCATTTAAAATCTTCAAAATATAATTTCCCGACAAGCGTATTTGTGTTGTAAATTGATTAGGGAAGGGAAGACGGTAATGAGAATAAACCTGAAGCGTATTAAAAGAATTGGAATAATCTGTAATTCTTTGATTGTCAAAACCGCGAATATAATCTGTTTTAGGAATATCAGTTGGTTTCCAATTATAATCGCAATGCGTAACTTCAAAATAATAATTGGCTTCATTTCCAAACAAATCATCAAATTGAAATTCAAATGTTGATCCTAATTCAAAAATCGGAACTACATTACTGCCATTTTGGACAAAAGTAACCGTTTTAATATTATAAGGAGGAACGACTTCAGTTTGTGTTTCCTGTGCTTTCGCGAATGTAAAAATAAAAAGCGCAATTAAGCTTTGATATAAAAATTTTGGCATCTTATTACGTTGTAAGATTGTAAATATAAGAATTTTATTAAACGTAAGAAGATGCCATTTATTGGATTGAGAATTTTAAGAATTCAGAATGTAATCTAAATTAGCTTCAATTTCATCGTTAATATAACTTTCTTCCAAAAGAGAATCAGACAACAGTTTTTTGTTTTCCTGTAGTTTGATTATTTTTTCTTCAACTGTATTTTTCGAAATAAATCGAATCACATTTACTTTATTCAACTGCCCGATACGATGCGCTCTGCCGACTCCCTGCTTTTCAGCAAAAGGATTCCACCATGGATCTAAGAATAAAACATATGACGCTTTCGTAATATTCAAGCCAACACCGCCGGCTTTAAGCGAAATGAAAAACAACAAAGGATTTTCTTTTTCCTGAAATAAATTGACCTGTTGCTCTCTTTTACTCGCAGGAGTTTCGCCTGTAATTTCACAATAATCTATTTTGTTTTCTTTGCACCAATCAGTATAAAAACTCAAATTGGTAACAAACGAACTGAAAATGATTACTTTTTGTTTTGCTTTTACTAAATTTTCCAGATAATTGGTAGCCGCAATATATTTTCCAGAATCGATCTCCGAGTCTTTATCTACCATTTTTGGATGATTGCTCAGCTGTCTCAACTTCATCAATGTATTGATAATGCTGATTTTATCTGGACTTGATCCATCTGTTTTTAGTAAAAAATTACGCGCTTTAGATTTCTCTTTTTCGTATAATTTTTCCTGTTCAGGATCCATATCGCAGTAATAAATCTGTTCTGATAATTCTGGTAAATCCTTTAAAACCTGTTCTTTGGTTCGTCTCAAAATGTAAGGCTGAACGAGATTTTTCAATTCAGATAAAACTTCTTCATTCTGTTTTTTCTCAATCGGGATTTTAAAATTTTCTGCGAAAAAATTATAAGTTCCCAAAATATCTGGATTTATAAACTGCATCTGAGACCATAAATCGTCAAGCGAATTTTCGATAGGAGTACCGCTTAATGCAATTTTGTGAGCTGTGCTTATTTTGTTTATCGCTTTAAAAATTTTAGAGTTTTTGTTTTTAATGTATTGACTTTCGTCTAAAATTAAATAGCGGAAATCGTATTTCTCTAAAATTGCAATATCGCGATGTATGATGCTGTAACTTGTAAAAATTAAATCGGTTGAGGCAAGTCTGCTCGCCAATTGTTTTCTGTCGTTACCTACATACTGCATTTTTGAAAAATGCGGTGTAAATTTTATGGCTTCGTTATACCAGTTAAAAACCAATGAAGAAGGTAAAACGATAAGAGTTTTTAGCGGTTCTCTTTCGATTGTCGTTTCATTGGCAAACAAATCAAAATTCGTAGTTTTTGTCGTAAATCCTAATTGTTCTTGCACAGCGACCAAAACGGCTAAAGTCTGTAAAGTCTTTCCAAGTCCCATATCATCGGCTAGGCAGGCACCTAAATTCGAATTGAAATGCCCCAAAAGCCATTTTACCCCATCAATTTGATAAGGTCTCAAAGTTGCCTTTAACAAATCTGAAGATTTGTATTCGGCCTGGTAGGTCACATCGTCTTTAATTTCAGGAATTGCATCCAAAGCAGTAAAATTGCTTTTACGTAAAAGAAGATTTCCATTTTCTGTTTTAGCCAATTTAGCCAGAGAACTGTATTTGCTGAACCATTCTAAAGGAATCAGAAAATAATTTCCATCGGGTAGTAAAAAGAGTCTTTCTTTGCTTTTTATATTCGGAATAATTTCGCTGAAATTGATCTTATAATTCCCAATTGTAATGATTATTTTAATGTCAAACCAATCTCCATTTATATCTTTAGATGCCGAAACAATATGGTTTTCTGTAATGATTTCTTTGCTTTCGACTTTTAAATTCTGAATTGTAAATCCGAGATTTTCAAGTTCTTCTTTATGATCGATAACAAATTGAATATTCAGAAAAGGATCAGGATTTTCGATTTCTGAATTCAATCCGTAGAATTCATTTTTAATTACACTTAAACCGAGTTCTTCTAATTTTTTGGTATAAAAAGTCTCTTCTGTACTTCTTTTAAATTGAATAATTTTAGGCTGATTGGCGATGCTAAAATCAACAAACGAATGTGTTTTTTTTGTTTTGGAAGCATCAAAGCAATAGCCGTCATAATCAAAATAAAGATTAAGATAATAACAGTTTTTAAAGAAGTCGTGAATGGGCTGGATCGTGCACGAAATAATTTTATCGCGATTTTCGACTTCAAAACCAGTTGCTTCAATATCTATTTTTTTAGCTATTTCTGGAATAAAACTTTTAAAGTAATCGTCAACTAATTTTGATGGAATTTCAATTGAATTTTTCTTTAAAAAAGGCATTAGTTTTTTCGCATTAAGCTCCTTTAGTTGTCCTAGTTTTTTATTGACAACCAACCAGCCTGGTTCATCCAAAAGAATATCAATATTGTTATTCATTGGTAAAAAAGCCGTTTCGTTTTCTTTTAAAGAAAGGGTATAAGTAATGCCTTCAGCGTGTTTATCGAATTGAATTTGAGGTTCGAAAATCAAAGGATTAACAGCAACTCTTGAGCGATAAAAATCCTTTTCAGGTCCGATGTTAAGAGACAATGGAAATTGTTCTTGAACTATTAGATTATAAAATGAACTTAAATGGAATTTTAAATGCTGGCGAATCGCAAAATCAATTTTAGAATCTTTTTGTAAATCAGTAATTGTCTTCGCCGATTTGATTTTGGCGCTGAATTTTTTAAAAATGAATTCTGGCTTTAAAGATTCGCAGGCTGTAAGTATCTTTTTGGTATTAGAATTTAAATCTTCAAAAGCAATTCCGAAACTTTCTATAACTCCAGTGGTCGCTTTCTTGTTTAAATATTTGATTTCATCGGTATCTTCAACGATATAAGCTGTTGGGAGAAAAGTATTCAGATTTTTTTCAAAGCTGATGTCAAAGCAAAATTGAAATGATTTTGTAGGTTTCAAGATTTCAGGTTTGGTTGGGTTGTATTTTTGTAAAGGCTTATAAAAGTAAAAAGTTTTCAAATTATTGCTATTTTGAAAACTTTTTAAATGAACTTATGTCAGTTTTATGTTGAAAAACGGTTTAGTTTTCAGGTTTAAAACAAAGGGGAATAATTTCACCTTTTGCTAAACAATATTTTTCAACCAATTCTGGTGCAATTTTATTGGTGTAATCTTCTTCAATTACGATAAATCCAATGCTTCTTAATTTATCGAAATAATCGCGTCCGTAAATACGAACGTGATCGTATTGGCCAAATATTCTTGCGCGTTCTTTTTGATCTGTAATCGAATCATCTGCAAAAGTAACTTCACGGTTTAAATCTTGTGGAATTTGTAAAATTGCCATTCCGCCTGGTTTTAAAACGCGGAATAATTCCTGCATCGCTTTTGTGTCATCTGGAATATGTTCTAAAACGTGATTACATAAAATCACGTCATATTCGTTGTCTTTAAAAGGAAGGTTACAAATATCTGCTTTTACATCTGCAAGAGGTGAAAACAAATCGGTTGTGGTGTAATCCAGATTTTTCTGCTTGCGGAATAATTTATAAAAAGCCTGTTCTGGAGCAAAATGAAGTACTTTTTTTGGTGCTGTAAAAAAATCAGTCTGATCGTTTAAATATAACCAAAGCAAACGATGTCTTTCTAACGAAAGTGTACTTGGCGAAAGCACATTATTACGTTGTTTCCCATATCCGTAAGGCAAAAAAGATTTAAAGCTTCTGCCATCAATAGGATCTGTAAATTTATCTCCTCTTAAAGATAAAGCTAAAATAGGACGCGCCACATAACTCAAACGAATTAATAATGGGCGAGGAATGGTATTAAGTACTAATTTGAAAAGTTTTTTCATGGGGCTTTTTCGCAGAGTTACACAAAGTAAGCACAGAGCTTCACAAAGTGTTTATAAATCTTTTTATATTGTTTTTTAATATTTTTGAATCAAAATTAATAAGTAATCCTAATGGATAATTTCCGAGTTTCAAATATGTTAGTATTTGCGCAAAATGGACATCAGTAAAAGCTTCAACAGTTTTTAATTCAATTACTATTTTATTTTCTATCAGTAAATCAATTCTATATCCGTGGTCTAATTTTATGTCTTTATAGATTATAGGCAAAGCTTTTTGTTTTTCAACAATTAAGCCAGAATTCTTAATCTCATAATACAAACATTCCTGATAAGCAGATTCTAATAAACCAGGACCTAATTGTCTGTGAACCTCAATTGCTAAACCGATAATTTTATACGAAATAGCATCCAGTTCATCTTGAGAGACTAAATTTTGAGAATACATTTTAAAAGGCGTATAAATAATTTTTGTGAATCTCGGCGTATATCTTTGTGAATCTCTGTGGAATAGCTCTTACAATACTAATGGCACTTGTCTAAATTCATCTTCTTCATTACTCTCGATTCCTAGCGCTTTGTAGATGTATTGAAAAGTCGATAATAATTCTGGTTTTCCATCAATTAAAGCTACGTCGTGCTCGAAATGCGCACTTGGTTTTCCGTCAGCAGTCAGGATTGTCCAGCCGTCTTTTAATTGTTTGATGTTTCTTGTTCCCATGTTGATCATCGGTTCAATGGCAACAACCATTCCTTCAACAAAAAGTTTACCGCGTCCGCGTTTTCCGTAGTTTGGCATTTCTGGCTCTTCGTGCATTTTTTGACCTACACCATGGCCAACCAATTCGCGAACAACTCCGTAACCGTGAGCTTCTGTATATTTTTGAATCGCATTTCCAACATCTTCAACGCGATTTCCAGCTTTAAATTCTCTAATCCCAACGTAAAGAGATTCTTTAGTAACTCTTAAAAGTTTTTTTACTTCTGGAGCAACTTCACCAATCTCAAAACTGTATGCATGATCTCCGTGAAAACCGTTTTTAAAAGCACCGCAGTCAACCGAAATTACATCACCATTTTTTAGCGGAACATTATTAGGAATACCGTGAACAACCTGAGCATTTGGACTCATACAAAGAGAATTCGGGAAATCATACAGTCCCAAAAAGCTTGGAACAGCACCGTGATCGCGAATAAATTCTTCGGCTAATTTGTCAAGATATAATGTAGTAACTCCTTCTTTAATTTCAGAAGCAATCATTCCTAATGTTTTTGATACGATTAATGCACTTTCGCGCATTAATTCGATTTCCTCCCTTGTTTTTTGGATAATCATATTTTTCCCATTTTCAGTTCGCAAAAGTACAATTTTTAATATTATTTTTTAAGTAAAATTTTTCGCTTAAAATTAAGCTTTCTAGCAAGATTTATTTTTTTTTCGCCGCCAATTTCACCAATTTCTACTAATTGAATATTGTTCAATAATTCAGTCAAATTATAATTCGTGTTAATTCGTGCAATTCGCGGCAGACTTTTTTACTTTAATATCTCGCTAAAAAGCCCTAAATTAGTAGTAAAAACGTTTTGTAATCATGGAAACTACTATAGATCAAGATATATCCAAAGTAAAGGCTCTCAAAAGAATGAAGAAAAACGCTTTGTCGCTTTTAGGAGTCGCAGTTTTATTATTTATAATTGCGATTTACTTTAAAATTCCGATGCTGCAGGCTTTTAGTGAAGCAGCAATGGTAGGCGGAATCGCCGATTGGTTTGCTGTTGTAGCATTATTTCGTCATCCATTAGGAATTCCGATTTGGCATACGGCAATTATTCCGACTAAGAAAAACGAGATAGGGGAAAATCTAGGAAATTTTGTTTCAGAAGAATTTTTAAATCGTGAAAAGTTAGAAATCAAACTAGATGAATTCAATTTTGCGACAAAAGCATCAGACTGGCTTTCACAGCATGAAAATGCAGACAAAATTGCGAATGCGGTTGCAGTAAATATTATTCCTGGCATTTTAAGGACAATAAAAGACGAAGACGTCAGGAGGTTTATTCAAGTTCAGTTTAGAGAAAAGATTGAAGGAATAAACTTTGGAAACTGGGTTGCTGTCGCATTAGAGCCTTTGCAGAAGGGAGATTTGAAAAATCAAATGCTTACCAATCTTCTTGAAGTAATGAGCAGCGAATTGACTAATAATAAAGACTTAATAAGACAGAAAGTAAAAGCTTCAACGCCGCTTTTAAGTTTCGGATTGGCTGATAAAAGTATTACAGAAGGTGTTTTTAACGGTTTACAGGATTTTTTAAATGAAGCTAAGAAACCCGAAAGTGCAGTTCGCTTAAAGATTGATGAGTATATTTTTGACTTTTTAGAAAAGGTAAAAAACTCAGAAGAAATGAGAGTGAAAATAAACGATATGATTTTGGGTTTTGTTGGAAAAAAAGAAGTCCAAGACTATATCAATGGAATTTGGGATGAAATAAAACTCTCCATAACAAACGATTTAAACAAAGGAGATGAATCTTCTATAAAAAACAGCATTTCAAGTTTAATTCAAACCTTCGGAAACGGAATCAAAGAAGATCCTGTAATGATTGATAAAATCAATAACTTTATTAAAAACGATTTGCTTTCAATACTTTTAAACAATAAAAAGGTAATAGGAGATTTAATTTCATCAACAGTAAAATCCTGGGACGGAAAAGAAGTTTCGGAAAAGTTAGAATTGGAAATCGGTAAAGATCTGCAATATATAAGGATCAACGGAACTTTAGTCGGCGGAATTATTGGATTAATAATTTATGGTGTGGAGCAGGTTTATCATTATTTTATTGTCTAAGATTATCAAGAAGTGTGCACAGTTTTGTCAATTCGATCCCGAAGCCTCGGGATCGAATTGACAAAAAATGCATAAAAATAAAATAGGCGAATTCTAAAGAATTCGCCTATTTTTATATAAAGAAAAATATTTTCTACAAAAGCGAATGACAAGTCATAGCATTTGGCTGCTGAATCCCCATTAATTCTAAAATAGTAGGAGCTATGTCACCTAAAACACCATCTTGAATGCTTTTTAATTGTTTGTCAACCAAAATAATCGGCACTGGGTTTGTTGTGTGTGCTGTATTTGGAGATCCGTCAGGGTTAATCATAGTCTCACAGTTTCCGTGGTCGGCAATTACGATTGTAGTGTAATCGTTAGCAAGAGCAGCTTCGATAACTTTTTTAGCGCAAGCGTCTACAGCTTCACAAGCTTTAATAGCTGCCTCCATAATTCCGGTATGTCCAACCATGTCACCATTTGCAAAGTTCAAGCATACGAAATCAACTTCGCCTTTGTTTAATTCAGGAACAAGTGCATCTGCAAGTTCATAAGCACTCATTTCTGGCTGTAAATCGTAAGTGGCAACTTTTGGAGAATTTCTTAAAATTCTAGATTCACCTTCAAAAGGAGTTTCTCTACCACCAGAAAAGAAAAATGTTACGTGCGGATATTTTTCTGTTTCAGCAATTCTGATTTGTTTTTTACCTGCTTTTTCTAAAACTTCACCTAGCGTTTCGGTAATATTATCTTTATTGTAAACTACTTTTACGTTTTGGTACGTCTCGTCGTAGTTTGTCAATGTTACATAATACAAGTTTAGTTTGTGCATGTTTTGCTCGTGAAAATCTTGCTGCGAAAGAGCTTCTGTAAGTTCACGGCCTCTGTCTGTTCTAAAATTAAAGAAAATTACAACATCACCTTCAACAATTGTAGCTAGAGGTTTTTGCTCTTCATCAACAATTACAACAGGAGCGATAAATTCGTCTGTAACTTCATGTGCATAACTGTCAAGAACACTTGCTACAGCATTTGTAGACGGAATTCCTACTCCGTTAACTACTAAATCATAAGCTAGTTTTACACGCTCCCAACGTTTGTCGCGGTCCATTGCATAATAACGTCCAATAATAGAAGCAATTTTTACCGGAGTATCTTTTATATAATCTTCTAAATCGTGAATGTATTTTGCTCCAGATTTAGGATCAACATCACGTCCGTCAGTAAAAGCGTGAACGTACACTTGGTCTAAGCCATATTCTTGAGAAGCATCGATTAAGCCACGAAGGTGTGAAGTATGTGAGTGAACACCACCATCTGAAACTAATCCTAAAAAGTGTACTTTTTTATTGTTGTTTTTAGCATAAGTAAAAGCGTCAATTAAAACTTGTTCTTTTGCTAATGTTTTATGTTCTACGGCTAAGTTTATTTTAGCTAAATCCTGATATACAATTCTTCCGGCACCAAGATTCATATGTCCAACCTCGCTGTTTCCCATTTGTCCATCAGGTAAACCAACATTTAAGCCGTCAGTTCTAAGTTGTGCACTTGGGTAATTTTTGTAAAGACTGTTTATAAAAGGAACATTTGCATTGTCTATTGCAGATACTTTAGGGTCAGGAGATTTTCCCCAACCATCTAAAATCATAAGGATAACTTTTTTGTTCATTACTTTTTTGTTTTCTACAAAGATAAGTCATTTCTAAAATTGGCAAGAAAGCTTTGTTACATTTATGTTTAATAAAATGAAGCTTCATAAAAAATATTAATTTAATTATAGAAGTCTTTATTTTTTAAAATTAATTCACACTAAGCTCTCATTCTAGCTTTATTTTTGACAGCATTGTAGTCAATAAATATTTTGTACTTATCTAAAAAGGTGTTTTTTAAAGTATTAATTGTTTAGAAAATCAATTAATCCTAAAAGTTAAACAAAATATTTTTAGAAGACTAAATCTTCATATTTCTCCAAATGTTATACTTAAATTTTATTAATTTATATAATTACAATTTTTCGAAAGATACTTTTTAATTATTTGTAGGTAAATACGCGATAAAAATGAATATTTTTTGAAATTCTCCTAATTATTTACTTATAAATTGTTAAAGTTTAAACAAAAAGCGCTTGATAACCTGTGTTTTATTTTGTCAGCAATATATTTTTAATACTTTTGCCTTACCCAAGTTTTTGTTTAACCTAAAGAAATTCAATGATTTACAAAATTTATCCTTTATTTGTGTTTTTGCTATTATCTTTTGGAAAAGATTCAAAAAGCACTGCCGATCTTAAAACGAACGCCGCTGTAAGAACGATTGCTAAAGTCGAAAAAGTTACAGTTGATTCTAAAATCGAAAGCGTTTATAACACTTTAAATTCTAATAACTTTAAAATGCCGGAACTTAAAACTTTCTCGGAAGCTTTAAAAGGATTTTATTTGTTGAAAGAAAAAGGAGTTATCAAGAAAAATATATTAACGCTTATCGATTTCAGTTTATCATCAAACACAAAACGTTTGTGGGTAATCGATTTGACGACTAATAAAATCTTGTTTAATTCACTTGTAGCTCACGGAAGAAATACGGGAGAAGAATTTGCTTCAGCATTTTCAAATCTTAATTCTTCATTCAAAAGCAGTTTAGGCTTTTATGCTACTGGCGAAATCTATCAAGGAAAACATGGTGCTTCTTTGCGTTTAGATGGTTTAGAAAATGGTGTAAATGATAATGCCCGCGAAAGAGGTGTTGTTATGCACGGAGCAGATTATGTTTCTGAATCATTTATTAGAGATCACAAAAGATTAGGCAGAAGCCAAGGTTGTCCTGCAGTTCCTGTTGAAATGACAAATGAAATAATTCAATTAATAAAAGACAAATCGTGTTTATATATTTATCATCCATCTAGAAGTTTCGCGATGGAAGAAAGGCTAATTTCTTAATTTAGCATATAAGTCCGAGTCCAAATCATAAATATCAGCTCTAAACAGGAGCTGATTTTTTTTGCTCCATGCTGTCCAATACCATTGATATAAAGCATATTTTTTTGTGATTTTGAAACTCATTGTTTTTTTAGAAGCAATTATAGTATCAATTCTATCTTGCGGCCAGTTTCCGTCTTCATCTAAAATATGTTTGGCCAGCTCTAACGGATTCTCCACACGGACACAGCCAGAACTCATAGAACGATTGTTTCGTCCGAAAATATTACGGTGATTGGTGTCGTGCAGATAAACGCTATGATGATTAGGAAACAAAATTTTCATTAATCCTAATGAATTAGAATATCCGGGGCTTTGAACATAACGATATCTATTAGGTTTGTTCTCATTCCACGCGATTGGATCCACAACATTTCCTGACGAATCATATATAGTAATATTTTTTTTAGCTAGATAATTTCGGTTTCGTTTCATCGCAGGAACAACATCTTCTTTTAAGATTGTAGGAGGTACAGTCCATGTCGGATTAAAAACAACTGTTTTTAAATACGAAGTAATAACAGGAGTTCGTCTTTTGCTGGTTCCAACAACAACATTTCTAACTAAAGTAGTGTCTTGATTTTCGACAACATTCAAACTGTAATCAGGAATATTAATGATAAAATAGTTTTCGGCTAATTCGTTTGGATACCATCTCCAGCGTTCCAAATTGGCAATGATTTGTTTTTTCCTTCTTTCTTTAGAATAATTTAAAGCACTAATGGTTCCTGCACCAATAACTCCGTCTGCAGCAAGACCGTGTCTTTCTTGGAATTTTTTAACTGCTTCGAAAGTCTTTTTGTTGTAAATGCTTGTAAGGCTGTCTTTACCAGTCATGTCATTCCAGTACAAAAGTCTTTTTTTAATGTTTATTAAAGCAGGATTAGTGTCATTTAAAGTGATTTTTTCAGCAGATTCAATATTTTTTATATCCTCATCTGGAAAAGTATTTATAATTTCAAGTGCTTTTAAAAGCTGTTTATAGGTTTGCGTTTTAGGCTGAATGTTTTCAACAATACTATCAAGTTTGTTTCTGTTGAAAGCCTTTATTAAAACAGTGTTTATATCAAATACCTTTTCATCCAAATCCCAATTGGTGTAAAGTTTTTTGGGATCTAGCTTTCCTTTGTGTAAATGATTCAGGTATTTTTCAAAATTATAAGTCAGTAAAATATCATAAGTAGCTAAATCAGTATCATTTAAAGAAGTGATTTTGCTTTCAAATTTTTTTAATTGAGATGCTTTGTAATCTTCAGGCTCTAAGCCTAATTTATCTGATTTTTCTAATTGAGATAAAATGTAAGTTCTTTTTTCTAGATTTCCCCAAACCGTTTTATTTTCAGATGCGATATAAAATTGTTTCAGGGTTTCGCTTTTAAAAGTGCTTATTGTTGCAGTATCTATTTCAACTTTTCTCTCGTCGGTAAGTATGATTGCTGGCACCGTTTTTTTGATGACAGGATTGGGTTTTGGAGTATCTTTTTTACACCCCATAAAAATGCATATTACTACTAAAGAGTAAAATTTCTTCATATTATAATTTTTTAAACATCAAATAATGTTCGCCAACATCTTTAATATCAAATGGTTTACCTAGGGGGTGATAATTCATTTTTTGATAAAAACCAACAGCAGCTGTTCTGGCGTTAAACCAAATCAAATCAACTTTGTTTTCATTGCAGTAGGTTTCACAATGTCTAACCAAAGCTTCGCCAAATCCCATTTTTTGATGCGTTTCTAAAACGGCCATCCCTCGAATTTGTGCTTGATTTTGTTCGGCAAATATAGTGTTGATTTTCTTAAACAAGGAAATAATTCCTATTAAATTTATATTATCAAATAGTCCAAAATGATGTGTAGTCTCAAGATCATCTCCTTCAAAGATGCAGCTTTCTATAGGTTTTCCTTTTCTTAAAACGGGTTGACGTACTGCATAAGTTTCTTTTGATGTAATTTCTTTAATTGTAATCATGATTTTTTTGAAAAATATTGGATTTATAACTTTTTAATTTTAAATCAGTTATAAATAATTATTGATTTTTATTGATTTTTTTTGCGAAAAAGCTTGTTTTGAACTGAACTTTCTTTTTATATTTGCACCACCAATGCGAAAGTAGCTCAGTTGGTAGAGCTCCAGCCTTCCAAGCTGGTTGTCGCGAGTTCGAGCCTCGTCTTTCGCTCTAAAAAAACAGAATCTTTTAGATTTCGTTTTTTTGTCAAAAGTAAATAATTTTTGATTTTAGTTTTTTTTAAAGATTAAATTATTTATATTTGCACCCTGTTAATGCGAAAGTAGCTCAGTTGGTAGAGCTCCAGCCTTCCAAGCTGGTTGTCGCGAGTTCGAGCCTCGTCTTTCGCTCTTCAAAAGTCTCAAACATTGTTTGAGGCTTTTTTGTTTTTAGGCAATTACGCAAATTACAATGTTTTAAATTCCAAATTCCAAGTTTAAAAAGAGACAAATGCTAAATATTTGGAATTTGAAATTTAAATATTGGAATTTTATTTTAAGTTGCTCAAATCACTTTCGGTTTCTAATTCCTGTGGTGTTTCGTTTTTCTTGAAAAGTCTCGCTTTCAAATCGCCTTTTAGGGTAATTTTTTCTCCCTTAACTTCCAGCCAGCTTCCTTCTCTTAATCCTAAAACCGGAATCGAATTGAACGCATGAAATTCTTTAATTCTTGTTTCGCGAGTTTCTCCCATGTGTTTAGATTGTAAATCGGCATCTAAATAATGCGGATTTAAATTGAAAGGAACTAATCCTAAAGTCTGGAAACTTGGCGGGTAAATAATAGGCATATCGTTTGTAGTCTGCATTGATAAACCGCAAATATTACTTCCGGCGCTTGAGCCTAAATATGGAGTTCCGTTTTTTACAGTTTCAGAGAGTAACTGCATGATATTGTTTTTATACAGCTGAGTAACTAGTAAAAAAGTATTCCCTCCGCCAGTAAATATTCCTGCTGCATTTTTTACAGCATCTTGCGGATTTTCAAATTCATGAATCCCTTTAACCTCAATATTAATTGATGCAAATGCTTCGGCAGCTTTTTGCGTGTATTCTTCATGTGTAATGCCACCAGGTCGTGCGTAAGGAATAAATAAAATTGTTTTGCAGTCTTTAAAATGCTCTTTTAAAGCAGGTAAAAGATATTCTAAGTATTTGCCTCCGTGTAGAGTAGATGTGCTGGCAATAATAATGCTTTTCATGATTTTTTAAACTCAAATTTTGTTTGCTAAAGGTATTAAAAACTCTCTTTTCGTATAATTTTTTATGATTTTAATTAACATATATTTACCAAGTCGTTAATACTAAATTTGGAGGATATTAGGATATTTTTACCCTTTTAAGAATATTTTTAATTTATTTCATTTTGTTTCAGAAAATTACTTGTTTTTTAATTGTTGTGATGGTAGGGCAGGTGTGCTTATCTCAAGTCCAAGATCGTTCTGTTTTAAATGGTAAAATAGCCTCAAACACTTCAGATTTAGAAGGTGTTCATGTGATTAATGCTCAGACAGAAGAAACAGTAACAACAGATGCGTCTGGATCGTTTTCGATTTTGGCAAAAGCCGATGATGTATTAGTATTTTCTTCTATAAGTTTTAAAGAAAAAAGAATTATGCTAAAACCTGAGGATTTTACCAATCTTAATTTTGCGGTTAAGCTTACTATGGTAATGTATCAGCTGCAAGAAGTTGTGATAAAACGATATGATAATATTAATGCAGAAAGTTTAGGAATAATTCCTGAAGGTCAAAAAAAATATACAGCAGCCGAGCGAAAACTAAAAACAGCAACTGCTTTAAATGCCACAGCAAATGCTGGAACAATGGCTGGCGGATCTATTTCTGCAGATCCGCTGTTAAATTTCTTCTCGGGAAGAACGGCAATGCTTAAAAAAGAAGTGGCAGTAGAGAAAAAAGAATTTTTTATGAAACTTCTGGAGAATATGTTTAGTTTGGATCATTTTATTGACCGCTTAAAAATTCCAGCAGAATATGTAAAAGGTTTTGAATATTATGCTGTGGAAAATGAAAAATTTACCGTCATTTTGAATTCTAAAAATAAAACTTCTACCGAATTTCTTTTAGGGGAATTAGCGGCAAAGTATAAAGAAATAATTGCGAGTGAAAATAAGTGAAAAAATAACTGTTATAATGCTTTTGATTTTTGTTCAGATTGGTTTTGGGCAAAAAAACAATTCTAAAGAGTTGTTAGGTAAAATAATGGAACAATCGACGCCGATTGAGGGAGTAAATATTATTAACAATACAACTCAGGTTGCAACAATTTCAGATTCTGATGGTAATTTTTCGATTGCAGTAAGAGAAGGAGATGTTTTGGTCTTTTCTGCTGTGAATTTAGATCCGCTTAAGCGCAGGATTACAACAGAGGATTTGGCGTCTAATTTACTGGTTGTTAAAATGACCGCAAAAGAGGTGGAGCTGAGAGAGGTTGTTGTGAATGAAAATGCCAATATTACTGCCGAAAATTTAGGTATTATTCCGTATGGACAGAAAAAATATACGCCTGCAGAACGAAAAGTTTATACTGCAAATTCGACTTCTGTCGATAAGCTTTTAAATGCAATTTCCGGGCGGACTGCAATGTTAAAAAAAGAGGTAAATGTTGAGAAAAAAGAAGCCCTTTTTAGAAAATTAGAATACCTTTTTGACGAGAATTATTATACCGAAAGATTGAAAATACCTGTGGATTATATAAAAGGATTTCAATTATTTTGTGTGGAAGATGCTGAATTTGCTGTATCTTTGAATACTAAAAACAAAACAATGAGTATGTTTTTAATCACAGATCTAGCAAGAAAATATCTAACAATTCTCGAAAATGAAAAATAAATTAGGAGTACTCGTTGTCTGCTTATTTTGTCAAATTGTATTAGGGCAAAACGGTTCAAGAAAGCCATTACATGGTCAGGTAGTAAATGATTTTCTAGCAATAGAAAGCGGCTATGTAATGAATATTAATGCAAATGTAAGAACATTTATCGGTGCAGGTGGTTTATTTGATATTATGGCTCGTCCAAAAGACACTTTGTTGTTTTCTGGTTTGGCATTTCAATCCAAAAAAATTGTTCTGACAGAAAAAGATTGTGCTGAGGTTCTTTTTAAAATAAAACTTGATTTGGTGAATAATCAGCTTAAAGAGGTTGTTGTTCACAAAGAATTAAAAGTAAAATCATTGCAAGGCGGTTCGCAGGGAATAGTGGATATGCAGTTTGAAGATGACAAGCAATCGACAGCCAAAAACACAGCAATGCTCTCTGATCAAACCATTAAATATGGAATGGACTTTGTTCGAATTTTTAAAGATGTTAAAAAGCTTTTAAGCAAAAAAGAAGATGTAAAAGAAGAAGAAGTTACGGATATTGCTTTTGTAGAATATGCTAAAGATAATTTTACAAAAGATTTCTATACCAAAACTCTCGGACTTAAAGAAGATGAAATAGAATTGTTTTTGATGTATTGCTCTAATGATGCAGCTTCGAAACAATTTTTAGAGCCTGATGAAAAATTCCAGTTAATGGATTTTATGGTGAATAAGAATAAAGAATTTAAGAAAGCTGCTGCAGTTCAAAAATGAAAAATAAATTAGTTTACTGTCTGCTGGCAGTTTTGTTTGTATTGTCATCTGCATTTACTTTTCATAAATTTTACGTTGGGGTTTTTCAAGTAAATTATGCTGCCGAAAAAAAAATGCTACAGATTACTTCCCGCATTTTTATTGATGATTTGAACAATGCAATGGAAAAGAAGTATCACAAAAAAACATTCGTTGGCACAAGCAAAGAAACGCAGGCAGATATTGACTTATTAAAAAAATATCTCTCAGAAAATTTTTTGATCAAAGTAAATGGGCAGCCAAAAGCAATAACTTTTTTATCTAAAGAAGTAGAAGCAGATGATGTTTTAGTTTGTTACTCAAGGATTAAAGATGTAGAGAAGTTTAAAACATTAGAAATTTCAAACACTCTTTTAGTAGATTGGAATGCAGAACAACAAAACATTACACATATTTCAGCTTTTGATACTAAAAGAAGTGTTCTTTTTACAGAATCTTCAAGAAAAGAAGTGTTAAAGTATTAATGGATTTCTAGAATTATTATTTTAATTGCTATTTTCACAGCCTGATAAATTACCATTAGATTTTTATGAAAAAACTTTCATTATTATTACTTTTTCCTGCAATGTTAGTTGCACAGGAAAAAGCAACAACCACGCCTGTTAGACAGCAGGGAAAATACGATACCAATAAATTTAGCCAGATGTACGATTTGCTGGCAACTCCAAATATGTTTCGTACAGCTTCTGGAGCTCCAGGACCAGCTTACTACCAACAGCAGGCCGATTATAAAATTGATGTTGAATTAGACGATAAAAATTCAAGATTAAGCGGATCTGAAACTATAACTTATTCGAATAATTCGCCAGATAGTTTAGAGTATTTATGGGTGCAGTTGGATCAAAATCAAGCAAGAGCCAATGGTCAGACTTCATTAGCAGAAGGTGAAAAAATCAATCAGGTTTTACCTCTAGATGGTTTTTCGTCTAAATATTTGAAAAAAGATTTAGAGCGCGGTTTTAATATTGAGCAAGTTAAAGATGCTAAAGGAAATGCATTGTCATATACCATCAACGAAACAATGATGCGTATTAATTTGTCTTCACCTTTAAAACCAGGAGAAAAAATCTCTTTCTCAATAAAATGGTGGTACAATATCAATAATTATAGAAAAGAAGGCGGTCGTTCTGGATATGAACTATTCGAAAAAGACGGAAACAAGCTGTATGTAATTGCTCAATTCTATCCAAGAATGGCAGTTTATAATGATGTTGAAGGCTGGCAGAATATGCAGTTTTGGGGAAGCGGAGAGTTTGCTCTTCCTTTTGGGAACTTTGATGTAAATATTACGGTTCCTGCAGATCACGTGATCGATGCTACAGGAGAATTAATGAACAGAAGCGAAGTATTTACGGCAGAACAAGTAAAAAGATACGAGCAGGCTCAAAAATCATTTGATAAACCAGTGGTTATTGTAACGCAGGCAGAAGCGGAAGCTGCTGAAAAAGGTTTTTCTGAAAAGAAAAAAACTTGGAAATTTAGTGCTAAAAATGTTCGTGATTTCGGAATTGCTTCTTCAAGAAAATTCATTTATGATGCAATGGCTGTAAAAATTGGCAACAGAACTGTTATGGCAGAATCTGTTTATCCAAAAGAAGCAAATCCACTTTGGGGAGAAACTTCTACAATGGTTGTAGCTCATACTTTAAAAAGTTATTCTTCTCATACTTTTGATTATCCTTATCCGAAAGCAGTTTCAGTTTCTGCGGAAGATCAAGGAATGGAATATCCAATGATTTGCTGGAACTACGGTCGTCCTGATGAAAATGGTGTAACAAGCAGAGAAGTTAAAAACGGAATGATTGGTGTTATTATTCACGAAGTTGGGCATACTTTCTTTCCAATGATTGTAAATTCTGATGAACGTCAGTGGACATGGATGGATGAAGGTTTAAATTCATTTTTAGAGTATTTAGCAGAGCAGGAATTAGATCCGAATTTCCCTTCGAGAAGAGGACCAGCAAAAAATATTGTTCCTTACATGAGTGGAGATCAAAAGTTTTTGGAGCCAATTATGTCGAATTCTGAAACGATTCACCAATTCGGAAATAATGCTTACGGAAAACCAGCAACTGGTCTTAATATTTTAAGAGAAGTGGTTATGGGAAGAGAATTGTTTGATTATGCTTTTAAAACGTATGCAAACAGATGGAAATTCAAACATCCAACGCCTGAAGATTTCTTTAGAACTATGGAAGACGCTTCGGCAGTTGATCTTGACTGGTTTTTTAGAGGATGGTTTTATTCAACAGATTTTGTAGATATCGGAATTAAAGATGTAAAACAATATTATGTTTCAGATACTCCAACTGCAGATATTAAAGATGTCAAAGTAAGAAAAGGACGTTTTGGATATGAAAAAGGACCTTTTGTTTATTTAGTTTCTGGAGATAATGCAGAAGTTAATCAATCAAAGAAAAAAGCTTTAAAAATTGAAGATTTCAAGCCTTTGGCTGATTATGTTGATCAGACTTTTACTGCTGAAGAAAAAGCTAGTATTAAATCGCCTAAATACTTCTACGAAGTTGAATTCAACAAACCAGGCGGAATGATTATGCCTATTTTAGTTGAGATTACTTATGAAGACGGTTCTAAAGATAGTTACCAATATCCAGCACAAATCTGGAGAAAAAGTAACGAAACGGCTAAAAAAGTGTATGCTACAACAAAAGCAATTAAGAGTATTCAAGTCGATCCAAAACTGTTAACAGCAGATATCGATGTTACTAATAATTCTTGGCCAAAAGTTGAGACAAAGTCAAAATTTGACTAAACTAATAAATGATAATTAAAAGTTCATCAGGTTTGTAAAAGCTTGATGAACTTTTTCTTTTTTATTAAAATACATTTTAAAGGACTTTTTAAGTTAATTTTAAAACTCTACGCTGCAAAATTTAATATCTTTGCGACAACAAAAATAAAAGTTATGTTTGGTATAGGAGGAGGAGAATTAGTTTTTATACTGTTTATTGTACTAATGCTTTTTGGTTCTGATAAAGTACCAGAAATTGCACGCACGATGGGTAAAGCTATGGCTCAATTAAAAAATGCGACTAATGATATTAAAAGTGAAATTCAAAAGGGGGCAGAGGCTAATGGTCTTGATTCTAAATCTTTGACGGATATTACTGGAAATATTAATGCAGAAATTAATAATGCAAAATCTAATATACTTGGAGAAAATGGAAGTCTCTTAGGAGATACAGCCAATGAAATCGACAAAGTAAAAGAAGATATTGATACCATTTCCGGACCTATTAAACGCCAAAGATAATGCTTGAAAAAATACAGGAATTAGATACAAATCTATTAATATATCTTAATGGATTAGGTTCTGAAACATACGATAAATTTTGGCTCTTCATTACCAATCAGTTGTATTGGACACCATTTTTCTTATTACTGTTTTTTCTTATTTATAAAAAAATAGGAGGAAAACAAACTTTGTATTTATTGCTGTTTGTAGCAATTTTGATTGCTTTTACAGATCAAACCTGTAATTTATTCAAACATACTTTTCAACGCTTACGTCCTTGTAATAATCCAGATTTAGCTTCGATTATTCGAATTGTACAGGTTAGAAAATCCTATAGTTTTTTCTCTGGACATGCGGCAAATACAATGGCGGTTTCAACTTTCTTGTTTTTAGTTTTAAAACGTCACTTCAAATATTTTGGATTCTTATTTTTATGGCCTCTAATTTTCGCTTACAGCCGTATTTATTTAGGATTGCATTATCCTGGTGATATTCTAGCAGGGTATTTCTTCGGAGCGCTTTTTGGATCTTTACTTTATTTAGTGTATAGAAAATTAAAACCGCAATATTTCCCAGGATAGTTCTTTTTAAGATGCTAAGTTTCTAAGATTTTAAAGATATATTAAAAAAAACCTCCAGCTTAGCTGGAGGTTTTTTTATGGGCAAATAAAAGGCCTTAGCCTCCTTTAGCATTAAAAAAACTAAGAGTCTTAGTTATCTCAGAAACTTAGCATCTTAAAAATCTACAACACTCTCGAAACCGTCAATCCATCACGAATTGGCAGTAAAACTGTTTCGACTCTTGGATCATCTTTTAAGAGTTGATTATATTCCAAAAGAACTTTTGTACTTACATCATTTGGATGAACAGGTTCGAGGATTTTTCCGCTCCATAAAACGTTATCAGACAAAATAATGCCGCCCTTATTCATTTTTGGAACAATCATTTCCCAGTAGTTGAGGTAATTTTCCTTATCAGCATCAATAAAGACCAAATCAAATTTTACATCTAAATCTGGAATAATATTTACAGCTTCGCCTAAATGTTGAAAAATTTGGTTGCCCCAAGGAGATGCATCAAAGTATTTTCGCTGAAAATCAACTAATTCTTCTTTAATATCTATAGTATGTAATTGACCATTTTCCTGCATGCCTTCACATAAGCATAAGGCAGCATAACCTGTGTAAGTTCCAATTTCAAGAATATTTACGGGACGAATCAATTTAGACAACATGCTTAAAACACGTCCTTGAAAATGACCGCTTAACATTCTCGGTAAAAGTATTTTTTGGTAAGTTTCTCTATTGAGTTTGGCTAACAATTCTGGTTCATTTTCAGAATGCTGTTCGATATAATCTTCTAATTCTTGTGATATGAAATGCATGTTGTAATATCTTGTAATTTGAAGCAAAAGTACAAAAATATCGGCGTAGTTTTTTGCATAAAAAAAACCATCCGCCTTGGCGGATGGTTTCAATTTAGATTTAGATGAAATTTATTTTTTCAAAGCTTCATTTACTTCTTTTGCTGTTTTTACAGTTCCGTCTTTCGCTGCTTTTGCTGCGTTTTCAACTTTCTCTGCACCTTTTTTAGTAGCGTCTTTTACATCAGTTGCTGTCTTTTTTGCAGCATTCTCAACATCATTTGCAGCTTTTTTAGTTGCATCTTTTACGTCGCTTGCTGCATTTTCTGTTGCATCTTTCGCTTTTGCAGCAGCGCTTTCGGCTTTACTAACTGCAGTGTCTGTTACTTCTTTAATATCTGTTGTTAATGAGTCAACCTTGTTTCCAAGAGTTAATTCTTCATCTGCAGGTTTAGGCTCTTTCTTCTCGCATGATTGAACACCAAATGCTAATAAAGCAACAACAGCTAAACTTAAAATTTGTTTTTTCATAATTACATTTTTTTTTAGGTTGATAAAACTTAAAGGTTATATGGCTGAAAAATAAAAGTACAAATTTTAAAATGATTGAGCTCTTTGTAAGATTATTTTTCTTTTGAGAGCAAAACAATTCTTGTGCCAAATTTTGACTTTTTAGCTTGGCGTTCGATTTTTTTTATGGCGAAAAAATTTTAGTCATTATAAATTTTATATTAAAGAATGAAGAGTTTAATTATACTTGAATTTGCCCTTATTTTCTTCACTGTTTTTGAGGTCTTGTTAAGAATGCACTAAAAAGCGGTAAAAAATGACAAAAGTGATTAACTTTGCAGCATGCAAATGGAGAAAAAAGACATACGAGCCTTATCAAAAGAGCAGCTTCGCGATTTTTTTGTTGAAAATGGAGATAAAGCTTTTCGCGGAAATCAGGTTTATGAATGGCTGTGGAGCAAAGGTGCTCACAGTTTTGAAGATATGACAAATGTAGCAAAGACTACAAGATCTATGCTTGAAAACAGTTTTGTGATCAATCATATCAAAGTGGATACGATGCAGAAAAGCAGCGACGGAACTGTAAAAAATGCTGTGCGCCTTCATGACGGACTTGTTGTTGAATCTGTTTTAATTCCAACAGACACGAGAACGACAGCTTGTGTTTCTAGTCAAGTAGGATGCAGTTTAGATTGTAATTTCTGTGCGACAGCAAGATTAAAAAGAATGCGAAATCTGGAACCAGGCGAAATATACGACCAGGTCCTGGCTATTGATAAAGAAAGCCGTTTGTACTATAATCATCCACTTTCGAATATTGTTTTTATGGGAATGGGAGAGCCTTTAATGAATTACAATAATGTCATTAAAGCAATCGATATGATTACGTCTGAGGAAGGTTTAGGAATGTCTCCAAAACGAATTATGGTTTCGACTTCTGGAATTCCTAAAATGATCAAAAAAATGGCAGATGATGACGTGAAGTTTAAATTAGCAGTTTCACTACATTCTGCAATTGACGAAACTCGCGCGAGAATTATGCCGTTTAGTAAAAATTTCCCTTTAAAAGATTTACGTGAAGCTTTAGAATATTGGTACAGAAAAACCAAAAGCAAAGTTTCGTATGAATATGTAGTGTGGAAAGGAATTAACGACGATAAAGCTTCAGTTGATGCATTAGTAAAATTCTGTAAATATGTGCCTTGCAAAGTCAATTTGATTGAGTATAACCCAATTGATGACGGCGAATTCCAGCAAGCTTCAGAAGAATCTATTGCGGCTTATATTAAAGCATTAGAGAATATTGGAATAGTTGTAAAAGTAAGACGAAGCAGAGGTAAAGACATAGACGCCGCATGCGGCCAGCTAGCCAATAAAGAAGCAGAATAAATATTCGCCAGAATATATTACGTTAGAAATATCTGATTGGTAGAAAAAAGTATTAGAGTAAATATTCGCTGAAAATATTATTCCGTTAGGAATATTTCATTGCTCAAAAAACAGAAACCAATATACTCCGTAGGAGTATCTGGAACATTTGAAAAATAAAACAAATAAAAAAAGCATTAAAAACAAGGATCAATCTTGTTCTTAATGCTTTTTTTTCGGGCAAAAAGGATTTTATTTTTTCAAATCTATTTCTTCTGTAACGCCATCTTTAGTTACTGTTGCAAGAGTATCACATTCTCCGCTTCCATAATCTATAGTTGCCGAAGCGCCGTTTTTAGTAATTGAAACAATTCCTTTTACAGCAAAAGATTTTCTGCACAAAGCATTAAACTCTAAGGGAGTAGTAATTTCTGCCGAGTAAGTATCTCCGTTAGGAAAAGTTGTTGTACCGCTTCCTGTAACCACAAACACGTTATCATCCCAATCAAACCAAGTATCGTAACCAGAAGTCATTTCTTTTATTAAAGTTCCTTTTCTGGTGTAAACGCCTCCGTCATCAAAAGTAATAGTCAAATCAATTGAAGCTGTAGAAACAGGATGAGCTGTCACTAGCAAATTAGTTTCTTTAATTGTTCTCACAATACTTTTACTTCCTTGAAGTTTTCGTCCGTTATGGTAAAATCCTTCAAAAGTGTAACTAATAGTTTGAGTAGACGAACTAAAATCATTAGAAAAAGAAACAATCATTTTTCCTTTAACCGTATTTCCGTTATTCAAAGTACAGCCTTCAACACCAAAATCTACTGTTTTTGTCCAAGTATTATTGGTTAAAACTGTTGTTATGGTAGCGCAGCTAGGCAGAAAGTTTTTAATAGGTCCGCCAGGTTTTGCGTTAATATTAATTTGTGAGCTAAATTGATCTTCGGCAATATTGGTAACATCATCTACAGAGGCATCGATTTTAGAATTTGTGATAATTTCTTCGTTCGTAATCGTTTTTGCAGATCCATCATTTGTTTTTTCATCAGAATTACAGCTGATGAAAAAAGACATTGTAATACAAGTGCTAAGTAATAAAAATTTTGTTTTCATAAATAAATAGTTTTGGGTTCTTCTTTTAAATTAATGAATTCAAATCAGTATTAGTTAGAGCTATTTTTGGTGGGAATTTTTAGATTAAGACATAAAATATTAAAATCCTAACCTAAAATACACAACGTATTTTTATTAAAAATAGTATATTTGAAGTCTAAATGAATATTACGTCTCAAATAAAGCAGCCTATTTTTAACGAGATGGAACTTTTCGAAAAAAAGTTCCATGAATCGATGACCTCGAAGGTTGCCTTGCTAAACAGAATCACTTATTATATCGTAAACCGTAAGGGAAAACAAATGCGTCCGATGTTTGTTTTTCTTACTGCAAAAATGGTTTCTGGCGGTATTGTAAACGAAAGAACCTATCGCGGAGCTTCAGTAATTGAGCTGATTCATACCGCAACTTTAGTACACGACGATGTTGTGGACGACAGTAATCGCCGCCGCGGATTTTTTTCTATCAATGCGCTTTGGAAAAATAAAATTGCCGTTTTGGTTGGTGATTATTTATTGTCTAAAGGTTTATTACTTTCTATAGATAATGGTGATTTTGATTTACTGAGAATTATTTCTGTAGCCGTTCGCGAAATGAGCGAAGGAGAATTGCTTCAAATAGAAAAAGCCCGCAGACTTGATATTACCGAAGATGTTTATTACGAAATCATCCGAAAGAAAACCGCGACACTTATAGCAGCTTGTTGTGCGCTTGGTGCGAAAGCTGTAATTGAAGATGATATTCAGGTAGAAAACATGCGAAAGTTTGGTGAGCTGATCGGAATGGCTTTTCAAATCAAAGACGATTTATTCGACTATAGCGAAGAAGCCATCGGAAAACCAACCGGAATCGATATTAAAGAGCAAAAAATGACTTTGCCTTTAATTCACGTTTTAAATACTTGTACGCCGCAAGAAAAAAAGTGGCTGATAAACTCCATCAAAAACCACAACAAAGACAAAAAACGGGTCAAAGAAGTTATTGCCTTTGTAAAAAATAACAATGGTTTGGCTTACGCCGAAGACAAAATGGTGCAATTCCAGCAGGAAGCGCTTTCTCTGCTTCAAAACTTCGAAGATTCTGAGTATAAAGAGGCGCTGACTTTGATGGTCAACTACGTTATTGAAAGAAAAAAATAATCTTTTTAAATTAGATAATCAGAAAATTTATCAATTAGATAATTGATTTACTTTGTTGTAAATCAGTTGTGTATTGCTATGTGTTGGAATTTGGAATTTGGAATTTAATTTTTTTTTTTTTTTACTCTCATGCAACCATTTCAAATCGACAATCGTCTATGCTAATAGAAGTCTGTTTCTAAAACCAAAAACAAACCAAAAACCAAAAGCTTATAAATGAAAATTATTCATTTACATCAAGAAGAAACCAAAATCATACAGTTGGCTGTCGAGAATAATCGGCAGGCACAACAGCAGATTTACAGTAAGTTTTCTTCAAAAATGTTGAGTGTATGTCGACAGTATATAAAAGACATTCAGCTGGCAGAAGATGTAATGATAACAGCATTTATGAAAGTGTTTACGAATTTAAAAAACTTTGAACACAAAGGAAGTTTTGAAGGTTGGATCCGCCGAATTATGGTTAACGAATGCATTTCGTATTTGAGAGTTCAGATAAAAGTAAAATTTGCCGAAGATGAGTTTTTTGTAGAAGAAAGTTTTAATGAAATCGACAGCCAGTTTACTGTAGAACAGATTCAATATTTAATTGATGCTCTGCCAGATGGCTATAAAATGGTTTTCAATTTATACGCAATTGAAGGTTACAAACACAATGAAATTGCCAAGATGTTAGGAATTAATGAAGGAACATCGAAATCGCAGTTATCGCACGCTAGAAAAATGCTGCAAACACAAATTAGTATTTTAAAAAAACAAGATAATGGAACCGAATAGTTTTGAAAAGGATTTCCGTGATAAACTTAACGAGAGAAAAATTGAACCAAGCAATAAAGCCTGGGATCGATTGAATGCAATGTTGAGTGTAGCAGAAGAGAAGAAACCAATTACGATTGACTCAAATAAAAAATCGAGAAGAAAATGGTTGTACATCGCAGCCAGCTTTATCGGATTTCTATTGGTGGGAACTCTGTTTTTCAATCAAAATAAAAATGCAGTTGAAGTTCCAAAAACAGTAGTGGTTGAAAAGGAAATCCAAAAAGAATCAGTTACAAAACCAGCTATAAATAATATAGATTCAATTAAAACTGAAAATGCAATTGCTGAAAAAACTTCAGAACAAGTTTCAGAACAAGCTTCAGCAAAACAAGAAAAAGTGAACAATCAAATTTCAAATAAAACCAATAAAAATGAATCAAATCAAATAGCGGAGTCTTCAATCATCATCAAAAACAATCAAGAAAAACAATCAGCCAGCAATCAAGTCTTAATTACAGAGAATGCTAAAAATTCCAATGTAGATCAGTTATTAGAAACTGCAGAAAATAAAGTTTTAGCCGAAAGTTCTACTAAAAAGGCAAAAGTAAAAATCAATGCCAGCGATTTACTGAATCAGGTAGACGGTGAATTAGAGCTTTCTTTTAGAGAAAAAATGATTACCAAAGTAAACAAGAACTTTCAAGATGTCAAAGTCGCTTTATCGAATAGAAATCAAAAAGAGTAGAGGCAATGACAATGAAAATGGCAATATCAATATCAAATTTCATATCGAAAAATTAACCATTAACAATCAATAATAATTAAAAATCAATCATCAATCATTTTTAAAATCAATCAATCATGAAAAATATTACTATTTATTTCATTCTATTCTTTTTCTTACTGATAAGCAAAGTAATGGGGCAGGAAACTTTTGAATCTGAAGCGAAAAGAATCGCTAATAAAATTGAGAAAATTACCAAAGAAGAGAAAGAAGCTCTAAAAGAAGAAGTTGAAGCTGTAAATGTTCAATTATCTGAAGGTAAAATTACGCAGGAACAGGCTGATAAACGCAAAAAAGAACTTGCAGAAGCTCGAGCTGTAATTATTGAAGAAAAAATTACTTTGGCACAAAATGAATTAAATGATTTGGTGCAGAAAAAAGTAGATGGAAAGATAAAAGAAGATTCTTCTAAAGTCTATATGATTCGCTGGAAATCTCATAAAGACACCAAAGATTCTATCCACGGCGAAAAAAGAACCACTTCTCAATTTGTATTTGCAATGGGATTGAATAATATGATGGTCGATGGAAAGCTTCAGGATTCCAATTACAGTTTTATCGGTTCGCATTTTTACGAATGGGGTTTTACGTATAACTCAAGATTATTGAAAAATGATAATCTGCTTCATGCCAAATATGGACTTTCATTAATGTACAACAATATCCGTCCGACAGACAACAGGAGTTTTGTTGTAAATGGCGATCAGACTAATCTGGAAGTGAATTCGGTTAATTTAAATGAATCTCGTTTTAGAAATGTCTATTTGGTTGCGCCTGTACATTTAGAGTTTGATTTTTCAAGACCAGTGGAAAGCAACGGAAAAACTTATTTTAAAACACATAGAAGTTTCCGTTTTGGAATTGGAGGCTATGCGGGAATCAATGTAAAGTCAAAACAGATTTTAAAATTTGAAGATGAAGATTTAAAATATAAAACCACTATAAAAGGGGATTACAATGTAAATAATTTTATTTACGGTCTGAGTTCGTATATCGGTTATAGAGAATTGAGTTTATATTTTAAATACGATTTAAATCCATTATTTCAGAATAATTTAGTCAAAGAGAATAACATTTCGTTAGGACTTCGAGTAGATTTAAACTAAAAGAATTGGTCGTTTAGTTAGTAAAAAAAGCATCTCAAACGAGATGCTTTTTTGTTTTAAAAATGATTAAAATTCAAATAGGATTTGCGTATTTTTACAAGCTCTCAACTTTAAAAATATATTAGACTTTGATTTCACAAAATACCATAGATTCTGTTTTTGAAACTGCTCGAGTAGAGGAGGTTATCGGCGATTTTGTGAATTTAAAACGTGCAGGAAGTAACTTCAAAGGCTTGAGTCCGTTCTCAGATGAGCGCTCTCCTTCGTTTATGGTGTCGCCGGCAAAAGGGATTTGGAAAGATTTTAGTACGGGAAAAGGCGGTAACTCTGTTAAATTTTTGATGGAACATTCGCAGTTTACGTATCCAGAAGCCATTCGTTATTTAGCCAGAAAGTATAATATCGAAATTGAAGAAACAGAACAATCAGAAGCAGAAAAAGCAAATACAGACATCCGCGAAAGTATGTATTTGGTTTCTGAATTTGCGGCCAAATATTTTCAGGATGTTCTCCTCAATAGTGAAGAAGGAAAAGCAATTGGTTTATCTTATTTTAAAGAAAGAGGTTTTACCAATGAAACGATTAAAAAGTTCAACTTAGGATACTCTCCAGAAACTTGGGATGCTTTGACGAAAGAAGCCCTTGGAAAAGGATATAAATTAGAATTTTTAGAAAGTACAGGATTAACAATTGCCCGAGAAGACCGTCCTTTTGATCGTTTTAAAGGACGTGTAATGTTCCCAATTCAAAGTATGTCGGGACGTGTTTTAGGATTCGGCGGACGTATTTTAACCAATGATAAAAAGGCGGCAAAATACCTAAATTCGCCAGAAAGTGATATTTACCATAAGAGTAAAGTCCTTTACGGAATTTATCATGCCAAGCAATCTATCGCCAAACAAAACAATTGTTATTTGGTTGAAGGTTATACCGATGTAATTCAGTTTCATCAAGCAGGAATTGAAAACGTTGTGGCTTCTTCAGGAACAGCTTTAACGCCAGACCAGATTCGTTTGATAAATCGTCTGACTAGAAATATTACAGTACTTTTTGATGGAGATGCTGCAGGTTTAAGAGCGTCAATTCGAGGAATCGATTTGATTTTGGAAGAAGGAATGAATGTTAGGGTTTGTTCTTTTCCTGACGGAGAAGATCCAGACAGTTTTGCGCGTAAAAATTCGCATGATGCATTAGTTGCTTATTTAGAAGAAAACAGTAAAGACTTTATACAGTTTAAAGCTTCGATCTTGATGGGTGAAGCTAAAAATGATCCAATCAAAAAAGCCGACCTGATTCGTGATATGGTTACGAGTATTTCTAAAATACCAGACCGTATTCAGCGAGAAGTATATATTCAGGAATGTGCGCGAATAATGGATATTTCGGAGCAGGTTTTGGTAAGTACGCTGGCGCAGTTAATTCAAAAGGATATTGCAGAGGCGAACAAAAAACAAAAACAGGATCAAAAGCCTTTTGAAGTTCATAGAAATCAGCCTCCAAAAAATGCAGGATTTTCAGGAGGTGATCCCGAAGACCCAAGAACCGGACCACCAGATGATTATCCTGGAGACCCGGGTTATTATCCAGAAGCACCAGCAGAAAAGGTAAATATTTTATACGGCTTTGAAAGAAAAATTATTGAAATTCTTCTTTTGTATGGAAGTGTGGTCGAAAATTTCGAAGATGTTTTCTTAAAGACAGATGAAGAAGGAAACATAAAAGAGGTTTCTGAAAAAAGAGAATATAAAGTATTTGAAAAAGTGTATTTAAGTCTACAAGAAGATGAGGTAGAATTGTCGAATACATTATTTCAAAATATTTACAACAATATAATTGACTTCTACAATCAAAATGAGACTTTTAGTTTAGATAAATATTTGATGCATTTACAGCCCGAATTTGCTCAGGAAGTAACCAATATTTTAATGGAAGACGAAAGAGTTACCATTCATAATTGGGAGGGACAGAATATTTATCCAAAACATAAAAGCGAAACCATAGAACAAAATGTTTCTGAAACCATTTTTTCAATGCGATGGTATTTGGTATCTGGAATTATTGCAGAATTGAAAAATTCTCTTTTGACAAATCCGCAGGAAGATAATTCTGAAGTTTTGAGTATGGTTGTGGATTATTCTAAATTATTAAATAATTTTTCTAAGAAATTAGGGCGAGTAGTAGTGCCATATCATTAAAAGAAAAAAACTCTATCTAATGATGAATCAAAAGATAGAGTTTTTATAAAGATTTCCGATTTACTTAAAAAATAAAAATTAAGATCTTCGATTTGTAATTAAATAATTTCTAAAGTCTTCGCTTTATTTACTAAGTCAACTAAATTAGTAACATTTAATTTAGTCAATAATCTCAGTTTGTAAGTACTGATCGTTTTTTCGTTCAGGTTTAAGATTTTAGAGATTTCATTGTTTTTCTTTCCATCACTTAAGTAACGCAAAACTTCGATCTCGCGATTTGAAAGTTTTCTGTACAGACGCTCGCTTTTGCTTTGTTTCGCAATAAGGGCCATGTTTTTGCGTACTGTTTCGTTGATGATAATTTTTCCTTCGTGTACTTTAATAATAGAATGTCCTAGTGTTTCTAGTTTTTCTGTTTTGTGTACATACCCGGAAACTCCTGCTTTAATTGCATTTGGAGCATACATTTGCTCAGCAAGATCACTGAAAATAACAATTTTTGTTTTTGGGAAATTTTTTAGGATAGATTTAATTTCAAAGATGCTTGAAAGACCTTCTAATTCTAAATCTAAAATTAAAATGTCGATCTCCTTCGTCTGAAGAATGTCTCTAACCATTGAAAAATTGCCTACGTTGGCAACAATTGAAATTTGATCGTGGTCTTTAAAATAAGACTTAACGCCAAAGTGCGTCACAGGATGATTGTCTGCTAGACATACTTTAATCATAATTTTTACCTTTTTTAGAATTGTTCATGTTTTTGGAACTGTAAAATTAATAAATAAATTCTGTAATTAATTGCAGACAAATGTTAAAAAAAATTATTTTAACGTTTTTGGTATAGTACACACCGGAATTGGGTCCATTTTATGCTTGTTGCTGGTGTTTAATCTTTTATAAATTTCAAAGACAGATTTTTCTCTCCCCTCGAAGTCATCCGCCGTTTTTCCTGACTCCGCGGCTAACATTGCCCATTCGAGTTCATCATAACTTGCTCCTAATTGGTCTTCATCGGTACGATTGTCACCAAATAATCCATCTGTAGGTGCTGCTGTTAAAATTGACTGCGGAATTTGTAAAAATTCTCCTAATGCATAAACATCAGATTTCATTAAATCGGCAATCGGACTTAAATCTACGCCGCCATCTCCATATTTAGTGTAAAAACCTACTCCAAAATCTTCTACTTTATTACCAGTTCCAGCAACTAGTAAACCGTGAAGACCAGCTAAGTAATACAAAGAAGTCATTCTGATACGAGCGCGTGTATTGGCCAATGCTAAGCTTACTTTTGCATCATCATCTGTTTTGGGAACAGCATTTTTAAAAGATTCAAAAGTTTCAGTCAAATCAGTTTGAACATCAGAAACATTTGGGAAACGCTTTTTTAGCTGTTCAATATGTTCTTTTGCTCTGCTTACTTGACTTTCTGCCTGATGAATAGGCATTTCTACACACAATACTTTCAGTCCTGTCTGCGCGCATAAAGTTGAAGTTACCGCAGAGTCTACACCGCCAGAGATTCCGATTACAAAACCGTTTACTTTTGCGTTATTGGCATAATTTTTTAACCACTCTACAATATGCGTATTTACTTTTTCTGTCTGAATTGTACTTTTTTTAGCCATAATAGTTTAAGTTTTAAAATGCAGGGATGTATATTTGCAGAATTATTTCAAAGTATACATTTACTTTAAATTCTGGTAACACAAATCTAATTAAAATAAAATGAAAATTTATCGCTTTGCAGTGGTTCTGTGCCTGTTTTTTTTGTCTTGCGATCAAAAATCTAAGGTTGAAAAAGAAGTAGAAGAAATTCCCGTTGATATAAAAGTAGAACGTTTTGATAAGGTATTTTTTGAGACCAAACCTCAAGATCTTGCAAAGGTGAAAAAACAATATCCTTTTTTCTTTCCTGCCGGCAACGATGACAATATTTGGTTGCAGAAAATGAACGATCCGATCTGGAAGGAAGTTTATGAAGAGGTACAAAAAAAATACAGCAATTTTGAACCAGTTCGTAAAGAGTTTGATGCTCTTTTTCAACACGTAAAATATTATTTCCCTAAAACTAAAATTCCAAAAGTCATTACAGTTATTGGTGAGATGGATTATAGTGCAAAAGCAATTTATGCAGATAGCCTTGTAATTGTAGCTTTAGAACTCTATCTGGGGAAAGATCATAAGTTTTATGAATTTCCAAACTATTTAAAACAGAATTTTGAGGAAAGACAGATTATGCCAGATGTAGTTTCGAGTTTTTCTTACCGAAATATCCCAAATTTACCAGACAGGAGTTTAGTGGCTCAAATGGTTTTTGAAGGAAAACAGCTTTATGCAAAAGACCTGCTTCTTCCAGATTATACAGATGCAGAAAAAATGGGTTATACACCAGAGCAGATTAAATGGTGTGAAGAAAATGAAGCCTATATGTGGCGTTATTTTATAGAAAATGAAATGCTTTACAGCGATGATCCAAAATTGACGACGCGATTTATGACACCAGCTCCTTTTTCTAAATTTTATTTGGAAATAGACAACGATTCTCCAGGCCGTGTAGGTGCTTGGATTGGGTGGCAGATGGTGCGTTCTTATATGAAAAACAATAATGTTTCTTTAGCTGAATTGTTTAAAGTTCAGCCGAAAGAGATTTTCGAAAAATCAAAATATAAACCTAAGAAATAATGGCAGACACAATAAATTCAGAGATTAAATTCAACGTAGAATTAGACGAAAACCGCGTTCCCGAAAAATTAACTTGGAGCGCTCAAGATGGCGGAGTTAACGCTGAAGAAGCAAAAGCTATAATGTTGTCTATTTGGGACAGTAAAGCAAAAGAAACAATGCGTATCGATTTATGGACAAAAGATATGCCGGTAGACGAAATGAAGATTTTCTTCCACCAGACTCTAGTAGCAATGTCAGATACTTTTAAACGTGCTACAGACGATGAAAAAATGTCTGACACCATGAAAGATTTCTGTGATTATTTTGCTGAAAAATTGGAGCTGACAAAACAATAAAAATTCTAATAAAAAGAAGAAATCCCAAATGCCAAACTTTAAAAATTGGAATTTGGGATTTTTTATTTCCTCTTTAAGGTATCTTCTTTCGCTTTTAAAATAAAATTAATCAAAAATTTTAAGGAGGTTTATTTTTATAGATTACTTTAGTAAGGTAAAATTAATTGTATGCTGTTCCCATTTCTAGTAAGTCTTGTCGGATTATTTTTTTTGTTGTTAAATAGCATTCTTTTTTATACGACGCGAAAAAACAAAGATGTCCAGTATTTCATAATTACGGTTTATCTGATGTTTTTATTTGTGCAGGAATTGTGCTGTAATATTATTGGGTTTTATAGACCGGGATCAAATTTTTTCCTTTCCCATTACTACTTTATTTTTCAATTTATTGCTTTAAGTATATTCTTCTGGAGTTTGTTTACAAATGTTAGGTTGAAAAATACAGTACTTTTTTTTCTTGTACTGGTTTTAATTTTATTGGCGATACAATATTACAGAAAACCAGATCTTTACTGGAAGTTTAATTTGTTTGAAATTGGTGTTACCTCAGTGTTACTGATTGTATATGCACTTACTTTTGTGATACAAAATATTCGAATTGCTAAACTAGATTATTTGTATTTCTCTAATGGATTGATAATTTACCTTATCAGCAGTTTAAGTATTTTTTTGAGTGGTAATACCGATTCAGTAATTTTTACAGAACCATTTGTACTTGATTTTTGGTTTTTTAATTCTTTGTTTTACATCTTGTATCAATTCTTAATATTTAAAGAATGGAAAGTTTTAAGATATAAAAGGAATGCTAATGAATTCAAGTTGAAAGATATTCTCTAATTTTATAAAACTGATGACTAATAATAAAAAAACTCCAAATTCCATTTTTAATACTTTGGAATTTGGAGTTTAAATATTTAGAATTGATGTTTTTAAATAGAATTTAAAAATCCGCTGTTGTTTTTAAAAACTTCTTGGTTTACTTCATCAATGTAAGACAAAAGTTCTTCTTTTCCGATTGATTCTGTAGATGAGGTTACGAAATATTGCGGCATTTCAGCCCAGTTGTTGGCATACATTTGTTTTTTGTAAGCAGCAATATGAGAGTCTACTTTTACTTTACTGATTTTATCAGCTTTAGTGAAAATAATACAAAACGGAATTTCGCTTTCTCCCATATAAGACATAAATTCAATGTCTATTTTTTGGGCTTCGTGGCGAATATCAATCAAAACAAAAGCACAGACCAATTGTTCTCTGTTTTCAAAATAATCAGTAATAAACTGCTGAAAAACAGATTTTGTTTTTTTTGAAACTTTAGCATAACCATAACCTGGTAAATCGACTAAAAACCAATTATTGTTGATTTTAAAGTGATTTATTAATTGAGTTTTTCCTGGTCTTCCAGATGTTTTTGCTAAATTTTTATGGTTGGTAATCATGTTTATCAACGATGATTTACCTACGTTTGATCGGCCTATAAATGCGTATTCCGGCAGAAACTCAGCTGGGCATTTTGAAGCATCAGAATTACTGATAATAAATTCGGCGCTATTAATTTTCATGTATTTTGTTTTTTAAAACCTTCTTAAAATCGAAAGTCAGAGGCTATAATTTCTGCTCGGTGAGCCATTTCTCTAGAATTTCATTAAATTCATCAGGATGTTCCATCATAGCGGCATGTCCACATTTGTCAATCCAATACAAAGTTGAATTTGGCAATAATTTATCAAATTCTTCTGCAACATTTGGCGGTGTAACAGAATCATTTTTACCCCAAATAATGCAGGTTTCTACATCCATTTTTGGTAAATCTTTAGCCATATTATGACGAATTGCACTTTTAGCAATCGTTAAAGTTTTAATTAATTTGATGCGGTCATTAGCGGTTGCGTACACTTCATCAATAAGCTCAGGAGTTGCAATTTTTGGGTCATAAAATACATCTTCAGCTTTCTTCCTGATGTATTCGTAATCACCTCTTCTAGGGTAACTGTCTCCCATTGCACTCTCGTAAAGACCAGAACTTCCAGTGATTACAAGTCCAGCAACTTTTTCGGGATAAAGCTTTGTGTGGTACAATGCGATATGTCCTCCTAAAGAATTTCCGAGAAGAATTACTTTGTCAAATCCTTTAAAAGTAATAAAATCTTTTACGTACTTGGCAAAACTTTTTACGTTAGTTTTTAAAATACTTTGAGTATATATTGGCAAATCCGGGATAACAACTTTATATCCTTTTGTTGGGAAATATTGTGCTACACCATCAAAGTTACTAAGACCTCCCATTAACCCATGCAGAATAACGATAGGTGTACCTTCTCCAGCTTCAAAATAGCTGTATTTGCCTTCTTTTTTGTAGTGTTTGTCCATCTAATCTAATGCCAATTTCAATTTCGACAAATATAGGGTTAAATAAATAAAAATGAATTTTTGCTGCCATTTTTTAACTAGATAATTTCGGTAGAATTTCTAATCCGTTAAAAACCAGTAATTAATGCATGTTTTGTTAAAATCTTAAAATGTTAATAAATCTGCATTATAATCAATTTTTTAAGAAAATTAGCGCATTATTTTTTCGAATGAATAACGTATTTATTAATCTGTTAATTAATAGTTAATGTATTGATTGTTTGTTAATTATAGAAAGTGGTATCAATGTGGTTAAACTTATTAACAAAGTGGTATAAAGTGGTAAAATGTGGTAATATTTTTTATATTTTTGCTGTATAACATGTTAACTAGTTTTTTTTGAACACAATTGTTGGAACATATGAATGTAAAGTCGATGCTAAAGGGAGGCTAATGATGCCCGCACCTTTGAAAAAGCAATTGACGGCTTCTCTTCAAAGCGGGTTTGTTTTGAAGCGTTCTGTTTTTCAGCCGTGTTTAGAATTGTATCCAATGGAAGAATGGGATGCGATGATGAAAAAAATAAACAAGCTTAATCGCTTTGTAAAAAAGAATAACGATTTCATTAGGAGGTTTACTGCTGGTGTTAAAGTGGTTGAGGTTGATGCATTAGGAAGACTGCTTGTTCCAAAAGATTTGGTAACGTTTGCTAGTATTTCTAAAGATGTGGTTTTTTCATCTGCGGTTAATATTGTGGAGATTTGGGATAAAGATTTATACGAAAAATCAATAAGCGGCGAAGATATGGATTTTGCAGATTTAGCCGAAGAAGTAATGGGAAATATTAATGACGACGACAATGGAATATCATAATCCGGTTTTGCTTCATCCAACAGTAGATGGTTTAAATATTAAACCTGACGGTGTGTATGTAGATGTTACGTTTGGAGGCGGTGGTCATTCAAAAGAAATTTTAAAAAGATTAGGGCCAAACGGAAGGCTGTTTGCATTTGATCAAGACGAAGATGCACTTGCAAATGCATTGCCAGACGAAAGGTTTACCTTGATAAATGAGAATTTTAGGTTTTTAAAAAGATTTTTACGTTTTCACGGAGTAAAATCGGTAGACGGAATCTTGGCAGATTTGGGAGTTTCGTCACATCAGTTCGATGTTCCAGAAAGAGGTTTTTCAACCAGATTTGATGCCGAACTAGATATGCGGATGAGTCAAAAAAATGATTTGAATGCTTATCGGGTGGTTAACGAATATGAAGAACAGGATTTACGTCGTGTTTTTTTTGATTATGGGGAGTTGAAGAATGCACCAGTTTTAGCAAGAACAATTGTAGAGGCAAGAAGAGATTATCCGATCAAAACGACAGACGAATTAAAAGATGTTTTGAAGAAATATTTGCCAGAGAAAGTTCGAAATAAAATATTGGCCCAGATTTATCAGGCTATTCGAATTGAGGTAAATCAGGAAATGGATGTTTTGAAAGAATTCATCGAGCAGTCATTGGAGGTTTTAAAACCAGGAGGAAGATTTTCTGTAATCTCTTATCATTCTTTAGAAGATCGTCTGGTAAAAAGATTTATCAAAAACGGAATGTTTGAAGGAGAACCAGAAAGAGATTTTTTCGGAAATTTTTCAGTTCCATTTAAAACAATAGGAAAATTGATTGTTCCAGATAATGAGGAAATCAAAATCAATAATAGAGCAAGAAGTGCCAAATTAAGAGTTGCTGAAAAGATATAATATATATTAAGGTAGGAAAAAATGAAAAGCGGCGTGTTTAGCATATTAAAAGCAAGATTTCTGATACATGATGATGCGGTAAAAAATTGGCGTTTTATTGTTTTTATAATTCTGCTGGCCATTTTGATGATTGCAAATACACAGCGATACGAGCAAAAGGTTTTTGAAATTGCGAAATTAAGCAACGAAGTAAAAGAATTGAGGTCTGAATTTGTAGATCGACGTTCAGAATTAATGAAATTAAAAATGGAGTCAACGATTTCTGATAAAATGAAGGAAAAACAAATTTTTCCTTCTACAGTTCCTCCAGTTAAAATAGAAGTTACAAAAGAAGAAGAAAAAAATTTCTTTAAAAGAATATGGCAGTAGAAGATAAACATATATCCTACAGAATTTACCTCGTAGCAGTTTTCATCTTTTTGATGGCAATTGCTATTGTAGTTAAGTTAACCAATATTCAGTGGGTTGAAGGAGATTATTATAGAAAACTGGCTAAACAGCGTACAGTTAGAAATTTTGTAATTCCGGCAAACAAAGGAAATATTTATTCTGCTGATGGAAGTTTATTGGCAACCTCAATTCCGAACTATGAAATTCGTTTTGATGCAAAAGCACCAAAAAAAGAAACTTTTGAGAAGTATGTAAAGCAATTAGCAGATTCTTTAGAAACTGTTTTAGACAGACCATCAGGTTATTACGAAAAAGAATTAAGAAAAGCGCGCGAAAATAAAAACCGTTATTATTTGATTGCCCGCAATTTAAGTTATACCGAATATGTGAAAATTAAAGGTTTTCCATTATTTAATTTAGGCGCTTTTAAAGGTGGGATTATAGTTGAACAAGAAACCGTTAGAAAACATCCAATTGGAAAAATTGCAGAAAGAACAATTGGTTACGACCGAGTTGATCCTGCAACAGGTGTAGAAGTTGGAAAAGGAATTGAGTGGGCTTTTAAGAGTTATTTGAACGGGAAAGACGGTAAAATTCTAAAACAAAAAATTGCAAAAGGGCAGTGGAAACCAATTCGTGATTTGAATGAAGTAGATCCAATTGATGGTTATGATGTTATTTCGACTATAGACGTTTTTATTCAGGATATTGCGCATCATGCTTTGCTGAAACAATTGCAAGATTATGAAGCAGATCACGGCTGTGTTGTAGTTATGGAAACACAAACAGGCCATGTGAAAGCAATTTCAAATTTAGGAAGAGCAGAGGACGGATCGTATTACGAAACAACAAATTACGCAATTGCCGAATCTCACGAACCAGGTTCAACTTTTAAGCTGGTCGACTTGATGGCAATTTTGGATGATAAAGTAGCTGATACAAGTACAGTTTATGACAGCCATAACGGTGTAGTTAAATATTATGGAAGATCAGTTCGTGACTCGCACAACGGAGGTTATGGAAAGGTTTCATTAGCACGTGGATTTGAACTTTCATCAAATACTGTAATGGTTCAAGCGGTTTATGAAAATTACAAAAATAACCCATCTAAGTTTGTAAATCATGTCAATAGTTATGGCTTAAATAAGACGCTGGGATTGCATTTCAAAGGAGAAGGAAGACCATATATACCACAGCCAGGAGACAAACATTGGTCAGGAGTTTCGCTTCCTTGGATGGCATTTGGATATGGAGTTTCAGTTACACCAATGCAGACTTTGGCATTATACAATTCAGTTGCAAATGATGGTGTGATGGTAAAACCGCAGTTTGTGTCTGAAATTAAAGAGTGGAATAAAACTATCAAGAAATTTGATGTTGAAGTTATAAATCCAAAAGTTTGTTCTCCAGAAACATTAAAGAAAGTGAAAGCAGTACTGCTGAATGTAGTGAAGAAAGGGACAGGTTCTAAATTGTATTCGAAAGATTTTTCGATGGCAGGAAAAACAGGAACAGCTCAAATGAATTATGGAGGAAAAGAAGGAAAATCAGCGTTGTATTATGCTTCTTCTTTTGTGGGTTATTTTCCAGCAGATCATCCTAAATATTCTTGTATTGTAGTGGTTCATAAGCCAAATACGGCTAAGAATAACTATTACGGAGCAGATGTTGCAGGGCCAGTCTTTAAAAGAATCGCTCAAAAGATTTTTACTGATGCGCCTTCAACAAATAAGATTAAAAAATTAGATACTAGAATTCCAAAACAGGATGCTAGTTATGATAAATATATTGTAGAAGCCAATAAAAAGGTTAATCAGATTCCGAATTTAAAAGGAATGCCGGGAATGGATGCAATTGCTTTACTGGAGAATTTAGGTTTAAAAGTAAAAGTAAATGGAATGGGGAAAGTAAAGAATCAATCGATTCAAGCGGGAACCAATATTAGCAAAAACACAACAATTGTATTAGAATTATCGTGAAAATATTAAAAGACATATTATATAAAGTAGCTATTGAATCTGTAAAAGGTTCAACAGAAACTGCTATTCAGAAAATTGAATTTGATTCACGTAAAGTCGAAGCAAATGATGTTTTCGTGGCAATTCGTGGTTCACTTTCAAATGGACATGATTATATTGAAAAAGCAATTCAATTAGGAGCAAAAGCAATCATTTGCGATACGCTTCCAGAAAATATTACCAAAGATGTTACGTACATTCAGGTAAAAGATACCAATACAGCTTTGGCTTTTATGGCTGCTAATTATTTTGAAGATCCATCTGCAAAATTAAAATTAGTTGGTGTAACTGGAACAAACGGAAAAACAACAATTGCATCCTTATTATTTCAATTGTTTCAAAAAGCAGGTTTTAAAGTTGGTTTATTATCAACTGTAAAAATCATGGTTGATGAAAAAGAATATCCAGCAACGCATACAACGCCAGATTCGCTAACAATTAATCATTATTTAAATGAAATGGTCGAAGCTGGAGTTACACATTGTTTTATGGAAGTGAGTTCGCATGGAATTCATCAAAAACGTACTGAAGCATTGCATTTTGTAGGTGGAATATTTACGAATCTATCACACGATCATTTAGATTATCATCCAACTTTTGCAGAATACAGAGATGTTAAAAAGTCGTTTTTTGATTCACTTCCAAAATCAGCTTTCGTTTTATCTAACATAGATGATAAAAACGGAACTGTAATGCTGCAAAATACAGCTGCTAAAAAACAGACGTACGCCTTAAAATCTTATGCCGATTACAGAGCTCAGATTTTAGAAAGCCAATTATCAGGATTATTATTAAAAGTTAATGATAATGAGGTTTGGGTAAAGCTAATTGGAACTTTTAATGCATACAATGTTTTAGCTATTTATGGAACAGCTGTAGAGCTTGGAATTGATAGTCTTGAAGCGTTGCGCTTACTATCTGATTTAGAAAGTGTTTCGGGTCGTTTTCAGTATATTGTATCAGACGGAGGAATTACGGCTGTTGTAGATTACGCACATACGCCAGACGCTTTAGAAAATGTTTTGAAGACGATAAATGATATTCGTACCAAAAATGAACAGTTAATCACTGTTGTGGGTTGTGGCGGAAATAGAGATAAAACGAAACGTCCTATTATGGCGAAAATTGCTTCAGATTTGAGTGATAAAGCTATTCTGACTTCTGATAATCCAAGAAATGAAGATCCAGAAGTCATTTTGGATGAAATGGAGCAGGGAGTGGAGCCTCACAACTATAAAAAAATGCTGCGAATTACAGATAGAAAACAAGCTATTAAAACCGCTTGTCAATTGGCTCAGCCAAAAGATATTATTCTGATTGCCGGTAAAGGACATGAAACGTATCAGGAAATAAATGGTGTTCGTCATCATTTTGATGATATGGAAACAGTAAAGGAAATTTTAGAACAATTGAACAAATAACAAAATCAAAATTCCAAATTCCAAAATCCAATGCAACATTGGAATTGGTCTCGAAGTTTCGGGATAAAAATTGGAATTTTAATTCAAAATTGGAATTTAAAATAAAAGATATATGCTATACTATTTATTTGAATATTTTGACAAGACATTAGATTTACCTGGAACAGGAGTGTTTCAGTACATCACATTTAGATCGGCTTTGGCATTTATGCTTTCATTGCTTTTATCAACAATTTATGGTAAAAGGGTAATTAATTTTCTTCGACGCCAGCAAGTTGGAGAAACTGTTCGTGAACTAGGTCTTGCAGGTCAAAATGAAAAAGCTGGTACACCAACAATGGGCGGATTGATTATCATTTTTGCCACATTAGTTCCAGTTTTGTTATTTGCTCGATTACATAACATTTATATAGTATTGCTTATTGTAACTACATTATGGATGGGAACAATTGGTTTTGTTGACGATTACATCAAAATATTTAAAAAAGATAAACAAGGACTTAAAGGTATTTTTAAAGTTATTGGTCAGGTTGGATTAGGAATTATCGTTGGAGCTGTTCTTTATTTTAACCCTGCTGTTACAGTAAGAACAGATACAGGACGTACGGATGTTTTTAAAACAAGCACTGCAAATACAACTGTTGTGTTATCTGCACCTGTAGAAGAGAAATCAACAGCAACAACAATTCCATTTGTAAAAAACAATGAATTTGACTATGCTGAAATCTTGTCGTTTATGGGAGATGGATATGAAAAATGGGCTTGGTTAATATTTATTCCAGTTGTAATTTTTATCATCACAGCGGTTTCAAACGGAGCCAATTTAACAGATGGAATCGATGGACTCGCCGCAGGAACTTCGGCAATTTCTGTCCTTGCCCTCGGTATATTCACGTTTGTTTCTGGAAATATTATTTTCTCGAATTATCTAAATATTATGTATATCCCCAATTCGGGAGAAATGACGGTTTTTATTTCAGCTTTTGTTGGAGCGCTGATTGGTTTTCTTTGGTACAATTCATATCCGGCATCTGTCTTTATGGGTGATACAGGTAGTTTAACAATTGGAGGAATTATCGCTGTTTTGGCAATTGCAGTTCGTAAAGAAATATTGATTGTTTTGTTCTGTGGTATTTTCTTAGCAGAAAGTGCTTCAGTAATTATTCAAGTATCTTATTTTAAATATACAAAAAAGAGGTTTGGTGAAGGTCGAAGAATTTTCTTGATGTCGCCGCTTCATCATCATTATCAGAAAAAAGGATATCATGAAAGTAAAATAGTGACCCGTTTCTGGATTGTTGCAGTGATGTTAGCCATATTGTCAATTATTACTTTAAAATTAAGATAAATGAGGCTAGTAGTACTTGGGGGAGGAGAAAGTGGAGTTGGAACCGCAATCCTCGGGAAAAAACAAGGATACGATGTTTTCGTGTCAGATTTTGGAAAGATAAAAGAGAGTTACAAAGAAGTTCTTATCATTAATAAAATTGCCTGGGAAGAAGAGCAGCATACAGAAGATTTGATTTTGAATGCCGATGTCGTAATGAAAAGCCCAGGAATTCCAGATAAATCACCAATAGTAAAAAAGCTGGTTGCAGCAGGGATTAAGGTGATTTCTGAAATTGAATTTGCAGCACCTTTTACAGAAGCAATGACAATAGGAATTACTGGAAGTAACGGTAAGACAACAACAACAATGCTGACTTATCATTTGCTGAAATCGGCAGGATTAAATGTCGGTTTAGGCGGTAATATCGGAAAGAGCTTTGCTTGGCAGGTAGCCGAAAATAAATTTGATGCATACGTTCTTGAATTAAGCAGTTTTCAGTTAGACGGAATAATAGATTACAGACCAGATATTGCCATAATAACCAATATTAGTCCAGACCATTTAGATCGATACGAATATAAATATCAAAATTATATTAATTCGAAATTCCGGATAACGATGAACCAGACCGAAAGCGACTATCTCATTTACGATGCAGACGATGAGGCAAGCACAGAATGGTTAAAGAGTAACAAAACAAAAGCAAAATTAATTCCTTTTTCATTAACGAAAACATTCGATGAAGGGGCTTCTATAAATAACAACAAAATGGAAATAAAGATCAACCAAGAAGAGTTTACAATGGAAACAGAATACATTGCGTTAGAAGGAAAACATAATATGAAAAATGCAATGGCAGCAAGCTCTGTGGCGAAATTGATGCAGATTAGAAATGCAACTATTCGTGAAAGTTTATCTAATTTTCAAGGTGTTGAGCACCGTTTAGAAAAAGTATTAAAAATACAAAACGTTCAATATATCAATGACTCAAAAGCGACCAATGTAAATGCTACATTCTTTGCTTTAGATAGTATGAATGTTCCAACCGTGTGGATCGTGGGTGGTGTTGACAAAGGAAACGATTATAACGAATTAATGTCATTAGTCCGCGAAAAAGTAAAAGCGATTATTTGTTTAGGAGTAGACAACCGTAAAATTATAGATGCTTTTGGAAACGTTGTTGATATTATGGTTGAAGTGAACAATATGAACGATGCAGTAAAAACGGCTCAAAGATTAACAGAAAAAGGTGATGCAGTATTGTTGTCTCCAGCCTGCGCAAGTTTTGATTTATTTGAAAACTACGAAGACAGAGGAAAACAATTTAAGCAAGCGGTACACAACTTGTAGAATAAAAGTTTCAAGTTTCAAGTTTCATGTTATGAGGAACTTGAAACCTGAAACAAAAGAAACCTGAAACTAAAAACAATGAAGCAATTAGTAAACAAACTAAAAGGAGATAGGGTAATATGGTCATTTGTGGCTTTATTGGCGTTATTTTCGTTTATGCCTGTTTTTAGTGCGAGTAGTAATCTGGCTTATATTGGTCATGGAACCGGTAATACATTGGGTTATTTGGTAAAACATTTGGCTCACGTTTGTATAGGTTTTCTAATTATATACTGGGTTCACAAAGTGCCGTATCATTATTTTAGAGCGATTTCTAAAATAGCGCTTCCAGTAGTTTGGATTCTATTATTGTACACATTATTAAAAGGAACCGTAATTGCGGGCGCAAATGCAAGTCGATGGATTCAGGTTCCGTTTATTGGAATCACGTTTCAGACTTCGACTCTAGCAGCAAGCGTATTGTTTATTTATGTTGCGCGTTATTTGTCAAAAAAGAAAGAAGAAAATGAGCCGTTTCAAACCTCATTTATTCAACTTTGGATTCCGGTATTTATCACTTTGGCACTTATATTACCAGCCAACTTTTCGACCACAGCGTTGATTTTTTCGATGGTTATGATGCTAACGTTCATTGGTAAATATCCATTAAAATATATAGGATTTATTATAGGTTCAGGAATTGCAATGCTGGCATTTTTCCTTTTGGTAGCCAAAGCTTTTCCAGACTCTAGGTTTTTCAGCAGGGTTTCAACATGGGAAAGCCGTATCATGAACTTTACGACAGATAAACCAGACGAAGACGATTATCAAATTGAAAAAGCAAAAATTGCGATTGCTTCAGGTAGATTAGGCGGATTAGGACCTGGAAAAAGTGTTCAAAAGAACTTTCTTCCACAATCATCTTCCGATTTTATTTACGCAATTGTAGTTGAAGAATATGGCTTAGTTGGAGGAGTTTCGATATTACTTCTGTATTTATTGCTGTTGTTCAGATTTGTGATTGCCTCTCATAAAGCAAACACCTTATTTGGAAAATTAGTCGTCGTCGGTCTCGGATTTCCGATGATATTCCAAGCGATGATTAATATGGCGGTAGCGGTTGAACTGTTACCCGTAACTGGACAGACACTGCCATTGATAAGTAGTGGAGGAAGTTCGATCTGGATGACTTGTTTCTCGCTGGGAATAATAATCAGTGTTACGAAAAAAGAGGAAGAAATTGCCGAAGAAAAAAAGGAAAAAGAAAAAAGAAAAGAAGCATTACAGCGATTGATCGATAAAGAACTGGCAGAAGAAGATTTAGTTCCTCAAGAAATATATGAAGAAGAGCAAATGTATTCTATAGAAGATAATTCGAGGAATCCGATGAATGCAGTTTTAAACAAATAAAATAAAAAAAATAGTTTTTAAAACGTTGTAATTTTTTAAATGATGACAAAGTATAAATTCATACTTAGCGGAGGAGGAACAGGAGGACATATTTATCCTGCGATTGCGATTGCAAATGAATTAAAATTACAATTTCCTGATGCAGAATTTCTTTTTGTTGGTGCCAGAGATAAAATGGAAATGCAGAAAGTGCCTCAGGCAGGTTACGAGATAAAAGGTCTTTGGATAGCTGGTTTACAAAGAAAATTGACTTTACAAAATATGATGTTTCCTCTTAAACTAGCAAGCAGTTTATTGGAATCAAGAAGAATTATTAAAAAATTCAAACCAAATGTAGTAATAGGCACGGGTGGTTTTGCCAGCGGACCTTTACTGCAGGCGGCTGGTTCGGCAGGAATTCCGACAGTGGTTCAAGAGCAGAATTCATTTCCGGGAATCACTAATAAATTATTGAGTAAAAAAGCGAATAAAATTTGTGTAGCCTATCAAAATTTGGAACGTTTTTTTCCGAAAGAAAAAATTGTTTTAACTGGAAATCCAGTACGTCAGGATTTAATTGATATCGACAGTAAACGTGATGAAGCAATTTCGTTTTATGGTTTAGATCCAAATAAAAAAACTTTGTTGGTTTTAGGGGGAAGTTTAGGAGCGAGAAGAATCAATCAGTTAATTGAAAAAGAATTGCAAAATTTTCTTTCGCAAGATGTTCAGGTAATCTGGCAATGTGGAAAATTATATTTTGAAGATTATAAAAAATACAATCAGCCAAATGTAAAAGTGGTTGATTTTATTGAAAGAATGGATTTTGTATATGCAGCATCAGATGTAATAATTTCACGAGCAGGAGCTTCGTCAGTATCAGAATTATGTATTGTTGGAAAACCAGTGATTTTTATTCCGTCTCCGAATGTTGCTGAGGATCACCAGACTAAAAATGCGCAGGCAATTGTAGATTCAAAAGGTGCAATTTTATTGAAAGAATCTGAATTGGAAAGTCAATTTAGCATCGTTTTTGAAGCGCTGCTGAAAGATCAGGGAAAACAGAAACAATTAAGTGATAATATCAAAAAATTAGCAATGCCAAATGCTACGAAAGTAATTGTAGAAGAAATAAAAAAGTTGTTATAATATAAATTTTGGCGAAAATTATACAACATCAAGAGAAAAGAAGAACGCTATTTTAGGGGACTTTCGATTCTTATAAGTATAAAAACATAATGGCTTAGTTTTTAGTTTTTTAGGAAAAACCAAGATGAAAGCTTAACACAATTATAAAGCATAAAGTTTATGGTTTAGCGCCTGAAACTTAATACTTAAAGAAGAAATTAAGATGAATTTAAATCAAATACAGAACGTTTATTTTATTGGTATCGGAGGAATCGGAATGAGTGCCTTGGCTCGTTATTTCAAATATATTGGAAAACAAGTTTCAGGTTATGATAAAACCCCTTCTATGCTGACAAGTGAATTGATTGAAAGTGGTATTGATATTCATTTTGAAGATAATATTAGTTTAATTCCAACCGATTATTATGTTGAGAATACACTGGTAATTTTTACACCAGCGGTTCCAAAAACACATTCAGAATGGAATTATTTTATAGAAAGACATTACGAGGTTAAAAAACGTGCAGAAGTTCTTGGAATTATAAGTAAAGATACATTTTGTTTTGCAGTTGCTGGAACACACGGAAAAACAACAACATCTAGTATTCTGGGGCATATTTTATTTCAAAGCGGAGCTGATGTTACAGCTTTTATTGGAGGAATTGTTGAAAATTATAATTCAAATCTAATTGGAAGCGGAAAAACAGTAACTGTTGTTGAAGCCGATGAATTTGACAGATCATTTTTGCATTTACGTCCGGATATCGCGTGTGTAACGTCTATGGATGCAGATCATTTGGATATTTATGGAACTAGTGAGGCAATTGAGGATTCTTTTAGAGAATTTGCGGCAAAAGTAGAAGATAAAAACAATCTCTTCATAACAAAAGAATTACCTCTTGAGGGCGTTCAATGTGCTATAAATGAAGATGCTGTATATAAGGCTTTTAATGTTCGAATAGAAGATGGCGCTTATGTTTTTGATGTGCAGACACCGTCAGAAATTATGAAAGACCTACGTTTTGGGCTGCCTGGGAAACACAATTTAATGAATGGATTGATGGCTATTGCGATGGCTAACACTTTTGGCACCCCGACCGAGTCTATTGCAAAAGCCATTGCTTCATTCAACGGAATCAGAAGACGTTTTTCGTATCAAATTAAGAGTGAAAAATTAGTATATATTGATGATTATGCACATCATCCGACAGAAATAAATGCTGTTCATCAGGCAGTTAGGGAATTGTATCCAGGTCGTAAAGTGCTGGCCATTTTTCAGCCTCATTTATTTAGCAGAACAAAAGATTTTGCTGATGGATTTGCCGAAAGCTTATCAAAATTTGATGAAGTGTTTTTAATGGATATTTACCCAGCTAGAGAACTTCCGATGGAAGGAGTAACATCTGAATGGCTTTTGGGTAAAATGACAAATTCGAACAAAAAAATTGTTGCAAAAAACGATTTATTGCGTGAAATCAAAGCCAGCGATGCACCAATAATTGTGACAATTGGAGCTGGTGATATAGGAGAAATGGTTCCGTCAATTAAAAAAATGCTAAATGAAAATATTTAATTGGACAAATATTCGATTAGTACTTATTTTAGGTCTTGTAGTTTTTTTATTTTCATTCGCACAACATCGAAATGGCGATCGAAAATTGAAAAAATCGATGGTCGTTTTTGTAGGAGAAAATACGCTTTTTGTGAAGCCTGAAACGGTTAATAAATTGTTGATAGAAAATAAAAGAGACGCTTCAAGTATTAGAAAAGATGAAGTAGATTTGAATAAGATAGAGAAAACCCTCGATACACAAGAGATGATTGAGAAGTCAAATGTTTTTGTAAGTATCGATGGAGTTCTAAAAGCAGTAGTAAAACAGAAGACGCCCATAGCAAGAGTTTATGACGGCGACGCTTCTTTTTATATTGATTACGAGGGTAATAAAATGCCTTTGTCTGACAATTTTACTGCAAGAGTTCCGCTTGTTTCAGGGGCAATTAATAAAAAAAATAACGAAGATTTAGCAGCTTTATTTCGCACAATTTATGACGATGCGTTTTTGAAAAAAAACATCATTGCAATAGAGATTATGCCGAATGGAAGCCTAAAAATGTTTAATCGTAACTATGATTACTTCATAGATTTCGGCAGAACAATGAATGTTGATAAGAAATTTAGAAACTATAAAGCCTTTTTTCAAAAAGCAGTTTTAGATAGTTCGTTATATAAATACAGTAAAATTGACCTTAGGTTTACGGAACAAGTAGTTTGCACTAAATAATAGAAAATGGAAAAAGATAACATTGCAGTAGGTCTAGATATTGGAACAACCAAAATCGTTGCCATGATTGGCAAGAAAAATGAATATGGTAAGTTGGAGATTTTGGGCATTGGTAAATCCAAAAGTTTGGGTGTTGCCAGAGGAGTAGTAAACAACATTACGCAGACGATTCAATCGATTCAACAAGCGATAATCGAAGCAGAAAATAATTCAGGTTACAAAATAAAAGATGTTGTTGTAGGGATCGCCGGGCAGCACATCAGAAGTATACAGCATACTGATTACATCAGCAGAAATAATCCAGAAGAGGTTATTGGTGAAAATGATATTCAGCTCCTAATCGATCAGGTAAATAAACTGGCGATGTTACCAGGAGAAGAAATTATTCATGTTTTACCGCAGGAATTTAAAATCGACGGGCAGTCTGAAATTAAAGAGCCAATCGGAATGTACGGCGGAAGATTAGAATCTAGTTTTCACGTTGTAGTTGGGCAGGCTTCTTCAATCAGAAATGTTGGAAGATGTATTCAGAGTTCAGGAATTGAATTATCTGGTTTAACACTAGAGCCATTAGCTTCTGCCGATGCGGTTTTAAGTCAAGAAGAAAAAGAAGCTGGTGTTGCGCTTATCGATATTGGTGGCGGAACAACAGATTTGGCTATTTTCAAAGATGGTATCATTCGTCATACAGCGGTGATTCCTTTCGGTGGAAATGTAATTACAGATGATATTAAAGAAGGCTGTTCGATTATCGAAAAACAAGCAGAACTTTTAAAGATCAAATTCGGATCAGCATGGCCGGGAGAAAATAAAGATAATGAGATCGTTTCGATTCCTGGTTTAAGAGGAAGAGAACCAAAAGAAATTTCATTAAAAAACTTATCTAAAATTATTCACGCAAGAGTTGTGGAAATTGTAGAACAGGTTTTTGCAGAAATAAAAGCATACGGTCACGAGGATCCTCGTAAAAAACTAATTGCTGGTATTGTATTAACAGGCGGCGGTGCGCAATTAAAGCACATCAAACAATTGGTAGAATACATTACAGGAATGGATACTAGAATTGGTTATCCAAATGAGCATTTAGCAGGGAATTCTGGAGAAGAAATCTCTAGTCCATTATTCGCGACTGCGGTTGGATTAGTAATGAACAGCATTGAAAACAGTTCTCAAAGTGCTGTTAGAATGGAACTGGTTAATGAACAGCCAAAAGTGGTTTATAGAAATGCACCAACTCCAGTACAGCGATACGAAGTAGAAGAAAACTACGTTGAGAGAGTAGAAGCTATTGAAGAGACAAGAGAAGTTGTGAGTCATAAAGCAGCTAAAGACGAGTCTACTGAAAATAAAATAAGAAGATCATTTTTTGATCGATACGTTGATAAAATCAAAGAATTTTTAGACAACGCAGAATAATTAGAATAACAAGAGAAGGAAATTACTTTTTGCCCCAAGTCAAGAAGTAAAAAATGTACTAAATAAGAATTTCAAAAACCAAAAAGATGATGAGCAACTCAGAATTTGGAAGTATTTCATTTGATTTACCAAAAAATCAATCAAATGTAATCAAAGTAATAGGTGTAGGCGGAGGCGGAAGTAACGCAATCAACCACATGTTCAAGCAAGGTATTAAGGGCGTAGATTTTATCGTTTGTAATACCGATTCACAAGCGCTGCAAAATAGTTCAGTACCAAATAAAATTCAATTAGGAGTTAATTTAACTGAAGGATTAGGAGCAGGAGCAAACCCAGATGTTGGACAGCAGTCTGCTATCGAAAGTATTTCTGATATTGAAAAAATGTTAGATAGAAATACTAAGATGGTATTTATTACTGCTGGTATGGGTGGAGGAACAGGAACAGGTGCTGCTCCGGTAATCGCTCAATTAGCAAAAGAAAGAGAAATACTAACAGTTGGTATCGTGACCATTCCGTTTCAATTTGAAGGGAAAGTACGTCAGGAGCAAGCAATTATTGGAATCGAAAAACTACGCAAGCAAGTCGATTCATTAATTGTAATCAACAACAACAAATTAAGAGAAGTATACGGAAATCTTGGTTTTAAAGCTGGATTCTCTAAAGCGGATGAAGTTTTGGCAACTGCCTCTAGAGGTATTGCCGAAGTAATTACGCACCACTATACTCAAAATATCGATTTACGTGATGCAAAAACTGTTTTGGCTAACAGTGGAACAGCTATCATGGGATCTTCTGTGGCAACAGGTGAAAACAGAGCAAAAGACGCTATTGTTTCGGCTTTGGATTCTCCTTTGTTAAACGACAATAAAATTACAGGTGCCAAAAACGTATTGTTGCTTATCGTTTCTGGAACTAATGAGATTACTCTTGATGAAATTGGAGAAATCAACGATCACATTCAAGCTGAGGCTGGTTACAATGCAAATATTATCATGGGAGTTGGTGAAGACGAAACTCTAGGTGAAGCAATTGCAGTAACTATTATTGCTACAGGTTTTGATGTAGAACAACAAAATGAAATTGTTAATACAGAACCTAAAAAAATCATTCATACGTTAGAAGATGAGCAGAGAAGTGTTCATAATTTAACTAGTAGACCACTTACTTCTTTCGACTTAACAGTTGATACACCTACAGCAAAAACTGAAGATAAAGTTGTTTTTGATTTAATGGATGATGACGAAACATTTACGCCAACTCCACAAGCTGTTGCTCCAGCAATCAATCAGGAAGAGTTAGTGGTAATGTCTGAATTTATTAAAAATTTGGATGTGACTTTCGAAATTGTTTCGCCAATTACAGATATCGATTTTACAATTTCTGCACCAGAAACTCCAGTTGTACAACAAGTACAACAACAGCCTGTGCAGCAACAAAGAGTTTTTGAAAGAGAAGAGCAGACTACTTTTTCTTTTGATCTACCTTTGTTTAAATCAGAGCCTGTAAAAAGAGAACCAGTTATTGAAGATAATAAAGTTTTGTTTGAATTAACAAACGAAACACGTGAGATAAAAGTAAATGATCCAGTGCAGTTTGTGCCGGTAACAGAAGTTTCTGATAACGGAATCATCAAATATTCTTTAGAAGAATATATGGAAGTTGAAAACGACTTGATTACTTCTAAACCAGTTGAAAAAGTGGTTGAAGATGTTGTTCCAGAGGAATTAAACATTACTTTGAAACCAAGAACTGATTTTGCAAGTCAAGCCGATTTTACAACGACTTCTGAAGTTTCTCCAATGGAATTAACAATTGAAGAAACACTTCGTTTAAGAGCAGAAGAAAGAAGAAAGAAACTAAAAGAGTTTAACTATAAATTCCATAATAATGTTTCTAGAATTGACGAGTTGGAAAAAGAACCAGCTTACAAAAGATTAGGAATTGATTTATCGAATTCACAGTCAAATAATACAAATTCTAGAATTTCTGTTGGGACAGATAGTAACAACGATTTACAATTGCGTTCAAACAATTCATTTTTGCACGACAACGTAGATTAATTTTAGCATCATAATATTAGGATGACCCGAAAATTGGATTTAATTTTCGGGTTATTTTTTTTATCTTCGCACAGAATTTAAAAATTTGACTTCTCAAGTTGATTTTTAAAGTTAATTTTATTGTCATTTCGAGCGAAGTCGAGAACAAACTTTCAATATAAAATATCAATTTATAAGCACTGCTTATTCAAATAAAAAGACAAAGATGAGTTTACAAGCAAAGATCATGGACGAGATCAAAACGGCCATGAAAGCAAAAGATACTGTTGCATTAGAAGCATTGAGAGCTATTAAATCTGAATTGTTACTAGCAGCAACTTCTTCTGGATCAAAAGAAGAATTATCAGAAGATGAAGAAATTAAATTACTTCAAAAATTGGTAAAAACACGTAAAGAAAGCGCAAGAATCTTTACAGAACAAAATCGTCCTGACTTAGCTGAACCAGAATTGGCTCAGGTTGCAGTAATCGAGAAGTTTTTACCAGCTCAATTAAGCGAAGAAGAAGTAGAAGCTGTTATTGCTAAAATTATTGCAGAAACAGGTGCTTCTGGAATTGCATCAATGGGAAAAGTTATGGGATTAGCTTCTGCACAATTAGGCGGAACTGCTGAAGGAAAAACTATTTCTACAATTGTGAAAAAATTACTTTCTTAGAAAATTCCAATAGTAAAAATTCCAAATTCCAATGCTAAACTTGGAATTTGGTCCCGAAACTTCGGGATAAAAAATTGACAATTTTAAATATTTTGACCGCGTAGTTCAACTGGATAGAATATCAGATTTCGGCTCTGAGGGTTGGGGGTTCGAACCCCTCCGCGGTCACTTTAAAATAATGAAAGCCTGAGAATGTATATTCTCAGGCTTTTTTTATGGTTCGAAAATTATTCTAATAATTTTTATTCTTTTATCACATCAGTATTTACGCTAAATTTTGGTTCGAACACCGTCATGCTTTTTTGATCAATTTTGTAGTTAACATCATTCTTAAATTAGACCCATTCTTTGGATCTAAATCATCCTAAATACAAGAACATTTTTTAAATTCAGTTAAAACTCTAATTTTGTCAAATGGCTTTTGATGGGAATGTCTAATCTTCCATTTTTTGATATTCCAATATGTCTTTTCCTTCGTAAACTGTTAAAAATATTCGAGTTGGTATATTTTCAATTTCTTTATATAGTTCTCGTGAATAATATTTAGGGTATTTAATATTTTGTATTTGTCCTTCAAAAGTGACATGCAAAGAAACATTATTGCTGTAATGTTTAAAATTTTGAGAATTTTTTATCTCGTTTATTATTCTTTCAACTTCAGATTTTGATATTCCAATTACTGTTTTTTGATATCTTTCTGGAACACCGGAAACAGTGTTTTCCTTAATTATAAAATTAGTATTAAGTTCAATGTTGATTTGATTTAAGTCTTTTCTAACATCATTTTTGGAGATATTTAGCTCGTCTATTTTATTCATAAAAAAAAATGATAAAAGACAAATTAATAAACATAAAGAAAGTATGATGCCAATTGTAGATTTTCTTTTTTTGTGATATATAAGTATACAAGTAAAAAAAAGAATTAAAGCAATTAGAAGAAGAGATCCAATTAATGTTCCTACACCCATTTATCTTATTTTTTTATTTTCGAGAATGCTTTTTATAGTTTTTAATTAAAACAAAAACAGAAAACACAAAAACAATTATATACACAACTGCTAGTCCGGGTTTCTCAAATTTTAAATTTTGAAAGTCAAATTGCTTGTATAAGGTTACACCTAAAATGATAGCGATAACCCAAAAAATAAATGTAATTGGTTTTTTATTTTCCATGTTTTAAATGTTTATAGTTTTAGTTGTTAAAAGATTTTTTACGCCAAATTTTAATTTAGAATTTATCTTTTTCTGCACGCATTAGGTGTAATTTTTAAAATTCCGCAAGCAATCGATAGGAAGATTTTTCTCTGTCTAAAATGGGATTATCTGGCTAGTATAAAAATATTTAAATTATATTTTTGGTTTAAAAACGATAAAATATTGTACGCCTTTTTAGTATAAGTTTGTTTTTTATTATTAACCTGTGATTTTACTTTGGTATATAAAAGTCATTTTTTAACTCTGTTATGCCTTCGTAATTTTTAGATTGTGAGTATAAAAGAAAACCAGCCAGCCTCCATTCGTTAACACCATAAATAATATATTTACATTTATTTTTGTTGTCTATTTTTTGAACATCGATAAAAGATGGTTTCCAAGTTGTACCACCTGTAAATCCAGTTTTGTTTACATTCGCTGAAAGTACTTTTTTTGCATCATACATTACAGTTAGATTAATAGTTGATATTAAATCTTCGTCAATTGTTGTTTTGGACAAATAAGTGTTGAGAAATGGTTGAATTAGCTCTTTATTTTTTTGTTCTTTAGAGTCAAATCTTAAACTTTGACTCTCAGTATCTTTATCTTTTTTTGGATTTGTAATAAAAGATAATAAAACAAATGAAAATACTACGGCAGCAAATATACCGATATTATCACGGATCAGTTTAACAGCTTTAAAACATAGAATAATAAAGTAAAGTATGATGGCAATGTTTAGTATTACCCAGATTAATTGTATCATAAGATTAGTTTTTGGTAAATCAAAAATATAAATAATATTTTTAAAATAAGATAATACTTATTTTTTACTAATCATATAAGTTACTTTCTAGAAAACAAGTTTTCTACCACCCAAGCCGGACCAATCAATAGAAACTGAAGATCTTTTAAGAAAGAAGGTTTTTTGCCTTCAATATTGTGTCCGTAAAATTGTCCGATCCAGGCAATAACAAAAACGCCAATTGAGAATGCCCACAGCGGAACAATTTGCCCGATGTAATAATTAATAACCAAACAAATTGCAGAAAAAATAGCAATTTTAATCGCCATTGTAACTGATAATCTGATGTAAAAAATAAGAACGAAAAGTAAAACTACAAATGCCCAATTTTCAATAATTGGCAAATTTAATTTTAAGGTATCAGCGATAATTCCACTCGGAATACTCTTTAATAAACCTACAATAGAAAAGAAAATTGCAGGAACACAAATATAGTGTATCGCTTTGTTTGTTGGGTTTTGGTGGCTTACGGCATATTCTGCAAACCATTGCTCTAATGTTCTCATTTTTTGTTGGTTTATAGTTAGTTGAAGTAAATCTAATAAAATTTTTCATTAGTAATTACAACATAAACAATAAACTAAAATCAATAAACCTACTTCTGATTATATTCAAAAACACTATCCCACAACTCATCGATTTTGATTAGTGCTTCGTTTAGAGGAATCACCTGCCATTTCCCGTTAGTTTCTATTCCTATTCCAATACTTTTTAATTTTAGTAATGCATCGTTTACATCAAAATCCAACTCGGTTTTTAAATGAGAAGAAAACCAAGATTCAATTTGTGAATCTAGCTCTTCGGCTGTTAATGGGGTTTGGCTTCTATTTAGAAATGCGTATGCCAAGATTGTTTCTTTTAAGGCTTCTTCTTCTGATGAATTTAGTAATGAATAAAAAGCACCGCTGTTGTTTCCGACATTCTTAAAATACAAACTATCCGAAAGTGTTTTAGAATACCTAATTTTCTTATTTATAAAGTTATTGTACTGGCGGAAACAATAAGCTGCTAAAATCCCTAAAGCAATTAATCCTTGGTTTAAGGAAGTTTTACTGTTCAATAAATCAATGGTTTCGCCTGTTTGATAAGCATCGTACATATTGATAAGCGCGGGAATTACTTTGGCACTTAAAAGCGAAATTCCACCAAAAACTCCAGGAACCCAAAGTAGCATTTTGTCTTTCAATGACATTTTCGGAATTGCATTCGGAAATATCGTTTCAAGATCGTTTTTAGGAACGCGTTTAAATATTTTCAAGGCAATTGAACCTGGATCAATGGGCATCTTTCCTAATTTGACTTTTTTTGCCGTTAGATAATCTGCGTCGCTGTAATTGAGGTAGATAAGAACACGATCGTAATATTCGATTTCCACTTCTTTTTTCCAGAAAAAATATTTCTTGACTTTTTCTTTTGCCTTATGATGGCCACGTGCGTATAGTTCGTAATCTTTGAAAGCATTAAAATCTATTGCGAGATTTAAACCAATTAAATCAGATTCTTGAAAGGCTTCTTTTAAAATTTCTTCGTTAATTCTGTAATAGTTGCCGCGTTCTAAAACTTTAAGTAAGGTTTTTTTAAAAACTCCAAAATCACTTTTACCAATAAAACCTTCACGTTCTTTTTCGCTCAAATCTGGATCGTAAAGCGCGTAATGCTGCTTTAAGTTTCGGTTAAGATTAAAAGATTCGTAATGATAATAATGCTCTATAATATCAAAAAACTTTTTAAAATCTGCAGCCTTTTGTTGATCTTCCGCGAAAGCTGCAATCTGCTGCTCGAGTAAAAATTCTTTATTAAACGGAATATAATGTTCTCGTGTCATTTGATTTTGGGCTTTAATTTCGTGGCGTTTACTAAACGCAAAAATACTTCTTTTTTTTGAGGGGCAAAGAGAAGAGAGGGGCAAAATGGCAGAGTGTAAAGGCACAAGGTTTTAATTGGAAAAACATTATCAAAACAAAAAAAGTGGGATTTCTAATCGTTACCAGCGATTTGAAATCCCACTTTGTGTTCCAAAAAAAAAGTGACAAAAAATTTAAAAAGCCTTCTCGAAGAAAACTTATATTCTAACTAAAAATTATTCTTAGCAATATTAGTACATAATAAAATTGTGACTATAGGTATTTATACGTGTTTTTTTTAAGTGCTAGTTACTAGGATGCTAAGGTTTTGATTGTTTGTTTTTTATGAATCAAATTGGTTTAATTTTGTCCGGATTTTTTTAATTCGATTACGCCTTGAATGTACTTGATTAATTCGTCTTTATTTACAGAAAAAAGAGCAGATTCTTCTTCTGTGTTTAAATACAAATTGGCGATGCTTTCTGCGTCCATATTTTGTGTTAAATAGTGGTGTTCTGCAAATTGTATAAGATGATCAACAAAAAGTTCGCGTTGTTTTCCTTTCTCTATTGTTTCTTGATCACCTTCTTTTATTTTTTCGATTACAGATTCTGGGAGATCTATAGTGAGATACATGCAGTCTACAGTAACTTTAGACAGCATTTCTTTAGGCACCCTTCCAACTGCATTGCAATAAGCGCAGGGTGCAGGAACCCATTTTAATTGTCTATTTAAACGAACAATGTCTTCCCATTCAACAAATCCTTTGCCGAGACACCTCGGGCATTCTATATCTGATCGTTTAAATAAATTGAATATGCTCATTGGTTATAAAATATTCTTAGTGGTTTTGTAGCATGCGAATTTAACCAATTAAGTAAGAAAAGTTATTCAGATAAAATGTTTTTTTAAAGAAAAGAATAAACAACGAATGCTGAATTGCTTTATAATGTCTAAAACATCGGTTATGCAAAAGGTTTTTAACATGTTTCACAAGGTTTAAGACATAGATATTATGTAACAAAAAGATAAATTGCATGAAATGGAGTTTGTCATTTAACGTCTTAAATTTGATAGATAATTCTTTCAAATTTTAATTAATGATCTTTACTATGGAAAATATACACACAACTAAAACACAAAATTTCTTTAGAATTTTGCTGGGACTTTTTATGATAACCGCTGCTTTTGGGCATCTTACTTTTCAAAGAATAGATTTTCAGGCGCAGGTTCCTAACTGGGTTCCTATGGATAAAGATTTAGTAGTGATTCTTTCTGGAATCGTAGAGTTAATACTTGGGCTTGCTCTTATTTTTTTGACGAAATATAAAGTTCACATGGGAATTTTCCTTGCCGTATTTTATGTAATGGTTTTTCCGGGCAATATTGCCCAATATTTAAATAGAATTGATGCGCTGGGCATGAACACAGATCAAGCGCGTTTGATACGATTGTTTTTTCAGCCTGTTTTGATTTTTCTGGCTTTATGGTCTACTGGGGCGATTGAGTATCTAAGGAAAAAGAAGTAAATCCAAAATGGGTTTAAAATTAAAGCATGAAGTTCAACTTTTCCAAAAGTTATCTAATTATCAAAATTGACAAATTATCTAATTGAAATATTATCTAGCAAAATTTGATACTTCCTTCCCACAGGAATAATTTCGCCATTAGACATAGTGAGATTTTTAAAAGTAACAGCGGTAATTTTAGCAGTATTGACGATATAAGAACGATGTACTTGAAGGAAATTTGAACAGTCAATCTCTGTACTTATGCTAGCGAGTGAACCGTAAATAATAATTGGCGATTTTAGTTTGCAGTTGTGCAGTTTCATGTAATTGCCCAGACTTTCTATATATAAAATATCAGCAAGCGGAGTTTCTAGTAATTGCCCATTAGAACGGTACGAAAGTACTTTTTCGTTACTATTTGTTTCTTTTTTAAGAGTATTTCCAGAATAATAAGTTTTGGCTTTTTCTATGGCTTTTGAAAATTTTTCTAACGAAATGGGTTTCATTAAATAATCAATTGCATCGTTTTGGTAAGCCGAAAGCGCAAAATCAGAATAAGCTGTTGTGACAATTGTAAGCGGTCGGTTGGGCTGCAATTCCATTAATTCGACACCCGAAATTACGGGCATATTAATGTCTAGAAAAATAATGTCATATTGGTTTTCGTTAAGTAGTTTTATGGCTTCCATACCATTAAAAGCGCTTCCGGAATGTTCCAGTTCGTCAAATTTCGAGATGTGCGAAATCAGTGCTTTGTGCGCCGGCGATTCGTCATCGATTATGAGACAGCGGTAGGTAAATGCCATATACTTAATTTTACTACAAACATGTTTTTTTCTTTTTTACAGCTTAAATCGTGTTTTAAGCCGTAAACTTCTAAACGTCTTTTTAGGTTTTCAATTCCGATTCCTGTGCTCGAAAGACGCGAACCCGAATCAAGATAATTGTTTTTTAAAGTAAAGGACAAATTTCGACATTTTACTTTTAAATCCAGATTAATAAAAGGTTCTGCAGTTTCGGCAGAAAACTTCACGGCATTTTCTACCAATGGTAAAAAAAATAAAGGCGGAATCTCGATTTGGTCAAATGCACCTTCTAGATTTTGTGTTACATTCAAACGTTCGTTTCTAAAGGTATAATATTCAATATATTTTTTTACGAAAGCAATTTCTTCTTCCACCAAAACAAAATCTTTTTTAGAAGCTTCAATCTGATAACGGAGCATATCCGAAAGATTCAGGATTCGGTCTGGAACTTTATCGGGTTCGGCCAAGGCTTCGCCGTAAAGATTATTCATCGCATTGAGTAGAAAATGCGGATTTAACTGTTGTTTTAAAAACGAAAGTTCCGATTTGAAATTCATAATATCTTTATCGGCATCCATGATTTTTTTGGTGATAACGACATGAATGAAATAAAAAAATGTTCCGTTGATTATTAAAGATAATATTTGAAGTGTCTTAAAATTCCCTAATCCCACCAGAGGAAAAAACCAATTCATAAAAAAGTAAAAACAAGTCCAATACCCAACAAGAAGCGTGAAAAAGAGTTTGACTTTCTTTTTGAATAAAATAGGTTTGATGATGAAAACATTAAAAAATGTTATCCAGACAATGCAAGGGAAATATCCGACGGCAATTTTGCTCAAAATATATGCCCAGCTGTGTCCGTCGAGTCTTATTTCGTCGTAAACACAAGCAAGAATAACCAAATAAACAAGTGTATTTACAAAGAGATTTCGTAAAAAAAAGTTCTGATAAATTTTAGCGATTGTCATAACGGCAAAAATAATATAATCGTATAGTTTTAAGCCAATTGTAAGAGGGAAATTATACAAACGCCATTCGTATAAATCATACGCCACTGGTATAAAATTACTATTAGAATATGAGCTTGTAAATTACTTTTGAGCCGAATTTATAATTTATTCCAAAAACAATTTATACCAATTATGAAGTCTAAAATCATTTCAGTTTTCGTTGTGTTTATTTCCGTGCACGCTATTGCTCAGGAAAAAGAGCCAGGTATAAAAACATTAGGAAAAGCAATAGTAGACAAATTCCCTACAACTAGAACTTTTGATTTGCAATATGAACAGTTAGGACCTTCTAATTACGATTCTGAATTATTTGGGAATAAATTGGAAAGAGGAAGAGTTGAAAATCACAGTCGTTTTAAAGCAGCTTTTAATCTGCCATTTTATGCTTCAAAATCAAAGCGTTTTGTTTTGACGACTTCGCTTCGTTATAAATATGAAAGTTATCAGTTTGGAGACATTTATAGTTATGCCACAACCCAAACTTATAGAAGAGAAAATGAAGACATTCATTACTGGGCAGGTGCTGTGACGGCAACCTATATGGCATCTCTTTTTAATAAACCTGTTATTTACAGTGCTACAGCATCAGTTGATGGAAATGAAGAGAATTTACAGCGTATAAAAGGATTTGCATCGTCAGTTTTGGTGCTTACGAGAACTCCTTCTACGACAATTACTGCTGGAGTTTTGGTATTGCTGGATCCGTCTTCTATTGTACCGCTAACGCCGCTTTTCTCGATGAATCATAAATTTAAAAACTCAAAATGGGATATGGATTTTATTCTCCCACAGCGATTATTATTTAGAAGAGAATTGTTAGAAAACGGAAGAATTTCCTTAGGAACGGAATTAAATACTGAAAGTTTTTATCTAAATTTAAACTCCTCAAATTTACATGGAGTTTACGAACTCAATCAATTAGAATTAAAATCGGGCATTACTTATGAATACAGCTTTACCCCAAAGCTGATTGCATTTGTAAAAGGCGGTTTTAATAATGTTGTCAGCGCTCGAATTACCGAGAAGGGAGAACGCACCAATCGCTATGTTTATGATCAAAAAGAAGATACACAGGGTTATTTTAGATTCGGAGTATCTTATAATCTTTTTAATAGAAAGTAAGAATGTATATGTTTAAAGAATTAAAAGAGTCACCCATGGTTGTGGAAATTTTTAAAACGAATGTTCAGAAAGAATCTGATAAAAATTATGTCATCGCCGTTATTCAAACTCAATTTCCAGATTATAAAATAAATTTTGATCTGGAAGACTGCGATAAAATTTTAAGGGTAGAAGGTATAGATCTGGAGTGCGATAATATAGTGGATTATATGCATTGCCTAGGTTATACCTGTGTAAGACTTGATTAATTTATATTGAAAAACAGGTGTAAGTACGCAGCTGTATTTGTTTCTTTTGTAAGTATTTTTGCTTAATAATTTTAATTTAATATAAATTATCAAGATGACAGGTTTTATTCTTTACATTTTAATTTTTCTCTTAGAACAATTACGTTAATATAGCTGTTCTGCTTATCGCATTAATTTCTTGCCGCTTTTTCACCACGAAAAGGTTTGTTCTTTTTTTGCATATTATTTTTCTAATTTTGTGCCATGAAAAAAGCGTTCCAACTCTTCGATTTTACCCAAGAAGTCAATTATAAAAATGAAATTTTAGCTGGTTTAACAGTGGCAATGACCATGATTCCAGAATCTTTGTCGTTTGCTATTCTTGCAGGATTTCCGCCTTTGGTTGGGTTATATGCGGCCTTTATAGCGGGTTTAGTAACAGCTATTTTTGGAGGAAGACCCGGAATGATTTCTGGTGGAGCAGGGGCAACGGTAATTGTTTTGATCGCTTTAATGAAATCGCACGGAATAGAATATGTTTTTGCAGCCGTCGCACTTGGCGGAGTAGTCCAGATTTGTGTCGGACTTTTTAAACTTGGAAAATTTATTCGGCTCGTTCCGCAGCCTGTTATGTTTGGTTTCGTAAACGGACTCGCGGTTGTAATTTTCATGTCGCAGCTGGAGCAGTTTAAAACCGTTGTAAATGGTCAGGTTTCTTGGCTTCAGGGAACTCCACTGTATATTATGCTGGGTTTGGTCGCACTTACAGTTGCTATTGTTTTAATTTTTCCAAAAATCACAAAAGCAGTTCCCGCATCTCTGGTAGCAATTATGATTGTCTTTGCGTTGGTAATTGTATTTAATATCGAAACCAAAACGGTAGAAGATATTGCTTCTGTTCAAGGCGGATTTCCTCCGTTTCATATACCAAATATTCCGATTTCTTTTGACACTTTAAAAGTGATATTTCCATATTCTGTAATTGTCGCGGCCGTTGGTTTGACTGAAGGTTTGCTTACGCTGAATTTAGTCGACGAAATTACTGGAACTCGCGGAAACAGTAATCGCGAATGTATTGCGCAGGGAAGTTCAAACATATTAAACGGATTTTTCTACGGAATGGGAGGCTGCCCAATGATCGCACAGACTTTGGTAAATCTTGGTGCTGGTTCTAGAGCGCGACTTTCTGGAATTATTGCAGCTTTGACTATTTTGCTGATTATACTTTTTGGCGCGCCTGTAATTGGTAAATTGCCTATGGCAGCTTTAGTCGGCGTCATGATGATGGTTGCGATTACTACTTTTGAATGGGCAAGTTTCCGGATTATAAACAAAATGCCGAGACACGACATTTTTGTCGGAATATTGGTTGCTGTAATTACGATTGTATTGCACAACTTAGCCTTGGCGGTTTTAATTGGTGTGATTATTTCTGCTCTAGTTTTTGCTTGGGAAAGTGCTAAAAGAATTCGTGCGAGACATTATATTGATGAAAATGGAGTAAAACATTATGAGATTTATGGTCCCTTATTTTTCGGATCCATAACTGCTTTTATGGAAAAGTTTGATGTAAAAAACGACCCCAAAAACGTTATAATTGATTTTAAAGAAAGCCGTGTTTCTGATATGTCTGCAATTGAAGCTTTAAACAATCTGACTAAAAAATACAGTCAACAAAACAAAACAATAGAATTACAGCATTTAAGTCCAGACTGCAGGCAATTACTTAAAAATGCGGATGCCGTTATTAATGTAAATGTAATTGAAGATCCAACTTATAAAGTAGTGTCTTGATAATTGTGAATTGTGAATTGTTAATGGTGAATTTTAATGTTGCGATCCAATTTTCTGTAGAGACGCACTGCAGTGCGTCTGCTTACTGTTTGTGTATCGCTTCTTATCATAGGTTAAACCCGACAGGTTTTTAAAACCTGTCGGGTTTCTTGCGTTATATTGTTGCGTTGTTTCTGCGCATAAGACGCACTGCGGTGCGTCTCTACAGATGTAATTGGATTATGATTAAAATTTTTGTAATGTGTTAAGTTTGTCAGGCTGAGCGTGCTGAAACTTCGGGAGAAGCCACACACCAATTATCTAATTTTCTAATTGACAAAATTTCTAATTAAAATAATTTGATTTTTGTAACTTTACAAAATGAAACTGACAGAAACACTAGAAGATTTTTATACAATTAAAATAAAAGGAATGCCCGAGAATCTTAAAAAAGAAATGGGACATTTTAATGTTTTTAAATTGGATGATTATGTTGGAAGTACTTGTAATCCTTTGCCTTATACCCGAAAAGACTTTTATAAAATAAGTTTGATTATTGGTAAAAACAAAGTTCATTATGCAGATAAAACAGCAGTCATTGAAGATCAGGCTTTATTTTTTGCAAATCCGCAGATTCCATACAGCTGGGAACATATAGATGAGAATCAAACTGGATTTTTCTGCATTTTTACGGATGCTTTTTTTAATCAATTTGGAAATTTAAAAGAGTATCCATTATTTCAGCCTGGCGGAAATCCCGTGGTTCCAGTTTCAACAGAATTAGCAGAATCTCTTAAAGCCATCTATTTAAGAATGTTCGATGAAATTAATTCTGATTATGCTTTTAAATATGATATTCTTCGAAATCTAGTTTTTGAGATTATTCATTTAGCACTCAAAACGCAGGCTGTAACTACTTCATTATACAGTAAATCGAATGCGACTATCCGAATTTCATCTTTGTTTTTAGAATTATTAGAGCGTCAGTTTCCGATTGAATCTATTACGCAGCAAATTACTTTTCGTTCACCATCTGAATTTGCAAATCAGTTAAATGTGCATATCAATCATTTGAATAAATCTTTAAAAGAAACAACTGGAAAAACAACTTCTCAGATTATTTCAGAAAGAATTGTTCAGGAATCAATGATTTTACTGAAACAAACCAACTGGAATATTAATGAAATTGCGTGGTGTCTGGGATTCGAGGAATCATCTCATTTTATTAATTTCTTCAAAAAAAATGTTCAGGTTTCACCAAAAAACTATCGTCAGGTAGAAATTGTTTGATTTTTGCAATTTCTGGTTTGATTCTTTTAATGTTTGAGAAGCACTTCGCTCATAACTTTGTCCTGTAATTAAAACGTAAAAAATTAAAATCATGGAAAATAACAAAGTTTGGTTTATCACAGGTGCTTCAAAAGGACTTGGATTAGAATTAGCTAAAAAATTATTAGAAGAAGGTTTTAAAGTTGCTGCAACTTCTAGAAGTGAAGAGGCTTTGATGAAAGTATTAGGAAATACATCTGAAAACTTTCTTCCTTTAGAAATGGATTTGGTTGATGAAAAAAGCGTTAAAAATGCTATTGAAAAAACTATAAGTCATTTTAAAACAATCGATGTTTTAGTGAATAATGCGGGTTATGGTTTATTAGGTGCTTTGGAAGAATTAACAGATGCGGAATCTAGAAAAAATTTCGAGGTAAATGTTTTCGGATTATTGAATGTAATTAGAAATACAATGCCGATTCTTCGTGCTAACAAATCAGGACATATTTTTAATATTTCTTCTGTTGGAGGTTATGTTGGGAATTTTCCAGGCTGGGGAATTTACTGTTCTACAAAATTTGCCGTTGCAGGTTTAACAGAATCGTTATCTGCTGAGGTAAAAGAGTTCGGAGTTCATGCAACAATTGTTTATCCAGGTTATTTTAGAACAGATTTCTTAAAAGATAGTTCTCTGTTATTGCCAGAAAATCCGATTGCGGCTTACAAAGAAGTTAGACAATCTGAAAATGCTCACAAAGAGAGCATCAACGAAAATCAGCCAGGAGATCCAGAAAAATTAGCCGATGCATTAATTAAAGTGAGCCAAGATGAAAATCCGCCGTTGCATTTATTTTTAGGAGAAGATGCTTTTAATATGGCAAATCAGAAAATTGCAAGTGTCCAAGATGAATTGGGTAAATGGAAAGAGGTTTCAGTTGGGACTAATTTTTAATTAGATGATTTGTCAATTTGGATAATTAGAAAATGATTTTACTGTTGACGCTTACGTGAGTCTTCTCTGAATATAACAAACCCGACAGGTTTTTAAAACCTGTCGGGTTTGTTGTGTTTATAAACTGTCAGGCTGAGCGTTCCGAATCCTCGGGAGAAGTCCGCGTGCCAATTGGAATGCCTTTCGACTTCGCTCAGGGTGATATTTAATTCATTTTCTAATTATCAAATTTTCTAATTGCCACATTATCTAATTAACGAAGCATTGATTTTACATCACTCAATTTTCCATCAATCTCTCCAATTTGTAAACCTAGAATATGGGCAATTAGCGGGTAAACAGAAACATTCGGGAAAGTTTTGACTGTTTTATCTCTTTTAAAAGCAGGACCTTTTGCATAAAAAATAGCATGCATATCTTTTTCATTGTTATCATAACCATGCGTTCCGCCTTTTATATGCGTACTTTCTTTACTGACTAAGCTATATCCTTTTTCGGCTTCAATAACGAAATCATGTACACGCGCATTAGTGCCGTAATGAAGTCTCTTTGGAACTTCGGTTGATTTCCAGAATTTAATATGTGGAACTTTCTTTAAAGCATTATAAATCGAATCCTGAAATCCAGCTTTTGCCTGCAAACTCATAATTGGGTTAATAACATCTTTGTAGCCAAGCCATTCTGGTTTTAAATAATCTAAAACAGCCACTTTTTTATCATTGCTGATATTGGCCATTCCGTGGTCTGAAACAATAATTAAATTGATTTGTTTTCCAATTGGCAGTTGATCCAATTTTCGCGATAATTCTCCCATAATAGAATCCATTTTTGTAACTGCTTTTTTTGTTTCAGGCGAATTTGGGCCAAAATTATGTCCGCTGTGGTCAGGCTCGTCAAAATACAAAGTTACAAGATGAGGACTTTGGTTTTCTGGTAGTTGCAGCCATTTCATAACCGTATCAATTCTAGCTCCATACGGAATTTTACCATTGTAATTTTTAAAATAACTCGGATTTCTATTATCTATATCAGAGCCCGGCCAGAAAAAAGAAGCCGTTTTTACGCCTTGCTGTTCAGCCAAATTCCAAATCGGATTGCCGCCATAAAATCGGGAATCATTTTTTGCATTGCTTGATAAAGAAAATGATTCGTTTAAAGAGGCATCATAAAAAACATTATTAATAATTCCGTGATGATCTGGATAAAGTCCTGTCACTATAGTATAATGATTAGGGAAAGTTTTTGTTGGATAAGAAGGTTTCATAGATTTTGCATGAACGCCTTCTTTTGAAATTTGTTTAAGATTCGGAAGATTGAATTGCTTACCATAATCCCAGCGAAAACCATCCATAGAAACTAAAACAACATAAGCATCTTTATTGGTTTGGGAATGTGAAAGAGTAGTAAGAAATAAGAATGTGAAAGATAAAAGGTGAGTTGTAAATTTTCTCATTTTGCAATTTTAAATAGAACTGCAAAGGTAGAAATAACAGATTTTTTAAAGAAAAAGAGAATGTTAAACTAACGGAAATGTTTGCCACGAATTTTCAAAAATGCTTTGTTTAGAAGAAAGTTGCCACAGATTAAAATGATTTTCACAGATTATAATCTTTTTTAATCCTTAATCTATGGCTAAAAAAAATGGCAAGATTTAGAAAAAATTATTCGTGAAAATTCGTGAAATTCGTGGCAAATAAAAACAAAAAAACGCCAGATATTAATCTGGCGTTTTAAGTTTTAAGAAAAGAATGATTACATCATTCCTGGCATTCCGCCTCCCATTGGCATTCCGCCTCCGGCATTTTCTTCTTTAATATCAATTAATGCACATTCTGTAGTAAGGATCATTCCAGAAACAGATGCAGCGTTTTCAAGAGCTACACGAGTTACTTTTTTAGGATCGATAATTCCAGCAGTAAGCATATCTACATATTCGTCAGTTTTTGCATTGTATCCAAAGTCGCCTGAACCTTCAGAAACTTTAGCCACAACAACAGAACCTTCAAGACCAGCGTTTTCAACGATAGTTCTTAATGGAGCTTCAACAGCACGAGAAACAATTTGGATTCCTGTAGCCTCATCAGCGTTATCAGCTTTTAAGTCAGCTAAAGCAAGTTTTGCTCTTAATAAAGCAACACCTCCACCAGCAACAATTCCTTCTTCTACGGCAGCACGAGTTGCGTGTAAAGCATCATCAACTCTGTCTTTTTTCTCTTTCATTTCTACTTCAGAAGCAGCACCAACGTAAAGAACAGCAACACCACCAGCTAATTTAGCCAAACGCTCTTGCAATTTTTCTTTATCATAATCAGATGTTGTAGTTTCCATCTGACCTTTAATTTGGTTTACTCTGTTTTTGATGATATCAGCTTCACCAGCACCGCTTACGATAGTAGTATTGTCTTTATCGATAGAAACTCTTTTTGCGTTTCCTAACATTTCGATAGTTGTATTTTCAAGAGTATAACCTCTTTCTTCAGAAATTACAGTTCCACCAGTTAAGATTGCGATGTCTTCTAACATTGCTTTTCTTCTGTCTCCGAAACCTGGCGCTTTTACAGCAGCAATTTTAAGAGCACCTCTTAATTTGTTTACCACTAATGTAGAAAGAGCTTCTCCGTCAACATCTTCAGCAATAATTAATAATGGTTTTCCTGATTGAGCAACTGGCTCTAAAACTGGAAGTAATTCTTTTAAAGAAGATACTTTTTTGTCGTATAATAAGATGTATGGAGAGTCTAATTCAACTTCCATTTTCTCTGGGTTTGTTACGAAGTAAGGAGAAAGGTATCCTCTGTCAAACTGCATTCCTTCAACAACGTCAACGAAAGTATCAGTTCCTTTAGCTTCTTCAACAGTAATTACACCTTCTTTTCCAACTTTTGCAAAAGCAGTAGCGATTAACTCACCAATAACTTCGTCATTATTCGCAGAGATAGAAGCAATTTGTTTGATTTTATCAGAATCGCTTCCAACAACTTTAGCTTGTTTTGCTAAGTCGGCAACAATAGTTTCAACAGCTTTGTCGATACCACGTTTTAAATCCATTGGATTTGCACCTGCAGCAACGTTTTTAAGACCTTCTTTTACGATAGCCTGAGCTAAAACTGTAGCAGTTGTAGTTCCGTCTCCTGCTAAATCATTGGTTTTAGAAGCCACTTCTTTAACCATTTGAGCGCCCATGTTTTCTAATGGGTCTTTTAATTCGATTTCTTTTGCAACCGAAACACCATCTTTAGTAACTGTTGGTCCACCAAATGATTTTCCGATAATTACATTACGACCTTTAGGTCCAAGCGTTACTTTTACAGCATTTGCTAATGCATCAACACCACGTTTTAATCCGTCACGTGCTTCAATATCAAATTTTATATCTTTTGCCATTTTTTTTATTTGCTTTAGGCAGTAGGCTTTAGGCTTTACGCCTTTCTACTGCTTGGTTAATTTTTTTTTACTGCTTTTAGATTTATGCAGTAGGCTTTAAGTTTTTATTGGGATTTATAGCTTACAGCCTATTGCTTTACTAATACTTGTTTTAATTTGTAAATTTTGCTTTTAATGCTATTGATTTTTTCTATTTGATCTTGAGCAATTTCATTATTAAGATATTGCAAATCTTTAGCTAAAATCACAAGATATTCTGTTTCATTGGCAGAGCCTAAAGCGATGTTGAGAAATTGATTGAATTCTTTGTCGCTATTTCTTCCGCATCCTTCACTAATATTAGTTGGAATTGATGAAGAAGCCCTTCTGATCTGACTTGTTAATCCGTATAATTCTTCTTTTGGAAAAAGAGAAGTAATTTTATAGATTTCTAAAGTTAAAGAATGACTTAGCTGCCAAATATCATATTTCTTAAAATCTCTCATTCTTTTTTGGCTTTATGCTTTATGCAATAGGCTTTAAGCTTTTGGTGAAGCCTATAGCTTACGGCTTAAAGCTTACAGCAATTAAATTATCGCCAGAATATCATCCTCGCGCATGATTAGATAATCAGTGCCTTCTAATTTTAATTCAGTTCCGGCATATTTGCCATAAAGAACAGTATCACCAACTTTTACGGTCATTGTATGATCTTTAGATCCGTTTCCTACTGCAACCACAGTTCCTTTTTGTGGTTTCTCTTTGGCAGTATCTGGAATAAAAATACCTGAGGCAGTTTTCGTTTCGGCTGCAACAGGCTCAATAAGTACGCGGTCTGAAAGCGGTTTAATGTTTAAAGCCATGATTTTTATATTATTATTAGTTATACATTTTTTAATGTTCAATAAACTTTCAGAAATTGTGCCATGGTGCTAAAACTGACATTATTTCTTAAAAAAAATGCCAGCTTTGACAGGCTGGCATTAGATTTTATATCGAGCTGAAATTATTTAGCTGCTGGTGCTGCTGGAGCAGGAGTAGTTCCTTGCGCTGGTGCAGCTGGTGTATTTACAGGAGCTTCAGTTTTATCAATGATTTTAGAATCAGTATCGCTTAAAGATCCAGAGAAACTTAAGCTAGAAAGTAAAATTAACACAATTAGAACGGTCGCTAAAGTCCAAGTACTTTTATCTAAAAAGTCAGTTGTTTTTTGTACTCCTCCTAACATCTGCGTTCCGCTGATAGTAGAAGACAATCCGCCTCCTTTAGGGTTTTGTACCATAATAACTACGATCAATAGAAAACAAACTATTGTGATTAAAACTAAAAAAATTGAAAATGTGCTCATTACTTAATTATTGTTATTGTTATTTTGTTGTAAAATCTTTATATCCGATATGCGGTCTGCAAAGAAAGTAATTTTTTCTGGATATTTCAAAATTAATATTTCATAAGCTTGAATTGCTTTTGTATATTTCTTTTGTTCCAGATAAACCCTAGCCAGAGTCTCAGTCATCAAATACGAATTATCCTCGGTATTGCTTTCAATTTGTACCACCGGCGCGCTGTTTCCAGGTTTAATTGGAGAGATTTTCGGATTGGTTTCGATAAATTTATCGATAATTTCAGCTTTTTTTAGTCTCTCTTCATTAATTGACGGCTCTTCTTTTTTGGTTTCAACAGTTGTGTTTTTAATTTCTTCATCTGCCGAAACTTCGTCTGAACGATCAATTGGTTCTGTTCTAGATAGTTGAAGCCATTCTTGAAAAGAGTGTTTTTCGTTAAGCGAAAAATCTAAAGGTTTTCCAATTTCTAAATGTTCTTCTGCATTTATTACAGCTTCGGTTCTCTCTTCTTGAACTTCTTCTTCAGTCGCTGCTGGAATTTCTTCTTGAACTTGTTCTGTGATTTCCTCTTTAGTTTCTTTCAGAATTTCTTCTTTAGTTTCATCAGGAATTACAGTTTCAGCTTCCTTAATTGAAGAAAGAATTGATCGTTCAACGGGATTAATTTTAAATTCAGGAATTATCATTTCTTCGATGACACTATCATCTTCCTCTTCTTCAGCTGAATTTAAAACTGGCTCTTCAATAATATCAATTTTTGCTTCTTCAGTTTTCGGTTCTTGAGAAGTTGCAGCTTCAGCTTCTTTAATTGAATTTAAAATCGAACGCTCAATTGCGGGATCAATTTTAGGCTCTTCAACTTTTACAGATTCAGGTGTAGAAGCAGTTTCAGCTCCTCTTATTGAACTTAAAATAGAATCTTCAACACGATCAAATTTAGGAACTTCAATATTTGTTGGTTCTGTTATAGTCGGAGTTTTAGTTTCTTCTGTAATATCTAAAGTTGAATCTTCAATTGTATCAATCTTATTTTCTTCTTCAATTACTGGTTTTTCATAAGTAATTGACTGCGACTCTTTGATCGCACTAAAAATAGAAGGATCTATTTCTGGAAGAGCTTTTGGTGTTTCAATTTCTATTGGCTTTTCAAAAGTTACTGTTTGAGCTTCTTTGATTGCCGTAAAAATTGACGGATCTATTTCTGGAATATTTTTGGTTTCTTCAGATTTTATTGGTTCCTCTATTTTTAAAGGTTCTTCAACTTTTACAAATTGATCTATTGAAGGTGTTTCTGATTCTTTAATAGAATTCAAAATAGATTGTTCAAGAGTGTCTGTTTTTACCTCAAGTGCTTTCTGAATTTGCTCTGGCGAAATTATCTCACTGTCAAAAACAGTAATTTCAAGAAGGTCTCTAAGTTTTTGTTCGTAGAAATCATTTTGAATAGAAGTAAAAGCTTCAGAAGTAATAAAATCAAACAAAACAGAACGATCGGAAGTATGAGCGGCCGTAACCTTTAATGCATAATTATACTTAAAGCTGTTTTGATTGTAAAGTCCTTTTAATCGCAATGCACGGGCACTTTGAAAATACGGAAATTCATTCAAAACACTTCCTAATGCGTCCGCCTGCTTTTCTGTAATAGCTTCCGGTTTGTTCATTAAGTAGGTATAATCAGTAACGTTCATTTTTTGTTTGTTTAATCGTTTTTTTAGTTTAACTGTTTATTGGTTTTAAAATCAATTAAATGATTTCAACAAATAAAGAATTACCATTTAGCTAATGACTCATTAAAGATATCCTGCGTAATTCTTTCAAAAATAACTCTGATTGCTTCATTTAAAACAGATCCAGTTGGAAGATCTCTTCCTGGGAAATCATAATAGAATTCAAAAGATTTTTCAAAATCATCTGTTTCTTTCTTCTTATTAGAGAATCTTACATTAATACGTATAGATAGACGGTTTTGTGCTGCCTGCTGATCTGCAGTTGCTGTCATAGGAGTTATTCGGTAATCTGTAATTTCTCCTTCGTACTTCAAATCTCCGCCATTACTTACTAAGTTTAAGTTGGTCTGATTCATAATCAAATCCTGTAGGGCCAATGTGAAAGTCCTGTCGATTCCAGGTTCAACCAAGTCTGCATTATTTTGAAAGAAATTCACCTGAAAGGTTTTTGCATCAATTTTTCCCGTTCCAGTAAAATTGTAAACAGAACAACCGCTAAAAGTTGTAGCAACTAATAATAGTAAAAGATATTTTAAGTGTTTCATTTTATTCTATAAGTATTTCTTCGCCATTCAGCTGACGCTCGGTCAAAGATATTCATTTCGTTTAAACAATTTCAAGTCTTAACTTCTTTGCAGAAATTAAAGATCAAATTGTTTGATTTTGCGGTATAATGTTCTTTCAGAAATTCCTAATTCATCTGCCGCTGCTTTACGTTTTCCTTTGTTTTTTTCTAATGATTTTTTGATCATTTCGATTTCTTTTTGTTCCAAACGCAGAATCTCTTCTTCTTCAATTGTCTCGGCAAATAAATAGTTATCATCAGGAATTTGGTAATTTTCTTCTCTAACTGCAGGAGCAGTCATAACAGCTGTTCTTGGTTCTTCTTCAAAATCAATTTCGCTGTCGTTTTGCTGGTTCCCGTATATTTTCTGAATTAAATTCGGATTAATATCCTGTACTTTAGAAGTACCATTTTTCATTAATTCCAAAGTCAGTTTTTTCAAATCATTTAAATCGCTTTTCATGTCAAAAAGGACTTTGTATAAAATGTCTCGCTCGGTACTAAAGTCGCTTTCTTTTTTACTGTCATTAATAACAGAAGGTAAATTGCTTCCTTCTGCAGGCAGATACGATTTTAAAGTTGCCAGTGTAATGTCACGATTGGTTTCTAAAACAGAAATCTGTTCAGCGACATTTCGAAGCTGACGAATGTTACCGCTCCATCTGAATTTTTGTAATAACTGAACAGCATCATCGTCTAATTTTAAAGGCGGCATTTTGTATTTGTGAGCAAAATCGGCCACAAATTTTCTGAATAACAAATGAATATCGTCGTTTCTTTCACGCAAAGGAGGTAAAGTAATTTCGACAGTACTCAAACGATAGTATAAATCTTCACGGAATTTACCCTTTTCAATAGCATTGAATAAATTCACATTTGTTGCTGCAACAATACGAACATTTGTTTTTTGAACCTGAGATGAACCCACTTTTATGAATTCACCATTTTCTAAAACACGCAGCAGTCTTACCTGTGTTGTCAATGGTAATTCGCCAACTTCATCTAGAAATATAGTTCCGCCGTCGGCTACTTCAAAATAACCTTCGCGCGTACTTGTAGCGCCTGTAAAAGCTCCTTTTTCGTGTCCGAAAAGTTCACTGTCAATTGTTCCTTCTGGAATAGCTCCACAGTTTACCGCAATATATTTTCCATGCTTTCTATGTGAAAGCGAATGAATAATTCTTGGAATATTTTCTTTACCAACACCACTTTCCCCAGTCACCATTACCGAAATATCAGTAGGAGCAACCTGAATGGCTTTTTCGATGGCGCGATTTAATTTTGGATCATTACCAATAATCTCAAATCGTTGTTTTATTGCTTGAACTGTTTCCATTTATTTTTTTTGTTTCTCTTTGCCACGAATTTCACTAATTCACACGAATTTTGAAATTGGGTTAATGAATAACTCTTTTGTGTTGTAAAGACTTTTTATTAAAGTTAACAATAATTCCTAAATCACTATCTGCCAGCTTTAAATAATTTATTGTTTGAGCAGTATGTTCATCAATGATATCTTTAGAAGCTTTTACTTCTAAAATAATTTCATCATACACTACAAAATCAGCATAAAATTTATGTGCTAAAACAATGTCTTTATAATGAATATCATATTCTTTTTCACGTTGAAAAGGAATATTGTTCTTTCTAAATTCATATTCCAATGCATCTTTATAAACTATTTCAAGAAGTCCCCCAACAAGGATCCTATGAATCTCCATGCAAATGCCTACAATTTTAAAATACTCTTCTTTTCTATATAATTCCATAAATTTACTTTTTCCAGCAATTTATTGATTATAAATTATTTGAAAGAAAATTCGTGTAAATTAGTGAAATTCGTGGCAACAACTTTAATTCATTTCACTCAAACCAACCGCTTCGCCTTTTAAAGTTCCTGAAGTACAGCTTGTGATTTTTACGTTTACGAAATCTCCAATTTTATAATTCTCTTTTGGGAAAACCACTGTTATGCTTTGAGAATTTCTTCCAGAGAATTCATCTTTAGATTTTTTAGAAACTTTTTCTACTAAAACTTCAACTGTTTTGCCCACAAATTCCTCACTTCTAAACCAAGCGTGTTTTTGTTGTAAATCAACAATTTCTTGTAATCTTCTGGCTTTTGTTTCTTCTTCAACATCATCTTTCATTTTTCTTCCAGCCAAAGTTCCTGGGCGTTCAGAATACGAATACATATAACCGAAATTATATTTTACATATTCCATTAAACTCATGGTATCTTGGTGATCCTCTTCTGTTTCCGTTGGGAAACCGGCAATCATATCCTGCGAAATTGATGCATCTGGAACAATCGCTCTAATTTTGTCAATCAAAGCCATGTATTCTTCACGTGTATGCAGACGATTCATTTCTTTCAGAATTCTGTTACTTCCAGACTGAACTGGTAAGTGAATATGTTTACAGATGTTTGGATATTTCGCAATAACGTGCAAAATACTTTCGTGCATATCCTGCGGATTAGAAGTCGAAAATCTAATACGCATTTTAGGAAAACCAACCGCAACCATTTCTAATAATTGGTCAAAATCGACTGCAGTAGCTTTCTGCATTTCAGATGCATTCACGAAATCTTTTTTCAAACCTCCTCCGTACCAAAGATAACTGTCCACATTTTGGCCTAAAAGCGTAATTTCTTTAAAACCTTTATTCCATAAATCCTGAATTTCAGCCATAATACTCTGCGGCTCACGGCTGCGCTCACGACCGCGCGTAAAAGGTACAACGCAGAAGGTACACATATTATCGCATCCGCGGGTGATCGAAACCAAAGCTGTGATTCCGTTACTCATTAAACGAACAGGCGAAATATCTCCGTAAGTTTCTTCTTTTGATAAAATTACATTAATGGCGTCACGTCCTTCTTCAACTTCAGCCAATAAATTTGGAAGATCTTTATAAGCATCAGGGCCAACAACAAGATCAACTATTTTTTCTTCTTCCAGAAACTGACTTTTTAAACGCTCGGCCATACAGCCTAAAACACCCACTTTCATTTTCGGATTCGTGCGTTTTACGGCATTATATTTCTCTAAACGCTTGCGAATAGTCTGTTCAGCCTTATCTCGAATAGAACAGGTGTTAACCAAAACCAAATCGGCTTCTTCTAGAACAGAAGTTGTGTTATATCCTCCGTCAGACAAAATGGAAGCTACGACTTCACTGTCCGAAAAATTCATTGCACAGCCGTAACTTTCTATAAAAAGTTTTTTAGTATTCTCAGGTTTATTTTCTAAAACAAGACTTTCGCCCTGCTTGCTTTCTTCAATAATCTTTTCCATTGTAAAATTTCAAAGTGCAAAGATAGCGTAAATACGATCATATGACAAGATGGCAGAGGAGAAATTTTAGATTTTAGATTGCAGATTGAAAGAATAAAAAAAAAGCTTTAGCTTTTTTTACGTAAAATCTAAAATCTAAAATCTAAAATCTAAAATCTAAAATCTAAAATCTAAAATCTAAAATCTAAAATCTAAAATCTAAAATCTATCCCGAGGCTTCGGAACTAAAATTTAAAAGCACATTTAATAGGTCATAATCGATTAAAAGTTATACCTATATATATTATCGAGATTATTACAGATAAATCTGCAATTTTAAGTTTCATAATATCAAAATACTTCAAAAATTCATTAGCAAGGTTAATATTTAAAAAAAATAGATACTTTTGTTGCAGAAAAATAGAGCAATGGCAAAGAATTTAGTAATAGTGGAGTCACCTGCAAAGGCGAAAACGATCGAGAAATTTCTTGGGAGCGATTTTCAGGTGGAGTCAAGTTATGGTCACATAGCAGACTTACCATCCAAAGAAATAGGAGTAGATGTAGAGAATGGTTTTAAACCTAAATATGAAGTTTCTCCCGATAAAAAAGCTTTGGTAAGTAAACTTAAGACACTATCTAAAAATGCCGAAATGGTTTGGTTAGCAAGCGATGAGGACCGCGAGGGAGAGGCTATTTCTTGGCACTTGGCGGAAGAACTGAAATTAGATACTAAAAAAACCAAAAGAATTGTATTTCACGAGATTACAAAATCTGCGATTCTAAAAGCAATCGATAATCCAAGAGAAATTGATTATAACTTAGTAAATGCGCAGCAGGCGAGAAGAGTATTAGACCGTTTAGTAGGTTATGAATTATCTCCGGTTTTGTGGAGAAAAATTAAAGGCGGACTTTCTGCTGGTCGTGTACAATCTGTTTCTGTTCGTTTGATTGTAGAAAGAGAACGCGAAATTCAAAACTTTACTGCAGTTGCATCTTATTCTATAGTTGCAGAGTTTGTAAATGAAGCAGGAAAAGTTTTCAAGGCAAAACTGCCAAAAAACTTCAATACAAAAAAAGAAGCCGAAGATTTCTTAAATCAAAACATCGGTTCTAAATATAAGGTAGCCGATTTAGAAACTAAACCTACCAAAAAATCTCCAACATCTCCTTTTACAACTTCTACGCTTCAACAAGAGGCAGCAAGAAAATTGTATTTGCCAGTTGGAATCACAATGCAGTTAGCACAGCGCCTATACGAAGCCGGACTTATTACTTATATGAGAACGGACTCGGTAAATCTTTCTAAAGAAGCAATGGATGCCGCAGAAGCTGAAATCATAAAATCGTACGGAAAAGAATATTCAAAACCTCGTGTTTTTGCTAATAAAAACAAAGGAGCTCAAGAAGCCCACGAAGCAATTCGTCCAACTGATATGTCTCGTCACACGGTAAATATCGATCGTGATCAGGCTCGTTTATACGATTTGATCTGGAAAAGAACTTTGGCTTCTCAGATGAGCGATGCACAGTTGGAAAGAACAAATGTGAAAATTGAAGCTGATAATCACAGCGAAATTTTTACAGCTTCTGGAGAAGTTTTGCTTTTTGAAGGTTTCTTAAAAGTATACCTTGAAGGTCATGATGATGACGAAGAAGAACAAGAAGGAATGCTTCCTGCATTAAAAGTAAACGAAAAGTTAGTAAATAATTATATTACAGCTACAGAACGATATTCAAGACCGCCGGCACGTTACACTGAGGCTTCTTTGGTAAAAAAACTTGAGGAACTTGGAATTGGCCGTCCTTCTACTTATGCGCCTACAATTTCAACAATTATCAATAGAAATTATGTTGAAAAAGGAACACTTGAAGGTCAGGAGCGTAATTATACACAACTTACATTACAAAATAGTAAAGTAGGAGAAAAACTACTGAAAGAAAACACAGGTTCAGATAAAGGAAAATTAGTTCCAACTGATATCGGAACTATTGTTACTGATTTCTTAGTGAAAAATTTCGGAAACATTCTAGATTATAATTTCACGGCAAAAGTAGAACAGGATTTTGACGAAATTGCTGAAGGAAATATTGACTGGGCTAAAATGATGCAGGAGTTCTACAACCAATTTCATCCAAATGTGAAAGAAGTTGAAGCAAATGCTGAACGTGAAAGCGGCGAGAGAATTTTAGGAAAAGATGCAGATGGAAGACAAGTATCTGTTCGTTTAGGAAAATTTGGACCAATGGCTCAAATTGGAGAAGCGGATGATGAGGATAAAAAGTTTGCCAGCTTAATGGCAGATCAAAATATTGGAAACATTACACTCGAAGAAGCTCTAAATTTATTTTTGCTTCCAAAGAGTTTAGGTGAATATAAAGGAGAAGAAGTAGAAGTAAGCAACGGTCGTTATGGACCTTACGTTCGTCACGGAAGCGTTTTTATTTCGTTGCCAAGAGGAGAAGATCCGTTAAGTGTTTCTAAAGAAAGAGCAAAAGAGTTAATCGACGAAAAAGCACTTGCAGATGCGCCGATTGCAGTTTATAAAGGAGAAGCAGTTCAAAAAGGAGTGGGGCGTTTTGGTCCATTCATCAAATGGAATGGTCTTTTTATTAATGTGAATAAGAAATACAATTTTGATAATTTATCACAATCAGATGTTGAAGAACTTATTGAAGAAAAACTTCAGAAAAACATCGATAAAGTTATTCATAATTGGGAAGATGAAGGAATTGTAGTAGAAAAAGCCCGTTGGGGACGTTCTGTAATTCTAAAAGGAAAAATCAAAATTGAGTTGAGTAAAGATGTTGATGCATCGCAATTGACATTAGCTCAAGTTCAAGAAATGATTGCTGCTAAAACACCTGCAAAGAAAACGGCAGCTAAAAAAACAACAACTGCTAAAAAAGCACCAGCTAAAAAAACAGCTGCTAAAAAGAAATAAGTATAGATGGAATTTGATTTTCTAGAACCAGTTAATGATGCGATTGTAAAATTCGTCAGCGCACTGTCTTCACAAGAGCTTGGGAGTAAAGTTGTCTTTCACACCCAAGATCAGTTTCCTGATATTGAAAAAATTAATATAGCCATAGTTGGTGTTTTAGAAGATCGTACCAACATTAATATGGTTAATGAAGTTAATCTTTCGGCGGTACGTAAAAAGCTATATGGAATGTTTCCAGGCAACTGGGATGCATCGATTGCCGATTTAGGAGATATACTTGCTGGAGACTCAATAGAGGATACTTACTTTGCAGTGAAGAAAGTTACAGCTGCATTAATTAAGAATAAAGTCATTCCTATAGTCCTGGGAGGTTCTCAAGATTTAACATATGCTTTGTATCGTGCTTATGACGATCTAGAGCAAATGGTTAACTTGGTTGCTGTTGATAATAAGTTTGATTTCGGAAAGGAAAATGAGTCAGTATCAGCTAATTCGTACCTCACTAAAATTATTATTGATGAGCCAAATAATCTTTTTAATTATTGTAATATAGGATATCAGACGTATTATAATTCTCAAGAAGAGATTGATTTGATTGAAAAGTTGTTTTTTGATGCATATCGTCTGGGAGAAATTTCAAATAAAATAACCTTAGCAGAACCGGTTTTTAGAGATGCAGATTTAGTTAGTATTGATTTGAACTCTGTAAAGTCTTCTGCTTCAGGGAATACTGTTACTTTTGAGCCTAACGGATTCAACGGTAAAGAAATCTGTTCATTGGCAAGATACGCTGGAATTAGTGATAAAGTATCCTCTTTTGGAATCTTTAATCACAATAGTACAATGGCAGAATCGGTAATAATTTCACAAATTGTATGGTATTTTATTGAAGGTTATCATTATCGCTCAAAAGAATATCCATTTGGAAGCCGAGCTAACTATTTAAAATATATCGTGCCTCTTGAAGATGAAGAATTGATTTTCTATAAAAGTGATAAAACAGATCGCTGGTGGATAGAAATTCCTTTTGAATCAAATGGCAGCAATAAATTAAAAAGAAATACGTTATTACCCTGTTCTTATGACGAATATTTGTCAGCTTGCAATCAAGAATTGCCAGAAAGATGGTGGAAAGCACAACGAAAAAACGCTTTATAACGAGAAAATTTAAGCGAAATCTTAAATTTTAAAAATTAATTAAAAAAAGTTAAAATAAATTAGTAAGAAAATTGTTATATACCATAAAAATTAACGTTTTACATCGATTTTTTGACACAGTTTATCGATAAAATATTTTTTTTTTATTTTATTTAACATTATTTTTGAACGGTAAAATAAATTTCGCAAGTAGTATTGTTTTTTAGATAAATAATAAATACGTTTACGGACTTTTAATAATGAATAGATAATCCCAAATTTATATGAAGAAGTTTATTGCATTTGCAGCAATGTTAACACTAGTAATCGGCTGTGGTAAGTCAGGTGACAAAGGTGAATTAGTTGGTGTTACAGGAGGGAAATGGCATCCCGAGAAGCCTTATGGAATGACATTAGTTCCGGGTGGATCTTTTATAATGGGTAAATCAGATGCTGATTTAGCTAACGTAGAAGATGCTCCAACTAAAACTGTAACTGTTCGTTCATTTTATATGGATGAAACTGAGATTACAAATAGTGAGTACCGTCAATTCGTAGAGTGGGTAAAAGATTCTACAATGAGAGTTCGTTTAGCAATCTTGGCTGATGAGACAGGACAGAAAGCTACTGACGGAAAAGGAAAAAAAGGCGGAAGTATTTCTGACTATGCTTTCAACGATTCTGATCCAGAAAAAATGACAGCTTATGATAAATATATGTACGATAACTATTATAGTGTTGGTACAAAAGATGATCCATATGCTGGAAGAAAATTAAACAGAAAAGTTAAACTAATTAAAGATACAAAAGCGTATCCAGATGAGTATTATGCTGAAGTAATGGACTCTATGTATTTACCAATTGAAGAATCATACAATGGTTTAAGAACAATTGATGTAAATAAATTGAAATTCCGTTATTCTTGGATGGATATTCAAGCTGCTGCAAAAGCTAAAGTTGGAAAAAGAAGTGATTTCGTAAAAACAGAACAGGTAAATGTTTATCCTGATACTGCAGTTTGGATTAAAGATTTTGCTTACTCATATAATGAGCCAATGCATAATGATTATTTCTGGCACAAAGCTTATGGAGAATATCCTGTAGTAGGTGTGACTTGGAAACAAGCAAAAGCATTTTGTGCTTGGAGAACTTTAAATAAAAATAGTTATATCAAATCTAAGAAAAAAGGGCGTGACTTAGTTAATGCTTTCAGATTACCAACTGAAGCAGAATGGGAGTATGCTGCAAGAGGTGGTCTAGAATCTGCTACTTATCCTTGGGGAGGTCCTTATACTAAAAGCGATAGAGGTTGTTTCTTAGCAAACTTTAAGCCAAGCAGAGGAGATTATGCTGCTGATGAAGCTTTGTATACTGTTGAAGCGAAATCATACGACGTAAATGGTTACGGATTATATAACATGGCAGGAAACGTTTCAGAATGGACTGATTCAGCTTATAATCCAAATGCTTACGAATATGTTTCAACAATGAATCCAAACGTAATTGATGGTAAAAATCAAAGAAAAGTGGTTCGTGGAGGTTCTTGGAAAGATGTTGCTTACTTCTTACAAGTTAGTACTCGTGACCACGAATATGCTGATTCAGCTAGAAGTTATATCGGATTTAGAACTGTACAAGATTACATGGGAACTCAAGTAACTGGAAGCTCTAACAAAAGAAAGTAATTTATAATTTTATCAATATCCAACAAATCTATTTAAATTAAAACCTAAAAAAAAGTATTATGGCATTATTAAGTAAAAAAGCAATGAATTTCGCTTATGGTATGGGAGCGGCAGTGGTAATCGTTGGAGCTTTATTCAAAATTACTCACTTTGAAATTGGACCATTAACAGGAACAGTTATGCTTTCAGTAGGATTGGTTACTGAGGCGTTAATCTTTGCACTTTCTGCTTTCGAACCTGTTGAAGACGAGTTAGATTGGACTCTTGTTTACCCTGAATTAGCTAACGGACAAGCTAGAAAAAAAGAGGTTAAAGTTGAAGCTCCAACTGAAGCTCAAGGATTATTATCTCAAAAATTAGACACATTATTAAAAGAAGCTAAAATTGACGGTGAATTAATGTCAAGTTTAGGAAACAGCATCAAAAACTTCGAATCTGCTGCTAAAGGAATTGCTCCAACTGTAGATTCAATCGCAGGTCAAAAGAAATATTCTGAAGAATTATCTGTTGCTGCTGCTCAAATGGAATCATTAAACAGTCTATATAAAGTACAGTTAGAAAGCGCTTCTAGAAACGCTGAAGCTAACAAAGAAATCGCTGAAAACGCTTCTAAATTAAAAGAGCAAATGCAATCTATGACTGCAAACATTGCTTCTTTAAACAGTGTTTACGGTGGTATGCTTTCTGCAATGAGTAACAAAGGATAATTAGTTTTTAACTAATATTAAATTTATTAATAAAGAACTAATTAGAAAAAAATGGCAGGAGGAAAATTAACCCCTAGACAGAAGATGATTAACCTGATGTATCTGGTTTTCATCGCAATGTTAGCAATGAACGTATCAAAAGAAGTTATTTCTGCTTTTGGTTTGATGAATGAAAAATTTGAAAGTGCAAATACAAGTTCAACAGAAACAAATGCAGGTTTATTAACATCTTTAGATCAAAAAGCTGCTGAAGCAAAAGGAGAATTCGCTATTGCTGCAGTTACAGCTCATAAAGTTGAAGCAATTACAAAAGATTTTTATGATTATATAGCTACTCTAAAAGCTCAGGCAGTTAAAGGTTTCGAAGTTGATAAAGAAACTGGAAAAATGCCTTATGAGTCAATGGATAGAGGAGATAATATCGACGACTGGTTTACAGGAGACGGTTACACTAAAAAAGGTAACGAAATTATTTCTAAAATCGAAAAATACAAAGCAGATATTAAAGGTGCTTTAGGAACAGACAAAAAATACGCAGCAATTATTGCTGAGGTTGAAAAGAAATTTGATGTTTCTGATGTAAAAAACAAAGAAGGAATTAAAGAAAAGTATTTAGCTTATCACTTCAAAGGTTTTCCTGCAATCGCATCTGCTGCAAAACTTTCAACTTGGCAGAATGATGTTAAAAAAGTTGAAACTGATGTTTATAACAGCGCATTAGGAAAAGCTGCAGTTGCTGCTGCTTCTTACAGTAATTATCAAGCAATTGTTGTTTTAGACAAAAATGCATATTTCCAAGGTGAAAAAGTTACAGGTAAAGTTGTTTTAGGTCGTTATGACGAAAACACTAAACCTACTTCATTCCAAGGTCCAGGACAAATCGTAAACGGACAAGCTGTTATCTCTTTAACTGCTGGTGGAGTTGGAGAACAAGATATCAATGGGCAATTTACTTTCTTAGAAGATGGAAAAAATATTCCATTAAAATTCTCTGGAAAATATGTTGTAGTTCCAAGACCAAACTCTGCTACAATTTCTGCAGATAAAATGAATGTTGTATATAGAGGAGTTGTTAACCCAATCTCCGTATCATTCGCTGGTGTTGACGCTAACAAAATCGTTGCTAGTGCTCCAGGATTATCTTCAGCTGGAAAACCAGGAAAATATAACATGAGCCCAGGTCAAGGTACTGAAGCTACAATTTCTGTCACTGGTACATTACCAAACGGTGATAAAGTAACAGACAAGAAAACATTCAGAATTAAAGGTATTCCTGGTCCAACAGGAACAATTAGAGGAGAAATGGGTGTTGTAAAAGGACCTAAATCTAACCTTGAGATTGCTACTATTGGAGCTAAACTTCTTGATTTTGATTTTGAGGTTGGTTTAGATGTTGTTGGATTCAATATGAAAATTGCTGGACAACCTACAGTTGTTGTTTCAGGAAACAAAATGAATGCACAATGTAAACAAGTACTTTCAAGAGCAGGTAAAGGAGACCAAGTTACTATTTCTGAAATTAAAACTAAACTGGTAGGTGCAGGTAGTTATTTATTGCCAAGAACTGCTCCAGTAATTTACGAAATACAATAATAAAGTAGTGTAAGCTACGTTCAATATCTTATAATGATACCACGATGAAAGTAAGAAATTTTTTAATAGCCGTTGTTTCTATCGCTGGAGGTTTTGCTTCTAATGCGCAATCTAATTTGCTTAACGCAAAAACGCCTGATCAGATTGGACTTAAAACTCCTGCTCAACTTATATCTGATAATGATAAGCCTTTGGCTTATGGTTATGTAGATGATAGAGATATTTTGATGGGAAAAACTACTTGGGAAATCATTGATTTAAATGAAAAAATCAACTTTCCATTATACTTTCCTGTAGATACAGCTAATATTGGTGCTAATAGACGTTCTCTTTATGACGTTTTGACTAAAGCTATTAAAGGTGGAAAAGTAACAGAAGTGTATACTGATAGTTATTTTAATACCAAAAAATCTATGAAAGATATCGAAGGATCATTATCTCGTATTGATACAACAGATGCAGGTAGAGAGTTAATTAACCAATATCCAGATGACTACAAATCACGTGTTGTGAAGAAAAAAGTAGTAACGGGTAAAGGTAAAAATAAAAGTGTTTCTTATGTTGAAGAAACAGTTGGACCAACAAGAACGGTTCCTGCTGAATACATTTTGAAACAAGATCTTACGGCTGCAGATGTTACTCAGTATAAAATTAAAGGATACTGGTATTTTGATAAACGTCAAAGTGAATTGAAATATCGTTTACTTGGAATTTGTCCAGTAACTCCAGACGTTTATACAATGAATAGTGATGAAAAGGATTATATTGAATTATTTTGGGTATTCTTCCCAAATGCCAGAGAAGCTCTGCATGAAGCAAAAGCTTTCAATGATAACAATTCAGCTCTTCCAATCTCATTTGATCAGATTTTAAATTCAAGACGTTTTAATGCTGTTGTTTACAAAGAAGAGAATCTTTATGGAGACAGAGCTATTAGCGATTACATGAAAGACAATGCTCAAAATCAATTGTTAGAATCTGAAAGAGTGAAAGAGAAAATTCGCAATTTCGAACAAGATATGTGGAACTACTAAGTTGATACATAGCATAATAATTAAAAAACTCTTATTACATTTGTAGTAAGAGTTTTTTTTTATGTAATAAATCAAAAAAGCTTTTAAGCTGAATTAAAAGCTCTCAAAATTATAATAATTTATTTATGTAAGAAAAATAACAATATTTATAATGAATTTTCGTTTAATGTCTTGTAATAAATATTATGATGAAAATAAGAAATTTTTTAATAGCTATTGTTTCCATCGCTGGAGGCTTAGCTTCTAATGCGCAGTCTAATTTACTTAATGCAAAAACTGCAGATCAGATAGGAATTAAAACACCTGCACAGATGGTATCTGATAACGATAAGCCCCTTGCTTATGGTTATGTAGATGATAGAGATATTTTGATGGGGAAAACTACTTGGGAAATCATTGACTTAAATGAAAAAATCAACTTTCCATTATATTTTCCTGTTGATACTGCTAACATTGGCCCTGATAGACGCTCACTTTACGATGTTTTGACGAAAGCTATAAAGAATGGTAGAATAACGGAAGTTTATGCAGACAGTTATTTTAATACAAAGAAATCTTTAAAAGACATTGAAGGGGCATTATCTCGTGTAGATACAACAGATGCAGGTAGAGAATTAATCAATCAATATCCAGATGACTACAAAACACGTGTGGTTAAGAAAAAGATTGTTACTGGTACGGGAAAGAACAAAAAAGTAACGTATGAAGATCGAACAGTTGGACCAACTAGAACTGTTCCTGCTGAATATATATTGAAGCAAGATCTTACTGCAGCAGATGTTAGTCAATATAAAATTAAAGGATTTTGGTATTTTGATAAACGTCAGAGTGAATTGAAATATCGTTTACTTGGCATTTGTCCGGTAACCCCAGATGTTTATACCATGAATAGTGACGAGAAGGATTACATTGAATTGTTTTGGGTATTTTTCCCGAATGCGAGGGAAGTTTTACACGAGGCTAAAGCCTTTAATGATCAAAATTCAGCACTTCCAATTTCATTTGATCAAATATTGAATTCGAGAAGATTTAATGCGGTTATTTATAAAGAAGAGAATATGTACGGAGATCGTGAGATCAAAGATTATATTCGTGACGATGCACAGAGTCAGTTATTAGAATCAGAAAGATTAAAAGAAAAGATACGTAATTTCGAGCAAGATATGTGGAATTACTAAGTACTCAAATCAAATTATAGAAAAACTCTTGCTACCTTTGTAGTAAGAGTTTTTTATTTATACACTTCGCAATGCTTGATTATTTAATCGTCGGATCTGGATTGGCTGGAATTTCTTTTGCCGAAACTGCACTTAAAAACAATAAAACTATTTTGGTTTTGGATAACAAATCGCAAAACTCATCTAGAGTAGCAGGAGGTTTGTACAATCCTGTTATTCTAAAGCGTTTTAGTGAAGTGTGGAAGGCACAAGAACAATTAGTTCTCATGAATGAATTCTATGACCAGGTAGAAGATAAATTAAGAGAGAAATTCAATTTTAAAATGCCGGTTTTAAGAAAGTTCTTTTCAATTGAAGAGCAGAACAACTGGTTTGCAGCTTCTGATAAAATTAATTTGGCACCTTTCCTATCTACCAAATTAATTACTAAGAAATATAATAGTATCGATTCTCCTTTTGATTATGGAGAGGTTTTGCATACTGGTTATGTTAAGACTGCTTTATTATTAGATAGTTATAGAGAATATTTGCTTGAAAATAATTTATTACTTGAGGATTCTTTTCACAGCAGTTTCCTAGAGATTTTAGATTCTGGAATTCAATATAAAAATATAAAAGCGCGTCATATTATTTTTGCAGAAGGTTTCGGAATGCATAAAAATCCTTATTTCAGTTACCTGCCTCTGGATGGTACAAAAGGAGAATTATTTATTATAAAAGCACCAAAATTAAATATTGATGTAATTGTAAATACCAGTGTTTTCATTTTACCGCTGGGTGGAAATTTGTTCAAAGTAGGTGCGACGTACAATTGGCAGGATAAAACAGATACACCCACAGAAGAAGGTAAACAAGAACTTCTAGAGCGTATAAAAGAAATTATTACGTGTGATTTTGAAATTGTAAAGCACTTTGGAGGAGTACGACCTACCGTTTCGGATAGAAGACCTCTTTTGGGAACACATGAAGTTTATAAATCACTACACATCCTCAACGGACTTGGTACTCGCGGCGTAATGCTGGGCCCGGCAATGGCTAAAGCTTTATACGATCATATCGAAAACAATATTCCTATAGATCGCGAAGCAGATATTAAGCGATTTCATAAAAGATATTTAAAAAGTATTATTTCTGACCGGCCTTAGGATCATAAGAAACAAACATATTTATATATAAGTTTCTAGAGAGGCGCAGCACAAAAGGAAATAAAACCACTAAAGTCAGAATAATTGATACAAACGATTGTTCGATAGTAGCTCCAAAAAAGACAAAAGAAACAATAAATGCGGCAATTCCAACAGCTACATTTAGTCCGTAGCTTACATACATTGCGCCATAAAAAAACGAAGGTTCAATTTGATATTTAAATCCACAATGACTGCATTTTTCGTTCATTTTTAGAACTTTAGTCAAATGAAGCGGATTTTTGTCTTCATACATGCTTTCTTTTTGGCATTTTGGACAACTTCCTGTTAAAATACTATTTAGTTTGGATCCTTTTTTTAACATTTGCAAAAATTTTGATCAAAGGTACATTTTTACGCCTTTATTTCTTGTAACAACAGTCACAAATTATGCTTAACATACACAATCTTTCGGTTTCTTTTGGAGGAACATATTTATTTGAAGAAGTTACTTTTCGTTTAGGTGCAGGAGACCGAGTTGGTCTTGTGGGTAAAAACGGAGCAGGTAAATCTACAATGCTTAAAATGCTGGCAGGAGATTTTAAACCAGACTCAGGAGTTATTTCGCAAGAGAAAGATATCAGAATGGGTTTTCTACGTCAGGATATTGATTTTGAGCAGGGAAGAACTGTGCTGGAAGAAGCATATGAGGCTTTTACAGAGATCAAAATTGTAGAAAAGAAATTAGAAGAAATCAATCATCAATTGGTTACAAGAACCGATTATGAGAGTGAAGAATACAGCCAGATTATCGAAGACTTATCTGATTATACACATCGCTTTGAGCTTTTAGGCGGTTATAATTATGTTGGAGATACAGAGAAAATCCTTTTAGGTTTAGGTTTTAAAAGAGAAGTCTTTAATAATCAAACCGAAACATTTTCTGGAGGTTGGAGAATGCGTATCGAATTGGCAAAATTACTTTTGCAGTCAAATGACGTATTGCTTCTAGATGAGCCAACCAACCACTTAGATATCGAAAGTATTATTTGGTTAGAGAGTTTTCTTCGTAATTATCCTGGCGTTGTGGTGATTGTATCACACGATAAAATGTTTTTGGATAATGTTACCAACCGAACAATCGAAATTTCTTTAGGAAAAGCATACGACTTTAATAAACCCTATTCTCAATATTTAGAATTACGCCATGAAATTCGCGAAAAGCAATTAGCAACTCAAAAAAATCAGGCGAAAAAAATTGAAGAAACAGAAAAATTAATCGAGAAATTCCGTGCCAAAGCTTCAAAAGCTTCGATGGCTCAGTCGTTGATTAAAAAATTAGATAAAGTAGAAAGAATCGAAGTTGATGAAGATGATAACTCTGTAATGAACATCTCTTTCCCAGTTTCAAAAGAGCCGGGGAAAGTTGTAATCGAAGCAGAAAATGTTACCAAAAGCTACGGAGACAAAACGATTCTAAAAGATATTAGTTTATTGGTAGAAAGAGGCAGTAAAATTGCATTTGTTGGACAAAACGGACAAGGGAAATCTACTTTCATCAAAGCATTGGTAAACGAATTTGAGTACGAAGGAAACATCAAATTAGGGCATAATGTTCAATTGGGTTACTTCGCACAAAATCAGGCCGAATACTTAGATGGCGAAATCACTTTGCTGCAAACTATGGAAAATGCTGCGACTGATACAAATCGTATGAAAGTTCGTGACATGTTAGGTTCATTTTTATTCCGTGGAGATGATGTGGAGAAAAAAGTGAAAGTACTTTCTGGAGGAGAACGTAACCGTTTGGCACTTTGTAAATTACTATTACAACCAATTAACGTATTGCTGATGGATGAGCCGACAAACCACTTAGATATCAAATCTAAAAATGTTTTAAAAGCCGCACTTCAAAAATTTGGAGGAACACTATTATTGGTTTCTCACGACAGGGATTTCCTTCAAGGAATGTCAAACATTGTTTACGAATTCAAAGATCAAAAAATCAGAGAATATTTGGGAGACATCAACTTTTTCTTAGAACAGCGTAATCTAGAAAACATGCGCGAGGTTGAGAAAAAAGATGTTGTAAAAACAACAGCTCCAAAAGAAAATAACAAAATATCGTACGAAGACCAGAAAAAAGGAAAAGCACTTCAAAACAGATTAAGTAAAATTGAAAGTCAGATTCAGCAATTAGAAAAAGACATTCAGCACGACGATAAACTGCTGGCTTCTAATTATGATAAACATATAGAAGACGCCTCATTTTTTACAGCTTACAACAAAAAGAAAAAAGATTTAGATCAGTTACTTTTAGATTGGGAAGTCGTTCAAGAAGAAATTGATAATTTTAGTGCATAATATAATTTTTCGGGAGCTGATCCAGCTTTCCGTTTCAAGTCCTCATAAAAAAAGCAAAGTTTCTAATGTTCTAAAAAGAGCTTCCGTTGGTCGCTTTTTTAGAACAAGAAACTTTTGCTTTTTTTATTCCGGGCTTTCCACTGCAATCTGGGCTAGAAAAAGTTTCAGGTTTCAGGTTTCAAGGTGGTCAAAAACCTAAAACCTAAAACAAACTACTTAATGATCCCAATAGACCTCGAATGCTCAATCGCTTTACTGCTGTCTTTAAAATAGCAAACTGAGACATTTAGGCTTTCAAGGTTTTTAAGAATTTTTTGAACTTCTTTTTTCTGATATTTACCAGTCTGCCTAATGTAAACAGCGATCACGGTAACGGGAAATATTTTGCAGATTCGTTCATACAATACAGGATCATGCTGGGAATCATCGCCCATTAAAATATATTTGAGAGTAGGGTAGAATTCTACAACGTGTTTTATTTTTTCAAATTTATGATCGTGATTCCCTCTTCCGCTCATAAAAAAATCCGTAATTCCTCTTTTGATATCTTTAAGCAGCACAACCGCCTTTGGCAGTTTATTAATTCGGGTAAATTTTGCAATAAATCGATATAAATTCCATTCACTGCTCGAAACATAGAAAAAAGCATTTGCCTCTTCTGGATTCTCTCTTCCTGACTGGCTCAACGCCTGATAATGCGAAACAACATCTTTAAAGACCTTTCTGTCGTTTACATTTCTAAAAAGTAAAATATAGATTTTTCTAAAGAAATTATTGGTGTGCGAGATCAAAAAAGTATCATCGATATCTGATATAATTCCGAGTTTGCCTTTATGGGGTCTTATAAAACTGCCTTTGCAGCTCGTTTTTATGTCATTGTATTTCAGGCTTACTTCATAAGGCATCCAGCCAAAATGCGTTTCCTTTTCAAGCGGAATACAAAATTTAAAATAACCATCATCTAAAGTTTTGGTGTGAATTATTTCCTCATTATAATGAAGATAAACATCAAAATTTTTAATGGTTTTTATTCGGAATAATTTGAGAATCGAGGTGGCATTTTTTAACTTCTTTTTTTCAAAATCGTAATTGTGTTCTCTTCTTAAAACATGCCCCATCACAATTAATTCTTGCTCATTTGCATAACCTCGATATAATTGTAGAATTGGTTTCATTAATTACGTATATTTAGGTAACTGTAAATTACTTAAATTAATTGGTTTTAAAAATAAAATTTTGAAAAAGAATATACTATTTATTGTAAATCCGATATCTGGAGATCTAGACAAATCGGATTTAATTGAATCTGTTGAAGAATTTGCGTCGACACATCATTTTAATCTGGAGGTTTATGAAACCACAGGAAAAAACGATTTAAAAGCAATACAAACTATATATAAGCAGCATAATCCTGAACGAATTGTTGTAGCAGGAGGCGATGGAACTATAAAAATGGTTGCAGAAGCAATGGAAGATCACGACGTCATAATCGGTATTCTGCCAGCTGGCTCTGCAAACGGACTTTCGGTAGATCTAGATCTTCCGGCTGGAATCGAAGAGAACCTTAAAATAGCCTTTTTAAACAACTATATCGAAATGGACATGATTTGCATCAATGGCAAAAAAAGTATTCATTTAAGCGATCTTGGTTTAAACGCAAACTTGGTAAAAAACTACGAAGAAAGTGATGTGAGGGGTTTTTGGGGATATGCATTACAAGCTTTTACAACTCTTAAAGAGGCAGAAGAACCATTTGTAGCAACTATTACGGCAAACAACAAAACAGTTCAGCACGTTGCAAGAATGATTGTAGTTGCCAACTCGCAGAAATATGGAACAGGAGTAATCATAAATCCTAATGGTTCTATGAATGACGGAAAGTTTGAATTGGTAATTTTAAAAAGCCTGGATTTACTTTTAATTGGAAAAATTATTACGGGAAATATGCCAATCGATTCTGATGATATTGTCATTATTTCAACAGACAAAGCCACTATAGAAACAGATTATCCAGTAAATTTTCAGATTGACGGAGAATATTGCGGGGCACAGAAATCTTTAGAAATTCATATTTTGCACAAGCAAATGAAATTGGCTGTTCCTTAGCGGTAAAGTGTATTATTTAAAAGGATTTCTTTCCTGCCATTCTGTTTTTGGTTCCAGATAATTAAAAAACCTAGAAATGTTATGGTTAATCAATGCATTGCTATGTGTAATTAAACCATACATTTTTACAGGTTTTGCTCCAACAGAACTTTTAATTTCAAGTGCCGTTCTAGCAAAAACAATTTCTCTGAAACCTTTTTTAATAGAATAGGCAATCATGTCGTACAGCATATTTAAGTACAGCATTTTTTCGCGCTGTACACTTTCATCATAGCCTAAAAAGTAGGTGTCCATTACATCGCCGTTTTTAATCAAAGTGTTGAAACCAATTAATTTTTCGTCTAAAAAATAACCATATAGCAAAAAGTTCTCACCCATTATTTCTTTAAAAAAGCTAAAATGATTTCGAGCTAGAAAAAAAGTATTGAAAGGAGCGTTTTTGGCAACGTGAAAATACAAGTCATAAATAACATCTTCATATTTTTTAATGTCATCTAAAAACATTTTTTGTTTCAAGATACCGTCAGATTTTTTTCGGGCGCGTTTGTATTGGTCACGGTATTTTTTAGATAAAGCATCAATATAATCTTGTTCTGTTTCCCAATTTTTAGGAATTTCAAAAATCATATTCGGCTGTGTCGAAAACGTATAGTTATTTTTGAATTCAGCTTGTAAAGGTTCTATTTCTTTCGCAGTAAAATCTTTTATACTCGTTATATGAACTTTTTTTCCGCTTTCCTTTAAATCTTTTTTAAGCTGATTGATAGCTTTATGAAGTGTTTTAATAGCTTTTGACTGCTTGATATTTTTATCAAAAACAAAAGCATTCTGACCAGTAAGCATATTATTGCCAATGAATAAAACATGCGATGCAAAATTCTTTAAAGCAAAATTTCGAACAGATGTTTTTAAGCATTTATCACGCTCCCCAAACGATTCTAGTTTTTCGGCAAATAAAAACTGCGTTAAAACAATTCCAATCAGTTTTTCTTCTTCAAAAATTCCGATAAAATGACAAGTCATATTAACTGGAGAAGAGTTTTCCAGAACTTCGAGATATTCTCGCGTTAAAAAAATATTATCAGCAGCAAGCAAATTCCATTCTACAGGCAGTAATGAAGCGCTTTTGTAAATCTGGAAAGAATAGGTTGTATTCAAGAGAGTGAACTAATTTCGTCAAAATTAGATAATATTTGCAATAACTCATTTTCTTTAAGTTATTATTAAGAAAAACCCGTTTGACTTTAGGTTTCAAACGGGTTATATATTTTTTTATTTATGCGAAACCGCAGATAATTCCGCCCATTAAAGTCAGCGTAACTATCCAATAACCAGCGTGAATAAATATGTATTTCCAAGATTTTCTTTCAAACAAACCATTAATTCCAATTAGGGGAAACGCAAAAAACAACCCAGACATAAATCCGTGAAGCGCGCCGTGTTTGAAAGTTCTGTACGCCATTCCGTAATCTGCCATAAAAGCAGCGAATGATGGTTTTGCACTGTCAATTAACGGTGGTCCGCCAACCATACCCACCGCGCCAGACTGATGAATTGTCAACGACATTAAAGTCATCGTAATCATTAAAGAAAAAATGTACGTTAATCCAAAGATTTTAATCATACTGCCTTTTCTTAATTCTTCTTGAGTAAGATTATTTTCTTTCATCCAGATCGTTCCGAATACTTTCGGATTATACCAAATAAATCCAACAACAAGAGTGACAATTGCTGCTAAAAGAAGTGCAACGAAGTTAATTTCCATAATATGAGGTTTTTAGAATTAGTTAGTCAAATGTAATCAAAAAAATAATTCACATCTATTATTTAATAAAGGAAGAATAAATCGTATTAATTATTTACTTATTAACAGTTTGTCGACATTATGTGCATTATATCTATGAAATGCATAATTTAGTCGAAGAATTAAAAACTAAAATCTATCATTAAACTTTAGCGTTTTTTACCAATACGCTAGTTTTTGTTTTATTCAGTCGAAATCCATAAATCTTGAAAATAAATTACAATAGTTACCCAAAATTAATCGTGCTTATGAATGAATTTTACACTCGTTAAAAAAGTTGATTAAATATATTTAGTTAATTGCTGAAACCGTAATTCGTTACGGTTTTTTGTTTTTAGAATTTAAAGGGTATTAAAAAAATAACATTTAATTTAGAAAGGATTTTTTATGTTTGTCCAAATTTTTTATAACTTTAATATAACTATTCCAAGAAGCAAAAACCGATTGATGGTCGGTATTATTAATCACTTAATAAACAGAAATTATGACACTACAATACCAAGGTGAACAATACGGAAAGTCAACAACTTTTACAATAAGAATTATTGGTAATAACTTATCAAAAAGCAGTTCAAATTATCAAATTGACCTTTTGGTTGGAGATAAAAAACTGCCAACTTTTACAAGTGAAATTCACCAAAGTCTTTCTAATTGTTTAAAAGAGATTTATTTGTTCAGAAAACATAACGGAATCAAATTTGATGAATCAACAGAAAAGATTGTTTCGCTTTATGTTCCGTATGATAAGGTTTTGTATAACTACAATAAATATGCTTTGTTTAGAGCATAATTTTTCTCAAAATATTAATATGAAAAAGGCCTTTTGAAAAAGGTCTTTTTTTGTTTTAAATAGAAACAAAAAAGCTCCAGATTTCTCTGAAGCTTTTATTATGACTAAGTAGTCCGTGGGGGAATCGAACCCCCCTTACCAGGATGAAAACCTGGCGTCCTAACCGATAGACGAACGGACCTGCTTTTGTAATGCGGGTGCAAAACTATAACTAATTTTCAAATATACAAGTGTCTTTTAGAAAAAAAATGTTTTGTCATTTTGATAACTTCAAATTTTGCAGTTGTAAATGGTAAATAAATGAGATTGATTTAAATGTATTTGTTTGATTAGTAGTTGATTGTTTTTTATCAAAAAAATGATATTTATTATATGACAATTTTTGTGAATATTAAAAAAATATTGGTTTAAATATGTTTTGAAAGAATATTCCTTTAAAAATTTAGGATTGTTTTTTTTAAGTCCTAATGAAAGAGTTCAACTAGGTCTAAAGGCAACAACAATATCCATAAAAAAAAGATCAAACATTTTTAAAGTTTGATCTTTTGTAATTTAATTTTATGTAGTCGCAGTACTATTTGCTGTCAAATTCCCTGCGGTTATAAAAAGTATCATCATCTGATAGAAAGCTGGAATCATTTTCAGGATAATAAGATTTCATTACACTTCTTTCGTAATTTCTGTCAAAATTATGCTGTCTGCTATATCTGCTTGTATGTCTAAATGTATCATATCCTATGGTATTGGCCATTACAGTTTTCGTGTCTTTATTAATGCTAACAGATCCAATAGGTACAATAATGTGACTGTCTCCATCTTGATAGATAAATTCCTTTCCATTGTCGTTTGCTATTGCATCGTGTACTTCATTTCGGCTATCGTCTATTAATGTTTTATCGATTTTTACGTCTAAGTAGACAACGCGCTGCATATCTTTATTAACCCACAGATTATCAATTGTACCTATAGTGCGGTTATCAGCATCTACAATTTTCCATCCTCTTACGTCTGAATAATTGGAAGCAATCTTATAATCAGAAAGTTCGTCGAGTCTGTATAAATTTCTATGTTTATTTTCCATAAATTCTTTTTTTAATATTATATATTCATATGTATGCTGCATATAACTGCAACAAACTTTTAGCAGATATGTAAAAAATGTCTTGTACAAAGCTTTAATAGATGTACAAAGCAATTAATTCCTGCTTTTTCTTAATAATGTTTATTGTCCACTTGTAGTGTTTTCAACTTCTACATTGTTTTCAGTTGTAGTTTCATGATCTTGTACAAATATGTAGTAAACAAGCGCTGCTATGATTAGCACTACTGCAATCCATGGCCATATCGGCTTCTTTTTCTCAATTTTAATCTCTGCCATAACGTATTTTTTTTGATTATAGAATAGTTTTTAATTACTATTAAAGGTACAAATGAGAAAAGATTCGAAAGTATTTAATTTCAGCAGGATGTTACACAATTCCCAGTAGAGTAATTGATTATCAGAAAGCAAGTTTTATTTTAAGTAGTATTAGCTTTGAGGGAATGTTTTTTTTCGTAATTTAAAGTTTTATAATATCTGTAGAGATGATCATAAATAATAAGCTCATACATTCTTTGATTAGAGGTATATTGGCGGTTAATCATCATATGTATATGACTTGCTAAAAAGTCATAAAGATCGATTTGAATTGCATTTTTTATTTCTAAGATTTTCTCTGCGGTTTGATTTTGTTTTTCTTCAATTAATTCGTAAAAATCAGGGATATTAGATCTATTTTGTCCTTTTATATAATACTTTACTTCGTTAGATAATTCTCTGTATTTTTTATCAAGTTCTTTTTTTAATATTTTATCTGCCTCAAATTCTTCCTTAAACAAGTGCTGTAAAGTTTGCATTAGACTGAACTTCTCTGACGCAGATAAATAAAAAGAATTTAAAAGAGAGTCGATCGAGCAAAAACTAAATAAAAGTGCCATTTCTTTTTTTTGAAATGTTTTCTTTAGCGAAATATATTTAATCATCATTTCACTATCCTTCCAAAATAAAAATTCGGAATCTTCAACAGTGGTTTCGCCGTATCTTTCTATTTCTCTTTTATAAGTATCCGTTTGAATTTTCCACGCTAAATTTTTCTGAAGCAGATCATTCAGAATTGGATAAAGCATATTAATTAATTTTGATAGATCTTTTTTGTTTTCCAATAAAAATCGGATTCTAAAATGTGTGTCATTATCTTGGTATCGAATGAAGAACCATTTTTGAATGATTTTTTTCTTTTTTAATTGTAAAATAGCAGGATATAATTTTTCAAGTAAAATAAGATCTGTTGTTTTCGCTCCTGTGTAAATTTTATAGTAAAGCCATTCACTCCCTAAACAAAAATTTCTCTGCATTTATAATTGTTCTTTAAAAAATGATAATATAAATTGGTTGCTAAATCCTTCTTCCTTATTATTTTTTACAATAGGTTCTTCCGTAAATAGAAATTCTTCCAGAATAATTTTGTCTCTCTTTCCAGCTGACTTTAAAAACAATTGAATTCCAATTTCTGTTTGAAAATTTAAAAGAAGTGTATTGTCTGAATTGATCCAGTTTACGAGATATGGAATACCTCTGTTGCTTCTCCAAAGCGAGAATGCTTCCAATAGATCTTTACCAATTAATTTAAAAAATGGAGCCATTTCTTCTTTAGCAATATGCCATTTCGCTTTCGAAAGTATAATTTCTTTGTATTCTACTCTCGGAAAATAATTATAATGAGACTCTAAAATTCCCCAGCTAAAGCTAAATATTGGTCTTGTATTCTGCCCCTGCAAATCGCATAAAAAATGATAAACGGGGAGTGAATTATTACTAAAGTTATGAGCGTTTGAAAGACAAGGAATAACTTCTTTATTGAGTTTTTTAGAATAGAGTTTAATTTCATCGTTTCTCACAGAGACAAATAAATCATTTAACTCAATAGTGTTTTCTTTTTCAGTACCTGAATTCGCCAGATAGGCAATTTCATAATTTCTTAAAACAGGTCTTCGTAAAATGTTTCCAGTTCTGGATTGAGGGATATGAACAATTTCAGCTAGAATTTTATCATTATGGTATTCTTGTTCTTTTTTTATAATTTTTTTAGTAAGTTTTTGAATATCAGTGTTTCCGTTGCAAAATCTGCCCAAGAGTTTTGCTGCGCTAATATCTCCTGAAGATTCAATTGCCAGCTTTTGATTACTGTATATCTCAATCATTGCAGAGAATGTAGCAGGAATCTGATCCAGATTAGTATCAAAATAAGGAAAATCACTTTCATGTAATTCTATTTTGTTCTTTTTTTTTGAAAGACACTCTTGAAGTTTTTTTTCTAGAATAGAATCATATGAAGTCCAGCTCTGAGTCTCATTTTTGCTCTTTTTACGTTTAAAAGTAAAAGCTTCAAGGATCTCGTGCGAATCATTCATTTCATGATTTACAGGATAGCCTAATCCGCAATCTGTATCTAAAACAGCCATAAGAGGCATTTGCTGTGTTTCATATCTTTCAGAAAATGCTTTGATAAACATCTTGAGATTATGAGGTTTTTTTGCAGGATGTATACCGTTAAAAAAATAAAGGCCCTTGATAACCTTTTCTGAAATAGCAGTATTTAAACTATTTGTTATAGAAGTTATGTTTAAATCAGTTTGTAAAAGATATTTTTCATCATATTCAAACTTTTTTTTGAAAATATTTTCTTTGATTTCTTTGTACTGATTTTCTGCCGGAATCAGAGAAAGATCCAAATCTAAAACTTGTTTATTCAGTCCCTTTAAAAATTGATATTCCTCTTCCAGATCTGGGATATTTTTTAAAATGGACACAACGCGATCAAAATCGTTACAGCCAGTTACAGCGGCTTCTATTTCGCTTACTAAAAACTGGAAATCTATAAGATGTATAATGAAATCTAGAGCCTCTTCTTTTTGAGAATCATCATCTGCTAAAATAGAAACCATTTCGTCTACAGTTAATCCTGATTTTATTTGATTTATTATCTCATTTAAAGCTTCAGTTTTTCGTAAGGATGTAATAGTATGTTCGCGCTTTGTCTTTATGTATTTGTATTCTATATATCTATAAAAATCACCAAATTCATAAATAGAAGAATTTGGAAAATATTTTAAATTATAAATTGCTTTTTCTCGTTTGGTGATATTTTGCAGCAATGCTACCCAGAACTGCATGTCTAATTGAGTGAATCTTTTGTGTTTTTCAGGTAAATCTAATATTATATTGGTATCAGCATTCATTTCCCCTACAGAACATCCAGCAAAAAGGCCAAAAGGCGTACATCTTGAAGACATTCTTGCAATATATTTGAGTAATGTAAATTCTAAAGCTGATTTTTCATTAGAAGAATCAGCTTTAGAATTTTCCCATTTGTTAAGCTCATTTACCAGTTCTGGAGATGCTAGATTTAACGCTTCTTTTACTAGTGTATTTTTGTAAATAGAAATTGCCTTTTCACAATTATAATTTTTGAGAAGATGCAAATAAAAAGGAATGGGGAATAAAGGGGTTCTCAGTATATATTGTGAAAAAGAAGAAATTTTAAACTTTGGTTTCATTTCTTCTTTTTGCTAACTTTTTCGGCTAATAGCATAGCATTATAAACATTTAGAACTTTTCCTGATTTTGATAATTCTGAAAACGGGACTTTTTTGTCTTTTGTTCCTGGTAAAATAACCTCTATGTCATATGGAGTTCCAGAATCTATAATGATTTGTTTGACTTCTTTTGCGGTAAGTTTAGGATTATATAGCCATATTAATGCTGCCGTTCCTGACACCATTGGTCCAGCAAATGATGTACCGGAATCAAATATGTAACGATTATTGGTAATTGTAGAATATATTTCATCTCCGGGAGCAAATAGGTCTACATTATGTTTTCCGTAATTAGAAAAGTCAGAAACAAAAGTAATATCAAGTTTATGTGTAATAGATCCTACATTAAGAAAATTAGGATTCATTTCATTGAAATTTTCAAAATCAGTATCATTTGGGTAGAAAGGGTTTTTGTCGATGTCAAATCCATCGTTTCCTGCACAATGAATAAGAAGAACATTATGTTCTTCGGCATATTTAAATGCCTCTTCGACCCATTCTTTATGTAAAGAAAACTCTTTACCAAAAGACATATTAATTATTTTAGCACCATTATCGACAGCATAATGTATTGCCATAGCAACATCCTTGTCTTGTTCATCCCCTACAGGAATAATACTTAAGGGCATAATCTTTACATTTTGTGCAATTCCTTTAATTCCAATATTATTTTCTCTGTTGGCAGCAATTACTCCTGAGACTTTGGTAGAATGTTCCTGTACAGATTGATATTCTGTTTTATTATTTACATTATTATTACCATAACCTTTTTCCAAAACATTAGGATTATCGGCTATTAATAAACGATCGTTGTAATTTTTATTTATGTTTCTCTTTACAACAGAATCGAGATAAGCTTGCTGATCTTTCACATCTTTGAAAGTTTTTTGATCAACTTCCAGATTAACCATAATATAGCAAATTAATGCTCCTAGATCCTTATCATTATCATCGCGTCTCTGTCTATATGTTTTATCGTTTATCTTGTATTTTTTATATAAACTATCTAATTGATTGTATGTATAATCTTCTTTAGGGAAAAAATATTTTAAAGTATCTTTTACCAAAGGATAAATAGCAACGTCATGATCCAGAGATTTTAACCAGTTTTTATAATATTTATTTTCTTCTTCTAACTTTTTTAAAGCTCTATTATATTCTTTATATTTAGATAAATCTTTAGCCTCAATTTGAGCCTCTGTTTTATCTTTAAATGATGGTTCCCAATCTCTTACCAGACGTGTATACTCATAATTACCCCATACAAGATAACCTTCTTTTTTGGTTCCTTTAAAATTCCATCCGTTTATATCATCTATATAACCATTGTGGTCATCATCAACGCCATTGTTTGGGATTTCCTTATCGTTGATCCAAAGTTGTCCTTGTAAATCTTCATGATTTATATCAATTTGAGTGTCAAGTACAGCTACAATAATGTTTTTACTTTTTGGTTTCTTTTTATTAGATGCATACCATTTATCTAATGAAATACCAAGTATACCATCTAAAACCAGATCTTTCTGATACCAAGTTTGCATTTCTTTATTAGAGAGTTCTTTTTTAACAGAATTCCTTGTCGTTGAATTTAAATCTTTTTTGCTTTTGCATCCGACAAATAACAAAAGAAGCAAAATAAAAAATAGTATATGTTTCATTGCTGGCTTTGATTTTTTAAATGTGATGTATATCTATCTTTTATTTTTATCGGATTTTTTTGGCAAGTTGCATCGCATTATAGACATTTAGAACTTTTCCTGATTTAGATAATTCAGAAAAGGGAACTTTTTTATCTTTTGTTCCTGGTAATATAACTTCGAAATTATATGCAGTTCCAGAATCCATAATAATCTGTTTAACCTGAGCTGCTGTAAGATTCGGATAATAAGACCAAATTATTGCCGCAGTTCCAGATACCATAGGTGCTGAAAATGAAGTTCCAGAATCGGTTTTATAAATGTTCCCAGCTCCAGTAGTATAAATATCTTCTCCAGGAGCAAATAAATCCACATTTTCTTTGCCGTAATTAGAGTAATCAGAAACTAATTTTTCCCCTAGATTCTTAGTAGTCGAGCCAACACTAATAAAATTATTGCAGATTCCTCGAATGCCTTCATAATTTTGATCATTAGGATAGTGAAATACTTTGTCTAAATTTTCACTGTCGTTTCCTGCACTGTGTACTAAAAGAACATTATGCTCTTCTGCATATTTAAAAGCCTCTGATACCCAATCTTTATGCATGGAAAACTCTTTTCCAAATGACATATTAATTATTTTGGCTCCATTATCGACGGCATAACGAACTGCCATTGCAATATCTTTATCATGCTCATCTCCTGAAGGAGATATATTTAAAGGCATAATTTTTATATCTGCTATGCCTTTTATTCCAATATCATTATTTCTGTTGGCTGCGAGAATTCCCGAAACCATTGTGTTATGATCTTGAATTGGCCTATGTCCGACCTTATTATTACTGACATTGTTATTGCCATATCCTTTTTCTAAAATATTTGGATTATCACCTATTGAAAGACGCTCATTATAATTTATATTCAAGTTTTTGTTTACTATAGAATCAAGTTGAGTTTGTTGGTCCAATATGTCTTGTAAAGAATTTTGATCAACATCTAAACTAACCATCATATAAGAAATTAGCGCTCCTAAATCTGTATCGCCGTCATCTCTTCTTTGTCGATATCTTTTATCATTTATTTTATATTTTTTATAGAGACTATCCAATTGTCTGTAGGTATAATCTTCCTTAGGGAAAAAATGTTTTAACGTATCTTTGACTAAAGGATAAATAGCGACATTATGATCTAATGATTTTAACCAATTTTTGTAAAACTTGTCTTTTTCTTCAAATTTTTTTAAAGCTCTTTGATATTCATTGTATTTGTATAAATCTTTAGAATCAATTTGAGATTCTGTTTTATCTTTAAATAGAGGTGTCCATTCTTGTAGAATGCGAACATATTCATATCTATTCCAGACTACATAACCACCACTTTTAGTACCTGTAAAACTCCATCCATTAATATCATCTATGTAACCATTCTGATCATCATCAATTCCATTATTTGGAATTTCCTTGTTGTTTATCCAAAGCTGTCCTTTTAAATCTTCATGATTTATATCAATTTGAGTATCTATTACAGCTACAATAATATTTTTAATTTTTGGTTTCTTTTTATTTAGGCGATACCATTTATCTAGTGAAATACCGGAAATAGTATCTTCTTGGTAATCTTTTTGATACCAATTATTTAATGATATTGTTTTTGGGTTGTTTTCAGAATTTAGAATTCTGTTAGAATTCTTATATTCTTTGGCAGATTTGCAACTTACAAAAATGAAGAAAAAAATCAAGAAACTATTAATTAATTTCATGTCTGAATAAATGCTTTTTTTAGTGAAATTAGATAATTAGTTTTATGGTTTATTACAAACTTCAGAAGAACCTTTTTTTCCTTTAAGATCATTTGTATCGATTGGATCATCGATATCATTTCCCCCACCAACAATTAAATGTAAGTTTTTTAGTTTTGCGACTTCGAATTTCTCAAGACTGAATTTCTGTATTTCTTTTTTTTGTTTTTTCATTTTCATCTTTAATAAGTTTTTAAATTACGCTACTGTTGCAAATGTAATCAGTCTACTTTGTATAATAGAAAAGTAAGTTAGTATACTTGTCGAAATTCCTGAATTTCGAGTCGACTTCTGAGTTTAATAAGTTGTTAATTAGTGGTTTGTTCTATATTGCAGAATCCAGTTCTTTAATGAAGTAGGTTGGTTTTAAACCTGTTTTTTTGTAAAATGCAGTCGAAAAAGATTCTGAATTGTTAAAACCAAACTCTAATGCAAGTGCTTGAATAGTATATTTTCTAAGCTTGTTGTTTTCCTGTAATTGTTTAATGGCAAACTCAATTCGTAGATCATTTATGTATTGAGTAAATGATTTTTCTTTGTATACATTAACTATTTTTGACACGTATTTACTGTTGGTTTCAAATGTGGTGGATAAAATTTGGACTGTTATATTTGATTGCAGATATCCTTTATTATCTTCAAAAAAACTAAGTTTTTCCAAAATTAGATTTACTAACTCTTGTGCGATACCTATTTCTTCACTTTTAGTTGGATCAATTTTAGGATTAGTTTCAATCTCAGATTCGTTAATGTTATTTACGGGATTTTGATTTATTATTTTTTCAAATCTAGATCGATATTGTTTCTTTGTACGATACTCATAGAAAGCAAAACCGCCTAAACTGATGGTCGTTAAAAATAAAACACCTAATCCCCAATGTGTTTTTATTTCATCATTCTTAAGAGTAGTGATAAGATTTTCTTTGTCAGATATTAAACGAGGAACATCATATTCTCTATGTACCAATTTATTTAGTTCTTTGTAATTTTTTTGTAAAGAACTATCGATTGACATATATGCAGTGATATATTTTAATTGATTCTCTTTATCCCCTAATTTTTTGTAGTAAGTAATTAAATATGGATATCCATCTACAAACTCGGTACTTATTTCCTTTGTCATTTTATAGATAGAATCTACTTTAATGAAATTTTCTGCAGCTTTTGTCTTTTTTCTTAGCCCATCGTAGGCTTTTCCTAAGTAGTAGTAACCAGCTAAAATGTTTCCTGTGTTATTATATTCTATCATCTTAGGCAGTGCTTTGTTTATACTGTCTAATGCCAAACTGTAATTCTGTTTCAATACTTGGTTAGCACCCTCATTTAAAATAAAAAGATATTGATATTCTTCATTTTTAGTTATTCTAGATTCATTATAGCCAAGTTTATTATAATATGTTGTGGAGTCAATGTTCTGTAAAGATTTATGACAATCTGCAATTCCAAAAATAATGCTTTGATAATCTTTGGCGTATCTTTCAGATCTAAAATCTTTCGTTTTGTAATACTTATAGCATTCTTTGTAGATTTCTAAAGCTTCATTGTATTCTCCCAAGTCTTCTGATTTAGTAATTCCTATATATTCTCTCACTACATAGTAATAGTCTAAATTAGTTTGAAGTGCCACTTTCTCCGCTCTGTTATAATTAAGCATTGCCTCTTTAAACTTAAATTGAAACTTTAAAAGATCTGCCTTTTCACAATAAGCTGCTGCTGGGAAAAATTTATCTTTAGATTCTTTTGAATATTTGATAACACTATCAAGATATTGAATAGCTTTATTTCTGTCGGATTGATAGTAGAATAACGCAATTTGGTAATTGGCCCTGGCTTTTCTAATATTACTATTTTCTTTTATTGCTTTAGCCATGTAGGCATTTGTATATAATAATTGTTTCTTTTGATTACCTATATTTTTAAAATACAAATCGTGTAAATCATCATATGATAGTTTTTTAAGATCATTTTTGTCAACTTGGGCGAATAAAAAAAACGGGAATAAAAGTATTAATAACACTTTTGATGGTCTATTGTTAATCATGTATTGTTGTTTCTTACAAAAATAGAATAACTCCAAAAAAAGTATTACTAATACTTAGCTTTTTTTATTTTTTGTAATTATTTGATATAGTGTATTTTGGGAGTGTTTTTTGATGAAATTCCTGAATTTACTATCGACATTCCTGAATTTCGATAGCCAACATTTGTGAGTAGTATCATGTTTGTCTAGTTTTGGTTTCAGAAAAGTGAGGCATTTTTTACAGTAGGACGTCGCTGCAAGAAACAAATTTCTTTTTTGTAATGTAATTGGCCGATTGCAAGAATAAATTAATTCAAATGTTTAATCATTAAAAAAATCAATCATGAATTTAGAAAATTTAAATGTAGTTGAGCTTAATAGAGATCAAAGTATTTCTATTGAGGGTGGTGGATGGCCAGAATGGTTCGCTACCCAAATTGTGGATCATTGGGATGAAATAAAAAAAGGAATTAGTGATGGCTTTAAAGCTGGTAGTAAATAATTAAAAAAATAATTTATCATGAAAAATTTAAACGAACTGAATGTAAATGAATTAAATTCAGAAGAATTATTAGCAATTGATGGCGGAATATGGGAAGATTTAGCTTATGGCGTTGGTTATGTTGCGGGGCGTTTGTATGCTGCGTATAGAGATATTGAGCCACAAGTATATCAAAGATGGTAATATTTATTCATTAAATAAGTTAAAAAATAAAGAGGCGATAAAAAAGCCTCTTTATTAAAATTAATATATATGACCTCAAAAATAAAAAATATTGTATTTGGACTAAAGCGGTGGGAATTGATATTGCTTGTAATTCTTCTTAATTTTTTAAATAATTACATATTTTCGGTTATTTCAAATCTTTTCGATATTTCGTTAAATAAAGGTTTTAACGATAGTTATACAGTTAAAGAAAAAATAGTTTTATTTGTTTTAGTTGCTCCTCTCATTGAAACTTTACTATTTCAGTACGTAGTTATTGAGATTTTTAAAAGTTTAAAAATGAAATTAAAATATTGTTGCTTTTTATCTGCTTTTGTCTTTGCATCATTCCATCTTTATAATATTTTTTACTTTTTGTACGCTTTCACAGGAGGCTTGTTATTTGCCTTTTTATATATAAGGGGCAAGAATCAAAAGGGTGCAATATTACTACCATTAGTAGCCCATATTATCTATAATGGTTTTGTTTTTTTTATCAAAACCTATGTAACTTAAAATAATTTCTAAAAGAGTTTACCCGTGCAATATTTTTTTGTTACGGAAGATCTGTGCCATTTCAGATTTTAGAATTCCTTATATTTTATCAAATTCCGTTAATATTAAAATGAAATGAATTTTAGTTCAGATACAGTAAATACATTGGAAAATCTTGTTTCAAAAAACAAGACCGGAAGTTTTTCTATCTACTTGATTGTTGTTTTGACGATTATTATTTTATTGTTTTTGTTGCCCATCATTAAAGTTGATATTAGCAGTCAAAGTCGCGGAATTGTTCGCAGTACAACGGATAATGTTCCTGTAACTGCAATTGTAAGTGGACGTATAGTATATCTTAATCTAAAAAATAATCAGGTAGTACAGAAAGGAGACATACTGCTGAAAATTGCCAAACAAAATCTAGAAACAGAAAAAAATACTCAGCATGTAGTGTCTAATTCTGTTACAGAGCTTTTAGAAGATGTAAAATCAATTTTATCTGCTAGAACAACTACTTTAAAAACGACAACTGCAAGAGAAGAATATTTAAAATTTCAATCCCGTAAAAGTGAATTAGAAAGTAAGATCTCACAGGCAACTGTAAATTTCAATAGAAATAAAGGTTTATATGATAAAAATATTATTGCAAAAGTAGAATATGAAAAATATGAGTATGAATTGCGCTCGGCAAATGAAGCTCTGAAAAGTTACATAAGCGAGCAAAAGTCAACTTGGGAAAATCAAAAAAGAGATCTCGAAGAACGTATAAAAAATCTTAACGGGAGTATTGAAAAAATTAATGTTGAAGAGCAAAATTATGTTATCATTGCGCCAATTTCTGGAACAATTGAGAATTTTTCAGGCTTACAGAAAGGTTCTTTTTTAAATGCATCTCAGTCTATCGCAACTATTTCAGCATTAGATCATTTAATTGTCGAAAGCATGGTTTCTCCAAGTGATATTGGACTTATTCATAAAAATCAGAAAGTAAAATTTCAATTTGATGCTTTCAATTATAATCAATGGGGATTACTTGAAGGGAAGGTTATCGATATAGACAGAAATATTTCTGTTCAGGAAAACCAGACTTTTTTTAAAGTTCGCAGTGAATTAACCTCAACAGAAATGAAACTTAGATCTGGATATAAAACCGCGGTTTCAAAAGGAATGACACTTACTACACGTTATTATATAACCAGAAGAACTTTGTTTGATTTATTATTTGACAAAGTAGATGACTGGTTAAACCCAAAACAATTATCAATAGAGAATTAGTACTATAATGGCATCTATCAAAATAAAACAACATGATATTAAAGATTGTGGCGCTGCTTGTCTTGTATCTATTGGAAATCATTACAAGGTTAATCTCCCAATAGCACGAATTCGCCAATATGCACATACAGATAAACGAGGCACCAATGTTCTTGGCATTATTGAAGCAGCTGAGAAAATGGGTTTTACAGCCAAAGGAGTAAAGGGAGGAATAGATTCTTTAGATAAAATACCAATGCCTGCAATTGCGCATGTTTTTATAAAGCAACAGCTGCAACATTATGTGGTAATTTACAGGGTTGAAAAATCTAAAGTTGAAAATCAGTCCAAAATTACGGTGATGGATCCAGGTGTAGGGAAAATGGAAGTGTACACTTTTGAAGAGTTTCAGAAGATCTGGTCAGGTGTTTTAATACTTTTTGCACAAAACGATAGCTTTAGAACGTACGATGAAAAAACATCACCGTTGACTCGATTTTGGCACCTGATCCAGCCTCACAAAACTATTTTAATTCAGGCATTGTTTGGCGCAATAATATTTACCGTTTTAGGATTGGCAATGTCTATTTATATCCAGAAGATTACAGATTATATTTTGGTAGAAGGCAATCGCAAACTTCTTAATTTGCTAAGCGTTTGTATGCTTGGTGTAATTTTGCTGCAAGGATTTGTTGGTTCTCAAAAAAGTATTTTTGTTTTGAAAACGGGACAGCTAATAGATGCTAAGTTAATTTTAGGTTATTATAAACATTTATTGCATTTGCCTCAGCGCTTTTTTGACACAATGCAAATAGGGGAAATTACATCAAGAATTAATGATGCAGTCAAAATCAGATCGTTTATTAATGAAGTAGCAATTGATATGATTGTAAATGTTTTTATTGTCATTTTTTCATTCGCCTTGATGTTTACCTATCATTGGAAATTAGCTTTAATTATTTTAGGGGTAGTACCTTTTTATGGTTTAATTTATTTCATTCTCAATAGGTTCAATAGGAAAGTTGAACGAAGCATAATGGAGAATGCAGCCGAGCTTCAGACTCAATTGGTTGAAAGCGTCACGCATATAAGAACAGTTAAAGAATTTGGAATAGAAGAATTTTCAAATCTAAAAACCGAAAATAAATTTGTCAAACTTTTGTTTACAGCTTATAAATCAGGATTAAATAGTATTTTTTCAGGCACTTCTACACAATTTTTGGCTTCTTTATTTACAGTAATTCTTATGTGGGTAGGATCAGGTTATGTAATTGATGGTGCTATTACGCCAGGCGAATTATTCTCTTTTTATGCTTTGGTAGGCTATTTTACTTCGCCCGTCGCGTCTTTAATAGGGATGAATAAAACAGCGCAAAATGCTCTTATTGCAGCTGACAGGCTTTTTGAAATCATGGATTTGGAGCGTGAAAAGACAGAGAATAAAATTGAAATGCAAAGAGAAAATATCGGAGATATAAAATTTGAAAATGTTAGTTTTAGATATGGTTCAAGAATGGAAGTTTTTAAAGGGTTTAACGCTGTATTTAGAAAAAATGAAACAACAGCAATAGTAGGGGAAAGCGGCAGTGGAAAAACAACATTGATTTCATTATTGCAAAATTTATATTCAATAAATGAAGGGAAAATATATCTTGGGGATTATGATACTCAATTTATACATTATAAAAGTTTGAGACAGCTTATTGGAGTTATTCCGCAGCAGCTGAATTTATTCTCGGGAAATATTATAGAAAATATTGCATTAGGGGATTCTTTTCCTAACATTCAAAGAATATTGGATTTGTCAAAGCAATTGGGAATTATTGAATTTGTTGAGAAGTTGCCTAATGGTTTTGAAACCCAAATTGGTGAAAACGGAGCAATGCTATCTGGAGGGCAGAAGCAAAGAATCGCGATTGCAAGAGCTTTGTATAAAGATCCTGAAATATTATTAATGGATGAAGCCACTTCAGCCTTAGATACAAGTTCTGAAATGATTGTTAGAGAAACTATAAGCAACTTTAAAAAACAAGGTAAGACTATCATTATTATAGCTCACCGTTTAAGTACAATTTCAAATGCTGACAAAATTATGGTAATGCAGAATGGTGAAATTGTAGAATCAGGCAGTCATCATGTTTTACTTGAGAAAAAAGAAAAATACTTCGACTTGTGGAAAAAACAGAGTTTAGTTTAAAGTTTGTAGTTCTCCCGCTCCCTCAAAGTGTTCAGTTGAAAACCTGCGAAATCCTGAAAGTTTCAGCGGACTGACTTTGCGTACTTTTTTTGTGTTTCTTAGAGCTTTATACTTCTTTCTTACTCGTTAATCTAACATATATAAAAATATCAGCTAAAGTTAGAAAACAAAAAAAAGCTCCAGATTTCTCTGAAGCTTTGTCTTAGTAGCGGGAACAGGACTCGAACCTGTGACCTTCGGGTTATGAGCCCGACGAGCTGCCTACTGCTCTATCCCGCGATGTTTCGGGTGCAAAGATACACACTAAATACGGTTATGCAAATAATTTTTGTACTTTATTTAGTATAATTTTTCAAAATCAGGGCTTTTGTTAGATTTTAAAATCTAATAATTCCTCGTAAACATTTCCTGTTAAGCCAAGTAGCAAGCCAAATGCAGGTTCGGTTTTTATTCCTTTTTCTTTTAGTTTAATGATTTCTAATCGGAAGTTTTCGCCTTTGGAACGAAGAATTTGATCTTCAACAACCATATGTCTGTATCCGTTTTGAAGTTCTGTTGGAGTATTTTGCCCGAAGATTTCGATTTCAAAAGCGTCAATAAAGAAATTCGCAATAACAGATTCTTGCTCGTTAATGAGATCTTCTCGAATCGCAAAATTGCTTTCATTTTGGAACAAATCTTTAATTTTCTCCATAAATTCAGATTTGTTTTTCCAATAACAGAGAATATCTAAATCACTATTTTCAATATTGATATTTATTGGAATTGTGCCCACTAAAATAGGGTCAAAGTCAGCAAGATTTTCTAAAACTTTATGTTGATTTAAAATATGAAATGCGGCTTGCTGTTTTGGGTTTCCTGTTTTTAAATAAGATATGTCCTTGAAATCAATCATTTATAATGTCGCTTTTTTCTTCGTTGATTTCTTGCTCTAACCTCTTATTGATATTGATTTTTGCATTCGTGAAAACAAAAATTGTAGTTCCGTATTCTCTCGCATATCGATTTGTTATTTGACCACCAATTGCAGCCGTTTCAAAATACGGACTCGTTTCTTTAAGTTCTTCATTATTTTCGTCATAATCCTTTACACGAATGAGGTTTTTGTACTGAATATCAAGATCAAACCAATGCAGATAATCAGCGTTGAAGGAAACGGCTTTAATTCCTTTTTTAGAATAAAAATTAATCGCTCCAGCTTGTCCGTAATTATCGCAAAGCACAATAGTTTCTTTTTTGTTGGGCACTAAATTGTAAATTGAATCAGTTTTTCTGGCCAATTCTTTCCAGCCCAGCATATCGGCAAAATCCTGAGGCAGATGATGGTCTTTTCCGTCTTCCCAGCGTAGCATTCCCAGCTTTTTGTACTTTTCTGGATGCTCCACAATATATTCTGGACTTTTGTTTGGAAAAGCAATATTATACATTGGAATAAAAAGTAATAATGGAATGAGAATAAAAACAGGTTTTAAAAAACGTTTCCATCCATTATTTAAAATTTCAGATAAAAAAACAGCACCAAAAGCAATATAAATTGGATATAAACCAATTGCATAATAAGCTTTTGCTTTGAAGTAGATAAAAATTAGAAGAGTAAAAATAAAAGCTCCAAAAAAGAGTTGATACTTCTTAAAAGGTTTGTAAACTAATAATGCATAAAGTGCACCAAAAATGACAAACAAAGAGCCGATAAAAAATAGAATTTGTTCTTTCAAAAATCCGATACGATTAACATTTACCAATTGTGTTTCTGCCAATTCTTTCATGTGATGTACAATCGGAAAATGATTATTGTATTGCCAAAGAAGATTAGGCAGAATTAAAATTAACCCTAAAATCAAACTAAAATAAAGTTCTTTTTGCGCTACTATTTTTCGCTGATTTGATAGTAAAATGGCAGGAATTAATCCGAGTAAGAGAAATAAAATATTGTATTTGTTTAGAAAACCAAAAGCAAACGCAACTGCTGCAAAATAAAGCCATTTTGGTTTTTCGGAAATTATGTATTGTATTAAAATGTAATAAAATACAGTCCAGCATAAAATGTCTAAAGAGTTTGGCTGATAAAGCGTATTGATGCGCAATAAACAAGAAAGCAAAATTCCGAGTGCTCCGAGAATTAATGCATAAAGATTTCCTTTTAAAAGTTCTATAGTTTTCCAGACAACAAGAAGTGTTAACGCACCAAATAGAGCAGGGAAGAACTTGATCCAAAAAACCGAATTCCCTAGAAGGAAAATAATATACGAAAACCATGAAGTTACCGGCGGAACCGATAAATATCCCCAAGCCAAATGATGTGCTTGATCCAAATGCAGATATTCGTCGCGCTGCAAATCATATTCGGGACTAATTAAAACATACTGCAAAACAAATTTTAGAATAATAAACCCAATTAAAATCAGTGTTTTTTTAGTCATGAAGTTTTTGGTTTTTAGTTGTAAGTGGTTTTCTGTCAGTACAAACGTAAAGCGAATATAATATTTATTTTGATTGTTATAAAAGGTTTGGGTTTCGTTGTTTTAGAAATAAAAAAAAGCTCCAGATTTCTCTGAAGCTATTTTATAAAGATTAATTTCTTTTTGTGGAATTTGGAATTTCTTTTTTGAAAATTAAAAAAAATTATTCCTCTTCTGCTGTTTCAAATTCCATGTGATCTACAATTTCGGCTTCTGCTTTTTCAGGTTTAGAAGCCTTTAAGGTATTGAATCTTTCCAGCATTTCTGTTTCGCCTTCTTCACCACTGAAATAAGGGAAAACATCCATAATTGGTGTTTCTGAAATAGACGGAATAGAATATTCGCCCATTGTATTTTTCATTATATGAAGTGTGTTGTCAAAAGCCTCGCGAACATCATTTGCCTGAACCAGCATATACATGCTTGTTTTTCTTTCCTTACCGCTTTCTTCATCATAAGCAATTAAAGTGATTTTAGATTTAAACCATCTGTCCGCATTTTCAAAAGGATGAATTTCGGCATAGTTTGCCACTTTGATCGCTGTGATTTTAAATTCTTCACTAGTATAGGCGGCCATTTCTTCAGTCATTCTTTTTTCAGCTTCTGTATAAGACAAAGCATCAACCAAATAGGGCTCGGTTAAAACTTTTTGTCCTCCAGTTTCATCTGTTTTTCTATATTTTACTTTGCATTCGTACCAAACTGCGCTCATTTCTTTTTAAATTTTTAAGGATGTCAAAGATAAATTTTACATGAAAATAAATAGTTAAAACTTGAAATAGATATTCACAATTTTGGATGGTTTTTTATAATGTTTTGATGTTCTGATTGTTGTGTTTTTGCTTGGAAAAATACTTTGTAATCACATTCATTCTTTTGGATTTTAGAATTGCAAAAATATTTTTTGATTCTAAATTATTGTAAGCCAATAAATTATTTGCCTTTAATTTTAAATTGATAAAAAAACTAGGTCATTCTCAAACCAAATGGTCAATTTGAACGTAAGTGTGAGAAGATAATGGCTAGGAGTGAGGTAAATTCGAATGGTATTAGTTTTTGGGGCATATTGAGTTTTGCCACATTTCTAGCTGTTATTTTTTAATAATTTAAGGAATACAATGACAGGAAAATTAAACGTTCAAAGATTAAACGAAACACTAAAATATCTCGAAAGTAAACATCGTGAATTTAAAAAAGCAAATCAAAACGATACTCGAAGTCTTGAATCGGTGATAAAATACATGAAAAAAGATATGATAGAACAATACAATTTATCAGATCATCACTCAACGATCAAACAAGAAATTAAAGATACCGAAGCGTTTATCGAGAACGTCAAAGAAATTATCGAAATCAATTCTTAAAATTATTTTAATGGATAAATTTTATTTTTATTCCAGCTTAAATTTTTCGTTTTTGCAATCTAAAATTAAAGTATGATTAAGGAAAAGCTTATTTCCAATCATTCCCTGCATGCCTGATTGTTTCATTAAAAAGTTTTGTAGTTTTGATGTACCTTCAATATAAGTAACTTCTGAAAGTGGTAAGGATGCATTTCCAAATTGTATTTTCTTATTGGCAGAAGCAGAGAACACAGCCAAAGTATTACCCCAAGAATTTCCTTTTTCAGTTTTTATTGCGCTTGTTTTGGACTTGTACTTTTCCCAAGTTTCTTTTGTGGTAATCAATTCGTAACCGCTTGTTCCAGAATCATACAATAATTTTAAATTTTCATTGTCGACCTTAGCAGGAATCAAGATTTTACGTTTTTTAAATTCAAAATCTATAAAATTATTTTCCTGTATTTTTTCGATAAAAGAACATTTGTTATGCTTAAAAGCTAAAACAGTTATTCTTTTTTCTAATAAATCTGTTCCAATTGTTCCAATTATATTTTCGGCATTTGCATTGTCAAAGTCAATTTTACTGCCATAATTTAAAACTTCAAAATCAGAAGAAATAACATTCAAATTTCCGATTTTAAAACCTGTTGAGATTTTATTTTTTTCATTATCGATTTTAATTCGATTAGGAAATTTTTCGGAAATTGATTCTAAAGAATTTTTGTAGAAAACAGTAATTGGCGAACCTGAATCTAACTGCATGTAAAATGTCTTATCAATTCCATTTAATTTAATCGGCAGAAGCAGAGCAGCATGTGAGTTTTCATTTGTAGAAATCCATCTTGTCGGAATATTTTCTGCTGTTCCAGAAACATTCAGGTAGTTTTCTGGTGGTGTAAATTTCTTTTGAAAGTAAAGATATCCTCCAAATAATGACAAAACAATAATTGTTACACTAATAATTGCAATTTTCTTAAATAATTTCATGGTTTGTTTTTTCTGCAACATTCGGATTTAGTTTCCGATTTTGGTGAAAAAACTAGGCGACATTTTTACGTCAGTTTTATGACTTTAACTATAAGAAGTTGTGTTTTAGTTTAATAGCTAATCTTTGTTTTTGGTTTAAACTAATTCCGTTTAATATAACAACAACTAATTTTAAGGAGAGAATTACAATTAACGGAACCAGAAAAAGAGGAAATTCTATAGAAAATGCTTTTTGAATGAACGGACTCAAGATCATTAAAAACGAAAGTATAAGACTCAGAAAGATTTGAATGGAGATGATTTGTTTTCCAAGTTCTCTGTTTTTAAAGTCTTTGGTTTTGTAAGTTAAAATTAAAGGGAAAATAATACTTCCGAATGGTATAATAAATCCGCTTAAAGCAGAAAGATTAATTAATTTGGCCCTTTCAATTTCGCTGTTTTCTTTTGTAGCAATTAGATTTTCGGGTTCAGTTTCTAAAGACTGTGCAATTGTTTTTAAAGTAAATCCTTTAAGAATATTTCCTGCTTCAATTCTCTGAATAGTTCGCAATGAAAGTCCAGATTTTTCGGCAAGTTCATTTTGAGTCATGTTTTTTTCCTCTCTCAAAATTTTGACTTTATTCTTCATTCTTATAAATTGCTTTGGAAGTTTGCTGACGAAAATAGAAAAAAGTTTTGATCACCGGCGATTTAATTCCTTATTTTCCTTTAACATTTTTAACTACGCATAACAGAAATAGAAAAGTTTAATAAAAATTTAATCGTTTTTCTTTAACAAAATTATTAACTTGTTATGTATTAAGAAAGATTTACTTTAACCAAAAATAAACTTATGCGAGTATCAGTAGTCCGAAAAAATATAAAATTTACACCAGATTCGAGAAGAGTTGTCGCCCGATATTTTATGAACGGGTACGAACGAACCCAACAGATGGTACTTCGGATAATGATGTTGGACGAAAAACAAGTTTTACAAACTTTAGAACAAACACTGCGAGAATTTGCGAGACGTCATAGAAACATCTCTGCAGTTTTCTTTAGACATTGCGAACGAATAAGACCTATTATTGAAGAAATGAAAATTGATTATGAGGCAATGTCTCTTGATCGAAAAATGCTTATTGGATCATATTGCACAATGGAATATGCAATTGAATCTGCGGCAATTTTCAATCCTTCAATTGTAGAAGATTTTGACCAAACAGGTTTGGAAGCAGGCGAAAAACGTGTCGTAATTTCTTTTCGTGCAACTGGCGAAGGTCATATTTCGTCTATTGTTTTTAGAAGAGGAATCTTGGACAGAGACAATAATCTGCATATCATGAAAATTGGAAACCATATTGATAAAGCCGAAATCGAACATAAGACTTTATTTAATAAGGAAAGATTTTTAACGAAATTGACAGAAATGCATACGACGGATAAATATATTACCCAGATTATGCAGGACCTCCCAGATGAATTTGAATTTGCGATTCTCAAAAATATGCTAAACACAGCTTTGAGTGATCCTATTATTCGTGAAGAGAGAAAAACTGCATTACAGGAAATATTGTGGCTGGCGAATTCGTTTTACGACATACAATTCAAGCACGATTCTGATATTACAGAACGTGTAATTTTTCCAATTTCTGATTCTGAAAGCCGAGGAATAGAAGATGCTCGTTTTGTACGTTTTGTAGACGATGATGATTCTGTTCGTGTAATGGCAACTTATACCGCTTATAACGGACATACAATATTGCCGAAACTTATTTCGACCGAAGATTTTTACAGTTTTAGAGTCATGCCTCTTCATGGTGTTGGCGCTCAGAATAAAAATCTAGCTTTGTTTCCGAGAAAAATTAAAGGTAAATATGCCATGCTTGCCAGAATAGACGGTGTAAATAATTATATCATGTATTCTGATCGTGCAACACAATGGAATACGCCAATTCTTTTGCAGGAACCTCGTTATACGTGGGAATTGACTCAGATTGGAAATTGCGGTTCGCCGTTGTGGACAGAAGAAGGCTGGCTTGTAATTACGCATGGCGTAGGTACAATGAGACGTTATTGTATTGGAGCTTCATTGTTTGATCTCGACGATCCTTCTAAAGAAATAGGAAGACTTACAGAACCATTGCTTTCTCCATTAGAAGATGAGCGCGAGGGATATGTGCCAAATGTGGTATATTCCTGCGGTGCCATTATTCATAACGATAGTTTAATACTACCTTATGCAGTATCAGATTATTGTTCTACTTATGGTGTAGTTAATTTGGCCGAATTGCTGGATGCGCTTAAGAATAGTAAATAAGAGTGTTTAACGCTTATTTTTAAGATCTGGAATTTTCTCTATCAAATTCTTCCAATATCTCTTGGGCATATGTTTGATATGAAGTTTCGTGTTCTTTCTCGATTCAATGTTAACGCTTGTGAAATAATTGCGCCATAAATTTTGAAAAAATTCTTCATCCTCATCGGCTATTTCAGCTAAAAATTGGGATGAAGAAATTTTCGAATCAAACGTTAATTCGACAGTTGAGACATTTTCCAGGTCATAATAAATGCCATATTTACGTTTTGCATCATAAATAAGCCAGCGCTGGTCTGCGTAACGGTTTTTAAAATGATTTTCTATAATCGGCAAAACATTGCAGTCGGGTTCGACAATTGCATAATACAATTCATCCTTAGTTAGTTTAAAACGAACAAAAGCTTTCATTCTATGACTTTCTTTTCCAGTTAAATGTGTAGCCTTTCTAACATTGAGAACATCATTATTGCTAAAATCTTGTTCGATGTTTTGTGAACTTGAAAACACATATTGCACAAATCGAAATAAGGTTTCGTCAATCTGATTCAATTCTGATAAAAAAGCATAATAAAGGTTCGTAAAACCACTGGTCGAAAGTTTTTTTTGTAGACCATTTAAAACTCGATTGGCTTTATTGTTATCTGTCGTTACAAAATGAGTATTTGAAAAAAGTAAAACATTTGAAACTTCTTTTTTAGCAAAAATTACATCTTCGAGCTTATATTCATAAACTTCAAAAACAGCTGTAAGCCAGCCTTCATAACTTCCGTCATAAATTACTTGTGTCATTATAATTAAAATAAAGCCAGCTGGTTAGAAAAATTATTTTGGTATTTACTGTTTTGTAAATTTAAAATCTGATTTTTTATTTGAACAGAAGTCAAATCTTTCTGCAGATAAAAAGGAGATGCAAATGCTAGAAAAAATTTAGAGCGATTATAAGCAATTCCTAATTTTTTTAAATCTTGCGGCTGGAGTTTTTTAAACTGTCGGGCGGCAACAATTTTCTTAGCACTCAAAAATCCTATTCCTGGAATACGCTGAATTAATTCTAAATCTGCGGTATTAATATCAACAGGAAATTGATCTAGATTTCGTAAAGCCCAGCCCAATTTCGGATCGACATCGAGATCCAGATTTGGCTGATCGAAACCAACAATTTCATTTACATTAAATCCGTAATAGCGAATTAACCAATCGGCTTGATACAAACGATTTTCCCGAATCATAGGTACTGGTGTGCCAATTGCAGGAAGTCGATTGTCGTAGCTTATGGGTACATATCCAGAATAGTAAACGCGGCGCATATTCATTTTTTCGTAGAAATAATTGGCCATGCCTAAAATTTCGAGATCATTTTCTTTTGTGGCGCCAATAACCATTTGCGTACTTTGGCCTGCAGGCGCAAAAAGCGGTGCTTTATAGTTTAATTTTTTCTCTTCTTTGTAGCCTACAATTTCATTTTTAAGATATTCCATCGGTTTAAGTACATCGATGTGATTTTTATCTGGCGCAAGCAGTTTCAAACTTTGTTCAGTCGGCATTTCTACATTTACGCTCAAACGATCTGCATAAAGTCCAGCCTCTTTTAGTAATTCGTCACTGGCGCCTGGAATAGCTTTTAAATGAATATAGCCGTTAAAATTTTCTTCCAGCCGTAATTTTTTCGCTATTCTAACCAGACGTTCCATTGTATAATCGGGATTATCAAAAATACCCGAACTCAAGAATAATCCTTCGATATAATTTCTTCTATAAAAACCAATTGTAAGATTGACAACTTCTTGAACCGTAAAGGCAGCTCGTTTTATATCATTACTTTTTCGGCTGACACAATAAGCACAATCAAAAATGCAATGGTTGGTCAATAAAATTTTAAGCAGAGCCACACAGCGGCCGTCTTCGGTAAATGCATGGCAGATTCCATTTGCAGAAGCGTCTCCTAATCCTTTATTTTTATTCTTGCGATTGCTCTGACCTGAAGAACAAGAAACATCATATTTGGCTGCATCTGCTAAGATCGCCAATTTCTCCATCACTCTTTCATGTACCATTTTGATCTTGTTTATTTGTTGTTTGAAATGAAATTTATCACCTTCAAAACTACTCATTTGACTCAAAAATGACTCGAAAATAGCTGTTCTAAATTGTATCAATTTTTGAGCAGATAAGTAAATATCTATTCTGAAAAATTAACATTCATAATCCGAAAACAGGTATAAATACGCAGCTGCAGTTTTTTCAATGTCTTTATATTGCGCAACAGTATAAAAATTAATCAAACCCCCTTAATGATTGATTTTTACTAGTATTAGCGAATAATAAACCGAATAGCTAAAACGATGAAATTTATACAAGGACAAGATGTAACCTACACTGCATTGAGTGGAATATCTTATAAGGGAACAGTGATCGAAAGAAAAATGGATTTTAAAAAAGGACTTATAATAAGATCTGCTTCAAAAGAAAGAGATTTTCATTATTTGATTGAAATTCAAAAAAATGGTACAACAGAAAAGATTCTTTGTGCCGAAAATAATCTCCAACTTTTAGAGAAGAAAAAACGCAGGGTAAAAAAAGCTGCTTGATTTGTTGGTTAAGGAATCGAATAAAAAAAGCTCCAGATTTCTCTGAAGCTTTTGTATAAGTGAAAGATACTTTTTAGAAATTTGTATTTACTTTTTTAGAACGATCTGCAATGTAAGAGATCAGCCAAGTTACTTGTCCTTCTTTTACAAAGTATATTTTCTTTGCTGCTAAATTTGGAATACTTTCTAGACAAGTCACTAGAATGTTGTTTGCAGAAATAAGGTATTTTTGGTCGTAAGTGCTTAAAACTCTCGCAGCTTCTTTATTCGTTTTTGCCAAGTTTGTAAACTTGCTAAAGTTATTCTTTAGAACGGCATCGTAATCAATTACGTCTTGTAAACTTAATGTAATATAATGTTCCTTAACGTTTTCGTTATAATATAGTGTCGAAAATGCCCAGACAGCTCCGCCAGATAAATATAGTTTATCCTTTTTTTCTAAAGGAGGATTTGCATCAAACATTTCTTTTGTCTTCTTACGTAGAATTGGGTTAAAGTCAAAAGATTTTTCTTGATAAGTCGACATATCATTTACTTGACTTTTATTTACAACCGTTTTTTCTACAGCATCAGTAAGTGTCATTGTACCAAAATCTAATGCTAAAGGAATAAACTCTAATTTGTTGTCTTTAAGCTCATCAATGTAACCGCCTTTAGTAGTTTGAGCTCCAATGTCAAGAAGGAAAGCATTTGCATAATCAACAGGAGGAATAGCACCTTTAACTAAAGTTTTTGCTTCTTCGTTTGCATCTAGCACTTCTAATTCTTTATTGTTAAGAGAAAAGATTTTGTTTTTTAAAACATCAATATTTCGTGCAGATTGAAAAACTGGAGCAGCAACAATAAAAATGTTTTCTTCATGAATTTTATACTCGGCTCTTATTTTCTTTAATTGATCAACAACAATAACACTAGTTTTAGTGATGTCATCTTGAGTAAGTTCGCCAGAAGCAGCAATATGATCGGCAAAAGGAATTCTTTCTGTCCAGAAAGAAAGGATTTTATAATCGGCTTTTTTAATGTTACTTACATCGAGAACAGAAACTTTTATAGCCCTACGGCCGATTTCAATTCCGGCATAAATGCTTTTTTGAGAAAATGAATTAAGCGTAAAAAATAAATTTAAAAGAATAAAAAATAGAACTTGGGGTTTGTTTTTTTTAAGCATTGTATTGTAATTGTGATTATATTATTTGTTTTCGAATAAAGACTTTAAAGTGATTTTGGTGGTATTTGTGTGAAAGTCATAATTTTCTATTTAAAAAATCAGGTTTCATTACAGGATCGCAAATTTATAAAAACATTTACTAATTTAAAGTCAGTTAGTAAGAAAACATATTATTTAATTATTAAGTTTTATTACTATGCTTGGAAGTTTGTGGTTTTATATTAAAAGACGATATTTTAGACGTTAAACAAGATTTTATATCACAATAGAAATCAATTTATTAGAGTAAAATGGTAGGAGAGAATGAGCGGGCTTAGTGATTTTTGTATAATAAAAAAGCTTAAGAGAAATCTGAAACTTTTGTCTTAGTAGCGGGAAGTATTTAATAATTTAACTAGTTAATTGGAGATTATGTATAATATGTCCATACGTATTAATAAATTGTAAATTATAACACATGTCTTGCTGTTTACTTGCTTTGTATTATGATTTTATAGTGTTTTCCACACTCTTTCACTTTTAAATATTAACATGTATAGAAATTTTTTTGCTACATTATATCAAAAAGGAACTTTTGTAAAGGGTGTTTTTTTTAATAAAATAAACCTCAAATTTATTTGAGGTTTAAGGAAATAAGTTAAAAAGTTTTTCTTTTTTTTAACCATTTTGCCAAAAATAAAACACTCCCCAATATTAAAAAAAGAAGTGCTACATAAAAATAATTTACAACATAATAAGTGTCGCCAATATTTAAATTAAAGTAGAAATCAGAGAAATACAGGAAAACAAAAAGTAATATGCCGATTGTTAAAAATATTAAAAAATTATTTTTCATTTTCATTCATTATTAGATTATTAAAAAAAGCATTAAAAAGCTTAAAGTATCCAAAACCAGCTTCTTGAAAACAGATATCATCGACAATAATATTAAGCATTTCATTTGGAAATTTATTATATAAAAATCTACTTTCAACGATTTGTTCTAAATCGATTATTATTTCTTTTAGTGTTCTTACTTCATTATTAGCCTTTTCAATCTCAGCTATTCTATTTTCTGAATGAAATAATTCAATAATATTCTTCTGAACTTTAATAGCATAGTAAGGAATTATAACACTAATTAGTAATGACACCGTGTACAATTGACCATTTTCAATATAAGTAAAATTAAAAGTCATACACTTATCACCATAGTTAAATAGGGTAAAATCTTGAAAATTCTTTAAAGTATAGTCGTTTTGAAATTCACTGAGAATTTTTTTTGAAAAGACCTCTTTGTATTCTTTCTCGAATTTATTTAATATGGTAGCTAAATTAGTATATTCCGTGGAAGCAATGTATTTTTCACGCTCTTTTTCAAAAGATATATTTTTGGGATAAAAGGTATATACCAAATTTTTTAAAACATTTTCAATCATAAGTCAAATTTATTCGCAATCATCCGAAAATAATAACGTTGTTTGATAATTTGTCGCTGGTAAGTTTTCTGTCGAATTGAAATTTACTCTACCACCAGATGTTACTAATGGATAATTATTAGCTAATCTTTCTCTAAAATACTGGTCAACTACCATTTCTGATACATATTTTGATCCATACATATTAACAACTTCTTGCATTGAAATTTTAAGAGCTTGTGCACTTAAAGTTGCTGCAATACCCGCTGTAATATTAGTGCCACCAACGCTATGATTAGTTGGCATACCAAATGAAATTGGTTGTGGATAACTAATTGAATGTATGATATGTGCGCCCGTTTCATCCAATAATACAATTCTAAAAGTAATATTTTTAACTAATGCCGTTTGCCATAAAGATGTGGTATTCACAAAATTAAAACTCGCGCAACTTGGCGGTGCATCATCTTCTATACTTGGTGGTGATGGAGTCGATGGACTAGTTCCTCTACCGCCGTAACCCGGATTTGGTTCGTCATCTACAGGGCCAGCACCTTCACAGTAAACTAAACCAATTGGTTCAAAATGCCCATCCCCGTACCAGTAACCATACCAAACACAGTCTACTTGTTCTTCTCGCATTTTTGATGTTAAAGAAAGTTTTACCTCTTTACCATTTTTAAAAATTAGCTTAACTGTTTTTTTAGTAGCTAAATCTTGCACAAAAACTTTACCATCAAAATTATCATTAATATTATAATAATTATAATTTTTATCTAATACTTTAGAATTTTCATCATTTGTAAATATTTGAACGTAGTAAACTTTAAATTTATTTTGACCATCTTTTATAAACATCAATCGGTGGTGGTCATTGTATAAATTACCTTTTTCATTAGTGGAGCTTAAATTCTTTTCAAGTTCAAAAGGTATTTCAACTACTTGACCTTCAGTCCCCTCTGTAATAATAGCATCGTCCCATTTTAAAACAGAAGCAAATTTTAAAATAGTAGACGTATACTCAGCTTGATGGGCGTCATACCAAACTTTAACATCGTTTGTTGATTGATTAATTAATTGTTGATCTGCTTCATCTGTAACACAGTTTGTAATTAAAAGTAAAAAGCTTAAGAGCACAAAGGCTTTTAACATTTTTGTAATTGCTTTCATTTAATTTTTATTTTAAGTTTCGATACAAAATTGTAAGTTTAATTCTAAAAAACCTTACGTGAAACCGTAACGAATTAAAAGTTTAGTTTCTTAAGCATCTTTTTATATTTTTGATTTCATTTAAATTAAATTTAAGGGTTTTCAATTTATCGATAACTCTCGGCAATTACAAAAAAATGATCTATTGCTCAAGTTTTATCCTTGTATCGTCCATTGACTTCATTTCGATGTACAAATTCTGTTGTAATATTTTTTTATAAATCATCATTTTAATTAAAACTTATTCTAAAACTGATAGAATTATAATAAATAAAATCAGTAAAATGAATAAATAAAAGAATTCTTTAATTGACGAATAAAAATTATGAGCTCTAATAGCTACTTTAGTGGATTTAGTCAATAGGTTTAATGGAAGATGGTTTTCATCCGATTCAATTGTTGTATTGTGAAGGTGGAGGACTAACAGGAGAAGAAGACATTCCTCCAAGCTATGGCAGCGGGGGCGGCACTGGTTCAAATCCTGGAACAAGTACTCCGGCTAAACCACAAATTATTGATAATCTTACTGGTAAGGCAAAATGTATAATTAATTTACTAAATCAGAATGGAAATTCTTTTATTGAAAAATTATTAAGTAATTTTGAAGGTAATGCGAAATTTAACATTGTCATTGGTTCGGCTGATAAAGTTTTTAATAGTGACAACGAAGAAATAAATGGAAAGACCACTTATACTGTTGGTAGTAATGATTTGCAAATATTAATTAGTAGTTCTAAAGTTGAATCTATAAGTTCTGAAGCAGCTAGATTAATTTTACATGAATATATACACGCTGATATGTTGAGAAAGTTACTTACAACAGATATTAATGATATAGAGGCGGCCAATTTTAGAGAGGTTTATTCAAGATATGCGGGTGAGCAATATCATAGTGCTATGGCTAACCAGTATATGAGTAGTATGAAAGAGGCTCTAAAAGATTTTCACAAAAATGTTTTGCGAGAGGATTTTGATAAATATGTAAATTTTTACGGGGAAGAGCCTAATGATGAACTGTATGAAGCAATGGTTTGGAATGGATTGAAAGAGGTGGATGTGGTGGCTTGGGACAATTTGACTCCTGAAAAAAAAGCATCAATAAATGCAACGTTTAATAATGTAGCTAAGAAGCTAACACAAGTTAGTCTTTGTAGTAAATAGTTCAAACTTAATTTGATTTGAATGATGATGTCGAAATTTAAAAGCTCTCTTTTTACAGGATGTACAATTATTATATGTTTATTTTTTTTAGGTAATGTACAAGCTCAGGTAAAAGAAAAAAGAGATACGCTGTATTTTAAAATAGATAATTTCTATCTATTTGAAAACAAGAATATTCCTAAAACTTTTTTTATTAAAGACAGAAATGGACACACCGAATTTTGTTTTCAAGAAGCTGAAATTTTATTTGATTTAAAGCCTATGGAGGTCTTAGATTTAAAGTATTTTATAAGGAATTCAAAATTTTTTATAAATCAAGGGAAAATATCATTAGATATAAAAGGACTAATGGATTTTATGAAAAATTATAAAATTATTTTAATAAGGGAAAGTGATGATAAGACTTATTATATTAAAGTTAATATTTCAATTGTGATTTTTGGATAAAAATCGTCTTAGTTGTCTCTAGAATAATAGTACCCAACTGGCTTTGAAATAATTGTTCACGAATTGCAACAAATATAAAAAAAATATAAAACAGTATTTTTCGAAACACAAAAAAAGCCTGAGAAATCTAGATTTCTCAGGCTTTTGCTTTAAAGTAGTAGCGGGAACAGGACTCGAACCTGTGACCTTCGGGTTATGAGCCCGACGAGCTGCCTACTGCTCTATCCCGCGATGTTTCGGGTGCAAAGATACGCCGATTTTTTAGAAATCCAACGAAAACTTTAAAAAATGTTTTATTTTCTGTATTGAGTTGATATGACTACCTTTGCACCTTAAATATTATGCAAATGTCACATAAAGCAGGTTTTGTAAACATCATCGGGAATCCAAATGTTGGAAAATCAACATTGATGAACGCTTTCGTCGGAGAGCGATTGTCAATCATTACATCTAAAGCACAAACTACACGTCATAGAATATTAGGAATTGTAAACGGTGAAGACTTTCAATTGGTATTGTCTGATACTCCTGGGATCATTAAGCCGGCGTACGAAATGCAGGAATCTATGATGAACTTTGTAAAATCGGCTTTTGAAGATGCTGATATTTTAGTTTACATGGTAGAAATAGGAGAGCAGGATTTAAAAGATGAAGATTTTTTCAAGAAAATTATTCACGCTAAAATTCCAGTTTTATTACTGTTAAATAAAATCGATAATTCTAATCAGGAACAATTAGAGCAGCAGGTTACTTTTTGGAAAGAGAAAGTACCAAATGCAGAAATTTTCCCGATTTCTGCTTTGCAGAATTTCAATGTTCCAGAAGTTTTCGGAAGAATTATCGAATTACTTCCAGAATCACCAGCTTATTATCCTAAAGATCAATTAACAGATAAGCCAGAACGTTTCTTTGTTAATGAAACCATTCGTGAGAAAATCTTATTGAATTACAGTAAAGAGATTCCGTATGCAGTTGAAATCGTTACAGAAGAATTTTTTGAAGATGAAAAAATTATCAGAATTCGTTCGGTAATTATGGTAGAACGCGATACGCAAAAAGGAATCATCATAGGACATAAAGGAGCAGCCCTTAAAAAGGTAGGAACCGATGCACGTGCGGATTTAGAAAAATTCTTCGGAAAACAAATTCACATCGAACTATATGTAAAAGTGAATAAAAACTGGAGAAGCAACGCGAATATGCTGAAACGATTTGGGTATAATCAGTAAAAAGAGTATTCGGTCGCAGTTTACAGTCTCAGTCTGAAATTTGTGAATGCGAATTAAATATAGCAGGAAACAACTCCAAAAAAAGTAGTCAGTTTTTAATTTAGAGGTCACGTTTTTACCAGTTTTTTAACTGAATACTTAAAACTGTGACTGCAAACTAAAAAAGACTACCTTTGCAAAAAATTTAAATAAGGCATTTTTGGTTTATAATTTATTGTGGTTTAGTCAAAAACGAAATCTGAAATTTTAAATCTGAAATCTAAAATTCAAAAAAATGAATAACATTGTTGCGATAGTAGGAAGACCTAATGTAGGGAAATCGACCCTTTTTAATAGGCTGATACAAAGAAGAGAAGCTATTGTAGATTCAGTATCTGGGGTTACCCGTGATAGAAACTATGGTAAAAGCGAGTGGAACGGAAAAGAGTTTTCTGTCATTGATACAGGTGGATACGTTCGCGGATCTGATGACGTATTTGAAGGTGAAATCCGTAAACAAGTAGAGCTTGCTATCGACGAAGCAGATGTTATTATTTTTGTGGTTGATGTTGAAGAAGGTATTACACCAATGGATGAAACGGTTGCTAAATTACTGCGTAAAGTAACAAAACCAGTTTTATTGGCTGTAAATAAGGTTGATAACGCTATGCGTGAAAAAGATGCAGTTGAGTTTTATAACCTAGGTCTGGGTGAATATTTTACTTTCGCCAGTATTTCTGGAAGCGGAACTGGAGATTTATTAGATGCTCTAATCGATGCTTTCCCAGAAAAGCCAGAGCAGCCTCAAGAAGAAGTGGTTTTACCACGTTTTGCTGTTGTAGGTCGCCCAAATGCAGGTAAATCAAGTTTTATTAATGCATTAATTGGTAAAGAACGTTTCATGGTAACAGATATTGCAGGTACAACTCGTGATGCAATTGATACCAAATTTGACCGTTTTGGTTTTGAGTTTAACTTAGTAGATACTGCGGGAATCCGTCGTAAAGCAAAGGTTAAAGAAGATTTAGAGTTTTATTCTGTAATGCGTTCAGTTCGTGCAATTGAGCATGCAGATATTTGTATATTAGTTATCGATGCAACCCGCGGATTTGAAGGTCAGGATCAGAGTATTTTTTGGCTTGCAGAGAAAAACCGTAAAGGTGTGGTAATCTTGGTAAACAAATGGGACTTGGTAGAGAAAGATACCATGTCTACTCGTGATTACGAAGAGAAAATCAAAAAAGAATTAATGCCTTTTACAGATGTGCCTATTTTATTCGTTTCTGCTTTAACAAAGCAGCGTTTATTAAAAGCATTGGAAGCTACGGTTCAGGTTTTTGAAAATAGAAAACAAAGAATTCCTACTTCAAAATTCAACGAATTTATGTTGAAAGTTATTGAAGCTTATCCGCCGCCGGCGACAAAAGGAAAATATGTGAAAATTAAATATTGTATGCAATTACCAACTCAAACACCTCAGTTTGTATTTTTTGCTAATATGCCGCAATATGTTAAAGAACCATATAAACGATATTTGGAAAATAAAATTAGAGAGAAATGGGATTTTTCTGGAGTCCCAATCGATATTTATATCAGAGAAAAATAAAAAAAAGTCCCCAAAAATAGGGGACTTTTTTATGTTTGGTGTCTATATAATTACAAAACTGATTTTTTATTGGCACTATATTTGAATAAATGTAAAAAACACAATTAAACCTTTTGCATTTTTTTAAGTCTTACTGATCTAACTAACCTAATTTATGACCAAAATTTATTCATTTCTATTGTTTTTAGCTTTTGTTTACTCGGCAAATGCCCAAAATAATATTGTTGTTAAAGGAACTGTTGTTGATATCAACACGCAATTGCCGCTTGAACTTGCTACCGTTTATTTTACTACCGTAAAAGATTCTACTATTATCGAATATGCTACAACAGATAAAAACGGAAATTTTATTATTAATACTAAAAAGTATGAAAAACCAGTTTTTTTAAAAGTGAATTATACTGGTTATCAAGCATATTACGAAGAACAAAAAGGACTTACAGAAAGTAAAGATTTCGGAAAGTTATACATGCTTGAAAATGCAAATGTCTTAAACGAAGTAGTAATTAAAAGCGAAGCGCCGCCAATTACAATTAAAAAAGATACTTTAGAATTTAACGCAGGCTCTTATAAGGTTCGTCCAGATGCGAATGTAGAAACTTTACTGAAACAATTACCAGGATTTGATGTAGATAATACAGGAAAAATTACGGTAAATGGGCGAGAAGTCACTCAGTTTTTAGTAAACGGAAAAACGTTTTTTGACAAAGACGGAGCCATTGCAATTAAAAACCTTCCAGCTGATATTATTAAAAAAATTCAGGTTTCTGATTTTAAAACCAAGAAAGAAGAACTCGCTAAGCAGGAATCTAGCTCAGACTATTCGACTGTAAATATTACCATTGACGAAAAGAAAAATAAAGGGTATTTTGGAAAAGTACTTGGCGGATATGGATCAGACGAGCGCTATGAAAGCAGTTTAATGATGAACTTTTTTAAGAATAAACAAAAAATCAGCGTTTTAGCTTCCTCAAATAATATCAACTCAACCGGATTTTCTATGGATGAGGTTTTTGATAATATGGGTGGCGGACGTAACGCAAAAGGAGGTAGTCAAGGCGCTGGCGGGGGCGGAAAAGGAATTACGCAATCTACTTTGGCTGGAATTAATTATTCTGATGACTGGACAAACGATTTGGAGTTTATGAGCAGTTATAATTTCACCAATTCCATTACTAAAAATGATAGTAAATCAAATCAAATAAGTTTCCTGCCAACTGGAAATATTGTGACCGAAGCAGATTCTAAAACTAAAAATGAAAATACTGGAAATAATGTCAATTTTGAATTAGAATATAAAATCGATCCAACAATGCAGATCGTTTTTGCTCCAAAATTAAATCAATCGAAATCGACAAGTAATTCATCTTCATCGACTTTTTCTGAAAACGAAAATGAAGATTCTTTGAACGAAAGTAGCGCCACATCGCATACGGAAGGTTCAAATTTGAATTTTGCCAATAGTATTAATTTTAATAAAGTTTTTCAAAAAAAATCTCGAAACCTTAGTGTAGTTTTTAATAACAATAACATTAAAAACGATTCAAACGGTATCAACGTTTCTGAAACTATTTTTTACCAAGATGGAAAACCAAATGATGAAAGAAATCAAAATGCAAAGAATACCTCTAAAAGTGATAATTATGCTTTGGATCTAGAATATACAGAGCCGATAACAGATTCGCTTAGAGTACGTTTTGGAACCGATTTTAACTGGCAGAATTCTGTAAATGATCAAAAAACATTCAATTTTGATGAAAATACAGATCAATATTCAGATTTAAATTTATCATTGACGAATTATACCACATCTAAGCAAAATTCAATTACCCCAAAGGTTGGGATCAGCTGGCAGAAAAGTAAATTTAGCCTGAATGTAAATTCAAGAACCTCAATAGTTGAATTTGATAATCATTCTTTTTACCTTAATCAAGCAACAGATTTGAATAAAAGATATGCGCTTCCGTATGGGAATGCTCAATTTCGATATAAATTCAATCGTTCAAAGAATTTGACTTTCAAATATGATTATTCAAATGCACTTCCATCTGCAGTCCAATTAATGCCTGTAGCGAATTTAAACAATCCGTTAAATAGTGTAATTGGAAATCCAGACTTAAATCCGATTGAGAAAAACAGTGCAGGAATCGATTTTAAGAATTTTGATTTTAGAACGCGTTCTGGCTACAGTGTTTTTATAAAAGGAGATTATTATAATAACGATGTTGTTTCAACTTCAATTTATGATGAAAGTGGAAAAAGAAATACAACGTACGTGAATATTTCAGGAACTTATTCAGCTTCTATTGGAGGAAACTGGAATCAGCAAATTAAAAAAGATGCTCATACTTTAAGATACGGATTGCGTTTAAGCGGAAATTATAATTTTGATAAAGGATTTACAAATGCACAATTATATAATGCAAAATCTATTGTAGTAACGCCAAGTGTTTATGCATCTTACGATTATGGTGATGTACTTTCGATTGCGCCATCTTACAGTTTATCATATAACGAAACTCGATATGAAAATTATTCAAGAGATGCGACATCAAATGTTATTCATAGAATTAATCTGCAGACAACATCGTATTGGCCGGCAAATCTAATTTTTGGAAATGATTTCGGATATACTTACAATTCAAATATTTCAGATGACTTCAAAAAGGATTTCTTTCTTTGGAATACGAGTTTGTCATATGGTTTCTTAGACAAAAAATTATATGCAAAAGTTAAAGTATATGATGTTTTAAATCAAAATCAAAGTGCAACAAGAACAATTTCTTCAACATCCATTCGTGATGAAGAAAATACAGTTTTAAAACGTTATGTAATGTTTTCTCTGGCCTACAAAATCGGAAACTTCGCCGAAAGTAAAAAAGGAGGAAAAAGACAGAGAGGGTCATAATTTTTGTTGAGGTTCTAAGAGGCTGAGGTTCTGAGGCACTAAGTTTTGAGTTGCTGAGGTTCAGAGGGACAAAGGCTCAAAGTAAAAAACCGAATCAAATTTTTAATTTGATTCGGTTTTTTTAGATCTAAAATCTACGATTAATTCTATGGTAAACTGTAAACCTAATAATATCACGGTCATAGAAATCGATACCACTGGAGCGTCTTTGAAAATTTTTGAGATATCCTAATTCTAAACCCAGATTTGGCGTGAAATGATACCTTAATGCAATATACAACCGGTTTTGATCAAAGGTATTCTTTCTATTGTCTTTGCCGTAATTCAGCATAACTTCATCTGAAATAGTTCCTTTTATGCTTCGTTGTTCTTTTTCCCAAATCGTAAAAGTACTTTGCAGGCGATAACGAAATCTGTACGCAAATGAGAATTCGTTTAAAAGTTTATTTTTGTCTGTTTTTTGAATAAAACGTTCTTCTATTTGAAAACGATTATGAAAGGTGATTTTAGCAATATCATTTATAAAAGTTAAATCTTGTTGTGCGCGATATTCGGGAACAGAATAATCAGGATCAACATTTGGGTTTTGAGTATTCACATTAAAATAGGCAAATCCGCCTCCGAAGTCCATAATCTTACTCGCACGATAACGAGCCTGAGATCTTATAACAAAAAGATTTTCATGAATTGGATTTACAAAACTTCTATTGTCAAATTCAGAATGAATCGCCCATTTTTCGCTTAAAGGAAATATGTTGTAATAACGAATCCAAGTCAGTGTCTGCTGATCTGTTTTCTTTATATTTTGTGCCGATAAAATGGGACTTAAAAAGCCTAAAAGACATATTAATTTGAAAATCTTCATTCAACATATAAATTCAGGCTGCGAATATATACAAACGAAGATTGATTGAAGAAGAATAAAATTTGCTTTAAATAGTAATTTGTGATTTCAATCTCGTACAATAAAAAAACCGAGATATATTTTTAAATAGATCTCGGTTTTAATACTAAACTAATTAACTCTAACCTTATAGTGAGTACTTCAATGTAACCCCATAAGTTCTTTGATCACCTAATACTCCAGCATATTGTCCAGCGTTACCACCGGCCGGTAATAATTGCTCGTAGTAATCTTTATTTAAAAGGTTGCGTCCCCAAAAGTGAACAGATAAACCTTGTCCGGCACGGAAACCTAAACGGGCATTGAAAATCGCATATCCTGGAACAACTAAATATTTTGAAGCCGAAGGGCTTGAAGAAAATTCAGAACGAGCGTAAGAATCAACAGCTAGGAAAATTTTTCCAGCATTTCCGAAGAATCTTGCATTGTCAGAAAGTTCACCTCCTAAAGATCCTGCCCATCTTGAAGCACCTGGCAAATTAGTGCCAGAAACATCTTTAAAAGATACTGGAGCTCCAGTTTCTTCTAACGGAAGAGGCGCATTTGTAAATTTTACATACGTACCATCTGTATAAGTGGCAGCACCATTAATAGTTAAATGCTGATTTATAACAAAACTAGCATCTAATTCAACACCTTGTACGCGTACTTTGTCAGCATTTGCAAGGTATCCACGATTAACACCTAATTCTGCAGCCTGAACGTTTGTTTGGAAATCTTTAATATCTGTTTTAAAGAATGCTAGATTGAAAATGGAATTTCTGAAAGGTGAAGTTTTTACTCCAACTTCATAATGATATACTTTTTCAGGTTTAATAACCGCAAGTTCTAATAACGGATTACCTTTAGAATCAGTTGGAAGTCCAGCAACGTTTACGCCTACTGGTTTGTAACTTTTTGCAAAAGTTCCGTACGCATTAATTTTGTCTGAAGCTTTTAAAGTAACTGTTATGTTTCCAGAAAAATCGGTATTGTCAATAGCAGAATCAAATGCCTGATCAGAATACACTTGTTTTTTCAAAGCAAGTAAAGCAGGATCTGTTGTTTGTAAACCTCCATAAGTTGTACGGGCATAATGAGCATCTTTTTTATCAAAGTTATAACGTAAACCTGGTAAGACATGAAGAAAATCAGTAATAGCCCAGTCAATTTGGCCAAATACAGCTGCACTAGAAGCTCTAATATTGGCATCGGTTTTAATTCCATATCCTTCAAAAAGACCTGGGGTTTTCCATAAAGAACTAGTTGAACTTTGAGCAAATCTCCATTGTGCATTTCCAGATTCTTCAGTACCATCAGTTTGCGAAGTTTGGTCAATAAAGAATACTCCAGCAACACCGCTGATTTTAGAAGTTAACTGTCCTGCGTAACGAACTTCCTGTGTAATTTGAGTTTGTCTTGTAGGATTTTGAGATTTTGCCAAAACTTGTAATCCTGTAAAGTCTCTATCATTTGAAGGGTCCCAGTTCCAAAAACGCCATGCAGTTGTTGAAGTAAGAGTTCCGCCTCCAATTTTTGTATCAATATTTAAAGAGAAACCTCCCATATCTTGATTAGAGCGCCAAGGTGTATCTTGATCAATTTTACGATCAAAAGCATTAAGACTTGGCAATTGGTAATTCAAATCTTTAATAATAGCATCAAATTGGCGGTATGCTGCTCTTTGCGTTGGAGCTACACCTGCAACAACCTGAGCATATCCGTCAGGACGTTGTGTTGTAATATCGGCAGCAAATATGACATTCGTATTTACTGTTGGAGTCCAAAGTAATTGACCTCTAATTCCTTGATTGTTTAAAGTATTTGTAGGTCTTCCAGTTACAATGTTATCAACTAGACCATCTCGTTGCGTACCAGAAAAAGATATTCTACCTGCGACTTTTTTACCCAAAGCTCCAGTAAGAGAAGCTTTCGCCTGTAAGAAATTGTAATTTCCGTAACTCACTTCAAAGTCAGCGCCAGAAGTAAAACTTGGTTTACGAGTTGTAATATTGAAAGCCCCCGAAGTTGTGTTTTTTCCAAATAATGAACCTTGTGGTCCGCGTAAAACTTCAATTTGTTCCACATCGATAAAATCAAGTGTTGTAGCGGCCGGACGTGCATAATAAACACCATCAACATAGAAACCAACACCTGGATCAATACCATCATTTGTCAATCCGAATGGAGAACCTAAACTTCTAATGTTGATACCCGTATTTCTCGGGTTTGAAGAGTAAAGCTGAACAGAAGGAACCAATTCTTTAATACGGTTCACGTTAAATGCCCCAGTTTGTTCTGCTTGTTTTCCTGTAATTACAGAAATCGCAATTGGCACATCTTGAACTTTTTCGATACGACGTCTTGAAGAAACTACAACTTCAACAAGTTCGTTTTCTTCTTTAAGAGCAACCTGAATTGGATTTGCTGGAATGGCACTTAATTCAATTTCAGTTGTTTTATATCCAACATATTGAATCAAAAGAGTCAATGGTAATCTGCCTTGTGAGTCAATGATAAATTTACCGCTGTTGTCTGTTATAGCGCTATGAGTAGTTCCTTTAATTACCACGTTTACCGCTTCTAAAGGAATGTTTTCACTTGTCGTAACTACACCTTCAATGTTTTGTGCAAATGAAATAGAGAAGGTTAAAAATAATAATAATGTAAAGATATTTTTTATAGATGTTTTCATTTTTATATTAAGTATATGTGATTAGTAGAATTTAAAATAAAATTTTTTTAAATCAACACATACACATTATAAATGAATTGCTCTCAGTAGAGGCTGAAAGTCTTTTTGGTTTGTTTTGCAAAAGTTTTGTTACACCTGATTGACTAGAATGTACTTTCATGAGTTAAAATTTAGTAAATGATTAGTTAATTATTTTCTGCAAATATAAATATTAATTCTATCGATTTACTAGGAATTAAAAAATATTTTTTTATTTATTTACCAATGAAGCGATTGTGATACCTTCCATAGCCTTTAAAGTTTTGTCTCTAATTAGCATTAAACCGTGACGCAGACTGCATTCAGACTCGGTTTTACAATCAGAACAAGGCTCGTAAAAATTTAAAGAAGCACATGGCAAAAGTGCAATTGCACCGTCAAATAATCGGTGAATTTCTGCCAGAGTGATGTCATTTTTTGATTTTATTAGATAATATCCGCCAAATTTTCCCTGCTTACTGCTCACAAAATGTCCTCGTTTTAAATCTAATAAAATTTGTTCTAAAAACTTTTTAGGAATATTGGCGCCATCAGCAATTTCTACAGTTCTAGAAATGTGATTTTCGTCTTGTTCTGCTAAATAAAGTAATGCTTTAAGGGCGTATTTTGCTTTATGTGATAACATCTATATTAAATTGTAAATTGTAAAAATAAGATTTTTTAACCTTGAAACCTAAACTTGATCCCGAGACTTCGGGAGAAACCAAAAAAACTTGAAACAAAGTAAGTTTACCAGCCACCGCTAGAACCACCGCCAGAGAAACCTCCACCGCCAAATCCACCGCCGAAACCTCCGCCTCCGCCGCCAAAACCACCACCAGATGATCCGCCGCCGAAGCCTCCAAATCCTCCGCCGCCGCTTCTTCCAAGATTGCTTAGAATAATTACGTCAAGCAGGCTAGGACCTCCACCGCCATTATTGCCAGAATTACCTCCGCCGCCTTTTTTATTGCGGGCAAGTAAAATTAGTACAATTACGACGATAACAATAAAAGGAAAAATTGGAAAATCTTTGCCTTTGGTTTGTTTGCGTTCGCCTTTAAATTTTCCTTTAAAAACATCTATGATTGCATCAGTACCTTTATCAAGACCATTGTAAAAGCTTCCGGCCTTAAATTCTGGTATAATGATATTTCGAATTATTGTACCGCCAATTCCTGCTGTTAAACGATCTTCAAGTCCGTATCCTGGATTAATAGCTATCTTTTTTTCATTTTTAGCTAATAGAATTACAACACCATTATCGTCCTGCTTTGTTCCTCCAATTCCCCAAGTTTGTCCCCATTTTGTTGCCAGCTGACTTACATCTTCGCCTTTTAAGCTTTCAATTGTAATCACTACAATCTGTGTTGTCGTAGAATCAGAATAGCGAATAAGTTTTTCTTCTAACTGCGCTTTTTCAGTAGAACTTAAAACATTGGCATAATCGTAAACAGAAGTTTGAAAACTAGGTTTTTCCGGAATTTCAAATTGTGCAAAAATGATATTACAGGTTAAAAACGATATAAACAAAAGAGTAAACTGAAAAATTCTATTGGAATTTGAGATTTTATTTTTGGAATTTTTCATCATTTATCCTTTTGAGATTTCGTTAGATAATTCGTTTGTGTCATCTTCCAAAGATGGAAAATATTTTTTGAGTTGTTCTCCGGCACTTAAAATACCATCGACAATTCCCTGCTTAAAATTTCCAGATTTAAAATGGCTTGTCATAACATCTTTGGTGCAATCCCAAAAATCATCAGCTACTACATCATTAATTCCTTTGTCGCCGCAGATTACGAAGTTTTTATCTTCAACTGCAAGATAGAGTAGAACGCCATTTTTCAATTTCGTTTCATCCATTCGCAATTCATGAAAAACTTCTAAAGCTCTGTCAAAATGAGCTTTAGAAGTTGTTTTTTCTATATGTACCCTAATTTCGCCAGAAGTATTGTTTTCTGCCATACGAATAGCTTCAACAATCTCTTGTTCTTCTTCTTTGGTTAAAAAATCTTCTACTTTTGACATGACTAATTTTAGAGTTTAGTCCCGATCCCGAAACCTCGGGACGGGATAGATTTTATATTATTCTAATCTTTTAGAATTTTACTTCAACAGGTTTGTCTGCTCCCGTAGAAGCTTCGAAATAAGGTTTTTCTTTGTATTCGCTCAAGAACCAGTTGTTTGGAATTTTTAAAACATAACCGTTGTAAACTTGTACAGCTTCATTAAAACGAGTTCTAGCAGTTAAAATCTGGTTCTCAGTACTTGCTAATTCGTCTTGTAATTTTAAGAAATTTTCGTTTGCTTTTAAAGTTGGATATTGCTCAACAGAAACCAATAATCTTGATAATGATGAACTTACACCGCTTTGAGCTTGATTAAATTCTTTTAATTGCTCAGCAGTTACATTACTTGGATCAATTGTTACTGAAGTAGCTTTTGCACGAGCTTCGATTACTGCTGTTAAAGTTCCTTTTTCAAAATCAGCGGCACCTTTTACAGTGTTTACTAAGTTCCCGATAAGATCATTACGTCTTTGGTAAGCCGTTTGAACATTTCCCCATTCTTTATTTACGGCTTGACTGTGTTGTAAAGCAGTATTTTTAATACCAATCGACCAAAATGCGATAATAGCAATAAGTGCTACAATAATTCCTACAGGGATTAACCACTTTTTCATGTTTGTTTTGATTTATGTTTATATCTATTTTTAATTACAATTCGTTTTTTATGTCGTTCAATTGCGTTTTTATCGACTCTAATTTACGTATTATTTCGAATTTATCTAATGTTTTCTTCTGTCCCTCTTTTAAATGTATTTTGGCGCCCTCAAGAGTAAAACCTCTTTCTTTGACCAAGTGATAAATTAACTGAAGATTTGTAACATCGTCTGGAGTGAACATTCTGTTTCCTTTTGCATTTTTTTTAGGTTTCAGGATATCAAATTCACTGTCCCAAAATCGTATCAAAGAAGCATTGACATTAAAAGCCTTGGCAACTTCGCCAATACTATAATATCTTTTATCTTTAGAAAGTTCAATATGCATGATTCGTTTTTTTCTATTTTATTCCAAAAATACTATTTTTTCGTGATATTAATCTAATGATTGATTTTCTTGGTTGGCCATTTGCGAAATTGCTACATATTCTGCCGCAGATATATTTCCGTAGTAAAAATTTAATGGATTTACCACTTTTCCATCTTTATGAACCTCGTAATGACAATGAGGCCCTTCAGATCTTCCTGTGCTTCCAACATAACCAATAACATCGCCGCGTTTGACATGTTGTCCGGGTCTGCAGTTGTATTTGCTCAAATGTGCATACAAACTCTCATATCCAAAACCGTGCCTGATTACAACATGGTTTCCAAAGCCCGACGCTGTGTTGTCAGCTCTTGCTACAACGCCATCACCAGTGGCATAAACTGGTGCTCCAGTGTTGGCAGTAAAATCCATTCCGTTATGCATTTTTCGCACTTTCGTGAAAGGATCAATTCTATATCCAAAACCAGAAGCAACACGTTTCAAATTTTCATTTTGAACGGGCTGAATCGCTGGAATTGCTAATAATAAATTTTCTTTTGCACCCGCTAATTTCAATATTTCGTCCAAAGATTGAGATTGAATTGCCAATTGTTTAGAAAGTTTATCTACTCTTTTAGTGGTGTTTGTAACCAACTGCGAATTATTATAACCTTCTAAAGCTTTGTATCTTTCAGGATTTCTAAAACCTGCTTTTCTAATAGAATCTGGAATTTCAGCTTTATTAAAATAAACTCTATAAATATTATTGTCTCGTTCTTCTAATGCGTCTGCAGCTTCGTCAATTTCGTCTAGTTTTTTATTCAAAATCGAATACTGTAATTTTAAATTTTCAATTTCACGTGCCTGTAAACGATCTTTTGGAGTTTCAAAATAGGGAGTATTAATTAAAAGAACAAAAACTAAAAAACCAAACAGTGCCGAAGCCAATAAAAACAGTAATGCGTAACCGATTTTAATTCTTTTTCTGGTTTTTATTTTCGTATAAGCCAGATTTTCTGAGTCGTAATAATATTTTACTTTCGCCATATTTTAAAATACGCTATTTTTGCAGCTCGTAAAATAAGTTAGACGAACAAAACACATAAATGTTTCAGTTACTGACCGCTTTTTTACAAGAACAAATTTAATTAGATAATTGGGGCAATTAGATAATTAGATAATGTATGAATTAATAATTTTATTGTTGCTAACTTAAAGTTTTTTAATTAAAAATCATATTATTATCACATTTTCAAATTGACAAATTAGCTAATTCATTAATTATCAATTGACACATTTGTAAACAGATACATTTTCTAATTTAAATATGAAATCACAAGACGTACGTAAACAATTTTTAGACTTTTTTAAAAGCAATGGACACTTAATCGTTCCATCGGCTCCTATCGTTCTTAAAGATGATCCAACCTTAATGTTCAATAACTCGGGAATGGCCCAGTTTAAAGAATTTTTCTTAGGGAATGGAACTCCAAAAAGTAAAAGAATAGCCGATACGCAAAAATGTCTTCGTGTGTCAGGAAAACATAATGATTTGGAAGATGTAGGTTTTGATACTTATCACCATACTATGTTTGAGATGCTTGGAAACTGGTCTTTTGGGGACTATTTCAAAAAAGAAGCAATCAATTGGGCATGGCAGCTTTTGACTGAAGTTTATAAAATTCCTAAAGAAAATCTTTATGTTTCTGTTTTTGAAGGAAGTAAAGAAGACAATGTTCCTTTTGATCAAGAAGCTTGGGATATCTGGAAAACATTAATTGACGAGGATAGAATTATTCTTGGAAATAAAAAAGATAATTTCTGGGAAATGGGCGATCAGGGACCATGTGGACCTTGTTCTGAAATTCACGTTGATTTACGTCCAGAATCTGAAAAAGCATTGGTGTCAGGAAAAAGTTTAGTTAATAACGATCACCCGCAAGTAGTTGAAATCTGGAATAATGTATTCATGGAATTCAACCGTAAAGCTGACGGATCTCTTGAAAAACTTCCTGCACAGCACGTTGATACGGGAATGGGATTTGAGCGTTTGTGTATGGCTTTGCAAGGTAAAACATCAAATTATGATACGGATGTTTTTACACCGCTTATCGAAAAAGTTGAGCAGATTACAGGTTTGAAATATACATCTGATGAGGTTAAAAACATCTCAGAAGAACAAAATAAAACAAATATTGCGATTCGTGTAGTTGTCGATCACGTTCGTGCGGTTGCTTTTGCAATTGCTGATGGACAATTGCCATCAAACACAGGAGCAGGTTATGTAATCCGTAGAATTTTGCGTCGTGCTATTCGTTACGGATTTACATTTTTAGGTACAAAAGAACCTTTTATCAATAAATTGGTAGAAGTTCTGGCAAACCAAATGGGAGAATTTTTCCCAGAAATCAAATCGCAGCAGCAATTGGTTACGAATGTAATTCGCGAAGAAGAAGCTTCTTTCTTAAGAACTTTAGATCAAGGATTACAATTGTTAGAAAATGTAGTAGCAGAAACTACAGGAAAAGAAGTTTCTGGTGCTAAGGTTTTTGAATTGTATGATACGTTTGGTTTTCCAAAAGATTTGACAGCTCTTATTCTAAAAGAAAAAGGTTTCTCATATAAGGAAGAAGAATTTGAAGTTGAATTACAAAAACAAAAAACACGTTCTCGTGCGGCTTCTGAAGTTTCTACAGAAGACTGGAAGGTTTTAATTCCTGGAAATGTAGAAACATTTGTGGGTTATGATAAAACAGAAAACGAAGTAAAAATTACAAGAATTCGTAAAGTTGATTCTAAAAAAGATGGTGTTTTGTACCAAATCGTTTTAGATAATACACCTTTTTATCCAGAAGGAGGAGGACAAGTTGGTGATAAAGGAACTCTGGTTTCTGCAAATGAAACGATCGAAATCATCGATACTAAAAAAGAAAATAATTTGATTTTGCATTTTGCAAAACAGCTTCCAGAAAATGTAGAAGCAGGTTTTGTGGCAAAAGTAAATACTGATTTAAGAACATCAACTTCAAAAAATCACTCGGCTACGCATTTAATGCATTTAGCTTTGAGAAGTATTTTAGGAACACATGTAGAGCAAAAAGGATCGTTGGTAAATCCAAATTATTTACGTTTTGACTTTTCTCATTTCAGCAAAGTTTCTGATGAAGAATTACGTCAGGTTGAAGCAAGTGTAAATGCACAAATTGAAGCACAATTGCAATTGGTAGAACACAGAAATATACCGATTAAAGAAGCATTGGATAAAGGTGCAATGGCTTTATTTGGTGAGAAATACGGCGATAATGTTCGTATGATTGAATTTGGTGAAAGTAAAGAACTTTGTGGTGGAATTCACGTGAAAAACACTGCCGAAATCTGGCATTTCAAAATCATTTCTGAAGGTGCTGTTGCAGCTGGAATTCGTCGTATTGAAGCAATTACAGGTGATGCAGTAAAAGACTTCTATCAAAATCAGGAAAATACATTATCTGAAATAAAAGAAACTTTAAAAAATCCACAGGATATTTTAAAGTCAGTTTCTTCTTTACAAGATGATAATGCGAAATTGAAAAAACAAGTTGAGCAGTTATTAAAAGAAAAAGTAGGAGCATTAAAATCTAAATTAGAGAAAGATTTCCAAGAAGTTAACGGTATAAATTTCCTAGCTAAGCAAGTAGATTTGAGCATGGCTTCTACAAAAGATTTAGCTTCAGCATTGGGAAGTTCAAAACCAGATTCATTCGTATTTTTAGCTTCTGTTGAAGATGGATTGCCAAATATTCATTGCTATATTTCTAAAGAATTGGTTGCAAGCAAAAGCTTAAATGCAAACGCAGTAATCAAAGAATTAGGTAAATATATTGAAGGAAACGGAGGAGGACAGCCTTTCTTCGCATCTGGAAAAGGTAAAAATGCAAATGGAATTGCAGAGGCTTTGGCTAAGGCAAGTGAGTTTGTTAAATAAAGGTGCTATCCCGAAGCCTCGGGACTAAGTTACTAAGGTTCTGAGATTTTGGAATTATAGATAATTAAACCCGACAGATTTTTAAAATCTGTCGGGTTTTGTGTTTATAGTACTTATTTTTCTCATTTTATGTCATTTCGATCCCGAGGCTTCGGGAGAGAAATCTTCGCGAGAAGCTCGACAAAGATTTGATTCTTGTTGCGGAATTACTTGCGAAGATTTCTCCTTGGTCGAAATGACAAATAGAGCGTTTAATCGATATTTTAATAAAAAACCAGCTCAATAGTAGGTTAAAAGAAAAGGGCTTTAGCCAAACGTAATAGTTTTGGCTAAAGCCTCTCTCTTTTATTTAATTTTTTCATCCAGCTAAAGCTGGACGCTATTCAAAAAACTTAGAACCTTAGTATCTCAGCAACTTAGAACCTCAAAAAATTACTTTCTTTCCCCAATCTGCTGACGCCACATGGCATAATACAATCCTTTTTCAACAATTAAATCATCATGTTTACCTTGCTCGATGATTTTACCTTGTTCCAAAACAAAAATCCTATCAGCATGCATTACAGTAGATAAACGGTGTGCGATTAAAACAGTAATTCTATTTTTGTCAGATATATTTCTGATTGTGGCGTTAATTTCTTCTTCAGTAATAGAATCCAAGGCAGAAGTTGCTTCGTCAAAAATTAATAGATTTGGATTTCTAAGAATAGCTCTGGCAATAGATAAACGTTGTTTTTCTCCACCCGAAACTTTGATGCCGCCTTCTCCAATTGTCGTGTTTAAACCATCTTCGGCACGTCTCAAAAGTTTGTCACAGCTTGCTCTTTTTAGTGCATCATATAAATCTTCATCGGTTGCGTTTGGCTTAACAAATAATAAATTCTCGCGAATTGTTCCAGAGAATAATTGGGCATCTTGAGTTACAAAACCTAACTGTTTTCTTAGATCGAGTAAATCAATATCGGTTGAATCAATATCGTTATACAAAATTTGACCTTCAGCAGGTGTATATAATCCAACTAATAATTTTACCAAAGTTGTTTTTCCGGAACCAGACGGACCCACAAATGCTACAGTTTGCCCTTGTTTAATTTCAAAATTGATATTTTCAACCGCTTTAAATTTGGCCGTTTTATGCTGAAAGCTTACATTCGAAAATAATAAGGATTGAATTGCACCAACATGTTTTGGAGTTTTTGGACGGAATTCTTTTGGAGCGCTTAATAAGACTTTGAAATTTTCCATTGAAACTTTGGTTTCGTTCAATGCAATAATGAAGTTTCCAAGTTCTTGAAGCGGACCGAAAATAAAGAAAGTAAAAAATACCATCGTTAATAAATCACCAACAATAATTTTTCCTCCAAATAAGAAATAATACAAAGTAAAAACAACACAAGTTCTTAAAAAGTGAACTGTTGTTCCTTGAATGAAACTCAAACTTCTAATAAATCGAATTTTCTCCAATTCTAACTGTAGAATTTTAAAAGTGTTTAAGTTTAGACGTTTCTCTTCTTGATAAGTCAAACCAAGACTTTTTACCAATTCAATGTTTCTTAAACTTTCAGTTGTTGATCCTGCCAAAGCGTTCGTTTGATTAACGATTTTTTTAGAAACAATTTTAATTTTTTTACCTAAATAAGAACTTACCAAAGCAATAATTGGAGCTGTAATTAAAAAGATAATAGAAATTCTAAAGTCAATTCGAGCAACATAAACGATTACAAATATGAATCCTATTATAGTCTGAAAGATCAATGAAATAGAAAGAGTAATCAATTTTTCAGAATCAGAACGTACTTTGGTTAATTTACTCAAAGTTTCACCGCTTCGCTGATCTTCAAATTCAGCATAAGGCAGATCTAAAGATTTTTTAATTCCGTCTGTATACATTTGAGCTCCAGTTCTCTGGATCACGACATTAGTAAAGTAATCCTGAAAATTTTTGGTAATTCTGGAAATCATAGCGGCTCCAAGCGAAAGACCAAGCCAGAAAGATAAAGATTTGATGAAACCAGTTGGATTTCCTGCGTATTTGTGTAAACCAACTCCGCAATCCTGCATTAGTTTTCCTGTAATTATTGAGTCTGATAAACTGAAACAAATGTTGATAGAAGCCATGATCAAAGCAAAAAATAAAAGCATTTTATGTTTGATGATGTAAGTATATAATAATTTCATATAAGATTTTAAAAAGTGGAAGATGCAAAAATAAGGAATTGTTTGGGGATGTATAGTTGATTTCTGTTATTAAAAATGTAAATTTTTTTTAAACCCCATTTTTAGCCTCTATGTTTAAAAATACAGGAAAAAAGCTAACTATTTACACCTTTTTTTCTTTATGATTAAATTTTTATTTTTAAGTTGATTATTCTTAGATCGCTTGCTATTAGTGTATTAAATAATGTTTGAATTATATTATTTATCTGAATGCGGAATCCCGTAAGGTTTTAGTTTTATGTTGTATTACGTTTGCACCAATAACAAATTTAATCAAAAAAACTATGAAAAAATTTTTACTTCTTTTTGGAGCTTTGACTCTATCATTAACTTCTTGTTCAAGCGATGATTCTTCAGATTCATCTTCTGTATTACTTAAAAAAGAAATTGCAACTGACTCTGATGGAGACAAGGTAACTACTAATTATAAATATGACGGAAATAAATTAGTAGATATAACAGTACAAGGTTTTACTGGAGGATTATATTTTACGTACACAGGAGATTTAATTACAAAAATTGAATTCAAATACGATGGTGTGGTAGAGCAAATTAACACATATGCTTATGATTCAAATAATCGTTTGGTAAGTTTTGTGAGAGCAGAACCTCAAGATGAATTAGGTTTCAAAGAAGTTTATACTTACAATACTGATGGAACTGTTTCTGTAAAAACATACAGAGGTGATCATTTGTCACAAACTACAGCAAACGGAACTGGAAAAATAATTTTTACTGCAGGTGAAGTAACTGAAATTACAGCAACTGACAGCCCGAGCAGAACTTATGTATATGATGACAAAAACAATCCTATGAAAAATGTTTTAGGATATGATAAGATCTCTTTTGCGGATGGTGAAGCTTCAGGAATTTTGCATAATATTGTTTCTTCAAAATATAACAATGAAGTAATGGCTGCGTATGTACTTACATATAATGCAGATAATTATCCTGTAAAAAGTGTTGAAAGCGAAGAAGGAGAAGTAGCGACTATAGAATATTTCTATTAATTAAAATATCAATTTAGTTTATAAGCCAGAAGTAATTACTTCTGGCTTTTTAATTTTATGGGATGATGTGCAGGTGAAAGATATAGTTGTAAGTTTAAAATTACAATTTTGTCGTTTTCTATTATTGATAAAACCTTTAGAGGCATTTAATTCATTTGGAGGAATATACTTTTGGTATAATTATTTAACCTTTTAATTTACAAAAAATGAAAAAAATTGTATGCCTTTTTGGCGCTTTAGCATTAACAGCAGCATCTTGCTCAAATGATGACAACTCAAATAATGTAAACAATGTAGTTTTACCAAAAACTATTCAGCTTACTAATGATAAAGACCCTGCGCAAAATATGACAAGCACATTTACTTATCAAGGGAATAAAATTGTAGATATCAGTAGTCCAAAAGCGAAATCTGAATTTACTTATACTGGTAATCAAATAACAAAAAAAGTTGATTATTACATGAGCAAAGGTCAGTTGGAAAAAATCGTAGAAACATCATACGTTTATGCAAATGGTAAATTGCAAAGCGTAAACGGAATCTCGTATGGAACAGCTTTCAGACAAGTTTATACTTATAATATTGATGGTACTATTACAAAAGAAGCCTATACAACGGACCAAAATACAGGAGTAGAATCAAAATCGCGAGAAAGCTGGCAGCTTACAGTTGTAAATGGCAATTTAACAAAATTGGTTACTATAAGCGGCGCTTTTATTGGCACACATGTTTACGACTATGATGCTAAAAATACTGCATTTAAAAATATCTTAGGATTTAACTTATTATTAGATCAGGCAATAACACCATCATTAGGTCAAAAAAATTATTCTTCTGTTAATAATATTGGAAAAGATACTCAATCAGTAGTGATAGATTCTCAGCCATTTACCAATACTATAGATTACAATGCTAAATATGATTACAACACTAATGGATATCCTGTTAAGCAAACATCTTATAATCAAGATGGAACTGTAAAAGAAGTATTTGATTATACTTACTAATCATAAAAAATATATTTTTTGTAAAAGCCAGAGCAAATTGCATCTGGCTTTTTTATTTCTAAAAAATAATCGAAATTTACACAAAAGAACTTCCATGCAATTCAGAACCCAAATTCCAATTTTAAAAAGTAATCAACCAATCGATTATAATTCGAAATTACTTTCTATTGGTTCTTGTTTTGCAGAAAATATGGCGGAGAAATTCGATTACTTCAAATTTCAAAATGAAACAAATCCTTTTGGAATTATATTTAATCCTGTTTCAATTGAGAAACTATTTAAAAGAGTTTGCCATCAGGAACTTTTCGGAGAAAAAGATGTTTTCTTTCATAACGAACGCTGGCATAGTTTTGATGTTCATTCTGATTTAAGTAATGCTGATAGACAAGAACTTCTTGAAAGCCTAAATAAAGCGGTTACAGAAACGTACAAACAGCTAAAAGAAGCGACGCACATTATTATAACTTTTGGAACTTCTTGGATTTACAGAAATGTAGAAAGTGAAGAAGTAGTTGCTAATTGTCATAAAGTCCCTCAAAAGCAATTTTCAAAAGAACTATTATCTGTTGATGTAATTCAAAAAAGTATTCAAAGTACAATTGAGTTAATTCATACTGTAAATCCAGAGATAAATTTCATTTTTACGATTTCTCCAGTTCGTCATACAAAAGACGGTTTCGTAGAAAACCAGTTAAGTAAATCACATTTATTTACAGCGCTTCACAACGTTTTAAAAATTGACAATTCACAATTGACAATTCATCATTATTTCCCGTCTTACGAAATAATGATGGATGAACTTCGCGATTATCGTTTTTATTCAGAAGATATGCTTCATCCTAATCAAATAGCTATAGATTATATCTGGAAGCTTTTCAGCGAAAATTATATTTCGCAAGAGAGTTTTGCGCTAATGCAGGAAGTAGACGAAATTCAGAAAAGTCTGCGCCACAGAAGCTTCAATCCAGAATCTGAACAGCATCAAAAATTCCTGGCAAAATTACAACAGAAAATAATTGCAATAGGAGATAAACTGCCTCATATAAAATTTAAATTATAAAAAGCCTTTGGTTGTAACCAATGACAGCTTTTTAACAGTAAAATTTTAGAATAATTCCTGATAATTGTGTAAATTGTTAAAGTTTAAATTTTACATTTTTGTAAAATGTCTAATTATGCTTTTTTCAGAAGCAATTTAATCATGTATTTTATTGACGTATGAATAAGAAACCCATTCATTATTTAAAAAAAACACTTCGTGTACTGTTATGGTGCGTGGTTTCTATAGTGGCACTTTTACTTCTTCTTATCATATTAATTCAAGTTCCGTCGGTTCAGAATTTCGTTAAGGATAAAGCGATTACTTATCTTCATAATAAGATTAAAACCAAGGTTTCCTTAGATCATATTTCCATTAAATTTCCAAAAGATGTAGTGCTGGAAGGTTTTTATTTTGAAGACCAGAAAAAAGATACGTTACTGGCTGGTAAACGATTAGAGGTTGATGTTGATCTTTTTAAACTCGTAAGCAGCGAACTTGAAATCAATTCAGTTTCACTTGAAAATGTAAAAGCTAATATTTCAAGAAATAAAGATGGAGTTTTTAATTTCGATTATATTATAAAAGCGTTTGAATCTAAAGAACCAAAAGTTGAAGATCCAGATGCCAAACCTTTCAAAATTTCTGTAGTAAAAGTAAATCTCGATCAAGTAAAATTCAATTTTAAAGATGATTTTTCGAAAAATGATATTCGTGTAAATCTGACCCATTTTGATACCAAATTCAAGAAATTTGACCTTGATAAAATGGATTTTAATATTCCGAATATTAATTTAAATGGCTTGAAAGTAGTTTTAGATCAAGATGTTGTAGAGAAAATTGCTGAAGTTTCAGTTAAGACTGTCGATACGATTTCAAAAAGACCAGATTTTAAACTTGCGCTGGATAAAATCACTTTATCTAAAATTGATATTTTATACGACAATAAAGATTCAAAATTAAATTCGGGCATTCGTTTAGGGAATTTGAATTTGGCTGTAAACGAAATTGATCTCAATAAACAGCTTTTAGATTTTGACACTTTTGAAGTGAAAAACCTTAGCGGAAATTTACGATTAGGTGCAAAAGATAAACAAATTCAAGCGCCGGATTTAGACTCAACTTCTATCAAACAAGCAGGCTGGAAAGTTAAGCTGAATGATGCCAGTCTAGAAAATATAGCTTTTAAATTTGATGATATGCAGTCAAAACCTAAAACAAAAGGTTTAGATTACAGTCATTTAGATTTGAGTAAATTCAATTTCAAAGCAGAGAAATTATATTATGCAAACGATACGATTTCTGGAAACATAAAAACACTTACCGTAAACGAAAAAAGCGGTTTACAAATCCAGGCTTTTAAAACGGATTTCTTCTACGGACCAAAAAATGCGTATTTGAATAATTTGTATTTGAAAACGCCGCAAACCCTTGTGCAGGATGAAATTAAAGCAGCATACAAATCACTGGAATCTCTTCAAAAAGATCTAGGAAATTTGGCTGTTGATGCTAATTTGAAACAATCAAAAATTGGTTTCAAAGACATTTTATTGTTTGTTCCAGATTTACAAAAAACAAATCCGTTTAAGAGTAATGCAAATGCAATTTTGTATGTAGACAGCCGAGTAAATGGAAAAGTAAAAGATCTGAATATTTCGAAATTCGAAATGAGCGGAATAGGTTCTACAAAAGTTTCCCTTTCGGGGAAAATCGCCGGACTGCCGGATGCGCAAAAAGCTTATTACGACTTGAATATTAAAAACATTTCGAGCACTGCAAAAGACATTAATATGTTTGTGCCAGCTGGGACAATTCCAAAAAACATTCAATTGCCTTCTCAACTAAATCTACAGGGAAAATTTAAAGGATCGGTTCAAAACTTTAAAACTAATCTGGCCTTAAAAAGCAGTTTCGGAAATGCCAAAGTTGATGCTTTATTTGATCAGCGTCTTAAAAAAAGAGAAAAATACGATGCAACCGTTTATTTATTGGATTTTAATGTAGGCCGATTAATTAAAAACGATTCGATCGGAAAAATTACGCTTAAAGCGAAAGTAAAAGGAAATGGTTTAGACCCAAAAACGGCAAATGCGGCAATTGATGGTCTGGTGCAAAAAGCTGTTTTTAATCGCTACACATACAAAGATTTAGCTCTAAAAGGAAATATCGAAAATGGTTCTTTTGCTGTAAAATCTGGAATGAAAGATCCAAATCTGAATTTTGATTTAACAGCTTCAGGTGATACAAAAGACCAATATCCAAGCATAAAATTAAAACTAAATCTAGATATAGCCGATCTAGAAAAACTGAATCTGCATGCCGGGCCAATGAAGCTTCGCGGAAATGTCGATGCAGATATCGCAAACAGCAATCCTGATTTCTTAAACGGAAAAGTTTTTCTTTCGAACATTCAGATTTTGCAGGATGCCGAACCAATTGTTTTAGATTCGATCCGCGTTCTTGCTTTTGCAGATAAAGACAGTAATTCGATTAAAATTTCGTCACAATTTTTAAAAGCCGAAGTAGTAGGAAAATATAAGTTGACCACTTTATCAAATTCAATTCAAAAATCATTGTCTAAATATATTGACCTTCAAAATCCGAAAGTCAATGCAGAATCTGACGAACAGCGATTGGCATTCAAATTAAAAGTAGATAATGATCCTGTTCTTTTTAAATTATTGCCAAAATTAACTGGATTAGAACCTTTTACCATAAATGGAAATTATAACAATCAAACAGATTCTTTAGCCATAAAAGGAACTATTCCGAGAATTGTTTATGCCGATAATACTATTTCAGACGGAAGAATTAATATTGAAGCCAAAGAAAATGCTTTAGAATATTTGGTTTCTGTTGCAACAATCGAAAGCGGTTCACTTAAAATTCCGTTTACTAGCTTGTCTGGAAAAGTAGAAAACAACATTTTGACGTATGCGCTGGAAGTGAAAGATGTTAAAGACAAACAGCAATATTATATTGCTGGAAATCTTAACCATGAAAATTCTAAAAACATCTTTAAAATTGATGCAGAAAACTTCGTTTTAAATTATGATAAATGGAACGTTGATCCTGAAAATTCGATTGAGTTTGGAGATAAAAGACTTTATATCAACAAATTCTATTTAGATAACTCTGGTAATGAATTAAAAATTCAGTCGCAGGGAACTCAGAATAATGCACCGCTTCAAGTTGATTTTGTAAACTTCAAAATTGAAACCATTATGAACATGGTTAAAAAAGATGAGTTGTTGATGCAGGGTCTAATAAACGGAAATGCTTTGGTCGAAAACGTTATGACCAATCCGACATTTACATCAGATTTAAAAATTGATGATTTTACTTTTAAAGCAGAAAAAGTAGGTGATTTAGAAATAAAAGTGGATAATAAAACCGCTAATACTCTTGCCGCGAATGTTGCTTTAAGCGACGAAGGAAATGATGTAAAATTAACTGGAGATTATAAACTGGATGCAGGGAATTTTGACTTTGATGTTGCAATTAATAAGTTGAATATCAAAAGTGTTCAAGGTTTTAGCATGGGAAATATAACAGAAGGGAAAGGTTTTCTTTCTGGGAATTTTAAATTGACAGGAAATACTTCGGCTCCCAAAATTAATGGCGAATTGAATTTTAATGATGCCGCTTTTAGAGTTACACAATTGAACTCGTACTTTAAAATTGGACAAGAAAAAATCACGTTTAATAATGAAACGATTTCATTTGATAAGTTCTCTCTTTTTGATGAAAATGACAACGAATTGTATGTTAACGGAACAATTCAATCGGCTGATTTTGTGAAGTATAATTTTAATCTTCTGGTAGAAGCAAATGATTTTAGAGCCATAAACTCTAAAGCAGCAGATAATGATTTATTCTATGGTGATTTGTTTTTGGATACCAAATTGAATATCAAAGGAAATTTAGATAGTCCAGTTGTCGACGGAACGATTAAAATAAATAAAGAAACCAAATTTACGGTTGTATTGCCGCAGTCAGATCCTTCAATTGCAGATCGAGAAGGAATTGTAGAGTTTGTTGATGAAGATAATATGTATCTGAAACAAACCGTTGACATGCAGAATAAACTCGATCAATCGGAACTAAAAGGAATGGATGTAAACGTTGCCATTACGATTGATAAAGAAGCAGAATTGACTTTGCTGATTGATAAAGGAAATGGTGATTATCTAAAATTAAAGGGTGAAGCAGAATTAGTCGGCGGAATCGATCAATCGGGTAAAACGACTCTGACTGGTAAATATGAGTTTTCTGATGGAGCTTATGAAATGAATTTCAACGGCATCAGAAGAAAATTTGATATTCAGAAAGGAAGTTACATCACGTGGAATGGGGAACCGACATTAGCCAACTTAAATATAACAGCCATTTATAAAGTAGATGCAGCGCCGATTGATTTATTGGGTAATCAGTTAAAAAGCGAACCTCAAACGGTGCAAAATACATACAAACAAAAACTTCCTTTTCAGACTTTATTGAAAATGAACGGTGAACTGATGAAACCAGAAATCTCTTTTGGAATTACACTTCCTGAAGGAAATTATAATGTTGCTTCAGATGTGGTTGAACTTACGCAGACAAGATTAAAACAACTGGAACAAGATCCGGCAGAATTAAATAAACAGGTTTTTGCACTTTTATTATTAAATAGATTTGTTGGAGAAAATCCGTTTTCGAGCGAAAGCGGCGGCGCAAGTGCTGAATCTTTTGCCAGACAAAGTGTAAGTAAAATACTTTCGCAGCAGTTAAACAATCTTGCAGGCGAACTCATCACGGGATTTGAAGTAAATTTTGACTTAGAATCTACGGAAGATTATACGACTGGAACTATGCAGAATAGAACCGACCTGAATGTTGAAGTTTCTAAAAGATTGCTGGATGATAGATTGAAAGTAACCGTGGGAAGCAGTTTTGGTGTTGAAGGCCAAGAACGTGCCAATGAAGAAAGTACGAATATTGCCGGCGATGTTGCTTTAGATTATCAATTAACAAAAGACGGAAGATATATGGTTCGTGCCTATAGAAAAAACCAATATCAAGTTGCTGTTGAAGGTCAGGTTGTTGAAACAGGAGTTGCATTTGTGATTACAATGAGTTACAACAAGTTTAGAGAGTTGTTTCATCGCAGTGAGCAGGAAAAAGAAATGATCCGCGAAGAAAAAATTCGAAAAGAAAAGCAAAAACAGAAAGAAAAAGAAGCAAAAGAAAAACCAGAAATACAAAATCAGGAAGAAAAACAAATTGAAGGAAATGAGCAGAAAACATAAACATATAAGACAATTTTATATCAAGTGTATGGCACTGTTTTCCTTGTTTTTTATTGTAGGATGCAGTAATACCAAATATCTTCCAGAAGGCGATTTGCTTTATGTCGGCGGTTCGGTTACCGTAAAAGATTCGCTGATGAAAAAGAAAGACCGTAAGGCGCTGGAAACTGAATTGAAAGATTTATTGCGTCCAAAACCTAATAAACAGATTTTCGGTTTACGTCCTAAATTATGGATTTATAATTTGGCTGGAGAACCTAAAAAACAAAAAGGAACACGATATTGGCTTCGAAATAAAGTGGGAGAAGCACCAGTTTTATTCAGCAAAGTTGATTTGGATTATAACGCATCGGTTTTGCGAAATTTTACGGAAAACAGAGGTTATTTTAAAAGCCGTGTAAGCGCCGATTCGACTGTTCGAAATAAAAGAGTAACTGCAGAATACACCGTTACTCCGAAACAGCAATACATTATAAAAAGTGTTACTTTCCCTGATGACTCTTTAAGAATATCAAAGATTATAGCCAAGAGCCACCGTAGAAGTCTTCTTAAAGTTGGAAAACCTTACGATTTGGATGTCATTAAAGCTGAGAGAGAACGTATTGATGCGAGATTAAAAGAAAATGGATATTTTTATTTTAATCCAGATTATATTTTAGCAAAAGTAGACAGTACTAAAGGAAATCATGAAGTGAAAATTAGACTTGTAATTAAAGATGATACGCCAGTAAAAGCGCTGACTTCTTACAAGATTGATAAAATATTTGTTTATCCAAATTACTCACTTACAAACGATAGTGCCGTTTACCGAAAAAGAAATATCACACAATACAAAGATTTTACAATAATAGACACTGCAGAAACTTTTAAACCAAGAGTTTATGATCGAACGATTTACTTTAAAAAAGGAGATTTATATAATAGGAAAGATCACAATTTAACTTTAAACCGATTTGTAAATCTGGGAACATTCAGTTTTGTGAAAAACGAATTTAAACCGTCTGATTCGATTCCAAATGCTTTAAATTCCTACTATTATTTAACCTTGCTTCCTAAAAAGTTTATTCGTGTTGAAGTTATAGGTAAAACCAATTCAGCAAGTTACACGGGGACAGAATTAAATTTAAATTGGAACAATCGAAACTTTTTTAGAGGAGCAGAATTATTTACAGCTTCGGTCTTTGGAGGAGCTGATTTCCAGCTTGGGGGAGTGAATAGAGGAAAAAATATTTATAAACTGGGAGGGGAAGTTAGTTTGACATGGCCACGATTTATAACGCCATTTAATATACAAGGAAACAGCGAATTTGTGCCAAGAACTAAAGCAACTTTGCGTTACGAATATCAAAAAAGAACACAATTATATGCATTGAATTCATTCAACACTTCATTTGGTTATTTATGGAAAGAAAATATTCGTAAAGAACATCAATTAAATGTTATTGATGTTACGTATGTGAGTCCAAATCATGTTACACCAGAATATTTGGCAGATATAAAAGAAGATCCTGCGCTTGGAAAAGTAATTGAAAAACAGTTGATTTTTGGTCCGACTTACAATTATACCTATACGAATACCATGCAGAAACGCCGAAAAAATACCATCTATTTTAATGGTGAATTGGATTTAGCGGGAAATATTACAGGATTGGTTACAGGTGCCAATTATAAGAAAGATAATGTAAAGACTATATTTGATGTTCCGTTTAGCCAATATGTAAAAATCAAAACAGATTTCAGGCATTATTTAAAACTCGGAAAAGAAAGCGAATTAGCAAGCCGATTAATTCTCGGTGCCGGATTTGCTTATGGAAACTCAAATACACTTCCAACTTCAAAGCAGTTTGTCGTAGGAGGAACGAATAGTATTAGAGCTTTCAGAGCCAGAACGTTAGGACCGGGTAGTTATGTGATTCCGCCGACAACAAATAATAATTATACACCAGATCAATCAGCAGATTTGAAGTTGGAATTTAATACAGAATATCGAGCTAAATTGTTTAGTATTGTTCGAGGAGCAGTGTTCTTGGATGCAGGAAATATTTGGCTTTTAAATGCCGACCCAGATAAACCAGGAGCTGAAATTTCAAAAGATTTTATGAAAGAACTTGCAGTTGGTGCCGGAGTAGGTTTGCGTTTTGATTTGTCATTTTTGATTTTAAGAACAGATTTAGCAATTCCACTCCGTAATCCTGCGCTTCCAGACGGACAGCGCTGGGTGATTGATAAGATTGATTTTGGAGATAGTTCTTGGAGAAAAGACAACCTGATTTTGAATATTGCGATCGGATATCCGTTCTAATTTTTTGTGTCTAATTTCATGAATTTTCACTAATCTTAGCTGTATGTTTTTTATCGATTTCACAAATTAAAAATTAAGAACGTCAAATTTGACATTTTAAAAAATTAGTGTAATTAGTGCAATTCGTGGCAAAGAATAGTAAAAAAAGAAGTAAATTGCTCTAAATATTTTATTAGAATGCAAAACTTAATCAAAAGAATTATAGGTATTGGTATCATCGTTTTATTAATTGTTCTGGCTTTTAAATATTGCCAGTTTAAAAAAGAAGATGATTCTGATATTCAGTACAACACTAATTTAATTCAGCAGCAAATTCTTAATGTTGGAAAATTGGTCGTAACCGAAGGTCATTTCTCTGAGGTGGTTACTTATAAAAATCAGCAGAAATATTTAATGGATTTGGTTTCTTTTGAAAAGAAAGCACTAATTGTAGTAAATGCTAATGTCACTGTTGCTTACGATTTACATCAAATGAAATACGACATCGATGAAAAAAACAAAACGATAACCATATTAAATATCCCAAAAGAAGAAATTACAATAAATCCAGATATTCAGTTTTATGATGTTGAACAAAGTAAACTGAATCCGTTTACGGGAGATGACTACAATAAAATCAATAAATCAGTAAAAGCCAATCTGGCTAAAAAAATTGAGAAATCTACTCTAAAAACAAATGCCCAAAATAGATTAATAAGTGAATTGTCAAAAATCTTAATTATGACAAATTCAATGGGCTGGAAATTACAATACAACGGGAAAGTTATTGAATCTGAGACCGAGCTGAATCAAGATTTGAAGCTGTGAAGTTTGCCTACATGCCACTAAGGCGCAAAGTTTTTATTTGACTTGCCTCCTGCTTTAGCTGGAGGTATTTCATGAAGATTGAAAAAGGCTTTAGCCAAAAAAAACATGAGATTTGGCTAAAGCCTCTTGATTTTGGCTTTATATGTCCTCCAGCTAAAGCAGGAGGCAATTGAAAATTTACGACTCTGCTTCTTGCGAAATTAAAAAATTAGCAAAAGAAGAATAATTTCGCGCCTTAGTGCCTTTGTGGCAAATTAGGCAAAGAGCTATCAAAAATCAAATCCAATCCGCCGGAAATTAAATGTGCAATTTCAGGACGTTTTACCTTCAATTGATCCAAGTAAACCAATACTTCTTGTAAAAGCTGCTTTTCGTCTGAATCTTTTAGAAGCTCTGCTATTTCAATTGATAACAACCAATCGTTAGAATGATTATTTTTTAATTTTTCAAAAACAGACTTTAATTCGGTTTTAGAGTCTTTATTATTTCGAATGTTACGAACTGTTGCGTATAGAATTTCTAATTCATTACGTTCATCAGTATGTTTTGCTTTTATAGTTTTACTTGTCGGAACAATATTGATCAAATCAAAACTATTTACATCAGCAGGGCCAGAAAATGCAGATATAACTTTTTTACCAATCGCCATATCGTAATTTCCCCAATCAGGCTGAAACAAAATCATTTCTCCATGCGTAACTGTACAATTTCTAAAACTGATCAGGATAATTTCTCCATGCAAATTTCTAGAACCCGTAATGATTTCACCTTCAACAATGATATTACCTTCAAATTCCAGTTTTACAGTCTCGTTTTCTACAATGCTGTAAGCCTGCAAATCTTTCGGACTCATGTCTTCAATAGCCAGATTAAAACCTTTCAGTTTTCCAATCGGGCTTCCAAATCCATGCGGATGTGTCAAAGTTCCGTGGCCGACTAATTCTTTTTCGCGGTAAGCCAATGCTGTTTTTCCAGTTGTTTGAATGTAAACAGGTTTTCCTTCATCTTCAATTACATTGGTAAAAACTCCTGAAATTTGTAAACCTGTACTCAATTCAATTGTTCCTAAAGCATTAGACTGAATCAATTTCTGAATTCCCGAAAGACCTCCAGTTCGCAAAGCCATTTTATTCGCAAATTCTTCTAAAATCAGACTCAAATAAGAAAATGTCGGCGTTACATAAAGTTGTGGCTGCAACTGCGTAATATCAAAATTCTGATTCGCCGCTGAAATATCATACGGAATCTTCTTCACGTTATCTGTCATACACCAAGCACTTTCACCAATAGAAGAAAGTAATCCGGCACCATATATTTTAGGATCTTCAACCGTCCCTATTAAGCCATATTCAACTGTCCACCAATGCAGGTTTCTAATTTGCGCCATTTCAGACAATTCGCCCATATTGTTTTGTAAATCGGCAACAGCTTTTTCGGCTTCGTCTATTTTTTCTTGCGGCGTGTCTTCGGCTTCCTTTAAAATAGAAAGCAGACGAATCGCTTCGTACATTTGATAATCTTTATGAGAAGAAATGGCTTTGCACCCAATTTCGCCAAAACGTCGTAAATATTCTGCATATTCTGGATTGGCAATAATAGGAGCGTGACCGGCACCTTCGTGAATGATGTCTGGTGCGGGAGTATATTCAATATGTTCTAACTGCCTGATATCCGAAGCAATAACCAAAACATTATAAGCCTGAAATTCCATAAAGGCATTTGGCGGAATAAATCCATCAACGGCAACTGCCGCCCAGCCAATTTCGCTCAAAATACGATTCATTCCGTACATACTCGGAATGGAATCGATCTCAATTCCAGTTTTGCGTAAACCTTCTAAATACGAATGATGGGCAACTTTAGAAAGATAATCTACGTTTTTACGCATAACATATCTCCAAACCGCTTGATTAATAGGAGTATAATCACTATAATCTTGAGGCTTAATAAATTGCTGTAAATGTTTAGGCAATCGCTCTAATAACGGATTGGTTTCAATATTTGGGTTCATTTCGCAAACGTTGTAGATTAGAATGTAAAATTACGAATTTTGACCGCTAATTTTTGCTGTTTACCACAATATTTTTATTCTAAAGTGATTTTTATTGCGTTTTTATAGATTTTGAGAAATGAGTAATAGTTAAAATTTTAGCAGTCATTATTCTCATAATTGACTTTTTCCATTGTTTTTTCAAAGTTTTCAATTTCCTTTTTAGTCATTGAAGCTTCTTTTAAATCAACTTTTAGCTGTTTTTGAGTATCTGGGCTAATCCATAAACCAGTAAACGTATTGCCGGTTTTCTTTAAGATTAACACACCGCTGAAACCATGTTCGACTAAGACAAATTCATTCTCTTTTTTTCTGTTTTGAGTAATATCAAGCTGAATCCAATTATTTGATTTATTGTAACGATACATTGAAGTAAACATTAAATCGGCAGTACAAGGATTTTCTTCTGTTTTGATGTAAAGAGTTATAGGAGTTTTTCCGTCAATTGTTCCTTTGTATAAATTAGAAACTGGAGCTTGAGATTGTGCGTTTGAATGATTTATAAAAGAAAAACAAATTATAAAAAACAAGATTACTTTTTTCATAAATAAGAAATATAGATTTGAGATTAATTCATTCAAATATATCGAATTAAGGAATCTGTTTTTTATTGACCAATTAGTTTTTAAGATTTTTTACGGGAATTTCGTAACTCGTTTTCGGCATTTCTAAAATATTCAATTTTATGACTGAACATAAATGCCATATTTGCGGCACGCATTTTAGCTTCTTCAGTAATTATACCCGCAAATTGTGAGTCAATAGTAGAATTGAAAATCTGAATCCAGCGGTCAAAATGAGTTTTATCAACAGGCAGTTGTTTGTGTGGTGGAAATGGAGTTCCAGAATAAGCGCGGACATCAAATAAAATAGTCTTCCAGAAATTATACATTTTTTGCAAATGCGGTTCCCAGCGATCTTGCAGCTTATCATTAAAAATTGGACCGATAAGATCGTCTTTTGTCACATTAGCATAAAAACTGTTTACCATTTGCTGGATGTCTTCTCTAGTCGAAATATCTTTTAATGTTGACATTTTTTTGTGTTTAAAAGTAGAATGCGAAAATACGCGATAAGATCGTTTTTATTTAATGACATTTATCATTTAAAAATTATCCAATAAGTTGCGTAAACAAATCTTGGTTGTCATTTAAATATTGAAATTCAAAACCATTTTCAGTCATTTTCAATTTGATTGGCATAATATCATTTTTGTTTTTCAATTCTAAACCAACAACAACAGAGCCCACTTCGCGGCTGTTTTTCTTGGCAAATTGGAAATAAGTAATATCGTCGTCTGGACCTAAAATATTATTTACAAATTCTTTTAAAGCTCCTGGACGCTGTGGAAACTGAATCATAAAATAATGCATTAAACCTTCGTAAAGTAAAGAACGTTCTTTTATTTCGGCAGTTCTTTCGATATCATTATTACTGCCGCTTACAATGCAAACCACATTTTTGTCTTTAATTTTATCTTTATAAAAGTCTAAAGCAGCAATTGTTAGCGCACCCGCAGGTTCAACAACCATAGCTTCTTCATTATACAATCGTAAAATTGTTGTGCAAACTTTTCCTTCGGGAACCAGAATAATATCTTCTAGGTTGTAACGGCAGATTTCAAAAGTTTTATCGCCAACTTGTTTAACAGCAGCTCCGTCTACAAATTTATCGATCGTTTTTAGCGGCGTATTTTTATTTTCTTCAATCGATGTTTTCATCGAAGGCGCTCCTTTTGGTTCAACGCCGATTATTTTTGTATTCGGACTTAGATGTCTAAAAACTTCAGATAAACCAGAAGCCAGTCCGCCGCCGCCAATTGGCACAAATACGTAATCAATAGGTTCTTTAAAACTTTCTAAGATTTCTAAACCAACAGTTCCTTGTCCGGCAATTACTTTTTCATCGTCAAAAGGATGGATAAATGTTTTGTGGTTTTTGATCGCATCAGCAGTTGCAGATGCGTAGGCATCATCAAAAGTATCCCCTGTAAGAACAATTTCAACAAAAGATTTTCCGAACAATTGTACTTGCTTTACTTTTTGTTTTGGAGTGGTTTTTGGCATATAAATTTTGCCGTTTATTTGGAGAAGATTACAAGAATAAGCAACGCCCTGCGCATGATTTCCTGCACTGGCGCAAACAATTCCGTTTGCTTTTTCTTTTTCGTTTAACGAAGAAATCTTATTGTAAGCACCTCTAATTTTATACGACCGAACGATTTGTAAATCTTCTCTTTTTAATAAAACGGTAGCTTTAAATTCGTCTGAAAGGTTCAAATTTTGTGTCAAAGGAGTTGCGGCAACTACATCTGCGAGCTGCTTTTTTGCATTAAGTACTTCGTTAAATAAACTCATCATGTTTTGTTTTTTTGCCACGAATTCCATGAATTGACACTAATTTTATTCTCTTAGAAAAAATAATTCGTGCTAATTGGTGCAATTCTTGGCTATTTAAAATCTTTTTAAAATAAAAAACCTCCCAATTGGGAGGTTTCTATAAATTATATTTTTACAAACTTATATAACACCTCGCCATTACTGCTGAATTGCAATAATGCTAATAATAGCGATAATAATGTTACTAAAGTTTGTCATTTTTTTGTTATTTGAATAGCAAATGTATTAATTATTTTGCGAAGTACTCATGAAATATTTTAAGTTTTATGAAATAAACTGAAAATTTCCACTGTAACCTGAAACTGAATACTATTTCTTAACTGGAGGATATTGTGCTAAAATTTTACCAACAAACTCAGCAATTCTTTCATCTTTTTTATCGATGTCTCGAGTTAGAGTTCCAACACCTTCACCTTGCCAGATCATTTCTTTCTTTTTAGCATCAATTAAATCAATGTACAAAGTTCCTTCGGTAGAAGTAGAAACAGTAGTTTGGTTACCGCCATACATCATCCAAGGATTCCAGCCCCAGCCCCAGCCGTAACCCCAGCCAGCACTAAATTGATTTACATCTACTTGTTCTCTTGATTTTGTAAATATATTTACAAGTAAATCAGGATTATCGCTTTTTGTAAAACCTTTAGCCTGCATTTGATCATCGATAGCGCGAAGAATTCTTCTTTTATCTAAATCTGATATTTCGACCTTGTCAATTCCGGGCTTAAAGTAAGCGTATGTTTTATAAGGCGTAAAATCGACAGTTTTGTCGTAATCAGAATAAACAGTAACACTGCTGCAGGAAGAAAGTATCAACAGCAGGAAAAATGGAATTAACTTAAGTGTTTTCATATTATTAGAAATTTAATGTTCTTGTTTGTAATTAGTTTATCCTAAAAAACAACTTTATTTTTTCTGTCAGACTGATTTCATTCGGTTTCAGCCTTCGACTTCACTCAGGATGACACTATGTTTATGATAAAATCTTTTTTAAATATCTTTAACTAAAGCAGACTTTCATCTACCATATTAGGTAAAGTTACTTTTAATAAAGGCTCAATTTCCATTGCTCTTTTTATGGCAAAAACAGCACCTTCATTTCGAGCCCAGCTTCTTCTTGAAATTCCGTTGTTAACATCCCAGAAAAGCATTGATGCTAAACGCTTTGAAGCCTCTTTAGAACCATCAAGAACCATACCAAATCCGCCGTTTATAACCTCTCCCCAGCCAACTCCTCCGCCGTTATGAATTGATACCCAAGTTGCTCCTCTAAAACTGTCGCCAATTACGTTTTGAATGGCCATATCGGCTGTAAAACGAGATCCGTCATAAATATTAGATGTCTCTCTATAAGGCGAGTCAGTTCCAGAAACGTCATGATGATCGCGTCCTAAAACCACAGCTCCAATTTCGCCTTTAGCAATCGCTTGGTTAAAAGCTTCAGCAATTTTAACTCTTCCTTCCGCATCAGCGTATAAAATTCGGGCTTGAGAACCTACAACCAGTTTGTTTTCCTGCGCACCTTTAATCCATTTGATGTTGTCCTGCATTTGCTGCTGAATTTCATCTGGAGCAGTTTTAGACATTTCTTCCAAAACCTGACTGGCAATTAAATCTGTTTTTTGTAAATCTTCAGGTTTTCCAGAAGTACAAACCCAACGGAAAGGGCCAAATCCGTAATCAAAGCACATTGGTCCCATAATATCCTGAACGTAACTTGGATATTTAAAATCGATATTATTTTCTGCCATAACATCTGCACCAGCGCGGGAAGCTTCCAGTAAAAAGGCATTTCCGTAATCGAAAAAGTAAGTTCCTTTTGCGGTATGTTTGTTAATTGCCTTCGCTTGACGACGTAAAGATTCCTGTACTTTTTCTTTGAATAATTCGGGATTCTCGGCCATCATTTTATTGGCTTCTTCAAAAGAAATCCCAGCCGGATAATAACCTCCAGCCCAAGGATTATGCAATGAAGTCTGATCTGAACCTAAATCGATTTTGATATTTTCCTGATCAAAGCGTTCCCATATATCAACCACATTTCCTAGATAAGCAATCGAAACTACTTCTTTATTGGCTTTCGCCGAATTGACTCTCGCAACCAATTCATCTGTAGAAGTTACAACTTCATTGATCCATCCTTGTTCGTGACGAATTTTAGTAATTTTTGGATTTACTTCGGCGCAGACCGTAATACATCCGGCAATATTTCCAGCTTTTGGCTGTGCGCCAGACATGCCGCCAAGTCCAGATGTCACAAAAAGATTTCCTTCCGGATTTAATTTTATTTTTCTAAAACCATTCAAAACCGTAATTGTCGTTCCGTGCACAATTCCCTGCGGGCCAATGTACATATAACTTCCTGCAGTCATTTGTCCGTATTGCGAAACGCCCAAAGCATTCATTTTTTCCCAATCGTCGGGTTTGGAGTAATTCGGGATTACCATTCCGTTGGTAACCACAACTCTTGGTGCTTCTTTATGAGAAGGGAATAAACCCATCGGATGTCCTGAGTACATGGTTAAAGTCTGCTCATCTGTCATTTCAGACAAATACTGCATCGTCAATAAATATTGTGCCCAGTTTTGAAAAACGGCACCGTTTCCTCCATACGTAATCAATTCATGAGGATGTTGTGCGACAGCATAATCCAAGTTGTTTTGAATCATGTGCATAATAGCTTTTGCCTGCAATGATTTTCCAGGATATTCGTCAATTGGTCTTGCGTACATTCTGTAATCTGGACGCAGGCGATACATATAAATACGTCCGTATTTTTCTAATTCTTCTGAAAATTCAGGGATTAATTCGGCGTGATGTTTAGGATCAAAATAACGCAATGCATTTTTTAAAGCCAGTTTTTTTTCTTCTGCTGAAAGAATTTCTTTTCGTTTTGGCGCGTGATTAATCGTTGAATCGTATTCTTTTTTTGGAGGTAATATATTTGGAATTCCTTGTTGTATTTCTTCTTTGAAAGTCATTTTTTTTTAAGGTGCTAAGTTGCTATCCCGAAGCCTCGGGACTAAGTTGCTAAGATAATTTAGCAAGATTAACAACAGATTAATTTTTGTTTTTTTTAATTATGTCACCCCGCTGGGGCTTAATGTGACTGACGGTTAATTGGTTCTATAAATATTTAGCTCCTCTGGAGCTGATAAATAAAGCCTTGGAAAGGCGAAATATTATAGAAAAACAGTAACCCCAATATAAAAGCTCCAGAGGAGCGAAATATTAGCCGACGAAATTGGAATTTATTTTTAATTGCCTCATTTTCAAATTTTCACATTGTCACATTTTCTAATTAAAAAAACTAAGGATAACGAATATCCGACCTATGATAAGATTTGTGGATTTTAATCCTAAATTTTCTTGAGCGAATATCCATTTTATAATTTTAGATTGTTGATTTCAGATTTTAGATTGGAATTTGGAATTTAAAAATTTGGAATTTTAAATATAAACTTCCTCATTAACACAAAACGGCATTTTTTTATTTTCAAAAAGGGCTATTATATTTTGTGCGGCACAAACAGCCATTCCGTTTCTAGCTTCGTAGGTTGCAGAACCAATATGCGGTAAAACACAGCAATTTGGCAGCTGTAATAACGGATTGTCTTGTCTCATAGGTTCTGGATTCGTAACGTCAAGTCCGGCTCCCCAAATTATATTATTGGTTAAGGCATGGTACAAGTCGTCTTCATTATGAAATTTTCCTCTTGCTGTATTAATGAAAATCGAATTAGGTTTCATTTTAGCAAAAGCATCTTTATTAAAAAGTTCGTTGTTTTCTGAAGTATAATTAGCATGAACACTCAAAACATCACTTTGTGAAAGTAGAGTTTCAAAATCTACAAATTCCGCATCAAGTTCTTTTTCGGCATTTTCATTATGAGAACGATTGTGGTAAATAATGTTCATTCCGAAAGCTGCTTTACACTTTTGCGCCATTTCAAAACCAATTCTTCCTAAACCAAATATTCCCAACGTTTTTCCATAAAGTTCCTGTCCTAAATTGGCCATTGCATCAAAAGTTCCCCATTCCCCGCTTATAATTCTTTTGTGGTGGTAAAATGACTTTCTGGCTGCACTCTGCATCAATAAAAAAGCAGTATCAGATGTTGCTCTGCTCAGGACATCAGGCGTATTTCCAACAGGAATTTTTCTCTTATTTGCCGATTCTATATTAACAGAATCAAATCCGACAGAAAACAAAGCAATACCTTTTAAATTTGGGCACTGCTCAAAAAAATCTTCATCTAAATTACTAGAGCCTACATTTAGAAGAGCATCATTTTCCTGACATATTTTTATAAATTCCTCCCTTGATAATACATGCTCTGTTGGATTTATAGTTAGGTTGATGCCTTTTTCCTTTAATAATGCAATCCCGGCTTCAGGTATATTTTTAGTTATAAAAACATTCATTTTTTATTTAGATTTTTAGATGTTAGGTTGTTAGGCTTCTTAGATTTTTTTTGAAGTTGAAAATCATATCTATCTTTAATGAGGTTAGTTTAATTTAAATTCACTTTCAATAATTATCTAATTATCAAATTGGCACATTTTCTAATTAGATTATTTCCTAATCGTGCCTGTCTTTTTATCGTAACCATACGGACAATGACGACAGCCGCTTTTGCAGCAATAACCTCTTTTTAAATGGTGTTTTTCAGTAAAGCATTTATAACCTTCGGGTGTATAGTAAAAATCTTCGCCTTCGATTAATTTATTTTCATTACTTTGCTCTTTCATAAAACTGCTTTCGGTCGGATTTTCATTTCTTAAAAATCAAAAATAAGTATTTGATTATGATTTTAATGAAATCTAATAATTTTATATCTACAAATTTATAAATTTTACAGCCAATGTTTCTGATTGTTGCCAAATATTTAATTCCGAAAGGATATCGCGGAATGGCTGTATTTCCGTTTATTTTAATAAAATATGATTTTGATAAATCGAACGGAGTTTTTGTAAACCACGAAAAAATTCATTTGAGACAGCAGTTAGAACTTTTGGTAATTCCGTTTTTTGTCTGGTATGTTCTCGAATATTTAATTCGATTAGTTCAATACCAAAACATGGATTTGGCATACCGAAATATTAGTTTTGAGAGAGAAGCTTACGCAAAAGAAACCGAGTTGGATTATTTGAAACAGCGATCTTTTTTTCAGTTTCTACATTATATTACATTAAAATGAATCCAGTTATCAACCAGCCTATTTCAATCAATTTTCCAAATGACATTTCTTTGACGATAAAGCGCGAAGATTTGATTCATCCTTTTGTTTCGGGGAATAAATTTCGAAAATTAAAATATAATTTACTTCAGGCGAAAGCCGAAAATAAAAAAACGCTATTGACTTTTGGCGGCGCATTTTCCAATCATGTTGCAGCAGTGGCGTATGCGGGAAAGGAGCAGGGTTTTAAAACGATAGGGATTATTCGAGGCGATGAACTTTTGGATAAAATTGAGGAAAATCCAACTTTAAAATTTGCTCAGGAAAACGGAATGGAATTTGAGTTTGTTTCTCGTGAAGATTACCGTTTAAAAAACGAAAGTTCTTTTATTGAAAAGCTAAAAGATAAATTTGGAGACTTTTATTTAGTTCCCGAAGGCGGTACAAATGAACTTGCTGTAAAAGGCTGTGAAGAGATTTTAACCGATGAAGATGCGGCTTTTAACTACGTTTGCTGTGCGGTTGGAACTGGCGGCACGATTTCTGGATTAATAAATAGTGCATTGCCAAATCAGAAAATTTTAGGGTTTCCAGCGTTAAAAGGTGACTTTTTAACCGATGAAATTCGTATTTTTGCAAAAAAAGATAACTGGAATTTAATTTCTGACTATCATTTTGGAGGTTATGGCAAGATAAATTTAGAATTAATCGAATTTATAAATGCTTTTTTTGAAGAAAATAAAGTGCCTTTAGATCCAATTTATACAGGAAAGATGGTTTTTGGCGTTATAGATTTAATCAGCAAAAATTATTTTCCTGCACATTCAAAAATTTTACTCATTCACACTGGTGGATTACAGGGAATTGATGGAATGAATATAAAATTGAAGCAGAAAAAATTACCAATACTCAAAACCAATGATTAAAAAAATTGTATTACTTCTCGTAATATTAGCTTTAGCAAGCTGCTCTTCTAGTAAGTCTGCCATCGCGACGACTAAAAAGGCTGCAGCAGTTCAAACGAGGACAGCATCGGCAAAAAGAACTACTCCCGTTAAACCAATTGGTAAAAATTATCCTTCTACAAATAATACGACTGAGGTTATTCAATCTACTTCAAAAACAGTTGTAACCAGCGATTTGATTAATAATTACGTTTTGCAGTACAAAGAGATTGCGATGGGAAACATGAAAACTTATGGAATTCCAGCCAGTATTATTTTAGCACAGGGAATTTTGGAATCGGGTGCGGGAAGAGGAGATCTAGCGCTTGAAGCGAATAATCATTTCGGGATTAAATGTCATAATGATTGGTTAGGAGAAAGTGTTCGCCACGACGATGATTCGGCTCAGGAATGTTTTAGAAAATATCCTCAAGCTTCAGAATCTTACAGGGATCACGCTTTATTTTTGGTTGGAAAAAAACGATATGCTACCTTATTTACATACGAAAAAGACGATTACAAATCTTGGGCAAAAGGTTTGAGAGCGGCAGGTTATGCAACCGATCCGAAATATCCAGATAAGTTAATTAGTTATATTGAACGTTACAATCTGCATCAATACGATTGTCAAGTTACAGGTAGAAACTACGTGCCAATCAATACTTCTGCTCCAGCAAAAAAAACATCTTATGATGTCGCATCTGATCCAAAGATCAATATGAATACGTATGATCCAAATTCATATGAAGTTCAAAAAGGTGATACTTTGTATTCCATTTCAAAGAAATTCAATTTATTAGTTGATGATTTGAAGAGAAAAAATAACCTGACTGATAATGCGATTTCAATTGGGCAGAGATTGAAGGTGAAGTAAAAGTTTGCAGTCTCAGTCACAGTGTTTAGTCACAGTGTTCAGTCACAGTTTTCAGTTTTCAGTTTGAAGTTAATATAAAATCCAAAAATAAGTTTTTCAGTTTTTAATCTAAAAAATCTAAAATCTGAACTCTAAAATCTAAAATAAGAATGCTATATAAAAGAAGTAGTCAGCTTTTTGCTGAAGCAGAAAAAGTAATTCCAGGAGGAGTAAATTCACCAGTAAGAGCGTTTAAAGCTGTTGGCGGAACTCCAATTTTTGTAAAAAGTGCTAAAGGTGCTTATTTATATGATGAAGACGGAAATAAATTAATTGATTATATTAACTCTTGGGGACCAATGGTTTTGGGTCATGCTTATCAGCCGGTTGTTGATGCCGTGATCGAAAAAGCAAAACTAGGAACTTCATTTGGAATGCCGACAGAATTGGAAACAGAAATCGCAGCTCTTGCCGTTTCTATGGTTCCGAATATTGATAAAATTAGATTTGTAAATTCAGGGACAGAAGCGTGTATGAGTGCGATTCGTCTGGCTCGCGGATTTACAAAAAGAGATAAAATAGTAAAATTCGCAGGCTGCTACCATGGACATTCTGATTCATTTTTGATTCAGGCAGGAAGTGGTGCCGTAACTTTTGGATCTCCAAATAGTCCAGGAGTGACAGAAGGAACTGCAAAAGATACTTTGTTAGCCAAATACAATGATTTAGAAAATGTAAAAACTTTAGTTGAAGCTAATAAAGGAGAGATCGCTGCGATTATTATCGAAGCAGTTGCAGGTAATATGGGGTGTATTCCGCCAGCAAAAGGTTTCTTAGAAGGTTTAAGAGAATTATGTACAGCAAACGGAATCTTATTGATTTTTGATGAGGTAATGACAGGTTTCCGTTTGGCTCGTGGTGGAGTTCAAGAATTGTATGGTATTGATGCTGATATTGTAACTTTCGGAAAAGTAATTGGGGGCGGACTTCCAGTTGGAGCTTTTGCTGCGCGCGAAGAAATTATGAATTATTTAGCGCCTCTTGGACCAGTTTATCAAGCAGGAACATTATCTGGAAATCCATTAGCAATGGCGGCTGGATTAGCAATGCTAAAAGCTTTAGATAATGACCGCGAAATTTTCACTCGTTTAGAAGAAAAAACAGCCTATTTAGAAGCAGGAATTGATAAAGTTTTAAAAGCAAATAATGTTGCTTTTACGATCAATAGAGTTGGCTCGATGATTTCTGTTCATTTTGATCCAAATCCGGTAGTTGATTTTCAAACGGCTGCTAAAGGGGATAATGAAACGTTTAAGAAATTCTTCCACGGATTATTGCAGGAAGGTGTTTACATTGCACCATCTGCTTATGAAACTTGGTTTATTACAGATGCTTTGACTTATGAAGATTTAGATTTTACAATAAATGCAATTGATAAAGTTTCGAAAACATTCTAATTTATAGAAAAAAATAATATTTAAGGCTCGCTTTACTAAAAGTTGAGCCTTTTTTTATGCTAGAATTTTATTAGTTAATAAAAAGTTAATGTATATGTGATTTGTTGTGATATTGTAAGTAAAAATTATTTTTGTTTGTCAATTAACCACTAAACCAACATTAAATGAAGAAATTTTTCATTTTATCTTTAATAGCCATTTTTGCGCTGTTTCCTTCCAAAACATTTTCCCAGAATAAAAAGAAAAAAGATCAAAAAGAAGTTCCAGCACCTCAGCCAGAAAAGAAACCAGAATCATCAATTAAAGATTACAATAAAGTAATTACCAAAGATGCCGTTTCAGACGAAGGACTTTTTACAGTTCATAAAGTTGATAAAAAATACTACTTCGAGATTCCGAATAAATATTTAAACAAAGACATGCTTTTAGTGAGCAGACTTGCAAAACTGCCTTCTAATTTAGGTGGCGGTTACGTAAACGCAGGTTCTGAAACCAATGAACAGTTAATTGTCTGGCAGCGTTTTCAAGATAAAATCTTAATCAAATCAAAATCCTACAATGCTGTTGCCAATGATACATTACCAATTAGTATTTCGGTAAAATCAAATAATTATGAGCCTACTTTATATGCTTTTGATATCGCTGCTTTTAGTAAAGATTCGGCAAATATAGTTATTGATGTTACTAAATTCTACAGCACAGATGTAAAAGCAATCAGCGGAATTTCAGCAGAAATGAGAGAAACCTATAAAGTAAAAGGTTTAGATGATTCGAGAAGTTTCATTAATGCAATGAAAAGTTTTCCGATGAATATCGAAGTAATTCAAGACTTTACATACAACGCTTCGAAGCCTTCGATGTTAGAAGAATCAGAATCTATAAGTATTCAAATGAATCAATCTATGATTTTGCTTCCAGAAGTTCCAATGAAACCAAGATTAGCAGATCCGCGTGTGGGCTGGTTTACTGTAAGTCAATACGATTATGGCAGTAACGAATTAAAATCGGATTTGAAAACTTATATCAGACGTTGGAGATTAGAACCAAAAGATCCAGAAGCTTACAACAGAGGAGAATTGGTAGAGCCAATAAAACCAATTGTATACTATCTAGATCCTGCAACGCCTGAAAAATTAAAAAAGTACATCAAACAAGGAATCGAAGAATGGCAGAAACCGTTTGAATCCGCTGGATTTAAAAATGCCATTATTGCCAAAGATGCCCCAACTAAAGAAGAAGATCCAGATTTTAGCCCAGAAGATGTTCGTTACTCTGTGATTCGATATGTCGCCAGTACAACACGAAATGCAGTTGGACCAAGTGTTTCAGATCCGAGAACGGGAGAAATTATAGAGAGTGATGTAATTTGGTATCACAATCATTTGCGTTCTTATAGAAATAGATATTTATTAGAAACTGGAGCAGCAAATCCGTCAGCGAGAACTTTACAGACGAGCGACGAAGAAATGGGAGAAATGATGCGAATGGTTATTGCACACGAGGTTGGGCATGCATTAGGTTTTCCTCATAATATGGGCGCAAGTTGTGCTTATGATGTGGAGAGTTATAGAAATGGGGATTTTACACAGCAAAACGGAATCTCAGCCAGTATAATGGATTATGCCCGTTTTAATTACATCGCACAGCCTGGAGATAAAAATATACGTTTTGTTCGTAAAATGGGTGCCTACGATCAATATGCTGTAAATTGGGGATACAGAGTGATTCCGAATGCGAAATCTCCACAAGACGAAGTACCAATTTTAGATAAATGGATTTTGGATAAAGCAGGAAATCCGATTTATAAATTCGGAAAACAAAGTAGTGCTTTTGATCCTTCTTCTCAAACAGAAGACATTGGAAATAATTCGATGAAAGCAAGTTCTTACGGACTTAAAAATTTAGAATATGTAGCGAGTCATTTAAACGAATGGACCAGTAATGTTACTAATAATTACGAAGATTTAGACGAATTATACAAAGAGTTATTAGATTGCTGGAGTCGTTATGTTGGTCATGTTGTAACCAATGTTGGAGGAATTTATGAAAATACTAAAAAGCCAAATCAAGCAGGAAGTGTTTATGAAGTAGTGCCAAAAGCAAAACAAATTGAAGCGATGAATTGGCTTCAAAAAAATGCTTTTGAATCGCCAACCTGGATTGTAAATGTAAAAACGCTCCAAAATACAGAGTTTGCGGGTTACACAGAAAAGTTTAGAAGTCTGCAAGTAAGACAGCTTAATAATTTAATGACTTTAGGAAGAGTTGGAAGACTAATGGACAACGAAATTTTGAGCGGTGATAATTACAAAGCTTTAGATTTCTTCAAACACATCCGAAGAGGAATTTGGAAAGAAGCTGCGGCGGCTTCAAATGTAACTGTTTATCGCAGGAACTTACAGCGTGCATATATTGACAGAATGGGATATTTAATGACTGAGGAAATTAAACCAACAGATAGATCTACTATTTATTATAACGTAACTCAATCTGATTTAAGAGCGTTAGTAAGAGGAGAATTAAGTGCACTACGAAAATCACTCGTTGCAGCAAAAGCAGGAGCAGTTAATACCGAAACCAAATATCATTATGAAGATTGTATCAAAAGAATTGATTTGATATTAAATCCGATAAAATAATACAAACAAAAAGAGGCTTTAACAGCCTCTTTTTTTGATCTCAATTACATTTTATCTTTTCGGTGATCTTTCATTTTATCTTTGTGTTCTTTTTGAATCGTTGTCCATTTTTTATATTGATCTGCATTCAAAATAGATTTCATTTTTGCATCAAAAGCTTTGTGATCCTCTTCCATTTGTTTTTTCATGGCTTTTCTTTCAGTGTCAGTTGGTTTTGCGTCACCTCGGCTTTTTTTCAGCGTTTCCATTTTTGTACTTCTGTCAGATAAAAGCTGGCTGACTTGTTTTTGCTGGTCAGCATTTAAGCTTAGATCAGTAGTTAATTTTTGCAAATGTGCTTGATCGCGTTCTTGCGGCGTTTTGTGATCTCCTTTATGATCTCCTCTTCCTTTATGATCTTTGTGATCTTTTTTAAGAGCCGTCCATTTTGTGTATTGATCAGCGTTTAGAATTGCTTTCATTTTAGCATCTGTAGCTTCTTTTTCGGCTGTTATTTGTTTTTTTAAAGCTTCTCTTTCGGTATCAGTAGGTTTTGTTTTGCTGTCTTTTCTAGACTCCTTAAATTTTTCTGCTTTGGCACTCTTTTCAGCTATAAGCTGTTTTACTTGTTCTTGTTGTTTCTTATCTAAATTCAATTCAGAAGTCAGTTTTTGTAAATGTTTTTCGTTACGCTGTTCCGGAGTTAATTTTTCTTTTTGATCACGTGCCGGTTTCTGATTGATGTCTTGTGCAAAACTTACTACTCCAACGAATAATAAAGCTGCGATAAATAATTTTTTCATAATTCGTTTTTTTAAGATTATAGCAATTAGACTGCCACGATTTTATTAAGTTTAATCCAAATATTAAGTTTGTCTTTTATTTAACAGAAAGTATTAATGAAAGCATAAATAATAATGGAAATAAAAAAGAGGCCATTTAGACCTCTTTTATAAACTACTTTTAGTTGTTTTCTTTTTTATACTCTTTTACCTTTTCTCTCATTTTATCTTTTTTCTCTTCTTGCAAAGATTTCCATTTTGTGTATTGGTCAGCTTTTAAGATCGATTTCATTTTAGCATCGTTTGCTGCAACTTCATCTTCCATTTGTTTTTTGAAAGCAGCTTTTTCTTCAGCAGTAGGTTTTGTAGTATTGTCTTTTCTTGCTTCTCTAAATTTTTCAGCTTTAGCACTTCTGTCAGCCAAAAGTTGTTTAACCTGTGCTTGCTGACTAGCGTCAAGACTTAATTCTGTTGTTAATTTTTGTAATTGTTTCTCATTACGCTGTTCTGGAGTCATTCTTTCTCTTTGCTCGCGTTGAGGTTTTTGATCTGTGTCTTGTGCAAAACTTGCTATTCCAACAAATAACATAGCTGCGATTAATAATTTTTTCATTTTTTAAGTTTTTTTAATTGTTATACTCGTTAGACTTTAATCGATGTAATAGGTTTAAAGTAATCTTTTGGTTTATCTTTTTTTTAACATAAAATAATAATCAAAAAATAAATACTAATAAATTAATGAAGCCAATTATTTTAGTTCTCCTTTTATAAACTATTAAATTTGTTTAATTATTGCATGTTTTTCAAAAATTGACACTATCAAAACTAAAATGAAACTATTTACTAAAAATAACAAGAATAGAGTCCTTAAAGCATTAGAAGGAGAGCTGTCTTATCAAAAACTAACTGCTCCAGAGCTTCATCAATTTGTTCAACATTGGAATTATGATGATGGTATTGAACCTTTTAAATGGATTATAAAACAAAAATACCTTGATAAGGGAACGGCTCTCTGTTTGTATTGGATGCTTCAGCCAGATTATTTTTGTAACTTTAAGAATGAAGATGAAATAAAGGAAGATTTAAATTATCATAATTATCAGCTGATAAAAGAAATTGAGGAGAAATATGTCTCAGGTTTTTATACTGCTGCTAACTTTTCTTTTGATCCAAATGAAGAGTTTTTGGACCTAAATGCTAATGTAAAATGTATTCCTTATGTAATGCTTGTAAAATCAGCAGGAGACGTTTTTGAAAAACAAGATATTGATTTTGCCTTTTTAAGAAAACCAACTGAAAAAGAATTAAAATCAATCAATACAAAAATAAATAATGCTCTAAAGATTATTCAGATCTCTAATCCTGATTTTATATACGATCAAACAGATGAAGCTGTAGAAGCAATAATAGAAAGTGTGGAATATTGGAAAGAAAAAGATTTTAATCAACTAAAAATCACGAATCTTTCTTATTTATGGCTTGATTGTGTGAGACGCAAACACAATTGGGATTGGATTATTTGGGATTGGGAAACAGGAAATAACATTGGTGTTACAAATGCTTCAAAAGAATTAACCTGTCTTGCTGATACAATTATAAATCATACAATTGATGGATTTCAAAATTCTTCTATAATTGCTGATTTATATAAAGATCTGTCAGGAGTAAATAGTTTTTTCGATTTAAAAAAAGATCCTTACAGTGGAATTGGTTTGCTTTTTAGTACAGATCATTTAAAATTCAGAGAAGAGTAATTTATATGCTTTCGTCAGAATTAATTGCTTAATTTAGTAAAACTAGAAATTAAGAACCAAAAACGATGTATTATGAGTTTAGAAAATGTAAAGAACAACAAAATTGCTTTTTTCTCAACACAGCCTTACGATAAAGCATTCTTTAATAAATATAATACTGATTTTGGTTTTGAACTGGATTTCTTTGAAACGCAGTTAAATCCGCAAACCGTAATTTTAATCGAAAACGCTTCGATTGTCTGCGTTTTTGTAAATGATATTGTGAACGAAGCGGTTATTAAACAATTAGCAGAAAAGAATGTAAAAATTATAGCCTTACGATGCGCCGGATTTAATAATGTTGATTTAGAAGCTGCTAAAAAATACAATATAAAAGTCTGCCGTGTTCCAGCTTATTCTCCGCAGGCAGTTGCAGAACATGCAATGGCAATGATTTTAACCTTAAACCGAAAAACACACAAAGCTTACAACAGAGTTCGCGAACAGAATTTTTCCTTAAATGGATTATTAGGTTTTGATTTATTTGGCAAAACAATTGGAATTATCGGAACAGGAAATATAGGTAAAGCTTTCGCGAAAATTGCTCTAGGTTTTGGCTGTAAAGTCTTGGCGTATGATATTGTTACCAATGAAGAAATGATAAAAGACGGCGTTTCTTTTGTTAGTTTAGAAGAGATTTTTAAATCGAGTGATATCATTTCGCTTCATTGTCCGCTAAACGATCAAACGAAGCATGTCATTAATAAAGACTCAATTGCTTTGATGAAAGACAGCGTTATGATTATCAATACAAGCCGTGGCGGATTAATAGAAACGGCCTGCGTTATCGAAGGTTTAAAAGAAGGTAAAATTGGTTATTTAGGAATTGATGTTTACGAACAGGAAGAAAAACTGTTCTTTAGAGATCTTTCAGCAGATATTATTCAAGATGATGCTATTCAGCGTTTAATGAGTTTTCCGAATGTTTTGGTAACAGCGCATCAAGCATTTTTTACCAATGAAGCTTTAACGCAGATTGCTTTGGTAACGTTCAATAATATAAAATCACTGGTAAGTCAAAATGATATTGAAAACAAAGCCGCTTTGTTGGTTTAACAAACGTAATGTTGAGAATTTAAAATAAAGAAATTATGAGAAATACAATTTTAGCGGCAGTTATGATTCTGGGAATGATTTCATGTCAAAATAAAGATAAAACCGACAACAAAAGTATAATCAAAACAATTGCTGAAGACACTTTGTCAAAAACTGCTGCGGGAACTGCCGACGTAAGTGACGCTCCAGCAAAAGAAGATAAAACAGTTGACTTGATTCGAAAACAATTGAATGTGTTGTTAAAAGCAGATCTTCCTGCAATGACAAAAGACGACCGTTATTTTTATTATGAAGCTTTTGATTTGAATAACGATCAAAAAAATGAATATTTTGTTGGTTTCTCCAATTCATATTTCTGCGGAAGTGGAGGATGTTCGGGGTATATTTTAAATAATGACGGAAGCGTAATTAATCGTTTCACAGTGACCGATTTTCCAATTTATGTAGCGACTTCCTCAACCGATAAATTTTATGATCTGATCGTGAAAAGCGGCGGAATTTCTCATCTTGTAAAAATGAAAAACGGAAAATATCCGTCAAATCCTTCGGTTCAGGAAAAATTAAAAGGCGATATTCCAAAAGAAAGTACAAAGGTTTTAGATATTCAAGGAAAGAACTTAGAGAAATATTCGTTTTAATCAGATCTTTTAAATACAAAACCCGACAGTTTTTTAAAACCTGTCGGGTTTGAATATTATAATCCCAAATTGGAATTTGAAATTTTCTAAAATTGGAATTTTAAAAAATTTATCCCACCAATTCCACCATTTTAAACTCGCCGTCAACGACAACTTTAGTCAAACCATGTTTAGATAAATTTTTCATAGAAGCATCCCATTTTTTACCACTTAAATTCGCAGTGATTTTTAATTGTTGAAGATCCATTTTACTTTCGTTTCCTTTCAATAAATCTACGATAAATTTTTCTTCATCAGATAATTCAACTTGAGCTTGTTTTTTCTCCGGACGCATTTGTGGGAACAATAAAACCTCTTGAATCGAAGCATTATTTGTCAAATACATAATCAAACGATCCATTCCAATTCCCATTCCAGAAGTTGGAGGCATACCATATTCAAGCGCTCTTAAGAAATCCTCGTCGATAATTCCGTTAGCTTCATCATCACCTTTTGCTGCCAAACGCATTTGATCTTCAAAACGCTCACGCTGGTCAATTGGGTCATTTAATTCAGAATATGCATTTGCGATTTCTTTACCACAAACCATTAATTCAAAACGCTCTGTAAGATCTGGATTATCTCTATGCTCTTTACAAAGCGGAGACATTTCTTTTGGATAATCTGTAATGAAAGTTGGCTGAATATAATTTCCTTCACATTTCGCTCCAAAAATTTCATCAATTAATTTTCCTTTACCCATTGTTTCATCAACTTCGATTCCCATTCCTCTTGCAGCTTCAAACAATTCTTGCTCTGTTTTTCCAGAGATATCAAAACCAGTAAAATGTTTGATAGAATCTGTCATTGTAACACGTGCATAAGGAGCTTTAAAGTTGATTGTATGTTCACCAAAAGTCACTTCGCTTGTACCATTTACAGCAATTGCGCAATGTTCCAATAAACCTTCAGCAAATTCCATCATCCAGTTGTAGTCTTTGTAGGCTACATATATTTCCATTGCAGTAAATTCAGGATTATGTGTTCTGTCCATTCCTTCATTACGAAAGTTTCTTGAGAACTCATAAACACCTTCAAATCCACCAACAATTAATCTTTTTAAATACAATTCGTTTGCGATACGCATATAAAGCGGAATATCAAGCGAATTATGGTGTGTAATAAAAGGTCTTGCCGCAGCACCACCAGGAATTGACTGCAAAACCGGAGTATCAACCTCAAGATATCCAGCATCGTTAAAATAACCACGCATTGCGCTGAATAACTTTGTACGTTTGATGAAAGTTTCTTTAACATGCGGATTTACAGTTAAATCTACATAACGCATTCTGTAACGCAATTCAGCATCATTAAATGCATCGTGAACGTTTCCTTCTTCATCAACTTTTGGTAAAGGAAGCGGACGTAACGTTTTGCTCAAGAAAGTAAAACCGTCAACGCGAACGCATTGTGCACCCACTTTTGTAGTGAACAATTCACCCTCAATACCAATAAAGTCACCTAAATCGGTTAATTTTTTAAATACTTGGTTATATAAAGTTTTATCGTCACCTTCACACAAAACATCGCGATTCACGTACAATTGAATACGTCCTTCGCTATCCTGCAATTCAGCAAAACAAGCTTTTCCTTGATCTCTCACGCTCATCAAACGACCCGCAACGATAACCTTCTTACCTTCTTCAAAAGACTCCTTAATTTGCTTAGAAGTATGATTTACAGGAAAAAGATTAGCTGGATAAGGATTGATTCCCAGACTGCGTAAGTTTTGAAGTTTTTCTCTTCTGATGATTTCTTGTTCTGATAATGCCATTTTGTGCTCTTTTTTTAAGTGTGCAAAGATAAAGAAAAGAATGTAGATTTTAGAATGCAGATTTTAGATTTTTTGTAGCAGCAATTTATTGGGTTTCAATTACCTTTTGTCTTGCTTCCGAAGCTTGGGGGCAATTGTATCTTTTTTGCAGAAAAAGCAGAAAACGATACCGCTTCTATCGGAAATATGTTAGATATTTTTATTTTCAAAATATGCTTTGAGAAGTATTTTACTGAATTTAAAAGCTATTATCTTGGTACCTTAATATCTGAATATCTCAGAATCTTAAAAAATAAAATAGTCTTCGTATATTTGATAAAAAATTGTACTACGATGAAATTATACAAACTACTTAGTTTTTCTTTTTTAATAGCAACATTAACAAGCTGTACTTTTACTGAAAATATTTACATCAATGATAACGGAACTGGAAAATTTGCTGTTGACATGGATGGTTCTGCTTTGATGGAAATGGCGGGAGATCAATTAGCAGGTCAAATGGGCAGCGATGCTAAAAAAGATATTGACTCCACTTTTACCTTCAAACAATTATTCGAAGAGAAAAAAGACAGTATTGCTAAGTTGTCTCCAGAAACTCAAAAAGAACTCAAAAAACTCGAAAACTTTGTAGTTACCACAAAAATGAGCTCGGAGAAAAAACAATTTCTAATGACAATGGCTACTGACTTTAAAAATGTAAACGAGCTGCAAGACATTTTGCAAACACTGAGTACATTTCAAAAGTTGGAAGGAGGAGCAAATGCAAATCCGCTTGGAAATGGTTTTGGAGATAATAATAGTAAATTAAGCTATACATACGACGGTAAGAAATTTACAAGAAAAGCAGTAATAGACCAGCAAAAACTGGCAGCAAAAGCGAAGGACTCTGCTCCTGATATGTCTAAAATGATGTTTGCATCTTCTAACTATATTGTAAAATATCACTTTCCAAAAAAGATTAAGAAAGTCTCTAATCCGAATGCATTATTTAGCGACGATCGAAAATCAATTACAATTCAATACTCTTTCACGGATTATATGGAGAATCCAGACAAACTTAACTTTGATGTTGAGTTTGAAAAATAATTAAAATGAATAAAAAAATCCAACTTCAGGATCTGGGAAACAAAGATTATAAATCGACTTGGGAATATCAAGAAGAAATTTTTAAAGATATAGTCGATTTAAAGATCAAAAACAGACGAGAAGAACTTGATCTGCCAACACCAAATTATTTATTGTTTGTAGAGCATCCGCATGTTTATACTTTAGGAAAAAGTGGTGATTTAGAAAACTTACTATTAAACGAAAAACAGCTCGAAGCAAAAGGAGCAACTTTTTATAAAATTAACCGCGGCGGCGATATTACGTATCACGGACCAGGACAAATTGTGGGTTATCCGATTCTGGATTTAGAAAATTTCTTTACAGATATTCATAAATATTTACGTTTACTTGAAGAATCAATTATTTTGACTTTAGCAGAATATGGCTTAGAATCGGGTAGAAGTGAAGGAGAAACCGGTGTCTGGCTAGGAGCTGGAACTCCGTTTGCCCGCAAAATATGCGCAATGGGCGTAAGAGCTTCACGGTGGGTAACCATGCACGGATTTGCATTAAACGTCAATGTAGATTTGGGTTATTTTGATAATATTATTCCATGTGGAATTCGCGGAAAAGGCGTTACTTCTTTACAAGTTGAACTTGGTGTGGAAAGAGTAGATGAAGAAGAAGTAAAATCGAGAATTATTAAGCATTTAGCTCATTTGTTTGAGGTTGAATTTGTTGAATAAATTTCTAATAATTATAGTATGAAAAATGCTGAAGAAAATAACAATTATAGAATTGCAGTTCCTTCAGCATTTGAAACTGTTTTCTCTCATTTTTATTTTGCCGAAAACAAAACGACATTTCCTATTACAAAAACTTTATTGCCTAGTTTTCAGACTATTTTAGTTTTTAACTTCGGCACAAAATCATACTTGAAATCTCAGCAGAATCATTTTTTGGAAGTTGAAAAATGTGTTCTTCTTGGTCCGATAAAACAAGCTTTTGATTATACTTTAGAACCTAATTCAGAGATTCTAGTTGCCAATTTTAAAGAAGATGCTTTTTATCGGTTCTTTGGAAATGTTCTTTTTGATTCTCTGCCCATTCATCCAGATGATTTAATTAATGAAAATTGTTTCACACTTTTATGGGATGAGCTCATTAAACTTCCAGATACAAAAGATCGTGTTGATTATATTTTAGAATTCTGCAAGCCATATTTAAGAGAGCAAACAGCAATCACAACACTTTTAAACGATTTTCAAAACGAGAATATAAATCCTATAAAGGCAATAGCTTCGCAGATCAACCAAACAGAAAGAAATATTCAACTTAACCAAAAGAAAATTTTTGGTTACACAATTAAAGAAGCAAATCGTTACGAAAGGTTTTTAAAAGCCGTTAATCAAATAGAGAAAGATATACTAGAAGAATGCAAAACAGATTGGTTAACTATTGTAGATAAATGTGGATATTACGATCAAAGCCAGCTTATTCATGATTTTAAATACTACATGAATATTTCGCCTACCAAATATTTGAAATTTCAATCAGACATTTGCAGTTCAAAAATGGATTAAAGCTAATTTCGTTTTCTTACAATTGTCACCCAAATGTGCGTTTTACATTTGTCATGTTAATCTTTAAAAATAGAAACATGAAAAATTTAATTATTTATGCACATCCAAATTCAGGAAGTTTAAACCATTTTTTCAAAAATACCATTATAGAATCTTTAGAAAAATCTGGACAACAAATAGTTGTTCGTGATTTAAATGAAATCAATTTCAATCCAGTTCTTTCTTTGCAAGATATGCAGGGACAAAGGATTGGACAGGTTGCTGATGATGTTAAAATAGAACAAGATTTTATTTCGTGGGCAGATCAGATTATTTTTATTTATCCAATTTGGTGGACTGGAATGCCAGCTATTATGAAAGGATATATTGACAGAGTTTTTAGTTATGGATTTGCATATCGATATGATCAAGGAATTCAAAAAGGACTATTGACCGGAAAACAAACCATTATTATTAACTCTCATGGAAAATCGAATGCTGAATATAAAACAATGGGAATGGATAAAGCCTTGACATTAACTTCAGACACTGGTATTTTTAATTATAGTGGTTTAGAAATTAAACACCATTTTTATTTTGATAAAGCAGATAGACCTTCTGTTGAAAATGTATTAGAATGGGAGAATCAGCTCAAAATGTTGTTTTTAGAAAAGACATTGTCTAATTAATTTTAGTGCAATAAAAAAAGACTTATCCAATTAAGTCTTTTTTTTATTCTAAAAAAATCAATTCTAGTTGTTCAGGAAGAAGTCTAAAACTCATTCTGTGGTATTTTGTTGTTCCAAATTCTTTAATGGCTTCGCGATGCTCTTTTGTTGGATATCCTTTATTTTGTTTCCAGTTGTACATGGGGAATTCTTCGTGAATCTTATCCATAAATTCGTCACGATAGGTTTTAGCTAAAACTGAAGCAGCGGCGATGCTTAAATATTTCGCATCTCCTTTTATAATACTTTGATTTGGGATCGATTTTAAAAGTGTTATTTCATCTTCAGAAAACTGTCTTCCAAAAGCATTTTTAAGTCCAAGTTTGGCATTTAAAGATCGGTTTCCATCAACAATAATAAATTCAGGAACATGTTTCAATTTTAAGATGCATTCCTGCATTCCTTTCATCGAAGCGTTTAAGATGTTGATTTCATCTATTTCAGCCGCATGTAAATGTGTTACTGAAAAGCAAACAGCCTGATCCTCAATTATAGGTTTTAGTTCTTTTCTAATTTTTTCAGACAATTGCTTACTGTCATTCAAAAACTCATTGTTAAAATCATGAGGTAAAATTACTGCAGCCGCTGTCACAGGACCGGCTAAACATCCCCGGCCAGCTTCATCAGTGCCAGTTTCTAAAATAAATCCTGAATAATTTAATTGAAGCATTTAATTTTTTTTGAATCACAAAGATTGTATTTTTTTCTTCTGATTTGCAAATGTTTGAGTAAATAATAAATCATTAACAAAATGTTAAATAAGTTCTTAATAATGGATGTAATTAACATTTTTTAACAAATAGAGTTTGAAATACATTAAAAAAAAATGAAATTTTGTCAGTTTATACATCTGATATATGGATTTATGAGTTAAATAAAAAATTAAATTTGCTAAAATAATGTTAAATTATTGTTAAAAATAAATTAAATAGAACCATTCTAATTTTACGTATATGTCTGATAATCTTGAGGTTTGTTTATAAAAAAGTAAGTTTTTGACAATTGTTTTGAAGTAAGTTTAAAACGAAAACGATATAGTGTTATTTTGTCTTGTTGTTATTTTAAGAAAATATTAAGATGTTTGCCAGATACTAATTCAAAATTTTTAAAAATGAAACTAAAGTTAAATGGATTCTTAGTGCTCTTGGTGGCGCTGATTACGCAACTAACCTTTGCGCAAGAAAGAACTGTTTCGGGTGTGGTTTCCGATAATGCAGGATTGCCTCTACCAGGTGTGAGTGTATTAGTTAAAGGAACTAAAACTGGAACACAAACAGATTTTGATGGAAAATTCTCTATCAAAGCTACGTCAAGCGAAGTCTTGACTTTTACTTACATTGGAATGAAAACGCAAGAAGTTGCAGCTAGTTCTACAACATTAAATGTAAAATTAGCTAGCAATACTACTGAGTTAGAAGGTGTTGTTGTTACGGCCTTAGGTATTAAAAGAGAGAAAAAAGCTCTTGGATATACTACTCAGGAAATAAAAGGACAAGATTTAGTGGGTGGAACAACAGGTGCAAACTTCCTTAATGATCTTTCTGGTAAATCTGCTGGGGTACAAATTAGAAAGAACACAAACTTTGGAGGATCTACAAACGTAGTTTCGAGAGGTGTTAAAAACCTTACTGGAAATAACCAAATGCTTATTGTTATTGATGGTATGCCTATTAACAATTCCAATGTGAATTCTAGTAATGGAGCACAAACTGCTGGAGCACGTAATACTTATGATTACGGTAATGCTGGTATGGATATTAATCCTGATGATATCGAATCATTAAACATACTGAAAGGTGCTGCCGCATCTGCTTTATATGGGTTTCAAGCTGGAAATGGTGTAATTATGATTACTACAAAAAAAGGAAAAGCTCAAAAAGGTATGGGAGTGACTGTATCTAGTGAGTTTGGAGTTGGCTCAGTTGATAAAAAGACTTTCCCTGTTTACCAAAATAAATACGGACAAGGTTATGGACCTACTTATGATGCAGCTGGAAATCCAAAAGGTACTCCAGTTGGGCCAACAGGTGCTTTTTTTGTTATCGATAAAAATGGTAACCAAGTGGTAAGTACTACAGATGATGCTTCTTACGGTGTTGCGTTTGATCCAAATCTTTCTGTTTATACTTGGGAATCATATTCTCCATATTCTTCAAAATTTGGACAAAAATCTCCATGGGTAGCTGCTAAAAATGGTCCAATTACATTTTTTCAAACAGCTCAAACATTCAATAACTCAATCTCTTTTGAAGGTGGTTCAGATAAAAGCAACTTTGTTATCAATTACAACAATTATAAAGAGACTGGTATTTTACCAAATAGTGAATTGAAGAAAAATAATGCAAGTATTAAATTCAACCACAAATTAACAGATAAATTATCTGCAAGTGTTTTTGCAAATTATTTAGCCCAAACTACAATGGGTAGAAATACTACTGGTTATGGTGGTGATAACGTTGCAGGTTTATTCCGTCAATGGTGGGGAACTAACGTAGATATTCAATCTCAAAAAGAAGCTTTCCAAAATTCAGGCGGACAAAATATTTCATGGAACATGGCAGATCCTGCTAATGGGAATACAAATCCTAAATATTGGGATAACCCATATTTTACAAGATATAGAAATTACCAAACTGACGAAAGAAATCGTTTCATTGGTTATGGTCAATTAGATTATAAATTTACAGATTGGTTAAACGCTACAGGAAAAATAAGTACAGATAGTTATTCAGAATTACGTGAAGAGAGAAAAGCAGTAGGATCCTTGGCAGGAACATTTGGTATTAACCGTTTAGCTGTTGGTTCAGGATACCAAAAATATACAGGTATGTTTTCTGAGCAAAACTATCAGGTTACCTTAAACTTCAATAAAAAAATTACTGAGGATTTCTCACTAACAGGTTTGATTGGATATAATGCTTTAAGAACCAGACGTACATCTACCTTAGCTTCTACAGATGGAGGACTTATTATTCCGGAAATCTATGCATTATCAAATTCAGTAAATGCTTCTCCATTTCCAGTTGAGGTTGAAGATAATTCAGCGGTAAACAGTGTTTATGCATCTGCTTCAGTAGGATTCAGAGATTTCTTTTTTGTAGAAGGAACAGTGCGTAATGATGCATTCTCTATGTTGCCACAAGATGATAACGATGTTAATACATACTCAGTATCTGGAAGTTATGTTTTTACAAACCACATTAATAGACCATGGTTAACTTTCGGTAAATTAAGAGCAAGTTATGCTGAGAATCCACAAGGAAGTATTGATCTTTATGCATTACAAGATGTATATACCAAATTTAATCCATTTGGTTCAAACCAACTTTATTCAAGACCAAACACTGCTAATAACCCAGATTTGCACCCTGTAAAAACTACATCGCAAGAACTTGGTTTAGAGATGCAATTCCTTGACAGAAGAGTAGGTTTTGATGTAAGTGTTTACAAAAGTTTAAGTGAAGATCAAATTTTCCCAGTAGATTATTCTACTGCAACTGGTAACTCTTCTAGATATGTAAACGCGGGATCTGTAGAAAATAAAGGTGTTGAGGTAATATTCAATCTAACTCCTTTAAAAACAAATAATTTTCAGTGGGATATTAACCTAAACTGGTCTAAAAATGAAAATACAGTTGTAGCTTTAACACCAGGTGTTGATGTTTTAACAATTGGTACATTCCAAGGTGGTGTTAGTATCGTTGGTACAAAAGGACATCCTTATGGAGATATCCTTGGTAAAGATTATATCTACAATGCTGACGGACAAAAAGTAACTAAAAATGGAGTGTATTTACAAACTGCAACTACTAATAATGTAATTGGTAATGTTACACCAGATTGGATTGGTGGTATCCGTAACAAATTTACTTACAAACAAGTTTCTTTAGGTTTCTTAATTGATGTTCAAAAAGGAGGAGATATCTTCTCTCTTGATCAATATTACGGTCAAAGTTCTGGTTTATATACTTCTACAGCAGGAAACAATGAGCTTGGAAATCCTGTAAGAAATACACTTGCTAATGGTGGTGGTGTTATTTTACCTGGAGTAAATGAAGATGGAACTCCTAATACTACAAGAACACCAAGTCCTGAAGTTGCTGGAAGTATCTATGGGTACAATAATAATCCACAAAAAGCATTTGTTTACGATGCAAGTTATGTAAAATTAAGAGAGGTAAGTATTACTTATAGTTTTCCTAAACAATTTATAACTAAAGCAGGTTTGAATGATTTACGTCTTTCTTTAGTAGGTTCTAACTTATGGATCATCAGCAAAAATCTTCCAGATGCAGATCCAGAAAGTGGTCTAAGTTCAGGTAACTTATCATCAGGTTATTCAGGAGGTTCACTTCCTACAACAAGAAATATCGGTTGTAACCTAACATTAAAATTTTAAATCATGAAAAAAGTACTTTTATTAATGTCTGTGGTAGGTATGATGGTTTCGTGCAGCCAGGACATTACAGATATGAATGTTGATCCGAAAAGACCAACAACTACCAAATCGGAATATTTATTTACAAATGCTGAGAAAAAATTAGTCGATCAAATGGTTAGTACTAGTGTGAATAATAATGTTTTTAGATTATTTGCACAACAATGGACAGAGACAACTTATCCTGATGAAAGTCAGTACAACATTACAAACAGAAAAATTCCTGATACACACTTTTTGGTTTTGTACAGAGATGTTCTAGCTGATTTTCACGATTCAAGAGTTATGATTTCAGCAACAACTCCTGCAACTCCTGCAGAGGAAGCAGTTAAGCAAAATAAATTAGCTCTTATAGATATTTTAGAAGCTTATGCTTATAGTGTATTAGTAGATACTTTTGGAAATGTTCCTTACTCACAGGCAATTGATATTCAAAAATATCCTTTACCAGCTTATGATGATGCAAAAACTATCTACCAAGATCTTATTAAAAGATTAAGTGCAGATGTTGCGGTTTTAAAAGCGAACAGTACAGTAGCTAACTTTGGTGCAGCAGATATTATCTATTCAGGAAATGCTGCAAGTAATGCAAAATGGGCAAAATTTGCGAACTCATTGATCATTAGAATGGCAGTTAATATGTCTGATGTTGATCCAGCTTATGCAACTACTCAAGTTCAGGCAGCTCTTGCTTCTGGTGCTTTAGCAGGTAATGCTGATAATACAAAATTGACTTATTTAACAACATCAGGAAATCAAAATCCATTATATGCTGATTTAGTAACTAGTCAGCGATTTGATTTTATTCCTGCTGAGCCTTTTGTTTCTGCTATGGATGCTGTTGTTCCTGGTGGTGACCCAAGGATGCCTAAATATTTTACTAATCTAACTTCTCCAGCTCCAGTTATTCCTGCAGGAAGAACTTTTGTAGGTGGAACTTATGGTGCAGGAAATGTTTATACAGCTTATTCACAAATAACATCGACATTAAACAATCCAGTTTTCCCAGGAACTATCTTTGATTTCGCTGAGTTGAATTTCTTATTAGCAGAAGCTGCTGAGAAAAATTTAATTCCAGGGGGGTCTGCTCAGGCAAAAGTATATTACGAAGCAGGTATTAAAGCTTCTATGGCAGATTGGGGAGTAACTAGCACTGCAGCTATTGATGCTTATATTGCAAGTCCAAAAGTAGATTATAATAATCCGTTAAGTGGAGCAACATGGAAAGAAAAAATTGGTAATCAAGCATGGTTTGCTCTTTATAACAGAGGATACGAAGCATGGACATCTTACAGAAGATTGGATTTCCCAGTTTTAAAAGCACCTCAAGCAGCTATAAACAAACTTATTTTTACTGTGCCTGTTAGATATACTTATCCGGGTGTAGAAGCAAGTATAAATAAAACAAATTATACTAAAGCAGCTTCTGACATTGGTGGAGATTTATTAAATACTAAATTGTTCTGGGATAAATTCTAATCTTTAGAATATAATCTATATCAATTAAGTTAATATTCAAAGTAAATTATACCCATTTTGGGAATAAGAATAATAAATATTTTGATTTTTTTTGAGAGCCCCGTATACTTTTGTATACGGGGTTTTCGTTTCCAAAAAGACCTAAGCGATTCTGGTTTCATATTATATATTATGTTTTTTTCGTTTATACGTTTTTATCTTACCTTTGCTTAGCAAATTTTGTCGAATTAAATTTATACAAAGCCATCAAATGAGAATATTCATTTTTCTATATCTATTAGTTGTACCTACGTTATTGTTTTCTCAAGTAAAAAAGCCAGCTTCTAAAAATAATTTAGATATGAATACGGAATATTCAAGTATTACAGATACCGTAAAAAAGAAAAAAGCTAAAATCGCCACAATAGACCAATATAAAATTATTACGCTGGAGCACGATACTATTTATGCAGATACATCGCTGACAATTAAAAGTGCTTACAGACAAAATCACCTTAGAAAAGATCTTTTCGGATATCAGGAATTTTCAAACATCGGACAGCCTTTAAACACTTTACAATATAGTTTAACCAATTTTTCTCCGTATCCAGAAATAGGTTTTAGCGGTAAACATTTTAATTATATCCAAGCAGATCAGATTCGATATTATTCTGCGGCAACACCTTTTACAGAATTGTTTTTTAATACAACAATTAATAAAGGACAAAATGTAGATTCTTTTATCACATTAAACGTTTCTAAAAATCTTAATTTCTCAATTGCTTATCGAGGATTGAGATCTGAAGGAGATTATATTAATCAATTGGTTAGTGCTGGAAATTTTAGATTTACAACTAGTTATGCAACTACCAGCAGACGTTATGCGATAAATGCTCACTATACTTTTCAAGATGTATTAAATGAAGAAAATGGCGGAATTACAAACGATGAAAACTTTGAAAGCGATAATAAAGATTATAAAAACCGCCAAAGATTGCAGGTTTATTTAACCGATGCAGAATCTTTATTGAAAGGAAGAAGATTATTTTTTGATCATGCTTTTAGAGTAAATCCAACAAACGGTAATAATAATTTGTATGTAACACATCAATTTAATTATGAGAATAAAGGGTATGAATATAAACAGCCTACAGTAATTTCTACAGTTACAGATAGCAATAATAATAGTACTCAAGTGCAGCGTTTTGGAGATTCGTATGTGGCAAGTAGTATAAATGATCAGACCAAATATGAGCGGCTTTATAATAAAGCAGGTCTTGCTTATGAAAATTCCCTTCTAGGAAAGTTCAATTTTTTTATTGATGATTATAGATCAAATTATAAGTATACTAGAATTATTATTGACAGCACAGGAAAAGCAATTCCAGATAATTTGTTTTTGCAGATCAATAATGTAGGAGGACAATATGAATATCAGAAAAACAAATGGAATGGTAGATTTCTATATTCTAGATCAATTACCAATCAATCTCTTTCTGATTTAGATGCGAAGTTAAGATATGATCTAAATGATAAAATTAAATTTGATTTTAGATATCGTAACATCAATAAACTGCCAAACAACAATTATAATTTATACCAAAGCAGCTGGATAGAATACAATTGGTCTAATAATTTTAAAAACGAAAAAATAAATTCTCTTAGCGCTGAGATTCAGACGCCTTGGTTAACAGGACAAGTTCAATATACAGTATTAAAAGATCACTTGTATTTTACAAATGCCGCAACCGATGAACAGAAAGCAGGAAATGTTCAAATTGTAAAACCATTTCAATATGGAAACGCTATTAATTATTTAGAGATAAAAGCGAGTAGAGAATTTAAATTTGGACCTTTTGCATTAGATAATACATTTTTGTACCAAAAAGTAGATCAGTCAGATTTAATCTTAAATGTTCCAGATTTCGTAACTAGAAATACATTTTATTATTCAGGTTACTTTTTTAAGAAAGCTTTATACATGCAAACAGGTCTTGTATTTAATTATCAGACTAAGTATTATGGAGATGATTATAATCCTGTTATTGCAGAATTTTTTGTACAGCAAGATAAAAAGATTGGCGGTTTTGCTACATTCGATTTTTTCGTAAATGCTAGAATACGCCAGACAAGATTTTATTTAAAAGCAGAGCATTTTAATGCTGCTTTTTCGCAAAGCAATTATTATGCTACTCCAAATAATCCTTATCGTGATTTTGTATTGCGTTTTGGTTTAGTTTGGAATTTCTTCCAATAAGAAAAACTTACTTTCATTTTAAAACCACATATTAAACTCAAATAAAAATGGACTTTTCAAAGAATATTTTAGAAACAATTGGTAACACACCATTGGTAAAGCTCAATAAAATTGTTGCTGAAATTGATGCGCTAGTATTAGCAAAAGTCGAAACCTTTAATCCTGGTAATTCTGTAAAAGACAGAATGGCGGTAAAAATGATTGAAGATGCAGAGGCTGACGGCAGACTAAAACCTGGAGGGACTATTATCGAAGGAACTTCTGGAAATACAGGAATGGGACTTGCTCTTGTAGCAATTATCAAAGGATATAAATTAATTTGTGTTATTTCAGATAAACAGTCAAAAGAGAAAATGGATATTCTTCGTGCTGTTGGAGCAAAAGTAGTTGTTTGTCCTACCGATGTTGAGCCTACAGATCCTCGTTCTTATTATTCAGTTTCAAAGCGTTTGGCAGAAGAAACACCAAATTCTTGGTATGTAAACCAATATGATAATTTATCAAATTCATTGGCACATTATGAGCAGACGGGACCAGAAATCTGGAAACAGACAGACGGAAAAATTACGCATTTTGTTGTAGGTGTAGGAACAGGAGGAACAATTTCAGGTGTTGGAAAGTACTTAAAAGAGAAAAATCCAAACATTAAAATTTGGGGAATTGATACTTACGGTTCTGTTTTTAAAAAATACCATGAAACAGGTATTTTTGATGAAAACGAAATCTATTCTTATATAACAGAGGGAATTGGAGAAGATATTTTACCTAAAAATGTTGACTTTTCTTTAATCGATGGCTTTACAAAAGTAACAGACAAAGATGCTGCAGTTTATACAAGAAAAATTGCCCTAGAAGAAGCAATCTTTGTTGGAAACTCAGCGGGAGCTTGTATTAAAGGACTATTACAGTTAAAAGATCAATTTAAGCCGGATGATGTTGTAGTAGTTCTATTTCACGATTCAGGGAGCCGTTATGTAGGTAAAATGTTTAACGACGACTGGATGCGCGAGCGTGGATTCTTAGAAGAAAATATCACGAAGGCAGAAGATGTGATTAAAGATCATATTGACAAGGAATTAATTGTTGTTCGTACAGAAGAATTGGTTTCGCATGCTATTGAGCGTATGCGTAAATATAAAATCTCTCAAATTCCAGTTGTAGACATAAATGGTTTTGTAGGTTCTGTTGATGAAACTGACTTGTTTAGAAGTTATGTTGCAGATAAAAATGTGGCCGAAAAACCAATTAAAGATGTAATGGGGAAACCTTTTCCAATTGTAAAATTAGGAACGCCAATCGAAGAAGTTTCTAAACTTTTCACCAAAGAAAACGATGCTGTTTTAATTGATTTAGGAAACGGTCACCATCACATTATTACAAAATATGATATTATCGGCTCTATAAAATAAGCCGTTACTAATAAAACTGATCCATAAATCTTATTGTTTTGGCAATTAGATTTGTGGATTTGTCTTTTTAAAAATATAAAATGAATTTTACAGCTATTGATTTTGAAACTGCAACGGGATATCATCCCTGCTCAGTGGGTATTGTTACAGTCCAAAACGGAATTATTGTGGACGAATTTGTGACATTGATAAAACCGCCGAATAACGAGTATAATCCTTTTACAATTCGCGTTCACGGAATTTATCCGAAAGATACAGTTAATTCAAAATCTTTTTATCAAGTCTATCCTGAAATTGAAAGAAGATTAAAAAATAGAGTTGTAGTAGCTCACAATGAAAGTTTTGACCGAAATGTTTTAATGAAATCAATGCTGCTTCACGGTTTAAACTACGAAGATTTAAGCATTGCGCCAAAGTGGGAATGTACAGTTAAAATTTATAAAGCTAAAGGTTTAAAGCCAACAAAATTAAGTGATTGCTGTCGTGAAATGAATATTCAGCTAAATCATCACGAAGCTTTATCTGATGCAAGGGCATGTGCTAAATTATATTTGCTTCGCTAAAATAAAATACATTTTGTAAGAATAATATTAAAATTTTATTATTTTTAGATTTTATAATTATACTTTAAAATCTAAAATGAAAGAAGACTTCCTTCATTATCTCTGGAAATTCAAGAAATTTGATCTCTTGGATTTAAAAACTGCTCAAGGTGAGTTAATTACCATTATTAAAACGGGAGATTATTTAGAACTTTCTGGACCTGACTTTTTTAATGCCCAAATTAAAATTGGAAATCAAAAATGGGCAGGCAATGTAGAAATACATTTAAAATCTTCTGATTGGTATCTGCACAATCACGAAAAAGATCCAGCTTATAAAAATGTAATTCTTCATGTAGTTTGGGAAAATGATACTCCAATTTTTAGAGAAAATAATACCGAGATTCCTGTTTTGGTTTTAAAAGATTATGTTTCAAAAGATGTAGTAAACAATTATAGGGAATTGCTTTCTCCAAAAACTTGGATTTCATGCGAGAAACAAATAAAAAATATCGATGATTTTGTTTTTAAAAGCTGGCAGGAAAGATTATTTTTTGAACGTTTAGAACGAAAATCAAAGTTTGTTTATGATCTATTAGAGCAGACAAATCAAGATTGGGAAGCAGTTTTATTTTGCCTTTTAGCAAAGAATTTTGGTTTGAATACAAACGGAACTTCATTTTTACAAATATCAAAAGCAATTCCATTTTCAATTATCCGAAAGGAGAGTTTTGAAATAGAAAATTTAGAAGCATTGCTTTTTGGAACTGCAGGATTATTAGATTCAGAAAAAGAAGATGTTTATTATAAGGATCTAAAATTTAGGTATTTTTATTTACTCCATAAATATCAATTAGAGAAAACATTCATTGATCCTGTTCAATTTTTTAAACTTCGCCCTGATAATTTCCCTACGATTCGACTTTCACAATTGGGAGGTTTATATCATAAACATCAAAATTTGTTTTCTAAAATAATTGAATTAAAATCGTTGAAGAACGTGTACGAATTATTGAATGTTTCAGTAAGTCCTTATTGGCAAGACCATTATCAATTTGATAAAGAAAGTCCGAAGAAAGCAAAAATAGTATCAAAATCATTTTTAGATTTGATAGTTATAAATACAATAATACCAATTCAATTTGCTTATTCTAATATAATGGGAGAATCTATAGCAGAAGATTTGATTGATTTTATGAATGAAGTAGGTTCCGAAAAAAATGCAATAATAGATAAGTTTGATTCTTTTGGAATAAAGTCGAAAAATGCGTTTGAAAGCCAGATCTTATTAGAGCTTAAAAATGAATATTGTAATAAGAAAGCATGTTTAAAATGCGGACTAGGTTTAGAATTACTTAAAAGCAATTAGAAAATAAGATAATAGGATAATGAGATAATTTGTACATTTGTAATTCCTCTTAGAGGTAAATGATTCTAAAATCTGAAATAAAAAATGTCAGCTATTTTAAAACTTAAATTCTTTTTTGAAAAATATGGTTTTCATGTTTCTTCAAGATTGGCAGATAAACTAGGAATGCGTGTAACAAGCGTAAGACTATTTTTTATTTATATATCTTTTGTGACAGCAGGTTTAGGATTTGGAGTTTACCTGACTCTCGCTTTTTGGATTAGATTAAAAGATTTAATTCGCTCAAAAAGAACATCAGTATTTGATTTATAAAAAAAGCTCCAAATTTTCATTTGGAGCTTTTTTATTGAAATAGTATTTTTTATTCTTCGATTCCGTTGTTAAGTTTCGATCTTTTCTTACTGTATCCAAAGTAAACTAGAATACCAATAACAAGCCATCCTAATGATAATAATTGAGCGTCTAAACTCAAATTGATAATTAGGTAAGTATTAATTGAGATTCCTAATACTGCGATAACAGGTAAAGCAGGAACTTTAAAAGTTCTGTTTAATTCAGGTTGTTTAACTCTTAAAATCCAAACAGCGATACAAACCATTGTAAAGGCAAATAAAGTACCAAAACTAGTCATATCTGCTAATTTATTGATTGGTGTAAAAGCAGCAACTGTTGCAATAATACCTCCTAAGATCATTAAATTGGTTTTTGGTGTTCCAGAAATCGGATTTACTTTAGAAAAAACAGAAGGAATTAAGCCGTCTTTAGACATTCCAAGGAAAATTCTAGATTGTCCCATAATCATTACCATCAATACAGAAACTAAACCGATAGTAGCAGCAACAGTAATAATAAAGCCTGCCCATCCTTGTCCGGCGATATCAAAAGCATAAGCAACTGGTGCTTTAATAGCTTCTGGATATTTTCCTAGCGGATTAAAATCTTGGTAATTCATCATTCCTGTTAAAACTAAAGAAACAAGAATATATAAAGTTGTACAGATTAATAAAGAAGCAATGATCGCAAACGGAACATCTTTTTTAGGATTAATAGCTTCTCCAGCCTGCGTAGAAACAGCATCAAAACCAACATAAGCAAAGAAAATCGCCGCAGCTCCGGAAACAATACCTCCAATTCCGTAAGCATTATGAGTAGTTTCTTTTTCAACAATTTGAGTAGCTTCAGGAATAAATGGGTGCCAATTTGCAGTATTAATAAAGAAAAGACCCGCAATAATTACAAAGATTACAGCAGAAACTTTAAGAATAACAATTGCATTATTGGCTTTAGCAGCACTTTTTGTACCTTTAATAAGTAATGAAATAACTAAAATAACGATCAAAAAAGCTGGAAGATTCATAGAGAAACCTTCTCCAGTGTAGCTTGCTGGATCTGTTGTAAGCCAGTCAGGAAGTTTGATGTGAAACATTTTGAGCAATTTATTAAAATATCCCGACCAGGAAACGGCGACCGTCATGGATCCCATTGCATATTCGAGAATAAGCCCCCAGCCAATTATCCAGGCAAAAATTTCACCAATTGTACCATAAGCATATGCATAAGCAGATCCCTCTACAGGTAAAATTGACGCAAATTCAGAATAGCAAAGAGCTGCAAAAACGCAGGCAATACCTGCAATAATAAACGAAACAGCTAATGCTGGACCTGCATGATAATAAGCTCCAGTACCGGTAAGTACAAAAATTCCTCCACCGATAATGGCACCAACTCCAATCGCAGTAAGACTCCATTTTCCAAGGACTCTCTTTAAATTACTTTTTTTTATATCGGCCTCAAAGGCAGATATTGGTTTAACTCTCCAAATTGACATACTATTATATTGGTTTATTGTTATTAAGCTCCAAATGTATTGTTTTTTGTAAAAAATAAAAACAAATATCATGTTTTAAGTTATAAATTATTGATTTTTTTTAAAGGACTCTCAAGGATGCTTCTTTAAGTATTGATATTCATTAAATTAATTGCTCTTTTGTAGCAGATTTGATAATTTTTTTAAAAACTATTTTCTTACTAATTTTCTTAATAAATTTGAAAGATTTTTCTGATTTTTAATTTTGAATAAATTTGAAACTCTTTTTTGTTTATGAATTTCACACATTTAAATAAGTATTTGCATTTTACAAAGCATCAACGAACAGGAATCTTAATCCTGTTTATAATTATAATATCATTGCAATTATTCTACTTGTTTTCAGATTTTAGTACTTCAGAAACCAAAAGCCCTAATAAAGAAGAATGGATGGCTTATCAATCAGATATTGATGAACAAAAATCTATTAAACAAAATAGTAAGCCAGTAAATTATCTATTTAATCCAAATTTTATTTCGGATTATAAAGGATATAAACTTGGAATGTCAGTTGAACAAATTGATCGCCTGATAGCATTTCGTAAAGAAAATAAATATGTAAATTCAGCAGAAGAATTTCAAAAGGTTACGGGAGTTTCAGATTCATTATTAAATAAGATTTCTCCTTTATTTAAATTCCCAGATTGGGTTCAGAATAAAACACGTTTCCAAACAGAAAAAACAGAATATACTGCGAAGAGCTTTTCAAAAAAAGTTGAGAAGTTTGAAGTATTAGATATCAATAAAGCAACACAAGAAGATCTAATAAAAATTTATGGAATTGGAGAAGGCTTATCGTCTAGAATACTAAAGCAGAAAGAAATTCTAGGATGTTTTGTGTCAATGGACCAAATGCAAGAAGTTTGGGGGCTTTCGCCAGAGGTTATAACTGAGCTAAAGAGCCATTTTAAAGTTGTTATTCCCTCAACTATAAAAAAAATAGATGTAAATAATGCTTCTTTAAAAGAATTATCCCAGTTTCCATATTTCAGATATACACTGGCAAAACAGATTGTCACGTACAGAAGCATGAATGGAAATTTTAATAATATTGAGGATTTAGCAAAAATTAAAGATTTTCCTGTTGAAAAAGCAAAAATAATTAGTTTATATTTGGAGTTCTAAAAGAAAGTAACTAATGAATTTTGATTACAACGAAACACAGCAGATGATAGCGCAGTCGATAAAAGACTTTGCTGAAAAAAATATAAAACCTTATATAATGGAATGGGATGAATCGCAGATTTTTCCAATCCCATTGTTCAAACAACTTGGCGAAATGGGCTTTATGGGAGTTCTAGTACCCGAAGAATATGGTGGTTCAGGTTTGGGGTATCACGAATATGTTACTGTAATTGAAGAAATTTCAAAAGTAGATCCTTCAATAGGATTATCAGTTGCGGCACATAATTCCTTATGTACTAACCACATTTTAACCTTCGGAAATGAACAACACAAGAAAAAATGGCTTCCAAAATTAGCTACGGCAGAATATATAGGAGCATGGGGGTTAACAGAACATAATACAGGTTCTGATGCAGGAGGAATGAATACAACAGCCGTTAGAGACGGAGATCATTGGATTGTAAATGGAGCAAAAAATTTCATAACTCATGCAATTTCTGGCGACATAGCAGTTGTTATAGTACGTACTGGAGAAAAAGGTGATTCTAAAGGAATGACCGCTTTTGTTTTTGAAAAAGGGATGGCTGGTTTTTCGTCAGGAAAAAAAGAAAATAAATTAGGGATGCGAGCAAGCGAAACTGCAGAGTTAGTTTTTGATAATTGCCGAGTACCGGATGAAAATAGATTAGGTGAAGTGGGACAAGGTTTTGTTCAGGCTATGAAAATCTTGGATGGTGGAAGAATTTCCATCGGAGCTTTATCTTTAGGAATAGCAAAAGGAGCTTATGAAGCAGCATTAAAATATTCAAAAGAAAGACATCAGTTTGGTCAGCCGATAAGTAACTTTCAAGGTATTTCTTTTAAATTGGCAGACATGGCAACTGAGATTGAAGCTTCGGAGTTATTACTGCACAAAGCAGCTTTCTTAAAACAACAGCATAAACCAGTAACTACATCCGGAGCTATGGCAAAGATGTATGCTTCAGAAGCTTGTGTTAAAATAGCGAATGATGCAGTTCAGATTCATGGAGGATATGGCTATACAAAAGATTTTCCTGTAGAAAAATTTTATAGAGATTCAAAATTATGTACTATAGGAGAAGGAACAACTGAAATTCAAAAATTAGTTATTTCAAGAAATTTATTGAAAGAATAAAGAATAAAGAATAAAGAATAAAGAATAAAGAATAAAGAATAAAGAATAAAGAATAAAGAATAAAGAATAAAGAATAAAGAATAAAGAATATTATGTCTATTTTCTTTGTTCTATCATCTTTTCTCTCTTTTTAAAAATAATTCGTAATTTATAACTCATAATTCATAATTAATATTTACATTTGCAGCCTTAACGAGAGGAGGTGTCTATATTATGTTAATTATACCAATTAAAGACGGAGAAAATATCGATAGAGCATTAAAGCGCTATAAAAGAAAATTTGATAAAACAGGAACTGTTCGTCAATTAAGAGCACGTACTGCTTTTATTAAGCCTTCTGTTATCAAAAGAGCTCAAATTCAAAAAGCTGCTTACATCCAAGGCTTGAAAGATAGTTTAGAGAGTTAGTATTAGCTTTTCAAAAATAATTACCGTTAGTGGTCAAAATGTTTTAATTTTGATGCTAACGGTTTTTTTTGTGCTTAATTTTTAGATTCAATTTTGATGAAAACAAATAAAGAAGCTTTTAGGGATTATCTTTTGTTAGAGAAAAAATATTCTCCTCATACGGTTGGGGCGTATCTAAATGATATTGTTTCTTTTGAGTCTTTTGTTGTTGAATCTTTTGATCAGGATAATATTGATGCTGTAAATTATAGTCAGGTTAGGAGCTGGATTGTTTTTTTGGTTGATCAAAATATTTCTAATGTTTCTGTTAATAGAAAGATGGCTTCTTTAAAAGCATTTTATAAATTCCTTTTAAAAACAAAACAGATTGAGATTAATCCGATGTTGAAACATAAGGCTTTAAAAACGCCAAAAGTTGTTCAGGTTCCTTTTTCTGAAAAAGAATTGAAGGATTTATTAAGTCAAATTGAAGTCCCGGTAGGTTTTGAAGAAGTTCGTGATAAGCTTGTTGTTGAAATGTTTTATGTTACAGGAATGCGTCGTGCTGAATTAATTCATTTAATGATTAAAAATGTTGATCGTTCGGCTGGTGTTATAAAAGTTTTAGGAAAAAGAAATAAAGAACGTATTATTCCTATTTTACCAATTATAGTAGATCAAATTGATTCTTATATAAAGGAGAGAGATGGTTTGGATAATATTGTAGATTCAGACTATTTTTTTATTTCGAAAAAAGGGTTAAAATTGAGTGAATCTTTTGTTTATCGATTAATAAATTCATACTTTAGTAGGGTCTCAGAAAAGGTGAAGAAAAGTCCGCATGTGCTTCGTCATACTTTTGCAACTCACTTATTGAATAATGGGGCAGATTTGAATTCAGTTAAAGAATTATTAGGGCATTCTAGTTTGGCGTCTACGCAAGTTTATACTCATAATAGTTTGGCGGAGCTTAAAAAAGTATATAAAGGTGCGCATCCTAGAAATAAGTGATAATTCTAAATGTTAAATCCTAAAATTTGTATTATGAAGGTAGATGTTCATGCAGTTAATTTTACTGTCGACAGAAAATTGGTCGATTTTATTCAGGAAAGAATGGATAAGTTAGAAAAATACTACGATCGAGTGGTTTCTTCAGATGTTTTTTTAAAAGTTGAAAGAACAAGTGATAAAGAAAATAAGGTGGTAGAGATAAAGATTAATGTTCCTGGTGATGATTTTTTGGTAAAAAAACAGTGTAAGACATTTGAGGAGGCGGTTGAGCTTTCTGCAGAATCTTTAGAACGTTTGCTTGTAAAAAGGAAAGAAAAAATAAGAGCACATATTTAATTGAAATTTTTTTTAAAAAATGTTTTGATTAAAAGATAAAATACCTACATTTGCAGTCCGTTAGAAATAGCGGACTTTTTTAATGCATTCGCCGATGTAGCTCAGCTGGCTAGAGCAGCTGATTTGTAATCAGCAGGTCGTGGGTTCGAGTCCCTCTATCGGCTCAAAAAAAGTTTCAAATGCGATTTGAAATTCGTTCTTAAAATAATGGAATTAAAAAATTAGGGGAGATACTCAAGCGGCCAACGAGGGCAGACTGTAAATCTGCTGTGTGAACTTCGCAGGTTCGAATCCTGCTCTCCCCACAAAAAAAGAAGGTGAGATTTTGGGTTTTAGATTTTGAAAATCTGAAATCTAAATTCGGAAATCTAAAATCAGAACTCTCTGCCGGTGTAGCTCAGGGGTAGAGTGCTTCCTTGGTAAGGAAGAGGTCTCGGGTTCAAATCCCGACATTGGCTCAAGTAAGTAGGAAATTGAAAATTAATATATAACTAAGATTAAAAATTAAGTAAAATGGCAAAGGAGAATTTTAATCGTTCCAAACCGCACTTAAACATAGGTACAATTGGACACGTGGATCACGGAAAAACTACATTAACTGCTGCAATTACTAAAGTATTGTCAGATGCTGGTTACTGTCAAGCAAAATCGTTTGATCAAATCGATAACGCTCCAGAGGAGAAAGAAAGAGGTATTACTATTAATACATCACACGTAGAGTATGAAACAGCTAACCGTCACTACGCTCACGTTGACTGTCCAGGTCACGCGGATTACGTAAAGAACATGGTTACTGGAGCAGCTCAAATGGACGGAGCTATCTTAGTAGTTGCTGCTACAGATGGTCCAATGCCACAAACTCGTGAGCACATCCTTTTAGGTCGTCAGGTTGGTATTCCAAGAATCGTTGTTTTCATGAACAAAGTGGATATGGTTGATGATGCTGAGTTGTTAGAGCTTGTTGAGATGGAAATTAGAGATTTATTATCTTTCTACGAATATGATGGAGATAATGGTCCAGTTATTCAAGGTTCTGCTTTAGGAGGATTGAATAATGATGCTGCATGGGTTCCTAAAATTTTAGAATTGATGGATGCTGTTGATGCTTGGATCGAAGAGCCAGTACGTGACGTAGCTAAACCATTCTTGATGCCAGTAGAGGACGTATTTACAATTACAGGTCGTGGAACTGTTGCTACAGGTCGTATCGAAACTGGTATTGCTAATACAGGAGATCCTGTTGAAATCATTGGTATGGGAGCTGAAAAATTAACTTCTACTATTACAGGAGTTGAGATGTTCCGTAAAATCCTTGACAGAGGAGAAGCTGGAGATAACGTAGGTTTATTGTTAAGAGGTATTGATAAAGCTGATATCAAAAGAGGTATGGTTATTATTAAGCCAGGTTCAGTAAAACCACACGCTAAATTCAAAGCTGAGGTTTATATCTTGAAAAAAGAAGAAGGTGGACGTCACACTCCATTCCACAATAACTACCGTCCACAGTTCTACGTACGTACAACTGACGTAACAGGAGTTATTTCTTTACCAGCAGGTGTAGAGATGGTAATGCCGGGTGATAACTTGACAATTGAGGTTGCTTTATTAAGCCCAATCGCAATGAACGTAGGTTTACGTTTTGCTATCCGTGAAGGTGGTAGAACAGTAGGTGCTGGTCAGGTTACTGAAATTTTAGAATAATTTCTATAAATATTAAAAAGCCAGTTGACTTTCTTAAATGAGGTCACTGGCTTTTAATTACGGGCGTAGTTCAAGGGTAGAATAGCGGTCTCCAAAACCGTTGATGGGGGTTCGAATCCCTCCGCCCGTGCAATAAAAAAATATATCAAATGACAAAAGTTACTAATTATTTATCAGAGGCTTTCGAAGAGTTAAAGTCAAATGTTACTTGGCCAGCTTGGGCTGAAGTTCAAAAATTGACAATTGTTGTGGCTGTATTTTCTATCTTATTCGCTTTGGCAACATGGGGAGTAGATGAATTTTTTGCAAAAGCTTTGGCTGGATTTTTTAACTGGTTAAAAGGATAATTTTTTTGTGATGGCAGATAATAATGTGAAAAAATGGTATGTAGTTAGAGCTGTAAGCGGACAAGAAAACAAAGTCAAAGCTTATATCGAAACTGAAATTGCCAGATTAGGTATGGGTGATTATGTTTCCCAGGTTTTAGTGCCTACAGAAAAAGTAGTTACTGTAAAAGAGGGAAAGAAAATGTCTAAGGATAAAGTTTATTTTCCTGGATATGTTATGATCGAAGCCAACTTGGTTGGTGAGATACCTCATATTATTAAGTCAATTACTAGTGTTATTGGTTTTTTAGGAGAGACTAAAGGCGGGGAACCTGTTCCTTTGAGACTATCTGAAGTTAACCGTATGTTAGGTAAGGTAGATGAATTGGCTGTAAATACAGATACAAGATCTATACCATTTAGTGTTGGCGAGACTGTTAAGGTTATTGATGGTCCTTTTAACGGATTTAATGGTTCTGTTGAAAAAATCAATGAAGAGAAGCGTAAACTTGAGGTTATGGTTAAGATTTTCGGAAGAAAAACACCATTAGAATTAAGCTTTATGCAAGTAGAAAAAGTATAATTTTTTGTTACACTATAATAACCATTGTAATCGCTTCCATTGATTACAGTGTTAAATTTTTTAAAAATGGCTAAAGAAATTAGTAAGGTAGTTAAACTACAAGTTAAGGGAGGTGCTGCGAACCCGTCGCCACCGGTTGGACCTGCTTTAGGAGCTGCTGGGGTTAATATCATGGAGTTTTGTAAGCAATTTAATGCTAGAACTCAAGATAAACCTGGCAAAATTTGTCCAGTGCAAATCACTGTGTACAAAGACAAATCATTTGATTTTGTTGTTAAGACTCCTCCAGCAGCGGTTCAGTTAATGGAAGCTGCAAAGCTAAAATCTGGTTCTGGTGAGCCTAATCGTAAAAAAGTAGCTAGCGTTACTTGGGAACAAATTAGAACTATTGCTGAAGACAAAATGCCAGACTTAAACGCTTTCACTGTGGAAGCTGCAATGAGTATGGTTGCTGGAACAGCTAGATCTATGGGTATAACTGTATCAGGAGACGCTCCTTTTTAATTAAGAAAAAGACATGGCAAAATTAACAAAAAAGCAAAAAGAGGCTGCTTCAAAAATTGAAAAGAACAAACTATATTCTCTTAAAGATGCAGCTGCATTAATAAAAGTAGTTGCTTCTGCAAAATTTGATGAGTCTGTTGATATCGCAGTTCGTTTGGGTGTAGATCCAAGAAAAGCGAATCAAATGGTTAGAGGTGTGGTTACATTACCTCACGGAACAGGTAAAGACGTTAAAGTATTAGCATTGGTTACTCCAGATAAAGAAGCGGAAGCTAAAGAAGCTGGGGCTGATTATGTAGGTCTTGACGATTATTTACAAAAAATTAAAGACGGTTGGACAGATGTTGATGTGATCATTACTATGCCTGCTGTTATGGGTAAATTAGGTCCGTTAGGTCGTATTTTAGGACCTAGGGGTTTAATGCCAAACCCTAAGACAGGTACAGTAACTATGGATGTTGCTAAAGCTGTTCAAGAGGTTAAAGCTGGTAAAATTGACTTTAAAGTTGACAAAACTGGTATCGTTCATGCAGGAATTGGTAAAGTTTCTTTTGGAGCTGAGCAAATTGTTGACAACGCACACGAAATTATTCAAACATTAATAAAACTTAAACCAACTGCTGCTAAAGGTACATACATTAAAGGTATTCACCTTACAAGCACTATGAGTCCAGCTATTGCATTGGATCCTAAAGCAGTATAATTGGTAGTTAAAAATTTTTAGTATGACTAGAGAAGAAAAATCAATCGCGATTGAAAATTTAACTGCGCAGTTAGCTGGTACAAATATCATTTATGTATCTGATATTTCTGGATTAAACGCAGAAACAACTTCAAACTTACGTAGAGCTTGTTTTAAAGCAGGAATCAAATTAGAAGTTGTTAAGAACACTTTGCTTGCAAAAGCAATGGAAGCTTCTGCTAATGATTATGGTGATTTACCTTCAGTATTGACAGGTAATAGCGCTATCTTCATTTCTGATGTAGCTAATGCTCCTGGGAAAATTATCAAAGATTTCCGTAAGAAATCTGATAAACCAGTTTTAAAAGGTGCTTTCATTAATAATGAAGTTTATATTGGAGATAATCAATTAGATGCATTAGCAACTATTAAATCTAAAGAAGAACTTCTTGGAGAGCTTATTGGATTGTTACAATCTCCAGCTCAAAGAATTATTTCTGCTTTGCAAAACAAATTCGCTGGTAGCGAAGAGGAAGCTGAAGCATAATAATTATTGTAAGAGAGTTTTCTCTTACTGCTTAAATAGCGCACAATAAACAAAATATAATTTTACAAATCATTTTAAACGATAGAAAAAATGGCAGATTTGAAACAATTCGCAGAACAATTAGTTAACTTAACAGTTAAAGAAGTTAACGAATTAGCAACAATATTAAAAGACGAGTATGGTATCGAGCCTGCTGCTGCAGCTGTAGTAGTTGCTGCTGGTGGTGGAGAAGGTGCTGCTGAAGAAGCACAAACTGAATTTACAGTTGTATTAAAAGAAGCTGGAGCTTCTAAATTAGCAGTTGTAAAATTAGTTAAAGAACTTACAGGTTTAGGTCTTAAAGAAGCTAAAGATGTAGTTGACGGTGCTCCAAGTAACGTTAAAGAAGGTGTTTCTAAAGAAGAGGCTGAAGGTCTTAAAAAAGCATTAGAAGAAGCTGGAGCTGTTGTTGAGTTAAAATAACAAAACGCAGTTTAGAACTAGGTTTAGACCTTGGATGGAATCATCCAAGGGTCTAAACCATTTTTCGTATAATAAAATAGATCAAGTTTTATTATCAAATAGTTTAAAATACGAAAAAGTTTTTGATCAATACGAAGACAAAAAATTGAACTCTTTTTTACAGTTTATTTTTAAAGATGTATTGATTATAATAAGAAAGTATAGATTAAACAGTGTGTGTTTACACAAAAAATTACTTTTTTTTAATCAAAATTTTGTCCATTGATGATAACAAATCAGACTGAAAGATTGAATTTTGCCTCTACAAAAAATATTCCTGACTATCCAGATTTCTTAGATGTTCAGGTTAAATCTTTTAAAGATTTCTTTCAATTAGAAACGAAATCTGACGAAAGAGGCAACGAAGGGTTATACAACACCTTCATGGAAAACTTTCCAATCACAGATACAAGAAACAACTTTGTATTGGAGTTCCTAGATTATTTTGTTGATCCACCACGTTATACAATTCAAGAATGTATAGAGAGAGGTCTTACTTATAGTGTGCCTTTAAAAGCTAGGTTGAAACTATACTGTACAGATCCAGAACACGAAGATTTTGAAACAATTGTACAAGATGTTTATCTAGGTACAATTCCTTATATGACTCCAAGTGGTACCTTTGTTATTAATGGTGCCGAGCGTGTAGTAGTATCTCAATTACACCGTTCTCCTGGGGTTTTCTTTGGACAATCATTCCACGCAAATGGAACAAAACTATATTCTGCCAGAGTAATTCCTTTTAAAGGTTCTTGGATAGAATTTTCTACTGATATCAATAGTGTAATGTATGCTTATATCGATAGAAAGAAAAAATTACCTGTAACAACTTTATTCCGTGCGATTGGATTCGAAAGAGATAAGGATATCCTTGAAATTTTCGACTTAGCTGAAGAAATTAAAGTTTCTAAAACAGGAATTAAAAAATATATTGGAAGAAGACTTGCTGCACGTGTATTGAATACATGGCACGAGGATTTCGTAGATGAGGATACTGGAGAGGTAGTTTCTATCGAACGTAACGAAATCATCCTTGATCGTGATACTATTATCGACAAAGATAATGTGGAAGAAATCATCGATTCTAACGTTAAATCTATCTTGTTACACAAAGAGGATAATAACCAAGCAGATTATGCTATTATCCACAATACGTTACAAAAAGATCCAACAAACTCTGAAAAAGAAGCTGTAGAGCACATTTACCGTCAGTTACGTAACGCTGAACCGCCTGATGAGGAAACTGCTCGTGGTATTATAGATAAATTGTTCTTCTCTGATCAACGTTACAACTTAGGTGAAGTAGGTCGTTACAGAATGAACAAAAAATTAGATTTAGATATCCCTATGGATAAGCAAGTGCTTACTAAGGAAGATATCATTACAATCGTAAAATATTTGATCGAATTAATTAACTCTAAGGCAGAGATTGATGATATCGATCACTTATCAAACCGTCGTGTTAGAACAGTTGGTGAACAATTGTCTCAACAATTCGGTGTTGGTTTAGCACGTATGGCTAGAACTATTCGTGAGAGAATGAACGTTAGAGATAACGAGGTGTTTACACCAATTGATTTGATTAATGCTAAAACATTATCATCAGTTATCAACTCTTTCTTTGGTACTAACCAGTTATCTCAATTTATGGATCAAACGAATCCATTAGCTGAGATTACACACAAAAGAAGACTTTCTGCACTAGGACCAGGTGGACTTTCGAGAGAGAGAGCTGGTTTCGAGGTTCGTGACGTTCACTATACTCACTATGGTCGTTTATGTCCGATTGAAACTCCTGAGGGACCAAACATTGGTTTGATTTCATCTCTTGGTGTTTATGCAAAAGTAAACGGAATGGGATTTATTGAGACTCCTTACCGTAAAGTTACTGATGGTGTAGTTGATTTAGAAAGTACACCTATTTATTTAAGTGCTGAAGAAGAAGAAGGAAAAATGATTGCTCAGGCAAACATTGAAATGGATGCTTCTGGTAAAATTACTGCTAGCAATGTTATTGCTCGTGAGGAAGGTGACTTCCCAGTTGTTGAACCAACATCAGTACATTATACAGACGTTGCTCCTAACCAAATTGCATCGATTTCTGCATCTTTAATTCCTTTCTTGGAGCATGATGATGCTAACCGTGCGTTGATGGGATCAAACATGATGCGTCAGGCAGTTCCTTTGATCCGTCCTGAAGCGCCGATTGTTGGTACAGGTTTAGAGCGTCAAGTAGCTTCAGATTCAAGAGTATTAATCAATGCTGAAGGGCATGGCACTGTTGAGTATGTTGATGCTAATATCATTACTATTAAATACGATCGTACTGAAGACGAAAGAATGGTTAGTTTTGATGCTGATGAGAAAACGTACAACTTAATTAAATTTAGAAAAACCAATCAAGGTACAAGTATCAACTTGAAACCTATCGTAAGAAAAGGTGATAGAGTTGTTCCTGGGCAAGTATTGTCTGAAGGATATGCTACTCAAAATGGTGAATTAGCTTTAGGTAGAAACTTAAAAGTTGCGTTCATGCCATGGAAAGGGTATAACTTCGAGGATGCGATTGTAATTTCTGAAAAAGTAGTTCGTGATGATATTTTTACTTCTATCCACGTTGATGATTATTCATTAGAGGTTAGAGATACTAAGTTAGGAAACGAAGAGTTAACAAACGATATTCCTAACGTTTCTGAAGAAGCTACTAAAGATTTAGATGAAAACGGTATGATTAGAATTGGAGCAGAGGTTAAACCTGGCGACATTTTGATCGGAAAAATTACACCAAAAGGAGAATCAGATCCTACTCCAGAGGAGAAATTGCTTCGTGCAATCTTCGGGGATAAAGCAGGTGATGTAAAAGATGCTTCATTAAAAGCTTCTCCATCTTTACATGGTGTAGTTCTTGACAAAAAATTATTTGCAAGAGCCGTAAAAGATAAACGTAAACGTACTCAAGATAAAGATGCTTTAGGCGCTTTAGAAATGGAGTTTGAAACTAAATTTGTTGAATTAAAAGACAGATTAGTTGAAAAATTATTCTTGATCGTTAACGGAAAAACATCTCAAGGTGTAATGAATGATTTGGGTGAAGAAGTTTTACCAAAAGGTAAAAAATATACTCAAAAAATGCTTTACGCAGTAGAAGATTTTGCTCACTTAAGCAAAGGTCAATGGGTTGCTGATGACGCTACAAATAAAATGGTTAATGATTTAATTCATAACTATAAAATTAAGCTGAACGACTTACAAGGATCTTTAAGAAGAGAAAAATTCACTATTACAGTTGGAGATGAATTACCATCTGGAATCTTGAAATTAGCTAAGATTTATATTGCTAAAAAACGTAAATTGAAAGTAGGGGATAAAATGGCAGGTCGTCACGGTAACAAAGGTATTGTTGCTAGAATCGTTCGTCATGAAGATATGCCTTTCTTAGAAGATGGAACACCAGTAGATATCGTATTGAATCCACTTGGGGTACCTTCACGTATGAACATTGGTCAGATTTATGAGACTGTTCTTGGATGGGCTGGTATGAACTTGGGTAGAAAATTTGCTACTCCAATTTTTGACGGTGCTTCTCTTGACGAAATCAATGCTTTGACTGATGAGGCTAACGTACCACGTTTTGGACATACATACCTTTATGATGGTGGAACTGGAGAGCGTTTTGCACAAAAAGCAACTGTGGGTGTAATTTACATGCTTAAATTAGGACACATGGTTGATGATAAGATGCACGCACGTTCTATCGGACCATACTCATTGATTACGCAGCAGCCACTTGGAGGTAAGGCTCAATTTGGAGGTCAGCGTTTTGGAGAGATGGAGGTTTGGGCACTTGAGGCTTATGGAGCTTCAAGTACTTTACGTGAGATCTTAACTGTTAAGTCTGATGACGTTATTGGTAGAGCTAAAACTTACGAGGCTATCGTTAAAGGAGAATCTATGCCAGAACCAGGTTTACCAGAATCATTCAATGTATTGATGCACGAATTGAAAGGTCTTGGACTAGACATTCGTTTAGAAGAATAAAAAAAAGTTTTGTAATCAGTCTCATTTTTTAATGGGACTGATTACTCATTTATAAAGTTTTTAAAGATTTATACCCGTAAACCGTTCCGATTTTTTATTAAAATGCGAGGCATTTTATAACTAGCACTTCAAATTTAATTCTGAGGTTTAGAGAAGTAACCCGAGGTAGTAGCTGAATGATTAACTCTTTTTTCTAAAAGAGTAGATTATAAATCTAAAATCAATTTTTTAATTGCAAATAAATCAATAGTAAAAACTATGATGAATAATAGAAACAATAAAGATAAAAATCCAGTTAAAAGATTTAATAAAATCTCAATTGGATTGGCTTCACCAGAATCTATCTTGAAAGAATCAAGAGGAGAGGTTTTAAAGCCAGAAACTATCAACTATAGAACGCACAAGCCTGAGCGTGACGGACTTTTCTGCGAAAGAATCTTCGGACCTGTTAAGGATTTTGAGTGTGCTTGTGGTAAATATAAAAGAATTCGTTACAAAGGTATCATCTGTGACCGTTGTGGTGTTGAAGTTACTGAGAAAAAAGTACGTCGTGATAGAGTAGGACACATCAACCTTGTTGTGCCAATTGCTCACATTTGGTATTTCCGTTCTCTTCCAAATAAAATTGGTTATATCCTTGGTCTTCCATCTAAGAAATTAGACATGATCATTTACTACGAAAGATACGTAGTAATCCAAGCTGGTATTGCTAAAAATGCAGATGGAGAATCTTTACAAAGATTAGATTTCTTAACTGAAGAGGAATATTTAAATATTTTAGATACTCTTCCACAAGAAAACCAATATTTAGATGATTTAGATCCAAACAAATTTGTTGCCAAAATGGGAGCAGAGTGTATCATGGATTTATTAGCTCGTATTGACTTAGATGCTTTATCTTATGAATTAAGACACAGCGCTAACAACGAAACATCTAAACAACGTAAAACTGAAGCTTTAAAAAGATTACAAGTTGTTGAGTCTTTCCGTGAGTCTAACGAAAACCGCGAGAACCGTCCAGAATGGATGATTATGAAAGTGGTTCCAGTTATCCCGCCAGAATTACGTCCACTTGTGCCACTTGATGGAGGTCGTTTTGCAACTTCAGATTTGAACGATTTATATCGTCGTGTAATCATCCGTAACAACCGTTTGAAAAGATTAATGGAGATTAAAGCTCCAGAAGTTATCTTAAGAAACGAGAAACGTATGTTGCAAGAATCTGTAGATTCATTATTCGATAACACACGTAAAGCTTCTGCTGTTAAAACAGAATCTAATAGACCATTAAAATCATTATCTGACTCTTTAAAAGGTAAGCAAGGACGTTTCCGTCAAAACCTTTTAGGAAAACGTGTGGATTATTCTGCTCGTTCGGTAATTGTTGTTGGTCCAGAGTTAAAATTATATGAGTGCGGATTGCCAAAAGATATGGCATCTGAATTATACAAGCCTTTCGTTATCCGTAAATTGATCGAAAGAGGTATTGTAAAAACAGTAAAATCTGCAAAGAAAATCATTGACAAAAAAGAGCCTGTAGTTTGGGATATCCTTGAAAATGTAATTAAAGGACACCCAGTATTACTTAACCGTGCTCCTACTTTGCACAGACTTGGTATTCAAGCTTTTCAGCCAAAATTAATTGAAGGAAAAGCGATCCAATTACACCCATTAGTATGTACGGCTTTCAACGCCGATTTCGATGGTGACCAGATGGCGGTTCACTTACCGTTAGGACCAGAGGCTATTTTAGAGGCTCAATTATTAATGTTGGCTTCTCATAATATCTTGAACCCTGCAAATGGTGCGCCTATTACTGTACCTTCTCAGGACATGGTCTTGGGTCTATATTATATGACCAAAGAGCGTATTTCTACAGAAGATCACAAAATTTTAGGTCAAGATTTGACTTTCTATTCTGCTGAAGAAGTAAACATTGCATTAAACGAAGGAAGATTAGAATTAAATGCTCGTGTGAAAATTAGAGCAAAAGATTTTAATGAAGCTGGAGAATTAGTGTACCAAATTATTCAAACAACTGCAGGACGTGTATTATTTAACGAAGTAGTACCTGAAGCAGCTGGATATATCAATGACGTATTGACTAAGAAAAACCTTAGAGATATTATCGGACACATTTTAAGTGTGACTGATGTACCTACTACAGCAGCTTTCTTGGATAATATGAAAGATATGGGGTATAAATTTGCATTTAGAGGAGGTTTATCATTCTCTTTAGGTGATATTAGAATCCCAGAACAAAAAACTAAGTTAATTGCAGATGCTAGAGAGCAAGTTGAAGGTATCTCAACTAACTATAACATGGGTCTTATCACAAATAACGAGCGTTACAACCAAGTTATTGACGTATGGACTTCAGCAAATGCGCAGTTAACAGAATTAGCAATGAAAAATATTAGAGAAGACCAGCAAGGTTTCAACTCTGTATATATGATGCTTGACTCTGGAGCGAGGGGTTCTAAGGAACAGATTCGTCAGTTAACTGGTATGCGTGGTTTGATGGCTAAGCCTAAAAAATCTACTGCTGGTGGTGGTGAGATTATTGAAAACCCGATTCTTTCTAACTTTAAGGAAGGCCTTTCGATTCTTGAGTACTTTATTTCTACTCACGGTGCTCGTAAAGGTCTTGCGGATACGGCTCTTAAAACGGCCGATGCTGGTTATTTAACAAGAAGGCTTCATGACGTTTCTCAAGATGTTATTGTTAACATCGAAGATTGTGGAACTCTTAGAGGTGTTGAAGTTGCTGCATTGAAGAAAAATGAGGAAATCGTTGAATCTTTAGGTGAGAGAATCTTAGGACGTGTTGCATTGCAAGATGTTATTAATCCTCTTACTAATGAAGTAATGGTTAAATCTGGAGAGCAAATTACGGAATCAATTATGAGAACTATCGAAGCTTCTCCAATTGAAAAAGTAGAAGTTAGATCTCCATTAACTTGTGAAGCTTTAAAAGGAATTTGTGCTAAATGTTACGGTAGAAACTTAGCTACTGGTAAGATGACACAAAGAGGTGAAGCTGTCGGAGTTATTGCAGCTCAGTCTATTGGAGAGCCAGGTACACAGTTAACACTTCGTACGTTCCACGTTGGAGGGGTTGCTGGAGGTATTTCTGAAGAATCTAGTATTATTACAAGATTTAACGGTAGACTTGAAATTGAAGATTTAAAAACAGTTAAAGGAGAAGACGGAGAAGGAAACTCTGTTGATATCGTAGTTTCACGTTCAACTGAATTAAAATTAGTTGATGAGAAAACTGGAATAGTTTTAAATACACATAACATTCCTTACGGTTCTAGTATTTTTGTAAATGATGGTGATACTGTCGCAAAAGGAACTGTAATCTGTAAGTGGGATCCATATAACGGTGTAATTGTTTCTGAATTTACTGGTAAGATTGCTTACGAAGATTTAGAACAAGGTCAATCGTTCATGGTTGAGATCGATGAGCAGACTGGTTTCCAAGAAAAAGTAATTTCTGAGGCTAGAAACAAAAAATTAATCCCAACTTTATTGGTTTACGGTAAAGAAGGAGAATTGATTCGTTCTTACAACTTACCAGTAGGTGCACACTTAATGGTTGAAAATGGTGAGAAAATTAAAGCAGGTAAGGTATTAGTAAAAATCCCTCGTCGTTCTTCTAAAGCAGGCGATATCACAGGAGGTTTACCAAGAATTACTGAGTTGCTTGAGGCTCGTAACCCTTCAAACCCAGCAGTTGTGTCTGAAATTGATGGTGTTGTATCTTTCGGAAAAATTAAAAGAGGTAACCGTGAGATCGTTATTGAGTCTAAATTTGGTGAAATTAAAAAGTATTTAGTTAAACTTTCTAGCCAAATCTTAGTACAAGAAAATGACTTCGTAAGAGCGGGAGTTCCATTGTCTGATGGTGCAATTACACCAGATGACATCTTAAGAATTCAAGGTCCAGCTGCTGTTCAACAGTACTTGGTAAATGAAATTCAAGAGGTATACCGTTTACAAGGGGTAAAAATTAATGACAAGCACTTTGAGGTAGTTATTCGTCAAATGATGCGTAAAGTAAGAGTTCAGGATCCAGGTGATACTTTATTCTTAGAGGATCAATTAATTCATACTAAAGATTTCATCGTTCAAAACGATAAATTATATGGTATGAAAGTAGTTGAAGATGCTGGAGATTCTTCAGTATTGAAACCAGGTCAGATTATTACACCTCGTGAATTACGTGATGAAAACTCATTATTGAAACGAAATGATAGAAATCTTGTTGTAGCAAGAGACGTAATTACTGCAACTGCAACGCCAGTTCTTCAAGGTATTACAAGAGCTTCGTTACAAACTAAATCATTCATCTCTGCTGCTTCTTTCCAAGAAACAACAAAAGTACTTAACGAAGCTGCTGTAGCTGGTAAAGTAGATGATTTAGAAGGATTAAAAGAAAATGTAATTGTTGGACACAGAATTCCTGCGGGAACTGGTATGAGAGAATACGATAACACTATCGTAGGATCTAAAGACGATTACAACGAAATGATGGCTAATAAAGAAGAATACATTTATTAATTAGGAAACTATGAGTAATCCGAAACAACAACAAGAGCAAATTAATATTGAGTTAGACGAAACTATTGCTGAAGGAATTTATTCTAATCTTGCGATTATTAATCACTCATCGTCAGAGTTTGTTTTAGATTTTGTGAGCATTATGCCCGGTATTCCTAAAGCCAAGGTAAAGTCAAGAATTGTTTTGACACCACAACATGCTAAAAGATTATTAAGAGCAATAGGTGAAAACATCCATCGATTTGAAGCAGCCCATGGCGAAATCAAAGAGACAGAACAAGCACCAATACCGCTTAATTTTGGTCCTGCGGGACAAGCATAAATTTTAAAGCCCCATTTTTTAATGGGGCTTTTTTATTATAAATAGGATTAAATGCATTTTATCTGATTTAATCTCCTTTAGTCGATTAAATTTCTTTAAATAATTGTATTAGAGTAATTTGGTAGCTTGTATGAAAGATTATTTTTGAAATATAATGACTTAGTAAGGTTGATTTAATTCAAATTAAAGAAAAGCGCTAATTTTAATATTAGCGCTTTTTTTATTGCAAATAAAAAGGCTGTCTAAAATTTATTAGACAGCCTTTTATATTTTTTTCTTTCCAATAGAATTAATCAAATTCTGATGTAAAGTATAATTTCACACTTGGATATTTACTTTGAGTCATTTGAATTGTAAAGTCTGAATCGGCTAAAAATACCAATTGGCCATATTTATCATGTGCAAGGAATTTTTGTTTGATTCGTTTAAATTCTTTGAACTCTTCATTCTTTGCATCATCTGGCTTTACCCAGCACGCTTTATGAACAGGGAAATTCTCATATGTACATTTTGCACCGTATTCATGCTCTAGACGATATTGAATAACTTCATATTGAAGCGCTCCAACAGTTCCAATTACCTTACGGTTGTTCATTTCTAAAGTAAATAACTGAGCAACACCTTCGTCCATTAATTGATCAACACCTTTGTCCAATTGTTTCGCTTTCATCGGATCAGCGTTATTAATATATCTAAAGTGCTCTGGAGAGAAACTCGGAATTCCTTTAAAACTCATCACTTCTCCCTCTGTTAACGTATCACCAATTTTAAAGTTTCCTGTATCATGTAAACCAACAATATCTCCTGGATAAGAAATATCAACGATTTCTTTTTTCTCAGCAAAAAAGGCATTTGGACTAGAGAATTTCAAATTTTTCTTCTGGCGGACATGGTAGTAAGGTTTGTTTCTTTCGAAAGTTCCGGAAACAATTTTAATAAAAGCTAAACGGTCACGGTGTTTAGGATCCATGTTAGCATGTATTTTAAATACAAAACCAGACATTTTTTCTTCGGTTGGATCAACCAAACGAGTTTCTGAATCTTTTGGTCTTGGTGAGGGAGCGATTGTAACGAAACAATCTAACAATTCACGAACTCCGAAATTATTTAAAGCAGATCCAAAAAATACAGGCTGGATTTTTCCGTCAAGATAATCCTGACGCTCAAATTTTGGATACACTTCATCAATCAATTCTAATTCCTCACGAAGTTTTTCAGCAGCTTTTTGACCAACAATTTTATCTAGTTCTGGATTATTTTGAACATCAGAAAAAGCAATTGTTTCTTCAATATTTTTTCGGCTGTCTCCACTAAAAAGATTGATGTTTTCTTCCCATAAATTATAAATTCCTTGGAAATCATAACCCATTCCGATAGGGAAACTTAAAGGCGTAACAGTTAAACCCAATTTTTGCTCCACTTCATCCATTAAATCAAAAGCATCTTTACCTTCACGATCTAACTTATTAATGAAAACAATCATCGGAATGTTACGCATTCTACAAACAGCAACTAATTTTTCTGTTTGTTCCTCAACCCCTTTTGCAACGTCAATAACAACAATTACACTATCAACAGCGGTTAAAGTTCTAAATGTATCTTCGGCAAAATCCTTGTGTCCTGGCGTATCAAGGATATTGATTTTTTTGTCTTTATAATTAAAAGCAAGTACAGAAGTCGAAACCGAAATACCTCTTTGGCGTTCGATTTCCATAAAGTCACTCGTTGCTCCTTTTTTTATTTTGTTATTCTTTACAGCTCCTGCTTCCTGAATTGCACCTCCAAATAACAGTAATTTTTCTGTTAATGTTGTTTTACCAGCATCGGGATGCGATATAATTCCAAATGTTCTTCTGCGTTGTATTTCTTTTAAAAAGCTCATATTTCGTATAAATAGGTTGCAAAAATACTATTAATTACCGCTTAATAAAAATATTCACTTCTTAAATTGGAACAGTTTTTCTCTTTCAAGTCTAAAAGAAAAAAATAAGGCTGTTATAAAACAGCCTTACAATAGTCATTTTAAATTACTGATTAATTGACCAAATTGAATATCCTTTTGGAGGACATTGTATTTTTACCCATTTATCGGCTTGGGTTGTTGGATACCAAGTCGAATTTCCGGTGAAATCTTTAATTTGTGTATTGGCCCAATTGGTTTGAACCCATCTTTCCTGCCAGACATCAGAATTGTTAATATAAACGACCAATCCAGGATTTCCATTGTAACCATTTCTTCTCGCTACATATTCATCATTATCAGAATATAAAATAGACGTTGTTCCAGTTGCTTTATTATTATGAATCCAAATCAAATTATTTAATTTGTTTTTGTCCAGCCATTCTTCGTAATCTCTGTAGAAAATTGTTGGATAACCTTCGTGTGTTAATATATAAGAATAAGCCAATAATTTGCTCCATATTTCATCTGTATCATGATTAGTCACAAAAGTTACCGCTTTGTATGGATTTCGTTTCCACATCATATCATCGTTCAAAAGCGCAAGATTATTTCCATCAAAGGCATCATTCATTTTGTAATAGCAGGCAAAATCAAATACAGAACTATTCGCATTATTAGCCCACCATTCAAGAGTATTTACATTAGAATCCCAATATTCACCAACAGAAAATCCGCCTACATTTGCATTCCAAGCATTTACAACCCAAGGACCAAATCCTTTAACGTAGTCAAATCTCCAGCCGTCAAACTTCATAGTGTTCTTGTAATATTTACCAACTCCATCAGCTCTCAGCCAAAGCCAGTCTTGAACATTTGGTGCAGCGTGACATAAATCTGGAAACCCTCCAAAGGCACCTTCATCATTATTTCCGTAACTGTTTTTATAAAAATCATTATAAGTACGCTTGAATTTTCCAGAAGCAATTCCAGTAAAATTAGTCCAAGTATTTGTTCCAGTAAAAGGATTAGCTTCTGACTGGCCTCCACTGTTATGATTAATTACAATATCGGCATACACTTTCATGTTTTCAGTATGAGCAGCAGTTATCAAACTAACCAATTCGGTTTTAGATCCAAATCTAGTTTCTGTACTTCCATTTTGATTGTAATCTCCAAAGTCAAAATAATCTGTTGGATCATAACCCATAGAAAAAGCTCCGTTTTGAGCTTTAGAAGCAGGTGGAAGCCAAATAGAACCAATTCCGGCATTTGACCACGCGGTTACTTTTGAGCTTACAGTATTCCACCAGTTTCCGCCTGCAGGAACATCCCAATAGAAGGCTTGCATCATTACGCCGCCTCCTGGGTTGTCTACATATTTACCTGTGGATGAACTTGAAGTTCCTGTGCTAAAAGGTTTTCCATCGTGATGCGTAACATCAATAATTTTGAATTGCTGGCTTTCAGCCTTTGAATCAATTTCGTTGGTTTCATTTTGTGAACAGGAATACAGCAGTCCCGTAACAGCTGTAATAAGGCACAACTTTAAAAAAGGTTTTTTCATAATAGATAGGGTTTAGTTAAATAGTTATTGCAATTATTTAATTTAAAGGCTATAAAAAGATGATATTGTTATTTTTATATGTGATAAATTACTAATTACGCATCTAAAGTATGTATTTTTTGAATTAATTTTAATTTGTAAGAAAATAGTTTGTTACGAAAACGTTGTAGTGTTGAGAACTTTTTTTATTCGGCTTACTTTAAGGTATTTATTTGCAATAGGCAACCTCGATTCTAAAGCTAGTTTAAGGAATAGTTATTTGATTGATATAAAGGAAACTAGTTAACCTCTTTAAAGTACCTGAATATAATCATCATATAATTTTTTGTTAATAGTATAGCGGATAGTTGTATTATGTAATTGAATTGTTATTTTTGTTCGTTATAAGTTACGAAAGAACTATACTCTAATTATTTATGTTTGATGAGTATTTAAAAAACATCTATAATTTTGGCGGATTATCTAAAACAGGCTTACATTCAAATTAAATTTAAAATAATGTCATTAAAAAAATTACAGCTAAAAACAATTGATTTCAAGTTTGCACTAGCAATTTGTTTTTTTCTTTTTTTTGCTCCAATTATTACAGCTCAAGAAATAATTCCTGATGTTGTAGCCGAAAAACCTGTTGAAACTCACTCAGGAGGAAAATTAAAAATCGACGGAATTATTGCAACAGTAGGAGATTATATTGTTTTGGATTCTGACATTGATAAAGGATTTTTAGAAATTACTGCGCAAGGTGGTTCTACTAAAGATATTACAAGATGCCAAATGCTTGGTAAGCTTTTAGAAGATAAATTATATGCACATCAAGCTATTCAGGATAGTATCATTGTTAGTGATGCCGAAGTTAGAAGTATGATGGAAGAGCGTCTGAACTATATGACGCAGCAAGTTGGTGGAGATATCAGCAAAGTTGTTGAATATTACAAAAAGAGTTCTGTAGAAGAATTTAAAACATATTTTGCGGACATCTTAAAAGAGCAGAAACTTGCTTCAGAAATGAGAGACAAGATTATTAAAGATGTTGAAATTACTCCAGAAGAAGTTCGTAATTTCTTTAAGAAAATACCAAAAGATGAATTGCCAACCTTTGGTGCTGAGATGGAAGTAGCTCAAATTGTTGTAGAACCAAAAGTTTCTAAAGAAGATAAGCAAAAAGTAATTGACAGATTAAATTCGATAAGACAGGACGTTTTAGATGGTTCTAGTTTTGCTACAAAAGCCGTTTTATATTCTCAAGATCCAGGATCTTCTCCAAATGGAGGTTATTATAAAATGACTAGAAAAACTCCTTTTGTAAAAGAATTTAAAGATGTTGCTTTTAGTTTACAGGCAGGTGAGATTTCACAGCCATTTGAAACAACTTTTGGTTTCCATATTATTATGGTTGAGAAAATAAAAGGACAAGAAGTAGAACTTCGTCATATTTTGATTGCTCCAACTGTTTCAGAAGCTGCTTTAAAAGAAGCAAAAGAAAGAATTACAAACATCAGAAATAAGATAATCAATAAAGAAATCACTTTTGCTGATGCTGCAAGAACTGAATCTGATGAAAAAGAAACAAGAGCAAATGGAGGGACTTTAGTAAATCCTACCACTCAAGATACTCGTTTCGAATTGACGAAAATGGATCCAGTATTATACAGTCAAGTTTCTAATTTAAAAGGAGATGAAGTTTCTCAGCCACTTTTAAATACAGATGATAAAGGTAAAAAAACGTATAAATTGATTACTGTAACAAACAGAATTGACGAGCATACAGCAGATTATGCTAAGGATTATACAAAAATCAAAGAATTAGCATTGAAAGAAAAACAAATCAATGCAATCGCAAAATGGTTTGATACTAAGATTAAAGATACTTATATTAAAATTATTGGTGAATACAAAGAATGTGCTTTCGCAAACAACTGGTTGAAAAAATAATTTTTATTAAATAAATAAAAAGAGTTAGTTTTATGAATTCATAGAACTAACTCTTTTTAATTTAAAATATATTCATAAATGTCTGACGTAACAGCAATTCACAATTTAGTTCAAAAAAGAAACGAATTAAAAAAAGAAATAGCGAAAATCATTGTAGGGCAGGACGCCGTTGTAGATCAAATTTTACTTTGTATATTTTCTGGAGGACACGCACTTTTAATAGGTGTTCCGGGTTTGGCAAAAACCTTAATGATTAATACTTTGTCTCAAGCTTTAGGTTTAGATTTTAAAAGAATTCAGTTTACGCCGGATTTAATGCCTTCTGATATTTTAGGAAGTGAAATTCTAGACGAAAATAGAAATTTCAAATTTATAAAAGGGCCAATTTTTTCTAACATTATTTTGGCAGATGAGATTAACAGAACACCGCCTAAAACTCAGGCAGCTCTCCTTGAGGCTATGCAGGAAAGATCGGTAACTATTGCAGGACAGCATCATAAATTAGATTTACCCTATTTTGTTTTAGCTACTCAAAACCCAATTGAACAGGAGGGAACATATCCGCTGCCAGAAGCGCAGTTAGACCGTTTTATGTTTGCAATAAAATTAGAATATCCAAGTTTTGAAGAAGAAGTTCAAGTTGTAAAACGTACAACTTCTGATGTAAAGACAGAAATAAATCCACTATTCACAGCTCAGGAAATTATAGATTTTCAGCATTTAATTCGTAGAATTCCTGTTGCTGATAATGTTATAGAATATGCAGTTACTTTAGTAAGCAAAACTCGTCCTGATAATGCTTTGACAAATGATTTTGTGAAAAATTATCTCGATTGGGGAGCAGGACCGAGAGCTTCACAAAACTTAATTTTGGCAGCAAAAGCTCATGCAGCATTCAATGGAAAGTTTTCACCAGATATTGAAGATGTCCAAGCTGTTGCAACTGGAATTTTACGTCATAGAATTATTAAAAATTATAAAGCAGATGCCGAAGGAATAACAGAAGAAGTTATTATTAAAAAGCTGATGTAAAATATCAATTGAAATTGAAAAAAAAGCCTGATAATTTTATCAGGCTTTTTTTATTTTACGTGGTTAATAAAATAGAAAAAATATTGAATTTCGATGTCTTTAAAAAATAATAAATTGATCCGTTCAAGACAACTATAACGTTATAATTGCTTATTTAGAACAGTTCTTTGCGAAAATAGAGGTAAAATCTCACTTACTTCGTAACATTAAATTTCGACTTTGTTAATGAAAAGATTTTAAAATATCAATAATTCATTTTTTTGATTCAAAATTGCTGTTTTAGCAAAAACTGACATTGAAAATCGTTTTTTAGCAATAATAATTTTTGAAAAGGCGAGATCTATTATATTCTTTTTAATTCTCGGCTTTAATTTTTAAATTTGCATACAAAAAAAAATACTTCTACTATATTATGAATACTTACAAAGATTACATTAAAGAAATTGAAGAAAGAAAAGGCCAAGGACTTCATCCAAAGCCGATTGATGGTGCAGAATTATTAAGCGAAATCATTTCGCAAATTAAAGATGTAGATAACGAATATAGAGAAGATTCTCTTAAGTTTTTTATTTACAACACATTGCCGGGGACAACTAGTGCAGCTGGTGAAAAAGCTAAGTTTTTAAAAGAAATTATTCTTGGTCAATCTGTTGTAAAAGAAATAACTCCAACTTTTGCTTTTGAATTATTATCTCACATGAAGGGTGGTCCTTCAATTGGAGTATTGCTAGATTTAGCTCTAGGAAATGATACTGCTATCGCAGCAGAAGCGGCAAAAGTTCTTAAAACACAAGTTTTCCTTTATGAAGCGGATACAGATCGTTTAATAGAGGCATATAAAAATGACAATGTAGTTGCAAAAGAAATCCTTGAAAGTTATGCTCAAGCTGAGTTCTTTACAAAACTTCCAGAAGTAGCTGACGAAATTAAAGTCGTTACTTATATTGCTGGTGAAGGAGATATTTCTACAGACTTGCTTTCTCCAGGTAACCAAGCTCACTCCCGTTCAGATCGTGAACTTCACGGTAAATGTATGATTACTCCTCAAGCACAAGACGAAATCAAAATGCTGCAAGCACAGCATCCTGATAAAAGCGTTATGCTTATTGCAGAAAAAGGAACAATGGGTGTAGGTTCTTCAAGAATGTCAGGTGTAAATAACGTGGCACTTTGGACAGGAAAACAAGCAAGTCCATATATTCCATTCGTAAATATCGCTCCAATTGTTGGTGGAACAAACGGAATTTCTCCAATTTTCCTAACCACTGTTGATGTTACTGGTGGTATTGGTTTAGATCTAAAAAACTGGGTTAAAAAACTTGATGAGAATGGTAATGTTGTTCGTAATGAAAATGACGAACCAATTCTAGAGCAGGCATATTCTGTAGCAACAGGAACAGTTCTTACAATTAATATTAAAGAGAAAAAATTATACAACGGCGATCAGGAATTAATTGACATTTCTAAGGCATTTACACCTCAGAAAATGGAATTTATTAAAGCTGGAGGTTCATACGCGATTGTATTTGGTAAAAAACTTCAAACATTAGCTGCGAAAGTTTTAGGTATTGAAGCTCCTCTTGTATTTGCTCCATCAAAAGAAATTTCTATTGAAGGACAAGGTCTTACAGCAGTAGAAAAAATCTTTAACAGAAACACTGTTGGTGTACCTGCTGGTAAAGTATTACACGCTGGTTCTGATGTTCGTGTAGAAGTTAATATTGTAGGTTCTCAAGATACAACTGGACTTATGACTGCTCAGGAGTTAGAATCTATGGCTGCTACAGTAATTTCTCCAATCGTAGACGGTGCGTACCAATCAGGTTGTCACACTGCTTCTGTTTGGGATAAAAAAGCTCAGGCGAATATTCCAAAGTTGATGAAATTCATGAACGATTTTGGTTTAATTACAGCTCGTGATCCAAAAGGTGTTTATCACTCGATGACAGACGTAATTCACAAAGTACTTAACGATATCACTATAGATGAGTGGGCTATCATAATTGGTGGTGACTCTCACACCAGAATGTCAAAAGGTGTTGCTTTTGGAGCTGACTCAGGAACAGTTGCTCTTGCATTAGCTACAGGTGAGGCTTCTATGCCAATTCCAGAATCTGTAAAAGTTACTTTCAAAGGAGATATGAAAGGATACATGGACTTCCGTGATGTAGTTCATGCTACTCAAGCACAAATGCTTCATCAGTTTGGAGGAGAAAACGTATTCCAAGGTAGAATTATTGAGGTTCACATTGGAACTCTTACTGCTGACCAGGCATTTACGTTTACTGACTGGACTGCAGAGATGAAAGCAAAAGCTTCTATCTGTATTTCTGAAGATGATACTTTAATCGAATCATTGGAAATTGCAAAAGGCAGAATCCAGATCATGATCGATAAAGGTATGGATAACGATAAACACGTTCTTCAAGGGTTAATTAATAAAGCTGATAAGAGAATCGCTGAAATTAAATCTGCTGAGAAACCAGCTTTAACTCCAGATGCAAACGCTAAATATTACGCTGAAGTTGTAGTTGATTTGGATCAGATTGCTGAGCCAATGATTGCAGATCCAGACGTAAATAATGTTGATGTTTCTAAAAGATATACTCACGATACAATTAGACCTCTTTCTTTTTATGGAGGAGTGAAAAAAGTAGATCTTGGATTTATTGGTTCATGTATGGTTCACAAAGGAGATATGAAGATTCTTGCTCAAATGCTTAAGAATATTGAAGATCAAAAAGGTAAAGTAGAATTTTTGGCACCGCTTGTTGTAGCGCCTCCTACATATAACATTGTAGACGAGCTTAAAGCTGAAGGTGACTGGGAAGTTTTACAAAAATATTCAGGTTTCGAATTTGACGATAATGCTCCAAAAGGTGCAGCGCGTACAGAATATGAAAACATGTTGTATTTAGAGCGTCCAGGATGTAACCTTTGTATGGGTAATCAAGAAAAAGCGGCAAAAGGAGATACTGTAATGGCAACTTCTACTCGTCTTTTCCAAGGAAGAGTCGTAGAAGATTCTGAAGGTAAAAAAGGAGAGTCGTTACTTTCTTCTACACCAGTTGTAGTTTTATCTACAATTTTAGGTAGAACTCCAACATTAGATGAATATACAACTGCAGTTGAAGGCATCAACTTAACTAAATTTGCGCCTTCTAACAAGCAATTAGTAATGTAATCCTTCGATTATTAATATATTAAAGCCCGAGCGATAAACTCGGGCTTTTTCTTTTATAGCTCCTCTATTTTTTGTAACTTGTGATGTTCAAAATAAAATAAAAAAACAAAAAATAATTATAAAACTTATGGCTTTTGATATCGAAATGATTAAAAAAGTGTACGAAAACATGCCAAGTCGTGTTGACAAGGCACGCGAGATTGTTGGTCGTCCACTTACCTTAACAGAGAAAATTTTATACAATCACCTTTGGGATGGAAATCCAACAAAGGCGTTTGGAAGAGGAGTTGATTATGTTGATTTTGCACCAGATCGTGTAGCTTGTCAAGATGCAACTGCTCAAATGGCTTTATTACAATTTATGCATGCTGGTAAATCTAAAGTAGCAGTTCCTACAACAGTGCATTGTGATCACTTGATTCAGGCAAAAGTAGATGCTAAAACAGATTTGGCCAGAGCAAAAACACAAAGTAATGAAGTTTTCGATTTCTTGTCGTCAGTTTCAAATAAATACGGAATTGGTTTCTGGAAACCAGGAGCTGGAATTATTCACCAAGTAGTACTTGAAAATTATGCTTTCCCTGGTGGAATGATGATTGGTACCGATTCTCACACTGTAAATGCAGGTGGTTTAGGAATGGTGGCAATTGGAGTTGGTGGAGCCGATGCTGTAGACGTTATGTCTGGTATGGCTTGGGAGCTTAAATTTCCTAAATTAATTGGAGTTAAATTAACTGGTAAATTATCAGGTTGGACTGCTCCTAAAGATGTTATTCTTAAAGTGGCTGGTATTCTTACGGTAAAAGGTGGTACTGGTGCTATCGTTGAATATTTTGGAGAAGGCGCAACTGCAATGTCTTGTACGGGTAAAGGAACTATTTGTAATATGGGTGCTGAAATTGGAGCTACAACTTCAACTTTTGGTTATGATGATTCTATGAGTCGTTACCTACGCTCTACAAACAGAGCCGATGTTGCCGATGCTGCAGATAAAGTAGCTTCTTACTTAACTGGAGATCCAGAAGTTTATGCAGAGCCAGAAAAATATTTTGATCAGGTTATCGAAATTAACCTATCGCAATTAGAACCGCATTTAAATGGTCCTTTTACTCCAGATTTGGCTACCCCAATTTCTAAAATGAAAGAGGAAGCAATCAAAAATAACTGGCCTTTACAAATTCAAGTTGGTTTAATTGGTTCTTGTACAAATTCATCTTACGAAGATATCTCTCGTGCAGCATCACTGGCAAAACAAGTTGCGGCTAAGAATTTAAAAACTAAAGCTCAGTTTACTATTACTCCAGGTTCTGAAGTGGTGCGTTCTACAATAGAGAGAGATGGTTTTATAGAAACTTTTAATAAAATCAACGCTACTGTATTTGCTAATGCCTGCGGACCATGTATTGGTATGTGGGATAGAGAAGGAGCAGAAAAAGAAGAAAGAAACACAATCGTTCACTCTTTCAACCGTAATTTCTCAAAACGTGCAGATGGTAATCCAAACACTTTGGCATTTGTAGGTTCTCCAGAATTGGTAACTGCGTTAGCCATTGCTGGAGATTTAGGATTTAACCCATTAACAGATAAATTAATAAACGAAGACGGAGAAGAAGTAATGCTTGATGCTCCAACTGGAGACGAACTTCCTCTTAAAGGTTTCTATGCTGAAGATCCGGGATTTCAAGCTCCGGCTGAGGACGGTTCGGGAGTTCAGGTAGTAGTCAGTCCGACATCTGAGCGTTTACAATTATTAGCTCCTTTTGATGCTTGGGATGGTAAAAACATTACAGGAGCTAAACTGCTGATTAAAGCATTTGGAAAATGTACAACTGACCACATTTCTATGGCTGGGCCATGGCTTCGTTTCCGTGGACATTTAGATAATATTTCTAATAATATGTTGATTGGTGCTGTAAATGCATTCAACCAAAAAACAAATTCGGTTAAAAATCAATTAACAGGTACATACGATGCCGTTCCTGCCGTAGCACGTGCATACAAAGCAGCTGGGGTTCCGTCTATAGTAATTGGAGATCATAATTATGGCGAAGGTTCTTCTCGTGAGCACGCTGCAATGGAGCCTCGTTTCTTAGGAGTTAAAGCAGTATTAGTAAAATCATTTGCTCGTATCCATGAAACAAACCTTAAAAAACAAGGTCTTTTAGGATTGACATTTGCTAACGAAGCAGATTACGATAAAATTCAGGAAGATGATACAATCAACTTCTTAGATTTAACTGAATTTGCTCCAGGAAAACCATTAACATTAGAGTTTGTTCATGCAGATGGTACAAAAGATATAATCTTGGCGAACCATACTTACAACGCAGGTCAAATTGGCTGGTTTGTTGCAGGCTCTGCTTTAAACTTAATTGCTGCTGGAAAAGCTTAATCTTTAAGATTTACCTTTATATATTAAAAAAAACGCTCTGTGAAAACGGGGCGTTTTTTATTTAAGATCGCTAAATGGAAAAACTTATTTTTTTAATTACTGTTTTGTGAACATCATTTTATAAGAAAAATAAGCTTAAATTTTAATTATCTGAAAATCAATAATGAAGCTTTTTTTGATATTAAGTCAAGTTTAAATTTGACATTTTGGAATAAATTAATTGTTAAAAATTATGGTTTTTATGGTTTTAAGAGTTAAATTCGCCTTTGAGGTAATATATTTATAATTTTTAAGTTTAATTATGTAACTAAACTTAAAAAAAAGAAGTACTAACTTAAATAGTAATTTATGATTTTTAGATTAATAATAGGAATGTTTTTTTTCAGTGTTGGAGTATTTGCACAAGACAATTTTGTTAAGCACAAAATTTCAAAAGGGGAAAATCTTTCTGTTATTGCTAAAAAATATGGAGTAAAAGTTAAAGAGATTTCCGATGCAAATCCAAACTCTTCTAAAATCTTAAAACTAAATTCGATCCTTTTAATTCCAAATAAAAATAATGCTAACGTTAAAACTAAGTCTGAGCCTAAATCTGAAGTAGTTATAAGTACCAACCCAAATTCACACGAAGTAGCAGCCAAAGAAACGCTGTGGGGAATTTCAAAAAAATACAACGTCTCTGTTGATGATTTAAAGAAAGCTAATCCGCTTTTGGAAACGGAAGGATTGAAAATTGGACAACAGATAACAATTCCTTCTAATTCTTCTGATGTTGCATCCACAAATGAAAAGCCACGTGAGAATGCACCAGAAGTTATCTCTACAGAAGTTGAGCTTTATAGAGAAGTGAAACCGAAAGAGACGAAATACGGTATTTCTAAAGAATATGGAATTACTGTTGCAGAATTAGAGCGCCAGAATCCGTCTATAAAAGGGAAAGTACCTGTTGGATATCTTTTAAAAATTCGAGTTCCAAAAGAAAAAGCAGACGCGATTCAATCGGCTATTGCAATTAAAGAATCACAAAATGCTGCAGTATCTTCACCAGTGCAAATAGCACAAACTGCTGAAATTAAAAAAGATTCTACATTTGTTAGATTATCAACTGGCAGTCATTCAGAATTAATAGATCAGCTTATTGCAAATGCTACAGAAAACATTGGAGTGCGTTATAGATCGGGCGGGACCACAAAAGCAGGGTTTGATTGTTCTGGTTTAATGATTTGTACTTTTAATAATTTTGATATTAAATTGCCAAGAAGTTCAATAGAACAATCTCGTATTGGTACAAAAGTGAACACAGAAGAAGCTCAAAAAGGAGATTTAATTTTCTTTAGAACCAATGGGAGACGTCACATTAATCACGTTGGAATGATCGTTGAAGTTGCCGATGGTGAAATAAAATTTGTTCATTCATCAACTCACGGAGGTGTTATGATTTCTTCTACAAAAGAACCGTACTACACTAGAGCATTTTCTCAAGTAAATCGCGTTTTAGAATAATATTAGAGAGAAATACTTTCTAGTAAATCCAGTCGTAAAGGCTTGTTCCAAAAATCTGAAACATATTTATTGTTTTTTACCTTTTTAATTTCGTCAATATCCAAAGTTGATGAAAGAACAAAAATCTCAATTTTAGCTTTTAAGTTTTCTTCTAGAGTGGCAAATTCTGCTAAGAACTCAAATCCATTCATTATAGGCATCTGAATATCTAAAAGAATAATCAGCGATTTATGATCTGGATTTTGAACAAGCCAATCTATTCCTTCTTTTCCATTATTAGCTATAAATAAAGGATTGATATCTAATCCTTTTTTTAGCAGTTTTTTAATGATAAATTGGTCAATTAAATTGTCTTCTATAATTAGAAATTGCGGTTTAAATTGCATTTGAATTAGGTATCGTTACAATAAATTTACTTCCAACAGTACTTTCTGAAAAAACAGAAATATCGCCTTTAATATTTTCTACAGCTTCTTTGACAATATAAAGACCTAGTCCAGAACCTTTATTTTTGTTTGTTCCAAAATACATATCAAAAATATTGTCCTTATGATCATCGTGAATTCCAATACCATTATCTGCTACTTCAATTTTATTTAAGCCTTCACTAAAATATGTTTTAATAGTAATAAACATTTCTTGTTTGCTGCAGTCAGCATATTTTATGGCATTTGAAAGCAGATTATTAATAATGATTTTTAAACGAAGACCATCACTTTCAATCTGATCTACTTCGAGTTCCTGCGTAAATTTGATTTTACTTGCATTTTCAATATGCATTAATTGTAAAATAGCTTCATTAAACAATTCTTTCAAGCTTACTGGCTCCATGATTACTTCTTTTCTTTTGTTTTTAGAATAATCAATGATATCGCTAATAAATTGATCTTGTCGAGCGAGACTCTGATGCATCATTTCAAGATAATTTCGAACTTGATTTACATCATCTTCTAATGCCGTAATTTCTATAAGACCTTTTAATGAAGTTATAGGAGATCTTAAATCATGAGATGCACTATATACAAATCGGTCTAATTCGCGATTTACGATAATAAGATTTTCATTTTTTATCTCAGTCTCTTTTTTGGAAACAAGTAGTCTTTTGACCATAATAGAATAATAAAGACAAACACTGCAGATTATTATTAGAATAAAAAAGACATTCGAAATAATCAATAAATCCTTTATTTTTCGGGTTCCTTCACCTAAAACATTAGAAAAATTCCGTTCGTTAATAGTTAATTGATCACTTATAGCGCTGATTTGTTTTAAGTATTGCTGCTGATCTTCAATCGTCAAAAGATTCCGTTCAATTTTAGCATTAATCTGCTGGCCGATAACAAATAATTTGAAAATCAATTTGTCACCTTTTCCCCATTCATCTATCGCTTTTGATAGATAAGAAATCTGTTTAAAATTGTCAAAAAGCCAAATAATATCATCTAAATCTTCTTCATGATTTCGGCCAATTAAAAATCCGTTACGAGCAATTTTATTGTCGCCGGCTTTTAAAAGTGTAATTCGAGCAATACCATCGCCCTGAGGAACTTTTAGTTCTTCTAAATACAATTTCCACTGATTTGGATTTTTAGTATATAGATAAGTTATAAGATGTCTTGATGCGTCTTTTTGTCCCTTCGAATAATGAGATTCACCATTAACATAAGCTCTATTAGCGGATAAAATTTTGATAGTAAAAAAGTTAATGCAGATTAGCAGTGCACACGAGATAAAAACTATTAAAATAAGAATGAAAACTTTTGGAAAACGAAAGTTTTTTAATGCTTGTAACTTAGACATAATCTTATAATTAATAGGTTAATATAAAGTGCCTTTTGTGTGCTTATGTAGACTTAGAAATAAACTTATGGGGAAAGCTTATCAGTTAATATAAATTAAACACTTGTTAAAATTATTTGTCATTGAAAAAAATATCTGGAATGGTTTTCTCAAATATAATAAAATTTATCTTATTATTTTTACAAAAAAAATAACTGTCCAAAAGAATATAAAATCAAGGTTTGTTTTACTTAATTATTTGTTTTATAGGTTTTTGTGTTTTTGTCTTTAATTTTTACATAAAAATGGATTGTTTTTCTGAGAAGATAAAATGAGTTTACAAAGGGAATATTAAAACCCTTGAGCAATCAATTGTAAATGATTTTTTGTTTAATTATTTTTGAATAATAGTTAAATTAAAAGTAGAGAAAAAATTATGCTTTTTGAATCCAAGAATTTAATTAAAACTTACCATATATAATCAATCGTCTAAAAGCATAAATAGAAGGGACAACTGGAAAATAGGTATCGATTCTTTTTTTAAATTCATTTGACAATTCTTCAAATTCATTTGGCTTTAAACGTTCCTGATAAACTTTTAATGCAGAGCCAGAAATAAAATCGAAAAAATCGTTTTTATTAGCAGAAATTAAGGGATATACTTTTTCGTAAAGGACCAAATCTTTGCCGCCATTTTGAAAAAGAATTTTAGCATATTCATCTAGAGTTAATACAGGAGAAGGACGTGTCCAATTATTCAAGTAAGATGAAAATGGTTCTTCTTGAACTAGGTTTAAAAGTATTTTGTTAAGAATATTTTCGTTTTGCTGTGGCATCTGAACGGCCAATTGTCCACCTGGATTTATACGAGAAATAATTTTTTTAAAAAGTTCATTGTGATTATCAATCCACTGCAATGCCGCATTAGAAAAAATTAAATCCCATTTGGTTTCATTTTCGAGCTGTTCTAAAATTGTTCTTTTTTCAAATTTAATATGCGATCCTAAGGGAGCTTTTGCCAACATTTCAGCAGAATTATCGATACCTAATACAATTGGATTAGTAAGTTTTTCGGACAATTTTTTTGTGAGTTCGCCTGTGCCGCATCCTAAATCGATAACTTTTAGGTTTGGTTTATCAACAATATGACTTGTAAGATCCAAAAAAGGTTTCGAACGTTCTTCTTTGAACTCGTTGTATTTTTTTGGATCCCAAGTCATAATCGGTTTATTTAAAATATAGTATTGCTAACGTTTTAAAATTAATGGGATCGCTTGTCCCATTTGTTTGAAAGTTCCAGTTATAACCTGATCTTTATCGAGAACGCCTTCATATTCTACCGCTAAATTTTCTACAGTAAATTTGAGGGTTGAATTTGCGAATGTTGTTGTTGTCACTGGAAGTCCAAATGCTTTTTGATCTGGACTGTCTAAAGTGGCGCTAAAACCATTTTCAGTTTTTGTAACATGCAAAACAAGATTAAGTTCTGCGCCGGGCACTTTCAAAACTCCCTTCCAATCACCTGTAATATCTTGGGCAAATGTGCTTAATGAAGTAAAAAAGAATAAAAGCAAAAAAGTAATTTTTTTCATGTTTTTAAATTTTAAAATGAAAGAGTAATTTTGAAATGCTGAATTAAAGTTAAGAATTTAAATTTATCAATCCTCTAAAAAATTGAATACCGCCAAATAAAATAGCTCCCCAAAAAATAAAGCCAATATTTGAAAGAGTCAAAATAGTACCGCCGGCAAACCATAAAGCTCCATAAATCATGTCTTTTCTAGCTTTATCATTTTTTGCTTCTTCTATTTGACCTTCGATATTCTCAACAACAAATGCTGCATTTTCTGGAGTAAGGCCTTGTGAGATCAAAGCATTTTTGGTTTCAGAAGCAGATTTCTCTTGATTTACCATCAAGTCAGCAGCATAATTGTAAAACTGACTTGAAATTTCTAATGAACTTGTTGCACTGGTTTCCATAAATTGATTTTTTAGATTTTGGTTTATTTTGATTAGTCGATCAAATATAAATACTTGAAATCGTAAATGTTTACGGGAAAGCGTAAGGATGAAATTTATTTATAAAAAAAACTGCAAGTTGTGAAGCTTGCAGTTTAGAGAAAATATTGGAAAAGTTATTTTTTGTCTTAATTTATAAATTTGAAATAGCTTTAAGGTCATGCCAAAAATGACTACAACCATTTACAAAATACTTATATATAATCTATAGTTAATTTATTACTATTTTTAAATGCAATAGACATTGGGTCTGGAAATACATCATAGAAATCTAAATTTATATCATTGCAGATATTTTTGACTAATGCTTGAGGTGAAATTTTATTATATTCTACGTCTGAAGACATTTTTGAATCGACATAACCAGGATATATTCCAAATACTTTAATATTATCTTCTGCTAAATCTTCTCTGATTAATTGCGTAAAAATATGTGCTGCCGTTTTTGATGCACAATACGTTGATAATCTTTTAATAACATAAAGACTTGCAATTGATAAAATATTAATTATAGTTGCATTTGAATTTGATTTTAGAGTAGGGATTAATTCGTTGGTGAGATTTACAACTCCAATATAATTTATATTCATTTCTAGTTTAGCATATTCATGAGCTTTTAAATTCAAAAAATTAGATTTCAACTCTATTCCAGCATTATTAATTAATATGTTAATATCTGTGTGGTTAGAGCAAAAATCTTTGATTTGATTACTATCTGTTACATCTAAAAGAAATGGAAATAAATTGTTAGGATGTAGAGATGCAAGAGCAGATAGTTTTTCTATATTTATTCCTGTAATATATATTTTCCTTACATTTTGATTTAATAACTCTTCTATGAAAGCTTTTCCTATGTCACCGTCAGCTCCTGTTAAGAGTACAACAGAATTACTAAATAAATTCATACTTTAAATTTTTATAAATAATGCGTAAAAATACTACAAAAAATATTTTGTTGTAATTTTATTTTTCTTTTAGAATGCAAAACGTATTTGCGATTTATTTTCTAAAATCTAAAATTTCTAAAAAAAGTATATCTTTAACCAACCCTAAACCAATAAAAATGCAAGAAAACGACCAAGAACATTTTAAAAGAGAACTCGGATTATTAGACGGAACCATGCTTGTTGTGGGTTCTATGATCGGATCTGGGATATTTATTGTTAGCGCCGATATCGCCAGACAAGTAGGATCTGCTGGATGGCTGACTTTAATTTGGCTGATCTCTGGATTGATTACGATTATTGCTGCCGTAAGTTATGGCGAATTAAGTGCAATGTTCCCAAAAGCGGGAGGACAATATGTATACTTAAAAGAAGCTTATAATAAATTAATTGCCTTTTTGTACGGCTGGAGTTTTTTTGCTGTGATTCAAACTGGAACAATTGCAGCGGTGGGAGTAGCTTTTTCGAAATTTGCTGCTTATTTGTATGAGCCCTTTAGTGATGAAAATATTCTTTATGAGTTAGGTTCTTTTAAACTTAATGCGGCGCAGTTAGTTTCTATTTTTACAATTGTTTTATTGACTTACATCAATAGCCGAGGCGTCAAAAACGGAAAAATTCTGCAAACGGTTTTAACGATTATTAAGATTTTATCATTGCTCGGATTAATAGTTTTTGGATTAACGCTTGCAGCAAAAGCTTCTGTTTGGGATGCAAACTGGGCAGATGGATGGAATACTCGTGCATTTGACAAAGAAACTGGATCATGGCTTCCAATTGGAGGATCAGCTTTAATAACTGGAATTTCTGCAGCAATGGTTGGATCTTTATTTTCCAGCGATGCCTGGAACGGTGTAACTTTTATTGCTGGTGAAATTAAAAATCCTAAACGTAATGTGGGTTTCAGTTTGTTTTTAGGAACTTTTATTGTAACGATTATTTATGTTTTAACAAATATTATGTATTTGGCAGTGATTCCGTTAGACGAAATTGCAACAGCAAAATCTGATCGTGTAGCGGTTGTAGCATCACAATATATTTTCGGGAACATTGGAACACTGATTATTGCAATCATGATTATGATTTCGACTTTTGCCTGTAACAACGGATTAATTATGGCAGGAGCAAGGGTTTATTACACAATGGCAAACGATGGATTGTTCTTTAAAAAAGCGGCTATTTTAAATAGTTCTAGTGTTCCAGCTTGGGCACTTTGGGCGCAGTGTGTTTGGGCTTCGGCTTTATGTTTGACAGGTAAATATGGTGATTTACTAGATTTTGTAATCATCATTGTTTTGATTTTTTACATTTTAACAATCTATGGAATCTTCATTTTACGCAAAAAAATGCCAGATGTCGAAAGACCTTACAAAGCTTTTGGATATCCGTTTTTGCCAATGTTGTATATTATTACAGCAACAGCAATTTGTATCTCTTTGCTAATCACAAAATTCTCTACCTGCGGCTGGGGAGTTTTAATTATGCTGACGGGTATTCCAGTTTATTATTTAACAAAGCCGAAAGAATAGTTAGTTCAAGTTATAAAATCCAATATAAAAAAGAACGCCTTGTTAAGTACACAAGGCGTTCTTTTTTGAGTAAATTCTATTTAAGAATCTGATAGATCGTTGTTAATTCTTTCTTCTGTTGGTCTCAGGAAAATTAGATATATAATAATAAGTATTCCGAATAATACAAAATCTGGTTTTAAAAGTAATATTAAAAAAGCTGCGCCTTCTAAAACTGCCCATCGCATAATAGATGCTGCTTGATAAATTCGCATTTTTTCTTCCGCTTTGAATTTTGGATCGATTTGTTTTAATTGTGATTTGAATAAAAAACTGCTAAAAACGAAAGCGAGGACAGGTATAGATACATAAACTAGAGATGTTGAATCTATTGTTGGAATGTCTAATTTTTCAATTGAAAGCTCTCCTAAAAAGTAATAAGCAAGAACTGTTCCGGCACAAATAGCAAGATGAATAACTTGTAAAGTTTTAATTTTCTCGTTCATGATATTGAATTTTAGGATAATGCAAGATAAAACTTAAAAGGCTATCAAATATAAAACTTTACTTCTTGATATTTTTTGGCTTTAAAATAAAAAAGACACTACGCAATTGTAGTGTCTTTAAAATGTAAAAAATCTATGAGTATTGTAAATTATACAATAGAAGGCTCAGTAGATGATTTTATAGTTGAATTAATAATAGACAAAGTCAGTGGGTCGCATTCTCCAGAGAAAAAAGCATCCAGAATTTCGTTAAATATCGGATTTGTATTTTCTACTAAAGAAAACAAAGTCATGCAAGAACGTAATTTTCGAGCGTCTAAATCGCCAAAAATTCCGTCTGCAGATTTTCTTTTGAAGGTTAATAAAAGCTCTGAAATCTCGATTAAATGTTTTCCTAGAATTGGATGTTCTAAATAATCAGATGCTTCTTTTAAATCATTAATGGCGTAAAGAATTGCAGTATCGCTTTTTCCTAAACCTTTAATTTGGGGAAAAATAAACCACATCCAGTGTGTTTCCTTTTTCCCTTTACTGATTTCAGAAAGAGCGGTAAGATAAAGTTTGTTTTGCGCATCTAAGAAGCGCGCTAAATCATTGTTTGAATATGCCATTACGGTATTGTATTTAAAAAAAGGTTGCAAAAATACTAAAAAAGATAGGGTCTGCCTAATAAAACGTTCATACAATCAGTAATTTAACTTTTTTCGACAGAATTTTCCTCTTCGTTATTGAGCCAAAAAACTGGCTCATTTTTAGTTACTAATAACTTACACATTTCGGCGGGTTTGCCTAAATGTTAAATTGATTCTTGGTAAAACATCTCGCGCGGTTTTCGGAACTTGGTGCTGCCAAAAGCTATTTGTTGTTCCGGACATCAATAAAAAAGAGCCATGATGCAGCGGGATTTCAACCTGCGGAATGTCTTTGTTGAATTTATGACGAAGCCTGAACATTCTAGTTTCACCAAAAGTAACCGATGCAATAATCGGGTTTGGTCCAGTATTGTGTTCTTTGTCGCTATGCCAGCCCACACCGTCATTTCCATCTCGGTATAAATTAAGCAGAACGGTATTAAAATCAAGCTGTGTTTCTTTCTCTACGCGGCCTCTAATAGTCAATAATTCGTAATTCCAGTCCGGACCTTTTGGATCTGCTCCTGGATTATCCTTGTCTTCATACCAGGCAATCATTCTGGGAACGGTGTAGATTTTATCGTAAATTTCCATTTCGTATTCTCTCCATTTGGTTTTACGGAGCAGTCTTTCATAAAAGCGATCAGATTCTTCTTTGGTGAAAAAATTATCGATCAAAATCAATTCAGAATCAGGAATGTCAAATACTTTTTTTCCTGCCAAACCTGGGGTAAATAATTCGGTGTCGTTAAATAATGTCATTGTTGCATTCATTTTTTATCAATTTCAATCCATACAGGAGCATGATCGCTTGTTTTTTCCCAGCCTCGCACATGACGGTCAACACCTCCAGAGCGCAATTCTTTTGCAATTTGAGGACTCAATAAAAAATGATCAATTCTCAATCCTGCATCACGTTCATAAGCATTTCTAAAATAATCCCAAAAAGTATAAATCTTCTCATCAGGATATAATTTCCGAATAGCATCTGTCCATCCCTGCGAAACAATAGTTGCAAAAGCTTTTCTGACTTCAGGCAGGAAAAGCGCATCTTTTACCCATTTTTCAGGTTTATAAACATCCAATTCTGTTGGCATAACATTATAGTCGCCAACAAGTATTACGGGAATTTTTAACTTCAATAGGGTTTCTGCACGCTCGGCCAAACGATCAAACCATTTCAGTTTATATTCAAGTTTTGGTCCCGGCGCAGGGTTTCCGTTTGGGAGATAAAGACAGGCAATTACAATTCCGTTAATTAAAGCTTCGACATAACGACTTTGGATATCTTCTTCATCACCTGGAAGAATACGGGTTATTTCTTCAATTTCCATGTTACGGGCAAGAATTGCCACGCCGTTCCATTGTTTTTGTCCGTGCCAAATAGCATTGTAACCCACATCATTTATCGCTTTAAGCGGAAATTTATCCTGTGGTGCTTTTAATTCCTGAAGGCAGACAATATCTGGAGCAGCTTCTTCAAGCCAGCGCAGTAATACATTTAAGCGTCCGTTAACTCCGTTTACATTATAGGTTGCTATTTTCATGGTACATTTAATTAGTTGTAATATTAAATTTACTGATAATTAAGTATTTAATTCTATTCTTGGTTAAGGAACTGTTTCTTAAAGAATACTTTACCTGGATATTTTTCTGCGTAAGCAAAAATCAAATGCACAATGTATTGATTGCTTTTATAGGGCGTAACATAGTTTTTTACTTCTGATGGATCTGTAATCGAAACATCTGTCGGAATATGTCCCATACCATAAAAATGACCGTTTTCAATCCAAATACAACTTCGTTCGTCTTTGGTTCTCCCTTTATCAATAATGGCAAAAGTGGGACGGTTGTTTAACAGAAAATCAATTGCATTATCAACTTGCTGATTATGAAGCAAGGCATCAGGCAGACTTTTTATATCATTATTCTGAAAAAGCTCCCCATCTTCAGGTCTGGAATATTTGCAGAATCTTTGATCAATTTCAAATTGTTCAGACAGCTCTCTCAGTAAATTTATAGCGTTATACAAACTATTAAATTCATGAATACAAGTCTGAAATTTGGTTAGTTTTCCAACGGCTAAATATTTATATCCGTTTCTTGCTTCATACTGGTAAATTCCAAATTTCGCCTCAAAGCGCTTTAATGCTCTATTGTAAGTTGGCCAGAGTTTCTTGATTTCGGTACATTCTAATAACAAAGCCATTAATTCGGTTGCGCAGACTTCAAACGAAATTCCGTGAATATCACGCAGAAAATGCTGCCTTTGCGAATTAATTTTGTGCCCGCTAAAATGAGAAGCAACGCGTTTTTTTAAGTTAATCGCTTTTCCAACATAAATCACCTTTTTCTGCTGATTATAAAAATAATAAACGCCTGGTTTTTCGGGTAAATTATTAAAATCTTCTGGAGGTAAATTTGGTGGCAAACGCTGGTCTTCAGATGTTTTTTTGATCATTTTGTTGATCTCGCCTGCATCATCCCATTCCAATAATAAAGAAAACAATATAGCAGTAGCATCTGCATCTCCGCCGGCGCGGTGCCTGTTTTCTAAACAGATATTTAAGGAGTTACACAGATTCCCTAAACTATACGATCCCAATCCTGGTTTAATTTTTCGTGCTGCGCGAACGGTACACAATTTTCTGGCAGTCCATTTAAAACCAGCTTGTTCCAATTGATGACGAACAAATGAATAATCGAAGTTGACGTTATGCGCGACGAAAATACGATCGGTAAGCATTTCGAGTACTTTCTCCGAAATATCATCAAAAATAGGTGCATTGGACACCATTTCGTTATTAATCCCTGTTAAACCAAAAATAGAAAGTGGTATTTCTTTTTCGGGGTTTACAAGCGTTTCATAACGGTCAATTACATTTTTACCATCATGAATAATAATGGCAATTTCTGTAATGCGGCTGCCACTGGCATTCCCGCCTGTGGTTTCAATATCGACTATGGCATATTCCGTATTTCTCATCTTTATATAACGTAAAATCTATTTCTTCATTTGTTATTTTAATGCTAAAATTTCATTCGATGTCTCGGCAGATTAATTTCATGTCCCTGCGGATAAGGTTCGCGATGCGTAGGACTAACATCCTCCTTAATTAATCGCTGTGTTTTAAACTGATCTTTTGCATCCATATAACGAGGATCGGGGATAAAAGGCATCTTGGCCATTTTGAGGATCGTTATGGTTGGAAAGTGATAATCGACTTCTACATTTCCTAAAAGCAAATAACAGCCTCCGCCCTGAAAAGGATGCTGCGCCAGACTATCAGGAAAATGCGCCGTGTCAAAATAAGAGCCTTCATGATCAATCCAAGTTCCAAAATACATATTTCCTTTTTTGGTAGGAACCTGTTTTCGGGCAATTAAATAAGCCAGCATTCGAACCTGTTTTTTATGATGCGAGACAAGATCTTTTGCCATAACATCGCCGCGGTATTTGGTTTGTAATAAATCAAAAACGGTACAGGATACAGGAAAACTCAAAAGCTCGATTTCATCAAAAGCATCTTCAAAAACAGAACGATCTAAAGTTGGAAGCTTATATTCTTTAACGGGTTCTTGTAAAAGCATCAAACTTCTGTTTTCTGGTTTAAAATTATTTAAAAGTAAACTGGCAATAACGAGAAGCTGATTTTTGGTTTTTCCTGTAAAGCGAAAAGCATCTATAAAAATCAAAATTTTAATACTTTCAATACCAATTGGAATTCGGTTGATAAAATCCTCCAAAGAAATAAATTCACCATTTTTCTCCCGATCCGATTCGATCAAATTTGCTATTTTCGATTCTAAACCCTGCAGGTGCATAAAACCTAGATAGATATCATTTCCATAAACCGTAGTTTGATATTCACTTTTATTCACACACGGATTAAGGATCGCTGCGCCAGACATACGTGCTTCGTGTACATAAACTTCTGTTCTGTAAAATCCGCCTTGATTATTAATAACCGCTGTCATAAACTCTACAGGATAATTGATCTTGAGATATAAACTTTGGTAACTTTCTACCGCATAAGAAGCAGAGTGCGCTTTACAAAATGAAAATCCTGCAAACGATTCAATCTGGCGGTAAATTTCCTGACTAAGAGCTTCAGGATGTCCTTTTTGGGCACACGAAGCAAAGAAATTATCTTTTACTTTTTGAAGCGCTTCTTTAGAACGCCCTTTTCCAGACATGGCGCGACGCAGAATATCACCGTCTGCTGCAGGAACGCCTCCGTAATGCTGGGCAATTTTGATCACATCTTCCTGATAAACCATAATACCATAGGTTTCGCCAAGATGTTCTTTGAAAACCTCATGAAAATATTGAAACTGATCTGGATTATTATGACGAAAAATATATTCTTTCATCATTCCGGATTGTGCAACGCCGGGGCGAATAATTGAAGAAGCCGCTACAAGAATCCTATAATTATCACAATTTAAACGGCGTAATAATCCACGCATTGCGGGACTTTCGATATAGAAACAGCCAATGGTTTTTCCTTGTGCCAAATGAACATTGCATACAGCTTCATCTTTAGATATAGAAGTGTCACGAATATCCACTTTTATGCCTCGGTTTTTTTCGATTAGTTTTACGCTGTCATCGATATGCCCAATGCCACGCTGACTTAGAATATCGAATTTTTCGAAACCAATTTCTTCGGCAATATGCATGTCAAAAAGTACAATAGGAAAACCTTTTGGAGGCATTTCCAACGGCGTATAATTGGTGATCGGTTCTTCAGAAATAATAATACCACAGGCATGCATACTGCGCTGATTAGGATATTTATTCATCATAAGACTATAATACTGAACCAGCTGTACAATAGAATTAGTTTCTTGCAATGCCATTGGATTTTTGGCCAGCATATCTAATTCTTCTTTTGGAAGACCAAAAACTTTCCCGACTTCCCTGAAAATAGAACGGTGTTTGAATTCTACATTGGTACCGCAAAAAGCAACATGATCGCGGCCATATTTATCAAAAATATATTCTAAAATTATATTACGCTCTTTCCAGCTCCAATCGATGTCAAAATCGGGCGGACTTTTACGATTTAAATTTAAAAATCGCTCAAAATACAAATCCAATTCTAATGGGCAAATATCTGTAATGCCTAAACAATAGGCTATAATACTATTGGCACCGCTGCCTCGGCCAATATGCATAAAACCCTGACTATTGCTGTAGCGTACAATATCCCAAGTAATTAAAAAATAACCGCTGAACTCTAATTTATCGATCACTTTTAGTTCCTTTTCTATACGCTTTTTTGCTTCTGGATTCTCGTTTCCATAACGTCTTTTTAATCCTTTCATAGCCAAGTCGGTAAGCATTTTTAAATCTTCCTGACGACTTGTAGTAAAGAATTTTTTGTTTTTTGGAGTAGAAAAATCATATTCAAAATTGCAGGAATTAATAATTTTCTCTGTGTTAATTATAATTTCAGGATACTTTTCATAAAAAGGTAACAGCGATTCTACAGGCAACATTTTTTCAGAAGTTCTGCAATAATCAGCTTCTGTTAATTTTGATAAGATAATATTCGTATCAATTGCACGCAGAATTTTATGCAGATTAAATTCTTTTTTATTTCTGAAAGTTACCGATTGCAGTACAACCATTTTAGAAATTTTATCTTTATGTTCTGATGTGAAAAGTCTTGAAACTTCTTCGGGACGAATGCCGATAAATTCATTTTCACGAAGAACTTTCGGAGCATTTTCTAAAGTATAAATTACAAAAACCGATTTGAATTCGGGTGCAGTTAATGGCAGTTTTTCTCCGCTGAAATTATGATTCGTTAAAAAACGATTCATTTCAGCCAAACCTTCAGCATTTTGAGCCAAACCGATATATCGAAACTCATGACTGCATCGAAACTCCATTCCGACCAATGGTTTAATCTCTTTTTCAATACATGCTTTTATAAAATCATAAATTCCTGTTACTGTATTAATATCAGTAAGTGCCATTGCTTTAACACCATAGGAAACGGCCTCCTCGATAAGTTTATCAAGAGGAATTGTGCCGTAACGTAATGAATGATATGAATGACAATTGAGATACATTATTTACTGCGTTTTAAAATTTCGTCTTTGTTATTGGGTTTAAAAGAAGCTCCGGCACAGCGCATTACGGCATCAAAGCCATAACGGTTTTTCATTTTATCCATAGCGGCATAAAGTGAAAGCATTTCCTGAGTATCTTCAAAAAGATCAATTTGGTAGGTGCCTCTAACTAATCCGCTAAAGCGAACACCAATCAAACGTAAACGCATACGACGCTGATACAATTTCTCAAAAAGTTCCATTACATTTTTGGTCAAAACGTGATCTGCTGATGTATAAGCTACTCTGCATTGTTTGGTTTCTGTATCAAAATTGGCATAACGTATTTTAACCGTAACTGTTGAGGTTAACCATTGTTCAGATCGAAGCTGAAAAGCCAGTTTTTCGACCATTCCTAAAAGCACTCTTTTTAGTTTGGCAATATCGATTGTATCCTGAGCAAAAGTATGTTCGGTAGAAATTGATTTTCTTTCACTGTAAGGTTCTACAGGCGTATGGTCGATTCCGTTGGCTTTTTTCCAGATGTCCAAACCATTTTTTCCAATCATCTGCTGTAAAACCTCAGGAGGCATTTCTGCTAAAGTCTGAATTTTACGAACACCAATTCGGGATAAAAGCTGAAAAGTGACATTTCCAACCATCGGGATTTTTTGAATCGATAACGGATTTAAAAAAGCCTGAACTCCTTGCTCAGGAATTTCGAGATTCCCTACAGGTTTGCCTTCGCCAGTTGCAATTTTAGAAACAGTTTTATTAATAGATAGCGAAAAACTAATTGGCAGACCAGTTTCTTTTATTACAGATTTTGCCAATTCATCTGTCCATTTATAGCTTCCGTGAAATTTATCCATTCCAGTAATATCCAGATAAAATTCATCGATACTGGCTTTTTCTAAAACGGGTGCTTTTTCCTGAAGAATTTGAGTAACATCGTGCGATAATTGTGAATACAATTCCATGTCCCCTTTCATAACTTTTGCATCTGGACAAAGTTTCAGCGCCATTTGAATAGGCATTGCAGAACGCACCCCAAATTTGCGGGCTTCATAAGAACAAGAGGCTACAACGCCACGATCACCTCCACCAATAATAAGAGGTTTGTCTCTTAATTCTGAGTTGGTTAGTCGTTCACAGGATACAAAAAAAGTATCCAAATCCATGTGTACAATTGCCCTTGCCATTTTCTTGTTTTTGTATGAAACAAAATTAACACAGATGATAACAATTTTTTGTATATTTGCTGTTCCAAATTATAACAAATTAGTTATGTCCTTATTTTCAGACAATATCAGAGCATTAAGGGTTAAGCATAAAATATCACAAGAAAAGTTAGCCCAAAACCTAAGAATTACAAGAGGTAGATACGTTAAATACGAAGATGGAACTTCCGAAGCGCCGTATGACATTTTAAAGCAAATCGCTTTATATTTTCATATGAGTATCGATTTGTTATTGTCTGTCGATATACGTAAAATAAACGTAGAAAATTTAATAAAACTAGAAGGCAATCGACTTATTTTACCCATACAGGTAGATAGTTTTGGGGAGAATTATATCGAAATTGTATCTCAAAAAGCAAAAGCCGGTTACCTCAACGGTTATGCCGATCCAGAATACATTGAAAGTTTGCAGCAGGTTTCTCTTCCTTTTTTAGGGCCTGGTAAACACCGCGGATTTCCTGTAGAAGGTGATTCGATGCCGCCACACGAAGATGGTTCTATTATTATCGGACGTTATGTGGAAAGGTTAGGAGAGGTGATGGATGGTAAGACCTATATCTTGATTACCAAAAATGAAGGTATGGTCTACAAACGTCTCAATAAAAACAAAAAGAATTCTTTAGTTTTGGAATCTGATAATAGTTTTTACCCAAATTATGAAGTGAAAGCTTCTGATATTTTAGAGATTTGGGAGTACGAATGCAACATCGGCCGATCTGATAAAAAACAAACCTTATCTGAAACTGAAAGTATGAAAGAACTGCTTCTTGAAGTAAAAAGAGAAGTGATGGAGATTAAGAATAATACTTCGAACACTTAAAAGGCTTTTTGCCACAGATTGCACAGATTTGAAGGATTATTTTTTTCCGCCACGAATTTATGAATTTTGATTTAAAGTAATTCGTAAATTCGTGATGGAAAAATATAGACAACATTAGTCAAAAAATCTTTTTAATCCTTTTAATCTCTGTGGTTAAAAACGCTAAAAAACTTTCACAAAACCCAATCCATATTGCTGCCCATTATAAAAAGGCATTACCATAGAAGTTGACTTACTTTCAGAAGAAGATTTGAATAATTTTTTGGTAATATAAGGATTCATCCAATACGCTAATTTGGTGCTCAAAATTCCAATTCCAGCTCCTGCAGCGACATCGGTTAACCAGTGGCGGTTATTGTAAATTCTAAATAATCCAGTTCCGGTTGCAACGGCATATCCGGCAATTCCGTACCAAATCGATTTATCTTTGTATTCCTGCCATAAAAACTCGGCTCCGGCAAAAGCAGTCGCAGTATGTCCTGAAGGAAAAGAATTGTTCGAACTTCCGTCTGGACGTTCTTCATGCACAATCGATTTTAAACCTAAAACCGTTGAAGCCATTATAACATAAGAAGTCACAAATATTACAGAACGATCTCGTAGATTGTTTTTACCTTTTACTCCAAAAGCATTCAAAGCATAAACAGATGCTGCGGGTGCGTATTGAGAGAAATCGTCAATAGTAATTTTCTCGTCAATGTCTTCAGTAACTTCATTCTTAATTTGATGATTAAAACTTAGGAGTTGATCATTTCCAATTCCAATAACACCATAGCCAATTAATGCACTTGGAATAATTAATTGTTTGTAATTAAATTTTAAATGATTTGAAGTACTGTCAATTTTTACAATTGAATCATTTTGCTGTGCATTTGCAGAAAATAATCCGAACAGGAATACAAGGGAAATCGTTTTGAGGAACATTGTTTTTGTCGTTATATTTTGCAATAATAACGAATGTTCAATGCAGGTATTTTGGGCTTAATTGAACCTTAAGGGAATGTTAATTTGTTGGTTTTAAATAGAATGGTTTGATTAAGATTGACTAAATATTATCTTTTTTTAAGTGTCATCAGTTCTAGAAAATGGTTCGAATCTTTTTAAACCTTCAACGAAAACCAAAACGTACTTCCCAATCCTAAATTACTCTCGACCCCAACATTCCCATTTTGCGCTTCAATAAATTCTTTGCTGATTGCCAAGCCTAATCCTGTTCCGGATTTTTGACTTCCCGGAACCTGAAAATATTTATCGAAAACTTTGTCTTTGTATCTTGTATCAATTCCTTTTCCGGTATCGATGACCTGAAATACGATTTGATTATTTTCTTTTTTTAATTTGATGAAAATGGTGCTTTTTTCAGAAGAATACCGAATAGCATTCGACAAATAATTAATTAAAACCCAGCCTGTTTTTTCGCTGTCGGCTTTTACGTCCTGCAGATTTTCATCGGCATCAATAACCAATTTAATCTGTTTTTGATCGGCCTGAACTTTTACGGCTTCAACAGCATAATTTACAATTTCATGCGGATTGCTTTTTTCAATATTTAGTTGAATATTTCCAGTTTCCAATTGCGATAAATTAAGTAATTCGCCTGTAATTTTCAATAGTCTTTGACTGTCATCTTTTATACTTTCAACCAATTGTTTTTGGTCGTCGTTCATGTCGCCCGTTTTAGCATTTTCAAGCAATTGCAGACTTAATTTTATAGAGGCAATCGGCGTTTTTAATTCGTGCGAAACGGTCGCAATAAAATTGGTTTTGGCAAAATCCAATTCTTTAAAAAGTGTAATGTTTCGAAGAATAATTACATCACCGATATTGATTTCTTTTTCTTCGCCAGTCGGAATTATAGTAATATTCAGAATCTCTTTTTCAAAATAACTCTCTTTTCCGTGAGCATAAATTTTAAGCGGTTGTTTTTTAGGTGCATCAATATCATCTTTTAAAATCAAAGAACGAATTAAATCATTCGATAAAGCCAAATTTGAAGCTAATTTTCCAACAACATCTTCCAATTTTAAACCAATAATTTTTAGCGCTTCATCATTGGCAAACAAAACAATTCCTTCATTGTCCAACCCAATAATTGGATCGTGCATATTATTGATAAGGGTTTCCAGACGTTTCTTTTCGAAGAATAATTTGTACAAATTACTATCATTATATTCCTGAAGTTTCTGCGCCATCGTATTAAACGACTTTGCAAGATCGCCAAATTCGCTATGACTTGTAAAATGTACCCGTTCTGAATAATTTTTATTGGCTATTTCTTTAATACTCAGCGTTAATTCCTTTATTGGGTTTGCAATATTATTAGGTAAATTAACGAGTAGATTAAAAGCGATTAAAAAGCATAAACTTCCAACAATGGCAATCCATAAATTAGCATTTTCGGCTGTGAGTTTGGCAATATCACTTTTCTGTTTTATAGCATCGAGATTGAGTTTCATGATCGCAAAAATGTCTTTTCTGATTTGCGTTTTTAAAGTTTCATCAGTACCATTTTTTTCTAAAAGCGAAAAACTTTTTTCCAGATTTTCAGTTGCTTCCTTTTCTCCAGGTTCAGTTACATTTTGCGTTTGCTTTTCCAGATATTTTTTAAAAGTTTGAATTTCATTATCAGGATTGGTTTTAATTTCATCCAAAGACAAAATCATATTTCGCGAATATTCCAGCGTATTATAATTCGCTTTTAGAATATTCTCTGTATCTGCTTTTATTAAAAAAACAGAATAACCGCTTACGAGCGAAAGTATAATGATCATTAAAAATAATAATCCAACACCCAGATTTAATTTGGTTTTAATTCTCATAATTTTAATTTTTGTAAAATGTTGGCTGTGAGATGTAAAATGTATTTCCCAAAGATCATCTCACATTTTACATCAAACATTTCACGATAATATAACAAGATCAACATTTGATAAAGACAGTTTGTTTAGCAAACGCCTGAAAATTGTTGTAGACAAAATTACTTTAAATAAATTCAAATGCGGTTTACCAATGCAGACAGTTGTAATTTGTTTTTCTTCTGCAGTAATCAAAATCGCATCGGCAATATTTTTATGTTCTAATTTAATAACTTCTGCGCCTAATTGTACGGCGAGTTTAAAGTTATTTATTAAATGACGTTGTTTGTCTAAAGCAATTTTTGTACTGCTTTCCTGCGGTGTTTCTACGTACAAAACATACCATGATCCGTTGTAATAACTTGCCAATCGTGCTGCTTTTCGAATCACAATTTTGGCTGTTTTATCATTACTGCTAATGCACGCCAGTAATTTTTCATGTCGCAAAGCATGAAGATTCGGAACTTCATTCTCAACTTTTCGAACGACTTGACTCGCTACTTCTTTCAAAGCCAGTTCTCGAAGTTGAAGAATTTGTTCCGATTTAAAAAAGTTCGTTAAAGCCGTCTGAATTTTATCCGGAGTATAAATTTTTCCTTCTTTCAAACGCGCAATCAAATCTTCAGAAGTTAAATCGATATTTACGACTTCATCTGCCAATCGCAAAACATTATCTGGAATGCGTTCCTGAACATCAATATTTGTAATACGTTTTACATCCTCATTTAAACTCTCAATATGCTGAATATTAACAGCCGAAATGACATTAATTCCTGCATCCAGAATCTCCAAAACATCCTGCCAACGCTTTTCATTTTTGCTTCCTTCAACATTCGTGTGCGCCAGTTCATCAACAATAACCACTTCGGGACGAAGATTAATAATGGCTTGAACGTCGAGTTCTTCTAATTCTTTTCCTTTATAGAAAATCGTCCGTCGCGGAATCACAGGCAAACCCGCCAATAATTCATGCGTTTCCTTTCGCATGTGCGTTTCGATGTAGCCAATTTTTACATCGATTCCGTTTTTCAATAACGAATGCGCTTCCTGAAGCATACGAAAAGTTTTGCCCACACCGGCGCTCATCCCAATGTAGATTTTAAACTTTCCTTTTCGTGATTTCTGAATTAAATCGAGAAAGTGCTGTGCGTTATTATTTTCGTTTTCCATAAAAATATGCTTTAAGCAATAAGCTTTAGGCTTTAGGCAGTATAACTTTTAAAAAGCTTACTGCTTAAAGCCTATAGCCTAAAGCTAAAATGAAATCGCCAATGAAGTCGTTACAAAAGTATTCGTATCCGTTGGAGCGTTATCTTTTGTAAAGATTTCATCTTTACTCGAAAGATTTCTGGCTTCAATTCTAAACATAACATTATCAGTAACTAAGTAATCAAAGTTAGCTGAAAATCCGTAAGTTTTAAAACCATTTGGCGTTTCAGTTGCGATAATTACGCCTTTTTCATCACTATAATATTCACCTCTTGCTGCAAGCTGAATTTTCTCTGTTGGTTTGTATTGCAGAATTAAAACTGGCGAAAACCAAGTGTCATATTTGTTGCTGTTTTTAGCCGATTGCTGAGATCCAACATCAAAACCAGCCGTTACATTTGTTTTCTCCGTTACTTTAAATTGTCCGTAGAAGTTATTAAAATAACGCCATTTTTTGTCGATATCCGGCTGTTCATTTCCAACATAAGTGCTCCAGTTCAAAGCCACTTTATCAGATGGTTTGTACGTAATCTGAGTTCCAAAAGCTGGAGTTTGATTGCCTTCCACTTTCTCAATTCTTTGCCATCCATTCAAATACATTCCTGCCAAATACCATTTTCCTGATTCAGACGTATAGCCAATTTTAACTCCAGTTTCATAATAAGGCGAATTCTCAGCCAAAATACTTCGGGTTAGAGTCTGGCAGTCTTTTCCAATGGCACTTTCAAAACCAATATGCGATGGCATAATTCCCGCATCAATCCATAAATTATGGTTTTTAGAAATCTTCACACCTACATTTGCTTCGTAAACATTTTTCAACAAACCCTGTTCGGCAGCCATATTATATTCGGCATAAGTTCCCGCCATTAAAGCAAAATTTCCACGAATATTTTCTTTCGAATAATTCACTTTTGCCATACCCAAATTCAGGTTTACCTCATTGCTTTTATTATAACTGTAAAAAAAGTTTGGCCGCGTATGATTTTCAGGTTTTCCAAAATCATAACTGTAATAAGCGTCTACATATCCTGAAAATGTCAACGGACTTTTAGATTCTTCTTGTGCTTGTAAATTGCTATAACCAAAAACGATTAAAGCAGTAAGTATTATTTTTTTCATTTTTTGTGGTATTCAATTATTTATTAGTAGATTTTTTTAGGAGCTAATCCCGCTATCCACTACAATCTTTTGTGTCTCGTTAAAGAAACGAGACACAAAAGGATTTTCGTTTCTATCGGGGCTAGGGCATTTGGGGTAAAAAAGGCATTTTCGTTTCCTGCAAGGTTTTTAAAACCTTGTAGGTATTATTTCAAGTTTAGTTTGTCGATTCCAATTCTCGTCACAGTTTGTCATTGCCAGGAACGAAGCAGCCACATTTGCAAAGTCAACTTTATGTATAATTGTTAGTGAGGTTGCTTCGTTCCTCGCAATGACATAAAATAGGTGAATTACTTTGTCCAACCCGACAGGTTTTAAAAACCTGTCTGGTTTAAAACCAGATTACTTTAATTGGTCTAAAGCCACATTCAATTCCAAAACATTAACCGTTTCAGGACCAACAACAGCCGTATTAATTTTAGATTCCACCAAAGCTTTTACTTTGGCTTCATCCAATTTTCTTTCCTTAGCAATTCGCTTAACCTGAATCAAAGCACCTTGCGGAGAAACATTCGGATCTAAACCACTTCCAGAAGCCGTAACCATATCAGCTGGAATGTCCGATTTTTTCAAATAGGGGTGAACCAATAAAAGCGTATCAATTCTTTTTTGAACCAAAGCCAAATAATCAGCATTGCTTGGACCTTTGTTACTTCCGGCACTTCCAGCAGCATTATAATCTACAGCCGAAGGTCTTCCCCAGAAATAATTCGATTTATCGAACTTTTGTCCGATTTTTTGATAACCAACCACTTTTCCGTTAACCGAAATCGTTTCTCCTTTTCCTTGGTTTGGAGCAATTTGTGCGATTCCGTAAATCGCTAAAGGATAGATAACCGCAAACAAAATCAAAGTAAGTACGGTAAGTTTTAAGAGTGAAAATATAGTTTTCATGTTTCTAATGTAAAATGTTAGATGTAAAAAGTGATTTGTAAAATTGTTATATGTGAGTTTTTGATTTTGTCATCTCACATTTTACAAATCACATTTCACTAAATAAAGAAAGTAACAACCAAATCAATTACTTTAATTCCGATGAAAGGAACGATCAAGCCGCCAAGGCCATAAATCAAAAGATTTCTTTTCAAAATAGCACTGGCTCCAATTGGTCTGTAATCAACACCTTTGAGCGCAAGCGGAATCAATATCGGAATAATAATCGCATTGAAAATTACAGCAGATAAAATCGCACTTTCAGGACTATGCAGATGCATAATATTTAACCCTTGCAACGCAGGAATCGCAGTAATAAAAAGAGCAGGAACAATAGCAAAATATTTCGCAACGTCATTTGCAATAGAAAAAGTAGTTAAAGTTCCGCGGGTCATTAAAAGCTGTTTTCCAATTTCAACAATCTCGATTAATTTCGTTGGATCATTGTCAAGATCGACCATGTTTCCGGCTTCTTTTGCCGCTTGAGTTCCGCTGTTCATAGCAACTCCAACATTTGCTTGAGCAAGGGCAGGAGCATCATTTGTTCCGTCTCCCATCATGGCAACCAGTCTTCCTTCTGCCTGTTCTTTTCTGATGTAATTCATTTTATCCTCAGGTTTAGCCTCGGCAATAAAATCATCAACTCCTGCAGCTTCGGCAATAAATTTAGCCGTAAGTGGATTATCTCCCGTAACCATAACCGTTTTGATTCCCATTCTGCGCAAACGCTCAAAACGCTCTTTCATTCCGGTTTTTATAATATCCTGAAGTTCGATAACACCTTGAACTTCATTGTTTTTAATTACTACCAATGGTGTTCCTCCGTTAGATGAAATGGTAATAACTTGTTGTGCAGTATCTTCGGGGAAAGAATTTCCAGCTTGCTGCGCAATATTTTTTGCAGCATCTTGAGCACCTTTTCTAATATTGGTTCCGTCTTTTAATACGACTCCAGAAGTTCTGGTTTCAGCAGTAAATTTTATACTATGTGAGATGTTTTCTGTTAGAAGTGAAATGTCTGATTGCATTTTACTATTTACATCTAAGATCTTACCTAACTCTAGAATACTTTTCCCTTCAGGAGTATCATCTGCAAGCGAACTCAAAACAGCTGATTTTACAAAATCATCAAAAGAAACTCCTTTGGTTGGATAAAAATTGGTTGCTTTTCTGTTTCCAATAGTGATGGTTCCGGTTTTATCCAAAAGCAATACGTCAATATCTCCGGCAGTTTCAACCGCTTTTCCAGATTTTGTAATTACATTGGCACGAAGCGCTCTGTCCATACCCGCAATACCAATTGCAGAAAGTAAACCTCCAATTGTCGTTGGAATCAAACAAACAAAAAGTGCAATGAAAGCCGCAATCGTGATGGGTGCGTTGGCATAGTCGGCAAACGGTTTTAGCGTAACGCACACAATCACGAAGATTAAAGTAAAGGCGGCTAATAAAATGGTTAAGGCAATTTCGTTTGGTGTTTTCTGGCGGCTTGCACCTTCAACCAAAGCAATCATTTTATCCAAAAAGCTTTCACCAGGTTCAGATGTTACTTTTACTTTAATTTTGTCTGATAATACTTTTGTTCCTCCGGTTACAGATGATTTGTCACCACCTGCTTCCCGAATTACAGGAGCACTTTCTCCGGTAATGGCACTTTCGTCGATTGTAGCCAGACCTTCGATAATTTCACCATCGGCAGCAATTAAATCGCCTGCTTCGCAAACGAAAATATCGTCTTTTTTTAATGCTGATGAACTGATGTTTCGGATTTCTCCATTTGGCAGAATCTGTCTTGCAGGAGTTTCTTCTCTTGTTTTTCTTAAACTGTCGGCTTGTGCTTTTCCTCTTGCTTCGGCAATTGCTTCGGCGAAATTGGCAAATAAAAGTGTTGCCAGTAAAATTAAAAACACAATTAGATTATAGATAAAACTACCTTGATCTGTTGCTCCCATTAATATGGAAATACAAACAGCAAACATGATCGCAGTTCCTATTTCTACGGTAAACATTACCGGATTTTTGATCATCATTTTTGGATTCAGCTTGACAAAAGACTGCACTAGAGCTTCTTTTACCTGCTTACTTTCAAACAACGATGTGGATTTATTAGTTGTCATTTTTTATATTATTTTAAAGTAAAGAATTCCGCCAATGGACCTAAAGCCAACGCTGGAAAGAATGATAAAGCAGCGATAATTGCGATTACAGCAAAAGTCATTATTCCGAAAATTGAGGTATCTGTTTTTAAAGTTCCTGCACTCTCTGGAATATATTTTTTACCTGCTAATAAACCTGCAATTGCTAATGGTCCAATGATTGGAATAAAACGGCTTAACAATAACACAATTCCTGTAGTGATATTCCAAAACGGATTATTATCTCCTAATCCTTCAAAACCAGAACCATTATTGGCCGCGCTTGAAGTGTATTCGTATAGCATTTCTGAGAATCCGTGATTTCCAGGATTGTTTAACCAGCCTGTTGCATTTCCGCTAAACCAATAGCCCATTGCGGTATCATGTGCAGCAAAATAAGATGCTAAAGCAGTTCCCGCTAATATTAATAAAGGATGAAGAATAGCGATAAAAGCAGCAATTTTAACTTCCCGTGCTTCGATTTTCTTCCCTAAAAATTCAGGAGTTCGACCTACCATTAATCCAGAGATAAATACCGCTAGAATAATGAAAATGTAGTAGTTTAGAATACCCACGCCGCAACCGCCGTAAAAAGCATTTACCATCATCGATAATAATTGCATAGCGCCAGAAACCGGCATCGAACTATCGTGCATACTGTTTACAGAACCTGTAGAAATTACCGTTGTGGCAATACTCCAGAAACCTGACATTGCAGGGCCAAATCGAACTTCTTTTCCTTCCATCGCTCCAGTCGTTTGTGCGATACCCATTTTTTCAATAGCAGGATTTCCGTTGATTTCGCTCATCACTGTTGGAACAACCAGAAGTAAAAATCCAACCGTCATTACACCAAAAATGATATTCGATAATTTTCTTTTGTTTAAGAAAAAGCCAAGCGCAAAAATCATCGCAAACGGAATAATCATCTGCGCCCAAAGCTCAACTCCGTTAGTAAAATAAGTAGGATTTTCTAATGGATGTGCTGAGTTGGCTCCAAAGAATCCACCACCGTTTGTACCAATATGTTTAATAGCAATAAAGGCTGCGGCTGGTCCGCGAGAAACTTCTACATGATCGCCTTGCAGCGTTGTAATAGCATCTTTACCTTCAAAAATCATTGGCGTACCGCTAAAAACTAATGCAACAGCCACAATTGCTGAAAGGGGTAATAAAATACGAGTACAGCTTTTGATGAAATAATTATAAAAATTACCCAACTGTTCTGTAGTTCTTTCTTTCATTGCTGTAAAAATCATAGCGGCGGCAGCCATTCCGATACCAGCAGAAACAAACTGAAGGAACATCAAGACGATTTGTGAAAGGTAAGAAACCCCGCTTTCGCCAGAATAATGCTGTAAGTTGCAGTTAACCAAAAATGAGATAGCAGTATTAAATGCCAAATCTGGCGTCATTGAAGGGTTGTTGTCTGGATTAAGAGGCAAAGAACCCTGAAACAATAAGACAAAAAAGCAAAGAAAGAACCAAACCATGTTTATACTTAAAAGTGCTTTTAAGTGCTGTTTCCAGTTCATTTCTTCAGTGGCATTTATACCGCTGATTTTAAAAATAAATTTTTCAATTGGATTGAAAATCGGGTCAAAAAGTGTTTTGTCTCCCAAATAAACTTTAGCAATATATTTTCCTAAAGGAATCGCTAAAATAATAGTTAGGATAAAAATACCAATGACGCCTAATAACTCTGTGTTCATAAATGTGATTTGTTAATTGTAAAATGTGAGAGGTAAAAGCAGACTGACGTATAACATTTAACATCTCACTTATAACTTTTTACATGATTTAAAATTTTTCGGGTTTGATTAAGACATAAACCAAATACACGAAAACGGCGATTGAAATAATAAATAGTGCAGTCATGATTTAGATTTTTTCAAAGAATTCAACTGACAGAAAACAAATAGCAAATAGCACAACGGCCAATGCGAGTAAAAGAAAAGTGATCATAGGATTATTTAGATTTTAGATTTGTGAAATGTGAGAAGTAAAATGTTACTGTGAAAAGAGATATGAACATCTAACATTTCACAAGAAACATTTCACGAATTAGACTCCCGAAGCATTAACCTGCTTGATATATTCCGCTTTAAGCGTTTGAGGGAAAAGATGTGAAATATTGCAGTGGCGCATTTCCATAAAAGAAGAAACTGAAAAAACATAGACATTAGAAATGGCATTTTTAGTTTCGATGCTTCCGCTGATAAATAAGCGTTCAGCAAGAGCCAGGCATTTTTTGGCACGAACGATGTTTCCAGAAATAATAGATTTTTTAGTTATCTCGGCAAAGCGTTCTGCTTGTTTGTAGATTGAGGTGACTTGATTTTTCATGAGAATGAATTTTTATGTTCTTCCTCCTTATGCCAAAATATGTTCCGAAAAAGTCAAGATGTTGCTAAAGTGCTGTCAATAAAAGAAATATGATTACATGCCAAAAAGCGGGCATAAAAAAAGCCTATCATTTTGATAAGCTTTTCTCGTTTTGATATGTTATTGTCAAGCTCCGGTGGAGCGAAATATTTATAGAAATAAAAGAATCATAGTTATCAGAGCCCCAGCGGGGTGACATATTTTTTTAGATTGCATAGGTGTCGCTCCGCTGGAGCTTTACATTATTGGCAATAAATAATTCTATAAATATTTCGCTTCTTCGAAGCTTTAAAAATTGAATTTGTGGTTGACATTGTTATTGCAGTTGGAATTTGAAATTTAAATTTTGGAATTTTCAATCCCATATTCTTCCAATTTTCGATACAAAGTCGCAATTCCAATTTCTAATAACCGTGCTGTTTCGGCTTTATTACCTTTCGTATAATTCAAAACTTTCTGAATGTGCAGTTTTTCAACACTCTGCATTGAGAAAGCCGACATTGATTTTGTGCTTTTTTCAGCTTGATGCTGCATTTCATACGGCAGAACATCTGAAGTTAAAGTATCGCCATTACTCAAAATAACCGATCGTTCGATAATATTTTTAAGTTCTCGGATATTTCCCGGCCAAGAATAATTTTCTAATTTCTGAAGAAAATCATCAGCAATATGTAATGTTTTTTTGTTTGTTTTCTCAGAAAACTGTTTGACGAAATAATGCGTCAATACGGCAATATCTTTTATTCTTTCTCGTAGAGAAGGCAATTTTATTTCGAAAATATTCAAGCGGAAATACAAATCAGAACGGAAACGATGTTCGTCACTTTCTGTTTTTAAATCTCGGTTTGTCGCGGCAATTAACCTGAAATTTGATTTTTTTGGAGTTGTATCGCCAACCGGAATATATTCAGAAGTTTCTAAAACGCGAAGTAATTTGGCTTGAAGATCAATTGGCATTTCTCCAATTTCATCCAAAAACAAAGTACCGCCATTTGCTTCTTCTATAAAGCCTTTTTTATCTTTTAAAGCTCCGGTAAAAGCGCCTTGTTTGTGACCAAAAAGTTCGCTTTCCAGAATCTCTTTGCTGAAAGTACTGCAATTTAAAGCCACAAAAGATTTTCCGACACGATTACTGTTTTCATGAATAGCCTGCGCAAAAACTTCTTTTCCAGTTCCAGTTTCACCAGTCAATAAAACGGTCGAATCTGTTTTGGCAACTTTTTGGGCAAGATCAATAACCTGTTCAATTCCTTTAGATTTTCCAATTATAGTCTCGAAAGAATATTTGCTTGCAATACGTTTTTCCAGTTGCTGTACTTTTTTCTGCAATTCCACTTTCTCTAAAGCTTTATAAAGAAGCGGAATAATTTTATCGTTATCGTCACCTTTTACAATATAATCAAAAGCACCATTTTTCATTGCCTGAACTCCGTCTGGGATATTTCCAAAAGCAGTCAGCAAAATAACTTCTACAAGCGGGAAACTTGCTTTTATGTTTTGAAGAAAATCAACGCCATTTCCATCAGGTAATTTGACATCACACAAAACGACATCAATTTCGGTTTGTTCTAGTTTCTTAAAACCAGATTTTAAATCTTTTGCCTCGAAAACTTCAAATCCTTCAGATTTTATAATACGCGCCAACAGACTTCTCAGTTTTTCTTCGTCGTCTATAATTAAAATTTTGTGTGTCATTTGAGGAAAGAAAGTTATTTTGATGTACAAATTTAGGTTTTAAATCACTTTCCTTTTTTAATTCGGAATAAATTATTTTTAAGTATGTAATAAGTTTTAAAATATTTTCATCGAAAAGAAATGTATTTTTAGATCCAAAAAGAACCACTAAAATTTATGTCAAAACGAATTCTCCTTTTAATAGCTGTCGTAATCTTCGGAAGTTTTAATGGTTTCTCAAATGAAATTGTTCAAAAAGATTCTTCAAAATCAAAAACTATTTCTTTTAAAATCAAATTAAAATCCGCCGATGAGGTTAAAATCAAACCTGCTCCTTTAAAATTCAATAAACATTTTGCCTATAGTTTTACGCTTGATGATGGATATCGATCTGCTTATTTAACAGCCTTTCCATTATTGAATGGCGGAAAAATCAGTAATCCTGATAAAAACGAATGGAAAATCGATCAAGGCGGAGACGGAACAACTTCAAATGGTCTTTTTTATTCAGACGGTTTCGGAAACAAAATCCCATTTAAATTGGCTTTGGCAATTAACGGTGGTGCAATTCGTGATTTGCCAGCAAATCGCGGACATCTTTCTTGGCAAGAAATTCAAGAAATGTATAATGCTGGCTGGGATGTTTTGAATCACGGTTTTCATCACGCTACAAAACACGGTACAAATTATTTGACAGAAGTAACTGAAAATACTACTTCGATAAAACAAAATCTTGATTTTACCATGTCACATTTTGTGGTTCCTGGCGGAGAAGGTGATGAGAAATATTATTTAGAATATGAAAAAGAGGCACTTAATAACGAACATTTTTCGGTAGCGTCTTATTATGGTGTTGGGCCAGTTTTTAATGTCGATTCAAAAGTTGATTTAGATAAAATGATTACAGCCAGAACTTTTGTGCAGAGTTCAAAAGATTCGACTAGTTTCAAAACAATGGATCGTTATTTAAAGACACTAGATTCAATTGTAAAACAACCAAATACACTTTGGTTTAACGAATTTACACACGGAACAGGCAATGGAAATTTATGGAATTTAAGCATGCGTTTTCCCGATTTTAAATATTATATGACAGCGCTTGCAGATAAGTACGGCGTAAAAGGAAGTGATACAATTTGGATGGCGCCGTGGCAGGAAGTTTACGAATATATTTGGTTAAGAGACAGAATTAAAGTCGATTACAAACAGAAAGATAAAGAAATTGAAGTGACAATTGTATTGCCTGAAATTCCAGAAAACTTTAGAAATCGAGATATTTCTTTAACAGTTGATACTTCTTCAAAATTTGAAATCGAATCAAATAAAGATTTAAAAATTAAAGACGACGGAAAAACAACTCACAAACAGATTTTCATTCAGCTGAAATAAAAAATATAGCCACAGATTAAAAGGATTCTAATGATTTTTTTACTTTCATAATAAATAATCCTTCTAATCTTTTTAATCTGTGGCAAAACTTTCTAATCAATCTCCTTTTCGTTATCCTTTATAAAAGTATCGATATTCATTAAATAAGGATCTACAACAATTCGTTGAGGTTTTATTTTAGATTTTATTTTTCCCTCTATTTTATTGTTTTTTATTGAAAATTTAAAACGCGATAACTTTCCGTTTTCATCATAAATTCCAATATCTATTTTATTGTTGTTTGGAATTTGTTTTCTTTCTCCCGTTGCATTTTCTTTATATTTTTCAGAAGAAGCTTTAAAAGAGATCTCATAAAAGCCATTCTTTTTAATGCTTTCGACAGATTCTATTTTAGATGAATAAGTGATAATCTGCTTAAACATTTCATCTAATTTTGTATATAGATTTTTATCTGTTACAGCATAAATTTCTTTTAATAAATCTTCAGAATCAGGAAACGGATTTGGATATCTATAATGATTCAGAAAATTTTTCAAAGCCAGATTTACCTTTTCTTCACCAATTAATATTCGCAATTGATGCATAACCAGCATTCCTTTATCATAAGGTAAATGAGGCGTGTCGTAATTGGTTTTATATAAAGGTGTTTCTGGATCGTAACTTCTGCTACTTAAATATAAATCAAGATGGATTTTTAAAGTTTCCAAAGCTTTTTCCAAACCATGTTCTTTTTCATAAAGCATCAGCTCGGTATATTGTGCCAGAGTTTCGGTCAAAATCCAGCTTCCTTCTTTTTGTTCTGGGCTTATTTGTGAATTTCCCCACCATTCGTGCGACAATTCATGAGCCGTTAGTTGATTGATTACGTCTTCTTTATCTTTGTTTTTGAGATCGCTGTAAAATCCGAAATTCTCTTTCATAAAAACTGTCGACGGATATGAAGTCGCCGCAAATCCATCGGCGAAAGCAGAAACTTCTGCGTATCGAATCGTTTTATATGGATATTTACCAAAATTGCTCTGGCAGTAATCTAAAGTATTTTTTACATCTTGAATTAGTTTCTCAACGTTTCTGGAATGTCTTTTATCATAAAAAACTTCAATAGAAATCCCTTTGTAATTTGTTTTTTGAATTTGATATTCGGCAGAAGAAAAAGCAAATCGAAACGGAATCTTTCCATTAGATTTATAATGAAAATAATTGCGATCGTCTTTTTTCCAATTTCCAATTAAATCTCCAACACCAATAGCAGTTTGATTTTTGGATGTCGAAACTACAGCATCATAATCAATAAAATCATATTTGATTTCAGATTTATCTTCCAGTTTTTTAAGAGGCGTCTGAGGCTTCAAATGTCTTTTTGCACGCTCTTTTTTACTGCTGATTTCATTCGATTCCTGATAACCAAAAAGCGGAAAGTAACGGCTGATTCGCATAAAAGAACCATTTTCGATTATAGAATTAAAAGCCGTATGTCCTTTAAAAGGTGACCAAGATGATTCAAAAGAAAAATTCATTTTCAGTTTTTGCTGTGGCTGTAAAGGTTTTTCTAATCGAAACCAATAATGTTGAAAATCAGAAACATCGTCTAATTTTTTAGAAGTCGGAATCTCAACAGAAGTCAGTTTCGAATTTCGATCTATATATAGGAGTAAACTATCTATTGGTTTTTCAGAATTATTGATTAGTTCATAAGTGCCTTTTACTTGATAAAGGTTTTCTTCGGGAAATAAATCGACTTTACTTTTTACAGAAACAATTGTGGGCTGAGCCAGATTTGTATATTTTTTAAATTGACTTTCATATTTCTCGCTCCAGTTATTCTGATCGTCTTCGGTTAAATAAGGATATTCAATATTGGTTTTATAAAAAAGATAACCTCCAAAACCAATAAAAAGAATCATTCCGAATCCTAAAGTTGTTTTTTGAATACCATTAAATGAATTTCTGCGAAAGGTTTTTACGATTGAAGCATTTCTTTTCCATAAAATTCCGGTCAAAGTAAGCAGAACAAGAGCCAATCCAAAATTGTACAACATCGAAATATGAAACGGGATTGTATATTTTCCGAAACCATTCAAATCAAAATATTCTGTTTTAAAAGCATTTCCAAAACGAAATAAAGGATGTGAAATTCCTAATTGCTCTCCAATTCCAGTACAAAACAAAATGCAGACAAAAGCCGAAATCGCAAGTCCGATATATTTATTTTTAATAAAAGTCTGAATTGCAATGATCAAAATTGAAATTAGCAGCAACGGAAATCCAATGTAATAAAACAAAGAAAGATAAAGACCAATTTCTATTGAAGCATTCGCATTCATAATTTGAAATCCGCATCCAATCAAAATACTAATACTAATAATGAGTAACGGAATGATAAAAAGTGCCGTTAATTTTGCCAGTAAAACTACAAATTGAGAATAAGGCGCTGTATTTTCAAGCATTTCAAATCTCGAATTTTCGCTTCGGTTTAATAATTCACTACTATAAAAAAGAAGAATCAAAATCAGAATAAATGGCAGGCGATCCATTATTGTGGAAATCATCAAAGCCGTATCCGTAATTTTTTCAGCTAATCGAATTCCTCCATCAATTTCATCTGAAATCTCAATCATTAATAATCCAGAAAATAAAAGAACAATCAGTAAAAATGGAATTCCTTTCAGAATTAAGTAAATATCCAGTTTTATATTGCTTTTAAAAACAGCTAAATTATGTATGAAAGTTTTGATTTCGATGTTATTCGGAATTGCTGTCGAAAAGACTTTTGTTTTTTTTGATATAATTTTAGATGCTTTTACCTTTTTAGTTTTCGTTTTTCGAAATGAAAACAATCGATACGAAACAAAAAGTAAAAGCAGAGATACAGAAATCCACAGTATTCTATTGAATAAAAAATTGCCAGAAAGCGAAACCAGTTGGGTATTTTTTTCAATCGCTGTCCAATATCTCGTTTGTTCCAAGAAAGCAGCCAAACCAAACGGATCTATTTTTGCTGCCAAAGACATGGCTTTCGCCGAAGACGGAGAAGCATTTGCAAATAGGGGCGAATTCGAAAAAATCGAACCTGCTATATATAAGATGTAAATTAATAAACCTCCAACATAAATGAAAAGTTTACTTCGGGTAAGCCACGCCAAAGCAGTCAAGATCGAAAGGCACAAAAAAATATTTGGAATCACAATGACCAAATACGGCCAGAGATAATTTATAATTTCAAAAGGTCCAAGTTCACTTTTTTGAAGCCATGACATTTGGTGTCCAACAATCATTCCGATGATAAACATTCCAAAAGAAACTACGGCGATTATAAATGCTGTAATAAATTTTGGAGTTAAATAATTAAACTTAGAAATAGGAGAGGAGAAAATAATCGAATCGAATTTCGTTTCATATTCCTTTAAAAAGCTTTGCGCCGCCTGAAGTGTAATCGAGAATGTAGTCGTTAACGAAATCAGACCAATCGCATAAGTTAAAACATACGGACTATTTTTGTAAGCGCCCGAAAAAGAAAAGTTCGCAAATGTGCTCACAAAAAATCCTAAAACCAAATAAATGATAAACGTGGCATAAAAAGTCCAGCTTCTGGTGTTGTTATGCCATTCAAATTGAATTAATTTAGAAAACATAACCTTAATTTTGAAGTTGATTTTGACCTAAAACACTAAAATAAACATCGCTTAAATCTGGCGATATCAATTCGAAACCAGAATCTGGACGTTCATTTGCGAAAACATGAATATTGATTTTTCCCGAATTTAAGTGAGAAGAAATGATATTGAAATTCAATTGATGATCCTTCAATTCTGTTTTCTGAATCGCTTTCATCCAGATTTTATCTTTCAAAGAATCGATTGCGTCATTTGGTTTTCCTTCCAAAATCAATTTTCCGTTGGAGATAATTGCCATTTTAGGACACAAATCTCGAACGTCTTCTACAATATGAGTTGATAAAACCACGATAATACTTTCACCAATTTCGCTCAGTAAATTATTAAATCGGTTTCTTTCTTCCGGATCAAGCCCAGCCGTAGGTTCATCCACAATAATAATCTTTGGATTTCCAAGTAAAGCTTGCGCAATTCCAAACCTTTGACGCATCCCGCCGGAAAAAGAATGAACTGCTTTATCTTTATGCTGTAATAAATTAGTCTGCTGTAATAAGTACAAAATTTGATCGTGACGTTCCTTTTGATCGACGATCCCTTTCAAAACTGCCAAATGATCGAGCAGGCGATAAGCAGAAATTTTAGGATAAACTCCAAATTCCTGCGGAAGATAACCCAGATTTTGCCTTATAAACATTGGGTTTTCCAGAATATTAATTCCGTTAAATTCAATAATTCCAGAAGTGGGTTCCTGTAAAGCGGCAATGGTTCGCATTAAACTTGACTTTCCGGCGCCGTTTGGACCTAATAAGCCAAACATGCCATTTGTGATTTCAAGCGATAATTGGTCAATCGCTTTCGTGCCGTTCTCATAAGTTTTGCTGAGATTTTTGATTGATAAACTGTTCATTTTTGATTGATTTAGATGATTAAATGAATTATTGATTTGAAAATTTTAGGCAATAGAATGCCTGTCGGCTTCAAAAACCGATTTATTATGTTTAGAAATTAAAATTTAAAAGAAAGCTATTCTGCTACGTATTCTAAAATATCGCCAGGCTGGCAATCCAGAATTTTACAGATAGCTTCGAGAGTATCAAACCGAATTCCTTTTGCTTTTCCAGTTTTTAGAATCGATAAATTGGCAGGCGTAATATCTAGTTTTTCTGCCAACTCTTTACTCTGCATCTTGCGTTTGGCAAGCATTACATCAACATTTACAATTATTGGCATAGTTATATAAATAAGTCTTGTTCGTTCTGAAGGTTTAAACCTTGTTTAAAAATGGCAGCTAAAAAGTAAGCAAAAGTACCAAGCATTCCGTGCAGTATAATAAAAAGCCAAACTTCATTATCCAGCGGAACAAAAAAGAAAGCTACAAATAGTACAATACTCGGAATTAATAAATTAGATAAATAGAAACGCCTTAAATGAGAAATTCCATTTGCAGTAAACAATTTTGGCTGATAAAAGACCTTAAAAACATTGCTGCTCAATAAAAAGAAAAGACCGTATAGACTTAGCGGTGCTAAAAAATCAAAAAGAATATATGGAATATTATAATCTCCTAACATTAAAGGATGAGAAGTAAAAGGATAACAAACCTGAAAATACTTTCCGTTATCTTTAAAGGTCAAAAACAATCCCGTCATTAAAGTAAAAACAGAATATGCCGCCAAAAAGAAATAAACAACGGACAAAAATCTGGTAAAGTAAAATAATATTCGAGATACAATATGAGTTGTCTTCATATATTAAAAGTTAAATTGATATTGCAAATGTATAATTAATTATTGTAAAACAATAATTAATTATTAAAAATAGCCCATCTTTTGACTTTGGTGAATATTATAATTCTATTAACATTAGAAAACAAAAGGCATCCAGATAAATGAGTTAATTTTGTATACTAGCATTTTTTATATGAAAAACCCAATTTCGGTCTCATTATTAGACCTCGCTATCATCACTCAGGATAGCAACGCCACAGAAACATTTCAAAAAACAAAAGACATAGCGCAATTAGCAGATAATTTAGGATACAAGCGATTTTGGCTGGCAGAACATCACAATATGGCACACGTTGCAAGTACAGCAACAGTTGTTTTAATTGGTTATGTAGCAAGTCAGACAAAAAATATTCGTGTAGGTTCTGGCGGAATCATGCTGCCGAATCATTCTCCTTTAGTAGTTGCTGAACAATTTGGAACCTTAGAAACGCTTTATCCAAACCGAATCGATTTAGGTTTAGGAAGAGCGCCAGGAACAGATCAGCCAACTGCGGAAGCAATTCGAAAAGACTTTTTTGAGCAGGCACAACGTTTTCCGCAAAATGTAAGCAAACTTCAAGAGTATTTTTCTTCCGAAAATGAAACAGGAAAAGTGCGTGCATTCCCAGCCGAAGGTTTAAAAGTCCCAATTTGGATTCTGGGTTCAAGTATGGATAGTGCGGCTTTGGCAGCAGCTTACGGATTGCCTTATGCTTTTGCAGGACACTTTGCACCAAAATTGATGATTCAGGCATTTGAATTCTATCGCGAAAATTTCCAGCCATCAGAATATTTAGAAAAACCCCAAACAATGGCTTGTGTTAATATCATCGCTGCAGACACAAACGAAGAAGCAGAACTATTGTCTACAAGTTTGTATCAAATGTTTTTGAACTTAATTAGAAACGATCGTAAAGGTTTACAGCCTCCAGTTCCATCATTAGATGACATTATGAACGAGCAAGAACGTTTCCATGTCAATCAAATGACAGCAGGAACCTTCACAGGAAACAAAGAACAATTAGTTACCGATTTAAAAAAGTTCATCGACTACGCAAGAATTGACGAACTCATGGTAACAAGTCCGATCTTCGATCATCAGGCAAAACTAAAAAGTATTCAAATCACAAAAGAAGCGATCGACAGTTTAAATGAAAGTATACATATATAAGTATACTATATGTAAGATTAGATTTCATTCACCCAACCCGACAGTTTTAAAAACCTGCCGGGTTTGTTTTTTTTTCTAAATATATAAGGAGAACTATAATTTAATTTAAGTGTCAAGTGTCAGGCTGAGCGGAGTCGAAGCCCAATGCTATGATTTGGAATTTGGAATTTAAAAATTAGAATTTGTTTTTAATAAGAAGCTATTCCCGCTGTCCGCTTCAATCTTTTTGGGGCGAACCCCGCCCCAAAAAGGATTTCCTCCCGAATCCTTGGGACTATAGGGGCTGGGGCCATCAGTTTTCAGAAGAAAAAATCGGCAAGAAAAGACCATTTCAGAAGAAAAAACAAAGTAAAAAAAGGAAACTCTGCGCCTCTGCGCCTCTGCGGGATTAAAAAAAAACATAAAAAAAAACAGACTTCGGGCCTTAGTGCCTTGGCGGCAGAACCAGGCAAAGCGAAGCAAAACAGCCAAAATCCCAATAAAGGCAAACGGCGAAAAAAACTTTGTTTTGTAAAAAACACAAAACCAGCTGTTTATAAAAAACATGGAAAAAATATAAAAAAAAGTCTTGCAGATGTAAATAAAGGTGGTACTTTTGCACCCGCAGAAGCGATAAATGTTTACAGAAATACCGGCAGGAAAAGCTGATTAAAAGAGAAAAGAAATTTTCAAAAAAAAGATTAGAAAAAGCTTGTGGGAATGGAAAACGGATATTACATTTGCACCCCGCAAATACGGGAAGTTCCTTGAGATACTGAGAGGAGAATTAGAGAAAAAGAGATTTAAAAATTTCGGAAAAAAAACTTTAATTTTTCTTGCAGGAAACAAAAAGAATTTTTAGTTTTGCACCCGCTTTGAAACACAGGCGGAATGATAAAGAAGACACGTTCGTAGACATATTGAATTGACAGCCGTTTTAACAGAGATGTTAGAACAAAAGAATAAGAGTAATAGAATTGTAAGATTCGAAAAGAACCGATAGATGATCATCGCAATATAATATTACAATATACGATGAAGAGTTTGATCCTGGCTCAGGATGAACGCTAGCGGCAGGCTTAACACATGCAAGTCGAGGGGTATAAGTCTTCGGATTTAGAGACCGGCGCACGGGTGCGTAACGCGTATGCAATCTGCCTTTCACAGAGGGATAGCCCAGAGAAATTTGGATTAATACCTCATAGTATTACGACCCGGCATCGGGATGTAATTAAAGTCACAACGGTGAAAGATGAGCATGCGTCCCATTAGCTGGTTGGTAAGGTAACGGCTTACCAAGGCAACGATGGGTAGGGGTCCTGAGAGGGAGATCCCCCACACTGGTACTGAGACACGGACCAGACTCCTACGGGAGGCAGCAGTGAGGAATATTGGACAATGGGCGCAAGCCTGATCCAGCCATGCCGCGTGCAGGATGACGGTCCTATGGATTGTAAACTGCTTTTGTACGAGAAGAAACACTGATTCGTGAATCAGCCTGACGGTATCGTAAGAATAAGGATCGGCTAACTCCGTGCCAGCAGCCGCGGTAATACGGAGGATCCAAGCGTTATCCGGAATCATTGGGTTTAAAGGGTCCGTAGGCGGTCTTGTAAGTCAGTGGTGAAAGCCCATCGCTCAACGGTGGAACGGCCATTGATACTGCTGGACTTGAATTATTAGGAAGTAACTAGAATATGTAGTGTAGCGGTGAAATGCTTAGAGATTACATGGAATACCAATTGCGAAGGCAGGTTACTACTAATGGATTGACGCTGATGGACGAAAGCGTGGGTAGCGAACAGGATTAGATACCCTGGTAGTCCACGCCGTAAACGATGGATACTAGCTGTTGGAAGCAATTTCAGTGGCTAAGCGAAAGTGATAAGTATCCCACCTGGGGAGTACGTTCGCAAGAATGAAACTCAAAGGAATTGACGGGGGCCCGCACAAGCGGTGGAGCATGTGGTTTAATTCGATGATACGCGAGGAACCTTACCAAGGCTTAAATGTAGATTGACCGTTTTGGAAACAGAACTTTCGCAAGACAATTTACAAGGTGCTGCATGGTTGTCGTCAGCTCGTGCCGTGAGGTGTCAGGTTAAGTCCTATAACGAGCGCAACCCCTGTTGTTAGTTGCCAGCGAGTAGTGTCGGGAACTCTAACAAGACTGCCAGTGCAAACTGTGAGGAAGGTGGGGATGACGTCAAATCATCACGGCCCTTACGCCTTGGGCTACACACGTGCTACAATGGCCGGTACAGAGAGCAGCCACTGGGCGACCAGGAGCGAATCTATAAAGCCGGTCACAGTTCGGATCGGAGTCTGCAACTCGACTCCGTGAAGCTGGAATCGCTAGTAATCGGATATCAGCCATGATCCGGTGAATACGTTCCCGGGCCTTGTACACACCGCCCGTCAAGCCATGGAAGCTGGGGGTGCCTGAAGTCGGTGACCGCAAGGAGCTGCCTAGGGTAAAACTGGTAACTAGGGCTAAGTCGTAACAAGGTAGCCGTACCGGAAGGTGCGGCTGGAACACCTCCTTTCTAGAGCCTCAATTGTTAGCACGAAGGTTATGAGTTAGAAGTTATGAGTGATGCGTCTTGACGCTTAACCCTTAACGTATAACATTTAACACAATGGCACGATGAGGAAAAAAGATGGTTATCTTCAGGTATCTGAATTGGAGATTGTATTACTCTTGCTGTTAATTTAAAAGAAATGAAAATTAAGTAAAACAGAGTCTCGTAGCTCAGCTGGTTAGAGTACTACACTGATAATGTAGGGGTCGGCAGTTCGAGTCTGCCCGGGACTACTTTTTTAAGATTGTTAATTGTAAATTATAAATTACAAAAGACAGAATAAAAAAAGACTGTAAGCTTGATTAAAAGGAAATTTTAGGGGTTGAGGCCTTATGAGAACTAATTCATAACTCATAACTAATAACTCATCACTAAGAAAATGGGGGATTAGCTCAGCTGGCTAGAGCGCCTGCCTTGCACGCAGGAGGTCAACGGTTCGACTCCGTTATTCTCCACAGGTCCGAAAGGACAAAAGTTCATTGACATATTGAGATAAGAAAATAATAAGAAAGTAGAAAGCGTTTTTTACAATTTTATTGTAAAAAACAAAAAAAAACGGTCCTGATTAATTTTAGGATTGGTACAATAAGCAAAATAAGGGCGTATGGGGGATGCCTAGGCTCTCAGAGGCGATGAAAGGCGTGATAAGCTGCGAAAAGCTGCGGGGACGGGCACACACCGATTGATCCGCAGATACCTGAATGGGGCAACCCGCTATGCTGAAGGCATAGCACACCGATAGGTGGGCAAACCCGCTGAACTGAAACATCTAAGTAGGCGGAGGAGAAGAAAACAAAAGTGATTCCGTAAGTAGTGGCGAGCGAACGCGGATTAGCCCAAACCGGTGCTGTTACGGCAGTGCCGGGGTTGTAGGACCGCGGTATTTTATGTACAAGGAACCGGAAGCTTCTGGAAAGGAGCACCATAGAGGGTGACAGTCCCGTACGGGTAACAAGTATAATAGATAGCGGTATCCTGAGTAGGGCGGGGCACGTGAAACCCTGTCTGAATTTGGCGGGACCATCCGCTAAGGCTAAATACTCCTGAGAGACCGATAGTGAACCAGTACCGTGAGGGAAAGGTGAAAAGAACCGTGAATAACGGAGTGAAATAGATCCTGAAACCATACGCTTACAAGCGGTCGGAGCCCTTTCGTGGGGTGACGGCGTGCCTTTTGCATAATGAGCCTACGAGTTAACGTTGCTGGCAAGGATAAGTGTTTAAGACATGGATCCGCAGCGAAAGCGAGTCTGAATAGGGCGCTTTAGTCAGTAGTGTTAGACGCGAAACCGTGTGATCTACCCATGGGCAGGTTGAAGCTGTGGTAACACACAGTGGAGGACCGAACCGGTTGACGTTGAAAAGTCTTCGGATGACCTGTGGGTAGGGGTGAAAGGCCAATCAAACTCGGAAATAGCTCGTACTCCCCGAAATGCATTTAGGTGCAGCGTTATTTTAGTTATACAGAGGTAGAGCTACTGATTGGATGCGGGGGCTTCACCGCCTACCAATTCCTGACAAACTCCGAATGCTGTATAATGATTGATAACAGTGAGGGCTTGGGTGCTAAGGTCCAAGTCCGAGAGGGAAAGAACCCAGACCATCAGCTAAGGTCCCCAAATATATGCTAAGTTGAAAGAACGAGGTTTGTCTGCCCAGACAGCTAGGATGTTGGCTTGGAAGCAGCCATTCATTTAAAGAGTGCGTAACAGCTCACTAGTCGAGCGGACGAGCATGGATAATAATCGGGCATAAGCATATTACCGAAGCTATGGATTTACAGTTTACTGTAAGTGGTAGGGGAGCATTCTGACAGGGCAGAAGGTGTATCGTAAGGTATGCTGGACCGGTCAGAAAAGAAAATGTAGGCATAAGTAACGATAATGCGGGCGAGAAACCCGCACACCGAAAAACTAAGGTTTCCACAGCTATGCTAATCAGCTGTGGGTTAGTCTGGTCCTAAGGCGAACCCGAAAGGGACAGTCGATGGCCAACGGGTTAATATTCCCGTACTGCTTATTACTGTGATGGGGTGACGGAGTGATGAAAGCGCCGCGGACTGACGGAATAGTTCGTTAAAGTACCTAGCTATATTCTCTGCAGGCAAATCCGCAGAGAATGGTGAAATACGATAGTACTCGGAGTCTTCGGACAAAGAGATAGTGCGCCTAAGGGCTTCCAAGAAAAACCTCTAAACTTCAGGTAATAAGCACCAGTACCGTAAACCGACACAGGTAGTTGAGGAGAGAATCCTAAGGTGCTCGAGAGATTCATGGCTAAGGAATTAGGCAAAATAGACCTGTAACTTCGGGAGAAAGGTCGCCCCGAGCAATCGGGGCCGCAGTGAAGAGGTCCAGGCGACTGTTTATCAAAAACACAGGGCTCTGCAAAATCGTAAGATGAAGTATAGGGCCTGACACCTGCCCGGTGCTGGAAGGTTAAGAGGAGATGTTATCTTCGGAGAAGCATTGAATTGAAGCCCCAGTAAACGGCGGCCGTAACTATAACGGTCCTAAGGTAGCGAAATTCCTTGTCGGGTAAGTTCCGACCTGCACGAATGGTGTAACGATCTGGACACTGTCTCAGCCATGAGCTCGGTGAAATTGTAGTAACGGTGAAGATGCCGTTTACCCGCAGTGGGACGAAAAGACCCTGTGCACCTTTACTATAGCTTAGTATTGACCTTGGATAAATGATGTGTAGGATAGGTTGGAGACTGTGAAGGGGCGTCGCCAGGCGCTTTGGAGTCATTGTTGAAATACAACCCTTTGTTTATCTGAGGCCTAACCCCGCAAAAGCGGGGGACATTGCTTGGTGGGTAGTTTGACTGGGGTGGTCGCCTCCAAAAGAGTAACGGAGGCTTCTAAAGGTTCCCTCAGTACGCTTGGTAACCGTGCGTAGAGTGCAATGGCATAAGGGAGCTTGACTGAGAGACATACAGGTCGATCAGGTACGAAAGTAGAGCATAGTGATCCGGTGGTTCCGCATGGAAGGGCCATCGCTCAAAGGATAAAAGGTACGCCGGGGATAACAGGCTGATCTCCCCCAAGAGCTCATATCGACGGGGGGGTTTGGCACCTCGATGTCGGCTCGTCACATCCTGGGGCTGGAGAAGGTCCCAAGGGTTGGGCTGTTCGCCCATTAAAGTGGCACGCGAGCTGGGTTCAGAACGTCGTGAGACAGTTCGGTCTCTATCTACTGCGGGCGTTAGAAATTTGAGTGGATCTGATTCTAGTACGAGAGGACCGAATTGGACAAACCTCTAGTGTATCTGTTGTCCCGCCAGGGGCACCGCAGAGTAGCTACGTTTGGAAGGGATAAGCGCTGAAAGCATATAAGCGCGAAACCCACCACAAGATGAGATTTCTTTTAAGGATCGTGGAAGATGACCACGTTGATAGGCTATAGATGTAAAGGCAGTAATGTCATAGTCGAGTAGTACTAATAATCCGTAAGCTTATGTACACCCTTTTCTCCCGGCTGCGGCCGGGAGAAGAAACTTTCTAAAATATATTTACTTTTCTTTATCTCAGTATGTTAAAATATTTGCCTGTCGCGGGCAGTTATGAGTCTTGGGTTATAAGTTTTGAGTTAAAAAACAATAAACCAAAAACCATAACTAAAAACCTTAAGGTGGTTATTGCGGCGGGGCTCACCTCTTCCCATCCCGAACAGAGTAGTTAAGCCCGCCTGCGCAGATGGTACTGCAGTATTGTGGGAGAGTATGTCGCCGCCTTTTTTTCAAAACCCTGTTTCTAATCGAAACAGGGTTTTTTCGTTTTTATTGGTTTTTTATCTTGATTCTAATTGAGTTGTTGTTTTATTGATTAATCAGCTCTATGATTTTGTATGTCATAATATTGTCTTATGATTTCTAATAGGTAATGTACCTTGTCTTTTATTCTTAGGTATGTTATGTCTGCAGTCCAATCTGCTCTTGTACTTTGAGTTAATTCCTTTTATTGATTTGGATATTTGTACATCTAGGGTATTGAATTTGTTGTCTTATGGGATCTTCTAACTTTAGATCAATAAATATTGATCACGTAAAAAAAACAAACAATTTGTCTCTGCCTATCTTTATCTGACATGTTTTTAAATCATCTTTTAGTATATAATACAGTTTCCTGCTGCCGGTTTTTGGAATCTTATGACGAACCGATATCTCTGTGGATTTGAGGTGGTCTTTGTCGGGAGCTGACTTTAATTGATTTGATTTCTGTTTGTAAATAAGCTGGTTTGTGATAACCAAATACTCTGCATGTTTCACTAATCCTGTATATGCAATTTATTTTTTGGACTGTTTTGAACCAGGCTTTTGATGACGGCGAAGAAGATTTACTTGTAGAATAATTTCAATTCTTTTATAACCTTTTTTGGGGAATATCTCATCTATAGCTTTTTTTAGGATGAAATAAGAAGAAATAAATCATAATTATCAAAAAGGTTGATAAATGTAAATTAGCAGTTATCAGTGTGTTAAGAAAAACTTTCAAAAAAGATGGAAAAAATATAAAAAAAAGTCTTGCAGATGTAAATAAAGGTAGTACTTTTGCACCCGCAACAACGAAATGTTCACAGAAATACCGGCAGGAAAAAACTAATTAAAAGAGAAAAGAAATTTTCAAAAAAAGATTAGAAAAAGCTTGTGGGAATGGAAAACGGATATTACATTTGCATCCCCGCAGAACACGGGAAGTTCCTTGAGATACTGAGAGAAGAATTGGAGAAAAAGAGATTTAAAAATTTCAAAAAAAACTTTAATTTTTCTTGCAGGAAACAAAAAGAATTTTTAGTTTTGCACCCGCTTTGAAACACAGGCGGAATGATAAAGAAGACACGTTCGTAGACATATTGAATTGACAGCCGTTTTAACAGAGATGTTAGAACAAAAGAATAAGAGTAATAGAATTGTAAGATTCGAAAAGAACCGATAGATGATCATCGCAATATAATATTACAATATACGATGAAGAGTTTGATCCTGGCTCAGGATGAACGCTAGCGGCAGGCTTAACACATGCAAGTCGAGGGGTATAAGTCTTCGGATTTAGAGACCGGCGCACGGGTGCGTAACGCGTATGCAATCTGCCTTTCACAGAGGGATAGCCCAGAGAAATTTGGATTAATACCTCATAGTATTACGACCCGGCATCGGGATGTAATTAAAGTCACAACGGTGAAAGATGAGCATGCGTCCCATTAGCTGGTTGGTAAGGTAACGGCTTACCAAGGCAACGATGGGTAGGGGTCCTGAGAGGGAGATCCCCCACACTGGTACTGAGACACGGACCAGACTCCTACGGGAGGCAGCAGTGAGGAATATTGGACAATGGGCGCAAGCCTGATCCAGCCATGCCGCGTGCAGGATGACGGTCCTATGGATTGTAAACTGCTTTTGTACGAGAAGAAACACTGATTCGTGAATCAGCCTGACGGTATCGTAAGAATAAGGATCGGCTAACTCCGTGCCAGCAGCCGCGGTAATACGGAGGATCCAAGCGTTATCCGGAATCATTGGGTTTAAAGGGTCCGTAGGCGGTCTTGTAAGTCAGTGGTGAAAGCCCATCGCTCAACGGTGGAACGGCCATTGATACTGCTGGACTTGAATTATTAGGAAGTAACTAGAATATGTAGTGTAGCGGTGAAATGCTTAGAGATTACATGGAATACCAATTGCGAAGGCAGGTTACTACTAATGGATTGACGCTGATGGACGAAAGCGTGGGTAGCGAACAGGATTAGATACCCTGGTAGTCCACGCCGTAAACGATGGATACTAGCTGTTGGAAGCAATTTCAGTGGCTAAGCGAAAGTGATAAGTATCCCACCTGGGGAGTACGTTCGCAAGAATGAAACTCAAAGGAATTGACGGGGGCCCGCACAAGCGGTGGAGCATGTGGTTTAATTCGATGATACGCGAGGAACCTTACCAAGGCTTAAATGTAGATTGACCGTTTTGGAAACAGAACTTTCGCAAGACAATTTACAAGGTGCTGCATGGTTGTCGTCAGCTCGTGCCGTGAGGTGTCAGGTTAAGTCCTATAACGAGCGCAACCCCTGTTGTTAGTTGCCAGCGAGTAGTGTCGGGAACTCTAACAAGACTGCCAGTGCAAACTGTGAGGAAGGTGGGGATGACGTCAAATCATCACGGCCCTTACGCCTTGGGCTACACACGTGCTACAATGGCCGGTACAGAGAGCAGCCACTGGGCGACCAGGAGCGAATCTATAAAGCCGGTCACAGTTCGGATCGGAGTCTGCAACTCGACTCCGTGAAGCTGGAATCGCTAGTAATCGGATATCAGCCATGATCCGGTGAATACGTTCCCGGGCCTTGTACACACCGCCCGTCAAGCCATGGAAGCTGGGGGTGCCTGAAGTCGGTGACCGCAAGGAGCTGCCTAGGGTAAAACTGGTAACTAGGGCTAAGTCGTAACAAGGTAGCCGTACCGGAAGGTGCGGCTGGAACACCTCCTTTCTAGAGCCTCAATTGTTAGCACGAAGGTTATGAGTTAGAAGTTATGAGTGATGCGTCTTGACGCTTAACCCTTAACGTATAACATTTAACACAATGGCACGATGAGGAAAAAAGATGGTTATCTTCAGGTATCTGAATTGGAGATTGTATTACTCTTGCTGTTAATTTAAAAGAAATGAAAATTAAGTAAAACAGAGTCTCGTAGCTCAGCTGGTTAGAGTACTACACTGATAATGTAGGGGTCGGCAGTTCGAGTCTGCCCGGGACTACTTTTTTAAAATGGTTAATTGTAAATTATGAATTATAAATTACAAAAGACGGAATAAAAAAAGACTGTAAGCTTGATTAAAGGAAATTCTGGAAGCTGGGATTCACCAAAGGAAATTAGAGAAGAATTAAGAAATCTAAAATCTGAATTCTAAAATCTAAGATTTAAAATGGGGGATTAGCTCAGCTGGCTAGAGCGCCTGCCTTGCACGCAGGAGGTCAACGGTTCGACTCCGTTATTCTCCACAGGTCCGAAAGGACAAAAGTTCATTGACATATTGAGATAAGAAAATAATAAGAAAGTAGAAAGCGTTTTTTACAATTTTATTGTAAAAAACAAAAAAAAACGGTCCTGATTAATTTTAGGATTGGTACAATAAGCAAAATAAGGGCGTATGGGGGATGCCTAGGCTCTCAGAGGCGATGAAAGGCGTGATAAGCTGCGAAAAGCTGCGGGGACGGGCACACACCGATTGATCCGCAGATACCTGAATGGGGCAACCCGCTATGCTGAAGGCATAGCACACCGATAGGTGGGCAAACCCGCTGAACTGAAACATCTAAGTAGGCGGAGGAGAAGAAAACAAAAGTGATTCCGTAAGTAGTGGCGAGCGAACGCGGATTAGCCCAAACCGGTGCTGTTACGGCAGTGCCGGGGTTGTAGGACCGCGGTATTTTATGTACAAGGAACCGGAAGCTTCTGGAAAGGAGCACCATAGAGGGTGACAGTCCCGTACGGGTAACAAGTATAATAGATAGCGGTATCCTGAGTAGGGCGGGGCACGTGAAACCCTGTCTGAATTTGGCGGGACCATCCGCTAAGGCTAAATACTCCTGAGAGACCGATAGTGAACCAGTACCGTGAGGGAAAGGTGAAAAGAACCGTGAATAACGGAGTGAAATAGATCCTGAAACCATACGCTTACAAGCGGTCGGAGCCCTTTCGTGGGGTGACGGCGTGCCTTTTGCATAATGAGCCTACGAGTTAACGTTGCTGGCAAGGATAAGTGTTTAAGACATGGATCCGCAGCGAAAGCGAGTCTGAATAGGGCGCTTTAGTCAGTAGTGTTAGACGCGAAACCGTGTGATCTACCCATGGGCAGGTTGAAGCTGTGGTAACACACAGTGGAGGACCGAACCGGTTGACGTTGAAAAGTCTTCGGATGACCTGTGGGTAGGGGTGAAAGGCCAATCAAACTCGGAAATAGCTCGTACTCCCCGAAATGCATTTAGGTGCAGCGTTATTTTAGTTATACAGAGGTAGAGCTACTGATTGGATGCGGGGGCTTCACCGCCTACCAATTCCTGACAAACTCCGAATGCTGTATAATGATTGATAACAGTGAGGGCTTGGGTGCTAAGGTCCAAGTCCGAGAGGGAAAGAACCCAGACCATCAGCTAAGGTCCCCAAATATATGCTAAGTTGAAAGAACGAGGTTTGTCTGCCCAGACAGCTAGGATGTTGGCTTGGAAGCAGCCATTCATTTAAAGAGTGCGTAACAGCTCACTAGTCGAGCGGACGAGCATGGATAATAATCGGGCATAAGCATATTACCGAAGCTATGGATTTACAGTTTACTGTAAGTGGTAGGGGAGCATTCTGACAGGGCAGAAGGTGTATCGTAAGGTATGCTGGACCGGTCAGAAAAGAAAATGTAGGCATAAGTAACGATAATGCGGGCGAGAAACCCGCACACCGAAAAACTAAGGTTTCCACAGCTATGCTAATCAGCTGTGGGTTAGTCTGGTCCTAAGGCGAACCCGAAAGGGACAGTCGATGGCCAACGGGTTAATATTCCCGTACTGCTTATTACTGTGATGGGGTGACGGAGTGATGAAAGCGCCGCGGACTGACGGAATAGTTCGTTAAAGTACCTAGCTATATTCTCTGCAGGCAAATCCGCAGAGAATGGTGAAATACGATAGTACTCGGAGTCTTCGGACAAAGAGATAGTGCGCCTAAGGGCTTCCAAGAAAAACCTCTAAACTTCAGGTAATAAGCACCAGTACCGTAAACCGACACAGGTAGTTGAGGAGAGAATCCTAAGGTGCTCGAGAGATTCATGGCTAAGGAATTAGGCAAAATAGACCTGTAACTTCGGGAGAAAGGTCGCCCCGAGCAATCGGGGCCGCAGTGAAGAGGTCCAGGCGACTGTTTATCAAAAACACAGGGCTCTGCAAAATCGTAAGATGAAGTATAGGGCCTGACACCTGCCCGGTGCTGGAAGGTTAAGAGGAGATGTTATCTTCGGAGAAGCATTGAATTGAAGCCCCAGTAAACGGCGGCCGTAACTATAACGGTCCTAAGGTAGCGAAATTCCTTGTCGGGTAAGTTCCGACCTGCACGAATGGTGTAACGATCTGGACACTGTCTCAGCCATGAGCTCGGTGAAATTGTAGTAACGGTGAAGATGCCGTTTACCCGCAGTGGGACGAAAAGACCCTGTGCACCTTTACTATAGCTTAGTATTGACCTTGGATAAATGATGTGTAGGATAGGTTGGAGACTGTGAAGGGGCGTCGCCAGGCGCTTTGGAGTCATTGTTGAAATACAACCCTTTGTTTATCTGAGGCCTAACCCCGCAAAAGCGGGGGACATTGCTTGGTGGGTAGTTTGACTGGGGTGGTCGCCTCCAAAAGAGTAACGGAGGCTTCTAAAGGTTCCCTCAGTACGCTTGGTAACCGTGCGTAGAGTGCAATGGCATAAGGGAGCTTGACTGAGAGACATACAGGTCGATCAGGTACGAAAGTAGAGCATAGTGATCCGGTGGTTCCGCATGGAAGGGCCATCGCTCAAAGGATAAAAGGTACGCCGGGGATAACAGGCTGATCTCCCCCAAGAGCTCATATCGACGGGGGGGTTTGGCACCTCGATGTCGGCTCGTCACATCCTGGGGCTGGAGAAGGTCCCAAGGGTTGGGCTGTTCGCCCATTAAAGTGGCACGCGAGCTGGGTTCAGAACGTCGTGAGACAGTTCGGTCTCTATCTACTGCGGGCGTTAGAAATTTGAGTGGATCTGATTCTAGTACGAGAGGACCGAATTGGACAAACCTCTAGTGTATCTGTTGTCCCGCCAGGGGCACCGCAGAGTAGCTACGTTTGGAAGGGATAAGCGCTGAAAGCATATAAGCGCGAAACCCACCACAAGATGAGATTTCTTTTAAGGATCGTGGAAGATGACCACGTTGATAGGCTATAGATGTAAAGGCAGTAATGTCATAGTCGAGTAGTACTAATAATCCGTAAGCTTATGTACACCCTTTTCTCCCGGCTGCGGCCGGGAGAAGAAACTTTCTAAAATATATTTACTTTTCTTTATCTCAGTATGTTAAGATATTTGCCTTTCGCGGGCAGTTATGAGTCCTGGGTTATAAGTTTTGAGTTGAAAAACAATAAACTCTAAACCAAAATCCAAAAACCATAACTAAAAACCTTAAGGTGGTTATTGCGGCGGGGCTCACCTCTTCCCATCCCGAACAGAGTAGTTAAGCCCGCCTGCGCAGATGGTACTGCAGTATTGTGGGAGAGTATGTCGTCGCCTTTTTTTTCAAAACCCTGTTTCTAATCGAAACAGGGTTTTTTCGTTTTTATTGGTTTTTAGTTTAATGTAATTTCGGATTGTATTTATTGATTTTGAATCTAAATCCTGATTTATGCTTATGCCATTAGATTTTCTTGTCATTAACCTCATTTATAAATTTAATTACTCCATTCATAAAGATTTTTTGATCATCCCACATTGCTAAGTGGCTGCCATTTGGACAATATAAGTATCGTCCATTTTGAACTAATTTACTTTGTTCTTCCATAGCTTTTGGATCCATTGTGTCGTATTTGGCTCCTATCATTAAGGTTGGAATTGTGATTTCATGTAATCTACTCTTAATATCCCATTTTGCTAATCTCCCGCTGATGCCAAATTCACTTGGACCTTGCATTAAGCTATAAATTTCTCCATTTATATGTTTGCTGGCACGATTTAATCCGTCTGGCCATTCTTTTAATCGGCACAAATGCTTTTTATAGAAATTGGGTATTAGTAATTCCATATATTTTGGATTATTGAAATCTTTTTTAGCTTCTAAAGATCTTATTTGCCTAAGAATTTCTGGGTTCATTTGTTTTGCTAAAACCTCATCAGCATATTTTCCGTAATCTGGAGCACTTGCCATCATGTTAGAAACTAATAATCCTTTCATATTTTTTTGATATTTCAAGGCGTACTCCATTGCAAGAATTCCTCCCCATGAGTTTCCCAGAACATAAAAATTATTTTTATCTGCATTTATTGCTTTACGTACTTGTTCTACCTCATCGACAAATCGTTCAATTGTCCATAAACTACTATCTTTAGGCTGATCGCTGTAATAAGATCCCAACTGATCGTATTCATAAAATTCGAAGCCTTCTCGTTGAAAGAATGTTTCAAAACACTCCATATATTCATGCGTCATTGCAGGACCGCCGTGTAATAGAAGTATTTTGATTTTTGAATTATTTCCAAAACGTTTTGTCCAAACTTTAAATTCGCCAAGTGGAGTCTTTATTGGGATCATTTTTACTCCTGCAGATTCTACATCACCTTGATTGTAGCTGAAATAATTAGTAAGTTCATTCGATTGGTTTTCTTTTTTACAGGATGCTGTTAGTAAAAAAACTCCAAAGATCAGGATATAACGCATGGGTTTAAAATTTAGTAGTTTGAACTAATTTACAAATTATTTTCCATATCGATTTTTTTTTCTTTTTTTGGTGAAATTGCAATGTATTAATCTTGTAATCAGTTGTATATATTGCATTTTAAAACACTAAAAAAATCTTAAATAGATTTGAATAAAAATTTTCTTGTAGTAAATTAGTAATACTATACTTAAATAAATCATTATGAAAACGAAAATATTTTTAGCCATAGGATTGTTAAGCTTAACAATTTCGGTCAGCGCACAGAAGAAGATCGAAGTATCAGAATTGCCAAAACCAGCTCAGGAATTTTTGAAAAAACATTTTAGCGAAACGACAGTCACAAGTGCTAATAAAGATGCAGAACACGGTGAGAAAGGTTTTGAGGTAAAATTGCAAGACGGAACAGAAGTAGAATTCTGGAAGGATGGATCATATAGAGAAGTAGACGGCGGAGACAAACCAATTCCAACTGCTTTTATTCCAGATAATATTAAAGAGTATGTATCAAAAAATTATCCGAATGAAAAAATTACTCATATTGATTATGGGCATAAAGATTTGGATGTGGATTTAACAAATGATATTGATTTGGAATTCACTAAAGAAGGTAAAATCCTTAAAGACAAAAAAAATGGCATAAAAGAAAAATAAAATTGATATTTACTATGCTATGTTCATCTAAAGTAAATCTTCAAATTAAATGAAGGACTTATTTTAGATGGACATTTTTATTTTGAGCCATTTCAGTAAAGATAATCTTGGGAGAAAATAGTTTATATTTACATTTCTATTTTTTATTTCATGGAAGAAAATAAACATGTAACGATTTATGATATTGCTGAACGATTAAATTTGGCTACATCGACCATTTCACGGGCCTTAAAAGATCATCATACCATAAGTAATAAAACAATAAAGAAAGTAAAAAAAACTGCTGAAGAAATGGGATTTGTTCCTAATACTTTAGCAGCAGGTTTGCGAGGCAATAAAACCAGAACTATTGGTGTTTTGATTCCGACTGTTACTCAGCCATTTTTGTCATCACTAATTAGCGGTATAGAAATTACAGCTCAAAAGTCGGATTATACCGTAATTATTATGCAGTCGCATGATTCTTACGAAGAAGAAGTCAATATGGCCAAATCATTATACAGCAATCGTGTAAGTGGTGTGATTTGCTCTCTTGCAATGGAAACCAGAGATACAGCTCATTTTCATCAGTTTTCAAATAATAATATTCCGTTGGTATTTGTGGACAGGGTTCCTAAAGATTATAACACTTTTAGGGTTGTTATTGATAATTATACAGCAGGGTACAAAGCTACAAAACATCTTATAGAACAAGGATGTATTCGCATTGGTCATTTAACGGCTGGTTCAGAATTAGGTAATTTGTACAACGAAAGAAAAAGAGGTTATATCGAAGCTTTAAAAGACCATAATATAGAAGTTGAAGAAGAATTGATTATTAACTTGAATTCGGTTACTTACGAAGATGGTGTAAAAGCCAGCAATGCATTGTTTGATTTAAATCCAATTCCAGACGGTTTATTTGCACCTGGAGATATCCTGGCAGTAAGTGCTGTACAGACTGCAAAGAAACGAGGTATTAAAGTGCCAGAAGAATTCAAGGTAATTGGCTTTAATAACGATCCAATTTCACAGATTATTGATCCTAATTTATCTACAATTACACATCCCGCTGAGAAAATGGGAAAAGCAGCAGCTGATATTATTATCAAAAACCTGAAATCATCTAAAAATGATGATGCCAAGGAAATTACTTTTTTAAATACAGAAGTATTAGCTAGAGAATCTTCGCAGAAAAGTTAAAAATAGGATTTTAATACAAATTCAACCCAGTTAAAGCAGGATAGTTTTTATAATTATCCTGCTTTTATTTGTTATACTAATTATTTTTTAAAAAAAAGACAGCTAAAATTTTTTTCTTATATAACAATCTTATATTTTTACGCAACCGATTGCAATCAGTATTTTATTTCAGATAATGTATTTTTTAAATTAAAATTTTGTCAAATACTTTTATTAAGGAATTAAATATTGATTCTTTTAAAATAAAATTGTAAAGAATAAATTAAAACCAATGACTTCATTAAGATTTGTTTTCTTGTTTATTTTGATTTCCTTTTCAGCTTGGGCCCAAAAGGATTATAAATTGTGGCTTCAGTACAATGTTGTGAGTAATTCTGCAATTGCTTCAGAATATAAAAACAATTTTAAAAAAATTGTAGTTTTAGGAAATTCCGAAACCATAAAAATTGCTGAAAAGGAAATTAAAATAGGATTTTTAGATATGTTCGGAAATATTCTTGAAATTAATTCGGATATAAAAGGAGAGAACAATTTAATAATTGGTTCACAATCGAATTTAAATGCTGAAGTTAAAAAAGAAGTACAGTCTGATTTTGATAAAATAAATACAGAAGGTTTTATTATTAAATCTATTTCCCTTAAAAGCAAAAAACAAATCATTATTACGGGTAAAAATGACATTGCAGTTTTGTACGGAGTTTTTAATTTACTGAGAATATTGCAAACCAATAAATCAATCCAGAATTTAAATATTGTTGATTCTCCAAAAACAAATATCCGCATCTTAAATCATTGGGATAATCTCGACCGTACAATTGAAAGAGGTTATGCTGGATTTTCTTTATGGAATTGGCAGAAACTTCCTGATTTTATCGATCAGCGTTATATCGATTATGCAAGAATGAATGCTTCAATTGGAATTAATGGAACTGTTTTAAATAATGTGAATGCAAATGCTTTAATCCTGACCTCACAATATTTAGAAAAAGTTGAAGCTTTAGCGAATATTTTCAGGCCTTATGGAATTAAAGTATATTTAACTGCAAGATTTTCGGCACCAATTGAAATTGGAAAACTAAAATCTGCCGATCCCAAAGATCCTGAAGTGATGAATTGGTGGAAAAATAAAGCAAAAGAAATTTACAAACGAATTCCTGATTTTGGCGGGTTTTTGGTGAAAGCCAATTCAGAAGGTCAGCCTGGGCCTCAAAATTACGGAAGAGATCATGTTGATGGCGCCAATATGCTTGCAGATGCAGTTGCTCCTTTTGGAGGTGTAATTATGTGGAGAGCCTTTGTATATTCAGAACACGACGCAAATGATCGTGCAAAACAGGCTTATGCCGAATTTCAGCCGTATGATGGAAAATTCAAAAAAAACGTAATTGTTCAGGTAAAAAATGGAGCAATCGATTTTCAGCCTAGAGAACCATTTCATCCTTTATTTGGTGCTATGCCGAAAACGCCTTTAATGATGGAATTTCAAATCACGCAGGAATATTTAGGGTTTAGCACGCATTTGGTTTTTCTGCCCAAATTATTTCAGGAAGTTTTAGAATCAGATACGTATCAAAAAGGAAAAGGTTCAACCGTTGCCAAAGTTATAGATGGTACTTTATATGAAAATAAACTAACTGGAATTGCTGGTGTTGCCAATATCGGCAACGATTTGAACTGGACTGGGCATCCTTTTGCACAGGCAAATTGGTATGGTTTCGGAAGACTGGCTTGGAATCCGTATTTGGATTCAGAAACGATTGCCGATGAGTGGTTGAGATGTACTTTTTCAAACGATGAAAATTTTATAAAACCAGTTAAAAAGATGATGATCGATTCGCGTGAAGCCGTTGTAAATTATATGACACCGCTTGGTCTGCATCATATTATGGATACAGGTCATCACTACGGACCGGGACCTTGGGTTTCAGATTTATCACGTCCAGAATGGAATCCTACATATTATCATAAAGCGGACAAAAATGGAATTGGTTTCGACAGGTCAAAGTCGGGAACAAATGCCACTTCCCAATACGCGCCAGAACTAGAAAAGCTTTTTGATAATATAGAAACTTGTCCTGAGAAAGATTTATTATGGTTTCATCATATTTCGTGGGATTATAAACTGAAAAACGGTCAGACACTTTGGAACGGACTTTCGCTTAAATATCAGGAAGGTGTAAATCAGGTTACAGAGATGCAAAATGTTTGGAATAAAACAGAAAAATATATTGACTACGAACGCTTTAACGAAGTTAAAATGTTATTAGAAATCCAACAAAAAGAAGCAAAATGGTGGCGCGATGCCTGCTTATTATATTTTCAGCAGTTTTCTGGAAAAGCACTTCCTGAAGGAGTTGAAAAACCAACACAAACATTAGAATATTTTAAATCATTAAAATTCCCATTTGCGCCGGGAAATTAAATTACATAATAAATTATGAGTAAAAAAACTGCAATTGTTACAGGAGGAAATTCAGGTTTAGGTTATGCCACAGCAAAAAAACTGTGTGATAACGGAATCAAAACGTATATAATTGGCCGATCGAAAGAGAAGACCGAAGATGCTTGTCGTGAAATTGGTGAAAATGCAATTCCAGTGATTTTTGATTTGAATGATTTGGCTGGAATTCCTGCAATGATTGAAAGTCTTACAAAACATGGTTCAATAGATATTTTGGTAAATAATGCAGGAATCAATCTTAAAAAAGAAATTCCAGACGTGACGGATGAAGATTTTCTTTCGGTAATTCACACCAATCTTTTGAGTGTTTTTACAGTAAGTAGAGAAGTGATTAAAAACATGAAAGAAAATGGCGGAGGAAGTATCGTTAATATCAGTTCAATGGCATCGCAATACGGAATTCCAAAAGTAATTGCATATTCTGCAAGTAAAGGCGCAATTGAATCTATGACACGCGCAATGGCAACAGAATTGGCTCCGTCCGGCATTCGCGTAAACTGTATTGCTCCAGGATTTATTAAAACTAAAATGTCAGCGGCAGCTTTGGATAATGATCCAGAAAGAAAAAATAAAGTATTGGGAAGAACTCCAATGGGCTTTTTAGGAGAACCTTCAGATATTGCAGACGCTGTTTATTATTTTGCTTTAAACGAGTCAAAATATACAACAGGAACTGTTTTGCCAGTTGATGGAGGAAATAGTATTGGGTTTTAATTGTGAAAATGCCACAAAGTCGCTAAGTCACAAAGGTTTATTTTAAAATATTTGGAAGAGAAAAACTTTGTGATTTAGTGCCTTCGTGGCATAAAAAAAAGAAGTATGATAAAAATGCAGCAAACCATGAGATGGTTCGGTCCTAATGACAATGTAAGTTTGACTGATATTAAGCAAGCTGGAGCAACGGGAATTGTAACCGCTTTGCATCAAATTCCGGTTGGTTATATCTGGACGATTGAAGCAATAAAGGAAAGACAAGAAATCATTCGAAATTATGGATTAGAATGGACTGTGGTTGAAAGTCTGCCTGTGCATGAAGAAATAAAAAGAGCCTCAGGAAATTATCTGCAATACATCGAAAATTATAAAATTAGTTTAAGAAATCTGGCAGAATGCGGTATCAAAATTATCACCTATAATTTTATGCCGATTTTGGACTGGGTTAGAACGAATCATAATTTTATCAACGGAGATGGAAGTAAAGCCTTACTTTATAATCAGGATGCTTTTACTTATTTTGATGTTTTTCTTTTAAAAAGACCAAATGCTGAAAACGATTATTCTGAGGTTCAAAAACACAATGCCTTAAACTTTGGGAATAAACTTTCAGAAGATGAAAAAGCATTATTATTTAAAAATGTTTTGTTGGGATTGCCGGGAAGTAAGGTCAATTTTACGGCAGAACAGATTTTATCTTTATTAGATAATTATGCGAATATCGATAATGAAAAATTGAGAGAAAACTTGATTTATTTTTTATCAGAAGTTACCCCCATTGCGGAAGAAATTGGCGCAAAATTAGCGATTCATCCCGATGATCCGCCGTTTTCTGTTTTAGGATTGCCGAGGATTGTTTCTACAGAACAAGATATTAAAGCCATTTTAGAAGCTGTTCCGTTAAATGCAAACGGACTATGTTATTGCACAGGCTCTCTGGGTGCAAATCCTAATAATAACCTGGAGAAAATAATAGACGATTTTGGAGACAGGATTCACTTTTTGCATCTTCGAAATACCATCCGCGAAAGCGAAACTATTTTCAGGGAATCAGAACATTTAAATGGTGATGCGAATATGGAAGCTATTGTAGAAAAATTATTGATGCTGATGGATAAAACAAAAATAAGCTTGCCAATGCGTCCCGATCACGGATTTCTGCATTCAGCAGATGAAACGAAAGAAACCTATCCTGGATATTCTTTGGTAGGAAGACTAAAAGGTCTTGCTGAGTTAAGAGGATTAGAAATGGGAATTGCTTATAAATTGAAATAAAATAAACTTACGGTTTAGAAGAGATAAGTGTTCTATTTGTCATTCCGAGGAACGCGGAATCGCACGAGAAACTCTGCATAGAATGTCGCTAATCTTTGTCAAATCCTGAGTGCAATTTCTTCTTACTTCGAAATGATAAAACTGTGATCGTAGATTAGATAAAAACTATTAACTATTAAACCAAATATATGAAATTTATTAAACCTTATTTATTTGCCGTCACAACTTTACTGACTGTAAGCTGTACATCTCAAAAAGAAACCGCTTCACTAAAAGATGTTTACAAGAATGATTTTTACATAGGAACAGCTTTAAGTGCAGATCAAATCGAACAAAAAGATGCCAAAGTAGATTCGTTGATTAAAAAAGAATTTAATGCAATTACAGCAGAAAATATCATGAAATCAATGTTCACGCATCCGCAGAAAGATAAATATGATTTTGTTTTATCAGATAAATTTGTGGAATATGGCGAGAAAAACAAAATGTTTATTCATGGGCACACTTTGATTTGGCACAGTCAATTAGCGCCGTGGATGGAGAAAATTATAGACAGTACAGAAATGAAAGCTTTTATGAAAGATCATATCACAACTATTGTTTCTAAGTATAAAGGAAGAATCAATTCTTGGGATGTCGTAAATGAAGCTTTAAACGATGACGGTACTTTGAGACAGTCTGTTTTTTTGAAAGCACTGGGTGAAAAATATTTAGTTGATGCTTTTAAACTGGCAGAAAAGGCAGATCCAAAAGCAGAGTTATATTACAACGATTACAATATCGAAGAACCTGCAAAACGAGCTGGAGCGATTGCTTTAATAAAAAGAATAAAAGCCGAAGGCGGAAAAGTTGATGGTGTTGGGATTCAAGGACATTGGAGGCTGCAAAGTCCATCGATTGAAGAAATCGAGAAAAGTATTTTAGAATATTCTGCATTGGGAATTAAAGTTGCTTTTACAGAATTGGATATTACGGTTTTACCAAATCCGTGGGATTTAAAAGGAGCAGATGTCAATCAGAAATTTGAGGGAAATCCAAAAATGAATCCGTATTCTGAAAAGTTGCCAGATTCTATTCAAACAAAATTAGCAGAACGCTATGCATCTATTTTTAAATTATTTTTAAAACACAAAGACAAAATTAGCCGAGTTACTTTTTGGGGTGTTTACGATGGGCAATCCTGGTTAAATGACTGGCCTATTAAAGGCAGAACCAATTATCCGCTGCCCTTTGATGTTAATTTAAAACACAAACCTGCTTACGATAGCATTTTGAAATTAAAAAATGCTGAAGAATAATTAGTTAAATATTGTTTCTATTAGAAAATTACTAACAAGCGGTTGTTTTTTAAAATATTATTGAAATAAAGTAAACTAAATTTGCATAATATGTTTTTTTACCTAATTTTACACAACCGATTGTTTTAATAAAGATTTTATTTCTGTAAGGTTTAAAAACCTTGCAGTAATGACTAAAAAAGCAGTTCGAACTAAGACCTACAACGTTTTGAAAACTTGCAGGAGAGAAGCTAACTAATCACAAAACCACCAATGACTAACATTTCACAAAAATTATCTATCAAAGAAAAAATTGGGTACAGCTTAGGAGACCTAGCCGCCAATTTAGTTTTTCAGACTTTGATGACATATCTGGCTTATTTCTATACCGATATTTACGGCTTATCGCCAACAGATTCATCTATTATAATGCTAGTCGTTGGGTTAGTTGCCGCTTTTATTTTTAATCCAATTATTGGAGTTTTAGCAGATAGAACCAGTACAAAATGGGGAAAATTCAGACCGTGGATTTTAGCAACTGCAATTCCGCTTGGAGTAGTAGCATTATTAGCCTTTTCAACTCCAGATTTCTCTTATAAAGGAAAAGTAATTTACGCAGTAGTAACTTATACTTTATTACTACTTTTTTATGCAGGAAATAATCTGCCTTATTCTGCTTTGAGCGGCGTTATAACAGGCGATATGTCCGAAAGAAACAGTATGTCGTCCTATCGTTTTGTAGCGGTTATGTTTGCTCAGTTTTTTGTTCAGGTTTTTATGCTTGGAATTATAAAAAGTGCAGGAAACGGAGACAAGGCAATTGGCATTGAAAAAGTAATGACAGTTCTAGCAGTTATTGGAACCATCATGCTTTTAATTACATTTTTGACTACCAAAGAAAGGATTATTCCAAAACCAGAACAAAAATCGAGTGTAAAAGAAGATTTAGGCGACCTAGTCAAAAACAGACCTTGGGTAATTATGCTTTCTCTTACTACTTTGGTTTTCATTACCTTGGCGATGAAAGGCGGTTCGTATGTTTATTATTTTGAAAACTATGTAGATAAAGAGCAGTTGGCAGTTTTTATTCAGCCTATTTTGGATACTTTATCAAATATAGGGTTGAATCATTTTGGAAATGATCCCGTTTCTGCAGGATTTGGATTGTTTAATGCCGGCGGAATTATATTTATGATCGTCGGAATTACATTATCTAAAAACCTGGCAGATAAATACGGAAAGCGAAATGTATTCAGATTGTTTTTATTTATTTCAACCTTATTTATTATCGCATTCTATTTCTACCCTCCAACATCAGTCAGATTGATGTTTTTCTCCCAAATTTTACATGGATTTTTCTACGGAATCACGATTCCAATTCTTTGGGCGATGATTGCTGATGTAGCTGATTATTCGGAATGGCTGAACAACCGCCGCGCAACTGCAATTATTTTCTCTGCAATGATGGTAGGTTTAAAAGCAGGATTGAGTATTGGCGGAGCCTTAACAACATTGTTTCTAGGTTATTTTCATTACGCTCCAAATTCGGCTGTACAGACGGAAACTGCCATTAACGGAATCAAATTATTGGTCAGCATCTTTCCTGCAATTCCATTTTTAATTGGAGCTGGATTATTGTTTTTCTATAAAATAAATAAACAGATGGAAGTGCAGATTGAAACAGAATTAAAAGAAAGAAGAACTTAATTATTAAACAAAGATATCACTATGCCTGAAGATAGTATTGAACAAATTAATTTCGAAGAAATTAATAAACTGGCAATTTCAAAGCCTTTAGTATCTCATATTTATACTGCAGATCCGTCTGCGCATGTATTTAATGGTAAAATTTATATTTATCCGTCGCATGATATTGATGCGGGAATTCCTTTTAACGATAATGGAGATCATTTCGGAATGGAAGATTATCATGTTTTCTCGATGGATGACATTTCATCAAAAGCCGTTGATAATGGTGTTGCACTTCATGTGAATGATGTTCGATGGGCCGAAAAACAAATGTGGGCGCCAGATGCGGCACATAAAAACGGAAAATATTATTTGTATTTCCCTGCCAAACGTGCCAACGGAATTTTTCAGATTGGAGTTGCTGTAAGTGATTCTCCAGTTGGACCTTTTTTACCTCAGCCAGACGCCATAAAAGGAAGTTACAGCATTGATCCTGCGGTTTTTGAAGACGAAGACGGAAAGCATTATATATATTTTGGCGGTATTTGGGGCGGGCAATTACAGAAATATAGAAATAACAAATACAATCAAAATAACGAAGAGCCTTCTGGAAATGAACCTGCTTTAGGACCAATCGTAGCCTTGCTTCGTGATGATATGCTTGAGTTTGCAGAAGATCCAAGAGAAATTAAAATTCTGGATGAAAACGGAAAAGATCTTTTAGCAGGGGATAATGACCGTCGTTTCTTTGAAGCTTCATGGGTTCATAAGTATAACGGAAAATATTATTTTTCGTATTCTACAGGTGACACGCATTTTATTTGTTATGCTATTGGCGATAATCCTTATGGACCATTTACGTATCAGGGAAGAATCTTGAATCCGGTTGTAGGATGGACGTCGCATCATTCAATTTGTGAAGTTGAAGGTGAATGGTATTTATTTTACCACGATTCGAGTTTGTCAAAAGGTGTAACGCATTTAAGAAGCATGAAAGTTACCAAAATCGATTATCTTGAAGATGGTTCGATAGTGACGATTGATCCTTATGGGATAAGGAGATTGTTTGATTAGGATTTTTTAGTATAAAAAAATTTCACAAAAATCACAATCGGTTGTGTTGTTTGAAGTTTGAAATGAAATTTGAAGTTTGAAATGAAATAATATAATAATAGGTCGCTCAGCTAGAGCTTTGTGACGATGAGGATGTCTTCTGGAGCTTTAGAGAAATTGATTTATAAATAATTCTAGTATTCCCAGCGGGGCGAAAATTTATAGAAACATTTATTGTATTAGTAAGGAACTCCAAACGAGCGAAATATATCTTGAAAATATTTCGCTCCCTCTGAAGCTATTAAAATTATATAGAAAATAATATCTAGCTTTTTTTTTGAAAACCGTCTGCGTGAGGGATAGTAGTGGAAAGCCCACAGCCTGACGAAGGAAGAGCGAGGACTTGAAGCGGATAGCCCGGCCGAAGGACACGCCCAAATTATTTTGATTTAAAAATTAACAATTTTAATGTCAAAAAGAATTTTTTATAAAAGATTTTTATCTACTTTAGCATAACAGAACGGAACAGAACGGTATGCTAAAAGAAGAAGAAAAATTTGAATTTATAATCAATCATGATAGTGATATCCCGAAGTACCAGCAACTGGTTGACGGAATCACAAATTCGATTGCTGAGAATATTTTGCAAAAGGGAGATTTACTTCCGTCTGTAAATGTGATTTGTAAAACGTACCAGCTTTCGAGAGATACAGTTTTTAAGGCTTATTCGATTTTGAAAGAGCAGAATGTAATTGATTCGGTTCCGAATAAGGGCTATTATGTGGCAGGCGAAACGAGAAAAGTGCTTTTGGTTTTAGACACTTTTAAAGCATATAAGGAGGTTTTATACCATTCGGTTGTGAATAATCTGCCAGACAATGTGATTATCGATGTGCAGTTTCATCATTATAATATTGATGTTTTTAAAACGATTATCAACAACGGAATCGGAAAGTATTATAAATATGTGGTGATGAATTTTGACCACGCAGCTATTGCTCCAGCTTTGTCTGCGATTTCAAACGATAAACTGCTTTTAATTGACTGGAATATTCAGGCTGGTAAAGCTAGTAATTATGTTTTTCAGGATTTTGGTAGAGCATTTTACGATTCATTGACACAAGCGGTTGATTTGTTTAAAAAGTATAAAAAAATAGATTTTGTTTATCCCGATTTTACGAATCATCCTTGGGAAACGGTTGAGTTTTTTAAGAAGTTTTGTGCTGATTTTAATTTTGAATATGAAATTATTACAGATCCTAAAAAGTTCAATATCGAAAAAGAAATTGCTTATATCAGTGTAAGTGACAGGATTCTAGGATATTTTTTGGAGCAGTGCAAAGAGAAAGATTTAGAACCTGGAAAAGACGTTGGATTTTTGTCTTATAACGAAACGCCAATGAAGAAATTTATATACAAAGGAATTTCGGTTGTGTCAACTGATTTTAAAGAAATAGGAACCAAAGCAGCGGCATTTATTACGCATGACGAAGATACTCAGTGTTATGTGCCGACAAATTTAATATTAAGAGAATCATTGTAAATTATGTATTATATCGGATATGATATTGGAAGTTCTTCTGTCAAGGCAGCCTTGGTGGAAGCAGAAACGGGTAAAAAAGTAATCGTTTTGAATGAACCGCAGAACGAAATGGAAATCCTTTCTATTCACCCAGATTGGGCAGAGCAGGATCCTGAAATCTGGTGGCAGCACATTTGTACTGCGACAAAAAGAGCAATTAAAGAATCAAATATCGATGCATCGAAAATTCAGGGAATTGGAATTTCTTACCAAATGCATGGATTGGTGATCGTGGATAAAGAAAAAAAGGCACTTCGAAATTCGATTATTTGGTGTGACAGCCGTGCGGTAGAAATTGGAAATAAGGCTTTCACCGAAATTGGAGAAGAAAAATGCATGTCGCATTTATTGAATTCGCCAGGGAATTTTACAGCTTCGAAACTGAAATGGGTAAAAGAAAACGAGCCTGAAGTTTATAAGAAAATTGATAAATACATGCTTCCGGGAGATTACATCGCTTTGAAATTGACAGGCGAAGTAACGACAACCAAAAACGGTTTATCTGAAGGAATGCTTTGGGATTATAAAGAAAATAAAGTAGCCGACTGGCTTTTGGATTACTACGGAATAGATCAGTCTTTGACGCCAAAAATTGTAGAGAACTTTACAAATCAAGGAGTTGTTACGGAAGAAGCTTCGGCAGCATCGGGTCTTCCAGCAGGAATTCCGATTGTTTACAGGGCCGGGGATCAGCCGAATAATGCTTTGTCATTAAATGTTTTGAATCCGGGAGAAGTAGCGGCAACAGGCGGAACATCTGGAGTTTTTTATGCAGTAAGCGAAATGTCTTCTGGAAAAAGCACTCGAGTAAACAATTTCGTTCACGTAAATTACGAATTGGAAACGCCGAGAGTTGGTAAACTTTTAAATATTAATGGAGCAGGAATTCAGTACAGATGGCTTCGTAATAATATGGGGAATGAAAGTTACGAAGTAATGAATGAAAAAGCTTCAAATGTTGAAGTAGGATCAGAAGGCGTTGTGGTAATTCCGTTTGGAAATGGTGCAGAGCGTATGTTCAACAACAAAAATATCGGAACACATTTTTTAAATCTAAACCTGAATATTCACAATAGCGCCCATTTGTTTAGAGCTTCTTTAGAAGGAATTGCCTTTTCGTTTGTGTACGGAATGGAATGTTTAAAAGAGGATAATGCGACGATTAATGTCATTAGAGCGGGGAATGATAATTTGTTCCGTTCTGAAATTTTCTCTAATACTGTGGCAACTTTAATTGGCCACGAAATTGAAATTTACAATACAACAGGAGCAGTTGGTGCTGCAAGAGCGGTTGGTTTAAAAGATGGTGATTATAGCAAATTTGGAGCTAATGTGAGTGACAATGATCATGTAATGACATTTTTACCACTTCACAACAAAGAACCATATGAGACTGCTTATCAAAAATGGAAAAAAGAATTAGAATTAATATTAACAAATAAATAAAAAAATCAAATGATAGTTTTAGGAGATAAAGAATACTACAAAGGTATTGGCCAAATTAAATTTGAAGGTAAAGAATCTGATAATCCGTTGGCATTTAAATATTATAATCCAGACCAAGTCGTAGCTGGAAAAACAATGCGCGAGCACTTTAAATTTGCTATCGCTTACTGGCATACTTTCTGCGGACAAGGAAGTGATCCATTCGGACCTGGAACACAGCAATTTGCTTGGGACCAATCTTCAGATCCATATCAGGCGGCTAAAGATAAAGCAGATGCTGCTTTTGAATTTATCAGCAAAATGGGATTCGATTATTTCTGTTTCCACGATTACGATTTGATTGCTGAAGGCGCAACTTTCGCAGAATCTGAAAAACGTTTGGCATTCATTACAGATTACTTAAAACAGAAAAAAGCAGAATCTGGAATTAAATTGCTTTGGGGAACTTCAAACTGTTTCTCAAATCCAAGATTTATGAACGGAGCAGCTACAAATCCTGATTTTAATGTTGTAGCGAGAGCTGGAGGACAAGTAAAATTAGCTTTGGATGCAACAATCGCTTTAGGTGGAGAAAATTATGTGTTCTGGGGAGGTAGAGAAGGTTATATGTCTTTACTAAACACAGACATGGGTAGAGAATTAGACCACATGGCGCAATTCTTAGCAATGTCTAGAGACTATGCTAGATCACAAGGTTTTAAAGGAACTTTCTTCATCGAACCAAAACCAATGGAGCCATCAAAACACCAATATGATTTTGACTCGGCAACTGCAATTGGATTCTTAAAAGAATACGGTTTAGATAAAGATTTCAAAATCAATATCGAGGTTAACCACGCTACCTTGGCACAGCATACTTTTCAACATGAATTAGAAGTGGCTGCAAAAGCTGGAATGTTAGGAAGTATCGATGCGAACAGAGGTGATTATCAAAACGGATGGGACACAGATCAGTTCCCAAATAATATTCAGGAAACGACTGAAGCAATGTTGGTTTTCTTAAAAGCTGGCGGATTACAAGGCGGAGGAGTTAACTTTGATGCTAAAATTAGAAGAAATTCTACAGATTTAGAAGATGTTTTCTTAGCTCATATTGGTGGTGCTGATACTTTTGCAAGAGCTTTATTGACTGCAGATAAAATTATCACTTCTTCTCCTTATGAAAAATTAAGAAAAGAAAGATACAGCTCTTTCGATTCTGGAAAAGGAAAAGATTTTGCTGACGGAAAATTAAACCTTAAAGATTTATATGATATCGCGAACCAAAATGGAGAATTAACACTTCAAAGCGGTAAACAAGAATTGTTTGAAAATATCATCAACCAATATATTTAATTGGTTTAGATCTTCATATCAAACCTAACAGGTTTTCAGAGCCTGTTAGGTTTCTACAAATAATATTTAGTGAGACAGCATATCTGAAATTTAAAGAGATAGTCAAATAACGGTAAGTTCTTTTGAAACTATTTTAAATATTTTTTTAAGATGAAACTTGAGAAATGTATATTAAGATTATGACTTTTTTTTTAGATTGAAATTTGATAAAAATAGCTTGAAAGTTTAGTTACTATTTTTTATAATGAAAACGAGGAAATAAGTCAGTTTAATAAAATAATAAGAAAGCATTTTATTGAAGGTTTTTTGAAGAGCAGAATCATCGAAATGCACATTTGTTCTCACTAAAGTTTATACACAATCTTGTCATTTCGATTCCGATCCTTGGAATCAAAACGACAAATTACAAGGTTATACTCAAAATAAACCACTATTTAATCAAATTATTTAACCAAAAACTATGAAATTTTTTATTGATACTGCGAATCTAGAAGATATTCGAGAAGCACAATCTTTGGGTGTCTTAGACGGCGTAACAACCAATCCGTCTTTAATGGCGAAAGAAGGTATAACCGGAAAAGAAAATATCCTTAAACATTATCTTGACATTTGTAACATTGTAGATGGCGATGTTTCTGCTGAGGTAATCTCAACCGATTATGAAGGAATGGTAAGAGAAGGAGAGGAGCTTGCTGCGCTTCATCCGCAGATTGTGGTAAAACTGCCTATGATCGGCGATGGTATAAAAGCCTGTAAATACTTTTCATCAAAAGAAATTAAAACCAATGTAACTTTAGTGTTTTCTGCAGGTCAGGCTTTATTAGCTGCGAAAGCCGGCGCAACTTATGTCTCTCCATTTTTAGGAAGATTAGATGATGTTTCTACAGATGGAATGCATTTAATTGAAGAAATCAGAGAAATCTACGATAATTACAATTACCAAACTCAAATATTATCAGCCTCAGTACGACATACTATGCATATTGTAAATTGTGCAAAAGTAGGCTCAGATGTAATGACTGGACCTCTTTCGGCAATTAAAGGTTTGTTGAAACATCCGCTAACAGATATTGGTTTGAAACAATTTGTTGAAGATGCTAAAAAAATGAATCTCTAAACTCTAAATACAGCATTGACCTAAGCCCTTTTCGCACTGAAAAGGGCTTTTTTTTAAGTGATGCAGAGAATTTTACCAATAACAAATTTTAAAATAATGATGTAAAAACTTATTGCAAATTCTCCATCAACGTTTTCAAAAACGCAATCACCGCTTTTTTCTCATACACTTCTTTCAAAGAAATAAGCATCGCAGTTCTGGTCATGTTTTCTCCTTTTATGGGTATCGCATGCAAATCTTTTTCGTTTTCGATTGTTGTTTTAGTTAAAATGGTATGCCATTTTCCCGTTTTGATTAATTCAAGTAAAGTGGGAATATCATTAATTTCAATCGTAACTTCCGGATTGAGATTGTCTTTTTTAAAAGCTTTATTTATAAACTGTGTAGTACTGAAACCACTTGAAGGAAGTGCGAGCGGCAGAGAACTGACTTCACTCAAAGAAATACTTTTTTTAGTGCTAAATGATGTTTCGGTTGAGGTAACCAAAGCCATTGGAGATGTAAATAATTCCCTGTATTTAAAATGTGCTTCAGAAGCAATTTCTTCAAAAGTGAGAATCACATCAAGCTCAAAAAGATTTAATTTTTGTATCAGTTCCTGCGAAGTTCCAAAGACGATTTCGAATTGAATTTTAGGATACTCTGAACTAAATAAAATCAAAGCTTTTGTAACCACATGACGAAGTGCGTATGTCACACCAATCGCTACTTTTCCATTTTCAAGATTATTCAAATCTTTTAAAAGTTCAAATCCGTCAGTTGCTTTGTTGACAGACTGCTGTGCGTAGACCGAAAATAAATCTCCTGCTTCTGTAAGTGTAATTCGTTTTCCAATTCTATTAAAAAGAGGTACTTGCAATTCATCTTCCAATTGTTTAATTTGCTGTGATAAAGTGCTTTGACTGATATGAAGCGCAGTTGCGGCTTCTGTAAAATTCAGTAATTCTTTTGCTTTCAGAAAATATTTAAGTTGTCGAAGTTCCATTTCTAAATCGGTTTTATCGATTGATTTTATCGAAAAATAAGGTTTTACAAATATAAAAAATCTTAAGAACTTTGTATTGTCGCAAAATTAAAGCAGAACAAAAATGAAAATTATAGCTTTACAAGAAGGAAATTATATAGCTAATTCTAAAAAGGAGTTTAAGCTGATTACAAAAGAAACAACCGATACAGGTCTTAAAATGGCAATACAACCTTTTTTGGTCATTACAGATAATGATGTCATATTATTAGATTTGGGTTTAGGATTTATGAATGATGGAATTCCGTTTATTCATGAAATACTGAAAAAGAATAATATTACACCAGACCAAATAACAAAAGTTTTAGTTTCACATCTGCATAAAGATCATATCGAAGGAATTGGTTATTTTGAGAATGGAAATTTCGTTTGTAATTTTCCAAATGCTAAGATTTACATTCAGGAACGGGAGATAGATTTTGCTTTAGAGCAAATCAATAATCCGTCTTATGTTTTTGAGATTTTAAATGAGCTGAAAAAACTGCCTAATGTAAAATTAATGCATAATGACAGCGGGCAGATTACTGATGAAATTTTCTACGAAGTTTCAGCCGGACATACCAAATATCACCAAGTTTTCTGGATCAAAGCCGATGATGAAATTGTTTTTTACGGCGCAGACGATTTGCCTCAAAAAATATACTGGTCAATGCACGTTGCTTACAAAACTGACTTTGATGGAAAACGCGCTATGGAATCACGAAAAAAATGGGAACAGCAGGCAAAAGACGAAAACTGGAAAGTGCTTTTTTACCACGATATGAAAATGCCAGTTCTGGAATTTTTTGAACAAAAAATGGAATACGTATCATAAATGAAAGATTTACAATCAATGCCTGCATTAATTATTTACGGTTCGCTGGCACCGGGCGAATCCAATCATTCTGTTATGAATCCTATTAAGGGAGAATGGCGGAAAGCAGCTATAAAAGGGAAATTGCAGGAAGGAGGCTGGGGATCATCTCTAGGATATCATGGTTTTATTCCTGTCAATGCAGAAGAGGCAGAAACTATCAATTGTTATGTGCTTTTTTCTAATGATCTAACAGCAAATTGGGATTATCTTGACGAATTTGAAGGCGACGGTTATACGCGAATTCAAACGGAATATGAACTCGAAAACGGAAAAAAGGGAACAGGATTTATTTATGCTTTAAAACAATAAAAGGAAAATTCAGATTAAATTATTTAGTCTGAATTTTTTTTTAGCTGAAAATAACAAAAACAATACACTCCTTACTTTTTCTTCTAAAGAAGAACGGAGAATAGAAAAAGCTTTAGTAATCTGAGCTTCAACCGTTTTTATAGAAACGTCTAAATGTTCTGCAATTTCAATATTAGTCAAACCTTCTTTTTTACTCAAAATGAAAACCTCTTTACATTTTGGAGGAAGATTTTGAATCTCTTTATTTACCGCATTTAAAACTCTCTGAAAAGCTTCTGAATTATCTTCCTGAACGATTCCGTTCAAAGCATCATAATATGATTTTTCTAAAGAAAATAAAGATTGATTTTTTCTGTACAAATCTATAAACTCATTGTAAGTCAGTTTGTAAAGAAAACTTTTCAAGGCATGATCCGATTTTAATCGTGTACGATGTTCCCAAACTTTAATAAAAACATTTTGCACAATGTCTTCGGCACTGTACACATTTTTGACTAAACTGTTGGCGTAAACGCAAAGTTGATGATGATAAGTATCGATTAAATAAGTATACGCCGTTTCATCTCCATTTCTGAGAGACTCAATCAGTTTATCATTATCGTTGTAATCATCAGTTTTCATAGAAACAAATATATAAATTAATAGGTTTTAGGGCTTAAATTAGACTGTATTTGGTTCAATTTTCCCGATTTTTTGATTTTCTATTTGAAAATTATTACAAATAAAAGGAGCAAAAAATGCAAAAGTAAAAACATTTACCCTTTTATTCTATCAAATTAGTCGTGTTTGTTGAAAGAAAAAACTTGTGAAAAGAAAAAAAATCAGCAAAATGAAAAAAACTTTATCAAATTGTTAGGGTTTTGTTTTTTTGCTTCGTAATAATATTAAAAACAACAAAAATGACAGTGAAAAAATCAGAGCGGTTAATCGTTAAATTTATCACAAATCAGGCAAGTCAGGAAGAAATTGAGAAGCTGACAGAATGGTTAAAAGAAGATGAAAACCAAATTGTGTTTAAGGATTTTGTGAAAACCAATTACGCAATAGATACTGCTATGAACAATTTTGATTCTACCGAAGTAAGAAAACAGCTTTCTCAAAGAATTCAAAACGAAAATAATGTTTTTGCAAAAAGAAGATTTTCATCTTATTATAAATATGCAGCGATTTTGATTGTGGCTCTGGGAGGATTTTATCTTTATAAAAATTCAGAATCTTCACCTTCAAAGCAAAATGTAGTGATTCCGAGAGAAGATGAAATTGTACTGCAGTTGGGAAATGAATCGCAAACTCTTGATCCCAATGAAGCCAGAAATGTAACCGACAAAAATGGAAACATCATTGGTAAACAAGAAAAAAATAGATTGGTTTATAACAAAGCTTATTCTGAAGGAGAACTGGTTTATAATGTCCTTAGAATTCCATATGGTAAAAAGTTTGAAGTGCAATTATCAGACGGCACATTGGTGCATTTAAACGCTGGGACTTCATTTCGATATCCAGTGCAATTTGTAAAAAATCAAAACCGACAAGTTTATCTTCTTGGAGAAGGCTATTTTGAAGTAGAAAAAGACAAGCAGCATCCGTTTATGATTAATACACAAAATGTAAACGTTGAGGTTTTGGGAACCAAATTTAACGTAGATACATATACTGAAAATATAAGTACTGATGTGGTTTTGGTCGAAGGAAAAGTATCGCTTTATAAAGATCAGAAAGCAAAAGAAAATCCTGTTTACTTAAAACCTGGTGAAAAAGGATCGACTATAAAAAGTCGTTCAGAAATTAAAATAGAACAAGTTAATACAGACTATTATACGGCTTGGGTAAAAGGAAGTTTAGTGTTTAAAAATGCTTCGTTTAATGATATTATCAAGAAGCTGGAACGTCATTATAATGTCACGTTTATAAACCGAAATAAAATGCTCGGAAAAGAAATTTTCAATGCCCGATTTGATAACGAACCCATCGAAGTGGTTTTGAAATATTTTAGTGATAGTTACGCAATAGATTATATCATTGACAGGGATAAAATCACGATTAAGTAAGTTGTTAGTTATTAGTTATTAGTTATTAGTTATTAGTTATTAGTTATTAGTTATTAGTTATTAGTTGTTAGTTGTTAGTTGTTAGTTGTTAGTTGTTAGTTGTTAGTTGTTAGTTGTTAGTTTGAATGTTAATACTCTAAAATCTAAAATCTAAAATCACCAATCTAAAATCTAAAATCACCAATCTAAAATAAAAAGCGCCTATGTAACAAAAGTCCAAAAATGAAATGGATCGTTATTTATAAAAAAAACCGGAAAATGCGCCAACATTTCCCGGTAGAGTAAATGCGGTCAGTTAATTAACCAACCAACATTAAAAAAACATTTTAAAAGTATGAAAAAAGTATTGAACAAAATCAGGTTCGACAAGCCTTTTTTGAAATTTGATTTGAAGATGAAATTGACCACATTATTTTTATTCACCGCCTTAACAATAATGCACGCCGGAACTACTTATTCGCAAAAAGCTAAAATCTCTTTTAGTGCTAATAATATGACTGTTGCTAAAGCTATTGAAAAGCTCGAATACACAACCAATTACAGATTTGTTTACAATGTAAGATCTGTCGATTTAAATAGAATCATTACTATTAATGAAAGTAATGTTGCTATTGAGACACTCTTAAATACCATTTTTGGAGATACAGGAACTGACTATAAAGTTTCTGGAAATCATATCGTTTTAATGGCTAAAAAAGCTCCTGAAGAAAGAACAGTAAAAGCCGAAGCAGACTTTATCGTAAAAGGACGTGTAACCGATGAAAAAGGTATGCCTCTAGTTGGCGCCGCAATTTCTGATAATGGTTCGGGTAGAGGCGTTCAGACAGATTTTAATGGAGAATATCAAATTATAGCGGTAAGCAGCGAAACTACTTTAGCATTTGCTTATTTAGGATATGTAAGACAAGAAATTAAAGTTGAAGGAAGAAGTGTTATTAATGTTGTATTGAAAGAAGATGTACTAGAACTAGAAGGTTTAGTATTAAAAACTGGATATCAAAATATTGATGCGGAAAAGGCTACAGGATCTTTTTCAAATTTAAAAGCTGCAGACTTTAAAGAACAACGTTTAAGCAGTATAGATAAAATTTTAGAAGGACGTATCGTAGGATATCAGGATGGTAAAATTCGTGGAACGACTTCAATGACTGGGTCAACAGCGCCTTTGTATGTTATTGACGGGTTTCCTGTTGAAAACACTAGGCTAACTCCTTATAGTACACTAGAAGAAAATCTTCCAAGTCTGAACTTAGAAGATATTGAAACGATAACGGTTCTAAAAGATGCTGCTGCTTCGTCTATTTATGGTGCGCGTGCCGCAAATGGAGTTGTCGTTATTACAACTAAAAAAGCAAAAGCAGGAAAAACAACTATTTCATTTTCAAGTAATTTAACGGTTACTCCTTATAGAAATTATACCGGAAACCTTACGAGTTCTGCTGATATTATTGGTTTAGAAAAAGGATGGGCAGACGGAAATCCTAATTTAAAAACGGCTAATGCAAGTACGTATGCACAATCATTGCTAAACAATGCCGTATTTACAAGTTTAGGAATGCAGACTATTTTAAATGGTTATGCAGGAAAAACTTCAATGGCAGAAATGAACAGTCGTTTAGATGCGCTTGGTTCTCAAGGTTATAAATATTATGATGATGTAGCGCGATATGCAAAACGCGATCAATATTTTTTGCAGCATAATCTTAGTCTAGGAAAAGCGACAGAAACGAATACTTTCAATGCTTCTTTAACCTATAAAAATAATCAGCTTGAAGATATTTATTCTGAAAATGAAACAGTCGGTCTTAATTTAAAAAACTCGACTCAAATTAACAGCTGGTTATCTTTAGACTTAGGGACTTATGTTAATTTCGGAAAAGGAGATACGCAAAGTTATTTTGCTTCAAATCCTGGATATAAATATCAGCCATACAATCAATTAGTTAATAATGATGGAACTAATTTTGTATCTACACCAGAATCTCGCTACAATAGTTTTACACTTAATTCTATAAAGAATTATGGTCTTTATGATATGAGCATCACTCCGATGGATGAGTTGGGGAGAAATTTAATTGAAAGCAAAAATTTCTTAAACAGGACGTATGCAAAGTTTAATGTGAAATTTAGTAACGCATTTACATATAATGCAATGTTTCAATACGAGTTTGGTTCAGATCGTGCTAATCAATTATTTGGTAAAGACTCTTATTATGTAAGAAGTAAGGTGAACGGAATGGTGACAATTGCCAATAACAAAGCTGTTTATAATTTACCATACGGAGATATTATAAAAGAAACCAATCAGTATTCTAATTCTTATAATTTCCGTCAGCAATTAAACTTCAATCAGACTTTTGCCGAAAAGCACGATTTTTCTGCGATTGCAGGTATGGAAATCCGCCATTCCAAACAAGAATATAAAGACAATACACGTTACGGATATGATTCGCAGACTTTAGGTTTTGCACCAGTAAATCAAGCTGATTTATTAAAAGTGTACGGAACTGTTTTTAGTGGTTATATGTCACAAAACGAGTTTTCATTAGAAAAAGAATTACAAAATCGTTTCGTTTCGGTTTATGGAACTGGAGGTTATACTTATGATAAAAGATATACACTTTCTGGAAGTATTCGCTGGGATCGTTCTAACCTTTGGGGAACAGACAGTGAATACCAAAACAAACCAACTTGGTCAACAGGAGCCGCATGGAATATTGACAAAGAATCATTTTTTGATGCTGCATGGGTAGACGGGCTTAAACTTCGTGCTTCATATGGTATTGGAGGAAATATCGCTAAAGATTCTGCGCCGTACTTAACAGCATATTATAATTCTAACTCCAATGTTGGAGGAAACCAGGGAACTGTAAGCAAGAGACCAAACCCAGAATTGTCTTGGGAAAAAACAACGACAACTAATATCGGTTTAGACTTTTCATTTTTTAAGAGCAGATTAGGCGGAACTTTAGATTTATATAATAAAAAAGGAGAAAATTTGTTAGCGAGCAGCCAGGGAATTCCAACAGAAGGATGGGGTTATTCGACTTACACGCTTAACAATGGGGAAATGACTAACAAAGGTATCGAAGTTACTTTAAGAGGAACTATTGTAAAAACGCCTTCATTCTCTTGGGATGCATCTGTTTTATATGCTTACAACAAGAACAAAGTCGATTACGTAAATGTAAAAGCGCCCGTTTATTACCTGCAATTAGATTACCCACAGGCTTTTCCTAGAGTTGGAACAAGTTTTAATTCTATTTATGGTTACAAGTGGGCTGGCTTAAGCAGTACAGGAATACCTCAGGTTTATGATGCTTCTGGAACGGCAGTAAAATACAATCCGGGACAAATAGATGCTATTCAGGATTTTGGTTCAACAGTTCCTACGCACAGTGGATCTTTCCATACTTCTGCAAATTATAAAAACTTCTCACTTTCAGCACTTTTCATTTACGAACTAGGTCATAAAATTAGAAATACGTTTCTGCCAATGTTAGATAATGTTTATTCGGGTGCAATGGGAGGTTATATTACCAATATTTCAGTTGTTAATAATCATATTGCAGACCGTTGGCAGCAGCCTGGAGACGAAGCTTTCACAAATATTCCGAGAGCAGTATACGAATATGATCCAGAATTTAGCTCAGATTCTCGTACTATTTATTCCTATGCAGATATTAATATTTTAGATGCATCGAATGTAAGATTAAGCAACATTTCATTGGCTTATCAAATGCCAAGTGACATTATAAAAAGAGTAAAATTAGACGGTGTACGTTTCAATTTAAACGCAGAAAACGTATATACTTTTGCTAAAAGCAGAGATGCAAAGTATCTTTTAAATGGTTTCCAATCTCCAAGTTTTGTTTTGGGTGTAAACGTTAATTTCTAATTTATAAAGACTAGACGATGAAAAATATATATAAAAAGATTGCGTGCTTATTGGCTTTAGGATTGACTTTAGCATCTTGCGAAGATTATTTGAGTGACATTCCAAAAGGATCAAAATCACCAACAACATTAGCAGATTATGAAGCTTTTTTACGTGACGAATACACAAATCATAGAGTTGATATTACTGGAGCTTCACAATTATTAAATGACCAATATGTAACTGTTGCCTCTTTGGCAAATAATAGGTTATATGCTGCCAATTATATGTGGGACGAGAATGCAGACCGTATTGCATTGAAGGTATCTGATGAAACGATGTATTACTCAAGTTATGCTGGAATTTCGACTTTTAATTTAATTATTGAAAATGCATTAAGTACCACTCAAGCAACGGAAGCAGAACAAAGAGTAGTATGGGCAGAAGCAAAAGTACTTCGTGCCATGAATTACTTTAATTTGGTGAATTTTTATGCAGATACTTATGTCGCTTCATCAGCTTCAACAAAATTATCAGTTCCGTTAATTACAAGTGCCAATATTAATGCACCGAGCAAACAAGTAACGATTCAGGAAATGTATGATTTCATTTTGAATGATGTCAAAGAAGCTTTACCCTATTTGTTGAAAGTTTCTCAAACGCCTTTACATCCAAATTTAGGAGCGGGTTATGCCTTTTATGCAAGAGTTTATCTGCAAATGAATAATTATACAGAAGCGTTAAAATATGCAGATTTAGCATTAGCAGAAAATAATAAATTGTATGATTGGATTGGATATTACAATACAAATAAAGCAATTATTGATGTTCCAAATTCTTATACTGCAACAACTTCTCCTATGGGATTTAACTATGTAGAAAATTATAATTATCGTCATGGTATTACAAATAATTTATCGACAGAAAATAGTATTCCAGTAGAGCGCGCACAGCGTTTTGAAACTGGTGATGCCCGTTTTATTTCTCGTTGGAAAATTTACACTGTTGGTGCAGAAACCTATTACAGAAGAACTTTGTCTGGCTTTTTTAACTTCGGCGGAATCACAACTGTAGAAGTTTATTTAATTAAAGCTGAATGTTTGGCTCGCGCAGGACAAATTAGTGAGGCGCTGAACGTTTTAAATACAGTTCGTAAAACTCGTATTCTTCCAGCTTCTTATCAGGATATTTCGACTACAGATAAAACAACAGCTTTGAATGCTATTTTCAGAACAAAAAACAATGAACTTACGAACACATTGATTCCTTTTGCAGACGCACGCCGTTTAAATGCAGAAGGTGTTTATAAAGTAAGTTATACTAAAACAGCAAACGGAACTATGTACACATTATCATCAGATTCTCATTTATGGACAATGCCATTTCCACAGGGAGCGACGCAAAATCCAGGAAACGGAACGATAACTCAAAATGTAGCGAAATAAAAATCCCAAAGCTTCCTGAGTAGGAATTCCGAAAGGGAAGCTTTTTTTAAACATCAATCCAAAAAAATGAATACAATTAAATACAAAATATTAGGATTGTGTATTTGCCTATTTGTGATTTCAAATCACGGTATTGCACAAAAGAAAAAAGCAATAATGACTGCACCAGCTTCTTATTCTATCGAAGGGACTATTACTGGACTTGCAGACGGGACAACAGTGCAATTAATTCCTGGCGCAACACATTCTTCTGAATCGCCAGTCGCTGAAACAACCTTGAAAGAGGGTAAATTTATCTTTACAGGAAAATTAAATGAACCGCGTTTTTTTTATCTGGTTTTTGGAAAGAATAAAGGATATATTCATTTAATCGTTGAAAATTCTAAAATAAAAGTTACAGCAGATGGAGAAGTTTCAAAAAGTGAAGACGAGCGAATTAACTTTAAAAATGAAGTTATTACAGGTTCTAAATCAAACGACTATTATAAAAAGGAAACTGCTTTTAAAGCTGAATTAAATAAAGATTACGAAAACTATCATAAAGGTACAGAAGAACTTGGAAAACTATATTCGAAAGCCAGAACGTCTGGAAATAAAAAGCTGATAGACTCTATCGGCAATTCTCCAGAATGGAAAAAATTCGAAGCAGATGAAAAAGCATTTTTTACCAAAGTACAAAAAACAACAACAGATCTTATCGCCAAACATAAAACAACTTGGTGGGGACCTTTTTTCATGATGACCCAATACAGTTATTTTACGCCAGATCAAAAGCCGCTTTTTGAGCAATTTTCTGAAACGGCAAAGAAAAGTTATTACGGACAATTGGTAGACAAAGATTTGAATCCTAAATCTCTAATAGGAACAAGTGTTGCTAATTTCGGATTAAAAGATAAAGACGGAAAGGCTTATACAGCTAAAGAAATCGTTTCAGGAAAAAAATATATTTTAATTGATTTTTGGGCTTCGTGGTGCGGTCCATGTAGAAAAGAAATTCCGCACTTAAAAACAGCTTATTCTGAGTATGCCGATAAAGGATTTGAAATTTTAAGCATCTCAATTGATAAAGATGATAAAGCCTGGCATAAAGCACTAGGAATAGAAAAAATGCCATGGCACAATCTTTTAGACGATGATAAAGTAAGTAAATCGTTTAACGTAAAAACAATTCCAGCCACTTATTTAGTAGATAGTAAAGGTATAATTATCAGCGATAATTTAAGAGGTGCAGAATTGGAAGCAAAATTAAAAGAGCTTTTGAAATCTTAATTATTAGGAATTAAAAATTGAGAATTAAAAATTAAAAAACACTTGATCAGAACTATAACTATGTTTGTTTTAATAAATGAAATGTCTTTTTTAAAGCTTACAGCATCTATGATTCTACGTGTTTAAATAAAAAATAAAAACAAAAAAATAACATGAAAAGTACAATCTTAAAATCAGGTTTGACTGCTTTGGCATTTATAACCGCGCTTTCTTCTTGTTCCAAAAAAGAAGGATTTACGATCAATGGCACAATCGCAGGATTAGATAAAGGAACGGTTTATCTGGAAAACACAGATGAAAAAGGAAACAAGAAAATAACCGATTCCGCACAAATCAGTCCAGAAGGAGCTTTTACTTTTACGGGAAAAGTTTCAGAACCATTGCTGCATACTATTAAACTAAAGGGAGAAGAATACGGTGCCTATTTTCTTTTGGATAATGAAGATATAAAAGTAGAAGCTAAAAAAGATTCCATTTTTAAAGCTAAAGTTAGCGGCGCGACACAAAACGATATTTATAAGTCGTATTATGATAACGAATTCAAAAAAATACAAAACATCGCTGGTCCTATTTACAAATTGTCTGATTCTTTAACTCAGAACGGAAAAGTAAAATTAAATGCAGAACAGCAAACTGCAATGGATAAAAAATGGAAAGATCTTGCCGCTTTCGCTGATGATTTAACCGATAAGTTTATCCGAAAAAATAAAGATAAAATAGCCGCTGCTTTAATAATTAATGATCGAATTGTTTCTTACGGAACTCCAGCACAAGTAAAAACGTATTTTGCTGTTTTGTCTCCAGAAGTACAAAAATCATTTTACGGAAAACAGTTAAAAGAAGCCATTGATCTTAATGATAAAACAGCTGTTGGTTCTCAGGCACCTGAATTTTCTCAACCTGACGTAAACGGAAAAGTTGTGAAATTAGCCGATTATAAAGGAAAATATGTTTTGGTTGATTTTTGGGCGAGCTGGTGCGGTCCATGTCGAAAAGAGAATCCAAATGTAGTTTTGGCTTATAAAACGTACCATGATAAAGGATTTGATGTTTTAGGAGTTTCGTTAGATGATAAAAAGAAACTTTGGGAAAAAGCAATTGAAAGAGACGGATTAACGTGGACTCATGTTTCTGATTTAAAAGGCTGGCAGAACGAAGCTGCCGTTTTATACGGTGTAAAAATGGTTCCAACCAATTACTTAATTGGACCTGACGGGAAAATCATTGCCAAAAATCTTAGAGAAGCTGAATTACAATCAAAATTGAAAGAAATCTTCAGTAAATCTTAAATTAGTTTTCAGTCACAGTTTTCAGTTTCCAGTGGAACTGCGACTGAAAACTGTGACTGAAAACTAAAAAAATAACATCACAAAAAAATGAAAAAATACATCTTTATGGGCTATTGCTCATTAGCTTTTTGTACGCTTGTTTCTGCGCAGAATAAATCGGTTAATTTTAAGAAAATTAAAGAAGTCGGCGGAATCGAAGAATATTTATATCAGCCCAACGGAATGAATATCTTGCTTTTGCAGGACAACGCTTCGCCAGTTGCAACGGTACAAATCGTATATCGCGTAGGTTCTAAACATGAAGTTTTAGGAAACACGGGATCAACGCATCTTTTAGAACATTTAATGTTTAAAGGAACTCCGACTTTCAACAAAAAAAACGGAAATACAATTACTGATGTTCTTCAAAATACAGGAGCACAGTTAAATGCGACAACTTGGTACGACCGTACCAATTATTTTGAAACACTTCCGAGTGATAAAATCGAATTGGCGATTCAAATCGAAGCTGACAGAATGCGAAATTCTTTATTATTAAAAGAAGATAAAGAAGCGGAAATGACAGTTGTGCGAAACGAATTTGAACGTGGTGAAAACGATCCGAACAGTTTATTAGATAAAGAAATCTGGGCTTCCGCTTATATTGCACATCCATATCATCATTCAACAATTGGATGGAAATCAGATATTGAAAAAGCGCCAATTGAAGTCTTAAAAAACTTTTACAATACCTATTATTGGCCAGATAATGCAACTTTAACAATTATCGGAGATTTCAAAAAAGAAAATGTTTTTGAATTGATTGAAAAGTATTTCGGAAAAATTACGAAAGCGCCACACGTCATGCCTCAGCCATATACAGAAGAGCCTCAGCAGTATGGAGCTCGTAAAATTGTGGTTAGAAAACCAGGAGAATTGGGCGTAGTAAACAAAGCCTATAAAATTCCAGGTGCATTGCATGAAGATCTTCCGGCATTGAATATTTTGGGAGAAATCATTGGTTCGGGTCCTTCGGCTATTTTGAACAAAACTTTCGTTGATACCCGAATGGGAGTTTATACGTATGCGAATGCAACGAATTTTAAAGAAGTCGGACTTTTTACCATTGGTGTTGGTTTTCCAACCACATCAAAACATGAAGATATCGATGCTAAAATCACTGAAGTTGTAGCTAAAATTCAGAAAGAAGGCGTGACACAGGATGAGGTAAATCGTGTTGTGGCAAAAATTAGCGCACAAACAATCTTAGCTCGTGACGGTTCTGGTGTTATTGCTTCCGAATTAAACGAAGCCATTGCAGCTGGAGACTGGACCGATTACATTACAGGAGTTGACCGTTTGAAAAAAGTTACTCCGGCAGATGTTATTCGCGTAGCGCAGCAATATTTAGTTGAAGATCAAAGTACAACTGGATATTTTATTCCGAAGCAGTCAGGTTCTCAAAATAAAGAAACAGCTCAGGCAAATAATTTTTTACCAGAAAACGGACCATTTTATTACAGACATTCAGAGGAAGGACATGTACAGGAAGAAAGTTCATCTGTGGCTGCTTCACCGATAAAAAATATTTTAGAGGAAAGTATTTCGAAAGAAAATATTGAAAAAACAGCTTCAGCTTATAAAAGAGAAAAAGTATCAGGAATAGATGTAGTTTCGGTTAAAACTTCTGCTAAAGATTTCGTTACAGTTGCAGCGAGTATTTCATTAGGAAATTATTCAGGAGAAAATAAAAATCCTATCATCCCTGCTTTAACCGCTTCGATGCTGTCTAAAGGAACGACTTTAAATGATAAATTTAAATTCTCAGAAAAGCTTCAAAAACTAGGAGTAAACTTGAATGTCAATGCATCAACATTTAAAATAAATATTGGATTTAAATGTTTGAAAAAAGATCTAGATCAAGTAATTGCCTTATTGGCAGAAGAATTGAGAAATCCTCTGTTTGATTCAAAAGAGTTTGAAAATCTAAAGCAACAGTTTATCGGAAACATACAACAAAGTTTAAACGATCCAGGCGAAAGAGGAAGCATTGCTTTATCTCAAGCCATTTATCCAAAAAACAATCCAAATTACAGCTTGAACGTTGAAGATAATATTTCGAATATTAAGAATGCAGCGTTGGATGAAGTTAAAGCTTTTCACAAAAAATATTTCGGAACAGCATCTATGCGTCTGGTAATTGTAGGAGACACAGATGGAGCGAATTTAAATGCTTCATTAAAAAAATCTTATAAAAATTGGAATGGGGGAGTTGCGGAAAACTTGAAATTTGAAGAAGCTTCAAAAACTTCGGCTAAAAAAGAAGTCGTTACAATTCCAGAAAAACCAAGTGCAGAATTGTTTATAGGACAGTTTACAGGTTTAAAAAGAGCCGATGCAGATTATATTCCGTTTTATATTGCTAATTATACTTTGGGAGCTGGTTTTGCAGGACGTTTAATGCAGACAGTTCGCGATAATGATGGTTTGACCTATAGTATTTCTTCAGGAATTGGCGGAAATATTCAGACAGGTGGTTACTGGTTTGTAAACGCTTCTTTCAATCCAGGATTATTTCAAAAAGGTTTAGACGCGACGATGGTTCAAGTTGATAAATGGGTAAAAAACGGAATTACGGCAGAAGAATTAGAAAACAAGAAAACCAACTTAATAGGAAGTTTTAAAGTTGGAATGTCCACGACAAACGGGCTGGCAAGAACAATTTTGAGTTTTATAGAAAGAGGTTTAGAGCCAAACTATATTGACCAATATCCAAAAGATATTCAAAAAGCAACTTTACAGCAAGTAAACGATGCGATTAAGAAATACATCCAACTGGATAAAATGATTATAATCAAATCTGGTTCTCTTGACCAAAACGGTAATCCGTTGAAGTAGTTTTTTTTAAGTGGCAGTTTACAGTCACAGCTTTCAGTTAGTAACCTAATCTGTAAACTGTGATTGTAAACTGAGACTAAAATCATCAATCAGTAATCGTCTTTCATTATTTCATTTTAGAATCTGAATTAGTAAGCCATTTTCTATGAAAGACCTTTTAAGAGCTGTCGGCAAGCAGCTCTTTTTTTTCAAAAATCTAATGAAAAAACAATAAGAAATACCATAATTACATTCCTGTTATTGCTCTCAGTTTCCATGTTCGGACAAATGTACAATCCGGTAAAATGGACCACAACTGTAGAAAAAATTTCAGGTGTTTTTTAAGTAAGTTTTTAAATCGTATAATTTTTTCTTCTCTCTGAATTTCTTCAGATTGTGTAAGCTTCAATTGTATCTTTTAGATGTTTGAAGTGTTTTTCTTTTAAGTTGGTAATAAAGAGAAAAGCCTTTTTTAATTTTTTTCTTTGCAAAATTTGTAGCATGATAATCTAAAGAAGGCTCCCCCTTCATACGTTGGAATGTTTTTTATATATAATTTATAATTGCACCTCTAGATGTTTGGGCATAAACCAAATCGCCATCTGGTGCTCCTGCATTTGCAGTCTGTAAGGTGACAGGTACAGTTATATTACAACCTAATTTAATTCCAAAAAACACATTGTTGCTTGCCGTGGTATCGCCACATGTAGTTAAAGATTCAAGACTTATGTTGTTGATATTAGTGCAATTATAAAAAGCGTTTGTTCCAATTGACATTACATCATTAAGTATTAAAGAAGTCAGAGAAGAACAGTCTAAAAAGCAGCTACCGCCAATACTTGTAATCGGCCCCACTGTAAAGTCATTCAATGCTGCACACCCGCTAAAGCTTGTTCCAGCAATGCTGCCTGCTAAATTTGGAGCATAGAAGGTTGTCATTTTGCTTGCGGCCTCAAAGCATCTTCCAGTTCCCGTTATGCTGGTGAGCAATGGAGCATAGAAAGTTAGCAGAGAAGTATTATTCCTGAATGTGCCAAGTGAAGTATTAGACTGGCTGTCGATAATCGTAACTTTAGGAAAACTATAACTTGTTATGGATGTGCAATTGTAGAAAGCCGATTCGGCTATCGATTCTATGTTGTCTGCAGTAAAATTTAATAGAGAAGTACAGTTATAGAAAGCTCTGCTGGCTATCGTTTTGACCGATGAAATGTCTATGTTTTTCAATTTAATAAAACCAATAAAGCAGTTGGCAGGAATGGATACAGATGAGGCTATGTAAACATTTTCCAAGTTGGCGCACCCTGTAAAAGTTCCGGTTGGAATATCTTTTAGGCTGTTGGCTGAAAAATATTTTAAGCCTGAGCAGTTGGAAAATGCGTTAGCTCCTGTTAATGTATTCAGACTATTAAAAGTTAGAGAAGTCAGAGAAGAACAGTCTGAAAAGCAGCTACTGCCAATACTTGTAATCGGCCCCACTGTAAAGTCATTCAATGCTGCACACCCGCTAAAGCTTGTTCCAGCAATGCTGCCTGCTAAATTTGGAGCATAGAAGGTTGTCATTTTGCTTGCGGCCTCAAAGCATCTTCCAGTTCCCGTTATGCTGGTGAGCAATGGAGCATAGAAAGTTAGCAGAGAAGTATTATTCCTGAATGTGCCAATTGAAGTATTAGACTGGCTGTCGATAATCGTAACTTTAGGAAAACTATAACTTGTTATGGATGTGCAATTGTAGAAAGCCGATTCGGCTATCGATTCTATGTTGTCTGCAGTAAAATTTAATAGAGAAGTACAGTTATAGAAAGCTCTGCTGGCTATCGTTTTGACCGATGAAATGTCTATGTTTTTCAATTTAGTAAAACCAATAAAGCAGTTGGCAGGAATGGATACAGATGAGGCTATGTAAACATTTTCCAAGTTGGCGCACCCTGTAAAAGTTCCGGTTGGAATATCTTTTAGGCTGTTGGCTGAAAAATATTTTAAGCCTGAGCAGTTGGAAAATGCGTTAGCTCCTGTTAATGTATTCAGACTATTAAAAGTTAGAGAAGTCAGAGAAGAACAGTCTGAAAAGCAGCTACTGCCAATACTTGTAATCGGCCCCACTGTAAAGTCATTCAATGCTGCACACCCGTTAAAGCTTGTTCCAGCAAGGCTGCCTGCTAAATTTGGAGCATAGAAGGTTGTCATTTTGCTTGCGGCCTCAAAGCATCTTCCAGTTCCCGTTATGCTGGTGAGCAATGGAGCATAGAAAGTTAGCAGAGAAGTATTATTCCTGAATGTGCCAAGTGAAGTATTAGACTGGCTGTCGATAATCGTAACTTTAGGAAAACTATAACTTGTTATGGATGTGCAATTGTAGAAAGCCGATTCGGCTATCGATTCTAGGTTGTCTGCAGTAAAATTTAATAAAGAAGTACAGTTATAGAATGATCTTACTCCTAATGAATTTACATATCCTTCAGAATCGTTAAAATATGTTATATTAGTATTTCCATTAAAAGCATTAGATGGTATTTGATAAATTGTGTTTATTTTAAAATGAATATCATTGCCAACCACTTTAAAGTCTTTAATTTGACTAGCAGATACACCTATTTTTGTAGCTAACAATGCAGGGGTATTTATTGTTCCTGAAATGCCTCCAATAAAAGTATTAGGTTTTGATTTTACTCTTCCAAATATTGTTTTTCGTAACCCCATAATTATAGTCCTAAAATCATTATTGAATGCTGACCCTCATTTTGCATAAATGTAAATATCTGTTTTTCAGTTACTGTTGGAGGTGAGCCAAATTCAAATGTTTTGGGAGTTGTAATAAACCAATTTAATGTTGCTCCTGTTTTTGTGATTCCTTCGAAACACATTCCTGAATTAGCAAACGAATTAGGAATTGTAAGTGTACCAGTTCCAGTAAATTTCACCGTTTTTCCATGCCATGTATCCTGAACTGTTGCAGGCAATGTCACATTAATCTGATTTGAAATATCTTGTTTGTTAGACAAGTCAATATTTCCGATTCCGAGAATTGCTTCTCCATTGATAGTTTTAAAATCTAAAGCAGAGGTTATGTCACTAAACTCCAATTCGCCATTGGAGTTTGTGCTTAAAATTTTATCTGGCTGATTTATTTCTAAATCAGCCACTTTTATTCTATTGTGATTTGTATCCATTTTTTGTGGTATTTAAATTTGTTTTTATTATTAAGTTTTGAGATTAAATAAATCTAAAACTCACATTCCAAATAAATTTCGCCTGTCTCAACAGTTTTGGAAAGGTCAGCTATTCGGCTTTGGAGTATTGTTTTCTATATCTCTGTTAAAAATTAAGAAATTAAAGTTTACCTGCTGGTTGAGAGTACAATTTGGTTTTTTCAAATTCACACACTTTTCTTCTATTTTGATTTGTGTTCTTTAATTTTGAATTAAATAAATTTTACTCGTATCAATTGATTTCTTGAGATATTTAACAAATTCAGTATAGTATGAATCTTATTTAATACCGTATATTTTAATTCTTAATATGAATTACTTGTTCTGTCTTCAATTATGATATTGATACCATTTAATCCTAAATTCCCATTACTTTTTATAAATCCAGTTTTGTAATATTTTACTAGTTGATTATTTTTCACATTTTTGATTAAACTTGAAGGTGTTATCATGATTATTTCTACATTATTAAAATAAAAATTATAAGGACCTCCATTTAGATCTAAGCTGCTTTCTATTAGTGATTCTTCTAGAAAAATTGTACTATTAATAGCATTTATTGTTAATTGAAAGCCAGCATTCATTATTGGATAATTAGGTGTCGATTTTTCAATTTTGCCATAGAAATTAAAAATATTTGTTGTACTGTATGGAGAGAGACATATCTTACCTAAAAAAAGACCATTGGTTTTACCAGTTAAAACAGATGATTGTGACATAACAATTGTGACATTTTCGCTTGTTATAATTTTTGAAACGTCTATTACATCACTGCCGCCAACCATTAAAAGACCTGAACCTGTAATCTTCTTTACTGGAAATTTCCCAATGTGATTTAATAAGAAGTTATTATTAAGAACAAGGTTATTTATTTGAATATCCAAATCGCTTAAAGTTGCAGAAACCAACGTAGTGGATATTGAGTCAAATTTATCAATTCTGAAGTATCCACTTCTAAAAAGAGAATAAGTTGAAACTCTTTGATAATATTCATTTGCGTAAAAATTCACACTACCTGCCCCTTTACTGATAAACAGAATCGTGGATTCTGTATGAAATTTATTGGCATTGATATAAATGTTAAGAACCGAAGAAGAACTAAAACCTGTGGTTATAGATGTTGAGTGAAATAGTGTTCCGTAAGGGATATCAAAATAAATTTCCTTATGATTAAAACCGTTAAAAGATGAAAAGTCAATAATTCCCTTGTTATAACAAATATACTTTATCCTTCTTGAATTAGTATTTGTATTTAACACTCTAGTAACATCATTACAAAGGAAAACGAAATTCCATGCATTACCATCATTAGGTGGTAATGCAGCATAAGCAGCTTCATCTGTTTTAAATGGTTTTGATCTGTTTTCAATTATACCTGTACTATCTATACCATTAACAGTGTCAATAAATACAGTATATGGCACTGCTGATGAAAAATTATTAATTAAATCTTTCAAAACTTTTCCTTGTCTAGCATCTAAAACTTTTCCTTCTTCAGTATAATCTAAACCATTGTAACTATCAATTTTAATCGCATCAATATCATTAAACTCCAATTCGCCGCTTGAGTTTGTGCTTAAAATTTTATCTGGCTGATTTGTTTCTAAATCAGCCACTTTTATTCTATTGTAGTTTGTATCCATTTTTTGTGGTATTTAAATTTGTTTTTATTATTAAGTTTTGAGATTAATAAATCTAAAACTCACATTCCAAATAAATTTCGCCAGAGTCTGCTGTAGTAGAAAGTATAGGTCTGTTATTTGTAGTAGGGGCACTATTGCCTTCCTTATCGGCATTTGAGATTAGGAAAAAATTAAAACCTTCTCGTTGGGTTAGTAAATAGAATTGAGCAGGATTTAATGTAATTTCTACATATGCAGTTGAGTTACTAGGTACTATTACACTGCCAAGAAAATTATTAGAATCCCAATCGTTCCAATCAATAAGTTCAAAATTTTTAAAGTAAGGAATTCGAATGTTAGAGGTATAAAGATTAAAAGTTAATGCGTTACCAACTGCATTTGTCGCGAACTTAAATTTTATTTTAGCAGATTTAGGGTTCGATGTAATTGATGAGGTATCAATTGCTCCTCTGTATCTATTAAGGGAAAATCCTGATGCATCTTTTGCAGCTCCTAAGTAAGCATTTCCTTCATAATAAGTTGTTGCTGCATCGGCATCGTGACAGATTGACCAGTTACTATTTTTATTTTCAAATATTGCTGATTTAGTTACAGGTAAAATTAAAGTAATAGGCAGAGTAGTAACAGCTAGAATATTACTATTAGTCGAATTGCCAGCAGCATCTTTTGCTTTTATATAAAAATTGTATGTGGTTGATGATGAGAGTTCTGTGACAGCATAGCTAAACACATTAGATGAAATAGAATCTAAAAAGCTATCGTCGATGAAAATGTCATAAGCAACAACTCCAATATTGTCTATTGCAGGAGTCCATGTTAATAATACTGTAGTTGCAGTAATAGATGTCTGACTTAAAGAAAAACTACTTGGTGGAGTAGAATCAATTAAACATGTTCCTACGTTATTGGCATACGCTTGACTATTGGTATTTAACCATTCTTGTGCTTGCTCATTTGCATCGTTAATGCTCAAATTTGATACAAATTTATTTGCTGGAGCAATCAGTGAAACAGAACTTCCGATTCCTGCAGCACAATCATTTTTGGTTTTATTTAAAGTTTTTTCTGTATTATAATAAACAGTTTCGCCTTCAACAGGAATATAATTGTCTAAATACGAAAAAGGCTTATATGTTGTGTTTTCTTCCATATATTCATTAATAATTTGCTTTCTTAAATCATTAAAAAAGACATTAAACAATTACTTTGATTAAACTGGCTGTATTGGCCAGACAATAGATGCTAAATCATCGATATCAGTTAATTCTCTAAGTTCTTGTCTATAATTTTTCCAAGCGCTTTTTTTCTCTTCAGAAAGTGGTGAATCTTCTACTTGTGTCCAGTCGCTTTCGGTTAATAAGGTGTTTCTAGTAGCCCTAATATTTTCTAGAAGTTCTTCCTGACTTTGAATGAAAGGAAAGTGAGTGTGAGTTCCATTAATTACTTTATAATTTTTTGACAATGCCTGCTGCCATTCTTCTTCGGTTAGTTCGATATTAGGTTGAGGAATGTTTTCGTGAATTCCTTCAACATAAAAACCTGTGTATTCTCCATTTTGATCGTAAGTTCCTTTATATGTATTTTTCATTTTTTAAAGTTTATTGTTAATATCCAATTGAGAACATATATCCTTCATTGGCATCGATAAGGGCATAATAAGTATTCTTTGTAATATTACCCACGTGGTTATATCCTCTGCTTCCCGAATTTGTTCTTAAAGTTGATACCATAACACTCAAAGCACCATTTGGCCAGGTTAAAGGAAAAGTGTACGTATTGGCATTACTCATTAAATGAGCCCACTGTAATATTAATCCGTTGCTAAATTTTTGATAGCCTCCAGTAAAAGGGATTAAGCCTATAGAATGTCCAGCATCATAATCCGAACCTGGAGAGGTCGAAACTGAGCCGTCTGCCATTAAAAATTGACTTGGAGTTCCGCCGGTTTTAATGAAACTCTTACTTTCTGTTGCTTCAGTAAAAGTTTTAATTCCTGCAATAGTTTGAGCTGTTGTTAAATCAACGTATTTGTTATTTAGTTCCAAATCTGATAATGAAACAGAACTTTTATACCAGTAATCTACTTCGATATTACGATCGCTTATTACAGCAGAAAATGTAATTATTCCATTGTTGTAGTTTACGATATAATCTTTACCAGTTCCCTCTCTAAGAAGCTGACCATTTTTGTAGATGCGAATACTATCTTTAATAGGAATTTCTGTTAAAGTAATTTTATCATCATTAAAAGTGTCATGATCAAAATTTTCTTTGAAAGGAACAGATAAACTTCCAAGAATAGGATCAGAATTAGGATCATCTGGTTCTGTATCGATATTTTTAGCCCAGTAATTTACTTCGATATTGCGGTTGCTTATGGGATCAGAAAAAACAATGATGGCATTATCATTTAAATTGTAATCGTTAGTTTCGTTTAGTAACTGACCATTTTTATAAACCTTTACACTGTCCTCAATAGGGGTATGATTTAACTGAATATATGATCCTGAAAAGTTATCCTGAAATTCTTTGAAAGGGACATAACAATTACCAGAAATAATTCCGGCATTTTGAAAAGCAACTTTTAAAAGTGCTGGAGTTATATAATGTTCATTATCTGTACCTGTTTCGACCATTTGAAAATTAGCTTTGTCATCGTCTCTATGAACGAAATTTTCAAAAATCTCTACGAAGTCAATGTGTGAGGGAATATCTCCGTCATTGAATTTGTTGCGAAAGTCATTTCTGCTTGTTGCCATGTTATATAGTTTTATTTCTTTGCTTTTAAATGTTTTTTGATAAGACTCGATATTAAATACCAATGAGGTAATTCATTGGTATTTAATAGTTTTTTAAAGAGTTAGGATTTTTTCATCACTGCTGTACATACCAGATGAATTTTCAGAAATCGCTTTAAAGTGATGATAGATTCGGTCTCCATCTTCTGTTTTTATTACTAATTCGTCGGTAAATTTTTCAATGTCGTTGAGAGGAAGAATAACTTCGTTTAAGTTTGACTTGAGTTCATGAATTTTTTCCCAATTCCCCTGATTATTCATTTTATATAAATGATATTTACCATTATGAACTGTTTTCTCCCAATTGAAAACTATTGGTTTTAAGATTTCTCCATTTGTTCCTGTTGGCACTCCCGAAGCTTCTAAGTCCGGAGATTCTGGCGAAACATTATCCACAATAACGACAGCTGTAATTTTTGACGGTTGTGATGGTGCATAATCGATGCTTATGATAGGATTATCAATTGTCGAATCTGAATCTGCATATTCAATTTGTTTTGAAACGGTAATCCTGTAAAACAATCCATCACCAAATGGTACATTTTCTAAATCTTCAAAATCATCATAAACATTCCATACATTCTCAAAATCTGCAGACAAAGTTTCTTCATTAATTAAAACTTCTTTCACCAATTTCATTGTTCTTATCGATTGCGCATCAAGCATTGTGTTTGCGCGATAAACATTGATTTTTCTAATTTTATATTCTGGCTGATAAGCATTTAATTCAATTTGAACTGCTGGTTTAATTCCTAAAACCTGATTTTCCAGAATTGGCATAATTCGCTTAATTTCTGGTGTTTTTGGCGGAGTAGAAGCAACTAGTTTTACAGGCCCAATAAGATCACTAAACTCTCCAAAATTCATCTTAATATCCATTTCGCGAACAGCGTAGAAATAGATGTTTTGTGAATTTCCATCGAGATTAAAGTCGGTAAACTGTGCTATGTTTTCACTTTCATTAATGATTTTCATCATTGGTGCGATCTCAAAATCATTATCAGTAGGTTTTAGAGCGTTTCCATTTTTATCTTTAATGGTTTGTTTCTTGTTAACAGGGACATAGTCATTACCTTTAATATACTCATAAACAACTGGTACTTCGGTTAAGGGAACGAAAGCCGCATGAATAGCTTGTTCTACAAAATGAACTACTAATAAAGGATCTTGAACTCCTTGTGAAATTAGAACCTTATTTAATGATGTAATAGAGGTTATCGTATGCTCTTGTGTACCTTGCGCTTTATTGTGCCATTCAATAAAATCATTAATCAGTTTTATAAAATCTTCGTTGTCAGGCAATGGAAATTGGTAATTTTGAGATTCATTTTCTGGCAAAGTTTTATAATGCCCACTCAAAGCAAGACCATTAAAATCCAAAAAGTCTTTCCATCTTTCATTAAAGCTGATTTCATCATTTCCACCCAATTTGTTTAATTCTTCACGAATAGTACTCACTGTTTCAGGTTGGTACAAAATGTTTAAAAAGTCTTCATCATTGGCTCTGTAATGTAATAATCCGTAAGGCTTGCGTTTCTGACTGTATTTAGTAATAAAAGTATAAGATGATCGGTTGTAAAAATCAGGACGGGTTGCATACAAACTACCACCTCTAATTTCTTCAGGTTTTTTCGGTTCCTCAATTTTAACAGCGTACATCGGACTCGGAATGCTAATCTTCGATTTGTAGTCAATACCAGTTTTTGCATGTGTACTAATTCCGAAGATAGAGTAGTGCGTACTTTCATTTTCTCTTGGCTGAACATTTTCTTGTGTAATTCCGGAAACTGCATCAGCGTATAAATAAACTTTATAGCTCGGATAATAATTTACAGTTTGAGATACATCATTATCATCATAATTTCGTATGTCATCTTCTTTAAGCGGGCCATTTATTGCACCAATAATTTCATCATAATTATCCGCCATTGTTTGTGTGGAATAATTACCAAGTTTAAAATCAGGATCATCGATATATAAGACCAGATCTCCAGTAGTACCAATATTTTCTGTTTTAAAAACTTTAAACTCCTTTCTCGATTTTACAGGAACAGAACTTCCTTCCTGCATTGCACTTTTTGTAAACAATCGTACAATACCATTAGACCATTCTACAGAGTTTTGGTTTTGTGATTTAAATTGAGGATGTTGAGGCAAATTAAAATTTGGGAAAATGATTTTGTATAATCCTAAATGCTTTTTCTCAGCTAGTTCAATTGGATTATCATCTTTATCCAATTTATACGTTCCGTCTGAATTCATTTCATAAGAAACTTCAAAATGCCTTTCTATTACTGCATTTTTCCAGAGTCCTCTTGTTTTTTGTAGCTGTAAATCAGTTCCGTTTTCACTTGTATGTTCAATAACCTCTCTATGAATGACATTTAAACTCTCAGGATATTCAACTTTAAAAGCAATTTGAGGCTGATGCCAGTTAGAATCTGTTTGCATGTTCTGAACCAGTGTACACAATCTACTCTCTGGTATCTGAATGTTTTGGATCTGTTCAGAATCTATTGTTGCATCTCCATCAGCATGAAGTTTGTCGGTTACTTCTTTTTTTAATACTTCAACTAATGCATAATCAAAAACATCGTTATTTTGAGCATCTTTTTTAAGTACAACTTCAATATTCTGGATAACATAATTTTGATCTCCAATCGTTAATATTCCTCCGTCAAATCGTGATTTATTAGAGTTGTCTAATCCAATTTTAACCTCTTGCCCGCTGCTGATAATTTTATACTCTCTTATTTTAACAAAAGAGGTAAGATTATTTATAGACTTGTTATCAATACTCTCAATTTGACCGTATTCAACTTCAGGAAGCCCGTCTTTATAATACAGTCTAAAATGGTCAGCAAGTATTTCCTTATCATCCGGAAAAATAGATTCTTTGTTAGTTTTAGCTTCTTCAACAGAAATTTCACTAGGAACAGGATAACTCAATAATTCCTGAGCTGAATAATAATCAAACAAAATTCTAACTAATGTTTTATCTTCTCCAGTAATTTTACCCAATAATTCCTGTTCAGACAAGGAGGTAAACATTAACGGTTTTTCTTCTGTAACAAGAAGTGTGTTAATGTTGCTCGGAGGCATTAAATTATTGGCAGGTTTTATATTAGATTTAATGCTGATTTGGCGTCCAGATGTTGCTCTTGAGAAAATATTAATTCCATATCCCTGATAGATATAAGTGTGTTCTCCTGTTTGTTCCTGAACTGCATTTAAAATTGATTTTCCAGCATCAGGAATAATAATCGGAACGGTTTCATATTCCGATTCTTTGAAATTTTGATTAACACTTTTGTATTCGATATCATGCGATAATTCCGGACTTTTCCATTTTGATTCTGTTTCAGTTTTATGATCGATTCCTAAATAAATGGGAAATGTAAATGCACTTCCATCGTACTCTGCTGAAGATTTAAAGAAATCACTATTATCTTTACTGATATCATAATCTAAAACATCATCCATAAATAAGCTGACATATCTCTTCTTTCCATCAAAACTATAACCTTCAGAATCTGTAATCCTGGCATTTGGGTTTTCTTCTGAGTCCACATTTAATCCAGGAACAATCTTACTTAATTGAACAGGAAGAGGCATTCGTTCTGTATTTATTGAAGTCGGAATACTCATCGAAAGATGTTGTACTTCAGTTCCTTCAATACCTTCTTCCAAACTTCCAAAAGTGGTATATTCAGTTAAATAAATATATTCTCCAGATAAAACTTCATCATCAAGATCAATACAACCCAATCCTAGCATACGTGCAACATGGTAGTCGTTTGCAGCAATGTTTAAAAGATCCAGATAAGATATTTTAGTTAAGTTTTCAGCATATTGTTGTTCTTCTCCTTCTTTTGGTTCGTTTATAGGAATACGATCCCCAAAAGGAATATCTTTTTCTGCCGTTGGATTATCTCCTTCCTTACTTAAATCAATGTATTTAGATACAATACATTTGATGTTTTCATCAGTAATATCATTTTCGTTAGTAGGTTTATTCCACTTGTCTTTGTAATTTTTAATATTTACATATTCACCATCATTAAATTTTAACCATTTTCCATGAACTGCATTTGGCTTTGGTTCTAGCTGTCCAAAAACGGTCATGTCTTCTGTGCTTAAGGCATAATTCCCTTTTAAGTTCCAATCTCCGTTAGCATTAGCATTTGTAATGAAATCAGAATAAAACTCAAATTGAATTGTATTTAAAAGACAATTATTTGCTTTAAAGCGAATACTTCGGCCATTTTCGGCAACTAATCGAATAGTACTATTTAATTGTTGTGAAGAATAAGATTTACGATTGCTAACTCTTTTAGAAGCCATAATCTTATTTTCGGCTACAGATAAAGTTTCAAGCTTGACATTTTTTGAAATATTTGAAGAGGAAAAATCCAATTCTGCAGCAAAAAACAAATCTGTTTTAGATTCAATTTCAATCAAATTGTTTCCGTAAGCCTGCATAAAAGCAGTAGGATTTGTTAGTGGATCTATGCTAAGTTTAACGGTTTTATATTTTGTTTTATTTTGAAAATTAATATAAACAGATCTCTGCGGATTTGTTGTTTTATAAATCCAAAGCGCCTTTTTGTTGTCGACAACATTAGGATTTTGGGTTAGATTTACGGTTTGACTGACTTTTGTGTAAGGTGCTCTGTATACTTTTACAAAATCATTCGGTTTATTAAAACTTAAACTAGAATTGTCACCTTTAAATAATTCTCCTTTTGGAAGATGATTTTCTCCTAATCTGCCTGCCAGAATCCAGCGAAGGTGAATTCCTTTCGTACTGTCAATTCCTCTCGAACCGGCTGTGGCAATTTGTAAATAGGTAGACTGCAGATTTGTTTTTTCTGATGAAATATCAATTATTGATGACGTTCTGCCAATATTAAATTTAATACTGATTCCTGAAGGATTTTTGACATTATTTAAAGTTACAAGCGCTGAAAAAACACCAAGAGCAAGAGGTCGGCCTTCAATTTGAACAGCAACTTCCATTTGAGATTTTCCAGGAATTGTAACCGAGTTTTGAAGCTTAAAGACAAGTCCGTTTAAATTATTTTCACTATGAATTTTTGTACCTGCATTTAACGTTAGAGGAACTCGGCTTTTGTTAGTAAGAACCAAAGTTCCGCATGGTTGGCTAATTCGCGTGCCTTTCTTCAAAGAAGGATAAATCAACTTGTTATCAACAATGCTTACATTAGGGAAACAACCTATTTGAAATTTAGATAAATCGTCTGCAAGTTTATTTAATTCAATTCCTAAAGTACTAAAATCTGAAACTCTGATATAATCAGAATTCATCGCAGAAACATTGTCATTTTTAGAGATTGGTGTTCTTTCTAAAAAGTTCGCCAGCGGCGTTGTCAACTCGTCAATATTCTCAGCAGAGCTTGTAACTCCATACACAAAAACTTTTGAACTAAGATTTAAATCAGTAAATAGGCTTTTCAATAAATTAGAATTATTGACCTGCATACCGTCTGTAATTACAAAAACAATATCTGGAGTAACCAACAGATTTTTAACAGCATTTAAACCAGATGCCCAGTAATCAGATTGTATGTAAGCTCTTCCGTTGCCATATAAATCAATCCAGTCTTTAAAGTCCTGATAATTGCTTGAAATTTTTTTCTGAATAACATTATCTTGTCTAACAGCAGTATCGCTGTTAGACATTCCAATTAATGAAAGGGTGATTTTACTTTGCGCCTGAGAATTGATAAATGAAGTCAGTCCTGAGCGAATCTGCTGTGCTTCGTTTCCATTGATTGAACCCGATTCATCGACTACAATTGCTACATAAGTTTCACAACCCGAGAGTTGACTTTCTTGAGGATTTATAGTACTCATTTTTTGTCTTATTTTTTAAAGATTTATATTTTATAATGGCAGTATTTGTGTGTCAAGAATGTTTGTTACAGAAGTTCCATTTCCTTCAGTATTCCACATTTTGTATTCAAATTTGATTTTCAACTCTTCTGCTGGAATTGTTTTGTCTCTGTGCATTATTAATGCCTGAGAGTAATCTTTTGAATGCAGCACACTGTATTCAGATTTTAGATTTCCAGCTCCATCGAGTACTGCAATTGTATTTTGAATTTCTTCTAATGGCATTTTCGGAATATTAAATGGCTCAGGATTACGAATTAAAAGCGCTATGGTCTCTCCAGAATTCGTATCAATAATTCTATTTACCTCAGTATTTTGAGCAGGATCAAGAGGAGACAATTTTAAAATTCCTTCAATAGCACGGTCAAACAAATGCTGATATTTGGCAGCAATAGAATCACTTAAAGCATTTGTAATGTTTTCACTTTTAGGAGCGATTAAATAATACAAAGCATCAATGCGATCTTGATTCATGTTGACCTTTACATCATACATTGCACCTTTCGTTTTTTCTTCATCTAAGAAATAGCTCTGAACCTGTTCTTGGAAATCTTTGTAGCGAGATGTCTGGAATCCAAATTGATGTACCAGAATGTTTTTGCTTTTACTTGTTACTCCTATTTGAGCACCATCAAAATAGTTATTGACTAAAACGGTGTAAAGTTTAGAAGGCTTTAAATTGGTTAAACTCGTTTTGTATTTTAATGATTTTGGTTTTAAAGGATCTCCTAACTCTAAGCTGCACTTCATTGTAGAAGTATCTTTAATAAAATTGTTTAATATTTGAATGCCTGCTGGAATTCTTGGATCGTTATCGCTGGTCCATTTTTCACTTTCATCATCTACGCCCTCTGGTTTTGGATAGATAATTTCTTCTTCTCCTTCTACTATTTCCTTCATTGGAAATTCGATCAACAAATCAGTCAGCGGATCTTTAATGAAAAGATTTAATGCTCCTTTAATTTCAGGTCTGCCATTATCATATTCAGCCCAGTTTTTAAACAGGTGAGAAGTATACGGACTGTTAAAGAATAAAGAAATAGTACATTCTTTATTTCCATAGAACGAAGGTTTAGACTGCAGTAAACTTCCATCTGCATTTGGATAAGAACGGTTATAATCCAGATAACTTCTTAATGATGTTAATGGAGATTTAGACAATTCTGTCAATTCATTTTTTGCCGGTGGATTTTGGTTTTCTGGCGTTACAGGATCTGGAACAGGATAATGTCCGATTGGTCCAAGTGTTTTAAAACCATAATAATATTTAAATTCAGCTGGGGTCTTTTTATTATCATCAACAGTATCAGTTAATGTAAAATCTAAACAATAGGTTGTATTAGGTCTCCAAATTGGCTGTACCGTATTTTCGACCGCTGCTTTCATTGCTTGAAACTGCTCTGCTACAGCCGGAATATCCAGAATAGTTTTATTATGATAATAATCTTCTTTGCTCAGCCATTCTACACTTTGAATGTAAGTCGTGTAATCTAATTCAGGATCTTCGGAGCTTTCTGTATTCGAACAAATGACATTATCCGTCGTAATTATTTTTGAATTTTTAAGACTTCTTGTAAAATCTAATCCGGTAACTGAGCTTAATGCGGTTATGTTAATACTTCCGTTTGTTAAAGCAGTTGTTGATGTTGTCACTGTAACATTAGCAGCAGGATATAAAGAACAATTATCAAATGCATCACTGAATAATGAAAAATAAATTCCTTTTTCGTTTGATTTAGCAGAAAGCATCATGATCTCATTTACAGAAGGTTCATTTTGAACCTGAATAATAGAAGCATTTGTAATATCGCTTTCTCTCTGAATTAATCTTGTAAGACCTAATGTTTCATTAAATACGAACAAATAATGTGCATTGTAAGCGACAATAGAATTATTATTTAATGCATTGTTTGATAAATAAACAGCTGAATCAAAAATGGTATCATTTTTAACCAGTGAAACAGTATTACCATCAATTTGTGCTAAACCAAATTTATCGTTCGATAATTTAACCGAAAGCAAAATTTTGTTATTCGTTGTCATTGCATCAACAATTTCAACAATTTCAGTATTTGAAAGTACCTTTGTGTCGGTTACTGTAATAACTTTTGAAGAGATGTTAATACCTAAACGGATGATTTTTTTATCTTTCGTGATCAGGCTAAACTCGGTATCATTATGCTGAAGAACTTTAATTACTTCGTTGTTTATATTAGAATGATAAACAATTGTTCGATCGCTTCCTTTAATCCAGTAAATCTGAGTTTCATTTGATAATGTAGTTATCCAAAGCAAATCATTTCTGGTTAGTGGCAATACTTTGTTAAATCCTAAAGAATAAGTGTTCAAATATTGCGTTCCCAAGATTGGATTTAATTCTTCATCCATTTCAACAATTGCCGTTGCTGCAATAGGAGAAAGGCACCCTACAATAAAATCGAGATCAACAGTTGCTTCTCCGATTCCTTTGCATTGTTCTGCATTTAAAGCCTGAGTTACTAATAAATTACCATTTACAACTTGTAAAGAAGTAACAATGCCGTTAATCAAACGCTCTCTAATAATACTACCTTCTGAATTAACTTGTAACAGAATAGTAGTTTTTGAATTCGTTTCAGGGTGGAATGTTATTACATAAGAATCATTAAATTTAATTACCTGATCAAAAACGTATGAAATTCTTCCTTTATAACCGTAATAATGCGTAAAAGTTAATGCATTTGGATTACCTCCAGAATTAGCATTGTCATTTCCGGCATTCAATTTTAAGATCTCTAAATCGGCTAAAAGAGAATTGTATTTATCAATCTTTTCTGGATCAGTCAATTTAATTTCAGTTTCTCCGATTAGATCATAAGAAGTTTCATCAAATAATGCTGCAATTTCATTTCTAATTTCTTTAATACGTTTTGCATTTGCAGAAAGAGGACTAATTACAATTTTATCGATCTTTTTCTTCTGGTCATCAACCTCTTCACTATATAAAGTTATCTCATTTAAAAATTCTGCTTTGGTATAAGTTTGTTGTTCTGAAAGCTCAGTTCCGGTTTTTCTAAAACGAACAGGGATATAAGATGTTAGTTTTTCGCCATCTTCAATTACAGACTGGTAAGCAGAAATTACGACTTCTTTTGCCTGAGTTGTTAGCTTAATTGTAGGATCAATTGCTGATTCAGGGAAAATAATTTCTAATTCGTTATCATTTCTAAATGACAAAGATCTATTGTAGCCAAAAGGATTTCTATCGCTTGTAATACTCATGAAATCTCCGCCTTCAAGAGTATTATTTGCTGTAATTTCAGGAAGTTCACCAAGAAGTTTGAAGAATAATCCATTGATTTTATCTGCTTCATACTGCATCGGCACATAATAACGTTTCCCTATTTGCTTGTTAAGGAAATCTGTATGCTGTTTTTCGATTTCAGAAGAGGCACAAAATAATCTTGATGGTGTAATTCCTAATTGTTCTGGAATATGCCATCCAGGCTCTCCTGCGCTTAAAAAAGAAAACGGATTGGTTGCTAATACACGAATAGAATCATATTGGTCAATTGCTTTCTGCCAATGTGCCCAAGGTAAACTCTTCAAATCATTGGTTCTTTCTTTCTTTAATACAACTGCTTCAAAAGGATTATAATCTACCCATGCAGAACCATTCCAAGATTTTAAATTGATTGATTTAATTCCGTATTCATGTTTCACCTGACGCAATTTTCTACCCGCTTTCGATGTCTCTTCAGGAGGCATCTTATCTGTATAATTTTTAGCATCAGCGGTATATCCTCCAATTTTTTTAGATAACTCAGGATTAGGCAATACACCTTTAGCCATTTTAATATCGATATAAGTATCTAAAGGAATTACTGCGGATATAAACTCGGGTCTTGGAGTACCATTCGCAAAGACTTTATCTTTATCGTAATTTTTATCTCCAATAGATTTAAAATAATCAAGAGCAAATGCCTGATTGGTTAACATATGAACTCCTTTTACGTTCTCTAAAGTTCTGTCGTCCTCACCATCTCCAACTGTTCCTTTTGGCAGCGGACTATATGGCGTACGATCTACAATTCGGTTAATGTCCCACTGAAGTTCAACTTTAAAGTTTTTACGAACTCTTACAAAACCAATTCTTACTCGGACACTTAATTCCAGTTTTGCATAAATTAAAAACGGCTTAAAGGACTCTACAGAGAATATTGTATCTAAAGCAATTTCTACATTAATAATCAAAAGTTTGATTTGGATTCCTCCGCCGGCAGTAATATAACCACCCATTTGAGGACGTTTGAACGAAATTTTGCCTCCTAGTTCCAAATACGCCCAAAGTTTAACTTTGGCGGGACCAAAACTCTGCTGCAATTTGAAATCTAATCTTGCGCCGGCTTCAATTCCCTGAGCAGAAATCATAATAAAAGATTTTGCTGTAAATAAGGTTAAGACTTCTGCTGTGATAGGGTCTTTTTTGCTTCCGAGATTTACATACCAAGGCTTTTGATTCTTAAAGAAGAACCCAGCTTCTAATAGTGCATGAAGTTTAATAATTTGACCACTGTCTTTTGGAATGCTGAAATCTGCTCCAGCTGCCAATTCTAACGAATCATCACCAAAGGCAACCATCGCAAAAAATGGCGGATTACTAGGATCTGTTTCAATAAGTCCTAAACGTCCCGAAATAACATTAAGCCCTGCTTCAATATAAAACAAAGTAGGCAGAGACAGCAGCAGCATTGCTCTCAAAGAGAGTACATGACCGCCATCTGCAACTGTACCGAAAGTAGCTCCGGCTCCAATAGAAAATGGAGTGTCATATTCCATCGAATCTGGCGGTCCGCTGAATTTTTTAATGTTAATACCCGGCTTTGGATGTTTATAGAAGTCATACCAAGAATCGTCTTTTGTTAATCCTGCGGCTTGTTTGGTGGCAACATATCTAAATCCTAATAATCCTCTAAAAGCATTAATAGCCAGGAATCCAAGTGGAATAGGAACAGGTAGATCAATATTAGCATCGATTAAAAAAGCTGGATATTTGGGCATAAAACGCATTCCAACACTTCCTGAAATTTTTGCTTTAGGAAGTTTTAATCCAACCTCACCAATAAACTCCTTAGATTTACCAGGCTCAGGAAGCGTAATCATACCGTGGATAATAGCCATAGCAGAAGCTTCTGTAGCAGTTCCTGGAATAATTAAATCAACTTCAATAGTTTGAATTCTGATAAATGAATCTTTTGAACCTCCATCAACAGCATAATAATATTTAACACCTTCACCACGTGCATCTACTCCAAGCGGATTGATACTAATGGCACCATCAAATCCCCAGAAATTATATTTACGGCCGTTAATTTGAGTCGAACCAAAGTTAATATTGGTAACTGCCATTTGAACAGGACCCAAATTAACAGAAAGACTAATCGGAATAGGAATTGATCCTCCTTCGACTTCAATGTTTCCATCGCTGTAAACACGAAGTTTTTCAACTTCAAAGCCTTTTCCTTTTAATAAACTGCCCATTAAAGTTTCTTTAGGAAAAGAAACAGAACAAGATGTGCCTAAATAGTAATCATCGTCTTGTTTACCAAGCTCGAAACTGTTAAAATCTATGTTTATAAGATCAAATAGATTTGCTCTTGGCTTATTATCTTTAGCAAATGAAGCTGTAAGATTGAAATCTCCATCATCGTATAAGTGACCTTCGAGGCCAACCTTTAATGCATTATTATCTTCTCCCTTAAGTTTAGGGATTTCTAAAGCTCCTTTAATATTAGAGCTGACAACTTTGTTTTGTTTGAAAGTTATATCAAATTTATTGAAACCTACTTTGAAACCTTTTTCAGAAGAACCAATAGTTTTCCAAAGAGTATTATCTTCTATTTCCAGCAAAAATGCCTGATAATCCATAGCGCTGCTAAAAGAATAATCTGTATTCGCATTTATTACTGAAGATTGTAATCCAGCTTTTGTTTTTAATGCTAATGGAAATTTAAAAACGTACGGTAATTTGGCTGCGTATAACTTTTGCAAATAAACAAGCAAAGCAGGGTAGTCAGCAATTTCTTTTTCATTTACAACACCATTTACTTCGTCTTTTTCAAACATTGTAATGGGGTAGTAGAAATCGAATTTTTCATTAAAATAATTAAATGAACCACTTTTTGGAGCTGGGACACTTTCCAGATAAATATTTCCAGAAAGACCACCAGAACCCACTAACAAATCTGAAGCCCCAATTTTTAATGTTGAAGGATTGTCTGGATCGTCTTTCGAATAAAACCATTTTGAAGGTAGTTTAACAGAAGCTGCGCGGGCATAAACGCCAACGAAATCATTCGGACGTCCGTCTGCATCTGCTTCTGGAATGTTTGTTTTTTTACTTAAATCGACTTTTAAAGTATCTAATTCCAGTATTAAACCTGTATTACCAATCATGGCATTTGAAGGCGTTAATGAACCTCCTAATTCTGCCTGGTAACCAATACCAGCTTCTGTATCTGCATACAATTGCGCTTTGGCAAACACGAACGTGGACTTTGTTGCTGGATTTGGAAAAGCAGAGCCGTCTGGTTCAACAGGCTTTAGAATGCTTTGTGGGAATTCGATACCAGCACTTAATTCTAATGTGGCTTTGGCTTTTGGAGTAATGATTCTCTTAATATGAGCTTCGATTCCGTCTGGAGCTACAATGTTGTAAAAATCTTGTAATCTTTGCTTGATTTCGTTTACTGTGAAACCTGCTTTAGCAATATAAACACCAAATAATAATAACGGAATCGATTTTGTAATTGCATTATTATTGTTGATTAATGTGATAATACTATCGATTGATTGTTCAACATCTTCTCCAAATCCTAATTCTTCAAAAGTTGGATCTTCTTTTAGTTCATCTAAAGAGTTAATATCTGCTAAAAGCTGTTCGTATTTGGTTTTTCCTTCTTCGGCTTGAACAAAAATATTCATCATGTGGGCAATCACTTGTTCTTCGCTGATGCGGAAAACCTGAAGACCTACAGAATAAAAATCCTGTATAGAGAAAGAAAAACTGCTGGAGCTAAATGTTTTTAAAAAAGCTAAAATTTCCCATTGATATTCCAGTGTAATTGGAAACGATGAAATAGACTGATCTCCGTCTTTTAAATCTGGATTAAGGACAAGTTTAAGATCAAATGGCAGCGGAAGCGCTAGTTGACTGCTGGTTACAATATCAAGACTGTAAAAAGCAGAATCACCTCGATATCCTTTTGAATATTGTAAATTTTTATAATGTATTTTATCGAAAATAGAATTTAGACCATTTTCAACAAATGATAGAAATTCGGGTAAGTCGTCTACAGTAATAACCTCCGATAATCGAGGATAATATCTTGCTGCAGGAATTGGATTAGTTGGCATATTCTAATTTGTTTTTGACTTTATTTTGGTTCGTGTTTCGGCATGATTAAGTTGGGGGTGTAAAACAAACAGGGTTTGCAAATGATTAAAACGGTCATTAGTTTTTGTTCAGTTTTATGTTTTTTGAGTTCAAAAAGATGTTTCAAAAAACAGCCTGATTTGAATTGTTTTTGAAGTGTTTTTCTTTATTACAGTGTAAAGATCTGTCTAAAATTGGGGTTTAAAAAGCAGATGCATAGTGGTTTAACATGGATGTTCTGAGGCTTTACAGAGTTGTAAAGGAAGTGGATGAGGTTCGTTTTGATTTAAGAAAAATTAAAAGGAGGAGGAAATTTAAGGAGTAAATTAGAATTGACTTTTAAAACAGCTCAAAGACAAAAATCTTTGAGCTATTTTTATAAGCTGCATTTACTAAGAAATGGAGAACCAATGTGATATTGCTTATGATAATATTTCTATGAGTTCAATTAGAATCCATCCAAATGTAGTTTTTCTATAAGTTGCTGGGAAATTTGGTCGGTCTGGACGAATATTAGTGAAATAAACATAGGTTCCAACTGCTACATCAGGATAAAGATTATCCAATTGAGATGATGTTCTAGGTATAATTTGTAAAGTGTTATTTATAATATCTGTTGGTAAATCTTCTTTAGTCACAAATAAAGAAGTATCTTTTGTGCTAAGTAATTTGTATCTCTTTCCAGAAATTGTTTCCCACAATTGACCATTTGAATCTCTTTCTATAGCACCGTTTTGAGGTATACTTGTCAAAGCACCATTAGGAATCACTAACGCAGGTTTTTCAATTGTTCCAGCACTAAGCTCAAGTGATTTTGCAGTAATATTTCCCTCTTTGCTAATTGTAGAAGTAGTATCGGTTCCGTTACTACCCGCAAAAACTAAACCTGTTCCTGTTGAAATTGATTTAATATTTGCTCCTGTTCCAGCGTTTGAAATATTAACATTGTCAGTCTTTGTATTACCTGTAATTAAGACAGTTTTATTAGCTGAATTAGGAGAGTTTACATATAAAGCAATTCCATTACCGTAACAATAGAAATGCCCGGCATAACCAGAATTGGTTTGAGATAAGATAGCTTTTCCTTTTGTGTTGTCGCAAAACAAACTTGTCCCTAAATTTGAAGATAAAGCAATGTTTTTTGAATCGTTATTGTCAGAAGTATTATTAATTACAATTCCTGCATTTTGTGGATAAGAAGTATTTGTTGCAGTTTTTACACCCGAAAATGTCTGATTTCCAGATAATTTCATGTTGTTACTATCTGCTTGCTCTACCAAATCTTTTAATACTTTTCCTTGTCTTGCATCTAATGCTTTTCCTTCGGTTGTACAATCTAAAGCATTATAATTTTCTGTTTGGAGATTGTTTAGATCGCTAAACTCTAATTCACCTTTTTCATTGGTTTTTAAAATTTTGTTACGCTGATTTGTTTCTAAATCTGCCACTCTGATTCTGTTGTGATTTGTACTCATTTTTAATTAATTATTTACGGGTTTTAAAAATTACAGGCTTGTATTCAGTTATTTTAGGGGTAACCGTAATTAATTCAAGCTGAAGTATACCTCAAAAAGACTTTTTGATAATCTTGTATGATGTGCAATGCAACTTGAAAAATTATTGTTTAAAAATTGTGTTAGTGGCGTCACAATAGATTTTTGTTTTACAGTCTTGTAAAAAACAAGTATGTAAGGTGTAAGGATGACTTTTAGAAAAGCGAATAATTAGGTTGGAGTGGTTTTGTACGTTACGGTTTTTGAAAAATGGTACGATTTCCTGCTATTTTATAAAAAGCTTTTGAGGGAAGATTTGAATCTGCATCAGCGTCTGAATCATTTGCATAGCTTGGAGGTGTGAGATAAACAAAATTGCCGTTCTCATCAAGGTAAACTCGCATTTTCTCAACTTGCATATCAGTTCCTGACACAGTTTTTTGTCCTGTGTAAAATTCTACACGGCTTTTTCCGGTTCCTTTTCCTGTACCAGATTTTATTTTTTGTGTACCTCCATTGAGATTTGGTATACCTGTTTGATTAATGGCTAGATAAAATACATCTGAAGACTCAACTGTTGCATATATATTCCCATTCACATGAGTATCTACACTTGTCCATGCTCTTGGAGTCTGACCAGTAGGAAGAAAATTTCCTGTTCCCGCTGTTTGTTTATAAATATCACCATTATAAACACTAGCAAAAACATCTCCACTGGGTAAACCAGTAATGCCTGTCCATCCTCGGGAAGTTTGACCAGTAGGAAGAAAATTTCCTGTTCCCGCTGTTTGTTTATAAATATCGCCTCCTGATACTGTAGCATATACATCACCATTAGGCATACATTTAATACTTGTCCATGCTCTTGGGGTTTGCCCTAAAGAATTAAATGCACCAGTTTGGTTTGTCTGCATGAAAATACTTCCCCCCATTATTGCAAGGTATACGTTACCATTAGAATGACAGCTTATAAATGCAAGTGTATTTGTATTATCAAATGAATATTCTAAATTGGCAGCCCCAGTAATATTCGCTTTTGAGACTACATTACCATTTCCTCCACTCCAAACAGTATTGACAACATATAGCTTATTAGTTGGAGATATTGAAAATGAACATTTATTAGAATTGCCAAAATTAAATAAAGGCGTAAAAATTCCAGTTCCAGCTATTTGTTCATATATAGCATTATAATTATCCAAGACATAAGTATTACCTAGTGTTGATGTAGCTACTTGTTTAAAATAGGATGTTATTCCTGTATTTAATGAAAAAAATGATGTAGGTGCATAATTGATGGTTCTACCTGCACTCAATATTAAATCCCGACCTATGGTTGTATTATTAGATTCTTCGATCCCAATTTCCCTATCGTTTTGATTACCAAATGTTAAGTCTTTTGTAGGAGTGTTAATTGTACTAATACCTACAAAACTACCATCATCCAAAATTCTACTGTTTCCAACAATTGTAGAGCCTACATATTTAGCAATTCGGTTAGTTGTCCCTGCATTGATTACACTAGTAATATCGGAAGTCATTGCAACAGTTCCGTTTTTATCAGGGAAAGTCCAGGTTCTTGATGCTGTAGCAGTGCTTGCAATAAATGATGTAAAAGTGTTCGCTGCGTTTCGTAAACCTAACATTAAGTTCAGGAAAGTTTTTACTCCAGAAACCGTTTGAGCTGTAGTGGTGTCCATGTCTGGTGTTGCAATATTACCACTTCCAAATATTGAATTTCCTCCTACCGTTTTAAATAGAGATTTAAAGTTTGCCCATGTCATCATTCGGGCTAGAGAACCAATTAGAAAGGGCATTTTGTCTGTGTCAGCGATTGTGTTGACAGTTTGTAATGAGTTTTGGAATGCGCCGAAATTTGCATCATCAAGTTTTGGCTGAAAATTATTTTCTACATCGCTAAATTCCAATTCACCATTTTGGTTGGTTTTTAAAATTTTGTTTGGGTCATTTGTTTCTAAATCAACGACTTTAATTCTGTTATGATTTGTACTCATTTTTAATTAATTCTTTATGGGGTTAAAATCATTGGTAGTATTTGTTGTATGTGGTTGCAAAACAAAAAAATATTGTTTTGATGTGACTTTAAATAAAGACAATAGAAGAGTAGGGAAACCTATAGTTTTAAGTTTCCAAATTGGTTTTTAAAATGTAATTTTTGGGTTTTCTTAGAAGATCTTTAATTTTAAAAACAACTCAAAGATTCTTGTCTTTGAGTTGTTTTTTTATTTAGTAAATAGCAACAAAACTTATAAAGTAAGTTCCAGTTTTATTTCCAAACTTGTATTTTCTGCTCATTTATTATTTTTGAGCTAATATAAGAAATACGTTACGTTCACGAGCAGGACGCTCGCGCCAGCGGAGTGCGGATACCTAAAAATTAGGAATTGGTAATAACTCGTCTGTGAGGAAATAATTCATTTGTTCATTAGTTAGATTACAAATTTGTCTGCATGTTTCAAGATCTAATGGAGCTGGCTGATTAGGAAAAAAATATTCTTTATCATAAGTGCTTTGTGAATTCAAAAGAATTTCAATTAAATTTCCAATCTCATCGTATTTTGCTCTAAAAACCTTAAAATCTTTATCCAGAATAGTACCATCTTCTAAATTTGGTAAACAATAGTTATTGTAAATATCTTCACTATAGAAATACTTAACAGAACCGTCATGTAAAGGTTGATTGTTGATAATATCAATTTGATTGTATGCAATTATTCTTCCTTTACTATCTCTTATCAGGCTGTTTTTTAATTCTAGAATCCCATCTTCAATATAATCTTCATTTTCTATAGTATAATTGCCTGAATTTTGTCTAGTTCTAATTCTAAAAACATTTGTATTAGGATATTCTTTAGATAAATTTTCTAAAACATTACTTTCATTGTTGTCTTTGTAATAAGTTACATGAAAATTTCCATTTGCATATTTGTTTTCAATTTTTTTTACTACATTATTGTCATGAAATTCTTTTTTATAGCCATTCATTTTTAGAGCTTGAATTTCTGAAATAGATTCGTTAAAAAAATTCTTATATAATACTACCATAATTATTTTGTTTTTATTGTTAAATCCGGTTGTAGTCTTCTATCTGTTTTAGTGATGTCAAATACATTAAAATCTGTGGATTTTGGTGTATTTGGTTTGTTCGCCATATTAGAAATATCTTCTGCTAATGTATAAATATTTCCTTCACTATCTATTCTTAGAAGAGCGAAAGCGTTTATTTGATCTTTTGTATTTGAATGATAAAGTGCTTTCTCAATTTCTTCAAGATCATTAAATCTTCTTCTTTTATTTAATTGCTTAATTATAATCGCTCTGTTTTTTTCAAACAATTCAATGTTTTTTGCAGTTAAATTCCGTATATGTAATCTTCTAATATATCCAGAAATATCCATATCAGGAGGATTCACCTTATATAAAGCAGAACCAGAAATTTGATATTCATCTAAATAATTTAGAAGTTTTACATTTCCACCATAATAATATTTACCCAATATGCTTAAAAATTCTGTTTTGAAATCATTAAAGTGTTTTGAATCATTTAATAAGCTAAAACAAAAAGGCACTTTTTCTCTTTCTGTAAGGAATGTTTTGTAAAACCTCATTTGTTCAATAACTTCAGCTTTAGTTTTCTGTTTAACAGTTCTAAAACTTTTAAGGATGAAATGTTCAGTTACATCATTTGTGTTTTTAAAACGAATATCTGTTAGTTCATCTATTTCTAAAGATTTACCAAAATCAATCATTTCTTGTAACTCGGCTTCTGTATGCAAGTACACATCTCCTCCTGTTACTCTTTTCCAAAGCTTATTAGGTGTATCTTCTACGTATTTATATAACGAGAACCTTGGTAATTTTCCAAAAGCAGCTGGCTCGTTTAAAGGAGTGTTTTCTAAAATAATAGCTGATTCACGATAAAGTTTATTTTGTGCAAGTAATAAGGTATTTTTTAATTTTCTATAAAGAGCTATTGCAATTAGGTCAATTGGTAAAGAATTTAATCTTCCTAATGATAAAATTCTAGTAGAAACTTCATCGATTATTTCTGGAGATGCGTTTGAACCTAATTGTTGTAATTTTGATTTTAAATTAGCAATTGTTTCAGAATCATTTGCACCTTCACCAGCAATTTTGAGTAATTTAGCAGCTTCTCTTTTTGCAATTAAAGATGCAATTCCAGTACCAACATTAGTAGTGAGACATGCCAATTGGAAAACTGCAATAAACGTTTTCATTCCTTGACAGAAAGAATCATTTTCACTACACTCCACGAAGTTGGCAAAAAAGCCTAGGACTCCAGCAGTAAATTCAACTCCTCCAACAACAATCTTTAAACCTTCTAATGATTTTAATGCGACTTCACCTGCTTTTAATCCAGATGCCCCCCACTTGAGATGCTTTAGTTTTGCTAAATTTCCAATACCTGTAAAAGTTGTTGCTACATCCACAACATATCCTAAAATAGATTCGGCATCACTACTGTCTCCGTCTTTGTCAATAAATGACAAAACAAAAAGAGGGATGAAAGAATTTATATTTTGGCCATTAATTGAAATATTTTGGCCATTTACAGTAGATAAAGCAGACCTAGTTTCAATATCTGTGCTTAATAAAGTAACAGGTTGAAAAAGATCATAAATTCCATATTGAACTTCATTTTGCTCTACAAGAGTGATATTTTCATCACTACGTGATGATATTACTGGTAAGGATTGGTAAGCAATTATCTTATTGCCATCAATACTAAAATTAAAATTATCAAAATATATACCTATAATTTTTGAAGATTGATATGGCATCAAAATAGGAGAAGCATTAGGTCTTGAAATTTTATACTCTTTTATTTCTTGTGATGAATTACTCCAATAAACAGGGTCGTAAGCAACATAATGGGTGTAATTAAATAAAGATTGGTTTGTGTTTTCTGGTGCAAAGCTTGCAATTGAATTAGAACTTCTAAAATCAATTGTTGCATTTTTTAATTTATCATTGTTGTCGTAGGGATTATATTTACTAAATTGCCATAGCATGTATATTGCCATAACAAATTGTCCCTTTGTTGTAGTTGGTTGATATTCTGTGCCTAAGACCCAATTTGATAACCCTAGTAAGCCTTGTTTCATATTGGTGCTTGTACTCATACTGTTATATAGCACTTCATAGAATGTTGTTTCTTTTTCGGTTCCTGTTTCGTATGGGTATAGAAAAAAACTTAAAAATTGATCTATTTCCTTGATGTTAGATTGGTTAAAGGAATATACTATATTTATAACTAGCTCTTCTTCTTTTATTCTTTCAAGATTATTACTTAACTTATTTTTTATTAAATAATGCAATATCTTCCATTTCTCATTGACTGGTAATCCTGACAATGATTGTGAGCTAAGTCCCATTGCTAACCAATAAAGTTTCTCTGTTCCAGAAGATTCTAATATTTTTAATTGATTTGAGTATGCAACTTTATAATAATCGGTTATATTTTGATTGAATTCTGCCAAAGTTTCCAAACTTGGATTTATAAGAATTTCATCAGATAGCCATTCGATAATTTGGTTATTTATATAAGAAATTAGATCGTTATTTTGAGCGAATAATGGGAAAATCTCACGCTCAATTTTGTTAATCATTATAGCAATTTTAGTAATTAAAAAAGCTGCAGAATCTTTTTCTTTAGTTACGTTAAAAGCATTAGCTATATAAATTCTTTTATTATAGAATTGCTTAGAAGTTATAGTTGCTTTATCAAAATTAATTATAACCGGCTCTTTATCATTGGGAGTAATGATATTCTGATTACTATCTAAAACAGGAATATTTCTTTTATAAATAATATTAAATTTTTCTAATTTATAAAAAAAGTTATATGGTGCTTCAATATGTAAACGAAATACTTCAATTTCATCGCCATCTTTAGCAAAAATTATATCAGCATCTTTTAAAACAGACTCATTTAGTTTTTCAATTGTTATAATATTTGCAATATATTTTAAAAACTGACTTTCTAAGTAATATCCTGCTGAGATTGGTTTGTCATAACCATTTAAATCTCGAAGATTAAATTTATCTTTATTAACATGTTTATAAATTTTGTCTGGTTTTCCAATTGCAAATTGATCAACAAAACCTTGTAGATCAATTTTTAAAGAACCAGGAACGAAAGAGGATTTTCTAACAACTTTTCCTGTTTTTAATATTACGGCATTTTCCATCTTATTCCGTTTCTAAGTTTACGTTTAAATCTAATTTCAATTTTGACAATTCTAAATCTGGCATGTACTCACTATATCCTTTACTAAAATGGTAAGTCCGATCAAGTGAATAAACAAAAACAGAATTACCAGGTTCTTCCAATTTATTATTACCATCCTCATCTTCAGTCACAATGGCAACTTTATATTTCTGATATTTGATATTTTCAGGAGAAAGCAACTCACTTCCACCTTCAAAAAGATCCATTAAAAACAAGCGAGGATTCTTTTTGCCTTCGGTAATTAGAGCTTTTATTGCTTCATTTTCATCTTTAGTTAGTCCCAGAATAATTTTGTTAGGAGTAGCGCCATCCAAAGTTTTTAGTTCTAGTCCCGTAATAGTTTCAGTACTATCTGTAAACATTTTCAAATTGTAATAGTATGGATCGGGTAGTTGGTAGGTTTTGCTTTTGCCAACAGCACCACCAGCTGAAGAAGATGTATAAGTTGTTGAAGCTGTGCTTCCGGTTGCAGAAACAGCATTGTTCATAACATCTACTGCCTCTGTTATGTAAGTAACACGATCAACAGTAGGATTTTCTTCAATTCCAGTTTCAATGGCATCATTTACAGTAAGAGTCTGTACAATCGAAATTCCCTGCTGTTTTTTATCATAAAACTCATTGATAAGATTGAGCTTTTCAGAAGTCATTCTGGAATAGCTTTTATCGCTACCTAAATTCAATAAAGGGCTAGCTTTTATTAAATTAAAAACATTGTCAAAAAAGTTTGCCTTTCGATATGTAATTATAGGAGCCCCTTCTTCATCTGGTACTACTTGCGGATCAGTATACAAATTCACTTTTCCTTGATAAAGTAAAATACTAAGAGAGGCAATATTTTCACCAGCTAGAGCAGGAGTTGTCAATTGAATGGTTGAGGTGAAATCTGCGTAATTGCCTTCTTCATCAGGAGGTAATCTTAATCCGTCAGCATTGATAAAAGTGTCTTTTTGAGCGTTGACTACATTGGCAATCTGTCCGTAACAAGCGGTGTTGTTATTGTTATCTGTTGGAAATTGCAGGTATAAATTGTTTGTTGTAACTGTATTTGCCTGTTCTTGAGTATTAACTAAAACTGGCCAGCCTAATTTGCCATACGTTACGGCTGCCATAGGAACTTCTTTAGTTACAGGATTTTCTAATAATCCTGTTTTTAGGTTTTCTAGACCTTCACCAATTTTATAGTTTCCGTAAAAATCATAGCTGCGCGTACGATCACTTTGAATGTAGATGTACCAATTGTTTTTGGTTGCAAACTTGTTAATGACATCGCTGTAAATGGCATTTCCTGTTTTCTTTGTTTTGGTTCCAGAAGTATCTACTGTTACAGTGCCATCGGCTGTATGTAAACCATAAAAAGCAGCAATATCAATAAATTGAGTACTTTGCTCGCGCTGAAGTTTTTTCGCAAAATCGGTAGAACCGTTTGTTACAATTTCTGCAAAAGGTTTACGTGCGTATTCCAAATCGAAATTAAACTCAGAATTGTCGAAATCATGTTTGTAATCGCCATAATTTAAGACGACATCAATTCCGCATTCGCCTTCAGCAAAATTACCTAACGTTTTACCACTATCGATTAGTGGAAGTTCGAATGGATGCTGTTCTTCTTGAGTATTATTTTTCGTTTCAAATTTCGATTCTTTAAAAAAGAAATCGGATAATGGAGTTGATAATAGTAGAGCAAGATCATTTTGATCGAGATCGGTTGGAGGTTCCTCATAACCAATAAACTCAGCTTTAAAAGAAGGTTTTTCAATTGAAGCATTTCCATCATAGAATGCTTTAAAATTGATATTGATATTATCAATTAAATCTGAAACTGCTCCATCATTACTAATAACTAATGGCTGATTACCAGAAGTGAAAAAATCACTTTTTCTCAAACCTCTATAAACAAAGTATTTAATGTTTAATCCAGGAAATGGTTGTTTGTAGGGGCGGAGAATAAGATTTACTTTTTCATTATTGCCACTTTGAGGCTGAACTAAAACAACTCCTTTACAGATTGAAAAGGCTTTTTTGGGTTCATTGCCAATGGTAAATCGAGAAGTCAGGTTGAAAACAGTTTCAGACTTGGGCCCAAAGCCTTGAGCCTCCTGTTGCTGAGGAAAACCTCCTGACTCTATAAAAAAATGAGATTGTGCGGACATATTTTGCGTATAGTTTTAAAAGTTTTTATTTAAACCATTCAGGTTTATAGATTTTGGAGATGCATCTTCCAATCAAAAAAAGCAGTACAAGAAGCAGTAATCTCCCTAGCCAAATCTGGGCTTTCTGCAAAAAAGTGAGATGATTGCTAAACTTGGTAATGGTGATCGTCTTCTCTTGGACATCTTTTACTTGTTTCGATTTCCAATGTGCATAGAGTTCCTGTTCTTTAAGGTTGCAGTCGACTTGGAGTTTATTGTTATCAAGACGAACCTTTGGGCTTTTTAATGTACGCCCTGGTTCGGCTTGAATAACATTTTTAAGAACAACTTTTCCGTTAAGGCATTCTAATAATGCGTTGTAAGAACTGCTGTCTTTTGCAATTTTAAAAACAGTGTCGTGAAAGGTTTCAGTAATCGTTATCGTCTGAATTTTATTTTCATTTTGAACTGGCTTCGGACTTCGGCATGAAATCATGATAAGGATGATGAAAAGAGAAAAAACAAGAAATTTTGGTTTTTTATTCATAATTAAGATTGGTTTAAAAATTTTGTTTTTAGATTCGTAAAAAGCCTTTAATGCTTTTTATATCGCGTTTTCTTCTGGCTACTTTATAACCTTCTCTTCCGCCAGAATCGTTGGTGTTTCCTTCAATGGTGTAAACAGTGTTACCAGCAATCTTTTCGACAAATCCGGCGTGACCATTACCATTATTAAAATCCATGATAAATACGTCTCCGGGCTGAGGTGTCTTTTTTATCAAAAGAGGTCTCGAATTGTATTGGTCTAAAACACCTCCCGTTTTCTTTAAAGGATTTTTTTCGTTAATCTGAAGAGAAGCTTTCTGTGCGCACCAGTAGATAAAAGCCATGCACCAGGCATATCCTTTACCAAGTCCGACGCTTCTTAAATAAATTTCGACTTCGGGGCCTGCGTTACTGTTTCTTGGCATTTCTTCGACACCAATTTGAGCGGTGGCGATTTCTAAAGTTTTTTGGGCAAGTGTCATGATGTTTTTCCGTTAAGCTGTTTAAATTTTTGTAATTCGTCAACCAGTTGCTGGTTTATGAGCATTAGTTCTTTGTGCTGTATTTCCATTTTTTTAATGGTTTCTGTTGCGGCTGTAAGTCTCGCAGTAATGTCGTCGAGAAGATCACGGTAATATTTTACGGCGCTTACGGCGTTGTCGAGTTCGGCGGCACGATCTTGTGCCAGTGATTTTCGCATAGAGAAAAACCAGGTAATAAAAGCGGCAAAAAAAGCCGTTAGCGAGGGGTATAGAAACTGTTCCATTTGATGTTGAATGTTGGGTTTAAAAATGATTTGTTCAAAAACAGCTTTAGCGTTGTTTTCGAGAGGAATCTTAACTAGGAATTTTTCTAGTTTTTGAGCGCGGTTGTTTCCTTTTGAGATTGCAAAGATTGGGTGAAAAAAGCCCTAAAAAAAACAAATGCAAGGTCTGCGAACATTTGTATTCTAGGGCTTTACAGAGTTGTAAGGAAAGCGAACAGAAGTCGTTTTAGATGAAGTAAATGCTTCATCTTTGCATCACAATAAGGATGCTTTTGAAGATAAATAAAGAATGATTTTTTTCTTTAATATGAATTAAGAAGACCTTTCCTGATTGCTCATAAGTTCTTCGATTTTTTTTAGTTCAGAAGTGATAGGTGTACAGAGAATTTCGTACAAAGTAGTTCTGGAAATTGGATAAACGGGATAGACATATTTACGCCACACAACAGTAGTTGGAATGTCTTCCGTTTTGTGTTTTTGATACAGTTCTTTAATGAGTTTGTAACGCATTAATTTATTTTTTTGAATTCCGAGACTTCTGTTTGAGGATATAGGCATGAGAGAAAATATTTTGAATGATAGAAAAAAGAAAAAGTTGTAAGAAGAACGAAGTTTAAAAGAGTTATTAGTTTGAATTATAAAGACATCATATTTAAGACAGCCAAACCATTTGATCATATTCAGTAATGGTTTTTACTTCCCGATGCCATTTTATATTGAACCTCGTTCTGAGGTTGTATTTGTTAAAGATTTATTTAACAATTTAGGTCAGCAAACTTCGCATGACAATCCTGTTTCCAAAACTTTTTTAGGTTTGGATTCCAATAGAAAGAATGCGTTTTGGCTGTTTATTATAAGGGCAGAAATCGCCCGTTTGTCGGTTCCTGGTTCTTTTCAGAAAGAAGAAGAAACAGGAACCATTTTTATTTACCTGCTTTTTTCGGCTGCAGGTTTGAAGGTCGTTTTAGCCTTTATAAGTGGCTGTTGTGTGTTTTTTGAATCTCGGATTTTTGATTACAATACTTTCGTACTGATTAAAAGCCAGACGTTCTTTTTTTGATAAGTCATTATTGCAATTCCAGTTCCCGAGTCCGTCTTTAAAGATCGTATGTTCATTTACTTTGTAGCTTTCGTGATCTGTAATTGGCTTTATTTTTACGCTCATTCAGGTATTGTTTAAAAGTTGTTTTTAATTTGAAATAAAACCATTCTCTAAATAAAAGTATAGGCTTTAAATTGGTTAGAATTAACAGGATAGTTAATAGCAGTGATAGATAAATATCGTGATTAAGCTGCATGGTTCTGGTTGTTTTGCTGGTTAAAGAAATCAAAAGCATAGCCTTGTAAAAAATCTACAGAAGACATCGATAGCGGAATATTCGTTCTTACGCCATTTTCGTCAATTCGGCTTGCCTCAATAAACCAGCTTGAACGAACAGGCTTAAAAGACGAAGCGATAATTTCAACACCATCTGTAAATTCTTCATTATTAAATTCTTTTGTTAGTTTCTGAAGTTCCAGAACTCGTGAACCTTTTAGATTTCCTTTAGCATCCTTTTTTAAGAGGTTAAAAACAATTTTTACTAATGATGCTGTTTCTTTGCTAGTAGAAAGCGATGAAATGTAATTCTGTACTTTTTCAATTCCAATAGTTACAGTATCATCCCAGCCTTCGTTAATGCGATACCCAATCGTAATTTCTTCTTTATCATTTGAGAAGGTATGAGACATTTGTTTTTCTTTAAAACCATAAACCTGATTCTTTAAATCCAAAATAGTTTCAAACAGCCTGAAAGTTTCAGTTTTAGCATTTTGCATCATTTCAGAAGTTTCCTGTAATCTGGAAAGTGCTTTTGGAATCGTTTCGGCAACCAGTTTTTTATAAGCATCTCTCTCTTCATTTTTTTTATTTTCGATTCTATTTAAGGCTTCTTTTAGTTCTTGTGCTGAAAATTGAGTTAAGTCCATAGTCTGGCTGATAGTGTTTGTAGAAGGAGTGTTCATAATAAATTGGCTTTTAGTTTTGTAATAAAATTTCTTCTTGAAAAGGATCGCTGTAATAAGGTTTAAAATTATAGAGAGCACAAAGTCTCCAAACCTCTTTTAGTTTATTTTCAATGGTTTTTGAAACTGGGCGGGGAGAAGCTGCTTCATTATCTAGAATATGCATCCATTGAAAACGTTCTTGATTAATACATATTCTTTCACCTGTCGTGAAAGTTTTGTTTCGTACTGAACAATATTGAAGTGCCAGATACAATTGTGCAATTCTTGCTTCGATTTGATTTCTACTCATGATTTTTTTCTAATAAGGTTCGTAATTTTTTAATGTCAGATTCTATTAAAGCTCTCTCGGAGCTGTTCGGATTTTCAATCAGCCAATGCTCCAGCTCTTGAATTTTTTCCTTGATTTGATTTGTTTCCATTTTTATTGATTTGAGTAAAAAATTAATATTTATTTTTAATTAGTGATTAATAATACATTTAATTCGTAGTTTTATTCCTATTGCCCGTAGTGGTTTTGTATGCTGTTTTTGAACTATTTAATTGTATTGTAATTTGCTTTTAATCAGTTATTTATTTAGTATTAAAGGTTTGTTTGTTTATTATTTGAAATGTAAATTTGTTAACGTTTCTGTTGTTTTTAAAATTTATTTTTCTTTACTTTGCAAATATAATGTAAAATAATACATTAAACCAAATTTTTAACGTAAAAAAATACATCTTTTTATGGGTTCAACGGAAAGAATGAGAGAGTATCTTGATTATAAAGGGATTAGTAAGTATAAATTTTGTAATGATTTAGGGTTTTCCAATAAGTTTTTGGATAATAGCAGTAATATGGGAACTGACAAAGCGTGTAAAATATTACACTACTATCCAGAGATTAATTCTGAGTGGCTTTTAACAGGGAATGGGCCAATGATTAAGGAAGAAAATACAAGTGTAATGATTATGAATAATGATAGAAAAACAGTTGATCCCACGCATGTTAGTCAGGAGATACCATTATATGATTTGGAAGCAGTAGCGGGTTTAAGGGAATTGTTTAGCAGTGGTGAACCGCAAAGAATTCTGGATACCATAAAAATTCCGAATCTTCCAAAATGTGACGGAGCAATTTCTGTAACTGGAGATAGTATGTATCCTTTATTGAAGTCTGGTGATATTATTTTGTATAAAGAAACTGAATTTGAAAATATCTTTTTTGGAGAAATGTATCTTTTAAGTGTAAAGCTGAATGATTGGGAAGAATATATTACTGTAAAATATGTTCAAAAATCAGAACAAGGATCTGATTTTGTAAAATTGGTAAGTCAGAATTCTCATCACCAGCCAAAAGATATTCATATTTCTAAAATCTCTGCATTGGCACTTATAAAAGCAAGTATTAGGATTAATACCATGATGTAAGTTTTGATTATAAATGAAAAAAAGCCTTTGAACTAAAATAATGTTCAAAGGCTTTTCTTTTGAAGTTTGCTTTTTCTAAAAATGAAAACTCTTCATATTTTAGAAAGTTTGAGCCTTTATTTTTAGAATATTTAAGTTTAAAAATGGGCAACAATCTTATCCAAATTATATTAAATCTGTATAAAAATTCATAAAATCTACATTAAAAGTCAGAATGACAATAACTTGGTAAAATATAGTATTTACTGAATATTCTATTTAATTTTAAGCTTAAAAAAGAGATTTGTTGAAAAAAAATTTTACTAAAACGTTTTTGTAAGTTTTGCTTACATATATTTGCGATGTACTAAAATATTCAAATATAAATTTATTACCCGATGAAAAAGATTACAATTAGAGATATTGCGAAACAGGCAGAAGTTTCGATTTCTACTGTGTCTTTTGTTATCAACGGCAAAGGCGAAAAAATGGCTATCAGCCCAACTGTAATCAAAAAAGTTCAGGATGTGGCGCAAAAACTGCACTATAAACCAAGCATGATCGCCAGCAGTTTGCGAACAGGAAAAACAAGATCAATCGGACTTATTGTTGAAGATATATCGAACCAGTTTTTTGCAGATCTGGCAAGAGTTATTGAAGACGAAGCCAAAAATATTGATTACAGGGTTTTTTACTGCAGTACAGGAGATGATAATAATCGTTCGGAAGAATTGATAGAAAGTCTTTTGCAAGCCAATGTAGAAGGGTTTATTATTACTCCAACCCGAAATTTAGAGAAAACAATCAGTCATCTTTTAAAATTACAAAAACCAGTTGTACTAATCGATAGGTATTTTGCCAATCAAAAAGTAAGTCATGTTGTAATGGATAACTACGAAGGATCTTACTCGGCTGCTAAATTCTTGATGAACAAGGGACGCAAAAATATAGCTGTCGTTAATAATAAATCTGGTATGATCCAGATGAAGCTGAGAGAAAAGGGATATGTTGAAGCGTTAAAAGAAGAAGGTATTTACAACGAGAATTATACGCTGCATCTAGATTACCATGCTAGTGAACAAAGCAGAATTGAAGCAATCATAGACTTTTTTAATAAAAATAAAGAGATAGATGCAGTTCTGTTTTTAGCAAATTACCTCGGACTAGCAGGACTTCAGGCTTTTAGGGTTTTAAAATACAAAATTCCAGAAGACATTTCGGTTATCAGTTTCGATGATCACGACAGTTTCAAACTTCATACACCAACAATAACTGTTATTGCGCAGCCAATAGAGGATATAGCAGTAAAATCAATTCAGCTCTTAATGAATCAGATGACAAACTTTGATGATTTCAAAATAGAAAAGGTTCTCGAGAAAGGAACTTTGATCGTAAGAGAATCGGTTTAAAAAATTTAAAAAAAGGTGAGGACTTTTTTTTTAATCATTTTGCTAAAACGATTTAGTAAAAAACTAAAAATCAACTGCAGCCTTAAACAGCTGTTTATTATGATATTGCAAACAGAGTACAATTTTTTATTAATTATTTAAAAACAAACACAAATCAACAAAACGAGTCAAAACCAATAACCAAAACAAAAAGCTTATGAGACGAATATTAGCAGTGTTAGGAGTGATATTGCTTAGCAGTTTAAGTGCTGCCGCGCAAAATCGATTAATAACCGGCATAGTTACAGATGCAGAAAACAAGGGAATTGTTGCTGCGTCAATCGAAGTTCAAGGAAAACCATTTAGTGCTGTTACAGATGCCGAAGGGCGTTTTAAAATGAATGTTCCTGAAGGGAAAGTTACTCTTAATGTATCCTCGATGGGATTTCAGTCAAAACAGGTGGTACTTCAGGAAAACGAAAGCAGAGTTTCTGTTGTATTAATTGAAAACACACAGGAATTAAAAGATGTTGTAGTAACTTCATTCGGAGTTAAAAAACAAAAGAAAAGTCTAGGTTACGCCGTAGGAGAATTAAAAGGCGAGGACCTGACAAAAAATAAGGAAATTAACTTAGGAAATGCACTTCAAGGTAAAATTGCCGGAGTAAACGTTTCTGCACCAGTTACAGGACCTTCTGGTTCGAGCCGTGTTGTAATTCGTGGAGCAACTTCTGCGTCTGGACTTAACCAGCCTTTATATGTTGTAGATGGAATTCCGATTGACAATACTCAGCAGGGAAATGCTGGAATGTGGGGTGGTGCTGATAAAGGTGATGGTATGTCTTCTTTCAATCCAGATGATATTGCTTCGATGTCTGTATTAAAAGGTAGTGCTGCTTCTGCGCTTTATGGGTACAGAGGATCAAATGGTGTTATCTTAATTACAACTAAAAAAGGTAAAAACGGATCAGGAATTGGTGTAGACTTCAGTACAAATTCTACTTTCAATACACCTGCTAGCCTTTTAAAATGGCAAGATCAATATGGTGCCGGAGCTCCAAATGCAAGCGGTGTTCCAACTAGATTTACCAATTTACAAGAACTTAGAGATTCCTACTATTTTGCATGGGGAGATAAATATGACGGAACACCTTCATTATCTCTTGACGGTAAAACTAGACCTTATCAGGCTTACGGAAAAGATAATGTGGAGAATTTCTACAGAACAGGATATTCTTTCAGTAATACTCTAGCAATTTCTGGAGGAAATGAATCAACAAACTTTAGATTATCTTTTGGAAACACTAAAGACGAATCTATTTTGCCAGAAACTACTTTTGGTAGAAACAACGTGGCTTTGAGTTTAAATTCGGCTCCAAATAAAAAAATCAGTATAGAGAGTAATGCTCAGTATATTTCGGAGAAAAGTCATAATCGTCCATATTTAAATGACTCACCAAGAAACCCATCTTTCCCAACGACTTTCATGACTCCAGGAACAGATATCAGATGGATAAGCAATCCTTATGATGCAAACGGTGGTGAAGAAGACTTTTTAGGAGCCAATGTATATCATACAAACCCATATTTTGCTACGAAATCTCCTTTAAATGACGATCTTAGAAAGCGTTTTATTGGTTCTGCAAAAGTAAATTATAACATTACAGATAAAATTTATGCTAAAGCTGTTATTGGTATTGATGATATCAATTATGAATATACTGAAATTGAGCCTACTGGAATAAATTACAACCCAGGAGGATCTATTGAAAACAGAATTGAAACGCGTTCTGAAGTAAATGCTTCTGGTTTTTTAGGCTACAAAGGAGATATTGCTAAAGACCTCTCATTGGATGCCTTTATTGGTGCAAACCGTCAGCATAATAGATACAGCGGTATTAAAATGAAAGGAAATAACTTCATTGTTCCGTTCAAATATTTCTACGGAAATACACAGCCAGATAAAACTGAAAAATTATTTTCTGAAAGTGAAGTAAACTCTCTTTTCTATTCAGCAGATATTGGATACAAAGATTTCTTATTCTTAAGTTTAACAGGCCGTGAGGATTGGTTCTCCACCTTAGATCCTGCAAATAACAGCACTTTTTATCCTTCTGTAAGTTCAAGTTTTATTTATTCTGAAGTTATAGGTCTTCCTGAGTGGATTTCGTATGGTAAAATTAGAGCAGGCTGGGGTAACGTTGGAGGAGCATTACCAGATGCTTACGCTTTAGCATTGACTTATACTACGCCAGACGGACAAACAGATTCATTAGGTCAGCCAATTTTGGGTGTAAATGGAGAAACAATTCCAAATAGAACTTTAAAACCGTATAACGTAAGTACAATCGAATTTGGTTTTGAAAACACGTTTTTCAACAACAGAGTAAGTACAGACTTAACATTCTACAGCAAGAAAACAACAAATGATATTACAGATGCCGATGTTTCTCAAGCTTCAGGATATAGAACTACAAAAATTAATGTTGGAGAAATCCTAAACAAAGGGGTGGAGTTTGCTATTAATGTAAAAGCAGTTAAGACTGAAAATTTCTCTTGGAACGTAGGTTATAATTTTGCTTACAACGATAGTGAAGTTTTAAATCTCTCTGATAAAATCACAACAAAAACATTAGAAGGAAATAGAGATGGAAGAGCTAATGTAGTTTTAGAAAAAGGACAACCTTTTGGAGTTATTAAAGCGTACGATTATTTAAGAGATACAAATGGCAACATTGTATTAGATACGAATGGAAAATTCTTAAGAGGAAATTTAATCATTGCGGGACAAGGTGTTGCGCCAACATCTATGGGACTTTCAAATGATTTTTCATATAAAAATTTCACTCTTTCTGTTTTTGTTGATGCTAAATTTGGAGGAGAAATCTATTCTGCTACCAATCAGTTAGGAACACGTTACGGATTATCTGAAATTACACTTCCAGGTCGTGAAACAGGAGTTGCAGTAAGCGGAACAGATGTTAACGGAAACCCTGTAAACACCACGGTTTCGGCATACGATTACTGGAGAAGCTACAGTGATGTAACATCAAACTTTGTTTACGATGCTGACTTTGTGAAGCTTAGAGCAATTTCATTTGCTTATAATTTTCCAAAAGAATATTTAAAAAGAACGCCATTCCAGTCTGTTAGTTTAGCATTTTCAGCTCATAATTTATGGACTATTTATGACAAAGTTCCAAATATCGATCCCGAGTCAAATTACTCAAACAGTAATGCTCAAGGTATGGAGAGAGCTTCTATGCCTTTGACAAGAAACTACGGTTTTGCCCTTAATGTCAAATTCTAATACTAAAAAAGATGAAAAATAGATATATCAAAATATTTTGTGTCGCAATTGTTAGTGCTATGACATTAGCTTCATGCGATAAAGGATTCGAAGAAATGAATAAGAATCCAAACGCTTTAACAGATCCGGCGGTAAAATCAATGTTTACACTTGCTGAGATTTATGTAGACGGACAAGATTTCTCTAACACAAGAGGGAACAATTTATACGCAGCTCAAATTGTACAGCAGTTTTCTTCACTTGGAGGACCTGGTTCAAAATACACATATTCTTCAGAGTATTCAGCAGCGCTTTTTGGTGAAACTTACGGAAAAGGATTAAATCAGATTTTCCAGTTGTTATCTGTAGTCGAGAACACGCCAGAGAATTCAAATATGATTCAGGCCTGTAGAATTATGAAAGTTTTCTTGTTCCAAAAACTAACAGATACTTACGGTGAAGTTCCTTATTTTGAAGCAGGAAAAGGATACAACGGAAACGTTTTTTCTCCAAAATATGATACACAGGAAGCTATTTACAATGATCTTTTAAAAGAATTGGATGAAGCGGGAACTGCATTAGATGCTGGAAAACCTTTTGTTGGAAATGCCGATTTGTATTACCAAAGTGATGTTGCAAGATGGAAGAAATTGGCAAACTCTTTAATGTTAAGAGTAGCAATGCGTTTGTCTAAAGTAAATCCTGCAAAAGCAAAAGAATTTGTAGAAAAAGCGTATTCTAAAGGCGTTTTTACTTCAAATGATGACAGTTTGGTTCTAAAACACGATGCAGGTCCTGCTGGAGTTAAAACCAATCCAATCACCTCTTCTTGGGTGAGAAACGATTTGAACGGAGGAGAATCGAACATTAAATTCAGTAAAACATTCATCGATTTATTGAAAAATACAAACGATCCTCGTTTAAGAATTTATGCTAAACTAGAAGCAACAGGAGATAATAATCCTGCAAGTCAGCAAGGTTTGGCAAATGATGCAAAAGAATTTCCAGGAGGAGACAAAAAACTTTTCTCAGATCCAAATACTTCAACAGTATTGCGTTTAGATGCTCCAACATTGATTATGTCTTATGCTGAGGTTCAGTTTTTATTGGCTGAAGCTGCTGTAAAAGGATGGAATGTTGGCGGATCGGCTCAAACTTATTACGAAAATGGAGTGAGAGCGGCTATGAATATCTTAACCATTTTTGGAGATAAGGTACCAGCAGTTTCACCAGCAGAATACAATACTTACATTACGACATATCCTTTTAAAGCTTCAGGAACAGAAGCAGAAAAAATCGAACAGATTATCACTCAAAAATGGATTGTTTTATTGTTTAATGGTTTTGAAGCATTCTCAGAATACAGAAGAACGGGTTATCCTGTATTAGTTCCTGTTAATGATCCAACTGGAGAAACAAAAGGAACAATTCCAAGAAGATTAATTTATGATCAGTCAGAACTTATTACAAACGAGGCTAATTATAAAGAAGCAATTCAACGTCAAGGTTTAGATTTAATGACCACAAGAATCTGGTGGGATAAATAATTTTTAAATTAGGTTGGTTAGTTAAGATAAGTCGGGTACTGAGCATGCCCGGCTTATTTTTAAATCATCAAAATTGATTCGTCTGAAAGTGTAAGTATTGAAAAGTTATTTTACAGATTCAAATGCTTTTTTTTCGCATACAACAAATATAGTTTATGCTGAAAAAGATGGATTTAGTTTCTGTTTTTAAAAAATTTCAAAACTATACCTAAAGTGTATTTCAGTTTTTTGAATTTAAAAACGAACCATATCAAAATCAAAAATATAGTATAAGGCAGTGGTAAAGAAGATATTTCTAGTTGTATTTTAGAGTTACTAACAAAGAATAAATTCTCAAGAGAAGGAATGCTGCGGTCAGTTCTTTCCTTCTCTAAAACTGCCAAAAAAACCAGATTACTTACCTTTTTTAGTAATTTTAGAAGGTATAAAATATTACTCAGTAAAATGAACTATCAAAAAAGACTTCATTGGTTATTGTGTTCGTGTATGGCAGTTTTTACATCAATTGCCTCTGCGCAGCATATTGATCTAAAAAATAATTGGAAATACCGTGAAGAAAAAACACAAAAATGGTATCCAGCCCATGTGCCAGGAGAAATTCATACAGATTTACTAAAAAGTAAATTAATACCAGATCCGTTTTACAGAGATAACGAAAAAAAACTGCAATGGATAGAACGCAAAAACTGGGAATACAAAACCACTTTTCAGGTCACAGCAAATATGCTGAAAAAGAAAAACACAGATTTAGTTTTTGACGGATTAGATACTTATGCATCTGTTTACGTAAACAATAAGCTGGTTTTAAAAGCGGATAATATGTTTCGTCAATGGCGTGTTGAGGTAAAAAAAGTCTTGAAATCAGGAAATAACGATTTGAGAATCGTATTTCAATCGGCACAAAATGTGGTTGATTCGTTGGCTAAAAAAGATTATCCATTTGTAATTCCAGACAATCCGCGTGCTTATGTCCGTAAAGCACAATACCATTTTGGCTGGGATTGGGGACCAAAATTTACAACTTGCGGAATCTGGAAAACGCCAAGATTGGAATCTTATGACAAAAAAAATCCTGAGAAACCTTATGTTTTAAATCGAAAGATTGAATTAATACAAGAGCCAGATAGTTTGGGTAGATCTTTTTATTTTAAAATTGATGGAAAGCCAGTTTATATGAAAGGAGCCAATTATATTCCGTCTGATGCTTTTCTTTCTCGGGTAAACAAAAAAGAATACGAAAAAATAGTTTTATCTGCCAAAGAAGCCAATATGAACATGCTTCGCGTTTGGGGCGGGGGCATTTATGAAGACGATTATTTCTACGATTTATGCGATAAATACGGAATAAATGTCTGGCAGGATTTTATGTTCGCCGGTACAATGGTTCCTGGAGATGACGCCTTTTTTGATAATGTAAAAAAAGAAGTTCAGTATCAGGTAAAACGACTTCGCCATCATCCTAGCATCGTTTTATGGTGCGGTAACAACGAATCTGATGAAGCCTTTAAAAACTGGGGCTGGATGAAAAGTTTCAAAATTTCAAAACAAGATTCAATCCGTTTGTGGAAAGATTATACACGTTTATTTCATGACAGTATTCCGAAATGGGTAAAAGAAGTCGATGGTAAACGTCCTTATTTAAGTTCGTCGCCTTTACACCATTGGTCAAAAGCAAAAAGTGTAACCGAAGGAGACAGCCACTATTGGGGAATTTGGTGGGGATTGGAGGATATTGAAGCCGTTCAGAAAAAAACAGGACGTTTTGTGAGCGAATACGGAATGCTGTCTTTACCGAATTATGCTTCAATTGAAAGTTTTACTTCTCCAGAAGATCGTCATTTATATTCAGATATACTAAAAGTACATTTAAAAGCGGGCAAAGGTTTTGAGAAATTAGATTCCTATTTACGTAAATATTTTATCGATTCTTCTAAATTAAAAAAGATGAACTTGGAAGATTATGCCTATTTGAGTCAGTGTCTGCATTATTATTCAATCAAAAATATTGTTGGAATTCATCGTTCGAAAGCGCCTTACAATATGGGAACTTTAGTTTGGCAGTTAAATGACTGTTGGCCTGTAGCAAGCTGGAGTATTACTGATTATAATAACCGACAGCCAAAAGCAGCCTGGTATGCTATAAAGGAAGCGTACAGAGATGACATAAAACCAGAAACTGATTTTACACATCCGAAAGATTTACTATTAGAAGATCCAAAAATCAGCTGGGAAATAAAAGGAAATAACATAATCGTAAAAGCTAAGAAAATGGCAAAATACGTTTGCATTTCGATGAAAGGGTATAACGGAAAATGGAGCGATAATTATTTTGATTTAAAAGCAGGAGAAGAAAAAACAATTTCGTTTGAAGGGAAAATAACAAAACCAGAAATTAAAATTTATTCTTTGTTTGAGGTTTTGGAAAGATATAAATAGAGGTTCAAAGGTTCAGAGATACAAAGGGACAAAGGGACGAAGGGACAAAGGTTTAGTAGAGACGCACTGTATTGCGTCTAACACACAGAATTAAAAAATAAAATATGAGAATACTATTAAGTGGTGTCTTGGCATTAAATTTATTTTTTGCTAATCTGGCAATTTCACAGCAAAAAAAAGGAAAACAAAGCGATATAAATTATACACAATATGTAGATCCGCTTATTGGTTCGGCGGGTCATGGTCACGTATTTGTAGGTGCAAATGTTCCTTTTGGAGCGGTGCAGGTGGGTCCAGTAAATATTTTTGAAGGATGGGACTGGTGCAGCGGTTACAATTATGCCAGTAATACCATTTTGGGTTTCACACACACGCATTTAAGCGGAACTGGAATTGGAGATTTAAATGATATTTTGGTGCTTCCTGTAAGTGGAAAAGTCAGTTTGACAAAAGGAACAAAAGAAGATATGGTAAACGGTTACGGCTCGTATTTCTCTCATAAAAATGAAGTCGTAAAACCTGGATATTACAGCGTTTTATTGGATAAATATAAAGTCAAGGCTGAATTAACAGCCAGCGAAAGAGTTGGTTTTCATAAATATACTTTCGAAAACACAAACGATTCACATATTTTAATTGATCTGGCTGACGGAATTGGATGGGACAGACCCGTAAAAACTTTCATTAAAAAAATAAGCGAAACCAAAATTGAAGGATATCGCTATTCTGCAGGCTGGGCTTCAGATCAGCGTATTTATTTTGCAATGGAATTCTCTGAACCAATCAACAATATGATGGTTTATGACAGTACAGCTGTGATAAAAGGAACGGAAGGAGAAGGCTTAAAAATAAAAGCGGTTTTAGATTTTAAAACTTTAAAAAACAAACAGATTCTGGTAAAAGTCGGAATTTCTCCAGTAAGTGCCGAAAATGCATCTGCCAATATAAAAGCAGAAATTCCTGATTGGGATTTTGAAGCTATTGTAAAACTGGCAGATTCAAAATGGAACAAGGAACTTAATAAAGTTCAGATTAAAGCTGATGAAAAAACAATGAAAGTTTTTTATACTTCATTATATCATACGATGTTTGCTCCTTCTATTTTTAACGATGCCAACGGAGATTATAGAGGAACAGACAAAAAAGTGTATGAAAAAGCCAATTTTACCAACTACACGACTTTTTCGCTTTGGGATACTTACCGTGGACTGCATCCATTATACACCATTACACAGCCTGAAAAAATCAATGATATTGTAAAGTCATTTTTAGCGATTTATCAGCAGCAGGGCAGATTGCCGGTTTGGCATTTAATGGGCAACGAAACCAATACAATGAATGGAAATCATTCTATTGCCGTTATCGTCGACGCTTATTTAAAAGGATACCGAGATTATGATGTCAATTTAGCGTACGACGCCATTAAAAAAACGGCAATGCAAACGCGTGACGGAATGGATTATGTTCAGAGATTAGAATATATTCCTGCCGATAAAATGCTGGAATCTGTAGGGAATGCTTTAGAATATGCTATCGATGATTATTGTATTGCTTTGATGGCAAAAGCTTTAAACAAAACAGACGATTATACTTATTTTACCAAAAGAGCCAATTTATACAAACTGTATTTTGATAAAGAAACCACTTTTATGCGCGGTAAATTGACCAATGGAAATTGGAGAACACCGTTTAATCCGCTTTCTTCAGCACATCGAAAAGATGATTATGTCGAAGGAAATGCGTGGCAGTACACTTGGCTGGTTCCGCAAGATCCGTACGGTTTAATTGATTTGTTTGGCAGTGAAGATAAATTTATTGCAAAACTAGATTCACTTTTTTTAATAACTGATAAAGTAGAAGGAGAAGATGTTTCGCCGGATATTAGTGGTTTAATTGGTCAATATGCTCATGGGAATGAACCAAATCATCATATTCCGTATTTGTACGCTTATGCCGGACAGCCTTGGAAAACAGCGAAATTAATTCGAGAAATCGATGATAAATTCTACTCAACAAAACCAGACGGATTATGCGGGAACGAAGATTTAGGGCAAATGTCGGCTTGGTATATTTTATCTTCTATGGGATTCTATTCGGTTAATCCTGCAAACGGAATTTATGTTCTAGGAAGTCCATTAGTAAACAGTGCTGTAATTCATCATAAAAAAGGCATTTCATTTACGATAAATGCGGTTAATAACAGCGCATCAAATATCTATATTCAAAAAGCAGAATATAACGGAAAACCATATACAAAATCATATATCACGCAAGAGATGATTGTAAAAGGAGGAGAACTGAAATTATTTATGGGAAGTAAACCGTCAACAATATTTGGAGTTAAGAAAGAAGATAGGCCAATTTAGTATTGAAAAGTAAAAAGTAAAAAGTAAAAAGTAAAAAGTAAAAAGTAAAAAGTAAAAAGTAAAAAGTAAAATGTAAAATGTAAAGCGTAATGGACAGATCACATTTACATCTCACATCTCACATTTCACATTTCACAAATCACAAGAATATGAAAGTAAAGAGTTTAATTTTTTTAGGAATATTACAATCCTGTCTTTTTTTAAACGCGCAGGTAAAAGCTTTAGATCCTGTAGAATATGTAAACCCGTTAATGGGAACACAATCATTACATAATCTTTCGAACGGAAATACATATCACGCCATCTGCAGGCCGTGGGGAATGAATTTCTGGACCCCTCAAACGGGCAAAATGGGCGATGGATGGGCTTATACGTATACGGCAGAAAAAATTAGAGGATTTAAACAGACGCATCAGCCTTCACCTTGGATGAACGATTACGCTCAGTTTTCGATTATGCCCGTTACTGGTAAGTTGGCTTTCGCCGAAGATGAAAGAGCAAGCTGGTTTAGCCATAAAGCAGAGGTTTCAAAACCGTATTATTACAGCGTTTATTTGGCCGATCATGACGTTACGACCGAAATTACAACAACTGAAAGGGCAGCGCATTTTCAGATTACATTTCCCGAAAATGAAAAATCTTCTATTGTGATCGATGCATTTGATAAGGGGTCTTATATCAAAATAATTCCGTCAGAGAATAAAATAATAGGTTATACAACACGAAACAGCGGTGGAGTTCCTCAAAATTTCAAGAACTATTTTGTATTAGAATTTGATAAAAAGTTTCTAACTAATTCAACTTGGATTGATAAAATTTTGAGTGATAAATTGGAAGCTGAAGGAAATCATGTAGGAGCAGTTATCGGATTTAAAACTAAAAAAGGAGAAAAAGTAAATGTTAGAATAGCATCTTCTTTTATAAGTCCAGAACAGGCAGAATTGAACCTAAAAAACGAATTAGGGACATCGACTTTTGAAGAAACAGTTTCGCAATCTAAGGCCGAATGGAATAAAGTTCTAGGGAAAATTGCTGTAGAAGATAATAATACCGATCAGTTAAAGACTTTTTATTCTTGTTTATACCGTACAGTTTGTTTTCCTCAAAAACAGTATGAAATTGATCAAGACGGAAAAATTGTGCACTACAGTCCATACAACGGAAAAGTGTTGCAAGGCTATATGTATGTGGGAACGGGATTTTGGGACACTTTCCGTGCTTTATATCCTCTGTTAAATCTCGTTTATCCTTCTATAAACAAAGAAATGCAGGAAGGATTAATAAACGATTATAAAGAAGGAGGTTTTCTGCCAGAATGGTCAAGCCCAGGTTTTAGAAATGTAATGGTAGGAAATAATTCTGCTTCTGTAGTTTCAGATGCTTATATGAAAGGATTACGTGGTTATGATATCAATACTTTATACGAAGCTTTATTGCACGGAGCTAATAATGAAGGGCCAATGGATGCTGTGGGTAGAAAGGGAGTTCAGTACTACAATACTCTTGGGTATGTTCCGTATGACGTGAAGATTAATGAAAACGCCGCAAGAACGCTTGAATATGCCTATGATGATTTTGCGATTTGGAAATTGGCAAAAGCATTAAATCGCCCGAAAAAGGAAATCAGCCTTTTTGAAAAACGAATGCTGAATTATAAAAAACTCTACAATTCGGAAATTGGATTAATGAGCGGACGAAATAAAGACGGAAGTTTCCCTCCTAATTTTAATCCGTTCAAGTGGGGAGATGCTTTTACTGAAGGAAACAGTTGGCATTACAGTTGGAGTGTTTTTCATGACATTCAGGGCTTGATTGATTTAATGGGAGGAGAGAAAAATTTCACAGCGAAATTAGATGCAGTATTTACAATGCCTCCCGTTTTTGATGACAGTTATTATGGAGCCGTTATTCATGAAATCCGCGAAATGCAGATTATGAATATGGGACAATACGCTCACGGAAACCAGCCAATTCAGCACATGATTTATTTGTACAATTATGCAGGAGAGCCTTGGAAAACACAATATTGGTCAAGAGAAGTCATGAATCGTTTGTACAAGCCTACTCCAGATGGTTATTGCGGAGATGAAGATAACGGACAAACTTCTGCTTGGTATATTTTCTCAGCCATGGGATTCTATCCAGTTTGTCCGGGAACAGAAGAATATGTTTTGGGAGCGCCTTTGTTTAAGAAAACAACTTTGCAGTTAGAAAACGGAAAGCAGCTTATTATCAATGCGCCTAATAATTCAGAAACTAACAAATATGTAAACGAATTAAAATGGGATAATGTTCTTCATTCTAAAAATTACATCAATCACTTTGATGTGTTGAAAGGAGGAGAATTAAATTTTGATATGACCAATTCTCCTAATTTTAAAAGAGGTACAACAAAAGAAGCATTCCCATATTCTTATTCAACTTCAAAATAAAAATATATGCAGTCACGTAGAAAATTTATAAAAAACGCAGGCATTTTTTCAGCAGGATTATTAGCACTTCAGACAGAAGCTTTCGGATTTAATTCAGATACTTTTCAGTTTCCACTAAAAGATTTTGTTTCAAAAAGGCCTCCTGTTGCCGAAAGAAAATTTACAAGTAAAGCAATTGAAGCCGCTATCGTGCGCATTAAAAAACAAATTGCCAATCCAGAACTGGCATGGATATTTGAAAACTGTTTTCCAAATACCCTAGACACCACAGTTGATTTTGAGGTTATTGATGGAAAACCAGATACCTACGTAATTACAGGAGATATTGATGCCATGTGGCTAAGAGATAGTACAGCGCAGATCTGGCCGTATATTCCGTTTGTAAAAGAAGATCCGAAACTGGCCGAATTGGTGAAAGGAGTAATTAATCGTCAAGCGAAATGTATCCTGTTGGATCCGTATGCGAATGCTTTTTATAAAGATTTTACTAAGGAAAGCGAATGGAAAAATGACCTTACCAAAATGCAGCCCGGAATTCATGAAAGAAAATGGGAAATTGATAGTTTGTGTTACCCAGTTCGCTTAGCACACGGCTATTGGAAAGAAACGGGAGATATTAGTTTGTTTGATGCAAAATGGAAAGAAGCGATGCTTTTGGTTCTGCAGACTTTTAAAGAACAGCAGCGAATGGATGGAAAAGGCGGACCTTATAGTTTTCAGCGTCAGACGGCATGGGCAACAGACGGCGTTCCGCTAGGGGGTTATGGTTATCCTGTAAAACCTTGCGGATTAATTGTTTCAACTTTCAGGCCAAGCGACGATTCTACTTTATTCGGTTATCTGATTCCGAGTAATATGTTTGCGATCGAAATCTTAGGATATCTGATTGAAATTTTCTCTCTTCCAGCCTTAAAGGATAATGATTTGGTTGCGAAAGCCACAAAATTAAGAGATGAGGTTCAGAAGGGTCTTAATGAACACGGAATTATCAATCACCCAAAATTCGGAAAAATTATAGCTTTTGAAGTAAACGGATATGGCAGTTTCCACATGATGGACGATGCCAATGTACCGTCATTATTATCATTGCCGTATTTAGGTGCTATTGCTCCAAATGACCCTTTATATCTGAATACAAGAAAAGTAGTACTGTCTGAGAATAATCCGTTTTTTTATAAAGGAAAAGCAGGAGAAGGTATTGGTGGTCCGCACACAGGAGTAGATACGATTTGGCCAATGAGTATTGTTTTGAGAGCCATTACAAGTGTAGACGAAAAAGAAATAAAAAACTGCATCAGCAATTTAATAAAAACAAATGCCGATACTGGATTTATGCACGAATCATTTCATAAAGACGATGTAAACAAGTTTACCCGTAAATGGTTTGCTTGGGCGAATACATTATTTGGTGAAATGATTGTTCACACCAGTATCCATTACCCTCATATTTTGAAAGATAAAAATATCTAGTACTAAAAAGCGAAATAATTAAAAATGAATACATCACACGCCATTGGGCTGGATATAGGAGGAACGCATATCACAGCTGCGGTTATTAATAAAACAGAGATGAAGGTTCTTGATTTTTCTCTCTGTAAAGAATCTTTCGATTCGAATAGACCTGCAGATGAGGTTATGAGCATTTGGAAAAAAGTAATTCACACCGCAATAGAAAATTCTAAAATTAAAGATATCGCAGGAATTGCAATTTGCATGCCTGGACCATTTGATTATAAAAATGGCATTTGCTGGATTAAAGATCAGTCTAAATACGAACATTTTTACGGATTAAACATTCGAGAATTGCTTTTAGAAACTTTAGATTTTCCTGCAAATTTTCCAATTCTTTTTGAAAATGACGCTGTTTGTTTTGGAAAAGGAGAAGTTTTTAAACAACAGGAAAATCTTTCTAAAAAAGTAATGGCTGTAACATTAGGCACAGGATTAGGAGCTTGTTTTATTGACAAAGGAGCATCAATAAGTTCGGGTAATTCTGTTCCCGCTGATGGCGAAATATACAATTTATCTTATAAAGATGGAATTGCAGAAGATTATGTTTCAGTTAGAGGTCTTTTATCACATTACAAATCATTAAGTGGTAGCGATCTTAATAATGGTTTAGAACTTTACAATCTAGCGAAAAATGGAGATAAGCAGGCAATTCAGGTATTTGAAAGAATGGGAGAGGACTTAGCAACAGTCGCAATTCCATGGATTGCCAACTTTACAGCAGATCATATTATTATTGGTGGAAAAATAGCCAATGCAAGCGATTTGTTTTTGCATTCCTTTAATAAAATAATTCAGGAATCTGGTTTTAAAATTGAGGTTTCCATTTCAAATGACAATGAAGTTGCAGCCTTATTAGGAGCAGTCAGTTTTCTTTGTGATTAAAATAAAAACGGATGAGGTAAAACTCATCCGTTTTTGTTTTACAGTTGTTTTAAAGCTTTTTAGGTTGCCTTTGTAAAAGTTTTGTCAGTTCTGTGGAAACAGCATATTTTCAAAAGCAATAAAAAAATCCTTTAAATCGTAAGATTTAAAGGATTTAACTTTTAGAGTTTCTTTTGAAACTTCTGCTGGCGGAGAAAGAGGCTCCGCCACCTGTATCGTAAGCCCCAGTAAACACTGGGCGTAATGTTATGTCAAAAAAAGCAGGGCACTAATAGGGCACTCTTAAAATTCTTGGGTTTATTAACCTCTGCAAATGTAGGAAAAAAAATCGAGAAATGGCTGGAAAATATCGAGAAAACGGGTCTTTGTAAATTCAGTGAAACTATCAATATAAAAAAACTAATTAAGGTAGTATAAATGCATTGCGGTTATTTTTGTAAAAATATTAGTGCTAATTTTAAGTTCTTATTAATTTTCGTCATCTGCTTCTGTGAACCATGAATTCAAATTATTAAAATTTATAATATTTGGATTTTCAGAAATAACTGGAAAACGAGTAACTACAAAATGTTCAATTTCAGTTTTTTCTAATTTTTCTAATAATAGCAGCTCTCTCGACTTTTCTTTTAACAGAGATCTTTCATAGTAATTTACAAGTAGAGAATTTAACTGAGACATTTTTTTATAGTCCTGACTAATGTCAGATATTTCAACGAAATTATTTTTGCATTGAAAATTGAAAATTTTATCTTTTTTCACCGTCACGACGTCAAATTCTTTTCGGTTTATTCGTGTAATACCAGAATTTAAATATCCTTTTTCATTAAGTATTTGCGATACTCGAGACTCAAAAATAAAACCAGAATGCACCTGAAATCTTCTGTTTTTAAGAAGAGACGAATAAATAGTCCTATAGACAAATCTCATAAGTAAAACGACAGTCGAGTAATATTGGTTTTCAATTCGTTGAAATGGAGCAGGGGAGTTTAATGTTTCAAAATATTCCTGCGAATTATTAAATAAACAAAGTGATTTGTACTTACTTGAAATTTCCTCGAAACGAGTATTACTAATTTCAAAGTCAAAATCATTTATTAAACTTGGAGCTAAGTCGCATAATAATAAATTTATTTCATTGAATTCCGTTAAGGTTTCGACCTTATATTTTTTAAAATAATCTTCAAATTGCATCATGCAATTTGCAATTTCGCTAAAAGAAAAAATTTTTGATGTAGATTTTCCAAGATTTTGCCTTACTATTAGGGGCTCAGGTCGTAACTCTATCTGATCAGCAAGCGAAAGTCTTTGGGGATCTAAAAAAAAAGAGTCCAAATGCTTAAACTCATAATTCGCTTTTGCGACACTGCCATCACTTTTAAGCTCATAATCATCATAGCAATGATTTAAAATCAAGCCAAAATGTGCTGAAGTAACACCAACCATAAAATGATCAATATAGTACTGAAAGTCACTTAGCAAATTAATAAAATCAAGTTTTCTTTTACCTTTGGCAACTTTAGGAATCAAATTTAAAAATGCTAAATAATATAGTCGTCTTGATTGTAAATAAAGTATACTCTTGGCAACGGTAGATGTATTAAATTCATTTCCGAAATCATTCCAAATTTTCTGATCTTGAAAGGTTTTATCAATACTTCCCAGCATTATTGCCATATTTTTAAATCTGTTCCATATTTCAATATCAAAAGTGTTCTCTATTATGGAACGAAGTTCTCCCAATTTTACCAAATTTTGTCTATTGGTAAAATCTAAATTAAGCGATAGATATTTAAGTCTATTAATCGGGTTTTTTAATTCATAGGCAATATTAATAAATTCATCAATTGACTGGATTAGCAAACGCCAATTTTCAAATAGTGAAACAGCATCATATTCTGCAATTAGATTATTTAATTGATTAATATTATATTTAATAGCACTATTGTAAAATGACGATAATTCCTGCTCTTTTAATACTCCCGTAAACATTTTCATTGTTAGTAAATTATAACGATTTAAATAGAAAAATTAACTGTCTTTACTTCGATTACAATTTCATTGTTAAAATTGTTGAAAATGTTTTAAGTAAGATATCACAAAAAAAAGTATTCTAATTTAGATAACAAAACTCAATGGAGTTATTTAATGAAAAAATACTACAAATTATGAATATAAGAACTGTACATTATAAATTTGGTTTCTGATTTCGCTTTTCGGATTCATTTTAAATCTTTACACAATTAAAAATTTAGTTTATGAAGAAGAATACCTTTCCGAACTTTAAAGTTATTACTTTTAAGGTTGGGCAGCACAAAGTTCACAGATTTATTACTATTCATTAAATTATATAATTTACCTTTATCACAAAGTTGTCTGTGGTATAGATTATTTTTAGGAAAAGCGATCATTTTTTAATAATACATTTCCCTATTCTTCAAAATCTCTACTTACTAAATTGAAATTGCTTTAGCTGTCTGTAAAATAGTTAGTAAATATGAGCTTTTTTCGAACTATTTTCAAACTAATCATAATTTTGTAATGAATTTTATTGACGAATTATTCTTGCAATAATCTGCAGTGACTAATTTGTTTGGGAGAAGAAGCAATTTTATTATAATTAAATAATATTGACTCCGGGAATATTCTCATTACTTGTATAATCGATTTCAATTACTATACTTAATTTTACCCGAGTTTCATTCTTCGAATTTATTTTCATATTTGTAAGGCACTGCTGTAGTTTTAATGACAATTTATTGGAAATATTAACGGAGGTATTTTTTTCGTATTTTTGCAATAAACTGAATAGAATGATAACCACTCAAACTCCCGAAACATGGAGAGATTTACAAATTAAGGTTGGTGCAATTTTACAGCAATGTGGCTTCAAAACTGATATCGAAAAAACGCTAACCAGTGCACGTGGCAAGGTTGAAGTTGATGTTTACGCTGAAGAAGTCATAGATGGCAGGCAGTATTCTATCGTATGTGAATGTAAATATTGGAAATCCAATATTCCACAAACTGTGATTCATGGTTTTAGAACTGTGATAAATGATTTAGGTTGTAATATCGGTTATATTGTAACAACCAGCGATTTTCAAATTGGGGCAGTTGCTGCAGCTGAAAAAACAAATGTAGAGCTTCTTACTTGGGAAAAATTCCAAGGCATATTTTTTAATAGTTGGTATTCAAGTTATTTTTGCCGAGCATTATCAGAATTTACTTATCTTGATGTTGACTATGATTGGGTTGATTGGTTTGATGATTTGACGCCTGAAGATCGAAGTTTTTATAACGATTTAAAAAATAAATTGGAAGAAATTGATGAAGTAAAATCTCATTTTCCATATCCGATATTTGGTAAAATAGGCATGAATTTTATTATTCCAAAGCTACCTTTATGTGAAAATCTCTATAGTAGTGAATACTATGGATATTTGCCTAATGAAGTTTTAAACGAAACAGGTTATGAGGAGCTATTATGGAAACTGAAAACCTATGCAAAACCTTTAATTGACGATTTTAGAATACTTGACAAGAAATATTCTGAGATACAACAGTAATCCAATAATACTTGACAATGGCAATTACAACTTATAAGACAGATATTCCAGAATCATTTTCAAACAGTGAGCTACAGATCTTTATTAACTTGCTAACTAAGCAGGACAAAGTCAGGAATCCTTCAATAGAGAAATTATATAGATGTAAATATTTGTCAGTGTGTATGGTCGGTGATGAAATAGTTTCCATCGGAGCGACTAAGCCTAAAACCAATAGTGATTTTGACCCAGCTAAAGCAGACCTTCCTCATTTAAGCGTAAATTTTCGCTGGGAAATCGGATATTGTTACACTGATCCTGACCATATAGGTAAGGGCTATTCTTCTTCGATTGTGGAAAAGCTTATAGGAAAACTACCTGAAATTAATTTAATGGCATCAACAGAACTTCGAAAGGATAATTCTATGCTTCGAATTTTAGAGCGAAATGGTTTTAAGCAATTCGGTAACGTTTGGAAAAGTACAATACATAACGGTGATTTGGGTTTGTTTTTAAAATTTCCGGTTTCTGAATGACAATATGGTGCTATTCCTCCAAATAGGATATTCCTTTTTTTCTAAGAAAGACAAATGATTTTACTGGCAATGGCAAGCTATTCCTTGATATGTATGAAAGAGGTATTTCGTCAGCAGTCAGTATAAAAGACTTAATATCATAGCTATCTATATCCGCTACAAACTTCACCAATGAAGATTTATTTTGTAGTAGCCATTTATGGCGATCATTATGCTTTCTCATCTTGGCTTTTTTGTCATTACCATCTCTGCCTAGATAATCGTCCATTTCAACTTTCATTTCATGAACATTTCTTCCTCCCGTTATATTCTTGCATTCAATAGGATATACGACTTTTTTGTTGTGGTCAATTACCAGAAGATCTATGTCTCCATAGGCCTTATCAGTCTTAAGATGAAGATCAGTTACATCTTTGTTCATTTTAATCTCATAGGGAACTATCTCAAAAGTGGTCTCTTTTTCAAACCATTCCTTGACTTGATTTCTGAAGGGACTTCCTTTTTCGCCTGAAATACCAGCCAGCCATGATTTCATCAATGCAGTTTTTGGATTGGGAAGCTTGCTTGTATAAAGCAAGTATAGCAAATTATCTGCAAATTGCACAAGATGGCGGTAGCCATAATAATAGAAGATTCCAGTTTCTTCATTTACTTTGACCAAAGGTCTTCGTAAATAAGAGATAGGACGGTTGTATCTCCATGGAAAAATATCCTGTCCGGTATATCCTGCTGGAGGAGCACCTATAGTATCTCTTTCCAACAGAGAAAGAAGGGCAAGAGCGGTGGTAATTTCGTCAGCGGTTATATTCTCAATTTTTTTTAATATTTCAATGCAATGTCTTTCTTCCAAAATTATGCAAGGATCGCCTTTGGAAAAGCCTTCATGTACTAACGCACCTATAATTTTTGATAGGGTGGTAAGTGAAATTCCAAATTCAACGCTAAACGCGAGATCAAGTGCCTTCGAATCTTCGGTTTCGATTGCAGGTCCAGACTTTATTTCATTTACATATTTTGCATCGAAACCTTCAATAAACCTGAATATCTCACTTTCATTCTTCGCAATTGCGTAAGGAGTAAAAGCTTCTCTTTCCATTGTTTTTTCTGTACCGATACGCCCAGATGGTAATAAACCCATTTGAGGATTGTCGATCTTAGCACGTATTGCTTCACTTAGCGATCCCCATTGCGTGATCTGATTGACTAGTGCTAATAGTTCGTCAGTGTCGTCGAGGTTAGGCCATTTATCGCCATTTGGAATTTTTAATGCCACAAATTCTATGAGTGTCCTGATTGCATGGGCAGTGGTAATAAGGTTTTGTCCTTTACTACTCAATCTTTTTCTTTCATTTTCCTCATCACTGAAACAAGCAATTTTGGCTGGGAGCAGAATTTCCTTGAATTCTTTTATTTGGATACATTTTTCATTAAAGGGTATAAGCCATCTTAGCAAGGCTTTTCCATCAAATACAGCTAGTTTTGAAGTTATTTGGACAATTAGTGCGGTAACTATATCGTCACAAAGCTTTATTTTTCCAGCAATGTCTGCTATAGTTTCAGGAATCTCATATCCTTCCGGGAGATATCCTTTCAGGTTATCCAATATATGAGAAATATCTGCGTCGTCTAAATACCGAAGCCTTGGCAGGCGTCTATCATCCATTCTAACATTTCGAGATACATCACTGAACAGTAACATTTTTGCTTGTGAAGGACTCAAAGTTTCGTCGATGATTTGGTCAATTATTTCCGGGCTAAGGCTTGTGCTTTTACCTGCAGCTTCTATATAAAGAACCATGCCATCCAATACCGAGCGCATTAAAATCTTATCAGCAGTATTATCAGGTAGCGTTAGGCTATACATGAATTCAAATGGTATTCCAATTTTTAGGACAGGAGGTACGATTTCATGAGTAAGTTTTATGCTTCCACTGTCTACTACCTTAACTTCGAAATCCTGACCGTTTGCTATTCTGCTGTCTGCTACAATTTCAATTTCAAACTGCACAAGATTAAGTTCGGCTAAATACGGCGCAAGTAGATTATGCATTTTATACAGCCAAAAAGCTACAGCTTCGCAGGTATCGGTCGCCCAACTTTCTTCATATGCCCTAGTTTGGGTATTGGTTATCCATATTGGCATCTTAAAGCCTTCTATTACAATACGGAAATTTGTACTTACTTCCCTTTCTATATAAATGGGGGCATATTCTCGGTATCTTGATACTTTTGCATAACCAATTTGACCCGTAGCAAATATACGAACTGCATGTAGATTCTGCTGTTTTTGTACATCCATAGCAAAATCGGCAGCCCCTCCGTTTAGAATGGTCATCAATCCTCCGAAAGGATTAATGTTATCAGAATCCAGTAAACTATAATTATTTGCTTTATATATTGCATAGATATCCAAAATTCCGCCAAGGGTAAAGATTTCGAATTGCGCACTGGTCCAATTGTAGCATTTGGCAAATTTCCACAATGATAATACATTGGTATCTTTGTCAGTTAAAATGGTATTAAGTTCTCTATAGCGAATAGCTAAACATTGATAGTCGAGTTGAGATTGAACTGGTAAAAAGCTAAATTCTTCTGAAGCTTCAGCGGTAACATAAAGGCAAAAGATATCAAAGTTCTGATTTGTATTTAGTGATTTTAAGTAAGCAACTACTTCTTGTGCTCTTTGCTCAAGTGAATTTGCATTGGAAGCCGCAGCGCGTTCTATGTAGCAGACGTATGCTAGTTTTTGATTGTCAAATTGAAATACAGCCTCTCTAATAGCTATATTTGTTTGTGGTAAAGTAATATCTGTTTCCAGCCAGCCTGTGACTGATAAATTTCTGCAGGTAATATCAAATTGTCGGGTATGTAGCAAGCTTTCTACTTCTTCATAACAATCATGTTTTTTCGCACTTGCAAATATGAACTGGACCAGTGAGTGAACAATCGATGTTGGCATATATAGAAGAAAAGAATCATCCACTTCAATCAATGGCTTAATATTTACAACATTATTGTCAGGATTATCGTCATTTAGTTCTGAGCTAGCCGGCTTTAGAATAAAGGCGTCAATGGTAGCTTTATCATATTGATGAAGTTCACATATTTTAGAAATATAATCTTTAGAAAAATATAATGCTTGTATTAGCTCAGAAGCTTTATCATGTTGAGATAATCTGATATTTTTATGTGTACTTTTTTCGTATTGAAAAGGAATATGTCCAGCATCAGTAGCTACATTTTGGCTCATGAACAATAGCAGTCCTACCGCATCCCTGATTTGCTTGATAAATTCTTTATCTAGTTCGTTCCTCTGAAGAAATATGCATTCTGTGAGCTCATTCAGAACTCCGGTAAAGCCGTCATGTATTCCAGGATAAACTGTGTAGTTTCCTTCTTCAAAGATTGCATTTTCAGTAAAAGCGCAATTTGGAGCATTTTCATTTTCTACTCCTTCTGTATGGTTTTCTATCGCTTCTTGCAGCGTTCCCCAAGTGGCGATTGGTCTACTATCATTTTCTTTCACTTGAAGAAGGATTTTCCTTGCCATTTGCTCAAACCTGAAATTTTTACCATGGTTTTCTGGCTCCAGTTGCAATACAGCGAGCAGACCTAATATTTGCAGTGGATTTTTTTGTTGCAAGAGTTCGGCGAAATCGATATGTTTTGATTCCTTAGCTGGTCGTGCAACATCTTCTTTTTTGTTTAAATGACAATACTTATATTTTTTTCCACTGCCGCAATGGCAAATGTCATTTCTTTGTAATTCTCCCATTTAAACTATTCAATTATTAAAATTTTTTCCAACCCTGACATCTTTCAAAAGACTACAATTTAGTTTCTAAAGCCATTTTTTAAAGGGGGATTATTAATGCTGCTTTTTGATTATCCTGTTTTTGTTGGGCCTTTTAATCCTTATGAGAATATCGATACGACGATTAATTCGGTATGCACAAGTTAACAAATTCTCATTTCAATATCGATAAGTAATGTAAATATATTAAAATTTAACATATTAGAGAATTCTCTTAAATGTTGATTTTTAGTTGCTTTAGGTATTCCAATTTTTTAATAATGGAATTTTAGGTGGTATACTTTAAAATACTTTTTAGATCTTAATATACTTATTATAATTGTTACCATGTTGGAAGAAGTAAATGATTTTAATTACAAACAAAAAAATAAAGAGCACATTAAAAATATTTAATGGGCCTTTGATAATTAATTGAGTAATTTGTTATTTTATTCCGGTTGTGAGGGACCAGTATCGGAAAGGTTACGTTTTATATGTTGGTAAAAATCCTTTAAATGCCACCAGGCGGGGCACATCTCTAGGGGGCCGTTAAAATTACGTATAGCTGTGTAGCAACTGTTTAAGAAAACTTGTGTATTACTAATTTTTGCCCATGGTTTCCATTCCACTACCTCTGGAGGAGGATTAGTTTCAAAATAGCGTTTTATTTCTTCGTGATTCATAAGGCAAAAGTAAGCAAAATGATAATGTTTACCATTGTTGTGGGCACTTTGAGACGTTAGAATTGCAATCATTTTTTAATGCATTTCAACAATGACTATTTATGAGAGGATTACAAGCACTGAGTTAATAAGGTATTGATCACTGAACCTTAACTTTCTGAAGCAAAAAAGTTATCAATTCCACTCCGGTGACATTCTCTCATGTGCCATTGGGTTTGGCTTTGAAATATAGGAATGAAAATGATAAAAAATGTATTATAATAAAGATGTAAAAAAATAGTAGGCAAAAAGGAAGTTTATAATTATTTTTAATTTATGGAAACATTAGCTGAAAAATACCGGAGCCTGCAATTATTGAGTTTAAACGCAATAAGCAGTTGCACATGTATGCTTCTGACCAATACTTCTAATTATAAAGTTCATGGAACAGGGGTTTTTATTCAGATTCAAGACCACTATTTTCTTATTTCAGCTTCTCATGTTTTTGATAGGTATAGAGAGTTATTTATTCCTTTATCAAGAGACTATGAAATAATTAAACCAGGAGGAACAACCTTTTATAATAATGAAGCAAATAGAGATAGAGATGGAGTTGATGTAGCTGTTATGAAATTAGATGATTATTGTGTTTCAAACCTTCTGAAAAGATATAATTTTTTGCAGGCTGAAGATTTAGCTATAAATCATATATTCCAAAATGAAGAATATTATACATTCCTGGGTCACCCTTCCACAAGATCAAAAATATTATGGAATACAAACATTTTCAATTCAACGACCTTTTTCCATTTTAGTACACCTGAAAAGAATGAAGATTATTTAAAGTTTGATCGAAATCCTGCTGTTAATGTTGTTACATCTTATAATAAAAAAAATGCCTTTAACAGCAAAAATAATACTTTTGGAACTGGTCCGGATTTACATGGTATAAGCGGTTGTGGTCTTTGGTTTACAGATCCTCGAGATTTATCTACGGGAATTATAAAACCTAAATTAACAGCAATAATGACAGATTGGCCAATTAAAAATAGAAGTGTAATTGTTGGAACTCGTATTGATGTTATTACTGGCATTATAAGGAAGCATCTTGATGTTAATTTTCCTGAATCGAAGATTTTAAGAGTCAGGTAATATTTTTCATTTTTAATAAATATATGTAAATAATATTATTCAGAGTAGCTATATTAAATGTTTACTAATTAGACACGAGTTTAATTTAAAATTTTGTGTTCTATAAAAAGTTGAATAATTTTTGAAAGCATGTAATTTTATATGAAGATGCTGGAATTATGGAAAACCGTAAAATTGAGTATTTTTTATTATTTATTTTTGTACAAATTTTTTTTAAAGTTTGTTTTTGATAAAGGTCCAAATTTTATTATTTATCAATATGAAAGAATATTATTTTAGCTATCCTTAGCCTTCAGTTTGTTTTTTTTATAAACGATGATAATAGAGGTTTTGTTAGTGATAAAATCTCTTAATTAATTTAGTATGAGCTAATTTTTAATGAACACTACAAAATAAAACCCCTTAAGTTTCGGCTGTTTTGTAATTAGTAAATTACTGAGAAGAATAAAAGTATGTCTTTTGAAATCTAAAAGCACTAAATAAAATTTAATATAGTCACATCTTCGCTTATGAATAGAATAGTTTTTTTCTCAAAAGATGATCTCACATCTATTCCCATGATGGAAAAAATAAATGAATTTTTAAAAAATTATCAGAGCCCTTTGCGTTCAGTATCGATCAATGATATTCTGGAACTTCATCATATTGTTGAATATATTGATAATGGATTTGTTTATGCAAGCTGGAAAGAAAACGAAACAGACAATTATAAAAAACAGATTAAAGAATTTAAGAGGGAGATTAATATATTTTTTAATGGACTAACATCCTCTGAGATTGCCGCCTTTTATAATGAAATTGATTATAATTATCTTGAATCTTTCTGGCTGCTGGTTAACAGATTTAAAGTTTATGAGAATATTACCTCTGAAGATCTGGAAATAATATTTGGTAAAGAGAGATTTAATATTGATGATATTCTTTATTGTAGTAGAGTAGTACAGTTTTTTGAAGAAAAGATCAGGGTTTACCTGTTTACTAATTTTGAGACAGCCGAAAATCTTCTGGATTACTATGAAGCAAGCCATGATGGGGAACAAAAAGAAAAGTTTTTTCCCAAGTCTCTTACCCTCAGCGATAAAGAAGAATTGATTAATAAATATCTTGATACTGAAAATGTAAATCTTAACTATATAAGGCTAATAGAAAGGAATAAGGATTCTGAATTTTTGAAAATAAGTGATAAAACCAGATTGAAAGCCAAAAGGCTTTCTAAAAAAATAAATGATGAGGTATTTACTCATGAAAATACCACCAGTATAAGGCGGGGAGCGAGCCTGAGTGAAGATCAGGAAGAAATGGCAACGGTTTATTATAAAGAGGGTGTAAAAGTATTGTCCTATAGCGTAAAAAGATTAAAGGAAAAGACTGATAAAATAACGCTTTTTAAAAATTACAGAAGGGTATTTAGTTTACTTGATTTTCAAGGCTGTATTGATCTAGTTTCAAAGTCATCTAGAATTGACACTATTGAAAGAATTTTAATGAAGTCCAAAAATGAGTTTTTTATATCTTTAGATTTTCAAGATAAGAGTTTAGAGGGAGCGTTAAAATTTGAAATTTACAAACATTTTTTACACACTATAGACCTCAGAGTAGAAGATTTGTTGCAGTACTATGTAAATGATTACCTAAATCATAAATTTAACATCAGCACTTTCAAGCTTTATCTTCCTAGCTCGTCGGGCACTTATTTAGAAAAAATCAGACTGCTGGTACCAGAATTTGAGTCTTTAATAGAACAATATCGATTGTATGTACATGATGGACTAATAGACTATGAACTTTTGCAAGTATCTACAAAAACTTCAGGTTTTGAAAAAATCCCATCTCTGGTAAAGAAAAAATACGTGTATCCAGCGGGGGAAGAATATCAAAAGCTCAGCCATAATTTCTTTTCGGAAATCAGTATTCTCTTTGATTATCAAAAATATGGCAAAAAGTACAGGTCTTTTTTTCATTTAATTAGTTCGGAGGACATTAAAATTGATGATTTTAAGGACTTTAAGAAAGAATTTGTACAGAAATTTGTTGATGAAAATTATCTAAAAATTGACCACCATGGCTATCTAAAACCTTTCAATAGAATGCAGCTGACTACTATAGGAATTCTGCGCAACAATGATGTTATAAGTTATTGGTGTTATCCGGAGATTATGAGAAATGAAATTGACAGTATGGAAAAAAAGAAAATGGTCAGTTTTTCAGGCTCACTATTTTCTAAAGCGGAGAAAGATTATTATAATTTTTATCTTAATAATCGATTTTCAAATGGACTCTGGCTCAGAAACAAATACGTCCACGCCACTAACAGCCATGATGAACAGGAACAGATGAATGATTACCAAATACTGCTGAAGCTACTTGTTCTGCTAGTTTTAAAGATCGAAGATGATCTGGTTATTAACAGCAGAATTAATGCAGAAAAAGTTTTGTGATTTTCCAAGAACAGTCTGTTTTTAATTTTCCAGACTGTTTTTGATCAATAGACTTCTGCTAGAGTTATTAATTCTCTTTTGCACCTTTTGTTTCATCAATAATCCAGTCGATCACGTTCGGCCTGGTTATCATGATGTCCCGCGGTGTTTAGATAGTTATCTGAAATTTGGACAAAAATTTCAGATAGATTAGGATATTGGTATTTATGTAAATCTGCCAATTTTTGAAAATACCCTGCATTGTTTTTCTCGATGTTTCCTCCATCAAACGGGCTTCTTGAGGTAAAACCTCTTTTATTGGTGACGGTCACTGAAAAGTTATCTTTTAAACTGGTTGTGTTGATACGTTCAATTATTTGACTAATTTCATCGGGTGGCCAGCAGTCTTTATTTTCTTCTGAAAAATAAGCCAATAGTCTTCCAATGTGTTTATCGGCAGCTTCAATGCGATCGGCATTTTGAGCAAGCTCCCTGACTTGATTTACCCATTGGTTTATTTCAGAACGGTCAATTGAATTGTCAGATCGTACACCAGGGATTTTTTTGAAATTATCCAGCAGATCATATCCCTGTCGAGCATAGTGTTGTAATGTCGCCTTAGGAACACTATTGTGTTCTGGCTCGATATTTTTGTCATCAGAAGGCATATAAACCCATTTGAGTACATCCACAAAAAACTGTGGATTTTCAGATAGTTCATTAAACAATAATTTTGGTTTATATCCCGAAGCATAGGAGTTCAGTATGGTTAGATAGTGCCATTCTAATTTTATTAAAGTTTCTTTGTATCCATCTTCCCGCTTACTAATTTCTTTAAAAAGACTTGCAACTTCATGAGGGTCTAGAGGAAAATTATCATGGCATTCTTCGGTCGCTGTCTTATATAAAATTGTACATAGCATATCAGTTGAAAGTTCTTTTTTAAGGTAATATGCAGTTTTGATTACACTTGTGAACCTTTTGTACGACAGTAGTTTGTTTATCGCGAATATGCTTTCTTCTGCCGTAAGGCGTAAAAAATAAGGGCTGATTGAACGCCAGTATGTTTCATTAAAACTTTCGCTTTTATTTTCAATATAGTTCCATAGTTCTTGTGAAGGTTTCACTTCACTAAATAGAGTAAATAAATCAATGTCCTCTAAATTAATATTTTCCAGTTTTGAACAAAGGTCAAAAAGCCATTTAAGCCCGTTGATGCCTGTTTTGGCACCTATATAAAGACTTACGAATTTCTTGTTTGAATCCGTATTTTTTAATGTTGAAACTATCTTTATTATTTCGTTTTCAGTCTGTTCAGTTTTCGATAATACAAAAGCTAGAATTTGTGTACTTTCTGCTGTATCGGCTAATTTTAGGACTCCATCTATTCCAATTTCAGCTGATAAAATTTTTACGGTTTCAGTTCGGACTTTTAGTACTTTACTGTTGTAATCAGTCTCATCTTGGTTATCATCTTCGATCTCTAATCTTCCTTCTGGGAAATATACTTGGTATGCATGAAAAAGCCATTTATATTTTGCCGTGAGATCCTCAGGTTCCAAAGCATCGTATAGCGCCTGATAACGTATAAGAAGTTCTTCATTTAATGACCAGTACGCATCAGGAGAAGATCTGTGAAGGTTAAGAATTTTCCTTGTTTTATCTCTGGAGATCGTACTGTTTTTAGGGATATGTACATAATTAGTCTCAATAAAAGTCAGCATTTTTTCGCAATCTTCGTAAGAAGTCATTTGTGCCGAATGTGTAATTATAACAGCGAGTTTCTCATCACTGTTATCAAATAAATCCAACATCAGATCTGATACCACATTATATGTAGCATGGGCTTCTTGAAGAGAATGAACGAGTGTAATATTTTTATCAAAAAGACGCCATCTCATTTTGTTATTAGAACTGCCCATATCATGACTTTTCGGCATCAGCTTTCCTAATAATTCCCAGCCTGCTTTCGGATTATTTTTTATGGCGGCTTTTAGTATATCCATGCGTTCTTGAATTGGCGCAAGAGTTTGAAAATACCTGGGTCTGTAAATATCGGCGAGGCTTTTTGCTGGTCTGTTACTGAGTTTTCCTCCAGGATCAAGTTGAGCTAATTTTAATAAAATATCTGTTGCTTGAAAAAGATATTCAGGCATCCAGGCTAACCCTTCAAGTGCCCAGAGAAGCCCTGTGTGGCTGCTGGATTCACCAAGAAAATCAGCATTTGTTTTGAACATCCCCATTATCTCAGGTTCACTTTTTTGCAGTGAGTTTTGTATCGCTTTGAAAAAACTTTTTGGGGAAGCCTCAGCAATAAGTGGAAGCTTTCTATTGGTTCTTCTCCATAAGTCGGAGTCCGCATCGAATAATAAATTGTTGACAACCTGGTCTACCCAAATTTGTGGTTTAGTATGAATTACAGATTGTATACTTTCTCCATGCAGACTAATCATGATTAATGTTTGAACAAGCCCCTCCTGAGTCCAAAGGGAATACCTTTTTGGCGGATTGAATGAATAAGTTATGCTTATCAGTTCTGTTTCGCCGCTGTTTCCAATATCATTAAATACTGAAGCAAATGATTCTGAAAGGATTTTAAGGTCATTTTTAGTTATGTATTTTGAAACACTATTCCAGAGATCAAGCGGTGAGGTTAGTCTCCATGTGCTGCCGATCTGTAGTAAAGGAGAGTCTTCAAAGTCCTTCCATCTATATAGAATTGTCATATAATCATCAAAGGGCATACCAGATAACTTTTCCAAGATTTCACAGTCTCCAGGATTATATATGTTCCATCTGCCAAGTATAAGAGCTGGAATAATTTCCCGGATATTCTCAGTTTTAAACCACGGCGCTCTATTATCAATAAATTTTAATAACCTTCTTAATTTATTTATATCTCTTCCGGCTTCTCTGCTGTAACGTTCACCGTCTTCCTTGGAAAGCCCCATTTCTACTAAGCCTTCGATCTGGCCTTCTTTGCTTATAGTGGGCAGTATAATAGTCTTGTGGTTTGTCTCATCATCAGCTCCTACGGGGATCATGACATGATGGCCCTGTGAAACAGCTGCTTGTAAAAGACTTTTGTCATCGAATTTAGGTATTAGGTTTAATGCTGTTTTAGTATAATTTACGTATAATGTCCTATAACTTTCTTCTTTTTCGACAACCATTGTTTTTGAAAAAAAACGCTGTTTTTGATTTTCTTCAAAACTATCCACTGCAGCAATAATAAATGCAATTGCCTCTGTTTTAGTTTTGGCTTGAATAGTAATTATATTAGGGGCGCCGTTTAAAAAATCACAAAGCTGATTTACCGCATTTTCACGCCCTGAAGTAATAATTTTAGAAACCAGCTGTCCCGCATCCCCGATAGACCACTCTGCCCAAAATTGTTCTGCATCCAGAGCGCCATCTGAAGGTGCTTTTTCTAATTCTCTGGCAAACCAGATTGCAACAGGACCGGATTTATCCAGCCATTGTTCTAGATCAACTGCGTCAAAAACCCAGATATCCTTCCATTTATTTTCCGCCAATTTTTCGATTCGCCATTCGTCCTTTTGTGTCCAAAGCATTGGTGTTACAAATACATAGGTACATTGTGATGGATCATATCCTAAGGCATCTTCGGTTCTCTTCTTATAATCCGCGTTAGCTTTTGTTTTAAATTTTATATTTGTTCCAAATTCCCATAATGATTGTCCACCGGGAACATATGGTCTTTGTTCCTCAGAATATACTATACCGTCCCATCCGCCAAGAAAAACAGCACTGCCTGATGGTATGTTGATTTGAGCCTCAGGAAGCGTGGAGAAATAAACGAGTTTTGAAATTAAATAGGGAAAAAATCCTTTTCCTTCATATTTTTTTGCCCAGGATTCTATATCCACTCTGTCAATTAATTTCATAAAGGGTCATTTAAATTTTGGTTAATCAAATAAGATATTGATTTAGTCAAATTTATGTAATATCATTTTATAAAGCTTGTTTTTGCGTTGAAAATTCTTAATGTTTTACTATAGAATATCGCTCTTACTATAATTAAATATTGTAAAGACAGATTCTCATTTTATTGCAGAAGGTTTGTCTTATGTTCCTTTGGACAAGCTGGAAATGATGTGTAGCCTGACCATACTTCTTTGTTTTAAATTGAAGAATTGAGTCTGGAAATCTTTGAATTCCTTGACTAAAATTACCCTATAAAGGACTATTTCTACCATCAGATAATGCCCTATATCGCATAATTTTATTAGTATAAATTAATAAAAATATGGAAATTACAGCAGCAGTCGTCCTGGAAAAAGGCGGTGATTTTATTTTGCAGAAAATGCAATTAGAGACACCCCGTGCAGATGAAGTTTTGATTAAAATTATAGGAACCGGTACATGCCACACCGATATGGCAGCTCGAGATAATATAATGGGGGTACCAAATTTCCCGGTTATTCTCGGACATGAAGGATCGGGGATTGTAGAGGAAGTAGGGAGTTCTGTAACAAAAGTAAAAAAGGGAGATCACGTAGTACTTACCTTTGGACATTGTGGTAAATGTATCAATTGCGAAAGCGGAGAACCGGCCTATTGTGAGCATTTTATGGGACTTAATTTTGGAGGCAGCCGACTTGATGGCTCCCACAGCCACCATGGAGATTCGGTTGATGTTAATGATAATTTTTTCTCCCAGTCTTCATTTGCCACTTATTCGATTGCCAATGAAAACAACGTGGTTAAGGTTCCCAAGGATGCGCCCCTTGAAATTTTAGGACCATTGGGATGCGGAATACAGACAGGAGCAGGAGCAATCATAAATTCGTTGGGAGTTTCAGCTGGTAAGTCTTTAATTATTACAGGTGCTGGCGCTGTTGGTTTAGCGGCTCTTCTGGCGGCAAAAGTATGTTCCGCGACCACTATTGTTGCTATTGATATCAATTCCGAGCGCCTTGAATTTGCAAAAGAACTTGGTGCAACACATATCATTAACAGCAGAGAAAGCGATATTGCAGACGAGTTACTTAAAATTCTTCCTGGCGGATTTGATTTTGGATTTGATACAACAGGCCGAAATGACGTGATCAATGGTGTTTTAAGCGCACTGCGTTCGCACGGAATCTGTGGTATTGTTGGGGTTGCAAAACTACCATTACAATTGGAGATGAATGCTTTTGTTGCAAGAGGCTTGCAGATAAAAGGTATAGTAGAAGGGGATAGTGTACCGGATGATTTTATTCCTGCACTTGTTCGTTTATATCTAAACGGGCAATTTCCATTTGACAAGCTCATTAAAACCTATTCTTTTGATGATATTAACAAGGCAATCGAAGATTCAGAAAAGGGAATTACGATTAAACCCGTAATTAAGATTGGAGAGTATGGCAAGTAATTAAAGTGATTGAGTCATGGAAAAGTCAATTTTACTGCATTGTATTTCTCCCGAGGAATTAAAAGAAATGATTCGCGAAGTTTTCAGAACAGAGGCTTTTGAACCTGGATATCCAGCTGATAAAGAAGGTCCAGAGATTTTATTAACCCGCTATGAAACGGCAGCTTTGCTCAGGATCAGTTTAACAAGTTTATGGAAGTGGACTAAAGAGCAGAAACTGCAGAGTTATGGAATGGGGAATCGCCGGTATTATAAGAAGAATGAAGTTCTGCAGTGTCTAAAAACTTTTTAGTTTTTAGGCATTTTATGAATTTTAAGATTTTAACATAAAAAAAAACTTGGACTGCTTTTATTAAGTAGTCCAAGTTTTTATTGAAATTGGGTAAATCATTTTTGATAAAGCAGATCTTATGGCCAGAATTCGAAATTTACAATAAAAGCGAAAACAGAAATGATGATTCCGAACATAAAAATATTGTAAGTGATTCGGAGTAAACTGTATTTTTTTTTCAATACCAGCCCATGATAATATACATCTTTAACCATGGAATCATATAAATATTCGCTGTCATTGAGCATTTGATGAAACGCCCAATTATAATCTTCAAAAGAGGTTTTGTAAAAATTTCCGAAAAACAAAAGATTTAGGTTTTTTTTCTCCACTTCAACTTTGCTAAAGTTTGCTTTGGTTATATTGGGTCTGGTGGTGAGTATAGCGAAAACTATTGATATTGTGCTGAATACCACTAAGATAAATGCCGGTATTATTAAATGTGTATTGGTGTGTCTGCCTAATTTTGGGAAAAGAATAGAAAGAGAAACCGAGATAATAATAGTATTAACGGAAAGCAAAATATGAGCTTTTTTATCGGCATATCCACTTACCTTGTACTGGTTGTTAATTGTTGTTCTAAACATGGTATCGATGCCTTTGCCCGGATTTTCTTTTCCAGAAACTTTATTTTTTTCCTTAGGTGCTGCCAGAAGTAATTCTTCTGAGTTTTCTTTTTCTATGCTATTGTTATTCATGACACTGCTGGTTGAGTAGTTTAATCTCAATTCAATTTTTCATTTAGGTCTTCCAGATGGCTGGATAATCTGTATGAGCCGGAGTTTGAATGTAAAAGAGTTCTCCTGAGAAATCCAGATCAATCTCTTTTGTATTTGTAATCCTTAAAGCATCATCGACTTCCAGTAATTGATCATTTATAATTCCTTTGCCCTCTAAGATATAAAATGTATAGCTGCTATTGGGTTCTAACTGCAAATTTATTTTTGTCTGAGTTTCAAAGATTAGTTTTTTTATTATTAATCCCGGAGTTCTGGAAATGGCTTTACCTGAATCCCCCACGTAGCTTATCGTTCGGATTTGATTTTCAATTTTCGGAAGGAAATCACTGGCGTGATAATCCTTATAAGCAGGCTTTTCATATAGAGTCTTGCTGAAATCAGGATCAAACCATATTTGAAAACCTCTTGAATTTTTACCTAGATGTTCCTCATGCTGAATGCCGGAGTTGCATTGGAAAATTTGAAAATCCCCTTTTTTTAAAGTGGTCCATTTCTTGGATTCTGTATCATAGTGGGTAATTTCTCCCCCGAGAACAAATGTCATGATTTCAAAACCTTTGTGTGGATGCAGTGGGAATTCACACGGATCAATTGTCACGGCATGACTAAAATAAAATAAATTTGAATAAGGCTCTACATCAACAGTTTCTCCGAACGCTACCGGCTTATTGGCTATGAAATTGCCCTGATAAAGAACTCTATTGGATTGTTGTATCTTTTTTTGGATTTGGATCATTGATTCTATTTTTAAAATACATTTTCTAACATTTAAAAAAAGTCACCAAACCTGAGATACAAGATTTGATGACCTTGACAAACAAAATAAATCTAAGTGTTAAGTATCTCCGTTTTTACCTTTTGAATGTGTAACCACACCATATTTGCCCGCATAAAAATCATTATATGCTTCCGCGATCTCTTCTTTAGTGTTCATTACAAATGGGCCATAGGTCACAATGGGCTCATCGTAATTTTCTCCTCCAAAAACTAAAATATCAGTATCTGCAATACTATTATTGGTAAACTGAATTTCTGTTCCTTCTTTTTCAAACACTACCAGTTCACCTTCAAGTAATTCTGTTTCATTGATTTTTGAATTCCCATTAGGCAGAAATGCAGCATACTCCATAGCACTTTCCGTGGGCATGGTAAACGATTTTCCGGCTGTCAAAGTAATATGATATAAAAACTGTTTAGAAAAAGTTTTTACTTTGGAAGTTTCACCGGCATAAGATCCAATAACAATTTTAAGAATTCCCGCATCGTCGAACAGATTTATCTTTGGCAGATCTGCATCCTGCACGGCCATATAGTCCGGCTGTTCTTTTTTTGCCTTAGAAGGAAGATTAATCCAAAATTGAAGTCCAAGTAAGAGTCCTCCATTTTTTTGAAATTCCTGTGAAAAATTCTCATCATGGATAATTCCGTTACCTGCTTTCATCCATTGTCCACCGCCGTCGTTTACAACGCCATACTGATCCCTGCTGTCATAATGTTCAAATTCACCGTGAAGCAGGTAAGTAAATGTAGCAATACCTCTGTGGGGATGTGCACCGTGTCCATCAGGTTTTTGCGGGATCCTTGGAGGATAATTGACTCTTGAGATATAATCTAAAAAGACAAAAGGGCCAACAGCTTTGGTTTTATGATTGGGAAGCATCCGGAAAATGACCATTTCCGCAATGTTTGCACTGTGGCCACGATAGGTATATTCAAATTTTTTTTGCATTTTTTTTCAATTATTTTTTCATAAGTCCATTCCCTGCGGACCATCATATCCTTCTACAATAACAAGAGCTCCTTCTGAAACGGCTCTGCGCATTTTAGCCGCATTTTGATATTCAATAGAATCGTGACAATCCACTGCGTCCTGATAAGTAGGGAACTCTACTATTATCTGTTTGGCTCTTGAGGTTCCTTCCTGAATTCTCTGTTGTCCGTGCATCACTAAAAATACGGCTCCATACTTTGTCATTACTTCTCTGTTGGCATCTCTGTATCGTAAAAGACCTTCCATGTCGAAAATATTATTATTTGCAATCCAATATCCTTTTGCCATTTGTTTTAATTGTTAGTTCTTGAAATTGATTGTAGGCTTTTGCTGAGAAAGTAAAGTAAGACTGCCGCGGATACTATATGCATCACACATAAAATAAGTGCATATCCCACTGTCACATCTTGTATTACCGTAAAGGGGCTAATAAGAGACAGCAAAACGAATACTACAGCTACTATGTAGAAAATTAAAAATCCTTTGTTAGTGAATTTTTCGAAAAGGAAAAAAAGAATACTCCCAATTATCAGTGGAATAATAGAAGCCATAATTACCGGAACTACTGTAAGGGGTTCATTAGGTTTTGGCAAAATATTGTCTGAGATAATTCCGGCGCTATGAAAGATAAAAAACAGGATGGCATTAATTATAGCTGCTACTGCGCCTGCGTATAATCCTGCTGTTATTGACTTTTTGAAACTTAATTTTGAATTCATTTTGAATGTATTTAAATATGATGATTGGTGTTGGATTCTTAGATGTTTTTACAATTCAGCCTCACTAAGGCCATATCCTTGTATTTGTGATTGTTTTATCGGCTTCTAAAAGCCGTTCTCTATGCTGTCTAAAGGAAAATGAAAAGCCCAATGGGAACGGGGCTTTTCATTTTTGTTAACGGAAGAATTATTGAGCGAACGCACTTGATGCAACTCCTTCAGCTTTTTGTCCTTCAGGCTTGGCCAGATTAGGATATAATTCAAAAAGAACGCCAAATGTAGTGGTCACAATTGCGCCCATATCACGCATACGATCGTAGGTTACCGCATCGGCAAGTGTAGTGGTACTTCCGCTGGCATCTGCTACTACATAAACTTTGTAACCTGCTTTTATTGCTGATGATACGCTGTGGAACAAGCACACATCAGTAATTAATCCTGCCATAATTAGGTTTGGACGTCCTGTATTTTTAACAGCGCTCACAAATGCTTTGTCATCAAAAGCATTTAATGTTCCGGCTCTTTTTATTCTCTCAGCATAAGCTTTGGGTGCTGCTTTTTGAATTTCGATAAAGTTAGTCCCCAAGAAATCCAGATTCTCACGTGTGCTTGTAATTACCAAAGGTATTCCAAGCTCTTCTCCCAGTTTAGCAAGTACAGCTGCATTTGTAGTGATTGTTTTTGGCGGAAGACTGCTGGCCATTGCAAGGACTCCGGGCTGATGATCTACTAATACAATGGCAGCATTGGATGGTGTAATTTGTTTTTCAGTCTTTGTGTTTTGAGCTGATATTTGTGTTGAAAATACGATTGCAACAGCTAGCATTGCGATTTGAAATATTCTATTTTTCATTTGTGCACTTTTATTTTAAAGAGGTTAGGGGATTATCGAATTGTTATTGGATTGCATATGATGATGCTACTGCTTCTGCTTTTAATCCTTCTTCTGTCGATAAATCAGGATACAATTGGAAAAGAATACCAAAAGTAGTGGTGATTACTGCACCTAAATCCCTAAGACGGTCGTATGTAACGCTGTCTCCAAGTTGAGAACTTGTACCTGAGGCGTCAGCTATTACATGTACCTGATAACCTGCCTCTAAAGCTGATACCACACTATGATATAAACATACGTCGGTAAGCAATCCTGACATTACAAGATTTGGACGGTTTGTATTTTTTACCGCTTCAACAAAACTTTTGTCATGAAAAGCGTTTAATGTACCTGCTCTTTTTATTCTATTTGCATAGGCTATAGGGGCTGCATTTTGAATTTCAGTAAAATTGGTTCCTAAAAATTCAATATTTTCTCTGGTACTTGTGATCACTGTTTTGATACCAAGATCTTCTCCAAGTTTGGCAAGTGTAGCAGCATTGTTGATTATTGTTTTTGAAGGAAGACTTGCGGCCATGGCAAGAACACCAGGTTGATGATCAACTAAAACAATCGCAGTGTTAGAGGGATTAATTGCAGCATTTTTTTGATTTGATGTGCTCATTTTTTTTCGTTTTTAAATAATTAAATTAATTACACGTCTTAATTTGTCATTATCTTTTTGATTCTGACATTACAAAATTGCAACTCACTAAGACTAAAAAACGATGACCTTTGATAAAAAATAACGTTGATATATGTCAACAAAAAAGAGCAGGGAATTAAATTGTAATATAGATTTTTATGCTCAACGATAAATACTATCTGCATAAGGATAAGTTTAATTAAGAGTAAATCGATACTGGAAATTTTGAATTTGGTTAGTATAAATTTGTTCTAAGAAATATGCCGTAGTTTTCTTTAAAAAATCTATTTCTGCCATAGTAATCCAGATTTGATGCCAGGCCCATTTGATAATCTTTGTATTCCAGCCCCAGCCTTAACTGCAGATAACTTCTTTCGTGGGTATCCCGTTTTATATTTTGGTTGTACAAGCCTTGAATCCTGCTGTATAATTTTAGGTTAGCAGACAATTGTGGCTTATATTCCAACAGCGATAAAACTGAAATGTTCCTGTCATCTGAAAAAATATAAGTGGGGGTTATGGCAAAAAGCCATTTATGACTTACAAAAACATATTGAACACCGGCAGTGGGTGCAAGCCCTGTAGTCTTCCCGACATTTAGCCCGGCAATTATACCAAAACCTTTGTAGAGATCATAAGCGAGCTGCGAATTATTGATAAAATCTAAATTATTTGCATTTTTAGTATAATTACTCTCAAAGGTTGAAACTGAAAAAAAAGATAGTTTTTCACTGTGTGGCAAATGTTTATTTATAACAGATTGCAGACCAAACCTATTGTTTCCAAGGGTTAATTCTATTGGAATTGGAGGCTGTTTTCTTTCCTGTCCTTTTACGTTTAAAGCTGTTATTAGAAGAAGTAAAGCCGATAAAATAGTTTTCATTTTCATACTGTTTGGTTACGGTGTACAAATATGTAGTCGGCCAGCAATAAAAAACGATGATCTTTGATAAAAAAAAACGTTGACATATGTCAACGAAAGAAGGATAAAAAATAGGAGTTATTTTTTATTTTTTTTTACGAACACGACTCAGTGTTTCTTTGGTAATACCCAGATAAGAAGCAATGATGTGCTGAGGAAATCTTTGTAAAAATTCCGGATAGGTCTTTTCAAGTTCCATGTAACGCTGCTCGGCTGATAAAGTTATGTAGTTATTTAATCTGTTTAATAAGGCAAAGGAATGTTTGTAATTCATATTAACCCTGGCTTCTTGAAAAGCTGGAATTGCTTCGAGGATTATGGAATCTGCTTTAGAGAGCATCAGCACATGAGTCTCTTCCCAGGCATCAATAAAATAGGGAGATGTTGTAAGCTGTACAAAACTTTCGCGATCACCAGCCCACCAGTTTTCGATGGAAAGATTAACGATATGTTCGACGCCTTTTTTATCAACAGTGTATTGTCTCATGGCGCCTTTTGTGATGAATGCCATATATTTACAGACTTCTCCTTCTTGTAAAAAATACTGTCGTTTGCGAATTATTTTTGGAATAAAAATTCTCTTGATGGTATCTATATCTTCATCTGTGAGGGGTGTTACAGAATGATTTGCAAAGTATTCCAAAAGCGGTTCGTGCATAATAATAGATTGATATTGGTTGAGCAATTGATCTGCAAAGTTATCAATTCTATAAAAACTAATAACTTATTACTTCCAATTTATAAGACAGCAAAAAGCCGCTTCAAAAATAAAAGCGGCTTTTTGCTAAAAATATATTCTATTAGAATTTTCCGTTATTGTTTTTCCAGTTTTCTTTTGCAGTGATTGGTTCAATTACATCCCAATGTTCTGCAATTTTTCCATTTTCTACTCGGAACAAATCATAAAAAGCATTATAATCTTTGCCAAAATGACCTTCACTAACCACAAGAACAAAGTTTCCTTCTCCAAGTACCTGATGAATTTTATCGTACTTTAAAAATATACCTTGTTTTGCAAGCGCTTCAAGAGTGGCACCAAGCCCTGAAAGCTGGTCAGGAATATTAGGATTGTGCTGAATATAGTTGTCCCCATTAAAATAGCCGGCCAGCTTTTCCATTTTACCGTTCACCAGGATATCATCTACAAAGTTTTTTACCAATATTTTGTTGTCGGCGGTTTTGTCAAGGTCCTTGATTTTAGTGGAGCCATCGATCATGGTATGGCCGCTCGGGTTTGCTTTGGCCGTTTCTTGTAAATTATCCCAATGTTCAACAATTTTTCCATTTTCAAAGCGAAAAATGTCAAATCCGATTTTTGGCCCAAAAAAATTATAATCGGTATGGGTAAAAACATAATCGCCATCCTGAAAAGCTCTTACTGTATTTACTTTTGCTGATTTGGGAGGCAGTGCCTGCAGCAAAGCTCCAAAACCTGCTAGGCCATCGGCAACCCCAAGATTGTGCTGAATGTATTTGTTTGGATTGATATACCCAACAGGAGCAGCAGCACCTGTTTCGATTGCTTTGAGCAATTCCACTACTTTTTGTTTATTAGTTAGTTCCATTTTTTTACTTTTTGAATTGGTTTTGTTTTGAGCCGTTGCAGCTAGTCCGGCTATTAAAATCAAAGCTGCGCTAAGGATTATTTTTTTCATTTTTATAATTGTTTCAATGTACCTTTTAGGTTAGTAAAATTGTTATTAGGATCTGTTATGTTGGTATATACAATACCATTTTCAAAGTCTTCCACATGAGTTACTGTAGTACCTGATTTTTCTTTCCAATAGATCATATAGATATTTGGTCTGATTTCCGTTTTGGTAATTGCTACTGTTTCAAAAGCTCCGAATTCTTCATTAGTGAGCGCTTTCCATGTTAGCTGTGTTTCACTTTCGAAGCTTAATTCGAAGGCAAAATCGCCAAAATTTGCATGGAATTTTTTTTCGATAATTTCAATGGTATCTGACATTGCGTTTGTTTTAAATTGACAATGCAAAGCTCAGCCAATTGTTAAAATCAGCAGCGGTAGAAATAATCCTTTATATGATACTTTTAGGCCGAAGTATGGCTTTCCCTGAATTCGACAGGAGTGCTATTGGAGTGTTTGCGGAAATATTTGATAAAATTGGTAGGCTCTTCAAAACCCAGTTCATAACTGATTTCTTTGACATTTTCATTGGTATGGGCTAATAGTCGCTTGGCTTCGAGCATTACCCTGTCATCAATTATTTCTTTGGGCGTCTTGCCTAAAATTCTGGTAGTAGCCTGATTGAGTCTTTTTTCAGTGACAAGTAATTGTTTGGCGTAACTGCTTACTTGTTTTTGTTTTCTGAATCCTGTTTCTAAAAAATCTTTAAAAAGTACTACACAGTCAAAATCAGCGCCTTTTTTTATCTTCGTTAAATTCTGTTTATTGATTTCCCTTTCTGAAAGCAAGAGTAAATTGCGGAGGTAGTTTCTCAGGATATCGGATTGATAGTTGTCTTTTTCTTTTTTGAATTCTGTTTCCAGTAATTCAAAAAGATGTGTAAAATCTGTAGATATTCTCTGAAGTTCAATTTGTGAAACAGATAGTAAATTATTGAATAAAAGATTGGATTGCAGGGATTTTGAATCCAGCGGGGTCTTGCAAAAGAAGCTATCGGTAAACAAAAGCACCTTACCGTCAAAATCTCCATTTTTATCAAACTTCTGAACAGCATCTTTGTTTAAAAAAAGTACTGAGTTGGGCTTTACTTGGACGGGATTGAAATCAATAATATGGGTTGGGGTTCCTTTTTGAAACCATAAGATATGGTAAAAGTTTGTTCTGTGGGGCGCTGTCAATGTCTCTACAAAGTCGCGATAGAGCTCTGCCATACCAATAATTTCAAACTCTTGAGGAAGACCTGATTTGAATTCGTATTTCTCGATGTTCGATGTCATGGATGGGGTTGAATTGAATTGCAAAGTTATTAAAATTTCCAGTTTTTGTTCATTTAACAATTCAAATGACTGTTTTAAGTGCGGGTTATCTTTTCTCAAAGAAGCCTTGTCAGTATTATTTGATAAATTAAACTTTTCCCGAAAATATTTTAATATTGTGTTTTTTTTATAATGCTTCTAAAAAAAAGCCTCTTAAAAAAGCAATTTCTAGGGATACCACAAATAGGGTTTTTAAATTTATATGTTTTTTCCTGTGAAAATAAAAAACCTCGATTTTTGACTTTTTTGTGCAATCAAAAATTTAATTACATTAGCACACAGAAAATAGAATTTCTGCTCTTTTTTCATAGCATAAATGCATTTAAAAAAGTGTGTTGCTGTCCCATAATCAAAAGAAAAATATAGAATTACCATTGGTGCAAAAGAGAAAACTTTGGAGCTGACTAAAGGAGTAATCAAAACAGTTTAAAATTTCTTTTACTAAATCAAAGATGTTTTTTTGTCGGTGGTTCTCAATTTATTAATTGATTTAAAGCTACGGAGTTTTATCGTTAAGATTTTAAAATAAAATGAACAAAGATCATTCCAATACGGTTTCAGATGATGTGTTATTAAAACACATTTGTTTGCATGATGATCATGGTTCATTTACTGTGCTATATGATCGCTACTGGAATAAATCTCTTGCCATCGCCTATAATTTAACTAAAGACAAATCAACTGCTAAGGATATTGTTCAGGATTTATTTATTAGTTTTTGGAACCGTCGCAAAACACTTGAAATTAATAATTTTGATTCTTACCTGGCTACGGCTCTAAAGTTTTCGGTATTCTCTTATTTTGAAAAAGAGCGAAGAAGACGAATTATTCGAGAAGAAAAACTGGAAGTTAAACAAGAAGCCATTCTTGATGAGCAGATTGAATCGATGTTTTCTAACGATTATTTTTCAAATCTCCTGGAGCATCTTCCCGAAAAATGTAAATTAGTGGTGCAGTACAGCCGACTTGAAGATATGAAAAATGCAGATATTGCCAAGACTATGAATATTTCTGAGAAAACCGTTGAAGGACATTTAACCAAAGGCCTTAAAATTATTCGAAATAAATTTAGATATTAAAAACAACTTATTGTTCACATTATCAGTTCTTTTTAAACTTATGGTAATGATTATTTAAATAAAAAATAACTTTTTTTTTACCCGGGCAAGGGTAATTTGTCTTTCCAAGGGACTTAACTATAGAAACATGTACAGGATCAGCTTGTACAGTCTAGAGTATTATTATGAGTCCTGAAAATATAGAAGATTTAATTCACAAGTATCTTAGCGGTACCGCCACTCCTCAAGAGAGGGAGTTGCTGGATTCCTGGTACCAAAATCAGCAAACTAATTCTCAGCAATGGGTTGCTGATTCTTTTGATGAGGAGCAAGTTATCAAGCAAGAAATGTTTGCTGAAATTAATGCGGCGATTTCACCTGAGAAAGTGCGTAGTATTCGTCCTGTCTATAAATATGTTGCGGCCGCATCGGTAATTCTTCTAGTTGGATCCATCACTTTTTTTCTTGGTACATCAAAGCAAACTGATTCTAAAAGTAACCCAATAGTTGTTACTACAAATTTACCAGGAGGCACAAATGGTGCAGTTCTTACATTGGCCAGCGGTGAAAAAGTGCAATTAAACAATTCTGCGGCAAACAAGATCAGTCTTGGAGAGGCAACGGGAATCAGCAGTTATAATGATAGTGTCCTGAGGTATGAAGATTCGAAAAATAAGGCCAATAAACAAATAGCGTATAATACCTTAACAACACCTTATGGACGCCAGTTTTCACTGGTTTTATCAGATGGGACTAAAGTTTACATGAATGCCGGTTCAACATTGGAATACCCCGTTGTGTTTCAAGGTTCTGAGCGTTTGGTTAAACTATCGGGGGAAGCTTATTTTGAAGTGGTTCATAACAGTAAGATTCCTTTTAGAATCAAAGTCAAAGAGCAGATAATTGAAGATATAGGAACTGCTTTTAATGTTAGCGCTTACAAAGATGAAAAGTCTGCTGCGGTAACACTTGTAGAGGGAAGTGTAAAAGTTAAAAAGAAACAAAGTGAGGTCATTATAAAGCCTGGAGAGCAAGCTGTTACCGTTGATGGAAATAACAATATTACTGTAAGAGAAGCTGATTTTGATTCGGCCCTTGCTTGGAAAAACGGCCTGTTTCATTTTAGTGATCAGCAATTAGATGTAGTGCTCAAGCAAATTGCGCGCTGGTATAATCTGGAAATTGAATATCAGGGAGGTATTCCTTCGAAAACAATTAATGGAGAAATTTACAGAAATATGGATGGAGTACAAGTACTAGCGGTTTTAAAAAATTTGGGAGTAAATTATAAGCTTGAAGGAAATAAACTAATCATAAAAAAATAGTAGATGTAATTTATTAACCCAAAAAAAGAATAAACATATGAAATAGAGAACTTTTAATTAGAGATTAAAACTATTTATAAAAAAGAACCGCAATAGTGTTGGAAGCACTATCACGGTTTTCAAATAGGATTAATTAATTTCCTGCAAGAGGAAAAATTATTAACCGTAAGTAATCAAAACCAAAATTAATGAAATTTATTTATCAACCTATAATTTATCGGCCTATTTTGGGCGGTAAAATAGTAAGGAACCCTTTTTCAGGGCTTTTAGAAAAGATAGTTTTAATACTATTTCTGTTTTTATCTTTTCAAAATTTGAATGCGCAAAATTCTGGCACAATTAATCTGAATTTCAAAAGCAAACCCTTACCTGCAGTACTAAAATCGATAAAAAACCAGTCCGGCTATGTTTTTGTCGCCGGCGATGTCGATTTAAATAAATACTATGTTACAGTGCAGCTGAAAAATGCTACAATCGAGCAGGCCTTAGAGGCCGTTATGGGAGGACAGGGACTTGACTATAAGATAGTGAATAAGACCGTGGTTATCACAAAAGCGCCCGATAAAAATACCAGAATCGAAACTAATTCTAAAGTGATCCCAACTTTGACCGGGCAGGTTTTAAGGCCGGATGGTTCTGCATTCCAGGGTGCAACAGCCGCAATTAAAGATACTTATACGGGAGTTGTGACAGACGAAAATGGTTTTTTTGTTCTAAATGATGTGCCCGCAACAGCTAAAATTGTGATTTCATTTATGGGGTTTACCGATAAGGAGATTGCTGTGGCTGGCAGGTCGGATCTTCCCATTACACGATTAGAGGAAAAAGTAAGCGCACTGGATGAGGTTAAAGTACTGGCTTATGGGATTACCACCAGTAATCGTTACGCTACAGGATCTTCTGTAAAAATTACCAGTAAAGATATTGAAAAGCAGCCTGTGGGGAATGTGATGCAGGCACTACAGGGAAGAGTGGCAGGTTTGGTAATTAATCAGACCAGCGGATTACATGGAGCTGACATCAATGTGGAGATTCGAGGACAAAATTCTATGGATGCAGGTGGTGTTAATACCAATACGCTCAAGAATGTACCTTTGTATATTGTAGACGGGATTGCTTATCCGGGTGCTGCTATCAACCAGCAATCTTCCAGTAAAGATGCCAATGGAAATTATTCTTATCTGTCGGGTCCAAATGGAAATGGAAGTCCATTATCGGCAATCAATCCAAAGGACATTGAAAGTATTGAGATATTGAAAGATGCTAATGCCACTGCAATTTATGGTTCAAGAGGAGCTAATGGTGTTGTTTTAATTACAACTAAGAAAGGTAAAGTTGGAAAACCAACTATTTCGCTAGATTTCAATAGCGGAATCTCTATTGTAAATACCAAAATGGAAGCGCTTAATTTAAGTGATTACCTAGCGCTGCGAAGACAGGCATTTGCCAATGACAATAAAACGCCCAATACAAGTAACGCTCCTGATTTAACCCTGTGGAGCCAGACCGAAGGACAAGATTTCAAAAAACTATTAATTGGAGATCCGGCTAAGACCTATTCTACCAATCTTTCAGTATCGGGAGGAAACAATGGATTCACCTTTATGTTATCTGGAAATTACGGTCGAACAGGTTCTGTCTTTGATGACAACCGCTCCTCAAAGAACTATGGATATCATTTTAGCTCCAGTTATACAAGTCCAGATGAGAAGTTTGTTGCCACGATCTCTTTAATGACCGGTGTTAGTGACAGTAATTTAGCGGGTGCTAATTATTATAGGAATGTATATTCATTACCGCCCAATTTTCCATTATATAATCCCGATGGATCTTTGTATTGGTGGTCAAAAGGCATACCTAATATTGCAAATCCGTTGTCTAATCTTAATAATTCATACGAGAATAAAATTAATTCAAGTAATAGCAGTCTGAATTTGAGATATAATATTAATTCAAATTTAAATGTATCGGTCAATGGAGGATTTAACAGGTCCCAATCTACTCAGAGCTCTCAAAGTCCAAGTACAGCTGGAAATCCAAGTAACCCTTATTTTTCACCAAGCGCTACTTTTTCAGAATCTGTTAATCAAAATATTGTTGTTGAGCCGCAAATTAATTATAGCAAAACACTGGGCAAAACTTCAGTTAGTGCATTAGTTGGAGCTACTTATCAGCAGACAACAAATGAACAGCCATTTTATGTTATCGCCTCGGGATTTCCTTCAGATTTATATTTGTCGAATCTTTCTATGGCTACAAATTATACTATTCGTAATGGAAATAATTCCTATAAGTACGCTTCTGTTTTTGCAAGTGTAAATTATATGTATAAAGAGCGTTATGTTATTAATGGAAATTTCAGACGTGATGGCTCGTCTAAGTTCGGATCCAATAATTTATACAGCAATTTTGGATCAGTGGGTGCAGCATGGATCTATACCAATGAAGAGTTCCTGGCTGACAGACCTCAGTGGTTTAGTTTTGGTAAACTTAGAAGTAGTTATGGGGTTGTGGGGAGTGACAATGTAGAGAATTACTCTTTCCTTTCTACCTATGTGAATAACTCATCGAGTATTTATTACTCTGGAATTAAAGGTGTAATTCCGGCAAGATTAGCAAATCCTGATTACCAATGGGAATTGTCAAAAAAGTTAGAAATAGCTGCAGATTTTGGTTTTTTCAAAGATCGTTTGCTTGTAAACTTTGCTTATTACAACAACAGGACGGGCAATCAGTTGTTAGATTTTCCTTTGCCGTCGCAGACGGGTTTCAACACTTATGTTGCCAACCTTAATGCCACAGTTGAAAATTCCGGAGTGGAAATAGTAGTAAGCAGTACTAATATAGAGACCAATAAATTCAAATGGTCTACTTCTGCCAACATTAGTTTTGTCAAAAATATACTGGTATCATTTCCCGGGCTGGATTCCTCCCCTTATGCGTATAATTACGTGGTGGGAAGACCAACGAGCGCTTTGAATCTTTTGCATTACACAGGAAATGATGCAAACGGCAGACCTACATTTGAAGATGTAAATAAAGACGGAATTATTACTCCTGCCATAAAAACGGATACGGGTGTTGGAGATCAAATTTATAAAGGAAAATCAACTCCTGATTTCTATGGCGGACTTGCCAATACTCTTAAGTATGAGAATTTTCAACTGGACTTCTCTTTTACATTTACTGTTGGAGCCAAGAGTTTAGGGATTCTATCGGAGCTTAATACACCTCCGGGAAATCTTGCAAATACTCCAAAAGCTGTTATAGAAGCTATGAGAGACCTGGGACTTGAGAAATTGTATACCACTAATGCATTTTCAACCGATTATAACCTCCTTAGGAGTTCGGATGCCTTGCTGCAAAGTAATTCTTATGCCAGATTAACCAATGTGGCACTGTCTTATAATTTCCCTGAAGAGTTAGCAAAACGCATGAAAATGTCCGGGATTCGTGCTTATGCACAAGGTCAAAATTTATTTTTAATAAGTCTTTCCGGAAAAACGTATTCAGGTGTGGATCCGGAAACTGGCGTGACAGCAGTTCCACCGCTGATAGCTCTTGTTGCAGGACTGCAATTTTCATTTTAATCAATAAAATAACACTAGTATGAGAAATTATAATTTCATTTCATATAAGAACATATGTCTTTTCTCATTGCAACTCATGGCCGCTTTGCTGTCTGTAAGCTGCAATGATTTGGTGGAGATTGATCCTCCAAAAACAGAAGTACTCGATACTGATGTATTTAAAACTGATGCAAATGCAAATTCAGCCTTAGTAGGAATGTATAGCAGTATGATTACCGATGCTAATATTCTGAATGTTGGTTTTGGAGCGAGCCTTTCTGCTGATGAGACCGATCCGGTAAATGCCAATGATTTTATGTATCTTAATTTCGGGACCAACGATTTGACTTCTACAGATTTTGGCGCTGCAAACTACTGGGAGCGTATTTATAAAATAATCTACCAGACCAATAGTATTATTGATAACAGTACAAAATCAACTGGGATGAGCCCTGCAGGAAAATCAAGTATTATCGCTGAGGCAAAATTTACCAGAGCGCTGAATTATTTTTATCTGGTCAATATGTTTGGTCCTGTGCCTCTGGCTGTAACTTCAGATGCAAAAGTTAATATGGCTTTGCCAAGAGCTTCCACCGCGGAAGTTTACGCACAGATTGTTTCTGATTTAACGGATGCCGAAACGAACCTTCCGAGTGATTACAGCAGTTATGGTGGAAAAAGGGACAGACCAAATAAAAGTGCAGCGAGCGCTTTACTGGCAAAAGTGTATTTGTATACTGGAGACTATGTAAATGCAGAAAAAAAAGCAACAGCAGTTATCAGCAATTCCGGCTTATATGAATTACTGCCAAAAGAGCAATTAAACAATGTTTTTTTGAAAGACAGCAGAGAAAATATTTTCGGCTTAAATACAGAGACAGAGACTGGACACTTTCTCAGTTATGAGGACTATTATTATCTGTATGGTTCTTTATACAATAGTTCCGGACCGGTATATGTTTTGACTTCCTCTTTGGCCAACGCTTTTGAAGCTGGTGATCTCAGAAAAGCAGCATGGACAGGTACTTTTAATTTTGATGGCACAGACTATTATTACAGCAGTAAATATAAAAGCATTGATGGAACAGGTTCAGCTTTGGAATATTCGATAGTCCTGAGATTATCTGAAATATATCTTATAAGAGCAGAAGCTTGGGCAATGCAGAATAATATGGCAAATGCGAGAAATGATTTGAATGCCATTCGTAATAGAGCAGGACTCGCTGATAATGAATCTGCTTCACAATCAGGTGTTCTGGATGCCATAATACAGGAAAAGCGAATTGAATTGTTTCTCGAATATGGCAACAGATGGTTTGATTTAAAAAGAACAAAACGTGTTGATGCTGTTATAGGGGCCCTTAAACCAACCTCGTGGCAATCTACCGATGCACTATATCCAATTCCTTTGGATCAGATTAAAAGAGCACCACAATTAACACAGAATGACGGCTACTAATAAAATTCAATTTTGAGTTTTATTATTCAGACTCTATTTAAAGGTTAAATAGAAATTATGACTAATTGAATAGAATCTTTAGGGATTCTATTCAACGGTCTACAGAAAAATTTTAAAAATAGGTAGAAAAGCAGCTCAAGAATGTGCTGGAGTATCTCTATGGTCTGAATATTGCCTTTTTTGAGAAGCATCACTTATATACTAACAGAATCTACTAAGCAGCAGCAATAACAGCTTAAAAATATCTTTTACAAGCAGCTTTAATAAACTTAAGAATACAGGATTGGATTGATTCTAAGTTTGATTAAAATCCATTTGCTACAAACAAATTATTATGAAAAATTTCAAAATTAGCCGGATCTTTCTGGTAACCTTACTATGTATTGTAGGGATCAACAGCACTTTTTCACAGGCTGATAAAAAAAGTTCTAAAAAAGAAAAAGCAGGTAAAAATGCTATTAAAACCGACTCAATACCGGACCTCAATAAACCACAGCCTTACGATAAGGTTATTACTTCGGATGCCAAAGTCTTTAAAGGCGTGTTTACTGTTGCCAAAGTAAAAGATCGTTTTTATTTTGAGATTCCAAATGAAGTCTTAGATCGTGATTTCCAGGTAACCAGCCGAATTGGTAAAGGACCGGCTGTATTTCAGAAGGTACCTGAAGGATTTGCCGGAAAGCTTTTAGAAAGCACGCAGATTCGTTTTACAAAGGCTCCGCATGATAAACTATTTGTAAAGCGTTTTGTGTACGATGAGGTTGCAACGGATAGTTCTGATAACGGACTATACAGAACCTTAAAATTAAATGACCTGCAGCCTGTTATGACGGCATTTGATATTAAAGCCTACGGAAAAAACTCAGTTGTTGTTGATGTGACGGACTATATCAATAGCGATTTAGGAATTTTTACCGGTAAATTGAAAGATATATTTCAGGCAACTGCGTTTCAGGCAGACCGCTCTTATATCAGCAGTGTAGAAGCCCTGCCAACAAGTATTGAGGTATTCACAGTAAAGACTTACGAGGATAATCGTAAATCCTATCTGACCACTGAAATTAACACCTCTTTTTTATTACTTCCCAAAGAAACAATGCGCATTCGTTATTCGGATGAAAGGATCGGATACAGCACCCTTTTGAGAACAGATTTGGACCAGGATCCCCAGAGAATTAAAAAAGTTGAAATTATAAACAGATGGCGTTTAGAACCTAAGCCTGAAGATTTGGAGCGTTATGCTAAGGGTGAATTGGTAGAGCCTCAAAAACCGATTGTTTTTTACATAAATCCTACAACACCAAAAAAATGGGTGCCTTATATAAAAAGAGCAGTAAGTGACTGGCAGCCAGCTTTTGAAAAAGCAGGTTTTAAAAATGCAATCTATGCTAAAGAAGCGGCTATTAGTGATAGTATATGGAATGCGAAAAACGGAGGTTTCAGCACTATTAATTATGCTCCGAATATGGGAGATGACATATCACATAATGTGACCCTTGATCCAAGAAGCGGTGAGATACTGCAGGCAAATATTCAAATCAACCACAATGTATTATTTGCCTTATATCGTACTTATTTGGTACAGGCCGGAACTATTGATAAAAGAGCACAGAATAGTGAATATAGTGATGAATTGATGGGGGAATTACTTCGTGTAGAACTTACTTCTCATGTGGGGAATACATTGGGACTTTTAAAAAATGCAGGCGCTGCATCCACCATTGCGGTAGCAAAACTTAGAGACAAAGAGTGGACCTCCAAACATGGAATCAGCCCTTCGATCATGCAAAATACCTTGTTCAATTATGTGGCACAGCCTGAGGATAATATTACAGAAAATGGAATCTTAGGACGCATTGGTGATTATGATAAATGGGCTATTTTCTGGGGCTATAAAATTCATCCTAATCTGAAAAACTTAATAGAAGAACGTACTTATCTGCGTCAAATACTCACCGACAGCCTTAAGGTAAATCCTCAATTGTATTACGGGGTGCAGCCTAAAGATATTGATCCTGTTACAGATCCAAGGAATCAGCCCAACAGTTTAGGGGATAATACCATTGAAGCCAGTAAACTGGGGATTAAAAACCTAAAATTAATATTGCCTAACCTTCCCAAATGGACTCTGAAGAAAGACGAATTATATGCTCCTACAGGAGGACAGCTTGGATATAGTTATGGTTTTCTTGTATCTCAATACCGTACTTACCTGGAAAATGTATCGAATATTTTTGGTACTTACTATTATAATCCTCATGATTCAGGATCAACTCAGAAGGTGTTTAGCTCCGTGTCTTTAAACCAACAGAAAGTAGCCATGTCTTTTTTAAATGCGGAAATATTTGACAAACAGGGACCTCAGTGGCTTATTCCTGAAAGTATCACCAGTTTAACGATTGATATTCCTTATAATAATGATATGTACAGCATCGGAGCAAATCTACTTGTACAGGTAATGCTTGATTTTAAAAAGCTTAAGAAAATAAACATTCTTGAAGAGCGTTTTGGAGCAGAAAACACCTATTCGTTAGTTTCCTATTTAAATGATCTTGACAAGGGAGTATGGTCTGAATTAAATACTTCGCAAAAAGTAAGCAGTTACCATATGGTTTTACAAAAGATGTATCTAAGTGCTATCAATGTAATTATTGACACTCCTCGCGATATCAACAGTACAACAACTATAGCAATCAGCAGGGGACATCTTATTGATTTGAAGCAGAGAGTTGTTAATACTTTAAAGATTACCACAGACAAAAATTCAAAGAATCATTATTTGGATATAATAGCAGAGATCAACAAACTTACAAATCCGAAAAGAGTAATTCCGGCACCGGTTTTACCTAATAATCCGGAGGCAAAGAAAGGTCTTCAGCAAGGGATAAATTACTGGGAAAAAGAGACTGTTGAATATTAAGTTAATCTTGAAAAAAATTATTATGTTACGCAAAAATATTTTATACGCGCTTTTAATTCTACTGCCTTTTTACTTATCAGCGCAGGTAATTTCACCACCATCATCTTTGCCAAATTTACCAAATCTAGCAGTTGATCCGGTGCCTTTTGAGCAGCTCATTACCTCTGAGGCAAAAAGCGCCATGGGGATGATAAATGTGTACACCGTAAAGGACCGTTATTATTTTGAAATCAAAGATTCGATTTTAGACCGACCTATATTGGTATTGAATCGGATTGTACAATCTTCGGCAGCCGTAGACAAATCAAAAGAAGGTTATGCTGGTGAGGAAATGGGAGAAAACACCATAATGTTTCGTAAAGGAAATGGTAAAAAGATCTTTATGACTTCTTATATTACCAATGACCGCTCATTGGATTCTACTGAAAATGGACTAAAAAGAGAATTGGATCTCAACAATACTCCCGGTATTTTAATGTCTTTCGACGCTAAGGCTTACGGGGCTAAAAAAAACTCGACCCTTATTGATGTAACAGATTTTCTATCGGGCAACAGTCGCATTATCTCAGGGGCTACATTTAACGAGAAAGGTTTTCAGTCTGATAAATCCTATGTGGATAAAATCCAGTCTTTTCCCATCAATACAGAAATTCAGGGATACAAGACATATGGGATAGGGTCAAAAGACAGTACTATGACTGTTGTTTTAAATACGTCATTTTTGCTTTTGCCTAAAAAGGCAATGAGAGAACGTTATAATGATCCGAGGGTGGGATATTTCACTCCCTTTAATTTCGACTATGATAAAAACCCGAAATTTGCTTCGATGGCGCTTAAAATTTCGCGCTGGAGATTAGAGCCAAAACCAGAGGATATAGAAAAATATAATCGAGGAGAGCTTGTCGAGCCAATAAAACCTATCATTTTTTATATTGATCCGGCGACACCTAAAAGATGGGTACCTTACCTCATTGCAGGTGTTAATGACTGGCAGGTTGCCTTTGAAAAAGCGGGTTTTAAAAATGCTATCAAGGCAATCGAAGTTCCGCAAGATGATACCAACTGGAATATGAATGATGCGCGTTACAGTGTCATTGTCTATAAACCTTCGCTGGATGCAAATGCAATGGGACCTTCTGTTATGGATGTTCGAAGCGGTGAGATTATTGCTTCGCATGTGAGCTGGTATCACAATGTAATGACCCTTTTGCATGATTGGTATCTTTTGCAGGCGGGTACCCTTGACAAAAATGCACAGCGGCAGGAATTCAGTGATGAACTTATGGGACAGCTAATCCGTTTTGTGTCCTCTCACGAAATCGGCCATACTTTAGGGCTCGCCCATAATTTCGGTTCTTCTTCAACAGTTCCGGTGGAAAAACTTCGTGATAAAAAATGGGTTGAAGAAAATGGACATACCCCTTCAATAATGGATTACGCCCGATTTAATTATGTGGCTCAACCTGAGGATAATATCTCTCAAAAAGGAATTTTCCCCAGAATAGGGGATTATGATAAATGGGCTATTGAGTGGGGTTATCGTGCTTATCCAGATATTAAAGATAAAAGGGAAGAAACAAAAATGCTTTTTAATAAGATAACAGATACCTTAAAGGTTAACCCAAGATTATACTTTGGTTCACAGGAGATTTTTGGTATAACGGATCCCCGTCGCCAGAATGAAGATTTAAGTGATAATGTCATGGTGGCTAATTCTTACGGGATTAAAAACCTTAAAAGGATACTTCCAAATCTGCCTGAATGGTCCAAAATGCCTACAGACCAGTTTGGTGAAAGATCAGGCAATGGTTTAAAAAGAAGCTATTCCGCATTACTTTCTCAACTTTCTCTTTACCATTCGCATGTGGTCAATACAATAGGTAAAGGATATTCAACTTATACAGCAGTTGGCGATACTACAAAGGTCTTTACTGTTGTTCCTAAAAGTAAGCAGAGGGAAGCAATGGCTTATTTAAATAAGCAGGTTTTCCGTGAGGAACCAATCTGGCTGCAGCCTGATACGGTACTTGATCAGGTCTGGATGCCTACAAAGGGAAAATTAACGCAAAATATTGCCGGTAACATACTGCGTGATGTGTTAGACATGCAAAAAATGATGAATCTTGAAAGTGCGGCCTTACTGTATGGGGATAAAACTTATACGCCACAGGATCTTTTTAAAGATTTGGATTATGGGATATGGCCGGAACTTTCAGCCGGAACTGCTGTGAGCAGCTATCATATCGCTTTGCAGCAACAATATATTTCCTCATTATTAATAGCCGTGACTACCCCGGCAGTGAATAATATTCCACTAAGCGGGGTTATCAGAGAACAATTAATGTCTTTAAAAAACAGAATAAAACTGGCTTTGCCAAAAATTAAAGATGCTGAAACAAAATACCATTACAATGATGTTCTGTTGCAAATCGCTTCGGTGGAAGGGGAAAGCCTTAATTAAGTTATTATGAAATCCGGATTTTTCATGGTTTTAAATTTTTTTGAATTAGTAAGTAAAAAAAGAAAAGACTTGTAGATAATAATGGAAATCCTAAAAGGGCTGTTCGTAAGGACAGCTCTTTTTAATTTTATGGAATCCGGTATGGATAAATACAAGAAATTATCACAATTTAAAAGTGAATACTCCTCTCAAATTTGCATCTAAATCCAGGTTTTTAGGTGAATTTACCGCCGTATTTAACATGTCCAGAGCAGCGGAATGACATTAAAATAATTATATTTGATTACAAATTCAATTTGTTATAACCAGCAGATCTTTTACAATGGAAAAAGCAATACAACTAAGGGTGAAAAAAGATTTGGATCCGCGCCAGCAGCAAACTATAATTAAATTAAAGGGCAGTTTGATTGCAAAGGGATACACCCAGATCATCCATATTTTGGACCAGGATGATGAGTTTCATATCAATAGATTTGAAACTGCAGCAGAACACCGCCGTGAGGTACAGCAATATATAGAGGCATTTATAACTCAGGAAGACCTTTCAGATACAATTTCTTTAAATAAATAAGGATAGTACTTGTACAGGCATGGGCAATCTCAATGTTTCGAGTGCTAAAAGCAATATAACATATAATAAATAAATGGAGAAAGTGTTTCTGAGAAGTTCGGCTGAACTCTCACTATTAAAAGAAGAATCTCAAAATTCAATTAGTATAAATAATTCTTTGTTTACTAAACATATACTCAACAATAGAGAATTTTTAGATCGTGCAATTGCTACGGTTCCAGCAGGAAAATCAGAATTACGAAAAATGCTTGATGATGCCAGAAAAGTAATTTTCAGTAAAGACGAATTGATAAATTGGTTGCATAAAATAAAACAAGATTCAGAATCAGAAACGGATACAATTTTTATTGAATTCGAAGCTTGCTTTGGAATGGAAGCTAGTGAAATTAATTTTGAAAGGGCGGGTTTCCTGGCAGGTATTTTAAAAGAAGCGGAACGTTACTTAAATTTAATAATTGCAATTGAACCATTAGAGCGAACTAAACCTCATCACTCGATTTTAGACAGATTAGAAAAACTGGATGAAGATTTTGTAGATAATGATAATATTCCGGGTTATTATTCTGTACAAAGAGATGCAAGGATACCCAAACGTAAATACGATCTTAAGAATCTTGATGATTACTGGAATGAATATCTCTCCCTGCAAAATAGGCACCACATAATTGAAGGATTTGGCAATTTAAAACATTTGTTATCTCAATTTCATGTGGAATTTAAATGGGATATGATTCAAATTAAACCACGTGAGGATATAAAACTATTTCTGGATTATCACCTAAAGAAATTTAAAGGCGAGCCTATAGATTTTTTAAATCATATAGAATTTAGAGTAATGACAGGTCTGGCTGGTTTGGCAGGAAGTAATTATTTAATGTATCAGCTAATTATAAAAGAATGGTTAAAAGATAATAGATTTATTTTAAATCAAAAGGAGCAAATTTTTCTATTTAATAGTGTAGTTGAGGCATCTGCGACATTTTTAGATAATGTATTTCTTCACAAAAAAAGTTGTGATGAAAATAAGTATAATATAATAATTCGGGATTTTTTGAGTCTTTCCCTCAGGCATAAATCATGGAGTGTGAAGGACCAGTCAATGGGCGGGATGACTGACTCAGATAGTAAAGCGAATCGCGCGGGTATATCTTCTCGGGATTTAATCATTCTTAACGAAAAAGACCAGCACATTTCTGCAATAGAATGTTTCAGGCTAAAATCTGTTCCAAAGGATAATGGAAGAGATTCCGACATCTCCTTGCATCTTAAAAAAATATTCAGAAACGAACCAATTGGTATAAGTCCCTTATTTATAATTGTATATTGTGAAACTAAAAGTTTTCCTGAAACATGGGAAAGATATTTAGATTACATTTCAAAAATTGATTTTGAAAACTATCAAAGCATTGGATTTACAGGTGAAATAGAAACTTCTCCTATAAGGGCAAATTTAAGAGTAGCAAAAGTTGTACATAACAGGGAGACAAAAGAAATTGAGGTTTTTCATCTTTTTATAAATATGAATCCTTAATAATCTGGAGTTAGAAATTACAAGTCTGCGATTCTGGACTATATAGATTTAGGCTTTAAAAGGATATCATATTGGCGAAATTATTATTTGGTTTGTTATAGTATTGAATATCAGTATTTTGTTTTTTGTTTTTAGTTGTATTTTGTAACTTTATAAAAAAAAGCAAGATGTACAATCACACTCTTACAGTATCTACAGCCAGAAAACCTTTTCCTAATGAGGTTTCTATTGACTTTGTAACGTCACTGATTAACAGGGGTGTTGCAATGGTGGAATACTTTGGACCGGAGATTGACAATTGTGAAGATTACGTGGAAGAAGATATGAAACTTGTCAGTGAGCAGATTTCGTATTTTGAGTTTTATTTTAGCACCGAGCAAAGTATAGATTATGATGCTCTTAGTGAAACAGAAGTAGATCAGATTTTATTTGATGCCATAAAAAAATCAGATAAAATTAAACTTCAGTCGGACCAAAAGGATATAATGATATATTTATAATCATTCTTTTTGATGATCAATATCGATTGCATCATTGCGCTGATCAAGAAGTGCAGGATCATCAATTTCAGGATTAAAATACCTTAAGCCGCCATTCCCGTCATCGATTAATCTAAGAGCGTCGGGCCATATGACTTCTACTGTAACTTTTTCTTCAATATACTTCTCAATTTCAGGCAGTAGGATTGCAAAAACTTCTTCTTTTTTGATTTCAAAAAGTTGAGCCTCTTGCTGTGGAGTTAAATTTTCAGCCCCTTCTTTTATAGCCATAAGAATATATTCTTTAACATGTTCCTGAGCAGCTGTAATGTGGTCCGAATAAGGATCATCCTCTTCAAAAAAGCCCATTACCTCAGGATTATGTTCGTATCTGAAATGAGTCTTAGAATATAATTCGTCCAGAAAAAAACGAACAAAGTCTGCTGTTGTTTTACCAATATTATCCATAGAATTTTTATTTTGTTTGTAAGGCTATTAAATTTCCCTCATAAGGATAGGCAAATTCTGTAATTTTTACCGATTGGTCCAGCCATGCTGATTCATCATGAGACCTCAGCATTATTGGCATTCTGTATTTGTGATTGTGAACATAACTCATTATTTTGTTGGCCTTTGTAGTGACCATGGTATAAGTGTTTTTGATTTCCCCTGTCAGTGGATTTTCCCAGGAGGAATATAAGCCGGCGAAAGTAAAAATCTCGTCATCCTGTGAGTTGATCTGATATTTATCTTTACTGGTGCCTTTTTCGTCATTCCAGTGCCATTCATAATACGCGCTGGCTATTATCAGGCATCGGTTTTGGGTTATGTTTTTAAAAGATGGCTTTTCATCAATTGTTTCAATCCTGGCGTTTAAAGTGTTTTTTCTAAACTCAACATCTTTTGCCCATGAGGGCACGAGTCCCCATGTATAATCTGTGGTAATGAGATTAGGGGAGCTGTCAAGTATAATAGGGATATTTGGATACGAAAATCCATTTATAAAATCAGCCTGAAGATAGTTTTCTTCATTATCCACATTTGCAGTAAAACGTCGTTTTACATTTTCAATTGCTGCTGACTGCTGGGTATAGTAACACATAATATTCTGATTTTAAAAGGTAAAAACACGACTTATCTTAATAGTATTAAATCTTTTAAAGGCAGTTTACAGAAATGTCCTTTCATAAATTTGGTATCAAAAATTGTATAAATGGGCCGATACCATTTTGACGTAAGGCATATTGAAAACCTCCTGAGGGAAAAACAGCTAAGGAAAAATAATCTGCGCCGGAGAAACAGCAACAGGCTGCTGATTCTTACGATTATTTTCCTCTGCACCTTTTTCGCTCTCTATCAAAATTAGTTCATAATTAGGACTTTACATAAATAAAAAGTCAAAATTTCATACGGTGTCTTGGCAGATTAATCTCATGCTCCTGAGGATAAGGCTGACGATGGGTCGTACTGACATCTTCGCGGATCAGCTGCTGGGTTTTAAACTGGTCTTTCGCATCCATATAACGTGGATCAGCTATAAAAGGCATCTTAGCCATTTTATGAATGGTAATTGTAGGAAAGTGATAATCAATTTCAACAGTACCCAGAAGCAGGTAACAACCTCCTCCCTGAAAAGGAAAATGCGTCAGACTGTCCGGAAAATGCGCCGTATCAAAATAAGCACCTTCATTGTCTATCCATGTTCCAAAATACATATTCCCTTTTTTAGTAGGAACCTGCTTTGTAGAAATAAGATAAGCCAGCATCCGGACCTGTTTTTTATGGCAGTAGGGAAGATCTCTGACTTTTATATCGCCACGGTGCGCAGTCTGCAATAAATCAAAGACTGTACAGGATATGGGAAAGCTGAGCAGTTCAATTTCGTCAAAAGCATCTTCATAAATAGATCTTTCCAATGTTGGAAGCTCATATTCTTTAACAGGTTCCTGCAGCAGCATGAGGCCTCTGTTTTCGGGCTTGAAATTGTTTAAAAGCAAACTTGCAATTACCAATAGCTGATTCTTGGTTTTGCCCGTAAAGCGGAAAGCCCCAATAAAAATTAAGATCTTTACACTTTCTATTCCCATCGGGACACGATTGATGAAGTCTTCCAATGACCGGAATTCCCCATTTCTGTCACGATCTGATTCAATAAATTGTGCCATTTTAGAGTCCAGACTCTTTAGGTGCATAAAACCAAGATAGACATCAGTACCATAAAGCGTAGTTTCAAAAAGGCTTTTGTTTACACATGGCCCATGAATAGCTGCACCAGCCATCCTTGCTTCATGAACGTAGATTTCAAGCCGGTAAAACCCACCTTCATTATTTATTACGGCAACCATGAATTCTATGGGAAAATGCACTTTCAGATAAAGACTCTGGTAGCTTTCCACTGCATAGGATGCCGAGTGTGCTTTACAGAACGAGTATCCGGCAAAGGATTCGATCTGGCGGTAAATTTCCTCGCTGAGCGCTATGGGATGGCCTTGTTCAGCACAGCTGGCAAAGAAATTGTCCTTTACTTTTTGGAGCGCGGATTTAGAACGTCCTTTTCCCGACATCGCACGGCGCAGAATATCACCGTCGGCAGCAGGAAGCCCGCCATAGTGCAGTGCTATTTTAATTACATCTTCCTGATAAACCATGATACCGTAAGTTTCTCCGAGCTGTTCTTTGAATACGGGATGGAAATATTCAAACTTTGAAGGGTGGTTGTGCCTGAAAATATATTCTTTCATCATACCAGATTGTGCCACTCCCGGGCGGATAATGGAGGAAGCGGCAACTAGTGTTTTATAATTGTCACATTTCAGGCGTCTAAGGAGTCCTCGCATAGCAGGGCTCTCAATGTAAAAGCAGCCTATGGTTCTGCCCTCTGCCAGATAGGAATTTGCCGTTGCTTCATTTTTTGAAATGGAGGTGTCCCGGATATTTACGCGTATTCCACGGTTTTTCTCAATGAGCTTAACACTCTGGTCAATATGCCCGATACCCCGCTGGCTTAAGATATCAAATTTCTCAAACCCAATATCTTCGGCTACATTCATGTCAAAAAGCACTATAGGAAAACCCTTTGGAGGCATTTCCAGTGGCGTGTAGTTGGTAATGGGTTCCTCGGAGATTATTATTCCACAGGAATGCATGCTTCTTTGATTGGGATATTTCTCGAGCATCATGCCGTAATCCTGTACAAACTTAACAATATGATTAGAGTCATGCTGTTTCATCGGATTTTTGGCAAGCATGTCGAGCTCTTCCTTAGGCAGACCGAAAACTTTTCCAACTTCCCTGAATATGGAGCGGTATTTGAATTCAACGTTGGTCCCGCAAAAAGCAACATGTTCGTAGGTATAGCGGTTGAAGATATACTCAAGTATAACATCGCGTTCTTTCCAGCTCCAGTCGATATCAAAGTCAGGAGGGCTTTTGCGGTTAACATTTAAAAATCGCTCAAAATAAAGATCCAGCTCCAAGGGACAGATGTCAGTAATCCCAAGACAGTAGGCAACAATACTATTGGCACCGCTTCCCCGGCCAATATGAAGAAAACCCTGGCTGTTGCTAAAACGGATGATATCCCAAGTGATCAGGAAATAGCCGCTGAACTCCAGCTGGTCAATAACCTTTAGTTCTTTTTCCATTCGTTCCCGGGCCTGAATGTTCTTTTTGCCATACCTCCAGTTAAGACCCTGTTTTGCCAGTGAGGTAAGAAGGTCCATGTCACTTTTCCTGTTTGAAGTGTAGTACTTTTTATTTTTTGGAGTCTGAAAATCATAGATAAAATTACAGCCGGCTATAACTTTTTCTGTGTTGGAAATGATTTCGGGGTATTCTTTATACTGACTAACCAATGTCTGAAGAGGTATCATTTTATCATTTGTAGTACAGCAGTCCTCTGGTCTCAGTTTTGAAAGTATTACATTGCGATCAATAGCACAGAGAATCCTGTGAAGGTTGTATTCTCTTTTGGTACGAAAGGTTACAGGCTGGAGTACTACCATTTTTTCCTTTCGTTTTCTCCAGTTTGACAAAATTAATTCAGACAGCTGTTCTGGGCGGATTCCAATGAATTCATTTTCCTTTAAAATATCGGGTGTATTCTCCAGTGGATAGATGATAAAAACATCCTTAAAATCCGGGGCAAAGGGAGGAAGGGCAGTTTTTTTAAAGTTATGATGTGTCAGAAAACGGTTCATTTCAGCAAGCCCCGAAGCATTTTTGGCAAGCCCGATAAAACGCAGTTGAAATTCAGAGCGGAATTCCATGCCTATCAGTGGTTTTATACCTGCCTGCTCACAGCTTTTTATGAAATCATATATTCCCGTGACCGTGTTGATGTCGGTAAGCGCCATTGCTTTGACACCGCAGGAGACAGCCTGCGGCACCAGTTCATCCAGCGGTATGGTGCCATAGCGCAGGGAATGGAAAGAATGACAATTGAGATACATTGTATTTAGGTTTTGCGTTTTAAAATTTCATTTTTGGTATTAGGCTTGAATGAAGCCCCGGCGCATCGCATTACGGCATCAAAACCGTATCGGCTTTTCATTTTGTCCATAGCCTGATATAGCGCGAGCATTTCTTCTGTATCCTGAAAAAGGTCGATCTGATAAGTACCCCGTACCAGCCCGCTGAACCGAACGCCAATAAGACGAAGACGCATTCGGCGCTGGTATAATTTATCGAAGAGCTCGGTCACATTTTTGGTCAGGATATGATCGGCAGACGTATACTGTATGCGGCACTGTTTGGTCTCGGTATCAAAATTGGCATACCGTATTTTAATGGTAACTGTTGAGGTGAGCCACTGTTCGGAACGAAGCTGGAAAGCCAATTTTTCCACCATTCCCACTATAATTCTTTTCAGCTTTTCGATATCTATAGTATCCTGGGAGAAAGTGTGTTCTGTGGATATGGATTTCCTCTCAGTGTAAGGTTCAACAGGATTGTTGTCAATACCGTTGGATTTTTTCCATAATTCAATTCCATTTTTTCCTATCATCTGCTGCAGTACATCACAGGGCATTTTGGAAAGAGTCTCAATAGTGCGGATTCCTATCCGCGATAAAAGCTGAAAAGTTTTGTCGCCTACCATGGGAATTTTCTGGATGGACAGCGGATTTAAGAACTGCTGTACCATATGCTCTGGAATCTGAAGATTCTGCTTTTGTTTTCCCTCGCCGGTGCCTATTTTGGAAACCGTTTTATTGATTGATAAAGCAAAGGTGAGGGGCAGTCCTGTCTCTTTAATAATGGTTTGCGCAAGTTCATCAGTCCATTTATAACTGCCGTAGAATTTGTCCATTCCGGTGATATCGAGGTAAAATTCGTCAATGCTGGCTTTCTCCACCACGGGTGCTTTTTCCTGAATAATTTCAGTAATATTGTGTGACAGCTTAGAGTATAATTCCATATCACCTTTCATTACTTTGGCCTGCGGGCATAGTCTTAATGCCATTTGTATAGGCATTGCTGAACGCACGCCAAATCTTCGCGCTTCATAAGAGCATGAGGCCACAACCCCTCTGTCTCCGCCGCCGATAATAAGCGGTATCCCGTTCAGGGCAGAATTGGTCAGCCTTTCACAGGAGACAAAAAACGTATTCATATCAATATGTACAACTGATCTCTGCATAATCTTCTCATTTAGTACCAAACAAAATTAGCACAGATCGGAACATTAAATAAAAACAAAGTGTTCTAATTTGTAACAAAAATGTTAAATCAATATTTTCTCACACTGGAACACGCCTTAAACACTCAAATTCAGAAATAATAGACAGATTTACTAATTAAAATTTTTATACGCTTTTTCTTAATTAGAAAAACGATATACGAGTTAAAAGGATGCCGGTCTTTACGATGGAGCACTCTGCAAGGAGGGATTAGAAATAGCAAATTGGATCAATTTTTATAAATTTTGGATCTTTTTTTCCAACAATTCTGGGATAGAATTAGAATAATTTAGCTGTGCAAAAAAGCTTTATATGAATTTAGCTGCCAGGTTATTGCGTGAAAATACATTTTAGATTAAACAAGCTGATCATGAAAATCTCAAAAACAACAAAAACGGCCCTAAGAGTATTGATTACTTATTTGTTTGCATTTCTTTTCACTTATGCGGCTGTCAGCAAAATTTTAGACTATCATGATTTCAGTATTAAGCTCGGCCAGTCGCCTTTGTTTAGTGCCTTTGCAGGCTGGGTTGCAATTGGTGTTCCTGTCATTGAACTGTTAATTGTTGTAATGCTTTGCTGGCCGCGCTGGCGTTTGACTGGGCTTTTTGCATCGTTCTCTCTGATGGTAACCTTTACAGCTTATATTGTTACTATACTTAATTTTAGTTCTTATGTCCCGTGTTCCTGCGGAGGGATCCTGCAGGATTTGGGATGGAAAGAGCACCTTATTTTCAATATTACATTTGTAATTCTGGCTGTCATTGCACTGCTGCTAAATGACGCGAAAGAGAATTATTGGATGGCAAGGATCAATTCCCTGCGTTTTTATTTCATTATAATCTTCGCCGGAATTATCAGCATATTGGCTGTGGTCATTTTGTATTTAATATCAGAAGATATAATACATAGCCGCAACACCTTTATCAGAAGATTTGACTCGCACGCACAGACAGAATATAATAGATACGATTTGGGTTTAAACTCTTTTTATTTTGCAGGTATGAAGAGTGATACTATCTATCTTGGAAATCTAACAACGCCACTTTATCTGACCAAAATAGATACCGCCTTTAAAACCAAAAAACGTATTAAAATTGTACTCAACCAGCCTGATCTTCCCTTTCATGACATTCATATCAAGGTAATTGGTCCCTATTTTTTCGTAACAGACGGTACCGTACCATCCATTTTTACAGGAAAGATAGAGGATTGGAAAGCGCGGATCCATAAAGGGAATGTTCCATTTTTTACTCTTGCGGACCCGATTGATTCATTGACTATTGCACTGCGTTTAACCAGCCTAACTAAAAAGCAGAATACCCTGGCGGTTTATAGTCTGGAAAAAAGAGGGATCTTGTCACAGAATACGGCCCTGCTTGATAAACAGATAGACGGGATTTTTGATACAGATGGTATGCTGATTTCCAACAGCAAGCTAAAGGTCGTCAATTATATCTATTATTACAGAAATGAGTTCCTGACCGCTGACAAAAAGATGAAGCTGATAAAAAAAGGGAAAACCATAGATACTGTTTCTAAAGCTGAAATAAAAGTGGCACAGCTTTCCCAAGGAGAAAGCCAGATGTCAAAACCCCCACTCGTTATCAATAAAGCTTCTGCCGTATTTGGCAACCTGCTTTTTATAAAATCAAAACGTATCGGGAAATTCGAAGACGAAAAAATGCTAAAGGATGCCTCTATTTTAGATGTTTATAACCTTAATGACGGCAGATATATTTCAAGTATGTATATCTATCATATAAACGGTATGGAAATGACCAGTTTTAAAGTAGCAGCAGACAGAGTATATGCAATCTCTGGGCGTTATTTATCAGTAGTAAAACTCAATAAAAAGATTATCGATGCCTACGGCTTTGAATAAAATAAGAATTGTAGTATACCCGGCCGGTATCAGGGAATGGCTGAAAACCTGAAAAAGAGTAAGCCGCAACCATATAAATTTTTAATATTATGAAAAAAGTAATTTTACCGGCGCTTGTGATTGTTTTGGCAGTGACAAGTGCATTTACCACGGAGGCCACTTCAAAAAAAAGTGCGTCGACAGTGAATGGATATCTTCCCCACAACTCAGAAGGAACGGATTGTGAACAGAAGAACAGTTGCAGCGATGTAAATAATGGAACAGTTTGCCGTGTTGGGCAATCTAGTTTTGGACAGCAGCTGTATATTCTCAACGACAATGACGAGTGCCTTAGAATAGGTTACAAACCATGATTATAATCTAAAAAATGCAGTCCGATAAGGACTGCATTGCTTTTATTAGAGCCATGAAGGAGCTTGTGATCCTTTTAAGTAATAATCAAACCACGCTTCAATACGGCGGGTTAAATCTGTAGCATTTTCTTTTCCTGCCAAATCATGTCCTTCATTAGGATAGGCAAGCATGATATGTATTTTTCCAAGACGCCTAAGAGCCATGTAAAATTCAAAACTTTGAGAGGGCAGCACCTGCGGATCCTGAAGCCCTGTCCATGAAAGCAGCGGTGTTGAGATGCTTGCAGCATGCATAACAGGTGAGTTCTTAAGGTACCAGTCCATATTTTCATAGGGAGATACTTTCATTCGTGCCTGCCCGAATTCCATCTTGTAAAAATTAGGAATACCCAGATTTGGAGAAACCGCAAGATAGGAACTAAGGAAATTGGTGGTAGCCGCTCCGGCAACGGCGCATGCAAAGAGCTTACTTTGGGTTATAATAAAATCAGTTTCAAAGCCTCCAAAAGAATGTCCGATAAGAGCAACCTTTTTTTTATCCACGGCGTGATCTTTTAAAACTGCTTTAACGGCTGCTTCCACACAATCTACAGCAGACAATCCAACATTTCCAACTTCATAGTTAATATCGGGCAGCAGTACAAAATAACCTTTTGCAGTAAGATTGGCCACATTAAAGCCATCCCCGTTGTACAGGGTTGGAACATGGTAATAATGTGCTTGGTAAGATTGTTTTTCATAGATATTGACCACCATCGGATACTGCTTTCCATTTTCATAAGCAGCCGGGTAATATAAAATTCCCTTAAGTGTTTCTCCTTTTGAATTTTGATACTCTACTATTTCTTTATTTGTCCAGTTAAATTTATCTTGCTGGGAGTTACTTCGCATAACAAGGGTCTCTTCGGATCGCGGTTCTTTAACTTTTATCTGCCATGGCAGGTCTGCATCTTCTTCTATCCAGGCGAAGATATTATTTTTGCTTTTCAGGATAGTACTTATTCCTTTATTTGTATAACATATTTGAGACAGCCCTTTTTTAAAATCAAATAAAAAGATGCCATTGTACAAGTGGTCTGTACTGCGCGCTTTGAGTACCAGCGTATCTTTTGGGTTAAAAAGACCACTGGTCTGAATCCAAACGTCGTGTTGTACTTGCTGAGCACTAGTCTGGGGCACAATGCGGTATACAACACCTTTTTCGCGTCCTTTGGTGAGTCTCTGGGGGTTGGAACCATCAATAGCAACCTTCCAGATATCGTACTGGTCATAAATCAATATGTACTGTTCGTCTGAGAGCCAGCCTGGATTGCCATAACAATCTTGAGGATCTAAGCCATCGGCAATGTTAAGAGGGTAAGGAATATTTTGGTTTATCTGCTTGTGAGTCCCTTTACGTATATCATAGACATACCAATTACCTTCTTTAAAATAGGATATATATTTCCCGCCCGGCGAGGCCAATAAATTGGAGGTACTGCTAATGTGTTTTTTTATAATTAGCTTTCGTATTCCCGTAACAAAGTCGGTGATATAAACATCCTTGTCACCATTGTGGTTGTTCTGCGGTTCATAATCCTGCAGGTTAAAGGTAAGTGCATAATTCATGGTTCCCACTTCACCGCCATTTGGAAATTTAGGATTTGTTATTTGCAGGAAACGATTGGTCAGCGGTTCCCAAAATGCATGTTTGTTTATGATATTCCATCCTTCAATTTCTATTGCATTTGGATAAATGAATTTGTCGGCAGCATTCCAGATCTGTACGTCATTTTTTTTACGAATAATATTAAGTTCTTCGCGCTGCCTCATTCTAAAGAATACTTTTTTATTATCAGGCGATATTTTAATTTTTCTTCTGTGATCCAGATTCATAGTTTCAGGGAAAACAGTTGTATTGGCTGTCGAAAAAGTGCTCAGGGCCTTTTTGTCCACCTGATAATAATAAAGTGCAGATTCTGCCTGCTCATAGTGCATGAATGCCAGAATGCTGGAATCTTGTGACCAGGCCAGCTGTCGGAAAGTACCTCCCGGAGCCTCTGTTACCTGATGCTGCTCTTTTGAAGATTCAGGATTTACAATCCAAACAAAATTCTTTTGATTCTCATTAGTTGCAATGGCTATTTTTTTATTATCAGGGCACAAAGCATACTCTGATACGTTATTCTCGCTAAAAAGCAATTTGCCTTTTAGAGTGTAAATTGACAATAAACTGCCTTCTTTTCGATGTGCTATTGTTATTAAATTAGATCCCAAAATTTCAAAATGGGCGGCGTTTTTAAACAGATGGTCACGGCCATTGGACAGGGATAACAAATGCACGACGTTGTCAGGTGTAATGCATGCAAAAGAATGTTCAGAAACGAAATGTCCTTTTGATCCGCCAGCAAAAAAATGAACCTTGCCAGTTTTTCTATTCTGCACGAAAAGGGTATCCGCAGTATCATATGTTTTTTTATAACTGATCCAGCTGCCATTGTCTGAAATGTCTTCTGCTTCAAGATAGTGCCATAAGCGATAATCCTGTGGTGTAACCATTCTTTTTTGATTTATCTGCCCCATCACAGGCAGGCAGGCCAGTATGAAAAAAACGATCAATAAATTAAGCGGAATAGTAACGGATGAGAAGTACGTTTGAGTTTTATTATAATGTATATTTTTCATTAGTAGCCGCTATTTTGAGGTTCAAGGTTTGGATTTAAGTTAAGTTCTCTTTGGGGCAATGGTAAAAGCCTGTCAGTGCTCTGCCAGGAAGCTTTCTTGGCTGATAGTACTTGATCAAGTGCTCCAAAACGCTTGAGATCCAGAAAACGGTGTCCAAACTCGGTAAAAAATTCAACTCGCCTCTCACGAAGTATAGCCTGAAGTATTTCCTCTTGGGTAACAGCTGTTGTGTTTGCAAGTCCGGCTGTATTTCTTATTTTATTGAGGTCTTCTTTTGAATTGCTCAATTCTCCCTGCCGCGCTCTTGCTTCAGCTCGTATGAGGTACATTTCAGCCAGACGCATCACAACAGTAAATTCTGTCTGAGGCGTATTGCTGCCTGTCTTTTTGTATTTATATGCATGGTACCAGATGCTGGTGCCTTTGTTTCGAGATCGGATCCATTTCACCTTTCTTTGATCGCCGGCTTCAAATGCATTTATTAGATCACTTGTCAGGGCAACGGCTAAAGGAGGACCTGCATTAAAGATAAAGGTGGTTCCGTCATCGGTATTCCTTGTGGCCGATCTGGGCGCATACTGCCAGATTGTAGTGGTACTTTCTTTTAGGAACACATCATTGAGTTCTGTTATCCACTTGTAAGTCTGGGTGTTGTTTATTACCGACGAAGCGTTCTCAGCGGCTAGTGGCCAGTTGCCCTGCACGAGATAAACCCTGGCTAGTAAAGCTTTAGCAGCATATGAATTTGGAACTGTCCGCGAAGAATCGGTGTATTCATTAGGAAGTAATAGGGCTGCTTGTTCAAGATCCGCTATGATTTTTAAATATACCTCAGGCTGTGCAAGACGATTAACAGAGCTGTTGAACTTGTAATCTGTACCCGCTACATAAGGTATATCTCCCCAGAGCTGCGACAGGTAAAAATGTAAAAAGGCGCGTGCAAACTTTGCCTCCCCAATAAGTCTGTCTTTATCAGCCTGCTTGAGTTTTGACGCTGCAACACCTTCTATAACGGCATTGGAAGCATAAATCTGGCTATAGGAGCTATCCCACCAGGAGGCAAGTGTAGGGTGCGTCGGAATAAGGGTATTGGTATAGAAATTAGCGGATGCCTGCGCACTGTTTCCATACCAGGTCAGCTCGTCGGTGTAGAGTCCTATTTCCCTGCTAACAGAGTTTACTTTTCCTGTAAGCATTCCGTTATCGCGTATTTGGGCAAATATATTGTTCATGGCAGCCTCTGCTGTATTTATCTCTTGAAAGACAGCGTCAGCATTGAGTTCAGCGGTTGGCGTATCAGTCTGCGTAAAACTATCACAACTGTATAACATACTGACTAAAATTACAAAAAGGACAAAAGGCCCCAAGAGCCTTACTTGTTTATTGCTGGAAGGAATCAAAAAAGTTATAGTATTCATCTCTAATGGTTTTAAGGATTAAAAATTAAGCTGAAGTCCTGCCGTAATTATGCGCAGGGGAGGCAAATAGCCAATTCCTGCAAACTCTGGATCTGAACCTTTATACGGGGTTATGGTCAAAAGATTCTGGCCTTCAAGCGTAGCTCTACAGGCAATATTTTTAAGCCATTTCTCCGGAAATTCATAAGTCAAGGCTACATTTTTTAACCTGATATAAGAAGCGTCGGTAATTCCGGCGTCACTGGCTGTATACTGGTAAAGTGCATTTTCAGCAGCGCCGTTTGCTCCTGAAGTATAGATTTGAGTGACTCCACTATTTTCGGCAGACTGCCAGTGATCCAGTACTTCAGTTGATTGGTTAACCATCGTTCCTGCTACGGCCATTGTTTTTGGAATATCATAATTCTTCTGCTTTACAAATTGGAATAGAAAATCCAACTTCCATCTTTGGTAGCGAATACTGTTCTGCAGTCCTCCAAAATATTTGGGGTTTAAATCCATGATTGTTTTTTTGTCTTCTGTATCGGTTAATATACCGTCACCATTTACGTCTTTAAAGGTGTAAATACCAGTCTGCGGATCAACTCCCGTATAATGGAAGGTTTTTACAATATTAAGCGGCCTGCCGATAACATAGTTATTTTGGTAGGTGGAACTCTCAAGATTTGGAAATGACAAGAGTTTATTTTTGGCCGCAGAAAAATTAAAAGAGGTAGTCCATCCAAAAGTTTTACTGTTAAAATTTCTAGTTTCAAGAGTAAGTTCGATACCGTTGTTCTGAACTACTGCATCAAGATTGGATTGTATTTCAGCAAATCCGGTAGTGCCGGGAAGAGGGATCCCTACTAACTGGTTAGATGATTTGTTAAGATAGTAGGCATAGGTAAGGAAAATGCGGTCATTGAAAAAACCTGTTTCCAATGCGATTTCCAGTTTTTTGTTGGTCTCCCATCCAAACCCGGCATTGAAGAGTCTCGTTGGCTGTAGTCCCAAAATGCCATTGTAAGTAACACCCGATGAGCTATAGGTATTCAAAAACTGGTAGTTGCCAATCTGATCATTACCTGTTGTCCCGTAACTTGCCCTTATTTTACCAAAACTTAGAGCAGAATTCTTTTCAAAGGCTTTTTCTTTTGAGAAAATCCAGGCGGCACCCACAGCGCCGAACCAGGCAAAACGATTTCCCGGTCCAAAACGACTGGATCCATCGCGTCTTGCCGTCAGGTTGAGTATGTAGCGGTCTTCCCAGTTAAAATTAGCGCGCCCAAACAGGGATTGATATTTGTATACAGAATCGTCAAAACCAAGGATGAAAAGATCGGTTGCCGCTGAAGGATTATACAGCATGCTGTTACTGGAATATCCGCTTCCGTTCATCGACAGCGATTTATTGTTCTGACTTTGAAAGGTGCTTCCAAGAAGTACATCTGTTTTTAACGGGCCAAATTCACTCTTCCAGTTGAGCTGAGGCTCTATAATCCAGGATTGCCTTGCTGTATCGGTATAATAAATATAAGAGTTCTCGCTGGTCAGTCCCTCGGAAGGGTTGTATATGGTGGATGGGAAAGTACTGCTTTCACTATGTTTAAGGTCAGTGTATCCAAAACTGCTTTTGATATCAAATCCTTTAAAAAGGGTATACGATAAGGTACTATTTGCCACCAAATCGTAGGTTTTGGCTTTTGACAAACCGTTGAGATGGCGCAAGGGATTCTGGAAAGTATTGTTCTCCCAATTCAGTTCCCCCTTTTGATCATAAAGCGCAGGAGCATTGGGAGGCAGGATGGTGGCCTCTATGGTCAGGTCTCTGGAAGCCTGTAAATTATCGCCAATGGAATAGCCTGATGTAAAAGATAATTTAAAACGCTGGTTCTCGGAGGCATGATTCAGGCTGGTGCGAAGATTTACCCTATTGTAGCTGAAGTCTCCTGGGAGTACAGTTGTTTCTCTTGCGTAAGTGCCCGACACCATAAATTGGGTTTGAGCAGATCCACCTGAAACCGAGGCATTGATATTGGTAATTTTAGAGGTTCCTCCCAGTAACTTTTTCTGCCAGTTGGTATAACGGCTCTGATCCCATGTCCCATTGATATCGTAGGCGTTCTCAGGATAGTCGGCAATACCGTCATTGGCAAATGCTTCGCGGCGCATCGATAGGTACTGGCTCGTATTCATCATCTTCATAAAATGGGCAACGCTTCCTGCTCCTTGAGAGAATGATGCACTGAAGACCGTTTTTCCTTTCTTGCCTTTTTTGGTGGTAATAAGCACGACCCCATTTGCTCCCCGTGATCCGTATATGGACGTGGCATCAGCATCTTTTAGCACTTCAAGGCTTTCAATGTCCGCGGGATTGATAGAACTCAGCGGACTGGTGTTCATGGACATTACCGACATGGATAATCCGTTGCCGATGGCTTCACTGGAGTAGGGCACTCCGTCAATGATATACAAGGGAGCATTTCCATCCCTTCGTATGCTGTTCTGACCGCGTATTTGAATATTGAATCCTCCCCCGGCTGTTCCGGTCTGCTGGGTAATATTTACCCCTGCCATCCTGCCTTGCATGGTAGCTAAAAAGTTTGTCACAGGCTGTTTGTCAATATCTTTGGAGGTAATTCTGGCAATGCTTCCTGTTTTCTCTTTTTCTTTTACAGAGTAGTAACCGGCGTTGACAATAACTTCTTTAAGAGCACTGGTATTAAACTGTAGTGAGATGTCTACTTTTTTCCTTCCGGCAATCGGTACAAGAGCAGTTTTAAAACCGAGAAATGAAACTACTAAGGTGTCATAAGGTGCAGCAGCGAGCGAAAACTGTCCGCTGTAATCCGATATCACAGCATGATTTGATTTGTTTTTAATGGTTATTGTAACACCCGGCAGGGGAGCACTTCCATCAGTTACGGTGCCTTCTATTTGATGCTGCTGAAATGCTTTATTGAAATGCCGTTCAAAATTTGCGGCATAAGAGGATGAGAAAGGCAGACAAAGCCAGAGAAAAATTAGGCAATAAAGAGCTTTCCCATCCTTGTAAAATGAAAAATTATTCATAATATTGGATTGGTTAGTTAAACGTTGGTTTGATTGGCTATGGTCCTCTGCACTAGTTTGGTCGCTGCAGCAGAGGGCCATTTTATTTGGTATTGAGGTTCATTGAACTTTCAATTTGATTTTCAATTTGATTACTGCATAGGCATAAGCTGTTTTAAAGTTTTAAGGAATTTACTATGGAAGAGTTTATAGGTAATAGCCCTGCCCTTTCTTTGACTAATTCAAGGACAATACCAGTACGGGCCAGGTATTACAAATACTAAAAAATCTACACCATATTCAAACCGGTTATAGGTTAAACAAAAGACTGCGGTTCCTTAATACGTAATGAAGAAGCTTTGAGAAGTTGAGGTATGGCCAAAAAAAAAGTGGCGCGGGTACTCATCTTATTGCATCGGAGGTACTGGTATACCCGCACACGAATAAGTGAGCCCACGCCCTTTTAGGCGTGAGCATTTGCACTTATCTTCCCGCGTGCTAAAATTACCAGTTTTCCGATGCGGGTTCAAAGCGAATGCTTCAAATATTTTCTATTGAAGAAACGCAAATTTACATCAAATGATGTATTCTAATAGTCAAATATAATAAAATAATTTTTCAATACAAATTTGTATCGAATAATTCGACCTTTTTTCCGAAATTTTACTATATGATTAAATATAGAGCAGAAGAACTAAAACTTTTAAATATTCAGATTGGTTGTGTTTTAAAGTTAGCAAGACTGAAGAAAGAAATTTCTCAAGAAAGTCTAGGATTATCAATTGATTCTGATAAGACTAAAATTGCTAGATTGGAAAGATATGCACACGCAACTAACTGGGATACAATTTATTCTGTAAGTCAAGAATTAGGCGTTGATTTCTGTAGTCTGTTTATACTCAAAAGCAAAAGTGAAATATTAGCGATTGTTGACGAATGTATAAAGCTAGATAAAAAGCTCAGTAAAATGAAGATTACATACTATGAAAATTTAAAAAATACTATATCCAATATTAAAACATAATAGTACTTTCAAGCATTAGTAAAAATCTTTGAATTATATATAGAGGGTACTACTTATTATTTTCTTTTTTATAAATTATTGTAAGAATTTAACTTTGCAATTATATTCAAAGGAAAATGTACATAGTTTAATTTATTAAAGGTAAATGCTATGAATAGAGATAATGCCGTATTAACTATTTTCGGTGTATTGGCACTAATAATTGGAATCGCCCTTAAGCTATTTGTTGGCAGAAGAGTATTCTATCGTCGTAATCCTTCGGGAGCAGAGGGTTTTAAAAATTATCGTAATGCTTTGCTGACACCATTTTGGGAGAGTATACTAGCATTTATCGGCGGACTGCTTATTATTCTTGGAGTATTGGCGCTCGCATTTGCCAAGTGGATGCTCTAATAGTAGTAACCTAATTTGTATTACTACAATAATTAAGATATAGAACAAAGGAAATAAAGAATCCAACGAAGATGCATTTTGCATCTTTTTTTATGTTGATTAATAAATAAAAATAGTTATTTATATTTAGTCACTGCAATAGTTAACAAACTATTTGTTTTTCAAGCCTCCCTTACGGAAAACCGTAAAAGATATTAAAAGTGGTTTTGTATGTTTGTTAAAACCTCTTAAAACAAGAATTAGGATAGAGGTAATCCACAAGAACTTCTTTTTAAATGAAGAATTATGACATTAGTTATTGCAAAAATTATTGAAGATGATATTCAAATAATCTCTGATACAAAAATTACAGATATTTTCCTGGGTTCACAAAATCCGCTAAAAGGACAATTAAAAACAGTAATTCTAAATCCATATATTTCTATTTCATTTTCCGGTTTACCAGATTATGCCGAAGAGGTTTTGCAATCCTATTATAAGAAAGAACTTCTAAATCTAAATTCGCTCTTGATCAAGTGTTTAGAAATCAATAGAAAATCTCACGATAAAACTAATTTTATTGTTTGTACTATAAATCGGAATCAGCCAAAAATTTATAAGGTAACTAATTATCAAATTGAACAAAATTTGAAAAATGCATGGATAGGCGATAAAATAGGTTTTAGTAAATATCAAGAATATTATCATAATTCGAGCAAATCTCAGGACTTTGAAAAAATGGAAAATGCATTTGAAAAAGTTATAGATGATGAAAAGGTAGAAACCGTTGGAGATTTTATGGTTCGGGTCACAAACGAAGCAGATGCAAGTGCAACTGTAAATTACTTGAATTACCAAATCAACAGAATTTGTTATGTTGGTCCCTACGAATTTGTAAATACCGAGCCAGATAAATTTATGATAAAAAATGCTAGTTCAGAAAAAGGAGGTTTTGGGATATCTTTTTTAAGAAGTTTTGATCCGCAAACTCCTGCTTTTGGAATACACTTTCATGTTGGTAATTTCGGTCTTTTGTTCTTTCCTAAATGTAATTATTCGAATGGGATAGTGTTTCAAAATCAAACTGATGGAGAAAAGTTCGCAGAAGAAATTAAAAGGCAGTTTGGTTTTGATGTTCAAGGGTTACTCATTTCAGAAGATGGATTATCATATAAAAATATCAATACTTCAAAAACATAATCAAATACAGACAACTAAAGATGCTTATCAAGCTTTTATATTGTTAATAGTGATTGTAAAAACAGGTATTTATACGGTAGACTTTTCATTATTAAAAGAATTATTTTGCAGCTTTTAATAATGAGTATGGAAACCGTAAAATAAATGAAAAATGGTTTTGTAGGTTTGTTGTCAATTAAAGTTTTATCTGTAGTTGGTAGATGAACTTTTAATCATTTTACAAAAAATGGAACTCAAGCGAAATGATAGCACCAATTTTATTGAGTACTGGTTTAGCGGAAATTCACTCTTAAAAAGCAAAATTATGAATATTTATTTTGATGAAGCTGGTAATTCTGGTCAAAACTTATTGGATAAAAACCAGCCTGTATACATTGTTGTTTCACATAATTTCTCACTTGAAGAAAGTGAAAAATTATTATCTCCTTTAAAAACAGTTTCTGATGAAATTCACTTCAATAAAATCAAAAAATACCCTAAATATCAAAAACCAATTCAAACGATATTGAATGATCCTTTGATTAATTATGATAGGATTAAAATAGCATATTATAATAAAAAATTTGCTCTCTGTGCTCATTTGGTAGATCAATTAGTTGAAACAAGCTTACATCATAGTAATTTAGAATACTATGAAAATGGATTAAATATTATGTTTGCTCATTCTCTTTATTTACAAACGGAATTTTTTGCTTTAAAATCTAAATATTTAGAATTATTGGAACTGTTTCAAAAAATGATTAGAACAAAAGACACGACTTCAATTAACGACTTTTATTCCAAAGCAGATGAAATTTTTAATGCTATTGTTGAGGAAGGAGAAAAAAACTTTTTCTTTCCAATTCTAAAAAGTAAAGATTATATTGAAGAAATTTTAGAGTCTATTAATAAATTTTCAATTGATTTGGCATTACCTTCTATAATTCTACTTAGCGATATATGGCACAAGAAAGAAAATGTTGTTATAAATATAATTCACGACGAGTCAAAACAAGTCGAATTCTGGAAAAAGTTTATTTCTTATCTTTCAAATGATGTAACTCAAGATAAAATAGATGTTGGTTTTGATAATAGAAAAATAATATATCCATTACAAATCAACTCAATTGAGACTGTTGACTCGAAACACAATATACAAATTCAGTTGTCTGATTTAATTGGAAGTTCATTTGCATATTATGCTAAAAACATCTTACTAAAATATAATGAAACTGATACGATGGCAAATATTATAGCAAATACAAGATTAGCAAAAATGAATGTTCATCCTTTACAGCCCGATTTAAGTTCAGTATATAAAGAATATAAAAGCAATGAAGATGATGTTAATCCTTTAGATTTTTTATCATTGAAAGCACTAGACAATGAACAGAAATTTAAAGATTCATATCCAAAATAACTTTGACTAATATCCGCAAGAATGGGAATGATTCCTGTAAGGGTGAAAACACAATTATATGAGACAATTTAGTTCACTAGAGAAAGATATCGTAAAAAGACTTGTTGAATGGGAGGTTATACTTCAAAGACAACCGACAAATCATTTTATGATAACTTTTGATGCATTAATAAATGATATTTCTGTAAAATATAATGGGAAAATGATTATTTCCGTCGGCCCTGGTATTTTTCCAAGTATAGAAATTCAAACTGCTGATCCGTCATCAATATCGAATCATGTTTTGAACAATCATATGACTAGAAGTATTATCAATACTGTTAATTTTTTGGATTATTTATCTAAAAGCGAATTGATTTACTTTATTTCAAAAAGCTCTCAAATGCCAGTTTTGCTTACTTCTGTTGAAATTGGCAATATTGCAGTACCATCTACTATTCATACAAATGTTATTGATGATAATTCCTTTTTTGAAAAAATAAGACAGTTTTACAGCAAAGACATTTACCCAACGCAGACACTTATTGACTATTATAATAACGATTATAAATCCGATGAAGAAATAAAGCATATTCAAAACTTAAAAATAGCGGAAGATAGTCTAATTGAAACGCGAAACGGTCTACAATTAAGTGTTGATAGTTTAAGCGAAACTCGAAAAGGAATAAAGATAAGTGAGGACAGTTTGGAAGAATCAAGAAAAAGTGTTGTTCTCGCAAATGCAGCTCTTCTGGATTCTCAAAGTAATTTGAAAGTAGCTCGATTCGCTTTATGGTCAGCGTTGGCTTTAGGGTTTATCGGAATATTGGGTAGTGTTGGAGAAGTTTATTATGCATGGAAGGCTTCTGGAAATAATGAAGTAAAACTTGATAGTATTCAATTAAAAAAATTAGAACAATATCAAGAAACAGAAGCTAAACTTCATGAATTACTAAAGCAAAATCGCAATGATACCATATTAACGAAAGTGATAAATTTTCCAAAGAAATAAGCCAAAGAGGTAACGGCTTGTAAGTAAAATTGTTAAATTTTAGCAGTAGGAATTTTGTTTTCAGAAAGAAATATTACGTTAACAGGGAATGCTCAGCTTGCTTGGACCCACAATTTTTAAGGGCAAGATCTTACAGCAACCTTTAAAATAGTTATTTTAATATTGAAATTATGACAGAAGAAATTGCGGAACAAATCGCTGATTTACTGAATGAAAGAAATCAATTAGTCACTAAGTATACATTTAGTAGTATTTTAGATTCTAGCGAAAATTATGTTTATCTAGAAGATTCCGGAAAAATTATTGCGTGCGCAGAAAGTAAAAAAGTTCAGTGGTATCAATGGGAAATTTCGCATGTTTTAGTTGCTGCAGATTATGAAGGGAAAGGTTTTGGAAAAAAAATTCTTAGTAAAGCAGAAGCAAAAGCAAATCAGGGTGGCGCAAAAATTTTGCAATGTACAATTAGAACTAATAATGAAAACAGCATTCGACTTTTTTCGAGAAATGGATATACAAAAGTGAATAGATTTTTTTATCCCAAAAGTGGGAATTGGGTTTATGTTTATCAAAAATGTGTAAGCACAAATTAGCAGCGGCAATGAATTCCAAAAAGTCATTTTAGCAACAGAAAACACATTTAAGATTTTGAAATAAAACTTGTTGATTATCTTATTAGGAATATGTTGTAAATAAAATACTAAATTCATTTTAAAAGAATTAAATCAAGACAAAATATCTTGAAACAAGTATTAATTATAAAAAAAATAGTATTCACGAAGCTTCTATTAAGTTAAGATTCGTAAAATTACTAGTCATTGCTTTATAATTGCTAAAAAGTAAAATATCTCAAAATGAATTATAACAAAACCAAACATTCAATTCTAAAACTTTTTCTGGAAGTAAAACTAAATTATATTGAAGAATATCATGAGTTTAGAGAAGCGTTTTTGACAATTGATCAAATAGTAAAAAAGAAGAATTTAGACTATGACGTCGTTAAAGTTATACTCGCTTCGTTATCCGCTAATGAAGAAATAAAATTACAGAATCTGAACGTCGATAATGAATACAGTTTCTTAGGTTATGCAATCACCAATAAAGGCGTATTTGCTTATGAAGATAAAAAGTATCTGCGTATCAAAACCGAACGTTCAAGAGCAAATTGGAGTTTTGCGGTGTCTATTGCTTCTTTTGCAGTTTCATTAATTGCAATACTCTTGACCTTGCAGAAATCAAAACCAGATATTACACAAGTTGATAAAAATGCAATAGAAGTCAAAAAAAAAAATGCTTCTTTACAGGTCAAAGTTATTGATTCTGCAAAAGTTAAAAAGCAAAAAGCATTACAATCGGAATGACTTAAAAACTGCAAAAAAATCGGTGACAGCCAACAGAGATGTGCAATATAAATGGTATTTTGCTTGAAATTACTAAGTTTAAATTTTAGTTACATTTAAAATTAATTAGTAAAGATCCTGCTACTTAACCAACTCTTGGAACATTGATGAATGTATAAAAATTCACAACACATAATAACATGGAATTAGAAGGAATATTTTCTGGATATCTTCATAAATCTGAACAGCTAAATATAGCTAAAAGTTCTATGAATGAGATCGCAGTGAATGAAATAGAATAGGTTTAAGTGATTAAAGAGAGCATATGGTTCGTCTTTTCTTGGCTAGAAATCACGAGGGTGAAAGCTTACAGACCTTTATGATTTAATTTAACAAAAAATATGGCTTTTTACGCCAAAATAAAAACATTTTAAAATAGATTAGATGAGTTATAATATAAATGACATAAAAATTGGAGACGAAGTATTTTTTCATTCTACTACTACGCAAAATAACCATGATCTGTACTGGACAGTAACGGGATTCACTGGAAACAGAATTCATATTAATCTTGATAAATTTGGTATTTATCAAGATTGGACAATAGATATTAAAGACGTTGTTGCTCATATACCTGTTTAGCATTTAGATTTAAATATAATGTAATACTGATAAAGGCACGCATTCGTTGTCTTATAATGATTTTACAAAATAAAGAGAAATGAAATTTACAATTTACTCAACAAAAGAGCAAAGAAGAGAATTAGAATATGAGGTTCTTTCTCAAGAATTTTATGCATATATAACAAGACATTTAATGCATTGGACAGAAGAACCTGAACACGCCGAATCGATAATTTTTAGAAAGAACATTATTATCAACTTATCGAGTACATTATTAACAAGAAACATATATGTTTTGGAATCCGACGATAATGGTTTTTATCAAGAAGCTGAATACGCGTGGCACGATAGTAATTTTCATTTAGCTATTCGCAGATTGGATACGCTGCAATTTATTGAATTTGTTGGAGAGATACTTGATAAAGAAATAATAGATTTAGAATTTATTAATGATGCTCTAAAGGAAGAAAATGCCTCGTTTGAATTTATAAACAAAGAGACAACTTTTGGAATAAAAGTATTTCCAATTGGAGAAATCGAAGCAGAGAACTTTGGTGATCAGCATCAAAATATTCGGTTGCTAGTAGATCGAATGGATAATGCTTTAAGCATGAAAGATTATTCAAATGTACTGCACTCAAGCGCTACAATTTTTGAAACAATGGCAAAAGAAGTAATTAGTTCAGAAAGTATACAAAATGAATCACTGGGAGGATTTTTTAACAAATACAGGAATGAATCAAAATTACCGCCTGTAATATTAGACTATATTTTAGAAATTTATAAAAAACGAAATACCAGCCCCCTAGCCGGACATGGAAGTTTAGCAATTCCTACTGTTACTAATGAAGAGGCAGTTATCTTATGCCAAATGACAAAAGCTTTTGTGAAAATTGAATCAGAACTTCAAAGACAAATAGGTGCCAAGTAAGCCTATAATCCAAAGAGTGATATTTTTGAATTATAATACGATATCATCCTTTTTCAATTCTTCAATAAAATATTTAGGCGTTATTCCCGTGCAGCTTACAAAAGCGTTAACAAACCTTCTGGTTGTGCTGAAACCTGCCTCCTCTGCAAGGGCTGTGTGCGTGTAATTCTGTAGAATCTTTTCATTTCTAATTCTTTGAGCAATATAGTTGACCTTTAAAGAGTTGATGTAATCATTGAATTTTTTATTTCTGTGACGGACAATAATCAGCGATAAGTACTTTGTATTAGTATTGAAATAGCTGGCTAATTTTGTGAGAGTCAGATCTTTTTCAAGGAATTTTTTACTGTTCTCAAATTTTAATAAGGATTGTAGAACTGCGGCTTCCGCACCTCTGCTCATTGAAAAATCTACATCTTCACCTTTATCATTTTTAGATTTTTCCGCCTCTTCAATTTTTTGCAGCAGCTCTTTGTAATTCTTTTTCGATTCTTTTTTGTTTTTACGGCATCGGATTTTCCCATAGATTATAAAGAGCAACATAATACCGATGATAGATATGAATATAACATCATTGTATTTTCGATGATTTAAGGAACTTTTTAATTGCTGCTGCTCTTTCAGCAGATCCCGAGTATCATATTCTTTGCGGATTTTTCCCTGAAGATAGGCGTAGGTTAAATGCATCTTTTTGTCAATATCAAGTAATTTTTCGATATAATGGAGCTGCTCTTTGAGCATGTGTTTTTCTTTATAATAAGAAATCATATACTCATATGCCTGTCTTAAATCAGGTCGCATATAATCATGCTCTGAATATCCCCTGTCCACTTTTTTAAAATACGACAATGCTTTTTCCTTATCATTCAGACCCCAATGGTTTTTCCCCATGTAAAAATAACTTACCATCTCATTGGAAAAATCTTTGTTGGCACGAATACCAGGGAGCGCATATTGTAATTTATTTAAACTAATTTCATAATTGTTTATCATGGATTGGTTTATTCCTTCAGACTGGATGAAATAGAATTTCATTTCTGAGTTTCCGGTCTTTATACCCTCGGCAATTCCCTTTTCATTAATTGAGGTACATAGTGCATGATTGCCAATCATCTTGTAACATGCTCCGATTGAATGCAGAGAATTTAGATAGGCTCTTGGATTATTACCCTTAAAATAATCAATACACTGCTGAAAAAGGGAAATCGCTTCATTATAATAACCGAGGTAAAATTTGATTTGTGCAATCTGGTATTTTGTTTTATAAATTAAGTAATCATCATTTGTCTTTGCAATATATTGATCTGCTATTAAATAATTGTTCATCGCCTCGGAAAGGCGTTTTTGGCCATAGAATGCAACTCCTTTTGATAGATAAGCTGATCCGATAATTTCATTTTCTTTTGATTTTCTGGCTGCCCAAACCATACTGTCGGCATAGATGAGTTTTAGCTCATTTGGGGCATAATAAATATAATTTTTGTACGCATTGGAAAGCTCTTCCCAATTTCTCTCCAACTTGGCTTTTATCAAAAAGGTTTGTAGGTATATTGATTGATTTTGCCTGCTGATATTCTGTTTTTCTATGCAGTCAAAAAGATAGTCAAAATCTCTATTTTGTAACGAATCAGGAATTTGGTTTATATGTTTTTGCGCGTTTGTATACTGGATTAAACACAAAAACATTACAAGTAAATGTCTTACCATAAATTAAATTTAAGGGGTTTGTTTTGGCAGTAAAACTATTTAATACAAAAATGTTTTAACAAGAAGACTGGCAGGGATACACGAGTGTGCAAACAATCAAATATACTTATAAATACAGAAAATAACTAATAAAATATACTGTGTCGATTTTCTGAAAAATGCTAGTAATAATGCTGTAAATGGCCAGACTAACTTTTGTCAGGCGGATTTTTTGCGTATAGTTTTGCCTTTGAATTCAAAGCACACATTCTGGATTCTTTCCAGAGAATTATTCTGCTTTCCCCGGGTGAAAAATGAGATAAAAAAGTAATCAATCACATTTAACACAACGTAAAGATGAAAAAATTAAAGTTATGGCTTTTAATACTGCCATTTATCACAATTGCTTGTTCAGAAGATTATACGGTAAAAACTAAAGACACCACAGCAGCAGCCTCAAAGAAATTCAATGAATTTGAAAAGTTGCAAGTAAGTTCAGATTACCTTGAAAATCCTTTTGACAAAACAGGAAGGATATACAATGAAATTCTGGATATTTTTTGTCACAACGATTTTAAACTGAATTCAATTGAAGGTGCCGCCATTCTGATTGATTCAGTTGCAATGGCATATCCTGAGCTGAGGTCATTATCAGCTGATGGTAGATTGCACGGAAAAACACAAGAAATGCAATGGATCATAAATCATGATGATCCGATCAATGAGGCAATTTTAAATTCAACTTTGAATGAAGCGGCTCGAATGAGTTTCTCCGGATTTGTGCAATCATTTACACTCGTTGCAGATGCTCCCAATGAATCTGTGCATTCTATGATTGTTTCTTACGAACAGTGCATTCTGCACAGCAGTAAGTTCAGCGGTAATGATAAAAGAATAATTCTCACAACAACTTCAATTGTCCGATATTCTGTTGAAAGGAAAAGAAAGGATAAAGATTGGGATACTTCTGTAACGAAAATTGCCGCTGCGTCTTTGGGGGCTAATCAGGATATTGCTCTAAGTCTTAAAATGGCCTTAGCAGTTGGAATATGTCAAAAGAAAAACATCACAAAGTAGTTTTAATTGTACTGCATTATTATCAAGGTGCTGCTGAAATTTTTATGAGTCATCTTTTGACAGTATTGAATTAGGCAGCCTCTATTTCATCATAGTTCCTATAATCTAAAATGATTTAATCATAAAAACTCATACCTTGGGGAATAAAACAGATAAATTCTGGTTAACACAATTAAAAGCAGCATACCTTAAAGATATCACATCTGTAAAGGCGGGTAATGCACTTTTTGTCCCAGGCTGGCTGTCGCTGGTTTTTGTGGTCGCCGGCACTATCCGTTTTAAAGAAGGATCTTGCACTGTTGAGCTTTCTGCTGGAGATCTTTTTCTTGTTCCCAGTGCGGCAAAACTTGATGCTGTTCCTTCGCCTGCTCAGATTTGTCTGCTCTGTTGTGCAATAGAATTTGTAAATAATATCAGGATTGTAAAGTTTGGATTTGGTTATGCAAAAGCGATACCTTATCAGGACGCCTTTGTCTTGTCGCTGATGCTGGCTGAAGGAGGTTATATGATTTCACTTTTTGAAATTCTTACTAGAAATATTTCCAATAAAGATGCGGTTTTCCAAGATGAACTGATTCTGTTGTGTGTCAGTATGATACTCTACGAATATATTGAACTACGCTTTAAATATGATAAAAATACCCAAAAGGTCCCCTACAGTGAAAAAATCGTCAGGAGTTTTATCAAACAGGTTCAGAACAATTGTGTAGCGCATCATGATGTAAAATTTTATGCTGATGCCCTTTTTGTAAGCAAGGGACATCTGGGCAAATTAGTTCGAAGTAATTTGGGTATATCTGCCAAATACTTCATAGAGTTGGCTATTATTTCAGAATCGTACCTACTGCTGGAAGACGATGGACTTTCCATAACTGATATAGCCGAGAAACTTCACTTTGACAGTTGTTCATCCTTCAGCGGTTTTTTTAAAAAGCATACCAAACTAACACCCACCCAATATCGTAGAAGTCTCAAATTTTAATTCCTAACCTAAGAAAAATATGAATGTAAATTTACTAAACCGTACTATTTTTTACTAATAGTTTTTGCTTGTGGAACAGTTCTGATTTCAACTTCTAAAAATGTATTTAAAATGTTGGTACAATTTTGTTTACAGCTGTCGGAACTATTGTAAAAGATGCTGCATTAAATCGATGTACTATGACACCATTGAATTCAATTATTTCCCAAATCAGTATTAAAGAAGTTAAAGTCTCCAGTGAAACTTCTCATCTCATTGATGAGGCTTATCAGATGACTATATATCTTAAAGAAGTCCTGCATACCGCGCGGGAATATGTAGTACAGGAAGGATTTAAAAATGAAGCAGAGGAAATAGAATTTTTCCGGAGTATTAAACCATTAATTTTAGGCAAATTAATTTATTACAATAAGGTATTCCGTATTGAAACCATCTGTCCGGTAAAAGATGGTCAGATGTACCAGAAATTTTTTATGAACCAGCTCCAGCAACTCAAGGGCCAGTTTAAAAAATGTATTTTCGGTTCTCATTTTTATCGTTACTACAGGTCGGGCAGGAGTGACCGTGACGGGGAATATTTTTTAAGAGGAAAGATTAATTACGGTGACGGGCTCAATAGTTATGTTTTTGAAATAGATCACAGGTTTTCTACCTATTATGACTATAAAATGGCACAAATTATTGCCAATGAATTAATTTACAACTATCTGCTGACAAAAATAAAACCAGAAGGTTCTTCTAGTTCATTACTACAGAGTCCTGATTCTACCAAAGATATTTTCTGGACTGATTCAAAAAATGCCCTTATTGAATTAATTTATGCACTTCATGCTTCTGGAGTGATATCACATGGAACGATCGGGATACGTAAAATTACCTTGGTTTTTCAGATACTTTTTCGAATATCTCTGGGTGACGTTCATCATTCGTTTCATCGAATGAAAGACAGGGCAGGAGCCAGGACCTCTTTTCTGGATCATCTGAAATCCTCTTTGGAACAATATATGGACAAAGGACTCTGATTCTGTTTTAATAAATAGCTTTTATCATGGCCATAACTGCCAATTGGCAGAGCTTATTATTTTGGATATTACTTCATTTTATTAGTTCCAGCTTCAATTTTGCTATCTGATCACTGAGTTCTCATACAAAAAATTGTCGCTGCCAATGGGCATTACTTGGCAGATAATATTTTTTTCATGTATCAATTTTGTGGTGTTGAACTTAAAAAATTGATTATGAATTTGGATAGAATAGAATTTATGGCATGGATGGAGCGAATCATGGAAAGGTTTGATGTGCTTATGGAATTGCTAAAGGACACTAAAAATCAACATACCAGTTTTGAGGGTGAAGAGCTGCTTGATAATCAGGACCTTTTACAAATGCTGAAAATAAGTGCCAGATCCCTGCAGCGTTACCGATCATCAGGCAGGCTTCCTTACTACACTATCAGTGGAAAAATATATTATAAACTCTCTGATGTTCACCAGTTCGTTAGAGAAAGCTTCTCGGTGCAGCGCAATAACATAAAAGCCAATAAATGACAAGTAAGGCTGTCTACGGCCACTTGGGCGAAAATAAGAAAAGCTTCTTTTACTTTCGATGCCTAACTTAAAAACTCGAGGCTATGAGTGAACAAACCACAGATAAAGCAAAATTTCCCGAAGAGCTATCGGATATACTATTGGTATTCGATAAAGAGAAAAAGAAAATTCAAGCGGTAAAGGGTATTGATCAAGATGGTAATCTGCAAACTGTTGACCCCACAAAGAAAAATCAGAATCAGTTTATGCGTGTAGACCGGCAGGGGGATTTGTTTTCCAACTTCTTTTCCAATTTTTTCAGCCAGCTTAAGAATCCTACCAATTTCATGTTCTTCAAAGTGCCAGCACCATTGGCTGTTAATGCGGCAAAAGAACTGCGGGAACAAGTTAATAATCCAACCCCTGAGTTTGAACAAATCTTAAAAAATAATGAGATTAGGATGGAAGAACTAAAAAGTAATAAACAAGAAAATAAAGATATTATGGAAACAACACAGACAAATCCGGAAGCCGGTGAATACAAATATAAACCGGAACAGATTGATTGGGAAACTATGAACCATCTGGGACTTAGTAAAGACAAGCTTGAAAAAATGAACCTGCTTGACCCGATGCTTAAAGGATACAAAACAAATGAGCTGGTACCGATCAGCTTGAACCTTGGAACCGCGGTTACCCGTCTGGATGCCCGTCTATCGCTTAAACTCAATAATGCGGGAGAAGTTGTAGTGGCCATTCACGGTATCCGCAAAGGACCAAATCTAAATTATCCCTTCTTCGGGCATGAATTCACCAAGGAAGATAAAGATAATCTTATCCGAACAGGTAACATGGGGCGCACCGTGGATCTGATCAATCCTAAAACAAATGAAATACAGCCCTCCCTAATCAGCGTGGACAGATTGACCAATGAAGTGGTAGCCTTTCGCCGTGATTATATTAAAATCCCCGAGGAAATTAAAGGCGTAAAACTCAGCGAAGATCAAAAGCAGACCCTGCTGGAAGGAAAACCACTTTTTATTGAAGGCATGGTTTCCAAAAAAGGAGATGCATTTGATGCAACGGTACAATTCAATGCTGATAAACGTTTTGTAGAATTCCTATTTGACAGAAACAATACCAATAAACAAACCGTGGATAATGTACAGAATCAAACACTGGAAGCCTCGAAAACTTTTAGAGGAAAAGAACTCGATGATACACAATACCAAAAACTCAACGAAGGACAGACTGTTTACCTCAGCGGACTCGTGGATAAGAAAGGGAAGGAGTATAATGGGTACATTACTTTTAACAAAGAAACCAGTAAAATAGACTTTTCTTTTCAAAATCCAGATAAAATCAATGAACAGGCACAACCTGCAGAAGGATATAAAACCCAGACTGCGGTCAACTCTGAAGGAAAAAACAATGAAGCGACCAAGAATTCCAAAGAAACTCTGAAATCCGGGCAGACTAGTCCCGATAACAAAAAGCAACTGGAAGAGCAGGAAGTATCTGAAAACACTGTCAAAGCAAAAGGTCGTAAAATGTAATGTTTATGAAAACAGTTATTGCAGAAAAACCAAGTGTAGCAAGGGAGATAGCTGTGTTTTTAGGAGCCTCAGAAAAAAAAGAGGGTTACTATAAAGGCAACGGCTATTTTGTTACCTGGACCTTTGGCCATTTAGTGGGACTTGGCATGCCCGAAGATTATGGGATTTCAGGATTTGAAAAAACTTCCCTTCCGATACTTCCTGATCCTTATGTACTTGTAGTGCGTAAACAAAAAAAAGACAAAGGTTACGTTGTGGATCCAGATGCATTAAGGCAGCTCAAAGTGATTGAAAAGGTTATCACACTTAGTGAGAAGATTATAGTTGCCACCGATGCCGGACGTGAAGGAGAGCTGATATTCAGATATATCTATGAATACCTGAAATGCAGCAAACCTTTTGAACGTCTTTGGATCAGTTCGCTTACTGAGAAGGGCATCAGGCAGGGCTTTGAGAACCTGAAAACAGGAACCGATTTTGATGGCTTATTCCATGCTGCCCAAGGTAGAAGTCGTGCTGATTGGCTGGTAGGTATTAATGCTTCCCAAGCACTCTCTATTGTTCAGGGTGATGGAACCTATTCACTCGGCAGGGTACAGACTCCCGTATTGGCGTTGATTTGCAGACGCTTTTTGGAAAACCAAACATTTTCAGTGCAAAAGTACTGGCAGATTGAGTTATCCCATACCAAGGACTTTGTTAGCTTTAAAAGCCATTCTGAGAAGAAATGGGATACTGAAAAGCAGGCGCAAGATGCCTTTAAGTCCATCAAAAGGAATGAAAATAGTGCTTTAATTACATCAATTGAAATTAAAAATGTGATACAGCAGCCACCTTTACTGTTTGATTTGACGGGCTTGCAGAAGGAAGCCAACAAAAAACTTAACCTATCGGCGGAAGAAACTCTCAGCATTGTTCAGGGCCTTTACGAAAAGAAGTTTATTACCTATCCGCGTACCGGAAGCAAATACATTCCGGAAGATATCTGGGAGGAGATCCCCAATCTTATTAAAGTACTGCAGTATCAGGAAAAATTTAAAGAAGCTACAAACAAATTAAAGTTGGGACGTTTAAATAAAAGGATCGTCAATGATTTGCGCGTTACTGATCACCATGCTCTACTTATTACCGATAAGGTAGCTTCGGGATTGACCGTTAAGGAAAATGCACTTTACAATATGATTGCTATTCGGCTGCTCGAAGCTGTTTCAGAAGCCTGCACCAAAGAAGTAACGGCAATTACTTTAGAGGTTTTACATTACAATTTTATCCTGAAGGGCTGTAAGTTAATTGAATCCGGCTGGCGTTCCATCACAGGAATTTTCTTTGAAACTGCCGAGACTGGGCAGCAACTTCCCACACTTAAGAAAGAAGAGCAGATAAAAATAAAACAGGCCCTGGTTATTGAAAATAAAACCAAGGCGCCGGTTCTTTATACTGAAGCCGGGCTTTTATCAGCCATGGAAACCTCTGGAAAAGAAATAGAGAACTACGAAGAGCGCAAGGCATTACTACAAATAGGAATTGGTACACCCGCTACCAGAGCCTCTATTATAGAAACTTTATTTGAACGCAGATACATTCAAAGGGAAATAAAATCGCTGATTCCGACCCAAAAAGGATTGAAGGTATATGAACTTGTCAAAGACAAAAAGATTGCCGATGTGGCAATGACGGCCCAGTGGGAAGTAGTTTTACAAAAGATTCAAAATAAAGAGGCAGATGCCGCAGCTTTTCAAAAAGAAATGGAATCTTTCGCATCTTCTATTACTGAGGAACTCCTGCAATCCTCGAGTTCAAAAATCCAAGTCCCTGAGCTTTTTTGTCCAAAATGTAAAAAAGAAAAACTGATAATCAGGGACAATATTGTTAAATGTCCTGACAAGATATGCAGCTGGCTGCAGTTTCGCAATGTGTGCGGAGCGCAGCTTACTATTAATGAAATTGAAAATCTTGTGCACAATGGGAAAACTTCCCTAATCAAGGGAATGAAAAGCAGAGCGGGAAAGAAGTTTAATGCCTACATTATGCTCAACGAAAAATGGGAAAGCTCTTTTGAATTTGAGAAAAACAAATCTTCACCTAAATCATGAGTACTTCTAGCATTAACTAAAAAGAAATAGAAAACCAGATTTACATGCAAAAGGAAAACAAGTCAAAATCGACAGTGATCTTGCCAGAATTTATCATGTAGAAACAAACGGTTTTAATCAGTCAGTTAAAGATAATGTCGGATGCTTCCTTAAAAAAAACGTTTTCAATCAAGGAATTTTTATGCTCTCGGGAGTACTTAGAAACGATACTGACGTAAAGGTGGGTATGAGATATTTAATTCTTTGACAATGAATTACACTGATTGTTTTTTATAGTTATACCAATAGATTAAGATAATTCAGTGCATTTTTTCTAAAAAAATCGTCTCTGTTTTCTTCTGAAAAACCAATTTCATTAAATAACTTGATATAATTAGAAATATAAACTTGGTTTACGCCCTCCTGGAACAACATATGCCAATCACTTCCATAAATTATTTTTTTAGAAAAAATAGGCTCACTTCTAAAAAGATTTAGAAGTCTTACTCTAAGATTAGAATATTCACCTACATGGGTAAGCTCATCTAAGTATGCTACATCGCAATACACATTTTTATATACTACACATAATTTGAATACAATTTTTGCATACGAAGAATTCCAATTCGTTTGGTTCGCATCATTTCCAATTAATAAATCAGTAATTTGAGATTCTAAAATTTCATCTTGTGGGGAAACATTAGAAAACCAACCTTCACCACCACCTGCATGTGCAAGACAAAGACGAAGTTCTGGATATTTTTTTAAAGTTTTTAGCCAGTACATTGGACTTGAATTATAACCGCTGTGTTTTGTTGGTTGAGATTCAAAACCTTCTTTATTGCAGTGAGCAAAAAGAGGTATGCTCTTACTTATACAATATTGAAAAAGATCTTCAATACGCTCTTTATACTGTGGATCATCGTATGAACGATATCCCATTGGAGGATAGAATTTAATTCCTTTAAATCCTTTGTTTTCAATGGCATTTTTAATTATTTCAATACAATCCTTTTTACTAGGATCAAAGGCAACGAAACCAAAAATCTTATTGTTATATTTTTTATTTAGGTTATACATGTTTTGAATTTGCTCTTCTGCAAAATCAAAATAAGAGTTGTATTTTTTAGCTAATAAATTATCATTAAAAAAGTTATCTACATCCATCATATGATGGATGTATAAATCTACCTCTTTTTCATCTTTTGTAACCAAGTAATTAAGGATTTCTTCTTCGCTTCTTTGCATAAAACGGAACCATTTAAAATAATTCGCAAGTTGTTTTACTTTAGTACAAAGCCATTCGATTAGTCGCTCAAATAAATTGCGTAATTTTTGAAAGATATTTTGATTTTGCTCCAGTAGGAAAGAACTGGTCATTGTAAAATCTATAATTTCATCTTCAGCTAAAAAATTATCAAGTATTGCTTCAGTTTGAAATTCTTGCAATCCAGTGATAATTTCGGGTTCTAAAAATTGCTCATCCGGAATTACATTTACAATTTCTTTCTTAATCTGGTAAAAATCTCTTTCTAAAAAATTTATCTCCAGATTTTTATTGAAGGTAAAAAAATCGTGATTGCTATCTTGTTTTTTTAAAATGTCAAAATTTTCATTGGAATTATCGAACATACTATCGGTATGACTTATCAATAAACGTTCTATAGCAATTGCGATATTATGTGTAATATAGGGTTCGGCATATCTTTTTAAAATTCCAGCAACTGGAAGATATTTTAAATTAAATAAGTGAGTGTGAATATCTATTTTTCTTACCATGGCCACAAAGTATTATATGAAAGTTCTTAATTTTTTTTACTCGTTAAAAGATGCCAAATACTAAACAAAACTGTTAGCTTTAATTTGGTAATAGTTATAGAAAGTAGATTTTTACATTTTAGCTGCGACTGTATTTTCGTAACGTACGGTCTGTATTTTCATAATTTTCGTCTAATGCACCATTTGGAAAATAAATATAGGATGGTCTAATTTCTGTGCTACCCACTCTGGAATTAAGGGAACAGAATTTTTCTTCCTGAGAATTTACCCATTCTTCTTTTGTTAACGGACTTTCTGCTATTGATGGATCAATAACATATTCTTTGATTTGATCATTTTCTTGGACCTTAACTAGCGGAGCAACATGATACCACCAATATATACAAGTTAATCCATCTTTGACAGCTAGTTTATAAACAGCATCATTATTCCTGGGTGTAACGGAATCGTATGAAAATATTTTCTCTGAATTATAACCATAAATTTCTTCTATAATATATCTCATTTTATGTGCCCTTGCATAACAGCCATCTTTTTTATAATGAAAAGGAATACAGGGGGATATAGATTGTTGAGTACTTTTACATGATTGTAATACAATAAAATTAAAAATATCGTTAAGCTTATCATGATTTTCGATCGAATGTTTTAAATCTTTTTTTACCTGAGGAAGGAAACGATTGTCTTTATAATAGCTTAGAGATGTAAGCTGCATAGGGGCCTTATTTACTTCAACTATTTCTTCTGTATTAATTTGATATACAATTTCCAGTTTTAAAGCATTTTGATGCGCTAATTCTAATAAATTTATTTTTTCTGCAAAGTCCTTAGAGGATTTAGCTAATTTAAAGTGAGTAGGGTTCTCAAAAAAGGCAATGTTGATAAAATTGTTATTCTCATTAAGTGATGCTATACTATAAAGCTCAGTATTATAATCTTTTCCATTAATAGTAATGAGATTTGAGTCATTATTATTAAGATTTTTATAAGTTCTTGAATTATCAGCCCTAGAGTCTGTGTCTGCAGTATTTAGTCTTGTGAAATCGTCACTATTGACCTTGGTTTCTACTAGTATTAAACTTTTTTCATCGACGAGTGATTCTCCGCAAAAGTATTTTCTTACTGCTTTTTGAATTGCATATGGGGCGGTATCCTGATTTTTCTCAGGTTTATCATTATCATGGGTAAAATCAATGTCTTTAGTGTGGTGACTTAAGGCATGAACACATTCGTGCACTAAAACTGCAGCATAAGTACAACCTGACCTGTTAGTGTTTGTATTTACAAATATCTGATTTGGATACGTTTTAGAATAAGCACCTCCAACGGAAGATGGTCTTTCATAGTGTGTTAAGGTAAGAACAAGATTAGACTCTTCAAATAACTTTGCAATTTTAGAAGGTTCCAGATCTGCTGGAATAGTTTCTCTAAAGGATTTTGTTCTAGAAGCTATTAACTGGAAAAATTCTGGAGAAGAAAGTATTTGGTTTGCCATTTTACACGCCTCACTAAATATCTGAAGTCCATCATTGTAAATTAGTTGTATAGCCATTTTATATATTTTTAGGTTTATTAAACCGAATGAGATTTATTCTTTATCTAAGAATAAACTTTCCTTATCAATTGATAGTAGTCTAAAATTATCTGAATTTCCTGTTTGTCTGTAAAATTTAGTATTTGCCGAGAGCCAGCTGGCTTTTACGTTAGCATCAGCCTGTGCTTGCTTATGTTTAGTATAAGCGCAGTCAGTAAGAACAATACCTCTTACAATTGCCCAGTCTTTTAAATTGGAATTAGGAATTGCTTTGATCTCATTTTTTAAATTTTCTAATTTTTTTGAATCGAATTTTTCTAGATTTATATAGTTAGTCTCGGTATATGATATTTTCATCATTTCATCAGATTCAATATTAATTCCACCTACTACAAAATCAGCATTAAATCTAGTTGAAGAAGTGAATGTTTGTTCATAGAAGTTTATAGGTTTTGCAATGCTAGTGAGTTCAGGTAATTCATTTTCTATTCGAACGTTATAAGTAACGGGAAATACTTCAAATTCACCATTAGGATAAAGCCTAATTAGTGATCCAATTAAAGCTGCTGGATTGTATTTAAGTGCATCGGCATTTTCAGTGACGTACATTTTATTGCTTATCCAAGTTGGAAGTACAGTTGCGTCAGCTGCTGTCGGGCTCTTGACTTCGGAAAGTTTGATTTTTTTTCCTGTTAAACTTTTCGTAGTGTAGGAATCTTTTATTCTGTTTAAAATATCTGCTGGAACTTTCTTTGTATCGTCACAAGCAATTATTAAAAAAACTAAAGTAAGTAATAGTATTGTTTTTTTCATTCTAAAAAAATTGAATTAATATTTTTTTTAATCTACCATTCTTATTAGATCATAACGGTTTTATTTATTCGCATGTTCGATCTATAATTTTAAAAAGTGAATTTATAAAATTTTTAAATTTAAATTTTAGGTATAAATACCTGTTTTTTAATAATTTATAAATTATCTTTGATAAAGGGAGTAATTCAAGGATTATTTTTTAGATTGGTTTAATAAGGTTGTTGTGTTAAAATCATTTTTTTGAATCAGAGTATTATTAACGGATAATGACCTTGAAATCTATTTGGATTATTTAACTTCTTTAGGAGTAACTTTTTGCACTAAGTGCTGTAAGTAAGGATCATTTTTTATCCGTTCCAACTCACCTTCAATAATCAGAACAATATCCCTTTTTATCTGTTTGTAATTAGCATCTATTTCTTGTTTCATATTGTCTTGGCCGTTATTGTCTTTAAAGCATAAAATCTCGGGAATTCTCTGATAGGCTTTTGTTTCGGCTGCTACTTTTTCATTATCCACCACGATTTCTGCGTGGAATATTTTCTGCTCGATACGCTGATCAAAATTGTCCGATACGGCGCCTACAAAAACACCCTGGGTCAATGTAGAAATTTTAGATCCAGGGATAAGACTGTCCAATTGTGTGGAAATGGAAGTAGAGGTATCATTACGGTTGATGGATAAACTCTGTCTTTTCTGCAGTACTTTTCCAAAACGTTCTGAGAGGTTTTTGGCAGTTTCGCCAACAACCTGACCGCTGAAAATGTTACCTACCGTATTTTGAATTACCTTACTTTCTTTGTCCCCATAATCACGGGTCAATTGCGAATAATCCTGAAATCCCAAACATACTGCCACCTTATTGCTCCTTGCAGTTGCAATAAGGTTATCGAGGCCCCTAAAGTAAATTGTGGGAAGCTCATCTATAATAACAGAACTCTTTAACTGACCTTTTTTATTGATGAGTTTTACTATACGGGAATTATATAGGCCGAGTGCTGCAGAATAAATATTCTGACGATCCGGATTATTGCCGACACAGAGTATCTTAGGTTCTTTGGGATTGTTGATGTCCAATGAAAAATCATCTCCGGTCATTACCCAATAGAGGCTAGGGGAGATCATACGCGATAATGGTATTTTTGCTGATGCAATCTGTCCCTGCAACTGATCCTGGGCCCCGCTTTGCCAGGCATCCATAAAAGGGGATAAGTAGTTTTCCAGTTCGGGATAGGAGGTGAGAATGGTAAATACATCTGCGTACTTTTTATTGAGTAATTCAATGGCGTGGGGAAATGTACAATACCTGCCATTATCATAAATCTTCAAAAACCATATGATAGCCGCCAGGAGAATAATCGGACTTTCAACAAAAAAATCCCCCTGCTTCTGTATCCAGCTTCGGTTCAGGTTCAGCATAATGGTATAAGCCGCTTCATAGGCATCGGAAATATCGCTCATGAAATCCGGATTTAGAGGATTGCAGCGATGGCTTTTTCTGGGGTTGTCAAAGTTGATGACATAGAATTTTGGTTTAACTTCATATTTATCGTGATGCTTTAATAAATGGTTATAGGCAATGGTAGATAGGTCATCAAACTTAAAATCGTAGATATACATCGAAAATCCTTTTTCAATCTGCTGCTTAATGTAATTATTGATAATGGCGTATGATTTACCTGATCCCGGAGTACCCAATACAATTGTGGCCCGAAATGGATTGACAATATTGATCCAGCCATAGTTCCATTTATTTTTATAATAAAATCTGGTAGGAAGATTAACGGAGTATTCATTTTCCATGAGTTTGGTTTCCTGCTGGAAGCTCTCGTTCTCATTGTTAAATACATCCTGCATCAGGTTGGTACGAAGTAACCGGCTGGTCCATAAACCGGCCATCATCAGAGAGATGTAACCCAGTCCCATAGTAAGGATATAAAAAAAGGCAGACTTATCCAATGATGTATTTAATAAAAAGGTATTCATAAAAAAAAGGACCAATCCAATACCTAAAGCCAAGTATATCTTATTTCGGCTTATTTTTGCGTTCTTTACACCTTTGGTACCCAAACAGCTTAATCCAAGTAATAGAATAGCAAATACCTTAGTGTAAAGCGTATTTGAAAAAATAGCTGCTGTGCGTTGGAAATTCCCCAATATCCTATTGATAAGCTCCAATGTCCATCCTCTATCAAGAAAAAAACTGTAACAGTACCAATAAACATGTGCCAGTACAAGCAGGATGCTAACAGCTCTCATAAACGCCATAATTTTGGCAAGTCCTCTTAAATCATCTTCTCCTTGCATTGTACTGAATTAAATACAGAAGTGAAGTTATATGGGAGTAGAAGATCAATAGTAAGGACGGTCTTGTATGTCAGCAGATGACGTTATTTGTCTGATAAGAACTTAAATACATTCCAATTATTTGCATAACTCCAATACTAGTGGTAATTTGGGATAATTAATTTCTAAAAAACAGCAGATGATTCCAAGAATGCCTTTATCTCAATTTCCTGTTAGTACAAATCAAGAAATTGAAATTGAAAACGCTTACATATGGATTAGAAAGTTTATTTCAGAAGAGGACTGGAATGGGAGAAAGAAAAAAATTGAAGATCATTTGAGCGGTATAATTAAAACTTCAGGGTTTTCTTCAGAACAAATAAATGAAGGTACTTTAGTTGCCATACAAAAAGACCAAATAGGTTGGTACTTATACCTTGTTCATACTTATTTATATGAACCCCATAAATATGAATTTTATCAGGGAGCCAGGGTAATTCCCATATTTCATCGCTTGGGCACTGATCTTGATTTGCTAAAAAATATTGAAGGCATTAATAAAAAAATGCGTGATTTAGTCAGGAAAAGACCTTCGGAAGCAGATGCAATTTTATTTGAAATATTAACTGCACTTTTATGGACAAGAAATGGATGGACGGTAAAGATAATTGCAGAAGGAAAATCGGGTAAAACTCCTGATTTTTTAGTTTCCAAAGGTATGGAGCAATGGCAGATTGAATGCAAAAGACAAATGAAGACATCCGATTACACTTATAAAGAAACAAATAAAAGACAGATTCTTATTTCTCAAATAAGTAAAATATTGCTTCATTATAATGTATTATTGGATATTACTTTTCATGTTGAATTAATATCACTCCCAGACACTTACTTGTATGATATTCTTAAAGATATAATTCCCAAGAATAAGATATCAGGAAGGATAATTTCAAATGAAAAAGTAGATATAGATTTTTCATTTGTTGATATTTCAGCCTTTCAAAGGCATGTTAAGGAATTTTTTGTGAAAAATAACTCTCCCCAGCATTTCGAGCTTATAGCCAGTAAACCTATAGATCATTCAAGTTTCACATCTGGTTTTATTGGGAACTTTTTTTATGTAGGGGAAGATAACGCGAACAACCTATATATATCAGATATTAGGAATGCTTACGGAGTACATTGTTATTGTGATGCCAGTGAAGCTATATTTGCGAAAGCCAGAGACGTCCGAAATCAAATAAATGATGCCATAAACCAATTCAGCTCAGATACCAATTCAATTATACATATCGGAATGGAAACCTTCGACGGACCGGAAGTTGAGAGGGCAAGATTGGAAAAGATAATCACTACAATGGAAAATATAAATATAAGTAAAGATCAAAACAGGCTCTGCTGGATTTATTATCATTATTTTCAATCATATTCAAGATCTTATCAGAACTGGTTCTTTGATGAAACTGTAAGTACAGCCACATCATTTATTAATCCGGTTCCATTATTAAAAAAAACATTTCTAGTTATTCCAGAAGATGAGCTTTCAATCAAAGATGCCTCTCATTGGGAAAGGGATTTGCCTTAATTACTGTTTTAAAATAAGAAAAAATATACTGCTATAAGTGCTATTTGTTCTTTCGTTTGCTCTTTTTTTTCAACTTATTGGCAAAATCCTGTTCCCCATAATCTTCGCCTTGTTCTTTGGGAAGCAAACCGCCTAATGCTTCAATCAAACCGTCTTCGTGTTTTTCATCATTTAAGAAGTCGAAGTAAGGATGTGGTTCTTCCGCAGGAAGATCTGCATCATTTGATGTAGATATTTTCGGTTGTAATTCTACTGGTACATTAATCTTCGGCTTGATGTTATTGTTCCAATAATCATTAAAGATATTGGCAGAAAGTTCCTTGCTCAAACGTGAACCGTTCCAAACGGTTTTAGAATTGTGGTCTATAAAAGTCATTCCATAAATGCGCCCTGTATCATTCCTCCTTACCACTACATTAATCCCCTGCTGGGCTAAATATTTTTTAAAAGCCAGCTCATCAGTAGTTGATTTTAAAGCTATGGTAACGGCTGATTGCAATATCTTTTGGGTTGGGAGGTCTTTCAAATCTGTTTTGCATTTTGCAAAATGCAATTCCAAAGCCGGAAGCCCTGCATCTTTACCAAACAATGAAGCCTTGAACGGATGCCCGGCTCTTTCACTTTTCTCGTTTAAAGGAATGTATAATAGACCATGCCGTAACTGCCCTTGTAATTCGCCCTCTACTTTTTCAGTCGCAATGTTAAACAGGGAAAGCAAGGCATTGTACTCGCCCAAAGTCTGAAACTTGTAATAATTCGGGAAGTGTCTAACTACTGAAGCAATTTGACTTTTCACATCTCCGGCTTTGTAATTTACAGGACGGAAAATTTTATTATTCTCCCGATGCTCCTTATCTGTTGCGGCTATCAATCCGTATTTTCTTTCCAGCTCACGGCACACATTCATAGACCGCATTTTCTCGAACTTGTCCGAAATCTTTTTGCCCTGCTCGTCCACACAAACCGATACAATATGAATATGGCTGCGGTCAATATCGGTATGTTTAAATACTACAAAAGGTTGCTGGCCATAACCCATTTCCCGCATATACTGTTCTGCCATTTCCCGGAATTTTTCATCGCTTACCTTGTCATCCGGGTGAGGATTGAGCGAAATATGCAGCGTATGTTTTTCGGTATTACGGTTGGCTATTAGGTAAGGCGCAAAAGACTGGGTTAATTGTGCTACGGAATAATACCCGTCAGCGTTTTCAATTATCTTATTGGTAAAAATAATTTGTCCGTTTTCGTTTTCAACCTTGAGCTGATTGTACGTCAATGCTCCATATAAATTGCTTCCTCTTCCAATCTTTGCGATCATTTTTTGAGATATTTTGCTTCAAATTCGTGACTTAACTCAATGATTTTTTGACATAAAGAAGCCATTTCGGCTGTCTGCTTTTCCAATTTATACAGATATGCAGCTGCTTTTTTCTCTGAAAAATGGCGATAAAGCAGCTTTACAATCTGGTTGTAATTCACTCCAACCAAGCGGAACTGGCTATAAAAAGTAGTCAGGCGCATATAAAAATCAATAGCTCCCTTATCGATCTTAACGGTTTTTATCTCCTTTCCAAACAATTGAGAAATGATAAACTTTGCTTTATTGGTCATTTGAGATGCTTCAAAAAGGGATAGTAGTTTTGCATTTTCCTGCTCGTTCAGGCGAAATACATGGCGGTAAATACTAGGATCATTTTTTGGTGTCCGGCCGCCTTTGTTTCGTTTTTTGTTATTGTTCTCGCTCATCATACATCCAATTTTAACTTCTTGAAAACCCTGACTTCGGAAGGTGTTTTTCAGCTCCCGGCAGGGCAAGTTGTTTTGAGGCACTAATCGAATTTCGAGTGCCTCAAAACACAACTTGCCGTGTTCTGGCGAACACTAAAATCCGCCCTGCGGGACGGATTAAATGTAGAGGGGAGAAACAGCTTAAGGCTGTTAACTTTTGTACCAGATAAGTCATATTGTTTTTGCATAAGTTGGTTACTAAAAATTACTATGCAAAGTAAATGTCTCTTCTGCGCAAAATTGTAATCAAGAACAGTGGCAAACAATGCCAACAAGTGTCAATACGTTCCACCTTCGAATAGGGACATATATAATGGCATTTCTTTGAATGTGCAGACAGATGCAGAAAGGTATTTATGTTGTTACGCAGATCTATAATTGTGTAGACATTCATTTAGACCTACATCAGTTTATGGATGCGGATATGTGCAGATGCACAGCTTTAAATACATAATTGTCTGTTTATAGAATTAGAAAAGTCAATAGGTATGATGGTACAAAATTAGTGATCTCGCTGCTTGCAGACCAATGGGCATATGACATTATTCAAGCAGTGGAATAAGTACTTCAATAGATATGTGTTTTTATACAATATTACATCTGTGTGAGTACTTGTAGATATATATTTCACTAAGAACAAATAGTAGTATATAATTTAATATATATAAAATGAAAACAGAACACAAACCAGTATTTATTGCCTTTTCCTCCCAAAAGGGAGGTGTAGGCAAATCCACCTTTACGGCGCTTACAGCCAGCACACTTCATTATCGTCTGGGTTACAATGTGGCAGTATTTGATGCAGACTTTCCCCAATATAGCCTGATGAAAATGAAGGCCCGTGATCTGTCTATGGTTATGGAGAATGATTTTTTAAAAAAGGCTGCATTTAAACAATTTTCAAGCATTAACAAAAAAGCGTATCCCATCATACAGCATAAAGCTGAAGGGGTACTGCGGGCTGCAGATGATTTTTTTGAAACTACAGATACTAAATTTGACTTTGTTTTTTTTGATCTTCCAGGAACGGTTAATACTCCAGGTATTTTAAAAGCCCTTGCCGGTATGCATCATATTTTTACGCCTATCACTGCAGATCGTGTGGTAATGGAAAGCTCGCTTATTTTTACCCAGCTGATGAAGGATGTAATTATGAAAGAAGGAGAAAACGCCATTAAAACGATAAATCTGTTTTGGAATCAGGTGGATGGTCGTGAACGCTCTCCTTTGTATGATCTCTACACTAAACTTATTGAAGAGCTGGGATTAAACCTGATGCAATGTCAGGTAATGAACAGCATACGATTCCGTAAAGAAAGTGAAGCAGGTGCTAAAACCGTTTTTCGTTCTACTTTGATGCCGCCGGATGAGCGCTTGATGAGTGTCTGCCGTTTGGACCAATTTATGACAGAATTTTTAAGAATAGTTCAATTGTAAGGTTATGGAAGAAAATCATCCAAAAAAAGAAAATATAGAAATCAACGAAGAATTGATGATGAACTTGATGGTAGACGGGGTAAAAAAGGAAGGCCTGCAGTTTGAGAAACAACAATCCGTAATTCCGATAAAGCCACCATTGGAAAAACCCATACCAAAGGACCGGAACCGGATCAGAAAAGTTACAGAGGATTATGAAAGCATCTTTTTCAAAAAGCCCACTACAAATGCACGAGATGGTAAGACGGTTTATATCCGTCCTGATTTTCATGAGAAGCTGACCCGTATAGTCCAGGTAATAGGCGAAGATAAGATAACTATTTATGCCTATTTGGACAATCTGCTGGATTATCACTTTCAGGAATTCGGTGAACAGATCACAACAAGTTTCAATGGTAAATACAAACCTATTTTATGATTATGGAAACAGTAATTCTAGTCTGCCTGTTGATAATTATTGCCCTAATGTTGCATGATAAAATTATTACCGATAGGAGCAAAGCACCAAAAAAAACACTTGAAAAATTTAGTGCGAATCTTCCCGATATTATGGGGCAGCCTAAGCTGCAAAAAAGCCTTTTGTTACCTAATAGTGCCAATGTAAGCCAAAAAAAAGACTCTGAGAAGAAAACAGATAATTTTGATGTTGAAATAGAGAAAGGTGATAATATACAAATGCCCCAGAAAGGGCAGGAAGATGTTTTAAAAAGTATACCTGATTTAGAGCAAGAGGAAGAGGATTGGAAAAGGTATGGAATATCTGATGGTGATGACGGTTTTGCCCAAGGGGTTACCTTTGAAGAGCTAAGTTCCGTGTGGATGCTTCTGAAAAATGATAAAGTGGAGCCCTATCAAAAAGAAGCTGCGGTTACGACAGTTCGGAAAATGCAAGGAACCGAATTATTTGCACTATTGGAAAATTCCATGGAAAGCACCTCCCGAAAAATAGGAGAGCTATTGGACGGGAGACTTTCTTCTGAAATCGAAGCAGACACTTCTACTTTTAGGAAAAATGATCTGAATGATTTTGATATTGGTGAGTTTGTGTAAGCAAGCTCTTTTTTTGTTTTTGCTAAACGTCTTTTTATGTATTAGCATCACTATTTAAATAATCATTAAAAATATTTTTAGTGTACTTTGTTCGTATTGGTATTAACTTTAAATTCGCAAATATATACGTGTTAATTATTGTATTATACAAATCCATCGACATTAAAATTGCATTGGGAGAACAATGAAAGAAGTAGTAGATAACTAGCTGGAATATTGTGAAAAAGTGTTAGTATAGTTAGCAAATTTTTACCAATGAGTTAGACTTGAGAAAGAAACATTTTCACTAATAACTAAGCTTCGAGGGCTTGATACAAAAATAATCTTGAATTAAGCGAAATATCAATTTAGAAATACTGTTGCATTGATTAAACGGAATAAAAGAATTTAGAATCAGTAAGGATTCGTAGAATTAGAACTATAAAATGTTGAGCATGAATGATTTTTTAAACAATAGTATTTTTGATGTCGATTGTGATTTATTATTGATACCAATTTCCACAAATGGTACTATTTCTAATTCTTTTAGGAGCGGTTTAGATGAACTAAATATTGCAACTGATCTTTGGAAGAAGAATAACTATGAACTTGGCGATGTAATACTATTACCTGAAAAAGCAAAGAGAAAACTAATTGCTTTTGTTTGCACGGTCGATGGAAATCAAAGTGCTTATTATGCTATCAGACTAATAGGAAAAAGATTATCAGAAAAAGTAGCGGAATTAAAACACATTAAGAAAATTGCTGCTCCATTATTAGGAACGGGAGCAGGTAAACTTCAACCACATTTAAGTCTAAATATTATGCGTTCTGCATTTTATGAAAATGAAAATGTACAAGGTGCTGCGTTAACTTTTTGTACTCCTGATGAAGAAGTGCATTTCTCAGTAAGCAACCAGGTACTAAATATAGACACGCCCAGTGGTCAGCTCGTTATTGAAGCCGAAATTCCTAATATCCGTATAAGCAAATTTGTTGAAGAAATCCAATATAATGAGCGGCCTTACTATGAATTAGCTGTAGAAAAATTTAATGAATACCTAGAACATGAATTACCTAAGGTTTTTTACGAACAATTAACAAATCAATTTAAGTCCTCAGGAGTTACTTTTAAGGAGTTCATCAATTCTGATTTATCTAAAGAACAACATGAATTTACAATCCTTTGTGGAGAATTAATCGCATACATCGATTTTAATGCATACCATAAGAATATATGGAATAGATATCCAGACAAACGTGTATTAGCTAAATCTGCTGTCCGTCAGAATGATTGGTTTTTGAACTTAGTCAAATTTAAGTTAACCAAAAAGGATAGCTCTTTGAGTCCTAGTATTAAAAATGCATTCACATACCTAAAGTCCCCCAGTAATAATCTCACAATGCTTTCTGAGAATCATAGAAAGAAAGTTTTGGATAAAATTTTTCCTGAGGGTATTTATCATGATGGTATTGAAGATGCAATATTCAGTTTTTTTAGAAGACTAGGATTAAAAACCCAAAATCCTGAAAATTTCGGTGCCCTTTGTAGTCGCATTCTTTATCTGCCATTTATCAAACCTATTTGGGACGAGGGTATTTCAAAGGATCATTTTCTTGAAGATAATCTAAGATACACTGATTTGTCGTTGGCAAGTTTTCTAATTGAGGATTGTATAAAAACCAATTCAAAAATATTGGATTTAGGGAATTGTGGATTAACAGATTTGGAGATTATACCTGAACTTTTTGAATGTACTCATATTGAAGTACTGATTTTAAGTAATGAATGGGCTGAATACAAAAATGGCAAATGGAGAAAACTTACCAGTAAAAACAAAGGAAATAGAAATAATATCCAATCTTTGCCAGTATCAATGAGTGAATTCTCCGAATTGAAAAGCTTAGTTTGCGGAGGCGATTGGAATGAGTATAATAACCAAAAATGGAACAGATGGGGCATCACTTCCCTTGCTCCTATTTCCAAATTAAAAAAGCTTGAATACTTAAATTTAAGTAATAATGAGTTGACTAACATAATAGGTCTAAAGAAATTATCCTCACTAAAAATCGTTCACCTAAATAATAATAATATTTCGAAAGTTGAAGTTTTAAATGAACTCCATAATCTTAAAGAGTTGTATCTAAGTAATAATAAGATAAAGACAGTAGATTTTATTAGCGGATTAGATAATATTGAGACTTTAGACTTACATAACAATAGTATCAGAGATCTCCGACCGATTATAAAAATCATTCAGAATATTGGGATTAGTAATGATAAATGGGAATTAAACACCTTAAATATAGCAAAGAATCCTTTGGAATTGCCACCAATGGAAATCGTAACTTTAGGCAAAGAAGCAGTTTTAGGAGTTCTTGATGATATAGAGAAAAGAGGTCGTTATGTCAATAAAGATATTAAGGTTATTCTTGTAGGTAATAGTGAAGTAGGTAAATCTACTCTGGTAAAATACTTAGACAAGGAAAGTGGTCTTGAAGATGAACATCTCCCTACACTTTGGATGGAAGAGAAGATTATAAAAAGTAAGTATTCGGTTAATACCATTGGAGAAGAATGTCTGCTGCATGTTTTTGATTTTGGTGGACATGATTATTATCACGACACTCATCATTTATTTTACAGCACTAATACAATTTATCTCCTGTTATGGGATAAAGAAACAGATAATTTAAATACAAGAAAAATCACTCAGAAAACAAGAGAAAATTTAGAGATAGAAGTTGAAACACAAGATTATCCAATAAATTATTGGTTGGATTCCGTAAAGTTTTATACCAAAGATGTTGAAGCAGACAATTTTGAATTTGAGATTAAAAGAGATGTCACTTATGACAGCCCACTTCTGTTGATTCAGAATAAGGTTGATAATGCTTCTAAAATTGTGTTTCAAGAGAATAAGACGCTATCGGAAGATTATTCTTTTATTTACGACATGATTAATGTCTCGATTAAACCTAAAAGAAATTTAGACCATTTCGATAGTTTATTTTTGGAGATGCTCAATAAGATGAACATCATTGGAGCTGTTCTTCCAAAGTTCTATGAGACAATAAAAAATAGTATAAATTCTTATAAAGGAGAACCCGTTTTAACTTTTTTAGAATTTGTGAGTTACTGCAATAGAATACTTAAAAATCCCATTGATGATTCTCAAGCTAAAAGATTAGTTAAATATTTAGAACAAGTAGGACTTGTTTTATGTACTAGTAGAGGCACTGACGAAAAGATATATATAGATAAGAAATGGGTTATCGAGAATATGCATAAAGTTCTTGAAAAGCTTGTGGATAGAAAGGGAGAATTTAGAAGAGATTATGTTGTAAGGCTTCTTGGAACTGATGATGGTAAGGTTGATGATTTACTTTTGATGATGGAAGAATTCAAGATTGTTTTTAAAAATCCTTACTCTGAGATGTATATAGCACCGCTTTATTTGCCTAAAATTCCTGATGGAAAGATTAAGCTGTTTCTAAATGAAGGTCAGATTACATATCGAAGATTTGAGTTCAAAGGATTCATCCATAAAAATGTTATTTTAAGTATATTTCAAAAATTCGGAACGCTTTTTTCTTCTGATAAGAATAAAGATATATTTTATTATTGGAGAGACGGATTGATAATTAAGAATCCAAACACAGATGAAATTGTAATGATAAGGTTTCATCTTGGTAATGAAGACGGTAATGCCTGCATTGATATTAATGATTTATCACAAAAGGAAAACCCTCTATTCAGGGACGATGTACTTAAGTTCATTAGAGATGTCAATCAGGGCTACGAACTGGAAGAAATGGTTACATTGGATGGTGTAGATTATATATCAAAAGAACTGCTTGAAAAATATGCAGAAATTGGTAAGTATATCTTTTCAGAGAAGAAATTATCAGAGCCTTTAAAATCAGAACAAAAAAAACTTTTTAAACTAAAAGATTATATGGAATTTATAGACACGCCTGTTAAGAAGAAAAAAGTAGTAATATCATATTCTAAAAAAGATCTTGCTCATATACATACTCTTAGAAGATATTTACAACCTTTAATTGATGCAGAACTAATTGAACAGCCATGGTATTGTACCAGTTTGAATCCGGGAGATGATTGGAACGCAAAGATTAAGCATAAATTTCAGGAGGCGGACATCGTATTTTTTATGATTAGCGAATATTTTTATAGTACGAAGTATATCATTGAACATGAAATAAAAACAGCTATTGATCGATATGATAATGGAGAAAATATAAAAATTGTACCGGTTATTTTAGAATTTTATGATTGGGGCAGAAAAGAACCTTACAACCTTCAACGATTTTCAGCCTTACCATACCAGGCGAAACCAATTAGTGATTTTGGTAACTCAAAAATGGCCTGGAGTACAATCACGGCATCAGTTAAAATGATGATTGAAAAAGATTTGGACCCAGGAAAAATAGAGATAATAGGACGTGATCTTGAGGAGATATACGAAAGACAAGTTAAGGGTAAATTAGATAATAATTCATTATAACTCTCTCTACATTCCACTAATTTTTATCTAAGTATTCAAATTAATAAAATAATGTAAGATATACTAAGTTTAGCATAAAACGAGGCTGTTTCTAATTCTAGAGACAGCCTTTTTTCATTTTTACACAGCCACACATTGCCAAACGATTCCGCTGATCACCACTTTATTACAGCACTTCTGTTTGCATAACACCTTTGTTCCCAAAGCCCGCATACTGCGGGATATCAACAACAATTTAAAATGTTTGATTATGGAAAAACAAAGAAAAAAAGTCGTGCATGCAATAGTGTTATTGCTCACAGGATTTGGTGCATTTGCACAAGGGGATGGGACGGCAGGGATTACCGAAGCCACACAGATGGTTACTTCTTATTTTGATCCCGCTACACAGCTCATCTACGCCATAGGGGCAGTGGTGGGACTAATCGGAGGTGTTAAGGTATATAACAAATTCAGCAGCGGGGATCCCGATACAAGCAAAACTGCCGCAAGCTGGTTTGGGGCCTGTATTTTCCTGATTGTGGCCGCTACCATTCTACGTTCCTTCTTTCTTTAATCCGGGGCCTTATGAGTACTTACAACATCAATAAAGGCATTGGAAGGACAGTCGAATTCAAGGGACTTAAAGCCCAGTATCTTTTCATTTTTGCGGGCGGACTCCTTGGAATACTGCTCTTGGTTATGATACTGTACATGGCAGGGCTCAATTCCTATGGCTGTTTGTTTGTAGGGGCAGGCGGCGCTTCGCTTATTGTGTGGCAGACCTTTTCTATGAACAAAAAATACGGCGAGCACGGGCTGATGAAAATTGGCGCGAGAAAAAGGCATCCTCGCTACATTATCTGCCGAAAGGCGCTGCATCGCTGTCTGAAGTTTACCCCTAAAGCCGGCGCCTTATGAGAAATAGAGCAAAAGCCACAACACTGGAAAGCAGGTTTCCGCTTCTGGCTGTTGAGCACAATTGTATTGTGTCCAAAGATGCGGATATTACAGCCTGTTTTGCTGTACAGCTGCCTGAACTATTTACCGTGGGCTCAGCAGAATATGAAGCGATTCATTCCGCCTGGCATAAGGCTATTAAAACACTGCCTGATTTTACAATTGTTCACAAACAGGATTGGTACATCAAGGAAAGTTACGATCCTGATATGGAACAGAAGGAGCAGAGTTTTTTGGCAAAGTCCTACGAGCGTCATTTTAATGAGCGTCCGTTTCTGAACCATTACTGCTATCTGTTCCTTACCAAGACCACTAAAGAGCGCATGCGGCTGCAGAGTAATTTTTCATCACTCTGCAAAGGTGTACTTGTGCCCAAGGAGGTAAGAGATAAAGAAGTGATCCACCATTTTATGGAAGGGGTTGCTCAGTTTGAGCGCATTGTCAATGACAGTGGATTTATCAGGCTGGAACAACTGAGCGAGCAGGACATTATAGGGGGTGATGGAAAACAGGGACTACTTGAACAGTACCTTACACTCTCCAGAGAAGACGGAACACCCCTGCAGGACATAGCGCTCGGAAGTGAAGAGGTGCGAATTGGCAGTAAAAGACTATGCCTGCATACTTTGTCTGATACGGACGACCTGCCCGGAACTGTTTCAGCTGATGCCCGCTATGAAAAACTATCTACCGATCGCAGCGACTGCCGTTTGTCTTTTGCCGCTCCTGTTGGACTTCTGCTGAGCTGCAACCATATTTACAACCAATATTTGTTTCTGGACAACAGCGAAGAAAACCTGCAGAAGTTTGAAAAGTCAGCAAAGAATATGCATTCACTAGCGAGGTACAGCCGTGCCAACCAGATCAACAAGGAGTGGATCGAGCGCTATTTGAATGAAGCGCATTCTTTTGGACTGTCTTCCATCAGGGCACACTTCAATATCATGGCCTGGTCGGATGATCCCGGCGAGCTAAAACAGCTCAAGAACGACTGCGGAAGTGCCCTTGCACTGATGGAATGCAAGCCAAGACACAACACAGTGGATACCGCTACGCTGTACTGGGCAGGAATGCCCGGGAACGGGGGCGATTTTCCTAGTGAGGAGAGCTTTTACACGTTTATAGAACCTGCATTGTGTTTTTTCACGCAGGAAACCAATTATCATAATTCGCCATCGCCCTTTGGTATCAAAATGGCTGACAGGCTTACAGGCAAACCCATCCATCTGGACATTTCGGACCTGCCGATGAAACGAGGTGTTATTACCAACAGAAACAAGTTTATACTAGGACCCTCGGGAAGCGGTAAATCTTTTTTTACCAATCACATGGTCAGGCAGTATTATGAGCAAGGGGCACATGTACTTTTGGTAGATACCGGTAATTCTTATCAGGGATTGTGTGAGCTCATAAAAAGCAAAACAAAAGGGGAGGATGGGGTGTATTTCACTTATACCGAAGATAACCCTATCGCTTTTAATCCTTTCTATACCGATGATGGTATTTTTGATATCGAAAAAAGGGAAAGTGTAAAAACACTGATTCTCACTTTGTGGAAACGTGATGATGAGCCGCCGACGCGCTCAGAAGAAGTGGCTTTGTCCAATGCCGTAAGCGGCTACATTGAACGTATCAAGCAACGTGATGAGTACCCGTCTTTTAATAGTTTTTATGACTATGTACAGGGCGACTATCGCCTTGTACTTCAGGAGAAACAAGTGAGGGAAAAAGACTTTGATCTTGCCAATTTCCTGAATGTTCTTGAACCGTATTATAAGGGAGGGGAGTATGATTACCTGTTGAATTCCGACAAACAGTTAGACCTGCTGTCCAAACGTTTTATCGTTTTTGAGATCGATGCCATCAAAGACCACAAAATTCTCTTTCCCATTGTAACCATTATCATTATGGAGGTGTTTATCAATAAGATGCGAAGGCTTAAAGGGATCCGCAAACTTATCCTGATCGAGGAGGCCTGGAAAGCCATTGCCAAAGAAGGAATGGCCGAATATCTGAAGTATCTTTTTAAGACTGTTCGGAAATTTTTCGGTGAAGCAATTGTGGTAACCCAGGAAGTGGATGATATCATAAAGTCTCCCATTGTCAAGGAAAGTATTATCAATAATTCCGACTGTAAAATCCTGCTGGACCAGCGCAAGTACATGAATAAGTTTGATGAGATTCAGGCCATGCTCGGTCTTACCGATAAGGAAAAAGCGCAGGTACTTTCCATCAATATGAACAATAATCCTTCAAGGCTTTACAAAGAAGTATGGATAGGTCTTGGAGGTACGCACTCGGCGGTATATGCCACTGAGGTAAGCCTTGAGGAGTATCTGGCCTATACCACAGAAGAAACCGAAAAAATGGAAGTAATGCAGCTGGCGTCTGAACTTGGCGGTAATGTAGAGCTCGCCATCAGGCATATCGCTTTGCAAAGAAGGGACAATGAAAATCAAAAATGATTAACAATTTAAAATTCAAATAAAATGAAAAAAATAGTAGTAATGGTGTGCGCGGTACTAATGTTTGCCGCAGCACCGGATGTTAATGCCCAATTTGTAGTTACAGACCCTGCCAACCTGGCCTCGGGCATTTTAAACAGTGCCAACGAAATCATACAGACCTCTTCCACGGTTTCTAATGTTGTTAAAAACTTCAAGGAAGTGGAAAAGGTCTATAAACAGGGCAAAGAATATTACGACAAGCTACAGGCTGTAAATAATCTGGTTAAAGATGCCCGAAAGGTGCAGCAGACTGTATTATTGGTAGGAGATGTTTCAAAGATGTATGTACAGAATTTCGGAAGGATGATAGGTGATCCCAATTTTTCTGCTGAGGAACTCGTCGCTATTGGCAACGGATACGCAGCGCTGCTGGGAGAAAGTACCGAGCTTTTGAAAGAACTCAAACAGATTGTAAGCTCCTCTAGTCTTTCTCTAAATGATAAGGAGCGTATGGATATTATCAACCGTATATACAAAGAAGTAAAGGACTACCATAGTCTGGTTCGATATTATACCAACAAAAATATATCTGTGAGCTATTTAAGGGCAAAGAAGAAAAACGATGCAAAGAGTGTGCTGGACCTGTATGGGACTTCCAAACAAAAATACTGGTAGGTTATGGAATTTAATAATCTCCACGAAGTCCTGCGTTCATTATATGATGACATGATGCCCCTTGCAGGTGATATGGCGGCAGTGGCGAAAGGTCTTGCAGGACTGGGGGCTTTGTTTTATGTGGCGTTAAAGGTCTGGCAGGCACTCGCCCGCGCTGAACCCATTGACATGTTTCCACTGCTGCGTCCCTTCGCTTTAGGCCTTTGTATTATGTTTTTCCCCACCATAGTACTGGGAAGTATCAATGCGGTGTTGAGCCCGGTGGTTACCGGAACCCACGGCATACTCGAAGATCAGGTGCTGGACCTCAATAAGCTCCAGCAGCAGAAAGACCAGTTGGAATACGAGGCTATGGTAAGAAATCCTGAAACTGCCTACATGGCATCGGATGAAGAGTTTGACAAGAAACTCGATGAACTCGGCTGGTCGCCTTCGGATATCGGGACAATGGCCGGAATGTATATGGAGAGGGAAGCGCAGGAGGTTAAAAAAGCAATAAAGGAATGGTTTAGAAATCTGCTCGAAGTGCTTTTTCAGGCGGCTGCGCTGGTTATCGACACGATAAGGACTTTTTTTCTTATTGTGCTCTCCATTCTCGGACCAATAGCTTTCGCTATTTCGGTTTGGGATGGCTTTGAGTCCACTCTTACCCAATGGATCACAAGATATATAAGTGTGTACCTGTGGCTTCCGGTAGCGGATTTGTTCAGTTCGATGCTGGCCCGTATACAATCCCTGATTATCGAAAGGGATATTGAGATGCTTGCCGATCCGGCTTTTATTCCCGATACCTCCAATACGGTGTACATTATCTTTATGATTATCGGTATTGTGGGATACTTTACTATTCCAACGGTAACAGGATGGATCATTCAGGCGGGGGGCGCGGGAAATTTTACCCGTAATGTAAACCAGACAGCCATGAAAACCGGAAATATTGCCGGGGCAGGAGCCGGTTCTACGGCAGGGAATATCGGCGGAAGATTAATGAACAAGTAAAATAATTAATTACTGAATTAAAATGGAATTTATAACACTAAGAAATATAGAAAACAGTTTCAGGCAGATACGACTCTACGCGATTGTGTTTGCCACACTGTGCATAGTTGTAGCAGCATATGCCGTGTGGCATTCCTACCGCTTTGCAGAGCAGCAACGAGAGAAAATTTATGTACTTGATAACGGGAAATCCCTGATGCTGGCACTTTCCCAGGATGCCTCTATTAACCGCCCGGTGGAAGCAAGAGAACATGTGAGGCGTTTTCACGAGCTTTTCTTTACGCTGGCTCCTGACAAAAAGGCCATTGAAAACAATATGAAGCGGGCATTCAACCTTGCCGATAAAAGCGCCTTTGATTATTATAAAGACCTTTCGGAAAAAGGATATTACAACCGTATTATATCGGGTAATGTGCAGCAGCGTATTGAGGTAGACAGTGTAGTGTGCAGTTTTGATACCTACCCTTACGCGGTGCGTACTTACGCGCGTGAGTTTATTATACGTTCGAGCAACGTAACAAAAAGAAGTCTCGTTACATCGTGCTTTCTTGTAAACTCGGTGCGGTCGGACAACAACCCGCAGGGATTCAATATCGAGAAGTTTTCCGTGATTCAAAACAGCGATATAGAGGTTATTGACCGTTAAAAAGAAACAGCTATGACAGCAGAACATGATTTGGATACGCTTAGCAAAATCCTTTCCGATAAAGGCTACAATGGTTATTTTCTTACTCAAGGAGCTTATCCGGGAAAAATCAGGGAAAGTATACTTGAATATTTACATAGCTGCGAAGCGGGCTTAGATAAACTCAAACCTGAATTTATCCTTAGCGGTTATCCACAGTGGCTTGGAGATGATAAACCAAGAGTTGAATGCCATATGTGGATTAAACAAGAAAATGGAGGTTTTGATCTTCAAAAAATGGAGGTAATCAGAAAAGATCAGTTTGGCCAATCCTTAGCGCAGGCAGCACTAAGCAATCTTTCTGCCACTACTGTACCGACTAAAAATGAAGCAATAGCGATGGTAAGTGAATCAATAACACAGAAATCTGCAGCTGCAAAAAAGCATTTCAGGATGTAACACTAATAAATTATGAAAAACATAAGAAAAGATATAGAACGATGGCTTGACAATCTGGACAAAGGCTGGGATCAGCTGTCTTTAGAGAAACAGCACCAATACATACTCTACTTTTTTACAGCGTACCTGCTGCTCACGGCATGGATCATTTTTAAAATCTGGTATGACAGCAGAAAATTTCATCAAACTATAGTTATTGAACATATCGAAAACGCTGCATTTAAGGAGAATGAAAGTGCTGTCTATCAGCAGGACAAAGGATCAACAACGCTAAAAAATAAGATTTATGAAAGAAAATAAAAAAGGCAGTATCCTCATTGAGGAGTACAGCCAAAGTAAGGCTGTTCCTTTTGGAGATGAAAAAAAGAGCAGCATGGAAAGAATGAAAAAGCCGTTGATATTTGGCTTAATGGGTGTTGTATTTGTGGGCTGCATGTATTTGATATTTAAGCCTTCTTCAGATAAAAAGGAAATCAAAAATATCGGGCTCAACGACAGCGTGCCTCAGGCCGCGGATCAGGAAATGCAGGCAGATAAAGAGAAAGCCTACGAGCAGCAAATGCTTGAGGAGAAGGAGCAGAAAAAGCGCAACGCTATTATGGCACTCTCTGATTATTGGAAAGAGAACAGCGCATCAGGCGATGAGACACCAAAATTATCAGATGATCAGGGGCAAGGCAAATCCTATGATGATAAACCCCAAAGTGATAATCCCGCACTAAACAGCTATCGAAATGCGCAAAGTACATTGGGGTCCTTTTATCAGGAAGATAACAGAGAAGCCAATGAGCTTCGAAAGCAGCTGAAGGATTTAAAGGAAAAGCTGGCTGAAAAAGATGTGCCTGCCCCTGTAACGGTTGATGATCAATTGTCTTTAATGGAAAAGTCATATCAGATGGCCGCTAAATATCTCCCTTCAACAGGCACAGTTAAACCACCGGTTGGTGCTGATAGTACTGTACAAAAATCTTCTGCAAGCAAGCAGACAGCAAATTTTACAACATTCAGACCCGCTGAAAAAAATGTAGTATCAGCCCTGTACCATGAAGTTTCAGATAGTGTTTTTGCAGAAAGCTGGAACAAAAATATGTATAAAACCAATGGGTTTTATACAGCAGGGGATGTGAAACAAGTCATACAATCCAGGAATAGTATCAGGGCCTGCGTTGATCAAACCAAGACTATTATCGGAGAGGGTATTGTACGACTGCGTTTACTTGAGCCTGCACGGATACCTAGTGGTATTTTGCCAAAGGGCACAATGATAACGGCAGAAGCGAAAATTCAGACAGGGCGTTTACAGCTTAAAGTCAGCTCTATTGAGATAGCGGGTAACATTACTTGGGTAGACATAACAGGTTATGATCTCGATGGACAGCAGGGTTTGTATGTGCCGTATTCGCTGGAGCGTTCTGCCCTTAGTGAAATGGCGGGTAATATGAGCCAGCAGTCAGGAACAAGCCTGATGCTGACCCAATCAGCAGGACAGCAGATGGCAGCAGATTTAAGCAGGGGAGTAGTTCAGGGAATTTCAGGTTATTTTTCCAAAAAAGTAAAAATGCCTAAGGTGACCCTCAAGTCAGGGCACCAATTGTTTCTGGTTTCAAAAAAATAATATTGAACTTAAAAAATAAACAATGAAAGAATATTTTAAAGAATTTTGTGTAATTGCTCTTTTTGCCAGTTGCACGCTGTCGTGCTTTGCACAGGATCATAAAGACAATTTATTAGTTTTAGGAACTATAGATCCTTTCCAACTGGAAGTGACTTATGAAAAAACTTCCCACCTGATTTTTCCAACTGCCATTCGATATGTTGACCTGGGCAGTGAATATTTAATTGCAGGAAAAGCAGATGATGCGGAAAATGTGCTGCGTGTAAAAGCGGCGGTTAAGGACTTTGAACCTGAAACCAACTTTTCGGTCATTACCAATGACGGTCATTTTTACAGCTTTGATGTGCATTACAGCCCCAACCCGGATATACTGAGTTATGACCTGCATACAGTGCAAAAAGCAGCAGAAAAGACGCCGGAAAATCATGTGCTTTTTGAAGAGCTGGGAAACAGCTCTCCCTCGCTGGCGGCATTATTGATGGAAAACATTTACAAAAAAGATAAACGTATGCTAAGGCATATCGGGTCCAAAAGTTTCGGTATAAAGTTTAATTTAAAAGGGATTTACATCCATAATGGGAAATATTATTTCCATACGGAAATCACAAATCAAGCCCATGTCCCTTTCCAGATAGATTTTATCACTTTTAAAGTTGTGGACAAAAAGTTAGCCAGGCGCACCGTATTGCAGGAAAGAATGCTGACGCCTCTGCGTACTTATAAACCTTTGGATGAGGTCGCAGGGAAGACCATCGATAAGAATGTTTTTCTGCTTGATCAGTTTACAATTGCGCATGACAAGGAACTACAGATTGAAATTTTCGAAAAGAACGGCGGCAGGCATCAACGTCTTGACGTAAATAATTCAGATCTCATAAAAGCCAGATTGATAAACGACATGCAACTCAGATTTTAATATTGCCTATAAAATTAAGAATCATAACCTAAAACTAAAAGCGACCTATCTAGGTCGCTTTTTTTAGATTTGAAATCGTAGTATCCCTGTTTTAAGGAGTTTTACGGTTTGGATATATTGTTTATCCGTTCTGCTTTTTCAATAAGATTCTCTAAATCTAAATCGCCCATATTAGTTATTTTAATCTCTGAGGAGGTCTTAGACTTGGCAAAATTTAATACGTCTTGTGCTACTTCACTAAGTTTATCAAGCCATTCAAAATTTGCTATTGTATCATAATACAATTTGCCCAGGACATTGTTTTCCCTGAAATTTATGTTTGCATCAAGTGTGTACCTTGAACTGACATTATACAGATCACTATTATCAATAATGGATTGTTCAAGCCCTGCAAGCCCTGATTTATCCACTACAAGGGCAGATAGTTTTTTCAGGTCATGCGTTTTAATTTTCTTGTAGACTGCTTTTTCATCTTCGGTAGATTCTAAGAAAATGATGGCCTTTAAGCTGCATTCAATTGAAAAAATTAAATCTATCATTAATTTACTCCTATTGGATATATGAGTTTGAAACTCTCTCAATTTTTGGTATCTAAATAAGAATTCCCTGCTGTCTGAAATAAAATATTCGGCAACATCATTTTTTATTTCATCTGTAATACTATTCATAAATATGTGGTTTAATAATTTAGAAGTTTAGTTGTTATTTAAAATTTATTTTTAGTGAATAAGGTTTGCAATTAAATTTAAAATGCGAGGCACGAATTTACAGAATTTTGGTGGAGTATTTTTAAAAAGTAAAACAAAACTCACAGTAATCAGGCGGCCTTCTTTTGCTTCTTTTCTTTGACCGCTCATGTGGAAAGAAAAGAAGTCCGCTGGGGATGACAAAAGGTATATTTCATATACCTCAGCGATCAAATCACAGCCTTTTTGATGAAATAGCGAGCATTGCATTTCGGCAAAATGGCTGTACCGATAAATGCAAAAAGACTCTCCCGACCATAGGAAGGGAGTGTCTTTTTGCCGCCCGATATTCGGGTCAGCCTACTTTTAAGGGATGCGAGCGGAAATCTTTAAGATTGATAAAAAATCCCCTGTTTTCGGTCATGCCACAGCGAAACAAATTCCACAACAGCGAGCATCCCAACTGAGCGAGCGCGGCATTTATAAACAAGTCTTGTTTCTCAAGGCTTTCCGCTAGTGAACAGCTCGGGGTATTGTCTAGAGATTCGGACTGTTTTAATACATCTCCAAATTCTTCGGTAATAAATGGCAGGCTTGCCACAGTTTCATACTTTTTAGAATCGGGCTGTTTTATAGCTGTGATAGTGGACAGTATAACCTGCCCTGTGTGCTGGCTGTTGCCAAAGTCCATCCAGTATTTTGGCTTGTCCCTGTACAAGGTGCGATCATTCTGCATGTTCAAAATATCGGCTATATCAAAGCGGGACTTTACGCTGTCCACACATGAAATATAAATATTGGACTCTGCATTTTTTGGAAGTCTTCCAAGTGGGTCTTTTTCAAATTTATTGTTTTCCGCTTTCCAATTTGTTCCCATAAAACGGTTGGCACGGTTAATAAGAGTGACGGATTTGTATAAGCCTGTTTCACACTCGGCAAAACGCTGTCTTCCTAAATTGGCATCACTTACAATGTCATCGTCCCAAAGACGCACCGATAGTCCTGCGTGCCCGAGTTCAATAAGGCTGTGGTTCATTTCCATCAGGGCGGTAAGCACCTTTGAGCCTGTACCCCCTGCGCCAATTAGGTTTATACTAACAGGGTTGCTGGGGCTAAGGAGATAATTATCGGTAAAATGTATTTTTGCTTTCTCGGTATTCATGACAATAGATTTTGAAGTGTTTTATTGTTTTTTTTCAAGACGTCAACAGGAAAAGTCCTGCCTGTTGCAATAAGGTCTTTCCAAAGGCTGACGCAGTTACCCTTTACGGGGCTGTTTTCTCCCATTAAGTGGCTGAAATAACTGTTGAAAAAATATTCCTGCCAAGCGTTAGTAAATTCCTCAATGGAAGCAGAGCTTTTAATTCTCATGGTAACCGTGCCCATACAAACCCTGCCATCTTGGTAGATATTAAAAAAAGGGGAGTGGTGCAAAGGTGTTTTCTCTGTTGGTCTTCTGTTGTCTAAAAGGGCAAATACCCTTAGGCTGTTTTTTGTTGCTTGCCATAGCATTGGCGGTACGTGCGCCACACCGCATGGAATATCCAAACCGCTCACGAAATAAAGCTGTTTTTTTTGCGCTTTGGTGTACCATAGTACTGCGCCTTTATTGATGCTTGCATTGATATGCAGTATATGTGCGGGAAGAATCCCGCTCGATTTTAGAAAAGCTTTAGCGCTGTCTTTTTCGCTCTGCAATGCCTTGGCGAGCGCTTTTGCTTCACGCTCTGTAAGAGGGTGGGCATTAATTGGACTGCCGTTTTTATCCATATCAAAATGCTCTACATAGATATCTCTATCGACTGAATCAGCCTGATAGAAAACCAGTGCGGATTTTGGACGGTACAATGTGCCAAAACTTGCTGTTATATTCTTTGTTGTCTTCATAGTGATGAGGTTTCATAGTTGTACAATATTCGGCACAGATCATCCAACAGCGTAAATAATCGGCTCTCAAAATCAAGGCTCTCAGTATTTACGGCTGTGCCGTCAAAACATTTGATGACAGTGGGTTCATCCATTTGGGTATACTCGTTAAATTCGTTGTTGATGCTTTGGGCAATATTCTCATAAAGCCAGCCTTTAGTGTCCGATATGAAGGAAATGTATTTTTCCATGCTTATGTATTCGTTTTCTTCTTGGTCACTTTCAGGATTCTCAGCCGTTGGTGCATTTCGAAAAATATTCTCATTTGGATACTGTGTATATAAAGCAAAGGCGTTGCAGGCAGTCTGATAGCAGTCTTCATCAAAAGCATTTCTTCTTTTAAAAGATTTTAAACGCTTTTCAAAAACGGCTAAATTGATTCGGTTAAAGATCTTCTTCTCGATATAATCTCCCATGAGCTGGGCTTTATCAAATTCAAGGATATTTTTATGGCTGTCGTCCTCTTCATCGTCCTGTTCTGCCCATTCCTTGTGCATTTCATACATCCAATATAAGTAGCTGTTCTCTTGCCTGTAATAGGGAATATCCGCAATATGATAGAGATAAGAGCAGACGGAAATAAGCAGTTGTACATTTTTTTTAACCTTGGGGTCATGCGCCATTTGATAAAGCGGTTGGATGGGGATATAATACAGGGTTGTGCCTGTATTGTATTTTTCCTCGCTGATAAAGTAGATTTTCTTACCCTCTTGCAGTAAACGGATTTCGGGGCAGTTTAAAACACTTTCTTTTAGCTTTTTTTCTATATCCGAAATAGCTAAAGCCAAATTGTAGGGATATTCAAAATCTGTTGTACACATCGGTGCTATATTATAATGCCTGGCAAGCTCAGAAAGGGACTTATAAAAATCCTTCTCTGTTTTTTCAAATCTCTTACGAGCCTGCACCGTTTTGGTTTCTTTGAGTTTAGGCAGGAACGAAGTCCTTAGAAAACCATCGGAAGCATATGAGAAGGGACTGATTTTTGCTTGTCCTTTTGTATTTCGCCCGCATCTTTTGGTCTTTGCATCCAAATCATAAACTCGCTGAGCTGTGCGTGCAACTCTTTTTGTCTTTTTTGCTGTGGCGGGACGATTGTCCCCGCTATGATTGTCTTTTGCATAATTCATTGCTTTGAAATTTAATTAACCTTTCGTTCCCATTACGCTTTCAAATCGGTATTCGACAGCATCATCTTTAATGGCAGGTGCTGAGATTTTGGAGGTGGTCAGTATCGGGTATGTGCCTGCATAAAAGTTGAGCACCGTTTCTGCGCTCCATCGTGGTTCGGGGTCAGTGAGCCTGATTTCCTGCCCCTTGTCTTTGAGTATAAATACTCTCTCTAACTGCGTTGCTAATAACATAATTTCTGATATTTAGATTATTTTTTTATTCTTCCTCGTCTTCCTGCTCGTCTTCTTGTTCCATTTCATGAGCAGGGTAAAGGGCATTAATTTGCTCTGTACTTTTCGGTTGGGGTTTTTCTTCCATTGCCCCGAAGAGGCATGGAGTGGCAAACCTGTCCGATAGGGACGTTTTTCTCCTTCTTATCTCCTCAGCCTTTTGGGGGAACTCTGCTATTTCGGGCACTTTGATCCATGCCTCACGGAATTTGCCTTCTTTTTCGAGTTCATCCGCCTTTGCCATTGCGTCTTTGAATTTTTTGTCTTTGGCTTCATTCTGTTTTTTCTGCGAGTCTGCTTTCTCCTTCTCAATGGCGGATTGTTTTTTAGTTTCTTCGATTTGTTTCATAAAAGATTCCATATCCACCATTAAACCCGAAGCGGACTCTATAGGGGTGGTTATGGTCTGAAAAAAACCGTTGTCAAGCTCCTCTGCTGTTCCCCTAAGATTAAGGGGGGGAATGATGTTTTTTGCATTATCCCTGCAGGCGTCATTTTGAATCAAAACCGAAACAATAAGATTGTTTTGTGCTCCTTTTGCAATCGTTAGATGTAAATCGCCTATAATCTGCAACTGCGCTATCTGATTGAAAAAATTTGTGTCCATTTCTCTAAGAATTTAATTGTCCAATTGATTATTACTTTACCGCTTAAGGTTGTAAAGGCGACTGTCTTTGCAGGCAGTCGCCTATGGTTTTAGTTAAGATTTAGGATTTCGCTACCGACGGTTGCAAAAGAGGTGCAGAGTTCAAAAGCCTTTTGGGTCTTTAGCTGTGCCGTACCGCCCATTACAATGGATTGAAGTTTGGCCTGATCATCTTTATATTTGCGCACATTCTGATAGTAGCCCGTCACGGCATTGTATGCCCCGAAAAGTGTGCCTTTTGTAGTTTCCATCTGTTGGGAATCGCTGACCATAGCATATGAAAATGCATCTTCTACAGTATTTTTAAACAAAGTAGAAACTTCATCCTCAGCCCCTTTTTGTAGTAAATCCATTGTTTCTTTGTTGGGACATAAAGCCAACTGAATAAGATTCTTTACTTCCTTATCAGTAACCTTTACCTTAGCCCAATGGTTGAATATGTCCTCTAGCTGAGTGCTCAGCGTATTTGCCAGTCCCATAACCTTGTGCGCATCATCCAAACGCTGTTTAGCACCTGAGGTATGTCTGATGCGCACCACGTTGCTCATCGAGCGGAGCGAAGCGTTAAGGGTATTTTGGCAAACTATGCGAATAGGGGTAAAGGCTGCGGTAATGCTTCCGCTTCCATCATGTGAAGTGGTCAGGAAAATGTACTTTTCAGTTACATCATCGCCATTTCCAACCCTGATATAATCAGGAAGTTTGGCGGTAATAAAGATGCGCTCTCCATTGCCCAATGCCCCTGCAGTTTCATACAAGATACCATCTGACCCTCCGACAATAGCATCAAAAAAACTGAACGCCTCACGGTTTTGTACGATATGGTAGTCTTTTCCCACAACACCGAGCACGGTATTATTATCTGTGCGGACAGTAGCGAAATAGTCGGGAACTTTAAGTTCCGTATTTCCTGTTTCAATGCTGTCAGAAGTTTGTATAATTCCCGAGCCTTTTGTAAATAAGGGGCTTTTAGCTACTTCATAATCCAGCCCAGCGTATTTTATAGCCTCTGCGCTTGTTGGGTATTCCTGCACAATCTGCCCCAGAGAGTGCCACGCTTTTTCTTTTACGGTGAAAAATGAATAATGTCCTGTATTGCTGTTGTAATTGATATTATGTGCCATGATAAATGATTTAATTGTTTATAATTGAATGTATACTGCGTCTTAAAATGGGAGGTCGTCCGCAGGCGGTTGTAGGGCAGGGGTTTTGTTTTCTGCCTGCGGAGCAGTGTCTGCTGTACCTGATTTTTTAACGCTCCCGTGCAGTTTGATCTGCGATGTGTTGAAATTCAGTCCTGCTCGGGGTTCTCCGTTATTTCCTGTCCATGCTCGGGCGCTTACCCTGCCAGTAAGTTCCACAAGGGTTCCTTTAGTAAGTATACCCGCTACTTTTGGGCTTATCCAGTAAGCACACTCAAAGAAGGTTGTCTGTTCCACACGCTCGCCTTCTTTGTTTCTGTAGCGATCGCTCGTTGCTACTGAAAAATTTACTACCTGTTTACTGTTTGACAAGGTGCGTACTACTGCATCTTTTGTCACTCTTCCAATGATGTTCATGATTTCTGCTTTTTTACGTTATTTAAATTCTCTTTTTTGATTTTCATTTGATTTATTCGGCAATGAGAGCTGGTGCTGAAGTTTTGTTTCACTTTCTGGCTGTTTCCAATGCTGTATTTTTTCATTTCTGACATTTTTTTTATTCGTCTAAAGAGCCGCAGTATGCTTTGTTTCGTTTCACGAGCATAAAAGGTTAGTGTCTAGCAGCAGCAAGGTTCTGACAGAAAATACGACCCGTATGGGTGGAGATTTTCTGGCATACCCGAAGGGCATGACCTTGATGCTGGGTTAAGGGCACGATCATACCTTTGCTCTTGAAATGGGATAAACAGCATACCGGCCCTTTGAGTAAAACAGGTGTGGAAGCTTGTGAAAAAGGCATCGGAAAAACGGCTGGTGTGATTGAAAGCCCTGCATTTACGAGCAGCAGAATTTGGAAATAAGGTTTGCGGTTTTAAAATATTGCAGCTGGTAATGCGATGAAAAGAACAATTGTAATTTTATGTTGTAATAGCTCTGGAACTGTCTCTATTTAATTTCTTAAAACAGGTACTTTTACGTGCTCCCTTTATTTTTTAAAAAGCTAATTTGCTGTTTAAAAACACTATTTACGGAAAACCGTATAAATAATTAAAGCCGATTTGATATGTTTGGTAAGAAAATTATTTTGGTTTACAGTCTTCTTCTATTTCAAGGATATTAGCCATTGTATAAAAAAGTATCAAAATGGAATTTGGAATAAACAACTTTAAGGACTTCGCAGAAACTGTCTCTTATTGTGTAACAGCGATTTCTTTAGTGGGATTATGGTGGGCATACAGTTCTTCAAAGAAACAAATTCATTTTACCACTATGGAAAAGTGTGTTTCCAATTTTAAGAAAATTACAAAACGCAGTGGAGTGCCGATTGATAAATCCGCTGAATATATAGAATTTGTCAGTGAAGAACTTTTTTATTTTGAGAATGGCTATCTGCCTCTGGCGGTCAGTATTGAATGGATTGACGGAATGATTGATTACTTGCCGTTCTACGATAAAGGCAAAGTGTTTATTGCCAGTAATCGATTAGATTCATTAAAAAGCCAGGACCAGGCAACTAGGCTTCTTCGGGATTATCCAAGAATTAGAAAAGCAATTCAAATGCGTGAGGCAATTGATTTCGAAATTGTGCATATCTCGATAGAAAATGAAATTGACCGTGATAAAAGAAGGCAGGAGCGTGACAAAATTATTTACGCTGTAATAATGAACTTAAAAATCAGCTGGCTGAGAAAAATTCGCCTTAAGCAAAAAATTGCCAATCGTTAGTGTTTATTCGGCCCATAGAATCAGGCTTAATGAAGGAGATCATTATTAAGGGATATACTAAGCTTAAAACAAATGAAATCGAATTTTATAAGAGATCTGCGAAATTTTTTTAAGTGTAAGGAAGAAGCGATATTTTTAATTTAAAGAGTAAGCATTAATTAAAATTTGTAAAACAAACAATTTATTGCAATTGAAAAATGCCGAACAGACAAATTTTGACTTCATTAAAATTCTAAATGAAGAAAAAACGTATAAACTGCTGTTTCCTGACAGGGAGATCGGCCTTGCCATAGTACTGATTTACGAGAAAATTATTGAGGGTCTTTTTGATGATGATAAATTTACGGAAAAAGATCTTCATGATGCTTTTGAAAGGATATACAAGACAAAAGAACGTTATCCAAAAGAGGTCTATTCCAGTCATATAATGGACCTGCAGGAGTATTTTTTAGATTACAGCCAGGAATCCCAAAAGTATTTTTTTAAAGATTATGCCTATAAATTCTGTAGACATGCAAAAGAAACCCTTAAAGGAGCTTTTAATCCAACGCGGATCCAGAAAATCTGCAGCCATCTTTCCAAAACACTGGAAGAAAGCAGCGATGAAAGAGAGTTGCTGTTCTGGCTCACAGAAATTTTTAAAAAGTTCGAGCCTGACCTTAGGGAACAGATTGATTTCTTAGACAGACAGATAACAGAGTCTATTGAAGTACTTAAGAGGGAAACTGATTTCAGCAACCAAAAATTCATAGATATCCTTATAGCTACGGACCTGAGTATGAACAATGCGCAGAACCACGTAAAAGAACTGCGCTCGGCCTATTCTGAAACAAAAACGATAAGAGGTCTGCTGGAGAATAAGCAAAATGCAGACAATGAGGTAAATGAGCTGATTTCCGAAGTGTATTCATTTGTGAAATACATCAATGAAAGGCTGAATTCAATTGATAGGAAATTAGACAGGATCCAGCCCAAAATAAGGCAGTTATTTTCAACATTGAGCAAACCGCTGCTGAGTTCAAAAATTGAGAAGTTCATTCATCTGCTATTATATAAAAGCACTGTAGAATCCAACAACAGAAATAAACCCGTTGTGTTTCCCGGCAATTTAACTGTTCCTAAAATTCATATCGATACACCAAACTTTACCATAATTGACAAAGACCGCGAATTATTTCCATCCAAGCCAAAGGAAAGAAAAAAATATATTGAGAACCAGAAGGAAATAGGGGAAAACGTTAAGAAAGCCCATGATAAAATAAAGGAAATAGATACTATCAGGAACTGGGAAAAATACATTTTGTCAGAAATAGAATTAAAAGGAAGCATCAGGTTATCAGAAGTCTTTTTTAAAATTATTCAAGAAAATAAAAGCGGCCAGATTGCTGTGAGCGTAACATTTAATATCATTAAATATGTTTACGGCAATAAAGAAAAATTTAAGCTGCAGATTGATAAAGAACTGGAAATCCATCCTGAATTTAAAAATATAACGCTATGGAAAATGAAAGTAATAAAATTAGCCTGAGCAGTTTTCTCTACAGTGACAACGCAGAGGAGCTGTTTGCATCAATTGATTATTTACTGAAGGATGGGATGCACTTTCAAAAGCAGGGGAAACAAATAAACCAGTTCAATTTTATCTCACAGAACCAGGAAAGTCTAAAAATGTATTATAATACTTTTTTTAAGGTTGACCTGGTTGAAGCAGGCCAGGATAGTGCAATTTATTATTACCTGGATTTTATCAACAATAATAGAGGAAACATTTCTGAGAAGCACAGGCATATGCTCAAAAGCGAGTATGTAATTATTGGGTTTCTGATTTATAAAATTGTTTTTATTGACAGAGAAATTGATCTGGAATCTGTTCAAAAATTAAAAGAAAAGATCCGTATTGAATCTGAAGACTATAAAAAGGGAATTTATGCTTTAATAGCCAAATCTAAAAACACAACTCCCGGGAATTACAATGATGACCTTATAGATAAGACCATCGGGTCTGCTCTTGAAGAATTTAAGAAAATTGGATGGATAACCCTGGAAAAAGATGAGTTTCATATACTACCGGCTTTTCAACGATTGCTAAAAGTATATGAGGACTATATAATAAACATAGATGAAACCCTAAACGAACTGAAATGAAAAAATATCCTATAATTAAAAGGCTGTCCGCTTTAGGGATAGTTCACCATCAGGGATTTGACTATGATTTCAATTCGTTCAGGACTGATTTTGTCGGTGAGGGCGGAGCCGGAAAGAGTATGATTTCTGATATGCTGCAATTGATCTGTGTAGGTGCTGCCGCATTTCATTCCCCAACAAAAAGCACCGGTCCAAGACAGCCCAGTACAATGGTTTTAAGAACTGATGGCAAGGGGACCGATATGGGCTATGCTTTTATAAATGTCGAAGTTGAGAAGAATAAATTTATTGGGATCGGCATTTATTTGGAAAGCTCCGGCATGTCTAATATGTTTATTATCCAGAAAGGCAGTAATTTTGAAGACGACACTACACTAGAGGCTTTCGATAAAACTTTGGGATATGCCGATTTTCTTAAAGATGACCAGATACTGCCTATGGAGAATTTGAAAGAACATCTCATAGATACCTTGGAGCTGACCTGCGAGTCGTGGTACAAGACTTCTAGTTATCATAAAATTCTTTTTAAAAATGAAATACTGCCAATTGATTTGTCAATCAGCAGTAAAACTCTGGAGAATTATGCCAAAATTATCCAGGCATTTTCCAGAGAATCTCTGGATATGAACAAAAGCATAAAATTGCAGAACTTTTTATTTGGAGAGGAAAAAGAAAAAGAATTGCTCAGAAAATTCAATGATACCGTGATAGCATTAAACGGAGATTCCAAAGAGTTTGAAAAAAACCTAAATGAAATTGAACTGCTCACAGATAAGCAGAAAGCGCTGAGTGAACTGCTGAAACTGAAAAATGAAAAGGATAAAAAACAGCAGATTTTTCTCCTGGCATCTTTTAATTTTTATTCAAAAGAAATTGCCGATGCAGAAAAACAGATCACTGAGAAGATCAATCTTTATGAAGAGAGTTCAGAAAGACTTATTGAATTAAAAAATATTGTCGAGCAGAAAATAATCAGCACAAAAGAAAAAATAGACCGTATAGAACCAAACTGGGTGGCTGCATTTAAAGAAAAAAACAAGTGCGAGGAAAGTGCCGGTAAAGTAAAAGTATTGAGCGACTGGCTAAAAGATTTTAATTGCTCCAAAGAAGATCTGCAGGCACGCTACAGCAAATACCATCAAAACAAGCATCAGATAAACCAGGTAAAGGAACTGACCGAAAAACTGAAAGCTAAAAACATTTTAAACTTTTTTATCGCTGAAAGACTTGCCGGTAAAAATATACTGGTGCAGATCAATTCAAAAAGCGATCTTTATAGAAAAGAGCTTGAAATCAAAAACAAATTAAAGGCTTTAAATAATATTGAAGATGAAAAATCTTTAGCACATTGGACTTTAAATCAGACTGCGACACTAGATTTATTTCAAGAAAGCATAGTTCATAAATACCAAAATGAGGATATTCGGGTCCAAGAACCAGATAATCCTGCTTTGCGGTTTATCCCCAAACCAGATCTATTACTGGAGAATCTACAAATCGCAAAAAAAGACAGCAAAGGTTTTTGGATTAGTTTAGAGGGGCTTATGGAGTATATACCAATTGTAGAATCGCCCATTTTTGATAAGCAGGATAAAGAAGGGATCAAGGAATATTTCCAGAAACAAACCTCTACAATAAAAGAAGATATTAAAGTTTTAGAGGGAAAACTATCAAGTATTGAACTTCTTAGAGAAGTTTTGGAAGAACTCGAAAATCCCGATGATTACCTGCTGGCATTTAATTCAGACCTGGGGCTTGAATATCAGCTTGAAGACCACCAGATGTACAATTTGGAAAAGGCAGTTTTTGATGATTATTTGGATGAATTTTCCAGAGAGAAACAAATTAATGAAGAGCTTGCAAATGCAGAAACAAATTATAGTAAACTAGAGCAGGAGAAAAGAAAATGGGGTAATCTGAATCATAACCTGGAGCAGGAACTTAAAACTTTTAAGATGCCGGTCATAATTGAGAATATTGACTTTTACAAAGATAAATATAATTTCAAGTCCACTTTTAATGCAGGTCTTGAATATTTAAAGCAATCGATAGAAAAGGCGCCTGACTATTTTTTTAAACTCAAGCAAGAATGCAGCACTCAATTCATCAATAACAATCAGTCTGATTCCTTAAAGGAGATAGATCTGAGAATTTCAGATTATGGGCATAAAAAAAATGAGATTTATATCCAAAATCCTGACCTGTTTGCAAATGAAACAGCTTTGGATGCTTCCGATGATATTGCCGTTGAAGAATTAGAAAAAAAATACACCGCTTCTAATATTGAATATATTTCCAGGTATAAAACCGTGGTTTATACTTTCATTAAAGACAAACAGCACCTTTATGAAGGGACGGATGACTTTAGTTCTTTATGCATAGAAATTCTGCCTCAGGAAATATTTGACCAAAGGGATCTGCTGGAAGAAGATATAGTGGAGAATATATCTAATTACCTGCGAAATATAAATATTAAAAATAGAAAGCTAAACAGCCGAAAGCTCCAAAAATTAAGTGAAATCATAGATGATGTTTCCAATGAGGTAAGCAGCCAATTGATGGATATAAGAATTATAAGCAACTTTTTGAATTCAGAAGAAAAAAAAATAAGCGGCGGTCATAAAGTCAGTCTGGATGTATTATTTGATGATGTCCTTAAAAAAGAGTGGATGAATAATTTCACCGAGCAAATCAATAAAGATATCCAGTACGGTATTGATGAGTCCTTATTTGAAACCCTTAAAACATTTTCTGCAGAATTTGAAAATTTCCCGGCATTAGAAGACAAATTAAGAGAAGCATTTTATCGAACCGGCGGTTCAAGGACAGTTAAACTTGAAATTAAGGATTTATTGAATCCGAAATCCTATTATGGATTGAAATTTTCAATTAAATCAGCTCAAGGCAACAAGACCGACGGCAGTACCAGCCAGACGTATTCAGCAATAGCACTTTTATGCATGGCAAAATTATCATTGCTGGACAAAGGGACAAAATCTAAAAATCAAGAAGGGATCCGATATATGGCAATTGATGAGGCAGAAGGACTTGGAAGTAATTTTGATATGCTTTACCAGATCGCAATAGCAAATCATTACCAGATTTTATCATTATCGATAAACCCCAATAAAATTGATGCGGAGAATCAAAACATATATCTGCTGCATAATAGTTTAGAAGATGAAAATGTAAATTATACCCCGGTTCCAATTTTTGGACTTTCAAATAGCTGATTATGAAAAAGATGGAATGGAAATACCTAAAGGGACTGTATCAGCTTTACACTTTAAAACAAACAAAATTAAAAATTATAAATAGTGATTTCATCAATCAGGTAATTTTAAAACAGAAGAAACTGATAAAATATAAAGTCGGCAACCACAATATTATCGAAGCATCACCAAGATTTAAGGAGTATTTTGAGCAGGAATTTTTAGAAACCTATCAATATTACAATAATTTCTTTGAAAGATCAGGTATTGAAAACGATGCGAAAAAATCTTTTGACGAACAGGATTTAAAGGCACTCATGTTTGTTTTTTATAATAAGGAAGAAATAAAAAAGAATGTGACGACAGAGAAAAAGTTATCTGCTTTAATTTATAAAAATCAAAATTCTAAATATCTATCAAATAAACTCAGTGTAAGGAATGCTGTTCTGAAAATATTGGAATTGTCTGAATTTCCGGAAAAGGACCCTAAAAATAATCAGTGGCGGTTTGTTGTTGACTGCTATGAACCAAAAATCATTGTTCTTTGCGAAAATATTGACTGTCTTAAGGTTCCTCTGGAATATAAAAACCGCAATATTGAACTATGGTATGTCGGGGGTAATAATACTAAACCGCTGGAAGATATTTCCCAGGACAAATTAAAGCTTCCAATATATTATTTTTGCGATTGGGATTATAACGGATTACTGATATATTCAACTGTTAAAAAGATATTCAGGTCCAAAGGTGCTGAGGTTAAAATTATACAGCCCCTTTCACTTGAGGCTGCAATTGATGTTAATGTAAAACATCATAAAAGCAAATGGAAGGGTAATGATTTTTCAAATTTAAACAGAAATGATTTTTCATCGCAACAGATTGAATTAATTACTGAATTAATTGCCCAGGACAAATGGATTGAAGAAGAATCTTTAGATTTAATCCATATATTGACTGATAATAATTATTTATAAAGCTGAACATGAGCCTGCCATATGACCAAAATCTGCCAGTGAACAAATTGGCATCGGTATTTGCCAATACTTCTGCCACCTATAAATTTTACTGGTTCCTGGCTATTCTGGAACTGGTAGAACAAGATCATACCTATATTCCTAAGCGCATGCTTTTTGCGAGAATGATCAGCAGCTCCTGGTATACGGTAAATTACTTTCATGTTTCTTTTGGAAAACAGGATCTTATCCAGGAATCTGTTATGGCAATTTTAAGAATAGAAGGTCTCAGGGTAAATGAAAATAAAAATGTAATCAATACCGTTTTAGAAAACACCCCCAGCCTTGAAACAATAAAAATATTAAATCATTTTGATAAAAATGTACCCCACTGGTTTATCTCGTCCTGGTTTCCGGGAAATCGCAATAACATTTATTCCCTTTCTCAGGATTTTGAGCACGGATGCATCTACCGTTTAGAAAAAGATGCTATAGAGATAAATCCCCTCTGGATTTCTTATCTGAAATCAAATTCAAAAATACTTAGAGACTTCTGTTATTGGAATTTGTCACTTTTTCTTCAAAAAAGAAACCCTAATGTTCCGGATATTTCAAATAAAATAAGCAGGGCTTTATCCAGAAACTCTTTAATGAAGCAAACCAATGAGTATTGGAAGCTGGTCTTTGCTGAATTGGGAGCAGTAGAATGTATTTTTACAAATAAAAGACTGGTTTTTCAGGAGAAGAAATTTGCTTTAGACCATTTCATTCCTCATGCGTTTGTTTCTCATGATTTAATTTGGAACTTAATCCCAATTGATAAAATTTTTAATTCTTCCAAAGGTGATAAGCTTCCCTTGATCGAAAAACATTTTGATGATTTTTTTAATCTCCAAAAGCTAGCCTATGAAATAGTGAAAAGCCACAACGCAAAGAATAAATATTTGGAAGATTATCTTACCATTTTTCCTGATTTGCAACAGGATACAGGGCTTGATTATCTGCGGTACAAACAGGCTGTTCAGCCTCTTGTTACCATTGCCGGTAATAACGGGTTTTTATATATGAAGGATTAGAAACCGTCAACACCACTTTGGTCATATGATACTATTTGTAAAACTGGTGTGCAAAAAGGCAGCGGGGGCAGACCTTTTAGGGACAAATGATGCCAACAATTACAAGTGTCTAATCAATTTTAAAGCGGTCTACTATATTTGTCGCTAAATGTACTTGCACAGTGAAAATGTACAAATCTGTCTATCTCGACGCTAGTTGAAAAAGACTTAACAATATATATTCATTTATAGTGTGATGACTAAGTTTATGGATGATGAAAAGTGAAAAGTTAGCAACGTTATTCAATCATATTTTAAAATTAGATGAAAGGCTTTGCCTGTTAGAAAATCTATGCTGTGTAATTGGTCGGGATAATAAAATGCAGTTCTTTCCTTCTAAAGAAAAATGTAAATCCAGATATAATAAAATTGATTTAGCCCAGCTCTTCTATGTTTTAATGGATGAGAGAATTTTATTTTTTGATGCGATAGATGAAAAAAACAATAGAAGTAAGTTCCAGTTCTTCATTGAAAATAATTTTACATATGCCGGTGATGGCAATGGACAGTCGAAAATCAAGTCGATCAGCAGACAGTTTTCCGAATGTAAGGGTTACACATACAGAGAGAAGCAGATTGTATTTCTGCAAGATCTTATAATAAGATTACAGGAGAGGAAAAGAAGGATTGAGAGCCGGTGAGACCTGGTAAAAATAGGTTAGTTTAAAATTTAAATTTTTAGTGATGACAAAAAAAGAAAGAAAGCTCTCTTTTGTTATGAGAGTAGAACAATTAATAGAGGCTGTACTTTTAAGACTGCAAGCAATTGATTCAAAAATCAGCCAGGGGAAAGTTTTGAGGCCTGAATATTACAGAAATGAGGATCTAAAAAAGATGTTTGGACTGTCCAATAATACCATTATAAAGTATAGGCAGACCGGAATTTTGCCCTACACTAAGTTGGGAGATATTTTTTTGTATGACAGTGGAAAGATCGATAAAATACTCAGAAGCAACGAATCATAATTCCGCATTTAATTAGTTACCCAGATTTTTAAAAAAGAGTTCAAAGTAGAGCGGGTAACTAAAAAGGGTTCCTTTTTACAATTAGGATTCGATACAATTCTAAATAAAAAAGCCTTTAAACACTAGTGTTTAAAGGCTTTTGATTTGTAAAGTTTCTTTAGAAACTTCTACTGGCGGAGGAAGAGGGATTCGAACCCCCGGACCTGTTACAGTCAACAGTTTTCAAGACTGCCGCATTCGACCGCTCTGCCATTCCTCCAATAAGACGCAATCATTTGCTCATTGCGGGTGCAAAGATAAAATGTTTTTTCAATTCTAGAAATTTTTTTGATAGTTTTATAAAGGAAATAATTTTTATTTGCTACTGTCATTTTAATTGAGCTGTTAACTCCTTGTGATACAGAGGTTGTGAGTTTAATGATTTGCTCGTACAATAAAGGCTATAATTTACTTATGTATTTATGGATTTTTATTATTCTTTGTGAATCTTTTTACGTGATTAGTTCAATTGTGTCCGCAGTGCGGACACAATTGTAAAGATTTGTAAAGTTGATAATTAACTTTGAAAAGTGTTATCGCAGTATTACTGTTAAAAATCATAAAACTTCTGAGCACAAAACTATTTAGAGTTAGTATTTAGACGTTTTAATCTCCAAAATAAGTTCTTTTATATTGATCTCGTTTAAAATTGGAGTTTACAATTAGATAAGCTAACGATCATGTGGAGGAGGTAGTTGTTTCAATCTATACGATGTAGAGAAAAGTTTAATTAAGTTCGAAAAAAGAGACAAGTTCTGTCAATCCAGTAAGCAATACTGTTAAAGGTGAGAAAAGATTTTGATGCTCGACAGCATATCAATATCATAAATTTATTAGGAAATCTGATTTCAAAAGGCTTTACTGAAATAATTCAAATGTTGGATCAGGATTATGAATTCCATGTGAATACGTTCGAGACGCTGTCTGAATAGCTAAATGAGATGCAGCAATATATAGCTGCCTTGATAGCAACCGTAGATCTTTCCGAAACGATAGCAATCAAATAGTTAATTTAGTTCTAGTCTAAAGTTTAGTGGCCAATTTTATAAATTTTTCATTTTGATTTATTTGTGAAGGCCGTTATAAAAACTTGTGGAATAGGTTTTTCAAGTCATAATGATATAGTTCTTTGTAGTATATTTACGTCATTGATAACGCACACTTTTTCTTTTTTTAGGGTTTTGGTGGCGAATTAATTTATGGAACTAGGGTAGTTTGTGTTAGTGAATACAAGTGCGTTTACTATTATTTTTAATTTAATTAATTACGAAATGTCATTCAAAGGTGTTATAAAAAGAGCTGATCTTAACTTAAGAGGAGAATATCCTCAAATGAGCACATCGATTTATCAAATATCAGATAGTAACTTTGTAATCTACTGCCAAAATGTGGGAGATAATTTTCAAGATATCGTCGAAAATTTTAATCACAGTATCAGACCAATTTCTGTGCCAGTAACAGTTGTCAAAGAAGCGCCTCTCGAGTTTCAGGAGATTATTGATCCAATTGAAGACAGTGCGATCTCAAAAGGATTTGAAGGAATGTATTTAAGTGCTGTGATGCTTTTTAACCTACTACTGTCTAAGTTTCCAAGCGTTAGATTTTATAAAATTGAAACAGTTCAGACGGGTGTAAAAATTTTTACAGCAAGGCATGTCTTAAATGATGGACAGTCTACGACGCACAAATTTTTAAGCATCGGGGAACGTTCAAAAGTGGAAAATTTCTTAAAAGGAATGAATCTTCCATTTGATTTCGAAGTGGTTGACCAGCACATGGAAGAGGAAATTGATGATTTTCCGCAATATGAATTTGATGCCATTCAGTTCCTGCATTCGTCGAGACTGCGCAAAAATAATGGTTTTGAATTCTCAAAACGGGACGAGTCTTTATGGTTTGACAACGTAGATAAAATATTTGAAGGTTCTTTTAAGAAAAATGATCTTTATTTTTATAATGAAAAGAATTACTCCTGTTATGTAGATTTTAGCATTTTTACAAATATTGATTTGCGAAATCATTTGCTGCTATTTCAGGTAGTATATTTAACGCCTCCTTTTGAAACGAAAATTGAAAAATGGCTGAAAGAAGCTAATATATTGAAAAAGGAATTTCTAGATCTAATCAAAAAGGGAAGGATAAAGCTTGTTTTGACCCAGATGGAATCGCGATACGATCTGTCGTTTTTGATGGAGGCTTATGAGGCTTGTCCGGACGCAGTCATAACAAGAAGAGCACTTGCAGCTTTACAGCAAACAGACATAGTTTCAATTTCAGACAATTATATTTTTAATGATCCTGATGTTTTGAATCAAATTGGACAAGTGTGCGCTTTACTTGGACAAGAGACGGGAGTTGATTCTAGATTTTTGATGGAGATGCTGACCTGGCCTATAAAGGCTCGCAGGCAATCTTTTGAAGCATTGCACCAAAAAGGAACTTTTGGGACGTCTATTTTCGGGATTAATAATCTGCTTGAAAGAAAGATAAGTGAACAGTCTGGAAAAGATCGTTCATTTGAATTTACTATGTTTTCTTCTTCAATCCATTTGTCTAATGCGTTAGAAGCTACATATTTTCCATTTGGGTCGCCTGAGGATTATTCCGATCAGTTTTATGCTTGCCTTATGGGTGATTTTCTCAATTTCTATAAATGCGCTACTGGGGGCTATTTAAATTCGTATGCTGAAAATGACATAAAAGCCCAGAATGGAGTAATACAAATCAATCCAATAGATATTATCAGGGTAAATGATTTTATTTCAGTTACAGAACTTGAAAAAGAAATTGATCGTTTTCCTACCTTTTCAGGAGGAAAACTGCTTATGGAAACACTTGCTTTACTTACAGAAGATGAGCGAACGGAAAAAGTTGCGCATTACAACAATGAAATCGTAAAAAAATTAAATAAGGGAAAAATAAATCCTAACACCATCGATCTTGTGACAAGCGTAGCTCTTGATGGTCTTGGAATGGTAACTGGAAATCCATTAATAGGAACTGCTTTTTCAACGTTGAAATTTGGAGGCAATACAGTTAGGCAAAGCGCGGTATTTGAAAAGTTTAATAATAAAATACAATCGGCAATGCAAGATGCGGATCGTATGAATATTCGTTATTTAGATAAAATTAGCAGAGTGGCAAGGATAAAAGCGCGATAATTATTATTGATGTAAAATGCAAGCGATTTTAATTTTACAGCTTTTTAATTTTGCTATGTAAGAGGAACTTGCTGTTTAGCTTTAAAATTTATAAAGCTAATTAGACGTTTAGATGGGAGATTATAGAAAAATGTAAAACTAAGTATAGTCAATTATGTATGTTTGATTGAATTGATTTATTAATTAGCGAGTATCCCCTACCTGTCATCTATTTAAAATTTTATCATGATATGGATTCAATTTCTGAAAACAGATTTTATTTTAACTGCAATGCTAAAAAATGATTTCCTAGGTACTTTATAACTCTTTGTGTGTGTTTTTTGAAGCCTCCTTTTTACGATTTTAGAAATCACCAGTCCTTTTTAAAATAATATTTTTTTTGTTAATTTTTTTTAATTACATTTCCAAAAAAATGAAGTTATGCCTCCGATTTAGGACTTTGACTTAATTTCAAAATTTAAATCATCACCAATTTAATGAGTAGAAAATTTCAGGATCAAACTGCGGCAGATAAAAAAGAGATCGGATTTCATTATCAGCACTATTATGCACTTCTTCAATTATTAAAATTAGATCCCAATGAATCATTGAGCGTTGAAGAAAAAGATGATATTGTCATAACGAGCAGTAACGAATTAAAACTGCTACAGCTAAAACATACGCTTCAAACCAAAACTGATGGTTCTGCCAAAAATTTGTCTTCAAAAGATTATTCGCTTTGGCATACGATTGACAACTGGATGAAACTGATATGCGACCCAGAGGATGGAAGGGAGGATGATTTATCCCAAACGGCTTTTATCGCTAGCACATATTTTGGATTGGTTACCAACAAATCTAAAAGTGACGAAAACGTGTTTTTAACCAACCTTGATGCACTGAGAGAAGGAACTATAGATATTGGGCAGTTCAAAGAAAATTTGCGAATATTAATTCAGCCTAAAAAAATTTCAAAAAAGAAAAAAGGCGATGATGAATCCCCCGCGGAACCTGTTTTAAACAAATCTGTAAGTGATTTTCTAGAGTTTAAACATTTAGAGCAATTCCTCGGTAGAATTAATGTTACCCTAAATGAAGACGATCTGATCGGTCAGATTCAAGAATATCTAAAAATAAATTTGGCTGTCGATAATTATGAAGATGCCTACTTTGAAATTGAGGGAAGATTGAGAACGATTAATTACCTGACAATTAAGGATAATGAAAAGGTTGTATACAGCAAGGAAGATTTTTCAAAGAAAATTCTGCAGCCTGTTTTGGATAAGGTTCGAAATTCGAAATTTTATAAAACCACTCATGAACGGGTGTTAAATCCAAAATTGGAAGATAAAATATTTGCTAAGCAGCTTCTTGATCTAAATGTGAATTTGGAGGATGTTATTGAATATAACCATTATATGCAAATATGTCTGGCAAACTTAAAAAAATGGGAAGAGCGGGATAATATAATTTTGCCTGAGGAACGGGAGCTTTACTTTCAGCAAGCGGTTAAGAGATGGAAACATCGACATCAGATTAGACATAGACAGGTAAATAGTGAAGAGAATAATTCGCTTGACTGTTATGATGACTGTATGCTGGAAGTGCTTAAATTAAGTTCCGTCGAAATGGAACAGGATATTTCAAATGGAACATTTATCTATTTAAGCGATGAGTTAAGAATAGGATGGCTAAAAGAGTGGAAAGACAAATATGGCAACAAATAAATTTTTATATAATAATGAAGGAGTTGCCTTGGTGGCAATCTTGAGTGTAATGTCAAAAATGAAAACTCTTGAATACTCGAAAGTTTTTCTGATACTTCCATTTCTGTTAAACGATAATCTAGTGTCATTCCTGAAGAATAAGAATGCAAAGGTAATCGGAATTCAGGATTTAGTTTCACGCAGGATTGGAAGTTTTTTAAATTTCAATGGTTCATTCAAGAATTTTTATGCATTGACTTTCAATGCTGTCTGTATTGCAGAGGAGTTAAAATTTATAAAAATGGAATCGAATTCAATCATCTATCTCGAAAACAGCTTTGATCTGCAATCCGACTCTTTGGGATCTAGGGCTAAGAATATAGTGGCAGCTTCGGAAAAATTGCAGGTCATTTTAGAGATTGAAGCGATTGAATTATACTCATCATTAAAGATAGAATTATGAATTTTTACATAAAGCAGATCAAATTGTGGTTTAATAACGGCAGCACAAGAGAGTTGGATTTCCTGCCTAATAAAATCAATGTTATTACAGGGGACAGCACGACAGGAAAATCGTCCATAATACGGATAATCGATTATTGCTTTTTAGCAAGTTCAACTGATATATCCCCTAAATTCATAGGTGAAAATGTAAAATGGTATGGAGTTAATTTTGTCATTAACGGCAAAGAATTTACTATTGCAAGGGGGGCGATAACAAGTTCAACGACATTTAATGAGTATTATTTTTCAGATATCGGCATAATACCGGAAATGCCTGTAGCCAACATGACGAACGGGGGGCTGAAGAAGGTTTTGAGCAAGGAATTTGGCATAGATGCTGAAACTAATTTTACAGGTTCAGGTAGCATAAAAGCCAATACCAAGATTTCTTTTAGGTATTTTCTCTGGCTGTTTTGCATACAGAGACAGGAAACCCTTCCAAGCGGGCACTATCTATTTGACAAGCATGAAGAAAGCAGGTATAAGGATGCACTTTCTGTTATGAAGCTCTTAGACTGGGTTATAGGAGCCCAGACTCCAAAAAATATTTTGCTCAATAGTGAAATCAAAAAAATTGAGATTGAACTTGCAAAACTGGAAAAAAGACAATCGATAGAGATTGCCAATAAACTGAAATTTAAGGAAATTCTGGGCGGCTTGTATACGAAAACCAAAGAGCTAAATTTGATTAATCATAATATTTACGACGATGCTGAGGTGGTTGCAAAATTGAAAAGTCTGATTCACAATGGTATTGAAGACATCGATCCAACACCATCGGAACTCACTCAATTAAAAAATAAAAAAACGGAGATTCTGCTTAAAATTAGAAACCTCAGCGGATATGAAAAGCAGAATAAAAAGTATCAGGATTATCTGAAATCGGATATTGACAGTCTGTTGCCTATTAGGTACATAAAAGATAATTTTAATGATCTTCTGACTACTAAAACGGTAGTAAATCTAATTGATAATTTAGACGGCGAATTCAGCAGCCTGCAGTCACTGACAAAAAAAATGACAGTTAAAGATTCAATGACTTTGGATGTCAGTGGGGAAATCAAAAAATTTAAATCCGATTTAGCAGAAGTTAATTCCAAAATTCAGGAACATCCCGAAGCTCAAAGTATTCGAGCGACAGAGAAGCAAAAGTATATCCATCTTGGCTATGTCAAAAGTAAATTAGAAGATTACGAAAATGATTCCAAGACTGAAGATTATAATAGCAGGAAAAAAGAACTGGAAGAAAAAATAATTGAAAAATCAAAGGAATTAGATGAAGATCCAGAATTAAAGAGGGTTGTTCTGAATTTTTTAGGAGAAAGTATAGATGAGGCATTAAAAGAACTTCAAATCGAAAACTATTCTGAATATAAAGCCTTTTATAATGAGTCCGCTAATAGATTGGATTTAATTAATTCAAAGACAAATGAAGTGATCAAATGGCAACAATTGGGCAGTGCCTCTATCTATTTGTATCTGCATCTTGCATTTTTCGGAGGAACGCATAACTATATCAATAGGGATAAGGAAAATATCTATGTCCCGACATTCCTTATGTTGGACCAGGTAAGTACGCCATATTATGATCAGACCAGAAAAGATAAAAAGATAGAAAAAGCGGATAAGGTTGATATTAAGGATTTATCAGAAACGGATAGGGAGAAATTAAACAAGGCACTCAAATACATGGATAATTTTATCAACGGCTTCAAGAAAAAAAAGAAGCAATTTCAGATCATTTTACTGGAGCACATTCCAGAAAATGTATGGGCTGAAGAGAAGCTGGAAAATTTCCATCTTGTTGATAGGGAATTTAAGAATGGAAATAAACTTGTAAATCCTGATAATATTGGTTAATACATTTGTCCAACCTACATGGCTAAAAGTTGTTATTCGGAATATTATAATTTACTATCAATATTGAGTCCTTCTAGTGTATCTTTTGTTATGTTATAATTCATCCAGATTTGTATCTAACTTTTACCGAGATGTCTGTGCCTCCAGGCATATCGTTCTTTTAAAATGCCTTGCCCAATTGACATTGAAATTTGTTTGCCATTGAAAATTGTACTGGTGGAGCTTCAGAATCCGCAACATAAAGATAACGTGTTGAATTCCATAAAAAAAAAGGAAATATACAATCGGTAATGTTTGTGATAAACGCAGAGAGCAGGATTCGAACCTAAACCTTGAAACCTTCATATTCAAAAAGTAAAATAAAATTTGAATATGCAATGCGCGGGTTAGATAAACCTTTAGGGCTTGAGACCTATCAATTAGAACAACTTGTAAAAGGAAATATAGACAAATTAATTGAAAGCACTGAAAATTAATAGGCCATTATAGAATTAGGTCCAAACTGCGGATACAATAGTGAAAACCAATTGTGCCGTCACTGTCGGCACAATTGGAAAGTAAATACCAAATTAACTTTGGGAAAATAAAGTGCAAGCATTTTACAGCTAGTTAACAGGAAAATTGTCGTGACACTGTAACGACAATTGAGATCCATATTTTCAAACTCAGATAAAATTGTTAAAGATTACTGAAGCTCTACCATTCGAACCCAAGTTAAAAAGGGTTTGATTTTAATCTTAGCAAACTTATTGATAAGTGCTGAGTGTCATGATTCTGCTCCAAAACATTGACCCGTGAAATATTTTTAAAAACAGCCTTAGTTTTTTTGGACAAAAAGGTATGTCCTCCAATTAACGTTTAGAGTTTTTTTTGCCTGTGAATTTTATAATTTGATGATGGTAAGATTTGAGATGTATTCTGTCCAAGATCTGTATAGAGTTATGAGTTTATGTATAGAAAACTATAGAAATCTATATACATATATGAGGTTAAATATAGGACTTAAGTTCAACTGGAAGGGTTTCCTATCTTTTAAAGGTCTTTTTAAAAGCAATTTTAATGTTGATTGAGTATTAGCTTTTAATGTTGTATCAATATTAGCTTTTAGTGCTGATATAAATTTAAGCTTATGCAGATGGTGCTGTTTCAGTTAGATATGCTAATAAAGATAATGCAGACCTGTTGTTTCTGATAGAAGTAGAACTACAGACTCTGCAACATTAAGATGACTTGATGAATTACCGTCACAGATTTAGCTGGATTTAAGAAAGCCTGCAGATTTTCTGCAGGCTTTCTGTTTTGTGTCTTATCCGTATCTCATTTAAGTAAATCGTCTTCGGATACTGCGTTGTGAATTTCTGGGACTTATTTTTAAAATCATTTTTTGTCTTCTTCGAAATTTGCCAGTTCTTTCTTGACTTCTTCAAGTAGTTGCTCTTCAGTCGGAAGGTATAAATGATACTGGCTTGCAATTATACTTTTGTTGTTTTCAGGTAATGTGAATTTAACTACTCCGTCATTTTTATCAGCACACAGCAATATTCCTATAGTAGGGTTTTCGTTGTCGTTTTTTTCAATGCGGTCATAATAATTGACATACATCTGCAATTGTCCAATATCCTGATGGATAAGTTTGTGAGTTTTAATTTCTATCAAAACAAAACACTGAAGTAATCGATTGTACAAAACCATGTCTACAAAAAATTCATCTCCATCAATATGTATTCTTTTTTGTCTAGAAACAAATGAAAAACCATTTCCAATTTCTAATAAGAACTCCTGAAGATGAGTGATAATTGCCTTTTCCAGATCTTTTTCATAGTATGCAGCTTCGCGTTTTAAGCCCAAGAATTCTAAATACATAGGATCCTTTATGATTTCGCGGGCATCTGAAGGCAGTTTTTCATTTTGTGCAACAGCTAGTATACTTTTTTGATCACTGCTTATTAAGAGTCGTTCAAATAGACTGCTGTTTATCTGTCGCTCCAGCTGGCGTGATGTCCAATTGTTTTTAACACTTTCGGCAATATAGAACTCTCTTTTTTCCTGATTAGCAATGGATATCAGAAGTTTGTATTGTGTCCAGCTCAATTGCGTCCGCAGTGCGGACGCAATTGGAAAAGTTCTGTAAAATTGGCGGTATCTTTCTAATTGCCTTATTGAAAAGCCAGTTCCGTATTGCGGCTGTAATTCTTCTGCAAGATATTTAATTAAATAAGCGCCATAGTCGGCTCTTTCTTTTCCCTGCTGTTCTTCCTCGAAAATTCGTTTTCCGATCGACCAATACATCGCAGTTCTTTCATTGTCGACAGCTCTAATTGCGCGTTCTTTTGAAGTTTCAATTATTGCTTTTATATCAGGAATTATGGAATGGTTTTTTAGCATTTTTTTTAATTTAATAGTTAGACGTATTTGATTAAATTTTAAATGGAGGTTTCAAATCAAGAAACCTTTTTTTTGAAAGTATTTTACCTAAATTTAGATTTCAGTTTTTCCATGTCTTCCATTATGTTCACATCCAAAACTTTTGCGTAATGCTGGGTTTGTTTAGTGTTGGTATGTCCCATCATTGCAGATACATTTTCCAGTCTTACCCCATTTCCTAAAGTGACAGTGGTGGCAAAAGTATGTCTGGCAACATACCAAGTAAGGTGTTTATTTATGCCACAGACATCGGCAATTTCCTTCAGATAGGCATTCATTTTCTGGTTTGAAATTTTGGGAATAAGACCTTTCTGCTGGTTTTTATATTTAAAAATAATTTTCTCAACCGTAGGTAGTACCGGTACATTGGCCCTAATTGCAGTTTTTGCCCTGCTGGTCATAATCCATAAATTTCCATTTGAATCTTCGGATAAGTTTCTTTCAGTGAGTTCCAAGGCGTCGATGGGTGCATATCCTGTATAGCAGCTGAAAAGAAATATGTCCTTAACTTTTTCCAGACGCGGCGTCTGAAATATTTTGCTCTCGATTGTGTTCAGTTCCTGCTGGGTAAGGAAAACAGCATCTTTGACACTCAGTCTGCCGTCATATATATTGAATGGATTTTTTATGATCAAATCCATCTTGATGGCGTAATTGCAGGCAGTTTTGTACATTTTCATATATTTTACCACCGAATTGTTTTTTATGCCTGTCTGATCTTTAAAACTGCTCTCATATTTAAGGAACTGTTCCAGTTTAAAGACAAATGAGCTGGATAGTTCAGATGACGGCATGTCTTCCTTTTTATAGTTGCTATTGATGAAACTCAGAAGCAGGTCTTTTGCCCTTTTGTACTTCTGCAATGAAGCCGGAGCACGTTCTCCTGAGTTGACTCTTTTGCTGAAAAATAAGATATAAGTGTCCAAAATCACAATTATGGTAGAGCCTTGAGACTGGTCGATTTTGTCTTTTCCTGTCAGTTCAGCTTTTAATAATTGAAGGTTGACCTCAGGATCGATTCTGAATAGTTCAGTAAATTTTTTGGCAACATTGAGCTGGAAAAGATCAAGCAGGTTTTTGATTACTATTTCCTTTTCAATTTTAAGCTGGTTTCTAAGGTTATTGGTGCTGGCCCATCTTTCTTTTGAAATGGCTTGTCCGGTTGACATTGAAATTTGTTTGTCATTGTAACTCAAACGGGCATAGATTGGAGATTCGCCGTTCTTGTTTACTCTGTCGGATTTCTGGTAAAAAATTACTTTTAACATGTTATCTAGTTTTAAAATTAATAATCAAATTGAATTAAAAATTTTAAGAGAGCCCATAAACAGCAGGGAATTCCCAAGGAATTCTTTTGTTTTAGTTACCCTTTTTTGAGAAAAAAAAATCAAAAAAAGACGGGGTAACTAATAGGGTAACCATTCTTTGATAAAACATGTGCTTTTTGAAAAGTCTGCAAAAACGAAAAAGCCTTTAAACACTAGTGTTTAAAGGCTTTTGACTTTTAAAGTTTCTTCTGAAACTTCTACTGGCGGAGAAAGAGGGATTCGAACCCCCGGACCTGTTACAGTCAACAGTTTTCAAGACTGCCGCATTCGACCGCTCTGCCATTTCTCCAATATGTCGCTATCATTTCGTGATTGCGAGTGCAAATATAGTGCGCTTTTCCGATTATAAAAACTTTTTTCTGAGTTTTTTTAATATAATTTTCAAGTATCTAATTATCAGTATTTCCGAAACACGATTTTTTTGTAAATTAATCCAAATCGTCCAAAATCGGGGTCGGTTTTTTGTTCTCATCAACTGCAACAAAAGAAAAAGTTCCCGAAACTACCGTTTCGCGAAGCTCAGAATACATTTGTTCCATAAAAATATCAACATGGATTTTACAGCTGGTTCTTCCAACGCTGTCTACTTTTGCAACTAATTCGATTAAAGTACCGGCCGGAATTGCTTTTTTAAAGTCAATTTGTCCTGTAGATATTGTAACAACTTTTTTACGGCTAAAGCGTGTTGCGCAAATGAAAGCAACTTCATCCATTAAATGAAGTGCAGTTCCTCCAAATAAAGTATCATAATGGTTAGTTGTGCTTGGAAAAACGGCTTTGAATATACGTGTCTCAGATTTCTGAATTCTTTCTTCTATTGTCCCCATATTAGTAATTAACGTATTCTGTAATTTCAAGTCCGTAACCAATCATACCAACACGTTTTGTTTGCTCTGTATTCGAAACTAATCTAATTTTAGAAATATCAATATCATGAAGGATTTGAGCGCCAATTCCGTAGTCTTTGCTGTCAATAATAACTTTTGGAGCTTTTAATGTTCCTTGCGATTGGAGTGATTTAAGTTCTGAAATTCTGTTTAGAAGATTAACAGCGGTCATATCTTGATTGATAAAAATAACAGCACCTTTTCCGTTTTCATTAATCACTTTAAACATTTCGTCTAATTGCTGTTCTGCATTATTAGTCAATGTTCCTAATAAATCATTATTTACCTGACTAGAGTGGATTCTAGTTAATATAGGTTCTCCAGAACTCCACGTTCCTTTTGTTAATGCAATATGAATTTGTTTATTGGTAGTCTGCTCGTAAGCTCTCAAACGAAAAGTTCCAAAACGAGTTTCGATATCAAAATCTTCTTTTTTAACGATCAAACTATCGTGCTGCATTCTGTAAGCAACCAAATCTTCAATCGAAACTAATTTCAAATTAAATTTCTGCGCCACTTTTATCAATTCAGGTAAACGAGACATTGTTCCATCTTCGTTTAAGATTTCACAGATTACACCAGCTGGTTTAAAACCTGCTAGACGAGCAAAATCAATTGCAGCTTCGGTATGGCCTGTTCTTCTTAAAACACCGCCTTGTTTAGCGATCAAAGGAAAAATATGACCAGGACGAGCTAAATCGTGTGGTTTTGTATTAGGATCAACCAAAGCTTCAACTGTTTTTGAACGGTCGGCAGCCGAAATTCCAGTTGTAACTCCATTTCCTTTTAAATCAACAGAAACTGTAAAAGCAGTTTCCATATGATCTGTATTGTTAGTAACCATGGCACGAAGGTCTAGTTCTTTACAACGGCTTTCTGTCAATGGTGTACAGATTAAACCGCGTCCGTGGGTAGCCATAAAATTGATCATTTCAGGTGTTATTTTTTCAGCTGCTGCTAAAAAATCACCTTCATTTTCACGATCTTCATCATCGACTACAATGATTACTTTACCTTGACGAATATCTTCTATAGCTTCTTCAATGGTATTCAGTTGTATTTTTGTTGTTGACATAATTATTGTTGCTTTTGAGCAGGTGAGAACCGCTCAGAAATTTTCTGAAATAGTTGTGAAATTGGAGTTGTAATCGCATCAAAATTAATTAATCCGTTGTCGTTTGTTGCTCTATAAGTCAAAAGAACTGCTAACGGCAATAAAATAAACGACGACATCCATGATCCCATAAAAGGAGTCATACCGCCCTCTTGTGATAATCTTTTTCCGAAAGTATTGATAAAGTGAAAAGTAATAAAGATTAAAACGGCAAAAACAATTGGAAGCCCAAGTCCGCCTTTTCTAATAATAGCACCGAGGGGAGCTCCAATAAAAAACATTAAAAAACAGGCAAAGGCAATAACAAACTTTTCGTAAAAAGCACTTAAATGTTTGTTGATTTCACGTTGTTTGTCCTTTAAATCTTTTTGAGTAGTTTCTATCGAATAAATATTACTTGTAACAGTGCTTGCAGCCATTTTTAAAATGTCTACTTGGTCTTTGTTAGAATACATTGACATAAGATCGTTAGGAAGTTGTTTTTTCTTAAAATCTTTTTTTACTGCTACTGGAGGAGCTTTTCTAATTCCGACACGCTGATTTATATTCTCTGAAAAAGAAATAATTTCGTTGTCTAAGTTTTTGTTTAATGAATCTAATGTGTATCGTAATTCATTAACATTCAACATTGCATTTGTACCAGCGATACTTTCCTTGCTGTCATCCACTTTGTTTAATTCCGATAAATCTATGTTGATGATCTGTTTTTTGAACTTTCCTTTTATAAAAGGAAGTTTAGCGCGATCTTCGTATTTTTTTGGAGTGACATCTTGATAATAATAACCATCATTTAAAATCAGTTTTAAAATACTAGACTGCTCGCTGCTTACCAGTTCGCCAGTTTTAGATTTTATAACTGTTTTGTTTTCGCCCATATTATTAGGCTTTTCATGAATGGTTACTCCTGTAAGATGATTTCCGTTTTCGCCTGTTTTTTTATTAACCTTAATATTATAGAAGCCAACATCGTTAAACTGACCCTCAGCAATCGCCATTGCAGGTTTAGCTTGTGCTATATTTTTTCTAAAGTTGACAAATTTATATTCAGCGTAAGGAATAACATTGTTGGCAAACCAAAATGCAACAATACTTAAAACGAAAATAAAAATAATTAAGACTCGCATCGCTCTCTGCAGCGAAATCCCTGACGATTTCATTGCGGCAAACTCATAGTTTTCGGCTAAGTTTCCGAAAGTCATAATAGAGGCCAATAAAACCGATAAGGGTAAAACCAGTGGTATAATACGAGGCATAGAAAAAAGCAGGAATTTCACAACCAATATTAAGTCGAGATCTTTACCTGCTAGTTCTGATATAAATAGCCATACTGTTTGAAGTATGAATATGAAAAATAAGATTACAAATACCGTAGTAAATGTAAGTAAGAATGTTTTTAATAAGTATTTGTCTAGAATTTTCAACCTTCTGATTAATCTAATTTATTGATGTAGTATTTCGGATATTTACTCGCTACAAAGGTAAATTGATTTTTTGATAAAGGCTGATTGGTTTTAAAAGAATTAACGGTTAAAGTTGTTTTTGTTCCGTTTTTTCCAGTTTCAATCAAATTATAGATGTGTTTTGTCTGAACATCAATGCCTAAAAGAATTTCTTTTCTTTGGTCTTTTCCAGTAGTTGGGACTAGTTTAATGTATTGAATTTTTCTTCCTTTTACGTTTTGTACAATATCCATATTGTATTTATAGCCAGAATTAAAGAAAGTAAGCATTTTTGAAGGAGTGATAGCATTATCATCTTTCTCGTTCACTTTAGAAACTGTAACTTCTTCGTCTTCAGGAACAATAGTGTATGTTTTTTGTCCGTCAAAAATTTTAGTAACCCCCATGAAATTTAATACATATTGGTTGCCTTTCATGGTAACATTTCCTTTACTATCTTGATTGATATTTTCTTTGGCATTGTTCAAAGAGTATTTAAAATCAATAACAATATTATTGTAGCTTTTAATTTTAGAAGTTACTTCGTTCAATAAATCTTTAGCTTTTTTATCTTGAGCCTGAACAGAAGTGAAGCTCAAAAGCAATATAACTGCCATTTGAAAACATCTTTTGGTCATGTTTGTGATAGAATTGTTGTTGATTTCTTGAATTTTTGCTTTCATGATTGGATTAATTTTGTTCATTGTTAAAAAATTGATCAAGAGCATTTAAATCTAAGATGTTTACACTGCGTGCTTTACTGCCTTCGAACGGACCAACGATTCCTGCTGCTTCCAGTTGATCGATCAAACGACCGGCTCTGTTGTATCCTAATTTTAATTTTCGCTGCAATAAAGAAGCAGAACCCTGCTGTGCATTGACAATAATCTCTGCCGCTTCTCTAAATAAAGTATCTCTTTCAGAAATATCTATATCAAGATTAATGCCACTTTCTTCTCCAACAAACTCAGGAAGCAAATAAGCTGTAGCATATGCTTTCTGGCCTCCAATAAAATCTGTAATTTTTTCAACTTCTGGAGTATCTATAAAGGCACATTGTACACGTACTACATCATTTCCATTGGTATATAATAAATCTCCACGTCCAATTAACTGATCGGCTCCTTGGGTATCAAGAATTGTTCGCGAGTCAATTTTAGAAGTTACCCTAAAAGCAATTCTCGCTGGGAAATTGGCTTTAATTAAACCTGTAATAACGTTTACAGATGGTCTTTGTGTTGCAATAATTAAGTGAATTCCGATCGCACGGGCTAATTGTGCTAAACGGGCAATAGGAATTTCGACTTCTTTTCCTGCTGTCATAATCAAATCGGCGAACTCATCGACAACCAGAACGATGTAAGGTAAAAATCGGTGGCCAGCCTCTGGATTCAATTTTCTGGATTTGAATTTTTCGTTGTATTCTTTAATATTACGAACCATCGCATCTTTTAGTAAAGAGTAACGATTGTCCATTTCCACACAAAGTGAATTTAAAGTATTTACAACTTTTGCATTATCTGTAATGATAGCATCTTCTGTGTCTGGAAGTTTGGCTAGATAATGTCTTTCTATTTTATTGAAAAGAGTAAGCTCTACTTTTTTCGGATCGACCAAAACAAATTTTACTTCTGCTGGATGTTTTTTGTATAATAATGAAGTTAAAACCGCATTTAATCCAACAGATTTCCCTTGTCCAGTTGCTCCGGCCATCAATAAGTGGGGCATTTTGGCTAAATCGACAACAAAAGTTTCATTCGAAATGGTTTTTCCTAAAGCAATTGGCAGTTCCATTTCAGCTTCTTGGAACTTAGCAGCTCCAATAACACTTTTCATAGAAACCATAGTTGGATTCTTGTTTGGAACCTCAATACCAATCGTTCCTTTTCCTGGAATTGGCGCAATAATCCGAATTCCTAATGCAGATAAGGACAAGGCAATATCATCTTCTAAACTCTTAATTTTAGAAATTCTAATTCCTGCTTCGGGTACAATTTCGTATAAAGTTACCGATGGTCCAACGGTTGCTTTAATCTGCGCAATTTCAATTTTGTAGTTACGAAGTGTATCTACAATTTTGTTTTTATTTTCTTCTAATTCCTCTTGATTAATTGTAATTCCGCCAGTCGAATATTCTTTTAATAAATCGATGGTTGGGAATTTGTAATTGGATAAATCCAAAGTTGGGTCAAATAATCCAAAATCGGCAACTAGGCGAGAAGCTAAGTTTTCTTCAATAATATCTTCTTCTTTCGCTTTTTCAATTACAAATGCTTCATCGGGAGAAACCAGCGGTAATTCCGGTTTTGGAGTAATTGGTTTTAAAATCGGATTCAATTCAATTTCTGAAGAATGAGAAATAGTTGGTTTTAATGCTTCTTTGTTGATTTCAAATTGAGAATCGACAGTTTTGATATGAATATCATCTAAATCAGGATCTTTTTCTGGTTCTTCAACGGCAAATTCTTCTAAATTATAAGCGCTTTCTGGCTGTTGAACAGCAGGTTTTAAAGCATCTAATTCTGATTTGAATTCTTTTTTAGTAGAATCAAAATACGATTGAATTTTTTCTGGAGATAATTTGATTTTGAAAATCAAATATACAATTAACCCAAAAAGCAGTGTAAGTAAAGTGCCAGTTTTTCCGATATAATCTTGCAGGAATAAATTTAGTTCGTAACCAATTGTACCGCCTAATTCTGGTGCAGAAGTAGCAAAGAAACCAAATAAAATAGAAACAACTATGATAGCAAAAATATCCCAAAACCAAGTATTTTTTAGTTTTTGGGTAGAAAGTTCTAATGCTAAAAACATTCCAGTAAGGAAAAATAAACGTACAAGAATGAAAGAGGCGATTCCGAAACCTTTGTAAATAATCAAATCTGCTAAAAAAGCTCCAAATTTTCCGAGCCAGTTCTCAGCAACTTCTGTACGGTCGCCAAGCTGGTCTACGACACTTTGATCATTCTGCCATTGTCCATTAACATAAAAAGAAATAAATGCCACTAATAGTGCAATAGAAAAAAGAACCAAAAGGCATCCTAAAACAAATTTTTGTTGTTTGGATATCTTAAAAGATCTTTTATTTCCTTCTTGTTTGTCGTTTTTTTTATCTACAGTTTCTTTTTTGCTAGTTTTTGCCATTCTTGCGTTTCCCTTTGCTTAAATAAATTTTGGAATATAAATAATCAAGCCTATTGCTATTGCAGTCATTGCAGCAAAAAATACCGCCCCTGCAGCAATATCTTTGATAAAACCGATCCTTTTACTGTAATCGGGATGAATAAAATCGGCAATTTTTTCAACTGCCGTATTTAATCCTTCAACACTTAAAACCAAACCAATTGCCATTGTTTGACAAAGCCATTCGGTTTGTGAAATATGAAAATAGAACCCAGCGATGGTCATGATAATTCCCAATGAGAATTGAACCATAACGCTGTGTTCTGTTTTAATCAATTTTACAGCTCCTTTAAAAGCATAAGTTACGCTCTTTAATCGACCTGTAACAAAAGTATTATCTTTTTGAAACTCCATTTAAGGGAAAATATTATAGTGCTGCTAAAGCTGCTTCGTAATTAGGTTCGTTTGCAATTTCAGCAACTTGTTCTGTGTGAACGATTTTTCCATCAGCATCAACAACAATAATTGCTCTTGAATGTAAACCAGCTAAAGGTCCGTCAACGATTTCTAAACCATTTGCTTTTCCAAAATCACCAGTTTTAAAATCAGATAAGTTTACAACATTTTCTAAACCTTCAGCACCACAAAAACGTTTTTGAGCGAAAGGTAAATCTCTAGAAATACATAAAACAGTAGTGTTCTCTAATCCGCTTGCACTTTCGTTGAATTTTCTAACAGATGCAGCACAAGTTCCTGTGTCAACACTTGGAAAAATGTTTAAAACTAATTTTTTACCAGCGAAGTTACTTAATGAAGCAACAGATAAGTCATTTTGAACTAATTTGAAGTCAGCTAATTGCGATCCAACTGCTGGTAACTCGCCTGATGTATGAACTGGATTTCCTCCTAATGTGATAGATGCCATGATTTTTGTTTAAAATTAATGAGGCTCAAAAGTAAGGATTAATATTTGAATCTAAAAGTATTTGTTAGGGGTTTAAGGAGAGATTAAGGAGGTGAATTTTTATCTTGCTTTTCGCATAGATTGAACGCCGATGACACGGATTTGCTTACGCAAAAACGCGGATCTAAACGGATTTTTTTCTTTTTACTATTAAGTAGGAAACAACAAAATTCGTTTAGATCCGTGACTTTACGAAGTGAATCCGTGTCATCCGCGTGCCATTTGACACAACCAAAAAAAAAGCGTCTCTAAAATAGAAACGCTTTCTCAGTCATGTTTTTTTTTGTTTTTTGAGATATAGAGGCCGATTTATTTATCGATAGAACCTAAAACACGTTTCATGAACGTATTTAGAGCTTCTTTTTTATCTGTTCCTTGAGCAACCAATTTTTGTACTTCAAGGGCACCGTACATATTCGAAATCAATTCGCCGATTACATCCAATTCTTCGTCTTTAAGAGAAGGAATTTCAGTCATCGCTTCCAAAACTTCGATCGTTTCGATAATATAATCTTGATCGTTTTCTTCGATAAATTGCGTTAAATGCTTTATTACGGGTAATTTCATAATTTTAGACTTCTTAGATTTTTAGACATTCTTAGACTCCTTAGACTTTTTTAAAGTTTGTAGACAACTTCTAAGAAGTCTAAAAATCTAAGCCAGTCTAACTAATCTAAATTTAAGCAATTGCGTTAACTAAATCGATTAAAACTTCTTGTTTGTTGGTTTGAGTTTCGCCAACTAATTGTCCGTTTACGAAAGTTGCAAATGTAGGCAGGTTGCTCACATTAGCTAATTTTCTTGATTCTGGAGAGTTTTCTGCATCAACCAAAACAAAAGTGATAGCTTCATTTTCTGTTGCTAATTTTTTGAATTTTGGTTTCATAATACGGCAATTTCCACACCATGAAGCTGAATATTGTACTACTACTTTTTCGTTTTTAGCAACTAAATCTGCTAACGTATCTTCGTTTAAGTCGATTAACATAGTTTTTTATTTTAAGACACTAAGTTGCTAAGGTTCTAAGATGCTAAGTTTGCTCTCGAACCGAATAACTTTGTGTGGATTTATTTGATTTTTTTTTAAGTCGTTGAGATTCTAAGATCTAAGTTTAATCTTAGAATCTCTTGACTTTTATTGTAGAATTGTATTTAAGATTCAAAAGTTAAGTTAAAAAACTTAGTATCTTAGAACCTTAGTATCTTAGCAGCTTAATTAGCGCTTAAGTATTCAGCAGTACTAACTCTGTCTGCAGACATAGCTTCTTTACCAGCTTCCCAGTTTGCAGGACAAACTTCACCTTTAGTTTGGATGTGAGTGTAAGCATCAACCATTCTTAAGTATTCGTTTACGTTACGTCCTAATGGCATATCGTTTACACTTTCGTGGAAGATTTTTCCAGTTTCGTCAATAAGGTAAGTAGCTCTGTAAGTTACGTTTGAACCTTCGATGATAACTGAATCAGTATCTTCGCTGTAGCTTGTAGATTCGATATCAAGAATACCTAAAATGTTAGCTAAGTTACGGTTTGTATCAGCTAAAATTGGGTAAGTAACACCTTCGATTCCACCATTGTTTTTTGGAGTATTTAACCAAGCAAAGTGAACTTCATTTGTGTCACAAGAAGCACCAATTACGATAGTATTTCTTTGCTCAAATTCTGGTAATGCAGCTTGAAAGGCGTGTAATTCAGTTGGACATACAAAAGTAAAATCTTTTGGGTACCAAAACAATAATACTTTTTTGTTGTTGTTTACTGCTTCTTCAAAAATGTTGATTTTTAAATTGTCACCCATTTCTGAGATAGCATCTACTGCAATACTTGGGAATTTTTTTCCTACTAAAGACATATTTTTCGTTTTACGTTAAAAATTTATTTCTAGTGCAAAAGTAGGGCATAAGTACAGGTACTTACAATAAGATGTGATTATTAATATTTATAAGTTGATAGTATTTGATTATTAAGAATTGTAAGTTATTGGATATCAATATTTACAGGAAGAGTCCCATTGCAAGGAATATTTTCTAAAAATTGATTTCCTGCTGTTTTTTGAAATTCGTTAAAATCCTGATACGCCTGAATCAGCCCTGAAGCCTTTTTTAGATTCGGAATTATGGGCAAAACGTAGGGATTTCCGAAAACATAAACGATACTTTTTTTGGTTTGAAGCAAATCTGAAAGCAGCGCTAAAACTTCATCGTCAATTTCAAAATTGTTCATAGGTTTTGCCTTTGGAACAAATAATGAAATAATAATCGTTTCGAAATTTTCAAGTTCTTTTTTGATTGATGAAATATCAGAAGCTTCTAAATTTTCAAAAGCAAATTCTGGTGAAGGCAGCTTTGAATTTAATGTTTTGAAAAAAGTATTTTCAGTATTTTTATATAAACTTAGTTTTGCTAATTGATTATTTTTCTGTGCGTCAAATGCTAATTCTGTATTTGAATTATCTATAATTTTTGTAATTGAGTTTGCTGCAATTTCAAGATTTAATTTTGATGCACTTTCGAAATTTAACTCATCAGCAGTAAAAGTATTTTCAGAAAGAATTCCAGCTTTTTCTTTTGCTTTCATGATTCGGTTGAAGCTTTCTTCGATTCTTTCTGGCGAAGCATTTTTTAAGATTTCTTCAATTCCTTCTGGAACATTTTCGGCGAAGCATAAAACATCATTTCCAGCGTTAAAAGCTTCCCATTCTAAATGTCCTTTTGTTTCATATAATTTTGAAACGCTGTGCATATTTAAAGCATCAGAAATTACCAAACCGTCATAGCCTAATTTATCACGCAAAAGATCTTGAATAACAGCTTTTGATAATGTTGCAGATGTGTCTTTTCCATCATTTAAACTCGGAACCGCCAAATGACCAATCATAATCGAATCAACATTATTTTCAATTCCCTTAATGAATGGATACAATTCGTTTTCTAATAATTCTTCTAAAGTTTCTTTTAAAACTGGAAGTCCTAAATGCGAATCCACATTGGTGTTTCCGTGTCCAGGAAAATGCTTCAAACAGCCCAGAACACCAACTTCAGACATCCCCTTTAAATATTCAACTGCAAAATTGGCTACTTTTTCTTTGTTTTCACCAAAAGAACGATAACCAATAACAGGATTATTTGGATTATCATTGATGTCTGCCAAAGGCGATAAATTATACTGAATTCCAGCAGCTTTTAAATCTAAACCAATTTGTTTTCCAACTTCGTAAACTAAATTTGATTTACTTTCAGGCAATGCACCAAGCGTAATGGCATACGGATATTGAGGTGTTTTTTCAATTCGCATTGCCAATCCCCATTCCGCATCTATACTGATTAAAAGTGGGGTAGAAGCAGCTTTTTGATAACGAACAATTAAGGCTTTAATTTTTTTGTAGCTGTCATCGTTAAATACAACTTTCTTTTTGCTTTCATAATTGGTTGCAGCGCTCGCACGACTGTGAAAAAAGGTTAATCCGCCAATATTGTGTTCTTTAATAAGGCGTTCGGTTTCCTGAATGTTTTCTTCTGTGTCGTTGATAAAAACAGCAGGAAAAAAGAATTGTCCCACTTTTTGTCGTAATGCTTGAGCTGTCATTTTCATTATTATAAAGTCTTTTTCATACAGACGCTGTTATCCATCTTTTCATAAGGAGGATAATTTGGAATTATGCTGTAATTTAATTTTTGATATAAGTTAATAGCTTCCGGCTGATTTTTGCCAGTTTCGAGAATGGTGTAAGTGTAACCAACTTCTTTTGCCCAGATTTCTAATGCTGCTAAAACAGCAGATGCAATTCCTTTTTTTCTGTGATCAGGACGAACGTACATTCTTTTGATTTCTGTTGTTCCTGGTTCTTTTTCTCGAAAAGCGCCACAGCCAACAGGAATTCCGTTTTCGTAATAAACAATCGTATGTTTTATTTTATCGGTTTTATTAAACTGATTGTAAAACGCATGATCTTCTCCGTCTCTAATCGCTAAATCCTGATCTAATAAAACAACCAGATTTATAAAATCAATATCGTCTGAGTTTGTTCGTTTTAAGGTAATCATGATTTTGTGTAAAAAAGTAATTTTATTTCAATTTCGCTTTCTTTTGTTTAGCCAATTGTTTTTGGGTTTCAAGAGCTTTTTCCAATCTATTTTTAAAACGGAAAAGCTTTGGCAGTCCTTCAAGTCGGTCTTCAATGGTAATTTCTTCGTAAACGATAATGGCTTTTTCTAAAACTCGAATTTCATTTTCCAGATCATTTTGGTTTTTGTAGATTGTTGCTAATCGATCGTACGGGTGATTTCCTTTAAAACCTTCTGCAGCATTTTGTTCATACAACTCAATTGCTTTGTCAAGATCTCCGGTTTTTTCGAACTCAGCTCCTTTCAGATTGCGTTCGGCCTGCAAATTTTCATTGATTTCCATATATAAAAGTTTGATTTGGGATTAAACTTCTTCTGTTTTCTTCCCAAAATCTTTCGGGAAAATTAAAAAACGTGATAAAATAAGACCTGGAATTGTGGCAATGAAAACCCAAATAAAGAAGTTTTGATAGCCTAAATATTGTTGTATAAAACCGCTTAACATTCCTGGAAGCATCATTCCTAATGCCATAAAACCAGTTGCAATTGCATAGTGTGCGGTTTTTGATTCTCCTTCGGCAACATTAATCAAAAACATCATGAAAGCTGTAAATCCGAAACCGTAACCAAATTGCTCTACAATAACAACGGCATAAATATAGTAAATAGATGATGGGTGAAAAAATGCTAATAAAATAAATCCAATTATTGGTAAATGCATTGCTAAAAACATGGGAAGCATCCATTTCGTAAGACCTTGTTTTGAGATTGCGATTCCTCCCAGAATTCCTCCTAGGGTTAAAGCGCCAACGCCAAATGTTCCGTAAATTATTCCAACAGCTTCAGTATCCAATCCCATTCCGCCTAATTCTTTACCATCCAATAAAAATGGGCTTAGCATTTTAAGCAATTGTGATTCTCCCAATCTGAAAACCAAAATAAAAGCCAAGATCAATCCGATTTGTTTTTTCTTGAAGAAGCTGGTAAATACAGTTGCAAAGTTTTGATGGTTATGAGTTTCCTTATTTTGAGTTGTATTAATTTCGTTTTTTGGAGTAAAGATGAAATTATAAACTGTGATAAAAGTCATTAGTAAACCAACTGCAATCATAGTATAGGACCAAGCTTTTGTATTGTCACCGTATTTGTGCTCCAAATATCCAGCAAATAATACAACCAAACCATTTCCTGCGAGCATAGAAAGTCTGTAAAAAGTACTTCTGATTCCGATAAAAAACGATTGTTTGTCTTCTGGTAAAACTAATAGATAAAAGCCGTCGCTCGCAATATCGTTTGAGGCAGAAGCAAAAGCAGCTACCCAAAATATAGACAATGACATTATGAAAAAGCCGTTGAGCGGAATTATAAATCCGACTAATAAAAATGCGATTGAAATTAATAACTGCATTGCTAAAAACCATTTTCTTTTGGTTCCAACTAATTCAATTAGCGGACTCCAAAGTGGTTTTATTACCCAAGGAAGATATAATAAACTGGTGTAAACTCCAATGTCTTCATTTGAAATTCCCAGATTTTTGTACATAATTACCGAAACCGAAATAATTATGGCGTACGGTAATCCAGAAGCAAAATTAAGAAGCGGAATCCAAAACCACGGTTTATTATCTATTTTCATTTGGCTGAGCTGGTATATAGTTTTTAAATGGTTTTTTTAGATCTATTGCTGTTGGTGTACTTTCGTTAGCGTAATAATCAATAAAAGTGACTGCACATGCTTTGAAAAGATTTAGTTTTCCGGCAGCAATTGAGAAAGTAATTGTTCCATCAACTTCTTTTACAGTTACTTTTTCGACAATTTTTGTGGCGTCATTAATATCGATTTTCGAAACATGTTCGCCTCCATAAACTACCATGTAACGGACTTTGGTATTCAGCGGACTTTTGAAGGTAAAAGTATAACGAATACTGTCTTTATTGTATTCAATTGCTCTTGGTGTGTCAATAATTACATGTCGTAAATTAGGAACAGCAGCAGGAAGCGCTGGATATTTATATTGATTTTCTTCTAAATGACGAACAACATCAAAATTCTTATTGATGAACCATTTTGAACTAAAATAGGCACTTCCCGAAACATTTTTAAAACTTCTCGCAAAGTCAATCTGCGTTGGAATTTCGTTCATAAAATTCCAGTTTTTGTCTCCGTCAGCTCTAATTTTGTATGACGCATGTCCGATGTATACGGCAGTGTTATTAGAATTTTCTGCCCACCATTTTACTAATTTTGAATAAGATGCTCTCGGATTATTCATACTCCAATACAATTGAGGCAGGATGTAGTCGATCCATTTTTGATCCATCCACAAAAGCGGATCAGCGTATAAATCGTCGTAATTTGATGTTGATTGTGTCTCAGAGCCTCTAGGATCCTGCGATTTATTTCGCCAAACCCCAAACGGACTAATTCCGAACTGAACCCAAGGTTTGCTGGCTTTTATAGTAGTTGAAATGGTATGTACAAAGTTGCTCACATTTGCACGGCGCCAATCGGCAAGGCTTAAACCTGCGCCGTATTTTTTATAAGAAGCGGTGTCGTTAAAAACTTTTCCAGGAACGGCATACGGATAAAAATAATCATCAAAATGAATCGCGTCAATATCATATTTATCAACAACTTCTTTTACCACTTTAGTCAAATGATCTTGAACTTCAGGCAAAGCAGGATCATAGTAATATTTCCCGCCATATTCGATCATCCATTCTGGGTGTTTAAAAACATCATGTCCTGGACTTAAAAGATTTTTGTTTAAATCGAAAGTGGCGCGGTATGGATTTAACCAAGCGTGAAATTCAAATCCTCTTGCGTGCGCCTGCTCGATCATCCATGCTAATGCATCATAATAAGGGTTTGGAGCAAGACCTTCTTTTCCTGTTAAAAAACGAGACCACGGCGCCAGTTCTGAAGGATAAATAGCATCACCAACACTTCTAACCTGAACAATTACAGCATTGTAATTCAGTTTTTTGTAAGCCTCTAAAATTTCAAGATAATCAGCTTTTTCTTTTTCGACGTTATCTATACTTGCCTTTGGCCAATCGATATTTACAACGGTTGCGATCCATACACCTCTAAATTCATTTTTTGGGTGCATTGTGTTTTCCTGCGCTTGAGAAATCGTCGAAAAGAAAAATATAGATAGGATAGAGAATATTAAATACTGATTTTTATGCATTTCAATGTTTTTTAACAGAAACCAAAAATAGTTTTTTTAGGTGATATAAGAAATTTAAATTTTGCAATAATAATTACGGTTTTTCTTTAGAAATTAGACTTTAAAAATAATCTTCTTTTTATAAAAATACCACAATACGCAACTCCATAATAAGATGTAAATTATAGAATACGTTAAGGACGAAAGCATTTGATTCTCAAACAGCGGACTAATCCAAAAATTATAAGCATAATCTCTAACGTTTATTTGTTCGGAAATATTTTCTGGGTCTTGAATTTTAATCATCGTTAAGGCACGCGGTAAAATTCCAGAAACAAAAAACACAATCATCGGATTAACGCCCCAAGTCAGTAAAAAAGTCGTCCATTTTTTATAACCGCGAACATCTATTATGTAATAAATTAGTGAAAGCAATAATAAGGCCAAACCTGCAGTGAATAAAACATAAGAACTTGTCCAGATAGATTTGTTTATAGGAAAAGCCAATGACCAAAGCAAGCCGAGAAGAATTAATGCCAAGCTAATTCCAGCCATAATTTTGTTGATTTTTATTTTCGGCATAGGCTGCATTAAAAGCTGGCCGATTAATAAACCAATTAAACCGTTTCCAATTACTGGCAAAGTGCTTAATAAACCTTCTGGATCCCAAGTCTTGGTTTCGATATACATATGGTTTTCGAGTAAAACGCTGTCTAACCAAGAAGCTAAATTTGTTCCAACTTCTAAATTCGGATGTCCAACACCCGGAACTGGAAGCAGTGTCATTAAAGCCCAATATCCTAATAAAATTGAAGCACTCAAAATAATTTGAGTTTTGATATTTGTTTTTAAATAGATAAGAGAAACAAAAAAGTATACAATTCCAATTCGCTGTAAAACACCGAGTAATCTAATTTTGGCAAAATTTTCTTGTCCGCTGTAAGCCAGACCTATCAAAATCACAAAAATGATAACTGCAAGAATATTTTTTGTTTTAGGATTGAAATCGCCAATTAATGCATAACCAACTAAAAAAGTGAAAAATAAACGAATGCATAAAAGTGTAATTCCAGGCTGTAATCCCATGAAATGAATCGAATAGAAATAGCTTAAAAATAGTCCTAAACAAAAAATGCGTAAAGATCGCGTGATTACTTTAGTGATATTTTCAGCATTGTCTTTTTTAACTGGCATAGCCAAAGGAACTGCGATCCCCACAATAAAAATGAAAAACGGAAACACTAAATCTGCAAGGGTACAGCCATTCCATTTTGCGTGGTCTAAAATCGGGTAAACGTAACTCCAGCTTCCGGGATTGTTCACTAAAGTCATTAATAAAACAGTCAGTCCTCTTAAAACATCAACTGAAATTATGCGGTCTTTCATTTGTAGGTGGTTTTGCGGTTAGATTTGGTTGTTAGTATTTTTAATCGGGCATTGATATTTTTCCCATAGTTACTGATGGAATTTTTACAGAATTAAATTTGAAATCTCCTCCAGCAACCGTTTCGTTGGCTAAAATGGCAAACAAAATTGCTTCTTTTGCATCGCTGTTAATTCCTAAATCATTGCTTTTGAAGAAAGAACACGGCAATAATTCTTTTAACCACTGCACTAATAAAGGATTATTTGCACCTCCGCCTGACATATAAATTTTAAAATCCTCAATTTTATAAGAGCTATTTTTGACAGCAAATTGAATCGCTTCGGCAATAGTTTCGGCGCTAAATCTCGTTAAGGTTGCTAATAAATCTTCAATAGAAATAGCTTCATTGCCGCTCTTTTCCAGACTTTTATTGACATATTCGTACCCAAAAAGTTCCTGGCCAATTGTTTTTGGAAAATCTTTTTGGAAGAAATCATTGTCTTTTAAATGCTCCAAAAGCGATTGGTTTACAATTCCTTTTTTGGCTGTCTCCGCATCTTTATCATAACTTTTTTCTGGAAAATGACGCTTTACAAAAAGATCAATTAAAGTATTTCCTGGTCCTGTATCTGTTACAAAAGTGTCTTCTGTAATTATGGCAGCTGGTAAATAAGTGAAATTGGCAATACCGCCGATATTGAGCATAATTCTGTTTTCGCCTTCTTTTCCGAATAAAAAATAATCGCCATAAACGGCCAAAGGCGCGCCTTCGCCTCCTGCGGCAACGTGTTTCTGCCTAAAATCAGATAACGTAATAATTCCTGTTTTTACAGCAATATGATCGCCGTCGCCAATTTGTAAAGTAGCATTTGGAAACTTTTCCTGCTGATGTAAAAATTTAGGCGCATGCAAAACGGTTTGTCCGTGCGAAGCAATTAAATCAACTTCTGCAGCAGCAATATTCCATTTCTTTAAACTGGTATTAATCATCTCTGCATGAAGAATTCCGATCCATTCGTTGAGTAAAACCAAATGCTGAAAATCAATATTTTTTTGAGCAAAAACTTTACGAATTTCTGTTTTGATTTCATCTGAGTAATCAACCGTTTCAAATTCAATAAGTTTAACTTCTGTATCAACACCAGATCCCGAAATTTCACACAAGGCAATATCAAGTCCATCGAGAGAAGTTCCCGACATCAGCCCAATAATTCGTCTCGTTTCTTTTTGGGCAATTTGATAAAGTGCTTTAATATTTTTGTTCATAAAAGTTCATTTAAAATGCTGCTAAAGTTAAACAGTTGGAAGCATTAATTCTAACACATAGAAACATAGATTTTATTAACTTTATAAAAAGTCCTTTCGCTCAAAATAAAGCACACGGCTCTATGTGTTTAATAAAATCTAAGTTATTTTAGTATAGATTCATAAATTATTTTCTGAATATCTTCACGAATTTTTTCTTTGGCTAATTTATTTCCTTCTTCGCCAATTTCGGGATAAGTTCTGTTTGATAAAAACACATAAACCGTTTCATTTTCTGGATCAACCCAAGCCATATTTCCTGTAAAACCCGTGTGTCCAAAACTTGAAGCAGAAGCGCATTGACAAGTCGGGCCGTCTTTTCCTAATCTTTTATCAAAACCTAAACCTCTTTCTACGCCTTGAGCACAGTAAAAGCAGGTATTAAAAGTATCAAATGTTGCTTCAGAAAAATAACGCTCACCGCCGTAACTTCCTTTTTGGAGAAAAAGCTGCATCATTTTAGCCACGTCCATTGCATTCGAAAAAACTCCTGCGTGACCAGCAACACCGCCTTCCATTGCAGCCGCCATATCATGCACATAACCCTGAATAAGCTGATGTCTGAAATACGTATCAATTTCGGTTGGAGCAATTTCATTTTTATCAAATCGAAGCAACGGATTGTATGTTGTATAATTCATTCCGATAGAATTGAAAAAGTTCTTTTGGCTTAAATCTTCCAATTTTTGATGCGTTACTCTTTCTAGATATTCTTTTAAAATGATAAAAGTAAAATCACTGTATTTGTATTCTTTTTTAAGCGAAATAGGAGAGTCGGCGATAAATTTCATGATCGTGTCGTGGTAATCATTTCGAATAAAAAGACTGTCGGCTACTTTGGTCGTGAAATTTTTCTCTGGAATTTTTCTGTAATATTTCTCCAAAGGATAACTTTTCGAATCAATTGTCGATTTGTAAAATGGACTCCACGCAATAAGTCCCGCATAGTGATTTAAAAGATCTTTAAACGAAATATCTTTTTTGTTAGATTTCGCAAACAACGGCAGCATTGCACCCAATTTTGTTTCTAAGGTAACTTTGTTTTTATCATACAACTGCATTACATTTGGCAGTGTCGAAATCATTTTAGAAATCGAAGCAACATCATATAAATCGGTATTTGAAACTTTTACATCTTTATCATATGTGTGATATCCGTACGATTTCTGGAAAACAACATTTCCTTTCCTTGCCACCAAAACCTGCATTCCCGGTGCCATTTTGCCATCAATTGCTTTTTGGGCAATGGCATCAATTTTAGAAAGAATGACAGAACTCATTCCGAGATTTTCTGGCGTATCAAAACCTAAACGATCTATTTTCTCCGTATTAATTCCAGCATTAACTTTGAAATTTTCGTTGATAGAAACTGGCAGTTTTCCTTTTGCTTCTTTCGCTCCAAACAAAATTTCGGCAGAAACAATCTGAGAAATGTTTGAATTTTGGTACGAAACCACCAATCCTTCCATTTCATCAAAATTCTGGATTGGAAGTAATGTGTAAGGTTTTGCAAAAATGTCGAGAATAACTTTATTGTTTTCGGCGATTTTGTTTAGAAAAAACAACTCGTTTGAACTAAAATCTTGTTTTTCCCAAGCTTTATTCACTTTGTGATAACTCACAATTACTAAATCGTATTTTTTTAGTTCTTCGTTTAAAGCGTCGATATTGGTATTGGAAACTTCTGTGATATTGGTATACTTTTTTAAAGTCGTAATAAAATCGCTGTTTACATCTTCTCCCAATTTTACGTAAGCGATTTTTTGTTCCAGATCTTTAATTGGAAGAATGTCTTTTTCATTTTTTAAAACCGTAACGGCATTTTCATACAAAGTATATTGAAGTGCGTCTTTATCAGGGCTGTTCAAATCTTTTTGCAGATTATTCAAATCAATTGGTTTGTATTTATTTAAACCAGCTTTGAATTTATAATGCAGTATTTTTTTAACCGAATGTGCCAAACGCTCCTCTGTTATTTTTCCTTCAGAAAAAAAAGTTTTTAATTTTTCTAAAGCCGCTGGAACATCATCGGGACAAAGGAAAATATCATTTCCAGCTTCTAAAACAGCCAATTCCAGATCGCCGACACCTTTAAAATTACTCGCGCCTTTCATGCCTAAACCATCTGTAAAAATCAGACCTTCAAAGCCTAATTGTTTTTGAAGCAGTTCTGTAACCACATTATAAGATGCAGAAGAAGGAATATTTTCTTTCGGTTCTAAACTTGGAATATTAAGATGCGCGACCATAACCGAAGCCAGACCTTCATCAAAAAGCTGTTTGTACGGATACAATTCGACTTCATCCATATGTTCTTTGGTAAAAGAAACCGTAGGAAGTGCTTTATGAGAATCGACAGCCGTGTCGCCGTGACCCGGAAAATGTTTTCCTGTGGATAAAACACCTTGACTTTGAATACCTTTCATTAATGCAGTCGCGCGGTTGGCAACGTTTGTTTTGCTTTCGCCGAAAGAACGATTTCCGATAATAGGATTCAGCGGATTGGTATTGATATCTAAAACGGGAGCAAAATTGAAATGAATTCCCATTCTTTTGCATTCTATTCCCATATTACGGCCAACTTTTTCGATTAAATCCAAATCCTGAATGGCGCCCAAAGTCATGTTCCAAGGATAAGCGTAAGTCGAATCTAAACGCATGCTTAATCCCCATTCGGCATCAAGTCCTATGAACAAAGGAATTTTAGCTTTCGCCTGATATTCGTTAGTTAATTTCGCCTGACGAACTGGTCCGCCTTGAAAGAAAATAAGACCGCCGACTTTATAATTGGCAACTAAATCTTTTATTTTATTTACGTGAACAGAATCTTTATTTGAATAAGCCGAAACAAAAAACAACTGCCCTAATTTTTCGTCCAAAGTCATTTTGCTGTAAATGCTGTCTGTCCAGCGATTTTCGGCATCAGAATCTTGAAGGAAATGTTTTTTCTCGGCTTGAGTTTTGGGTATGTAAACCTCTTTATTTTCGGTAGAAACTGGCTTATTTGTTTCATCCGCAGTTTTACTTTTTTTAGAAACACCGCAATTGATGATAAAAAAAAGCATTATTGTAAACAAGCCTATTTTGATAATAGCATTTTTCATGAAATAGTTTTTGGGCAATTAAAAAGAGATTCTTTCTGAGGTGCGTTTACTGGTAAAATAAATTCCGATATAAGTGAATAAGCCGTTGATTATGATTAATTCATTATCAAATGTATAACCGAATAATCGAGCCGAATTTTCGCTTAAAAAATAAGTCAGTATCGGCGAAATAATACAGATTATCGGGATCAATTTGTCGTTTACTAATCTTGATTTTTGTAATAATCCAAAAGCATATAATCCTAATAACGGGCCGTAAGTGTAAGATGCAGCTCGGAAAATCAAAGCCACAACAGAGGCATCGTTAAAGGAATTCAGCACAATAATTACAAGAAAAAGTAATATGGAAAATCCGAAATGTACCCAATGTCTTGTTTTTACATTTTTGTTATTTCCTAAATTTTCAGATTTATCCATTCCGAGAAAGTCCACACAAAAAGAAGTTGTAAGTGCCGTTAACGCAGAATCGGTTGTAGCAAAAGTCGCGGCGATAATTCCTAACAGGAAAACAAACGCTGGAATAATTGACAAATGATTTAAAGCAATTTCCGGAAAAAGTAAATCGGTTCTTGGTTTTCCTGTTGCTAAATCTAGCGGAATCGCAACGCCATTTTTATCGGCATAGATATAAAGTAATGCGCCTAAACTCAAAAATATAATATTGATTAAAACGAAAATTCCTGTAAAAGTGAACATGTTTTTTTGCGCTTCGCCGATGTTTTTACAGCTCAGGTTTTTTTGCATTAAATCCTGATCCAGTCCAACCATTGCGATCGTAACAAACATTCCTCCTAAAATTTGTTTTACAAAGTGATATTTGCTCGTAAAGAAATCATCAAAGAAAAAAATCTTTGAATAATTGCTTTTTTGAATGGTTGAAACAGACTCAAGAACAGTCAGGTTAAGACTGTCACAAACAAAATAAATGGTTATAAACACGGAACTAACTAAAAAAAACGTCTGTAAAGTATCGGTAATAATAATGGTTTTCAGTCCGCTTCTAAACGTATATAAAAATATAAGTGCCAGCGCTAAAAGCACAGTAACCGGAAACGGAATATTAAAATCATTAAAAACATAACGCTGTAAAACAATAACAACCAAATACAATCTAAAAGCGGAACTGATTGTTCTGCTGACTAAAAATATAGAAGCTGCAGTTTTATAACTTCGGACTCCCATTCTTTGCTCTATATAACTGTAAATCGAAGTCAGATTCATTCTGTAATAGAGCGGTAGGAGGACTTTTGCAATAATGACAAATCCGATCGCATTTCCTAAAACGAACTGAAAATATTTGAATTGTTCTCCGTTTGGTGAACCAACTTCTCCGGGTACAGAAATAAATGTTACGCCTGAAAGCGCTGTTCCAATCATACCAAAAGCAACTAAATACCATTTAGAATTTTTATTTGCTTTGAAAAAAGAATCGTTGTCTTGTCCTTTCTTACTGATTATGTTTGAAATAAAAAGCAAAAGACCAAAGTAAACAAAGATGAAAATGAGAATGGTGGTAGAAGACATTTGGTTTTGGATTTAGAAATTATATTATTTTTTGCTGTTATGATCCAGCAGCACAGCGCGTACACTTTTATGTTTATGCAGTAATTCTTCGGCTAAATCGTATTCAATTTCCAGTTCTTCCATAATCATTTTGATGCCTCGTTTAACCAGTTTTTCATTCGATAATTGCATGTCAACCATTTTGTTGCCTTTTACTTTTCCAAGCTTAATCATAACCGAAGTTGAGATCATATTCAGCGTCAGTTTTTGTGCCGTTCCAGCTTTCATTCTGGTACTTCCAGTTAAAAATTCAGGTCCTACAATTAATTCAATTGGATGATCTGCTTCCTGCGCTATAAGTCCATTGCTGATGCAGGAAATACTTCCAGTTTTAATATTATGTTCTTTGGCTTTTTTCAAAGCGCCCAAAACATAAGGCGTATTTCCAGAAGCCGCAATTCCTATAATAAAATCCAGACTTGAAATCTCAAATTTAGCTAAATCTTTCCATGCTTGTTCCGTATCATCTTCGGCATTTTCTACCGCTTTTCTAATCGCAGTGTCGCCGCCTGCGATAATTCCGATAATCATATCGTGCGGAACGCCAAATGTTGGCGGACATTCCGATGCATCTAAAATTCCGATACGACCAGAAGTTCCAGCACCGATATAAAATAATCGTCCGCCAAGCTGCATTTTTTTTACGATTGCTTTAACCAGTTTTTCAATTTTAGGAATTTGTCCTTCAATGATATGCGGTACTTTTTTGTCTTCTGTATTAATGTTCGTCAAAAGTTCTTTCACGCTCATTTGATCCAAATCTTTGTATAAAGATTCTTGTTCAGTTTCAGGATTTTTATTTTTCATTTTTCTTTTTTTTTGATTTTTGAAGTCATAATTTTTTCTAATTTCTGACTTCAATATTTTGCATTAGTAGTCTCTATTTTATTAAAAAATAGTTTGATTTGGGGAAATTTAAGGGGTATAAAAATGGTTTCTAATAAAGCAAATATGCTTTTCTCATCGTTTTAAAATCTTCTAAACCTTTTTTCCAGCTGTCTCGAATATCTTTTTCAGAAACTCCAGCTTCGATTTGCTGCTGCAGTTTTTTTGTGCCGGCCAATTTGGTAAAAAACGGAATAAAAAATTTCGATTTATCAGTGGTGTTTTGATATGCTTTTAAAAGCCATTTTAATTCTAATTGATTCACTTTTGGTGCTTTAGAAAGATCTTCGCCATAACATTCTTTTCCGTTATAAACAGGATCTTTGGCTCCAAAATTTGGTTTTGGCGTAAATTTAAAATTGGTTTTGGTTAAATAAGGAGAACCATAAATCTGGAATTGCTTTTCTGTTCCTCGCCCGAGGCTCACATTTGTTCCTTCAAACAAACATAAACTGGCATATAAATTTATTGCCTGATCGTTTGGAAGATTTGGTGAAGGTTTTACAGGTAGACTGTACGGCATGTCTCTTTTGTAATTGGTGCAAGAAATTACAGTCAATTTACATTGTACGCCGTTTTTGAGCCATTTTTCACCATTAATCATTTGGCCGTATTCGCCAATTGTCATTCCGTGTAAAATTGGAATTGCGTGCATACCCACAAAACTGGTAAATTCTTTTTCCAAAATAGGTCCGTCAACAATGCTTCCGTTTGGGTTTGGACGATCTAAAATAATTAACGGAATATTGTTTTCTGCGCAGGCTTCCATTACATAATGAAGTGAAGAAATGTAGGTGTAAAATCTAGCTCCAACATCTTGTAAGTCAAAAACTAAAACATCAATTGCTGCTAATTGTTCTTTTTTTGGTTTTCTGTTTTCGCCATAAAGTGAAACAATCGAAAGTCCAGTTTTGGCATCTTTTCCATCAACAACATGCTCGCCTGCATCGGCAGTTCCTCTAAAGCCGTGTTCTGGTGCAAAAATGGTTTTAATGTTGATTTTTTTCTCTAATAAAAAATCAACCAAATGTTTTTTATTGGATAAAATTCCAGTTTGATTGGTGACAATCCCAACTTTTTTGTCTTTTAGTAAAGGAATATATTTCTCGAAATTATCAGCTCCTGTTTTAATTTCATTACTGCTATCATTGATTTTATTTTCAATTATTTCGGTTGATGAATTGGCATTCGATGCATTTGAAATGATTAAAAATAAAATAAAAGTGATTTTTTTAAAGGATTGAAACATAAGACAAAAGTTTAAATTACAATTAAAATTACGTTTAATAAAGGACAAAAAACTAAATTGGGTAATTAAATCGAACCACTTTAATCAGAAAGTGGTTCGATTTTTTAGCTTATTTATTTGTTATAAAAGTAACAGACGGAGCATTTGATGTCGCCGTTGGCAGTCCACCGATAATTCCTCTGCAATAAATCGTGTAAACTCTACCTGCTCTAGGAATAAAAGCGGTACTTGCCGGTGAATTCGCAAGATTGGCAATTGTTGTTCCAGTTGTTGTTCCTGGAACATTTGTTGGTGAACCAGCCACACGAACCTGCAATTGATATCCTCTTGTATCTTTTGGATCCTGTGGTTCAATAGGGATGTATTTTTCGTCACCGCCTTTAAAAGTCACATTTCTATAAGTGTAAACTTCTTTTGTAGTCACAGGTGTTGCGCCAGAGATTGAAGTTTCTTTTAGTAATCCTAAATCATAACCTGCTGGAGCAGAATTGCTGATGACATTTATAAAACGAATGTAAGCCTTAGTTGGGTCTAAATCTGCTACCGATAAATCGTCATTTAACTGATAAAGAGAATACACTGGAGGCGTAACAGAAGGCGGAGTTGACAGCAAGAAACTAGTATAATATTTTCCTGTTTCGGTAACAATATTTCCGTCATAAATAGTAACTGCTGGAGTTGCAGGAGTTATAATACTCAAAGGCTGTGTTCCAGGTTTCATCAAAACATAATTGATGGGAACTGGATACTGCGCACCATAACTCATGCCAATTGGAACTCCAGTTGAAACGCCGACAGCAGAGATTTTTTCTGCTCCTGTAAAGTAATTGATTTGAAAATTAGTTCCGTTTGGACCTACAGCCGCGTGAACAAATTTTACGTTAGAAGCATTTGCTATTCCATCCTTAGTTTGATAAGGAGTTTGATCGTTCTCGTCACCGCAGGATGTAAACGCAAGTAATACAAAAACGGGAATGATTAACTTTTTAAAATGGTTAAATATATTTTTCATCTGATTCGATTTTTAGTTTAAAATTACGGTTGAGAAAACCACATTTCTTGTGTGTGATAATCTACTTTATCGGCTCCGATCGCTTTTAAAGCATCAAAATTCCAAACATATTCTGAGTTAAATCTCGGACGAACTCTATATGGTAATTTTCCATTGTTGTCAACAAATATTCCTCCGTTTGGTGTTAAATTCATTGATTTGTAAATGTCAGTATTATAGTGATATTTACGTAAATCTGTCCAAGTTTCTAACATTCCATAACCAAATAAAGCTACATATTTTTGAAGCATAATCTGGCTGATAGTCAAGTCTGCAGCCGCTGGAACAATATTTACGTTCGTTAAAAATGCTGTTTTTTCAGCAGCTGTAATTGTTGAGGTAATAGGGAAAGTTGTGCTTACAACAGTATTTGCATTTACAAAATCGATATTAGCGTCAATTGCTTTTCTGTAAGCGTCTAAAGCCATCGCTTTGTCTCCTTTAATAAATGCAGCTTCTGCTTTAATAAATTGAATTTCAGAATACGTCATCAAAGGAAAATTCGCTTTATCTCTAAAAAGATATCTACCTGGAGTTGTGATAGTTCCTGCAACATATGTTCCGTAAATATTTGGGATTCTGCTTACGTTTGTTGCAACTGTTGAAGCTGTAGTATTTAACGGATTTCCATTAAAAGTATACTTACTCGGATCTGGATTTGCAGCAGAAGCCGGGGCAGTTTCAGAAAGACCTACAGATGGCGCTAAAACTCTAGAAATTCTAGGATCTTTTACATTTCCAAAAAGAGTTCCGTCCATTGTTCGTACTGCAAAATCAGTTTGACGGTACGTATTGAAATTGTTTCTTCCAGGACCGTAAAAATTGATATCTGCAGCTACTGTTCCGTTGTATCGAATTAAAGCATTGTCTGCGTTTGAAGCCAATGATTTATCGCAGTATTCGATAACTTTATCTGGATTGTAAGAAGCTTTATTAATTTGATTATTTAGGTTTCTAGCCAAAACTCCGTAGGCAAATTTCACCCATTTAGAGCGGTCGCCGCCATACATTTTGTCGCCTGAAGCCGTGTAAGTCTGCGAAACATTTCCATCTGTACGATCTAAATCGACTAAACCTTCGTTTAATAAACGAACAACTTCAGCATAAACTTTATCCTGAGAAACATAGTCAAAAGAAAGACGTGAAGTGAAAACCTGATCAAAATCAATTAATTCTGAATGATAATCTGTTGCAACCTGCCAAGACCAAGCTCTGATAACTTTTGAAATTCCAGTAATATCATGACGCTGCTCTGCAACGGCCTTTTCTTGTAATTTGGTTAAGTTTAAACCAATAGCAAAATACGCCATTTTCCAGATTTCACCGCCTGTATCGCTGTTTGCCTGATATCCAAAACGATCCCATTCGCTTCCTACTGCACCAACCGTAGCAATACTGAAATTTTGAATGTATCGTCCTAAACAACGGTTGTCAAATTGTAGTCCAACAGCCATTTGTTGTTCGATTGGCGGCAGTAAAGCTGGAGCAGAAACATCAACAGGAAAACTAGGATTCACGTTTATATCCTCTAAATCGTTGCACGAAATCATTGTGGTTACAAGACCTAATGCGGCTATATATGTTTTTATATTTTTCATGGTCAATTAATTAAAGTCCGATTTTCAATCCTAAGTTTACACCTCTTGGCGTAGAAACTACTCCAAAGTCAAAACCTGTTCCTCCAGCACCTCCAGTCGAAGCATTAGTTCCGTTAACAGAAGGATCTGCTCCAGTGTAATTAGTGATGATGAAAACATCGGTCATTGTTAAATAAAGCGAAAGATTGTTGATGAATGTTTTTTTCAAGATTTCTGAAGGCATTTGATAGCTTAAAGTGATATCTCTCATTCGCAGCCAATTAATGTCTTTTTCAATAAAATCAGCATCGATAGCTCCAGTTCTATAATATTCGTTTTGAACACTTGGTCTTACCGGAATATTATTTTGTGTTGGAGTAGCCGAATTTTCTAAGCCATCTCTCAGCACACCTTTTACAATTCGGGTTTGATCGCGATCTAAAGTTTTCGTAGACAATCCGTTTTGATATAAATAAAACTCCGTTGCATTGTAAATATCGCCGCCTTTTCTAATGTCTAACAAGAATGATAAACTAAGGTTTTTGTAAGTAAATGTATTTTGTAAACCAAGCATAAAATCTGGATTTCTGTCTCCAACAATTTTAAAGTTTGGATCTTTTAAAGGAAAACCAGTATTTGGATCAATTAAAGGTTCTCCGGCATTATTTCTTAAATAATCATTTCCAGTTAAAGTCGTTAACGGATTTCCAACGGTTACCCCGCCGCGAACATTTCCGTAAAGCCAAGTATCTGAAACATAATATTCAGAAACTACAGAAGGAAGATTTAATAATTCTGAACGCGTTTTGCTGAAGTTTGCACTTACATTCCAAGAAAAATTATCTTTTTGAATTGGACTTCCGCTTAAAGTAATCTCTAAACCTTGGTTTTGTAAATCTCCAAAGTTTGCAGAAGTTACTACGAATCCAGTTCCGTAGCTTAAACGCATATTTTTCAAAATTGGATCGATCGTTTTAGTACTGTAAACAGCAACGTCTAATCCAACGCGGTTTTTAAAGAATTTTAATTCTGTACCGAATTCAAAAGATTTACGGAATTCAGGTTTCAAATTCGGATTCGCACCTGTAACGCCATAAGCATAACCTCCATCTGTAGTCAATTGCGGCGTGAAAACCGGTTCTGCAGAATAAGGAGAAGGAATATTAGCAGCTTCCGCATACGAAGCTCTTAATTTTCCGTAAGAAAGAATTTCTTTGTCTTTCAATCCGTTTAAGTTTGTGAAAACAAAACTCGTTGAAACAGAAGGATAGAAAAATGGATCAGGTAATACAGAAGTCCAGTCTTCACGTCCAGTCAAAGTCAGATAAACAATTTTATCGTAATCTAAACTCAGCTCAGAAAAGAAACCAATGATTCTGCTTTGGATAATTCTCTCTTGAGATCTTTGCGTTGTAGCATCTGTATTGTTGATAGAGTAGAAGTTAGGATCGAAAAATTTGCTTCCTGTTGTAGATAAAATTTTATAATCATTATCGTTAACCGAATTACCCACCATCAGTTTGGTATTGAATTTTCCGAAAGATTTTTTAGCTGTAACTAATAAAGTCGTGTTTAAATTACTCGTATTCGAATAGTAAGATTCTATATAACCACCAGAAGCAATACCTGCAGCAGATTCTGGATGAATGGCTCTGTAACCTTGAGCAGAATTAACATCCCAGCCCACACGGCCCGTTAAGTTTAACCAAGAAGTTGGATCGTAGATTAATCCAACATTCGTAATAAAACGATTATTGAAATCCTCCGATAAATTTTTGTTTACCTCCCAATACGGATTATCGGTTTCGTTATCCAAAGCACCGCTGGTGATTTTTCTTCTCGTTCCGTCAGGATTTAGATAAACACTTGCATCATCATTTGCCGGCCAAGTTAATAATGAAAGCAGATAACCTGCATTTGTTACTCCTGGAATCTGTATGGCAGATCCAGCTCCCTTTGCTGCTTTTTGATTGTCTGATTTTGTAAAATTAAAACTAGCTTCTGATCTTAATTTTGAAGATAATTTTGCAGAAGCATTCAAATTAGCAGTTAAACGGCTGTATCCTGTATTTGGCACAACACCTTCCTGATCTAAGTTGGCTATAGACAAACGGTAAGAAGTAGTTTCTGTACCCGCCTCAAATGACAAATTATGATTGGTTGAAACTCCAGTTTTAAAGAAATTTTCAACATTATTATAAAATTTAGTTCCTGGTTCGTAAGCCGTTCCAAATTGTCTTCTGTAATCTGGATTGTTTACGCCGTCAGAACCTCTTTGATATACTTTTTGAATTTCTGGGAAACGATATAAATTATCAAATCTTGTATTAGTAGAATAAGTAAGTCTTCCAACTCCTTTTTTACCTTTTTTAGTTGTAATAACGATCGCACCATTTCCAGCCTGCATTCCGTAAAGCGCTGCCGCCTCAGGTCCTTTTAAGATAACCACAGATTCAATATCGTCTGGGTTAATATCCGCACCTCTGTTGGTGTAATCCTGCGTTCTGTTTGGAGCATTAGAAATTGTTACACCTTGGTCCATTGTTTCGTTACTCACTGGTAATCCGTCAACTACATACAAAGGAGAGTTGCTCCCGCTAAGCGAATTTACACCTCTTAACTGAATCGCAGCAGAGGCTCCCGGTGCTCCAGAAGTACTCGTTACGGTAAGACCCGCAACACGACCTTGCAAAGCCGTAGCAAAGTTTGGGCGCTGAGTGTCTGCGATTTCTTTTCCTTTTACTTCCTGAACCGCATATCCTAAAGACGATTTGTTTCTAACAATACCCATAGAACCCACAATAGTTACATTGTTCAGCGTTTGAGCACTTTCTGAAATAACAATTTTAAGATTGCTGCCATTTACAATAACTTCTTTGGTATTAAAACCAATGTAAGAAACAAGAAGTACTGCTCCTTGGTTTGCTTTGATCGAAAAGGTTCCATCAACTCCAGTCGAAGTTTGATCTTTGGTTCCCTGTACTAGAATGTTTGCGCCTGGCAATGTGTTACCGCTGCCATCTGTAACGACACCTTTTACTAGATTGTTTTGCGAATAACTGGTTAGTATTCCAAAAATGAAAAGTAAAAGAATTAAATGCTTTTTTTTCATAAGGGTTAATTTATGGTTAGAGATGCGAAATGTATAAAATATTTTTAAAAAATTGCAACTTTATGTCGTTTTTTTATTAATTCTATTCAATAATGCATAAAAACGCACAAATAACTTTGAATTAATTGGAATTATGGAAATCGTAAAAAGTTTTATTTTGAGGATTTTCAAAACTGCGATGTTTTTCTAAATTTGTAAAAAAGAAGATCTTATGCTCAAAAAGGAAAGACATCAATTCATAATGAATAAATTTCAGCAAGTCGAAAAAATAAATACGATCGACTTAGCTTTAGAATTGAATATTTCTGAGGATACTATTCGCAGGGATTTTATTGAGTTAAATGATAAAGGCTTAATAAATAAGGTGTATGGAGGCGCATTTTTAGCCAAAAACAATCATAAAAATGTTTTCGACATTACTATTATTAATGAAGATAAGAAAATAAGCGTGGCTAAAAAAGCACTTTCTTTTTTAAGTGAAGGACAAGTGATTATTATGAGCGGAGGAACAACAAATTTGACTTTCTGCAAACTCATTCCGCTAAATTTTACCGCTACAATTTACACCTACAGCCTTCCGATTGCAATGCAGTTGTCGCAGCACCCAAATATCGAATTAATTTTTATTGGAGGAAAATTACAAAAGCAGGCAATGGTAACCGTTGGTATTGATGTGGTTCAGGTGCTCTCCAAAATTAAGGCCGACATTTGTTTTATGGGTGTCAGCAGTATCGATGTAAATCAAGGACTTACCGAAATTGGTTATGAAGTTTCGGTTATTAAAAAAGAGATGATTAGGGCATCAGACAAGGTAATTGCGCTTTTTACCTCTGAAAAAATGAACAGCAAAATGCCACATAAAGTTTGTGATCTTGATAAACTTTACGCCGTTGTAACAGACCTAAATGTTGCAAGTCCGAAAATAAAGAATTTTGTAGATTCCGGAATTAAAGTATTGTAGAATTATTTAAAAATGCATTTTTATGCGTTTTTTTTGAGGGTGTGATATATCTCGAATAAATTCCAATTTTTAAATTCCAAATTTCAAAAGAGAAGTTTAAGTTTTCATAAGCCTTCGACTTCGCTCAGGGTGACAGTTGTGTTTGGAAAAAACCTCTGAACCTTTGCCACTTTGGACCTTTGTCCCATTACTTCAAAATAAACTCATTTTCTTTTAACTTCTTCAAAACAGCAGCAATAATTTTAGAACGGCATTCTGAATTTTCTGTTGTTGATGCAGTTTTCACCCAATACCGTATATTAAGCTGAATAACACCTGCAGCAGCGACATCAGTAATTACGGCTGCGTTTTCGTGGTCTTTTTCGGTAACGTCTTCACTGTTTCCGAGAACCTCTTTTACAAGTTCGATAGCACGGGTGTAATCAGAACCATATTCGAGTCCAACGGTGAACGTCTGAAGTAAGAAACCTTCGCTGTTATAATTGATAAGTGTGTTTTTTATTAAAAGTGCGTTTGGAATATAAATGATTTTCGAGTCGCTTTTTACTTCGGTATCGCGCAGGTTGAGGTTAATTACTTCGCCTTTAACGCCATTACTTTCAATAATATCTCCAATATTAAAAGGTCTTTTAAAAGCCAGCAGAATTCCCGCAAGGAAATTTTCGCCAATATCTTTAAGCGCAAAACCAATTACAAAAGCAGAGATTCCGGCACCGGCCAGCATGCTTTGAGCGATTCCGTCAAGACCTATAATTCGGAACATAATAAGAATCCCGATAATAATAAGAACAGACTTAATTAAACGAGCAATAAAAGTCGCCAGAAGACGATCGTGCATTCTGACTTTTAGTCGGTTGCCTGCAAAAATTCCGACACGGCTTGCAATAAACCATGAAACCAAAATGACCAGAACTGCTAGAATAAATTTTGGTGTAAGATCGACAATGCTATAATAATATCCTTCTAAATGTTTGACAACGTCTTGCAGAAAGTCTTCCATAATAAATAAGTAATTGGCATAAAAAAGTTAAATTCTAAAAGTAGAGATTTAGAAAGTGGAACACTTTACAGGATTCTCTTAGAATTTTATAAAATCTAATGGAGGAATCAGATAAAATCACAAATTATATCAATTTAATCTGCTATATTTTTATATTTGCTGTCTGAGTTTTTTCAGAACTATTTTATCAAAAAGCACCACTTACATGTTGACCCAATCTCATTTAAAGCAATTAGCCGATACTCTCGAAGGCAAACTTTTATACGATGATCTTCATAAAACACTTTATTCTACAGATGCATCGGTGTATCGGATTCGGCCAAATGCAGTGGCTGTGCCTAAGACGGTAGAAGATATCAGCAAATTAATTCGCTTCGCAGCACAACATAATATTTCGATTACACCAAGAACTGCTGGAACTTCACTTGCTGGACAGGCGGTAGGGGACGGACTTGTGGTGGATGTTTCGAAAAATTTCACCAAAATTATTTCGTACAATGCCGAAAAGAAAACCGTTACGGTACAGCCTGGTGTTATTCGAGATGAACTGAATTTATTCTTGAAACCTCACGGGGTATTTTTCGCCCCAATTACATCAACCTCAAACCGCGCTATGATTGGCGGAATGGTTGGAAATAATTCATCTGGAACAACTTCGATTCGGTATGGTGTTACGCGCGATAAGATTGTTGAGGTTAAAGCAATTTTGAGCGACGGTTCTGAAGTAGCTTTTGGCGAACTGACTTCGGCGGAATTTATGGAGAAAACCAAAGGAGATTCTTTAGAAAATAAAATCTACAAACGACTTTACGATGAACTTTCGGAAAAGGAAAATCAGGAAGAGATTATAAAAGAGTTTCCGAAACCAGAAATTCACAGAAGAAATACAGGTTATGCCGTTGATATCCTATTAAGATCCGATTTATTTGGAGGAACAGAACCTACAATTAATGTTGGAAAATTACTTTGCGGAAGCGAGGGGACTCTGGCCTTTACAACAGAAATCACTTTGAAAGTTGACGATTTACCACCTGTACATAATATTATGGTGGTTGGACATTACCATACGATTCAGGAATCTTTAGAATCTGTGGTGGTGGCAATGAAACATTATTTGTACACTTGTGAAATGATCGACGATACCATTTTGGATTGTACAAAAACCAATCGCGAACATATAAAAAATCGTTTCTTTTTGGTAGGTGAACCAAAAGCTATCATGTTGTTTGAAGTGGCTTCTCATTCTCTAGAAGATGCCGAAAGACAAGCTAATGATTTAATAGCCGATTTAGAAAAACATAATTTTGGTTACGCCCGCGTAAAGGTTTACGGTCCAGATATTGATAAAGCTAACGAACTGAGAAAAGCCGGTCTTGGACTTTTGGGAAGTATTGTTGGTGACAATAAAGCAGCCGATTCTATTGAAGATACGGCAGTTGAATTAAGCGATTTACCAGCGTATATTGCGGAGTTTTCGGCAATGATGCTGAGCCACGGACAGGAAGCGATTTATTACGCGCATGCGGGTGCGGGAGAACTGCATTTGCGTCCGGTTTTGAATTTGAAGAAAACGGAAGATTTAAAATTATTCAGAACCATTGCGACCGATGTGGCGCATTTGGTGAAAAAATATAGAGGTTCATTAAGTGGTGAACACGGCGACGGAATTGTGCGAGGGGAGTTTATTCCGTTTATGATTGGCGAGAAAAACTACGAATTGCTGAAAAGAATCAAATTGGCATTTGACCCGAATTCGGTTTTTAATATCGGAAAGATTGTCAACGCCTTGAAAATGGACGAAAATCATCGTGTAATTTCAGGAAGAGTAGAGCCAGATATTAAGACGTTTCAAGATTTCTCAGACAGTTTAGGAATTCTTCGTGCAGCCGAAAAATGCAACGGTTCGGGCGATTGCAGGAAAATGCCATCGGCGGGAGGAGCGATGTGTCCGAGTTATCGTGCGACCAGAAATGAAAAAGAAACCACTAGAGCCAGAGCAAATGCTTTAAGAGAATATTTGACATATTCTGAAAAAGAAAACAAATTTGACCAGAAAGAATTATACGAAGTTTTTGAGTTGTGCGTGAGCTGTAAAGCCTGTGCCAGCGAATGTCCGAGTAATGTGGATGTTGCAACTTTGAAAGCTGAATTTTTATACCAATATCAAAAAGCAAACGGATTTTCGACCCGAAGTAAAATTTTTGCCAACAATGCAAAATTGAACAAAATGGGAAGTTTGTTTCCGTCGATTACTAATTTTATTTCGAATCAGTCGCTTGTTAAAAGATCAATGGGAATTGCGCCCGAAAGACAAGTTCCGTTATTGGCGAAAAAGACTTTCAGAAAATGGTATGAAAATAACAAGCCTGCAATCAGCGATTTTCCAAACGGGCAATTGTATTTGTTTGTGGATGAATTTACCAATTATTATGATGTAAATATCGGGATCGACGCTTTTGAATTATTAACGAAGTTAGGCTATCAGGTTTTAATCGTAGATCACGAAGAAAGCGGCAGAACGTATTTATCGAAAGGATTTTTGGAAGAAGCCAAAAAAATCACCGATATCAATATCAATATTTTCAAAGATTTAATTTCAAGTAATGCGCCTTTAATCGGAATAGAACCATCAGCAATTTTAACTTTTAGAGATGAATATCTGCGATTGGCATCGGACAAAGAAAATGCAGAGAGAATTTCCCAAAACGCATTCACTATTGAAGAATTCTTCAAAAAAGAAATTATCGATGGAAAAATAACTCCAGATTCATTTTCTGAAGAAACTAAAGAAATCAAAATTCACGGACATTGCCATCAAAAATCGTTGAGTTCTGTTGAAGCGACTTTCGCCATGCTGAATCTCCCTAAAAATAATACCGTTACGATTTATAATTCAGGTTGCTGCGGAATGGCAGGTTCTTTTGGATATGAAAAAGAACATTACAAAGTAAGTATGCAAATGGGAGAGGATACTCTTTTCCCAAAAGTTAGAAATACTGCTTCAAACGTAAAAATCGCCGCTGCGGGAACGAGCTGTCGTCATCAAATTTATGATGGAACAAAACGTGAAGCGCAGCATCCTGTTTCGATTTTGAGAAGTTGCTTAAAATAAGTTTGACCGAAAAGTTCGCAAAGTTTTTATAAAAGATAATTCGTGAATTCGTGGCTATTTTTTCCGCCACGAATTCACGAATTGAAATAAACTATTTTAATGAAATTTTCTTGCCGGTTTCTGCTGCTTTATAAATCGCATTAATAATTTTCATGTCTTTCATTCCTTCTTCTCCAGTAATATGATTGGGTAGTTTTTTGTTTGCTAAAATCACTTTACAAATTTCATCCATTTGGGTTTGCTGTTGGTTTATCACAGGAAAATTAAATGCTTTTCCATCAGATCTTTTACCCACAAAAGGTCCATAGCTCACAGCAGGACTCATTTCAAATGTGCCTTCATCTGCGGAAGCAAAAAATCTATCAATGCCAAAACCATAGGAACTGCTGCAATTAGCCACAGCACCACTTGGAAATTCCATTTGCCAAGTAATATTTTCTTCCACCTGAGCAAACATATTTTTATTGTTTACAGTTCCAAATTGTGCCGTTACAGCAATTGGTTCTTCGCCTAAAACATAACGCGAAACCTGAATACAATAAACGCCTAAATTGATTAAAGTACCGCCTCCAGCTAGTTTTTTATTCAATCTCCATTGGTTACGGGCATTTAAATCTACAGGTGAATTAATATCACGAAAATCATACGTGCTGTAACCAAGAGAGGCTTCAATAAAACGAACCTGACCCAAAACTTTTTCCTGCCCAAGTCGCTTTACTTCCAGATGATTAGGTTCGTAATGCAGACGATAACCCATTGCGAGTTGTACATTGTTTTCCTTACAGGCTTTAATCATTTCTTCGCAGTCTTCAATAGTAATCGCCATCGGTTTTTCAACAATAACATGTTTTCCAGCTTTTGCTGCCCGAATGGTAAGTTCTTTGTGCAGTGAATTGGCAGTTACGACATAAACTAAACCAATATCTTTGTTTTTTACGATGGAATCGAAATTCTCATAATTGTAAATGTTCTTCTCTGGTATATTATATTTCTTTTTCCATTTTTCGGCTTTAGAAGGAGTTCCTGTCACGATTCCCGCAAGCTGGCAGTATTCAGAAACTTGAAGACCTTCCGCCAGAAGTGAAGCGTAATTTCCCAAGCCGCAAAGCGCGATATTTAATTTCTTTCCAGTGTAAGGCTTTTTATTAATTTCCGGCGCAGATAAAAAAGATGGAAGAGATGTCATCACAACAGACGCTCCAACGCCAATTCCAAATTTATTCACAAACGATCTTCTTGAAATTTTTTCCATATAATTTATCTTTTAAGTTAAATAGCAATTTATTAGTAAGCTCTTTTTTATAAATGTTACATTTGTGTTTGATGTTATTGACTTAGGATGTTTTTGTTTCCCGCAGATTCCACAGATCTAGCAGATTAATTTTAATGAATAAATTTAGATAAAACGATTCTTTTTGTTTCACGCAGATTTGGCAGATTTGGCAGATTTGGCAGATTTTAGCAGATTTACTTTTAAGTTTATAAAAAATAAAATCTGCGTAAATCATTTAATCTGTGGCAAAAAAATAATTCGAGAAAATTCGAGAAATTCGTGGCAAAAAAACACCCTCAAAAAACAAAATCGTTTTATATATTTGAAATCAGGATAATTTTTGCATTATTTGCAAAATAAAACCATAAAGTCCGAAGTAAATTAATTTTATAATAGCAAAACATATATGGCATTTTCAAGTTTATTCCGAAAGAAAACAGTACAGGATATTCTGAAGCAGGTTGCTCAGAACGAATCAGATGGTCATAATGCATTAGGAAAACATTTGACGACCAAAGATTTGACTGCATTCGGAATTGCGGCTATTGTTGGGGCAGGGATTTTTAGTACTATCGGAAAAGCCAGTGCAGACGGCGGACCAGCTGTTATTTTCTTGTTTCTATTTACAGCTTTAGCTTGTAGTTTTGCTGCTTTTGCTTACGCGGAATTTGCTTCGATGGTGCCGGTTTCAGGAAGTGCTTATACCTATTCGTATGTTGCTTTTGGAGAATTAATTGCCTGGATAATCGGCTGGGCTTTGATTATGGAATACGCAGTCGGAAATATAACCGTCGCCATATCGTGGAGTGATTATTTTACGGGACTGCTCCAGAGCGGCGGTATACATCTTCCGCAATGGATTCAGATGGATTATTTAACGGCATCAAACGGATTTAAAGATGCCGAAGCTTTAATGCGAGGCGGAAAATCATTCGAAAATTTAAGTACAGCTTTACAGCAGGCCCATACAGCTTGGACAACAGCGCCAACAATAGGATCTTTCCATTTTGTTACCGATTTACCAGCTCTATTTATCATTATTTTGATTACAGCTTTGGTTTACAGAGGAATGAAAGAATCTCGTAACGCCAGTAATTTAATGGTTGTTGTAAAACTTTGTGTAGTTCTTCTAGTAATTGCTGTGGGTGTATTTTACGTAGATACAGCAAACTGGGATCCGTTTGCTCCAAATGGAGTTGGCGGGGTTTTAAAAGGTGTTTCTGCTGTTTTCTTTGCTTATATTGGTTTTGATGCGATTTCGACAACTGCCGAAGAATGTAAAAATCCGCAGCGTGATTTACCACGAGGTATGATGTGGGCAATTATCATTTGTACGATTTTATATATCGCTATTGCCTTAGTTTTGACCGGAATGGTAAAATACCACGAACTAAATGTTGGAGATCCTCTTGCATTTGTTTTCGATAAATTAGACCTAAAATGGATGTCGGGAATTATTGCGGTAAGTGCTGTAGTAGCTATGGCAAGCGTTTTATTGGTTTTCCAAATGGGACAGCCTCGTATCTGGATGAGCATGAGCCGTGATGGTTTATTGCCAAAGAAATTTTCTACCGTTCACCCAAAATATAAAACACCATCATTTGCTACAATCGTAACTGGTTTTGTGGTAGCAGTTCCAGCTTTATTTCTAAACCTTACAATGGTTACAGATTTATGCAGTATCGGAACTTTGTTTGCTTTTGTTTTGGTTTGCGCTGGAGTTTTAGTGTTGCAAAACAAACCTGAAATTCCAAGAGGAAAATTTAAAACGCCTTATGTAAATTCAAAATATATTTTACCAGTTTTAATGATTGCTGGATTGTACTATGCTTTTACTTTCAACAATAAAGCTACAATGGCTTTTATAAATAATGAGGCGCAAACGAATGATGCGACAACAATTATTACTTCTTTAGATAAAGAAGAATCGGCAAAAGTTTTTAATTATTTGGAAAGCATTGACGTTCATAATAAAACTGCAGAAACATCAGATTTAGAGCATTTGCTAAGTCAATACCAAGACGATGACGCAAAATATGCTGAGGTTGTAAAAGGATTACCAATTAACGATTCTTTAAAATACGAATCAGGATTCAGTTTGTTCAAGCACAAAATTCCAATGTGGATTTTCTTATTTGTTTTAGTTGGATTAGCCGTTTGGGCATTCAGAAAAAATCTATCTTTAATTCCGCTTTTAGGATTAATTTGCTGCCTTTACATGATGGCCGAATTAAGCGTTTGGAACTGGATTTACTTCACTATCTGGTTACTAATCGGATTATTGATTTACTTTACTTATAGTAGAAAAAATAGTAAACTAAATACTCAAGTTGTGAGTTAGAATTAAAAGGTTATATGTGAAAAGCCGTTCTGAGAATAATTTCAGAACGGCTTTTTTCATATAAAATTCACTCAAATTTTCTCGCGCAGATTGTGCAAGTCTAGCAGATTTTTTTATAGATTTCTACAACAATAAGCATGATCAGCCAAATCTGCGAGAGAGAAATCTTAGTGAACCTCTGTGTAAACTTCTTTACTAATCTCTGGGGAATTCAAAATACCAAGCTCAACCATACAAGCTTTCATCATTTGGTAAGTGCGTTCAATATCATTATCCAATCCAATAGAAAAGCGAATCAAACCGTCTGTTAATCCCATTTCTTTCTGCTCTTCTAAGGGAATTTCACTAGAAGTCGAAGTTCCTGGTGCGCTGAATAATGTTTTATAAAAACCTAAACTAACAGCTAAATAACCTAAGTTTCTTTCCTGCATCAATTCCATCAATTCATTGGCTTTCGCTAAAGTGCCAACGTCAATCGTCAGCATTCCTCCAAAACCATATTCTGGATTAATCATCGTTTTGTACAATTCGTGACTTGGATGACTTTTTAATCCGGGATAAACCGTTTTTAAACCTTCTTTCTCAAATTGATCGGCAAGAAAATGCGCATTATGACTGTGCTGTTTGATTCGGATGTGAAGCGTGCGAAGATTTTTCATTACAGAAGCCGAACGCAAACTATCCATCGTTGGCCCTAACAGCATACTTGCACCAGAATTTACATTTTTTAGCGAATTAATAAATTCTTTTGATGCACAAGTCACACCTCCGACAGTATCACTGCTTCCGTTAATGTATTTTGTCAAACTATGAATGACAATATCGGCACCTAATTTTGCAGGAGAAACAGATAAGGGTGAAAAAGTATTATCGACAACCAATTTCAAATTGTACTTTTTGGCTATTTTAGCTAAACCAGCAATATCGGCAACTTCCAGAAGTGGATTACTAACCGTTTCGCAATATAAAACTTTCGTTTTTGATGTAATTGCTGCTTGTACAACGTCCAACTTAGTAATGTCAACAAAGCTTGTTTCAATTCCGAATCTTGGAGTAAAGTTTTTTAGAAAAGCGTATGTTCCGCCATAAATAGTTCGGCTCGAAACAATGTGATCGCCCGCACCGCACAGCTGTAATAGAGTAGGCGTAATCGCACCCATTCCTGAAGCCGATACATTTGCTGTTTCCGTTCCTTCCATTGCCGCCAAAGCCTGATCCAAATACAAATTGCTTGGCGATGAATGACGCGAGTATAAATAACAGCCTTCCATATTGCCTTCAAAAGTATCAAACATCGTTTTGGCCGAAAGAAAAGTATAAGTAGAGGAATCAGAAATCGAAGGATTTACACCTCCAAATTCACCAAAGTACTGCAAATCTTGAATTTTATCTGCTGGGTTAAAGTTTTTCATTATAGTTGGTTTTTTGTTTGTTTTGTTTCAAGTTTCAAGTTGAGAGCGAGGAAGCTCGTTTCTAAGAAATTCTATCCAAAATAATATCTATTTAGAATATTAATCAATCATAAATTGAATAATTAGATTTTAAAACTATAAAAACTTATTTTTAATGATTTTTAATCTAAATTTGATCTGGAAAATATAATTCAATAGATTTTATTTCACTTAATAAACTATCAACTATCAACCCAAAACCATCAACTAAAAATGACTCTAGACGCTACAGATAAAAAACTCCTCGTTTTACTTCAAACCGACAGTAAAAAAACAACCAAAGAATTATCTTTAAAACTTGATCTTTCTGTAACCGCAGTTTACGAACGAATCAAAAAACTAGAACGAGAAGGTATCATTAAAAACTATGCAGCATTAGTAGATAAATCCAAAATCGAAAAAGGATTTGTGGTTTTCTGTCATCTAAAACTTATTCAGCATACTAAAGAATTCCTAACCAAATTCGAAAGCGAAGTCATCAAACTAAACGAAGTTTTAGAATGCCATCATGTAAGCGGTGATTACGATTATATCTTGAAAGTTTTAGTAAAAGATATGGAAGCGTATCGTGAATTTTTGGTTACCAAATTGACTTCGCTTCAACATATTGGCAGTACGCAAAGTATGTTTATGATTAGTGAGGTGAAGAACTCGACGGTAATTTCTTTTTAAGAGGTTCAAAGGTTTTAAAAAAGAGACTAAGATTCTAAGTTACTAAGGTTCTAAGTTTTTTTAATAGCGTCCAACTTTAGCTGACGCAACTAATCTTTATTCTTTAAACTTTGCGACTCTGCGTCTTTGCGAGATTAAAAAACAAAACTTTGCGTAATTCTTAGCGTCCTTTGCGGTAAAACCTTCCTCCAAAATTTCACACAAAAAACATTGAGATTTAAACTTTAAACAAAACTTTATTCCTTAAATTTGTGACGCTAAAAAATTAAAAATAGACAAACTATGAGTTCATTTGACGTAGTCATTATAGGTTCAGGTCCTGGCGGATATGTATCAGCAATTCGTTGCGCACAATTAGGTTTCAAAACTGCCATTATAGAAAAATATAATTCATTAGGCGGAACTTGCCTTAACGTAGGTTGTATTCCTTCAAAAGCATTATTGTCGTCTTCTCATCATTATGCTGAAATTGCTCATTTTGCAGATCACGGAATAGAAGTTTCTGGAGATGTAAAAATCAATTTAGAGAAAATGATCGCGCGCAAACAAGCAGTTGTAGATCAAACCGTAGGTGGAATCAACTACTTAATGGATAAAAATAAAATTACTGTTTTCACTGGTTTAGGTTCTTTCGTAGACGCAACGCATATCGCAATTGCAAAAGCTGACGGGACATCAGAAACTATCGAAGCAAAATATACTGTAATCGCTACAGGTTCAAAACCATCTTCTTTACCATTTATCAAAATTGATAAAGAAAGAATCATCACTTCTACTGAGGCTTTAGCTTTAAAAGAAGTTCCAAAACACTTAGTAATTATTGGTGGAGGAGTTATTGGAATCGAGCTTGGACAAGTTTACTTGCGTTTAGGAGCTCAGGTTTCTGTAGTAGAATTCATGGACAGAATCATTCCTGGAATGGACGGAGCTCTTTCTAAAGAATTGACTAAGGTATTGAAAAAACAAGGAATGAAATTCTACGTTTCTCACAAAGTAAAATCAGTTGAAAGAAACGGCGATGCTGTTGTAGTTCAAGCTGAAAATGCAAAAGGAGAAACAATCACTCTTGAAGGAGATTATTCATTAGTTTCTGTTGGTCGTCGTCCTTACACAGACGGATTAAACGCTGACAAAGCTGGAGTTAAAATTTCAGACAGAGGACAAGTTGAAGTAAACGATCATTTACAAACAAATGTTCCAAATATCTATGCAATTGGTGATGTTGTTCGTGGAGCAATGTTAGCGCATAAAGCGGAAGAAGAAGGAGTAGTAGTTGCTGAAATTTTAGCAGGTCAGAAACCGCATATCGATTACAATTTAATTCCTGGTGTGGTTTACACTTGGCCGGAAGTTGCAGCAGTGGGACAAACTGAAGAGCAATTGAAAGCTGCGGGAGTGAAATATAAATCTGGAAGTTTCCCTTTCAAAGCGTTAGGACGTGCAAGAGCAAGTGCTGACTTAGACGGATTTGTAAAAATCCTTGCTGATGAAAAAACAGATGAGGTTTTAGGAGTTCACATGATTGGTGCCCGTACAGCAGATTTAATTGCTGAAGCGGTTACTGCAATGGAATTCAAAGCTTCTGCTGAAGATATTTCAAGAATGAGTCATGCGCACCCAACTTTCGCGGAAGCGGTAAAAGAAGCAGCATTGGCAGCTACTGAAAATAGAGCTTTACACGTATAATTTGCGTAAATCATATTAACTAAACCGTCAGAGCAATCTGGCGGTTTTTTTATGCGTTATTTTAGCTTCTTAATAATATAATAATTCAAAATAATTTTGTAAATTAGATGTGTGTTTCAAGTGCTATCTTTATGATTATTAAAAGATAACATTATGAAAAGTAAATATATAGTTCCGATTTTGATTGGAGCAGGAATAGGAATTGCCCTTACATCTTGTGGAGGAGGTATTCCGAAAAAAGCACAAGCTGTAACCAATTTTGACAGCAAAAAATATCTCGGAAAATGGTATGAAATCGCTAGATTAGATTACAAATGGGAAAGAGATCTGGACAATGTAACTGCTGAGTATTCTTTAAACGAAGATAAAACTATAAAAGTCGATAATAAGGGCTATAATGTCAAAAAAGACAAATGGGAACAAAGTGTCGGGAAAGCTAAATTTGTCAAAAAAGATAATATTGGTATGCTGAAAGTCTCATTTTTTGGTCCTTTTTATTCAGGGTACAATGTTGTAGCTATTGACCCCGACTATAAGTATGCGCTTGTTGCTGGTGAAAGTTTAAAATACATGTGGATCCTTTCGCGTGAGAAAACTATTCCAGAAAGTATAAAGGCAGACTATTTAATTAAAGCTCAAGAAATTGGATACAAAGTAACCGATCTCGTTTGGGTTAAGCATGATAGAACGAATTAAAAAAGAACCCGACAGTTTAAATAGCTGTCGGGTTTTATTTTTAGTTTGAAAAATAATTTATGGTGTGAAAATACTTTTATAATTACCCCAATATCTGTAAATCAAAAATAAATTGGCTAAGAATAATAACACTGCAATTGGCAGACCTTCTGGAGCAAGAAAATAATTGATAAACAAAATATTTACCGTAATAGGCAGGATCAAAATATTAGCAAGTGTTACATATCGCCCAGTTATAAATGCAATTCCACACAGCAATTCAATTGATTTAGCAAGTGGCATTAAATAAGTTGAAGCCATTAAACCTACATTAAAAGCTTTAAAATTTCCTGTAGTTTCTGGTTCAGGCATTAAATGAAAAAAGTAACTGATAGAGGCAAAAAGTAACAAAAGACCAATTAAAACGCGGACAATAATTGTGGCAATTTTCATAATACTTAGGATTTTTTAAGGTTAAAAAATATAATTAAGTTATTGGAAAAGATACAATCTAAGGTCTCAAAAATTAAAAGCACAAATCATTTTTTGTGGTTCTTTTTTAAGAATTTTACAGTCAAACTAATTCAATTTTGGGATTAATCTAAGAGTATATCAAATATAACGAATTTTTTCTTATAAAAAGTAAGTCTTTTTAACACTTTTGCTTTGCTGTTATTATCGTTTCATTATTTCTTTTGCGTTCTAGTAGTAAAGGAATTTTGTCGTAATTTTGAAGTTTAAAATTTACCCATTTTTGAGAGTTTCCATTCATAAAAATATTGCAAATCCAGAACTGTTTAAACAACAACTATTAAGTTGGGCGCAGCAGTTTCGCGAAGTTATTTTTTTAGACAGCAATTCCTATCCGCAGCAATATTCTAATTTTGATTGTTTATTGGCGGTAGATGCTTTTACCTCTTTAAAAACTGACTATTACAACGCTTTTGAAGATTTAAAACAATATCAGCAGAATACTAAAGACTGGCTTTTTGGTTATCTTTCTTATGATCTAAAAAATGATATAGAAAATCTTCATTCCAAGAATTTTGACGGATTGAATTTTCCTGATTTGTTTTTCTTTCAGCCTAAAAAACTTTTTATCCTAAAAGGTAATCAGCTTGAAATTCAATATTTAATGCTTTGTGATCACGAAGTTGAAGAAGATTTTGATGGAATAGTACAAAGTCGAAAGTCGAAAGTCGAAAGTGACGAAAAATTGAATATTCAACAACGTATTTCTAAAGAATTATATATTCAGAAAATAAATAAAATGCTCGAACATATTCATATTGGAGATATGTATGAGGCAAATTTCTGTATGGAATTTTACGCTGAAAATGCCGTTATAAATCCGTTAGAAAAATTTCAAAAGTTGAATGAAATTTCTAAAGCGCCTTTTTCAGTTTTCTTTAAAAATTACAAACACTATCTGCTTTCTGCTTCGCCAGAGCGTTATATTAAAAAAGAGGGAGATAAAATTATTTCTCAGCCTATTAAAGGAACTTCTAAACGTTTTTTGGATTCGATCGAAGATGAAAAATCAAAAGCTATTTTGGAATCAGATGCAAAAGAACGTGCAGAAAACATCATGATAACTGATTTGGTTCGAAACGACTTGTCACATACTGCACAGAAAGGTTCGGTTGAGGTTGAAGAGCTTTGCGGTATTTATTCGTTTTTGCAGGTACATCAAATGATTTCTACGATTACTTCAAAATTAGATGCTCAATATTCTGCCGTAGACGTTTTAAAAACAACTTTTCCAATGGGAAGCATGACCGGAGCGCCAAAAATTTCTGTCATGGAAATTATTGAAAATCTGGAAGAAACAAAAAGAGGATTGTACAGTGGTGCAATTGGATATTTTACGCCTGCAGGAGATTTTGATTTTAATGTGGTCATTAGAAGTATATTGTATAATCAGGAAAATAAATACATTTCATTTTCGGTTGGAAGTGCCATTACATCATTATCCGATCCTGAAAAAGAATATGAAGAATGTTTATTAAAAGCTAAGGCAATGCACGAAGTTTTACAATAAAGTGGACTTGTCGCGAATTAGCCGAATTTGCACGAATTATTTTTTTGCTACAGATTATTAAGATTTACACAGATTTTAGAATCATTTTAATCCTTTAATCTGTGGCTGTATTTTTTAAAGTTTTGCAAATTAATTAGTGGAAATTTGTGTAATTCGTTGCAGAAAAAATGCCCGCTTAACATTTCATTTAAAAATAGAACGAATTTAATTTTTTACATTTATCAAATGTTTTCAAAATTTCAAAATCATATAACTTCCAGGTTTCCTTTTTTAGCAGAAAAAAAGCTTTTTCTGGCAGTAAGCGGTGGCTTAGACAGTATGGTTTTACTGCATTTGTTCAATCAATTACCTTATGAAATCGCAGTTTTACATTGTAATTTTCAACTTCGCGGATTAGAAAGTTTTGGAGATCAGGAATTTATTCAAAACTATTGCGATCAAAATAATATTCCGTTTTTTACCACTCACTTTGATACTGAAGCTTTCGCTAAAGATTATAAATTGTCCACACAAGTCGCTGCAAGAGAATTGCGCTACAGTTGGTTTTATGAACTTTTGGAAGAAGAAAACTTTGATTTTATTTTAACGGCGCATCACGCAGATGACAATTTAGAAACTTTTATAATCAATTTAACGCGCGGAACAGGTTTAGAAGGTTTAACGGGAATTCCAGAACAGAACGACAAAATCATTCGCCCGCTTTTGCCATTTTCCAGACAAGAAATTCTGAAATATGCGGAAGAAAATAATATAGAATGGCGAGAAGACAGCAGTAATGCTTCAACTAAATATTTGCGAAATAAAATTCGTCACGATTTAATTCCTGTTTTAAAAGAAATCAATCCTAATTTTTTGGATGCATTTCAAAAGACACAATCCTATCTTCAGGAATCAAAAGAAATGGTTGAAGATGCATCGATTATGATTTATCAGCAAATTGCAAAAGAGGCGGGAGATGATATTCACTTCGATTTAAATCAGTTAAAAAAACTTCCCAATTATAAATCATATTTGTATCAATGGCTGAATGAATTTGGTTTTTCTGCGTGGAATGATATTTACGATTTGGTCGAAGGGCAATCGGGAAAACAAGTTTTTGCAGAAGAATTCAGATTATTAAAAAACAGAGAAACGTTGATTTTGAGTCCGCTTTCTGAGTTGTCAGAAAAAGAAGAATATGAAATCAATTCAAACGATACAGAAGTTAATTTTCCCATAAAATTAAGTCTTTGTAACGTAGGTCACACAACATTCGATTCAAATAGAGTTATATTTGTGGACGTCGATAAAATCCAGTTTCCTTTGATATTACGTAAATGGAAAGAAGGCGATGTTTTTCAGCCTTTTGGCATGCATGGTAAGTCAAAAAAAGTCAGTAAACTTTTTAAAGATGAAAAGTTATCATTGATCGAAAAAGAAAAAACATGGATTTTATGTTCTAATGAACAAATAGTCTGGGTTATCGGAATAAGGCAAGATGAACGTTTTAAAATTGAAAAAGCCACAAACAAAATACTAAAAATAGAACTACAATAATGAACTTTACTCAAAATCTTCAGACAAGCTTGTCAAAAAATATTTGGACTAAAACTATTTTACTGCTGTTGTTTTTCTTTGCTTTTGCAAAAGGTAACGCTCAAATTCTAGAGCCTGTAAAATGGACTTCAAAAATTGAAAAAAAAGGGAATAACGCCGTCTTAATTTTTGATGCTGTTATCGAAAAAGACTGGCATATGTATTCGCAGTTTACACCAGAAGGCGGACCTCTTGCTTTGGAAATTGCTTTTAAAAATCAAAAAGGTAATTACGAATTAGTAGGAAAAGCAAAAGAAGGAAAAACGAAAACTTCTTTTAATGATGTATTTGGTGTAGATGAAACCTATTTTGAAGGAAAAGCACATATTGAACAAGAAATAAAAATCATTAACCCGAACTTAAAAACGGTTGATGTGGATTTCGATTTTCAGGTTTGTAAAGAAGTTTGTATCAATTCGAGCAAAAAGTTCTCAATTGCAGTTCCATCAACTTTTAAAATGGATCAAGTTCCAGTTGTAGCAGAAGCTCAAAAAGACGAAACTAAAGTAGTTGGTTTAGCAGTTGATACTATTCAAAAAGAAACTAATGCTGCTAAAGATCAAACTGTAAAAGCAGAAAAAGAAGTTAAAGCAGCAGAAATTCCTGCTCCTGCACCTGCAAGAAGTTTGTGGTCAATCTTTTTTATTGCTTTTTTATCTGGGTTTGCAGCCTTGTTAACGCCTTGCGTTTTCCCAATGATCCCAATGACAGTAAGTTTCTTTACTAAGCAAAGTAAAAGCAGAGCTAAAGGAATTAGAAACGCTGTGATTTACGGACTCTCAATTATTGCTATTTATGTAATTTTAGGTCTTATCGTTACTAAAATATTTGGTGCAGATGCTTTAAATGCTTTGTCTACCGATGTCTGGTTTAACCTAATTTTCTTTGTGATCTTAGTTATTTTTGCAACTTCATTTTTGGGAGCTTTTGAAATTATGCTTCCAAATTCATGGGCAAACAAGGCTGATCAGCAAGCGGATAAAGGCGGAATAATCGGAATATTATTCATGGCTTTGGCTTTGGCAATTGTATCTTTTTCTTGTACAGGACCAATTGTTGGAACTTTATTAGTTGAAGCAGCTTCAAATGGAGGAATCGCTCCAGTTGTTGGAATGTTAGGATTTTCATCTGCATTAGCTTTACCGTTTATGTTATTTGCAATGTTCCCAGGATGGTTAAACTCATTACCAAAATCTGGTGGATGGTTAAATACTGTAAAAGTGGTTCTTGGATTTTTAGAATTGGCTTTGGCATTCAAATTTTTATCAAATGCAGATTTAGTTTTACAATTACATTTCTTAGAAAGAGAAGTTTTCATCGCAATCTGGATTGCAATTTTTGGAGCTTTGACTTTATATTTATTCGGAAAAATTACATTGCCTCACGATAGCCCAATGAATCATATTTCTGTTGGGAGATTATATTTAGGACTACTTACTTTAGTATTTACAATGTATTTAATTCCTGGACTTTGGGGAGCTCCATTAAAATTAATTAGTGCATTCCCACCGCCGCCGCAATACAGCGAAAGTCCGTTTGGAGTAGGAGGATCAGGAAATGGAGCCGTTTCAGGAGAACCAATAAAAGGGCTGCCAGAAGGAGCAGAATTAGGCCCTCACGGAATTATGGTTTTTCACGATTATGAGGATGGTGTAGCTTACGCGAAAGAAATCAATAAACCTATAATGCTGGATTTTACGGGTTACGCTTGTGTAAACTGCCGAAAAATGGAAAACAATGTGTGGTCTGATCCTACGGTTTTACCAATTCTAAAAAATGATGTTGTTTTGATTTCACTTTATGTTGATGACAAACGTGAACTTCCAAAAGAAGAACAATTTACAACTGCCTCTGGAGATAAAATTATTACAGCGGGAGATAAATGGACAGATTTTATGATTTCTAAATATAAAACCAATACACAACCTCTATATGTGATTACAGATTTAGAAGGAAATAATTTAAATAATACTAAACCAACTATCAGCTACGTTAGTACAGAAGAATATTTAAAATGGTTAAAAGAAGGTATTTCTAATTTTAAATAGATTTTAGACTTTTAAAATTTCAAATCTATCCCGAGGCTTCGGGACTAAAATTTAAAATATATTGGGGTTGAAATTAATTCAAAACAAAAAGCGCTCTAAGTGATTAGAGCGTTTTTTTATGATCAAGATTTAAGCGGATTAAAGTTTCTTAAAGGAGTTTTTTGTTGAATAATTAAGGTTGTTAATTTGCTAGCCTGTAGTGAAATTAATTCAGATAAATAAAGTTCCATACATATGTGTGTGTTTACTCAAGATGTACATAAAATTAAATCTTTAAAGGACTTCTTAGATTGCTTAGAAATTAATTCAAACAAAAAACGCTCTAATTACTTAGAGCGTTTTTTTTATCAAGATTGAAAGTTGAAAATTAATTTCTTATAGGAATTCTCCGTGTTGAGAAATATCTAAACCTAATTCTTCTTTTTCTTCAGTAACTCTTAGAGGTGTAATTTTATTTACAATAAAGAATAAAATGTAAGAACCAACAAAAGCAAAGATTGATACCACAACAAGAGCAGTTAATTGGTTGATGAATAAAGTTGGAGTTCCAAAGATTAAACCTTGATTATCTCCAACAGCTGGGTTAATTGCTTTTGAAGCAAAAACTCCCGTTAATAACATACCTACCATACCACCAACACCGTGACAAGCAAATACATCTAGAGCATCATCAATTTTTCCTTTAGGGAATTTACTAACTACAAGGTTACTTACAATTGCAGAGAATAAACCAATGAAAATTGCGTGAGGAATACTAACGAAACCAGCAGCAGGCGTAATAGCCACAAGACCCACAACAGCTCCAATACAAGCTCCAAGAGCAGATAATTTGTGTCCTAAGATTTTATCAAGGAAAACCCATGCCATAGCAGCTGCTGCTGCAGCAACAGTAGTTGTTCCTAAAGCTTGTACGGCTAAACCATTTGCTCCTAATGCAGATCCAGCATTGAAACCAAACCATCCAAACCAAAGTAAACCCGTACCTAATAATACGTAAGTAATTCTAGCAGGATTAACTTTTTGTACTTTTCTTTTTCCTAAGAAGATTGCTCCAGCCAATGCAGCCCATCCAGCGCTCATGTGTACTACAGTTCCACCAGCGAAATCAAGAACTCCCATTTTGAAGAAAACTCCATCAGGATGCCAAGTCATGTGAGCCAAAGGAGCATATATCAATAATATAAATAAAACCATGAATAACAAATAAGCCCAGAAACGTACACGTTCTGCAAAAGCACCTGTAATTAAAGCAGGAGTAATGATGGCAAATTTTGCTTGAAATAATGCGAATAACATAAAAGGAATTGTTGGTGCAAGGCTCCATGCAGTATTGGTTCCAACACCTTCAAAGAATAAATTATGAGACGGATCTCCAATAATTCCTCCAATAGTTGGTCCAAAAGCTAATCCGAAAGCAACGACAGTCCATAAAATAGTAACAATTACCATTGCCATAAAACTCTGAAGCATAGTACTAATTACGTTTTTCTTACCTACCATTCCTCCGTAGAAAAATCCTAAACCAGGAGTCATTAACAATACAAATGCAGTTGCCACGATCATCCAAGCTGTATCTCCTGTGTCAAACTTAACCGCTTCAGCAGGAATTGGGTTATCTGCAATGATAAAGTTTGATATAAAGGTTAGTACCAAAATAGTGATAAGAATCACAGTTAAAATAATTTTTCGCATAGTTATTTAGTTTTAAAATTTTTTATAAAAGTATAAAATGATTTCATACCCCCTAAAAAAATAGGGTTCAATGTTTAATTTTTGTTAAATTTAAAATTTGACCCCGTAAATTTTGCATGAATTTGTTAAAACAGACTTAAAATTTGTAATTCATCAACATTTATTTTCGTCTTATTAAGACTTTTAATAATTTTTGGGTTAATTGATTGTTACTTTTTACGATATATTGGATATTTGTTGTTTAAAAACGTCTGATGTTTTTCAAACGAAATAGTTTTTTAATGTTTTTTAACAATTTTGATGATTAAAATACAATGGCTGATAGAAAAATTAAATGGGGAATAGTTGGGCTGGGTAATATTGCAAGCCAGTTTGCGTCAGATTTATTATTCATAGATGATGCTGAGCTAACGGCAGTTGCTTCAAGAGATATTTCTAAAGCAGAGTTATTTGCAGAAAAATTTGGTGCTTTAAGAATGTATAATTCTTATGATCTACTTTTTGAAGACAGTGAAGTTGAAATTATCTACATCGCAACACCACATAACTCGCATGCAGAATTATCCATAAAAGCACTTGAAAAAGGCAAACATGTGATATGCGAAAAACCAATGTCGCTATCTTATAATGATGCAGAGAGAATGATTGAAGCTTCTAAAAAAAATAACAGATTTTTTATGGAAGCGTTTTGGACACGTTTTATTCCGTCTATTCAAGATATATTACAAAAACTAAATAATGGAATAATTGGTGATGTAAATTACATAAAAGCCGATTTTGCTTTTCACGGAAGTGAAACTGAAAACAAAAGACTTTTTGACAAAGAATTAGGTGGCGGAGCTTTATTTGATATTGGAGTTTATCCATTATTCCTCTCTTATATACTATTAGGAAATCCAAAAGAGATAATTGCAAAAGCCATCAAACACAAAAATGATATTGATCTACAGACTTCTATGCTATTGCAATATGAATCGGCTCAATCGGTTTTACATGCTTCGATAGTTTCAGAATCTGATATGAAAGCATCTATAAGAGGATCAAAAGGAAGAATTGAATTGAACTCGCCTTGGTTTGTTGCCGACGGATATTCTTTATTTATAAATGACGAAAAAGAAGCTTCTTTTACTTTGCCAACTTTAGGAAAAGGATATTCACACGAAATAATGGAATGTCACAATTGCATTCGAAACAATCAAATTGAAAGTAAACTTTGGTCGCATCAAAATAGTTTGGATTTGAGTAAGATTGTAGAGGAAATTAAAAAGGAAATAAAATTGCCTTTTTAGAATAAAATATTGTACTAAAATATTTACAAATAATTATTTTTTTCATTAGTTTTAAAACCAATTAATGAAGAGAAATTTATGTTAGTAAAAGTTTACGGAAGTGCTGTTTTTGGAGTTGAAGCTACAACTATTACTGTTGAAGTTCATATGGATAAAGGAATTGGTTATCATTTAGTTGGACTTCCCGACAATGCAATAAAAGAAAGCAGTTATAGAATCGCAGCCGCGCTTAAAAATAATGGCTTCAGTTTGCCAGGAAAAAAAATTACCATCAATATGGCGCCGGCAGATCTTCGAAAAGAAGGTTCTTCGTATGATTTAACACTCGCTATGGGAATTTTGGTGGGTTCAGATCAGATAAAAGCTCCCGAAATTGAACGTTATATTATAATGGGTGAACTTTCTTTAGACGGAAGTCTGCAGCCTATTCGCGGTGCTTTACCAATTGCCATTAAAGCAAAAGAAGAAGGTTACAAAGGCTTTTTTCTTCCTATTCAAAATGTAAAAGAAGCTGCCATCGTATCTGATTTAGATGTTTATGGAGTAGAGAACTTAAAAGAAATCATTGACTTTTTTGCAGGTAAAGGAACTTTAAAGCCGACAGTTATTGATACCCGTGCTGAATTCTACAAAACTTTAGATTTTCCCGAATTTGATTTTTCAGATGTTCGCGGACAGGAAAGTATAAAACGCTGTATGGAAATTGCGGCAGCCGGCGGACATAATATTATTTTGATTGGCCCTCCTGGAGCCGGAAAAACAATGCTGGCAAAACGTGTTCCAAGTATTTTGCCACCAATGACTTTGCGAGAAGCGCTTGAAACCACTAAAATTCATAGTGTTGCAGGTAAATTAAAAGAGGTTGGGTTGATGAATCAGCGTCCGTTTCGAAGTCCGCACCATACGATTTCTAATGTTGCGCTTGTTGGCGGCGGCAGTTACCCACAGCCGGGAGAAATTTCGATGGCACATAATGGGGTCTTGTTTTTAGATGAATTGCCAGAATTTAAACGAGATGTTTTAGAGGTAATGCGTCAGCCTTTGGAAGACCGAGAAGTTACGATTTCGCGTGCCAAGTTTACTATTACGTATCCTTCATCGTTTATGCTTGTGGCCAGTATGAACCCAAGTCCGAGCGGATTTTTTAATGATCCGAGTGTACCTAATACTTCTTCGCCACACGAAATGCAGCGTTATATGAGTAAAATTTCAGGTCCATTATTAGACCGAATAGACATTCATATTGAAGTTACACCAGTTCCCTTTGAGAAATTGGCCGATGAACGAAAAGCAGAAAGCAGTGTAGAGATTCGTAAACGGGTAACCGCAGCAAGGGAAATACAAACCAAGCGATTTGAATCTGTTGAAAATGTTCACTACAACGCACAAATGAGCAGTAAATTGATTAGAGAATATTGTGTTTTAGACGAACCCTCAAAAGAATTACTGAAAACGGCAATGGAAAGACTAAATCTTTCGGCGCGAGCTTACGACAGGATTCTAAAAGTCTCCAGAACAATTGCCGATTTAGATAATGCACCCAATATAGTTTCATCGCATATTGCAGAAGCAATTCAATATAGAAGTTTAGATCGAGAAGGGTGGCTGGGATAAGTTAGTATAGTCCTGATAAATAATATCAGGACTATATTTTTTAAAGTATCAATCTTCGTATTTTGTAATATTCCAGAAACTCATTTTTCTTCTGGTAACAAAACCAAGTTTTTCATATAAGTTGATTGCACCAATATTACTCTCAACAACATGTAAAAAAGGAGTTTTGTTTTCTGTAAAAATTTGGTTTACAACATATGCAGTCAATTGTTTGGCATATCCTTTTCCAGTATAATCGGGATGTGTGATAATAGCGCTGACTTCTGTAAAATCATTCATTTTCATTCGTTCACCTGCGACAGCAACTAATTTTTGATCAACAAAGATTCCGTAATAATTTCCCAGTGAAGTTGTTTTTGGTTTAAAATACCCAGGCTGCACTAAATTGACCAAATCCAATAATTCGTGCTTATAATCATCCGTCAGTTTGATGATTTCATTGTCGATTTTTAGTTGAATTTTTTCATGAATAATCATTTGAAGACAAACCAATTATTTAGCAATTTTTAAAGAACTTGAAATTGTGCGATTTCTAAAGTATGTTCTTTTTTGACGCTTTCAAGCTTCTTATCAAATAAGCTTTGAATCCTTCCCTGAATAATTCGTGTAATGATTAAAGTAATCAATGTTGAAATAATCGAATAGCTTAAGATGTTAGTAAATATGTTGTTCATTTTACTGGTCTTTACTTAAAAATATATGCATTATCACCTAGTTTTTAGTGAAAAAAAATGATTGTAAATTTGTTTAAAGGTGACTAAAAAAATAAAGTTGAAAGTTTTATTTTATGTATTTACGGTTTTCTGTAATTTTTTATTTATTAAAATTTTTAAATTAGCAAACTAATTAAACGATATTAAAATGAGAAAAATTACACTCCTTCTCAAAAGCTTTACGCTTTTGTGCTTTCTTTTACTCCTTTCAAATTGTGGTATAAATGAAATTGAAGATAATTCGACTGCTAGCGCAGTAAATGAAGTGAAAAATTGGTATGGTTTACACAAAAATGAACTTAATTCACCAATCTTTGAATATATAGACGCACTAGAATGGGAAAATGCTATAATTTCAGATGGTGCAGATGGTGTTGTAATTGAAGTTCCATTTACTTTACAAAGCCAATTGCAATCTTCAAATGAAAAAGCTAGTTTATTTAACGACCATCACCGATTGATGTTCTTAAAAAATGACCAAAATAAGTTTCGTGTTTTTTATGTTCAGATTTTTACAGATTCTAAGCAATCAAATGTTGATAATAATAACTTCAATTATTATAATATTAACGAAAATTTTGATGGAAAAGTTTTTTTACAAGACTTGTCTAATGGTGTGAATACTCAATTGCAATTTAAAGATGGAAATAAAGTTTTACCTTCGCAAACTGCAAAAATGCGTGAAGAAGCAATAACTTGTGTTTGGATTGGATGGTGGAAGGAAGATGGTTTTCATCCGATTCAATTGTTGTATTGTGAAGGTGGAGGACCAACAGGAGAAGAAGACATTCCTCCAAGCTATGGCGGCGGGGGCGGCGCTGGTTCAAATCCTGGAGCAAGTACTCCAGTTAAACCACAAATTATTGATAATCTTACTGGTAAGGCAAAATGTCTAAATAGTTTATTGAGTAGTAATGGAAACAATTTTGTCCAAAATATATTTAATCAATTTGCAGGGAATTCAGAATTTAATATTCAAATTGTTTCACTTCCGAATGTTTATTCATCAACCACTCAAGAAGTAAATGGGACTACAAGTTTTGATAAGGTGAATAGACTTATAACGATAGAAATAAGTACAAATAGATTGGATGGATTGGCAGCTTTAGAATCTGCTAGGATTATCTTGCACGAATACATACACGCAGATATTTATCGAAAGTTAAATACGACAAATTCTAATGATATTGATGCGAGTAATTTTAAACAAGTTTTTGAAACTTACGAAAATCAGCATAATGCAATGGCTCAGGTCTATCTTAGTAGTATGAAAGATGCTTTAAAAGCATTTCATAAAACAGTTTTAAGTGCTGATTATAACAATTATACTAATTATTATGGAGAAGAGCCAAGCGACGCTTTCTATGAGGCTATGGCTTGGGGAGGTTTAAAGGATAGTAATGTAAAAGCTTGGACGGATTTGCCTGAAGACAAAAAAACTTCGATTAATTCGTTAGCAAGTAGAGTGCCTATTTTAGGTAAAACAGTTTCTTGTCCATAAAAAGTGCAAAATAATTGTACTTTTATATTATGTACCAAAATTCAATTACCTATTTTTAAAATCGAGTTATGAAAAAATATATATATTTATATGCGGCATTCTTATTTGGATTCAGTTTATATGCTCAAGAAAAATCGAATGGCACATTTTTTTTTAAATTAGATGATTCATACATTGTCGAATCCAAAACTAGCCCAAATAAGTTTTTATTAAAAGACAAAAATGAAGATGAAGTATTTTATTTTAAAGGAGTCGAAATTGTAAATGACTTAAAACCTAAAGAAGTGCTGTGTCTTAAAGATTTTGTAAGAACTTCAAAATACTACAATAAAAACAAAAAGAACAAATTGAATAACTCTGAATTGGTAAACTTTTTTAGTAACTCTACGGTTTATCTAGTTAAAAGAAAAAATGATAAAACAGAGTTTATTAAAGTGAATCCAATTGTTGAAATTTATGATTAGATTGTCTGTTTAAAATTTCAAACCTCGAAATTACTTTTCGAGGTTTTTTATTTATGCTAGTTTAAGTTTGCTTACTTCTTTGAATTTGTTCATTATTTTTCAATATGTTGCTGTATTTGATCTGGTCTTATTTCTTGTTCCTGCTTATGGTAACTGTTTCTATTTGTAGTTATAACTATAACTATAACTCCTGCTTCGCCGTAATTTCCATAAATTTTTAAGCCAGCTTGCTTTTCGAGGGCAATAATTTTTTGATTTCAATTTTAGAAAGTACTAGTTTTTCTTTTTCTAAATCCTGATAACGATGAGGAATTCCATCAACAACTACTATTGGATGAGGCGTAATTTTGCCGGCATTAGCAAGATCCGAAATAGAATCTGAAAGATAGAATTTATCTTTGCCTTCATCCGAAAGCTCATATCTGTTTTGAGAAAAAGCGGTAACTGAAACGAATAAAAAAAGTAAACTCAAGAATTTCATTATTTGTCTGTTTAAGTGGTCACAAGATAGTTTATGTTTTCAAATCGAAAATACAAAAAAATCCTGCATACGCAGGATTAAATATAATTGCACAACCAAAATTGCTCATGCTTGTTTAGCAAAAATCTCATCCAAACCTTCCATTGCAATAGTAAAGCCTTCTTTAAAGCCCATTTGAATGATTGCTTCCAAATCAGAAAGTTTGTCGTGTTTGATTACTATATCAACAAAAGTATGATCTCCTTCTTCCGAAAAAGTCACATCCCAATTTGAGCGTGGAAAATCTGTGTTCAAATTTCCTTCACTATCGCTAAAAGCATCCTTATATTTAAAATTAGTTTTTGGACTAATAGAAGTAAAATCTGCAATTGCCCAATGTTCTTCACCTTCGGGACCAACCATTGCATATAATCTTCTTCCGCCTTCTTTAAAATCCATTCTTTTTGTGCGTGATTTCCAAGGAGCAGGTGCCCACCATTGATCTAAAATAGCAGCTTCTGTCCAAGCAGACCATACATTTGACAACGGGGCATTAAACTCACGTTTTACATTTACGGTATTATTTTCCTTATTTACAGTAAAATTCATTAATAGATTCGATTTCATTTTCTTTAGATTTTAAATTCATTAATAGTTATTTTGTAGAAAGATTTTATTTTTTTGCTTCCAGAATTTTTTCTAATCCTTGCAGTGCGCTTGTAAAGCCTTCTTTGAATCCCATTTCAATTATTTTTTCTAATTCTTCTAAACTGCCGCGCTTAATAGCAATATCCACAATTGTAGAATCACCATTTTCAGAGAAATTAATGTCCCAGTAAGAACTGCCTAAATCAGAATTAGGAACCCCTTCTGCATCGCAGAAAGTAGATGAATGTTTAAAATTTGTTTTAGGAGAAATGGAAGTATATTCAAAAACAGCCCAGCGTTCTTCTCCTTCTGGACTTACCATGGCGTATAATCTTTTGCCGCCTTCTCTAAACTCCATAAACTTTGTTTTAGATTTAAATGGAGCCGGCGCCCACCACAAATCTAAAATTGCGGCATCTGTCCAAGCAGACCAAACGTTTGATAATGACGCATTAAATTCGCGTTTTACATTGACAGTTTTATTTTCCTTGTCTACAGAAAAATTCATTAAGAGATTAGATTTCATTTTCTTTAGATTTTAAATTCATTAATACCTGATCCAATTGATCAAAACGCTGTTCCCAAATCTTTTTGAATTGCTCCAGCCAGTGATCTATTTCTTTCATTTTATCTATTTTAAGTTGATAGTAAATTTCTCTTCCTAATTTTTTTTCTTCCAATAAATCACATTCATTCAATATTTTGATGTGTTTAGAAACGGCTTGTCTTGTAGTTTGAAACTGTTCTGCGATAGCATTTGGGGTTAATGCAGTCGAAGAAATCAAAACTAAAATTGCTCTACGTGTCGGATCGGCAATAGCCTGAAAAATATCTCGTTTCATTTTTTTTATATTTACGCAACTAATTAGTTGCAAATATACGCAACTTTTTGGTTGCGCAATAAAAAATATTGTTTTTTTATTGATTAATTTTGAAAACAAAAAAAAGGCGCATTAAAAAAGCGCCTTTTATGTATTTTAATATGAGATAATTATCTTCTAAATTTATTGCGAACAATAATATCTTTTAGCTTAGCTTTCAGGTCTTCACCTGTATCAAAAACCATTTGTTCGTTATTGGGAAACGGAACTGGTCGTTTTGCAAAATAAGTTTGATAATTGTCTTCACAAGCATTTCGATCCCCTTTATATTTCGAATAAATATTCTCAAAAACAAATTCGCTGCTTATTGGAAACGTTTGCACCAGCTGATTCGATTTTAAATCCACATAATCGATTTTTGCCGTTACCTGACACGATTTAAATTGTCTAAATTCATAAACTGTAGCACGAAGAATTTTATAATTATCTACTTTTATTTCTCTACCCAAACTATCTTTTACAGGTCTTCCGCGGTTGTCCAAAAGCGTTTTTACACCATCTTTTATCTGTCTCTCTTTGCTGAATTCTTTTTCTTTAATTTGTTCTGGAGAAATATATATATCCCTAAAATTAATAATCAAACTATAATCATAGTTTACATTTTTTTGTCTTGCACTATGATAAACTGTCCATTTATCATTTAATCCGTAAGTTTTAAAATCCAGCAAATCATCCTGAAGCATCTTAGGAATTACCATATTGGTTTCGTTTTTTGCATAAACATCCACAAAATCGGTTCCTTTAAAAAGTGCATCATCCATTAATTTTTTGGTATTTTTATACCCAGGATTAATACTTTCCAAATACGAAAAATCATCATACGCTTTTCTGAAATCCATTTTGTTGTTCGATTTCAGAAGTGCAGAAGCATTCTCATACAAATATTTCGAAAGTGCATTTTTACTGTTCACAATCTCATTTGAATAATTGTCAAATCCAAAATTCGCATTTCTGCCTTGCTTTATTAATTTCAAAGGCAAAATCGGACTAATTTTTTCCTGACGGTTATTCAGCTGTAAATAAGTATTATAAATACGCTCTGCATTGGCAGGATTTGCATCTTTCGACAGCATTTCCAGATCACGCAGATCTCGGTCTTTCGCTTTTGCAAAAGCCTCTTCGAGTAAATACACATAATCTTGTTTTCCTTTCGAATCCTTATTAGTTCTCAATGCTTCAACAGCGCGGTCAATAGCACCATCATAATTTCCGTCGCTTATCAATGCCTGAGTCGTTTTTACGCCGCAGGAAGAAAGAGCCAAAAAGAATATAAAAAATAGTAAAGTAGTTTTTTGCATAGTATTTCTTTTGAAGGTGTAAATATATCTTTTTTAACTTTCAACAACTATGCCTTTTTTTGATTTATTTTTAGAAGCAGAAATACAGGTTTTCACAAGAACTTTTAGTCCCGCTTTCACCTTTATCTCTCCATTTCATTACGAGGATATCGGCTCTATCGGGGCTAGGATAGAACATTTTGTTTTCATAAAATCCTTTTTAAATTCGATTATTCGATTACTTTTTTATACTCAAAAGTACCAATTTGTGGAGTTGTAATAATTCTTTTCTGAGTATCAAAGTAGTCAATACTAAATTTTACAGGCATTAAGATTGCAATAATATTAAGCTCTTTATTGTCTTTAGACAACTTCCATTTCGCTTTGTGCGATTCGTCGCCAACCAAACTTTCAAAATCACCATTTTCTTTAAAAACCTGAAAAACCTGATCGGTTTTATAATATTCCTGAATATTTTTGTCCTTACCGTTTTTGGTCCATTTTACCAATTGCCATTTTCCAATAAGCTCTTTAGAAGTCTGTGCATTTGCTGATAAACCAATTAAAAGAACAAAAGCTAAAATTAATTTTCTCATTTTAAATAGATTAGAATTTAAGAATAAATTTAGTGAATTTCTGAATTATATAAAATCCTTTAATTATCCCAATTTTCAATCAAATTATCTTTCCATAATTTTTGGGCAAATTCTTTAAAAACTTTTGGACCTTTTTTGAAATTCTCATCCAATTTATATTCACCACCAATAAATTGTTTTTCGCCATTGTCGAGAACTCCAACTTGAACTCTGCTTTCGCCGCGCACCGCATATTTCTGATTCTCTTCGTACATAATAATTTTCATGTCACACGGACTCACATCACCGTGGCAGGTTGTTTTGTACATCAGCCAAGTTTCAGCGATTCCGTTATTGTTTAAATCAGTTACTTGAAAAGTATTTTTTACAAACGAAGCCACAATATCAACTGGGCAGTCTGCAATAAAATCGTAAACTTTCCAAGTTTGTTTTACTTCATTTCCAGAAATTATAAAATGATAAGCAAACAATTCAGCATCAGAGCTGTCTTCAAATTCATGCTCGAATTTTTTGTTTATATGATATCCTGTTTCGGTAGTAATAACAATATTATCGCCCAATTTGTCTTTCCATCGAACGGCATTTTTCACAAAACCTTCATATTTAATAGAAGATGGAAATTGTGTTGAATCGATTTTTTGTACGTTTAAAATAAAGTTTTCGTTTTCAGTTTTATTTAATTCTTGGTTTGTCGATTCTTTTGTTTCTGCTTTCTTCTCATCTTTACAACTTGAAAAGAAAATAAAACCCACTAACAAAATGACAATTTTTTTCATGGATAGTTTTTGGCTTTTAAATATTTTAATTTGTTAATAGTTTTTTGATCAATACAATTTGTCCTAAATGATAATAACTATGTTCCAGCATAGCTTCGATGTTTCTTTTGTAAGTTCCGTATTTTTCATCAACAAAAGCATGATCTAATTTTTCGTCAGGGATTTGCTCAACCAGCGAAGCGAATTCTTCAGCTTCATTCCAAAATTTAATTAAAAAGTTTTCCCATTCTTGCTGTGAATGAATAGGAGGAAAGTCGAAGCTGAATTTATCTTTTATATCCAGCGTTCCGCCTTTAAAAACATTGTTTATTCCGTTAATGTAATAATGAATGTGCTGCGCTAAAAGTGCGATCGTATTTAGGCTTTGAATTGGAGTAACTGCCATTTCCCAATTCAAGTTCTGCAGTTGGTCTTTGTAATTTGTGTTAGCAATCCAAGTTCCGTTTAAAATGACTTCTCTAAAACGATTCGCTATTTCTGTATTGTTTTTCATAATCAAAATAGTTTAGAAGTTAATTTGTTACAATTTTATTCCTGCTGAATCCAGTTGTATTTTCCGTTATCTAGATAAATAATCCCGCCTCCGCAGCTTTCTTCGGCGTGAATAAAGATTCCGTCATTTGGCAGTTTTATTTTATCTTCTTCTTTTACTTCTTCGTCGGTTATAATTTCGCCGTCGTCATTTACGTTATTCCAATAAATTTCACCTTTCGGTGCTTTTTCAAATATTCCAGCCCAATCAATTTCGTCAAAACCTTGGTCTAAAATTGTATTTCCCAGACCGAAATAATCTGTTCTTTTCCCATTTCCGTAAGTAATTTTTAGCCCACTTTTGTTGTTGTTTGTACTTCTTACAATTTCTACGGTTTCATTTTTTCCATCTCCATCGAGATCGCATAAAATTTGGTTCGTTTTATGTTTTTTTGAAATTACGATAGTGTCTGTTTTTTCGGTTTCAGATTCAGGAATACTCTGTACACTATCTTTTTGTACAACTGGAAAAGTTTCGGTTTTGATTTCCTTTTTACAAGACACAGCAATTAAAGAAAGGAGAATTAAAATTCTGGTTTTCATATTAGAATTTTTGGCTTGGAATTTAAAATGCTAATATAAAAAAATACCTACGAAATTCTACAATTTATCTTGTCGTAAACACATATCACTTAAATGTATTTCAGCCACCAATGATTATTTTCAGTCTTATATTTTCCGAACCATTGGCAAGGTTTGTAAAGCAGCGCAACAACAAAAATCCAAATTAAATAAATTGCCCAAAGATGTAAACCGCTTTCAATGCTTTTAGGTCTGCCAAAAGTTCCCGAAGCAAATTCCAATTGAGACCAATTAAAGCCTTGTGCCAAAAGTATAAAAAGCGTTAGAATATGAATAACATAAAAGTGAACAACAAAATAAAATAAGGGCACTTTTCCGTAAACCATAGTTGCTTTTTTAACCGTATTATGAAATTGTTCTGCAAAAGTGAGCAGTAAAAACATAATGCCTAAAGTAACCAAACAGAATAGGAGAGAAGGCGGATATTTGGTTACATTCATAAATGATAAAAAGGTGAAAGTTGAATCTTTTTGTGTAGTCCATAAAGCGGGATCACCATAAATATTTACCAATCGAATTACCGTAAATAAAGCTAAAGCACTCAAACCGATTTTTAAGAATAGTTTTTTTCTTTGTCCTTGTGCTAGTTCAAAGCATTTTCCTGCTGCAAAACCAACGAGCATAATTCCAAGCCACGGAATTGGCGGATAGCCCATAATAAATGCTTTTCCTGCAAATGGAAAAACAGCTGGTCCAAAGAGGGGAGTTAAGATGGTTTTTAAAACTGAATTTTCTGCAAACGGAATAATTGGCAGGAGATTATGGAAAAAGATAATTACAAGTCCCACAATGCCCAAAGTTTGAGAGCGGACTTTTAATAGTAAACTCAAAACAACAAACCCAAAACCTATTGTGGCTATGACTTCGAATAAAAGGGTATGAAAACCAATATCGAAAAACAATCCAAAATTGACAACTGTAAATTCAAGCAGGATTAACCAAAGACCTCTTTTTAATAAAAGCTGTCTGGTTTCGGCAGCATTGTTTTTGTTTTGAAGCGAAAGATAGGCCGAAGTTCCCGCCAAGAAAACAAAAATAGGCGCGCACAAATGCGTAATCAAGCGTGTAAAAAACAACAAAGGAGAAGTCGTTGCCAAATCGGTTGGGCTTTGTGTAATCGAATCGACATGCATTAAATCCCGAACATGGTCAAGAGCCATAATAATCATTACAATTCCGCGTACAATGTCTATCGATGGCTGTCGTTTCATGTTTTTGATTTTTAAATACTTAAGGGTAAAACTATGAATTATTTTTTAAGTTTTATAATCAATATTTTGACTTTAAAATTATTAAATGATAAAGTAAAATGAATTGCCTCCAGCTTTAGCGGGAGGTCACCTATAGCAAAAAAAAAATGGCTTTAGCCAAAATAAAATTTATTCATTTGGTTAAAGCCTATTCTAGTCTTATTATATGAACCTCAAGCTAAAGCTGGAGGCAATTGAAAGATTATTGCTTTCTAATTTTTACCTGATACACAATCTCCCAAAAAATAATAGAAAGAACCGCATTAGCAAAAATGGCCGTTTTAACCTGATATGGATCGTAATTTACAAGCAGATGCAGATTGGTAAACTGTAGAGCTAGGAACATAGCTAAAGCCGCAATCCCGACAGCGCAAAGTACGTTAAGCAAAGGTTTCCATTTTAGGGCAAAAAAAGCGTAGATGAGATTTAAAACTCCAAAACCAACTCCTAAAACTACAAACGGATCGCCTTTTATTTTTTCGTTTAACGACAGTAAGAAAGGTGTCGAAGTAAGATATAAAAAGAATAAGATGGAGTAAAGAAGAATTCGTATTTGTGGTTTCATTTTGTGTTTTTTTATCAAGCAAAATTAAGCATTTAAAATGAAGCTGTGATTAGGATTTATTGTAAAAGAGCTTCGATCTTAGTTTCAGATTTTTCTTTTAGCGGACTATCTGCCTGCAAACTCCAAATAATTAGAAATTTTCCTTTTGCCAGATATTCTTCTGGATGTTCAGCTGTTGGTTCGCCCGCTTTTCCCCAAAGCAAACCTTGCAGGAATCGATCGCCTTTAAAAACGTGATCAAATTCAAAATACATGATAGAACCTCGGTCTGCTTTGCTTTTAAAACTCTGAATGGCTTTATTTTTTACAGTTCCAACAATATTAGCATACGTTTCAATATCATTATAAAAAGTACAGGCTTGCGGCGTAATACAAATATTCCCGTCACTAACCATATAACCGCCTTTTGGAATTTCTTTTGGTTTTAGTTTTAAATCTGCGATCGTTTGGCTGAATAAATTTGTGGTAATTAGTAGGAGTAGGGTTGATAGGGTAATTGTGAATTTCATTGGTTTTGGGGATTGATTTGGTAAGGCTAAAATAATATTTTTTATTTGAGTTTAATTAAGTAAATCGTTTGTAAAACTGTTCGCTGTCTTTTGTATCTATTACAATTGTTTTGGCGCATAAATCTCCTAACCTTTGATTATAAGTAGAGTTTTTTATTAGCAATATTCCCAATAGTCCGAAAAACCAAAAATCAAGAATATCAAATAAATGTCGCATAAAAGATTGGCCTAAAGTTAAACTTGTAGTTTTGCTATCTTTTATAGAAATAACTTGTAAATCAAACATCTGATTTCCCAGCGTTGCTCCAAATTTTACTTCAAATCCAACCATGTAGCCAAACCATATTAAAAAATTGAAGAATGCGGGAAATCCTTGTAATTCATATCCATTTCTGGTTTTTTCTCCAAAGTATAGAAACATAACGAGGACTACTCCAAACATTAACGAATAGTCAATTAATCCGGCAAGGATTCTTTTTTTAAGATTGGGTTTTGTGGCAATTTGTTCTGAGGTCATTTTTGGTTTTTTAGTTTACAAAAAAAGCACAAAATCATAAGATATTTGTGCTTTTGCAAAATTTTATTTTTGAAGGAATTATTTCCCTTTTAATAATTTTTCTAAATACTCAACTTTGTCTTTTTCAGCCTGAACCAAACGTTCGTAAAGTTCTATAACTTTATCAAGCGGATTGAAATTACAAATATTATTATGACCAAAATTGCTGTTTGAAACGGAATCATTAAATGTATTAAAATAATTAAATACATTTTCTTCAGAAAAACTTTCAATTGCTTCTACTGTAACGCCTAGCGCTTCTGCAATTTTCGTAAGTTTTGTTTCGTCGATAGTTTCGCTTCCTTCAATACCAGAAATTGCCTGCTGATTTGTACCAATTGCCTGCGCAAGCGCTTCCTGCTTCATACCTTTAAGCTCTCTGATTCGGCTTATGTTTCTGCCAATATGTTTTGGTTTTGATGTCGTACTCATAAATTCAAAGGTATTTAATTTTTATGAATTACAAATATATGTTTTTTTGGACGAGAATATTTTAAAATCTCTAATTGGTTATGACTATCTAAATAAGAATTGGAAAAGATTTTTCAATTTATAAAACGATCAATAATTCTACTTTCAAAAGCATTGTAATAATCTCGTAATGTTATAAAATTTACAATTGGAATATTACTAATTATTTCAATTTCATTTTTAAAAAAACTAATAAGTTCTTCGATATTAACTCCATTCTCTTTCTCAATTGTATAATACAAATCAATAGGAATATTATGTCCAAAAATAGAGCCATTGATTTGCATTCTTATATCGCGCGCTATTGATGCAAGCAGTTCATTTTTTAAAACAGTTCCTTGATTCCTGTCTAGAAATAATCTTGGATCTTTATCTCTTATTTCATTTATATATGCATTTATTTGATCTATTATTCCTCGGTTAGCTCTTATGCTGAATTGTTTGTCTCTAATTTCAATAATTTCATTTTTAAATTTTTCAATTTTGTCATCAACAAATATTTTATCAGTAATATACTTTTGTTTTTCTGGGCCTTCATGCCATAATTCAATTTGTATTTCTAAAAAAATTGAAGATTTTTCTAAATCAATAAGATTTCTTAATAAGTCAAGTTCATTCATGGTATTTTTTATTAAAAAAATGTTTAAAATGTTTCCCTTTATCTAGCGTTTTACTACTACTAGTGATTTTGTTGATCACTAGTTTCGTCAATTAATTTGAATTTATCAATTTTAGATGAGATTGCATCTGAAAAGTCATTTGTTAATTCTAATGATTTTTCAAGTTTAAGAATTAGATCCTCCATTTGAAACATTAGTATTTTTTTTGCTTGATTTATATCAACTTGAATTCTTGGTAATGATTTTATGCTTTCATAAAAATTTGTCATTCCCACAATTGCCAAAGGAGTATTTTTTCTTAAAATGAGAATATTCTTTTTAGCTTCTTCTAAATCGGTGAGTGTGTTTTTCGTGTAAAATTCATCGGATAAATTAATAATGTTTGTTCCTGCTTTTATTGCATCTTCAAAGCTATTATAATATATAGGAGTTTCAGTTTCTAATCTATTTGAATAATCATTTAATATTTTGGCTGTTCTTTTCATAATCTCATTGATTGTGACTTTATTAGGGTGTGGAGATTGAGTAATTTTGATAAGCTGATTTGCCTTTTCTTCTATTTCACTTCCAACTGATTGTGTATATTCAGTAATTCTTGCAAGTGCAAGATTTGAATCATTTATTGAACTGGAAAACATTTCTTCATAATCTAAAATGCCTAAATCGTCATCAATTGAATTATTTGTAATTACATGGACTATTTCCGTAGTTCCATTTCTTTGTTTCTCAATGATTGAATTTAACCTCTTAGGAATATGGATTCGTAAATAATTTTTGAAATCATCAACAGAATTAAATTCCGAATAAAGCAATTTTTGCTCTTGTAATGATTTTTTAAATTCTCTAATCTTTATTAATTCTTCTGGGTCAATTTCATTTATAGTTTTCGGAACTGCATTTTTGAAATAAAATAGTATTTGAACTGAATTATTATCTGTATTATATTTTTTAATGGCATTATTAAATTCTTCTTGCGTTCCTGATCCAGATTCATCTGTTCGCGTTCCAAATTTTTTCCATATCATTCCTAAAAAAAGATCATAATCATTTCCAATATCTTCAGTAATTATTTTTTGTGGATGAAAATTAGATATCCCTGGAGCTGAATGAGTTTCCCATTTCAATAATTCAATAACTATATTATTTGCAGGTGAATAAGTTAAATTTAATTCAGAAACGACTTCTTCCACTGCAAATCTTTCTTCTTCTAAATCAGAGGGAGAAGCTAAAAAAATAGAATATTTAGTAATTTGTTTTGCCATAATTATTTATTTTAAGAGATTAATTTTATTTTAGTTAACTACGCGATTTTTTTTCAACATTTTGTAATTTTTTGGGTAGAATTTTGTAGTGAATTTCGCTAATTTAGTTTTTTTTTGAATATAAATATTATCGTGTTAAATTATTTATCTTGAATTTGAAATTTTTTTCTTAGTCAAAATCTACAATAAAAAATCCCGCCTCAATTAAGAAACGGGACTTCGTAGATATTCTCTTTTTTTTTATTTTAAACTGTTGCAGCAATTTCTTCTGGCAACGGAATTTGATTTTTAAGTAAATCTTCGAAAGTTTCGGCTTGGCGAATCAAGATTCCTTGTCCGTTCATCCAAAGAACTTCGGCTGGTTTGTATCTTGAATTGTAGTTCGAAGACATTGAGAAACAATAAGCTCCAGCGTTTCTGAACGCTAAAATATCGCCTTCTGTAATTTCTGAAATTCTGCGGTTGTTGGCAAAAGTATCCGTTTCGCAAATGTATCCTACAACAGAGTAAAAACGCTCTTTTCCTTTTGGGTTTGAGATGTTTTCGATATGGTGTGAAGATCCGTATAACATTGGACGAATTAGGTGGTTGAAACCACTATCAACTCCAGCGAAAACTGTTGATGTTGTTTGTTTTACTACGTTTACTTTTACTAGGAAATGACCTGCTTCGCTCACCAAGAATTTTCCTGGTTCGAAAATCAAAGTTAAATCTCTGCCATATTCTGCACAGAAAGCATTGAATCTTTTAGATAATTTTTTACCTAATTCTTCGATGTCTGTTTCGATATCGTCTTTTTTGTAAGGAACTTTAAATCCACTTCCGAAATCTAAGAATTCTAGATCTTTGAAGTTTTTCGCTGTATCGAACAAAATTTCAGCAGCATACAAGAATACTTCGATATCTAAAATATCAGATCCTGTGTGCATGTGAATTCCAACAATGCTCATTTTTGTGTTCTCCACAATTCGTAAGATATGCGGAATTTGGTGAACAGAGATTCCGAATTTACTATCGATATGTCCAACAGAAATATTTGCATTTCCACCTGCCATTACATGGGGATTGATACGAATACATACCGGAATCTGCGGATATTTTGTTCCGAATTGCTCCAGAATAGATAAGTTATCAATATTGATTTGTACACCCATTGCGGCAACTTCTTCGATTTCTTCTAGAGAAACTCCGTTTGGTGTAAAGAAAATTTTGTCAGGATCATAGCCAGCATGAAGTCCCAATAAAACTTCTTGAATTGATACAGTATCTAAACCAGACCCCATGTTCTTTAATAACTGAAGAATCGCAACGTTTGACAATGCCTTCATGGCGTAATTAACTCTCAAGTTTTCTACCTTAGAGAAAGCTTTAGTTAACCTATTGTACTGAGATTGGATTTTTTCGGCATCATAAACATATAATGGACTTCCAAATTGGTCTGCTAACTGCAGTAAATCTTTTGCTTGCATTTTTAAATCATTTTGGGCAAAGTTATTACACTTTTATCTACTGACAAATAATTTGTAGAAAAATAACAAATTATAACAAATTGTTTGTTTTTAAACAAAAAGTTGGTTGTTTTGGATTTTTATAACCTTTTTTAAGGTGCTAAGGTTATGAGATACTAAGATAGTAAGTTTTTTTTCAATGAATTCACGAATTTGACTAATTCTTAAAATGTTGCTAAGAATTTTTTGCCACAGATTTTAGTGATTAGCACAGATTATTTTTTAAGAATTAAGTTAAAGTGAAAAAAAATAAATTAGTGGAAATTAGTGTAATTCGCAGCAAACAAAAAATCCTTTTAATCTGTACAATCCTGTGGCTAAAAAAAACAAAACCCTTGAAGTGAGTTCAAGGGTTTGTAAGTAGTTATGTTGTTTCTAGGAATAAAGATTAAATAAAATGCAAGGAAAAACTTAGCATCTTAGAACCTCAGAACCTTAAAATTAAAGACTCGGTAAATCTCCTTTTCCTTTAGTAGGCAGGTTAGTAGATCCCATAAGGAATAGATCTACCTCTCTTGCTGCTTCGCGACCTTCTGAAATAGCCCACACGATTAATGATTGTCCTCTTCTCATATCACCAGCAGTGAAAATGTGAGGTACGTTTGTCTGATAGTTATGCGCTTTGTAATTGCTTCTAGCATCAGTTTCAATTCCTAACTGCTCGCTTAACGTTTTCTCTGGTCCTGTAAATCCAAGAGCCAATAACGCTAAATCGCAAGGCCAGATTTTCTCAGAACCTTCTTTTTCGATTAATTCAGGTCTTTGTCCTGGAGTCATTTTCCATTGTACTTCAACGGTTTTTAGTCCAGTTAATTCTCCTTTATCATTAGAAATGAATTCTTTAGTATTGATTAGCCAGTTTCTGTCGCAGCCTTCTTCGTGAGAAGAAGATGTTTTTAACTGCAACGGCCAGAAAGGCCAAGGAGTTGACTCGCTTCTTCCAACTGGAGGTTTTGGTAAAATCTCAAAGTTAGTAACCGATTTAGCTCCGTGTCTGTTTGAAGTTCCGATACAGTCAGAACCAGTATCTCCACCACCAATAACGATTACATCTTTACCGGTTGCTTTAATTTGATCTGGAATTGATTCTCCAAATAATACTTTAGTCTGCTGCGTTAAGAAATCCATTGCCTGAACAACACCTTTGCTTTCGATTCCTTTAGTTGGCAAGCTTCTTCTTTCTGTTGCTCCTCCGCATAAAACGATAGAATCAAATGCATTTAATTCTTCTACGCTGAAGTTAACACCAACGTTTACGTTTGTTTTGAAAGTGATTCCTTCTGCTTCAAGAATTACTACACGTCTGTCGATAATTTCTTTTTCTAATTTGAAATTCGGAATGCCGTAACGTAGTAAACCTCCAATAGCATTGTCTCTTTCAAAAACTGTAACGGTGTGTCCAGCTCTGTTTAATTGCTGTGCTGCTGCTAAACCAGCAGGTCCAGAACCAATAACGGCAACTGTTTTTCCAGTTCTTGTTTTTGGAGCTTGTGGTTTGATCCATCCTTCAGCAAAACCTCTTTCAACAATGTTTTTCTCGATGTTTTCGATAGATACAGGATCTTTAATGATTCCTAATACGCATGCTTTTTCGCATGGAGCAGGGCATAAGCGTCCTGTAAATTCTGGAAAGTTATTAGTAGACTGTAAAATCTCTAATGCACTCTGCCACTCTTCCTGATGTACCATGTCGTTGAAGTCTGGAATTAAATTTCCTAACGGACAACCGCTGTGGCAAAAAGGAATACCACAATCCATACATCTTGAACCTTGTTCTTTTATTTTATCTTTTGCTAACGGAATAGTAAATTCGTTGTAGTTCGAAACACGTTCTGCTACTGCTAAATTACTTTCGTCGGCTCTATTATATTCTTTAAATCCGCCTATTTTACCCATGACATTTTAAATTAAATTCCAATTTCTTTAAATTCCAAATTCCAATCCTTCGACTTCGCTCAGGAAGACATTTTCATTGGCATTAACATTGCCATTGGAATTTGGAATTTTATTTTTTGAAATTGATTTTTATCCAGCTATTAATTCTTCTATTTTTTTCTCTTCTGCAATTCTTTGTAATGCTTTTTTGTAATCAGTTGGCATTACTTTTACGAAGTGCTTTTGTTCATTTTCCCAGTCTGCTAAAATTCTTTTTGCTAATGGACTGCTTGTGTACAATGAATGATTTTTGATCAATCGTCTTAGTTTGGTAACGTCCTCGTCTTCCATCGGATCGAATGCAACCATTTCCATGTTACATACTGTCGAATCGAATTTCTTATTTGGATCGTAAACATAAGCTACACCACCGCTCATACCAGCTGCGAAGTTTCTTCCTGTTTTTCCTAAAACCACCACTGTACCACCGGTCATGTACTCGCATCCGTGATCTCCAATTCCTTCAACAACTGCTGTTGCTCCAGAATTTCTCACACAAAAACGCTCACCGGCCATTCCGTTAATATAAGCCTCTCCGGTAATAGCTCCGTAAAGGGCAACGTTTCCAATAATGATGTTATCTTCAGGTTTGAAGGTTGCAGTAGGAGGTACTTTTACAATTAGTTTTCCTCCAGAAAGACCTTTTCCTAAGTAATCATTACAGTTTCCGTGAATTTTAAACGACAATCCGTTTGTTGCAAAAGCACCAAAACTTTGTCCGGCAGAACCTTCAAAATCAACTAAAATAGTGTCTTCAGGTAAACCTTGTGCGCCATATATTTTTGAGATTTCGTTACTCAAAATCGCACCTACAGAACGGTCTGTATTTTTAATTTTAAAGGTTACTCTTGTTTTCTCTTTTCTATAGATTGACGGAATTGCTTCTTTGATGATGTCAAAATCCAATACGTTTTCAAGTTGGTGATCTTGAGTAGTTGTATTATGATTTGGCTCTGTTTTGGCTTTTTCCGGTTTGTATAGAATTGTAGACAAGTCTAAACCATTTGCTTTATAATGTTTAATGGCTTTGTTCACATTTAATTTTTGTGACTGTCCGACCATTTCTTTTAAAGTTCTGAAACCTAACTGCGCCATGATTTCTCTTAGTTCTTCAGCAATAAAATACATGAAGTTGATTACGTGCTCTGGAGTTCCTTTGAAATTTTTTCTCAATTCTGGATCCTGAGTCGCGATACCAACCGGACATGTATTTAAGTGACAAGCTCTCATCATGATACATCCAGAAGCAACAAGAGGCGCAGTTGCAAAACCAAATTCTTCTGCTCCTAATAATGCAGCGATAGCAACGTCACGACCAGTTTTCAACTGTCCGTCACATTCTAAAACTACACGGCTTCTTAAATCGTTTAAGATCAAAGTCTGCTGTGCCTCAGCTAAACCAAGTTCCCAAGGAATACCTGTGTGCTGTAAAGATGTTAATGGTGCAGCTCCCGTTCCTCCATCATAACCAGAAATTAAGATTACGTCAGCTTTTGCTTTGGCAACACCGGCAGCGATAGTTCCAACTCCAACTTCAGAAACTAATTTTACGTTTACACGCGCTTCACGATTGGCATTTTTCAAGTCGTAAATCAATTGAGATAAATCCTCAATAGAATAAATATCGTGGTGAGGAGGAGGCGAAATCAAACCTACATAAGGTGTAGAGTTTCTTGTCTCAGCAATCCAAGGCACAACTTTTTCTCCAGGTAACTGTCCACCTTCACCAGGTTTCGCTCCCTGAGCCATTTTGATTTGGATTTCTTTAGCGTTTGTCAAATAGTTGATCGAAACACCAAAACGTCCTGAAGCAACCTGTTTAATTGCAGAGTTTCTAGAATCTCCGTTAATTTCTTTTTGGAAACGTCTTGGATCTTCTCCACCTTCTCCAGAATTACTTTTACCACCGATTCTGTTCATGGCAATTGCTAAATTCTCATGCGCTTCCTGGCTGATAGAGCCGTAAGACATTGCGCCTGTTTTGAATTTCTTAACAATTTCTGTCCAAGGTTCTACCTCGTCAATAGAAATTGGATCTAAATTGTTGAATTCAAATAAACCTCTAATAGTCATTAAGTTTGAGCTTTGCTCGTTAACCGCATTAGAGTATTCTTTATAACTTTCTGGGCTGTTTAAACGAACCGCTTGTTGTAATTTAGAAATAGTAGTTGGGTTAAACATGTGTTTTTCACCACCGCGTCTCCATCTGTAAATACCTCCAATTTCAAGAGAAAGCAAGTTTGCAATTTTTGAATTTGGGAAAGCTTTTTGGAAACGTTTTTTAACCTCTTTTTCAACTTCCATTAAACCAATTCCTTCAATTCTAGATGGAGTATAAGGGAAATATTTTGATGTAAATGTTTTGTTTAAACCTAAAATCTCGAAAATTTGGGCAGCTCTGTACGAATGTAATGTAGAGATACCAATTTTGTTCATGATTTTTACGATACCTTTTGCAATTGCTTTATTGTAATTTACAATTGCATAATCAGCTTTTACACCTGTAATAAATCCTTGGGCAACTTGATCGTAAATGATTTCGTTTACCATGTATGGATTGATTGCACTTGCACCGTATCCAAACAATAAAGCAAAATGATGCGGTTCACGAGGCTCTGCAGATTCGATGATGATTCCGAATTTAGAACGAACCTGTAAAATGTTCAAAGAGTGATGAATGTATGAACAAGCCAATAACATAGGAATTGGAGCTAATTCTTCGCTTACACCTCTATCTGATAAAATAATGATATTACATCCTTCAGAAACAGCTTTGTAAGTTGCCTGAACACATTTTTCTAGCGCGCGCTCTAAACCGTTAACTCCTTTTTCTATTTTGTATAAAGTAGAAATAGTAGCGGATTTGAAATCTGGGTGATCAATGTTTCTAATTTTATCCAAATCCTCGTTAGAAATAACTGGATTTTGGATTTTTAGTTTTTTACACTGCTTAGATTCAATTTCAAAAATATTGAAATCGCCGCCCACTGCTAAACTGATATCCGTAATAATTTCTTCACGAATACCATCCAAAGGCGGGTTAGTAACCTGAGCAAATAATTGTTTGAAATAGTTATACAACAATTGAGGCTGGTCCGACAATACTGCCAAAGGCGTATCGTTACCCATAGAACTGATTGCTTCAGCTCCTTGTCCTCCCATTGGGTTGATGATTGTTTTTAAATCTTCAATAGTATAACCAAATAACTTTTGTCTAGTTACGAAATCTAATTTTTCAACAGGAGTTGGGTTATTTGTGTATGGGATTTTAGCTAAAGGCAATAAGTTAGCATCTAACCATTCTTGGTAAGGACGTTTTGTTACAATTGCTTTTTTAACTTCTTCGTCTTCAATAATACGACCTTCGTTCATATCAACCAAGAACATTTTTCCTGGCTCTAAACGACCGTGCTGAATTACATCTTCTGGATCGATATCTAGTACACCAATTTCAGATGACATAATTACGAATCCGCTTTTTGTTAAAGTATAACGAGAAGGACGCAGACCATTTCTGTCTAACAAGGCACCAATAACGTTACCATCTGTAAACGGAATAGAAGCGGGACCATCCCAAGGTTCCATAATACAAGCGTTGAACTCGTAAAATGCTCTTTTTTCTGGAGACATTGTCTGATGTTTTTCCCAAGCTTCTGGAACAACCATCATCATTGCCTCAGGAAGAGAACGACCTGTCATTAATAAAAGTTCAACCACCATATCCATAGAAGCAGAATCTGATTTTCCTTCTAAGATAATTGGGAATAATTTTTTGATATCATCGCCAAAAACAGCACTCTGCATAAGCTCTTCACGAGCACGCATACGGCTAACGTTTCCACGAAGTGTGTTGATCTCACCATTATGACACATGTATCTAAACGGTTGAGCTAAGTCCCAAGAAGGGAATGTATTTGTAGAGAAACGCTGGTGTACAAGTGCTAAACGAGTCACCAAGTCTGGATCTTTCAAATCTATATAATAACGGCTGATGTCTTCCGGCATCAATAGACCTTTATATATTATAGTAGTTGTCGATAAACTAGTAAAATAAAACATGTGGCTTTCTGAGGTTTTAGATCCTCTTACGGCATGTTCAGCAATTTTTCTAGCTGCAAAAAGTTTTGCATTAAATTCTTGTTCAGTTAAGTTTTGTCCGTTTTTAGAAACGAAAACTTGTTTAACTGTTGGTTCTTTTTCTGCGGCGATTTGCCCTAAATTTTCAACGTCAACAGGTACATCTCTCCAACCTAAGATCTTTAAGTTTTGATCTTTAATAGTTGCTTCAAATGCATTAATACAAAAAGAAACCTGGTTTTTGCTTTTTGGTAAAAAAACCATTCCTACTGCATACTCACGCGCTTCTGGGATTTCAAAGTCACAAACTTTCTTAAAAAAATCATGAGGGATGTCGAATAAAATTCCGGCCCCGTCACCAGTTCGTCCATCAGAACTAACTGCACCACGATGTTCCAATTTAATTAAGATGTCTAATGCTTTGTGAATGATATCATTTGACTTAATACCATTCAAATTACAAATAAATCCTGCACCACAATTGTCGTGTTCAAATTCAGGCAGATAAAGCCCTTGTTCTTTAACTCTCATTCTTGATATTTTTTCTACAAAAATAAAGATTTCGTTAAACATAATGTATTGAAATTATGTATTCGCTTTCATTTTTATAGTAATATTAGAAAAAGGGTTCTTAAATGATAATATTATTATATAAACGATTGCGAATTATCAAAATCATAATTGACAATAAAATATATTAAGAAAAATCGTCTCTAAGGTATTGAATTCAGTGAAGTTTTTGTTAAATATCAAACGTTTTAGCGGTTTTGTGTTAACATTAACAAAGTGTTTCGTTAACTATTTGTTTGCTTTCAAAAAGTTTCAACGTTTAATACCTATGGGTAACATTTATTTAATTGAAAAAGATTTTACTATTAAGTTGTATTTTGTTACTTTTGTCGCACTTTTATTCTGAAATAAATTCAGAACCAGACAAATTCTATATTATGAACATACACGAATATCAAGGAAAAGAAATTTTAGCGAGTTACGGAGTACGCGTACAACGCGGAATTGTGGCTAACAATGCGGTTGAAGCTGTAGCTGCTGCAAAACAATTAACTGCCGAAACTGGTACAGGATGGCATGTAATAAAAGCGCAAATTCACGCAGGTGGTCGTGGAAAAGGTGGTGGAGTTAAGCTGGCAAAAAACTTACAACAAGTTGAAGAGTTAGCAGAACAAATCATCGGAATGCAATTGATCACGCCTCAGACTCCGCCTGAAGGTAAAAAAGTAAACAAAATATTAGTTGCAGAAGATGTTTACTATCCAGGTGAAAGCGAAACTTCTGAATTTTATGTTTCTGTTTTATTGAATAGAGGTACAGGACGCAACATGATTATGTATTCTACTGAAGGTGGAATGGATATCGAAGAAGTTGCTGAGCACACACCGCACTTAATCTTTACTGAAGAAATCGATCCAGCTGTTGGATTGCAAGGTTTCCAAGCTAGAAGAGTTGCTTTCAACTTAGGTCTTTCTGGAAATGCTTTCAAAGAAATGGTGAAATTCATCGATGCATTATACAATGCTTACATTGGTTCTGATGCTTCTATGTTTGAAATCAACCCAGTTTTAAAAACTTCTGATAACAAAATCTTAGCTGTTGATGCTAAAGTAAATATCGACGATAACGCTTTATACAGACAACCTAAATATGCTGAAATGAGAGATATCCGTGAGGAGAATCCAATTGAAGTTGAAGCTAAAGAAGTTGGTCTAAACTATGTTGACCTTGACGGTACTGTAGGATGTATGGTAAACGGAGCCGGTCTTGCAATGGCAACTATGGACTTAATTAAATACGCTGGCTTTGAGCCTGCTAACTTCCTTGACGTTGGTGGAACTGCTGATGCTAAACGTGTTGAAACAGCTTTCAGAATTATCTTGAAAGATCCAAACGTAAAAGCTATTTTGATTAACATCTTCGGAGGAATCGTTCGTTGTGACCGTGTTGCTCAAGGTGTTGTTGATGCTTACAAAAACATGGGAGACGCTATCAATGTGCCAATTATTGTTCGTTTGCAAGGAACAAATGCTGAAATTGCAAAAGAATTAATCGACAACTCTGGTATGCCAATCTTATCTGCAGTTCAATTCCAAGAAGCTGCTGATCAAGTTAAAGCTGCACTTTCTTAATCAAATAAGAAATCAATTTATATAGAAAATCCCTTCGATATTCGGAGGGATTTTTTTGTGGGTAATTTAACCGCAATGAGCGCAAAGTTTTTTTTATTTATAGGATTTAATATAACCGCAAAGTTCGCAAAGCTTTATCAATAAAAACTTTGCGAACTTAGCGTAAATCCTTGTGCCCTTTGCTGTTAAACTTTAACAGTTATTAATTATTTTTTATTCTTACCGTTTTTGAAAACTACTTTTTCTACAACAACTGGTTTTCCATTTCCTTTTGGGAATGCTTTCTTTTTAGGTTTTCCAGCTGATGAACCTGACTTTGAAGAACTTTGATCTCCTCTGTATTTTTCTGAATCTTTTGGAGCTGCTTTAAATTCTGGTCTTTCTTTAGACGTTTCCTTCTTCGGAATTTCAGCCTTATGTTTCGCCAAAACGTCATTTGAGTTTTTAGGGTTTTCTTTCGTTCCTCTTAAATGAATTACCAATCCGTTTAAGAAATTACGCAAAACCTGATCGCCGCATTCCATGTAATTTGGGTGATCTTCTGCTCTAAAAAAAGCACCTAATTCTGATTTTGTAATTCTAAAATCTACCAATTCTAAAATTTCAACTATTTGATCATCACGGAGCATCAAAGCCACGCGAAGTTTTTTAAGTATATCGTTATTTGTCATAATTTTTGTTTCAGGTTTTTTTGTTTCAAGTTTTAGGATTTAAGTTTTTCCAATCTTTACTCCAAGTTAAACTCATTATTTATTTTTTGCAAAGGTAGTTTTTTAAAATGATTAAAATTGAGAATTAAATTCATTTAAAATGCCAGCCAATTTGTCCAAATCTTCTTTAAGATGATTAGCGGTAACTACAATACGATTGAGCGGTTCGGCATCTTTTGTGTATTTAAAACTGGCAATAATTATCTTTTCCTGTTTTAGTTTTTCTACTAAATCATTTGATAGAAGATAAATTAAAGGATAGTTTTTATCAAATTTAATATTGATGCTTTCGTTTAAAATCGAATCTAAGTAACTTAAGTTATCTCTAAGTTTTTGATGCTGCTTAGCATAAATTTCGGAAGCATCAGAAATAGTCTGAACAAAAGCAGGATTCATTCCCGCTGCGCTTGTAAAAACTTCCATTTCTTTTATTTGGTTGATAGTGGCAGCATCGGCTGCAATAAGACCTCCGGTTAAACCAAAAGCTTTCCCCAAAGAAGAAACCATGATTTTTCTTTTAATTGGATATTGAATTGAATTGAAAATTCCTGAGCCATTTTTTCCAATAATTCCGAAAGAATGGGATTCATCAACAATTAGTGTGATTTCTTTGTGATCGGGGATTTCTTTCAAGAAAGAGAAATCAACAGGTTTTGTTTCAAAAGAAGGAACTCCATCCGTTAGAATCGTTATTTTTTCAGATTTCGGATTCAGTAATCGATCATTTAATTTACCATTTTCAAATAAGGAAAGACTGTTTTCAATTCTAATTGCAGCATGTGTATCATTAAAATGAAAGAAACAATCCGTTTGTTTTTTCATTAAATCTATGACCAATTTTCCAGCCAGCATTCCTGAGGAAACCGTGACAGCATTTTCTGATCCAATATGCGATGCTAGAAACTTTTCACCGCTATCATAAGCACTTAATTTGACATTGGCAGTTCTGGAGCTTCCGTATGTAGTTCCCCAAGTGCGAATGTTGTGGATTACTAAATCTTGAAATTCTTTATTTGTTGGTAAACCTAAATAGGCAGTTCCGCCAAAATACAAATATTGCTCTTGGTCAATTTCAATAATTCGATCTGGGAATTGTTCGACTATCATTTTTATAAAAGTGTAACTCCAGTTCCGTTAAGATCAGAATAACTTACAACACCGTCTTTTATAGTGACGCCGGTTGCAATATCTTCAGCCAAAAGAAGTGCGCCATCCATATCCACATAATCCAATTGAGGCAGTAAATGTGCGATTGCAGAAATTCCAACAGTAGATTCGGTCATGCAGCCTACCATGGTTTTTAATCCCAATTTTTTAGCTTCTTCGATCATGCGTTTTCCAGGAGTTAGGCCGCCGCATTTTACCAATTTAACGTTCACGCCATGAAAATGATTGAAGCACTTTGCAACATCTTCTTCAATAATACAACTTTCGTCTGCAATTACAGGAAGAACAGAATGTTTAAAAACTTCTTTATGTCCTTCCCAATTATCAGCTTTCATGGGCTGTTCTAGAAATTCGACCCCTAGTTTTTTTAATTCAACCGCATTGTTGATTGTTTCCTCAACTCCCCAGCCGCAGTTGGCATCAATTCTAAAAACGGCATTGGTATGTTTTCGTAGTTCTTTTACAATTTCAATATCTTCTTTTGTTCCGAGTTTAATTTTATAAATCGGCCAAGGAAGTTCCTGCATTTTTGAAACCATTTTGTCGATAGAAGCAATTCCGATAGTATAATCTGTCATCGGGTTTCTTTCGGTTGTGTAGTTCCATAATTCGTATAACTTTTTACCTTTTTTTCTGGCATACAAATCATTATAAGCCAAATCTAAAGCGCACAAAGCAAACATGTCATCTTTTAAATATGGATGGATTTTTGCCCAAAATACCTCCGGAGTTTCATTTTCTGTACTTTCAATAATGCTTCTAATTTTTTCTAAATCCTGCATCATCATCGGAACCGTTGTATTGTAATACGGATTAGAAGTTGCTTCTCCAAAACCAGAAAAACCATCGCTTTGTAATTCTACAATTAATGAAGGCTGAAAATCAATTGATTCTCTTGAAATCGTGAAAGTATGTTTTAGTTTGAGATTGTATTCTCTTAAAATTAATTTCATTTTTATAAAAGTATTTTTTTATTAATAACCCAGCCAAATTAAAGCTTCAGCAAAATGATCGCGCCAAAGTTTTTCATTGTGTTCACCATTTTTTACAATTTTGGTTTTGTCCAGATGAAGGCAGTAACAACGTTTGGTATCTAGTAAACGTTTCATTTTAGTTAAATCTTTTACCATATCGTCACTTTCTTTATCACCGCACAGAAAATAAATTTTAGTTTTGATTTTGGATTGTTTTTCTGTGAAAGTATAAATATCATTAGAAAACCAAAAAGAGGGAGAAAAAACACCTGCTTTACCAAAAACGTCTGGATATTTCAAAGCACCGTAATAAGAAACCAAACCGCCTAACGAACTTCCGAAAAGAATGGTGTTTTTAGGTTTTGTTTTGGTTCTGTAATTTTTGTCGATATACGGTTTTAATATTTTTACAATAAATTCTAAATAATTATCAGCGTTTCCGCCGCCGTATTTTTCGTTTTTAAAAGGAGTAAGTTCATCGATGCGTTTTTCATTTCCATGTTCAATTGCCACAACAATTACTGGAGCTTTTAAGCTGTCTAATTTTTCATCGATATTCCATTCGCCAGAAAAAGAAGTTTTAGCATCAAATAAATTTTGCGCATCATGCATGTAAATAACGCTGTATTTTTTTTGAATGTCTTTTGAATAGTTTTCAGGAAGATAGATCCAGATTTTTTTTGAAGTATGGAGTTGAGGAGCCTCAATTGTAAAAGTCGATACATTTTTTGAAGCTGTACTTTGTGCTTTTCCGATAAGAGCAAATAGAAGTAAAACTGCTAGGAAAATCCTCTTCATTATCTGTGTTTTGTATTTTTGTTTAAAAGCAATATTTTAGCTAAAAATAATAAATTGATGAATACAGAAGCAGAAAAAAGAAGTTTACTTTTAGAAATGATTATGTTCGCTACTGTCGATGGACATTTGCATAAACGTGAGCTTGAATTTTTAAGACTTGTGGCCTTGGAATTGAATATTAGCGAAGAAGAATTTCAAGATTTATTTCATCAGGAAACCAAAGGGATTCCTATCAAATCTGAAATGCAGCGTATCAACCAATTTTATAGATTGGCTTTATTAATGCATTGCGATGGTGTTTTACACGAAAGGGAATTCAAAGCAATTCAGCAGATTGCACTAGAAATGGGACTAAATCCATCTGCTGTAAAACGTGTTTTGGAAATGATGAAAAAAGCCCCCAAAACCGTCATTAATCCGACTGTAGTTTTACAAGTTTTTCAAGAACAGCATAATTAAGCCAGCTGTTCTTGTAATTTTTTAATTTCGTCTCTCAGTTTAGCTGCTTGTAAAAAGTCTAATTCTTTAGCTGCTTTTTCCATTGTTTTACGTTTTTCCCGAATCATTTTTTCCAATTCACCTTTAGATAAATAAGCTGTTTCAGGTTCAGCAGCAACAGGGATAGGATGTCCTAATTCGTATTCTACCAACGGATTTTTGGTGAAAGCGCTTTCTATTTTTTTATTTAAAGCCTGAGGCGTTATGTTATTTTCAACGTTGAAATTAATCTGTTTCGTTCTTCGAGATTCAGTTTCGTCAATTGTTCTCTGCATGCTGGCAGTAATTTTATCGGCATACAAAATTGCTTTTCCGTTTAAGTTTCTTGCCGCACGACCAATAGTCTGAGTTAAAGATCTGTGATTTCTTAAGAAACCTTCTTTATCGGCATCTAAAATAGCAACAAGCGAAACTTCGGGTAAATCTAAACCTTCACGAAGTAAGTTTACTCCAATTAAAACATCAAAAATACCTTTACGCAAATCCTGCATGATTTCGATACGCTCTAAAGTGTCGACTTCAGAGTGGATGTAACGACAGCGAATGCTTACTTTTGTCAAATATTTGGCTAATTCTTCAGCCATTCTTTTGGTTAGAGTAGTTACTAAAACCCTTTCGTCTAATTCGCATCGAACCTGAATTTCTTCAATTAAATCATCAATCTGATTTAAACTTGGTCTAACTTCGATAACAGGATCTATTAATCCAGTCGGGCGAATAATCTGTTCAACATAAATACCATCTGATTTTTGTAATTCATAATCAGCAGGAGTTGCAGAAACGTAAATTACCTGATTTTGAAGAGCTTCAAATTCTTCAAATTTCAAAGGACGGTTGTCCATTGCAGCAGGTAAACGGAAACCATATTCTACTAAGTTTTCCTTACGCGAGCGGTCACCTCCGTACATCGCATGAACCTGCGAAACGGTAACGTGACTTTCGTCAACAACCATTAAATAATCACTTGGGAAATAATCCAATAAGCAGAAAGGTCTTGTTCCAGGCTGTCTGCCGTCTAGGTAACGAGAATAATTTTCAATTCCAGAACAGTAACCTAGTTCCCGAATCATTTCTAAGTCGAAATTGGTTCTTTCTTCCAGACGTTTGGCTTCTAAATGTTTGCCTATTTCTTTAAAGTAATCAACTTGTTTAACCAAATCCTGCTGAATTTCCCAAATTGCACCTTGTAATACTTCTGGAGAAGTCACAAACATGTTTGCTGGATAGATAGTCAGTCTTTTGAACTTTTCAATGACTTGTGAAGTCTTAACATCAAAAGATTCAATTTCCTCAATTTCATCTCCAAAAAAGTGAATTCTGTAAGCGTCGTCGGCATAACTTGGATATACTTCAACCGTGTCACCTTTTATTCTAAAATTTCCAGGGTTAAAATCTGCTTCTGTTCTGGCGTACAAACTTTGTACAAGGCTGTGAAGCAGTTTCGTTCTCGAAATAGCCTGATCTCTGGTTACCTCAATTACGTTCTTTTTAAATTCGACAGGGTTTCCAATACCATACAAACAAGAAACTGAGGCAACTACTAAAACATCTCGACGACCAGAAAGGAGGGAAGAAGTAGTGCTCAAACGCATTTTTTCCAATTCTTCATTGATAGATAAATCTTTTTCAATAAAAACCCCAGTTACCGGCATAAAAGCTTCCGGCTGATAATAGTCGTAGTACGAAACGAAATATTCAACGGCATTGTTTGGGAAAAACTGCTTGAATTCAGAGTACAATTGTGCGGCCAAGGTTTTGTTATGTGCCAAAACCAAAGTAGGTCTTTGTACTTCTTCAATTACATTAGCCACAGTAAATGTTTTACCAGATCCTGTAACTCCCAATAAAGTTTGATATTTTTCTCCGTCGATTACACCTTGTGCCAGTTTCTGTATGGCTTGAGGCTGATCTCCTTTTGGACTATATTCTGAGGAAACTTGAAATTTCATGTGTTTACGCTGAAAATTTGGTTTTGTAAAGATACAAAGTTTGAATGCTATTCTAAAAAATTAATGATTGCATCATTGGTGATTTTAGATTGGTCTATCGATAAAAAATGACCAGCATCTTTTATAGTTTTTGTTTGGCTGTTTTTTAAATATTTTTGTGCTCTTTTTAGACTTTCGTCAGAGTTAATTACGTCTCTATCACCAATTAATACCAAAACAGGATTTTGAATTGATTGTAATTCTTTATCTGAAAATGGATGCATTTTAAGCATGCTCGAATTGGATTTTGCATATTTGTTGGCGAGATAAAACTGCCTTTTGTATATCTGGCTTATTTTTTCTGGGTGCGTAGAAAATGTGGTCAGTGTTTTGCCAAATTTCTTTTCACTTGGAAATAATTTCAGCATCAAAGCTGACGTTGTTTTTCCAACTTTATCAATAAATTTAAAAGTTTGCGCTGGACTTAACAAAACGATTTTATCAATCGAATTTGGTTTTTGTGTTGCTAATAATGTTGCAATCCAACCGCCGCGAGAAGCGCCTATAATATCAAATTTCTTTAATTTATAATGATCGAAAATTTCGTTATACCAAATGGCAATTTCTTCAGACGAAAGAGGTTTTGCAGTTAAGTTAGATTTCCCGGGTTCCATCAAAAAGTCAATAGCATATATACGGTGGTTTTTGGCTAAAGCCTGAATGTTTGGATACCACATGGTAGAGCTTGCATCCATTCCATGAAGTAAAACTAAATCTTTCCCGTTTTTTGGCCCTGCAATAACTACGTGTGCTGTTCCAAAAGTTGTTTTAACGTTTTCCTCTGTATAAGGGATGTTCCAGAGTTTTAAAGCTTTATCGTAAGCGGTTTCATATTTCAGCTCTTCGCTTTTGGTTTTAAAAACATAATCTTCAAATTTTGCTTTTTTAGAAGCACAACTTGTAATTAAAAATAGTACGATTACCAAACGAGAATATAGTTTCAACATAGTTATAAAATTCAATTTAGCTTAAAGTTACGGGTATGGTAAGCGAATAGTGTATCAGAATTTTATTTTAAAGTATCATAATTTTACGATTTATCATCTTTCAAAGTGAGATAATAAATTTGGACAAATGCTAAAATGGCATTAGGAATAATAACGGGTAAAAGCCATTTGTTAAAATCACGGTAGTCGATTAAAAAAATGCCATAGATTACAAAACAAATGCATCCAAACATATTAATGAAACGGATGGTTCTAAGGTTTTTTAGCATGAAACCGCCAACAATAAATACTGATGCGAGATAACCAATATATTCTGCCATGATCTTGATTTTAAATTGCTTACAATAAATGTAGCGAAAGCAAATTATATAATCAAGATTTTGTTTTGGAAATCAGGTGTTAAAAGAAACGTTTTTGCTGCTGAACATCCGTTATAAAACTCCACGCCACAATACGGCTGTTTTTTTGCCCTTGTGACATTTCAATTGTTTTTACAGAAACGGCATTTACTTTTTTCAGAATTTTATAAATAGAAGAAAGATTTTCTTTTTTAGAAACCAAAGTGGTAAACCATAAAACCTGTGATGCATATTTAGCACTTTCATAAATCATTTGGGTTATAAAACCGATTTCGCCGCCGTTGCACCATAATTCGGCATTTTGACCTCCAAAATTTAAAACAGGATTTGTGTTTCTTTTTTCTTTGGGATTTAGATTGGAAACTTTTCTAGAGGTACTTTTATTCGCTTCTTCTGCAGAGGCATGAAAAGGCGGATTGCACATTGTAAATGTAAATCGATCTTCCGGCGTTATAATATTTTTAAATATAAAACGAGATTCTGTTTGCTGCTGCAGACTTATAGCTTCAATTAGTTTTGGGTTTGCTTCAATGATTTTACTGCAGTTTTCGATAGCTTTTTGATCAATATCTGTTGCTACAAAACTCCAATTGTAAATCGAATTTCCTAATATCGGATAGATTAGATTTGCACCTGTTCCGATATCTAAACCTAATATGTTGGATGTTTCTGGAATTTGATTGTTATGGGTTTCTGCCAATAAATCAGCAATGTAATGAATGTAATCTGCGCGTCCGGGAATTGGCGGACAAAGGTAATTTTTCGGAATATCCCAGTTTTGAATATCGTAATATGTCTGCAGTAATGCTTTATTTAAAGTTTTTACAGCAAGCGGATTACTGAAATCGACAGTTTCAATTCCGTGTTTGTTGATGGAAACGAAAGCTTTTAATTCGGGACAATTTGAAATAAGAAGTTCAAAATCATATCGTGAACGATGAAGGTTTTTTGGATGTAAATTGTCTTTTTGTGAATTGTTTTCTGCTTTCATTTTTCTTTATTTCTATGCAAAGATAGGGATTCCATTTTTACAAAAAGATATTATGAAAATGACAGCCCTAGCCCTGATGGAAGCGGCATCCTTTTGTGTCTCGTTTTTTAACGAGGCACAAAAGATACAGCGGACAGCAGGATCAGCTTCTAATCAAAACACTCCATCAAAAGCAGATCACCTTCGCGATGTGTTATGGTTACGATGCCATCTTTTTCGACAGAATTACTGCTGCCGGTTCGGTAACCCATTGTGAGGGTGTCGTTGTTCAATTCGTATTTTAAATTGCTGGAATTAATTCCGTTTACAACTCCAATAGGGATAAGGGAAATTGGAGTTTTTGCCGTATACCATTTTTCGAATTTTGATGGCAAAAGGAATATTTTTGAATGATCGTCGAGAATTACAATTTTAAGTAAATTACGGTAACGAACTATATTGGTAAGATTGGTAATCGTATGATCGGCACGTCTGCCAGTTGCCCAAACAACATTTACAGCAGGAATTTTTCTATCGACAAGATAATCAAATGCTTTCTCCAAATCTGTTTTGTCTTGATCTGGCGTATGAACGATTTCGATAGGAAATTGAGAAGTTTTGTAAATTTCAGGATCAAAACCACGATCAAAATCGCCTAGTAGAACATCGACTTTTATACCTAATTCAATCACTCTTTCTATAGCAGAATCTAAAACAATTACAAGTGGAGACCATTCTAACAATTGTCCTAATAATTCAGGATCGCAGGCGGCTCCATTTGCAATTATTAAAGCAGGTTCCTGATCGTCTCGAACTATATGGTGTGATGACATGTGATTTTTTTTGAATGTGGTGCTAAGTTACATTTAGAATTTTAGATTTCTAGTTTTTTGCCACAGATTTCACAGATTAAAAGGATTAATCTCTTTAATTCTTTTAATCTGTGGCCAAAAAATTAAAAATCAAATCAATCTTCGATGGTAATTAATTTGACCTAAATGATAGGCAAGATGTGTCGCAAGATGTACTAAGAAAAATCCAGTTGTCATTTCTTTTTCAAAAACAATTTGTGGATAAATTGCATTCAAATCTTCTTCAGTTAAAACCTCAAAGGCATTATTTACCACTATGATAGTATCTTCAATTTTCTGAATCAATTCTGATCTCGGAATGTCTTTTAATGAAAATTCTAACGGACGATTTCTAATGTATCCTGTTTTTCCAATTTCTGCTCCAATGTAAGTATTCAAATTACCTATTAAATGAAGACAGAGATTACCGCCAGAATTAGAAATGTCGTTATTAACAGTCCACATTTGATTTTCGTATTCATACGATTCAATTTCAAATTTCAGTTTATTTAAATCTCTATTGAAAAGTATTTTTAGTGTTTCGATTAGCATATCAATTTCTGTTTTTTATGGGAATCCAGATTTCTTCTTCAGAATCAGGATCATCTTTTTTATATTTTTCGTCCATAATTGCAAAATGAGGTCTTTCATCTACAACATATTCGGAGTTTGGAAGCCATTCTGTGAAAATATAATGATAGGTTTTATGTGCTTCTGCTGCTGGTCCTAAATGAAGAAAAACGGCATATAAGCCACTTGGCACAATTAGTGTTTTCATTGGTGTAGGATGATCATCAAAATCTGATACTTCTACAGCCGCCCATTTTTGAAAATTGTCATTAGGATCAAAATTATCAAAATGATTTTCAGGATAAACCTCTAAAGAATATAAATTAGAATTTACTACATTTTTTATTTCTTTTCTTTTGGGCATAAAACCACTCCACAGTTGAAATGTTTTATTTTCTATGAAAGACATTTCAATAGAATGACCGATAAGTTTTTTTTCGGCTAAGGTTTTAATTTGTACTTCCATTTTTATTTTGAAGTTATTTTATACTTGACTGTGTACGTTTCGCAAAGTGAAAAATAGCCTAAAGGATAATTTTCTTTAGTAGTTACATTGACAATATTTCCTTTTACAGTTGCCGGAGGAGACTGAAATGGACCTCCAAAATTACTACCAGCAATACTTACTAAAATACTCATATAATTAAAGTATTGTTTTGAGATTCCAGAATGTGTGATTTCAATTTCATTTCCAATTTCTAAATCATCATCATCAGAAAGACTGAAAAATTCATTACCGTTGAAAAATTTATCCTCATCTACATAGTAAGTTGATTTGACTTTATTAGGGTAAACATATTTGTATAAATAATAATTATCTGCATCGGCAGGATCATTATAAAACGCTTTTATTTCAATATCTTTTCCTGTAAAACCGCCTTCATTATTTTGATCTATTCGGGTAATGGGTGCTACTGATTTTAAGGTTTCATTTGCGATATATCTACTGCCTCTGCTAATTACAGTTAAGGTGTATTGTTCGTCGATAACTGGCTTAAAATTAATGCATACATATTGGCCTGTTTTTTTAACTTCTATAAAATTAAATTGTTCGTTATGACTATTTGTTATATAGACAATTGCACCAGAAACCGTTGGGATTGTGTTTTCAAAATAACCAGTTGTTGTAGTTAATCTAATTGTCTGTTCATTTCCTGTTGTTCCTTTTTCCCAATTAATGGCAGCTTCTATTACTAATTTTGGAGGCGCTGTATCTAAATCAACATCAACCACTTCTTCACAACTTGTGAAGAAAAAGGATATAAAAAACACGATTAATAATATTACTTTTTTCATAATATATTTTTTATTTCTTTGAAAGAAAGTATTTTTAGAACTTAAAATTATAACTAACGGCTGGTACGATTCCAAAAATGGAAGTTTTAACAGCTTCGTTATCACCAGTGTCTACATTTTGTCTAAAATTTATAGACGCAGCATTCATACGATTATAGAGATTGTAAATACTGAAAACCCATTCGCCTTTCCAATTCCTATCCTTATTTTTTCTTGGAGTTAAAGTCGCAGAAATATCCAAATGATGATAAGCAGGAAGTCGGTTTTCATTACGTAATCCGTAGCTTGGAACGGTAATTCCCAAATATTCATATTGCCCATTCGGATATGTAACCGGCTGTCCAGACTGCAATGCAAAATTGGCCCCAAATGACCATTTTTCATTTAAATTATAAGCGGATGTGATAGCTAAGTTGTGTGTTTTGTCATAAGCCGAAGCATACCATTGTCCGTTATTAATTCCAATTTCTTCTGGTGTTCTGCCAGGAGTCTGCTGTTCTGATTTTGACAATGTATAAGAAACCCAGCCATTAAACTTGCCTGTATTTTTCTTAACCATAATTTCTAAACCATACGCCCTCATACGGCCATTTAAAATTACTTGTTCAATAGCATAATTAGCAATTAAGTCGGCTCCATCAATATAATCGAGTCTATTTTTAACTTCCTTGTAATAGGTTTCAACTTCAAATGAATATGCTCCGCTGCTGATATTTCTAAAATATCCTAATGCAACTTGATCTGCAAGCTGCGGTTTAATGTATTTGTCGCTCGGCATCCATACATCTAATGGAGTAGGAGATGAGGTATTTGAAATTAATTGAAGATACTGTGCCATACGATTGTAACTTGCTTTTATGGCTTGGTCGTCATTTAATTGATAAGAAACTGAAAACCTAGGTTCAAAATTATTATAATCTTTTATCACTTTATTTTTTCCAAAATATCGTGTAGAAGTTGGTGTTCCTTTTTCGTAAATCTGAATATCGCTATTAAAAACGACTGCTTGATTATTGTCATAATAATTAATAGTTGAGGAACCTAATCTATAAAAAAGGCTGTAGCGTAATCCGTAAGCAACAGTAATTTTATTCGAAAGCTGACTTTCCGCATCTAGATAAACAGATGGTTCAAAAGCGTATTTTTTATCTAATTGATCGGGGTTAATTCCAGAATCTGGGCTGCTTGGTTTTATGGTTCCAGGATTAAACTCATAATAAGTTGCGTTTAAACCATAATTAAGTTTTAGTTTATCTGAAAGATAATGTTTGAAATCGTATTTGATGTTATAATTTTTAATTCCAGAATCCCATTTAAAACCTACAAAATCAAGATCTAATCCGTAGTAGTAATCGCTGTAAATCAAAGAGAGATTTGAAAATAATTTATCAGAATATAAATGATTCCATCTTAAATTCAAGATCGAATTTCCGTATATATTGGTGAAACTTTTATTCAAACTGAAAACATCACGGCCAAAATAACCTGATAAATATAAACTGTTATTATCGTTGAGTTTATAACTTAATTTGGTGTTTAAATCGTAAAAATAAGCAGCATTATTTTTGTCATCTTCGGAAAGTTTTAAAAATAAGTGAGCATAAGAAGCTCTTCCTCCAATTAAAAAAGAGCCTTTGTCTTTTACAATTGGACCTTCGGCAAGAATACGGCTTGAAATTAATCCAATACCGCCGTTCATGTGGAAATCTTTACTGCTTCCGTCTTTTTGGTAAATATCTAAAACAGAAGAAGCTCTTCCGCCGTAACGCGCAGGAATTCCCCCTTTATACAATTTTAAATCTTTGATTGCATCGGGATTAAAAACAGAAAAGAAGCCGAAAACATGCGATGAATTAAATATTGTGGCTTCGTCTAAAAGAATCAAGTTTTGATCTGCGCCGCCTCCGCGGACATTAAATCCAGAAGCGCCTTCTCCAGCATTGGTAACACCGGGAAGTAATAAAATAGATTTAAGTACATCGACTTCTCCTAAAACAACCGGCATTTTTTTTATAGTGGCAATAGAAAGTTTATTGGCGCTCATTTCTGGCGATTTGATGTTGATTTTGCTTCTGTTATCTGTAATGACAACTTCTTGAAGTTCTTCACCGTTTTCGCTGATAGAAAAGTTATTTTTGGTATTCTGATTTAAAAGGATATTTGTTTGAATGGTTTGGTAACCAACGTAGCTAATTTCAATTTCGTATTCTCCTTTTGGGATAGAAATAGAATAAAATCCGTATTCGTTTGTTGTAGTTCCTATTTTAAGAGTTGGAATATAAATATTTACTCCAATTAAAGTTTCGTTGTTTTTGCTGTCGCTGACAGTACCGCTTAAAGTGAATCGTTCCTGTGAAAAGGATGTAAAAATCGTTAAAATAAAAAGAAAAAATGCGCAGGTATTTTTTGTAATCATTACATTGATTTTGATATACATAGTTAACAATTCTTACTTAACATTTTAGCGGAACTTTTGTTAAACATAAGTTAAGATAAAAAAAGGACAACTTTTTGAGTTGTCCTTTTTAATATCATTGAAAAATGCACTATTAGTACATTTTGACAATTATTTAATTTTTGCAATAATAGCGTTGAATGTTTCGCTCGGACGCATTGCTTTACTTACTAACTCAGGAGTTGGCTGGTAATAACCGCCAAGAGTTTGAGGTTTTCCTTGAGCACCAATTAATTCTGCATCGATTTTTGCTTCGTTAGCTTCAAAATCAGCAGCAATTGGAGTAAAGATTGCTTTCAATTCAGCATCTTTGTTTTGAGCAGCCAAAGCTTGAGCCCAATAGAATGCTAAATAGAAATGAGAACCACGGTTGTCAATTTGTCCAACTTTACGAGCAGGAGATTTATCGTTAGCTAAGAATTTATCGTTTGCTTCGTCAAGAGTTTCAGCTAAAACAATTGCTTTAGAATTATCTAAAGTTTGTCCTAAATGCTCTAATGAAGCACCAAGAGCTAAAAATTCTCCTAATGAATCCCAACGTAAATATCCTTCTTCTGTAAATTGTTCAACGTGTTTAGGAGCAGAACCTCCAGCACCAGTTTCGAACAATCCACCACCATTCATTAATGGAACGATAGATAACATTTTTGCTGAAGTTCCTAATTCTAAAATTGGGAATAAATCTGTTAAGTAATCACGTAACACGTTTCCTGTTACAGAAATAGTATCTAAACCTTTGATGATTCTGTCTAAAGTAAATTCAGTGGCAGCAACTGGGTTTAAAATACGGATATCTAAGTTTGTAGTATCGTAATCTTTAAGGTACTTTTGAACTTTTACGATCAATTCTCTATCATGTGCTCTGTTTTCGTCTAACCAGAAAACAGCAGGAGTATGAGATAGACGAGCTCTGTTTACAGCCAGTTTAACCCAGTCCTGAATAGGAGCATCTTTTGCCTGACACATTCTGAAAATATCATTTGTTTCAACGTTTTGTTCCATTAAAACATTTCCGTTTGCATCTACCACACGAACAACTCCGTCAGCTTTCATTTGGAAAGTTTTATCGTGAGATCCGTATTCTTCAGCTTTTTGAGCCATTAATCCGACGTTAGGAACACTTCCCATTGTTTTAGGATCAAAAGCACCGTGTTTTTTACAGAAATCGATTGTTGCAGTATAAACTCCCGCGTAAGAACGGTCTGGAATAACAGCAATTGTATCTTGCGCTTTACCATCTTTGTTCCACATTTGTCCAGAAGTACGGATCATTGCCGGCATAGAAGCATCAACAATAACATCCGAAGGAACGTGTAAGTTTGTAATTCCTTTATCAGAATTAACCATTGCCAAAGCTGGTCCGTTTTCGATCGCTTTAGTAATGTCAGCTTCAACTTCAGCCTGCTCAGGTCTTCCAGCAATTTTAGCATAGATATCACCTAAACCATTTTTAGTATCCACATTTAACTCAGCAAATAAAGTTTCGTATTTTTTGAAAAGATCTGCAAAATATACTTCAACGATAGCGCCAAAGATAATTGGATCAGAAACTTTCATCATTGTAGCTTTTAAATGCACAGAAAGTAAAACACCTTCTTTTTTTGCTTCAGCAATTGCATTAGCAGCAAATTCTTTTAATTTTTTTACACTTAAAACAGAGCTGTCGATAATTTCACCTGCTTTTAGCGGAGTGCTTGCTTTTAAAACAGTTGTTGTTCCGTCTTTTGCAACAAATTCGATTTTAACATCATTTGCATCTGCAACAGTCAATGATTTTTCACTTCCGTAAAAATCACCGTTTGGCATAGAAGCAACTTTAGTTTTTGAGTCAGCAGACCAAGCACCCATTGAGTGCGGGTTTGCTTTTGCGAAGTTTTTAACTGCTCTTGGAGCTCTACGGTCAGAGTTTCCTTCACGTAAAACTGGGTTTACAGCAGAACCTAAAACTTTTGCATATTTTGCTTTAATTTCCTTTTCAGCATCGTTTTGAGGATCTTCTGGGAAATTTGGCACGTTATATCCGTGAGATTGTAATTCAGCAATAGCCGCTTTTAATTGAGGAACAGATGCTGAGATGTTTGGTAATTTAATAATGTTTGCTTCTGGCTGAGTTGCTAATTGGCCTAATTCAGCCAATGCATCTCCAGTTTTTTGAGCATCTGTCAAAGAATCTGGGAAGTTTGATAAAATTCTTCCTGCCAGCGAAATATCTCTGGTTTCGATTTCAATTCCAGCTGTTGCTGTAAAAGCTTGAACAATTGGTAACAAAGAGTAAGTTGCCAATAACGGCGCCTCATCAGTTAAGGTGTAAAAAATTTTTGATTTATTCATTTTCTTTTTTTTTTATAATCGTATCGTCAGGAGTTAACGATGTAAAAGATATATTCGGCTCAAAATGAGCGGAGCAAATATAATAAAATCACAACGAAAACGGTTGAGTTTTCCTGAGAAAAGGAGAAATTAACAGATTGTTAATTCGAGCTCCTTAAATTGCTAAATTGATGATTTTGATATTAAAAAATTACAGTTTTGATAGTGATGAAAATAGAACACAAAAAAAACTCGTTTCAAACAATATGAAACGAGTTTTTTATAACAATTCGATAAATGATTATCTTCTTTTATCTTTAATCTTAGCTTTTTTACCAGTAAGTTGTCTGAAGTAGAAAATTCTAGCTCTACGTACAGCACCTTTCTTGTTGATTTCGATTTTTTGTAAAGCTGGTAAGTTTACTGGGAAGATACGCTCAACTCCAATAGCTCCAGACATTTTACGAATAGTAAAAGTTTCTGTGTTACCAGAACCTCTTCTTTGAATTACAACTCCTTTAAAAAACTGAGTTCTAGTTTTTTCACCCTCTTTAATTTCGTAGAAAACTGTGATTGTGTCTCCAGCTCCAAATTCAGGGAAATCTTTTTTAGCAACGAATTCGTTTTGAACGAATTTTAATAAATCTGCCATGATAATTTTATTATTATAGTTTAGATAGAGTAACATTCACGGATTTCGCCAGAGGTTAGTCTAATTCGGGTGCAAAGATAAATTAAAAAAATAAAAATCCAAGAAATAAAATTCCAAATTCAAATTTTTTAATGAATTGATTATTTGGGATTTGGGATTTTTTGAGTTTCAAATTTATTCTAATAAATCTGGCCGTCTGTTTTTAGTATGTTCATATGCCATATCTTCTCGCCATTTATCGATTTTGGCAAAATGGCCGCTGGTTAAAACTTCTGGGACTTTCCATCCTTTATAATCTGCAGGCCTTGTATATATAGGTCCAGAAAGTAAATTATCTTGAAAGCTGTCTGTTAATGCTGAGGTTTCGTCGCTCAATACACCAGGAATTAATCGAATTAAAGCATCAGATAAAACCAAAGCTCCTAATTCTCCTCCTGATAAAACATAATCACCAATCGAAATTTCTTTAGTAATAAAATGATCTCTAACTCTTTGGTCAACACCTTTATAATGCCCGCATAAAATGATAATGTTTTCGTACATAGACATTTTATTGGCCATTTTTTGATTTAAAGTTTCACCGTCAGGCGACATATAAATGATTTCATCATATTCTCGCTGACTTTTCAAATGGGTAATACAGTCATCAATTGGCTGAATTGTCATTACCATTCCAGCACCACCCCCAAACGGATAATCATCAACACTTTTCTGTTTATTCGTGCTATAGTCACGCAGATTATGAAAATGTACTTCGACTAAACCTTTGTCAATGGCACGTTTCATAATCGAAGCCTCAAATGGACTTCTTAATAATTCTGGTAAAAGTGTAATGATATCAATTCGCATTTTCTGTAAGTTATTCTAAAGTGCAAAGATACAAGTTAATATTTGGCAATAAAAAAACAAAATTCAAATCCTTAGAAATGTTTTTAAATATGAACTCATTATTAGTGTTGAGTAGAAAAATTTATACTACAACTTATTGCTTTTTAATTCGTTATGTAATAATTATATAACACTAAAATGTAATTGTGTAATTTTTTATTTTGTAATTTTAAGTACCATTACAATACCTAATTATATAATTAAAGTTTTACAAATTCCAAAAACGTATCTATATGAAAAAATTAATACTGTTTACCGCAATACTTTTGCAGCTTTCATGCTCAAGTTCGAAAAACGCAATGAATAATTCTGTTGGAGAAACCAAAGCGAAATTGATAAAAACTTGGGGAACTCCTGTGCGGACTTTGGCTGATAATCAAGATGGACAAATTTTTGTATATGCGGACCAGGTTTTTACGAATGAAGATAATTCTGATGGTTCAAAAATAGCAGGGCAAAATTATTGGACTTACAATTATATATATATAAATAAAGAAGGTAAAGTTACATCAACAAGACAAGAGAAACAGAATTACCCACCTCAGGCTATTGACTCACAAAAATTGGAAGGGATGAAATTGTTAACTTCGAAGTAATTCTATTCTAATTTAAGTATTTTAACGGTTTAATTAAATTGTTAAAATATTTTTTATTTGAATTAAATTATAGCTGTTTTTTGAATATATTTAGCAAAAAAGTATATCAAAAAACAGCTATAATTTTTTTGTATTATTATGTTGATGTAATAAGGAAAAGCTAAAAGATACTCGGAAGAAACAATGAAAAAGGATGCTGAGGCTGTTTCAACAAAAAACAATTTATAATTATTTGGATTTACTAAAAAATGATTACTAGAAGAAATTTTATAATTAATACGGGTCTGGCTGCAACAGCAGTTCTGGCTTCGCCGTCATTCGCATTTTCTATGAATAAAAAAGAAATAGGTTTACAATTGTATACACTTCGTGAAGAGCTTCCGAAAGATGTAAAAGCAACTTTAGAAAAAGTAGCGAAAGCAGGATTTACAACTGTCGAAACATATGGTTTTTCTATTAAAGATCAGTTTTGGGGATTAACGCCAAAAGAATTGAAAAAGATTTTAGATGATAACGGCCTGAAAGCAGTAAGCGGCCATTATAATTTAGGGAGCTTTTTATACGATGGAAATACCGAAGAACTAATAGCTTCAATAGAAGCAGCAAAAATTCTAAAAAGTGAATTTTTAACCATTCCGTGGGTCGACGAAGCTTTTAGAAGAAATATAGCAGATTATAAAAAGATCGCTGCCCGAGTAAATGAAGCAGCTGTAATGTGCAAAAAAGAAGGTTTGAAACTGGCTTATCATAACCATGATTTTGAATTTCAAAAACACGATGGAGTTACGGGTTTTGAAATCTTATTAAATGAAACCGATAAAGATTTGGTTTATTTTGAATTAGATTTATACTGGGTGATTCATTCTGGAAATGATCCTCTAAAATTATTCAAAGAAAATCCAGGACGTTTTAAAATGTGGCACGTAAAAGACAAGGATAAAAATAATAATAATCTAAACACCGAAGTTGGTAGCGGAACTATAGATTTTAAGCCTCTGTTTGCGGCAGCAAAACAATCTGGAATGATTCATTTTTTTGTGGAACAAGAGAATAATTTTGCCGTAAATTCTTTTGATTCTATTAAGAAAAGCTGTGATTTCATTTCTAAAAAATTGCTTTAAAATGACTAGTTAAAATGCTTATTTTTGTAAAAAATCAATTTTAAAGTTATGCAGAACATAGGAACAAGCAAAGAATTTATAAAAGGAGATGATATTGAATGGGAAGTGGTTGGTGAAGGAATCAAACGCAAGATCCTAGCTTATGATGACAGAGTAATGCTCGTAAATGTGCATTTTGAAACTGGAGGAATTGGTGTTTTGCACGAACATTACCATACACAAGTCACTTATGTAGCAAGCGGTAAATTTGATGTTACAATAAATGGTGTAACAGAAACTTTAAAAGAAGGCGATAGTTTTTATATTCCGCCTCATGCAGTGCATGGAGTGGTTTGTTTGGAAAGCGGTATGCTGACAGACGTTTTTGGTCCTGCAAGGGAAGATTTTTTGAAGTAAATTAAATAAAAGAAAATCAGTAAGTATGAGCGTCTTCGCGATAGTGAATCTGAATCATTTGTGTTCTAAAAATTGACGCCGATTAAACGGATTCGCTATCGCGAAGACGCAGATTTAGACAGATTTTATCAAAAAATAACTTTAATTATAAATATTGATGGTATTTTTGCAAAATGAATTTATCTAAAACAAATGTACTTTTCATGGCAGTTTGCACTGGTCTTATAGTTGCAAATCTTTACTACTGCCAGCCTTTGATTGTTTTAATTGCCAACGAATTTAAAATTCCAGAAGCCAGCGCCGGAACTATCACGTATTTAACTCAGGCCGGTTATGCTATTGGATTGTTTTTTATGGTTCCTCTTGGTGATAAAATAGAGAGAAAAAGGCAGATTTTAATGACCACTTTTGCATCTGTAATTGCATTATTGATTGCAGCAACGGCAAAAAATTTTCTGATTTTACAAATTGCTTCATTACTAATCGGAATCACGTCTATTGTACCACAGCTTATTCTGCCTTTAGCAGCTTCTTTGAGCGCTCCCGAACAACGCGGAAAAGTTGTTGGAACAATTATGAGTGGTCTTTTGGTTGGAATTTTGCTTTCGCGAACTTTAAGCGGTTTTATTGGTGAAGTTCTAGGCTGGAGATCAATGTTTTATATCGCGGCAGGAATTTGTCTTTTGATCTTTTTTGTAATTCAAAGTAAATTTCCAGTTAATAAACCACAGTTTCAAGGAACTTACAGACAATTAATTAAATCCTTATTTACACTTATAAAAACACAGCCTGTGCTGCGTGAAGCAACTGCAATTAATGTTTTCAGTTTTGCGCAGTTTGGGGCTTTCTGGACCACAATGGTTTTACTGCTATCTGGAGAACCTTTTCACTTTAATAGTGCGACAATTGGATTATTCGGAATTGTAGGTGCATCTGGAGCATTGGCGGCGCCTTTGGTTGGTAAACTTGGGGATAAAGGGAATTCAAGAATTGCAGTTGGTTATGGATGTTTACTGATCTTGATAAGCTTTCTGATTTTCTACTTTGCTATAGAAAGCGTAATTGGTATTGCAATAGGAATTGTATTTATTGATATCGGAATCCAAGGTGTTCATATTTCAAACCAAACAAGAGTTTATTCACTTCTGCCAGAAGCTAGAAATAGATTGAATACAGTATTTATGTCTTTCAGTTTCTTAGGAACTGCTGCAGGATCTGCATATGGATTATTATTATGGAAATTAGGAGGATGGCATGCTGTCGCTATTGGCTGTATGGTTTTATCGTTAATTTCATTGGCAGTTTATGGACTGACTTATAAATCGACCCCGAAACGTCGGGACTAAAAAAGCAAAAGCACAAATTGATTAAAAAATTAATTTGTAAATTTGCGTTCAAATTAAAAATAACAACATGGAAAACGGAATATACGCTAAATTCAACACTAGCAAAGGTTCGATTTTAGTAAAACTAACACACGATTTAACACCTGGAACTGTAGGGAACTTTGTAGCTCTTGCAGAAGGTAATATGGAAAATAAAGTTAAACCTCAAGGACAAAAATTCTACGACGGATTAACATTCCACAGAGTAATTGCTGATTTCATGATTCAAGGTGGATGTCCTAAAGGAACTGGAACTGGAGATCCAGGTTATAAATTTGATGATGAATTTCACCCAACTTTAAAACACGATCGCCCAGGAGTTTTATCTATGGCAAACTCTGGACCTGGAAGCAATGGTTCTCAATTTTTTATCACTCACGTTCCAACTCCTTGGTTAGATGGAAAACACAGTGTTTTTGGTTATGTTGTTGAAGGACAAGACATCGTTGACGCTGTAGCTCAAGGTGATAATCTGGATTCAGTAGAAATCATCAGAGTTGGTGAAGAAGCTCAAAAATGGAATGCTATCGAAGCTTTTATTGGTTTAAAAGGTGCTCGTCTAAAACGTGAAGCAGCTTTAAAAGCAGAATCTGAAGCGAAAATGGAACAATTAGCTGCTGGTTTTGATAAAACAGAAAGCGGTTTACGTTACAAAATGATTCAAAAAGGTGATGGTAAGAGAGCTGAAGCTGGAAAAACAGTTTCTGTTCACTACGAAGGATCTTTAGAAAACGGAAAAGTTTTTGATTCATCTTACCCGCGTAAAAAACCAATCGAATTCAAATTAGGAATTGGACAAGTTATTGAAGGATGGGACGAAGGTATTGCTTTATTACAAGTTGGAGACAAAGCTCGTTTTGTAATTCCATCTGATTTAGGATACGGACCATCAGGTGCAGGAGGAGTTATTCCGCCAAACGCAACCTTGATTTTTGACGTTGAATTAATGGACGTAAAATAAGACTTTAGAAGCAATTTACTATTGTTTTAAATAATAATCCCATGCGCTGTGGCGTATGGGATTTTTTTTATATTTACTAAAAAACATTATAATGAGAAAAATTTTAATTTTGGCAGGAACGGTTTTAGTTTTAGTAGCGTGTGGTGCTAAACAATCAATGGCTGAAGCTCCTCCGCCACCTCCACCACCTCCTTCAAAGGAAGTATCTGCTAAAGATCTTGTATTTGGAGATCCAGCTTTGGCACAAGGAAAACAATTGTATGATAACAATTGTGCAAAATGTCATAAATGGTACGAACCAAAACAATTTAGCAAAGAAGAGTGGAAACCAATTTTAGTAAGAATGCAGAAAAAGGCGAAACTTGATGATATGCAAATGGCTTCAATAACTAATTTTATTGATTCTCAATTGTAATTCGTATTTCAAAAAATAAAAAAAAACGATTCAATGATTTATTGAATCGTTTTTTTGTTTTCAATTAGATATAAAAAAACACCTTCACATAATGAGGTGTTTAAAAAGTTAAGAATGATGTACAGCCGAATTATCTACAGTAATTACTTTTAAAGTTTTTATACCTGCCGGTAATTCCCAATCTACTTCGTCATTTTCTTTAAAACCAATAATAGCAACACTTAAAGGAGCTAGAATTGAGATCTTAGATTGCTTTACATCTGCAGCAGAAGGTAAAACGATTTGAATTTTCATTTGTTTATTGGCTTTTACATCTTCAATCGTTACAAAAGAATTGATCCTGATAACGGTACTGTCAAGTTCGCTTTCTTTGCTTATAACAGCACGATCTAATTCTTGCGAAAGTTGATTGGCTTCTTTAGTATTTGTTGAATTTTTACTTTTTAAAATCAATTCTCTTAAAAATTGATAATCTGATTTACAGAAAGTGGGTGTTGGTTTCATATCTATATTGAATTTATTGTTATACTATTTGAAATGATTTTCTTCTTTTGTATTTTTTAAAAAACTGTTTGTTTCTCAGTTCATGAGAAAGAGAAAAATTTTAAATGTTTAATTTGAAAAACAAAAAGATATCTGAACAAAATTGATTTTGTCAAATAAATAGATGTTTAAGTTTGATGTAATCCTCCGTCAGAAAGAAGAAATTGAAATAGACGGAGGCCTAATTAATAAAGGCCTTATTATGCGAAATAATTACAGCAGGTAGTGGTTCTCCAGAAAAGGAAAACAACTTTGCAGGCGCTGTAAATGGTATTCTATTTCCCATAAGGATAATTAAATTGATCAGCAAAGATAGATAATCTTTTTGAATTTAGTGAGGTTTTACTTCCATTTAATGCTGCAGCCAATACTTGGTTTTTGCGGTTCCTTTAAACTTCTGTTGTAAATTAAAGCATCTATAGCGCCTCTAAGGTCACTTCCGCTGAGTGAAATTCCGTTGCCCGGCCTAGAATCGTCAAGCTGTCCGCGGTAAAATAATTTGTCTTGGTTGTCAAATAAATAGAAGTCGGGAGTGCAGGCTGCATTGTATGCTTTAGCGGTTTCTTGAGTCTCATCATAAAGATAAGGAAAATCAATTTTGTTTTCTATAGCAAATTCTGTCATCAATTCTGGAGAATCCTGCGGATACTTTACAGTATCATTGCTGGAAATAGCAACAATGCCGATTCCCTGCACGCGGTAATCATTAGCAATCATTACAACTTCTTTTATAGAATGAATCACAAACGGACAATGGTTGCAGATAAACATAACCAAAGTACCTTTAGAACCTTTCAAATCTTCAAATGAAAGCATGTCATTTGAATTAGTGTCCTTTAAATAAAAATCAGGTGCAATAGTTCCTAAAGGAAGCATTGCGGATGCAGTTTGTGCCATTTTTGCAAGATATTTGAATTCCAAAAATAGTTTTAAATATCTGTAAATAAAAGAGCACAAGAATAAAAAAATACCCAAAGAAGCAGTTAGCTTTATCAGCTTGCTTCTTTGGATGCTTTTTTATATTTTTTTATGAATTTAAAAACTGAAGTAAATCTTCATTTAATTTTTCTTTTTCTGTGTAAAACAGACCGTGAGGAGCGCCTTCGTATTCGATAAAAGTATTATTAGCAATTCCTTCTGCTGCTTTTCTTGAAGTAAGGTCTATTGGAACAATTTTGTCATCATTTCCATGAATAATCAAAGTTGGAACCTTTACAAAATCAAGTTCATCTCTAAAATCTGTAAACGAAAAAGATTCTGCACATTTTAAGGTTGCACGAGGAGATGCAAGCGAACATAATGTTCTATAATATTCTAACAATGGTGTACTGATTGGTTTGTTGATGATATTGATTCCAAAGAATGTTTTCCCGAAGTTGTCTACAAAACCAATACGATCTTCTTTAATTGCTGCTGCAGTAGTTTCACTTTTTTCTTTCGGATGCCCGTCCGGGTTATCGTGAGTTTTTAAAAGGAATGGAATAATAGATGAAATTAAAGCTGCTTTAATAACGCCTTTTCCGCCGTGACGGCTGAAATAACGTACAACTTCGCCGCCTCCCATTGAGAATCCAACCAGCGTAACGTTTTCTAATTCCAATTGTTCAATGATTTCTTTAAGGTCATCGCTTAAAGTATCATAGTCATAACCATCCCAAGGCTGAGATGATTTACCAAATCCGCGTCGGTCATAAGCAATAACGCGATAGTTATTTTGTACTAAATGATCAATTTGATATTCCCACATTTCATTAGAAAGAGGCCAGCCATGAATAAGAATTACTGGTTTTCCCTGACCGTAATCTTTCACATAGAGTCTGACGTTTTGTGCTGTTTCTATATATTTATCTGTATGAACCTGTTTTAAATTAGATTCAAAATCTTTTATTGACATGCATGCATTTGGTTCAGTATGTTCCATGTTATATGTTTTTTTACGTGAGTGTATAATTTTCCTCAAGTAAAATTAGATTGTAAGTAAAAGAAATTGGTTATAGAATTAGGAGGATTAATTACAAAATTAATAGGTTTGTAAGGCTAAATAATTAATAATGGATTTAACTTGGAATGAATTTGAACGCACCGATATGCGCGTAGGAACTATTATAGAAGTAAATGATTTTCCCGAAGCAAGAAAACCTGCTTTTCAATTAACAATCGATTTTGGTTCAGAAATCGGAATTAGAAAATCATCTGCACAAATTACTAAAAGATATCAAAAAGAAGATTTAATAGACCGCCAGATTGTTGCGGTTGTTAACTTTCCTAAAAAGCAAATTGGAAAATTTATGAGCGAATGTCTAGTTCTGGGTGCAGTAGGCGAGGAGGGAGATGTAATTTTATTAGCACCCGATTTTAAAATACCGAATGGATTGCGCATCGGGTAGTTTTTTACTCAATATATTTTACCGCAAAGCACGCAAAGTTTTTTTGTAAGTGGTGTTTTTGGAAAAGGTTAAAGTTCGCAAAGTTTTGTGAACTTTATCGACAAAAACTTTTCAAAAAGCCTTGCGATCTTTGTGTAAATCTCTGCGTGCTTTGCGGTTAAATTAGAGTTCTGTTTTTTCAATAAGCTTTTTAAGAATCAACTGTCCTTCTTCCCAATATTTTAAATCAGAATCGGAGTTGATGTGGCCTTGCTGACCAACGTTTACGAAATCGCTTCCCCATTTTTCGGCGAAGTATTTTTTTCTTTCAAAAGAAGCGTAAGGATCATTTTCGCTGGCCACAACTACAGATGGAAAAGGAAGTTTGTATAGAGGAATTGGCGAAAAGTTTCTTGTACATTCTGGTGTATGTTCGGGTGAATCTACATCTGCAGGAGCGACTAAAAAAGCTCCAACTATATTTGGATTATTGTTTTTTTCTGCCCAGTGTAATACCAGTGAAACTGCTAAACTATGTGCAACTAATATTGTAGGTTTATCGAGTTTTAAAATATTTTCGTTTAATCTGTCAAGCCATTCTTCGCGAATCGGTTCGTCCCAATTGTCTTGTACAACACGAATTGAGTTTTCGAATTTTTTATGCCAAAAAGTCTGCCAGTGTTTTTCTCCAGAATCTCCAAGTCCTGGAATAATTAATAGTTGTGTCTCCATTGCCGTGGATTTATTTAGTTATTATTTTTTAGTTTCTTTAATAATGCGGTTTACTTCATTAACTAAAAGCGGAAAACCAGGTTCAGTCATTCCGTGGCCATAACCGTCAAGTTCGTAAAGTTTTGTTTGTTTGTGTCCAACCAGTTTCATCATTCTTGCCATATAGGCGTTTTCTTCATAACGTCCGAGCATTTCTAGTTCACGATCTCCGGTAATTAGCAGCATAGGCGGAGCGTCGGCACGAACGTGGTATAAAGGTGCAAAAGTGTCAATAGTTGGCTGTTTTTCTGGAATTCCATTTTCTCTCCTAATTTCAAAATGAGTAATACATTGTCCGCTAAACGGAATAAGTCCGGCGATTTTATCAGCATCTATATTTTCTTTTTGAAGCCATTTTTTGTCCAGACCAATCATCATTCCTAAGTAACCTCCAGCAGAATGTCCAGAAACGAAAATCTGAGATTTGTCACCTCCATAATTTGATATATTATTAAAAGTCCAAGCAACCGCCGCTGCCGCATCTTCAATAGCTTTTGCTGCTTTTACTTTTGGCGATAATCTGTAATTTACGCCAATAATTGCAAAACCTTTATTTTTTAAGGCTTCTGGAATTTCTTTATTTCCGCCTGTCAGTCCACCGCCGTGAAACCATACGATAGTTGCGAATCCAGTTTTGTTTTTAGGATAATAAATATCCAAAACACATCTTTCATTAATGTATTTATCAGATTTATTTAGTGCTGAACTGTAATATTGAATGTTATTTTTGGTTTCATATTCTACATTCTGTGCAGACAATGAAATTCCGTATAGAAAGAAAGTTAGAAGGATAATTAATTTTTTCATTTTAGTTTGTTAGAAGTTTTAAGTAAGATGTTAAATGTGAAAGAGAAGCATCTTAAAATTCGTTTGTTTTATTTCACATTTTACAAATCACATTTCACAATAAAATAAATATATAAAAAAAGTCCAAAATGCAGAACAAATTGGACTCGTACTTTATAAAAAGTTTATTTTGAATTAAATATCGTCAAAATCAATATCTGTAAAGCTAGATCTTTGGCTTTCAGATTTTTCAGAACTGTATTCTTTCTTAAAATCTTTTTGATGTCTTTCAGAAATTACTTCTTCGCCTTTGTGGTTCAAAACATAAGATGTCATTTCTTCTAGTATTTCGGCAAAAGCACTAAAATCTTCTTTGTATAAGTAAATTTTGTGTTTCTTGAAATGAAATGAACCATCTTCCTCAGTAAATTTTTTGCTTTCGGTAATAGTGATATAGTAATCATCAGCTTTGGTAGCTCTCACATCAAAGAAATAAGTTCTTCTTCCTGCTCGTAATACTTTAGAAAAAATCTCTTCTTTTTCTAACATGTCATTTTCTCTCATAATACGTTCTATCATTTTTGGAATTAATAGTACTCAAAAATCATAAAAAATTATCTATTACGCAACAATTAAAGTAATTCTTTTTCCGAAAGTTGTTTTAAATATAACGATGCGTAATATCCTTCCTGATTTATTAATTGATTATGAGAACCTTGTTGAATGATGCGGCCATCTTCTAGTATAATAATTTTGTCTGCATTCTTTGCAGATGATACACGATGGCTTACAATTATAGTTGTTTTATCTTTAGAAATTTCAAACAAATTATTCAAAATCATTTCTTCTGTTTCGGTATCAACGGCAGACAAACAATCGTCGAAAAGTAAAATAGCAGGGTTCTTAATAATAGCTCTCGCAATAGAAACACGCTGTTTCTGTCCGCCCGAAAGTGTGATTCCTCTTTCTCCTAAAATAGTATCATACTGTTTGTTAAACGCAATAATATTATCGTGAACAACAGCATTTTTAGCAGCTTGGAATACTTCTTCGTCAGTAGCATTTTGATTTCCAAATTTGATATTATTTTTAATAGTATCCGAAAATAGAAAAGCATCCTGAGGCACAATTCCGATATTATTTCTTAAATCATTTAAATTTAAAGTGCTGATTTCGTTTGCATCAATCCTAAGTTCACCTTCTGTTACATCATACAATCTTGAAATTAAGGAAAGAATAGTTGATTTTCCAGAACCTGTTTTTCCTAAAATGGCCAGCGTTTCTCCTTTTTTTACCGTAAATGAAACATTTTTTAGAGCTTCAATATTTGTGTCTTGATAAGTGAAAGAAACATTATCGAAAGTTATAGTTCCTTGAATATCTGATGAATTTTCGTTATTATTTTTAATTTCTGGTTCGATTTTCAAAAATTCATTTAGGCGTTTTTGAGAAGCTTCCGCTTCCTGCACCATTGACGAAACCCATCCTAAAGAAGCAACCGGCCAAGTCAGCATATTTACATATAAAATAAATTCGGCAATTGTTCCGATATTCGGAATGGTTCCGTTAATATACATTACACCTCCAAAATAGATTACTACTAAATTACTGATTCCGATTAGGGCGATCATTAAAGGACCAAATAAAGACTGGACTCTCGCTAAACTTAAACTTTTGCGTTTGCTTTCTTCCGCAAGGTCTACCATATTGTTTTGATGCTGGTTTTCCAACGAATAAGCTTTGATGACACGAATTCCAGAAAAGATTTCCTGAGTAAAACTCGAAACTTTTGATAAGTATTGCTGAAAGGTGGTGCTTCGTTTATTGATTTCTGAACTTAATTTAAAAATACAATATGAAAGTATAGGAAGCGGCAATATAGTATATAAGGTAAGAAGCGGCGAAACATTGTACATATATAGTATAACAATCGCGAAACGAATAAATGTATTAATAGTATACATAACTGCAGGCCCGACATACATACGGACTTTTGAAACGTCTTCACTTATTCGGTTCATTAAATCTCCTGTTCTGTTTTGCTTGTAAAAAGTCTGAGAAAGATTTTCATATTGTCTAAAAACTTCATTTTTTAAATCAAACTCAATATGGCGTGACATTACAATTAAAGTCTGGCGCATTAAAAAAGTTAAAAATCCAGCTACTATCGTAGTAGCTATGATTAGCAATACGTTATGAATCAAATCTTGTCTGAAAGCTGCAATTACGACTTCTGATTTTTGGTCAGTCGGAGATAATTTGTCAAAATTCTCAATAGCGTTTAAAGACTTACTGATTAATTTTGGAGTAAATAACGAAAATATTTGTGCGATTATGGTGATTAAAATACCCAGCGAAAAACTGTATTTATACTTAATGAAATATTTGTTTAAATAGCTTAATTCTTTCATTTTTTTAAGAAATATGATATAGAATTGATTTGAAATTGTGAATTATTACTAATTAAAATTATAATAAATTGCAATTTAATCAAAACAATTATATTGTAAAATTGTTATTTTAAAGATAAAAAATTAGCACATGTGTATTTTTTAATTATGTTTGAGAAGTCTTTTTGACAAATTCATAATTTTAACCTAATTAATACTAGCGCTATGGATGCAACTTTCGCAACTGGAAAGGAACTTCAAAAAATGGATCCTGTTTTTGGTCAATTATCTTTTGACGATCACGAACAAATTGTATTTTGCAATGACAAAGATACAGGTTTAAAAGCAATTATTGGTATTCATAATTCGGTTATGGGTCCAGCTTTGGGAGGAACTAGAATGTGGAATTATAACACAGAATGGGAAGCTTTAAATGATGTTTTACGTCTTTCAAGAGGTATGACTTTTAAATCTGCCATTACTGGACTTAATATTGGGGGAGGTAAAGCTGTTATTATTGGCGATGCTAAAACTCAAAAAACACCTGAATTAATGCGTAAGTTTGGTGAATTTGTACATTCATTAAGCGGAAGATATATTACTGCAGAAGATGTCGGAATGGAAACAAAAGACATGGATACTGTAAGAGATGTAACGCCTTATGTGACTGGTATTTCTGAAGAAAGAGGCGGGTCTGGAAATCCTTCTCCTGTAACTGCTTACGGAGTTTATTTAGGAATGAAAGCTGCTGCTAAAAGTCAGTTTGGAACTGACGTTTTAGATGGTAAAAAAGTTTTGGTTCAAGGAATTGGACACGTGGGTGAAACTTTGGTGGAGTATTTAACTAAAGAAGGAGCTCAGGTAACGATTACTGATATTAATGAAGAAAAATTATATCAAGTTGCTTCAAAATACAATGCAACAATTTATACGGGCGAAGATTTATATACAGCAGATGTTGATATCTACGCGCCGTGTGCAATGGGAGCAACAATTAATGATAATACAGTAAACAAAATTAAAGCTAAAGTTATTGCTGGTGCAGCCAACAATCAATTAGCTGATGAGAATGTTCACGGTGCAAGATTGCAGGAAAGAGGTATTTTATACGCTCCAGATTTCTTAATCAACGCGGGTGGAATTATCAATGTTTATGCTGAATTAGCAAACTACGGTAAAGCTGAAATTATGAGTAAAACTGAAAATATCTATAATACTACTTTAGAAATTATAGATTTTGCAGCTCAAAATAATATGACAACTCATAAAGCGGCTCTTACAATTGCTCAAAACCGTATCGATCAAAGAAGAATCGAGAACGCTGCGAAGTAATTTTTTATAGTTTACAGTCTCAGTCTCAGTTTTCAGTTTTTCTGGAAGCTGGGATTTTTTTTTAGTTTTCAGTCGCAGTCGCAGTTTACAGTTTTTTTGAGGACTTCATTAGTTAGCTGAATACTGAGACTGAGACTGAGACTGAATACTGCGACCGCGACTGAATACTGCGACTAAAACTAAATACTTTTTTACGATTTAATTTTAATATAAGGATTGAAATTCCTAATTTTGCAGACTAATTTTTAAATGTTCTTACAAGGTGGTAAATAGAAGACACATACGCGTTAAAGTAATGCAATCCATTTATGCAATGCACCAAAGCGGTTCTGATAATATGGAAAAAGAAGAAAAATTTCTTTTTTATAGTATTGATAATATTCAGGACTTATATCTTATAATGCTTTCTTCATTGATAGAAATCTGCAAAAAAGAAGCTGTCTATTTGCATCTTTCAAGTAAAAAACACCTGGCAACTGCCGCAGAACGTAATCCGAATGAAAAGTTTGTAAAGAACAAAATTTTTCAACTTCTTGCCGAAAGCAATTCTCTTGGTATCGCTCTAGAAAATCGTAAAATCAATAACTGGTCATTAAACGATGATTATATCATTTTACTTTTAAATGATGTAAAAGCCAGCGATTTGTACAAAAACTACATGAGCAATAATGTAAATACATTCGAAGAAGACAAACAATTTATTATTGATTTGTTCGAAAATGTTATTGTTCCAAACGAAAAATTATACGAGTATTTAGAAGATGATAAATTGACTTGGGTTGATGATATTCCGGTTGTAAATACACATATTGTAAAACAATTGAAGGCAATTAAAACAGAAGATCCAGACGATTTTAGAGTTCCGAAATTGTACAAAGATGTTGAAGATAAAGATTTTGCAAAAGATTTATTTAGAAGAACTGTTTTGAATGAAACTGCTTTTGCAAAAGAATATGAAGATAAAACGCCAAACTGGGACAGTGATCGTATTGCTGAAATTGATACTATTATTTTAAAAATGGCAATTTGCGAATTTTTAAAATTCCCTTCAATTCCAGTAAAAGTAACTCTTAACGAATATTTAGAAATTGCAAAAGAGTATTCTACACCAAAAAGTAGTATTTTTATCAACGGAATTTTAGATAACCTTGTTAAGGAACTGACTGCCAATAAAAAGATGGTAAAAGTGGGAAGAGGGTTGATGTAAAAACAACGAAATTTCAAAAAGAAAAATCCAAATTCCAATGGCTTTGTCTCTCTGAGCGAAGTCACAGATATTAAAAAAAGATATTAATAATAAATCAAAAACAAATTTAAATTATGGGACAATTAACTCAATTTGCGCCATTTCTATTGATGTTTGTGGTAATCTATTTCTTCATGATTAGACCACAACAAAAGAGAGCTAAAAACGAAAAAGAATTTGAAAGCAGCCTAAAAGTAGGTGACAGAATAGTTACAAAAAGCGGTTTCCACGGTAAAATTGCAGAATTAGCAGAAACTACAGTTGTAATCGAAACAATGTCTGGAAAATTAAAATTAGAGCGTTCAGCTATTTCTCTTGAATTGAGTGCTGCTTTGAATAAGAAAGCATAATTTTAAATTACAATATTTTAAATCCCAAATTCTAAAAGGAGTTTGGGATTTTTTTTGTTTTCAAATTAACGAGCTGCATTGTCATTGCGAGGAACGAAGCAATCTCATTTACTATTTCAAAAATTATCTTTTGTTAGTAAGATTGCTTCGTTCCTCGCAATGACATTTTTGCGCATAAAAAAACCTTTATCAAAGTTTTAAACTTTGACAAAGGTCTCTGATTACTTGGAATTTGGATTTTAAATATTGAAATTTAACTTACCTGTATTTATCATTCAATCCAACATTATTCAAAATCATCGGAATCACTTTTTCAATTCTCGAAAGTTTTGTTTTTTCCTGTTTTGCCGTTTCAATATATTCTAAAAACTCATATTGTTTATAGGGCGAAAACTTGGCAAATGCTTCTTTTAAAGCTGGATTTTTTGTCATTTCTTGATCTAAAAGTTCAGAAACAATTGCTTCTTTTTTAGAAGGTTTAATAACTTTTCCTTGCTTTTCGTTTTCAATCGCTTCGTGAATGTATTCTAAGACTTCTTTTTCGTTTATTTCATCCTTCGAAGTAAAACGCCATTGACGCATTGATTTTGTTTTGTCTTCCTGAGCATTGATCAACCTCTTTTTCTCATCTTTCAGAAAAACACCGTTTAAAAACCAGATTGCAAAATAGTTTTTAAAACCTCCAATTCCGATAACATTTTTTTTGTTGTAAACATAAATAGGTCCTCCCCATTTTATGGTCTCAACCAGTTCAGTTTTGTCAATAATTGATTTAAGAAAAAGAAGTTCTTCTTCCCACTGATTGACTTTGTCCCAAACGTGCTTTTTATCAGAATTCGGTTCCACTTTATCTTTTTCTTTTAGGTTTTTCAGTTACATCAAAAATTCCTGGAATTGCAGTAAGCTCAGCAATTTTTACGATTACGTCTGTCGCTTTTTGAATGCTTTCGGCAGGAACATATTCGTATTTTCCGTGGAAATTATGTCCGCCCGCAAAAATATTTGGGCAAGGTAATCCCATAAAAGATAATTGAGAACCGTCAGTTCCGCCGCGGATTGGTTTGATGATCGGTTTGATGTTTAATTCTCGCATCGCTTTTTCAGCGATATCAACAATATGTTTTACTGGCAGAACCTTTTCTTTCATATTGTAATATTGATCTTTTACGACTGCAATTACGATATCTTCACCAAATTTCTTAGCAAATTTTTTATTGAATTTTTTGGCAATTTTTTCGATAAGCTCTTTTCGCTTTTCGAATTTCTTTTTATTATGATCACGTATAATCAATTCTAAAACTGTTTCTTCGATGTTTCCTTTTATGTGATGAACGTGAAAAAATCCTTCGTAACCTTTTGTTTCTTCTGGGGTTTCTCCTTTTGGAAGTTCATTAATAAATTCATTTGCCAAAAGCATAGAATTGATCATTTTTCCTTTTGCATAACCAGGATGAACACTTTTTCCTTTAAAAGTAATTTTAGCTCCAGCTGCGTTGAAATTTTCATATTCTAACTCGCCAATCTGACTTCCGTCCATCGTATAAGCCCATTGCGCTCCAAATTTTTCTACATCAAAATGATGCGCACCACGTCCAATTTCTTCATCTGGAGTAAAACCAATTCTAATTTTTCCATGTTTAATTTCTGGATGCTGAATTAGATATTCCATTGCCGAAACAATTTCTGTAATTCCCGCTTTGTCATCGGCACCAAGAAGTGTTGTTCCGTCAGTTGTAATAATGGTTTGTCCTTTATATTGCAGTAAGTCTTTGAAATAATTTGGAGATAAAACAATATTTTTTTCTGCATTCAAAACAATATCTTTTCCATCGTAATTTTCTACGATTTGAGGTTTCACATTGGCACCGCTAAAATCTGGCGAAGTATCAAAGTGAGAAACAAAACCTATTGTTGGAACTTCGTGATCTACGTTGCTTGGCAGCGTTGCCATGATATACGCTTTATCATCAATAGTTACATCTTCAAGTCCGATTGTTTTTAGTTCTTCAACTAATTTATTGGCCAAATTCCACTGCTTTTCAGTACTTGGCGTTGTTTGCGAATTTGGATCTGATTCTGTATCAATTGTTATATAACTAATAAAACGATCTATGATATGTTGCATTTCTTTGATTTTTTAGCAAATATAGAAAATTTTTCTCCTGCATAATTTAGCTTTCCATATCTGAATTAATAAAAAAAGGGATTCTGTGCAGAATCCCTTTCATTTGTTTTTTTACGATTATTTGCTTTTGACGCATCTAAAACCCACATGATTTGCCGCAGATCTTATTTCGCCTTTTCCTCTCGTTCCAACCATGTATCGCGTGCAATATTGGTCGGTACATAAAAAAGAACCGCCTCTATGTACTCGTTTAACTTCTGTCGGATCATTTGGATCATTATAAGCATCAGGCCCTTGCGGATTTTTTACTGTTTTGCCACTATCGGCCAATGATTTGTAATAGTCAACACTATACCAGTCATTTACCCATTCCCATACATTTCCTGCCATATCATATAAGCCATAAGCATTTGGTGCATATTGAGCTGTAGGAGCAATTCCTTTAAATCCGTCTTCGCCAGTATCGCCGTCTTTAATTGGGAAATGTCCCTGATAAATATTGGCTTGAAATTTCCCTTTCGGTTTTAAATCATTTCCCCAAGCATATAGATTTCCTGTTTTACCACCTCTAGCAGCAAATTCCCATTCTGCTTCTGTCGGAAGTCTTTTTCCAGCCCATTTTGCATAAGCTGCTGCATCTTCGTATACTACATGTACCACAGGATATTTTTCTTTGCCTTTAATTGTACTTTGAGGACCATCAGGATGTCTCCAGTCGGCACCTGGCTCATAACGCCACCATTGCAGGAAATTGTTTAAATTAACAGCAGATGGAGTAGGTGTAAAGACAACCGAACCCGTTACAAGATCGTTTTCATTCGCACCAGGAAATTCTTCTTTGGTTGGTTTTTGCTCTGCAACCGTAACATAACCAGTTGCTTTTACAAATTTTTCGAACTCTTCATTGGTAACTTCGGTTTTATCCATATAATATCCATCAATATATACGCGGTGAATAGGAGCTGCATCTTTCGTTACACCTTTGATACTACATAAACTTTCATCTTCGACATTGCTTCCCATTGAGAATTCTCCGCCTGGAATCCAAACCATACCTTCTGAAGCTTTTCCTGCAGGTTTATCTTTATTTTCGATAGTTGGCTTAAATACTGAGGGTGCTGAAGTGTTTGGAATTTCATGACATTCTGCAGTTTCAGCTATTTCTTTTTTAGGCACCATTAATTTGCTATAACCGTAAGCAAGAGAAATAATAGAAATTGTCAGGACAGCAAAAATCCAAAAGGTTTTATTTTTCATGGTAATTGATTTTGATCTGAATTGGTTGTCAAATTGATGGGATAAAATTATAAAAATAATTATTAATACTATAGTAATTATATAGGATTAATAAATTATTTGTCTTTTTCAACAAGAACTACTTCATATTTTTCTTTGCCGTCAACTTGAACGGGTTGATAATAAGTTTCTCCAAATTTTACATATTTTACATCTCCAATCGTAACTTCTTCGCCGCCTTCTGGTAAATTATCAACTATTGTTCCTGCTGTTGGAGGCACAACCTTATAAGTATTGCCGTCTTTTTCATAATAAGTTCCTCCATAGTAATAATTATTTACTGTTCCTGTATTAACAGTTTGTGCGCCACTTGGAATATTATTAACGGTTCCTCCAACTGGAGCTGGAACAGCCGTATAACCTCCGTTAGAAGGTGCATACCAAACTCCCTGATCATAATGATATTGTGAACTTTCGACGCTTACTACTATTGCTGTAACCGCTAAAGTTGCTACAAAAAATCCCCAAGGATGCCATGTTGGTCCATAGTAATAAGGTCTGTAAGGATGAAAATAATATGGATTGTAAGCATGATATCTATAACCGCCATATACATACGGAGGACGTGCATACACAACAGTATTTCTTCTCACGACAGTATTTCTATTATTGTTTATGGTAATATCTCTGCTTCGGTCAACATTTCTTGTATTGCCGCTTATGTTTGTATTTCTATTGCCTGAATTTATGGTGTTATTAGAATTACGGTTTGTTGTATTGTTTCTGTTGTTAATACTAGTGTTCGAACTATTTGTAGGTCTGGTTACTTTAGTTCCAGAGCCATTAGATCCAGGTCTAGTTACTGCTGGTTTGTTTGTAGAAGGTCTGTTTACAGCTGGTCGGGATTGGTTTGCGGGTCTTGTTGCCGCAGGCCTTGTTTGAGTTCCTCCACTCGGTCTGTGAACTCCTCCGCCATTTCCTCCAACTCGGCGCTGTGCTATGCTGTCAATAGAAATCAAAAAAAACGATGCAGCTAGACATGTTAGTACAACTTTATGTATTTTTTTATTTATATTTTTCATTTTCAGTATTTTAAGTTAGATAAAGTTATTAAAAAAAAGAATTTGTATGTAAGATTTGAGCAAGTATTTTTAATTTTTGGAAATGAATATTCTTACAATGAAATATCCCATTGTATGCGAAATCGCCAGCCTTGTTCAAGTGGTAAAGTTTTGTCCTGAAAACTAAAATAACTTACTTCAGAAGTTAGTTTATTTTTATGGCCTTTAAAAAACCAATTAAAAGCCAATGTCGACTCATCTTGTCTATTTTGTCTTATTGAATTATCTGGTCTGTAAGCAGTATGTCTTCCTGCCATTTCCAAATGTTTTGGCCACCAATCGAAAACATTATGAAAGAAATATCCAGCCTGAACATAATATCCTTTTAGCGTTGTTGTTTCATTATTGTTTAATTTATCAATAATTTCTTTGGTATGCCATTCGCTCTGCCAAGAAAAACCACGGTACATAAAAGCCGTTTCTACATTCCATTGATTAACTCTATACTGACCTGGCAAACCATTTTCGTATCCTTCTAAGGAACCTCCGCCAGCTTGAGAAAAACGAGTGTATGGACTTCTATTTGTTATGGCTGAAAAAGCAATAATTGGTGTAAGTTTTTCGTGAAATTCTAAATCACAGCCTTCAAAATCCAAAAATCGACCCAAGAAATTCCATTGCGCTCTTCCAAAATACATTAAATGGCTGTCATCATTTACCGAACTTCCTCGTCCAGTTCCTGTCAGCGCAGCCGCCCAGTAATTAAAGTCAGCTATGCCGCTGCCTTTCAAATGTCCGTAAACTTCGAGTCCCAATTGTCTGTCTACTGTAAACGGACGATTAATTAAAGACCGCTCGGCCATTTGCTGTTCGCCGCTGCTAATGAAACGTTCGCGGGTAAATTCTGTTTTCCATTGCCCGACTTTAAAACTCAGCCACTCCCATTTTTCAATCATAATTCTAAAGTCAAGTAAATTGGACTGGCTTAGTTCGTATTCCCAATAATATTTTAACCACGGTTCAAAAGCGTGGCCGCCGACTTTTAATCTGGCACGATTTATTTTAAAAACCGTTTGTGCATCTTGAGCATAATCATCGTAAGTAACTGGATCTGCATCGTAAGGAGTAGAAAAACGAAACTGAAATCTGCTTTGTAATTGAAATAGAAATTTATTATCTCGTGTTTGTAATTCAATTCCTTTGTCACCATAACGAATGTTCATCAGTTTTGTAGTGTCTTTTTCATGCTGTGAAAAGCCTTTAAAACCAATTAATAGTATGAGAATTAATAACAGAATGATAGGGTTTCGATTTGTTGGGTTTTCTTTATACATATAGTTGGATTGATTTGTATAAAAGATTCTTAATTGCTTCAAAATTAATTAATAAAAAATCCGGAGCAGGTAGTTTAAGTGCCGGAAGTTGTTTCATATTATAACTTGCAACCTTAAAAATTGAATTTTTGACTATATGTTTTTAATTATGTTTTGAAGAATGAAACAAAATTGAAATTATTTGTTTTTGTAAAAAAGCACCTTTTTAAACTATAATATTTAAATTTGCACCCAAAATAACAACAACACACTCATGTATAAATTGATAATTCGTCCGATACTTTTCTGGTTTGATCCTGAAGAAGTGCATTACTTTACTTTTTCATTTGTTAAATTCATTTCAAAAATCCCAGGAGTTTCGTCAATTATAAGATCAATTTATGAAGTAAAAGATTCTCGATTAGAAAGAGAAGTTTTCGGAATTAAATTCAAAAATCCCGTTGGACTTGCAGCAGGATTTGACAAAGATGCAAAGTTGTACAAAGAGCTTTCTGATTTTGGTTTTGGTTTTATTGAAATTGGAACCGTAACACCGGTTGGTCAGGAAGGAAATCCAAAAAAACGTTTGTTTCGTTTAAAAGAAGATCAAGCAATTATTAACCGAATGGGTTTTAATAATGGCGGCGTTTTGGAAGCTGTAGAACGTTTGAAGAAAAATTCTGGAGTTTTGATTGGAGGAAATATTGGAAAAAATAAAGTGACTCCAAACGAAAATGCAGTAAACGATTATATCATTTGTTTTGATGCTTTGTTCGATCATGTAGATTATTTTGTAGTCAATGTAAGTTCGCCAAATACACCAAATTTAAGAGCTTTACAAGACAAAGAACCTTTAACTGCTTTGCTGCAGACTTTGCAAAACAGAAACATTGAAAAGCAAAAAACAAGTACGCAGAAAGTAAAACCAATTTTATTAAAAATTGCTCCAGATCTTACAGATGAGCAGTTATTAGATATCATAGATATTGTAAAAACTACGCAGATTGCAGGAGTAATTGCAACCAATACTACAATTTCAAGAGACGGTTTACAATCTGAAAATCAGTCAGAAATGGGAGGTTTGTCTGGAAAACCATTGACAAAACGCTCTACAGAAGTAATTCGTTTTCTTTCTGAAAAAAGCAATAAAGCATTCCCAATTATTGGAGTGGGCGGCATTCATTCTGCAGATGATGCGATCGAAAAACTAAATGCAGGAGCAAGTTTAGTGCAATTGTATACAGGTTTTATTTATGAAGGTCCAGCGCTGATTAAAGCAATCAATAAAAAAGTTTTAGGGCAGTTGTAAAAGAAGCCCCTGAAGAATTAATCCGACTATTATCGCGATTCCGAAACTAATTAAAGTACCAATCATCACGTATTCGGTGAGCTTGCGGTCTTTGGCTTCTTTTAAATCTCCAAATCGAAAGATAGATTTTGCAGCCAATAAAAACCCTATTGCTTCAAAATGAGCAGTTAGGATAAAACAAAGTATAAATAAACGTTCTAATATACCAATGTAATTTCCTGCACTGGCTAGAGAATTGTCTTGATGGCTGTTTTGACTTTCTGGACTCCAAATTGAAATAATGGTTTTTATGAAAATAGAAGCGGGCTTGGTTACCAGTAAAATTCCGGTGATTAAAATCCAGAATTCATTCATAACCCAAAAGTCGATAATGTCATTATTTTCGTAAAGCATTACAACGGCAATTAATATAATAATGTGTGCAATTTGGTCTGCAACAAACCAAGTTCGCTTTGTTTTTGCTTTTTGAAAATTGAGTTTAATTAAATCAATTATACCGTGGGTAACGGCAATTAAAACTGCGTAAGGTATAAAACTGACTTGTCCAGCTACAATCGCAGCTAAAACTCCATGAAGTAAAATATGAACATACAAGTAAATACTTTTATGTTTTTTAATTTCTTTATCGGCTACCCAAGAATTAGGCTGCCAGATAAAATCTCCGAGTAAATGAGCTAAAAGCAGTTTTATAAATAAAATCATGAGGCTGTAAGTTGTTTTATTTCTTTTCTAAAATAACGATCTAAATTCATAACCAAATCAAACTGAGCGCGTTTTTGTCTTCGGCTTACCGCAGCTTGGTTTATGCCTAGTTTTTGTCCTAATTCTTCTTGAGACAAAGTAGGATTTTCTATAGCAGCAGCCACAAATTCTGCCGATTGTACCAGCCAGCTGTCCATAAAAGTTAAGGCTAACTGCAGCATTAAATTTAGTTTTTCGTCAAAACTATTATCTCCCGTTCGAAGCGCTAATGTAACTTTCTGTTTTTTTAAAGTCTCAAAAAGTTCTCCGGAATGTATAAAGGCAGAACCATTACTTTCGGATATTCTTTTGGCATTATGAGTTTTATCTCCAAAGCCAATACTCATTCTCGCATCTGATTTTATAGCTCGTAAATGCGCTTTTACCAAAATGGCAGCTAATAAAGCATCTTCTGGATTTGGAATCTCAATTTGAAATTCATCTCCGCGGTAAACCTCCCATTTATTGGGTGTTGATCCAAATGGAGCTAAGATGTTTTTTAAATCATCTACCCAATGATCTGATTTCTGCTGTCTTGAGCCAATTATATCGCCTGTAATTACGCTAGTCATAATCAAATATAATTAAAAAATAATAAACTTTGTATTACAAATATAAGTAATAAAATTAATTATTACGCTTTTTGGTAATATTTAAAATTATTACATTTTTAGGTAATAATTCTTTCTATTACGATATTAGGTAATAACTGCATTATCTAAAATTATCTTTTATTTATTTAAAAAAGAAACTAACTTAGCCTTTTACAAATGAGTAAGCTTTGAATAAAGAAATAAAAATTATTGAATGCCCTAGAGATGCCATGCAAGGCATTAGGGATTTTATTCCGACCAAAAATAAAGTTTCCTACATACAAGCTTTGCTTAGAGTAGGCTTTGATACTATTGATTTTGGAAGTTTTGTTTCTCCAAAAGCTATTCCGCAAATGCAGGATACTGCTGAGGTTTTAGCACAGCTTGATTTGTCTCAAACTTCAAGTAAACTACTTTCTATAATTGCCAATACTCAAGGAGCAGTTAAAGCATCAGAATATGAGCAGATTCAATATTTAGGATTTCCGTTTTCTATTTCCGAGAATTTCCAGATGCGTAATACACATAAAACGATTACAGAATCTTTAGTTACGCTTGAAGAAATTTTAGAAGTTGCTTCTAAGAAAAATAAAGAAGTAGTCACCTATCTTTCAATGGGTTTTGGAAATCCTTACGGAGACCCTTGGAATGTTGAAATTGTGGGAGAATGGACGGAAAAACTTGTTGGAATGGGAGTGAAAATTTTATCACTTTCAGATACTGTTGGAAGTTCTACCCCAGACGTTATTACGTATTTGTTTTCGCATTTAATTCCTAAATATCCTCAAGTAGAATTTGGCGCTCACCTGCACACCACACCTGACAGCTGGTTCGAGAAAATCGATGCTGCCGCAAAAGCAGGCTGTACTCGTTTTGATGGTGCAATACAAGGTTTTGGAGGCTGTCCTATGGCAACCGATAAATTAACCGGAAATATGCCGACAGAAAAACTAATTTCTTACTTCACTGCTAATAAAAAAACTACAGGCTTAAACGCTCTAAGTTTTGAAAGCGCTTATAATGAAGCTTCAAAATTGTTCGGAAAGTTTCATTAAAAAATAGTTATTTTTCTTACCTTAGATAATGAATGTAAACATTAAGCGTTACATTTATTATTCATATAATTTTTGTTATGAAATCGAATTCTTCGCGCAAAATTTCAAGCATAATACTTTTGGCTTTTTTATTTTTTTCCTGTTCAAGTGATTTAGATTTCGATCAGGTAAAAGATTTAAAGTTAGAGCCCGTCTTTGTAGCAAACCTTGCTTATTTTGATATTCCTGCTAATCAGCTTATAGATGATGGGGGAACTCACATTGCTTTTGATACAAGAAGCTTTGACGTTTTTAAAGACAGTTTTTTTACCAACCGTTTGAAGAAAGCAGAATTTAATTTCGAAATTGAGAATAATATTGATAGAACTTTTATTGTGAATCTGCTGTTGATGAACGATGATAATCAAATATTGCAAACCATATCTTATACCGTTCCGGCTTATCAAGGAACGACGAATGTTATAAAATATCCGACAGAAGTGTTTGAAAACGAGCGATTAAATCTTTTAAAACAAACGACCAAAATTGGTTTTGTAGTTATAATCGCCGCTGGGCCGCCATTAAATAATGAAAGTTTAGGAAATTTAAAATTGAGATCAAGTGCAACAGCTTATTTAGTGATCGAATGAGAAAAATATATCTGATTTTCTGCATCGTTTTTCAGCTTTCTTGTTTTTGTCAAAATAAAGAACTGTTGTATAATTTCACTTCTATTCCGCAATCGTCTCTTGTAAATCCTGGAGCCGATGTATCTTATAAATACTATTTTGGTTTCCCAGTTCTATCTGGAGTTTCTGCCAATGTAGGTTCAAACAGCTTTTCGGCGTATGATTTATTTGCTGATAATGGAGTAGATTTTAATCAAAAAGTTCGAGACGTAATTAATAGATCGTCTAGTAATGATAAAGTAGTAACCAATCAACAGTTAGAAATATTCTCTGGTGGCTTTAGAGTTGGAGGCAGAGAAAGCCGATCGTATGTTTCGTTCGGATTGTATCAGGAATTTGATTTTTTCATGTATGTTCCAAAAGACCCGGCTTTATTGGCGTTAAACGGAAATAGAGATTATATCGGGAAATCATTCAATCTGGGAGATATAAGTGCTAAAGCTGAGGTGCTTTCTGTATTTCATGTCGGATATCATAAAAAAGTAAGTGACAAATTTGTTTATGGAGGACGAGCCAAAATCTATTCAAGTGGTGCAAATGCTACTTCAACTAAAAATTCCGGTTATATCTATACAGGACAGAATGCTGGAACTCCAAATTTGTACAATCAAATCATTTCTTCAAATTTAGAATTAAAAACTTCTGGAATTTCTAAATTCACAAAAGATGAATACGAAGGAAATGTAGCCAAAGACATTGCGCATAATACCTTCTTTAATGGAAGTTTAGGACTCGGATTAGATGCTGGAATTACCTATTATATAAAAGAAAATTTACAGCTTGCAGCAAGTATAGTCGATCTAGGTTTTATAAGGCAGACAAAAGATATTGAAACACGCACCTACAAGGGAACGTATCAATACGATGGTGTAAATCCCGATTTTATGGGTACTGATAATCCAGAAAATGTTTTTGACGAATTTGAAGAAGCTATACCAGAGGAGACACTTTACAATAAATATACAACTTGGCGTCCTACAAAATTTTATTCCTCTATTCAATATTCATTTGGAGAAGCGCGTCCAGATGACGAATGTAATTGCAGAGGGCAAGTCGAAAAATATTATAAAAATGCAGTAGGAGCGCAGTTTTTTGCCATGACAACACCACGCGAACCTTTAGTTGCTTTGACCGCTTTTTATAGAAGAAATATTTTTAGAAAACTAGATGTAAAGGCCACTTATACTTTTGACACATTTTCAAACAAAAATATTGGACTCGGGCTCGCAGGAACAATTGGTTCAGTCAATCTTTATGCTTTGGTAAATAATATTCTCGAATACAAAGATTTGTCCAAAGCTAGAAGCGCGGCATTTCAGATCGGAATCAATTTTGTATTCCAAGATCGAGAGGATTAATTCAAAAAACTTTCAATTTTTTAAATTCCAAATTCCAATTAGATTGGGATTTGGGATTCAAAAAGATTGGAATTTGAAATTTAAAAGAATTGAATATTTCAAATTGAAAATTTGTAAAACTATTCTTGTAAAGTTAAATTTATGAATAAGTTAGTATTCAAGTTTCCAATTTATTCACTATATTTGCACGCAATTCAACTAGAAATTGCAACATGATAGCACACAACTCCAAGATTATCGGCGAAGGTTTAACTTACGACGATGTATTATTAGTACCTAACTACTCGAATGTGCTTCCCCGCGAAGTGAGTATCAAATCAAAATTCTCAAGAAACATCACATTAAACGTTCCGATTGTATCTGCTGCTATGGATACTGTTACAGAAAGTGCAATGGCAATTGCTATGGCGCAAGAAGGCGGAATAGGTGTTTTACATAAAAATATGACTATCGAACAACAAGCAGGAAAAGTTCGAAAAGTAAAACGTGCTGAAGCAGGAATGATTATCGATCCGGTAACATTACCAATGAACTCTACAATCGCTGACGCTAAAAATGCTATGAAAGAATTCGGAATCGGTGGTATTCCAATCGTTGACGAAAACAAAATCCTGAAAGGAATTGTTACCAATCGTGACTTACGTTTCGAGAAAAACGGGGCAAGACCAATCGCTGAGGTTATGACAAGCCAAAACTTAGTAACTGTTTCTGAAGGAACTTCATTAGAGCAGGCAGAAGTGGTTTTACAAGGTCATAAAATCGAAAAATTACCAGTTGTAAACGAGAAAAACGAATTAGTTGGTTTAATTACGTTTAGAGATATTACAAAACTGACTCAAAAACCAATCGCTAACAAAGATTCTTTTGGTCGTTTAAGAGTTGCTGCTGCTATTGGAGTTACTGGAGATGCAGTTCAAAGAGCTGAAGCTTTGGTAAATGCAGGTGTAGATGCAATCATTATCGATACAGCGCACGGACATACAGAAGGTGTGGTAAACACATTAAAAGAAGTAAAATCAAAATTCCCTCAAATAGATGTTATTGTTGGAAACATCGCAACACCAGAAGCTGCTAAATATTTAGTAGAAAACGGTGCTGACGGTGTGAAAGTTGGAATCGGGCCTGGTTCTATCTGTACAACTCGTATCGTTGCAGGTGTTGGTTTTCCTCAATTCTCAGCAGTTTTAGAAGTTGCTGCAGCTATCAAAGGAACTGGAGTTCCAGTTATTGCTGATGGTGGAATTCGTTATACAGGTGATATTCCTAAAGCAATCGCTGCCGGTGCTGACTGTGTAATGTTAGGGTCATTATTAGCAGGAACAAAAGAATCTCCAGGTGAAACTATCATTTTCGAAGGAAGAAAATTCAAATCTTACCGCGGAATGGGGTCTGTTGAAGCTATGCAGACAGGTTCTAAAGATCGTTATTTCCAAGATGTTGAAGACGATGTTAAAAAATTAGTTCCAGAAGGAATTGTTGGACGTGTTCCTTACAAAGGTGAATTAAACGAAAGTATGCTTCAATTCATTGGAGGTCTTCGTGCTGGAATGGGATACTGTGGTTCAAAAGATATTCCAACTTTACAAGAATCTGGACGTTTTGTTAGAATCACATCAAGCGGAATCACTGAAAGTCACCCACATAACGTAACTATTACAAAAGAAGCTCCAAATTATTCTAGATAATTTTTAGTTTTTTATATAAAAGCAAAAGGCGTAAGATTTAGTTCTTACGCCTTTTTTAGTTGTTAATCTTTAAAACTAAGACCATTCTTTTTTAATTCTTCTAATAATTTTGGAATGCTGCTTGGACCAATTCCATGCCAAGATAAAATTTCTGCTTGACTATACTTAGATAAATCTTCGACCGTATTTATATTTTTACGTTCTAAAGCTCTTCGAGCGGGAGCTGATAGAACAGATAAAAGTCCTGATTTTGGTTTTCTCTGCGCTTCGCAAATAGGACAAGTAGGGCAGTCACTAGTTTTGGAATAATGGTGCCCTTTTTTGCAAGTTCTATTATTTTCTAAAGAAGTCATTTTGTTTTTTAACTAAACTACGAAATTTAACATTAAAACCTGCTATCTAATATATCTTGTGCAACAATATCAGAATGCAGTAAATCTTCCATTTTCTTCGTCATACGCTGTGCTTCTAGAGCATAACCAAACATCTTTTTCTCGTAATCAGCGATTGCTTCATCTATGGTTTCAAATTTTCCATTAGTTAAATTTTCGGTTAAATGGAAAGCATCAAATAATCCCATGTTTACACCTTCACCTGCAAACGGCGGCATTAAATGCGCTGCATCGCCGACAAGAGTAATGTTAGAATGTTGTTTCCAAGGTTCTTCTAGAGAAAACAATCTTAAAGGTAAACCTGAAAATTCACTAGAAGCAGTAAAGAATTTTTTATAATCGTCTCCCCAGTTTTTAAACTTTTCGTTTAAAAATGAGATCACAGCTTGATCATCTTCAAAATCAATTCCGTTGTTCAGAATCCAGTTTTCATCGGCTTTAAAAGAAACCCCGAAATGTACTGATCCATCTCGCATGGTATGGGTGTAAAACATTTTATGATCACCCATTGCCATCACATTTCCGTTTCCATATTTAGGCTTAAACTCTGGATAATCTTGATCTGGATTTGAGATTTCTCCTTGAATGATATAAGTTCCCGAAAGCTGGGGTTCGTGGTCGCTCACAAATTTTCTAGCATTCGATCTTCCTCCGTTTGCTACAATTACGAAATCAGCGACTGCAGTTTTTCCATTTTTGAATTCTAGAAAATATTGATTTTCAGTTTTTTCAATATTAATTGACTGTTCCAGACAACTGTATTTTCTTCAAGATTATCCAGCATTATTTTTCGGAGATCATTTCGGTCAATTTCTGGGCGTGAAAAAGCATTTGTTTCATCTGGCATTTCGTCAGATGTTATATTTCCGTCCATATCGGCCATTTTCTCGCCAGTCGGTCGGGCATATTTAAGAAATTCGTCCATTAAGCCTGCTTTTTGAATTGCAGACTGACCAGAATTTGAATGTATATCAAGCGTTCCGCCCGAAGTTCGAGCTTGAGCATTTATATCTCTTTCATAAACCGTAACATTAGCACCATTTATTTGTAAAATTCGGGCAGTTGTAAGCCCAACAGGACCGCCACCAATAATGGCTATTTTTTTATTTTCTATAATTGAAGTTTTCATTTTATTAAAATTGAATTTAATATGATATTGAAATTTAAAATTGCATTTTGATAATTTTAAGGTGTCAGTGCTTTTAAAACCAAATTAAAAGTTTCATTTTTTAGATCGTCATTAAGTACAAAAGATTTTCCAGACATCGATTTTCCCTCTCTATGAAGTTCTAAAAGAGAATAAAGTGAACCGTAAGCAATGCTCCAAAAAACTTCAAAAGTGACGGGAACAAGTTCTTTTTTTTCAATTGAAGAAAGCATAAATTGTGACATAGTTTGTTTAAATTCGCCGTTAATTTCTGCTAAAATTGCATCACCGTAAGTAGAGTGTTTCAAGAGTTCAAAACAAGTTGCTTCTAAAGTAAAATTAAGCAGGAAGTCAATCCGATTTTCCCATTGATTTCTCAATCCGTCTTTAAAAGACATTTCTGGAGAAAACCCGTTAAGCATTTTATTGAAAAGATTACTGCCAATTTCAATTCCAATCTTCCGGATCAAATCTTCTTTATCAGAGTAGTAAATGTAAAGCGTAGCAACAGAAACCCCACATTCTTTTGCTAAACGGTTCATTCCAAAACCTTCAACGCCTTGCTTAACAATCATTTCTATTGCTTTCTGTTTTACAATTTCTTCTTTGTTAATATCTCTTGTCCTCATAATTCTAAATTAATTATGATGCAAAGATATAAATAAATAAATAATAAATGAACGATCGCTTATTTATTATTTTTATAGGTGCAGAGAGACAAATGTGCTGAGGGACTGAGGTTTTATTGGTGGTTAGTGGATAATGGTAATGATTGTTTATTGATTATTAAAGGTTGATTTGTTCGTGGTTGATGATTTTGTTTGAGGTTTTGTGCGATTGGCTATAATCAATTGAATAGGCTCCAGCTTTAGCTGGAGATTTTGTAAAGAATAGGGGAAAGGCTTTAGCCGAATACTTTGTAATTTTGAAAGGCATAAAAAAGTCAGCTGAAACAATATTTAATCGTTTCAGCTGACTTTTTTACTAAATAAATATATTTTACATAGTTTTTGTTGGCTCGGCTTCTCTTAGATTTTGATTTTCTAGGATCTCTTTTAGAAATGGTTTTACCTGAGTTTCAATTTCCGATTCTGATATTTTTAAAGCTTCGGGATCAGAGGCTAATTTTAGCCAAGGTTTTGGCCCGTCAAAATCATAGCTTCCAAAAACTACAACTGGAGTTCCTTTTACTTTTACATTTTCTTTGTCTTTTAAAATCCATTCATCAGCAAATTTGTAAAGGTATTTAGCATCTTTCTCTAATAATCTTAAACAAGAATGCGAGGCAGGATAACCTGGCAGTTCATATTGGTGAAAACCAACTCCAAGTTTATTTTCGATATTGAAATTCCATTTTAAATCCCATTCGTCATTAAATGTACTGGTAGTTTTTTCTGCTTTCCAATTCGTGAAAAATAGTCCAGTTGGCGTAGGATCTTTTTTTCTTCCCATATTTGTTGGCCCTGTGTAAACTAACTCGCCATTTTCGTAAGCGGCAAAAGTTTGTGTCGGATATGAAAAAAGAATAATCTTTGAAACTTCCTGTAAAGCTGAAACATGCAATGGAAATGGAAGATAATATACTAAATCGCCAGTAAAATCTCTAGGAATTACAACAGAATCTAGCTTTTTAAAGTTGGCTTTATCAGTCCTGTTTAGTGCATATACAATATCCATTTTACTGCTGTCAGCTTCATTAATTTTCAGCCAGTCTTTAGTGTTTTCAACTTTATATGTAATAGCAGATTTGGGTTTTTTATACTCAATTGCTTTTTTAGTAGTTTTATTATTTTCTGTTAAATTGATTGTGTCGCTTTTTTTGCAGGAAACTGCTAAAGTCAATATCAAAATAAGTAACGCGTTTGCTGTGTAATATAACTTTTTCATAGGTTGTATTTTTATGATTGTAAAGTTATAAATGTGATAGCTGAAAAGGGTTACATAATTTTGTGAATTGTTTGTTTGATTTACATTTGAGTGAAACCTATAATTAAATCAAACCTTTTATTTTAGCATGTTGTAAAAGCAAAATAGTCTTAGCATCTGTAATTTCTCCAGATTCAATCATTTTGTAAGCTTCATCAAAAGTATATTCTAAAACTTCGATATTTTCCTGTTCGGCATCTAATCCTCCTCCAGAACTTACTTTCATACTTTCGTCATATTCTCCAACGAAAAGATATAAAATCTCAGTTACAGATCCAGGTGACATATAAGTTTCGATCACTTTTTGGACTTTTTTTAAGCGATATCCTGTTTCTTCTTCTGTTTCACGAATTATAGCTTGTTCAGCATTATCTTTATCCAAAAGTCCAGCGCAAACCTCAATCATCATTCCGGTTTTGTTTCCGTTAAGATAAGTTGGTAAACGAAATTGTCTGGTTAGTATAACTGTTTTTTTAGCAGAATTATATAATAAGATACCAGCACCATTGCCACGGTCATATACTTCTCGTATGTGCGATTCTATTTTTTCGTTTTCCTTTTTATAGTTAAAAGTAACTTTATTTAATATATACCAGTTATCTGATAATAACTTGGTTTCGGTAATCTCAATTTCTGGATTTTTTCTCATATCAATATTATTCAAAAAAAACGCCCTGATTATCAGAGCGTTTTTAAATGTATTATTTTGTTATTGTTTGTTTTCTATCAGGTCCAACCGATACAATTTTGATTGGCACTTCGATTTCTTTCTCAATAAACTCAATATATTCTTTTAGCTCAACAGGTAATTGATCGTAAGTTGTAAGTCCTGTTAAATCTTGCTTCCATCCTTTAAACTCTTTGTAAATTGGAGTAACATTTTCTGGTTCAATGTTGTAAGGGAAGTGAGAGATATTTTGTCCTTTGTAGTTGTATTCAGTACAAACTTTTAAAGTTTCAAAACCAGAAAGTACATCACCTTTCATCATCATTAATTGAGTAACTCCATTTACTTGTACAGCATATTTTAAAGCTACTAAATCTAACCATCCGCAACGTCTTTGTCTTCCTGTTACAGATCCAAATTCGTTACCCACTCTTGCCATTGTAGCACCAACTTCGTCAAAAAGTTCAGTTGGGAAAGGTCCGCTTCCTACACGTGTAACGTAAGCTTTGAAAATTCCGTAAACCTCTTTGATTTTGTTAGGAGCAATTCCTAAACCTGTACAAGCTCCAGCTGCAGTAGTGTTTGATGAAGTTACGAAAGGATAAGTTCCGAAATCAACATCTAATAAAGATCCCTGAGCACCTTCACAAAGAATAGATTTACCAGCTTTTTGAGCTTGGTGCATGTATTCTTCACTATCAATAAAATCTAATTTTTTAAGCTCTTCAATAGCTTCGAAGAATTCTTTTTCTAATTCAGCTAAATTATATTGAATATTAACGTCGTAAAAAGCAATCATAGCTTCGTGTTTGTCTGCTAATGCTCTGTAACGCTCTTTGAAGTCTTCTAATTCGATATCTCCAACACGCAAACCATTTCTACCAGTTTTGTCCATGTAAGTTGGTCCAATACCTTTAAGTGTAGAACCAATTTTTGCCTTTCCTTTTGATGCTTCAGAAGCAGCGTCAAGCAAACGGTGTGTTGGTAAAATTAAATGCGCTTTTCTAGAAATGATCAATTTGCTTTTGATATCAAGATTGAATTTCTCTAAACCTTCAATTTCTTTTTGAAAAACTACTGGGTCAATTACAACACCATTTCCGATGATATTTACTGAATTTTTATGAAAAATTCCAGAAGGAATTGTTCTAAGTACGTGTTTGATTCCGTCAAATTCTAATGTATGTCCTGCATTTGGTCCTCCTTGAAAACGTGCAATAATATCATAATTTGAGGTAAGAACGTCAACAATTTTTCCTTTACCTTCATCTCCCCATTGTAATCCTAGTAATAAATCTACGGTCATTCTGTTTTAATTTGCGTTGGGACAATCTAAGTTGTCCTACTGATTATGTAGTTAATTTTTCTTTTTTTTATTTTTTTGAATAATTCCTTTCTGGATTATTGTTTTTCTTTTTTGTTTCCGTAGAAATAAAGTGAGTGATTCGTAATTTCGATATCAAATATTTCTTCGATTGTTTTTTTGATGGTTTGAATTCTTGGGTCACAAAATTCAATTACTTCGCCAGAATCAGTCATGATAATGTGATCGTGCTGTTTGTCGAAATATGATTTTTCGTAGTAAGCTTGATTTTGCCCAAATTGATGTTTTCTAACCAAAGCACAGTCTAACAATAACTCAATCGTGTTGTACAAAGTAGCTCTACTCACACGATAGTTTTTGTTTTTCATTTTGATATAAAGATTTTCTATGTCAAAATGTTCCTCGCTGTCGTAAATTTCCTGAAGTATAGCATAACGCTCAGGAGTTTTGCGATGCCCTTTTTGTTCAAGATACATTGTAAATACGTTTTTTACAATTTCTTGATTTTTAGTGTTGTCAGTTGAAATGAGTGTCATATCCGGCAAAGATAAATTTTTATTTTTAATCAATAAAAGTTTCGGGTTTAAAGTTTAGTTATAAAACCCTTATAGATAGGTTAAAAAGTTAGGTTCTGTATTCTCTGGTAACTTTATCAACTCCGTCAATTTTCTTAATTGCATTAATCATTTTCTTCAAAATGGTGTTATTTTTTACAATTACAGCAATCTGACCGTGAAAAATTCCTGCATCTGTACTCAGCGAAATACTTTGGATATTTACGCTCATATTGTTCGAAATTACTCTTGTCAATTGGTTGGTAAGTCCTAAAACATCCATTCCCGTAATATTGATAATCGCTTTGAATTCCTCTTGCGAAGAGTCAATCCATTTGGCGCTCATGATTCGATACGCATAATTAGACTGCATTCCAATTGCATTTGGACAATCTTTTTTATGTACTTTAATTCCTTCGTTAATAGTAACAAAACCAAAAACATCATCACCAGGAATAGGGTTACAGCATTGTGAAAGTTTGTAATCGAGTTTGTCATGTTCAGTTCCAAAAACCAGCATGTCATAATTGCTGCTGATAACTGGTTTATGAATATCCTCAGCTGCAGTCGTATCTTTATTTCTTTTGATTTTATTTTTAAAGAAATTGATAAACGAATTGCTTTTTTGCGCAGCATAATCTTTTAACTGCTGATTTTCAATCGCGCCGATTCCGACTCTATAAAATAAATCTAAGCTCGTTTTGAGTTTAAAAAAGTTAACTAACTCGTTTGTAACCTGTTCATTAAAAGTAATTTTTAAATGTTTCAGTTTTCTAACAAGCAACTCTTTTCCTTCTTCTGCGATCTTTTTAGTGTTCTCGTTCAGAACATTCTTGATCTTATTTTTTGCTCTAGAAGTCGTTACGTATTCCAGCCAGTTTACCGTTGGTTTCTGATTTGGAGAAGTAATTACTTCAACCTGATCACCACTTTTAAGTTCGTAATTCAAAGGAACTAATCTTCCGTTTACGCGCGTTCCTCGAGTCTTAATTCCGATTTCAGAGTGAATGCTAAAAGCAAAATCCAAAGAAGTCGCTCCTTTAGGCAGTGATTTGATTTCTCCTTTTGGCGTAAAAATGAAAATTTCTTTTGAATATAAATTCATTTTGAAATCTTCTACAAAATCTACTGCATTGGTTTCAGGGTTTTCTAGTGCTTCTCTCAAAAGATTCAGCCAAACATCTAAGCCACTTTCTTCTGTTGCTCCATTTTTATATTTATAATGTGCAGCATATCCTTTCTCAGCAATTTCGTCCATACGTTCGCTTCGAACCTGAACTTCAACCCAGCGTCCTTTTGGACCCATTACTGTAATGTGAAGTGCTTCGTAACCAGTAGATTTTGGTGACGAAATCCAATCACGCAAACGGCTCGGGCTTGGTCTGTAATGATCGGTTACGATTGAATAGATTTTCCATGCCACAAATTTTTCATCGTGGGCATCCGATTTATAAACGATTCTAAGTGCAAATTTGTCGTAAACTTCATCAAAGCTTACATTTTGAGCACGCATTTTTCTACGGATAGAATAAATAGATTTTGGTCGGCCTTTGATGATATAATCAATACCTTCATTGTCTAGAGATTTCTTTAAAACATCTGAAATATCTTTGATGTAAGCATCTTGTTCTTCCTTGGTTTCACGAATTTTACTGACAATATCATTGTAAACAGCTGGTTCGGTATATTTTAAACCTAAATCTTCAAGTTTAGTTTTAATATTGTAAAGTCCCAAACGGTGGGCTAAAGGAGCATAAATATATAAAGTTTCAGATGCGATTTTGGTTTGTTTATATTCCGCCATCGAATCCATTGTCTGCATATTATGAAGACGATCGGCCAATTTGATCAAAATTACGCGGACATCATCATTCAATGTCAGAATCATTTTTCTGAAATTCTCAGCCTGCATTGAAGCATTTAAGTTTTTTTGAACTAACGAAATCTTAGTAAGACCTTCAACCAATTGTGCTACTTTCGGATTAAATAATCGCTCAATATCTTCAACTGTAATTGGAGTATCTTCTACAACATCGTGTAATAAGGCCGCGGCGATAGAGGTCGCTCCCAGACCAATTTCTGAGGCAACAATTTTTGCAACTGCAATAGGATGAAAGATATAGGCTTCTCCCGATTTGCGTCTCTGCTCTTTGTGGGCATCAACGGCAACATCAAAAGCTTTCCGAATTAATTTTTTATCAGCTGGGCTTAAAGTTTGGTAACTTATTCGAAGTAATTCCTTGTATTCCTGCGCAATAGCTTTATTTTCTTTTTCAATATCTAATTCTGTCATAACGGCATAGTTCAAGTACTAAAAATAAGAATTAGTTTCTATATACACAAGGTTTTGCGGTTGTAGATTTTAGTCCCGAAGTTTCGGGAAAGATTGTAGATTTTTGAAGGGGTAAAATTCCAAATTTTTTAAATCCCAAATTCCAAAAAGGAGCGAAGCGACTTTTAGAAAATCTAAAATCTATCCCAAGGCTTCGGGACTAAAATCTAAAATCAGAATCCTCTCTGGCGCTTCGCTTCAAAAATTAAAATCGCGGCAGCTACAGAAACATTCATACTGTCAATTTCGCCCTGCATCGGAATAATAATATTTTGAGTAGCAGCTTCTCGCCATTCCTGCGTTAGACCAGTTGCTTCTGTGCCAACAACCAAAGCGGTTGGAGCAGTAAAATCTTGAGTATGATAAGAAGTTGAATTTTGTAGCGTTGCGCTATAGAAATTAATCTTTTTTTCTTTTAAAAAAGCAATAATTTCAGAAGTTGTTCCTGATGCAATTTGATTGGTAAACAAACAGCCAACGCTAGAACGCACAATATTCGGATTGTATAAATCGCTTTTTGGGTTAGCAATTAAAACAGCGTCTAAATTGGCAGCATCTGCAGTACGTAAAACAGCACCGATATTGCCTGGTTTTTCTAAAGATTCTACCACTAAAATTAATGGATTGTCAGATAATTTTAAATCTGATAATTTCAATGATTTGGTTTTCGCAACAGCTAAAATCCCTTCCGTTGTATCACGATACGCCAATTTTTGGTAGACCTCTTTATTAATTTCTATAATTTGAAAAGAATTTTGAATCAGTTTATTGATTTCGCTTTCAGAAACTAATTCGGGTAAAAACAAAACCGTTTCGATTTCGTAACCGCCTTTTATGGCCAATGAAATTTCACGTTGCCCTTCAATCAAAAATGTTCCAGTTTGTTTTCTGGCTTTTGCTTTTTCTTGAAGTAAAACCAAAGATTTGATAAACGGATTTTGAATTGAAGTGATTTGTTTCATTTTTTTTAAGGCTCAAAGTTGCAGAGTGGCAAAGGTACAGAGTTTTTTTTTAAAAGAGGCAAAGGTTCAGAGTTACAAAGCAGTAAAGGTTTTTATTCCAGTCATGTTTTTGAAATCTTGCATATTTCTGCTTATTTCCACAATTTTATGGCTTCCTTTTTTGTCAATGTTTTGATTAGGTTTTTGGAGAAATCTACCTTAATAAGTGGAAAATCTTTTTGATTTTCGCCAGTTAGAATTAGAGGCTTGTTCAAAATTTTACTAATTTGATTCATAAAGTTCACAACCTTAATGTAATCTTCAAAAGATTTTATTTCTCTTGGATCAATGTCAAATTCAATTTCATCTGCAGAGAAAAAATGAGTATTTATTATAATATCGTCAATAATTATAGAAACGGTTTTGCATTCCATTGTATCCGTTTCATCATTCATCATTAATATTAAATATTCTTTATCAATTTCATTTTTGATTTCATTTTCTCCTGTTACGCCATATTGAGTGAGGTGATTCAAATTTAAAAAATCTATTAAAATTTTCCAGTCTTCAATAGTCACATTTTCGACATAAATATCTCTTAATGAACCGTCAAATTCAAAAATCCATTCTATTTCTTCCCAGATATTACACATTTGATTCTTGATTGATTTTTAGTATTATTTCTCAAACACTTCTTTAATTTCTTTGGCAACAGGGTGTTGAGCTGTAAAACTGTAACCCATAATTTTGGCAATGGTTTGTGCGACTTGTTTTTGATACAATTGCGATTCTGTTTTGATTTCGCCTTTTGGAGCAATTTCGGGTCCCATTACAGCAAACCAAATTTCAGATGCACCTGCTACATCCGAGCCGTGATCGGTCCATTGCGCTTTTACTTTGTCTCCTCGTCCATGATCTACTGTTATAAATAAGGTTGTTTTGTTTTTATATTGCGGATCGTTTTGAACAAAATTCCAGATTTCCTCGATCCATTTATCGACTTGGTTTGCAGCGTCTAAATACGAACGATATTGTGCATGATGTGCCCATTCATCGGTTTCGCCATACGCGATGTACAATACTTTTGGCTTTTTCGTTTTAAGTTCATCCTTTGCCTGATAATGCGTAAAAACATCGAGACATTCATCCTGATGGAAAGGCTTATAAGAGTTGTCACGCATTTCATTTAGTAATTTTTGAGCCGATGTAGGTTTATTACCGCCAACTTTATCAAAGGCAGAAATGACAGTAAACCCGCTTCTTTCTTCATTCAGAATTCTATCGAAAGCATCCCAAGCACCAAAAGCCGCAACTTTTCCTTTGAGTTTAGACTGCTGGTTCAAGAACTCTAATACATTTACATTAGGATTGGCTTTATAGCTGTTTGAATTCACTTTCAGGTCAACATTTCCGGTCATAATTTCGCTGTAGCCAGGATAACTAAACCAATACGGATTGGCAACATCAACTTTGTTTCCTAAATCTCGATTTCCATAAATTTGACCTTTTGAAGCTATTTCGGACCAGAAAAAAGGCATTAATTTTTTACGTGCTTCTTTGATATCGGGATTGGAATATCTTTTATAAATATAGGCGCTGTCTCCCTGATTGAATTTTTTGTCATTGGCAATCGCAGGGTCAAGTCCTTTAAAAACTTCCTGCCATCTAAAACCATCTGTAGTAATGATGATTATGTTTTCTGTTTTTTGTGCCAGAGATTTAAAGCTTAATAAAATGAACAGAATTGGGATGATTTTTTTCATTTTTTATTAATTGAAATTACATTGAATCGTTTTGATTTTTTTCAAAACTAAGTAATTTAATCAATTAGTTTTTACGGGATAACGTAAGGTAACTTTAAATTAATAGAAGAGAAATTTACAAAATCCCTCTCGACTTAATTTCCAAATATTTATTAATGGCGTCAAGCGTAAGATTCTCAGGCTGTGTCAAAACCGAATGGATTCCGTATTTTTTAAGTTCGTTTACGATTAATCGTTTTTCGAACATAAATTTTTCTGCAATCACTTTGTCATAAACTTCCTGAATCGTGGCTGTTTTTTTGTTAATGATTGAATTCAATTCAGTGTTTTGGAAGAACACAACAACCAATAAATGACTTTTAGCAATTCCTTTTAAATAAGGTAATTGGCGATTCAATCCGTCCATTGTTTCAAAATTGGTATACAGAATTATTAAACTTCTTTGATTGATATTTTTCTTAATATCAACATATAATCGGCTGTAATCGCTTTCGAAAAAATCAGTCTTTACATTGTATAAAGTTTCTAGGATTTTCTGCATTTGAGAACCTCTTCTTTCAGCAAAAACTCTGTTTTCTACCTTTTTAGAAAATGAAAAAAGTCCTGCCTTATCTTGTTTTTTCAGAATGACATTGGATAAAACTAAAGCCGAATTTATCGCATAATCTAATAAACTTAAGCCGTCAAAAGGCATTTGCATGACACGGCCTTTGTCAATTGCCATATAAACAGTTTGTGATTTTTCGTCTTGAAACTGATTGACCATCAGAGAATTTCTTTTGGCAGTAGCTTTCCAGTTTAATGTTCTTAAATCATCGCCTTGTACATATTCTTTAATCTGTTCAAATTCCATTGTGTGTCCAATTCGGCGGATTTTTTTAATTCCGTATTGAAAAAGATTATTAGAAAAAGCAATTAAATCGTATTTTCTTAACTGAATATAAGATGGGTACGTCGGAACCATTTGGTCTTTGTCAAAAGCAAATCTTCTAGCAATTAGTTTTAAAGGCGAAGATACATAGATATTTAAAGCTCCAAAATGATATTCGCCGCGTTCTGTCGGGCGGAGTTCATAACTAATTTCTTTTTGCGTTGATGCTTTGATCGATTTTACAATCTTGAAATCACGAACTTGAAACTGAAATGGAATTTCATCAATTATCTTAACCGAAACAGGAAAATTATAATGATTTTTCAAGTTGATTCGAATGGGATTTAAATCTCCATTAGATAGTTTTTCCGGCGTAATTCTTTCTGCTTCAAGTCCAGTTCTTGCCAAATATAAAATCAGGATATCAAGACCTAAAAAAGTCACCAAACCCAAAACAATAAGCCAAACCGCATTATAAAGATTCGGAAAAATAAAAGCACAAATAAACAATCCTATTATGCCTAAAAGCAAATAGAAGAAGAAATTATTCAGATATAGACTTTTTATGAACTTCATTTGTTCGATGTTTCAAGTTTCAAGTTTCAAGTTTCAAGTTTCAGGTTTCAAGTTTATCCCAACATTAACCATTAACAATTTATAATTAATAATTATCGTGGAATTTCTACAGTTTCGATAATCTGTTTAATAATTTCTGAACTTGTAATACCTTCCATTTCACGTTCTGGCGTTACAATAACACGGTGCTGTAAAACAGGAATGGCAGCTTCTTTAATATCTTCTGGCGTAACAAAATCACGTCCGCGAATGGCAGCAAAACCTTTAGCAGCATTCAAAATAGCGATTGAAGCACGAGGAGAAGCTCCTAAATATAAAAAGGCGTTTTCGCGTGTATTAACCACGATTCTGGCAATGTATTCCAGTAAATTTTGTTCTACTCTAATTTGTTTTACCAAACCTTGATATTCTTTGATTTCATCAGAAGAAAGAATTGTTTTTATCGCATCTAGTTTTCCATGATCTTGTAAAGAATGTTCTCTTTGAATGATCAAAATCTCTTCATTTAATTTTGGATAATCGATAGTGATTTTGAAAAGAAAACGGTCTAATTGCGCTTCTGGAAGACGATAAGTTCCTTCTTGCTCGATTGGGTTTTGGGTTGCAATTACCAAAAACGGCGTTTCTAATTGATAACCAGATCCGTCGATTGTAATTTGACGTTCTTCCATAACTTCAAAAAGCGCCGCTTGTGTTTTGGCAGGAGCACGATTTATCTCATCAATTAAAATTAAATTAGAGAAAATTGGTCCTTTTTTGAATTCAAATTCTGAAGTTTTTAGATTAAAAATTGAAGTTCCTAAAATATCAGAAGGCATTAAATCTGGCGTAAATTGAATTCTGCTGAAACCAATATTTAATGTTTTTGATAATAATTTGGCTGTGATAGTTTTCGCAACTCCAGGAACACCTTCCAAAAGAACATGCCCGTTTGACAAAATTGCAACCAAAAGCTGGTCCACCATTTTATGCTGCCCGACAATTACAGTTTCAATCTCTTTTTTGATTGTATTTACGTGCTCTAAAAGAGGTCCTAAATTAATTCTGGTTTCAAAATTCACATTTTCATTTATGATTTCGTTTGATGTTGTATTGATATCGTCCATAATTTGGTCTGTTTTTTATTTGTTTTTTCTTGCCACTAAAGAATTGAAATGATTTTAATCTGTATTAATCTTAATAATCTGTGGCTAAAATAATTAATGTAAAATCTTTTCTATTGCTGTATTTATTCGGATTAAATCTTCTTCCACACTTCCGTGATAACTCTTTCTATGATCGTTTATTAAATCGACAAGTTCTTGAATATCTTTTTCATCTTTGCCTGTTTTATAATGCAGTTTTTTGATAAAATCATCGTCTAATTTTGACGTATCAATCAAATAATCGGTTCTGATTTTCTCTAGGAAATAAATAATCTTTTTGTCAATAATATTAGCATGATCTCCTTCCTGATAATATAAATTTCCGATGGTTTTGGTGAAATCCACCGTTAAATTCTCTAACGGTTTTATAATCGGCACAATACGCTGCTTACGTTTTGCATTAAAGATCATAAAAATCAAAATACCAATTAAGGCTAAATACCATGCCCATTTTAAAGCTGGCTGCGATAAAATATAGCGCATCGGAGAATTTGAAATTCTTTTATCATTGAAACTTTTAGTATACCAAAAAATATTTCCTTTTGTAAAGTAAGACAATACATTTTCGGCATATAGGTAATGATCTTTTTTGAGCAGATTATAATTCGTAAACGCTACCGGCTGTGTGTGTAAATAGACATATCCATTTTTGTAAGGAACTTCAATAAAATTAATTTGTCTTTTATTTTTATTACTGTTCTGATAACCAAGAACTTTTGTATTTAAAGTATCTATTTTAGAAAAATAATCGCTTAAGCCAGTATTAAAAGTATATTTTTTTGTACTTACCTTTTTATTAGCCATCCAGATTGAAACATTTTCAGATGGCATAAAATCTGTTTTTAATTCTACTTTTAAAGAATCTAGTAATAATTTTGGAAATGCCCTCATGCTTAAAAAAGCCTTATTTCCGTGCGAAACAAAATATAAAATCTCTTTCATAGATTGATCGTCAATATTATTGGCTTCAGAAATATTGATGAAAGTACCTTTAATTTTATAATTCTCTACATTTTCATTTTCATCATATTGAGAATCTAGATACTCATAAGGCGTTTCGGTTGAAATTTTTTGGATTTTTTGTTTCTTAAAAAAGCCGTTAACTTCATGATCAAAAATGTATAATCCAAACGGAATTTTATCATTGACAGAATAAGTAGGAGTCCAGTCAATTGGTTTTTGCTGTCCCTTGTCTGTTAATAATACGATGCCTAATATTAAAACCAGAATCGCAATGTAGATTTTCATGTTTTTATCCATTGCCGAAGGTTTTTAAAGCTTTTTTAAATCTGTTTTCAGTTTTTTGGAATATTGCATCATCAATTTCAAATTCGCCGTACCAAATGTAATTATACAAATAAGAAAGATAGGTAAACTCTTCTTTGTGGGCAGGCTGCTGTAACTCGTATAAGTAATCTGAATTTGTTTTTTCGATATCCCATTCAATATAATTATGCTGCGCCATTACTTTTAAAAGCCACAGATAATAATATCGTACAGCAATTCTTCTTTCGCCAGCTTCGATACTCTCTTTTATTAATTTTTCGAAATCTAAAAGATGTATATTTTTTTCGGCATCAGAATAAAAGATTGTTTTCTTATTGGCATTTTTTCCAAAAATCCATCTCCCATCTTGTTTTGTCAGACTCCTTGCTATCAAGTAAATCAATACAATAACTATTAAAACGGCTAAAATCCGAAATAAAATACCAACAAAAGTCAGTGAGGTTTTAACGCTTTTGAAATTGAAAAGACTGGCAAATACTCCTGCCAGCCAATGCATAAAATGATCCCACCAGCTTTTTTCTGGCGCTTTATATTCGTAGATAAATTCTGGATCAGTGTATTTTTTTTTGAAATTTTTCTCAAAATGTTTCGCTTCGACAGAATTCGAATCAATTTGAATGTCCTTTTCAGTATATTGAATTCCAGCAATTTTTGGTGGATCCTGAGGTATAACAATTGAATCCTGAGCCTTAGAAACGCAGCAAAAAAGAAAAGATAAAATAAATAATAATCTTGTCATTACTTGGTCTTAAAGATTTTTGGCGGTTAAAGAATGTATTTTTTTGTGCACAATAAAAGGATAAATCAAGTAATAGAATGAGATAATCGCAAGCGTAACCAGAATAATAAAAACGCTTAACCAATTGGGCATATCGATAGAATATCTGGTAATAAAACCTTCTAAAAATCCAGCGCTTATCGTGAATGGAAAAGTACTCAAAAATATTTTAAAACTGTTTTTAAATCCAATCTTAAATGAATTTATTCTCGAGAAGGTTTTAGGAAATAGGATAGAGGCACCTAAAATAAATCCAGCAGTAGTTTCTATCACAATGGCAAAAATTTCCATAGAACCATGAATCCAAATTCCTCGAACGCTTTTCCAGAAAACGCCTTGCTCATAAAAGAAATACTGGAATGAACCCAGCATAATACAGTTTTGAAGGAAAATATTAAAAGTTCCGATACCAGCAAAAATTCCGTAAAAATAGCATCGAGCACCAACAAAAAGATTGTTGACAGTAATGCCAATAAAACTTCCCCAATTGCTTCCCGAACCGTATACGGCCATTGGATTGCCTTTTTTGATATTCTCCAACGTCATATTGACATATTCGTCTCCTAAAATTAAACGAACAAAATCTTGATCGTAACGGGCAGAAAGTACTCCAATAGAAACTGTCACAAAAAATAAAGCAAATGCATAAAGCAAATACCTTTTGTACTCGTAAACCAAAAGCGGAACATCAATTTTAAAAAAATCAATAATCTGATTTCTGTCTGTTCGTTTGGTTTTGTAGATCTTCTGATAAATTTGAGAGGCAAGATGATTTAAGTAGACAACCGTTTTACTTTTAGGATAATACGTTTGAGCGTACGACAAATCATTCATCATTTGAATGTATAAATTAGCTAATTCATCAGGATTTTTTTTAGCTTTACCAAAAATTGCCAGCTCAAATTCGAGCCATTTTTCTTTGTTTTGTTTTATAAAGGCGATTTCTCTCATTGTTGGCTAAAATATAAAATATGTCAGAATTATCTATTAATACGACACAAAATGTCAAAATAAATTTTATTGCTGCTTCTGTAGGCGAAAGATTAGGTGCTTTTTTCATCGACTTGTTCATTATAATCTGTTATTCTACGGCAATTTCAGTAGTTTTATTTGACTGGCTTCAGTTAGATCGATTGATGGCTAGTTTAGACAGCTGGTCTCGCGGCGCAGTATATTTAATCTTGTATTCACCAATTATAGTTTACTCCTTAGTTCTTGAAAGTATTTTTGAAGGACAATCACTTGGCAAAAAATTAGTAAAAATTAAAGTGGTAAAAATTGACGGTTATCAAGCTGGTTTTGGCGATTATTTAGTGAGATGGTTTTTTAGAGTAATAGACTTTTTCAGTCTTTTTGGTTTACCAGGAATGATTGCAGTAATTACCAGTCAGAAATCTCAGCGCCTGGGTGATATGGCTGCGGGTACGGCAGTTATAACGTTAAAAAATAAAATTAATATTAGCCACACAATTTTAGAAGAAATAGGAGATTCGTATGTTCCCACTTATCCTTTAGTGATAAAACTTTCAGACAATGATATGCGAATCATCAAGGAAACATACCAAAAAGCCGAAGCCAAAAATGATCATGAAATCATTTATAAATTGGTAGCAAAAATAGAAAGTGTAACCGGAATTAAAAATCAATCTGGAAATAACAGCGATTTTATCCGAGTAATTTTAAAAGACTACAATTTCTACACACAGCATATGTAAAAATTTTCTTTAAGGAATTAGAATTATTTTGAATCTTTAGATTTTAATTTTTTATATTTAACTGATTATTTAGTTATGATATTTTTAATTAAAAACTCTGAACATGAAAAGTAAAAAGCCACTCCTCATTATATTAATGTTATTTGCCGTTGCTTTTAGTTTCGCTCAAGGCGGAAAAAAATTGGATAAAATAATAAAAAGAGATTATCAGATTATTGAATGTACGATTTCAAAAATGTCTGATAAAACCGTAGAATATTCACTTCCAGGCGAAACATTAGTAATTTCGCTTGACATTTCGCAGATTGCAAGAATTGATTTTGCCAGCGGAAGATCACAAACTTTTGATGTAAGTTCTGTAAATAGTTCGCCGTCTTCAGGTTCGTCAACAATTACAGCATCAGAGATGAAACCCAATACAATTGCGGTGCTGCCAGTTCCTTACGTGAATTCAGATACGCAGGAAAGCTCAGGAGACATGGCTAAATTTGCTCAAAATGATCTTTACAATAAACTGCTGGACAAATCATCAAATATTTTTCCGCTAACAGTTCAAGACTTAAGAACCACAAATAGTTTGCTTCATAAAGCTGGAATAGATCATAATAATATTGATGAAACTCCAATTGAAGATCTTGAGAAAATATTGGGAGTTGATAATATTGTTGCTGCAAAAGTTTCTTACACTATAAATTCTGGTACTACAGCCACTACTTATAATAGCGGAAATGCAAAAGTAAGCGACAATAACAAAAAAATAAAAACAAACGATATTTCTACAACTACAGCAAACACACAGGTTTATTATTACTATACTGTTTATTTTGACATGTATAGAAATACGACCAAAATTTATTCTCAAACTCGTAAACCGCTTTTAGCAGTAAAAGACAGCTGGATGGATTCTGTTACTTATTTACTAAAAAGAAGTCCGATTTACGTTAAAAAATAATAGAATAATAGATGGAAAAATTCAAATCTAAAATTGATTTATGGTTTGTAATTCTGGTAAGCATATTATTTACGCTGATTCTAATACGATTAGCGTATGATCAAAATTGGATTGGTTTTATTTTCATAATTTTTGTAATTAGTTATGTCATCTATTCATTTTCAACAACGATGTATAGTATTGAAGGCGATAAACTGAAAATAAAATGCGGCTATTTCTTTAATTTTTTAATTGAAGTTAAGAAGATAAAAACAATATCGGAGACTTTTAATATTATAAGTTCGCCTGCACTTTCTTTTAACCGATTAGAAATTTTATATAATAAATATGATACGCTTTTAATTTCTCCAAAGGATAAAAACAGATTTTTAGAAGCAATCAAGAGAATAAATCCTGAAATAAAAATAGTACTAAAAAAATAGAAACAATTATAAAAATCTCTGCACCTTTGTACCTTTAAATCTTTGTAGCTTAAGAAAAAATGTTTCACTTACTAGATATTATTGGGACAATGGCGTTTGCTATGTCTGGCGCTTTAACAGCAATGCATAAAAAACTAGATCCGTTTGGGGTTTTTATCATTGCATTTGTCACCGCGGTAGGAGGAGGAACACTCCGTGATGTTCTTATTGGACGAACTCCAGTAGGCTGGATGCGCGATATGCAGTATGTCTACGTGATTATTTTAGGATTTTTTCTAGCCATTATTTTTAGAAAAAAATTCGATAGACTCAGAACTTCATTATTTTTGTTTGATACAATTGGTTTGGGAGTTTTTACTTTAATTGGTCTCGAAAAAGGAATTGTGATTGGACTTCATCCCGGAATTTGTATTGCTTTAGGAACAATGACCGCTTGTTTTGGAGGCGTAATTAGAGATATTCTATGCAACGAAATTCCGAACGTTTTTAGAGAAGAAATATATGCTACAATCTGTATTTTTGGCGGATTCGTATTCTTTGGTTTAAGAGCACTAAATTTAAACGTCGATGTTTTATATTTAGTTACTTCACTTGTAATTATTGTAATTAGACTGCTGGCAGTAAAATACAAATGGCATTTAAAAGCATTTGATCATAAATAATTGATGACAAAATATACCGTAAAAAAATACAATCAAAATGATTTTGCCATTTGGAACGATTTTGTTGCTCAGGCCAAAAATGCTACGTTTCTATTTCATCGTGACTTTATGGAATATCATCGCGATCGTTTTGAAGACTTCTCTCTTTTAATTTTTGAAGAAGAAAAACTACGTGCCATTCTTCCAGCCAATAAACGAGAAAATGCCGTTTATTCTCATCAAGGACTTACTTACGGTGGTTTGGTGTATTTATCTAAACTGAAAGCGGAAAAAGTATCATTGATTTTAGACGAAATTTTACTTTTTTTGAAAGAAAATAAAATACAAACTTTCTATTATAAACCGATTCCAGATTTTTATTTTTCGGAAGGAAATAAAGAAATCGAGTTTTTTCTAATCAAAAGAGGCGCTGTTTTAGAACGAAAGGAAATGAATCTGGCGGTTAATTTGTCTGTGCCTTTAAAGATTTCGAAAAGTAAATTAAAGCACTTTAGAAGAATTGAAAAAAAAAATGATTTATATATTGTTGAAGAACAAAATTTTTATCCTTTTTGGGAAAAAATTTTAGCGCCACGATTACTAAAAAAATTTGGCGTAAAACCTGTTCATTCTAAAGAAGAAATTACACTTTTAAAATCTAAATTTCCTGAAAATATCAAACAGTTTTCTGCATATAAAAATGATCAAATAATTGCCGGAATAACGATTTTTGAAACCAAAAATGTCGTTAAATCACAGTATGGTGCAACTTCAAAAACAGGAGAAGAATTTAGAGCACTCGATTTTTTATTCATTAATCTAATACAGATGTATAATCAAAATGGGAAGTGCTTTTTCGATATGGGTATTGTTGATGAAGATAATGAATCAGGTTATAATGAAGGGCTTTTGAAGCAAAAAGAAGAATTAGGGTGTTCTGTTTATGGACAGGAATTCTATAAAATTAGTATAAAATGATACTGTTTTTTAATCAAAAAATAAATTGATCAAATGAAATTATGTTTCAGAAAAAATGGAAAGCAGTCTTACATAATTTCTGGGATGTTTTAAGAAAAGAAGAAGTAACATCGGCGAAAAATCTAATTAAATTATGATTTAGTATTAAAAAAAAATTAAATCACTTCTAAATTGAATTTCTATAAAAAAATAGGTCAAACAAGTTTGTTTAAGATAACTTCTTTAAACAGTTTCAGCGTTGTTCTAAAAATCGGAATTGGATTAATTACATCAAAAATACTTGCCGTTTTTGTCGGGCCAAGCGGCATGGCCTTGGTTGGAAATCTTCGTAATTTTTTAACTTCATTAGAAAATATTTCTACTTTAGGATTTCAAAATGGCATCGTAAAATACACCGCCGAAAATGAGAAAAACAAAGTTGAACTTCAAAAAATAATTACAACTGTTTTTATAAGTCTCTCATTCATAGCCGTTATTCTGGGTTTTGTTTTATTTTTTACAGTCCAATATTGGAATACCAGAATTTTTGGAAATAACACCGAATATTTACCAGTTTTTAAAGTTTTGGCTTTGTCTTTGCCTTTTTATGCTGTTTCAATTTTTTTTGTTGCATTAATTAATGGTTTAGGAAAATTTCAAAAGGTAATATGGATCAATATCATCGGAAACATCATGGGTTTAGCGGTTTCTCTCTTCTTGATTTTACAATACGAAACGATTGGAGCTTTAATGGCTATTGTAATTGCGCCCGCGCTTTTGTTTTTCGTTACTTTTTATCTAGTTCAAAAAGAAATTAACTTTTTTCAAATTATAAAACTTGATTTATTTGACTTTAAAATCATAAAAAATCTTTCCTCGTATTCCTTAATGGCTTTGGTTTCTTCGGTTCTAGGGCCTTTTGTGTTCTTAGCAATTAGAAATCATATTATTCATGATTTAGGAATTGAACAAGCTGGATATTGGGAAACCATAACAAGAATTTCGTCTTATTATCTTTTATTTATCAGTACTATTCTAACCGTTTATTTTTTGCCTAAACAATCAAAAGCATCCACTAATCAGGAAACAAAAAGTGTTTTTTGGGAGTTTTATAAGTTCATTCTTCCTGTTTTTGTTTTGGGTTTAATTGTGCTTTATTTGGCTAGATTTTTTGTGGTTAAACTGCTTTTTAGTAAAGAATTTTTACCTGTAACAGATTTGTTTTTTTGGCAGTTTCTCGGAGATATTTTTAAAGTTTGTTCGCTTATATTAGGCTACCAGTTTTTTGCCAAAAAATTGACTTTGGCTTTTATACTTACAGAATTATTTTCTTTATTTATTCTGTATACGGCTAGTGTTTATTATATTCAAATATTTCAAATAGAAGGAGTTGTAATAGCTTACGCTTTTCAAAATTTGAGTTATTTGATAGTCCTTGCGATCTATTTTAGAAAAAGTTTGTTTTAATTTTCGTTCCATTTCTGCACGTATTTTTGTGCAATATTCACATAATTATGATGCTCTTCTATAAAAGCTCTAGCGCGTTTTCCTATTGCCGTAATTCCTTCAGGATTTTCAATTAAAAAAGACAATTCATTTACTAGGTAATCTACATTTGGAATAGCGTTTATGCACACTTTTTCAGTAAGATTGTAATATTCCGTAAACTCAGTTTCGGCGTTGGTAAAAACGACTTTTCCTTTTGCCATTGCTTCAAGTGCATTGTAGCCCTGATCATATCCATAAATTTGATCCAATAAAATATGTGATCTATTATACAAATCGATATATTGAGAATAAGGAACACTTCTAACAGTGATTATTTCAACTTTTGAACCGTATTTTTTCTCAATTATTTCCAGAGCTTTTTCAAAATAATCATTTCCTTTTTTTAAATAATTATCATTGTTGATGCCATGGAAAATGATGATTTTATTAGAAATATTTAACGATTCAAATTGAAGTTTGTTAATATTAATGGGGTTTGGAATTATTCCCAGATATTTACTGTTTCCTATTAATGGAAGATGATAATCTAGATCGGAAGCAATAATGCCGTTGCAGTTTTTGTAGATAAATTGATGTAGTTTGAGGAACTCTTTCTTGCGGAATTTCAAAACATTAGCAAATGATTTTTGATCAATTGTATGATTTTGATAGAGAGCAATTACAGATTTAAAATCAGGATTTTCAAAACAATATTTCACATTTAAATAGTCGTAGCCACAACTCAGTAAAAACAATTTCTTATTGTTTTTTAAAAGGCTCGAAATGATCTTCTTTTCGAAATAATACGTGCAATGAAAACTGTTTTCGTTGATTAACTGCACGACATCAAAACCCGAACATCGTTTTTCGAATTTTAGAAACTGTCGATACGTTAAATAAGAGGTAATATTGAATCCAGAAAGTTTATACACTGCAATTTTTACTTTTTTTAGAAAACCAGAATCCCATTTTTTCTGAATAGGAAAGTCGACTGGAAAATTTTTAAAACCGTCGCTCTGACCAATAATAAAAACATCATGTCCTAATTTTTGCAAACCATCCTTCAATGAATTGTGCAAATGACTGTATTCGCCTACCAGTAAAACTTTCATTTATGTGTATATTTGACAAATATATTTACTTTTTTGGTTAAAAACATGAATAAAAAGAAAGTTGCAATTGTTTCAAATTCTTTAGGAAAAGGAGGAGCAGAACGTTTCGCAGCTTTACTGACTTTTATGTTAGCAGAATCTGGGTTTGAAGTCCATTCTTTTGTTGTAAATGATGTTGTAGATTATTCATATGCAGGAACTTTATACAATTTGGAAAAAGAAAGCTTAGGCTCTTTTTCTTTCCTCAGAAAATTAAAAAAAGGAATTTTACTACGCCGCTATTTAACCAAAAATAATATAGAAATTGTCATAGACAGCAGAACTAGAAATGTATTGCTGAGAGAATTAATTACAAGATTAATTTATCGAAACACCAAAATCTATTACGTTGTGCACAGTTATAATTTTAAAAATTATTTTCCTTCGTCGGTATTTTGGTCGAGAATAATTTATAAAAACACTGAGGCTTTAATTTGTGTCTCAAAAGCAATTGAAGAAAAAGTAAATGAGCTTTATAAGCTTAAAAACACCATTACAATTTACAATCCTTTTTTTATTGCTGATGAAGAAATCGGAAAAGAAGTTTCTGAAACTCAAAAAGTGATTTTGTTTTTTGGACGATTTGATGAAAAAGTAAAAAATTTTACACTAATGCTGGAAGCTTTTTCTATGTCTCAAATTTTTTTGAAAGGATATGAATTACATCTTTTAGGGAATGGAAATGATTTGAATTTCATAAAACAAAAAATTGAAAGTTTAGATTTAGATAATTACGTTAAAATATTTTCGTTCAAACAAAATCCATTTGATGAAGTTCGTAAAGCTAAATTTACCATTCTGACAAGTCATTACGAAGGGTTTCCACTTTCGATAATAGAATCATTAGCTTTAGGGACGCCTGTTGTGGCTGTTGATTGTAATTCTGGGCCACGAGAAATTATTCAGAATGAATTTAATGGTTTATTGGTTGAAAACAACAATATTAAAGCTTTATCCAAAGCCATAAAACGGTTTGCAGATGACAACGAATTGTATCATTTTTGCAAAAAGAACGCCTCAGAAAGCGTTAAACATTTGTCTTTAAAAAATATTTCTGAACAATGGAAAAATCTTCTAGCCAATCAAAAATGACCAGTATTTCAGATATTCAATTAATCGAAATTCCTAAAATTCAGGACAGAAGAGGGAATCTTTCAGTTGTTGAAGGAAATACGATTCCGTTTGTTTCCAAAAGAGTGTATTATTTATACGATGTCCCAAGCGGAAGCAAAAGAGGCGGACATGCACATATAGAGCAGCAGGAATTTTTGATTCCTTTAAGCGGCAGTTTTGATGTGATTTTAAAAGACGGGAAGAATAAAGAAATCATTACCCTTAATAAGCCAAATGTTGGTTTGCTTATTGTTTCAGGAATTTGGAGAGAACTTCAGAATTTTTCTTCAGGAAGTGTTTGTTTGGTTCTTTCTTCAGCGGAATTTAATGAAGAAGATTATATTCGAGAATATAAAAAATTCAAGTTATTTAAAAACAGATGAGCCTAAACCTAAATTGGCTAATGAAGTTTTTACTTTGGTTAAAAAAACTAAAGCAAAAGAAGGAAGAAACAATAAAATTTGTTTTTTCAAACCTAAATTCTTCATATCAATTGGTTGAGAATATTTAGTAAAAAGTGCTTTTTCTCCAGCTATTTTACTTTTTACAGCCAATGAAAACCGATTCAAATCGAGAAACTTTTTCAAATCTAAATTGGTTTTTTCTATTTTCTCATATTTAGAAAAATCCATTTTTTCGTGAATCAGTTTGTTATTTTTCGAAAGACTTTCAGGATCGTAAACGTATCGGGCTAATATTTTCCAAGAAAAAACTACAGGATAAATAAGACCAATTCTAATCCATAAATCGGTGTCTTGACCGCTTTTAATTTTTGTATCAAAATTTCCAGCTTCAGAGAAAACAGTTTTATGGAAAACAGCGCAGGAAGTACAAAGAACAGTTTCTTTTAAACTGGCTTGAAAGTAGTTTACAATTTCAAATTCGCCATTAGATTTTGAAATCGAATATTGTACTGGAATTATTTTTTTTGAAGTATCAAATTCAATTGCAGCAGAAAATACTTTTTGATCTGGAACCTTGGAAATGAGATTAAACATCGTTTCTAAAAACGTCGGATACCAAAAATCGTCTGCATCTAGAAAAGTTATAAAATCGGCAGCTGCTTTCTCGATTCCGTAATTTCTTGCGGCAGAAGCACCTTCTTTTTTTTTGCTGTAATAATTAATTCTAGTATCATTAAACTGCAATAATTTTTCTTCGCTTTTATCTGTTGATCCGTCATTTACAACAATAATTTCAAAATCCTGAAAAGTTTGATTCAAGACACTTTGTATCGTGTTTTCGATAAAATTTTCTTTGTTGTAAAGCGGAATTATGATAGAAAAAAAAGCCATTTATTTTGATTTTAAAAAGCAATAACAGCCTAATTTATAGATGTCAAACAGAAAAAGTGACGGTTTTTCTGAAACTAGATTTCGCTCAATTTTGGTTTCCAATTTTCTAAAAACAAAATTAAAAACAGAGATTAGTTTTAATCTGTTTAAAAATTCAAATGATGCAATAATTTTACTTTCCTTTTTTGAAATTTTATTTGAAGCATCTAAAAATACCAGATTTTGTAATGCCGTTTTTGTTTTACTTAAAAATAGGGCAGAGGATTCTAGATTTAAATGAAAAACAGGATTTTCAATATGTGTAATCGCAATAAGATTGGATTTTAAAACGGAGAAAAAAAGTAAATCTTCATAACCGTATTTTTTCAGATTTTCATCAAAAGGAAAACGAACAACGATTTCTTTTTTAATTAATAAATTAGAAACCAATGCAAAATCAGATGGATTCTGAATTCTGTCAGCTAAGCTTAAAGCTTCTCTTTTTCTGCCATATATCCATCGTAAAAGCAGCTCTTTTGCAGGTTTTTTATTTTCGTATAAAATCCCTCCAAAAACAACTTTTTCATTCTTTTTTATTGCTTCAATATAATTAGAAATGAATTGATTATGAACAGGAAATGTATCAGCATCCAAAAAAAGCAAATTTTCATAAACTGCTTTTTGTGCTAATAAATTTCGAATGGCACTACGGCCAATATTTTTTTCTAAAATAGAAAAAGAGCTGTTGTTAAATTGATTAATTCGTTGGTTTTCAATTATAAAATCCTGCGAAGCGTCGTCTAAACAAATAATTTCAAAAGGAATATTACATTCCAAAGTTTGTTTACGCAGCGTTTCTACGAGAGTAAAAATGTTGTAATTGTAAACCGGAATTAAAATCGAAAGCATTACACGCTTCTTTGTACCACTTCGAAGATTCTTTCATCTTCACATTTTAGTGTTTTAGAAGGGAATTTCATCAATAAAGCATAATCGTGTGTTGCCATAATGATGGTTTTTCCAGTTGCATTAATTGCTTTTAATACTTCTAAAACTTCAGAACTTGTCTGCGGATCAAGATTTCCTGTTGGCTCATCGGCCAAAATAAATTCTGGATCATTAAGAAGTGCTCTTGCAATTGCAACACGCTGTTGTTCTCCTCCAGAAAGCTGATGCGGCATTTTGTTCACGAAATCTTTCATGCCAACTTTATCCAAAACTTCATCAATTTTGTGCAGCATTGCATCTTTTTCGTGCCAGCCGGTTGCTCTTAAAACAAAAAGCATATTGTCTTTGATAGAACGGTCAGGAAGCAATTTAAAGTCTTGAAAAACAATTCCGATTTTACGTCTTAAGAATGGAATGTCGTTTTCTTTTATCCCTGCCAAATCAAATTCAACGATATGTCCTTCTCCTTCAACTAATGGTAAATCAGCGTATAAAGTTTTTAAGAAACTACTTTTTCCAGAGCCAGTTTTTCCGATGATGTAGATAAATTCACCGTGGTTAACGTCTAAATTAATATGAGAGATAATTTTTCTTCCTTCTTGATATATAGTGACTTCTTTAAGAGATAGTACGGTTTGTGACATAATAAATTGATTTGAATCGTAAAAGTAATAAGATAACGCTTGTATTCAAAATAAATTTCAATCATTTCTTAAGAAAAAGTTTAAAAAATTAAACCATCAGTGCCATAAGTTCATTTTAATAAATGCCAAGTAAAGTTTTTAATGCTTATATTGCTTAGACGGTTTTGATTTATTTGTTTTTTAGAAAGTTTGAGAACCAATATTTTGAAGTTTTGTAACGCAAAAAATCACAGCCGTTTAATAATTTGTTCATAATAAAACCTCAAAACGTTTCGTTATAAACGTTATAAAATGATACATTTGAATACTAAATATTACAAAAATGCGTAAACTTTCCTGGTTCTTTTTATTCCAAATTATCCTTATTTCGACCATAGTTTCGGCACAAAAATCAGCTATATATACCTACGATTTAAAGGATTTTGACAAAGCACTGGCTTTATATAATGACAAACAATATGCTTCGGCACAACTTATTTTTCAACACGTAAAGAGCAATGCGACGACCGAGGAAGTAGAGTCAGACTGCGCATTTTACATTGCTAATTGTGCGATAAGAACCAATCAGGCAAATGCTGATGCTTTAGTAGAAAAATTTGTCAGCGATTATCCAACGAGCACCAAACAAAATCAGGCATATATAGAAGCAGCGCAGTATTTTTTCGATCAGGGAAATTATCCAAAAGCTCTGCAGTGGTTTGACAAAGTAGACGAAAGTTACATGAGTAAAACTGAGTCGGATAAGTTTAATTTCATGAAAGGTTACAGCTATTTTAATGCAAAAAAGAAAAAAGAAGCCACCAATTATTTTAATAAAGTAGTGAATTCTAAAGAATACGGTTCTCAAGCCAAATATTATTTAGGATTTATGGCTTATGAAGGCGACGATTATAAAGAAGCGACTAAATATTTTGACGAAGTTTCTGGCGAAGAAAAATACAAAGAAAAGCTTTCCTATTATCAGGCTGATATGAATTTCAAACTTGGAAATTTCCAAAAAGCAATTGATTTAGGGCAGACCGCAATGGCTAAATCGAATGCCTTAGAACAATCTGAATTGAATAAAATTATTGGAGAAAGTTATTTCAATTTAAAACAATACGACAAAGCGATTCCGTTTTTAGAAAAATATGAAGGTAAAAAAGGGAAGTGGAATAATACCGATTTTTATCAGTTAGGTTACGCATATTACGAGCAGAAAAACTACGAAAAAGCAATTTCTCAATTCAATAAAATTATTGAAGGAAGAGATTTCGTCGCACAAAATGCTTATTACCATTTAGGGCTGAGTTATTTAAATATAGGTAAAAAACAGGAAGCTTTAAACGCTTTTAAAAATGCTTCTGAAATGGATTTCAATGCGCAGATTCAAGAAGATGCGGCTTTAAATTATGCTAAATTGAGTTATGATATCGGAAATGCATATCAGGCTGTTCCTGGAATTTTACTTGATTTCTTGAAAAAATATCCAAACAATTCAAGCCGCTCAGAAGTAGAGAAATTATTGGTTGATTCTTACATTTCTTCTAAAAACTACAAAGAAGCGCTGACTTTATTAGAGAAAAATAGAACTGCAGAAAATAAAGCTGCGTACCAAAAAGTATTGTTTTACCGCGGATTAGAGTTGTATAATGAGTCCAATTATCAAGAAGCTGGCAAAATGTTCAAAAGCGCTGTAAGTGAGCAAAAAACTCCAGAATTTACAGCCCGTGCTACTTTCTGGAAAGCAGAAACAGAATATCTTAATGATGATATGCAAAATGCTTTGCTGACTTACAAACAGTTTGCAGGAATGGCAGCGGCAAAATCTACAGATGAGTATAAAAACATCAATTATAATATTGGTTATACGTATTTTAAACTAAAAGAATACGATCAGGCGGCTAATTCTTTTCAAGCGCAAATTGATAATTCTCCTTCAGATAAAGTTCGTTTAAACGATTCTTACTTACGTTTGGGAGACTGCCGTTTTGTGACTTCAAAATACAGTGCAGCAAATGAAGCTTATGGAAAAGCAATTGCAGCAAAAGGTGTGGATGCGGATTATGCTCAATTTCAAAAAGCACTTTCTTACGGATTCATGTCAAATAATGCGAAAAAAATTGATGAACTGAACAATTTTGTTAAGATGTACAACAAATCATCTTACCGTGACGATGCCTTGTACGAATTAGGAAATACGTATGTTGCAGAAAAGAAAAATGACCAGGCTTTAAAAGCTTACGATCAATTGATTTCTGAATTTAAAAACGGATCATTTACTTCAAAAGCAATTTTAAAACAAGGTTTAATTTATTATAATTCTGATCGTGATGAGCAGGCTTTAACAAAGTTCAAAAAAGTTGCTGCAGAATTTCCAAAAACTCCAGAGGCTTTAGAAGCAGTTTCTACAGCAAGATTAATTTATGTTGATTCAGGAAAAGTAGATGAATACGCAACTTGGGTCCGCACTCTTGATTTTGTTGCCGTGACAGATGCTGACTTAGACAATGATACATACGATGCTGCTTTTAAACAATACAGCCAAAACAATGCTAAAAATGCAATAACTGGTTTTGCTGGTTATGTGAGTAAATTCCCGAACGGAATGCATGCGCTTGAAGCTAACTTCTATTTGGCACAATTGTACTACACAGAAGGTTCGGAAACTAAATCTATTGCGAATTATCAATTTGTAATTGATCAGCCAAGAAATGAATTTACAGAACAGGCATTAAACAGATTAGCTCAAATTTATTTAAAAGCCAAAGACTGCGATAAAGCAATTCCAGTTTTAGTGCGTTTAGAAAGTGAAGCAGATTTCCCTCAGAATAAAAACTTTGCACAAGCGAATTTAATGAAGTGTTATTATGATAAAAAAGATTATGATAATTCAGTTGTTTCTGCAGAGAAAGTATTAGAAAATCCAAAAGCAGATGCAGGTGTAAAAGCAGATGCACAAATTATAGTTGCCAGAGCAGCAATACAAACTGGAAATGAGGATAAAGCAAAAACAGCTTATGCAAAATTAGCGACAACTTCTAAAGGAGAATTAGCGGCAGAAGCGTTGTATTACGATGCTTATTTTAAAACAAAAGAAGGAAAATTTGATGCCTCAAACACTGCCGTTCAAAAATTAGCAAAAAGCTATTCTGCTTATAAATATTATGGCGCAAAAGGTTTGGTGTTGATGGCGAAAAACTTCTACGGATTAAAAGACAGTTATCAAGCAACTTACATTTTAGATAACGTAATAAATAATTTTACCGATTATCCAGATGTAGTTGAAGAAGCTAAAAAAGAATTGAGCGCGATAAAATTAGAAGAATCTAAAACAAATTCGTCGATTAATAAATAAGTTAGAAGTGAAACGATAAATGTCTTTACATTTTACATCTCACAAAACACATTTTACAAGTTATGAGTTTACCCTTTTATATAGTTGATGTTTTTGCCGATAAAAAATATGCTGGAAATCAGCTGGCAGTTTTTATGGACGCAGAGAATCTAAGTTCTGAACAAATGCAGCAAATTGCTCGTGAAATTAATTTCGCAGAAAGCACATTTGTAACCAAATTGGACAGAGAAAACAACAAAGCTGAGATTAAAATTTTTACTCCCGCTAATGAAATGCAATTTGCCGGACATCCAATTGTTGGAACTTCATGGGTTTTGATAAATAAAATATTCGAAAATTCGCCAAACGAAATCAAGCTTAAAGTTCCCATTGGAGAAATTCCGATTCACCAAACAGAAGATTTAATTTGGTTAAAAGCAGCTCAGCCAAAATTTTGGGATATTTTTTCAAAAGAAGATTTTACACTTTTCAGCAATTTACAAGTAAACGATTTTGAAAATCAATTTCCAATTCAAGAAGTAACAACCGGAAGTGCTTTTGTAATGGTTGGATTAAGCAGTAAAAGAGCGCTGGAAAATTTAGTTCTAGATAAAGATAAAACAGATGATTGGCTGAAAAAGAATTGTAAAACAACACATAGAGGTCTGTATTTTTATTATTTAGAAGGTTCAAAATTGTTTAGCAGAATGCTGTGTGTTGAATATAACCAATTGGTGGAAGATGCAGCAACTGGAAGTGCAAGTACTTGTCTTCAGGCTTTTCTATTAAAGTATCATAAGCCTGAATTTGAATTGATTAATTATCAAGGAGATTATATAGGGCGTCCGTCTCAAATTTATTTTAAAGGGAAATTAATTGACGACCAGTTCGATATAAACATTGGCGGAAAAGCTCAATTTATTGCTAAAGGAGAGTGGGAAGCTTAGCTTTAAGATAATAGAATAAAGAGTAAAGAAGATAGATTTATAAAATCAAGAAATAAAAAATAGTATATAGAGGAAATTAGAAAAAGAAGAAGTCTATGTTCTTTCTTCTATATTCTTTTCTCTAAAAAAGAAAGAAATATGAAATTAAACTGCCGACATAAAATAATCATTTTGTTAGTGTTATTTACAGCTCAGTTTTCGAATGCGCAGAAGAAAAATGAAAGTATCGGAACGGAGACTGTAAACGTAGTAAAACCTTATTCGCCGACTATTTCTGATGCTTTTAAAGTAAAAGAAACTCCTTCGCTTGACGACAGCGGTAATCAGCCGAAAGAAGTTATTAAATATAGTATTTTATCTGTTCCTGTTGCTTCGACTTTTACGCCGTCTAAAGGAAAAGCAGAAGGTGTTGAAAAAGCTAAAAAAGAAAGATTGTTTAATAATTATGCCACTTTAGGACTTGGAAATTACAGTACTTTAAACGCAGAATTATTCGTAAATCAGGATTTAGGGAATAATGATTATCTGGCAGGAATGTTCCGTCATCATTCTTCGCAGGGCGGAATAAAAGATGTCGAGTTAAATGATGAATTTTACGATACCGCAATTAATGTTGGTTACGGCCAAAACAATAGAGATAATTCGTGGAATGTTGATTTAGGATATCAAAATCAGATTTACAATTGGTACGGGCTTCCGTCAGATTTTGGTTTTACAATTCCAGATCAGCGTTATGATTTAGTGAATAGTATAAATCCAGATCATTCTTATAATACAATTTGGTTGGGAGGAAATGCTGAATTTACAGAAAGTATTTTTAGCAATCTTGCCGCAAAATTCACTCATTTTTCAGACAGCTATTCTTCATCAGAAAATAGATTTTTTGTAAAACCTACGTTTACTGTTGATGTAATGGATCAGGCAATCAAAACAAATGTAATTGTAGATCATGTAAGCGGTTCTTTTAAAAATAATTATTTACAAGATAATACAGAAGCTTTAAAATACAGTTTTACTAATGTTGGAATTGAACCGAGTTTTGTAATTAATGAAAATGACTGGACATTAGAATTAGGAGCTGGAGTTTTCTACAGCGCAGATTCTGAAAACAGCGGAAACAAATTCTACATTTATCCAAAAGTAAATGCTTCTTATAAATTGGTTGGTGATCTAATGATTTTCTACACGGGAGTAAATGGAGGTTTAACTCAGAATTCTTACGCCGATTTTGTGAATGAAAATCCATTTTTGTCTCCAACTTTAAACATGCGTCCGTCTAGCACACAATACAATGTTTTTGCAGGTTTGAAAGGAAAGCTGGCAAATAATGTCAATTATAACTTGACAGGTTCTTATATGAATGAAAAAGATAAAGCATTATTTAAAGCAAATGATTACACAGAAGTAATTACAAATGAAGATTACGCTTTTGGAAATTCATTTGGGGTAGTTTATGAGGATATTAGAACTTTCCGTTTCTACGGAGAATTAAAAGCCGATTTTTCGCAGAATGTTACTTTCGGAATCAATGGAACATTCAATAGTTATAATACAGATAACGCAGTTGAAGCATGGAATTTACCAACAATGAAATTAAGTTCGACTTTAGACGTTAATATTACTAAGCAATGGTATGCAGGATTAAATGTATTTTACGTAGGAGAAAGAAAAGATATGCAGACGAATACCTCTTTAGGAGTAAATGCTGAGCCAATTACTTTAAAAAGTTATTTTGATGCAAATGCTCATTTAGGTTACAAGTTCAACGAACGTTTAACATTTTTCCTAAAACTAAACAATATCGGAAATCAAGCTTACGAAAAATGGTTAAATTATCCTGTACAAGGATTCCAAGTTTTAGGAGGTGCAAATTATAAATTTGATTTTTAAAGCATAACCACAAAGACACCAAGGCACAAAAATTATATATAATATAAAAGTGCCTTTTTTTTTCAGCCATGAACTCATGAATTTTTTGGAGTAGATTCGTGAATTCGTGGCTGTTTTTTTTAATAAAGGAAAAACCTTTGCATCTTTGTACCTTAGAACCACAGTACCTCAAAAAAATGACTTTTAAAGAAAAAATATATTCCCATTATACACAAATGGTTCAAGACCGAATGGATGTTTTTAGAGACATGATTACGAACTTAACCGAAGATTCTAAAAACGATGCCAAAGGTTCTGCGGGAGATAAACACGAAACTGCTTTGTCGATGATGCATATTGAACAAGAAAAGCTGACTACTAAACTAAAAGAGGCGATTGAACAAAAAGCAATTTTAGACAAAATAGATCCGCTTAAAACTACTGAAAATATAGTTTTAGGAAGTTTAGTAAAAGCAAACGGAATCTATTTGTACGTGAGTGTTGCACTTCCTAAAATAACAATTGACGGAATTAATGTTATTGCGCTTTCGCCGCAGTCTCCGCTTGGAAATCATTTAATGGGAAATAAAGCTGGATTTCAGTTTGAGATTAATAAAACCCATTATACAATTGAAAGCGTTGAATAATCTGTTTTAAGTTTACGAAGAACTTTGTCAAAGTTTTAAACTTTGACAAAGTTGAATTAACCAAAAAGTATTCTCCTTAATCTTGTCATTCCTCATTCTTTGGAATGACAAACGAATGTGAATTACTAACTATATGATAATCTTAAAACATAATTTAAATTAGTTATTGAAGATATTTTAAGGTTTCTTTAAAATCTCATAATTTAATTCAAAGAATTACATCAAACTTTCAGTTTTAAACCTTTTTTTTGTTCCAAATTAAAATTTTCAAGTTTGGAGCTAATTTTTACTTCTAAATTTTACATTTTGTATGTAAAAATACAAATATGATTGAAATTTGTAATTGAAATGACTATTTGTGTTTTTCAATTGTAACCAATACCGCATCTTTGCCCTATCAAAATAAAATTTAAAAATAAAAATATAGAATTATGTGTGGAATTGTATGTGCCTTTGATCTAAAACAAAAAGCCGAAGCGTTAAGACCTCAAGTATTAGAAATGTCTAAAATCATTCGTCACCGCGGACCAGACTGGAGCGGTATTTACAGCAATGATAAAGCGATTCTTTCTCACGAGCGTTTGGCAATTGTAGATCCAGCTTCAGGAAAACAACCTTTATTTACAGAAGATAAAAAATTGGTTTTGGCTGCAAATGGTGAAATTTACAATCACAGAGACCTGCGCAAACAATTTGAAGGAAAATATAACTTTCAAACTGAAAGTGACTGCGAAGTTATTTTAGCTTTATATAAAGAAAAAGGCGTAAGCTTCGTTGACGAATTAAACGGAATCTTCGGATTTGCTATTTACGATGTTGATAAAGATGAGTATTTTGTTGCTCGCGACCATATGGGAATTATTCCCTTATACATTGGATGGGATCAACATGGGACTTTCTATGTAGCTTCTGAATTAAAAGCCTTAGAAGGATATTGCACCAAAATTGAATTATTCCCTCCAGGACATTATTTATCAAGTAAAGATGGTGAATTTGTACAATGGTACAAAAGAGACTGGACAGAATATGATGCTGTAAAAGACAACGAAACAAGCATTCCAGAAATCAAAAAAGCGTTAGAAGCTGCGGTTCACAGACAATTAATGAGTGATGTACCTTACGGAGTTTTACTTTCAGGAGGTTTAGATTCTTCTATTACTTCGGCTGTAGCCAAAAAATTTGCACAAAAACGTATTGAGTCAGATGATACGACAGATGCTTGGTATCCACAATTACACTCTTTCTCAGTAGGTTTAGAAGGTTCTCCAGATTTAGTTGCTGCGCGTAAAGTGGCAGATCATATCGGAACCATTCACCACGAAATTAAATTTACAATCCAAGAAGGTTTAGATGCTGTTCGTGATGTAATTTACAACTTAGAAACATATGATGTAACTACAGTTAGAGCTTCGACTCCAATGTGGTTAATGGCGAGAGTTATCAAATCAATGGGAATCAAAATGGTTCTTTCTGGTGAAGGTGCTGATGAGTTGTTTGGAGGATATTTATATTTCCATAAAGCACCAAATGCTAGAGAATTTCACGAAGAAAACGTTCGTAAATTAGGAAAACTTCATATGTACGATTGTTTACGTGCCAACAAAAGTTTGGCAGCGTGGGGAATCGAAGGACGTGTTCCTTTCTTAGACAAAGAATTTATGGATGTTGCAATGCGCATCAACCCGCAAGATAAAATGATCAACAAGGAACATCCGATGGAAAAATGGGTAGTTCGTAAAGCTTTTGAAGATATGCTTCCGGAAAGTGTAGCTTGGAGACAAAAAGAGCAATTTTCTGATGGAGTAGGATACAGCTGGATCGATACTTTGAAAGAAGTGGTAGCAAGAGAAGTTTCAGACGAGCAATTGGCAAACGCTAGATTTAAATTCCCATTGCAGACACCAACTTCAAAAGAAGAATATTACTATCGTTCGATTTTTACAGAACATTTTCCAAGTGATGCAGCAGCTTTATGCGTGCCTCAAGAAGCAAGTGTGGCTTGTAGTACAAAAATTGCTTTGGAGTGGGATGAAGCTTTCAAAAACATGAATGATCCTTCTGGTAGAGCTGTAGCAAGTGTTCACGATGACGCTTACGTTAAAGCTTAAAAACGAGTTTAATTTTTAGAATTAGTATATATATTGCAGAAAGAGACGTCCTCATTAGGACGTCTTTCTTGTCTAAAATTGTTAAATTCTCTATTTCAGTTCTTTGGAAAAAGTTTTTGGCATTTATTTAACTTACTTTTTTTATATTTGACATTCCCCGAATAAAGTTAAATCCCCGAAATTTTAATATAGAAAATGTAGGAAAGCAAAAAATAATATTTAGTTTTGCTTTCAACAGAAATTTTAATGATTTTTTAATGTACAGCTTACTTTAGAGTTGGGTACATAAGAATAAAAATAAAAAATAGAATAATATGTCTGGATTATTGGCCGTTATTGGTAAAGGAAAAGACCCAAAGCTTGTAAAAGAACTTTCAGAGAGAATGTCGCATCGCGGTCCTGATGAAAGTGATATTCATATTATGGAAAATGGCAGTATACTTTGTCATGAAAGTCTGTCTATTATTGATCTTAATTCCGGAAAACAGCCTATTCAAGGAACTCAAAAAGCTTGGATGGTTCATGATGGAGAGATTTATAATTATAAAGAACTGAAGGAAACGGTTTTAAAGGATCATACTTTTAGGACAGAATCAGATTCTGAGGTTATTGTACATCTTTATGAAGAGTTTGGTTATGATTTTTGTAACAAACTTGATGGTGATTTTGCTTTTGTGGTAATTGATGGCGATAAATATATTGCAGGCCGTGACCCAATTGGAGTTAAGCCTTTATATTATGGTTTAGATGAAAGAGGGAGAATTTATTTTTCTTCAGAAATGAAATCAATTGCAGATCAATGTAAATCATTTTCTACTTTTCCTCCAGGACATTATTATACAGCAAAAACTGGTTTTGTAAAATATTACCATCCAGAATATGAAGATCATAAAAAAGCAGATCATTCTTTAGATTTAGATTCAATCCGCCAAAGTTTAATAAACGCAACAAGCAAACGTTTGCTGGCTAATGTTCCTGTTGGAGTTATACTTTCAGGAGGATTAGACTCTTCTTTGACATCTGCTATAACTTCTCGTTTATTAAAAGGAAACGCAGAAAAACTGCATTCGTTTTCAATCGGATTAGATGCAGATTCGCCAGATAATATTGCAGCAAGAAAAGCAGCAGAATTTTTAGGAACAGAACATCATGAAGTTCATTTTTCTGTAGAAGAAGGTGTTCAAATTTTAGAAAAAGTAATCTATCATATCGAAACTTATGATATTATTTGTGTAAGATCTGGTGTTCCGATGTATTTGTTGTCTAAAGCGATTGCTGATCAAGGTGTTAAAGTCATTTTATCAGGAGAAGGAGCAGATGAGGTTTTTGGAGGACATTTGTATTTTAGAAATGCACCATCAGCAGAAGAATTCCAGGATGAAACAATAGAAAGAGTTCAGAAGTTGTTTACGGCAGATTTACTTCGTGCAGATAAAACGACAATGGCCCACGGACTAGAAGTGAGATTTCCGTTTTTAGATACAGAATTCTTAGATGTAAATATCCGTATTAAAACAGAAGAAAAACAGCCTAAGACTTATGATGGAGTTGAAAAATACATTTTAAGAAAAGCCTTTGATACTCCCGAAGATCCTTATTTGCCGGCAGATGTATTATGGCGCCAAAAAGAACAATTTTCAGATGGAGTTGGGTATAATTGGGTTGATGAATTAATTGAATATTGTGCTTCACAAGTTACAGATGAACAATTGGCTGGTGCAAGCGCAGAATTTCCATACAATTCACCAACGACAAAAGAAGCGTATTTATATCGATCAATTTTCCATAAATTCTATCCGCAGGTAAGTGCCGCGCAAACAGTGCGTAAATGGATTCCAAAATGGCAGGAAAACCTTGATCCAAGTGGAAGAGCAAATGCTGCACACTTACAAGGAAACTTTGAGAGCGTAAAATCTGGAGTTGCAGTTTAAATCCCAAACTTTTAAATCTCAAATAAATAAATTCCAAATTCCAATTTGGGATTAGCAAACAAAACCGAAATGCAATCCATTGTAGTTTCGGTTTTTTTTATTTTTTTATGTTCTATGTTTTAATTTTTGGAATTTGGAATTTGGAATTTCAAAATTGATTTTTTTATTTCTAATTTTTGGAATTTGGGATTTAAGAGATTGGAATTTAAAAAGAGCCATATTTTACGTTATTTCCATTTTTGGAATTTGGAATTAAAGAAAATTTGAATTTAAATTCATTTTTGAAGTTATTTTTAGGTTTTTCAGACAATTGTGTTAATAACTTAAGTGCTTTAAGTCGTATTTTAATGGGTATATAGCCTGCGTTTTTATATATTTGCGTGTTAGACAGTAAATACATTTATTAGAATAAATTATATGAGCGAAGAAATCAAGAAGAACAATTATTCAGCAGATAGTATTCAGGCATTAGAAGGAATGGAGCACGTAAGAATGCGTCCATCGATGTATATTGGAGATGTAGGAGTTCGAGGACTGCATCATTTAGTTTATGAGGTTGTTGATAACTCTATTGATGAGGCCATGGGAGGGCATTGTGATACCATTGGTGTTGCAATTAACGAAGATGGTTCGATTACAGTTGAAGATAATGGACGTGGTATTCCAGTTGATTTACATAAAAAAGAAGGTGTTTCGGCACTTGAAGTTGTAATGACGAAAATTGGAGCCGGTGGTAAATTCGACAAAGATTCATATAAAGTTTCTGGAGGTTTACACGGGGTAGGGGTTTCGGTTGTAAATGCCCTTTCAGTTCACATGAAATCTACTGTATTTAGAGATGGTAAGATTTATGAGCAGGAGTATGAAAGAGGAAAGTCTTTGTATCCTGTAAAACAAATTGGAGAAACAGATAAGAGAGGTACACGCCAGACTTTTTATCCAGATAACACTATTTTTACTCAGACTACTGAGTTTTCATACGATACGCTTTCAGCACGTATGCGTGAGCTTTCTTTCTTGAATAAAGGAATCACAATTACTTTTACAGATAAAAGAGAAGTTGACGAAAAAGGTGAATTTAAAAGTGAAGTATTCCATTCAGACGAAGGTCTTAAAGAATATATTCGTTATTTAGATGGAAACCGTGAGCCAATTATCTCTCACGTAATCAGCATGGATCACGATAAAGGTGAAATTCCAGTTGAGGTTGCCTTGATTTACAATACAAGTTATACAGAGAATATTTTTTCTTACGTAAATAATATTAATACACACGAAGGAGGAACGCATTTACAAGGTTTTAGAAGTGGTTTGACAAGAACACTTAAAAAATACGCAGATGCATCTGGAATGTTGGATAAATTGAAATTCGAAATTGCAGGAGATGACTTCCGTGAAGGATTAACAGCTATTATTTCGGTAAAAGTTGCAGAACCGCAATTCGAAGGACAAACTAAAACAAAACTTGGAAACAGAGAAGTAGTTTCTCCAGTTTCACAGGCTGTTGGAGAAATGCTTGAGAATTATTTGGAGGAAAATCCAAATGATGCTCGTGTAATCATCCAAAAAGTAATTTTAGCGGCTCAGGCACGTCACGCAGCGAAAAAAGCTCGTGAAATGGTGCAGCGTAAAACCGTTATGGGCGGCGGTGGACTTCCAGGAAAATTATCAGATTGTTCTGAGCAGGATCCTGCAAGATGTGAGGTTTACTTAGTCGAGGGAGATTCGGCTGGTGGAACAGCAAAACAAGGACGTGATCGTAACTTTCAAGCAATTCTGCCATTACGTGGTAAGATTTTGAATGTTGAAAAAGCAATGCATCATAAAGTATTCGAAAACGAAGAGATCAGAAATATATTTACTGCTTTAGGAGTAACTGTAGGAACTGCAGAAGATAGTAAAGCTCTTAATATTGAAAAATTACGCTACCACAAAGTAATCATCATGTGTGATGCCGATGTCGATGGTAGTCACATTTCTACCTTAATATTAACGTTCTTCTTCCGTTTCATGAAAGAGCTAATCGAAGAAGGCCACGTTTACATTGCAGCGCCTCCTTTGTATTTAGTTAAGAAAGGAAACAAAAAAGAATATGCTTGGAATGATGTGCAGCGTGATCAAGCTAACGAAAGAATGGGTGGAAGCGCAGCTATTCAGCGTTATAAAGGTCTTGGAGAGATGAATGCGGAGCAATTGTGGGAAACTACAATGGATCCAAACTTCAGAACACTACGTCAGGTAACCATTGATAGTTTAGCAGAAGCAGATAGAGTTTTCTCTATGTTAATGGGTGACGAAGTACCGCCTCGTAGAGAATTTATCGAGAAAAATGCAGTTTACGCAAATATCGACGCATAAAATAAAAAATTAATAATTTCAATTCGTTTAATTGTTTAAATTTACTAGACAATTAAACGAATTGTCTTTTTTAGGGATAGACAAATAATTAATAAACGATAAAGTATAAAATATGAAAGTTACCATTGTAGGAGCAGGAAATGTTGGAGCTACATGTGCTGATGTTATTTCTTATAGAGGAATTGCCAGCGAAGTAGTATTGTTGGATATTAAAGAAGGTTTTGCCGAAGGTAAAGCATTGGATATTACACAATGCGCGACAAATACTGGTTTTAATACTAAAGTATCTGGCGTTACCAACGATTATTCTAAAACTGCTGGAAGTGATGTTGTAGTTATTACATCAGGAATTCCAAGAAAACCAGGAATGACAAGAGAAGAATTAATTGGTATAAATGCAGGAATTGTTAAAACAGTTGCTGAAAATGTATTAAAATATTCTCCAGATACAATAATTGTTGTAGTTTCGAATCCGATGGATACTATGACGTATTTGGCTTTAAAAGCGACTGGTCTTCCAAAAAATAGAATTATAGGAATGGGCGGGGCTTTGGATAGTTCTCGTTTTAGAACATATCTTTCATTAGCTTTAGATAAACCTGCAAATGATATTTCAGCAATGGTAATTGGAGGGCATGGTGATACAACTATGATTCCGCTAACTCGTTTGGCATCTTATAATGGAATTCCAGTATCAGAATTTCTTTCAGAAGAAGTATTGCAAAAAGTAGCAGCAGACACTATGGTAGGAGGTGCAACTCTTACAGGTTTATTGGGGACATCTGCTTGGTACGCGCCAGGAGCTTCTGTAGCCTATTTAGTAGATAGTATTTTGAACGATCAAAAGAAAATGATTGCATGTTCTGTTTTCGTAGAAGGAGAATATGGTCAAAACGATATATGTATAGGAGTGCCATGTATAATTGGTAAAAACGGAGTAGAAGAAATTTTAGATATTAACCTAAACGATCAGGAAAAAGCATTATTTGCTAAAAGTGCAGATGCAGTTCGAAGCATGAATGATGCTCTAAAAACGATTTTAGTATAATAAAAACGGCAAAAAAGAGAAAAGGCTGCACTTTTGCAGCTTTTTTTTTGAGATTAATTAATAAATAAATTGGTTAATATTTTCGTTAATTATATATTTGCTCGGTTTAAAAAAAAATTGGTAATTCGTGATCTCGTATTTTTGTTTTAAAAAATCATGTCAGGGCTTATTTTATGGGACTTTAAAACAAAAACAAAAATAAAACATAATTAATTTTTAGTAATAATGCAGAATAAAGGACTTATTAAATTTTTCGCAATTCTATTTGCATTGGTGAGTATTTACCAACTATCATTCACTTTTGTGGCAAATGGTGTCAAAAGTGAAGCTAAAGCTTTTGCAGGAGATAATCCTGATAAGGAGCTGAAATATTTAGATTCTATTGGTAAAGAGAAAGTATTAAATCTTGGTTTTACTGATTTCACTTATAACGAAGTGAAAAACAAGCAGCTTAATAAAGGTCTCGACTTAGAAGGAGGAATCAACGTTATTCTTCAAATTTCTATTAAAGATGTTTTAAAAGGTTTAGCTAATAATTCTAAAAATCCAGTTTTTAATAAATCATTAGCTGATGCATCTGCAAATTTAGAAGGTAACAAAACATATTTAAATAAGTTTTTTGAAGCTTTTGATGCAAACTCAAAAGGAAGCGTAAAATTAGCTTCTCCAGATATTTTTGCCAACAGAAGTCTTCAAGGAGAAGGTGGTGTAGATTTTCAAATGTCTGACGCACAGGTTCAAAAAGTTATCAAAAGAAAAGTTGATGAGTCTGTAGAAAGTGCTTTCAAAGTATTAAGAGAGCGTATTGACAAATTTGGTGTAACACAGCCAAACATCCAAAAATTAGGAGAAACAGGAAGAATCTTAGTAGAGCTTCCAGGTGCTAAAGATGTTGATAGAATTAAGAAATTATTAGGTGGAAAAGCTCAATTAGAGTTCTGGGAAACTTATAAAGTTGAAGAAATTGGTAATTTCTTAGTTGCAGCTAACGAAGCTTTGAAGAAAACTGAAGTTAAGAAAACTGAAACTAAAACTGTTGCTAAAGATTCATTGAATGCTTTATTAACAGATGCTAAAGATTCTGCTGATACTAAAAAAGGAAACAATCCTTTATTTGATAAAATTGTAGGTCAAGGTGGTGGACCAGTTTTAGGTTACTTCGCACCAAAAGATACTGCTACTATCAATGCTTATTTTAAAAGACCAGAGATTAGAGTTTTATTGGCTGCTGACCAACATTATGCAAAATTTGTTTGGAGTAAACCAACTACTATAAAAGATCAAAAAGCAAAAGATTTAGCAAGTGCTAAAGATATTGAAGTTGTTGAATTATATGCTTTAAAAGGAAACAGAGACAATAACCCAGCAATGAGCGGTGGTGTTGTTACTGATGCAAAAGATACTTTTGACCAGATGGGTAAACCTGCAGTTTCTATGCAGATGAACAGTCAAGGTGCTAAAGTTTGGGAAGAGTTAACAGGTAGAGCATTCGCTCAAAAAAGTTATATCGCTATTGTTTTAGATGATATCGTATATTCTGCTCCAGGTGTAACAAGTGGTCCTATTGCTGGAGGAAGATCTGAAATTACAGGTTCATTTGATGTTGCTGAAACTAAAGATTTAGCTAACGTATTAAACGCAGGTAAATTACCAGCTTCTGCAGATATTATTCAATCAACTGTTGTTGGTCCATCTTTAGGACAGGCAGCTATTGATGCAGGTACAATTTCTTCTATATTAGGATTCTTATTAGTTTGCGTTTGGATGGTATTCTATTATGGTAAAGCTGGATGGTATGCAAACCTTGCTTTATTATTAAACTTACTTTTCTTATTCGGAATTATGGCAAGTTTTGGTTTTGTATTGACATTACCAGGTATTGCAGGTATCGTGTTAACATTAGGTACAGCGGTAGATGCTAACATTATTATATACGAAAGAGCAAAAGAGGAATTACGTGAAGGAAAATCACTTTCTGAAGCAGTTGCAGCTTCTTACGGATGGCACGGTGCAATGCGTTCTATTATTGATGCTAACGTTACTCACGTTTTAACTGGAGCTATCTTATTCATTTTTGGAACAGGTCCTATTAAAGGTTTCGCTTTAACATTATTAATTGGTATTGTAACTTCATTGTTTACATCAATCTTTATTGCTAGAATCTTTATTGATAGAAATATTGCAGGAAAAGGAGATTTAACTTTCTCTACAAATATTACTAAAAACTGGTTTACTAATTTCCATTTTGACTTTATCAAGATTAAAAAATTCACTTACATCTTCTCTTCAATTGTAGTTGTAGTAAGTTTAATTTCTATCTTCTTCGTGAACGGATTAGATGAAGGTGTTGATTTTGTTGGAGGTAGAACTTTCCAAGTTAAATTTGAAAAACCTGTAGATGCTACTGCAGTTTCAGATGAACTATCTGCTGCTTTTGGAACTCCGGTTGAGGCTAAAATTTTAGGTGATGATGATCAATTGAAAATCACTACTAAATATAAAATTAAAGAAGATGGTGTTGCTATTGATGAAGAAGTGAACCAAAAATTATATGCTTCTTTACAGAAATATTTCCCAAATACTACTTACGATAAATTCATCAATTCATTTGATGGAAAAAGAGTAGGTGTATTACAAGCTTCTAAAGTTGGAGCTTCTATCTCTGAGGATATTAAAACTAACTCATACTGGGCAGTTCTTGGTGCGATGGCAGTTATTTTCTTATACTTAATGGTTTCTTTCCGTAAATGGCAGTATTCATTAGGTGCGATTGCAGCTGTTGCGCATGACGTGATCTTCGTATTAGGAATTTACTCTTTATGCTACAAATTCATGCCATTCCACATGGAAATGGATCAGCACTTTATCGCTGCGATTTTAACTGTAATCGGTTATTCTATGAATGATACTGTAATTGTATTTGACAGGGTGAGAGAGTTTATCATTGGAAACCGTAAAGGTAGTTTCGAAGATATCGTAAACGCTTCTATTAATACTACATTATCAAGAACGTTGAATACTTCATTAATGATGATCATTGTATTATTAACAATGTTTATTTTTGGTGGAGAATCAATTAGAGGATTTATCTTTGCTATGTTAATTGGTATTATTGTAGGTACTTATTCTTCATTATTTATTGCTACTCCAGTATTGGTTGATACGATTTCTAAAGATGAGAAGCATACAATCGAAGACAAACACAACAAAGCGTAATTAAACTTTGTTTTTAAAATAAGAAAGATCCAGTGAAAACTGGATCTTTTTTTTATGTTTGTATCTCAGATCCAAATCCTATTTATGAGTAGAAAAAGAATATTCACGGTAGTTCTTCTGTTTGCAGTACTGAATATCAATGCTCAGCAGAAAAGCAGTGACTTTAGAATAGGAATGAGTTATGGTTTCGGAAGCGAATTCAATAATACTGATTATACTTTTACCAATCATTTTTATAAAGCGCAGTTATATTATAGACTGAAGAAAACTCGAAATTTTGAATATGATATTTTAGTACAGCCAGAAATAAATTTTGGAAAACATCAGTTATTGAATTTATACTTCGTAAAACCTGAGACGCCAAATTTTGAACAGAAAAGAGTGGAGTATATGCAATTGAAAAACGTTCACGAATATGTTCTTAATTTGGGCTTTATGGTGAGAAAACCAATAGGAAAAGTATTCTCCTGTTACGTATTAGGAAGTATTGGACCAATGATAACAGATACAGAAACTGAGCGTATGTCTAAAGGTTTTGCGTTTGCAGATGTTTTGGCGGTTGGTTTTACGGCAGCTTATGATCAATTCCAGCTTGATATTCGTCCGAGTTTGCGACATGTATCAAATGCAGGTTTAGGAAGCTCAAATGCGGGCTATAATACAAAGAATGTTGAGTTTGTTATTTCGTATCAATTATAAAAAATAAACGCCCAATATCTAAAGATATTGGGCGTTTTGATATAATGTAAAATTATTATGATTCTGCAAGTGGATTTCTTTGTGCTCTAATAACAAAGAAAAGTCCGATGATTATAAATGGGATACTCAGCCATTGTCCTGTTGAAAAATAGCCTAAATCTTCTTCTATACCGCCTTGGCTTTGTTTTACAAATTCAACAACAAATCGAACAACAAATAAAAGAACTAAAAACAATCCGAATAAATAACCAGATTTCAGTCTAGTATTTGTTTTCCAGTATAAGAAGTACAAAATTGCAAAGACAAAAATATAAGAGAACCCTTCGTATAATTGTGCAGGATGTCTTGCTGGAACCTGAGCTAATAAATCAGCAAATTTTGGATTTGTAGCAATTGCATTGTAGGCTTCTACAGGATCTGCAATTCCAGTTTTTTGTACAGCTTCATTTTTACTGAATTTATCATGTAAAAAACGGATCCCAAATGCAGATGTAGTTTCGTTACCAATAATTTCTGAGTTGAAGAAATTACCTAAACGAACAAAAATAGCTCCACTGGCAACAGGAATTACTATACGGTCTAAAATCCATAATAAAGGACGTTTTAGAATCTTTTTACTATAATAATACATAGCAACAATAATAGCAATTGCTGCACCATGACTCGCTAATCCTTGGAAACCGGTGAATTCGAATTTTGGTTCGAATCTAAAAGGAAGGAAAATTTCCAGTAAATGGTTTCTGAAATATTCCCAATCGTAAAAGAAAACATGTCCTAAACGCGCACCAATTAAAGTTGCAAGAACAGTCCAAACAAATAATGAATCTAATTTTTCTAGTGATTCGTTTTCTCTTTCGAAAATCTTTTTCATTAAGAACCATCCTAAAAGAAAAGCAATTACAAACATTAAGCTGTAATAGCGAATCATAAAAAATCCTAAATTGATTCCTTCTGAGGGATTCCAAACAAAATTTAAGGCGTGTGTCATGTAAAATGTTTTATATATTGTAAAAATAAATATTTAATGTAAAGTGCTGTTTTATAAAAGGTTAATGTTTATGACTGCATTTCTTTTCTGGTACAGGATCGTAACCGCTTCTTCCCCAAGGATGACAGCTTAAAATACGTTTTACTCCTAAAAATCCGCCGTAGAATAATCCATGAGTCTGCAAAGCTTGGATCATGTAAGTCGAACATGTAGGTTCAAATCTGCAGGACGCTGGTGTAAACGGAGAAATTGCCGTTTGATAAAAACGAACCAAGAGTACAAATGGATATATTAGAATTTTGGATAACATTTTATCAATACTTATTGTCTAGTTTTTCCAGACTTCTATTTGTTGTCTTTAAAAGAATTTTGTTACATCCAAAGTTTTAATTTCTTTACTGAATGCTAAAAGATGTTCCTTCTTTTCCGTCTTTTAGTTGAATTCCTAGAGCAATTAATTGGTCTCTAATCTGGTCAGAAAGGGCAAAGTTTTTATCTGCTCTCGCCTGATTTCTCATTCCGATAAGCATATTAACTACTCCTTCTAATTTATCATTGTCTCCTTCAGCACTTTTCTCATCGCTAAGTCCTAAAACATCAAACACAAAAGCATTTACAGCTGTTGTAAAATCTGCTAAATCATTTGCAGAAATAGTTTCTTTTCCGTCTTTTAATAAGTTGATATAACGAACAGCTTCAAACAACTGAGCGATTAAAATTGGTGTATTGAAATCGTCATTCATTGCGTCATAGCAAAGCTGTTTCCATGCTGCAAAATCTATAGAACTTGTGTTTCCTGCAGTAATATTTGGTAAAGCATCTACTGCTTCCATCAATCTTTTATATCCTTTTTCTGCAGCAACAATCGCATCATCAGAAAAATCTAAAATACTTCTGTAATGTGCCTGAAGCATGAAAAAACGAGTTACAGAAGCAGAAAATGGTTTGCTTAGAATGTTATTGTCTCCGCTAAGAATTTCGCCTGGTAAAATATTATTTCCAGTCGATTTAGCCATTTTCTTTCCGTTTAAAGTCAGCATATTAGCATGCATCCAGTAATTTACAGGAGATTGGCCAGTACAAGCTTCATTTTGAGCAATTTCACATTCGTGGTGAGGGAATTTTAAATCCATTCCGCCTCCGTGAATGTCAAAATGATTTCCAAGATATTTGGTACTCATAGCAGTACATTCAAGATGCCAGCCTGGAAAACCATCACTCCAAGGTGAAGGCCATCTCATGATATGTTCTGGTTCTGCTTTCTTCCAAAGTGCAAAATCCTGCGGATTTCTTTTGTCAGATTGTCCGTCGAGATCTCTCGTGTTTGCCAGCATATCATCGATATTTCTACCGCTTAGAATGCCGTAATTATTGGTTTCATTGTATTTTACTACATCAAAATATACCGATCCGTTGGCAACATAACCAATACCTTTATCAATAATTTTTTTGATGATTTCAATCTGTTCAATAATATGTCCCGTCGCTGTAGGCTCAATACTTGGCGGTAAAAAGTTAAAAGCTTTTAGAATGTTATGGAAATCTACAGTATAGCGCTGTACAACCTCCATTGGTTCTAATTGTTCTAAACGGGCTTTTTTTGCAATTTTATCTTCACCTTCATCGACATCGTCAACAATATGTCCTACATCGGTAATATTTCGAACATAACGCACTTTATAATCTAAGTGCAGAAAATATCTAAAGATTACATCAAAAGACATAAAAGTTCTCACATTTCCCAAATGAACATTACTATATACTGTAGGTCCACAAACATACATTCCAACATTTCCATCATGGATTGGTTTGAAATCTTCTTTTTCACCCGAAAGTGAATTGTATATTTTTAAGGGCTGACTGCTATATAGTGGCATATTTTTTTATTGTTTAATCGTTTAACCGTTAATTTGTTTAATCGTTTAAATGTTGGTTTTTTTTGATTATGTAAAACGTTTAATCGTTTCTAATAACTTTTTTTATTCTTTAGAAAGATAGTATTTTTTTAAACTATTTATATGATTGCATTTTAGTTGCAATCAATTTTGAACTTCTATTACTTTGGTCTCTAAGAAAAAGGTTTGTTTTTAAATGGGCTTTTTGAATTAAAATTCAATTAACTGACAGATTTATCTAGCTAATCTCAATTCAAATCCTCAATTTTTCTACTTTCGCCATCAGAGTAACAAACTATTAACTAAAAACAATGAACTTTTAAAACTGTGTTTCTAATTTAATATAGTCCAAAAATTCTCTTTTCGTTTGAGGGTCTTTGAATTTTCCGCCGAATTCAGAAGTTACAGTACTGCTTTCGATATCTTTGATTCCGCGTGAATTTACACAAAGATGTTTTGCATCTATAACGCAGGCAACATCTTCGGTTCCTAAAGCTTTTTGAAGTTCTTGTACAATCTGCATTGTTAAACGCTCTTGAACCTGAGGTCTTTTAGCATAATATTCAACAATACGATTCATTTTAGAGAGACCAATAACTCTTCCGCTTGAGATGTAAGCCACGTGAGCGCGTCCGATAATTGGAAGTAAATGGTGTTCGCAGGTAGAATAAACAGTAATGTTTTTTTCTACTAACATTTCACCGTATTTGTAATTGTTGTCAAAAGTAGAAGCTTTTGGCTGTTTTGCAGGATTAAGACCTCCAAAAATCTCTTTTACAAACATCTTTGCAACTCGATTTGGAGTTCCTTTAATACTGTCGTCTGTCAAATCCATTCCAAGAGTTTGTAGAATGTTTTCGACATCTTTTTTTATTTTTTCTATTTTTTCTTCATCAGTTAAGTCAAAAGCATCTTCTCTTAAAGGGTTTTTGGCATTACTGCTGAAATGACTGTCACCTATTTCGTCTAAAAAATCTTCGTTATTTATCATTAAAAACTACTATTATAATGGGTATATCTTTTTAAGGCGGTAAAGATAATTAATAAATAGGAAACCTTTTCTATGGTTTTTACGATTTAATTGTTCCTTTTTGGATATAATCTAAATTAACGATCATAATATTCTAATTTAAAACACAAAAGACAATAACGAAAGGGTTATTGTCTTTTTGAATTTTGTTTTTAAAATCTTGATTATCTGTTATTATAAACCAATAATGCTTCTTTTAAAATATTTACGGCAGTAATTAAATCTTGCTTATTCAATACATATGCAATTCTCACTTGATTTAATCCCATGCCAGGGGTTGAATAAAAACCTTTGGCAGGAGCAATCATTACAGTTTCACCGTTTAAATTATAGCTTTCTAAAAGCCATTGTGCAAAATCATCAGAATCTTTTATTGGAAGCTCAGCAATACAATAAAAAGCGCCTTTAGGTTTTGTAACAATAACTCCTTCAATTTTATTTAATTCGGCAATTAGCGTGTTGCGGCGTTCTTTGTATTCTGCAATTACTTCATCAAAATAACTTTGAGGCGTATCAATAGCAGCTTCGCAGGCAATCTGTTCAATTGTAGGCGGACTCAAACGCGCTTGAGCAAATTTCATTACCGTTGCTAAAACATCTTTGTTTTTAGTAACCAAACAGCCAATTCTTGCCCCGCACATACTGTAACGTTTAGAAACAGAATCGACCATAATTACGTTTTGCTGCACATCTTCTAAATTCATTACAGAAAAATGTACATCATCTCCGTCGTATAAAAATTCACGATACACTTCATCAGCAATTAAGTACAAGTCGTGTTTTTTAATCAAACCAGCCAATTGCTTAATTTCAGCTTCAGAATATAAATATCCAGTCGGATTTCCAGGGTTGCAAATCAGAATGGCTTTTGTTTTGGGTGTTATTAATTTTTCAACTTCGTCTATACTTGGTAAAGCAAATGCAGTTTCAATAGTAGAAACAAGTGGTACTACAGTTGCGCTCGTAGACGATGCAAATGCGTGATAATTAGCATAAAAAGGTTCTGGGATAATAATTTCATCTCCAGGATCTGTTATTGTGGCCAGCGCAAATAGTAAGGCTTCAGAACCACCAGTAGTTACAATGATGTCTTCTGTGTTAACGTTTACATTTTGGCGCTGGTAAAAATGAGCTAATTTCTTTCTATAGCTTTCATATCCGGCAGACGGACTGTATTCTATAAGAGTTAAATCAATATTTTTTACCGCCTCGATGGCCACTTCCGGTGTCTTGATATCCGGTTGACCAATGTTTAAGTGATACACCTTGTGTCCTTTTTTCTTTGCTAGATCTGCAAAAGGAGCAAGCTTACGTATCGGAGATTCGGGCATGTTTCTTCCCTTGTGTGAAATTGTAGGCATGAGTATAAATTATTGAAGTGCAAATTTGCATTTTTTTTTCGAATTTAACGTAAACAATAAGGGTACTTGCAAAAATGTAACAATAATAAATATATTTACTAATTTTATAATAAAATATTGCCAATGAAAAAATATATAGTATTGTTTTTTGGGTTATTATTACCTTTTTTGCTTTTTGGACAAGGCGATTTTTTATTACAAAACAATGCAGCAAAGGCTACAGTCCCTTTTAAATTGATTAATAATCTTATTTTTATTCCCATTAAAGTAAACGGAGTAGAACTAAATTTTCTATTGGATTCGGGTGTTGAAGAAACTATTTTGTTCAGTATGGAAGACAAGCAGGAAGTAAGCTTTAATAATGTCGAAAAAATAAAACTTAGGGGTCTTGGAAGTGAAGAAGAAATTGAGGGTTTAAAATCAACAAAAAATATTTTAGAAACACATGGTTTAAGATCAGACGACCATATGGTTTTTATTATTTTGGATCAAAGTTTCAATTTATCTTCTCATATCGGAATCCCTGTTAACGGAATCATTGGTCATAAATTCTTCCGAAATAATGTAGTTGAAATTAATTATCAAAAAAAGAAAATTATAGTTTATACCAGAAATAATAAATTTCAGGACAAATTGGATAAGAAATTCAAACAAATCCCGATAACTATAGAAAGATCAAAACCTTATATTCTAACTACAGCTACAGTAAATAATGTTGATATTCCGGCAAAACTTTTAATTGATATTGGAAATAGTGATGCTTTTTGGATTTTTGAGAATAATACAATCAGACTTCCAGACAAAAACTTTCCTGATTTCTTAGGAAAAGGCTTCAGCGGTGATATTGAAGGACATCGCGCTAAAATCGATAAATTTTCGATTGACGAATTTGATTTTAGAAAACCAATTGTTTCATTTCCCGATTCAGTTTCTATCCGAAATGTGAAGATGGTTCCAGGACGTATTGGTTCTGTTGGAGGAGAGGTTCTAAAACGTTTTACCGTTGTACTTGATTATAAGGAGAAAAAGTTATACTTAAAGAAAAACAGCAAATTTAACGAACCGTTTACTTATAATAAAAGTGGGATCACGGTTCAGCATAACGGCTTGCAGTGGGTACAGGAGACCGTTCATCTTGAAACTGTACAAGTGGCCTCGACCATTGATGAATTACAGGAAAAAGACAAGAATAATAACAATTTTAAATACAAATTTGCCCTTAAGCCGGTTTATGAAATAGTGAACGTGCGCAAGAACTCAGCCGCAGAAAAATGTGGTTTACGCAAAGGTGATATCATAATAAGCATAAATAATACGCAGCCATACAGATACAGCTTACAGCAGATAAACAATCTTTTAAAATCTGAAGATGATATTTGGATAAATTTAGAAATAGAAAGAAATAGTGTAGTACTCAAATTCAGATTCAAATTAGAAGATGAACTTTAAAATTGACAAAGAATAACTTAACGTTAAGTAAAATTGGTTTTTATAATATTATTTTAAAGAAATTTTTATTTTTTGTGAAAAAATGTTTGTTAAAATTAGATTTTTGCCTAGATATTTTATTATGTTTAACAAAAATTTAATCTATGGCCAAAAACTACTTTAATTTCTTACAAATACTATTTGTTTTTACTTGTTTATTGGTTTTACCCACAAAAGTTGCTGCACAATGTGCAGGATCTGATGCACAATTAGATTTATGTACTACTATTGCAGATCCAGTAAATCAAAATATTTCTTTGTTTTCTTTATTAGGAGGAACTCCAGTGCCAGGAGGGACATGGACTGCAAATACTAACCCTCGAGGATTAGACGCAGTAAATGGAACGCTGAATGCTCAAGTTATAAGCAGTGGAGGTACTTATGTATACACTTATACTGCCCCAGTTACAGCAGGATGTACCAACAGAACCGCTAAGATCACGATAAGAATTGGCGCGTATGCTGGTGTACCAGCTCCTTATGCAACCGTGTGTAGCGACGAAAATTTTTTTAATCTCTTTACCGCTTTCAATGGTACCGTTATGGCTCCGCATACTAATGGAGTTTGGACAGACAGCAGCGGACAGCCGTTGCCAGAATCTTCTATTCCTATAAGTGATAAAAATGGAGCTTATCAATACACCTATACCGTTCCGCCTGTACTTGCTTGTTCTACAGCTTCGCCTTCTTCAACAGTTATTATAACTGTAGTTAGAGCACCAAAAGAAGGAACTCCGAACGATTTATTAATTTGTGCCGATACCGAAATATCACAATATATAGACTTAGATTTAAATACAAGACTTTCTGGTCAAGACAGTGGCGGTGAATGGAGCGGTCATGGAATTACTTCTCCAACAGATCATAATGTGAATTTAGAGGATTTGTACAATTTAAGCGGACCAGGAGAATATCAATTTAACTACACTGTTTATGCTACTCCAAATAATAAGGTTTGTCCAGATAAAACTGCAACCGTTAAGGTAACGATAGAAAAACGACTTGATTTTACAGCAGCAAAAGTTGATGTAATTAAGGATATATGCGAACCTGAAATTCCGACAGCGGTTTATTCTGCAACATTGACACAAGGGGCTCAGCCTATTCCAAACGGGCAATATGAAGTAACCTTTAATGTATCAGGACCAAACGCAGGAAGCGAAACGATTACTTCTAGTTTTGTAAATGGAGTTCTTAATTTTCCAGTTTCCTCTTCTTATTTTAGGCAAGTAGGAAAATTTACACTGACTATTACCAATATTGTAGCAACTACAAGTAAAAGGGCCTGTGTAAATATTATTAATAATTTATCTGATGTTCTTGAAGTTCATCCAATTCCACGATTAGATGGCGCAGTACTTACGCTTGATCCAACATGCCAGAATAAAGATGCATCAGCTCATTTAACGAATGCTGCTCTGCTGCCAGATGGCAATTATAATATAGTATATAATGTTACAGGAGATAATTTTGCATTAGGACAGACCCGCAATATAACGATATCTGGGGGACAAGCAAATTTTGTAATTCCAGGGAATTTAAATAGAAACAGCGGAGCCTCATCTATAGTAATAACTAATATTACAAATACAGTAACCGGTTGTACCAATACAGCAAATGTAAGAGGAAATTTAATTATTAATCCGCTCCCAAATGCTGCCGCAGTTAGTGTAGCAGTAAGCGATCATTGTTTAAATGATCCCGTTTCAGCAACAATTTCAGGATTAGGAAACCTAACTAATATTACAATTAATTATATGCTTCTTGGAGATAATATTGCTTCAGAAACAATTACTTTGACGGCTGTAAATGGAAAAGCAGAATTTCAGATTCCTGCAGGTTTACTTTTAAATACTGGCTCAACAATTATTTCATTAACAAATTTAAAGAACGATATTACCGGTTGTGATATTAACTTAACTAATGTTTTAGACAGTTTTATTATAAACCCAATACCAGTTCCGCCAACAGTAAATCCTCAATCTTTTTGTAAAGTTGATGAAGCTACGGTTGCTAATTTAGTTCCCAACGGGAATCAATATAAATGGTACAATTCAGCAACATCAACCACGCCATTGGCAGGTACTTTGATTTTAGAATCTGGTAATTATTATGTAAGAGAAACTTCGCCCGCGGGATGTACTTCAGAAGCTGCCACGGTTGTAGTTACCATAAACGATTCACCTGCTCCAGTATTAAATTCAGATGGGCAAAACTTCTGCGGATTAAATAATCCAACGATTTCAGATTTATCCAATAATACCAATGTTCCTTCAAGTGTGGTTTGGTATGATGCTCCGAATAATGGAAATTTATTATCTAGTACAACTCATCTGATTGAACAAGGCAGATATTATGGATTTAATTTTCCAAGTACAGACTGTTTCTCTTCAGAATATATTGAAGTCACAGTCACATTAACAGAATGCAATAATGTCCCAAATGACTTTTTTGTTCCCGATGGATTTTCTCCAAATGGAGATGGCACAAACGACTCATTTGTGATAAAAGATATTGAATTCTTATACCCAAATTACACACTTGAAATTTATAATAGATACGGAAACGGAATGTATAAAGGAGATAAAAATAAACCAGCCTGGGACGGAATGAACTATGAAAAGAGCGGTATCGCTGGCGGAGTTGCACCCAACGGAGTTTATTTTTATGTGCTTCATTTTAATAAAGATAATAAACCGCCGCAGCAAGGCCGTCTTTATTTAAATCGATAAATCTCTTTTTATATTTCTAATATAATTTTCAAATGAAAAAAATACTACTCTTTATAAATTTCCTTTTCTACTTATCAGTTTCTGCACAGCAGGATCCAGAATATACACATTATATGTATAATATGAGTGTGATAAATCCAGCGTATGCAACAGGAGTTCCCGCAATGATGAATTTTGGCGGACTATATAGAACACAATGGGTTGGTGCAGTTGGAGCTCCAAAAACTTTTACATTTTTCGGACACACTGCTATTACAGATAAAATAGAAGCAGGAATCTCATTCATCTCAGATGATATTGGAGATGGTGCCAAAAAAGAAAATAATGTCTACGCTGATTTTGCATATGTCTTAAAATTAGGCGGACAAAATAAACTTTCACTAGGTTTAAAAGCTGGATTTTCATCTATGCAAAGTAATTTTAACGGTTTTCGTTTCACAGACCCGCAAACTGATTTTGCTTTTTCAGAAAACATAAATGCCACTAAACCCAATATTGGAGTTGGAGCTTACTATTTTAGAGACAATTTGTATGTTGGATTATCTGTTCCTAATTTGCTAAAATCTAAATATATCGAAGAAAAATCAGGAGTAAATGCTTTTGGTTCTGAAGAAATACACACTTTTTTAACGGCAGGTTATGTTTTTCAGCTAAATGATGTGTTGAAATTAAAACCGGCATTTATGTCCAAATTTGTAAAAGGTTCACCAATAACTTTAGATGTTACAGCAAATGTTTTGTACAACGAAAAGTTTGAATTTGGTGCAGCTTATAGAATTGACGATTCGGTAAGTGCACTGTTCAATATAAATGTTACACCAACACTAAGAGTGGGTTATGCTTACGATTATACACTTACGAACTTCGGTCAGTTTAATTCAGGAACGCACGAAATTATGCTGTTATTCGATTTAGATTTACTAGGAAAAGGATTTGATAAATCACCAAGATTCTTTTAAAATGAAAAATATGAAAAAACTACTCGTTATTATATTCGTATTTTCAATACAGTTTATAAATGCCCAAGATCAGGAATTAGCTCGTGCAAAACGATTTTTTGATAAAACATATTACAGCGAAGCAATTGTTTTATACCAAAAATTAGCTGACGAAAAACCTTCGCAAGAAGTAATAAAAAATCTAGCCGATTCTTATTTCTATACCAACGACTTGGTAAAAGCACAACGCTATTATCGTCTACTAATTAATAATTATGGTAATAATTTAGATAGAGCTTATTATTTTAGATATGCACAAACTCTAAAAGCAACCAATAGTGCTGATGATGCCAATGCAGCCTTAAAAGAATATTATTCTAAATCTACTAATGCAGAAGACATTATTAATTTCGAAAAAGAGCTTAAAACATTAGAAAATGTTACCGCAATAGGAAAGCGTTTCGAGATTAAAAACTTGCCCATAAATACTCCCAACTCTGAATTTGGAGCCGTAAAATATAAAGAGAATCTTGTTTTTGCAGGAGTCAAATTAAAGCCGGGCTGGTTTGATAAAAAATACAAATGGGACAATGAAACCTATTTGAATTTAGTTACCATTCCGTTAAAAAATATTAATGCGTCGGATTCTATTGTACACTATTTTGCTAAAGAATTAAAAACAGGAATGCACGAATCAAATGCTGTTTTTACCAAAGATGGTAAAACAATGTATTTTACCCGAAACAATTCTAAAAACGGAAAGAAAAAGAAAGACGACAAAAAAATCTCTAATCTTCAGATTTTTAAAGCTGAATTAGTGAACGGGAAATGGACCAATATTACATCGCTTCCTTTCAATAGTCCGAACTATTCTGTTGAACATCCAGCTTTAAGTGCCGACGAAAAAGTATTGTATTTTGCTTCTGATATGCCGGGTTCTCTTGGTTCGTTTGATATTTATGCTGTAAATGTAAATAAAGGGGCATTTGATACGCCAAAAAATTTAGGTCCATTAGTAAATACAGATAAAAGAGAACAATTTCCTTTTGCATCTGCAGATAATAAACTTTATTTTTCTTCGGATGGACATTTAGGTTACGGATCTTTAGATGTTTTTGTATCTGAAATCAACGGAAATGAATATTCAAAACCAGTTAATATCGGTTTGCCATTAAATTCAAATCTAGATGATTTTGCATTTAATATTGATTCCAATACCAAAGAAGGTTTTTTTGCATCGAATAGAGAAGGAGGAAAGGGCAGTGACGATATTTATCAATTCAAAGAAATTAAAGATTTAATTGTAGAAGATTGTAAACAATTTATCACAGGAATAATTACAGATGTTGATACGAAATTGGCTTTAGAAAATGCAACGGTAATTTTACAAGATGCAGAGAATAAAACTTTAAATACAATAACAACTGCAGCCGACGGAAAATTCAGTTTTACAGTGGCCTGCGAAGCTTCTTATAAAGTTTCGGCTTTTAAGGAGAAGTATACTAATGAATCTAAATCGTTGACTTTAGGAAAAACTAGAGATGCTGTAAGCGATGCATCTTTAGCATTAAAATCTTTAGAAGCCATTAAGCAGGAAGAAAAACAAATTGCAGAAAACAAGAGAAAGCAGGAAATCATTATCGAAGAAGAAAACAAGAAAAAAGCTGAACTTGCTGCAATAGAATTAAAACAAAAAGAGAAAAAAGCCAAAGAAGCTGCAATAGCTGCGGCAGAAGTTAAAAAACAGGAAAAAGTAAAAGAAATTTTAGCGACAGAAAAAGATGTTGTACGCGATAAAGACAGATTAATCATCAAAACTGATCCAATTTATTTTGATTACAACATGTGGTACATTCGTAAAGAATCAAAAGTTGTTTTAGGGCGAGTTGTCGATTTAATGAAGAAATATCCAGGAATGGTAATCGAGATTGGATCACATACCGATTCTCGCGGAAATGCCAAATTCAATGAAGATCTATCTCAAAAAAGAGCCAATTCTACACGAGAATTTATAATTCAATCTGGAATTGATGCCAAGAGAGTTTCTGCAAAAGGTTACGGAGAATCTGTGCCAATTGTAAAATGTAAAACAGACGAATCTTGTTCTGAGGAAGAACACGAATTAAACAGAAGGTCTGAATTTGTAATTAAGAATTTGTAAGCATTTTATAAAGAAATCATACAGCCCGACAGGTTTTTTTAAATCTGTCGGGTTTTGTTTTTTTACTGAAATTTTTGCAAAATACTTTCTGTTGATTTCTTTTTTATTTAATTTTATGGAATAACCTCGAAACAAAATATTTAAAATATGAAAAACCTAATTTTGCCTTGTATGCTTGTAATCTGTATTGGATTACAAAGTTGTAAAAATGAAGAAAAACAAAAAGAAGCCGAAGCAGCAAAAGCTGATGGAGAAAAGATTGTAAGTACTGAATGTTATAGAGCGATATACGAAAAGGATACAGTCGATTTAAAATTAAATAATTTAAAAAACGGAAAAGTATCGGGTAACATGATAATGAAAGTTGCGCCTGTAACAGTAAGAACTGGTGAGGTTGCAGGAGAATTTCACGGAGATACTTTGTTTATAGATTATACTTTTAAAGAAGCAGCCACTAAGGACAAAATTTTCAAAAATCCAATGGCACTTTTAAAACGTGACAAACAACTTATTTTAGGAAACGGAACAATGCAGACTACGATGGGTGTTACCTATTTAGTAAAAGACAAACCAATCGATTTTGAACGCGTAAAATATAAATTTGATAGTGCAGAATGTGCTGAGAAAAAATAATATCAAAGTAATTACACAATTTTGTCATTTCTCCTTCTTCGAAATGACAAGATTTATAATAAAAAAAAGCCGTTTCTTTAAATAGAAACGGCTTTTGTTATTTATAAGATTAAATTTTATAAAACTTCACCTTTAATTTTAAGGGCGACTCTTCCGTCAGGATAATTTACTGCATTTGTTTCAACAGTAATTGTTTTACGAATTGGTCCAGAAGCCATGTTGTATTTTACATCGATTTTTCCTTTTTTACCCGGCATAATTGCTGCCGAAGGTTTTGTTACTATAATTGAACTTACTGTTGATTCTGCACCAGTAATTAATAAAGGAGCATCTCCTGTATTTGTAAATTCAAAAGAGCGAAGCCCATTATCACCTTTAGAAATTTTTCCATAATCAATTGTATTGTCAGGGGCTGCAAATTCAATTTTTGGGCCGTTTTGTGCATAACTTATTGCACTAAACAATAAAACTGCAATAAAAGTGGCTGCATTTTTCATATGAAATTAGTTTTTAATTGTAAGTAAATATACATTCTTTTAATTAACACACAAATTATTATTTCTCTTTTTATAGTGTACTTAATTATTTACTTTTGCTCTCAGTTATAATTACAAAAATTGAACCAATTTTGGTGTTTAATTGTTTAATCGTTAATTCGTTTAATCGAATGAGGATTAATAATTGATCCGAAGACCAATTAACAATTAAACAGTTAGCCAAATAAACGATTAAACAGTTAAACGAATAAACAACCTATATAAATGACAATTCCAGCACAATTTGACGCTAAGACGATCGAGAACAAATGGTATGATTACTGGATGAAAAATAACTATTTTCATTCTGAGCCAGATCATAGAACACCTTATACAATTGTAATTCCGCCGCCAAACGTCACTGGAGTCCTTCATATGGGACATATGCTGAACAATACAATTCAGGATGTTTTAATTCGCCGTGCAAGACTTAAAGGTTTCAATGCCTGCTGGGTTCCAGGAACGGATCACGCATCTATTGCAACTGAAGCAAAAGTTGTGGCTAAATTGAAAGCAGAAGGAATCAATAAAAATGATTTAACGCGTGAAGAATTCCTAAAACATGCTTGGGAATGGACAGATAAATACGGCGGAACAATCCTTGAGCAGCTTAAAAAATTAGGTGCCTCATGCGATTGGGAACGTACTAAATTTACGATGGATCCAGATATGTCTGCATCTGTAATTAAATCCTTTGTTGATTTATACAACAAAGGATTAATTTATAGAGGTTATCGAATGGTTAACTGGGATCCAGAAGCTAAAACAACTTTGTCAGACGAAGAAGTTATTTACGAAGAACAACAAGGAAAATTATTTTTCTTAAAATATAAAATTGAAGGTTCAGAAGATTTCTTGACGATTGCAACAACACGTCCAGAGACTATCTTCGGAGATACTGCAATTTGCATCAACCCGAACGATGAGCGTTTTACACATTTAAAAGGTAAAAAAGCAATCGTTCCAATTTGTGGCAGAGTAATTCCAATTATTGAAGACGAATATGTAGATGTAGAATTCGGAACAGGATGTTTAAAAGTAACGCCTGCTCATGATATGAACGATAAAACGCTGGGTGAAAAACACAATCTAGAAATCGTTGATATTTTTAATGAAGATGCGACATTAAATAGTTTCGGATTGCATTATCAAGGAAAAGATCGTTTCGTAGTTCGTACTGAAATTGCAAAAGAATTAGAAGAAATTGGAGCTTTAGCGAAGACCGAAATCCATTTAAATAAACTAGGAACTTCTGAAAGAACAAAAGCCGTAATCGAACCAAGATTATCGGATCAATGGTTCTTGAAAATGGAAGAATTGGTAAAACCGGCAATTAAGTCAGTTTTAGAAACAGGAGATATTAAATTACATCCAAAACGTTTTGAAAACACTTATGCGCACTGGTTAAATAATATTCGTGATTGGAACATTTCTCGTCAATTATGGTGGGGACAACAAATCCCAGCTTATTATTACGGAGACGGAAAAGAAGATTTTGTAGTGGCTGAAAATATCGAAGATGCTTTAGCTTTAGCAAAAGAAAAAACATCTAACAACTCACTTACAACAGCTGACTTAAAACAAGATGTTGATGCTCTAGATACTTGGTTTTCATCTTGGTTGTGGCCAATGTCAGTTTTTGGTGGAATAATGGATCCGGAAAGTGAAGACTTTAAATATTATTATCCAACAAATGACTTGGTTACAGGTCCGGACATTTTATTTTTCTGGGTTGCGAGAATGATCATTGCAGGTTATGAATATGCAGGTGAAAAACCATTTACAAATGTATATTTGACTGGTTTAGTTCGTGACAAACAACGTCGTAAAATGTCTAAATCATTAGGAAATTCTCCTGATCCTTTAGACTTGATCGATAAATTCGGAGCCGACGGTGTTCGTGTAGGGTTGCTTTTAAGCGCTTCTGCAGGAAACGATATTATGTTTGATGAAGAATTATGTAATCAAGGAAAAGCGTTCTCTAATAAAATATGGAATGCCTTCAAATTGATTAAAGGATGGGAAGTTTCAGAAACTATCGCTCAGCCTGAATCATCAAAAGTAGCAATCGAATGGTATGAAGCGAAATTACAACAGACTTTAGTTGAAATTGAAGATAATTTTGAGAAATACAGAATTTCAGATTCTCTTATGGCAATTTATAAATTGGTTTGGGATGATTTCTGTTCTTGGTTTTTAGAGATGATCAAACCGGCGTATCAACAGCCAATTGATAAAGCAACGTTTGACAAAGCAATTGAAATGTTAGAAAGCAACTTGAAGTTGTTACATCCTTTCATGCCTTTCTTAACAGAGGAAATTTGGCAGTTTATTGCAGAGAGAACTCCAGAAGAAGCTTTAATTGTTTCGACTTGGCCAGAATTAAAACCATTCAATGCAGATTTAATTACTGATTTTGATAATATTACAGAAGTAATTTCTGGAATTAGAACGATCAGAAAAGATAAAAATATTCCGTTTAAAGATGCAATCGAATTAAAAGCAATCAACAGCGAGAACCTGACAACGCATTTTGATTCAATTGTGACGAAATTAGGAAACGTTTCTGCTTTCGAATATGTTACTGCAAAAGTTGACGGGGCATTATCTTTCCGTGTAAAATCAAACGAATATTTCATCCCGATTACAGGAAACATTGACGTTGAAGCAGAAATTAAAAAGCTGACAGAAGAATTAAACTATACCAAAGGATTCTTGAAATCTGTTGAGGCAAAACTTTCAAACGAGAAATTCGTAAACGGAGCTCCAGAAAAAGTTTTAAATATAGAAAAACAAAAACAAGCAGATGCTTTAGCAAAAATTGCTACAATTGAGCAGAGTTTAGCTGGTTTGAAGTAAGATTTAAATTTTTCTTAATCTAGAAGATAAATCCGACAGTTTTCAAAAACCTGTCGGGTTTTGTTTTAAAGTATTTTCTACCCACTTTTCTATACTTCTATTATTATGAAAACCTAATGTTTGGAATTCATCTATTCCTTCATCGGCTAACTTCGTAAAGGTCTAAAAAAATATAAATAATTAAAATAATCAGACGTTCCTACGGAACGTAAATACGTTTTGTTTAACCTTTTTCTACCGACGAAATGTTCCGATAGAACAGAGTAATAATTGGCAGAAAAAAGACTAAAGTACTACTGTTTCATCGGAATATCTAAGGATTCAATATATGTTCCGTGGGAACATTTCATCGGTAAAAAAAAATAAATTCATAATCGTATCGTCCCTTCGGGACGTTTGAAAATTTCAAATTAACCCTTTTTAGTTTTCCTCAAAGCCAAAAACAAAGGATAAGATACAATGGTAATTCCAACAATGATTATAAAACTCTTAGGATCGCTGTAAATAAAACCTGCCAATAAAGCGATAGAAGCAATAATGGCTATTATCGTTGTCCATGGATACCAAAATGAACGGTAAGGTCTTGGCAAATTGGGCTCTGATGTTCTTAGTTTTAAAAGAGAAAAGTAGGCAAGTCCCCAAACGATAATCGAGATAAAAGCAGCAAATGAAAACAGCACTTCAAAAGAACCGATGCAGATCAAAAATAAACTTACGAAAGATGAAACTAACAATGCAACAATTGGCGTTCCTCCTTTATTGATTTGTGTTCCTTTTTCGATAAAAAATCCGTCACGGCTTAATCCGTAAAGAATTCGGGGCGGAATCATCATAAAAGCATTCAAAATACTAATTAGTGAAAAGATAGAAATTACAGTAACGATTACAGCGCCATTTTCTCCAAAAAGAATTTTCGCCACATCGGCCGCTGCGAGATTTGATTGAGCTAAAGTTTCGATTGGCAGTACGTGGAAAAATGCAGCATTTACCAAAACATAAATTGCCATAACGAGTAAAACTCCACTATATAGTGACTTCGGAATATTTTTACTTGGATCATCATTTTCTTCGGCAAAAAAACAAGCGCTGTTCCAGCCATTATAAGTTCCGATAATAAGTTGTAATGATTTAAAAAATCCAAAGATTAATCCGATTTGAAAGAAGCTGCTGTCTGTTTGAATCGCTGGCACTTCAACACCAGAATACATGAAACAAGCTACGACTAAAGCCACAAAACAAATCACTTTTAAAAAACTGGTAATCTGTTGGATAACACTTCCGTTTTTGACGCCACTTAAATGAATTAATACAAAAGCAGTCAAAAGTGAAATCGCTATTACTGTTGAATAACTAGCCAATGCTGGAAATAAAATGATAAGATATTCACTGATTACGATGCAATAAAATGCAGGCGGAATAACATTTGTTATATAATCAAACCAGCCGGATAGAAAACCTGCATATTCGCCAAAAGCTCTTTTAATATAATTATAAGATCCTCCGGCTTTTGGTAACATTGTAGCCAGTTCTGCATAAGAATTAGCACCAAGCAAAACATAAAAACCGCCAAAAAGCCATGAAGCGATTATGAGCCAGTAATTATTAAGCATTTCTGCGATTGTTCCTGGAGTTCGTAAAATTCCAACGCCGATTGTTCCTCCAATTAATACGGCAATGTTAAAACTAAGGCCTAAACTTTTCTTTAATTGGTTTTTGGTGGAATCTGACATATATGAATTTTAAATTTAAATGGTATTTGATGACAAAAGTACTTATAAATAAAGACACATTTTTAACAAAATAAAAAACCTCACCTTTTGTAAGATGAGGTTTAAATTCTCGAAAACTCAAAAAGAGAAATCTAATTCAAAAATTTTAGAATTTATAACGTAAACTAGTCATTATCTGACGCGGCGCAATAGGATTGACACTGTAATTTTCGTGAACGGTATAATTTAATTCGTTTGTAATGTTTGATAATTTGCAAAGAATTGAAATTTTTCTCCAAGTATATCCAACAGATGCATCAATTGTAACATAGCCTTCTAACGGAATGTCACGGTCTCTAATGGTTACAGTATACGTCTTCGGATTTGTTGAAGGTTTGTTTTCTGTCCAAACGTAATCATCATTCCATCCACCTAAACGGTCTCCAACATAATTTCCGATTGCACCGAAAGAAAGGCCTTTTAAAGCTCCAGAAGGTAATGTATAGAAGAAACTCAAATTTGCTGTATTTATTGGAGTTCTTGCAACACGATCCCCTTCAACAAAACTTCCGTTTGTTCCAGATGTGTTTACATAGCGCATATCATTATAGCTATAGCCTGCAATAACACTTAAGCCTTCAACTGGCCTTGCAGTAATGTCGATTTCTACACCTTTACTTTTTGTTCCCCCGCCTAAAGTTTTTATGTTTGTGTCTGTATTTAGAGTAGTGCCGTCTGCTTGAAATTCTGCAGTTTGCGCTAAATTACTGTTGTTAATTTGATAAACGGTCACGCCTGTGCTTAAAGCCCCATTCCAGAAATCTTTTTTAATACCAGCTTCGTATTGATCGATAATTGAAGCTTCTAATGGTTGTAAATCGGTTGTTGTGCCTGTGTTTGGCGTAAACGAGCTTGAATAACTTGCAAACAAAGACATGTCTTTAAGTGGCTGATAAACTACTCCTATTTTCGGAGAAAATGCATTGTCTAAGCGTTTTGGAGCTACAGTTGGTATTGCATCTTGCGGAGCTACAGTCTGTTTATTATTTACATATGTTTCTTTGTAAGTAGTAGCTTCTGCTTCCTGCCAAGACCATCTTAGACCTGCTAAAACTTTGAATTTATTAGTGATTGAAATTAAATCCTGAAAATAAACCCCGAAACGATTGGTTTCCGTTTTTCCTATTTGAGTTGCTCTGTCTGATGTTGGAATATCCATTCTTTGATCTGCAGGATCAAAAGTGAATAAATTTATATGATCATAAAGTGTTGGGCCATAAATTGGTGTACCATCTGGTTTTTTTCCAATTTCTACATACTTTTCATCAAATGTAAAAGTGTATGCCGTTGCGAATGAGTTTTCCCAATCAACACCCGTAAAGATTTGATGTTTTACAGATCCTGTATTAAAAGTTCCTTGTAGACTCAATTGATCTCCAAGAATTTGTTCCAAGTTTTTGTTTTTTGTTAAACCTCTGTTCCAGTCACCAGGAGTTGGATAAGTGTCAAGACTTGACAATTGAGCTGTAGAGTAGCTTCCTCTGTCATAATTTTGAAAAGAAGAGTTGAAATTCAGTTTCCAGTTTTTATTGAAATCATGACTTAACAACACAGAAGCGCTTGAAGATTTAGTTGTACCATTTGACCAAAGCGATCCGTAGAAGGCATTGCGAGGCAAGTCTAAAATTTCTTTTCCAATAATTCCAGTTCCAAAATCTGGAGTCCAGTCTGCACTTAAATAATCTCCCTGAACTGTAATTTGTGTTTTTGGATTAATAACAAAAAGTAAAGATGGATTAATATACAAACGTTCGTTTTTTACAACATCTCTAAAGCTTTCTGAATTCTCGTAAGAACCATTAATTCTAAATGCGATTGATTTCGTTAAACCTCCATAAAAATCAAATGCTGGTTTGTAATATGCATAGCTTCCTATTTGTATTGAGATTTCTCCTCCACTTTTAAATTGAGGAGTTTTTGTTACCAAATTTAAGATTCCTCCAGGAGCTACATTTCCAAATAATAGGGCAGAACCTCCTTTAAGAAATTCTACTTTGTCTAAACCAGAAACATCTGGAATTGATCCAGAATTGTAACGGAATCCGTTTTTAAACATGTTGTTGTTAGACATATCATATCCTCTTGAGTAAAAAGATTCTGTAGCACCACCACGAGATGAACTTACATATACACCATTAGCATTTTTTAAAACCTCACTTAATCTGATGGCTTGCTGCTGTTCGATAACTTCAGACCCGATAACTTGTATTGTCTGCGGATTATCCATTGGTTTTAATCCAGAGCGAACTGCTGTTATAGGTTTTGGTTCCTTGCTTTTAGTAACTACAACTTCATTTAAAATTTGTCCTTTTTTATTTTTTACAGTATCAGTTATTGAAGAACTCGTTTCGTTACTTGAATAATCTTGACCGTAAGAGGCAAAACTCAATAATCCTAGTGCTAACAGTAAATTATATTTCATGGTATTTATTTAGATTCAATAAAAATTATCGAATGCAAATATAAAGAGTCAGCATCTTTAACAGGAAATTAAGAAGTGATTTTATTGCTTAAATTTTGCTTATTTTTTTCTTAAGATTAGCTTAAGAGTTTTATAATGATGTTTTAATTTTGTATTAATCGAATTATAAATACAAAAAAACCTCGCCGTTAAGCAAGGTTTCTTGAATTGAGATTAATCTAAGAATGAATTTTTCTAGAATTATTTTACTGTAATTTGGTAAGTAGCCATTTTCCAGATTTCGTCGTATTTTTTCCCATTATGATCTCCAGAAGCTTTTTCAGTATGAGCATATTCTACCATGTAATTTCCAGACCAGATTGGTGTAAAAGAGAATTCTCCTTTATCATTTGTCCACAGCTCTTTCTCCCATCCGTTTGGAGCGATTACTTTAATTTTTGTTTCTTTTGCAGAGGCACCATCATAGATAGCAAATCCAGTTACTTTTTCATTCTTTTTAGCAGCGTCAGCATTTTCAGAAAATAAACCAATTTGATTTTTGTTTGCTGTCGCATAGTTTCCCGAAGCTTTGTTTCCAACTACCACAGTTGCACTTGAATTGTAATCTAACTTCATTGTACCGTAAACATCTTTTACTGTATGCTGCATTACAATAGTATAAACTCCATCTTCGTCTGGTGTAAAGAATGCTTGATATTTATTATCTAGAGCTTTAGAAGTAAGTTTAGTTTCTTTTTTTGAAGGTGAAATTACTATCAAAGTGAAATCCTTTAAATCCGAAAACCATTTATCTGCTTTTGTAATGTCATTATCAGAGAATTCTCCAAAGTAAACAGAGATTTCCTGAGCTTTTCCTTTTGTTCCAGTTGCTTTAGTTTCGATCCAAAGTGCGTGAGCAAATATTTGTGGTGCTGCCAATAACATTAGGAATAAAAAGGTTAATGTTTTTAAAGTATTTGATTTCATAAGATCAAGTTTAAAATTATTAGAATGATATTTTTTACAAACATAACTCTTATTTAGAATAATTAAAAATAAAAAATCATAAAAAAGCTAGAATCCCATTGAAATAATCTTTAGTCGTAAATATTATTCTTGTTTAAACTCAAACGAATTTTTCTAGGTCAGTTAGACCAGATAAGCTAAGCCATGAATTTAAGAATGAGTTTTTTTAAAGGCCAGATGAGATATTCTGAAAAGATTATAATTAAAAAGCGCCTCAATTTTTTGAATTGAGGCGCTGGTTTAGTATATCAAGTTTTTAAAATTTGACTGTTAAATTTGCTAATATGCTGGTTGGTGCCTGTGATGAACCCCAGAAATCCCAGTATTTTTTATTGGTTAAATTATTAAACTTTAAACCTAATCTCCATGACGGTTTTTCGTAATATACTGTTGCATTGTAAACAGTATAAGATGGCATATAAAACGTGTTTTCGGCTGTAAAATAATTTTTGTCAACATAGTTAGCACCCGCACCAAGTCCTAAACCTTTTAATTTATTTTGAAAAGTATAAGTTGTCCAAAAGTTAACTACATTTTCTGGAGAAGATGTTGCTTTATTTCCTTCAATTGCGGCAACAGAAGCTTTTACAATTCGGTTATCATTGTAAGCATAACCCGAAACAATACTTAATCCATTAAATGGAGTAGCCATTAATTCAAAATCTACACCTTTACTAACTTGCTTACCATCTTGTACAGTAAAACCGGCAGCATCAGTTCTTGTAGCATTATCAATCGTAATGTTGTAATAGCTTACAGATCCGCTTAATTTTTTGTTGAATGCGTCAGCCTTAATTCCTCCTTCATACTGAACTGCATAAATTGGATCTAAAACTAATTGTGTTGCATCTGGTTGCGTGACCGGCTGCATGTTTTGGAAACCGTTCATATAATTTCCAAATACAGAAACTTGATCTTTTACAACTTCATACACTAATCCTAATTTTGGAGAAAGAGCAGTCTGGCTGTAACCTTCTACAGTTCCTACTTTCGCACGTTCAAAATTATCCAAACGTAAGCTCAACATTACAGAAAGTTTGTCTGTAAAATTTACTACATCGCAGGCATAAACACTAAAAGTTTTTTGATCTGCAACTGGTGACGTTGTTAATACAAGGCCTGCATCTACTGCTTTTCTTCTAATTGGTGAGAAAGGAGCTGTTACATCTATATTGTCAAGCGTAAAAGTAGATCCACCTGAGAAATTAGAGCTGTAAAGGCGGTAGTTTACACCAGTTAAGAATTTATGTTTGATACTTCCTGTAGAAAATTTTCCGTTGATATTTTCTTGAATGTTGGTATAGTTATTAAAAATTGGTCCCCACAAACCAACTCTTCTTGCCGTTTGTGTTGGAGAACTCCAAACAGCATAACTCTGATAACTGCGTTCTACATCTTCTCCTACAAATGAAAAAACAGTTGTAGATTTCCAGTTCTCTGATATTTCATATTCGGCCTGAGCGAAAAATTTTGTTGCAGTTGATTTCGCATCGTTATCATCATGAAACATCGATTTTTTATAATCGATTTTCAAATCGTTCGGATTGGTAATTCCAGAAGTTGCAGCATACGTATTGTAAGTACGTCTTGTATTGTTAACGTTATAAAGTTCTGCATCAAAATTAAAAGTCAGTTTTTCAGAAGCTTTATAAGTAAGACTCGGTGCAAAAAGAAGAGTGTTGTTAAAACCATAATCCAGAAAACTCTTCTCTCTATTTACAGCAAGATTAATTCTGAATAGAACTGTTTTATCTTGATTTAGCGGCGTATTCACATCTGCTGTAAGACGGTTTAAATTGAAACTTCCTGTTGTGTAAGATACTTCGGCAGCGGTAGTTTCAAAAGGTTTTTTCGTAACAAGGTTTACAACACCTCCAAATGAAGAAACAGACGAACCAAATAAAGTTCCAGAAGGCCCTTTCATGATTTCGATACGCTCTACGTTACCAAGATCAACAGAAGAACGGCCGGAAGCTGTTTCCATTCCGTTTCTTGCATTAACTCCTGTAGAAAAACCTCTAAAAATTACACCAACGCCTCCAGAAGGAAAGCTGATAGAAACAACACCAGGCGAATTTTGAACTGCGCTTTTAATATCTACAGCAATTTGTTCCTGTAAAAGTTCTTTCTGAATAACACTGTAAACCTGTGGGTTCTCAAGATTTGTCAATGGCATTCTGGCAACATAATCTGTTTTTTTTGATAAGATGCTTTTTTTACTATTTACCACAACTTCTTTAAGTTCTTTATTTGAAACTTTTAACTGCAAATCCACAGCTGCGGTTTCACTTTCTGAAACGATTACTTCTCTTTCTGAAGTTTCATAACCTGTTAAGGACACTTGTAAAATATAGCTGCCTGGCTTTACTCTGTTGAATTCAAAGTTTCCATTTTCATCAGAAACGGTCCAGTATTTTGAGTTTTTTAAGATGATATTGACTCCCGCTGCCTGTTCACCATCTGAAGTTGTGATGGTGCCTCTAACTTTTCCATTTTGCTGGGCAGACATGATAAAGAACGAAAAGACAAAACTAATTGCCAATAGAAAACGTGATGTTTTCGGATTAAAATATTTCATTGGTTTTTAAAATTGGTTTGTAATTAAATTTTATTTAGAATAAATAAAAACAGTGCAAATGTAGAGATTATTGTTTTTTTAACAAATAATATTAAAGTTCATTTTAGTTTTTTAATGCAATAAGTTTTAAAGCGAAGAAAAGTCTTTAATTTTTTTTAAAATAAAAGCTGAAAATTGTATGTATTTATTAAAGCTAAAACAACCAATAATTTGTTTGAAAAGCCTTAATTTTGCAGTCTGAAAAATGACTTCATGATTTTATCTTTCTTCAAAAAAATTCAAAATACACCAAGAGGATACCGTATAGCTAATACTGTTTTCTTTTTTCTTTCTGGTTTTGGATATTCTTCTTGGGTCTCAAGAATTCCGCATATACAAGCACAATTGCATTTATCCGAAGCACAATTTGGAGCAGTTTTATTTGCTTTTCCGATTGGTTTAATGCTGACAATGCCTTTCACCGGAAAACTTTTAAATAAATACAGCAGCCGTTACATTATGCTGTTAGGAGCTATAATGTTCAATATTGTATTGTCTTTACCAGGTTTAGTTGCATTTGTATGGCAGCTGGTTATTGTACTTTTGATTTTTGGAGCCTCTCGCAATATTTTCAATTTATCGATTAATGCGCAATCACTTGAAGTACAGAAATTATATCCAAAATCTATTATTACTCGTTTTCATGCGGTTTGGAGTATTGCCGTTTTTTCTGGAGCTGGTTTAGGATATGTAATGGTAACGCAGAAAATTGCACCATCGCATCATTTACTGGGAGTGAGTGTTTTCATGCTGGCGCTGACGGCTTGTTTTTATCCAATGAGTATTCATAACGAACCCGTACCAGTTAAAAAGAAGTTCTTTTCTATGCCCGAGAAAAACTTAATTAAGTTTGCCTTAATTTGTTTTGTTTCTATGGCTTGCGAAAATACGATGTACGATTGGAGCGGAATTTACTTCGAAAACATCTTAAAAGCTTCTCCAAAATTAACCAGTGCAGCATTTGTATTTTTCGCATCTGCAGTAACCTTAGGACGTATATTTGGTGATTATGGGGTAATGAAATTTGGAACTAAAAAAATCCTCATGTACAGCGGTATATTAATTACAATAGGTTTCGGAATCTGTTTTGTACTTCCGTATGCATATCCAACTATTTTTGGCTACGTTTTAATCGGATTTGGGGTTTCCTGCGTTGTTCCGCTAGTATTTAGTATTGCAGGACGATCATCTAAATTAAGCAGTGGTTCTGCCTTAACTTCTATATCTACAATTGGTTATCTTGGCTTTTTACTGGTTCCGCCAATGGTTGGTTTTATCTCTGAATATCTAAGTATGAAATGGGCTTTTCTTATTATGGCACTTTTAGGAATCCTGATGATTTTTATGGTGAATAAGATTGGGGAGAATGAGTAGATTTTTTTAAGGTGCTGAGGCGCTAAGATGCTGAGGTTCTAAGTTTTTTTAGCGTTTCTTCATAACAAATCTCTCGGTATTGGGTTTGCCGTTTTTTATCCCCGAAATTTCTGCAATTAATGAATCTTTTTCTACGAGATTATAAATAATTTTATTGGGAAAATCATGTTTAGGGTTTTCAAAAGTTATTTGATTATCTGTTGCTGAGGTCATTTCAAAACTTACCGGTAATTCCTTATTTTGTCCAGGAACCGTTACAATATAAGCCAGTTTACCATTCGCTTCTACTAAACGAACATGCTCTGCAAAAACAGTGTCGTTTTGCCCGACAACAAAATATGATTCACCTAGATAAACCGAATCATTTTCTTTTTTCCAGCGTTCGGTAAGTTCACCTTCAGCCGATTTATTTCCCCATTCTCCAATAAACCATTCTGCTTTTGCAAGTTTAGGGTAGGTTTTTATAGGAGCTTCTGTTTTGGTTTCTTTTTTGCAGGAAGAGAAAATTCCTAAAACTACTATTAATGGAAATAAAATGCTGTTTAGTTTCATGATACATTATGATTTTTGTTTTAATCAATCAAATTAATATTTTGGATTTAAACGTTTTACTTCTAAAATTCTAATAAGTCAGTGCGTAAAATTACTTCTTCGTCATAACAAACTTTTCAGAACTAGGCTTCCCATTCAATTTTCCAGAAATTTCAGCAGTTAAAGTATTATTTGCGCCTTTTGTATAAGTGATTTTTTGAGGATAATCGTGTTTCGGATTTTCGAAAACCAATTGTTTCTCTGATTCTGAAGTAGAAGGGAAGAAAACAGGCTGATCGTTATTTTGTCCTTTTACAGTTGCTTTATACGTTAAAGTTTCTCCTAATTGCGCTAAAACAATAGTTTCAAAATGTAGAGTATCTTTTCCTTTTATGAAATAAGAAGATGCGCTGAAAGTACTGTCGTTTAATTTTTGCCAATTTTCAGATAATACACCGTCAGGAGTTGTGTTTTCCCAATTTCCAATTAACCAATCTGCTATTTTGATTTTGTCTTTCTCAACGGTTTCTTTTTTCTGGCAGGAAACAAAAGCTATTATAAGTGTAATAAGAGTAATTTTCTGAAACATAATTTATAAGGTTTTGATTGTACTAAAGTATGAAAAATTTTGTTGCCACGAATTGCACTAATTTTCACGAATTATTTTTAAAATTGGAATTGTTTACTTGCCACAGATTAAAAGGATTCAAATGATTTTTCTCCCGCATAATTAAAGCGGATTTTAAAGCTGCCACGAATTACACTAATTTTCACGAATTATTTTTAAAATTGGAATTGTTTACTTTGCCACAGATTAAAAGGATTAAAAGTGATTTTTCTCCAGCATATTTTTTGAATTATTAAATCTGTTATTATCAGATTAAATCTGCGTGAAAAAAAAATTAGTGAAAATTAGTGTAATTCGCGGCAAAAAGCACAGTTCAAAAAAAAAATCGTTTTAATCCTTTTAATCTGTGGCTAAAAAAAAATTAAACGCTTTCCTCTAAAATCGAATAAACCAACTCTTTCGTAGGCTTTTGATCTTTTAGTTTAGCTCGAACTTCATCAAAAGTTACTTTAAAATCGCATCCTGATTTGTATGCTGCGCATCCGTAAGCGGTTTTTCCTTTTAAGATTGTTCCTTTTTTACATTTCGGACATATTAGAGAATCTGATGTTGGAGTGGCTGCAGTTTTTGGAGCTGTTTTTTTAGGTTCTAATTTCAGTTTATAATTTTCTTCAAAACGAATTAAACCTTCAACCGTTCCAGCCTCGGTTTTAAATCCTTTTATATTCACAGTTGAACCTTTTTGAATCAATCGTAAATACTGACTTTCGGTTATTTTTTTATCGGCAAAAACATAAGGAAGCACAAAATCACAGCCCGATTTATATTCGCTGCAGCCAAAAGCCGATTTTCCTTTTATGAAATTTCCTTTTTGGCATTTCGGACAGGTTTCGGCTAAAATCCCTGCTGCTTTCTTTTTTTCTGCTTTTACAACTGGTTTTTGCACCGTGGCAGCATGCGAAATATTGGCGTGTTTTGTTTCACTTCTTACTTCATAAACCAAAGCTTCAACCATGCGTTTCATGTTTTTTATAAACGCTGAGGCTGTAAAAGTTCCTTTTTCAATATCTTTCAGCTGTTTTTCCCAAGAACCCGTAAGTTCAGCCGATTTGATCAATTCATTCTGAATCGTATCAATCAACTGGATTCCAGTTACAGTTGGTAAAACCTGTTTTTTATTGCGGACAATATATTGACGCTTAAAAAGCGTTTCGATAATATTCGCACGCGTTGACGGACGACCGATTCCGTTTTCTTTCATCAATTCGCGTAAATCTTCGTCATCGACTTGTTTTCCTGCCGTTTCCATGGCACGCAGTAAAGTTGCTTCGGTAAAATGATTGGGCGGTTTGGTTTCTTTTTGAAGGAAAGAAGGTTCGTGCGGACCTTTTTCGCCCACAACAAAACTCGGCAGTAAATCGGGTTCTTTTTCTTTCGCATTCGGATCTTCAAAAACCACACGGAAACCTTTTTTCAAGATTTCTTTTCCAGTGGCTTTAAAAGTCACATCCGCAGCTTTTCCGATAACTGTGGTATTTGCAACTAAACAATCATCATAAAAAACAGCAATAAAACGTTTGGTGATAATATCATAAACCTGCTGCTGATTGTATGGCAGATTAATTTCAATTCCCGTTGGAATAATCGCGTGGTGGTCGGTTACTTTTTTATCGTTAAAAACCTTTGGCGATTTTTTAATTTTCTTTCCTAAAAGCGGTTCTGTTAAAGGTGCATAATGCGTTAGTTTTTGCAGAATACCAGGGACTTTCGGGTAAATGTCTCCCGGAAGAAAAGTCGTATCAACCCTCGGATACGTTATGGCTTTCTGCTCATACAAAGTCTGCGCAATTTTAAGCGTTTCCTCTGCCGAAAATCCGAATTTCTGATTGCAGTAAACTTGTAAACCAGTTAAGTCGAATAACTTGGGCGCGTATTCATTTCCGTTTTTTTTGTCAACAGAAACAATTTCAAAATCACTTTCTTTGACTTTTTCAGCCAGAACTTCACCGTCTTCCTTGTTTAGAAAACGACCTTCTTCATAGCTGAAAAGCGTTTCTCTGTATAAAGTCTGTAATTCCCAATACGGCTGCGGTTTGAAGTTTTCGATTTCTTTGAATCTTTCCACAACCATTGCCAATGTTGGTGTCTGCACGCGCCCGATAGACAAAACTTGTTTGTAACCGCCGTGTTTTACGGTATACAAACGCGTGGCATTCATTCCCAGAAGCCAGTCGCCAATCGCTCTGGAGAATCCGGCATAAAATAAATTATCGTAGTTTTCAGAAGGTTTTAAGTTGTCGAAACCTTCTTTTATGGCTTCGGTTGTAAGTGACGAAATCCAAAGACGTTTTATTTCGCCTTTATAATTTGCTTCATTCATTACCCAGCGCTGAATCAATTCTCCTTCCTGCCCGGCATCCCCGCAGTTGATAACCAATTCGGCTTTGTCGAAAAGACTTTTAATGATTTTAAACTGTTTTTGGATTCCTGAATTCTGAACCACTTTGGTTTCAAATTTTTCAGGAAGCATTGGTAAATTGTTCAAATCCCAGCTTTTCCAGTGTGGTTTGTAATCGTTGGGTTCTTTTAAGGTGCATAAATGTCCAAAAGTGTAGGTTACGGCATAACCGTTTCCTTCATAATAGCCGTCGTGTTTGGTATTGGCGCCCAAAACGGATGCGATTTCTCGTGCTACACTTGGTTTCTCAGCAATACAGACCTTCATTCTTTCTTTTCTTATTGAAGAGCGAAGTTAGGATTTTTTTTTGGTTTGCCACAAAGGCGCGAAGGCGCTAAGTTTTATGATTTATGTTTGTTTTCAAAGACTGCCAAAAAAAGGCAATTTAAAATTAGAAATTTTAAAAGTAGAAGAGGAGGTTTAATATCCGTTTTCCTTTTAAGTCAGCAGCATCCTAAAAAGAGATTTCTTTTTGGGATGTTTTTTTATAATTTTTCCGATTCACAAAAATCAATTTTGAAATACTATTCAGCTTAATTATTTATCATCGGATTCAAATTCTCATCTTTATTGCGTAAATCCAAACCACCTTCGTAAACCGATTTAAGATTGATGAGATAAAAATGCCAGCCGTTTGAACAGCCCAGTCTAATATATTGTTTCGAAGAATCATCTGTTGGAATATTATGATGACGAAGTTCTACTATCGTGTAATCATTACTTTCGCTCAATTTTACATCTACAAGGCAATCTCCCTCAAATGTAAACTGCAGTTGGTCTTTTCCGTTTGCAGCAGTTATTTTTCCTTTCATTGTGTCATCATACAGATACCAAAGCCATTCATACGTATTGCCTTCAGAAACGTTTTGGTCCTTACTTATCAGCTCTTGATTACTATCAAAAAAAGATACTTTTTCGAGAAACCATTTTTCAAGTTCCTCAGCCTTTGTCCAGGCGTTATAAATGTCACTGATTTTAGCTTTAACGGCTATTTTTTTTGTGAAAGAGGTCCAGTCGAAATTTTCCATGGTCTAAGTTTTTTATTGTTTATAACTAAATTTTAATTTATAAAAGTATTTTAAAATATAGTATTAAGACCCAGCAAATTTCCAACAGAAATATAGGTAAAGACCAAACCCACAATGACTAACATGATTAAACCAAATCCATTGGAGTTATCTTTTAAAATAAATTTTTCTGGACTCTCTGAATTGTAAATTATTTTTACGGTTTTATTGATATTTCCTCGAAACGACCTAACTTTATCTAAATCCAGTGAGGTGTGAAAAGAAGGTTTTCCTGTAATTATCTTTTCTTCAATAGTTTGAAACTCAATAATTGGTGTTTTATATCCTTCTGTATCTGATTCATAAGAGACAATTTTCCCATTAATTTCTATTCCATTTCTCCTAATATTATTTAATTGTAATATGTTATTAGCTGTATAGGCTAATGCAGTTATACCGAGAATTAAGAAACAAATTACAGGTTTGTAAAACATAAAGAAGACAAAAAAGACAACATATATTATCCCATACTTTTTGCTAAAATCCATTTTTATGACTATTTTTTTTGTGAAAGATTTCCCAGTCGAAATTTCCCATGGTTAAGTTTTTTCTAATATCAGTTGTATACGACCGATTGTATACAATCATGTAAAAATAATCTATTATTTCTAGTTTTGTTTTGAAATAAAAATAGAGAATCATGGAAACACAAAATAAAGAAAGAGCCGAAGAATTATTAGAATTAATAAATAAAGGAAGATATTTCACCAAATTAAAACCAGTACCTAAAGAAGCCAACTCGTTTACCATACCGCTAAAAGTATCTTCTCATAACGAATTAAATCTAATGGTTTCAGATTTGCTAAAAGCAAGTATTATTCTGCTTAATCCAGATGCAAACGGTTTGTCAAGTTTTACAAAAGACAATAATGTCAATGTAATGACTTTGCTTGAAATCGCCTTGCAGTTATTGCCAGAAGATGAAATGGAGTTGTTGGATGATTTGCATAAATTTCATTTGATGAGTTAATGCGATTTGTTTTGGCTACATAGAGAAATAGAGAGAGACTTGCTAACGACAGTGAACGAAAGAACATTTTTTGATTATCTCATTTATTATTTTCTTTTAAGTTTATCCGAAAGTAATCCTAAAACCTCTGCGGCCATACCAAATAATGTTCCTATTATAATTGATTTCCCTATAATTTTGAATTGAAAACCATTACCCATAATTAAATAAATTATCACAATAATAAATCCAATGATTAAACCTAATGTCAAGCCTCCCCAAATGGCGTTTTTTCTCTTCCAAAAAATAAGTAATCCAGCTATTGATATTATTGCTAGAATTCTCCAAATACCTAAATCATTTATGTTCATTTTTTTTAATTCTTCATTTTACGTTAGATAAAAATAGTTACATTTCTAAACCTTTTGTTTTTGATAAAATATTTTCTATTTCTGTTTTAAAAATATTTTTCATTTCACCATTTTTAATTGCTATCATAGCATCTTTGTTCCAAGAGTTATATTTAGAGAAATCATTCCAGACCCAGTTTTTATTATTCCCTTTAAATTTTCCTTTTAATATTTCCAATGTTTCATCTTTTCTATTGTCGCGATTAATATATGTCAGTCCAATAATTGAATTTCTCAATCCGCGTGCTTCAAATTCCAAAGCTATTTTGAAAAAATTCCATTCTGGATTTGTAATTTGAAAACCTGCCCAAGATGTATTAACTCTGTCGTATTCGTCAGACTCATTAACGAGATTAAATTCTTTACATAAGTCATTTAACTGTGGTAATAGAATTTTATTGATCAAATGATTTTTGACATCATTTAATCTTTCTCCAATTGTGAACGTCGCTTCAATATTCTCACTTTGACTTAAAAGCTCAATGATTTCATTATTCATCTTAGAAAGGGAAGTATTATTTGTTAAAAATTTTAGGTGATTGATGTATTGTATTAAGGTTTCTCTTATAACTGGATTTTTCGCGGAAATTTCAACACACCTTTCCAGCCAGCTTATTATAGTATGACTATACGAAACTGTTGTATAATTAGAGTCTTGCGCACTATTATCAGAGGCATCATCTCCAAATAATGTTAGGTAGAAGAGTTTATAATCCTCGAAATTATTCTTAGCATATGTTTCGTATCTCTTTAATTGATCTTTTTGATCATTAGCATAAATTTTATTTTCGATTACAAGACATTGATCATTGTTTTTAATTAGAATGTCTATTCTTCCTAACTCTCCAATTGAAAATTCGGGAATTACTTTTATGTTATTAAGAGAAAAGTGATAATCTTCAGATAATAAATTTTCTTTTTTTAAAATTTTTAGAAACGCTATGAAAAATTTATTGCCGAAATTATGAGATGAATTATTACTTAAAAGCTCTGTTAAAATTGCCGAATGCGTTACTTCGTAATGATTAACTCCACAAATTCTAAAGATATTAAATCTTTCTTCTGATGATAGGACAGAAATCTCTTTTTGATATTTATTAAGGATTTTTATTTTCTCTAATAATTGTAGCATTTTCTTTTTATTATAATATTGATTTGTAAGCATTGAGTACATGAGCGGGACACATGCGCCAGCAGGGGATCGTCTTGCTTATGTATTTTTTTGGTTTTGTACATTTGGAATACTCACATTACCAGAAATAAACTATAATTTTAGTTTCCATCCTTTGTCAACTAATTGATCTTTAATATATTTTTTTGGATCTTCATAATATTTTTCACCAATTATTTTTTCTTCTAATTCCTTTTTTAAACTTAATAATTTATAATTATCTGGGTCAGATTTCAACCCGAAAGAACAAATTTCTAAAGCCTTTTTATTATCACGAATATTATTTCGATAATTTATAGCATTATTAAATGCAGCTATAGAATTAGAATGGATTTGCGAAGATGTTAGTTCTTCATTTCGATGGTAAGATTTTTCGAAATATTCATTTGCTATTTTTGCTAGTTCAATTCGTGTTTGTTTACTTGATGTAAAACTTGTTTTGGTTGCTTTATATGTATATGCTTGTGCTAGTCCTAAGCAAACTCTTTGGTCTTTATCATCTAATTGATAAGCTTTCAAAAAATAAGCTATACTATTGTTTACGATTTCTTTAGCATTTTTTGGCTTACCAAATCTGCTTTTAAATTCTAAATAACCAAGTTCAATATAGGCTTCTAAAAAGGTGTCATCAATTTCTGTAGCTAATTTAAATTCTTTTTTTGATCTCTCATATGAATCGCTATAAATACCGTTTTCTTCTATTTTTCCCTTTATTAAATATAGAAAAGCAAAGTTTTTATTGTTTTCAATTAGTTCAGCTATATTTTCAATTGCTGTATCATAATCATAGTTAGCTAATGTGAGTGTTTTTAGAGCTTCCTGGGCTGCAACTTTTTGAATTAAATTTTTTGCTTTGGAACGATGAATTAAATTTAATATTGAAATATCTTTTGAATTAAATTTATTTTTCTCAATTAAAAAATTCTCGTAATTAGCTAAAATATTTGATTCATTATCAAGATTTAAATACTGTTTGGAATATAATTTTGCTAAAAATGGAATTGAGTATCCAATATTTGCAGTTGAGTCTAATTTTTGATAACAGAGAGACATTTTAGTTAAATTAGGTATGCCTTCAATTCCAATTTCGTCTGACGTAAAATTACTTATATATACCAAATCGTCTAGATTTAAAAATTCCTCTTTTTCTGGAAGTGAAAATATGTACAATAAAGTTTTTTCAACGGTGCTTAATTTATCTATTGACCCTTTGAAGCAAAAATTTAAGATGCTTTCGTAAGATTTTCCATTTTTAATGTTATTAATAACATTTTCTATAGGAGTTCCATTTGCAATTTGATGGCATATTAATTGACCAGCAAGTGGCATTCCTTTAGTGTAATCATATAATTCATCAATTTTATTATTAAATAACTCAGTAAATTCAGGTTTGTCTTTTCCTGTAAATATTTTAAATTGGGAATTTAAAAATTTTGGAAATTCACTATCTTTTTCAAAACCATGAAGGTTAATTCGAGTTAGGTAAAAATCGCCTAGTGTTTCTCTTGTGGTTAATATTATTTTTAATGAAGCAGGCGAATTTTCCAAAAATTCAACTAACTGTGAATCATTAAGAGTTTCAAGATTGTCTATAATCAATAAAACTTTATTTTTAGATAAAAAGTCAGCAACATATTCTTCAATTTCTAAATCTTGTTCAAATTCCCATTCATCTAAAAGATTATTTTTGCTGATGAAATCATATATTTCAAGTATTAATTCTTTGTAACTTGCAATAAATTCAGTTAAATCTTTTATTCCATTTGGTGTATATTTGTTTCTTTTAGAACTTGTCCAAATGATAAAATCAAATTGTCTATTTTCTTGATTTTTTAATAACTGAGATGCATAATAGTGTACAAATGTTGTTTTACCGATGCCTCCAATACCATCAATTTGAATTATTCTATTATTAGCATGACTAATTTTATTTTCAAGATCAGTTAAATATTCTGTTCTTCCAATAAATTCATTGTATAATAGTGGCTGTGTAGTTATATTTTCAATAATATTAAAGTTTACACTTTTTTGTTTATAGAACAAACTATCAGCTTTAATTGATCGACTACCACGCCTACAATAAACATCACCCTTTCTGAATGTTGTAATATTTTTATCTGATTTATTTCCCCAACTTTTTTTTACATATTGCCCATCTCTTTTAAATGAAAGAATTTGTTGCTTTGTTGGTTCTACATAGATGACAAAGAAATAATTAGATTCAATTTCAACTGTATTTGAATAAATGTTAATTTCTCCATCAATATAATTGTCAAAAATATTTGAAAGATTGGCATCATCTATTTTATCGTCACTTCTTTCATCAAGTCCAATCCATTCTGAATCGTTGTTGACTCCATAAATTATGTATCCGCCTTTTGAATTAGCAAAAGAAAGAATATCTTTAACAAATTCAACCTTATCTTTAGTCTCTTTTATAGAGAAAACTTCTTTAAAATCTAAATCTGTGAATTCAGAATTTATTTTATAATTTTTGATTTTAAGAATCTGTTGTTCTGAAATTTTTTCTAAATGTTCAAGCATATTTTAGGTTCTATAATATGAAATGGTAATTTTTTAATCTCGATATTTATTATTTAATCTTTCAAACATAATTTCTTTAAAATAAAATTCCTTACGGAAAACCGTAAACAAGTCTATGTTTCCTTATTAAATTATTTTTTTGTGCTAAATATTATCTGTATAAATAACAAACATCGCATAAAATTCAAATTCCCCACCAAGTAAAAACCCCTGTTTTTCAAAAACAAAAACATTCAAAATTCTCCTCAAAAAACACAAAAAATCAACACTAGAATAATCAATAAATATTTCGTAATTTTGCAGTCCAATAAAAGGAATTAGAAAATGTTAGATAGACTTCAATATGTAAAGCAGCGTTTTGATGAGATTTCGGATTTGATTATTCAGCCGGATGTTATTGCTGATCAAAAGCGTTATGTGCAACTCAACCAAGAATATAAAAGCATAAAAGCTTTGGTTGAAAAGAGAGAAGAATACATTCTTGTTTTAGCCAATATTGACGAAGCAAACGAAATTATTGCTGACGGAAGCGATGCAGATATGGTTGAAATGGCCAAAATGCAGTTGGATGAAGCAAAAGAACGTTTACCGCAGCTAGAGGAGGAAATCAAATTTATGTTGATTCCTAAAGATCCTGAAGATGCTAAAAATGTTATGGTGGAGATCCGCGCCGGAACGGGTGGGGACGAAGCGAGTATTTTTGCTGGGGATTTGTTTAGAATGTATACTAAATATTGTGAAGCACAAGGATGGAGAACATCTGTTGTGGATATGAACGAAGGTACTTCTGGAGGTTTCAAAGAGGTTATTTTTGAGGTTTCGGGAGAGGATGTTTACGGTACTTTGAAGTTTGAAGCGGGTGTTCACCGTGTACAGCGTGTGCCGCAGACTGAAACGCAGGGTCGTGTGCATACATCGGCAGCTACTGTTATGGTTTTACCAGAAGCAGAGGAGTTTGATGTGCAGATCGATATGAACGATGTTCGTGTAGATTTCTTCTGTTCGTCTGGACCTGGAGGACAATCGGTAAATACTACGAAATCGGCTGTACGTTTAACGCACATTCCAACAGGATTGGTGGCACAATGTCAGGATCAGAAATCGCAGCATAAAAATAAAGATAAAGCGTTAACAGTTTTACGTTCTCGTTTATATGAAATGGAATTGGCAAAGAAAGAAGCTGAAGATGCTACAAAACGTACTTCTCAGGTAAGTTCTGGTGACCGTTCTGCTAAAATTCGTACCTATAACTATGCTCAAGGTCGTGTAACCGATCACAGAGTTGGTTTGACTCTTTACGACTTAGGAAACATTATGAATGGTGATATTCAGAAAATTGTTGCCGAGCTTCAATTGGTTAACAATATGGAGAAATTGAAAGAGGCGTCAGAAGTTTTTTAAACTGAGGTGCTGAGATTCTAAGATGCTAAGGTTCTAAGGTTCTAGGTTCTAAGGTTTTTAATCTTAGGTTCAAAGTTGCAGAGGTTCAGAGGTTTTTTCTTGAACTTATATATAAAATTTAAGCCGAACTTTGTTCGGCTTTTTTATTTTGAAGTTTAATAAATTTTAAATTTATTCAATTTTTTTGTTTTGAATATTGTCACCGTTTTTTTCGTTGGCTCATTCTATAAAGTAAAAGAGACTGCTTACTAATGTAAACAGTCTCTTTTGTTAAGGTTGAGATTTAAATTTCTATTATTTATAAAGACTTTACAAAATTTCGATAATCGAAATAAAAAACCTTAATAACTTAGAATCTTAGCACCTCAGAACCTCTAAAAATATAGTGAAGGTCTTATCTTCATCAACCGCTTTCCCCAATAAGCGTATGATGAAAGTTAGATACCTAGAAATACTCTCGTATATTCAAAACATTTATATAGATTAGAGTAAACGTATACACCATTTTTTAATACTATTTCGCTTAACTTTTCCATAATATAAAATTTAAGTTTGACAATTACTCTCTGGATGGTTCATATTGTGATGATTCTTCTTCTGAAGTTTCACTTGAAAATTCGTCTGATTCGTGATCGTGATGTGGTTTAGAAACCAGATTGGTTACGATAAGCTGTACAAGTGATCCCAATACTCCTTTGAACATTGAATCGCCTTTTCCGACGATGAATCTTTTTGCCAGATATCCAATTCCAATACTAATTGCAGACTGTGCCATGTGACTTTTAAAACCAACTGTTTCGTTAATTTCTTCAACAGTATTTCTAATTAAATTGATTGGTTTCAAATTCTCTTTGACATCCTCGATATGATCTTTGATGGCGCACCATTCTGAATCTTGACGGACTTCTAATTCTTGAATTTTTTGATTTAATTGATCAATAGTGTATATAGCCTCCATAGATTAGTCTTTTATAATTATTAATTAATTAAATCTTAATTCTTTGTTTCTTTTAAAATACTTGAAATAATAGTATTTCCAATAGGTGTTTTTATCAATTTATGATGTGATTTTACAATAACAACAGCAACAATTAAGTAAAAAAGTGCCATGATAAAAAATCCATAATAATATTCTCCAAGCAGTTGTCCAACCCATAAACTAATCCCTATATTAAGGAACAAAGTAAAAAATGCAACAACAATCCCGATTGCTATCTTAGATGCTAACGATGAAACACCGTCGGCAACTGAACATACTGTTTTTAGTTTTAATAATTCTAAACTTGTTTTAGCATAGTTTTCAGCTTTTTCATATAGATTTAAGTTCTCGTTTGTTGTTGCATTTGGTTCCATGATATAGGGTTTTATGGTTTGAAAAATTCACTTATTAATAGCTATTATATTAATAGTTTGTTTTTACAGTTTTAGCTTCATCTTTGATAGAATTGAAATCATCTTTCACTTGATTAAGTTTAGATTTTCCTTCTTCGATAATATCTTTACCGTTTGAAGTAATTGTGCTTACAATACCATCAAATTTTGTTTTAAGGTTATCTCCGTAATCTTTCGATTTATCTTTGATTTTTTTTCTTGTATTTGAACCTTTATCTGGTGCAAACAATACTCCTATAAACGCTCCCGCCGCTGCGGCTCCTAAAATTCCTAAAATTGTGCTACTAGTTTTCATAATAATTGATTTAATGGATTAATATTTAAAATTTGTTGATTTAATATTTAATTTAAATTTCTCGACCTTTAATAAGTCTTAGCAGTACTGCGATAATGGCAATAACTAACAGAATGTGAATAATACTTCCGAAACTGTAAACAAAGAACCCTAAAGCCCAAAGAATTACCAGAATCACTGCGATTGTATATAATAAATTTGACATGGCTTTTTATTTTAGTGGTTTATAATTAGTTCTCTTAATTTAACTTATACGAAAGGTATAATGTCAAATTGCTGTTTTTTGCATCTGGAATTGTGTAAGTTGTTCCTGCAACAGTTCTTTCTTTACCTACAGTTGTTAAACCATAATTGTAACGAACTCCAATGCTGATAGGATCAAAATCAACTCCAACACCTGCAGCAATACCTGCATCAAATTTGTTTAAATCATCTCTGTCAATTTCTTGGTCAAAATCAAAAGATCCGTCTCCTGTTACTTTAGAACTTACTAAGTAAGAAGCATAACCACCCGCATGTACATTAAAGTTTTTTGTAATATTTACTCTAACTAAAAGCGGAAGTTCAATATAATTTAATTTGAATTTTGTATTCCCGCTTGCAAAAGCATTGTTGTATTCAAATTCAGCACCTTTTGTAGTAAACAAAAGCTCTGGCTGAATCGCTACAAAATCTGAAATAGGAAGTGTAGCATAAACCCCGGCGTTAAAACCGTATAAAATATTATTGTCATCTACATCGTCTCCACTGCCATATAGGTTAGACATGTTGAATCCTCCTTTTACACCGAACTCGGTATTTACATTATTGTCTTGAGCGTGCAGCATTCCAAATGAAGCTGATAAAAAAAGTGTTAAGGCGCATAAAAAATTTGTTTGCATTTTCATAGTTAAAAAATTTAGTTAATTGATAGATAAATAGGCTCTTATACGTTTTGTATTGTTATTCTTTCGGTTTCCCTTAAGAGTTTATATTGTTCAGGTAAATACCTTGATACTAATTCTAGAATTTCTTTATCTTTTGTTTCTCTAGATATAGTTTCAAATAACTTAATCTGGCCGCTTAAAGCATCTTTCATTGCGCTTAAATAAACATCGTTAAATTCACTGCCATTTGCATCTATGAGGTTGTACAGGTCTCTTTTGTGTGTGGCATTAATTTCAGTAATAACAATGAGCTTTAATGTTGCCATTTTTGTTATTTCGCCCAGGATTTGATTTTCATGAATTTCTATTCTCTTACTCAATTCCTGAACTATGGTGTCTGAACTTTTTTGTTGTGCAATTTGACTTTTAGAAATAATTGACTTACTAGCATTCGCCGTTGAAATAAAGAAATAAGCTTCTGTTTCTTCTCTTTCTGTTATTGCTAAAGCTTGGTTCTTAAAAGTGTTTTCTATCGGATTTATTTTTCTGCAAGACGTGATGCATAATAATAGTACCAGTAAGAAAAACACTTTAAAAATTGAAGCTTTTAAGGGGGATTTTGCTTTCATTATCACTTCTTAAAGTATTACATTACAAAGATGCTAACGAATGAAACATTTTACTTTACAGCATAAAAAAGAAACTTTATATAATTCCCATAGTAGAATTATTTTTATAGTTTAACCTTTAAAATTCAGGTGATTAGTTGGGTTTGGTAGAACGCAAAAAAAAAAAGAAATCACAGAATTTTCTATGATTTCTTTTTTTATTTTAATTAAAACCGTTGATTTTTTTTCTTACAATTGTATAATTGCGCAACCAGTTTTTGAGATTAGGTTTTTGCAACTGTTAATTGCCCTATATAATTGTATAAGAAAACTGAAAATTTTATATTTTTAGTCTGGAAGAAAAACAGTAAAAACAGATCCTTCGCCTATAGTGCTGTCGGCAATAATGTGTCCTTTATGGTTCTCTACAATTTTTTTACAGATGGCTAACCCGATTCCAGTTCCAGGATAATCTGTTTTAGAATGCAGACGTTGAAAAAGAATAAAAATCGTTTCTTTAAACTGCGGATCAAATCCCATTCCGTTGTCTGTAAAAGATATTTTATGAAATTTCTTTACAGATTGTTCCAGTATTTCAGGATAATCAGATGAGCTTACTTTTTCGCTTGAAATAGAAATTACAGGTTCAACATTTGGTCGGCTGTACTTTAATGAGTTTCCAATTAAATTAATAAACAATTGTTCTATCTGATAAGGAATTACAGCCAGCTTAGGAAGTTTATTACTTTGAATAACTGCTTTCTTTTCTTCAATAATTTCAGCCAATTCAGATTCGGCATTATCCAGCAGTTCATTCAAATTCATTTTAATAAACTCCTTTTTGGTTGTATTCGTTCTCGAAAATAAAAGTAGATCGTCAATTAAAACGCGCATTCTTTTTGCTGAGCTTTCGATTTTATAAATATAATTTTTAGCACTTTCAGACATTATATCCTTATCAGCATCAGAAACTCTAGAAATAAAAGTTTGGATTTTTCGAAGCGGTTCCTGTAAGTCGTGACTTGCCACATGATTAAAAGAAGCCAGTTCTTTATTGCTTTTTTCTAATTCTTTATTTCGTTCTTGAAGTTCTATATTTAATAAATGTTCATCAGTAATATCAAAATTAATTCCCAGTAAAATTTTACTTCCTTGCTGGTCAGTTACAATTTTACCGGTTGTCTTGAAGTAGCGAACCTCATAATCTGATCGAACAATTTTATAATACACAAACGGAAGCTGTTTTTTATCAACAACTCCATCCATATATTTAGCAAATGTTTCTTTGTCGTCTGGATGAACAAATTTTAAAAGTGTTGCTTTATTTGGTACAAAAGATTTTGGTTCAAAACCTAACAAACGATATTGATTGTCTGAATAATCAATTTTATCGGCATCCAAATCCCATTGCCAAGTACTGAAATTACCAATGCTTTCAGATTCTGCAATCAGTCCATTTGAGATAAGAAGTCTTTTGTTGAAAATCTTTAGGCGTTGAAAATCTCGGCTGATTTGTCGGTAAGCCAGTAAAATGAAACTCAATGCAGCTAAAAATAAGGAAATCGAAAAAAGAGGACTTAATGAAATTTCTGAATCGTAAATTTTAAGTCTTTTTTTTAGAAAAGTCTTTTCGATATCATTCATTTCATCTACTTTAAAACGAATGTTTTCCATCAAGATTCTTCCGCCAAACATATGATTATCTAATTTTCTTTTATCGTATGTTTTAGGATCGCTGTATTTTAAACAGTTTTCAAAAGAAACAAATCGCTGCGTGATGAGTTTAAAAAGTTTTTGAAGATTGCGCTGTTGCTGCGGATTATCGGCAGTTAGTTTTTTTAAAGTGATAAAAGAAGTATTCACTTTATCGCGCGAATAAATGTAAGGGGTTAAAAAACGGGCATTGCGAGTGATGATATACCCTCGCTGGCCCGTTTCTGCATCTTTAATAGCCGACATTAAACGCTCTAGCTGGATGTTAATTTCGTAAGTATGCATAACCAATTTACTTGATTCGTTCAAGTCTTGATTATGTTTGTAAGCAATTGAAGAAAGAAATAACAGGATGAAAACTGCGATTACAAAAATAACTCTCAAAGAGTTTGAAGAATTAAAATTTGGTATCCACTTCATTATAGTATGCTCTTATTTTAGTCGCAGCAAGAAATTATCACGGTTTAAACCTGAAGTATGATAATGCCAGTTTACGGTCACGACTTCATTAATTATTTTTTTAAGCGTATTGAAATCGCTCGGTTTTTTAATGTAAATATTTGCGCCTTGAATAAATGTATCTTCGATATCTTCTTCAGAAGAAGATGTTGAGTAAATAGCAATGATTATATCTTTTAGACGATCTGTTTTTTTGATTTCAATTAAACATTCTTTACCTGTTTTTTTCGGCATGTTCAAATCTAGAAACAAAATATCTGGAAGTTTATTGTCTGTGTTCATTAAATGATCCATCAGCTGCATTCCGTCATGAACGAAACTTACATTCGTTTGTATTTTGATTTCCTCAAAAGCATCTTTAAAAAAAAGACGGTCATCTTCATCATCATCAGCTAGTAAAATGTGTAATGCGTTTTTCTGCATTTGATCGTGGTATTTGGGTTTTTATTTTAAATTTTCTCTTCGTTTCTTAATAATTCTCTGAAAAGCAGATGGAGTAATTCCAGTTGTGTTTTTAAACTGCGTACTCAAGTGCGCAACACTGGAGTAATTTAGTAAAAAAGCTATTTCTGTCAAACTCATTTCGTTGATAATTATCAACTGTTTTGCTCTTTCGATTTTTTGTAAAATAATAAAGTTTTCAATAGAAGAATATGTCACTTCTGAGAAAACATTTGATAAATAGCCGTAACTATGATTTAGCTTCTCTGCTAAAAACACAGAACTTTTATAATTATTACTGTCATCCATAAAAACAAGCTCGATAATCGCGTCTTTTATTTTTTGGACTAATACACTTTTTTGATTTTCAACTACTTCAAAACCGCACGGAGTTAATTTATTTTTTAAATTCTCTAATGCTTCGGCATCAAGATTATCTTCAATCTCAATTTCTCCAAATCCCAGAGTTGTAAAATTAATATTATTTTGTTCCAGGTTTTGTTTTAAATAAAGAGAGCAAATCGTGTTAATGTCAAACTTTATAAATAGTTTCATTTTATGGAAATTTGGTTAAAGATACTTAATTTATTTGGTGTTTTTGCGTAAAAATAACTTAGAATTACAAGTTGAATGCATTTTAAAATAAAATTTTCAAAAAAATACCGTCTAATATTTTTTACTAGACGGTATTTCCTGATTGAGTTGCAAGGATTTACAAATCAGACAGCATTTGATGGAATTCTTCTTTCGTTTTTCCTAATTTTTGCTGAAGTCTTCCGTACATTTCGTCTTCTTTTCCTTCAGCAAACATCAAATCGTCATCTGTTAATTCAGCATATTTTTGCTTTAATTTTCCTTTTAACTCATTCCAGTTTCCTTTTATCTCGGTAGTATTCATGGTGTCTTTTGTTTGAAATTATTAATAATGTAAAGTTGCAACTTCTAAAAGAGGTTTGCGTTACATTAATTTTTAAGACTGTTGTATAATTTTCATCCCAATTTAATAATTTGAATAACTTAAATTTTAATTACAACTAGAATTAAAAATTAAAAAAATTAAAAATTAAAAATTAAAAAATTAGAATTAACAATTAACAATTAACAATTAAACCTGATACCTCCTCAAGATCCAAGCCATTTTTTCGTGCTCTTGCAAAAGTCCCGTTACAAAATCTGCAGAACCTGCATCATTTGTTTCATTTTCAAAAACGGGAATATAATCTCTAAATTCTGTTACCAGCTGCTCGTGGTTTTCTAAAAGTTCAGATAACATATGTTTTTGAGAGGCATATTCTTTTGGTGATTCCTTTATAGTAGAATTTTCAATAAACTCTTTCATAGTACCAATTGTTTTTTCTCCAAGCTGGCTGATGCGTTCTGCAACTTCATCAATGTTAGCTTCTAGGATTCGGTACTGATCTTCAAACAACTTATGTAATTCCATGAAGCTGTTTCCAGAAATGTTCCAGTGAAATTTTCTAGTTTTTACATACAGTGTCATTTCGTTTGATAAAATCGTGGCTAATATAGTGGCGCTTTTTTTTAAATTTTTAGGTGATATTCCGATATTTGGGCTCATACTTGTATGTATTAAAAGGTTTCTTCCAAAGATACTTTTCCAGAACTTGTTTTTTCTTACACAATTTTTGCGAGATGTTACAGGAATTCAATGTCGTAGCTAATTTGGTAAACCAATTATATTATTTGTAATTTTGCCGCACTAGCAAAATACAATATGACTACACAACAACTACACGAACAAATTCTTCAGAAAAAATCATTTTTATGCGTTGGTTTAGATCCAGACCTAGCAAAATTACCGCAGCATTTATTAGAAACAGAAGATCCTATTTTTGAATTTAATAAAGCGATAATCGATGCTACACACGATTTAACTGTTGGTTATAAGCCAAATACAGCATTTTTTGAAGCATACGGAATAAAAGGATGGATGTCTTTGCAGAAAACAATTAATTACATCAACGAAAATTATCCTGAAATATTTACGATCGCCGATGCAAAACGCGGAGATATCGGGAATACTTCAAGTATGTATGCAAAAGCTTTTTTTGAAGATTTAAATTTTGATAGTGTAACCGTTGCGCCATATATGGGAAAAGATTCTGTTGAACCTTTTTTGGCTTTCGAAAACAAGCACACTATAATGTTAGCTTTAACATCAAATGAAGGTGCTTTCGATTTTCAGACTTTAACCACAAACGGAAAAGAATTGTACAAACAAGTTTTGGAAACTTCTAAAACGTGGAAAAACAGCGAAAACTTAATGTATGTTGTAGGCGCAACAAAAGCAGAATATTTTACAGAAATTAGAAAAATTGTTCCAGACAGCTTTTTACTAGTTCCTGGAATTGGCGCTCAAGGCGGAAGTTTGTCAGAAGTTTGCAAATACGGAATGAATGATAAAATTGGTCTTTTGGTAAATTCTGCAAGAGCAATTATTTACGCTTCAAACGGAACTGACTTTGCTCAAAAGGCTAGGGAAGAAGCTTTGAAAGTACAGCAGGAAATGGAAGGGATTATTAATACAAAGTTTCAGGTTTAAGGTTTCAAGTTTATTACTTTGAACATAATTTTATCGCAAAGTCGCAACGCTTTATTTACAAAGCTTTGCGAACTTTGTGTTTTATACAAAACCTAGTAAATGTAAAACCTTTGCGTTAAAACCACGATCCAATTAACTTCAAACAAATAAAACTTGAAACATGAAACAACTTAAAGACCAGCTGGGCACTTTACATTCTTTTGAATCAGCTCCCAAGCGTATAATTTCTCTAGTTCCTTCTCAAACCGAATTATTATACGATCTAGGTTTAGAAGATAAAATTATCGGAATTACGAAGTTTTGTGTACATCCGTTTCATTTTAAGTCGACTAAAAAGATTGTTGGTGGGACAAAGAAAATTCACTTCGAGAAAATAAAGCTTTTACAGCCTGATATTATCATTTGCAATAAAGAAGAAAACACAGAAGAAATTGTAAATCAGTTACAGGAAATTTGTCCGGTTTGGGTTACGAATATTGTTTCTATTGACGATAACTTTCAGATGATTTCAGATTTCGGGCAATTGTTCAATTGCAGAACCGAAGCCCAAAAATGGAATGATAAACTGACTTTTGCTTTAAGCGATTTCAAGAATTACGTAAAAGACATCCCGTCTAAAAAAGCAGCTTATTTCATTTGGAAAAATCCATATATGGTTGCTGGAAACGATACTTATATAAATGAATTATTAAAACTGAATCATTTTACAAATATATACGAAGATAAAGGACGTTATCCAGAAATTGAATTAAAGAAGATGCGTTTAGAAGGAGATCCAGATATTGTTTTCCTTTCTTCAGAACCGTATCCTTTTAAAGAAGAAGATGCTTTTGAAATTGGAAGATTTACGCATCACGCTAAAACTATTTTCGTCGACGGCGAAATGTTCTCTTGGCACGGAAGCCGATTATTTAAGGCTTTTGCTTATTTCAAATTACTACACGAAAGGTTGAAGAATTAGCTTTGCATTTTTTGTTGGATCGTGATTTTAACGCAAAGAACGCAAAGATTCTTTTTATGCAAGGTTTATAGAAAACATAAAGTTTACAAAGTTTTGTATTATAGCTTTGCGAACTTTGCGAAAAAACCTTTGCGTTCTTTGCGGTAGAAATTATGCTCAAAGTATAAGTAACCTGTAACGAAAATCTATAAAAAAAGAATGCCGGCATCTCGAAGACGCCGGCATCATTTAACTAACCAAAACCAAAATAATAAATAACCAGTTTATTACATTACAAATGTCCGACATATATCAATCTTATGCTGTTAAGGTTTTGTTATTACTTTGTTGAGCATAAGTTAAGATTTATAAAATCATTGTTTTGAGCTTTCTGCAGCATAGAATAATTTTTAATTATTAAAATATAATAACTATCAAATTTGTTTATTAATTCAGTTGGTTTTGATTTAATATAATGATAAAATATTAGAAATCAGAAAAATACATTTAAAGTAAAATTAACAACTGCTTGTAAAAAGCTGTTTTTCAACCTGCCAAAATACATACAATGAGGTTTTTTGAGGTTGTTTTTAAAAGATGAAGAGTTATTAAAAACATAAAACCCGACAGCGTTATAAACTGTCGGGTTTTTATTTTGTTTTATTAAATCTCAGAATTTCATGCTTAAGAAAAAACTACTGTTTTATTGCTGTAAACCATTGTTTTTCTTTCTGCATGCAATTTAATTGCCCTTGCTAAAACAATTCTTTCTAGATCGCGTCCTTTCATGATAAAATCTTCTACCGAATGAATGTGAGAAACTCTCGCAATATCTTGTTCAATAATCGGACCTTCGTCTAGTTCTTCTGTAACATAGTGACTTGTTGCACCAATAATTTTTACACCGCGTTTAAATGCCGAATGATACGGTTTCGCTCCTGGAAAAGCAGGTAAAAACGAATGATGAATATTGATAATTTTATTTTCGTAAAGCGAAATCAATTTTGGAGTGACAATTTGCATGTAACGGGCCAAAACAATAAAATTGATTTCATATCTTTTTAATAGCTCAATTTGTCTTGCTTCACCTTCTTCTTTATTCTCTTTGGTAAAAGGCACATAGTGAAACGGAATATCAAAACGTTCAGCAATTGACCTTAAATCATTATGATTACTAATGATAAGCGGAATTTCGACATTTAGTTCTCCAGCACTGTAACGTCCTAAAATATCAAATAAACAATGATCATATTTAGAAACAAATAATGCCATTTTAGGTTTTTGCTCCTGGCTGTACAAATCCCAAGACATATTAAATTTGACAGCGAGAGTTTTATCAAAATCTTCTTTTAAACTTTCAATAGTAATTTGCGGATTGGTAAATTCACATTCCAATCGCATAAAAAATACATTTTGCTCTACATCAACATGCTGATCAATATAGGTGATATTTCCTTCTACTTTAGCAATAAAAGTAGTCACAGAGGCGATAATATTCTTTTGATCTCCACAATGAATGAGTATTGTTATTTTTTGCATTTTGGTATTTAATTTTGGTTAGTGACAAGTTGCAAAGGTCCAAAGTTGCAAAGGCTGCTTTGTATCTTTGTGCCTTTGAATCTTTTTAACTTCAGAAAAAATTATTTTCCGTCCTGCATTGCAAATACACTTTTTAATAAAGGAGTTGTTCTTGCACTTATATTATTACGGATTTCTTTTTCTTCTACAGCAATCATTTTAAAAACTCCAGATAAAGCTTGAGTTGTTGTATAGTCAGTCAAATCTGGATTTACTTTTTTAACTAATGGAATCGTGTTGTATTTGTTTATGATTTTTGTCCAAACAACATCAGCGCCTACTTTTTCGAAAGAACTTTTAATCACAGGATTAAATTTTCCATATAAAGCAGAAGTTGTACTTCCTTGCAAATAGCTTGTAGCAGCGCTGTCGTTTCCTAGTAAAATATTTTTAGCGTCTGTAAAAGACATATTTTTTACTGCCGAAACAAATATTGGCGTAGCTTCTTTCACTGCATCTTCTGCAGCACGGTTCAGCATTTTTATTCCTTCATCTGCAAGAGAGCTTAAACCTACTTTTCTTAGAGTAGCATCTACTTTTTGTAATTCTTGCGGCATTAAAATTTTTACAGCTTCATTTTTATAAAAGCCATCTACTGCAGTTAATTTACTTACTTGTAGGGTAATTCCTTTGTTTAAAGCTTCTTTTAGACCCGAAGCAATGTCTACACCACCAACTCCAGGAATCTGGGATGATATTTGAGGTAATTGATTTAAGGTCTGTTGTACCTGCGCACAAGACGTAAGAGAAAATGTAACGGCTAATAATAAAATCTTTTTCATTTGTTGGGGATTATTAAGTTTCAAAAATACTACTTATTCAAAAATAAAGCCATAAAAATATTCTGAGAGGGTAAACAATTTGTTTGATAAATAACAAAGTCTAGTTTTAAGGTTTTTTATTATTTTATAGATCGATTTTTTTGGTTTGGATTCGAAGACGTATAGAGAAATTTGACTTAACAAATAATATCCTGATAACCTAATTTTTCAATTCTTTCATCTAAAAGAAGTATACCAACTCCATTTTCTTCATCCCATGTACAATCAAATGCAAGTCCAATTGATCGACTTGCAAAAATTCCTGCATGAGGAATATTAATACCAACAAAAGTTATGTTTTCAATTAGTTCTTCAAGTGTTTCAATGGCTGGGTAAAAAGCATTAAACTCAAGATGATAACCAAGTTCTTTTCTTTTTTCTTGATAATAATTTAATATTGATGGTAGAATTTTATATTGTATATTTTTCCATTCGGCCATTAAAAAATTATACGACTCATATTGCTGTTTGTCAAATTCTCCAGATTCTTCTCCATTAATAGTTATTGAAATTTCAACTTCTTTATCTAAGAATTGAATCTGAGTATATTTGCACCAAATATAATTGTATTCAAGTTCTCCAAAAATTGGGTCTTTGATAGTCATTTTATAAATTGAATAAATTAAAAAAAAATCACCTTATGAATAATAAGATGATTTTATTAGTATTAAGTTTTAACGATTACTAAAAGCAATTTCTTCTAAAGCTTTTGGATTACTGATGGCTTTATAGACTTCTTGTTTTCGCATATGATCAGTATCACTTGTTCCTGTACTAAGAATAAGTTTTTTAGGAATAATTGGTTTTTCATCGAAAATAGAACTATATAATAAAACGGCCTGCAAAAATCCGCCATCATTTAAAAAATGCAGTGTTTCTCTTCCGAAACGAAGACGATCCTTATTGTCTTTTAGGTATTGGTAACCACTTTTACCATTGTAAGCATCTTTAACTGCGTCACCAATTCTCAATAAACCTGCATTTTTTAAAAATGTTGCCGCTCCCATCGCATTTTTACGTAGTTCGTTATAGTAATTGTTATAGTTGGAGTCTGTGTAAGGTACTGGAGACATTGCTTGGTATACATATATAGCAGCATCTGGACTGTTTTTATGTATTTTTTCAACAATAAATTTTAAATTATTTTTATACTTCTCAGGATCGTTTAATGCAATTGGTGTTGCTTCTTGAAGCACAACATAATCGTAGTAATTTCCATCTTTGTCTATATTAGAAAAATTTTGGTTGGCTTCCGTTTTATTGGTGTAGTAAACTTTGTCAAGAGGAACACCCATTGTCACTAACTGCTGTACATTAATATGCTGCTGATTGGCATTGCATAGTTCTTGAAATAATGTTGAAGTGCTGACAAAATATTCTAATTGGCTGTTGCCCATAAATAAAATACGCGGAGGGCCAACAGCTTTAGGCGCTTTAGGTCTGGGAATATTATGGGCTCCAATAAAACTTTCAGGTGTTTTTGAATTATTGCAGCCAGAAATTAGCATTAATATTGCAGTAAATAGAAAAAAGTATTTTTTCACTGTGATTTAATTAAAAAAAAATTTCGGCAAATCTCTTTTTAAATAAAACCACTTTTAGCCCTTATATGCTTTTAAAGTATCATTTTAAGACAATATTAAAGTGAGCGTATTTATTAAATAGTAAACTCAGGATTGTAAACTGGATTATTTTTATTCAATTCTGCCAGAATGATTTGGGTATAATCTTTTCCTCCTTTAATTAAAAAATAAAAAGATTTAATGACATAAACTGGCCCCCACGGGAAAGCTCTCCAGCCTAAGGCTAAATTTTTAAAGAAATGTTTTAAGGCATATTTAAAAGTTTTTTCTTCTGGGCGAACAAAATAAATATTTGAGCCTTTAAATTTTTTCATCAGTTTTGAAATAGTATTAGGAAAAATAACAAATCTTCCGCCTTGCTGCACTAATACATTTATCTCAAACATTGTTAGACCTTCGATATTATTTGTTTTCATAATAATTAGTTTTAAGTATTATAAAATTAGTGGTATAATTACAGGGCAAAATTCGTGAAGTTTATAGAAGTAAATTGCCTCTAAAAGCTTTAATAGTAATAACTTAAGTTTTTTTTTGGGGTTACTAAAAAAGACTAAAAAAGAGAGAAACTATCAAAAAATGATAACTTCTCTCTAAAATTTAATAGAATTTATATTATTGACCTACAACAGCATTTTCGCCAGTTAACTCTTTGTCTTTTTCATAAACATCCTGGAAGAAACCAATTTCACCATTTTCATTTACTAATGAAGTAAAATAGGTAATATAAATGGGTACTTTTTTAGTCAATTTAAAACTATTTTCTGTTTTTCCAGCCATAGCTTTATCAATTTTTGCAGGTGTCCATTCTGGATAATCTTTAAGCATTGCAACAGCCAATTCTTTTGCCATTTTTACATTTATACAACCGTGGCTGAAAGTTCTTTTTTCAAAATCGAATAAAGTTTTAGATGGCGTATCGTGCATGTAAATATCGTCTTGGTTTGGAAACATAAATTTCACTAACCCTAAAGAGTTGTCTGGTCCTGGTTTTTGTCTCACTTGGCCATTTACCATTTCCATATTTTTTTCTGCAAGATAATTAGGATCTGCAGCAATTTTAGATTTCAATTCGTTTTGTACAATACTTTGAGGAACTGTCCAATATGGGCTGAAAACGATTCTGTCAATTTCTCCATTAAAAATGGTTGTTTTTGTCAAAGGTGCTCCAACAAACACACTCGAAGTCAATTCTACTTTTCCGTTTTTCACATAAACCAATTCAAAAGAAGGAACATTTACTAAAACATACTCATCGCTGGCTGCAATTTGAGCCGAAATTGCTCGGCATCTTTCCATGTTTAATTTCAAAGTCTCTACTCTGTCGGACAGCGGAATATTCATTTCATTAATATGCTCTTCTGCAAGAATATAGTTAGGTTTAAATCCGTTACGAACTTTGTATTTCATCACAGCATCCATTAATTCACGATCGTACACGTTGCTTTTAGAATCACTTTTTAAATCTCCTAATAAATACAAACGGGTTCTAACTTGAGCGATAGTGCTCGAAACAGCATCTGGACGTAACTCTTTATAAGGTGTTTCTTCTGGAACAATTGGTTTCCATTTATTTGATCGTTCTAATCTTTTGTATTTTTTTAGAACGTCTTGTAATTTATAATATTGGTCATATTCTACTTTAACGTCTTCTGTTGTTGTTGAAGCAGTAGCTTCTTCGATGGTACTGTAGTTTAAGAAATCTTTCAACATTGCGTCGTAAGACAATTTTTTCTTATCTGCATTACTTTTTTTAGCATACACTACATATAAAGAACTTAAAAGCATATCTGCATCTGTTTTAGATAGCTTTGTTTCAGATGATCGGTCAAAAAGTTGATCAATTTCTTTTTGGTAAGGAATAACTAAATCATTTGTTTTTTTTGCTTTTTCATACAAAACAGTTCCAAATTCGTTAATATCATCTTCGTCAAACCAAATAGTTCCTAGAGTTCTGTTTTTGTACAATGACATTACATCAGATTTGTATTTTTTCAAATCAGAATATCTTTTAAAGAAGTCATTGGAAACTTTATCGTTTACATCATCATTGTTGTAAACAACCAAAGCGTTTGATGTTTTTTTATCTGAAAGAGTGTTTTTTTCAATTCTATTAAAAGAAGATATAAAGAAACTCAAACCTAAAATTACGGCGAATGAATAATATGTTTTCATTTTTTAAATTTTTACGTTATTACTTTTTATGTTAAGTTGTTTGGTAAAAATTTGGGGCTTTTCTACAATGCTAAATTACTCTAGAACGTCTTGTAACATGTTTCCTGATTATGTTTAAATGTTGCGAAATTGCCATGTCTTTAAGCTTTCTTTAACTATATCAATTAGTTACGTAAAATGTTACCCTTTTGGATTGCGAAATCGATTTATTTTTGTTAAGATAAGCTTATAGTAGGGATCGAATATTAAAATATTTTGTAAATTGCCCTCATAAAATTATCATATTCATAAAATGGAACAACAAATACCATATATTCCTAAAAATAAAGTAAGAATTGTCACTGCTGCTTCGCTTTTCGACGGACATGATGCCGCCATAAATATTATGCGTCGTATTATTCAGTCAACAGGAGTTGAAGTAATTCACCTAGGCCATGACAGAAGCGTTGAAGAAGTGGTAAATACCGCTATTCAAGAAGATGCCAATGCTATTGCTATGACATCTTACCAAGGCGGGCACAATGAATACTTTAAATATATGTATGATCTGCTTCATGAAAAAGGAGCGGGGCATATAAAAATATTCGGCGGCGGCGGCGGTGTAATTCTGCCAAGCGAAATTGCCGAATTGCATGAATATGGTATTACCAGAATTTATTCTCCAGACGACGGACGTTCTTTAGGTTTGCAGGGAATGATTAATGACTTGGTTGAACGTTCTGATTTTCCTATCGGAGATCAATTGAACGGAGAAGTAGATCACATCGAAAATAAAGTGCCTACAGCCATTGCACGTTTGATTTCTGCTGCAGAAAACTTCCCAGAAATTGCAAAACCTGTTTTTGATAAAATTCACGAAAACAATACGAGTTCTAAAATTCCAGTTTTAGGAATTACAGGAACTGGTGGAGCAGGAAAATCTTCTTTGGTAGATGAATTGGTTCGTCGTTTTTTAATTGATTTCCCAGAAAAAACAATCGGATTAATTTCTGTCGACCCTTCGAAGAGAAAAACAGGAGGAGCACTTTTAGGAGACAGAATTCGTATGAATGCCATAAATAATCCACGTGTTTATATGCGTTCGCTGGCAACTCGCCAGTCGAATTTGGCTTTGTCTAAATATGTAGCCGAGGCGATTCAGGTTTTAAAAGCCGCAAAATACGATTTGATTATTTTGGAAACTTCGGGTATTGGTCAGTCTGATACTGAAATTATGGATCATTCTGATGTGTCCTTATATGTAATGACACCAGAATTTGGAGCCGCAACACAATTGGAAAAAATCGACATGCTTGATTTTGCCGATTTAGTGGCTTTAAACAAATTTGATAAACGCGGCGCACTTGATGCTTTGCGCGATGTAAAAAAACAATATCAGAGAAATCATAATCTTTGGGATAAAAATCCTGATGAAATGCCGGTTTTCGGAACAATCGCTTCTCAGTTTAACGATCCAGGAATGAACACGCTTTACAAAGCGATTATGGATAAAGTGGTGGAGAAAACCGATTCTGATTTGAAATCGACTTTTGAAATCACCAAAGAAATGAGCGAGAAGATCTTCGTGATTCCGCCGGGAAGAACACGTTATTTATCTGAAATTGCAGAGAATAACAGAAGTTATGATGAAATCGCACTTTCGCAGCAAAAAGTAGCGCAGAAATTATACGGAATTTTCAAAACCATCGAATCGGTTTCTGGGAAAGTGCCGCAGATCACAAAAGCAGGAATTGACGATTCGACTGTTTTAACTGCAGGATTTCAAGAACACGACGAAAATAGAATCTTTTTAAATCTTTTACTGAATCAATTCGATAAAGTAAAAATGGATTTAGATCCGTATAATTGGGAGATTATCTTGAATTGGGATGAAAAAGTAGCGAAATACAAAAATCCGGTTTATAGTTTTAAAGTCCGTGATAAAGAAATCAAGATTGCCACGCATTCTGAAAGTTTATCGCATTTACAGATTCCGAAAATTGCTTTGCCTAAATACGAAGGCTGGGGCGATATTCTGCGTTGGAATTTACAGGAAAATGTTCCTGGCGAATTTCCGTTTGCTTCGGGATTATATCCGTTTAAACGTGAAGGCGAAGATCCGTCAAGAATGTTTGCGGGCGAGGGCGGACCAGAAAGAACTAATAAACGTTTTCATTACGTAAGTGCAGGAATGCCTGCAAAACGTCTTTCGACTGCTTTTGACAGCGTAACCTTATACGGAAACGATCCAGATTTACGTCCAGATATTTATGGAAAAATAGGAAATGCAGGAGTTTCAATCTGCTGTCTGGATGATGCGAAAAAACTATATTCAGGTTTCGATTTGGTTCACGCTTTAACTTCGGTAAGTATGACCATCAACGGACCAGCGCCTATGCTGTTAGGTTTCTTTATGAATGCCGCAATCGATCAGCAATGCGAATTGTACATCAAGGCCAACGAATTAGAAAAAGAAGTTGAAGCTAAAATCAACAAAATATATAAAGACAAAGGAATCGAAAGACCAAAATACCAAGGCGATCTACCAGAAGGAAACAACGGTTTAGGATTAATGCTTTTGGGCGTTACGGGAGATCAGGTTTTACCTTTGGATGTTTATAACGAAATAAAAGCCAAAACTTTATCGCAAGTTCGTGGAACGGTTCAAGCCGATATTTTAAAAGAAGATCAGGCGCAAAACACTTGTATTTTCTCAACCGAATTTGCTTTGCGATTAATGGGCGACGTTCAGGAATATTTTATTACCAAAAACGTTCGTAATTTCTATTCGGTTTCGATTTCAGGATATCATATTGCAGAGGCGGGAGCAAACCCGATTACGCAATTGGCATTTACACTTTCAAATGGTTTCACTTACGTGGAATATTATTTGAGCCGAGGCATGAACATCAACGATTTTGGACCGAATTTATCGTTCTTCTTCTCGAATGGAGTAGATCCAGAATATTCGGTTATTGGTCGTGTGGCGCGCAAGATTTGGGCAAAAGCCATGAAAAACAAATACGGAGCCAACGAAAGAGCACAAATGCTGAAATATCATATTCAAACTTCTGGACGTTCGTTACACGCACAGGAAATTGATTTCAACGATATTAGAACGACTTTACAGGCATTATACGCCATTTATGACAACTGTAATTCATTGCACACCAATGCATACGACGAAGCGATTACAACGCCAACAGAAGAATCTGTACGTCGTGCCATGGCAATTCAGTTGATTATCAATAAAGAATTAGGTTTAGCGAAAAATGAAAACCCAATTCAAGGTTCGTTCATCATCGAAGAATTAACCGATTTAGTCGAAGCAGCGGTTCTACAAGAATTCGACAGAATTACAGAAAGAGGAGGAGTTCTAGGCGCAATGGAAACTATGTACCAAAGATCTAAAATTCAGGAAGAAAGTTTGTATTACGAAACCTTAAAACACAACGGAGATTTCCCAATTGTGGGTGTAAATACCTTCTTGAGTTCAAAAGGTTCACCAACAGTAATTCCGGCTGAGGTTATTCGTGCAACTGAAGAAGAAAAACAATACCAGATTACGATGCTGGATAATCTGCATCAATTCCACGAAGCAAAAGTAAACGAGCATTTAAATACATTACAGCAAGCCGCTATTAAAAACGAAAACTTATTCGATCATTTAATGGAAGCTACAAAAGTTTGTTCGTTAGGGCAGATTACTTCGGCTTTGTTTGAAGTGGGTGGGCAGTATAGAAGGAATATGTAAAGATTTTATTTTTTTTAATATATGGAAAACCTCTCAAGATTTTGGGAGGTTTTTTTATTCTTAGTAGTTTTTTTATTTTAAAATGTGGAAAACCGTACTTTAGTTTGAAAATTATTTGATTAATTTGAAAATTGTAAGAAATAATAGTGAATAAGAGAGGGAGCCGAAAAATACGTTTTATGGTATAGAGTAAATCTAACTCAACATTAAACGCTGTTGAGGAGGTCTAATTTCAGATATGCAAGAGAATATTGAATAAATATCTCCTAAGCAATCTGTTATTCCCAGCGCTGTTAATAACAGATTGCTTAGGGATAATATGACTGGTATGTACTTATAGATGACTGGTTCTTTCATAGAATTTGAATTAATTTGTAAAGTTACAACAATAATTACCCGACTTGAAGGAGCGATGTTTAGGCATCAATAACGCATGTATTTTTCACATAATAAAATTTGTAAAAGCAATGCTTCGTAGTCACCTTCTCTTTTTTCACTTTAAAAATTAATATGGCTGTAAATATACCAGTAGAAAAAAGCAAAGATTGGTTCAAATTAAAAAGGTATCCACATATTGGTTTTCCGTTGAAGTCACACGATCGTGCTGTTTGGATTGAAAATTATGTAACGAATTCTGAAAAAATTAGTAAACATGACTTTCTTCCTTTCATTCATAAAAAAAGTAAAGTTAGAAAATTCAGAAAAGTTTATTCAAAAAAAACAGGGATATTAAAATATACTATTATAGATGGTAAAAAAGTATATCGTGTAGCAAGTAATAAAGAACGTGAATTGTTTTATGCAGGTCATCTAGATTCTTTGGTTTATAGTTATTACGCTGAAAAGTTGACCAAGGATTATGAGAATATAATTTCGGAAAGAAAACTATCAGAAGTAGTTACTGCTTACAGAAAGATTCCGTTGAAAGAAAATTCAAAAAAAAATAAATGTAATATTGATTTTGCAATAGATGTTTTCAAATCAATTGAAGATTACCCTGACAAACATTTTATTGCTATTGCGTTTGATATTACCGGTTTTTTCGACAACTTAAACCACAAAAAACTTAGAATAAAGTGGAATGAAGTTATAGGTAATTCTGAAAAAGATATGCCTAAAGATCATTTTAACGTTTTCAAAAATATTACAAGATTTAGTTATATTGATTTGGTTGATATTTTTAACGAATTTCAAGATAATATTTTTGTTAAAACAACCAAAAATTACAAGAAAGCCATCGCAAGAAAAAAAGTTTCAAAAATTAAATTTTTGAAAAAATCTGAAGCTATTGCATTTTGTACAAAAACAGAATTTATATCCAGATGTAAAAAACTTGTAAAAAAGAATAGGTTTATTAAAGATGAAAATGGTTTAGTTAAAACGAAAGATTTTGGAATTCCACAAGGGTCACCTATCAGTGCAATTTTAGCAAATATCTATATGTTGGATTTTGACTTTGAAATAAATGAACACATAAAAGGTATTAACGGTATATATAAGAGATATTCTGATGATATGGTGGTAATATGCCCATTAGATAAAAAACAAGAAGTGATTTCTCTTTTTAACAAAAAGATTGATGATATTAATTTAAGCATACAAGCTAAAAAAACTCAAGTATTTCATTTTCATCGTGATGGTAATTTATTAAAATGTGGTCAAGAATTTGAAAAACTGATAAATTTTGATAAAAATTTCATTTATCTAGGATTAGAGTTTGACGGTGTTGATGTAAAGATAAAATCAGCTAGTTTATCTGGATTTTATAGAAAAATGAAGCGAACGATTAAAAGAGCAAAACATTTCTCTACTTCTGCTAGTACCAAATATCCAGGTGAACTCTTCAAACGAAGATTATTAAATAGTTTTACATATAAAGGCGCTACCAGAAGAAAAAAATATGTTTATAATGCTAATAAAAAATATTTCGAAGTGTCAGAACACTTTGATTGGGGAAATTTCTTATCATATGCATACAAGGCGCAAGCTATAAAATTCCCAAACAAGATAAAGAGTCAAATTAAGAGGCATTGGAATAAAATAGACAAACTTCTTAAATAATTTAGGCGATAATCGCTCACAGTAGCAAAACAACAAATCCATAAAGTTTGTCATTTCGACGAAAGGAGAAATCTTCGTCCACTGAGCACGCACTGCTGCGCAGCTACTTGCGAAGATTTCTCCTCCGTCGAAATGACAAGATTGCGTAAAAACTTTGCGGCTTAGCTTCCGATAACTATCGGGATTGCGAGATTTTTTAACATTAGAACTCTGCAAATAGAAATCAATTAACAACCTCCCCAACATACCCCAAAAACTCCATTTCATCCATAGGAAACAAATGCAGAATCGTTTCCAAAATCAGACTTACATTAATAGTTGCACTTTTATCTTTTTTAGAAAAATTGTGCATGTCATTATCAAGCGCAAGAATGCATAATTTTAGTAAATCAGTAATAAGACAGCCTAGCTCTAAATAATTGACAACTTTAAATTGTGCGGTATAAGAATGGGCTTCATTGGTTGGTTTTAGTGTCGTAAAATACTGAGCGGTTAATTTTTGTAGCTTTTGTAAAGTTTCAGTTGCATTGTTTTCCATAAGGCGTATATTTTTAATTGGTTTACAATTTGACTTTTATAAATTTTGTATAAGAAAAATTGTACTTTTGTTTGTTTCGGCGAAGGAAGAAATAGATTTTGCTGTACGAAATCATTTTTTGCTGTATCGCACGGCGTAAAATCTGTTTTTTACATTTTACCAATTTTGACACTTTATTATTATCTTTGAATTATGAGCACACTAACAAAACCAAATCATATAGGGCGAAAAATAAGCCGTATTCGTGAACTGCGAGATATGAAACAAGAAGCTTTGGCGCAGGCGTTAGGAACAAACCAGCAAGCAATTTCGGCTATGGAAAACAGCGAAACGATAGAAGAAGAAAGACTTGTTGAGGTGGCAAAAGCGCTTGGTGTATCGGTTGAAGCGATTAAGAATTTTTCAGACGAAGCAGCAATTAATTATTTTAATACTTTCAATGAAAGTCCTAATAATTATTTTGGTCTAAACAATTGCACTTTCAATCCATTAGATAAATTAATGGAAACTGTAGAAGAGAATAAAAAGCTTTATGAGCGTTTGCTGAAAGCGGAACAAGATAAAATCGAATATTTAGAGAAACTATTAAAAAATAAATAATCTTCTTAAATTATTTATTCATAAAAAAAGCACCAGCCAATGACTGATGCTTTTTAACTTTTTGGGCAAAAAGAGTGATTAACGGCGGAATCCTGGGCTATGATTAGCAGATTCGTCTAGTTTCACTGCTTTTACCTTTTTTGCAGCAACTTTAATTTCATGTTTCGCAACTTTGTCGTTTGCTTTCACTTCTAGAACATAAGTTCCAGCTGGAAAACTTTCTAAACTAATTGTTTTTGAAACTTCCAATTTATTTGCTGCAGCGTCTCCTGCATAAAGTAAATTGTGATTCTCGTCGTAGATCGAGAAAGATGAATTCTCAACAGTGTCTAAAGTAAAGCTAACTACTTTTCCGTTTCCTGTTTTGATGTTTAAAATAAAATCACCTTTCCCATCAATGGCATAGGTAAACACAGTCGCTAAAAAAAAGGCAGCAACTAAACCGGCTTTGGTAAATTTTGTCATGTTTTTTTTAATTGTTAATTACTAAATGTGGAACGCGTAAAACTACAAATACAAATTTAATTTTTAGCAAAATTTTAGCATTTTTCGATGCTTAAGTTGCTGAATTGTAATCAGATCTGTGTTTTGTTTGAACTATGTACGTAATTACTGGGCTCGCGGATTACTTTTTTTATGTTTTTTTTTAATGCTTGAAAATCAAACATTTGAATTAATAAGAATATTTTTTCAGAAAGAAATTAGTGTAAAAATTACATTTATATTTTAACGCAAAAAAAACAGCTCCGTAACCAACCGCGAGCTGTTTTTCTTCTTCAACAATAAAATATTCTAATTTTTTCTAACCTTATTTTATACCTGTAAAAAGTATAAAATATTAACGTGTTGCAACGCTTGTGTTTTTAGCAAAACCTGCTTTGTAAACAGAAGAAATCGCAGTTCTTGATAAAGCTGCATTTTCAGTTATTGTAATTTCGTATTTTGCTTTTTTTACGTTGTCTTCAACTTCTAAGAAATAAGTTCCCTCTGGAAATTCTTCTAGGCTGAAAGTTCTTAAGATTCCTTCTTTACCTGAAGCTGTTTCAGAATAAATAAGTGTCCCATCTTTGTCATAAATAGCTAAATTGGCTTTCTGTACTTTGTTAAGTGCGAAAGTGATCAGTTTTCCATTAGCTTTTAATACGTGAAGATTAAATTCTCCATTTCCGTCAATTGCGTAAGTGCTTATTCCTGTGAATAGCAACGCTGCTACTAAACTCAATTTTGCAATCTTTTTCATGGTACTTAGTTTTTAAATTAATAGTTCTAATTCTCCGATGCTAAATTACTTACGAAATAGATGAAAAAGCGCAACTGTGTTTTCCAATTTCTATGCTATATTCTCATTTACGAAACCGTTATAGGTTAAAACTTGAATTATTTTTAACGTTTTTGTTAATTCGGTTATTTTTATTCAAAGTTTTGCTTGATTTTTTATTTACGTTGAATTAAGGATTTATTTACAAAAAGAATTGGTTTTTATCGCAGAGATTCGCAAAGTTTTCACAGAGATTCACAAAGTTTTTTTTACTAAGCTTTTGCGAATCTTCGTGCTTTACTTTGTGAAGCTCTGCGGTAAAAGCTAAAAGTAAAGAGCAAAAAAAAACAGCTCTATAACCACAAAGAGCTGTTTTTAAAACTTTAAAAGTTTTTAAACTTTACTAACTATCTAACCTCACTTTTATACTTTATGAGAGTATAAACTTTTTTAGCGTGTCGCCACACTTGTATTTTTTTCGAAACCTGGTTTATAAACTGAAGAAACTGCATTTTGAGATAATACAGAAACATTATCAGTTACTTTAATTTCGTATTTTGATTTTTTCATATTGTCTTCAACTTCTAAGAAATAAGTTCCTTCTGGAAATTCTTCTAAGCTGAAAGTTCTCAAGATTCCATCTTTACCAGAAGCGGTTTCAGAATATATAAGAGATCCATCTTTATCATAAATAGATAAATTAGCTTTCTGAGTCTGATTAAGACCGAAAGTGATTAATTTTCCATTAGCTTTTAATACGTGAAGATTAAACTCCGCTGTTCCATCAATTGCATATGTGCTAATTCCTGTGAAAAGCAATGCAGCTACTAAACTCAATCTAACAATCTTTTTCATAGTATTTAGTTTTAAAATTAATAGTTCTAATTCTCTGATGCTAAATTACTTCAGTTGTAAGTAAAAAATCACAACTATATTTTCCTATTTCTATGCTGTATTCTCATTTACGAAACCGTTATAGGTTAAAATTTGAATTATTTTTATCGTTTTCGTTAATTCAGTTGTTATTTTTCAACGTTTTTGATGATTTTTAGTTTACATTGAATTAAAGATTTCTTTAATAATTGTAGGAATTGAACAATAAAGGTTAACAGTTAAGCGGCCAAAGATTTTTTATAGCTAGTCATAAAAACGCAAAATTCGCAAAGCTTTGTAAAATAAAACTTTGCGAACTTTGTGTAAATCTTAGCGCTCTTTGCGGTTAAGAAACTATGCGACCCGAAAGTAAAGAGCAAAAAAAAAAAAAACAGCTCAGTAACCACAAAGAGCTGTTTTTAAAACTTTTGAAAGTTTTTAACTTACTAACTATCTAACCTCACTTTTTATACTGTATTAGAGTATAAAACTTTTAAGTGCTGTGAAGTATGCACTTAACCTTAATATTTTCTTAGTTATTTGAAGTAGTTCCTTTTGAAGACAAAACAGAACTATTTGCATTTACAGTAATATCGTATTTTACTTTTTTGAAAGTATCAGCAACTTCTAAAATGTATTTTCCTTGTGGAAATTCTTCTAAGCTGAAAGTTCTCAAAATACCATCTTTACCAGAAGCGTTTTCAGTATAGATTAAGTTACCGTTTGTATCATATATACTAATAACTGCTTTCTGAAGTTGGTTAATACCAAAAGCAATTACCTTGCCATTTCCTTTTAATACATGAAGATTTAGAGCTTCATTTCCATCAATTGCATAAGTACTCATTCCAGTTAAAAGCACTGCACATACTAAACTTAATTTCATAATCTTTTTCATATTCTGTGGTATTTAAATTTTTAGTTCATTTCTCTGAGGCAAAGTTATAGCAGCATGTGTGTTATTTTAACAACTATATTTTCCAATTTATGTGCTATATTCTCATTTACGAAACCGTTATAGGTTAAAATTTGAGTTTAATGTTATGTTTCTGTTAATTTGGTTGTTATTTTTCAAAGTTTTGCAAAAATTGAATACTTCTTAAAATTTCTATATTTCTTACAAAAATTAATATATTTACATTAATTAGCCTTTTAAATAAGATTATTGAAAAAAATACCGATAAAAAAAATGAGACCTGAAAAAAAAGGCAGTTTTGGTATTAATTTCTCAGTATAAAAAATGTGATTTTGATGTAAAATTCGCATTTACGAAACCGTTATAGGTTAAAATTTAAATTATTTTAGGTGTTTTTGTTAAATTTGCTATTATTTTTTAAAGAAATTATCATGAAGACAATTGCCCCAGCTCTTGAAGTGATAACTAACTCATACGGAAGTTCTTTTACCTACACTAAACACGCCGAAAAGACCAATAGCAAAGCTCATTTATGGCATTATCATCCAGAGATTGAGTTGGTTTATATTAATGGCGGGGCTGGAAAAAGACAAATAGGAAGCCATGTTTCTTATTACACCAATGGTAGTTTACTTTTAATAGGAGCCAATTTGCCCCATTGCGGTTTTACAAATGAGAATACAGGTAATACAAATGAAACTGTAATTCATATAAAACCTGAATTTTTAGGAAGTGACTTTTTCGTTGCTCCTGAAATGAAAAAAGTGCAGAATATTTTGAATCAGGCGAAAGGCGGAATCGCTTTTGGCGGTGAAACAAAAAAAAGAATAGGAAAGAAAATTGAAATGATGGAGAATGAACCTCCGTTTCAGCGTTTGATCACGCTTTTGAGTGTGTTGGACGAATTAGAATCGGCTGAGGATTATACCATTTTAAATGCTGACGGATTTTCATTAGAATTGCAGACGCAGGATAACGACCGTATTAATGTGGTTTTTAATTTTGTGAAAGATCATTTTCAGGAATCTATTTCAATAGACGAAGTTTCTAGTTTGGTGAGTATGACTACACCTTCTTTCTGTCGTTATTTTAAAAAGATCTCCAATAAAACATTTACTGAATTTGTGAATGAATATCGTCTGGTTCATGCTTCTAAACTTTTGGCAGAACAGCCAATGAGTATTAACGAAGTTTGCTACGAAAGCGGTTTTAATAATTTCAGTCACTTCAGTAAATCGTTTAAGCAATACACAGGAAAAAGCGCGTCGCAATACCGACACGAGCATAAGATTATAATTAGCTAGTTTCTGATTTACCATTAATAGCAAGAATAAATAAAATAAATAAATCCGATTGATGATTTCAATCGGATTTTTTTTTTTTTTTTTTGCCACAGATTAAAATGATTTTTTTTATCTATATAATCTGCTAAATCTTTGAAAGTAAATTTTTCCCGCAGATTCAGCAGATCAAGCAGATTAATCTGTGGAAATCCTTTAATCTGTGTCAAAATAATTCGTGCTAATTTGTGAAATTCGCGGCAAACAAAAAAAAACACCTAGTCGGATTTTTCATATGTTTTATTCTGAAAAAAGGTATATTTACAAACCCTAATCAGAAAAAATATATCAAAATGAAGAAATTTAAAATGCTATTATCTGCATTTTTGCTTTGCATGACCACCATGACATATGCAGCAAAAGTAGATACGTTACAAGTTGCCAGCACAGCTATGGGGAAAACCTATAAAGCTGCGGTCGTTTTACCCAATTCGTATTCGAAAAGCAAAGCCGCTTTTCCGGTTATGTATTTGTTACACGGAGCTTACGGACATTTTAGTGACTGGCTTAAAAACACACCAAATAAAAAATTAGTCCACAATCTGGCAGATCAATACAATATGATTATTGTAATGCCTGAAGGAGAAACGTTTAGCTTTTATTTGGACAGTCCAGTAAATAAAGAAAGTCAGTTTGAGACATTCATTACACAAGAAGTTATTCAAAAAGTAGATAAAACCTACCGAACAATTAGCAATAGAAACGGAAGAGTAATAACTGGTCTTTCTATGGGCGGACACGGCGCTTTGTATTTATCTGGAAGGCATCCTGATTTATTTTGTGCAGCCGGAAGTATGAGCGGAGCGGTAGATATGAGTGCTATGCTTAACAGAGATTCATCTGCTCAAGTAGTCAAATTAATGCAGCCTGTTTTTGGAGATAAAAGCGGTAGTACAGAATTGTATGAACAAAACTCTGTTTTAAGAATGGCTGATAAATTAAAAGCTAACAAATTACCACTAATTATAGATTGTGGTGTAGATGATTTTTTAATTGAACCAAACAGAGAACTTCATAGAAGATTGGTTTACAATAAAGTTGATCATGATTATACAGAGCGCCCAGGAGCACATACTTGGGATTATTGGGAAAACTCATTACCATACCATGTATTATTTTTCAATAAAATATTGCTTAAAAATCAAGTAACTGCAAAAAAATAAAGGTTTTTTTGACCGAAAATAAGCCGAATTACTTTTTTTGGTTTAATTTTTGGAATACCTTTATAGTATAATCCTTAAAAAAATAAAATTATGAAAAAGATACTTACCTTATTCGCTGTTGTTGGTTTAATAGCGTTTTCAAGCTGTGAAGGACCAGAAGGGCCTCCAGGACAAGATGGTTTAACTGGAGAAGCATTTGAGATTTTAAACACAAATTTTTCGTTTAATGCTACTGACGGTTATTTTATATCTGGAACTTTTCAGAGTAAAGTTGGGGGTGATTTATTTGATGATGAGACAGTTTTAATATATAGATTAAAAGGAACAATAGATGCTCAAACTCCAATTTGGCAATTAATTCCAACTACGCTGTATTTTAATAATGGAGATGAAATAACATATGATTATGACTTTAGTAGAAAAGATTTTCAAATTTATGCAGGAGCAAATTATGATCTTGCAGAGACTCCAAGTTATGTAAATAACCAATCTTTTCGAATTGTTATAATTCCTTCTGCTTTAGCTACAACAGTAAATAAAAATAATTTTAATGATGTAATGTCAGTTTTGAAACTTAAGGAAAGTGATGTTCAAAAAATAAAATTATAATTATCAATAATAAAAAAAGGAAATCGTAAGATTTCCTTTTTTTATGAATATATGTTTCAAGAATAACTATTCTTCACTTGACGAATCATTTAAAACTTTTTCTTCTCCAAACTTTAAAGAAACCAAAATACCAACTAAAAGCGATAAAGCAATAAATCCTAAAGAAGCCCATTCTGGAACGTGGAAGAAATCATGTAATAACATTTTTAATCCCACAAATGCTAAAATAGCAACTAAACTATATTCTAAATAGCTAAATTTCGCCAGCATGTTAGCTAAGAAGAAATACATAGAACGTAATCCTAAAATCGCAAATATATTTGAACTGAATACTAAAAACGGATCAGACGTAATAGCTAAAATTGCAGGAACGCTGTCTACAGCAAAAAGAACATCCATAACTTCAATTACAATCAAAGCAACAAAAAGTGGAGTAGCGGCTTTTTTGCCTGTTTCGGTTAAAACGAAAAATTTCTCATGCTCCATATGTGAAGTAATCGGAATAATTTTTCCCAATGTTTTGTAAACAAAAGAATCTTTTGGGTGAAAATCTTCTTCTTCACCAGAAAACAGCATTTTTACAGCAGTAAATATCAAGAAGATTCCAAATACATAAGTTGTCCAGGTAAATTTATTGATTAACATTACCCCGAAGAAAATCATTAATCCACGGAAAACAATCGCTCCTAGGATTCCCCAGAATAAAACGCGGTGCTGATATTTTTGCGGAATTTTAAAAGAAGCAAAGATTATAGCGATCACAAAGATGTTGTCTACGCTTAATGAAAGTTCTATTAGGTAACCAGTAATAAACTTCATAGAAGCTACTGCAGGTTTTAAACCATCGGGATTGGCAATATAATCTGTGGTATACAGCCAATAAATTACTCCAGAAAAAAGGAAGGATAAAGTAACCCATATTAAGGTCCATTTGCTGGCTTCTTTAGTACTAATAATATGTGGTGTTTTGTTGAAGACACCTAGGTCTAAGGCAAGAATAAAAACTACAGCAAGTAAAAAGAGAGTCCAGACTATCATGATAATTTTTTTTAATTGATCTACAAAGATAAGTTTTGAAATTTAACTTAAAAATTAATTTTAATCTTAAAATTAAGTAATGTTTGTTATTTGTAAAATGTTAATTATTATAAAGTTATGATGTTTTCGAAGGTGATTTTGTCTGTCTGGATATTAAATATATTAATTTTTGGTTTTAGTTTTGTCATTTTGAGGAATGAGAATCATATGAGTAACTCTGCGCAATGAATCGCCAATCTTTGTAGATTCTCTAGCGTGATTCTCGTTTCTCAGAATGATAAAGGCAACGAAAAAAAAGCCGGCAATTATGCCGGCTTTTTTAGAATATATTGTAAGTTTAGAATTATAACGCTGAGTTAACAGTTTTGATAATTCTCGCAGCAATTTTGTATGGATCTCCGTTTGAAGCTGGTCTTCTGTCTTCCAACCATCCTTTCCATCCTTTTTGAACAGTCATCAAAGGAATTCTGATAGAACATCCTCTGTCTGAAACTCCATAAGAGAAATCGTGGATAGAAGCAGTTTCGTGCTTACCAGTTAAACGTTGGTCGTTGTAAGCTCCGTAAACAGCGATGTGCTCAGCAGTAACAGGACGGAAAGCTTCGCAGATTCTTTCGTAAGTTGCTTGATCTCCACATGTTCTTAAAACACTGTTAGAGAAGTTAGCGTGCATTCCAGAACCATTCCAGTCTGTGTCTCCTAGAGGTTTTGGGTGGTATTCAATATAGTAACCATATTTTTCAGTCAAACGATCTAATAGGTAACGAGCAACCCAGATTTCGTCTCCAGCTTTTTTAGCACCTTTAGCGAATAATTGGAATTCCCATTGTCCGCAGGCAACCTCTTGGTTAATACCTTCAAAGTTGATTCCAGCAGCGATACATAAATCAGCATGCTCTTCTACTAATTTTCTTCCGTGAGTGTTTTTTCCACCTACAGAGCAGTAGTACATACCTTGTGGAGCAGGATAACCTCCAACAGGGAAACCTAATGGCAATAAAGTTTTAGTATCCATGATGAAATACTCTTGTTCGAATCCAAACCAAAAATCATCATTATCATCATCAATTGTAGCTCTACCGTTAGAAGGGTGTGGAGTTCCATCAGCATACATAACTTCACACATTACCAACCATCCATTGATACGAGTTGGGTCAGGATAAATTGCAACTGGAACTAACAAACAGTCAGAAGAACCTCCTTCAGCTTGTCTTGTAGATGATCCATCAAATGACCAGTTTCCAAGTTCCTCTAATGTTCCTTTGAAGTTGTCATGCTCTTCAACTTTAGTTTTACTTCTAAGATTTTGAGTTGGTTCATATCCATCTAACCAAATGTACTCTAACTTAATTTTAGCCATAATAATATAAATTAATTTTTTTGTTTTTTTTCGTTGGGTCAAATATAGATTTATTTTTTTAGTCCTAAAAATTAGGGGGCTATTTTGTTTAACGAAGTATAATTTTTTGGATAAGCGCAATTTTGAGAGGGGTATATTTTTAAAAAAGCAATTTTAATTACCTTAAAAAAATAAATTCGTAATAATTACGGCACATTTTTGAATTTCTGAGTTAAGAAATTATGAAAAAATGTTTATTTAATCAATATTACCGCACAGTTTTGTTATATTTCTATAAATTGAATTCATTATTCTTTGAAAAAAGCATCTTATATTGAAAAATCGATGGCTAAAATTCTCCAATTTATATTTAAAATAGGCTTTTTTATTGTTTATATTTGTTCCTCATTTTTTCAGTGAAAATTATTACGAATTTTAAAATTTACATACATGTCAACATTACGTTTTCAAGCTTTAAAAGAAGCTTCTACAAGAAAGCCGGTACATTTTGAAGAGATTGATAAAAAATCAAATCTTTTTGGTTCAAATGTGTTTAATGAAAAAGCAATGAAGCAATATTTAACTTCGGATGCTTTAAAAGGAGTGAGAGATGCCATTCAACATGGAACGAAGATTGACAGAAAGCTGGCAGATTATATTGCTATGGGTATGAAAGAATGGGCGCTGGCAAAAGGAGTTACACATTATACACACTGGTTTCAGCCTTTAACAGGAACAACGGCAGAAAAGCATGATGCATTTTTTGAAACTTCTTATGACGGAAGTGATCCTGTAGAAAAATTTGGCGGCGCACAATTGGTACAACAAGAGCCAGATGCGTCAAGTTTCCCGAATGGCGGAATCAGAAATACATTTGAAGCCCGCGGATATACTGCCTGGGATCCAACTTCTCCTGCATTTATTTATGGTACGACATTGTGTATTCCGACAGTTTTTATTGCCTATACAGGTGAGGCTTTAGATAACAAAATTCCTTTATTAAGAGCATTGTCTGCAATTGATGAAGCGGCAACAGAAGTTTGTAAATATTTTGACAAAAACGTAAAAAAAGTAACAGCAACTTTGGGCTGGGAGCAGGAGTATTTCTTAATTGATAAAGCTTTAGCAAATTCTCGTCCAGATTTGATGATGACTGGAAGGACTTTATTAGGACATACGTCTGCAAAAGGACAGCAGTTAGACGACCATTATTTCGGATCTATTCCAACTCGCGCTCTTACTTATATGAGAGATTTAGAGCAGGAATGTATGTTATTAGGAATTCCGGTAAAAACACGTCATAACGAAGTGGCACCAAATCAGTTTGAATTGGCACCAATTTTTGAGGAAACGAATTTAGCAGTCGACCATAACTCTTTATTAATGGATGTGATGCAGAGAGTTGCCGAGCGTCATGATTTTAAAGTTTTATTTCACGAAAAACCATTTAAAGGTGTAAACGGTTCTGGAAAACATAATAACTGGTCATTGGCAACAGATACAGGGGTTAATTTGTTAAGTCCAAGTAAAACGCCAATGAGTAATTTACAGTTTTTGACATTCTTCATTAATACAATAAAAGCGGTAAATGATTACGAAACTTTATTGAGAGCCTCTATTGCGACAGCAAGTAACGATCACAGGTTAGGGGCTAATGAGGCACCGCCAGCAATTATGTCTGTTTTTATTGGAGCACAGCTGACAAAAGTTTTATCTGAATTAGAAAGTGTTACAACAGGTAAATTATCGCCAGAAGAAAAAACAGATTTAAAACTAAATGTTGTTGGTAAAATTCCAGACGTATTATTAGACAATACAGATCGTAACAGAACTTCGCCTTTTGCTTTCACAGGAAATAAATTTGAATTTAGAGCTGTTGGATCCAATTCAAACTGTTCGAATGCAATGACAACTTTGAATGCGATTGTGGCCAAACAATTGAAAGACTTTAAAAATGAAGTAGAAAATCTTATCGAGTCGAAAGACATGAAAAAAGATGATGCTATTTTTAATGTTTTGAGAGAATACATTAAACAATCTAAAAAGATTCTTTTTGAAGGAGACGGTTACAGCGAGGCATGGGAAAAAGAAGCGGCAAAAAGAGGTTTGAGTAACTTTAAAACAACTCCAGAAGCGATAAAAGCTAAAGTTTCTAAACAAGCATTAGAATTATTTGATGAATTAGGAATTTTCAATCACGTTGAGGCTGAAGCCCGTTACGAAATTGAATTAGAAGAATACACTAAAAAAATCCAGATCGAAGGAAGAGTTTTAGGAGATATTTCTAGAAACCACGTAATTCCAACTGCAATTCGTTACCAAAATACATTAATTGAAAATGTAAAAGGATTAAAAGAAATCTTCGGAAAAGAATTTGAAACTATTGCAAGCGAACAAATTGTTTTAATCAAAGAAATTTCGGGTCATATAGAAGGTATAAATTCTAAAGTATTGGCAATGACAAACGAAAGAAAGAAAGCAAACCAATTGACTGATGCCCAAAAAATGGCAGAAGCATATTGCAATAAAGTAAAACCATATTTTGAAGATATTCGTAATCACTGTGATAAATTAGAATTATTAGTTGATGACGAAAGCTGGACTTTAACCAAATACAGAGAATTACTTTTTACGAAGTAAAACTCAGAAAGCAAATAAAAAGCCTGTCTCAAAAAGACAGGCTTTTTTAATTCTATAATTTATACAACCAAAATAAGAAAGTAATTTCCTGTTTATATTTTAATCCAGTTACGGCCTTCGTCGAGATAGTCTTACATTTCATCGATAAAACTCTAACTTGTTAGAAAATAGGTATTTATATTTGATGGTTTTGGAATAAGTTTTCTAATTTTACTGCTTAAACAGACAAAATAAAATTCAAGTCTCAACTCAACTTAGTATAATAGAATACCAAAAAGTTAAAAATAGAAAGCCAAAAGCTTCATAACCAATTTTATTTAGGAAAATCGGCAGAAAATTTAATCTGCCGATTTTTTTTATTAATCAAATATCAAATAAACCAAAGAATTAAAAAAAGGGATTATCTTTGCACCACATCAACACAAACTAATTTTCATGAGTTCAGATTCTAGCAAAAGGTACGCACAGAGAGGTGTTTCGGCATCAAAAGAAGACGTACACAACGCCATAAAAAATATTGATAAAGGTTTATTTCCGCAGGCTTTTTGTAAAATTGTTCCAGATTACTTAACACAAGATTCAGAACACTGCCTTATTATGCACGCAGACGGAGCAGGAACAAAATCCTCTTTGGCTTATATGTATTGGAAAGAAACTGGAGATCTTTCAGTTTGGAAAGGCATTGCTCAGGATGCATTAATCATGAATATTGATGATTTATTATGTGTTGGCGCAACAGATAATATTTTACTTTCTTCAACAATTGGAAGAAATAAAAACCTAATTCCAGCTGAAGTTATTTCGGCAATCATCAACGGAACAGAAGAGTTAATCAACGAATTAAAATCGTTTGGTGTAACTATTCATTCAACTGGCGGAGAAACTGCAGATGTTGGAGATGTTGTGCGTACTATTATTGTAGACTCTACGGTAACAGCACGTATGAAACGCAGCGATGTTGTAGATAATGCAAATATAAAAGCGGGAGACGTTATTGTAGGTTTAGCATCTTTCGGTCAGGCTTCTTATGAAAAAGGCTATAACGGCGGAATGGGAAGCAACGGACTAACATCAGCACGTCATGATGTTTTCGGGAAATATTTGGCTAAAAAATACCCAGAAAGTTATGATGCAGCAGTTCCAGAAGAATTAATCTATTCAGGACAAGTTAATTTGACTGATGAAGTAGAAAATAGTCCAATCAACGCTGGACAATTAGTACTTTCTCCAACAAGAACTTACGCGCCAATTATCAAGAAAATTTTAGATAAATATACTCCAAATGATATTCACGGAATGGTACACTGCAGTGGAGGAGCGCAAACTAAGATTTTACATTTTGTAAAAGATTTACATGTTATAAAAGACAATTTGTTTCCAGTACCGCCTTTGTTCAAATTAATTCAAGAACAATCAAAAACAGATTGGAAAGAAATGTATCAAGTTTTCAACTGCGGTCACAGAATGGAAATTTACGTTCCAGAAAATATTGCACAAGATATTATTGAAATTTCAAAATCATTCAATGTAGATGCACAAATCGTTGGTAGAGTAGAAGCTTCAGAAGAGAAGAAACTTACTATTACAAGCGAATACGGAACATTCAATTATTAAAAAAAAATAACCATATAAGTGATATAAGTTCATTTTAGTATTTTTTAGTACTTTTAATATGAACTTATATCACTTATATGGTTTTAAAAAATACTTCATTATGTACGAATTACTTTTTTGGAAATATCTAGATGAAATCTACTTGAATAATCAAGAAGTTTATGAAGCTCTTGTAGAAAAACAAGAAGTAGATGGTCTGGCTGTTCTTCAGATAGAAGTAATTGTAAATCGAATCAACTCCGTTTTTTCAGATTGGGAAAGAGTCGATGAAAACAGCTGGAAAAATCCAAAAGGAAAAGGTGCATTTCAAGTAATTACCACACCACAAAGCGTAAAAATTGACTGCTACGGAACAGAAGGAAAAACCATGAATAAATTAGTAGATGTCATGGAAGAATTCAAATGTCCGCTTTACGATCCGCAAGTTCCAGAACGTTATGATGAAATGAATGAGTAAGTTAGTTGTTAGTTGTTAGTTGTTAGTTGTTAGTTGTTAGTTGTGCAATTAACCCTCACCATTAACGATTTATGATTCACAGTTAACAATTCAATATCAACGATCAACCATTAACCATTAACCATTAACCATCAACAATTCACCATTCACCATTCACAATTAAAAATTCTACCCATCTTTCAACAACAAATTCTGTTCTTTTTTAAGTTTTACAACTAATTGGTCAACATAGGTTTTTATTTTTTGAGGAAGAGAATTCCAGTTTTGATCTTTCTTAAAACTTCTACAATCATCTAAGTCACATTCAACTGCACGAATTACGTATTTTTTATTTTTGTAAATCGTAATAATTTTTACGCGTCTTATATAACCATCTTCATTGCGAGTTCCATAAACAATAATAGGTTCAATATAACCGTCACCATCAATATCTTTTGTACTGCAATATTTTGTCCAGAACCAAATGTTTGTTTCTTTCGGAATATAATCTTCAAGCAAATCATTAATTTTCCATTTTTCCAAGAATCCGCCGTGGTCATTCATTACACAGACAGCTTGTATTTTGGTGTTTAAGGTATCTTTTTTAGAAATTGTTTTATGATTTTCACCCAAAACCAATTCATATACACCTCCTTTATCTTGGTATTCAAATGCTTTGTAAATAGGGAAATCATTAACGTTATCAAGTTCTCTTTCTGAAATTTCTTGTTTGGTTAATCGACGGCTGTCCGTTTTTTGAGAAAAAATAAATGTAGAATAAAAAGAAAGAAGAACTAAAATATACTTTTTCATGTTGGCGCTATACTTTTAATACATCAAAGATATTTAAAAGCTTTCGAGTTCTGCTAACTTTATGTTTTTTAAAAACAGTTTTTGTTGTATTTTTCTAAATTAAAACTACAACAAATATTTTTATTAAAATTCATCAATTAGAACCAAAAAATTGAAACTTATAAAATGACTACAACAAACTGCCGAAATTTTCTTTTAGGAATATCAATTTCAATACTTGGTTTTACTAATTTTTTAAACGGTCAAAATAAGGTAAGTGAAAAACGAAATCTTATTCAATATGTTGACCCGATGATAGGAACCGCAAAGATGGGACATACCTATCCTGGAGCAACAGTACCTTTTGGAAGTGTACAGCTTAGCCCGGAAACCGATACAATTGTCTACAGTTTAAACGGAAAATATAATGGAGACGTTTATAAATATTGCGCAGGATATCAATACGAAGACAAAACAATTGTAGGTTTCAGCCATACGCATTTCAGCGGAACAGGACATTCTGATTTAGGAGATTTTTTAATCATGCCGACAACGGGCAAATTACAATTAAATCCTGGAGTGGCTTCAAAACCTCTGTCGGGTTACAGATCGGCATTTTCTCATTCTACAGAAAAAGCAGAACCAGCCTATTACAGCGTTTTTCTAGAAGATCATAAAATAAAAGCAGAACTTACAGCGACAACTCGTGTTGGAATGCATCAGTATACTTTTCCAAAGTCAGATGATGCGCATATTATTTTGGATTTAACTTCAGGTATTTACAATTACGACAAAAAGAATGTCTGGACCTTTGTACGAGTAGAAAATGATACTTTAATAACAGGTTACCGCCAGACAAACGGCTGGGCAAGAACCAGAACGGTTTATTTTGCCATGTCGTTTAGTAAACCTATTAAAAGCTACGGACAGGCTGCACAGGAAAAAAGTGTTTACAGAGGCTTTTGGGGAAGATTTGACCAAACCAAAAATTTCCCAGAAATGGCAGGTCAAAACTTAAAATTGTTTTTTGATTTTGATACCAATGAAGGAGAAAAAATTAAGATCAAAATGGCTTTGTCTCCAGTTAGTTCCGCTGGCGCATTAGAAAATATGAAAAAAGAAACTCCAAATTGGGATTTCGAAAAAGTGAAAAAACAAAGCCAGGAAGTTTGGAATACAGAACTGAATAAAATTCAGATAGAAACTATTCAAAAAGAGGATTTGGTTAATTTTTATACTGCGATGTACCATGCGTTTCTCGGACCAACAGAATACATGGATTTAGACCGCAATTATAAAGGTTTGGATATGAATGTTCATAAAGCAGAAAACTTCACAAATTACACCAGTTATTCACTTTGGGGATACTTACCGAGCTTTGCATCCTTTATTTAATATCGTACAGCCCAAACGAAATGCAGATATGGTAAGTTCCATGCTGGCACATTCAGATCAAAGCGTTCATAAAATGCTTCCAATCTGGTCGCATTATGCCAATGAAAACTGGTGTATGATTGGCTATCATTCTGTATCTGTAATTGCCGATGCCATTGTAAAAGGAAATATTAATTTTGATGCTGAAAAAGCTCTGCAGGCTTGTGTAAATACGGCAAAAGTAACGTATTATGATGGATTGGAATATTACATAAAAAAGGGCTACGTTCCAGAAGATAGAAACGGTTCATCGGTTTCTAAAACTTTAGAATATGCTTATGATGACTGGGCAATTGCTCAGGCAGCGAAGAAATTAGGAAAAACGGAAATCTATAATGAGTTTATAGAAAGATCTAAAAACTATAAAAATGTTTACGACGAAAAAACAGGTTTTATGCGTCCAAAATTAAACGACGGAACTTTCAAAAAAGAGTTTGATCCGTTAGATACTCACGGACAAGGTTTTATTGAAGGAAATTCATGGAATTACAGTTTGTATGTACCGCAAGATCCAGCCGACATGATTAAAATGATGGGTGGAAATGAGAAATTTAAAGTTCGTTTAGATTCATTGTTTAATATGCATTTGCCAGACAAATATTTTGAGAACACTGAAGATATTACAAGAGACGGAATTATTGGTAATTACGTTCATGGAAATGAGCCTTCACACCATGTAGTATATTTGTACAACTGGACAGATTCTCCATGGAAATCGCAGGACAAAATCAGAATGATCTTGAAAAAAATGTACAGAAATGGTGCAGACGGTTTAGGAGGAAATGACGATTTCGGACAAATGAGTGCCTGGTATATTTTCAGCAGTTTAGGATTTTATCCAGTTGCGCCTGGCTCTGATGAATATGCTTTAGGAAGCCCGCTGGTTAAAAAAGCTATTTTTAATTTAGAAAATGGAAAAAACTTTGAAGTCGAAACCGTTAATCAATCGGATAAAAATGTATTTGTGAGCAAAGTGCTGCTGAATGGGAAACAATTAGACAAACCATTTTTGAAACATAGTGATGTTATAACAGGTGGCAAGATCACGTTTTATATGAGTTCAAAACCAAATAAGAAGAAGTATTAGTTATTAAGGTGCTGAGATTCTAAGATACTAAGGTGCTAAGTCTAAGGGTTTACTCATAATGAAAATACAACCTAACAGTTTTTTTTAAAACCTGTTAGGTTTTTAATATCACTGTCACCCTGAGCGAAGTCGAAGGGCTTTTGCAGTTAATAAGAGGCTTCGACTTCGCTCAGCTGACAAATGAGTTTACAAAGCCTGATAATTCAAATTAATTAGTATAATTCGTGAATTCGTGGCAAATAATTAAAAAACTTCACGAAATTTGCATTTCAAATAAAGACAATTAAATATGAAAATAAATTTAAAATCAGGAATTGATAAACTGCTTTTCGGAATGAAGCAGAATGATGTAACAGCTGTTTTAGGAAAACCTGATAAAAACTATAAAGACGAAGATGACAATATAATTTTTGTATACAATGCACACAAAATCAGATTGACTTTTTATGAAGAAGAAGATTTAAAATTAGGATACATTGTCGCTTCAAGTACTGATTTAGAAGTTTTCGGATTCAAATTAATCGGAAGAAAAATTGCTGATGTAAAGAAAGATTTAGCCACTAAAGGTATTACGAAATACAATCAGGAAACTTTTGATACTTTCGAGAATTATTTCAACGAAGACAATTGGTTTATTCTCCAAACAGAATTTGATGAGGTTGTAAAATTCGAAATCGGAGCGATTATCAATAACAAAGACGAATTTGACTGGAAGTTTCCAGTGAAGAAATAAAGCTTTAAAAACATAAGCATAGTCATTGCCAGGAACGAAGCAACCGCATTAATATAAGTTCTAATTAAAAACAGATATTCATGATGAGATTGCTTCGTTCCTCGCAATGACAAAAACAAAAAAAACCGACAATCACTTGTCGGTTTTTTTATGTTTGAAAAAGAAATTATCCTTTTAACCATGCATTTTTAAGTTTATCTTTTGAAGCATCAGTTGCTTTAAAAGTTTCAGACTCTTCGTATGGTAATTTTACAGTTCCTTTAATTGTTTCTTCTTTAGTACCGCGTTTTACTTTCAAAGTAATAGGATCATTTTCTTTCCAGTTTTCACTTTCCGTAATCAAATCGTAGATATTGTCTAGAGAATATGGTTTGTTATTAACAGCTAGAATTTTATCCCCGCCTTTTAAGTTTAAGTTTTTAAAGAATTCATTGGTTTCGATATCAGAACGAACAGCGATTTCTTTAGTAGCTTTATCAATAGTGATATATGGATTTTGTCCTTTTATGAAAACACTTCCAGGTTTTTTCTCAGTCGCTTTGGTAACACCAACTTTAGCCAAATAGAAATCGTAAGGAATTGGAGTAGTTCCTGCTACATATTTGTTCAAGAATTCGCCCACTTCTGGGTATGTTAATGAAGTGATTTTTGCAAAAAGCTCATCATCATTAAATGGTTTTTCAATACCATATTCAGTAGATAATTTATGCATTAAATCAAGTATACCTCTTTCTCCGTTGCTTTTCTCTCTAATGATAATATCAATACACATTCCGATTAAAGCTCCTTTTTGATATACGTTTAGGTATTGATCTTTATACGGCTGCTCTAATACATTTTTACTCATCAAAGTAAATGACATAGTATCGTTTAGCTGTTTAGATTGTTGAATTTTATCAGCAATACGAGTGTAAAACTCTGCTTCATCAATTAAACCTTGGTTGATTTGGAAAAGATTTGCAAAGTATTCTGTTACACCTTCATACATCCATAAATGCTCAGACATTTTAGGTGCGTTATAATCAAAATACTGAATTTCTTTTGAGTGAATTGTCAATGGCGTAACAATATGGAAGAATTCGTGCGAAACAACATCTTTCATAGTCTCAACCAATTTTTCTTTTGGCATTGATTCTGGAAGAACTACTGTTGTAGCTGTAGGATGCTCTAATGCTCCAAAACCATGTGCATCGTCTTTTGCCATGCTTGATAGATAGACTAATACACTATACTTTTTAGTAGAGTTTACTTTTCCTAAAAAGTTTTTCTGTGCCGTCATCATCGTTTTCATTTCTGGTGTGATACTTTCTGCAGTAAATTTTCCAGTAGGAGAGTATACAGCAATCAAAATATCCATTCCGTTTACATTAAATGTAGTGTAATCAGGTTTAGAATACATAATTGGATTCTCCACTAAAATTGCATAACGAGCAGTTTTAAAAACATCAGATGTGTTGCTTGCATCTTCATCTGTCATAGAAGTAGCGCCCCAAAGTGTTTCAGGATGTGTAATTGTAACTTTGTAAGGAACATCTAATTTGTTTTGAAAATACCCCACAAAACCATGAGTATTTACCATGAAATTTTTCCCTGCGTCAATGTTAGTCCCTGCAGGAGAGAAAACATCATCATTACCAAATCCAGTTCCTTTTTCAGTATCAAAAGTATCGTTTACTAAATACGTTACCTTTTTTAATGCTTTTGCATTAGAAATCGACCAAGAATTATCATCTATTCTTTTTACAGTAAGAGCGGCTCCTTTAGCATCAAATGCTTTAAAGTCTTCAGAATATTTTCCATAATTATCTGTAGAATAAGTACCTGGAACTGTTTTAGGAATGCTATAAACAATTTCATCTGTTTTAATGGCTGGCGGAGTAACAGTCACCAAAACTTTATCGTCTTTAACGTCAGTCAAATTGATGTTAACCTCTACGGTATTGCTTTTTGCGGCTCCAGTGCTACCTGTTTTACAGCTCCAAAATGTTACCGCTAGAGCTAAGGTGTAAAGTATTTTTTTCATATGTATATGTTTAGTTATTTGTATTTGTCACAAAAAACATAGAAAAGTTACTAAAAAAATTACATTAATTTAGAAATAAAAAAAAACTCCTGAAAAACAGGAGCTCTAGTTTAGTCTAGTTTATTTTTTATATAATATTTTCCGTCCAAATCTTCATCAAAATCATCTATTTTTACTGGTTTTGGTTTTGGTTTGTTTGCTACTGCCTTCTTTTTCCACATTTCAAATTTTTCAAGAGGCATTTTCTTCTTCATGATCTCCAAGACTTCTTTTTCTGCTAATCCAAATTCTTTTTTTATAATTTCGAATGGATTTCTTTCTTCTAAAGCTAACGAAACAAGTTTTTCAGTTTGCTCCCAAGTCAATTCTTTACGGTTACTCTTTTTCATCTCGTGAAAATTAATTCAAAATAGGGTGTTAATGATTAATAGATTGATTTTCAATTTCTGTATCAATATTAAAAAAAAAATTAATAAGTTGTTTCAGTAAAGTACACTTTTTTTAGTGATTTTAACTGTTTTTGAAAGATCTTGATTTTTGAAATGGAATTTTTAGCAGATTCTTCAATTGATTGTTTTCCTCAGGCTGCATATGTGTATCTACGCCATAAATAAGTTGTTCTTTGGGCAGATAAGTAAAAGTTCCGAAAATTCTGTCCCAAACAGAAAAAATATTTCCATAATTACTGTCCGTGTACGGCAGCACGTAATGATGATGTACTTTATGCATATTGGGAGAAACAATAAAATAACTCAAGAAAACATCTAATTTTTCTGGAAGGGAAATATTGGCGTGGTTAAATTGGGAAGCGATAACTGATAAAGATTGATAAAGAAATACCATCCACATTGGTGTTCCGATTATTAAAACTCCTAAAGTGGTAAATATAAAACGAACAACGCTTTCGCCAGGATGATGTCTGTTCGCAGTCGTGGTATCGATCCAAGTATCGGTATGATGCACCAAGTGAAACTGCCAAAGAAATTTTACTTTATGTTCTACTAAATGTGCTAAATAAGCACCAATTAAATCGAGAAGCAATAAACCAATTATGGTATAAAGCCAGATTGGCATTTTAGGAAGCCATTGCAAAAGACCAAAATTATGTTCAATTGTCCATGCGGCGGTTCTAATTAGAATAAATGCTAAAATAAAATTGACAACAATAGTTGTGAAGGTAAAAAAGAAATTTATTCCCGCATGTGACCATTTTTTGTATTGCATTCGGAACAGCGGAAAAGAGTTTTCAATCAACCAGAAAATGGTTATACCGCCAACTAGAATCAAACTTCTATGAGAAGATGGAATCGTACTGAAGTAAGAAATAATTTCGTTCATAAATATAAATATTTGAGTTGAAATACTGTTTTCTTATCGATTTTATCCCAAACAAAAAGAGAAAATCAAACATAAATATATCTGATTTTCTCTTTTGAAATTAATTATAGGCTAATTTATAATTATTATTAACTAATTATAAAACTATTTTTTCGGGTTCGCCCTCTTGCTGTAATAAATTCTTGTAGATAAATCCTGCTGCTATTGCACCCAAAATTGGAGCTGCCCAAAAAAGCCAGACTTGAGATAATGGTTCGCCTCCTGTAAATATTGCTTGAGAAAGTGATCTCGCAGGATTTACGGAAGTATTTGTAATTGGAATACTAACTAAATGGATTACAGTTAGTGTTAAACCAATCGCAATACCGCAAAAATTACTATTAGCAAATTTGTCTGTTGCACCAAGAATAATTAAAATAAAGAACAAGGTAAGAACAAATTCGGCAATAAAAGCAGCTTGTAAAGAATAGCCGTCAGGAGAAAACGCTCCAAAACCATTTGATGCAAATGCTCCAGCTTTAGTGTTGTCAATTACGAAACCAGCTTTTCCAGAAGCGATTGTATACAATGTACCAGCTGCAGCTATAGCTCCAATACATTGAGCTATTATATATGGGATAAGATCTTTAATTGGAAGTTTTCCTCCTGCCCATAATCCAAAAGAAACTGCAGGATTAAAATGTCCTCCAGAAATGTGTCCAACTGCATAAGCCATTGCCACTACTGTTAGACCAAAAGCAAGTGCAACACCGGCAAAACCGATTCCTAATTCTGGATAACCGGCAGCAAATATGGCACTTCCACAGCCTCCAAAAACAAGCCAATAAGTCCCAAAGAACTCTGCAAATAATTTTTTCATAATAAATTAAATTTAATGGTTAATGTTATAATGTATACTGGTAAGCCCAATAAATTAAAACAATTTGTAAGGGCAAACGTACAAATAAAATCCATAATGGTAAACCAAAACCTGCTTTTTTATTTAGAAACATGTAGATATTTGCAGGAAAAACAGCGATCAGTAAAGCTATAATTCCCCAGGCGGCGAAAGTTTTTGTGGCAGGTAAAATCAGGAGAATGCCTAAAATGATCTCGGCAGCTCCGCTTAAATTATTTATTAATTTTGGGTTTTTAAATGCGGGTGGAATGATTCTTATGTACATTCCAGGTTTTCTAAAATGATTAATTCCAGCAAGTATATACAATAAAGCCATTAAATATAAATGCCAGGGTAAACTCATAATAATTGATTGTTTATCACGAATTTATAAAAAAATTAACAATTATTACATTACAGAAGATCTTTTTTTAATAATGCTCAAATTCGGCTATTTTTTTGACTTGAAATTTACGTTCATAATGATTATTGCAAGTATAATTAAAACGATTCCAACCCATTGAGAGAAGATAACTTTTTCATTCAATAAAACGTACGCCATCATCACAGAAACGGGTAATTCTAAGGCAGAAACAATACTTCCAAGTCCTATACCAGTAAGAGGAAAACCAATATTCATTAACATAGGCGGAATTATGGTGCCAAATAAAGCCAGCACAATTCCCCATTTTAAGAAAATTTCGAAATTAAATGCGGTAACCTGAGTTGCAAAGGCAAATGAAAAAACAATAATAGAACCGCCTAAAAGCATATAAAGACTTCTTTGAGCAGATGAAATTTCTGTAGCAACACGATTTGCAGTAAACATAGTTGTGGTAAAAGACGCAGCGGCCAAGATTCCCCAAACCAAACCTCTCCAGTCTAGTTGTATGTCATTGTTAATGATATTTGTCGCTAAAACAGTTCCAAAAAGCACAATCAAAACTGCAATGACTTTTTGTTTAGAAGGGAGTTTTTTTTCTAAAATCATTTCTAATAAAACGCCCATCCAAACAGTCTGCATTAGTAAAACGATCCCGATAGAAACTGGAATAAATTTTACAGCCAAATAGTAAAATAAACTTGTCATTCCTAATGAAGTTCCTGCAAGCATTAAACTGAAAATATTTTTTGGAGTTGCTTTTACAGCTTGATTTTTATTTTTTATCCTTTGAAAAAGATTGATTAATAAAATTCCTGTAATTCCATAAATAAATTGTGAGGTCGTAACTTCTGCGGTTGTATATCCTTCAGAATAAGCCATTTTTACAAAAGTAGCCAGCATTCCATATGTTGTTGCGCCTAAAGCTACTAGAAAAACACCTTTTAATACATTATTTTGCGACATCATAATTTACTTGTTTTAAAAAATTAAAGCCGGCAAAGGTAAGCTATTTTGTTTAGGATTTAATAGAAATAAAGGCAAAATCGTGAACTTAATAATGAAAACAGTTTATTTTCAACGTTCAAAATAATAATTCTTTAAATTTTTAAATAGTCTTAAAACAAAAAAACATCAAAAGTATCTTTTGATGTTTTTTGTACTTAATAGAAATTGAATTCTAGTTATTATTTAGTTGGCTGATTTTGATAAGTTTCAATTTCAAAAACTAAAGTTGCATTTGGAGGAATTACGCCGCCAGCTCCTTTTTCGCCATACGCTAAGTTAGAAGGAAGAAAGAAAATAGCTTTTTCTCCGTCTGTCATCATATCAAGAGCTTCAATAAAACCAGGAATCATTCCGTCTTTTTTACCAACTGTAAAAGGAAAAGCTTTGTATCCACCTTGTGCATCTCTGTTTGCATCATACTTACCGTAAGCTTTTGCAACTTCAGCAATACTGCTGTCGAATAAAGTACCATCTTCGAAGTATCCAGCATAATGAAAGTAGATATTTGAACCTTCAGCGCCTTTTACACCAGTTCCTTTTTTGGTAATAACATATTTTAAACCAGATGCAGTTGCTGTAGCTTTTGCTTTTGTTGCAGTAAAATAAGCAGCTTTGGCAGCAACTACTTTTTTAGCCTCTTCTTTTTTAGCTTCACCTTTTTTCATTTCGTCACTAAAAACTTTTACAGCATCAAACTTTTTTGCTGCTGCGCCTTTGCGTGTAATGGTAATCTTGTTCATGATATCATCTTGAACAATTTTATTGACATTGTCCATTCCAGAAACTACATGACCAAAAATAGTATGTTTACCGTTTAACCATGGCGTGTCTTTATGTGTAATGAAAAATTGGCTTCCGTTTGTAGCAGGTCCAGAATTTGCCATTGCCAAGACACCGCCTTTTTCAAATTTCAATTCTGCAACAAATTCATCTTTAAATGAATATCCTGGATCTCCAGCCCCAGTTCCCTGCGGATCACCACCTTGAATCATAAAATCGTTAATTACTCTATGGAATTTTAAACCATCATAAAATGGCTTTCCTTTTAATTTTTCCACTTTTACATAAGGATTTTTACCTTCTGCCAAAGTGATAAAGTTGGCAACTGTTACAGGTGCTTTTGTGTATTCTAACGAAACAACAATATCTCCTTTTGAAGTTGAAATTGTAGCAAAAATCCCTTCGTTAGGATTTGTATTTGGCTTAGCAGCAGGTTTTGCTGCAGTTGTTGTTTTTGCTTTGGCTGCAGGTTTCGCTGCGGGCTTTTTAGTTTGAGCCTGAATATTAACTATTGCTAAGCAAAATAAAAATAAAAATTTAAACTTCATTACTTTTCAGATTTAAGTCTATGATGAATTGTTTTATTGTTTCTCTAATAATTGAACTTCGAAAATAATATTTGCATTTGGCGGAATTACACCTCCTGCGCCAGTTTCTCCGTATGCTAAATGAGATGGAATAAAAAGAATTGCTTTATCGCCAAAAGAAAGCTGCTCAAGTCCTTCGATAAAACCAGGTATTAAACCATTCTTACTTCCGGCTTTAAATTGAATTGGCTGATATGCTTTTGCTTCAGCTCTTGCAGGATCAAATTTTCCAAATTGTTTGGCAACATCTTCTATGCTTGTGTCAAATAAAGTTCCGTCTTCAAGAAAACCAGCGTAAGCAATATATACTTGAGTTCCTGCTGCAGGTTTTTTGCCCGTCCCTTTTTCAGTAATAAAATATTCTAAACCGCTTGTTGTTTTAGTAACTTTTGGTTTAATAGAAGCATAGTAAGCTACTTTTTCTTTCTGAACTCCTGCATATTTGCTTTGTTCTTTTGCGATTTCTGCAAAATAGTCATGAAATACTTTTACAGCATCGAACTTTTTAGCCGCTTCACCATTTCTAATAATAGTTACAGAAACGATATTATCACCTTGAACTACTTTGTTTACAACTTCTTGATCTTTTGCACCCACAACATGACCAAAAATAGTGTGTTTGTTATCTAACCAAGGAGTTTCTACGTGTGTGATGAAAAACTGGCTGCTGTTTGTTCCAGGTCCGTTATTTGCCATTGCTAATACACCAGCTTTGTCAAATTTTAAATCTGAGAATTCGTCTTTGAACTTATATCCAGTATCTCCAGAACCAGTTCCTAAAGGATCTCCGGTTTGAATCATGAAGCTTTCTATAACTCTATGGAATTTTAAACCATCAAAAAAAGGTTTCTTTTTTAAATTTTCATGCGTTACAAATTCGTTTTTACCTTCAGCCAAAGTCACAAAGTTAGCAACAGTAATTGGTGCTTTTTTGTAATCAAGTTCAACAATAATATGGCCTTTGTTTGTTTCGATATCGGCATACAAACCATCTGGCAGATTACTGTGATCGTCTTTACAAGAATAAAATGAGCTAACGGCTATTAGTAATAATAAAATAATCTTTTTCATTTTAAGAGATTGTTTTTTATGGAGTTAATGTATCTTTTTTTATTGGAGCTGCAGGTTTTGGAGCTGCAGGTTTCGGTGTTGTTGTTTTAGGAGCTTGTCCTGCTGGAGCTACAGCAGTAGTTTGAGCAGAAGCATTAGTCTGCGCAGGAGCATTAGTTTGAGCTGGATCTGGAACAAAATTTCTCAATGTAACGGTAACCATCAAAGATTCATTTGTACCAATTTTTTTGTTGTCTCCATGATAACCATAAGCCATATGCGATGGAAATAAAAATGTCACAGTTTCATTTTTATGCATTCTCTTAATTCCGTCGCGAAGTCCCATCATAATGTCTTGTTTGTCTACATAATAAGTCTGCGGACCAAGGTCAGAATCAGAATAAATTATATTGCCTTTTATATCTTTAACTTCTAAATTATAATAAGCAATATCGCCTTTTCTTGGTGATGCAGTTTCTGCAGCATTTTTTTCATCATAATAAAACCAATACCCTTTTGGAGTGGCATAGTATTTTACTTTCGGATTGCTTTTTATTATTTTCTTAATGACATCTTCTTCATTAGCCACTAATTTCTTATTTCGATCTGCAGATTTTTTCATGAATGTTCCTGAAGCGTTGGAAATAGGTCTTCTGGCTTCTTCATGATGCTTACAGCTGATTAACAAAACAGCAAAAAGCAAACTATAAATGCTAAGTTTTAGGTAATTCATGTGGGCTATAGTGTTAGTTTTTTTACTAAATCTTCAAATTTCTTTACAGTTTCTTCCATCGAAACTTCAGATCTTCCGCCGGCTGCATTGCTGTGTCCGCCGCCGTTAAAATGATCTCTTGCAAATTGGTTTACATCAAAACCTCCCTGCGAGCGGAATGAAATTTTAATTATTCCTTCGTCTTTATTTTCGATAAAAATAGCAGTAAAAACAATATCTTTTATACTCAAGCCATAATTAACAATTCCTTCTGTATCACCTTTAACATAATTAAAAGAATCTAGTTCTTCTTGTGTTAACGTCATATAAGAAGTTTTATGCTCTTCGAATATTTTCATATTCTGTAAAGCTCGGCCTAACAGTTGTAATCTGCTGAAGGAACTATTGTCAAATAATAAAACTGGAATCTGTGTGTTTTCTACACCCAGATCAATTAATTCAGCGATAATTCTATGAGTGTTTCCTGTTGTTCCAGGGAAACGGAATGAGCCTGAATCGGTTAAAATTCCTGTGTAAATACAAGTCGCGATGGTTTTGTCAATATCTTCTTTTTTGTTTAAGAAAGTGATAAAGTTGTAAACCATTTCGCAGGTAGAACCATATGAAGGGTCAGAATAGGTATAAGTGGCATAATCATCAGGTTTTTGATGATGATCGATCATTATGAAAATAGCATTTAGCTTTGCTAAAGTATGCTCCATTTCGCCTGTACGATGAAAAGCATTAAAATCAAGCGTAAAAACGATTTCTGCTTCTTCTAAAATCTTAGTGCAGTTTTCGGTGTCTTTTTCGAATATTTTTACAGTTTCTGATCCTGGAAGCCAAGCTAAAAAATTAGGAAAATCATTTGGAGCAATTACTGTTGCCTGATGATTATTTTTAATTAAAAAATGGTATAAAGCTAATGTTGAACCCATTGCATCACCATCTGGTCCTCTATGCGGAATGATGACGATTTTTTTTGGAGTGGCGAGTAATAACTGAATCGCTTGAATGTCTTGTATTTTCATAGTGTGCGAATTTACATTTTTTTAATGTAATGCTGAAAATATTTTTAGTCACAGTTTCTTTAGTATTCAGTCTATTTCAATAGATATTGGGTTTTTATTTTGGAATTTAAATTTTGCGTATGAATTTTGAACGCGGATGAAACAGATTCGCTATCGCGAAAACGCAGATTTCAACGGATTTTTATTTTTTTTATTTTTTTCAGAAACTTTTTAAGTTTCGTAGGTACATTACATTTGTAGCAGCGGATTTTGATCCGTAGGAGAGATTTAAGGTTTTATCTTTATGTTCCGTAGGAACTATAACTAGGAGATTGGAATTTGGAATTTTAAAAATTGGAATTTAACCTTTGATATAATTTATATTTAGCTCCCTTAACAATCTGCGATTTATAAATTCCGATAGAACCCGAAGAAAAATAGGCAATTGTGCAGGCAATTGCAATAAATATTCCAGGAGCAATTCCGAATAATTCCATGCCCATAATAGTGCAGGCAATAGGAGTGTGGGTTGCTCCAGAGAAAACAGCAACAAATCCGATTCCGGCTAAAAGAGCAATTGGCATTGGAATTACTATTGATAATGCGCTTCCTAAAGTTGCACCAACAAAGAATAGAGGAGTTACTTCTCCGCCTTTAAATCCAGCTCCTAAAGTAAATCCTGTGAAAAGAATTTTAAACAGAAAATCATACCATTCACTTGTATTCGAAAACGAATCTACAATTACAGGAACTCCCAATCCTGAAAATTTGGTAAGTCCAAAACCTGCAAAAGCTATCGCTAAAATTACGCCGCCAATAACGGGACGAAGCGGCGGATATTTAATGTTTTTGGAAAAAAGCGAACCCCAAAAATGAGTACTTCTTGCGAATAATAGTGCGGCAAATCCAGAAAGAATTCCAACAATTATGGTGAAAATAATGTTGTTGAAACTAAGTTCTGGAATAATAGGAATGCTGTAATGTGTATGTTTAATTTTCCAGAATTCTACTGTGAAATAAGCAGCGTAGGCGACTAAAAAAGAAAGTACAGTGCTTTTAAGATTAATTTTGCTAAAATATAAGACTTCTAAAGCAAAAATGGCACCTGCCAAAGGCGTTCCGAAAACAGAAGCAAAACCAGCACTGATTCCAAGAATGATAAGAATTTTGCGTTCGGAATTATCTAATTTAAAAATTTTGGTGAATTGATCGGCAATTGCGCCTCCCATTTGTACTGCCGTTCCTTCTCTGCCGGCAGAACCTCCAAATAAATGGGTAATTAATGTTCCAAATAGAACTAAAGGTGCCATTCTAAACGGAATAACTTTTTTAGGATTTTCGTACTCTTCAAGAAGTAAATTATTTCCTTTAACTACAGATTCTCCCCAATAATAGTAACTCAATCCAACTAGAAATCCGCCGAAAGGCAACAGCCAGATAATCCAATCATGCTGCATTCTAAATTGTGTTACCCATTCTAAAGAAACCAAAAATAAGGCCGATGCAGATCCTGAAAATATACCTATTAAAGCACAAATTATAATCCATTTTGGAATAGATAATAATGTTTCTTTTAGGTTTAAAGTCATGGATGTTTTTTAATGAAAGTTTTTCAGCCACGAATTTCACGAATTTTCACGAATTAATATATTTTTAATTGAAAGAATTATGAATGAATCTTTAAAATCCTTTAATCTGTAGCAATATATTAGTTTAAATTAGTGGAATTCGCGGCAAAAAAATTACTGCACAACAGCAGTGAATTCTATTTCCACCAAATACTCCGGTGCAACTAATTGATTGATTCCGTAAAATCCGGTTGTTGGTTTTACATCTCTAAAAAAAGCAGAATGTGCTCTGGCTACTTCTTCAAAAGTTGAAACGTCGGTTGTGAAAATTCTTGTTCTAATAACATCTTTCATGCTGACATTTAGATCCTCTAAAACTTTTTCAACTCGCTCTAATATATTATAAGTTTGAGCATAAGCATCATCTTCTTTTACTTTATCACCATCAACAATTGCTACAGTTCCAGAAACTTCAATAATATTACCAATTCTTACTGCGCGGCAATATCCCATTTTGTCTTCCCACGGAGATCCAGTTAAGATGTTTTCTCTTTTCATTTTTTATATTTTGCGAATTTGTCCGTATGGTTTTAAAAGAGCAAATTCAGGTTAATTAAGATGTCGCAATTTAAGAATTCTGCTTTTGGCATCCATAAAAAAAAACTTGAAATCAAATCGGAAATCAAGCTTTTTTGTGATATTAAATTGTTAGTCGATATGTCTTTCTTCGTAAAGACGAAGTTTGTTGTGTGCCGTATTTAGACTCTGCTGTAAGTTTTCTATCTTGTTTAATAAGTGGGCTATGGCATCGATTCCTTCCAGATTAATTTTGAGGTCGTAATGCATGCGAATCATTTTTTCGACCGTTGGCAGCTGCTCAGGCTCCAAATATTCATCGTCTTCTTCGCTAATAATTTGGATTAAACCATAGTTGTTAAGTTCAGTTATAAAAGTATTTTCAATTTCGTGATACAAACAAAACTGCTTTATCTGGATTAAATTTTTATTTTTCATGACTTCTTAGTTTTGCTAATTCTTCAAATAATTCTTTCTCTTTATCCGACAATTTTGTTGGAACTTTTATCGTATAAGTAATATACAAATCACCAAATTGATTTTCTTTTTTGTAAACAGGAAAACCTTTTCCTTTCAGTTTTACTTTCGTTCCCGGCTGTGTTTCTGCAGGAACTTTGATTTTTACTTTTCCGTCAAAAGTGTTGATGTACGTTTCACCTCCTAAAACCGCAGTATACAAATCAAGCGGTGCATCGGTATACAAATTGTTGCCCTCTCTTTTAAATTCTGAATTGTTGGCAATAGAAAAAGTGATAAATAAATCACCATTTGGACCGCCGTTTACACCAGGTCCGCCATGATTTGGAATTTTTATAATCTGGCCATTTTCAACTCCGGCTGGAATAGTAATTCTGATATTTTTTCCGTTTACCGTTAAGCTCTGCTTATGTGTGGTGTAAGCCGATTTGAGATCTAATTCTAGTTCGGCATTAAAATCCTGTCCTCTATATTTAGACTGCGATCTGCTTCTGCCTCCGCCATACATCGAATTGAAAAAATCTGAAAAATCACTTCCAGAGAAATCGCCGCCTCCAAAACCTGAGAAATCACTATCAGAATATTGAGAACTGGTTTGTCGTCTGCTTTGCTGCTGATTAGGATCGTAACCCGCTTTTTCAAATTCATCAGCATGTTTCCAGTCTTTACCGTATTTGTCGTATTTTTTTCGGTTTTCAGGATTACTTAAAACTTCATTAGCTTCATTAATTTCTTTGAACTTTTTTTCGGCTTCTTTATCATTCGGATTTAAATCGGGATGGTATTTTCTGGCCAGTTTTCTATATGCTTTTTTGATCTCTGCTTCGGTCGCAGATTTTGTAACATCTAATACTTTGTAATAATCGATATAATCCATTTTATTGAGTTTTTGTAAATGGTAAAATAAAGTCTTGAAGTTAAGAATAAGTTGTTAATTATCAAAATAGTAAATTTAAAGAAACTCTATATTAAAGACAGAGATATTGGAATTTGAAATTTTAGAGTTAGAAATTTATTTTAATCAAAGAGAAAAATTTTGGCAGGTTTTTTGATTCCAAAAATTAGCTTAATTTATTGTTATAAAAGTCCTAAAGTTGCAATGCCTAATTAAATTATGCTATTTTTGTGATGCTGGACTATTATTTAAGACTAATTATAAAAGCCGATTCGATAATACTTTTTCAATGAAGCACATTTTATTTTTCATATTGTTTTTTACTGCGTTGTCAGTATCAGCCCAAGCCGAATTTAATTCTAAATTCAAAGCTATTCCCGCACCAAAGTTTAGTGCAAAACCAAAAAAAATTCCAGCTCCTGAGACAAAAGATCCACAGGCAGAATTAAATGATATTCCAAGTATTAAAACCCCAAACGTTTTTGAAAATACAACGATAACTCAAAAATCTAAATTTCAGATTGGAGAAGAAAAAAGCAAATTTACCATGTCTACAGAAACCGATTTTGCCAATCCAGGCGATCGCTATGTGGCAAAAATGGAAAAAGATCTTGATAAATCTTTAAAAGATGCCGGATTGCGAGAAGGCAGAGGTGTTTTGGTGAAGAAAAACATTTCGCTGGGTGATTTTAAAACCAAATCAGAATATTTTATTGTGAAGTTCCGTGATTTTGGAGCTATTGATGGGGATTTAGTGAAAGTTTCTTCAAATGAACTTGTAGTGCGAGATCGACTTTTATTAGATTCTAATTTTCAACAAGTAAAAATTAATCTTAATCCAGGTTTTAATAAATTAGATTTCGAAGCTTTAAATATTGGAACGCTTGGGGGAAATACTGCCGAGATCCAAGTATATGACGATAAAGGCACAATGGTTACCAGTGATTACTGGGATAATCTAGCTGCCGGCTTTAAAGCTTCAATTGTAGTTACAAAAGAATAAGATAAGATCATTTTCTTGATCCTATCTTTATCTTATTGATGTTTGTTTCTTCTTATATAATAACTTTTTCAGCATCTGGTTTTTTTCCGCTGCCAGTTTCTTTTAATAGAAAACTCACTAAAATGGCTATTGTAATTCCGATAATCCAAAATAGTCCTGCCTGCTGAAAATGACTTGTTTTATCAACAGTTTCATCAAGGGTTCTGCCGAATAAGCGACTGAATAATGGACTTAAGAGCGTTGTTACACCAAAAGTTATAAAATTGATGGCTCCTGTAGCACTTCCTTTTACATTATCTGGATTAGCTTCTTTAATGATAGAATATGGAATCATAGCAGCTCCAGAAGCAACGCCTAATAAAAACATACTGTATTTTGCTGGAAGTAGATCTGGAAAATACAGCAATTGAATTAAAGCTGCAATCATAAAGACAGCACCAAATACCAAAACTGGTTTTCGTTTATTTATCTTGTCTGTAATATATCCTAACAACGGACATCCGAAAACCCAGCCAAAAGCTACCATAGCGCTCGAGATTGTTGCCGTATGAAAGTCGAAAGCACGGTCTTTTTGAAAAAAATCCACAGCCCAAGTCATTGCAAATATAGTTGTCGGCGCAAATAGCAATCCCGAAATTATACCGCAAAACCAAGATTGCGGATTGCTAAAAACGATTTTATAAGGATTTAGCAGACTTTGTTTCTTTTCTGTACTTTCTATATTTTTATCTGCGATGTTGGAAGGAGTTATAAACCAAAGTCCGAAAGCTACAATGATTGTGAAAATTCCAATCGAGAGCCAAAACGTATTGATATTCATTCCTTCTTCAATCAACGGCCCAACAACAAATTGTCCTGCAGAACCACCAAGCATTCCGAGGCATTGTGTAAATCCAATGGCTGTTGCGAGTGATTTTGCAGAAAATCCTTTACTGGCCAAATAGACACAGCCTGGAAAAGCAAAAGCGCATCCCGCACCTTGAAACAATCGGCCGACAACGCCGCTAAACTGACTGGAAATCATAAATAATAAACAGCCGATTCCTAAAATAAGTGCTCCTGCAAAAAGTGAATATTTAGCTCCAAATCGGTCCAGAGCAATTCCAGCAATTAAACTACAGGTGGAATAGGTGTAATAATAAGTGCCGACAATTTCTACTAGTCTAATTTCATTCACAGAAAAACTCTGCGAAAGTTCTGGAAACATTACTGCTGGAGCAGAACGTATTACATAATCTAAAAAATAGAAAATCAAACCAAATACCCATGCAATAACATAGTATTTGGTGTATGATTTATTGGTATTTATATCCATGATTCTTTAATTAAGCTTAAATGCCTTCTTTTAAATGTTTATAGTTGGATTTAATGGTGTCTAAAACTTCTTCCATTTTACCGCCCAGCATTAATCTTGTCATCGATTTTGCCATTCCAATTACTTGTTCCCATTCTACTTTTGGAGGCATTGCCAGCGCATTTGGATTAGTGAAAATATTTAATAAAACAGGACCATTATGGCGAAAAGCATTTTCAATTGCTCCCTGAACTTCTTCAGGTTTATGAACATTTACGCCCTGAAATCCCATTGCTTGAGCAATTAGACCAAAATCAGGATTTACCATATCTGTTTCGTTGTCGGGTAAACCGCTAACTTCCATTTCAAGTTTTACCATTCCCAAAGCACGGTTGTTGAAAACAATAATTTTGATTGGAATATTATATTGATGAATGGTTGCCAAGTCTCCTAAAAGCATAGAAAGACCGCCGTCGCCACACATGGCAATAACTTGTCTTTCAGGATGCGCCAAAGCAGCCCCAATAGCCATTGGCATCGCATTGGCCATAGAACCGTGGTTAAAAGAACCTAACATTTTTCGCTGTCCCGTTCCTTTAATGAAACGAGCTCCCCAAACACAGCTCATACCAGTATCTACGGTAAAAACTGCATCTTGATCTGCCAGTTTATCAATGATATGTGCTACATATTCGGGCTGAATGGTGTCTTCTCCGCCATTATCATTAATATAAGTATTCATGCTTTCTTTTACACTGCTGTATAATTTTAACTGCGCTTGTAAAAAACTATCATCTGTTTTTGCTTCCAAAAGCGGCAGTAAAGCTTCTATCGTATCGGCAACATCACCGCATAGACCCATATAGAGATTGGCTCTTCTTCCTAAACGTTCTGTGCTTGTGTCAATTTGAATGATTTTATTGTCTGAAGGCATGAATTTATCATAAGGAAAATCAGTTCCTAATAATAAAACCAAATGTGATTCGTGCATACTGTGATAAGCAGAAGGCTGACCGAGTAAACCTGTCATTCCTATTTCGTTAGGATTATTCGGCTGAATGCTCATTTTTCCTCTAAAAGAATATCCAACAGGAGCTTTAATATGCTGAGACAACTGCACTACTTGATCGTGTGCTTTTTCAGCTCCGATACCGCAGAACAAAGTTATTTTTGAGCTTTCATTAATAGCTTTTGCTAAATGCTGTAATTCAGTATCAGAAGGTCGGATAACAGGATTACAATGAAAATATTGAGTAGAAATATTGCTTTCAACAGCTTTTAATTCAGAAACGTCGCCAGGTAAACCAATAACAGCAACGCCTTTTTTGCCTAAAGCATGTTGTATGGCTGTTTGGATAATTCTAGGTGCTTGCTCCGCTGTCATAATCATTTGATTATAGTGGCTGCAATCGTCAAAAAGTTTAATGGTATTGGTTTCTTGGAAATAATCCATTCCCATTTCGCTGGTATTAATCGTAGAAGCAATTGCTAAAAGAGGAACATGCGAACGATGTGCATCATACAATCCATTAATTAAATGAACGTGACCGGGACCACAGCTTCCAGCGCAAACAGCAAAACCGTCTAATTCTGCTTCGGCCGCTGCAGCATACGCGCCAACTTCTTCATGTCGCACATGAATCCATTTTATTTTTCCGCTTCTGCGAATGGCATCATTAAAATGATTTAAACTATCGCCAGTAACCGCATAAACGCGTTTCACTCCAGCTTCTACCAACATATCTACTAATTGTTCGGCAACTATTTTACTCATGAGTTATATTTTAAAATTAATATTTCGAAAGTGCACATTGGTTATGGTTTACTTCTTAATAATTATATTTTAAAGTATTTTGCAGTGATCTGAAGGGGTTCTATAAAATTAAGGAAAAGATTTGGTTTTTCTAGTAGAGGTTCTAAGATACTTAGATGCTAAGATTCTAAGATTTTATTTTTCAAGTATAAAAAAAAGGTTCAAAGAAAAAAGTTTAAACCTTTTTTCTTTGAACCTTTCAGCTAAGAAACTTAGCATCTCAGCATCTCAGAACCTTAGCCTCTAAGATTAGAACGGATCCGCAGTCACTCTAAACTTCATATCTGCTTTTACGGTCACATCTTTTGTAAGGGTTTCTTTTAAGGTTACCTGAGTTCTAATTTTGTAGCTGTCTGCTTTTATGTACTGATCTAATTTTTTATCGGTGCAAATCAAATCGATTGTATTTGCACTTGCATTAATGTTTTCTTGGTAAGCTAATTCAACTTCATCAGAATTGGTTGTCGAAATATATAGATGAACCGACTTTAAAAACGTAAAAGTTTTATCGGAAGGATCAGAAATGGATAATTTAAGTGATCTGATTTTTACATCTTTGACCAAACTAGCCTTCGTTTTATTGTTTTCAAATTCAGCTGAAGAATTGGTTGTAACATCGGGAGTGATTATTTCCGAAGGTAAATTGATAGGAGATGTGCTCTTAATTTTAATAGAAGTCTCATTCGAAATATTGAAACTTAATAGATCATCAACAGCATCACAAGAAGTTAAAACTAACGATAATAATAGGGTAACGGCAACAAATTTTGATTTCATAGTTAAATTGTAATTGGGTTCTTCGTTATATACGAAATATTTTCTTTTTTAGATTTTTTTTACAGAAACTAAGTTGCTAAGGTTCTAAGGCGCTAAGTTTTTTCTTTTTTAGGTTATAAATAAAACTAAGAACCTTAGTATCTCAGAACCTTAGAACCTTTCTAAAAAAAAAATCAAAATTCCATTTTTCAATTTCGAATATAAAAAGTATTTTTGCGCATGCAACACAACGTACTTATTTTAGATTTCGGATCGCAATATACTCAACTTATTGCGCGTAGAGTTCGCGAATTAAATATATTCTGCGAAATTTTTCCTTACAATCACATTCCAAGTGATTTATCAAGTTATAAAGCCGTAATTTTAGGAGGAAGCCCTTTCTCTGTTAGAGGAGAAGACGCACCACATCCTGACTTATCGCAAATTAGAGGCAAACTTCCAATGCTTGCCGTTTGTTACGGAGCGCAGTATTTAGCGCACTTCAGCGGTGGAGAAGTAGCAGCTTCAAATACCAGAGAATATGGTAGAGCAAACTTATCTTATATTAAAGAGAATGAAACTTTTTTTGAAGGAGTTTCAGAAAACAGTCAAGTTTGGATGAGCCACAGTGATAGTATCAAAGCGCTTCCAACAAATGCTGTAAAATTAGCAAGCACGCATGATGTAGAATTTGCAGCTTACAAAATTGAAGGCGAAACTACTTATGCCATTCAATACCATCCAGAGGTTTACCATTCAACAGATGGATCAAAAATGCTGGAAAACTTTTTAGTTAAAATTGCCGAAGTTCCTCAAAACTTTACACCAAATGCTTTCGTAGAAGAAATGGTGGGAGAATTAAAAGAGAAATTAGGAAATGATAAAGTTGTTTTAGGATTATCAGGCGGTGTAGATTCTACTGTTGCTGCGGTTTTATTGCATCAGGCAATTGGTAAAAATCTTTACTGTATTTTCGTAAACAACGGTCTTTTACGTAAAAACGAGTTCCAAAATGTATTGAACCAATATAAGGGAATGGGATTAAATGTAAAAGGTGTAGATGCAGGAGATCGTTTTCTTTCTGAACTAGCAGGAATTAGTGATCCTGAAACCAAACGTAAAACTATTGGACGTGTTTTCATCGAAGTTTTTGATGACGAATCACACTTAATTGAAGACGTAAAATGGTTAGCACAAGGAACAATTTACCCAGACGTTATCGAGTCTGTTTCTGTAAAAGGACCATCTGCAACTATTAAATCGCACCATAATGTTGGTGGATTGCCAGATTATATGAAATTAAAAATTGTAGAACCACTTAGAATGTTGTTTAAAGACGAAGTTCGTAGAGTTGGAGCTACTTTAGGAATAGATCCTGAATTATTAGGAAGACACCCTTTTCCAGGACCAGGATTATCAATTAGAATTTTAGGAGATATTACTCCAGAGAAAGTACAAATTTTACAAGATGTTGATTCTGTTTTTATCGAAGGATTAAAATCTTGGGGATTGTACGACAAAGTTTGGCAGGCTGGAGCGATTTTGCTTCCGGTAAACAGTGTTGGAGTTATGGGCGATGAGCGTACTTACGAAAAAGTAGTAGCGCTTAGAGCAGTAGAATCAACAGATGGTATGACTGCTGACTGGGTTCACTTACCGTATGATTTCTTGATGAAAGTATCGAACGATATTATCAACAAGGTAAAAGGTGTGAATCGTGTAGTTTACGATATTAGTTCAAAACCACCTGCAACAATTGAGTGGGAATAGCAGCGTATTTTAAAATTAAGGTCTTACATTTGTAAGGCCTTAATTTTTTATAACCTACTATTTATGAGAGAACTTTTAACAATTTCTCTTGTCTTTATTTTGTCTTTTAACAAAATAACTGCGCAAGATTCAATTATTGAGCACAAGATTCAAAAAGGAGAAACTGCTTATTTTATTGCCCAAAAGTATAAGGTTTCTATAGATGAGATTTACAAACTCAACCCCGAATCGCAAAATGGAATCAAGGATAATCAGATTATAAAGATTCCAGTTCACAACTCCCAAACCATAATTAAAGAGCAAAGTAAAACACATATTGTTGCGCCCAAAGAAACGCTCTTCGGCTTATCTAAACAATATCATGTTTCTGTAGAAGCCATTCAAAATGCTAATCAAGAAATTCTTGCCAGCGGACTTCAAATCGGTCAAGAATTAATAATTCCTCAAAATTCAGAACATTCATCTAAGCAGGAAACTGTTGTTTCATCTAAAACCACTCATCAGGTTTTGGCTAAAGAATCTTTGTTTAGTATTGCGAGACAATACAATGTTTCGGTTCAGGATTTAGAAAACTTAAATAAAGAAATACTTCAAAACGGACTGCAGATTGGTCAGACGATTGTCATTCCAAACAAAAGAAAAACTTTAGACGGAAGAGTTCGTGTCATTAATCAAGAAACTGTTTTTCATGTGGTTGAACCAAAAGAAACAAAGTTTTCTATTGCAAAGAAATACGGAATCTCTATCGATCAGCTTGAATCTCAAAATCCAGAAATTGTAAACGGATTGGTAGTTGGCAACAAATTGGCAATTAATACAACAGCAATAAAACCAGCCAACGAAAGTGAAGAATTGATGCTGGCTTTGGCAGAAAAGCAGGTTGTGGTTGAAAAGACAAAAGCAAAAACAGTTGAGATAGATGATTTAAAAGATCGTCTTATTGTTCAGAAAGAGATGAATCAGAAAATTATAAAGATTAATGATCTGAAAGTAAATCTGAATGACATGAATGGTTCCAAAGAAAATTCGGTAGAAAAACTGCGTTTGGTATTAGAAGCCAATAAAAATGTTCAGGATATTTTAATGGCAAAATTAGATTCGTTAGTCAATTCGATGAATAATGATTTGAAAGAATTGAAGAGAATGGATATTTTAAATGTTGATGAATCAAAAAGATTGGAAAAACAATCTTCTGAGGGAATCAATAAAACCAATGAATTATCTTCTCAATTAAAGAAAGAACTGGCAGAAAATAGAAAAGCTTATGCCGGTTTGATGAATAAAGTAGAACGAATTGCAGTTGAGGAAAATCAGGAGTATAAGAAGAAAATCCGCGAAAGCGAAAAAAATAATAATGCAGCTTCTTTGCAGCAGCGTTTGTCGTTAGAAGAAATTAAACGTTATAAAATAGAGCAGGAGCAGGGTGATGCACAAAATCAGCTTTTGATTGCAAAAATTGACTCGCTCGATATTCAGAAAAAAATAGAAGTAAAAAGACACATCAGTAAAGCTGCTTATTACAGTATGGAAGCTAGAAAATTTGACGACAAGCTGGCTTTGGTTAAATTGAAAAAATATCAGGATGAAGCGGTTAAAAAACAGAATAAAAATTCTACTGCCGAAAGTTCAAAAACAATTTCATTGGAAGAAATGAAACAAGAATTGAAAGACAATCCGTTAAGAGCTGATAAAACAGTAAAAGTGGAAGTTTATGATAATCTTAAAGAAGTTTCGAATGGGTATTACTTAGTTTTGGGTATATTTACAGACGCAGTTGAGCGCGATAAGTTTATTATGAAACTCATTGATTCTGGCGATTTTAACGCTAGTTTCTTCTTTAATATTAACAGCCTTTCATACTATGTGTACAGCGATAAATTCGAAAACATGGAAGAAGTGCTTTATCAATGCAAGAAAAAAGAAGAAGATGAGTTATATAAAGAAGTCATTATTGCCAAAGTAGAAATTGATTTGAGGTAATTTTTGAACGATTAAACAAACGGCGCGAATTTTGCTTTAAGGAAAATTTGTAACTTGCTTTTAGAATTAGAAATTAAATTGTTTTTAAGCCTTATTATGAAATATTATTTAACATTATTGTCTTTTGTATTCTTTATCTCTTCAAATGCTTTTTCTCAGGAAAAGGTGGTTAAGTATAAGGTTTCCAGTGGAGAAACTATTAATCAGATTGCACAGAAGTTTAAGGTAACGCCTTTTGATATTTATCAATTAAATCCAGATGCAAGAACAGGTTTGACTCCTAATTCGGTATTGTTGATTCCGACGAAAACAGGTGAAGCCAAAAAGGAAGTTTCTGAAACAAAAGCTCCTGCAGCTTCTGGAAAAGAAGTGATTCATGAAGTGCAGCCAAAAGAAACTTTTTACAGCATTGAGAAGAAATACGGAATTTCGGACGAAGCTTTAAAAGCAGCGAATCCATTTTTAGAAAAAACAGGTGTTCAAATTGGACAAAAATTAGTCATTCCTGCTAAAGGATCTGCTCCAAAAACAGCAGCAAAACCTGCAAAAGAAAAAGGTTCAGAAAAATATGTATATCATGATGTACAGCCAAAAGAAACTAAATTTGGTATTGCAAAACAGTATAATATGACTGTGGAAGAATTAGAAAAACGCAATCCAGATATTGTTGCCAGTCTGCCAGTTGGTTATAGATTGACAATCAAAGGAAAAGCGCCGAAAACTGAAACTGCTTCAGTTGAAACAGCAAAATCTGTAGAAAGTAAAAAACCTGCTGAAACTTCTAAAAAAGCAGTGACTTACATGGAATATCAGGTAAAGCCAAAAGAAACTTTTTATAGTTTAGGAAGAGTTTTTCATTTAACGCAAGATGAATTAGTGGCATTAAATCCTTCACTTTCTGAGGGTGTAAAAGAAGGAATGGTTTTAAAAGTTCCTTCAGGATATGTGGCACCGGCTCCAATTATTGCAGCGCAGGTTCCAGTTGAAAAAACAGCTGACTCTGCAATCGACAAACCTATTGAAAGCACTGGCGGAGGAATTAAAATTATTGACAAGGTAAAATCATCTGAAAATGCTAATCCAGAAATTGTAGAGCTGAGCAAAAAAAGAGGTGCCAATGAACGTAAAAAAGTAGTTTTGTTACTGCCTTTTAATTTGGCTAAAGTACAAAGCGATACTTCTGGAACTGCAAACAGAATTAAAAACGATAAGTTCTTAAATATGACTTTAGATTTTTATTCTGGAGCGATGATGGCAATTGACTCTGCGAAAACATTGAAACTGCCAATTGATGTGGCTATATATGATTCTCAGGAAACAAAAACGACTTCAAATGTGCCTAGTTTAATTAGTAAACTTCAAGATGCTGATGCAGTTATAGGACCATTTTACCAAAATAATGCTGAATCAACAGCTAATACACTTCGTTTATATAATGTTCCTGTTATTTCTCCATTATCAAAAGACAGTGCAAACCCGATTGAGAATTTGTATCAGTCTATACCATCAAATGATGTAATTAAAAATGCTGTTTTTGATTATATGCGTTCTAAAAACGGAAATATTGTGGCTGTTGTAGATAAGAAAAAGGAATCTGTTGTTAATTATATTAAACAAAATCAGAAAGGTGTTGCATTTGCATCTTTAACTGAAACTGGAGGTCTGGATGTTGCGAATTTAAAAAGCCTTTTAATTCCAAACCGAATGAATTATGTGGTGATGGAAACGGCAAATACTGCAATGATTAAAACTACAATTAAAGCACTAATTGATTCTCAGAAAACGTGTCAGGTTCAACTGGTAATTCTAGAACCAAACAGTACATTGGATACTGATGAAATTAGTTTTGATAACTTAGTGAAATTAAAATTAATGTATCCTTCTGTAACTCGTGAAAGTGACGACCAAGCAGTTTTAATTTATGAAAAGCAATACCGTCTGAAAAACAAAATAAACCCAACTACTTATGCAACAAGAGGTTTTGATGTTACTTTTGATACGATGATGCGCTTGGTACAAGGAAAAACTTTTCAGGAAACGGCAGATTTAATGACTACACAGCAGGTAGATAATAAATTTCAATATTATAGAAAAGAAGATGGCGGACACGCTAACAAGGGTGTTTACATCTTATACTATGACAGTGACTTAACTTTAAAAGTAGCAAATTAATGACATCAAAAGTAACCTATTTAGGAGATTTAAGAACAAAATCAATTCATGTGCAGTCAGGAAGCGAAATCATTTCTGACGCACCATTAGATAATAACGGAAAAGGCGAGGCTTTTTCTCCAACAGATACAGTTGCAAATGCTTTAGCAAGCTGCATGATGACGATTATGGGAATAAAAGCCCGTGATTTAGAGGTTGATTTTGTTGGCTCTACAGCCGAAGTAACAAAAATCATGAATGCAGAACCAAGAAGAATCGGCGCAATAGAAATTGTGTTTGAAATGCAAGGCGTTGCTGATCAAAAGAATAAAACTATTTTGGAACGCGCTGCAATGACTTGTCCTGTATTCTTAAGTTTAAGCAGTGAAATCGAAAAGAATATTACTTTTAACTGGAAGTAATTTTTAAAGCAATAACTAGAGCCATCTGAATAAAATCAGGTGGCTTTTTTTTGGGATGGATAGACCTAAAATAAACAAGAGAGCACTTTTTCAATGATGCTCTCTTGCCTTCTTTAACTAACCAATATTTATTCTGAAAATTCCAATTTTTTCAATTTATTCCAGCCGCCGCGGGTGAAATCTGGAATTTCTACCGGAGCTGAATTATTATCTAATGAAATTTCAGTCAACGGACCTAAACAAGACCATTCTGCTAAATCATATACATCCATATCCAGCGGCAATCCTTTTTGCAGACAATGAATTAAACGATAGTCCATAATAAAATCCATTCCGCCGTGACCGCCTACTTTTTTTGCTTGTTCTTCGATTCCTTTTGCAATTGGATGTTTGTATTTTTCCATTAAAGCTTTTTTCACTTCTTCAGGAACAAAAGAGTGCGCGCTTAATTTTTCGTGATTTGGTTTTACATCGTCACCTAATTCTTTTCCGTCCAAAGCATAACCTTCTAACGGGTATTTATTAGCAAAACCTTTTGTACCACTCAATTGATACATTCTGCTGTACGGACGCGGAGAAGTTACATCATGCTGAATCTGAATTGTTTTTCCATTTTCAGTACGAATCATCGTCATGGTATGATCTCCGTTTCTAAAATCTTTTATTTCTTTACCTGATTTTTCTTTGATGTAAGCAGGATTTCCAACCGCTTTTGTGTCCATAGAAACCAAGAAATTCATTTTGTCACCACGATGAATGTTTAGTGCCTGACACGCTGGCCCCATTCCGTGCGTTGCGTATACGTCGCCTCTGTGTTTAATGTTGTAATCCATTCTCCAGTTGTTCCAGTATTCGCCCCAAAATGGTTGTAAACCATGAATATAAGAACCTTCTGCATGAAGAATTTCTCCAAACAAACCTTGCTGTGCCATATTTAAAGTCGTTAGTTCAAAGAAATCATAAACGCAATTTTCCAATTGCATGCAATGTTTTCTTGTTTTTTCTGAAGTGTCAATAAGTTCCCAAATTTCTTTCATGGTTAAAGCGCCAGGAACTTCAATAGCGACATGTTTTCCGTCTTTCATTGCCTGAACTCCTATAACAGCGTGATGCAGCCAGTCTGTTGCTACGTAAACTAAATCTACGTTTGGCAATGCCGTTACTTTTCTCCATGTATTTTCATCGCCGTAAAATTCTTGCGCTTTTGGGAAACCAGCTTTGGTTAAAATCTCATTTGCTTTCGACGTGTTTTCCTTAGTCATGTCGCACAACGCTACAATTTCTACACCGGGAATATGTGTCATGCGTTCTACAGCTCCGGGACCGCGCATTCCAAGGCCGATAAAAGCAACACGAACGGTCGGAATCGGGTCTGCTGCCATTCTCAGTACATCTTGCTGTCCTTTTGCTCGTGCAGGTGTTTTGGTCTTAATCATTTGTGCGGTTGCAATTGTCCATCCGAACAAAAGAAAAAGAGCTATAATAGATTTAAAAAAGGTAGTTTTCATGAGTGATTTTGTTAGATAATTTTTAAAACAACCTCTCTAATGAACCAAATTAGAGAGGTTTTCAAAAACAAAACAGATTCAAAGGATTCTAATAATTATTTTTGACTACTAAATCTTTTCATTAATGGCGTTACATGTTTTTTAGTATCGTCATCTAATGAAGCCAATGCTTTATCTGCTTCGGCTGGGGTATATTTTGTTAATCCTGTAATTCCTGCCGCAATTACGTTGTACGATTGCTCTTTAATACTTTCTTCCATCAATGCTTTATAAGAAGTATCACCAGTAGAAGCTAATTTTACAATAGCATTTGCTCTTGCAATGGTCTTTTTATCATTTTTAGCAATGTCAAGAAGTGTTTTTAAAATCTGATCTTTGGTTTGTTTTTCATTTAAATCAATTGCTTTAATACTCAGTACTCGTAAGTCTTCTTGAGGATCTTTCAAACCTTCCAATAAAATAAGTTGTGACTCCTGACTTCTGTCTTTTGAAGCAAATTTTATAGCTTCAATTCGGTTGTAATACGATGGCGCATTTTTATATTGATAAAGATAATCAGCAGAAGTTTTTTTATCTACATTCACTTCGCCAACTAGGATTTTATCTGGGTCTAAATCTATAAATTCAGGTTTTGAAGGAAGGTCAAAACTGAAACTTTGTTCTCTTTTAGTAATTAAAATATCCTTTCTTATCTTAGTTCCGTTTACGTAAAAATCAACTTTTAAAGGCAATGTAAACGTTTGCACTGCACTATCCTGAGATTGACTAATCGTAATGATAATTTTTCCGTTAGCGTATTTGTAAGTTACATCAAGAATTGGACTTCCAGCATTGTAATACCATTGATCAAAATAAGGCAGCCAGTCTTTTCCAGTTACTTCTTCCATAGACAAACGCAGCTGATGCGGTTCTCCAGATTTGTAAGCATTAGTGGTTAAATAATGATTCAATCCTTTAAAAAAGGCTTCGTCACCCATTTGGTTTTTCATGGCGTACAAAATAATCGAACCTTTAGAATAGCTGATATTATCAAACATATCGTCTGCATTTTTGTAATGAAAACGTGCTAAAATTGGACTGTCTCCATTTTTTTGTGAACGAAGATAATTCTGCAGTTTTTCATAACGAGATCTGTCTTCTGCATCTTGTCCAGCGTCGTGACCGTGCCAAAGAACTTCTCCAAATGTGGCAAAAGATTCGTTCATTGTTAAATTTGACCAAGATTCAGCAGTTACTAAATCTCCAAACCATTGATGAAAAAGTTCGTGTGCTACGGTACTTTCTTCGTTATTGTCTAATAATTCTCTTTCGGTTTTTTGTACATATCCGCCGTGAACAGTTGCAGAAGTATTTTCCATTGCACCTCCAAAAAAATCTGTTACAACAATCTGCGAATATTTTGCCCAAGGATATTCTACACCAAGCATTTTACCGTAAAAGTTCATCATATCAGGCGTTTTGCCAAAAATCTGTTTCGAAAATGGCGCATATTTAGGTTCTAAATAATAGCTGACCTCTTTTCCATTATAAGAATCTTTATAGATTTTAAAATCCCCAACCGCCATCATAAATAAATAAGGAGCGTTTGGCTGATCCATTTTCCAAATATCAGTACGAGTTCCGTTTTTATTTGCTTTTTGTGAAGTTAATTTACCGTTAGACAGCGTAGTATATTTTGATTCTACTGTCATTGCAATTTCAGAAGTTGTTTTTTGATTTGGTTTATCAATCGTAGGAAACCAGCAAGACGAAGCTTCTGTTTCTCCTTGAGTCCAAATTTGTGTTGGTTTGTCTCCTTTTCCGTCAGGATTAACAAAATACAATCCGTTTGAGTTGGTAATCGATTCGCCAGCTTTACTTTTAAGTTCTGCTGGTTTTGCGGTGTAATTAATGAAAATCGTATACTTTTCGTTGTTTTTGTACTTTCTGTTTAATTGAATTGAAAGCTGTTCGTTATCGTAAGTATATTTTAGCGGAATAGTTTTTTTTCCATCGACAATAGCAATTTCTTTAAAATCCATTCCTTTTGCATCTAAATGCAGCGAATCGGTTTCATAAAAATGAGGTTTTAGAGTAACCCATTCTTTTCCATACAAATAACGTTTTCCGTAATCAAATGAGACTTCGAGTTTGGTATGAATTAAATCATTAGTTTTTAAAGGTGTAACTCTGTAAACACTTAATTCATCTGGTTTTTCCTGTTTGTTTTGCGCTTCAATTTTTGGGCTTACAATGAAAATAAGACCCAAAAAAGTATATTTTAAAAAATGCTTTTTCATTTTATTGTTTTAAAAGTTCTTTACAATTTTTCGATAATTCTGACTTCACCGTCTTTTTCATCTTCATTTAAAATATTCGATTGTTTTTTCGTATAAACGAGTAAACTCCATTGAATAATTTTGTTTTCTGGATATAAATCGGCTTGATTTTTTAACCATTTTTCTGCTTCTTGAGAAGAAGATGTTTTTTCGATTGCCCAAGCTGAAACAAGATTATTTGCTGGTAAAAAGTTCATAACCGTATTATCAACCTTTGGATTAAAAGCAACGATTTTTTGTAAAGATTTAGCAGCTATTTCTTTGTTGCCAAGATTGGTGTAACATTGATAATCCAGCCAGTTTTCAAGCCTTTCATCGATGTTTTCATCGTAAGGTTTTCCTACTCCTAAATTTTCTGGAAACAATTTTGCATCGCCAATAAATTGTAATGCTTTTTTATATTGTTTGTTTTTAATTTCTGCCAAAGCCTGCATCAATTTCGCTTCGTGGTACAATTGTCTTCCAGCAGTTGCACCTTCAAAAGGAAGAATTTGTAATTTGGTTAGAAATGCATCTGCAGCAGCATATTTTTTATTTAACAGCAGCGTTTTTGCATACAGCATTCCAATTAAATAATTCTCTTTATGTTTTTTGTAGAAAGATTCTGTTGTTGAAAGTGCTTTGTCAAATTGTTTTTGAACGATATAATGTTCTGCCAATAATTTATGATATCTCCAGCCTTGTGGATCTAGTTTTAAAGCCTGCTGAAGACTTGCCAATACAACTGTAGCATCATCTTTAAATAAAGAAGCTTTGGCACCATAAAAAGCAGGATCATTAGGTTTTGAGCCGCATTGTGTAAACAATTCTTTTGCCTCAGAAATACTATTGCGATTCCATTCGATTAGACCTAAATGGTATTTTAACTGCCATTGATCATTAGTTTTAATTAATGTTTTGAGAATGGAAGCCGTTTCTGCGCGGAACGGAAAACTAGTTCCAGGTTTGATTTTAGATAAATCAACAGTTTTGTTTTCTAAAAAAGCTTTCCAATATATAATTTCTGCACTTGGAACTGCGATGTTAAAAACTTTTAGAGCTTCTTCTTTTCGGCCCAGATTCTCGTACCAAATTCCTAATTCCAGATAAGTCTGTTCTGGCATTTCATTTTGAATTGCAGCTGTAAAATTAAGTTTGGCATCATTTGAACTGTTCCAAAGATATTTTTCAAAATCTACAAAATGATTTAACGGATCAAGTGTAGTAATTGTTTTTAAAGCTGCATTTGCTTTGTCTGAATTATTTTGAAGACGATACAAAACCGCCAATACTTGCAGACATTCTAGATTGTATTGATTGTTTATTAAGCTCTTTTCGGCATATTCAACAGCTTTAGGTAATTCGTTTTCAGCTAAATAAATTTTACTTAGTGAAGTGTAAGCAACGCTTCTGTATTCTACACCAGCTGCTGCAATATCAAAACCATCTTTTGCATCGGTTGTGTTTCCTAAATGAAGATTTGCCAAAGCATAATTGTAATTTGCACCACCATCGTAAGTATCGATTGCTAAAGCTTTTTTAGCAGTTTCTACAGCTTCTTTGTATTGAAATTTTCTAATTTGTAAAGAAGCTAATTCAGAAAGGGCAGGAGCAAAGTTTGGATCATTTTGTAAACAAGCTGTAAGGTTTTCTTCTGCCTTTACATAATCTTTAAAACTGATGTAATTTTTACCTTGCAGATACAATCCGTAAACCGAATTATGATCAAAGTTTTTTGGAATTTCTACTGGGCGATTAATATTTCCATCTTCAGGAGCACCGTTCCAAACTAGTTTATTGCCGCCTAAAATAAATTTCAATTTATTAAAATCAGCTTTAACCTGAATTGAATCTTTAAATGTTTGGAGCGTATTCAAAGCAATATCTTTAGAATATACTTTTTTATCGCCTTCGAAAACTTCAATTTTTTCATTTAGTTTTTGAAGCGGAGAGAAATAGATTTTCAGCCAGCCATTTTCGTTTTTCACATTAACAGCCCCGTAATTATTGGCTTTTACAAAACCTTTGGTTTGTTTTACAGGAAACCAGTATTCTGTCCAAGTATCAGTTTGATAAGGCGCAAACGAACGTTGTTTAAAAGGGGTTAAATTACTGCCTTCGCTTGCCTGATTAAATAATCTGCCGCTTTGTACTTCTGTATATTGTCCGTCAGTATCGGTCAATAATTTTTCCCAAATCATTCCTTGCTGTGATAATCCCCAAATCCATATTTTTTTGCCGGGTTTATCATCGTGATTACCATATCTTGCCATTCCGAAATCTTCGTCATGCCAATATCCTCCGAAGAAATCATTGTATTTTCCGAATACGTGATACGATTTGTAACCGCCAAAATCATTGTTTTTGTAATAAGATAAATCTTTGCCGTTTTCTTTATCAATCGGCCAAGAATTGTATTCGCCGTTATGGCCAATATACGTCTGTCCAGGGTAAATAAATTGAAGATTTCCAGCGGCTTTAATTCCTGTATTCATCCAAGTATAATAAGGCTGCTGTAATTCTGTCGAATTAGACCAAAATGAATTGGTTGTAAAATAAGCTTTGTCTTTTGGTAAATTGATGTCTAGTTTCCAAGAAGTTCTCGTTAATAAATCTAAAACTCCAATAACACAGCTGATGCTTCCGTCTTCACGGTTTATAATTTTATAATCTACTGGAGTAGCACAATTTGGGGTATGACCGATAATTCCATAATTGCCTTCAACGCCGCCGCTTGTCCACGGTCCGCGCATGGCAATGTCTCTAAATTTGATTACATGATTATTGTAAACAAAGTCTTTTCCAGTTGATTTTTCTACAGCCGACCAAACTTTTCCGCCTATTTCAGGCAAAATCATCAGTTTGATGTAATCGTTTTCTATTTCAATTACTTTCCATTCTTTCTGAACTGGTTTGTCTGTAAAGCCGTCAAAACGGAAATAAGGATAAAATTTTGTGTCTGGTTTCGGAATCGGGTCAGGATCTGAAAAAGGGTATGTGGTAAATACTTTTTTGTATTCTTTTATAGTGGGTTTGTTTTGTGCTGTGACAAAGAGGCTTCCAAAAAGTAGAATTGATAAGAAAGGTTTAAGTTTCATATGGAGAGCTAGTGTTTTGTGGTTGTTTTTTTGCCACAGATTACACAGATTAAAATGATTTTTTTTAATCTGTTTAAAAATTAATCTGTGTAATCTGTGTAATCTGTGGCTTATTTTTTTGAGCTTTTTGTCATTTCGACGAAGGAGAAATCTTCGCAAGAAACTCCGCATAGTATTTCGTCAATCTTTATCGAGCTACTTGTGGAGATTTCTCCTTCGTCGAAATGACAAATTGGACAAGATGATCGTTATTGAATTTAATTACTTAACAATTAACAACCATCCTTTTCCCTTAGGAACAGTTATTTCATCTTTTGCTGTAAACGTTTTTGCAGGCTGAAAATTAAGAACTTCAGGAGCTGTAATTGTCGCTTTAGACGGATTTATTCCTAGTTTTTTCCAGTCAATATTCAATTTTACATTTACATCAGCATCTGCCCAGCTTGCAATAGAAATCAATGCTGTTCCGTTCTTTTTGTAAACTGTAGCCAGCACTTTATCATTGTTTGTTTTTACGGGACAATTTTCGCTCCAGTAACCAATCATTTCAGAACCTTTAATTCCGAAAGAATCCCATAATTTCCAGATTTGTCTTGGGTCAGCACCATCGCTCCACGGTAATCTATTCGTCATTCCGAAAACCATTCCACGCCAAGGATTTCCACCATCTTGAAGCATTTCGCCCATTAATCCAAACGGAATTCCGCTAACTTCTGTTAAGAAAAAGTCCGGCTGATTTTTCTCATAATCAAAATATTCTCCAAACCATAACTTATTGATGTACGGAAAGTGTTCCATATATAAATTGGCACTGTTATTAAATCCGTCGCTTTTGTTATATTGATTCGCACTGTGTAAATCGATAATTCCAGGATGACCATCTTTAGTCAAAACTCTTTTGATACGTTTCATTGTGATTCTGTCAAAAGCAACGTCGTCTAGATAAATTCCGTCAATACCAACGTTTTGAGTCAGCCAATTCATTCCTTCAACATAATAATTATGCCAACGGTTCATACCGCTATTTACAATTGCAGCATCTTTAATTTCAGGAACAAACCATGCAGCGATATAATCGTCTCCAACGTGTTCTTGCAGCCAAGAGAATCCGCCGCCTTTTCCTGGAGAATAGATTTCGTGGCCTAAACTTCTTAAAGCGAAAGTCTCATAAGCTTTGTTTGAAACCTCTCTAACGGTATTATAGATTTTTACTTTTAATCCTTTTTCATGTGCTTCATCGATATACGTTTTCATCTTTTTAAATTCAATAAAAGGATAATTGATATATGGATTGATTGCGTTTGCGTGGTGAATGTTGATTACGGTTGCGCCAGTTTTAGCAATAGAATCGATCGGGCTGTATTTGTGGTAAAACTTTGTATCCCATTGAAAATCTGTGTTTATAGTATGGAATGGCGTAATCAACAAGTTGAAATTATAATATAAAACATCGCCTTTTTTCAGTGTTCTAGCACCACTATAAGCATTTACTACAACCGATTTTTGGTTTGGTGTAATGGTAATTCCTCCTTTGTTGTCATTACCCCAAGAAGTTGGCAATAATAAAGGTTTTTGCAAATAGAAATTGGTGTTCAATGGACGGCTGTATTTTTCGTCTCTAAGAGAAAATTGCAATCCAGAATTTACAGCACCAATCCAAGCACCATCTTGATTTTTGTGCGCAACATCCCATTTCCAGTCAAAAGTTGCAGGACGATCTCCGCCTTTTTGACCTAATCCCATCATGTATTTTGCAGAAGCTGGCTGCATAGGCATTTGGAAATTGATATCATTAAAAGAAACATCTTCAAGAGCGGTAACTTTTACTGTATAATGTACAAAACCGTCAAATTCAACAGAAGCGTTAACATCCATTTGAACCGATTTTGAAGTTGAGGTATTTTCCCAAGAAACGATTCCAGCTTCTTTTTTAGTAAATTTTACACCGCTGTTTTTCCATTGTGCTTCTTTTCCTGAAGCATCCACAAAATGAAAATCAATAGGAGCACTTAAAATATCATTTGGTTTTGTTCCTAATGAAGTCATTTCTGGCGTGAAATAAGTCTGAATTTGCGCTGGAAATCCGTTTGACGCTAGGATTAATTTTCTTCCTAATAAAGAGATTGCAGCATCTTTTACAACTAATGGAGTGTAAGGTGCAATAACCGTATTTTCCTGAGCTAAAGTTGAGTTTAGCCAATTTAAACGCGTCATTTTTTCTGGACTGTCAATTCCGCCGTTTTTAGTAACCTCATTTGTTACTGTGATTTGAAGTTCAATTTCTTTTGATTTTCCGTCAGCATTCACTGTCGCTTTCCCTTTGTAAGTTCCAGCAGTTGCAGTTTGTGGAACTTCAATTCCGCACCACATTGCTTGAATTTTTCCTTTAGAAACCGAAACAGTATTCGTGAAAATAGATCCATCGTAACGAATTCCGTCAGTATTTATACAGCTGATGTTTTTTGCATCAATTGTTCCAGAAGGACTTACTAAATTCGAAAAGGTAATTTTTACATTCTTTACATCTTCAAGAGCATAAATGCCTAATTGAAATGCTAAATATTCGCCCTTTAAAGCGGTATCTGAAAAAGTATTTTGAACACCTTTCTGAATCCAGCGCTGCGGCAAATCTGTTTTCATTTTGATTGAATGCAATCTGTCTTCTGGAAAAACTAAAAATGAATTTCCGCTGTTTTTTGCAATAAGAGCTTTGGTTTCTGTAGCTGTAGCAATTACTTCCATTGGGTAAAAACTATTGAAAGCATTTACGCTCTGAATCTCTGTTACAGCAGTATTGTCTTTTAAGTTTGCTTTTATATTAGAAAGCCATTGTGTATCGGCTTTGTTTTCAGGTTTTTGATAAATTCCTTTCGGATAATTTGCCGTTCCTTCGTCTACATAAGGCATATAATAAACGTAATATGTTCCTTTTCCCGAAATAGGTTCAAAGAAAATAGTACCGTTTTCTCTATTGATATTTTCTGTTTTTATATTTTGAATTTCTTTTCCTGATGCATCTTGAACAATAATTTTTTTAAGTTCTGGATTTTGATCTCTTCTTCGCCATTCAATAGTTGTTTTGGCAATATTTCCTGAACTGGAAAATGCAATTACAGCGCGGTGATTGCCAAGTAAATTAGGATTCCAGCTGTCATTTCCGTCAGAATATTTTATTTGTGCCGCCATTGGAATAGTGAGAATGAAAAAGCACATTATCATTATTCTGCTTAAAAGAGGTCTGTTTTTTAGGTTTAGTTTCATTGTAATGTATGTTCAGGTTTAAATAGTCTAAAATTTAAAATTAATAAACAGCTTTCCAGCCATTCTTTTTCCAGTACGCAATTATCGGTTTGTAAGGTCCGTATTTATGCTGTTCTTCAGAAAAATTATCTACAAAAGGACTGTGTGCATAATCGATAGGTTTGCCGAGTTTATTTGGATAATCGAATGTTTTAGGATTTGGTCTTGTGTGAATTTTGTCATCATTTACATAAGCAGCGATATCAAGTGCTTCTTTGTCTGTGAGATAAGGTTTTCCTAAAAGTACTTTATCGTAAGGCATATTATTTTTTAACCATTGTGCTTGTTTGATAACTCTGTGCATGCTTGAACCCGGCTGATAACCGTATTCTCCCCAAAGAGGCGGGTAGATGTAACCCGATTTATCAGCATTATATACGCCTTCGCCATTATTTCCATGGCAGCGCGCACAATTTTCAGTAAATAATGCTTTTCCTCTTTCTGGACTTGCAGCGACATCTGGAAATTCGATTTCTAGATTTTTTGCTCCTTTAAAATTACCATCTTTAGGCACAAATTTGCTGATCCATTTAAAATAAGATAAAAAGGCTACCATTTCTTTACTGTCCAACTGAAGCGGTTTTCCAGAATGCGGGCGCATAATGCAGTTATTAACTCTTTCTGCCAGTGTAAGCACTTTGTTTTCGCGCCCGCGATATTGTGGATAATTATCGTGTGAAGACATTAAATTGAATGCATGTGGTTTTGTACCGGCATCTTGGTGACAGTTGGTGCAATTCATTTTGTTGCCCAAATATTGTCCGTTTTTACCGTTTGGTCCAATATAATAGGCTGTTTTCAGCATTAATTCTCTTCCGTATCGAACAGATTCTCCGAATTGATCGTCTGGAATTTTTGAAGTATCAATTGTAATATAACCTTCATCATCAGCTTCAACTGTTTTTGCTGCCGCTAATGTCTGTGAAGTCGAAGTATTGCAAGAATTGAAAACAACCATTGGCAATGCTGCAAATAGACCAATTAGAATTATTTTTTTCATGTTTACTATTTTTATCCTAACAGGTTCTAAAACCTGTATTTGTTATAACTTATTTTATGCTTACAAGATTTAGAAACCTTGCAGGAATGTCATTTTCTAATTTTGAATAAAAGGTTTCAATTTTTCTTCGGGAATAAACTGTGTACGATAAGGCGGAATCTCAGATTCTAATGCCCATAAAAGCACTCCTTTTTTATTCGTTAAAACCGTGATATGTCTTTTCGAGCAGCAGCATAATATGGCATCTTTATCAATCATATAAGCGCTTCCCATTCTGTCATTGTAAATGTCTTTTGGTAATTTTATTTGATAATCTAGTTTAACTGCATTGTTTTTTTCGTCGACTTTTAAGGCAAATACGGAAGACTGTTTTTTGTCGACACCATTATCAAAAAACAATAAACTTCCTTCTTGATTAATGTGTGCGGCATGCGCCTGAGAGAAATTGGTATCTGGAGCCATTTTCATAGTTCCTCCTTTTCCTAATTTCCAGATTACTTTTCCAGTTTTAGAATTGATCTTCCAAATTTGTCCATTATTGTAAAATGAGATCAGGAAATTTCCATCAGTATCGTAATTTAAACTGTTGGCATGAGTCCAATCTTTTTTGGTTTTCAGTAAATCTTTATCTTTAAAGGGATCTAAATCATCAAAAACACTCCATTTCCAAAGTTGCTTTCCTTTTTTATCTAAAATTAAAATTCCATCTCCATTGATAGTATCTTGTTTTTTTCCTCCAATAGAAGTTAAATCGATTATTTTTTGATCAACAGTTAAAGTGACAATTTCGTTAGCCGATTTTTTTATGATTTCGTGGTGAAGAACTTGTTTTAAATCGCCTTGTCCTTTTTTGATATGTGTTAAAGTATCTCCTTGTAAGTTGATTTCTAGAATTTCACTTCCATAACTTGTTGGTTCGTCATTTTTGCCAAGAATAGAAATGATGGTTTGTTCCTTTGTAAAATGAGCTACTTTAAACCCAGTTCCTTCAATAGTATGATACCATCTTAAGTTTCCTTTGTAATCTACTATATAAACTGTTCCAGGCGTTTCTCTTTTTGCCAAAAGCATAAAGCCCTTTTTGAAATTTTGTGGCAGTAATTCTGGTTTCGGGCAATTGGCTTTAAATTGTTTTTGAAGCCATTCTGGAAGTTTTCTCGATTTAAAAGTATAGACTTTACTGGGCTTTTTTTCGCCGTCTGCAACTGTAACGAGCTGATAGCTATAATTCGTTTCTGGAGTAATATTGCAGAGAACTAAAGTATGTTTAAGCCCTGATTTTGAAATAGGAGTGGTTATTTTGCTTTGAGTTCCTTTTTGGTCAGACCAATATTCTGCATATACCTGTACATTGTCATTCGTAGTAACATCGATTTGAATTTTCAATTCGTTGTTGCCATGAGTCCCAATATTGATATTTACTATATCCTGATTTTTAGAACAACTTGCCAATGCAAGTAAGGCTAAAATAAAACTTCCTTTAAGTAATAGTTTTTTGATCATCTGAAAAGCTTCTTTTGTGAAACAGAAAAGTACTTCATCTGTATTAAAAATCAAGAATAGACAGACATTTTTTACTGTCTATTCTTGATTGGGTATTCTTTATTGTCTATCAGCGTTGCTTAATTTCGGATTAAGGTTTACTTGACTCTGTGGATATGTATAATATTTGTTTTGCGGCATTTTTATTAAAGCAGCTTCACCAACTCTAAGATGATATGCATTTACCAAAACATCATATTTGTTCATTCTAATTAAATCCTGACGACGTTTTCCTTCGTAGAAAAACTCCCAGCCTCTTTCCTGTAAAATAGCGTCTCTTAAAGTGTTTTGATTGTAGTCAGATAAAACTAATTGTTTTGCATGAGATCTTGCCTTAACTTGATTAATTAATCCGATCGCTTCACTTGTTGGTCCACTGAGTTCGTTTAATGCTTCGGCTCTGCTCAATAATACATCTGCATAACGAAGAATGTTTACACTATGACCGTCATAATAAGTTGTTGTTTCGTCATCGGCATATTTTCTTGTAGAAACGTCTGGCATGTAAAACTCACCAGCCGGTGGCTGCGCACCCAATGAAGGAGCTTGTTTATGAAGTAAACCGTCTGTTCCCATAAATTCTGGGAAAAAGCATTGTTTTCTCTCATCTTCGTCACCAAAAGTGTTGTAGAAATCCCAGTTTACAGTATAATACTGCCATCTGTTTTGTACAACAGGATGATCGATTGGTCCAAAGTGATTTAATAATTCTGTTCCGTTTGTATTTGCATCACTCAAAGAAGAGAAGATGTTTTCGCTGCACCATTTGTTACTTTCTTTAAACAAACCTAAGTAAGAAGGATAAAGACTGTATTCGTTCAAATCCATTACTTGCTGTGTCAATGTAACAACTTTTTGCCACTCATGGCTGCGCATGTATAATTTAGCTAGTAATGTAAGTGCTGCACCTTTTGTTGCGCGGCCAACATCGTTACTTTCATAAATGTCATTTGATTTATAATTTACTGGCAGTACATCTGCAGCTTCTGTTAGTTCTTTAATAATGAAAGCATCAATTTCTTCTACAGACGATGGAGGAGTTTGATCTAGGTAACCTGGATTTCCTAAATTGGCTTCGGTAATTAAAATTACTGGTCCCCAAGCATCAGTCAAATCCATGTAAGCAGAACATCTTAAAAATTTAGCTTCGGCAATAAACTGTGCTTTTTCTGCAGCAGTAATTCCAGTCATTGGCAGAATGTTAAAGATAGCATTGTTTGCATTGGCAATTAATTTATACATCGCATTCCAATCTTCCAAAAGAAGACCGTTTGTCGAACTCCAAGTTCCTAAAGACAATTGTCCGGGATCTCCTCCGTATTGGCAGTGTCCTAAATCAGTAGCAATATCTGTTAAAGCGAAGTGTCTTGTTGCCCAGTATGAAAAGTTATCTCCAACAGAAGGCCCTTTTAATCTGCCGTAAATTGAATTAATGGCCGCAACTGCATCTGATTTTGTCTGATACCCATTGGTATTAGTCAAACTGCTGTATACCGTGGGATCTAGATCTTGGTTGCACGAAATCTCTACTCCGGCGGTAAGTAAAAGTAATAATAGTGTATATTTTTTCATTTTAATAAATTTAATGTTACTAAAAAGCCTTTTGACTAGTGAATTGCGACTTTAATTCCAAGTATAAAAGTTCTTGATGCTGGGAACGAGTTAAAATCGATTCCTCCGCCTAAATTGTTTGTTGAATGCCCGTTTACTTCAGGGTCATTTCCAGAGTAATTTGTGATCGTCAATAAGTTTTGTCCAATCGCATATAGTCTGATGCTGTCAATGAATTTTACTTGTTTTAGTACGCTTTCGGGAATTGAATATCCTATAGAAACATTTTTTAAACGTAAGTAAGAAGCCTCTTCAACAAATTTCGAATTCACATAACTTCCATATTTGCTTTTGTAGTAGCCGTCTCTTGGAATATCTGTATTTTCATTTACTCCCGCAACCCAGCGATTTAATGCATCTGTACTTGTAGAAGATTCACCAACCATTGCAGTCATATTATATACAGAATAATCAAAAGCACCTTGGAAAAAGATATTCATATCAAAATTTCCATATTTAAAATCGTTATTAAAACCAGCAACATAATGCGGAATAGAATTTCCTAAATAAGTTCTGTCGGCAGCAGTAATAGTACCGTCTCCGTCAACATCTACATATTTCGGATCTCCAGGGACAGACAATGGCTGAGCTGCGTATGTTTCTCCCGTTTTGATCACGCCTGCATATTTGTATCCGTATAAAACTCCCATTTCTTTTCCCGGCTCTAGTCTTGTAAACTCTTGCCCAGAAACAGTTCCGCTTGGGTTAGAAGTGTTTGTACTAATGATTTTTACGTTATCAGCAAGAGATACAATTTCTTGTTTATTGTAAGCAACATTTAATGACGTTCTCCAAGAAAAATTAGTAGTTCTGATATTTTCAGTACTAATTCCTAACTCAATACCTTTATTATCAATAACTCCAGAATTAACTCTTTGAGTGCCAAATCCCCACCATCCTCCAACAGGAACATTTAAAAGAGCATCAGAAGTTCTTTTTTTGTAGTAATCAATTGTGATCGAAAGTTTATCATTAAATAAACCTAAATCTAAACCTAAATCGGTTTGAGCTGTTTCTTCCCATTTCAAGTTCGGATTTGCCAAATTCGCAGGTTCTGTACCAGCAACAAAATCATCAGGTGCAATAGTTACACCCCAAGAAGTCAATCGGTTCATATAAGAGTAATCGCCAATTCCGTCGTTTCCTGTAATACCATAGCTGGCTCTTAATTTAAGTTCAGAAATAGCTTTTACATTCTGCATAAAAGATTCGTTAGACAACTTCCATGCAACAGCTCCAGAAGGGAAAATACCAAATTTGTTATTTGGACCAAAACGAGAAGAACCGTCTTTTCTAATTGTAAAAGTTGCTAAATATTTGTCATTAAAAGCATAATTTAACCTTCCAAAATAAGAAGTAAGTTTTGTCTCTGTTTTTTCAGTTTCAGGTTTCAAATAAACCGCTGCACCTTGAAGATTGTAATACGTTAATAAGTCATTAGAAAATCCTGTACCTGCAGCTCTTACTCTTTCATAAGTATCTTTTTGGTTCGAAGTTCCAATCATTGCAGTGATGGCATGTACTTCTTTGATATTAAACTTGTACGTTAAATATTGTTCTGTACTCCATCTAAAATATGTTTTATTTTCTTCAGATCCAGAACCTTTTAACGCAGCTCCAGCTACTAATGTACTTGGAGTATATTTTCCTTGAATGTTTTCCTGCCATTCAGCACCAGAACCAAAGTGGTAAGTAAGACCTTTAATTATTTCATAATCTAAAAACATACTTCCGTTTGCTAATCTATTGATTGTGTGGTCTGTTGGTTCAAGTAAAAGAGCCAATGCATTATCTTTTCCTTGATATTTATAATATGAGCCATCAGCATTGTAGATCGGAATCGTTGGAGGAGCAGTTTGAATAGAGAACATCGGAGAAAGGATATTATCTCCAAAATCGCTGTTATTTCCTTCAGCTGCAGCACCATAAAAATTAGCACCCATATTTAATCTTTCATTAAATCTTTTTTCGGCACCCATTCTAACGCTGTATCTTTCATAATCAGTGTTTTCAATAGCTCCCGTTTGTTTCAAATAGTTTCCTGAAAGAAAGAATTTAGAAGTTTGATCGCTTCCGCTAAAAGTAAGCGTTCTGTTCAATACTTCTCCTGGACGTGTCGCTGCTTCAAACCAATTGGTATTCGCAATTGGAAAACTTGATGGAAAAACCGGAGGTCTTCCGTTTTCACCCGCAATTGCATTTTGAATATCAGCATATTGTTGTCCAGTTAACAATGAAGGCTCTTTTATAATATTTTGAAAACCATCTGAAATTTCGGCTTCCACCATCATTTTTCCTGATTTTCCTTTTTTAGTTGTAATAATGATAACCCCATTTCCACCGCGTGCACCATAAATTGCTGTAGAAGCGGCATCTTTTAAAATCTGAATATTTTCAATATCGTTTGGACTAATTGAAGCTCCAGTGCTGGTAATAAATCCGTCCACTACGTACAAAGGCGCATTAGAAGTATTTATAGAATTTCCTCCTCTAATTACTACAGACGGATTGGTTCCCGGTGCATAATTATTTTGCTGTACTTGAACCCCAGAAGCACGTCCTTGTAACGCCTGTCCTACATTGGCAATAGTTCCGCCTAAATTCAAATTGTCTTTGCTAAGAGAACTCACAGAACCTGTAAGGTCTTTTTTCTTAGATTTTCCGTATCCAATAACTACTTCATCTAATTTTTGTCCAGCTTCTTTCATGACAATTTTTAGCGGTGCATTTCCAATAGTTACTTCTTGATCTTCCATACCAATATAAGTCACCACAAGTTTAGTAACATTATCAGCTACAGTAATCGAAAAGCTTCCATCAACATCTGTTTGAACACCTTTATTGCTTCCTTTAACCACAACATTAGCGCCAGGAAGAGGCAAACCATCTTTGTCTGTAACCTTACCTTTTACTATTTTTTCGAAAAATAATGCGGTATAGTTTTTATCTGAAGTATTTATTGAAGAAGCTGCCGAAGCTTGAAATGTAAAAACGAGTAACGATAGAATTGTTAGTTTAATTTCTTTGCGGGATAAATTGTTAATCCGAAAATCTCTTGGTTTTTTTTGGGTTAATAATTTCATACTTAAAATTGGTTTTGGTTAATGTTTAATTGTTTTTTTTCTTGTTTGTAGGTTTTAGATTTCTTTTTTGATCAGGAGAGTCATTTTGGTGTTTAATTGAGTTTTCATTTGAATTGATTTTTACATAAAAACAGTGTCTTATTTTCGGCTCTAAATACTGCTTATTTAGTTCGTTTTTCTTCGATTTTGATGCCTTAAAATCACCTAAATTTTTACATAATTAACTTAGTTTTAAGATTAATCTCTGACGAAACTATAGATTATATTTTTATAAAACAAGAAAAAACACAAAAAATGTGCTCGAACACACAAAATTTATGTTCTCGAGCACATAAAATTGTGCGAAACGTTTTTTTTGACTTAAAATGATGTGATTTTTTTAAAATATTTAAAGAATAAGCATACCTAGTAAATTGAGGCTTTTTTGAATTATAAATGACGATTTTATAAAAACTTATGAATTTCGCAATCATGATTCAAAAAACATAAAAATTAAGCAGTCTTTTCTGATGAGTTTTATCGACTGAAAATTTGATTTTTATTTGTAAAAAGAAGAGTGTTTTTGCCTTCAATTTTAAACTATCTTGGTCATCTCGAAAAAAGCCAAAATCTGAAACTTAAATTATGGTCATTTTGACTTTTTAAGAATTAAGAATTAACAAAATTTTAGAGTCAAAATTGTGAAAGAATATCAAGTAATTTTAATAGATAAAAATCAAATAAATGAAGTCGAAATTTTAGATTCAATTTTCTGGAAAAAAGCAAATTGTCTTACCGATTTTTCGTCTCCTTGGAAAACGGAAACATTTTCAAAAATTGAATTTCGAGCCCTTTGGGATCAGCAAAATTTCTATTTTCATTTCAGGGTTTTTGATACAGATGTTTATATCGATACAAAAGACGATAGTGTTGATAGTATCTGCAATTCTGATCGCGTTGAGCTGTTTTTTCGTCAAAACGATGCTATAGATCCGTATTACTGTTTAGAAATTGATCCTTCAACAAGATTATTAGATTTTGAAGCACGCCCCAATAAAAAATTTGATTACGAATGGAAATGGCCTAAAGAACATATTAAATTATATTCTTCAAACGATGAAACATCATTTACCGTTGCTGGAAAAATCAGCATAGCATCTTTAAAAGAACTAGATTTAATTCATAATAATAGTATTGAAACAGGAGTATATAGAGCGAAATTCTCTAAAGACGAAAATCAAAATTATGAACCAACTTGGATTACATGGGTAAATCCAAATACGCCAGAACCTAATTTTCATATAGCTTCATCTTTTGGGAAATTTGCTTTAATGAAATAATTAGCCACAAATACGCAAAGGCACAAAATTGTTTTAAGAAAAAGCAATCTGAATTGTCTCCAGCTAAATCTAAACGGAGTTTATTATATTTTAAACTTTGCAGCTCTACGAGTTTATAAAATTTTAAAAAAAACTTAGAGTCTTAAGGCCTTTGTGGCAAACTTTTAGCTAACATAAAAAGAAGCATTTTCGACATTTATAATATCGATAGGAAGCAAAATTGTTTCTGGGATATCTTTTCTAAATATAAAATGTTCTGCCAAAGTACTGATTCCTAAATAAGCCTGTCTTTTTTGATTCTGGTGAATTAAAAAGTGAACAAGACCCTGATTTAAAAAATTGACATTTTTCTCAATTAAATCGTAACCAATTAAGGCTATTTTTTTATTTTCTAAAGTAGATAGGATAGAGGCAATTTGATAAGCCTTAGAAGTAGTAATAAAAATACCGCTTAAATCTGGATGCTCTTCTATAAAAGCAGCAAACTTAGTTTCGATATTAGAATATTTGAGTTTCAGTGTAAGCAAAGAGAAATCAGAAAGTTTTTTTTCATCAAAATAACTTCTGAAACCTTTTTCTTTTTCCTGCATGTGAACAGCATTCTTCAGACTTTCATCAATATGAATAATCGCAATCTGGCCTTTAGGCAAAATCAAATTCATTAAACTCGCAGCAACACGGCCGCTTTTGTATAAATCCTGTCCGACGAAACTTTTAATAGAAGAAGATTCTACCTGGTTATTAAAAGTATTTACCATAATTCCCAATTCATCATATTGTTTGATGATTTCAATAGTTTCTTTATGAAACAACGGAGCCAGCAAAACAGCATCTGGTGATTGAGCAATAATTGCCTCGTGGGTTTTTAAAAAAGATTTGGTGCTTTCTGGATTAAAGTAATGAGTTTGAATTACGACACTGTACGCTTTAAATTCCGCTGCAGCATCTTGAATTCCGTTAACGCAAGGAAGCCAATATGGATCAATTTCAGGATCTGGAAGTAAAACGCAAATGCGGTAAACCTTTGTGTTTTTTAAATTTCGAGCAATTAAGTTGGGCTCATAATCAATGACATTCAGTACTTCATTAATCTTTTCAAGCGCCGCAGGAGAAACTTTTCCTCTATTATGCAGTACGCGATCTACAGTTCCTTTAGAAACTCCAGCCATTTGCGCAATATCCTTAATTGTGTACTTTTTATCCATATAAGCAAATATAAAAACTTTGATTTAATAAACGTAAAAATTTTAGAAGAATTCATGTTGTGTGCTCGAGAACATTATTTTAGTGTGTTCGAGCACATTTTTTTGTTTTTTCTTGTTTTATAAAAATATAATATATAGTTTCGTAGAATCAAAACCGAAAATTTAAAATAAAACCATAACCTAATAATGTTGTAATTTATTGGATTACAATGTTTTAATACAAAGTTCTTAAGTGAGAAAAATTACTTCATTAGCTCCCGGCCGAACCTGTCTTTTTGGAGATCATCAAGATTATTTAGGACTGCCAGTTATAGCCTGCGCCATAGATCGAAATATTAAATTAATTGCTAAAGAAAATCAGACCGAATCGTTTGTTCTAAATATGATCGATATAAACGAAATTCGAGTAATAGATATTCATGCATCTTTCGAAAAATTAGAACCCAGAGATTATTTTGCATCCTCGCTGCGTGTTTTACGCAGATACGGCTGTATGCCTACAACTGGTTATACCATAACAATTACAGGAGATATTCCAATTAATTCTGGAACGTCGAGTTCATCAGCTTTATTAATGGCTTGGATTCGATTTTTGATTGAAGCTTTTGGAATCGATCACGAAGTTACGCCCGAATTCCTTTCTAAATTAGGATACGAATCGGAAGTTTTAGAACATGGAGAACCTGGCGGAATGATGGATCATTTTAGTATTGGCGTTGGAAATATCGTTTATATTAATACTAAAAAACCTTTTTCCTTCGATGTGATCGGAACTGGATTAAAAGGTTTAATAACAGGAGTTTCTGGAGTTCCCAAAGAAACAATTGGGTTAATTGGCGAGTTGAAAGGAAATGCTTTAATGGCAATTGATATCGTAAAACAAAACTATCCTGATTTTGATCTCAATACATCAGAAATCGAAGATTTGGATAAGTATAGAAATTGTCTTCCAGATCGTTTGATTCCCTATTTTGAAGCGGCTATTAAAAATTACCATTATACTAAAGAAGCATTAAAGGAATTCGAAAAACCAGTTTTAGATCTTCAGAAAATTGGTGCTTTAATGAATGGACATCATGAAATCTTGCGGGATCTGCTAAAAATTACAGTTCCAAGAATTGATGCAATGATTAATGCAGCCTTGAAGGCAGGAGCATACGGTGCAAAAATTGTAGGTTCTGGCGGCGGCGGAAGTATTGTAGTGATTGCAGATCCTAAAAAAGAAGATGCAGTAATAGAAGCAATATTAAACGCTGGGGCAGAAGAAGCTTACGCAGTAAATGTTGATCCTGGAGTACGAATTATTGATAATATTGAAATTTAAATAAGATGCACGACAATTTAGTGATTTTAGCAGGTGGAGCTTCTTCACGCATGAAAAAAGAAGCTGTATTAAATAATTTATCTGCTGAAGAAATAGCGCAGGCTAACGAAAGAAGTAAAGGTTTAATTGGAGTAGGAGCAAGCGGAAGGCCTCTTTTAGATTACCTTTTATGGAATGCAAAAAAAGCTGGTTACAAAAATATCTATATTATAATAGGTGAACAAGGAGAATTATTTAAACAGTTTTACGGAAGTCAAATGGAAAATAATGATTTTCACGGATTAAATATTTCGTTTGCTGTACAATATATTCCAGAAGGAAGAGTAAAACCTTTTGGAACTGCAGATGCACTGTTTCAGGCAGTAGAACAATATCCAGAGCTCAATTCTCAATTTTATTCAGTTTGTAATAGTGATAACTTATATTCGGCAGCAGCTCTTCGTGCTTTAAGAGAAACCGAAAGTCCGAATGCCTTTATTAGTTATGACCGAGATGCAATGGAATTTCCGCAGGAACGTATTTCGCGTTTTGCAATTGCAAAATTAGACGAGAATAATCAGCTTTTGGATATTTTGGAAAAACCTTCTGAAGATGTTTTGGAACAATACAAAGACAGCGAAGGAAAAATACGAGTAAGCATGAATGCTTTTAAGTTTAACGGCAAGACCTTATATACACATCTTAAAAATTGCCCTGTTCATCCAGAGCGTGACGAGAAGGAATTACCAACAGTACTTTTAAACTCAGTTAAAGAAAATCCGAATACAACGGTCGGAATTCCGTTTTCTGAGCATGTTCCAGACCTAACAGCCAAAGAAGATATTGCCGATGTAAAAGCGTATTTGGCAAAATATTACCCTGATTTAAATTGGAATACCAAAAATTAACAAAATATTCATATCTAAATTAGAGATTAAGGAAAATTAATGTACTACTTTTGTTTTGCAAAAAAAATGCAGATATTTGCATAAATTACGCATAAGGTAATTAAAGCGTTGATTCTAATTTAGATTTTGAAATAACTAAATCTATAACCAATCAACCCAAAAATTATGACAAACATTCAAAGTACATTACTGTTAGAAAAAAAGAATACCGTTGTTCCAATGGTAATTTTAACCTTGCTATTCTTTATTCTAGGATTTGTAACCTGGCTGAACGGACCATTAATTCCGTTTTTTGAATTGGCTTGCGAACTAACTTCTTCTCAAGCCTACTTTGTGACTTTTGCATTTTATATTGCTTATTTTGTAATGGCAGTTCCTTCTTCTTATATTATTGAAAAAGTGGGGTATAAGAATGGAATTTCTTTAGGATTATTAATCATCGCTGCTGGAGCATTTATGTTTTATCCTGCTGCTGCAAGTCGAACATTTCTCTTCTTTTTATTAGCATTGTTTGTAATGGGAACTGGTTTAGCGGTTTTGCAGACAGCTTCAAATCCGTACGTTGTGGTAATTGGACCAAGAGAAAGCGCTGCGGCTAGAATCAGCGTTTTGGGTATTGCTAATAAAGTGGCAGGATTCGTAGCGCCACTTGTACTTACAGTTCTGGTTTTGTCTAATATGAAGGACTTTACGGCAGACAAAATTGCTTTAATGGATGAGGTGTCCAAAACAAATGCTTTAAATTCACTTGCATTGCAATTGCAAAGACCGTATCTTTATATGGGGTTGATTATAACAGTTTTAGCTTTGTTGGTAAAATTTTCTCCTTTGCCGGAAATTGATCTTGATGAAGAAGGAAATGTATCTCATTTAAACATTTTCAAACAAATAAAAAACGCATTTAAACATCCTCAGCTAGTTTTAGGAGTAATTACTTTAATGCTTTATTTATCAGCAGAAGTTTTAGCCGGAGATTCCATTGGAGGTTTTGGAAAACAGCTTGGAGTCTATGGTAATAATGGAGATTTTTATCTAAAATTAACTTCTTTTACCATGTCAGCAATGGTTATTGGATATGTACTTGGGATCGTTTTAATTCCTAAATATGTTTCGCAGGTTACAGCTTTAAAAGTCTCAGGAATTTTAGGAATTATACTGGTTTTGACAATTGTTTTGATTTCGCCAAAAATATTGGTTACTCTTCCTAGAATTCCACAAATACCATTGGTAATTCTTTTAGTAGCACTTTTAGGATTAGCAAATGCTTTGTGCTGGCCGGCAATCTGGCCAATGGCTTTGCAGGATTTGGGCGGTTATACAAAGATTGGAAGCGCCATTTTGATTATGGGAATTATCGGTGGAGCAGTTTTTCCATTATTTTATGGAATGATTATCGAAAGTGTGAATGCTGCAAATCTTGCAAAAAATATGCAAAACGTTTCTAGAAGCGGCAATCAGGTAGCTTATTTGATATTATTACCCTCTTATATAATGATTTTGTTTTATGCTGTAAAAGGGCATAAATACAGGAAATGGAATAGTTGAACAAAAATAAAAATTAATATATCATGTTAAAAAGTAAAATCGACAAAGCAACAGGTTTCGAGAAAAGATTCGAAAACATTAATACAGTTGTTTTTGAAAACTCAACAGATGCTTCAAAAGAAGTAGCGCAAGAAATTGCAGCTTTAATTCAATCAAAACAAAAAGAAGGCAAACCTTGTATTTTAGGATTAGCAACTGGTTCTTCTCCAAAAGGGTTGTATGCAGAATTGGTTCGTCTGCATAAAGAAGAAGGTTTGAGTTTTAAAAACGTAATTAGTTTTAATTTGGATGAATATTATCCAATGGAGCCAAATTCAATCAATAGTTATGTTCGTTTTATGAAAGAGCTTTTGTTTGATCATGTCGATATTTTACCTGAAAACGCTCATGTTCCAGACGGACTTTTAACAAAAGAACAAATTGCAGATTACTGCCACGAATATGAAGCAAAAATCGAAGCTCTAGGTGGAATCGATTTACAGATTCTAGGAATTGGAGGTAACGGACACATCGGATTTAACGAGTCTGGCTCGCTTCAAAACTCTAAAACTCGTTTGGTTGCATTAGATCATATTACAAGAGTTGCGGCAAGTAAAGATTTCTTCGGTTTGAACAATACACCAAGAACTGCCATTACACTTGGAGTGAAAAAAATAATGGAAGCCAAAAGAGTAATCTTATTGGCTTGGGGAGAAGGAAAAGCAAACATTGTAAAAAAATCTGTTGAAGACGAAGTTACAAACCGAGTACCAGCGTCATTTTTGCAAGAACATAACAACGCAGTATTTGTTTTAGATAAAGAAGCTTCTTCTAAACTAACAAGAATTAACAAACCTTGGTTAGTTGAGAAAATTGTTTGGACAGATAAATTAACTCGTAAAGCTGTTTTGGGATTGGCATTAGATCTTAAAAAACCAATTTTAATGCTTACAGATGCAGATTACATCGAAAATGGTATGAGCGATTTATTAGCAGATTCTGGTCCAGCTTATGACATCAATATTAAGATTTTCAATAAATTACAAAATACAATTACGGGTTGGCCTGGCGGAAAACCAAATGCTGACGACACAAATCGTCCAGAAAGAGCAGAGCCGGCTAAAAAACGTGTATTAATTTTTAGTCCGCATCCAGATGACGATATTATCAGTATGGGAGGAACTTTCATGCGTCTGCAAGAGCAGGGGCACGAAGTACACGTAGCGTACCAAACATCTGGAAATATTGCAGTTGCAGATGATGAAGCACTTCGTTTTGCAAGATTCGTAATTGATTACAATGAAAAATTCGGAATCAAAAGTGAAGAGGCAGATAATATCTATAAAAAAGCAGAAACATTCTTAGAGAATAAAAAGAACAGTGAAATTGATATTCCTGAAGTTCGCTACATTAAAGGTCTAATTAGAAAAGGTGAGGCGAGAGCAACAAGTCATTTTGTTGGTCTGCCGGACAGCCAGATTCATTTTATGGAATTACCTTTCTATGAAACAGGAACAATTGAGAAAAAACCAATTGGACCAGAAGATATTCAATTGACTGTAGATTTAATCGAAAAAATTAAACCGCACCAAATTTATGCTGCTGGAGATTTAGCAGATCCGCACGGAACACATAAAGTTTGTTTAGATGCCATTTTTGAAGCTGTAAAAGTTTTAAAACCAAAAGAATTTATGAACGACTGCTGGTTATGGCTATACCGTGGAGCTTGGCAGGAATGGGGAATTGACGAAGTTGAAATGGCTGTTCCAATGAGTCCAGATCAGGTTTTAGAAAAACGTCACGGAATCTTCAAACACCAATCTCAAAAAGACGGAGTTGTTTTCCAAGGGACAGATGCAAGGGAGTTCTGGCAAAGAGCAGAAGACAGAAACCGCGAAACAGCAGCTTTGTATCACCAATTAGGTTTAGCAACTTATGCAGCGATGGAAGCTTTTGTGAGATGGCATTACTAAGAGGCTGAGGTTCTGAGATACTAAGATTCTAAGTTTTTTTTTCGCTACGAATTACACTAATAAAAAAATTTGTGTGAATTCTTGAAATTCGTGGCAAAAAAATATACAGATTAGAAAATTATTTTAATCTGTGGTAAAAAATAAATAGCTTTGTACGCGATAAGAAGCAGGAAGAAAGAATGAGTCGATATTCTTTTTTCTTGCTTCTTTTTTTAACTGTAAACAGAGACCGAGACTGAAAACTATTTCTTAATCTGTGGCAAAAGAGAAAAATAATAATAGCTTTGTACCTATGAAGCAAGAAGAGAGAAAATCTATATTCTTTCTTCTTGCTTCTTTTTTCTTTAAAAAAAATGGAACAAGACAAAAAACTTCTCATCAAATTAGCACACACCAAAATGCCTTTCGGGAAATACGAAGGCAGATTTTTAATTGATCTTCCAGAATATTACGTCGTTTGGTATCATAATAAAGGTTTTCCAAAAGGAGAGCTTGGACAGCAGCTGCAATTGATTTACGAATTGAAATTGAATGGGTTAGAAGAATTAATTCGCAATATAAAGAAGCAATATCCAAAGCCATAATAGATATTATTTAGATTGTTGGATTTTTATATAATTGGATAAAATTTTGGTTTTATTCTTTGAAAAAATGATAAAAGATAGATAAAGATTAATATATTGAATGGTTTTCTTTTGATTTGAAAAAGCCAAAAATCTTGCAATCTAAAATTCTAAAAATCTAAGAAGTCTAATGTTCAAATTGTCTAATTAAATTTGTACTTTTGCCAAGTTTTTTACACAACTACTTACAAACAACAACAGAATGAATCAAACAAAATATATTTTTGTTACAGGAGGTGTGACCTCTTCATTAGGAAAAGGAATTATCGCGGCATCTTTGGCAAAATTGTTACAAGGAAGAGGATACCGTACAACTATTCAAAAATTTGATCCATACATTAATGTTGATCCAGGAACACTAAATCCTTATGAGCACGGAGAATGTTATGTGACAGATGATGGAGCTGAAACAGACTTAGATTTAGGACATTACGAGCGTTTCTTAAACGTTCCTACTTCTCAGGCTAATAACGTTACTACAGGAAGAGTTTATCTTTCGGTTATTGAAAAAGAAAGAAGAGGAGAGTTTTTAGGAAAAACAGTTCAGGTTGTTCCTCATATCACAAACGAAATCAAAGACAGAATGCAATTGCTTGGGAAATCTGGCGATTATGATATTGTAATTACTGAAATTGGTGGAACTGTTGGTGATATCGAATCTTTACCTTATATAGAATCTGTTCGTCAGTTAGTATGGGAATTAGGTGAAAATAACGGAATTGTTATTCATTTAACGTTAGTTCCTTATTTGGCTGCAGCAGGTGAATTAAAAACGAAGCCAACACAGCACTCTGTTAAAACTTTAATGGAAAGCGGTATAAAAGCAGATATCTTGGTTTGTAGAACGGAGCATGAATTATCTCAGGAATTACGCCAGAAATTAGCTTTGTTCTGTAATGTGAAAAAAGAAGCAGTTATTCAGTCAATTGATGCTTCTACAATATATGAAGTTCCGAATTTAATGCTTGAAGAAGGATTAGATGTTGTGGCTTTAAAGAAATTAGATTTACCTAAAAAAGCATCTCCAGACCTTAAAAACTGGAATACTTTCTTAAAAAGATTAAAAAATCCAAAACAAACTGTAAATATTGGTTTGGTTGGTAAATATGTAGAAATGCAGGATTGTTACAAATCTATTTTAGAGGCGTTTATTCATGCAGGAGCTGCAAACGAAACTAAAGTAAATGTAATTTCTATTCACTCAGAGCATATTAATGCAGATAATGTGGAAGAGAAATTAGGTTCTTTGGATGGTGTTTTAGTTGCTCCAGGTTTTGGGGAAAGAGGTATTGAAGGAAAAATTGAAGCAGTTCGTTATGTACGTGAAAACAATATTCCTTTCTTCGGAATTTGTTTAGGAATGCAGATGTCTGTTATCGAATATTCTAGAAATATTTTAGGTTATGCTGATGCGAACTCTACAGAGATGAACGATAAAACGCCTCATCCTGTTGTGAATTTAATGGAAGAGCAGAAAACCATTACTGATAAAGGAGGAACAATGCGTTTAGGTGCTTGGAAATGCGATATTAAACCAAATACTTTAGCACACAAAATTTACGGAGAAAAAACTATTTCGGAGCGTCACCGTCACCGTTATGAGTACAATAATAAATATGCTGATGAATTGCAAAAAGCTGGTTTAAAAGCTTCTGGAGTAAATCCTGATACAGGTTTAGTCGAGATCGTTGAGCTTGAAAACCATCCATTCTTTATTGGTGTACAATACCACCCAGAATACAAAAGTACAGTTGCAAATCCGCATCCTATATTTGTAAACTTTGTGGCAGCTGCGGTAAATGCGCATAAAAAATAATAATTCATTCTAAGAGGTGTAACTTTTTAATCAAACGAATAACTAATAACCTCAAACGAATAACTTTTTTTAAAAATAATGGAAGAAAAAAAATTTGACCTTAATTCAATCATTGGTTTTGTATTGATATTTGGAATTTTGATTTGGATAATGTACCAAAATCAGCCTTCTGATAAAGAAATTGCTGCTGAAAAAGCCAAGAAAGAATTAGTTGCTAAACAAGAGGCACAAGCAAAAGCGGATAAAGCTAAAACAGCATCACTACCAGCTGCAGCGGTAACTCCTGGCGATACAGTACAATTAGCTCAATTGCAAAAAACTTTAGGCGGATTTGCTTATTCTGCAACACTTCCTTCTGCGAAAGAAGCTTTTACTACAATCGAAAACGAAAAAATTAAACTTAAAATCGCTAATAAAGGTGGTTATATTGTTGAAGCTACGCTGAAAGAATTTGAAAAAATTAAAAAAGGTTCAGGTCAATTAGTTGAATTAATTAAAAACAATAACTCTAGCTTAAATTTACAGCTTCTTACTACAGATAATAGAACTTTAAGTTCTAAGGATTTATATTTTGAACCAACTTTAGAAAAAATTGGTTCAGATCAAGTTTTATCTATGCGTTTAAAAGCAGGTGCAAATGAATTTTTAGAGTACAAATACATTCTGAAACCAAACGATTATTTAGTTGGTTTTGATATTCGTTCTCAAGGTTTAAACAGAGTTTTAAATTCTGCTAAACCAGTTGATTTACAATGGGATTTAAAAACGTATAGAAATGAAAAAAGTATTTCTTACGAAAATCGTTATGCTCAAATTGATTATAAATACAACGAATCAAAATATAGCAATGTAAGTTCTCATGGACAAGGAAAAGAAGAAACTCCTGAAAAAGTAAGTTTTGTAGCTTTCAAGCAGCACTTCTTCACGACTATTTTAGCTACGGAGAAACCATTTGAAACTTCAAAATTACAATCTGATGATTTAGTTAAAGATGAAAAAATTGACACTGTTTTTACAAAACAGTTTAGAGCAAATTTACCTTTAGCATTCTCAAATGGTGAGATTGATTACAAAATGAGTTTGTATTTTGGTCCTGCTGATTACAAAACATTAAAATCTTACGATAAAAATTTCGAAAAAATCATTCCTTTAGGATGGGGAATTTTTGGATGGATTAACAAATTTATCTTTATTCCGTTATTTGGGTTTTTAAGTTCAACAATGGGATTGTCATTAGGAATTGCAATCATTATTTTTACGATTATTATCAAATTGGCTATGTCGCCAATTACGTATAAGTCATTCTTGTCTCAGGCTAAAATGAAAGTTTTAAGACCTGATATTGCAGAATTGGGAGAAAAATTCAAAAAAGACCCAATGAAAAAACAGCAAGAAACAATGAAACTGTACAACAAAGCAGGAGTAAACCCAATGGCAGGATGTATCCCGGCATTGATTCAGCTTCCTTTTATGTATGCATCGTTCCAGTTTTTCCCAGCAGCTTTTGAATTAAGACAAAAAAGTTTCCTTTGGGCAGACGATTTATCATCTTTTGACTCGGTTGTGAAATTACCATTTACCATTCCAATGTATGGCGATCATATCAGTTTGTTTCCAATTTTGGCGGCAATTGCGATTTTCTTCTACATGAAAATGACATCTGGAGATCAGCAAATGGCAGCGCCTCAACAAGAAGGTATGCCGGATATGGCAAAAATGATGAAAATCATGATTTATGTTTCGCCATTAATGATGTTAATTTTCTTTAATAGTTATGGTGCAGGTTTAAGTTTGTATAACTTTATCTCCAACTTAATTACTATCGGTATTATGTTCGTAATTAAAAATTACATCGTAGACAGCGAAAAAATTCACGCACAGATTCAAGAGAACAAACAAAGAGAGCCTAAAAAGCCAAGTAAGTTTCAACAGCGTCTTCAAGAAGTAATGGAACAACAAGAAGCTGCAAAAGCTCAGAATAAAAAGAAATAATACTTTTTTAGTATATAAAAAGAAACCGTCTCGTTTTTTAACGAGACGGTTTTTTTACAATTAGTTTTATCTAAAATTTCGGTAATAAAACCTTGTCAATGACATGAATTATTCCATTTGAGCATTGCACATCTGTTGCTATAATATTACTGACTCTATTACTAGCGTCAGTAATTTTTGGACCGCCAGTTAAGTTAACAGTAAAATTTTGACCGGCAAAAGTACTTACCACTTGTCCGTTTGTTAAAGCAGATGATTGAACATTTGCACCAGTAACTACGTGATATTTTAAAGTAGTTTCTAAAACATTAGCAGGAATAGCAGGAAGACCTGAAAAACCAGTTTCGGTTAGGAAACTTGTAAAAGCAGCATTTGTAGGAGCAAAAACAGTAAATGGAGAATTTGCAGTTCCTGATAAAGTTGCAGCAAAACCAGATGAGGCATTGTATGTCAAAGCAGCAACCAGTGTGGTAAAGTTTTTATTGGCCACTGCATGGTTTAAAATTGTTGGTAATCCGATAACGCCATCTACTATGTGAATAACACCATTAGAAGCTTCAATATCTGCAGTAGTTACCATCGCACCTCCATTTGTTTTCCCGCCGTTAATGTCGACTCCTGTGCCTTTTTCCAGATACATACTGATAGTGTTCGAAGTTGAAGCACTTCCTTTAGCTAAAGTTTTTACATATCCAGTAGCTATTTCAGAGGATTTTACCTTTGTGCTTAAAACGTGGTTCAATAGAATTTCTTTTAAAACAGGAACAGGAACTGCGTTAAGATTAGCATATCCATTTGCTTGTAAAAAAGCGGTAAAAGCAGTATTCGTTGGTGCAAAAACCGTAAATGTACCGGAAGAATTCAATGTAGTTGCCAAATCTGCTTTTTCCAAAGCTGCAACCAATGAACTAAGATTAGAATTTGTTTTTGCAATCGCCACAATTGTTTGCGGTTGTTGTGAATCATTATCATCATCATCGTTGTTACATGAAATACTGACGAAAGCGACTAATGCTAATAAAGCAATTAATTTAATTTTGATTGTTTTCATAATATAGTTTTTTGTGTTTGTTACTACTAAGTTATCTATTTTTGTTTAACGGAAAAAGAAAATAATTAAACATTTATTAAAATTAGTAATTATTTAACTTTTGTTTATTCTATTGGTTTGTAGTTAATTATGAGTTTAGCACTTTTTAATTAGTGGGAATAGCCTTAAAAATGTTAAATCATATTTTTTGCTTAAAAGGCTCTTGTTATCCTTAAAATGGTTATATTTTTGTAATAATAAAACTCAATATTTGTTGTTATATAGAAAAAATAGATTATGAAAAAATTTTTGCTTTTGTTTTTAATAAGTATTGCGGCTTATTCACAAGAATCTAACAAGGTAGATGCAAGCGGTAAAAAAGATGGGCTTTGGAAAGGAATTTACACCGAATCTAAGCGACCTCGTTATGAAGGAACTTTTAGTCACGGAAAAGAAACGGGGATTTTCAAATTTTTTGATGATACCAAAAAAGGAGATGTTATAGCTACTAGGGATTTTAGTGCCAATGATGGAAGTTCGTATACTATTTTTTATGATCAGAATAAAAACAAGGTAAGCGAAGGTAAAGAAGTTGGAAAATCTCGTGAAGGCGAATGGAAATATTACCATAAAGCTTCGAAAGTTTTAATGACCGTTGAAAATTATAAAAACGGAAAGCTTGAAGGTTTGAGAACCATTTATTATCCTAATGAAAAAGTGGCAGAGGAGATGATGTATAAAAATGGTTTAAAAGAAGGAGCTTACAAAAAGATGGGACAGGACGGAACACTTTTGGAAGAGTCGAATTTTAAAAATAACGAATACAACGGCGATGCTGTTTTTTATGATTCAGATAAATCTGTTGCTTCTAAAGGCAAATTCGTAAATGGTAAAAAAGCAGGAATTTGGCAGTTTTATCAAAAAGGAAAATTGGTCAAAGAAGTAAATATGAGTGATCCAAAAAACACCAACAAAGCTTCTGAAAAAGGGCCGGCACCCAAAAAATAGTCATCTAATACATTTGTAATTACTTCATTCAAAATAAAAAAGAAAAAGAATAAATTGTTTACATTTGGGTAACCAATTTATTCTAACCAATGGATTTACGCGAACTTTTAGGAAGATTTCTGCTGTTGTTTTTCTCAATTTTGGTTTTGTATTTTTTCTCCAATAGAAAGGATAATGCAACCATAAATCCATTAATGGTAATTGTTGGGTTGTGTACATTTTCACTGTGTTATCTTTTTACCAAAATAGAAATCGGAGTTGGAATTGGGTTTGGATTATTTGCAATTTTTTCAATACTTCGATTCAGAACGCAGTCTTTTACTGTAAATGCTGTGATCTTTCTGTTTGCGACCATTACATTATCGATTTTAGATATTATGTATCCTTTTGAAAAGATCGAACTGTTGTTATTTTTTCAAATAATAATAATCGGATTTTATGTTATCGCTTCGATTATTGTCAATAAAAAAGCTTCTAAATATTTAAATTCAGTCGATGTTAAAATTCCGCTTGACGAAAGTTTTTCTTTAAATTCAGAAGTAATTAGAAAATCAATTCAGGAGAAAATAAAAATTGAAGAATTTGATTTTAGAATTGTATTAATCAATACCGCTGCAAACGAAATAGATCTTTAGTTTTCTATTAATCATTAAAAGGGCGAACCTGTTTAATATACAGATCTCTTTTTTCGCCGACAATCTTAAACTCAATATCTACAGGATGAAATTGGTTTTTACGCCAATAACGATACATTTTGGTTTCGATTTTTTTACTGACAGTATATAAATTACTCATTTCTTTTCTGCTCAATAAAGGTTCATTATTATTCAAATTGGAGTTTGAAGTATAATCAATATCAAAATCAGCTTCGTCTTTCCCGTCGTTGAAATGATACGCTACAAACTGTTCGCAGATTTCGCCTTTTTCGGGTTTCACAACAGAATTTTCTCCTTTTTGAACATTAACCGTAATCCCAGGAAAGTTTTCTCTGAATATATTTTTTGTGATAATTACGCCATTTGCCAATTCATCAGGAAAAGAACGATGAACCAAAACTCCCATAGCAATGTTTTGCTGGTCGATTCCAAAAAGTTCTCTTTCGTTGTATGAAGCTTCATTCCAAACACTTGCCCAAACTTGTTTTATAGCTTTTTCGAATGTTTTGATGCTGTCACCAAGAATTCCTGTTTTAGAATCGTACAGTCCAGCGCCATTAAAATCATCCAGATCTTCTGCATTTGTAGAAGATCGAAATCTGAAGTTTTTTAATTTGGCGTCTTTAAAAGCCATATTCAATTTCGATATTAATTCAGGATCAATAGGTTCTTTTTTAATAGCGTCTCTAACTTTCTTTAGCTGTTTATTAACCCAAACCGTGGAATCTTTTTGAGAAGAAGCTAAAAGCTCTGCAATTAATGGAGAAATGGCAGGATTCTGAATATGCTTCGTATAAAAATAAAACGGAATAGCATGTGTATTTTCTGGAACTTTAAACGGAATTTCTTTAGAAATTGCAATTAAATACGCCATGTTTTGCGCCTTCGAACCGATATAATTAATTCCCTTTTTTGGAATTTCAGATAGATTGACCAATTCTGTAACGCTATTGTCTATAACTAGCTTTTTCTTTTTTCCAGCAGATTTTGTTGGAATTTTTTTGGTGGTTTCTTTGATGAAAAAAGTATCAACTTCAATTTTTAATTCTACTTTTTTAGAAAGCAGTTTGTTGATATTGTTATCTTTTTCAATATCCGTATAAGCCATTATCGGAATCTTTCTGTTTTTTCCTAATAGAACCAAATGGCTCAATGGAGTTTGAAGTTCATTTACAATAATTCCTCGTACATTTGGGAGGATATCAGGTGTTCCATCCACAATGATAATTTCATCTGAATTAGGTTTCAATGTTTCTAATTCTTTGATTTTATATTTTTTTAGAATTCCGACGTTGCTGCCGCCAACAACTTCTTGGTATTTAATTTCATTAAAAATATAATCTGATTTCACGCAGGGAATTGAAAATTTATCTTGCCGAGACCATTCCATCATTTCAGGATTATTCAAATAGAATTTTAAATTCTGCCCGATAAAAGTGGAGTTCTTGACTAAATTGAAAAATCGTTCAATTAATGGAATTGGCATATGATCAGAAGCAGCGAGTTCGAAAATCCATTTTTCAGTTCCTTTTATATGATTTAAATTTCCGAGTAAAAAGTCTCGATCTTTTTCAGTGTTGCTGTAGTTTCTATTATTAAACACATCTAAATCTTGACCGTATCCTAAATAATCAGTTGCAAAATCATAATGAAGTAAAATGAGACTGCTGTTGAAATAATACATTTTCTGTTTTCGCAAGTCGTACATAACTTTAACCGATTCGATATTTGAGAATTTATCAGACAAAGGTTTTCCTCTAAATGCTTTGTAAGCTTCGTAGTTTGGAAGAGACGAAACAAATCGCTGCGCACTTAAAGTTGTTAAGACGAACAAGAAAAATAGGCTGTAAATGTATTTTTTCATTCTATTGAAATTGAGTATTAAATGTACTTAAAAAAGTAATAAGTTTTATCTACTGCGGGATTGCTTAAAGTAATCAAAACCTTTGTGCAGTTTTCTATTATTTGGCGTACCTTTGCAACCTTAAAAAATTAAACTTTTCAAAATGAAACGAGTAGTTGTTGGACTTTCAGGTGGAGTAGATTCTAGTGTTGCAGCATATTTACTGCAGCAGCAAGGATACGAAGTTATTGGCCTTTTTATGAAAAACTGGCACGATGATTCGGTTACTATTTCTAACGAATGTCCTTGGCTTGAAGACAGTAATGATGCATTGCTTGTTGCTGAAAAACTTGGAATACCGTTTCAAACTGTTGATTTAAGCGAAGAATACAAAGAAAAAATCGTTGACTATATGTTTAACGAATACGAAAAAGGAAGAACTCCAAATCCTGATGTACTTTGTAACCGCGAAATCAAATTTGATGTGTTTATGAAAATCGCTCTAAGTCTTGGAGCAGATTATGTTGCGACTGGACATTACTGCCAAAAAAGTGAAATCGAAGTTGACGGAAAAACAGTTTATCAATTAATTGCTGGGAATGATGTAAATAAAGATCAATCTTATTTTTTATGTCAGTTGTCACAAGAGCAATTGTCTAAAGCGTTGTTTCCAATTGGCGCTTTAACCAAACCAGAAGTGCGCGAAATCGCTGCCGAAATGGAATTGGTTACCGCAGAAAAGAAAGATTCTCAAGGATTATGTTTTATAGGGAAAGTTCGCCTTCCAGAATTTTTACAGCAAAAATTACAGCCTAAAGAAGGTAAAATTGTTCAAGTTGATAAAAATGATGCTATTTATGTTGGTGAAAAACCAGCTGGAATTTCTTTAGAAGAAGATTTAAAATTAGAATCTCAAAAGTTAAACTACGTTCCAACAATGGGAAAAGTAGTGGGCAAACATCAAGGAGCGCATTATTTTACTGTCGGGCAAAGAAAAGGGTTGAATGTTGGAGGAACTACAGATCCATTATTTGTAATTGCTACAGATGTTGAAACAAACACTATATATACAGGTTTGTCAAGTTTGCATCCAGGATTATTTAAAAAAGCACTTTTTGTTGGAAAATCTGAAGTACACTGGGTTAGAGAAGATTTGGCTTTGAAAGCAGGTGAGAGAATGGAAGTGAGGGCTAGAATTCGTTACCGTCAGCCATTGCAGAAAGCAATTTTACATCAATTTGAAGACGGAATGTACGTTGAATTTGAAGAAGCACAGTCTGCCATTACAGAAGGACAATTTGTTGCTTGGTATTTAGAAAATGAATTAGTTGGTTCGGGAGTAATTTCTTAGCTTTATACCTTATTTGGAAGAAATTCCTCAAAGGTACGCTATGAAATATAACTTTACTTTCCTTTTATTACTTCTTTCGTTTGCGGTATTTGCACAAGAAGATGCGTGGGTTTATTTTAACGGAAAACCGAATGCACAGTTGTTTTTTGATAATCCGTTGACAGAACTTTCTCAGAAAGCTTTAGATCGAAGAACCAATCAAAATATCGCTTTAGATATTACAGATGCTCCTTTGGAAACTTCTTATGTAAGCCAAATTAAATCCAGTGCCGGTATAACAGTTATGGCGCAGTCCAAATGGTTGAATGCACTTCATATTCAGGGAACTCAGGCAAACATAAATGCATTAAAAACATTGCCTTTTGTCCAGAAAATAGAATTTGCTGATAAAACTTTAAACACTACAGCCAAAAAAGTTTCGGAAACTAAAACAGCTAAAGGTCTCAATAAGCTAGAGGCGGCAATAGATTATTCGTATGGCAATTCTGCAAATCAAATTCAGATGCTGAACGGACAAATTTTGCATCAGCAGAATTTTACTGGAGAAGGAAAAATTATTGCAGTTTTTGATGGGGGTTTTCCAGGCGTAAACACAGCACAGCCTTTTGAGAATCTTAGAAATAATAACCGAATTTTAGGCGGTTATGATTATACAACAAGAAATGCCAATTTCTACACAGGCAGTGATCACGGGACAAAGGTGCTTTCTACAATGGGCGGTTACAAAGAAAATTCGTTAGTTGGAACAGCTCCAAATGCTTCTTATTATCTTTTTATTACAGAAATTGGTGCTTTAGAAAATCCGGTAGAAGAATCGCTTTGGGTTGAAGCTGCCGAAAAAGCAGATGCTTTAGGAGTTGATATAATTACTACTTCGTTAGGATACTTTGGTGATCGCGACGAGTCTAGATACAATCATACTTACAGCGATATGAATGGAATTACCAATTTCATTTCGCGTGGTGCAGAAACAGCATTTAGTAAAGGGATTTTAGTTTTGGCTTCTGCTGGAAATGAAGGAATTCAGGTTGAAAAACATATTGGCTCTCCAGCTGATGCAGTTTCGGTATTGGCTATAGGTTCTGTTAGTGCTACTAAAGTGAGGGCTAGTTCAAGTTCGATTGGACCAAGTTATGATGGAAGAATAAAACCAGATATTATGGCGCAAGGCGTGGCTTCAGTAGTCTCTGATCCAAACGGAAATATTGGAACCGCAAATGGAACATCTTTTTCTTGCCCGATAATGGCTGGAATGGCAGCCTCTTTATGGCAGGCTTTTCCAACTAAAACCAATAAACAAATTCGACAAATGATTTTGGCTTCTTCTGACAGATTCACAAACCCAGATAATAATTATGGTTACGGAATTCCGAATTTCGGTGCGACTTTAAGTGTTGATGATTTTGTTGCAGAAGCTTCTTTTGCCGTATATCCAAATCCTGTTAGAAATGAAGTTTCTTTTTCTTTTTTAACCGAAAATAACACAGCCTCTGTCACTATTTATTCGGTGTTAGGCCAAAAATTAATTGAAGAAAAGATTAATAATTCCAATCCAGTTCTTTCTTTGCAATCTTTACAAAGTGGACTCTATTTTTATAGTTTTGATGCTGATAATCTGCATAAAACAGGAAAGCTAATCAAGCAATAATTTATTTGAATGAATAAAATCACACAACTTTTTAATATAAAATATCCAATTATTCAAGGTGGAATGATTTGGAACAGCGGATATAAATTAGCTTCGGCAGTTAGTAATGCTGGAGGTTTGGGGTTAATTGGCGCAGGTTCTATGTATCCAGAAGTTTTGAGAGAACATATCCAAAAATGTAAAAAAGCTACGGACAAACCTTTTGGTGTCAACATTCCAATGTTATACCCAAACATTGAAGAAATCATAAATATCGTGATTGAAGAAGGCGTAAAAATTGTTTTTACTTCTGCAGGAAATCCTAAAACTTGGACTTCATTTTTAAAAGAAAAGGGGATTACAGTAGTGCATGTGGTAAGCAGTAGTGCTTTTGCCCTAAAAGCGCAGGACGCAGGTGTAGATGCTGTTGTGGCGGAAGGTTTTGAAGCTGGAGGACATAATGGACGTGAAGAAACCACGACGATGACTTTGATTCCGATGGTGAAAGAAAAAATTCAGATTCCCTTAATTGCCGCGGGTGGAATTGCAACAGGAAGAGGAATGCTGGCCGCAATGATTTTGGGTGCCGATGGTGTTCAGGTTGGAAGTCGTTTTGCAGCTTCTGTAGAATCTTCTGCACACAATAATTTTAAAGAAACTATAGTTAATACTAAAGAAGGAGATACGCAATTGACATTGAAAGAATTAGCTCCAGTTAGATTAGTCAAAAATAAGTTTTACCAAGACGTTCAGGAATTGTATAAACACTGCCCTTCAAAAGAAGAATTAGCACAGCTTTTAGGTCGTGCAAGAGCTAAAAAAGGTATGTTTGAAGGCGATCTGGATGAAGGCGAACTTGAGATTGGACAAGTGGCAGGATTGATTCATAAAATTTTACCAGTTGAAGAAATTATTCAACAAATGATCGCCGAATTTGAAGTCGCATGCAAAGAAAAGACTACTTTTGAGTTTTAATTATCCGCAAGAAAATATCTATGAATTTTTTACGCACCTATATAGTAATACTTTTTCTGGTATTTGGATTCCAGCAGGCTCAAAGTCAGTCTTATCATTTTAAAACCTCAGGATTTAGCGTTTTAGAGAAAAATGAAAGAGGGAAATGGGGCGACTGGTCCAATTTGGATTTAGTAAATCTTTCCGTTGTTTTAGATACAAATAAACATAGAATCGTTGTTTATTCACAGGAAATCCAGCTTTTTAGTATTTTAGATTATATTGAGCGTGAAGAAAATGACACAGATATTGTTTACTCTTTTATGTGTAAAGACAACGACGGTAGAGAATGCAAACTTTCCATTATAACACGTAAAAAACAGGATTATCGTAAACAGCTTTATATTAATTACGATGACCATATTATTGTTTATAATATTTTTACAGTCTAGCTAAAAAGATTTGTTTAACGTGCATATGTCGCTATGAGTGTAAAAAAAATCACTTCTTTTTTATTATTTTTTATCGTATTATCTGCTTCATCTCAACAATGGAAACAAAATTTTAAAATTGTTGAACCTATAAGAATTAGAGATAATAGCTTCGGATTTTCTGTTTCTACTTTTGATGGATATGCTGCGTATTCAGCAGATGAAGTTGATATTGCTGGTGTAGAAAATGCAGGTAAAATATATATCGCTAAACAAGATTGCGATGGATGGTCAATTTATCAAGAACTTACTCTTCCAGATGCTATAAATTATTGTGGTTTCGGAACTTTGATTGTCATGGAAGGAAAAACACTTGCAATTGTAGGTTGTGATCCTGTTTTGGGACTTGGTGGAAAAGCAGTATATATGTACGAAAGGGATTCGGATGATTTATATAAATTAAAGCAAAAAATAACCAGATCTGAAAATATTATTTATGACAATTATGGAACAACTCTTGCCATGTCTGGAGATTTTATGGTTGTAGGTGCTTTTTATAATAGTACAGATGGTAATTTTGCTAATTATTTAGAGAATGCAGGGGCTGCATATATATATCATAGAAACAATACCGGTACATGGGATTTTGTCCAAAAAATTGTTGCAAGTGATAGAGAAAGAAGAGACAATTTTGGAAATTCAGTTTCTATTTTTGAAAATACCATTGTGGTTGGTGCAGTTGAAGAAGGAGTTAATTGGGCAGGAGCTGCATATGTTTTTGAAAAAAACAGCAATTCAAATACGTGGAGGGAAGTTCAAAAGTTAACAGCTTACGATTTTAGAGGGTTACAGGATAGATTTGCCGCAACGGTTAAAGTTGCTAAAGATGATATCGTGATTTCTGCTCCAGGAGAAGATGATTATGATTCTTCTGAAAGCGGAGATGGAGGAGGACCATTGACATTTGCAGGCTCAATTTATGTTTTTAGAAAAAACGCAAGTAATCAATGGACGGGGTTTCAGAAGATAAGAGCTTCTGATGTTTCTGTTACAGCTGGGTTAGGTGGTAAGATAGAAATCTCTAATGATAAAATGGCAGTTGTAGGGGGTGAAAGGGTGTATGATAATTTGGGAGCATTATCAAAAGTTTATGGTCGTGTATATATGTTTCAAAAAGATAAAAGTAATAATAAGTGGGTTGAGTACCAGATTGTTCATCCAATTATAAAAAATAATAGTGATTCATTTGGAAGCTCAATTTCCTTGTATAACGATGATTTTTTTGTTGGAGCCTATTGGGCGGCATTAGACGCAAATGAACAAAATTATGTTGGTTATGCTGGAGCTGTTTACATATTTAATACTTATGAATATTTAAATTCCTCAAAACCTGTATTAAATACGATTCCTATTTTAACTTCATGTGCTGATTTAGGAAATGGTTTTTCTTCGAGTTTTGATATGTCAACTATTGAAAAAGATTTAGTTGCAAATCCTGAAAACTACGTTTTTACATACACAGATAAAAATGGTAATAAATTACCTTCACCTTTGCCAAATAATTATTCTAATATTAATCCTTTCTCTGAAAATATTAATATTAGAGTGGCAAATAAAAACAATCCAAGCTGTTATGAAGATACTAAAATTGAATTGGAAACAATCTCTTCTTTTACATTAAACATTGTTCCTGATCTATATAATTGCGATTTGAACGGAACAGGTTTTGCAACATTCGATTTGTCAAAAGTTAATTCTGTTCTTGTAAATGATCCGTCACTTTTTACATTTTCATATTTTGACAAAAACGGAAATGATATTAGTTCTTTGATTAACGAATCGTATATTAATTCTACTAAAAACTTTCAGGAAATTGTAGTTAATGTAACAGAAATAAGTACTAATTGCAGTGCAAAATCGAAAATAAATCTGTATGTCTCTAATGCTGGTTCAGATTGCAAAAAAGAGGAGGAAACTTATAGCTATATAATTCCCCAGTTTTTTACGCCAAATGCCGATGGATTTAATGATACATGGGAGATTAAGGGGCTGGAAAATCAAAATTATAGTGTTCATATTTTTGATAGATACGGTAAGCTTTTAAAGACTTTAGGAAAAAATGGCAGCTGGGACGGAAATTATAATGGAAATGCGTTACCTTCTTCTGATTACTGGTTTCAATTGGTATTGGAAAATGGAATTATAAAAAAAGGACATTTTTCATTAAAGAGGTAAAAAAACACCGACAGGTTTTTAAAATCTATCGGGTTTATTATATACGCCTTAGAACCTTAGTCTCTCAGAAACTCAGAGCCTTTCTTACAATACATCAATATCTTTAATAAACTCGTCATACTCAAGATAAAACATTTCTAGAGCATGCATATTTTCATTAAAGAAATCAAAAATTGTATCCCAGTTATTTCGGTTGCTAAAACCAACACCCGTTTTTTCGACCCAGATTCGGCTGATTGTTTTACCGCTTTCAAGAGTGTAATTTTTTTCAAAAACCAAATCTTTAATAAATTCTTCTTCTAGAATGTTTTTTAAAGCTTCTATTTTTTCGAAGTAAGCTGTACGCTTTTCATCACTTCTATGTTCAATATCAATTAAAACCTGAGCCTTCTTGTTATCAACATAAAATTTAAAAGAGAAGTCTTTAATCTTTGTATCATAAAGCACCCATTTGCGAGGATATTTTTCTGCAAAAGCTACCCAAAATTCTCTTTTAATTTTTTGTGATTCTTCTCTGCTGTACATTTTTTAGGCTTTAATTTTAGAAAACTTGCGGTACTGCGTTTTCTAGAGTATATTTATGTTTTATTTAAAAGTACAAAAATAAGCTTTGATTATGAATTTTCAAGACTTTTTGAAATATGTTCCCAATATTATTCCGGTTGAACTGCCAGCGGTCGAATCACATTTAAAAATGGCTCCAAAAGAACGCATTGAGGGATTAAAAAATCTTGATATTGAAGCACTGAATGCTAGAATGGCAGGAGTAATGATGCTGTTTTACCCAAAGCAGGAAAAAACACATTTAGTTTTGATTGTAAGAAATGCTTATGATGGAGTGCATTCTGCTCAGATTGCGTTTCCTGGAGGAAAATATGAAACAGAAGATTTGAATTTTGAAACTACTGCACTGCGCGAAACTCAGGAAGAAGTTGGAGTTGCCAGTGATAAAATAGAAATAATCAAACATTTTTCTCCCATGTATATTCCGCCCAGTAATTTTTTGGTGCATCCATTTTTAGGAATTTCAAAAGAAGAACTTTCTTTTTATCCTGATATTAGAGAAGTTTCAGATATTATTGAACTGCCTTTATCGGTTTTTTTAAATGACGAAATAATTATCGAGGCCAGATTATCAACTTCTTATGGTGCTAATATTTTAGTGCCGGCTTTCAATATTCAAAATCATGTGGTTTGGGGTGCAACAGCAATGATCTTGAGCGAATTGAGAGATGTATTAAAAATGACTTTTGAGCATGAAATTTAAAAATGTTTATTTAACAATTTGATATTCATTTTAATAGGTGTAAATTGGAGAAATTGTTTTAAAGTGTTGCTAAAAGAATAATTTTTGTATGTTTGCGACCTAACAAAAAAATAAGATAAATTAGTTATGGGATTGTTTAAACGAAATCCTTTTGGGCATATATTATTCATCAAGAAATGGTTAATCCGAATTTTGGGTGCCATGACGCATAGAAGATATAGAGGTTTTAACGATTTGCAGATTGAAGGATCTGAAATTATTAAAACACTCCCAGATTCTAATGTCTTATTTATATCCAATCACCAAACTTATTTTGCAGACGTTGTTGCAATGTTTCATGTGTTTAACGCAAGTTTAAGCGGACGTCAAGATACTATTAAGAACATTGGCTATTTGTGGCAGCCTAAAATGAATTTGTATTATGTTGCTGCAAAAGAAACCATGCAGGCTGGATTACTGCCAAGAATTTTGGCTTATGTAGGAGCAATTACAGTCGAAAGAACTTGGCGTGCTAAAGGCGTTGATGTTACAGAGAAACGCGATGTAAATCCAAACGATACCGAAAACATTCGAATTGCTCTTGAAGACGGCTGGGTTATTACTTTTCCGCAGGGAACTACAAAATCTTTTAAGCCTGTTCGTAAAGGAACTGCTCATATTATCAAACAGCATAAACCAATTGTAATTCCGATTGTAATTGATGGTTTCCGTAGATCATTCGATAAAAAAGGACTTCGAATGAAGAAAAAAGGGATCCTGCAGTCTTTCATCATCAAAGAACCTCTTGATATTGATTATGAAAACGATACAATCGAGCAAATTGTTGAAAAAGTAGAATACGCAATCGAACAGCATCCTTCATTTTTAAAAGTAATTCCAGCAGAAGAAATTAAAGCACAGGAAGAACTTAATAAACTCAGACAGTGGGATTATTAGTGATTTTAGATTTCTGATTTTAGATTTTAGATTGTTTCAGGTTTCAAGTTGTCAAAAAAACTTAGAACCTTATTATCTTAGTATCTCAGAACTTTAGCGTATCTCAGAACCTTGGCAACTTAAAAATCTATTTTCTTCAACTCCTTATAATTAGTATATAATCTTCTTAAAAGAGTTCCGTAGATTATTCTGTAGAAACACCAGAATAAACCGAAGAAGCCTAAAATTACCAAGAATAATATTCCTATCGTAACAAACATAGCTCTTCCGTTTAAGGCTAATTTTTCTCTCAGAAATTCCATATCTGGATTGTAAACAAAAGCAATAAAGAAGCTTAAAATAGCCGTTATTACAATCATTCCTAAATTATACCAAACATAGTACTGAACTGTTTTTCTAGTCTTTAAAATGGCACTCATTAATGATTTGGTAGCTACAGTGGTCGAAATCGTTTTGTAGTTTTTATAGAAAATATACACAAAAATGAGAACGACAATATAATTAAAGTATGTTAGAAACTCTAAAGCCATGATAATTTCTGGATGATTGATTTTTTTCAAAACATCATCCGTATTAATAAATAAGTTTGAAAAAGTCCAAAACGAAATTTCCAAAATACTGATAATCAAAATCCATTTTACTATGGAAGATGATTTTTTGTGAATCATTTTATAGATTTCAGTTTCAGAAATTTGTTGAAAAGAACCTGAGTTCTTCTGCCAGTCTTTTTTTAGTAAATCCAGTTCTTTCATAATAATTTTTAAGGATTTAGTATTTTTTTAAGTTTCCCTTTAATTCTGTTCATTTTCACGCGCGCATTCACTTCGCTGATTCCTAAGGTTTCAGCTATTTCTTGATAATCTTTGTCTTCTAAATACATAAAAACTAATGCTTTTTCGATGTCGTTAAGCTGGTAAACTGCTTTGTACATCAATTTTATCTGTTCTTCTTCTTCGTAATTGTAGTCAACATCTTTTACAAAATGCTGGTGGTTTTCATAATCTACGGTAGAAATAGTTCTTTTGGTTTTGCGGTATAATGTAATCGCGGTGTTCAAAGCCACGCGATAAGTCCAAGTCGAAAATTTACTGTCGCCTCTAAATTTTGGATAAGCCTTCCAGAGCTGAATGGTAATTTCCTGAAATAAATCTTTATGAGCATCTTCTCCAGCAGTATATAATCTACAAATCTTGTGGATTATATTCTGATTTGCCTGCAATTGCGCAACAAATGACTGTTCTAGATTTTCGCTCATAAAAGTATTAGTAGTTATGAAATCATTTTTGTTACAGTTGAATCAAAGTTTTCTGGTTTTATAATAATTAATTGCCAAGTCAATGAATTTGCTGTAACTGTCCATACCATCTTTTTGGTTGTTTGATTTTAAGAAATTATCGTAAAGAAAATAAAATCCTTCATCAAGAAAAGTATCGTACTTTTTGTGAAAATCTTGACTTTCCTTATAATTTTTTAAGATACCAATATGTACAGATTTCTTTAATTGATTAAAAACTTTCTCGTTTTTAAACTTCCAGATTCCTAAACAATAATTCAATGTAAAACTATATCCAGCATACTGATAATAAAGATTATCATTTTTAGCGGAAGCTAAAAAACCTATAAAATTACATTCACTTTCACTGGCAAAACCAATTTGATGCGCCATTTCGTGCGCCGTAGTTTGAGGAAAAGTGTACATTGGCAGTAAATAATTGATCTGAGCCTCATTGGTAAACGGATTCAAATAACCGCCAAAACCCATATAAGTCAATGGTGTACTGAATAGGGATTTCTTAACGCTTAAAATTTCATATTTAAAATAAGGATGTTCCTTCGCTAAATTGTCATAACCGTTTAAAATCATTTTAAACGATTCTTTTTGAGAGTAAGGAAAAACAATTTTTGCTGTGTCATTTTTAGTAATTGCAAACTGAATTTCATTCGTTTTTGTAATTAATCTTTTCGTAAAAGCTAAAAGATCAGCATCTGTATACTCTCTCTTGATTTCCATTTTTTCGAAAAGAGGCTCTCTATAATAATTGAACGCCCAAAGAAGATGAAAGAAAAAGTAAAAAACAGAAATTTTGCTTAATATCTTTAAAAGATGATCTTTCCAATCTGTTCTCCATGTTTTACGGATTTTCCAAAACCAGCCAATTATACCTAAAATTAGAAAAGCATAAATACAATCTCCAATAGAAAATGGAACTTTTCCTAGTGCTATCCTTAAAAAATGAGAAATTCTAACAAATAAATTGTTACTGTAAAAACCTTCAACAAAGTCTGGAAAGAAGGCGAGGATTCTTAAAAAGATAATTTGAACAAGAAGAAATATAGGTAAAATGTATTTTGATCTCACGGTTTAGGTTTTTTATAAAAATAATAATTAAATAGAAGTTGAGTTTATTTTTTTGAAATTTTATCAATCTATAAATGAATTATAATATAAAAACTTTTAAATATTGGTATTTAAATCTGCCGTCAGGCACAATTGATTGGTAGAGAATTTATGCATATTGAAGCCAAGCGTTCCCATAGGAAAGCATGATAGCTCCTTGTTTTATTTTATTACCAACGAAATGCCACTATGTGGCATAAAAAGGGAAAAGATTTCTGGATTAATATCCTATAATTTGTATCGAAAAAAGCATTTAAACTTTGTAACTTTGAAGCTCTTAATTGTTAAACATCAAACAAAATATAATGAGTCAAGAAGTAAGAAATCTGGAGCCAAAAGCACTTTGGAATAAATTTGCAGATTTAAATGCCGTTCCTCGTCCTTCAAAAAAAGAAGAGCGCGTAATTGAGTTTATGAAAAACTTTGGAAACAATTTAGGTTTAGAGACTTTCGAAGATGAAATTAGAAACGTAATCATCAGAAAGCCGGCTACACCAGGAATGGAAAATCGCAAAGCTATTGTAATGCAGGGGCATTTGGATATGGTTCACCAAAAAAATGCAGATACAGTTTTTGATTTCGATACGCAGGGAATTGATATGTATGTTGATGGAGACTGGGTTCGCGCTCGCGGCACAACTCTAGGTGCAGATAACGGATTGGGAGTAGCTACAATTATGGCAATTTTAGAAAGTAAAGATATTCCGCATCCAGCAATTGAAGCTTTGTTTACAATTGATGAAGAAACAGGAATGACTGGTGCGCTAAACCTAAAAGGCGGAATTCTTCAAGGTCAGATTTTATTGAATTTAGATACCGAAGAAGACGATGAAATTGATATCGGATGTGCAGGAGGAATTGACGTTACGGCTACAAGAACGTATCATGAAGAAGAAGTTCCAGAAGGCTCTGTTGGTTACACAATTACAGTAAAAGGACTAAACGGAGGACATTCAGGAATGGATATTCATAAAGGTTTAGGGAATGCTAATAAAATAATGAATCGTTTATTATTTGATGGATTTGAAAACTTCGGTTTACAGATTGTTGAAGTAAACGGTGGAAGTTTAAGAAATGCAATTCCGAGAGAAAGTGTTGCTAAAGTAATTATTTCTCAAATGTTTGATGAAGCTTATGTGTATGATATGCAGGAAATTATTTCTGACATCAAAGCTGAATACAAAACAACTGAGCCAAACTTATCAATTGAAATTGTAAAAGGAGAATTACCTGAAAAAGTAATGGATTTAGGGGTTCAGGAAGGAATCATCAGAGCGATTTACGCCGCACATAATGGCGTTTACAAAATGAGCGCTGATATGGCAGATTTGGTTGAAACTTCAAATAATATCGCGCGAGTAATTATTAAAGACGGAGAAATTTCGATTGGATGTTTAACGCGTTCTTCTGTTGAATCTTCAAAATTTGATTTAGCAAATTCTTTACGTTCTGCTTTTGAATTAGTAGGATGCGAAGTTGAACTTTCTGGCTCTTACCCAGGATGGACTCCAAATGTTAATTCTGAAATATTAGAAGTTTTAAAAGAAATCTACGAAAAGCAAAATGGAGAACAGCCTAAGGTTGTAGCTTGCCACGCTGGTTTAGAATGCGGAATTTTAGGAACAAATTATCCAGATATGGATATGATTTCTTTTGGCCCAACAATTCATGGAGCACACTCTCCAGACGAAAGAGCTAGTATTTCTTCAGCTCAAAAATATTGGAAATTTGTACTAGAAATTCTTTCGAATATTCCAGTTAAATAGTTTTCAGTCACGGTATTCAGTCACAGTTAATTTCAGTTTCTAAGAAAACTGTAAACTGTGACTGTAAACTGCGACTAAAAAACTTAATCTCTCTTAGGAGTATTTTTCTTTTCTCTTTTTTCTTCTTTCTTTTCTTTAGCCGTTTTTAACGGTTCTTTTTTTGCTGTTTTTTTAGCATCTTGACCCTTTGACATAATTTATTGATTTTGATGGTGTTTTAGTAAATGTAAAGCTTTTAAAAACTTAAACGCCAAAAAAAATCCTCAATTTTAGAATTGAGGATTTAAATATTTTCCTTATGAAGGAGATTCTTAATTACGTTTTAATACTTTATACTGCTCATAACAAGCGCTAATGGCATCCATAATCTGAAGATCATTTGCGGTTTGTATAAAAGAATCAGAATAGTTACATCTGTGCATGATTTCAGGAATCTCGTCTTTGCTGACTCCTAATAACACGGCAACTGTTTCGCGGTCGTATTTAGATTCCAGAAGTGTTCGTACCGTATCATCTTTCTTCATTTCCTTTAGCTTCTTGAGTTCTTTACCGTTTTTTCCAAAGAAATTATAGAGCATATCCGCGGGGTTAAAAATCGATCCTAGTACCTTACCAAATGCATTTGGAGCATATTCTCCTGCTTCATAACCTTGTGTAAGTCCAGAAATGCTGTAACGATAGTTTTCTTTTGTTGGAATTAATTTAGAATCAATTTCAAGATATCCTGTTAAAGTAAACGGAGCAATGATAACCTCCTCTAAAGCAATTGCTTTTTCAGTAAGCTGAATACGGGTTACTTTATTTTTTATCCAGTCATTTGTAACTCTAATTCTTAGAGATTGAAACCCTAGAATAGAAAAGTGAAGTGTGTCATTAACCTGAACATCAATTTCAAAATATCCTTTTTCGTCAGATTTTGCACCACGAACTTTGTTAGTGTTAATAACGTTTACACCGGCAAGAGGTTGTTTACTGTTGTCATTAATAATATAACCTGAAACTCTTTGAGGAACAGTTGGCTGCGTATCTTGCGCAAAACCAATGTTAGCTAGAAGAATAAAAAAGAAAACTGCGAAATATTTCATATCCTGATTTAAAGCTCTAAAAGTAGTAAATCGGGATTAAATATTTTGCAGTCTTGGAATTTAATTATAAGAAAATTAACAAAGGAAGCAGTCTTGCTTTAGTAATTACAAAACTCATTCATAGAGAGTAAGATTCTTAATATAAAAAAATCCCAAATTCCAATTATGTCTGGAATTTGGGATTTTGTATTTTGAGATGTTAAAGTATTAATCTCTTCTAGATCTTCTTGGTCTTGGGCTGTCGCCAAAGTTTTCAGAACGTCTTGGAGCTCTTTCTGAAGAACCATTTTCGTTTCTTGGAGCAGAACTTCTAAAACCACCTTCTCTTCTTGGAGCAGATGAATTTCTGTCGCTTCTAAAACCACCTTCTCTAGATCCTCCGTCTCTTGAAGAATTTCTGTCGCTTCTAAATCCGCCTCCAGAACCTTCACGTCTTGGAGCAAAGTTTCCTTCTCTTCTTGGTCCAGAACTTCTTCCGCCGCCACGATTGTTGTGGTCGCGTCTTCCGCCTCCGTCATTTTTAGAGATCTCAACATTGATACGACGACCTTCTAATTGTACGTTGTTTAAAACATCCATTACTTTGTCAGTATGCTGTGGATCAGTGTTAAAGAAAGAGAAACCTTCTTTTACATCAACTTTAAAGATATCATCACGACCTAAATCTAATGTTTCTTTTAAGTAATCTTTTAATGACATCCAGTCAAAATTGTCTCTAGAACCGATGTTTACAAAATAACGAACTGCTCCGTTATTATTGAATTCTCTTGGTTCAGAATCTCCTCTTTCGCGTCTTTCTCCAGATTGAGCAGAAATATCTCTGTTCTTTTTGTAATAAGTAATGAAACGGTTAAATTCTACAGAAACCATTTTCTTAATCAATTCTTCTTTAGATAAATCTTCAAGAACATTGTTAATTGCTGGTAAATAGTTGTCAATTTCGTGATCAACCTCAGTATCTTTAATTTTATTTGCTAAGTGCAATAATTGGATTTCGCAGATTTCAATTCCAGATGGAATAGTTTTTTCTTCAAACTTTTGTTTGATGATTCTTTCGATAGAAGAAATTTTACGCAACTCACTTTTTGTAACAATTACAATAGAAGTTCCTAATTTTCCAGCTCTACCAGTACGACCAGAACGGTGGTTGTAAGTTTCAATTTCATCAGGTAATTGGTAGTTTACAACGTGTGTTACGTTATCAACGTCAATACCACGCGCAGCAACGTCAGTAGCAACAAGCATCTGAATTTGTCTTCCGCGGAAAGATTTCATTACACCATCACGCTGTGCTTGAGATAAATCTCCGTGTAAAGCAGCAGCACTGTATCCGTCTTCGATTAATTTTTCAGCAATAGCTTGTGTGTCTCTTTTTGTACGACAGAAAACTACAGAGAAAATATCTGGATTAGCATCAGCTAAACGTTTCAAAGCTTCATAACGGTCACGAGCATTTACTAAGTAAAATTCATGAGAAACTGTTGCAGAACCTGAGTTTTTGGCTCCAACAGTAATTTCAACTGGGTCACTCATGAATTGTTTTGCAATTCTAGCAACCTCTTGCGGCATAGTTGCAGAGAACAACCATGTACTTTTTTCGTCTGGAGTATCTGATAAAATAGATACGATATCCTCATAGAATCCCATGTTTAACATTTCGTCAGCCTCATCAAGAATACAGTAATCTATATTTTTAATGTTAACCAAACCTCTATTAATCATGTCTTGCATTCTTCCTGGAGTTGCAACGATAATCTGCGCTCCTCTTTTAATGTCTCTAGCTTGCTCTGTAATACTAGCCCCGCCGTAAACTGCTACCACATTAATACCTTTTTCGTATTTTGAGTAGTTTTTAAGTTCGTTGGTAATCTGTAAACAAAGTTCTCGTGTTGGCGATAAAACTAATGCTTGTGTGTTTCTGTTGTCAGCATCAATTTTTTGAATTAGCGGAAAACCGAAAGCTGCCGTTTTCCCTGTCCCTGTCTGAGCCAACGCAACCATATCTGTGTCTTTTTCCAATAATAGGGGAATCGCCTTTTCCTGTACCTCTGACGGATTTTCAAATCCTAGATCTAAAATCGCCTTCAGTAACGATTCATTCAATCCTAATTGTTCAAATTTATTCATATATGTATTTAAAATAGGGTGCAAAATTACTGTTAATTATTCAGATAAACTAATGGTAATTCAAGAATTATGTATTTGTTATGATTTGATTTTCAAAAAGTTACATTTTTATTAAAATGATTTTTAATAAAAAAATCAGAAAACACACAAAAAACACGTCATGGAATCTAAAATTTAGTCTTTAAAATGTTGTATTTGAAACAATTATTTTGCGGCACTCAGGAAATCAATTAGTTGCTGAACTGCTTTTCCGCGGTGGCCTATTTTATTTTTTACTTCTAATGGCAGTTGAGCGAAGGTTTCATCAAAATTTTCAGGTTTAAAAATAGGATCATATCCAAAACCATTTGTTCCCATTTTATCTGAGGTAATAGTTCCTTTGGCAATTCCGGTAAATAAATGTTGTTTTCCTCCAAGGTTTAAAGTAATAACGGTCTTGAACTGGGCGCTGCGATTTTCTTCATTTTTTAATGCCTCTAAAAGCTTATTCATATTGTCATCTGCATTTTTTTGTTCGCCAGCATATCGCGCAGAATAAACGCCAGGTTCGCCATTTAATGCGGTTACTTCTAAGCCAGTATCATCAGCAAAACAATCATAACCATATTTTTGAGTTACATAATCGGCTTTTAAAATAGCATTTCCTTCAATTGTTTCCGCAGTTTCAGGAATATCTTCAAGGCAGTTAATATCTTCTAGACTTAATATTTTAATGCTCTCAGGAACCATACTTTGTATTTCTGCGATTTTATTTTTGTTGTTTGAAGCGAAAACGAGTTTCATAGAATTATCTGTTTAAATGATTTCAACACAAATTTAGAATTCTTATATTTGATATGTTACCTAAAAAATAAAATAAATGCAGTTATCGGTTCTTTATAAAAAAATAATGCCTTTTGTAAAGCCTTACAGAAAAATGGTAATTGCTACTTTACTGCTTACGTTTTTAGGTTCATTTGCGGCTCAGGTAAATGCTTTAATTCTAAAATACACTGTCGATACCATCAATAATTTAATGGTCGCACACGAGCCGCTTTCTAAAGGCTTTCATTTATTAGGTATTATTAGTATTGTGTTGTTAATTAAAGAATTGGTTAATTCAGTTGTACAGTTTGGGCAAAAATTCTACGGAGAAAAACTCCGTATTTTTATAACCCGTGATATTTCTCAAACCATTGTTGAAAAAATCCTAAGTTATAGAATGGAATTTTATACTTCTGATGAAAATGAAAGCGGGAAACTTCAAACCAGAATCGATCTCGGTATTAGCAGTTTAACACGATTGGTCCAAAACTTTTTTATTGATATTCTGCCATTATTTGCAAATGCTTTTGTGGCATTGGTGATAATGTTTTATGCCAATGTCTATGTTGGTTTGGTGAGTTTGTGTATTATTCCGATTTATTTTTACATCAGTCAATTGCAGGCAACTAAATTAAGCGGATTTAGAAGACGAATGCGTAATTACCGCGAAACTAAAAACAACGGAATTATAAGTTTAATTGAATCTATTACGGTCATTAAATCTTTTGTTCGAGAATCGACAGAAGCAGAACGCCACGAAAAGATTCAATATGAAATGACCGAAAATCAATTAGCAACCAGAAAAACGAGTTTTATTTTTGAAAGCGTTAAAAGTTTTGTCGAGCAGATAGGAGTAGTGATTATCATTATATTGACAGCTTATTTTGTGTTGAACAACCAGATGACAATTGGCGCCATAATGTTTCATATTATGTTGTTTAATAATGTTTCGTCTCCGATTAGACAATTACACCGAATTTACGATGAAGTAAACGATGCTCTTATTTACTCTGAAGGCTTTTTTGATATTTTAGAATCAGAACAGGAAATAGAAACAACCGGAGATTTTATTCCAGATAAAATTAACGGATTAATAGAGGTTAATAATGTAGATTTTGTGTATCCAAACGGAACACAGGCGCTTTGTGATATTAATTTTACGGTAAAACCAAACGAGACCACAGCTTTGGTCGGATTGAGCGGCGCGGGAAAAAGTACTGTTATTAATTTGCTGGATAAATTTTACCAGCCTTCGGCTGGTCATATTTTTTTAGATGGAGTTGATTTAGCAGATTATAATACAGATTTCCTGCGTAAAAATATTGGCTTGGTGCTTCAGAAAAACCATATTTTTAAAGGTACAATCGCAGAGAATATTTTGTACGGAAAGCCAGAAGCATCAAAAGAGGAAATTATCGAAGCTGCCAAACAAGCCTATATTCACGAACAAGTAATTCAATTGCCAAAAGGATATGATTCTGATGCGCATTTACTTTCTGGCGGACAGCAGCAGCGAATTGCGATTGCGAGATTGTTTTTAAAAAATCCGCCCATAATTTTCTTAGATGAACCAACCGCGAGTTTAGATGCGATTGCAACAGAACAAATAAAAAAGTCTCTCGACGCCATAAAAAAAGATAGAACTGTAATTATAATTTCGCACAGTATTTCTCAAATTATTGATGCCTCAAATATTATAGTTTTAGAAAAAGGTAGATGTGTCGAAAAAGGAACTCATGATGAATTATATGATAATAAGGGAACGTATTATCAAATATTTATGGCGATGGCCAATAGTTTAAATATTGAAAAAATCACACAGACTTTTGACTGATATAATTTAAAACTATTTTTTCGACAAGAAAAGCATAGGCAATTCCGAAAGTATAAGCAAGAATATCAGTCCATAAAAATCCCTGGCCTAAAACATACCTTCCAAAAAGTGTCTTTCTAAGTTCAACAATCCATTCTGCTTGATACAATTGTAGAAACTCAATGCTGTAACAAATTAGGAGAGAAAGTAAAGCAATTAAAAAAGCCTTTTTAAGTGGAAGAAAAATTCGAACCAAAAAGTAAATCATAACTGCATACAAAAAATCGCCAATCCATAAGGGAATAAAAGAGATTTTTCTGGAAAGGATTCCAAGGAAAATAATGCTGAGGAAAATAATGAAGTAATAGACTCTGGATTTCAAGTTTAGTAATGCTTAGTTAGGAGCAAATTTATACTAAATCTTTTATTTCAAGATATTGAAGATTTTCTCTTTTCAAAGTTTAAAAACTTTGAAAAAGAGAAAAGAAGTGGACTTAAAGTACGTTTTTAGGGAACGAAAAATACAAATCCTCAATTGATTGACTTTATTTCATAAATTTATCAGTTCAATTAATTTACTACCAAAAATAGCCACATGAATTCAAAATTTTTTCCCCTGATTTTATCTTTATTTCTTTTCGGAAATCTAAGCTATTCTCAAAAAGACAAATCATTTAATATTCAAAAGCAATTAGAATATTGTGCAGCACAGGCTTCTAAAACTTTAAAAGTGATTCCGAATGACGGGACTTCTCCGAGAACAGTTCCTAACGGAAGTAAAGAATGGAAATTTGTTGACTATAAAGACTGGACAAGCGGATTTTGGCCTGGCGAATTATGGTTTTTGTATGAAGCGACAAAAGACAAAAAATGGGAAAAAGAAGCCGACAAATTCACCCGTTTTTTAACGCCTTTATCTGTAAGCAAAGCAAATGACCATGATTTAGGTTTTCAGGTTTTTAATAGTTTTGGAAACGGATATCGATTGACTAAAAATCCAGAGTACAAACAAATTATACTGAAAACAGCAGATACGCTGGCAACACTTTTTAATCCGAAAGTAGGAACAATCCAATCTTGGCCGCATAATAAAATGGGAGGTCATAATACGATTATTGACAATATGATGAATTTGGAACTTCTGTTTTGGGCTTCAAAAAATGGAGGAAACAAAAAACTTTATGATATTGCCGTTAAACACGCAGAAACTACAATGGCCAATCATTTTAGGCCAGACAATACTTCTTATCATGTTGTAATTTATGATTTTGAAACTGGGAAAAAGATCAAAGGCAGAACGGCTCAAGGTTACAGCGATGACAGTATGTGGGCGCGCGGACAGGCTTGGGCAATCTATGGATTTACAATGACTTATAGAGAAACTAAAGATCCTAAATTTTTAGATTTCGCATATAAATTAGCTCGTGTTTATTTGGATAAATTAACAACAGAAGATTTAATTCCGTACTGGGATTTCAATGCGCCCAATATTCCTAACGAACCTAGAGATGCTTCTGCGGCAGCAATTGTTTCTTCGGCGCTTTTAGAGTTGAGTTCTTATACAAAAGATAAAAATTTGAAAACAGAGTATTTGGCAAAAGCCAAAAAGATGATTGTTTCACTTTCAGAGCATTATCAAAGTCATGATGTTAATTCAGCATTTTTATTGCATTCAACAGGTCATAAACCTGCGGGAAGTGAAATAGATTGTTCTATAAATTACGCAGATTATTACTATCTTGAGGCATTATTAAGACTTCAAAAACTAAAATAAAATATCATGAAGAAAATAAGCCCAATTGTATTTGCAATAATGATGGTATTGATGCTTGCCAGCTGTAAAAATACCAAACAAAAACTTCAGGAATATGTTACGGAATATAATAAAACTGCGCCAAGCTTTAGAGCCGACCATGTAACATTAACAACAGCTCGAGGTTACCTAAACGATAATAAAATTGAACTGCGTTTTGAAACCGATTTAGAACAAAATGAGGCAAACAAATTAGCTACAGGAATCGCTTTTGTGAAATTAATAAAGAAACTTATTGCCAAAGATCAGATTCCGAGACAATTGATTGAAGAAGGAGTTCAGTTTGATGTTTACTTTTTAGCCAATGACAACACGGTTCTGGGAAAAGAAATCTTAAATAGCGAATCTCTTAAATATTTTTTGAAGTAAAAAATCAGTACTTTAAAAAGTTTAATTTCCTACATATGAAAGTCTCTTTAAATAACAAATTAAAGAGACTTTTTTATGATTAGACTTCAAATAAAGCAAAAAACAGCTTTTTGAATTCTTACATTTTTTTTGTTTTTAAAGGGTAATTAATTTGTATTCAATTAATTATCTAATGTATTTTGTTGATAAAACATTGTTTTTGTATCATAAATTAATTATGTTTGAGTTAAAAAAATAACTATAAAACCAATAATTTATGAAAAAAATTACCCAAATCGCATTCGCGCTCTCTTTTGCATTGTTTTTAGTTAGCTGTAAAAACACCAAGCAAAAAATTCAGGAACATGTAAGTACTTATAATAATTCTTCTTCTATAAAAGGAAACGGAATTACAAGTACAACAGCAAAAGCTTTTCTGAATGACAACAAAATCGAAATTAGAATTGAAACGAATTTAGAAGAGACGGATACCAACAGAATTGCCTACAAAGAATCATTTCCTGATTTATTAAAAGAAATGATTAAAAATGACCAGATTTCTACTGAGTTAGTTAATGAAGGAGTATCTTTTGATGTTTACTTCCTAGCTTATAATAATGCTATTTTGGCGCAGCAAGTAGTAGACAAACAAGAATTAGCGGTATTAGAAGGAACCGCAGAACCAAGTAAAGAAACTGCAAAATTGTAATTTAAATAATGGAATTAAAAAAAGCCTCTTTAGTATTTTAAAGAGGCTTTGTTATTTATGAGAATTGCGTAACGTTTTTCAAATTATCCGGGAAATACATATCGGATAAACTAGCAAATTCGTCACCGCGCATAAAAATATTAATATCCACATCGGCGAAACTTTTCTTTCCTGCCGCTGCTAAAAGTTCATTTGCAGAGTGCAGTGTATTTTTATGGAAATGATATACACGCTCAGATTTATCCGTCACAACCAAACCTTTCATCAGCATTTTGTTTTGAGTTGCCACTCCAGTTGGGCATTCATTATTATGGCAACGTAAAGCCTGAATACAGCCCAAAGAAAACATAAATCCTCTGGCGCTGTTACACATATCTGCTCCAAGTGCTACGGCATGTAGAATAGAATAACCAGAGATTATTTTTCCGCTACCAATAATTCGCATTTTATCACGAATTCCTAAACGAACCAGAGTTTTGTTCACGAAAATTAATGCTGGTTCAAAAGGCATTCCAACTCCATCTGCAAATTCAAGTGGTGCGGCGCCAGTACCGCCTTCTGCACCGTCAACTGTGATAAAGTCGGGGTAAATATCTTCGGCAATCATTTCTTGGCAGATAGCTTCAAACTCGGCTGTGTTTCCAATACACAATTTAAATCCGATTGGTTTTCCATTAGATAAATCACGTAATTGTTTGATGAAATGAATTAATCCTTTTGCATTAGAAAAAGCATGATGGCCTGGAGGCGATAGAATCATGGTATGCGGTACAACACCTCTAATCTTAGCAATTTGTTCGGTGTTTTTAGCAGCAGGAAGAACACCTCCGTGACCTGGTTTTGCACCTTGCGAAAGTTTAATTTCGATCATTTTTACATTCGGAAGATTCGCTTTTTCTGAGAATTTCTCAGGACTAAAATTTCCTTCTGCGTCACGGCATCCAAAGTATCCTGTGCCAATCTGCCAGGTAATATCGCCGCCGCCAGCAAGATGAAATTCTGTTAATCCTCCTTCGCCTGTATTTTGGTAGAAATTTCCTTTTTTAGCACCAATATTTATGGCACGAACTGCATGTTCGCTCAAAGAACCAAAACTCATAGCAGAAACATTAAATAAAGAAGCCGAATAAGGCTGTTTGCAATCTTTTCCACCAACTAATACTCGAGGTAATTCTTCGTTTACTTGTGCTGGGAAAATAGAATGTTTGATTCCTTCGTAGTTCTCAGTATTTAAGTTTAACTGCGTTCCAAAAGGAGTGCTAGAATCAATATTTTTAGCTCTTTGATAAACTAAAGAGCGCTGATTTCTAGAGAAAGGTTTTCCATCTGTAGATCTTTCAATAAAATACTGCTGAATCTCTGGTGCAATCATTTCAAATAAATATCTGAAATAACCCAGAACAGGGAAATTCCTTAAAATAGCATGTTTTTTTTGAGAAGCGTTATAAGCTCCAATAATCAATAAAATAGGAATAATAAAAACGAGTAAATAGCCTCGGCCGGTATAATAGTAAATTGCTGCAACAATTAGAAACAATAAGAATCCGTAAATAAAGAATTTCTTTCTCATGTTTTTAAAAAATTAAATAGGTAATAAATGCGGGTAATTAATTGAATCGTAAACGCACATAAACGTGTTTGATTCCTTTTTTGTCAGATTCTCTTTCATCAATCTCCAGAATATCTGTTAATGACTTCAACATTGGCGTAAGCTTAGAGTAGCCATAATTTCTAGGGTCAAATTCAGGTTTTTTCTTCACAACCAAGTTTCCTACATCTCCTAAAAATGCCCATCCGTCATCATCTTCAAGATCTTCGATTGTAGCTTCTATAAGTTCTATAGTTTGTTTGTCAACTTTATGGAGTGCTTTTTCAGCTGGTTTCTCAACTGGCTTTTTAGTGTCGGCAGCAGCATGAGTTTTTGGTTTTTTCTTCTGAATTGCACCGTCCAAAACTTCAATGTAGATAAATCTGTCGCAGGCAACAATAAACGAACTTGGAGTTTTCTTTTCGCCAATACCAATTACTTTCATTCCGGATTCTCGCAAACGAATTGCCAGACGCGTAAAATCGCTGTCACTCGAAACAATGCAGAAACCGTCTAACTTTCCTGAATATAAAAGATCCATAGCATCAATAATCAATGCTGAATCTGAAGAGTTTTTACCAACTGTATAACTATATTGCTGAATAGGAGTGATGGCATGTTCTAATAAAACACCTTTCCATCCGTTAGCATTTGGTTTTGTCCAATCGGCATAAATCCTTTTAGTGGTTGGAGTTCCCAGCTTTGCGATTTCTTCCATCATACCTTTTACATTGCTGTAAGGCACATTGTCCGCATCAATAAGAACAGCCAGTTTTAAATCTTTTGAGTTGCTTAAAGGCATTATTTCAATATTAGAAAATTAAGGATTCTCAAAGTTAAAATTAAAATTGGTTTTTATAAGAATCGAATGATGAATTAGTGATTTTATTAACACTAATTATTTTCATTATAAATAATGTTTGTAGAGTTAAAAATGAATTAAAGATACGGTTGTCTTTTGTTTTATGTCTATCTATATTTGTGTTGGTTTTAATTGAAAAATTCATGCTTTTAAAGAGTGTGAGCAGAGAATTAGAACTTTAATTTTATAAAGAATAAACCTTTAAAAGAACTCCGCTCGGAATAATATATTGAATACAAACAATAACATTTATAAATTATCTTAAAATGAATACAAAAACAAAATTTTCAATAATGATCCTAATGGGATTTTTAGTAATAACTTCTTGTGGAAAAAAAGAAACAACTCCAGCTGACCAGACTGAAAAAAGTGAATCATCAACAGAAGGAGAAGCGGCACCAGTAACATCAACAGAAGAAAATGTATTAATTATTGAAGGAAATGACCAAATGCAGTTCAACACAAATGAATTACATGCTGTTGCCGGAAAACCAATTAAATTGACTTTAAAGCATGTTGGAAAAATTCCAAAAGAGGCAATGGGACATAATTTAGTAATATTGAAAGAAGGAACAGATGAAGCTGCTTTTGCGCTTAAAGCGAATGATGCAGCGGCGACTGATTATATCCCTGAATCTGAAAAAGCTTCGATTATTGCTCACACTAAATTGTTAGGAGGCGGAGAAGAAGACACAATCGAATTTACAATTGATAAGAAAGGAACATACAAATATATTTGCTCTTTCCCTGGCCATGTGGCTATGATGAAAGGTGTACTAATTGTAGAGTAAGCTATTCCTGAATCTTTTTACGGAATTAGTTCTTATGAAATCTGTATAAGTGATTTTGAGGTTAAATCTTGTTAAAATCTTACCGCAGAAAATTTTAAATAAAAATAAATGACACTCTGAATTTTAGAATAATAATGATTATTTTTGCTCGCTGATTAAGTTAAAAAAATTACTACACTATATTATGGTAAAAGATTTATTCGAAAGAATTCAGGACAATAAGGGACCTTTAGGAAAATGGGCTTCTCAAGCAGAGGGCTATTATGTTTTCCCAAAGTTAGAAGGAGAGTTGGGTCCTAGAATGACATTTCATGGAAAAAATATTTTAAACTGGAGTTTAAATGATTATTTAGGTCTAGCAAATCATCCAGAAGTTCGTAAGGCAGATACAGATGCAGCAGCTCAGTTTGGTGCGGCTTATCCGATGGGAGCTCGTATGATGTCTGGACACACTACGTACCACGAACAATTAGAAAATGAATTGGCTGCTTTTGTAATGAAAGAATCTGCTTATTTATTGAATTTTGGTTACCAAGGAATGGTTTCTATCATTGATGCTTTGGTTACTAAAAATGATATCATTGTTTATGACGTTGATTCACATGCTTGTATCATTGATGGTGTTCGTTTGCACATGGGTAAGCGTTTCACATACAAACACAATGATCTTGAAAGTATGGAGAAAAACTTGCAGCGTGCTACTAAAATGGCCGAAGAAACAGGCGGAGGTATTTTATTTATTACCGAAGGTGTTTTTGGAATGCGTGGACAGCAAGGAAAACTAAAAGAAATTGTTGCCTTAAAGCAAAAATACAATTTCCGTTTATTGGTAGATGATGCACACGGTTTTGGTACACTTGGTAAAACAGGTGCTGGAGCAGGTGAGGAGCAGGGAGTTCAAGACGATATTGATGTTTACTTCTCTACTTTTGCAAAATCTATGGCTAATATCGGTGCTTTTGTAGCGGCTGATAAAACAGTTATTGATTATTTAAAATACAATTTACGTTCTCAAATGTTTGCAAAAGCGTTACCAATGATCCAGACACTTGGTTCTTTGAAACGTTTAGAATTATTGCGTAATTCTTCTGAAATTAAAGATAAACTTTGGGAAAATGTAAATGCATTACAAAGCGGTCTTAAAGAAAAAGGATTTAATATTGGAGATACAAACACTTGTATTACACCAGTTTACCTAGAAGGAAGTATTCCTGAAGCAATGGTAATGGTAAACGATTTAAGAGAAAACTACGGTATTTTCCTCTCTATTGTTGTTTATCCAGTTATTCCAAAAGGAATTATTTTGTTAAGAATGATTCCAACAGCTTCTCATACACTTGCTGATATTGAAGAAACGTTAACTGCTTTCGAAGCAATTCGTGAGAAATTGGTAAACGGAACTTATAAAGAAATTGCTGAACGTACGACTGTAGACGTTTCGTAATTACCAGAAATAGAATTTCCTTAGGTGGGAATTATGTAAAAAATCCATTCGTTATGCGAATGGATTTTTTTTATTTTAAGGTAACTTTATATCATAATCACAAAATAAAAATAACAATTATGAAAAAAGTATTAATACTAACAACCCTTATTTTGACGGTTCTTGTATCTTGTAAAAAAGAAACTACAACGACAGAGCCAGTACAAATAGCACCAAGCCCGCCAAAAGAAGCAGAGATTGTAGAACCAGCTGGTGATCAATGCTATGCGTGGAGAGCTAATGGAAGTATTATTGAAATGAGTTTTAATGTAAACTCACATCAAGAAGTAAACGGGAAACTAAGCTACAACTTAGTAGGAAAAGATAAAAATGAAGGAACATTGATAGGTAATATGAAAGGCGATACTTTAATTGCCGATTATACCTTTAGTTCTGAAGGAGTTTCATCTGTTAGAGAGGTTGCTTTTTTACAAAAAGATGGTGCTTTTATTGAAGGATACGGCGATGTAATAACAGCAAACGATAAAGTTTCTTTTAAAGATAAATCAAAATTAAAATTTGACGCAAAAAATACATTGACAAAAGTAGATTGTAAAGTAGAGTAAGTAAACAAGAGTGCTTTAATGTAAAAATCCATTCGTTTGGGGGCGAATGGATTTTTTTTATTGTAATTAGGATTAGTCTTTAGTCTTAAGTTTGTCTATATAATCGCTCGAATTTCCGTTCCAATAACACTTTGAGCAACGATGATTATTAAATTCGTGTTTACAATTTTTATAACCATACAATTGATGAGCACATTCAGGACATAAATTCTTCATTTGAGATGATTTTTCGTAAAATTCACTTTTACATTCTTCACAAATTTTTATTGAATACTTATCTAAAACCATATTGTGCTAAACTGAACACTTAAAACTGCGACTGAAAACTAATTAAAGATTCTTCAAATAAGTCTTTCTCTGACAGTGAATAACTGGATCAAAGTTTTTCCAAAGCAAATGAATCGCATTGTTCTCTAATAACTCTGGAGTTCTAATACAATTACGAATTCCTTTTTCTGAAAATGTTTTATAATATTCATCAAAAATAATTGCCGTTACCCCCTTGTTTTGATAATCAGGATGAACTCCGATTAGGTAAAAAACAACATCTTTACTATGCTTTTTGGCTTTCAATAATTGTAAAAAACCAAACGGAAATAATTTACCTTTTATTTTTTGTAACGCTTCTGTAAAACTTGGCATTACAATACTAAAGGCCACTAAATTGTCATCTTTGTCAACAACGAATTTGATATATTCCGGATTGATAAAACTGATATATTTCTTTTTAAAATATTCTTTTTGAACGTCTGAAATTGCTACAAACGATGCAAGGTTGGCATATGTTTCATTAAACAAATCAAACATTTTGTCTACGTGAGGCATAATGTCTTTTGTCTTAGTAAAATTAAGTGCTCGCAGTTCGTAACGTTTTTTAATTAAAGCCTGTGCTTTTAAGAAAAACTCCGGTTTTACATTCGAAAAAGGAAATATACTCTCGATATATTGTTTCTCAACTTGAAAACCTAATTGCTCTAAATGAGTTACATAATAAGGATGATTGTACCAGGTAATCATTGTTCCTACTTGATCGTAACCTTCTGTCAGAAGGCCAACCTTGTCGAGATTAGAAAACCCCATTGGGCCTTCTGCATGTTCTAAATTATGACTTCTTCCTAATTCAAAAACCTTTTCAAGCAAAGCTTTTGTTACTTCAATATCATCAATTACATCAAACCAGCCGAAACGTACTTTTCTCTTATGCTGATTGTTAACTTCAGACCAATTGATAATAGCAGTGATACGACCAACAATTTTATTGTCTTTGTAAGCCAAATAAAAATAAGCTTCAGCATTGTCAAAAGCTGGATTTTTGGTTTTATCAAAAGATTCCAATTCGTCTGCAATAATTGGTGGTACCCAATACGGATTATCCTTGTATAATGAGAAAGGAAATTTAATGTATTCGGTTAATTCTTTTTTGCTTTTGGCTTCTTTAATTGTAATCATTCAAGTGGTATTGAGAGTCTCTTTTAGTGAGTTGTGTTATTATTTTATTCGTATTTAGCTTTACGTCTTCTTTCTTTTTCTTGGTAATCCACATTTTTTTCATTTTCAGGATTCTTCTTTGCTTTTTCCTGAGCTTTATTTAATGCTTGTTTATCTTTGTACCATCCATCATAACGCCATGATATTCCCACTCCTCCATATAAAACAGACGGTGTATTCTTAAAGTTAGTACTTATAGAGGCATCAACCTGCATGTTTGGAGAAAGAAGATAAGCAGCTCCGCCTCGAACAATTGCATCGCTGTAAAAATCACTTTTATAGCCTTGATTTTCAACAAAACCAGACCATTTTTCGTTAAATCCGTGTGTCAAAGTTAATACATATCCATAACTTGGATAATCAGTTCCAATATAATCAGCAATAATATTGGTTACAAAAACCCATTTTCCTCCTCCAAATAAGTTTTGGGTAATCAAAGAAACTTTTGGGGAAATCGCTCCATCAGGAGAGAAATAATATGGATTATCAGCCCCAACAAAATTTGCTCCTGCAAATATAGAAACTGCCGGGATTAACTCACGCCAATTAAAACTATGATTGGCTTTATAGCTGTAGATGTTTACTTCTCTTTTATTTTTGTAAGGATCGTAAATAAGATATTTGGCACCTAAGACAGTCTGCCTGAAATTATTTTTTTTGTAGCTGGTAAATGGAGTGTCAAAATTTTCCATTTGATATTGAACATCAAGAACAAATTCTAATTGTTCAAAAAAAGCACCGTATCTAAGAGAAAAGTCGGTTCCAAAACCGCTGGCATCATAATTTAATAGATCATGTTTTTCCTTGATGCCGTAAACTCCTAATTCGGCTTGGATTACTGATTTTCCAACACCGTATGCGGACATAGTTTCGCCTGGGCGATTTGAGTTGATGACATCAGTATATTGTGCAAAAAACAATTGTGGAATAAAAAAAAGTACCGGGGCAAGTAAGTTTTTAATTTTGAACATATAATTTTTTTTGGATTAAAATATAATAACGCATATCAAATGTACATATTTTATTATTTATTTAAGATTCATATTTTATTTTTAAACAACGGATTTATTAATTTTGGAAAAAATTTTACAGTTATGCAAGAAGCATCATTTTCAGGTTTAAGATTAATTATTGGCATTATTGCCTTTTATTACATTTTTAAATTCTTAGCTAGAATCTTTTTACCAGTATTGGTAAAAAAGGCTGTTGAAAACGCAAGTCAAAATTTTCAGAGACAACAGCAATATCAAAGCAATACTTGGCAGAATAATAATAACAATACTAAAGACGAAATAATTATTAATACTGCAAATGCTAAAAACCCGCGTGAAACCAAAAAAGTGGGAGAGTATGTTGATTACGAAGAAATAGATTAGATTTGTGTCCTGAAAATTTAGGATCATTTTAACCCAAACCAGCCAAAATTGAAAATAGTAAATAAGTTCTATCCGCACGCCCTTGTTGTACTGGGCTTTATCCTTGTATCATTAATTTATTTTTATCCAGTTCTGCAAGGAAAACAAATTTTCCAATCTGATATTGCTCAATATACCGGAATGGCAAAGGAGCAAAATGACTTTAGAGCTGTGGAAAATGCTGAACCTTATTGGACAAATTCAGCTTTTGGTGGTATGCCTACTTATCAGCTTGGAGCAAATTATCCAAATGATTTTGTTGGAAAGATAGATGATGTACTGCGTTTTCTGCCACGTCCTGCAGATTATTTATTTTTATATTTTCTTGGTTTTTATGGTTTGTTATTGGTTTTAAAAACCGATCCTTTAAAAGCTTTTATTGGAGCCATTGCGTTTGGTTTTTCTACGTATTTAATCATTATTTTAGGAGTTGGACACAATGCTAAAGCTCACGCTATTGCGTATATGCCTTTGGTAATTGCTGGTTTTACACTCGTCTTTCAGAAAAAATATGTCTGGGGAGGTTTGCTCACCATGTTTGCAGTGGCATTAGAAATTAATGCCAACCACTTCCAAATGACCTATTATTTATTGATTTTCTTATTGATACTTTCAGGTTATTTTGCTTTTGATTTCATAAAAAATAAAGAATATAAGCCGCTTTTAATTTCAATTGCTACTTTGATTGTTGCGGGGATTATTGCAATTGGAGCCAATGCAGGAAATTTATTAGCAACTAGCGAATACGCAAAATACAGTATCAGAGATAAAAGTGAGTTGACTTTTAATCCAGACGGATCTAAAAACGAAACCACTGCGTCAATGACAACGGATTATATTACAGAATATAGTTATGGTATTGCGGAAAGTTTGAATTTAATTGCTCCTCGTATTTTTGGAGGTTCAAGCCATGAAAATGTCGGTACAGACAGCCGCATGTATGAATTCATGCTGGAAAAAGGCGTACCAGCCAGTCAAGCACAAGATTTTGTTTCAGCAATGCCTACTTACTGGGGCGATCAGCCAATAGTTTCTGCACCAGCCTATATTGGAGCAGTAGTGTTCTTTTTGGCAGTTTTAGCGTTGTTTATTGACGAACGAAAAATCAAATACGTGTTTTTAGCAGGAGCTTTATTTACACTCGTACTTTCTTGGGGAAAAAATTTCTCATTACTGACAAATTTTTTCATAGAGTATGTTCCAATGTACGATAAGTTTAGAGCTGTTTCTTCTATTCAAGTCATATTAGAGCTGTGTTTTCCTGTTTTGGCTGTTATGGGATTACAATCCTTTTTTAAAGCTAAAGATGAACCGAAATTGCAACAAAAAGCATTAGTTCAAACAGGAGTTTTTGGTTTAGGAATTCTAGTTATTTTGCTAATTGCTAAAGGTTTTTTCCATTTTACTGGAGCAAGCGACCAATATTTCTTAGAAAGCTACGGACCAGAATTTGTTGATGCGCTGAAAGAAGACAGAATGACAATGTATTACGCAGATTTATTAAGATCTGGATTTTTAATCGTAGTTACTTTTGTAATTCTTTGGATGTTTATTAAAAATAAATTTTCACAGACAACAACTTTAATAATAGTTGGAATTGTGATGGTTTTCGATTTGTTTTTTGTGGACAAAAAATATGTTTCGGCTAAAGATTTTGTTAGCCCAGTTCAAATTGCTGCGCCTTTTCAAGAAACACCTGCCGATTCTCAAATTTTAAAAGATACATCAATTTACCGTGTGTTTGATCTTCAAGGGCAATTACAAGGAAGATCTTCATATTTCCATAAAACAATTGGAGGATACAGTGCCGTAAGACCTAGGAGAATGCAGCAGTTGTATGATTACCAAATTGCTAAAAATAATTTAGAAGTGCTTAATATGCTAAATGTTAAGTATGTAATTCAAGTGGATAAAGAAGGAAACCAGATTCCGACTCAAAATCCAGATGCTAACGGAAACGCTTGGTTTGTAGGTTCTGTAAAATTGGTAAACAAACCAGACGATGTTATGAAAGCGCTAAATAGTTTAAATACTAAAAAAGTAGCAGTTTTTAATGTTCATGAACACGAAGGTAAATTTAAAAATGCTCGTTTAAAGAAAGCTTGGGATACAACAGGAACAATAAAAGTAGTTACCTATAAGCCAAATTACATCAAATACAAATCTGAAAATAAAGGAGATGGTTTAGCTGTATTCTCTGAGATGTACTATAAAAATGGCTGGAATGCTTATGTAGATGGTAAATTGACAGATCATTTTCCTGTAGATTATGTTTTAAGAGCAATGGAAATTCCTCAAGGAAAACATACTATAGAGTTTAAATTTGAACCTCAAGTTATTAAAACTGGAGGAACAATTACTTTGATTAGTTCAATTGGAATGTTACTGCTTTTAGCTGGAGGAATTTATTTTGAAAAATTTCGTAAAGATTCAAAAAGTAATAGCGGAGATACTCAAAAATAATTTAAAATCTTTGTGACACTTAGCGAATACTTTGTGAATCTCTGTGGAACTGAATAAATCCTAAATGGAACAAAAAAAGCTCTTAATAATTACCTATTACTTTCCGCCCGCTGGTGGACCTGGTGTGCAACGCTGGTTGAAATTTGTGAAATATTTACCAGAATTTGATGTGCAGCCAATAGTTTATGTTCCAGAAAACCCTACATATCCAATTGTTGACGAAGGTTTGGTCAGTGAAATATCAGACAAAGTAATTGTTCTAAAGAATAAAATATGGGAGCCATACCAATTGGCTTCTGTTTTTTCAAAAAATAAAACTAAAAAAATTAGTTCTGGTATCTTTCCGCAAAAGAAAAAACAGACATTTTTAGATAAGACCTTTCTCTGGGTTCGAGGAAATCTTTTTATTCCAGATGCCCGCGTTTTTTGGGTAAAACCATCAGTGTCTTATCTTGAAAAATACATTCAGGAGAATAATATCGATACCATTGTAACTTCTGGTCCGCCACATAGTTTACATTTAATTGGTTTAGAATTACAGCAGAAATTAAAAGTAAAATGGTTTGCCGATTTTCGTGATCCCTGGACAACGATTGGTTATCATAAAGCCCTTCGTTTATCTTCTTACGCTGAAAAAAAGCATAAAAGTTTAGAGCATAAAGTCCTTAATTCTGCTGATGAAATTATTGTAACAAGCAAAACCACAAAAACAGAGTTTGAGGCTATTACCAACAAGCCAATTACAGTAATTACAAATGGTTATGATGTCGAAACTGTCGAAAAACAGAATTTAGATAGTAAATTTAGTTTAGCTCATATAGGTTCTTTTTTATCAGACAGAAATCCGCCATTTTTGTGGGAGGTTTTGGTTGAGTTGTTAAAAGAAGTTCCAGAGTTTAAATCACATTTAGAAATCAAACTTATTGGTGCGGTAAGCCAGGAAGTGCTAGACGCAATAAAAGACCGTCAATTAAATGATTATTTAAATTTACTGGGTTATGTCTCGCATCAGGAAGCAGTTGCACATCAAAGAAAATCTCAGGTTTTACTTTTAATAGAGATTAATTCTGAAGATACTAAAAGCATTATTCCGGGAAAATTATTCGAATACATGGTTTCAAATCGTCCAATTATCGCTATCGGACCGCAAGGTTCTGACTTTGCAGATATTGTGACGCAGACCAATACAGGAGTATTTTTTGATTATTCTGAAAAAGCGAAGTTAAAAAGTGTAATTTTGGACTTTTTTAATCAGTTTTTGGAAGGGAAATTGCAAGCACACGGAATTGGTTTACAGCAATATTCCAGAAAAAATTTAACCAAACAGTTAGCACAGCTGATTAGTAAATCATAGATTGTAAAAATCTAAAATCTATAAATCTAAATTCAGAAATCCAAACATGGGTATTGTCTTAAATCAGTCTTTTAAAAATACTGTAATTACATATATTGGCTTTGGCATCGGAGCCATTAATACACTTTATTTATATCCAATTTTCCTTGGGGCAACCTTTTATGGTTTAACTAACTATATAACTTCAAGTGCAAATGTTATAATGCCTTTGTTTGCTATTGGAATGCAAAATACATTAGTAAAGTTTTATTCTCAATACAAAACCGAGGAAGAAAAATCTCAATTTTTATCTTTTACGGTTTTGTTTCCGATTCTATTAATAATTCCGCTCTTATTAATTGGACTTTGTTTCTATGATGAAATTTTGTTCTTTTTGTCAAAAAAGAATGCAATTGTAAAAACTTACGTATGGTTGATCCCGTTTATCGGATTGACTATGGCGTATTTCGAAATTTTTTATGCTTGGGCACGTGTTCATATGCATTCTGTTTTTGGAAATTTTATTAAGGAAATTGGTTTACGATTGTTTTCCTTATTCTTATTGATAGCGGTTTACTATAATGTACTCAGTGTTGAAGGATTTGTATATGCAACTGCAGTATTATATTTATTAGCATTTTTAGTTACCATGTTTTATGCTTTTAGTGTAAAAAAACCGCATTTTCAGATTGCTAGACCAAAAAACACAAAAGATATACTCGTCTATACATTTTATATTATTTTGTCGGGAAGTGTCGCTAATTTACTATTAGACGGAGATAAAATGATATTGAATCAATATATGATTATCGATAACATTGCATTTTATTCTGTGGCAACTTACATTGCTTTGGTAATTTCGGTTCCAAGCCGTGCGATGCACCAAATCGTTTATCCAATTACGGCTAAATTGATGCACGAAAACAAACACGATGAATTAAACCAGCTTTATAAAAAGACATCTATAAATCTGCAAATGGTCGGCGGATTTGTAATGCTATGTATTTTTGTTAATATTAATCAATTGTACGAATTAGTTCCAAAGGAATACAGCGGCGGAATTGCAGTTGTATTTATGATTGGTCTTTCAAAATATTTTGATTTGATTTTAGGAAACAATAATGCCATCATATTCAATACAAAATATTACAGAATGGTTTTATATTTAGGATTAATGTTGGTTGTTCTGACCATAGTTTTAAATATGATTTTTATTCCTATTTTCGGAATTTTCGGTTCTGCTTTTGCAACCCTTTTGTCTATTACTTTATATAGCTTAGCAAAACTACTTTTTGTGGTTAAAAAACTTCATCTTTATCCTTTTACCAAAGAGACAATTTATTCGATACTTTTAACTTTCGCATTGTTTTTAGTATTTTATTTCTGGGAGTTTCCTTTTTTCCAGTTAATAAGCATTGCCCTAAAATCTATTTTGGTAACGATTGTATATGTGTATCTGAATTATAAATTTAAAATCTCTCCAGATATCAATAATGTAATTGATACAATTTTTAAAAAGATAGGAATTAAAATCTAATACCATTTTTATATTGATTTTATCAAAGAATAAGAGGTCGTCTTAATGATTAATATCAGTATATTCTTTCTTTTTTGTTTTTGGATAGAAAAAATCAGATGCTTCATATCATTTCCTTCTATAAAGGCATTTCACGAATGTAAGACCTCATGTAAAGGATTATGAAATAAATTCTTACTTCATTGTTTTTGATGCATAAAGTTAATTAATTGAAAACGAGTGATTAATTTTTAAATTTTAACACTTGAATATTTTGTAATTAATTTAATAAAAATTAACTTTATCATGAAAGTTTAGCATTACTTTCATGCAATTGCAGTTTTTTTTCTAACAAAATGATGAAATGTAGGTATTTTTTTATTTTTTTAGAATTCAATAATTTTGCAAGAAATTACAAATAAAGTATTAGAATTAATTGTAGTATTAATAATTATGAAAGACAATCATCTCAGCCAAGAACAAAGCATGCAGGTATTTTCTAATATGATATCAAATAAAGTTCATAATGGATTTACGCTGGAAGAAAGAAATGATAAATTGCTTTTCGCAGTTTTATCTAAAGGAGGTAAAGTGGTTAACCACAGTTTAAATTTCATGATTTTTTGTTTGACTCTTGGACTATGGTCATTTGCTTGGCTATATCTTACAATCGAGGCTTCAAAACAAAAAAAGATTTTAGTAGCTATTGATGAAGACGGATTTCCTTTTGAGGAAAGATGTTTAGTAGCTTAGCATTGAAAAAAAACAAAAAATAAAAGCCATAAATACAACTTAATCAACTGTATTTATGGCTTCATTATTTTTAGGAAATATTTCTCCTATAATTTATCTTTTAGATAAACTCCAGTAACTGATTCTTTTACTTTTACTATATCTTCTGGTGTTCCAGAAGCAAGAAGGTAACCGCCATTTTCTCCACCTTCAGGACCTAAATCCAAAATCCAATCGGCACATTTAATTAGGTCAAGATTATGCTCGATTACAATAATAGAATGTCCTTTATCAATTAAGGCATCAAACGAAGCTAAAAGTTTTTTAATGTCATGAAAATGAAGACCAGTAGTTGGTTCATCAAAAACAAATAATGCCTTATCCTTTGTTGCTCCTTTTACTAAAAAAGAAGCTAATTTGATACGTTGTGCTTCACCGCCAGAAAGAGTAGAAGAAGATTGCCCTAATTGTACATATCCTAAACCAACATCTTGCAGCGGCTGTAATTTCTGCGTAATTTTAGATTGTTTATTTTTTTCGAAAAAAGCAATTGCATCATCAATAGTCATGGTTAGAATATCATTGATGTTTTGATTATCAAAAGTAACTTCTAAGATTTCTTTTTTGAATCGTTTTCCGCCACAAGTTTCACATGGTAATGAAACATCAGCCATAAACACCATTTCGACGTTTATAGAGCCTTCTCCTTTACAAGTTTCGCATCGGCCTCCATCAACATTAAAAGAAAAATGTTTGGCCTGATATCCTCTTATTTTAGATAATTTCTCTTTTGCATATAAATCTCGAATATCATCATAAGCTTTAATATACGTTACAGGATTTGAACGTGAACTTCTCCCAATCGGATTCTGGTCTACATATTCGATATGTTTGATTTGAGAAAACGAACCTGTAAGCTCAGTAAATTGACCAGCTTTTTCAGAAGCGCTTTCTAGTTTTTTCTGCATTGCCGGAAACAAAATCTTTTTGATCAAAGTACTTTTTCCACTTCCAGAAACTCCTGTAACAACAGTTAATACATCTAAAGGAAAAGTAACATTGATGTTTTTTAAATTGTTTTCGCGCGCTCCAACAATGTCAATATGATTTTTAAACTTCCTTCTTTTCTTAGGGACAGAAATTTCTAAATCTCCGTTGAGATATTTAGCGGTTAACGATTCAGATTTTAAAATTTCATCATAAGTTCCCTGTGCCACAAGATTTCCTCCAAAAGTTCCAGCTTCGGGACCAATATCAATAATCATATCAGCCGCTTTCATAATGTCTTCATCGTGCTCCACTACAATCACGGTGTTTCCTAAATCGCGAAGAGAAAGTAAAACTTTTATAAGACGTTCAGAATCTTTAGGATGAAGACCAATACTTGGTTCATCTAAAATATACATAGATCCAACTAAGCTGCTTCCTAGTGAAGTTGCAAGATTAATTCGCTGCGATTCACCACCAGAAAGTGTTGCTGAATTTCGGTTTAAAGTAAGATAATCTAATCCGACTTCGGTTAAGAATGACAAACGATTATTAATTTCAACCATTAAACGTTTTGCAATCTGCTGTTCGTAAACATTTAATTCGATGTTTTTAAAGAAAGTAACCAAATGTTTTATTGGCAAATCAACTAAATCAGAAACTGTTTTTCCGTTAATTTTTACGTAAGATGCTTCTTCGCGCAAGCGTTTTCCTTTACAAACATGGCATTTTGTTTTGCCACGGTAACGCGATAACATTACACGGTTTTGAATTTTATAATTCTTCTCTTCTAATTCTCTGAAGAAATCATTAAGCCCTTGAAAATATTGATTTCCTGTCCAGATTAAATCTTTCTGTTCTTCGGTAAGTTGAAAATAAGGTTTGTGAATAGGGAAGTCAAACTTATATGCATGTTTAACCAATTCGTCTTTATACCAGCTCATGCTATCGCCTCGCCAGGGATAAATGGCGCTTTCAAAAACTGATAAGGAAGTATTTGGAACAACCAAATCGGCATCAATACCAATAATATTTCCGTAACCTTCACAAACGGGACAAGCTCCATAAGGATTGTTAAAGCTGAATAAGTGAACATTTGGCTCTAAGAAATTGATTCCGTCAAGTTCAAATTTATTCGAATAAGAAAATCTTTTATCAGAATTGAGTTCTTGTAAATAACAAATGCCTTTACCTTCAAAAAAAGCCGTTTGCACGGCATCCGAAAGTCGATTATAAAATTCCTCTTCTTCTTTTACAATAATACGATCAATAACCAGCAGTATATCTTTGTTATCAAATTTATGAAGATCGGAAGGAGTAAATTCATCCAGACGAACCATTTCATTATCAACAAGAATACGAGCAAAACCTTGCTGCAGTAATACTTTTAATTTGT